>NZ_JAGGKV010000001.1 GCF_017874035.1 Paenibacillus aceris
AATTAAAGGGCTTTTGACCCGTAGCGTACTTCCATCGTACTGAGGCGCTCGTTTTTTTACAAAGCTGAAATTTATCCAACTACAGGAATCTAACGGTGAACGCTAGTTCAATACAACAGATTAAAACCTCTCATTAGAAGAAAACCTAGATCTAATAGGACTAATGGGAGGTTTTATTATGAATATAAGTCAATTGTAGAAGCTGTATGAAGCCGATAAGCGCATCCAGGGATTCAGTATAAACACACTAAAAGCCTACGCCCTGCAGCTAAAAATGCTGGTTAATGAACTTGGCGATATCCATATTTCAGATGTTACCCTACAGCTGTTAAAGGAATACTTAGCGAAACAATCTGATCGACTGAAGCCAAGTAGTTTAGGGCATCGAATCCGCTTTGTTAGATCTTTTTTTCGCTTTGCATATGAAGAAACCTACCTAGCATCAAACCCTTCTCTAAAATTAAGAGAACCTAAGATGGAGAAACGTATTCCGAAGTATTTAATCGAGGAAGATGTGATCCATTTGAAGATCTCTTGTCTATCCATGAGGGAACGAGCTCTTCTAGAGTTCCTGTATACTACCGGTTGCCGAGTTGGAGAAGTACAAAAGATAAACGTTGAAGATTTGAACTGGGAGAATTGCTCTGCAATCGTTAATGGTAAGGGATCTAAGCAGAGAGAAGTTTATTTCACTACCGAATGCAAGGTCTGGTTGAAAAAGTATCTGGCAAGTCGAAAGGATTCCTGTAAAGCTTTGTTTGTAACCGACACTCATCCTACTCGCCGAATGGCCATTCCCACGATCAGGTGGTCATTAAAACGGCTTGCAGATCGGGGAGAAGTCGCAGCCAACGTGTACCCTCATCGGTTTCGCCATACTTATGCGTGTCAGTTGCTGGACAACGGTGCACCTTTGGATTTCATTCAAGGCATGCTAGGGCATGAGAAGGCATCGACCACTCAAATATATGCCCAGCTACGCGGCGAGCGCCGAAGAGAACTTTATCGACGATTCTTTTAGACTTTCTCTGCCCTTCAATAATGATGATTTGGATCAATAATAGCGCCATTACTAAACTAAAGGGCAGATTTGCGGAAATGATTGTCAAATCGGGCCGACTTAAGCATTTATCAAATCATTTTTATTTTATTTCCCTCACAAAAATTTCCTGACTTTCGAAGTTATCTATTGATCAAATATCATTCATAATTGAGGTGCTAAATGGAAAAAGAAGACTGGCTTGAATCATTGGATAAAGACAACAGGGAAAAAGCAGATAATTTAATAATCGCTTTCGAAAAATTAGGGCACCCCAATCCTTTATATGGCACATTCATGGAGATGACTGACAAAAATTCAGCTGAGTTGGCACGATTTAGATTCCTATATGGCCTAAAAAGGAGTTTGAACTCAGATTTTGATGATCCCGAGAAATATGTTAATGATTTAATTAAACATGGATACCCAGATACTAAAGAAGTTATAAAAAAGATGGTTGATGCAGATATAAGCGTCAATGAGATTATTTCAGTTGTTAAGTCATTTTTTTGGGATGGGATGTATTGGACAGTACAGCAGATCGGAGATCCTGATTTTGATAATTTAGACAGAGATAAAAATATAAGATTTCCTAAATGGTCACTTCAAGAAGTTGATGAAAAAGGTAAATTAACAGGTCGAGGAGTTTACAACCTAAATGATGATATGAGCTGGGTTAAAAAATAAACATTTGTATTAAAGTCACTTCCTGATGGAGTGAAAAAGTGAAACACAGGTTAAGAATAATCATCGATTCGTTCATTGTGCTAACGAGGAGCGATAGTACAATGACAGACAGGGAGCAGCTTGCCGCAGCAGCTCCCTGTATTCATTTAACGGGCAGATTAGTGAAATAGCTTGTGTGATAGTTAATAAAATGGAAACTTTTTACTTGTCCCCTTCGTCTGATTGCTTAGAACTAAACAAAGGGAGTGATGAGTTTTGAAAAAGTTTGTTTTAGGTCTAATTTGCGGAATTGGTTTAACCGCGACAACTGCTGTCTATGCCGTAGACACAATCCAAGCGTACTTATTTCCTGCCAAATTCGAATTTAATGGTGTCACCAAAGAAATGAACAATAAGGAATATGTAGTGTTGAATCATAACGGTCATGCATATGTTCCGATTCGTTTCGTAGCTGAAAATATGGGGGCATTGGTCAAATATGAAGATACTACCAAAACAATTTCCATTGAACAAACTAATTTAAGTAAAAAATTACCGTTGGATAAAGATTTTTTTTCGTATGCGTCAGAAGGCAAAATCAAAGGAATTGAGTTTGGAATCGGGTCAAATAAAAATGATATTATTCAAAAATGGGGAGAGCCCCAAAAAACAGGAAGTTGGCAAACGCAATATTTTTCATGGTTTGATTATTATTATTTCTTTGGTAATCCCGATGAAAGTGTCAGCGCAATTCGAGTAGGTGGAGATACAGTCAAATATACAGTTGATGAATTAAAAAAAGTAATCGGTGAGCCAAAAGATGAAGGATTAAACGACGTTGAAAGCGGATGGTATCTGTATTATGAGGCGGGGGATTACCAAGTATTCTTTAATGCGGATACAAAAAATGGCGTAATTAAGTATCTGACATTAAAAAAGAGATGAAACGATAACTTAAAATGCATGTTTAATGCTACCTGCTGCAGTAACGGACACGATAAGTTGAGGGGTTTCCTTCGCGGCAGCTCCTCTTTACTTTTTGGTAAGGCTAACGGGCAGATTAACGTAATTTGCAACTTAAACCTTGTACATTTCGTCTCCTTATAAGAAGAAAGTGATGAGTATAATCTCAGTGATACCGTCTGTTAAAAAAAGACAATTGCGAATATATATAAGAACGCAAAAATGTGGTTTTCAAAACAGCTATCAGGTGCGTAGATTACGGAAATGAAAAGGAGCTTTTAATTAATGGAAATGAAGTTGAAAATTATTTTAACATTGGCGGTAATACTTGTCGCACTTACTGGTTGCTTAAACAAGGAAAGCAAGATTGCTGACCCAACACCACTTCCGACTACAGCTCCAATCTCAACATCTGATTTTAAGTTATCATCCAAAGAACAAGAGGTGTATAACAACTTTCAAAAAGATTTAAATGAACAGCATTTAAAAGGATTAGAACCAATTAGTATAGCTAAGATATACGTTCAAGCCTCACTGGATAATAAAAGAGATGTCATTTATGCTCTGTACACGGATAGAAAAGGGCATGTTCTATGGACAAAAGAAGAGTTTGAAAAATTTCCAGTTTCAGACAGAGGGACAAAAGAAGAGATTCTTAAACCATATAAAAATATTGAAACAGGCAAGTTCATACAAACAAGCGATTTTGAAGGATTTATTGAGTATCAATCAAGAAAAGACGCAGAAGCTAAGTCGGGTTTCCAAATGATTAAAGACGAAGATGGTATTTGGAACGTTGCATTTCAACCTATTCAATAACTAAATCGTTCAACTAACGGCGAACGTTAGCTGAATAAATGTAACAAAAATGAAATCTTATTTTGATATGGTTTTAATGAAGCAAGCCTATAATAAAACTGACCCCCTTTAAAATATAAATTATTATGACGCACAGCCCGTTACTGTGGGTCACTTTTTTGTTCATTGAAGTAACAGGATAATGTCAATGAAATTATTTTTAACACTGACACATTGTTGTCAGTAATCGACCTGTAAGATAAAACTTGCAAACCGTTGCAAGTAAAAATTTATGGGGAGAGGGGTCAGATTTTCATGATTGCTTTTTTGTGGACATTATTAATGGTTATACTAATTGCGGGATCAGTAATCTTGGTTGGCAAATTGAGGGCTACCAGATTAGATGCAAAACGGAAAAAATGGTGGGTAATCTTCCATGTTCTCTTTGTGATTATGTATTTTACAGGGGTGTTAGGTAATTTCGTCTTAACACTATTTACATTCTATTTAAAAGATCGCGAACTTATTTATGCTGCTCATTATTTCATCAAATATTTTGACTATTACTTAATTGTTCCAGGGGCTTTAGGGAGTTTGGCAACTGGTATTTGGCTAGCTGTCGGAGCGTGGGGGATCACCACACATTACTGGATTATCGCGAAGTGGGTCGGCAATTTGATGACGATTTTCTTTGGTAGTATTTTTATTGGTACGTGGATTGAAAAGGCAATAAATGCGCTTTCTCTAAAAGAGCTTGAACCCATATACAATCCCGAATACCTTCATAGTCAAAAAATGATACTGACTGGAAGCGTATTAGTGTTAGCAATATTAGTCTTTTTAACCGCGATCTCATATCTAAAACCGTGGGGGAAGAGAAAGGTAAGTCAACGACGATAATACTGCTTACGAGGGTTTGAAGATTGATATGTAGCTTTTGAATATTGCTCACTAGACAGAGCACGAGAACTCAATTAAATTAAAATTTCTCATTATTATGGAGCATGATCGGAAGAGAGATTAAGCTAAAGGATACGATAGCGTAATAAGCAGGGAGCAACTCGCCACGAGGCAACTGCTCCCTGGTTTCGTTAAAGTAACGGGCAGGTTACTTCCAATATGTGTTAAAATGCGACAACATCATTTAAGGATTCATTTTTTTGATTGAAGGATCTAAAATGCAAAAGTTAAGCCATTCTTTCAGTGGAGCGTTACGAACATTTTCCTTTTGGATAGCAAACGGTACTGTGGGATTGCCATTACTTGAAGGTATTGATTATTCTTGTATATTTGAGGAGCCAAGCGCATTAGAGAGAGCATATGCGATTTTTGCAAATGTGATAGAGATGGACGACAAAGGAAAGGTTCTAAATGCTAAATATGCAGAAAGGAGAGCTGCATCGACTTAAATTATTTCTATTTCCCCTTTCATTGTGATAAATAAAGATAAGAGATATATTTTAGATGAAATGGGTAGTGTAGATATAATGGAATAAATAAAGAAGCCCGAGGATGCTCTCACTCGGGCTTTCTTTCAGTAACCCTCAGGCACTCTCAGAACCGGACGTGAACCTCTCGACTCATCCGGCTCCCATAATCCAGCCGCAGGAAGTATTCCCATTTCCTTCTGCCAAGTGGATGAGCGCTCGTTCATATGGCTATTATGATTACGTCTGGGGAAGCGATCAAAGTATGGCTCCATAGCGTAGGGTTTATTTTCACATAAATTCACTAGGTAAGTAGCCTGAGGAAATCACTGTTCACCATTATTCAACAGCTCTCTGTTGGTCAACAGCCTTTGGTGTGGGTACATGTAACGCTTCAGCATTCCATCGCTGCGTGCAATCCTTATTTATGCTGTGTGTATAGGCATTATTTTGTATTTCTTTGGTATCCTGCTAGCCATTGTTGTCCTACGACGCTCTAATATCCAGGGAATTGCACAGTCGAGAAATTCATAATCTTACCCAAGCAAATGGCTCTTGTTCAGAAAAACTGGAAAAGGGTCTATTCAGGCTAAGCATATTTGGCTGCCATGGAATGAGGCTGTTTGTGTTGACAATTACGTTAAATGGATGTTAAATTTAATAAAACCAAGTAAAAAAGTAGGAATAAAATATAAATGTTGACCGGATCACCGGAGACGTAACTCATGATAACTCATGTTTGGCGTCTCTTTTTTTTGCCGAAATATAGGGGGAGTTAGATGAACCGTATTATTTTGCGTTTTTTAATCCCATATTTGGTCGTATTGGCGATTCCTATTATTTTGGGTGGGGTTATATTTGCCCAATCAATACGTATGTCCGTGCAGGAAGTCACTTCTGCTAACTTGAAATTATTGGATCAGAGTATGCGTATTATCGAAGGCAGATTGTCGGAAATGAAAATGATCAGCCATCAAATCGTTTCAAATTCCAAAATCGTTCATTTTCAACAAATGTACGACCCGTTTTACGGGTCTAATGTAAACCGAATTTTGGAAACGCGTAGTGAACTAAGGTCCTACCCGTTAAACAGTGACTTTTTATTTACGTACTTTGTGTTGTACAAAAATAGCGATCTCATATTGTCTGGGGAATCTACTTATACTTCAAAAGCATTTTACGAGGATGTTATGTCTTTCCACAATATCCCGTACCAGAAATGGTATGATCAGATGCTTGGAAAGTATCACCAATCCGTCTTCTTTCCCGCTCAGGAAGCGACATATCTAGGGAAATCGTATTCGTTTGTGACATTTGCTCAAAGCTTGGGGTACCCTGGTTTCTCGCAAGGGGTCGTCATTGGTGTTATCGATAATAGGAAAATTGAGGAATTTTTAAAGGAATTCGATTTTTCGCAAGGAGGATGGGCCTATATTGCGGATGACAAAGGCAATATTATCAGCTCCTATAATTCTGGGTCCCCAAAAGGGGTGAAGATGCAGAACATTTCCCTTCAGGGTTTGAGAGGAATATCGGAGGAAAGGATCGATTCTAAACGGATGATGGTTACACATACGACTTCCAGGACTAACGGTTGGTCCTATGTTGTTGCGCAGCCTTCGGATATTGTACTTGGCAAGGTAAATTATATTCGAAAGTGGACCGGATACGTTACGGCGGTTATCCTGTTGTTGGGTATATTGTTTGCCTATTTGTTGGCTTATAAAAGCAGTCGACCGATTAAGGCATTGATTGGGACGATTCAAAGGCTTGATTTTGAGATACGCCCAAAAGATGTGTTTAAACTGATTCAGGCGGCTTTTATCCAACTAGCCCGCAAAAATGATGAATTAAAGGATGCTGTCAACACGCAGCTCCCTATACTAAGATCCGTCTATTTAAGCCGGTTGTTCCAAGGCGAGCTTCGCCATGAGAGTGAAATGGATATGCTTTTTTCGGAAAAGAATCTTGTTATAACGGGAAATATATTCACTGTCGGTTTGATTCAGATAGAAGAGCAGAGCGATGCTTCTCCAAGCTTGGCTCCACCCAAAGCGAACTTTAGTAGAGCGAAGGTTCAGAAAACATTGGAAGACCTTATTGCAAGTAACGGCTTTGTGCATGCAATATCTGAAAAGCGGATTGCCGTGCTTTTTGTTTTACCTGAGGCATCCCCCCCTATTATCGCAGAAAGAATCACGGCACTGATTGAGGATATGAAAGCGGAAATGGGCAAGAGCTTGAAATGCAGCTCCTACTGGGGAATTGGCGGCAGCTATACGCGTCTCATTGATGTTACTCGCTCAAATGAAGAAGCAAAGTTTGCATTGCAGCATGCAACCTTTAGCAAGGAGCGGAGGGCAGCCTGGTACGGCGAGCATCCTCAGGATTCCAACATGCACTTTTATCCAGGCGATTGGGAGGTCAGGTTGATCCATGTTACTCAGTCCGGTAGTGCGGATGATGCTAGACGTATTTTGGATCAAATTTATTTGGCGAATTTCGTCGACAGGCAATTGTCTCAAGTAATGCTGAGAGTACTTTACTATGATATGTTGGGGACTGTAGCAAAGTTAAGTGAAACTGATTTACTTGCTGAATCAGGGGTTCGGCAGCAATGGGTTTCGCTGCTTGACTCCGGGCCTCCTGAAAGTTATGACGATTACGAGAAAATGTATGGAGTCCTGCGGGAATTGTTCATTGATTTATGCCTATTTGTTGACCAGCGTAAAAAAAGTCGTAACAACACGCTAAAGCAGGATATCTTGTCTTATGTGGATAAGCATTATAACCAGCCGGATATGTGCTTAAATATGGTTGCTGATGCCTTTGAAATGTCCGAAATGTATGTTTCTCAATTTTTCAAAGAACAATCTGGAAGCAATTTTTCTGATTATTTGGAGGATAAACGGATGGAGGAGACCAGAAAGCTATTAGCTGGTACTGCCTTGTCGATAAATGATATTGCCGCACAGACGGGATATGCTTCATTCAATACATTTTGCCGAGCTTTCAAAAGAATTCACGGATTAAGCGCGACCTCGTACCGTAAAACCGTTAAAGACACGATTGTTCCACATTAGAAGACAAATGCAAATTTAAAAGCGGCAGCTAATGCCGTTTTTTTTGCTCTCATTTTTCTCTAAATGTCGGTTGATTCTAAACTAATGCATATCATTAAGTAAATGAATAATGCGGTTTCTGGGTATATGCATACTCATAAAGCTATTTCCACTATTCGAATGGATGTCTTATTGGTTAATATACAACTAATTCATACAAAACCTATCAGGATAAAAGAAATTTTTCTGATAACAAATCTGATAACAGAAGGAGGGTGTTGCTCTTGAGGACTGAGCCAGGTATATCGGCACAAGCAATTCGTGCGAGGCCGAAGTCGGCATCCCGCCTGCGGAGTCGTTTACTCCGTAACTGGCAGTTATATGTATTGCTTGGATTGCCCATTCTTTATTTAATCTTATTCAAGTACACCCCCATGTACGGCGTTCAGATCGCATTTAAAAATTTTATTGCGACCAAAGGAATTTCAGGTAGTGAGTGGGTGGGAGTCAAACAGTTCGTTCGGTTTTTCAATTCTTATGAGTTTACGCGTTTAATGACGAATACGCTCGTACTGAGTGTATATTCACTGGTAGCCAGCTTCCCGTTTCCAATTATTCTGGCTTTAAGCCTGAACTATGTGAAGGGGAAAAGATTTAAAAGCTTTGCGCAAATGGTAACCTATGCACCGCATTTTATATCCGTAGTCGTTATGGTCGGTTTGATCGTAACCCTGCTCGATTCGAGAACAGGATTGATCGGAAACGGGTTAAGTAAAGTAGTAGGAGAATCCGTCAACATAATGGGAAAACCGGAATGGTTTAAATCAATTTATGTGTGGTCGGGCATTTGGCAAAATGTCGGCTTTTCTTGCATCGTCTATTTAGCGGCTCTATCCGCTATCGATCCTGCTCTCCACGAAGCTGCCGTAGTGGATGGAGCCAGCAAGCTGCGGAGAATATGGCATATTGATCTCCCAGGCATCCTGCCTGTGGCAATCATCATGCTGATCTTGAATACAGGACATGTACTGGACGTAGGTTTTGAGAAAGTGTTGCTGCTGCAAAACCCGCTCAATTTACGCACTTCTGAAGTGATTGATACTTATGTGTATAAGGTCGGTCTTGCCTCTCAGGCGGTAAATTATTCGTATTCCACCGCCATCGGACTTTTCAAATCGGCAATTAATCTAGTTCTTCTTGTAGCTGTCAATCAAATTGCACGAAAAACGAAGCAGGTAAGCTTATGGTAAGGGGGACGACAACATGAATGATACGGTCATTAAAGAATCGAAAGGCGACGTAAGATTTATTTTAGTGAATTATACATTATTAGGTTTGTTTGTCATTACGATTCTTTACCCGTTGATTTATATCATAAGCGCCTCCTTCAGCAGCTACCACGCCTTAATATCAGGCAAAGTGTGGTTGTGGCCGGTTGAACCGAATCTGGAAGGTTATATTGCCGTGTTCAAATATAAACTGATTTGGACTGGATTCCGGAACTCTTTGTTGTATACCATAGCTGGGACTTTGATCAATGTCGTGATGACTTTGCTTGCCGCATACCCGCTCTCCCGAAAAGATTTGGACGGACGGAATGCCTTGATGTTTTTGTTTGTGTTCACGACGATGTTCTCCGGAGGATTGATTCCTACTTATTTGCTGGTTAAAGACATAGGCATATTGAATACGCCGTGGGCGATGCTGCTGCCGGGGGCATTAAATGTATGGAATATGGTAGTCACTCGGACATACTTTCAAACCGCGATACCCGAAGAAATGCTAGAGGCCGCCAAAATTGATGGATGCAGCGACTTCCGGTTTCTTTGGAAGATCGTTTTGCCTCTATCCGGACCGATCATTGCCGTGATTGCGTTATTTTATGCGGTTGGTCACTGGAACCAGTTTTTCAATGCATTGATCTATTTAAAGCAGCAAAGCTTATATCCGCTGCAGATCGTATTGAGAGATATTTTGGTGCAAAACGAGGTAGACGTGTCCATGCTCGATACGGAAGATGCGGCCAAAAGGGAGGGACTGAGGGAACTGCTCAAATACGCATTGATTGTCGTATCCTCGGTTCCTATGCTAGTTGTTTATCCGTTTGTGCAGATGCATTTTGTCAAAGGCGTTATGGTTGGATCCCTTAAGGGATAATTAGATCAGTCTTCAGGTGGAAAATAAAAGATGATAGGGGAACAACAATGAATCAGGTAACTAGAAGAATGAAATTATTGCTGGGCACGACTATTTTAATGGTCGCTCTTGCGGGCTGTACGAGTAACGATAAGCCTGCTGCAGCACCATCGGCCACAGGAAATGAACCGGCACCCATCGTAGAGCCGACGGGCACTTTCCCAATCACTAAGGAAAAAACGACTCTTAAGGTAATGGTAAAGTCAAGTGCCTCCGTGGAGGATTTCACCACCAACGAATTCACGAAATGGTATGAGGATAAAACAAATGTTCATATCGAGTGGGATATTGTGCCTGAAAAATCAGCTCAGGAGAAGCTGAGCTTGATGCTGGCTAGCAAGGACTATCCCGATGTCATTATGGACATGGGCGTGTCTTCAGCCCAGCAAATGATGTACGGCAGCGAAGGCGTTTTTCTTCCGCTGAATAAGCTGATTGATAAGTATGGAGTGGAAACGAAAAAAATGTTCGAGGCAATCCCTCTGGTGAAAGACAGCATTACCGCACCAGACGGCAATATATACGCTCTGCCCCAAGTGGCGGAATGCTCGCACTGCGTGTTGAACCAAAAAATGTGGATCAATCAGACCTGGCTGGATAAGCTTGGGTTAAAAATGCCCGAGACGACGGACGAATTCTACAACGTACTGAAAGCATTCAAGGAGCAGGATCCGAATGGAAACGGCAAAGCAGATGAAATTCCTATGGCCGGCTCCATCGGAGGCTCGAATACAAACGTCGACGGCTTCCTGTTGAATGCTTTCATTATTAATAGCCCCTATAACAACGCGATTTCAATGATGGTCAGTAACGGGAAGGTCGATACAGCCTTTAACAAGCCAGAGTGGAAGGAAGGGCTTGCTTATTTGCATAATCTTTATGCGGAGGGGTTGATCGCTCCTGAATCGTTCACACAGGATACCAGCCAATTGAAAAAGCTTGGCGAAAATCCCGACATAGCCCTTGTAGGTGTGGTTCCTGCCACGTCACTGGGGAATTTCACGAACATTGCTGGCAAAGGCACAAGATGGCTGGAGTATACGGCTGTCCCGCCTTTGAAAGGACCGCAAGGATTGCAACAGACGCCTTATAATCCGTACGATGTGGCAAGAAGCGGAAACTACGTCATTACCAGCGTAAGCAAGCATCCAGATGTCGCATTCCGTTGGGCGGATGCGATGTACAACGAGGAAATTACGATGCGCAAGGGTTACGGTCGACCGGATCAAGAGTGGAGATGGGCCAAACCGGGCGAAATCGGGATCAACGGAAAACCGGCAAAATGGTTTACAACGTTCGACGTTGGCAATTTGCAAAATATATCTTGGGCTACGACAGGCCCCCATTACCGGACAAGCGATTTGCGGGACCTGCGAGCACTTACCCCGCCAAGTAACGAAATCACGCTTTTCAACGAAACCAAGAATAAATACGAGCCTTATAAACAGAATACGGCAACAATAGTACCGCCGCTTTATTTTACAAGTGAGCAGCTTGGCGAATTGAACGATTTGTCGAAAACGATCAACGATTATCTGAAGGAAATGACAGCCCGCTTTATTACCGGTGATGTCAATTTGGATAAGGAATGGAATACCTATTTGCAAAAGCTCAAAGGAATGAACATTGATCGGTACCTGCAAATTTATCAAGACGCTTATAATGCCAAATTGAATAAGAAATAAGAAATAAGCAGGAGGAAACCCATGACAAAGCCGAATATTTTATTTTTATTCCCCGACCAGCATCGAGGCGACTGGCTGCCATTTGGCCAAGAGGTATGGAACGAACCTGGCATTGAATCTTTGCCGATTCAAATGCCAAATCTGCAAAAGCTGATGCAAAGAGGTACGACCTTCACCAAAGCGATCACTCCATCGCCTCTTTGCGCTCCGGCGCGGGCGTGCCTGGCTTCTGGATTACGCTATCATCGGTGCGGCGTAGAGGGAAACCATGACAATTATCCGCTAGAGCAAAGGACATTTTATTCCGTTTTGAAAGAGCAGGGCTATAACGTCGGAGGAGTAGGAAAATTCGACCTTCATAAAGCATCGCATTGGTGGGGGCTAGACGGATGGATCGACGAGCTGGGAACGCTCGGATTTACCCATGGGGTAGATAATGCTGGAAAGATCGATGCTATTGTTTCAGGTCGCGAGGAACCCAAAGATCCTTATATGCAATTTTTGTATGAACGCGGATTGGCGGATATCCATTTGAAGGATATGACAGGAAGGGGGAACAGCACCCTGCAGACAGAACTACCGGACGATGCTTACTGTGACAACTGGCTGTCGCAAAACGGAGTTCGTTTGCTGCGGGAATTTCAGCAAGACCAGCCGTGGTTCATGGTCGTCAATTTTACTGGACCGCACAATCCGTGGGATGTCACTCAGAGCATGAAGGAACGCTGGAAGGATATCCCGTTCCCGCTGCCCGTTGGCAGCGAGCTGGATCCAGCTGAAATAACGGAAATCCGCCAAAACTATGCAGCTATGCTGGAAAATATCGACCGGAATGTCGGTATGCTGTTGGCTGAAGTGGAAGCACGCGGAGAGATCGACCGGACGGTTATCATTTACGCTTCCGATCACGGTGAAATGCTCGGCGATTACAACAAGTTCGGCAAAACACGTCCTGAACGGGCTTCAGTCCATATACCGCTTGTAATCTCCGGACCTGGGATCCTGGAGCATGTGCATTCTGAGGCGCTTGTGGAACTGCAGGATTTAGCGGGCACGATTGTGGAATTAGCTGGGGGCACGATGGAGGAAGCAAAAGATTCGGCTTCCCTGGTTCCGATTTTAATGGGTAAACATGTAGCTCATAGGCCCTATCAAATTTCAGCTTTAAGCAAAATCAAGAATAACGGAAGCACATGGATTTCCATTTCGGATGGGCAATACAAATTGATCGTTTCGGGCGAACAGGATAAAAGACTATACAGTGTGATCTCCGATCCTTGGGAAACTGAAAATATCGCCTCCGTTGAGGAAGAAACGGTTACCCGGCTCGAAAATGCGTTGCGGGACGAAATCCGCTGACAGAAAAGGAGCATGAGACGATGTCAACTAGCAAACCCAATATCTTGTTTTTATTCAGCGATCAGCATAATGCGCGATGCCTGTCTTGTGTAGGACATCCCGATGTCAAGACACCGCATTTGGATAATTTGGCTCGGGAAGGCGTCAGATTCGGGAATGCATACGCCAACAATCCGATTTGCACGCCAAGCCGGGTCAGCTACTTATCCGGGTTGATGCCTTCCACGCATGGTTACTACGGCTTGTACGGCCCGGAACCCGCAGCTCCGATGACCAGCATGTTCGCTTATTTCCGCCAGCATGGATACCGGACTGGTGCTCTAGGCAAGTTGCATACGCCAAGGTACTGGATAGAGCGTGATTGTCAATTTGTATATGACGAATTCCTCGAATACCCGAAATATCTGGAAGGGGCCGGGCTTTACGAGAAGAACGACAACCGTCCGTTTACGGGTAAACGTGACGGAGAGAAGTCGGAGATCCCTTATGAGCATTCCTGTGAGATGGCCGCTTGCAAAACAGACGATCCGATTCGTTAATAACGAAGGGGAGCCCAAAGACCGTGGGAACGATCAGGATCCATGGCTTGCATGGATCAGCTTTTCGCGACCGCACCAGCCTTATACTCCCTCCGAACCCTTTGCAAGCATGTACCCTGCTGAGAGTATTACGCTTCCGCCTGTGAGCGACGGGGAAAAGTCGGCGGTTTTGGAAAAACGCGAAGGGATTTCCGAGTACAAGCTACGGCGGATGGTCAGCGCTTATCTTGGCCTGGTTAGTCAGGTGGATGATGCTGTCGGCAAGATTATCAGCCATCTGGAAAAACAAGGAGTTTTGGAGAATACGATCGTGATATATGCTTCGGATCATGGTGACTATGCCGGGGAGCACGGTTTGTTTGAGAAAAAGGGTGGCATCAGCTACAGAGCGATTACACGGGTTCCCTTGATCGTCCGGCTTCCGCGAGGTTTACCGCAAGCAGATCAAGGATCAGTGTTTGAGGAAATGATTGAATCCGTCGATTTGTTTCCAACACTTTGCGAGCTTGCGGGGATCGAACCTCCGAATACGGTGCAGGGGCGAAGCTTTGCCGGACTTGTAGCAGGAGAAGAGTCATATCGACACGAGCATCAATCGGCCTTAACTGAAAATACTTATAACAAATCACTGGCTACAAATGCCTACCGGTATGTGGCTAATCTCCCTGGTACGCAGGAGGATGAGCTTTATAACCTAGAGGAGGATCCGTGGGAATTAAAAAATCTAATCAACGAACCGGCTTATTCGGAGATCGCGAACCGCATGCTGCGCGAATTGTTGGATAGGGTTGTCAAAGCTAGTAAACCGATCATTTCCACTGGTGGAGGCTGGCACGACCACGCCTACGATCTAGACGGCCGGATCGACTTGACGCGAAGCGGAATAAATCCAAACTAATAAACAACACTGTCCGGTTATTTGCAGATGATACTTGAGGAGGGGAACTTTTTGAAAAAGAAACCGAATATTTTATTTATGATCGCCGATGATCATCGTTTTGACGCTATCCGGTCATTTGGGGATACAACCGTTCAAACGCCCGTGCTCGATGGGCTTGCTGCGCAAGGAGTATCGTTCTCCCGCAATCATATGATGGGCGGACTTTCCGGTGCTGTCTGTGTACCGGCCCGCAGCTGTGTGCATACCGGGGTGAATGTACTCCGTGCGTGCAAAAATCCGGATATGAACGATATGCCCGGTATGATGACGCTGAATCCGGAAGTAGCCCATTTGCCCGAAACTTTCAAACATGCGGGGTATCATACGTATGCCACTGGAAAATGGCACAATGACAAGAAGAGCTTTGCGAATGGCTTCTGCGGTGGCGCCAACATCTTCTTCGGCGGGATGAGCGATCATAACCGCGTTCCGGTGCAAGATTTTGATCCGAACGGAGTTTATCCCAAGGAGGCTGAATATTTTGGTGAATCATTTTCCACCGAGTTATTCAGTAATTCTGCAATCCGTTTTTTGGAAACATATGATCGGGAGGAACCGTTCTTCTTATACCTGGCCTATACCGCACCACATGATCCACGGACGGCGCCGGAAGCTTACGCCGACATGTATCATCCGGCCGATATTCCGCTTCCCGTCAATTACATGGAGCAGCATCCATTCGATAATGGGGAGCTGCATGTACGAGACGAGAAGCTGGAACAATCGCCTCGCACACCGGACGCCATACGACAGCATATCGCCGATTATTACGCTATGATCACCCATTTGGACCACAACATCGGCAAGGTGCTGGAAACCCTGAGCAGCAGCGGATATGCCGAGGATACGATTATCGTATACACGGCGGACCACGGCCTGGCCCTTGGACAGCATGGTTTACTCGGCAAGCAGAATCTGTACGATCACAGCATTCGGATTCCACTTATCATAAGCGGCCCGGGTTTGCCAGCCGGTAAACAAGTGCAGGCGTTGACCTATACGTATGATTTGTTTCCGACCCTATGCAACTTGACGGGGATAGATGTTCCTCTCACGGTGGAAAGCAGGAGTCTCGCGCCCTTAATTTATGGGGAAACAGAAAAACACCGGGAATTTGTTTGTGCCATTTATAAAGATTTGCAGCGAACGGTCAGCAATGGCGAATGGAAGTTGATTCGTTATTACCGTTCGGGGGGAGGCGGAGCAGGGAGCGACAAGATGCAACTGTTCAATTTGACGGAAGATCCGTGGGAACTACGTGATTTATCGGGTCAGTCCGAATACAGCGGAAAAGTCGGCGACCTGAGCCGCGTTCTGAACGAATGGCAGACAAGCATCGGCGATTCGCTTGCCAATGCACTCGACATCAAACCGTAATGGTTAATTGGCGATGGCATCAGCCATTCGATTTGTGAATAACAATTTAGTATTATTGTGTTGTTTACCGGACAGCCGGAGATGCATTTCCTTATTTGATGGGGAAAATGCGTCTCTTTTATTAAAAGACGCCTTTCTAAATGGTAAGATCCACCTGGTCTTTTGGCATCTAAAGTTGAAAAAACAAGGGAGGAAAAGAATCAACAGGGGATTTGAACTGAAGCCTTCTTGCTGCAACGTCAACTCAGAATGGTAAATACCAATTTCGAACAAAACGAACCAAATGAACTTTTCGTTCAAGCGAATAGCGTTGACGCATCCATGCTGACGGATGTGGAGGATGCGGCCAGGAGGGAGGGACTGCGGGAACAGCTTAAATATTCACTAATTGTCGTACCGTACCCGTTCTGATCATCTGTCCTATGACTGGGTCGTTAAAAAGAGTAGACTATAAGATCCTTTGGAGGGATAACATGAACTCAAGAAATCGTATTTTAACTACGCTCGTTGCTTTTTTTTCGTTAGCTGTAGCGGGTTGCTCCGGAACTGAAGTCAGTCCTGGCGATACCAAGAAGTCAGAAAGCACCGACATCTCGACGGCGGGAACGTTTCCTATCGTCAAGGAGCCTATCACCATTAAAGTGATGGTAAAAGCTAATGCGCTTGTGGAGGACTTTGCGACAAATCGGTTCAGTAAGTGGATGGAAGAAAAAACGAATATAAACGTACAATGGGAGGTTATTCCCGAGAAGGCAGCGCAGGAGAAGTTAAACCTGGCATTGGCCAGTGGGGATTACCCTGATGTCATTATGGGCTTTGGCGTGTCCCCAGCGCAGCAGCTCATTTATGGAGATCAGGGCGTGTTTCTGTCGCTTAATAATTACATAGATAAATTTGGAGTCGAAACGAAAAAAATGATCCAGGAAAACCCGTATGTGCGTGACTTAATCAGCACCCCTAACGGGAAAATATATAGTCTCCCCCAGGTCAATCAATGTTTTCATTGTTCATATCCGCAAAAAATGTGGATTTACAAGCCTTGGCTCGACAAGCTTGGACTGAAAATGCCGACGACCACAGAGGAGTTCTACACGGTACTGAAGGCGTTTAAGGAAAACGACCCTAACGGCAATGGTAAACCGGATGAGATTCCGCTTGCAGGAGCCATTAACGCAAAAGTGGATGAATTTCTAATGAATTCATTTCTATATAACGACAAATCTCATCTTTTTTTAAATAATGGCAAGGTGGAGGTGACATTTAATAAACCAGAGTGGAAGGAGGGACTCACATATCTTCAGCGACTGTATGCAGAGAAGCTGTTATCTCCGCAAACGTTCACGCAGGACAACAATCAGTTGAAACAGATGGGCGAGAATCCCGATGTACCGATCCTGGGTGCGGCAACGGCACAGAATATGGGCGTGCTGACGCAGTTTTTTGGAAAAAGCGGTAGATGGCTTGAATACGTCGCAGTGCAGCCTCTTAAGGGACCAGGTGGACGGCAGATCGCCGCTCTCAATCCATGGGGACTTGTCGGGGGCACGTTTATCATAACCAATAAAAGCAAAAACCCGGAGGCGGTGTTCCGCTGGGCTGATACTATGTTTAATCGCGAAGTGACACTTAATTCCGTATTCGGAAGACCTGAACAGGAATGGCGTTGGGCAAATCAGGACGAGATTGGCATTAACGGCAAAACCGCCATTTGGAAACGATTGGCCAATTTCGGGCAAATTCAGAATATTCACTGGGCACAGACCGGACCTTCTTACCGACCGAACGATTTACGGCTTGGGGAAGCGGTAGAAAAAGACATGGTCAGTCAAGAAACCATTCTGTACAAGGAATCCAAGGAGAAATATGAGCCCTACCAAATAAAGGCCGAAAACATCGTTCCCCCATTATTCTTCACAAGCGAGCAGGCTTCCGAAATCGCAGATTTAGAAAAAACGATTGGGGATTACGTGAATGAAATGCTTACCCGTTTCGTAACCGGAGATGCCAATATTTCTACTGAGTGGGACAGCTATTTGAAAACACTGGATGGTATGAATGTCAAACGTTATATTCAGGTTTACCAAGACGCTTACGACGCTAAATACAAGAAGAAGTAGAAGACCGAGGAACTTAAGGAGGAGCCTCATGAATCGAATGACTTTTTATTTACCTACTTTGTGTTGTACAAAAAAAGCGATATAGTACAACTGCCCTGACTAGTTAATTCCTAATTGCCACGAGAAAATCAAGAAGCAACTAAATGATTGTTAACCCTGAGCAAAAAGAGAAAGTTCATAACAGGGAATACATTCCTGATAAAAGTAAATATTCACCTAGATTTTCCGAAAGTAATTCAGATTTGGCTACAACACTATTACACTTAGGTCAAGAAGGTGATAAATTTACAAAAAAGAGTTATCAACCATTCGAACTATTGTATTATTCGGTTGGAGCTGTTACAAAATTTAAGATATCTCTTAAAGACATTTTTAGAGAATTAAAATATTGGAGTCTCTCTATAGAGCAATTTTACTCTACAAATGCTCATCAAAGTTTTACTGAAAGCATAAAACATTATCTCGACAAGCGAGTCGAATTGAAGAATCGAAGATTAGGTGAGTGTCTAGCCCCTTGGGCAAAGCTTGCGGAGAAGGTACATGACAAGACGATTCTGATGCTGATCCGCAAGTTTCTGCAAAGCGGGGTCATGGAGGACGGGCTAGTGAAGCCGACAAAAGAAGGAGTGCCGCAAGGCGGTCCTTCTAAAAGCAGAAAACTTAGACAAGCCAATCAATCGGCAGGGGAGGGGAGGCTGCCTTCCACCAAGCACAAGGTAACTAAGGGGTATTTAAGAGATACATATATCGGTTATGTTTTGTCTGGACCTTTACCCCAAAAAGTTGTAAATGCCATCCACCACTCAATTGCAATCATAGAAAACGGAGATTTGTCTGATGTAAGAACTTTTATCACTGCCGCCGTAATAACTGGATATGTTTTTAATGAAATGCCATTCCTTATAAAAGACATGCGCCCATTAGATGATTACGATATATTAAGATTTTGGTTAATGTTATTAACAATAAACCATTATGGAATTAACATGAAGTCGATTAATACTGTGCGGAGCGACAGAAAGAACCATATTACATTTTGCAACGTTGATTTGTATTTACCGGCTGTTAACGACTTGTCGCTCAATACAGATGAAGTGAAAATGTTGATGCATAAAACGCCGTTATCGCCTCGACCAGCCGTACTATTAGAATTAGTGGATGATTGAATCTTCTTACGTCTTCCACGCTTCGTTCAGTAAGGTTCATTACGCTAACGAGGAACGTTAGTTGAATAAATGTAACAAGAATGAAATCTTATTTTCATATGACTTTAATGAATCAAGCCTATAATAAAACTGACCCCCTTTAAAATATAAATAGTTATGACCCACAGCCCGTTGCTGTGGGTCACTTTTTTGTTCATTAAAGTAACGGGCAGGGTACGCGATAAAACATCAACATAAAGTATGACTAGTTGCTTCCGTCATAAAAATTGACGAATCGAGCTCCGACATTTGACTATGCCAAAACCCTCCTTCTCGGAATAGTAATGAAAATAAGCAAAAGCTCGATAAATCGATTGGGAGGTTATCTTATGGGAATAAGAGGAAAGGTAATAAAGGTGACTATTACCCACAGAGATGAAATTGTAAGACTCGGACCGGATCAACTAGGCCTTTTAAGTGAGGAGACAGTTTTTAAAAGTTTCTCTGAGCACCCGCGTATCGCGCTTTGCGGATTTTTACCAAAAGACAGAACCCTCGTAATTAAAGGTTTAAGTCGAGGAAATACGAGATGCATCCTTTTTGTTTCTGCGCCCCACCGTTTTTCTAGGATTATCGTTGAAGTGACCTCTCTGGCAATTTAAAGGCTTGTGATTCCAATGTCGGCATTTAGAGAACCCCAACGAGTCCAAAAAGAGAAAGTTGACTAAGCTAACGAGGAACGAGAGCTTAAAGAAACATTGAGCAGCCAGAGAAAGGACGATGACATGAGTAACGTTATTCGGTTTATTAACGAAGCCAAGACGCTTTCAAACTGTGAAGTTTATCCTGCTGTATTGACTTTACCAAAACTTCGTTCTTCTCACATATTGCCATCCGATCTTGAAGAGTTTTATAAAGAGTGCGGTGGTATGCAGCTTTTCAATGATTCTGATTTTCCTTATCGTGTGATTCCACCAATAGAGATTAATTTGGCTAATTTAGAGATCCTTGGTGAAGAAGTGGAGGATGACATCACCAAGGATTGGTACACTATCGTTGATTGTGGGAATGGTGATTTTATAACGATCGATTTGCACCCTGAACGCCTTGGAAGGTGTTATGATAGTTTTCATGAAACGCATGGTTTAGTGGGAGAAACACCGATTATTGCGTTGTCATTCGCAGAATTGTTAGACCAGCTTTTTCAATTTAAAGGGAATCGAATTTTTTGGTTAGAAGACAATTTTATTGCTTTAGGAGACGCATACGATAAACAGTGAAGATCATCCGAGCCACATTTCATTGCACTAACGGAGAACGTTAGCTCAGAAATCAAAAAAGTGAGGCTGTCGAGAATTATTTCGGGCAGCCTTATAAGCTAAAGGACACTTTAACATGGTAAAGGTTGTAATTTCCCTATTGTATCAGGGAACATTCGTTTGGTAATATTAAACAAGTGGGAACCTTACTTGGAGGAGAGTGTTAAATGGAAATCGCCATAGAGTTGATTGAAAGCATGTTGGGTAAGTTCACGTCGGAAAAGAAATGGACTCTCCAAGCGATTGAACAATTGTCTGAAGATGATATTATTTCTTCCCCGTCACCAGAAAGTAACAGCATCGCTAACTTAGTTGCTCATATTAGGGGTGCGGTACACTCACGAATAGAAACGATTCTTCTAGATATTCCTGACACAAGAGATAGAAATAAGGAATTTGAAAAAGGACTAAAAATGTCTAAAGAACAAGCGGTTACAAAGACCAGAGATTCTTTTGATATTATCATACAATATCTTGAACATCTCAAATCCACCCCAGAGTTATTAATGTCTCAACCCTTCCTAAATCTTCCTCCCCTTACATACAGCCAGGTAAATAACGAGACGACTGCTTTGAATCTTATGATGGCTATTTTTAGAGAGGTTCATTTCCATACAGGCCAAATCATCTACGCTGCTAAAATAAGAAAAGGGCAGCTAGTTTGGAACTACGATTAAACATTTGCCGTATCCATTAAGCTATCGGTGAACAATAGTTTAACAATAAACCTGCTGCATGAACCGCAAATTTTGTTCGATAACAGATAGGATAAATGTATAGATGAATAGAAATTAAATACGAGGGAGGTGTTAAATGACTGATCAAAAAAACAAATTATACATGGATATTGTTAATTATGTACACTCTAATTCTTTGTCCAACAATATTAAAGTTGATAAAATGGCTAGTGGAAGAGTAGTATACGAGTACATTGGAGAAATGTCAGATATTCATAAGAATGAGTTAAAGAACTTACAAGACATTCACAATTCAATTAAGTAAGGTTAACTTTAAACTAACAGATAACATTTACTCAATATACAACAAAATGGGAGGCTGCCGACATAATCGGCAGCCTTTCGCTCACCTAACGGGCAGTTTAGTTGAACGCAGTATGATATAATCCTTCTGTGGGGAGATGATACTATGTCTAGTACAGAATGGATTACAGAACTTTTGGAGAATGAGAATCCTTCATACATAAAACAAGCAATCAGTCGTATTGAAAACCCAGAATTATTACATGCCATCGCACTGAATTATTATTGGGATAACGGTTTTGAAGTGCCTAATTGGATAGTAGAGAATGGAAACTGCGAGTTTGGAACAGCACTGTTGTTGTTCTACAGGGCTGACGGTTACGTACTCTTAAAGAATAATAAGGATATGACAACAGGACAAACAGAATGGGTTGCATTCGTAAGTAACCTTTTAAATAAATTAATAAAAAATCATTTTAGTATATCGAAAGTTCCTTACGAACCAGAGTTGACTAAAGTACAAAAATACAAATTAAAAAAAGCTAATCCAAACATACCCGAAATCATTTTTGATGGGGTCTAACCCCTGTTAACCATTAAACTAACGAGAGAACAATAGTTGAACATTCAACAAGAACAAGGCTGCCGGCAATGTGCGGCAGCCTTTCGTTCACCTAACGGGAGTTTAGCGTTAGATAGAAACATCTAATATAATGTGCTTATCCACTTGAATGGAGGGTCTAACCTTGGGCATTAGGAATTATCTGATTGGAGGCGTTTCCGGCGCTGGCAAAACTACGGTCTGCAACGAATTGCAGCGGCGCGGCTACCATGCCATTCATGGTGATCGTGAATTGGCTTATCAAGGCGATCCGGAAACTGGTACCCCAACGGATGGCTTTAAACCCGAACACCACATTTGGCATGTAGATAAAGTAAAAGCTTTGGTCGCCAATCAGGATGAGGCGGTAACATTCTTCTGCGGTGGTTCGCGGAATTTCCCCAAATTCATCGATCTCTTCGACGACGTGTTTGTCCTTGAAGTCGACTTGGAAACCAGTCTCCGGCGGATTGATGAGCGAGTAGCACTGGACCCAACTGACTGGGGTGGCAGACCAGAGGAACGGGAAATCAGTGCGCGAATTTATCAAACGAAAGAAGGCGTTCCCAAAAACGGGATTATAATCGACGCCACCGCACCGATCGCGCACGTCGTTGACGAAATCCTCCATCAAATTGAAGCAAATAAACGCCAATGACAGTAACTTATGGTCACTCACGGACAGCACCTGGATACGACCACTGCGCTAACGTGTAACGATAGTTTAACAAAAACATGAAGGCTGCCAGCCAACGATGGCTGCCTTTTGTGCAACTAACAAGCAGGATTCTAAGCAGGTCATCAAATACACAATAAAATAAATGATGGCCAAATTAAAGGAGCTTAAAATGTTTAATGAACAAAGGGTGATAGTTCCAACCATAGAAAGCCTGATGAGTCTTATTAGCAATTTTAAAGAATATAAGATTGATTTAAATTTAGATCCGGAAATAGAATTCGGGGTAGTTAGCAACAACGAACAAAGTGGTTTTCATTGTATGATGACTCAAGACTATTCCCTTTTTAGTATTGATATATTAAATGCTAAAGATGAGATTCTCATTAGAATTTTAGCAGAGATGTTAGACAGATATAACCTCGAAACGGACAGACTGACTGAAGATATTCGCGATTGTTACAATAACAGGATTGCTGAAATGCAAACAGATTACGAAAGATACTGGGTTATTTATAGGTTTGATGAGGAAGATGATATGGTACTAGTTAGATATAGAGCGTTTATTACTGAGTAAATGATTCATTTCGCGCTACAGTTTGACATCCCTGTCAGATCACTAGGTGGTAAAAACCAAGGTTAATAGGGGGAGCTCATTACGCTAACGTAAGAACTATAGTTCAATCACTACATACGGCAGTGGACTCGATTGGCTGCCGTTTTTCGTTGAAGTAAGGTGCAGGATAACGTAGTCCTCGTATGACTACATAAACTCTTACTTATGAATAAAAGTACGGGAGATACCCTATGTGGTTAGAACTTAATAAACAAACTACCAGGAAAATAGGCATAATGCTGAAATCAAGGCTTATCTGGTATAAGCATTATTTTTTGTTCTGTGACGAAATTATTGAGAACATGGATAGACCTCCATACTGGATTATCGAACTTGCCGAAAAAAAATATATCGGAGACGCAGTGAAAATTGTAAACACTTATGCTTTTTCTGAACCGTTCGAAACATACCCTGATTCATTACCTGACCTTTATGTAGGTTGTCTATTTATAAGGTATGAAAGAAAAGAAATATCCTGGGCTTCTTTTTTAAAAGAATCTGGTGACTATGCTGATGGTGAAGGCTACTTTGCTTTAAAACATGATTGTGAATACTTTTATCACATGCTCAATGAGTATGAAGACAACGAATTTTCAATCCAATTGGAACAAAAACAAGCAGAGGACATCAAAGAAGCGTTTAGAAATGAGATTCAAGAGGTACGTATTATATATAATCCATTCGTTGAATATTTTCGAAAGTACGTATCATTACAAAATAGCACACCAAACTAAACATTCTAGTGAGAAGTCATCAAAATCAATGAACTAACTTGAACTATGTTAGTTCAATGAGCCACCGCGGCAGCCGGCCACTCGATTGGCTGCCGCTCGTCGTTAAACTAAAGGGCAAGATAACGTGGCGATTAGGACAATGTGTGGTCTATTTTGTGTAGTGTTTGTAGATAAACCGGTTTAGGATAGGTGTGTTATATACATGAAAAGGTTGGAGTTAATACAGAAGACACAATATGATTTTGATGCAGCCTTAGAGGATAGGGAAATAGAAGCACTTAAAATCTGGAATTGCAAAATTAAAGATTACTCAAAACTTAATTCTTTAACGAAATTAACCGAGCTAGAAATCTTTAGCTTTGATGGAACGTTAGATGATATGTGCAATCTTAGGAACCTATCAAGGTTGAGGTTGATACATATGCCAAAAGTAAATAAATTGGATAAATTGGAGCTATTAACCAACTTGCAGGAGTTATCTCTAGAATCTTTACCAAGTTGGGATTCCTCAGGGAAAACGTTGGTTTTTGATAATCTGAATCCAATAGGTAAGCTATCGAACCTTAAGAATTTAGTAATAATGAAAGGCATAGCAGAGGAATTCGGATTAAAGCCATTAGGTCACTTGAAACAATTGCAAAAGTTTGAAACAGAGAATACATTTTCGACCTATGACTTTGCATGGTTATCGGCTCAATTAAGAAATACAGAATGTGTTTATTTTAAACCTTATCATGAAGTGAGATACTCCCAATGTAAGAAATGTGGTTCTAACAAAGTTAAACTAACTGGTATCAAACGAAATAACTTGCTCTGCCCGAATTGCAATAAAAACAAAATAAACGAACATGAAAATATCTTTTATAAGATTGTTACTGAGAGTAGTGGAACTTCTTGAAAACCTTTAAAACCATTACGATAACGGGGAACGTTAGTGGTACGTCACAGGAGCAGAGCAGACTCATGGTTTTAAAGGGGAGATTTATGTGGAATTCAAACTAATCGCTGCCATGGACAAAAACAGGGTAATAGGAAAAAACAACGACATTCCTTGGAGGATACCTAATGATTGGCGGCACGTTAACAAAACGACAAAAGGGCATACAATCGTGATGGGGAGAAGAAATTATGAATCTATTGGAAGGGCTCTTCCTGATCGTCGTAATATTATCCTAAGCCGTGAAAAAGAACTGAGGATAGAAGACTGCGAAATTGCCCATTCCATTAATGACGTTTTTAATATTTGTCAAAGTGAGGAAGAAGTCTTCATTTTTGGAGGAGAACAGATCTATAAGATGTTTATGCCATATGTTACAAAGATGTATATTACAAAGATATACCATGAATTTGAAGGGGATACCTATTTTCCGGATATCGATTTTGGTGAATGGAAAGAAGTATCTGTTACAGCAGGGATTACTGATTTGAAAAATCCATACACTTATTACTTTCAAAGTCATTGAAGTAACGAATAACGTTAGTGAAATAGTGGTTGCTTCGGCAGCCGTTTTTGTTTTCTCAGCTAACGGGCTGAATAACGCAATACGTGTTCGTAAAAGTATGGTAAAATTTTACTAAGAAAACATCGATTTTTAGGAGGGACATGCTGTAAAAAGGCTATTAGAGTTGTTTGTTGCTCCATTGATTCATAGTATTTTTTCTGTAATTTTCATAAGTATTTTAGTCAAAGGGACTTTTATTTCGGGAGTAATTACTACTGTCTTTATTACTTTAGTCGTTACTCTTATAACTACATTTGCGGCTAACGGCAAGTGGTATGTGCTGTTTACAAATGTGTTATTCTTTTTTATATTCTTTGTGTTGCTTAATATTATTTTGAATCTTGGCAATCAGAGAGCTTCAGATGACGATAATAATGGGGTTGGCATATTGATTCTTGGAGTCGGAATCCCTGCTATATTGTTCTCTCTGCTGATAGGAACAATTATCGGTATAGTATGCTCGATATTATTACATGGGCAAGTGCAAACAATTAAGAAAAAAATATATAGGTCGTTAAACTAACGGAGAACGATAGCGTGGCGTTAGAAATCCCTCACTCGTGGATTGTATCTTACATTGTTAGTTGAGCGTTAATTGAAAACGAGGTACAGGATACGGAACAAGTCCAAATGCCTAGCGATAAGCAAATGATACAAGGGCTCCGTAGTATCTTGGAAGAGATTTCTGAGGGGAACCTTACGAAGTGCCGTACAGATATAATTAACGCCTATTTAAGCGAACACCTCGGAATAATGTAAAGGAGATACAGAATTATGCCAGTAAAACCTAAATTCGAAATCGAAGATCTACGCAAGCGAACTTTCACTGACAGAAGAACTCCGGTCAACTTATTTTTAAAAGCTCTTGATGATAAAAAGTTAGACCTTAATAAGCAAATAGTCTTAAACTTCTATGGTGTTGGTGGTATGGGTAAAACTAGTCTAAATAAACATTTACGCGACTTAATGAAAAACTTGTACGAAAAATCAATAATTGCCTCATTAAACTTTGAGCATAAGGATCCTTGGGATCCTATAGCGGCTCTCGACAAGCTAAGATGGGACTTTTCTCAAACATATGGAATGAACACATTTCACTATGACACAGCAAGGCATATCTACGAACGAGCTTTCTCCCCACATAGACCGATGAAGGTGGAGGATCTCCCTTTTTTCGAGGAAAATTCAGTAATTGCAACTATTTTCGAGTATGGTTCAATATTACCTGATGCTGAAAAGTACCTTAAGTTTATTCAGGAAGCTATAAAAAGAGGTAAACAGATTGGGGATAGGCTATCTCGTAAAAATCTATCATATTTAGAAGATTACTCAAAACTGGACGCAAGAAAAATGATTAGTTATTTACCTCAGTTTTTTGCTATGGATGTTCATAATTTACTTAGTAAAAATCAGATCCCTGTAACTATATTTATTGATACTCATGAAGCCATTTGGTCTTCTAATAGAACACAAGGGAATATGCTTATAAAAGATGATTGGCTGCAAGAATTAGTAACGCATTTACCTGAAGCCACATACATAATTTGTGGTCGAGATCCTCTTAGGTGGATGGAGTTGGATAAGGGATGGAACGATGTGATCATACCATTCAAACTTGAGGCATTTAAGGATCGTGATTCAAAGGAATTTTTGAGATATTGCGACATTCAAGACGAAAATATAAATGAGTTTATTTTAAATATTTGCGATGGTTTACCATATTTATTAGATAAGTACGTCATTGAGTACGAAAAATTGTCTAAATCGAGAAATGTAACCATCGAAGCGTTTACTGATCGTTTATCCAAAATTGATCTTAAAGCGAAGGCAATTGATCGATTTTATTTATACTTAAATGACGAAGAAAAACACGCATTTAACATTCTCTCGATTCCTGACCAGTGGGATCAGGAATTATTCGCTGAGCTAATGAAAAGGTTTAATCATGGATTCCCTACGGCTCAATACGATAATCTAAATCGTTATTCAATTGTAATGAATGGAGAGATGCCAGGTTACTATTCAATCGATCGAGTAATGAGATCCTTTATCCTAGAAAAATTAAATCAATCAAAGCCAGGACTAATTACAGAGATAAGACAATTCTTATTCCAATATTATGAAAAAAGGATTATGAATCCTAGTGGAGATATTCAAGACAAGACACCAATTTTAAGAGAAATATCCAACATCTTAACCACTTATGAATATCAACAATGGATTAATAAAATTAACACTTTACAAACGCCCTTTGTTGGAAGAATACAGGAACTTTCGGTTATTGATCACTACCTTGGATTGCCTATATATAAAGGAATCTATGTTAAAGGAGTACCTGGAGTAGGAAAGACAACTCTCCTTCATATGGTAATGAATCAGATCAAACAAAAAGAGATTAATTGGATTCCCATTTTTATTCATGCTCACGATATACAAGGCCCGGAGCATCTCCTGCGTTGGATTACCAAAATAGTTATTCACGAAGTGAAGGATGAATTTGACTCACTATTAGAAATAAAAAGCATAGGTTATTGGGTTTCGAAATTGAGCGAAATTTTGAATGACTCTGAAATAACATTTGTATTTATTATAGATGGATTAGATGAAATCGACCCTAAATCCAATCAAGCGATCCTTCAGTTATTAAGCGAACTCTTCTCACTCACCGAATCACATCAAGTTAGATGGGTGATTTCAGCAAGAGAATTCAGCTCTCATTGGTCTCCTCAAGATTTTAAAATCATGAACCTTGATGTTTTGAATAATGATGAATTGGTATTATTGATTACAAATCAACTTAAATCTTCAGGTATATACCTATCTAAAGACGAAATCGAAGAAGTGGTAATGCGTAGCGGCGGTTCACCATTTGCAGCAAGAATGGCTGCTTATTATGAGTGGAATAGACAGTCTAAAATCTACACGGACGAATACCTTTGAGACAATGAATATACATACTGAACGAATTATAAGAAATTATGCTTATCATTGAGATGTATGCAATATTATGTACCCAATAAAACATCTAGCTTCTAAAAAGCACAACGAGAATAATTCAGTAAAATAGTTTGTTCGCTCGCGCATCTCGTTGAACTAACGGAGACGTTAGTTCAATAAGGAGGGAGCAGATCGCCAGATGGCGGCTGCTCCCTCGTTTCGAAGATGTAAAAGGCAGGAAAATTGAATCAATTCACGAATAGCTCAGTTAGAAATAATTAGTAATTCTGAGGTGTTATATGAAATTAATGTGGTGCTGGAGATGTAAACAGGAAATGCCAATGCTCGATGAAGTTGAATACCAACGGATAAACCAACTTTATTTGGAATGCATTAAAAGTGCACAAAAATTTAGAATAAGAAATAATGTTTCATCGCCAGTGAATGAATTATTCAAACCATTAGTGCAAGAATACGAGAGGATTACTGGGTTTAAAGATTTGCATCACAACGCTATTATGCATCATAGAATTTCTCAATACGGAGATCCATGTAAGAAATATGGAAAGCCACTAAGAACACCACAAGCCAAAATGTGTGGTGCATGTGGGGAAAAGGTTATAAAAAAGGTGAATTGATAAGTTGACCATTCCGCTAATGGATAACGTTAGTGAAGAAGTGGAGCGCGTGTACGCTAGTAATTGATATAAAACAAACAGAGGTGCGTAATGGAACCAATTGACTGGATCCCATTAATTAATATAAGCGATGATGAGAAAATATGGGCAGGTACAAAATTAAGACTTTATAATATTGGATTAAATGTGAGAAATAAGCAGAATGACTACTATGACTATCTTGTATCTTTTATCTATGATAATGAAGAATATTTGCAATTAACTAATCTGTCTATTGGCAAAGCAGGGAATATTCTCTGTGTAATAAGAAAAGATATTCCCAATCACTACTCACTCGGGAAATCATTGAAAGAAATGGTAGGACTAGAAAATACTTGCGTGAAATTTGAGTAGATTAGTGAGCTAAGAGGATTGAACTAACGGATAACGATAGCGCGGCGATGGAACCGATCTATCGCTTTTTTTAGTTTATTTGCACCTCACTTAACTAAAGGGCAGGATTCATTCAGCATCGCGGGAATTAGGTAGAAGACGAAATTGGAGTTGAAAGAGGAAAAATAGGAGAAACTCGCCCGCCGACTTGGACTATCGATGGAGAACAGGGACTTAACGTTCAATCGTCAGTACCCTGTTCTTTGTCTATGTCAAAATTTCTCTTGAATCATGGAACTCAGACAAGTACTTTGGTGTCCTTGAACGAACCACGAAGCTCTTGAATATCCAACATCGGTGGTCGGCCATACATACGTGCATATTCCCGACTGAACTGGGACGGACTCTCGTAGCCGACGCGGAATGCCGCATCAGAGGCTTGCATGGATTCCGTCAACATTAACCGCCGGGCTTCTTGCAAACGCACCGTTTTCTGGTATTGCAACGGACTCATTGCCGTGACGCGTTTGAAATGCTTATGAAATGCCGATATGCTCATGTTCACTGACTTTGCGAGATGCTCAACAGTAAGCGGACGTTCATATTGCCGATTTATCAACCGGATTGCTTGAGCGATGTTGTAAGCATGGCTGCCGCTGATCACAAATTGATAAAGGTGCTCGGCTTGTTCACCCTTAAGCATTCGATACAGAACTTCACGGATGACAAGCGGCGCCAGAACTGGAATATCCTCAGGCACGTCGAGTAGCTGCATGAGCCGCACGATGGCTTGAAGCAAAGCGGGAGACGTTTGGTTCACAGATATACCTCTGCCGGCTTCCGGGTGGACGGAAGCAGGGCGATTCGTTTTTTCCACAATCTCCAGGATGACGTCGGTGTCGAAGCTCAGTTTCAAACTTAAATAGGGAATCTCGGGTGAAGCTTCGACAATTCTGCCCATGATCGGCAATTCGACGGAAGTGACCAAGAAAGTAGAAGGGTCGTATCGATAGGTTTCATTAGCCAGCGTGGCTATCTTAGCTCCTTGCGCCACGACGCAAATGGACGGCTTGTAGACGGATTCCAGCGGTTCCGACAAGTGAGTGGCATGCATTAGCGATAAAGAAGGAACGGCCGTCTGATGCGTTCCGCTAGCCGAGGCATGGCGACGTATTAAAAATGCCAATTGCAGCAAGGCTTGTTCCATGCGCTGCGATTCATCCATTATATCCACGTAGGGCTCCTTTCCAGGAAGGATGTCTTTTTACTTTTATTATATGGAGATGGAAGAGAATTAGGCAAGGATTGGACAGTAATGGTCTAACGGCACGATGCTAGTAATTACTATAATGAATTTGTAAGGTCGAACTTGGCGAATGACCGATAGGCCCACAACATGATATGAAGGGGAGGAAAGGAAATGAATTTGAATGGTAAAGTCACAATCGTCACCGGGGCGTCGCAGGGTATTGGACGGCAAGTGGCTATCCAATTAGCGCAATCCGGAGCGATGGTAGCTGTTAATTATTCCTCGAGTAAGGGGAAAGCGGACGCGGTTGTAAAGACGATTGAGCAATTAGGCGGCCAAGCGGTGGCAATCCAAGCCGACGTGAGCAAGGTGAGCGAAGTCGAAGCACTGTTCTCGGAGACGCTCCAGCGATTCGGCCATGTGGACATTCTAGTTAATAATGCCAGCATCATGGAAAACAATGCAATCGCGGACGTGACGGAAGAAATATTCGATCGGCATTTCGCGATCAACGTGAAAGGGATGTATTTTGCTTGCCAACAAGCAATGAAGCATATGGAAAAAGGCGGGACAATCGTTAACTTGTCGACCTCCGTTTCTGGTGCGATGCTCCCAACGTACAGCGTTTACGCCGCAACGAAAGGTGCGGTCGAGCAACTGACACGCCAATTGGCCAAAGAATTCGGTCCCAAGGACATCGTCATCAATTGCATCGCGCCCGGGCAAGTGGCTACCGAGTTGTTCCTGAAGGGCAAATCGCCGGAGTTGGTCGATTCATTTCGTCGAATGAATGCATTCGGACGGCTTGGCGAACCGGAGGACATCGCGAATGCTCTCGAGTTGCTCGTCAGCGACAAAGCCCGTTGGATAACGGGTCAAACAATTCGAGTAAACGGCGGGTTTAATTGAATATTGTGGAAAGCGGTTCCTAGTAAGGAGAAGGGAAGTTTGTGTCATTAATGTAGGGAGATTTGTGTCATTAGACAACAATTGAATTGTCGAGTGACAAGAATATAGTCCGATTAATATCCGCCAAAACGGCGGCTTTTTTATTTTATCGGAACATATTCTTGTCATTTCTCAATGTCAAGAATATGTTCCGATTGCCGATCTAGGCCAAGAATATCGTCCGATTGCCGATAAGACCAAAATAAGTATCCTTTTGGCATTCAGCTAACGGGAGGATAGTTTGGTGACTTCCTTGAATAAAGAAAGGTAAAGTTAATTAATAAATTGGCCGTATCCGCTTTTGGTTCGGCAACTTCAGAAAGTAGGCCGGGTATGAAGCTCAAAGGGACAATGACCGAACAGGCATATAGGAAAACATTAATAGCCTCGAAATTTCATTTGTTCAATGATATATCCATGCGAAGGTTCTTAAACATTATTAAAAAGACATTTCCCGCAATGAAGACAGCACACGTTTTATCTTGGACACCCGAACAAGGTGAGGATATAATTAGCTTTCTTGTGGATACCCAGACAGTTATTAAGATTGAACTGGACCGTTATGATGATACTATTGCTCCGATAGTTGATGTGTATCCAATTGAAAAGTGGATGAAGGGACTCAGTAAAATGTATCAGATTAAAATCGCAGTAGCATTGGATCTAGCTAAGAGCGATATATCACAAGGCAGTTAAATTAGGGTAGAGCATTCCGCTAACGAAGAACTATAGCTTAAGAAAGACACCGCGGCAGCCGGTCATGATCGGCTGCTGTTTATCATTGAAGTAACATGCAGGTTAGTCCAATCATTTACCATATTGAAAATGTTATAAAATATAGAGTTGGATCACGTCCACTGTGAATATTTGTTCCGTAGAAGTTGGACAATAATGGGAACTATTCCACAATGCAGGGGTGTTTGGCGTGAGCTCTAATTCGTATTGGTATTTAGGTCTGAGCTTCATTTGTATCATTTTGCAGGTCATTGTGTTTTATAGAAAACGAAGCGTCCACACCTATATGCAATTCTTTATTGGAGTTGAACTCTTATATATCGTCGAGGCCGTCATCTATATCTTCAACGGGAGCTACGAGTACCACCCCAAACTGCTTAGCAATCGTTATTACGACAGCCATCTCGGAGCTTTAACATCTAATTTAATCTAGCTAACTGGCTTACTTTGGAGTTTTGGAGTCAGGAAAGTGATTACTTTAAGTTACGCACACATGTTTGTTGTCGCGAAAGCACACATGTTTGTGTCGCCGAACACCAGAAACGGTAACCGACCATTGTGCGGTTGCGAAAATAGCCGACATATGTATAAAATACAATGTAATATTAATTTATAAGAAATGTTGATGAACCCGCGATTTTACTGTATTTTCATTTAGTGTCACACACCATATATGGACATCCGTTATCTAGAAACGGTATGTCCATTATTTTTTGTTTTTAAAGGTAGGGAGGAGAGGAAATGTCTACGTTTTTCCATGTATTTCGTCCGGAAGGAGTGAACAGCAAATACCAACTTATTGTTTTCGACGATTCGAAGGAGGCATTTATTCCACTTACAGAGTTTTACCACGACCAGGTTAACAGGATCAGTGAAAGCTCCGTACTCGCTTATTTAAATACCCTTGAACCGTTCTTTTATTGGTTAAAGTACAAAAGTCACTATAAGGCTAGCAAGGTCTGTTGGGATAATGAGCCGGAAGCCGTTAAGGAAGCAGTCAGGCAGTACTTGTTAGATAAAATGCATTGTAAGATCCGAGGAAGAGACGGGCATGAAGGCGTGTATTTGACGAGTAAAAGCTCCAAAACGATTCAACTGTTCCTGTCCGCCATAAAAGGGTTCTATAAGACCATGATTCGCTTAAAGAAGTATTCCCATGCCAATCCTCTCATCGATTTGGAATTCAAAGATAGTCTTTCTGAGCAGCCGGGGGAAAGGGGAAACCGACCAAGAATGCCAAAGGCAGCCGGTACTGAGGAACCGATCTCTTTTAGAAAGCAAACGGATTCTTACTTTAAGATCATTAACGAAGAATGGGTTCCTGAGATCATAGGTGATTGGGATCTGCCTTATCGTATTTATCAAGCTGGTGACACCCAAGGATGGCGATTACGAGATGAAGTGATAACCCGTTTTATGTTCGAAACAGGGGCGAGAATATCCGAGATATTAGAACTTACTGTTGGAGACTACCGAAAGCGATCAGATATCCATGAATTAGCCGCAACGAACAAAGGCAGCTATAAACGGCGAATCAAGTTCATTCGAATTTCTCCGGAGACATTGAAGCTCTTAATTAAGTATGTAAACTCTGAGCGGCGTCAATCTGCAAACACACAAGTAAAGTTCAACGACTTACCTGACCAAGAATCATTGTTCTTATCAACTAGGGGTACTCCATACACATACTCAGCGTTTTACTCAAATTGGGCCACGATCACCAAGCACGCTGGAATTAAACTAAATCCGCATAAAGCAAGGCACTGGTTTGTGACCTCTATGCTGCGCGGCATTTATGAACAATCGGAAACAACTGCCCAAATTGATGACAAGAAAAAGCAGCTTATTGAGTATATGAAGTGGCGAGACCCAGATACATTAACCGTGTATGAGCATTATTACGATGAGGAGAAGTTCCGAGACCTACATGAAAGGCTCCAGGAGAGCTATATGAAGCGTGAAAAGGAATACTTCAAATCGGCCAAGTCGCGGTCACAGATCGCAAAGCCGGTACTTCATATCGCATTTGAGTTGGAGAACTCCGAGGACAAACAAGACTGGTTAAATGAGTTTTATGAGGGGATGGAATTGTAGTGTCAACAGCTGTGCATTTACTTGAAGAATTACAAGACAAACCATGGGGATCCCTTCTTTATGGTAAAATACCGGAGGAACTTTTACTGCTTACTGATCCGAACGGAGATTATTACTGGGAAAAAGTTGAAGAAAAGAATATTAAGTATTTTGTCCGACAATGTGCACGACATCCGTGGGCAAACCACTTTGCGTTAGCGTTGCTTTGCTTATCTGACCGAAATTTGACACCGCAATCGATCATGAATATCACCAGTGTGTTGAATGCTCGATTTCGGGATTTGTTTAACCATTTTAACCTCACGGCCATGGGGGAGTTCTTACCATCGCACGTGGAACAATATGTAACGGGACAAATTCTTCCCGATCATTCTGACAGACAACGGCAATCAATTTTGACTGGCTACAACACCTTTATGTTTAACTTGAAAAAATGGTTAGGTACTAAGTTTAGTGATGAGAAACAGTCTGCACTCTCCGCATATATGCTCCCTAGTATTCCTTACGACAATCGAGATTTTAATGCTCGCACAAAGGCTATCACAAATGCAAAAACAAAACGAAAAGAAGACACTTCGGCTGTAACGCCTTTATTGCCTGAAATTAGGGCAGAAGGGCATCTGAGATGGAATCAAGTTAGCCGGCTGCGCGAGGCTTTCCGTAAGGCATTAGCAGACGTTAGAGAGCTGCGACGGTCACTTCCAATAGAATTTCATTATGATGAATCCGAATATGTAGGTGAACGATGGCATTTCATCCTAAGAGACCTAAAAAGTTTCAGACAGCTACAAGAAGAAAAGAAGAGTTACAGAGACTTCAAAGATGAAGAATGCGTTCTCGAGTTCATCAGAGCAGAAAAGTTGGAGGACGGATCGGAAGGAGACGGACCTTGGTTTCTAGATCTTCTAAGGCTGAGATTGCTGGGTCATTGGGCAACTGATTATATCTCAGAAGAGCATCGAGAAAAAGCAATGAAATATCTTAATCATTGGGGCTATGAGATAGATGACGGAGGAAAGAATGCACCTTTTTTTCCCCGCAATCCTGGCTTATTAATACAGGGTTTTGAAACCACACGAACGGCCAGGTTAACGAACAAACTCTTGATCAACATCGAACCAATTTACACGGCATGCATGTTCGCAAGATTTGCACTTGATGTAATCTCATCATCTGGCGCTAGAATAAATGAACTGCTGCAGATTAGTTACGATAAAGACTGCTGTGTGGTGACGGTTGATAAGAGTGTTTGTCCGCCGAGAAAAAATTACATTTTCCGTCTGATCCCTAAAGGTAGAGAAGATGCGGAGAACTATTATATGCCGGAAGAAGTATTTAAGTTTATGATGGAAATACTGAGGTTCCTAAAAGATTCCTATAAGTCTGATGTGATCCCAGAGGTACAATACGATGTGGAAAGCAGAAAACATTTGATGCCGAAAAAGAGATACATCTTTCAATATCAGTCAAGACACATCAATGTGTTTTCAATTAATGCGATTCTCCGCTTTCTTTTGCATGGGATTGTGATTCAATCTGCGGAAGGCAATCCAGTTGTTTTAAAAGCTCATCTTTTGAGACATGCTTTTGCTACACATGCTGTTCAGACCGAGAAGCTTCCGATCGACATTGTAAAGACATTGCTTCATCAGAAGGATATAGAAATAACATCTTACTATTCCGCTCCAACTGCAAAACAAGTGTCCGAGTCAATAAACTCTCTGCATGAAAATTGGATTTCTTATGTCGATATTCAAAAAGGTATTCTGAGGGGCCCAGAAGAGCTTAAGGAGCTTTATGATGACTACCGTAAAACGGTCGGTACTATGTCAAAGGTAGTGGGGGGGATATGTACAATTGACTCAATATGCCCGACTAGAATGGCCTGTGTTGGATGTGGGGCGAAAGTCCCTCAGCCGGAGTTTAAAGAAGAAATTACAGCCTATTATAAATGGGCTGATGAAAGTGAAAAACGATTTGAGCAACTCGGATTACTCCTTGAAGCAAAGAAGATGAAGATTGCAAAAAACAGAGCCAAAAACGAACTCAAGGAGATTCAGTTGATTGAGAAATCTCAAAAGGATGAGACATATGCGCCAAAAATCCGTATTTCCTCAGACAAATGAAGTGGAATGGCTTCAGGAGTCATATGAAAAGAGAAAGGCTCGTTCGCTTGAACTTGGAATAAGAGCAATCAATGAGCTAAATAAAGAAGAAAAGCAAATTTCGTATCGGACAGTTTCCGACAAATCAAAAGAAATTGATCCATACGGAATGGGCATTCATCAAAATACCATTCGGAAGAACCAAGAGCTTCTTAAATATTTTCGCAGTCACAGTACTACAAAAGCAAAAACTTCTGAGACTCGCAAAAAGTCCCAAAAGCCATTAAATGATGAGTTAGATGCATTCAGGCACATAAAGCAAGATCGTGATGTAGATAGAGTTAGACAACGATATATGCAGCTTACAAAACAAGAACTAATCGATTTGCTAATCCGAATGGAACAATATGTTGCGCATCAGAATCAGCACTGGTTGAAAAATGAATTTGAGAAATTTCAGTAAAAACAATCTGCCGCCAAATGGCGGCGCTTTTTTCAATATATTTAGTGTATGACACTAAATACAGAACCCTGACACGTAAAACAAAAAGGCGCAAACTTATTAAACTTATTAATTTTTGTAAAAAATTAATGGAGTATAGTGTGTGACACTAAATACAAAACCTTGGTACATAAGGGATTTTTCAACTTTATAGACATATGTATAAAATACGGGTTTTGTGAATATGTAACCGACAAGCTCCGCCGCATATTTTCGTTATTTACAATTTTCTTTACATTTGACCGAATAACCCTCACCATTTTGGTAAGGGCTTTTGTTTATGCTCGCTCTGTTTTTTTCAGAAAACGCTTCTTCTAAACATGCAAACCTCCAACTAATCGAGGGCAATGACGATATGGCCCAACCGGGACCTGGATCAGGCTGGTTACACCTTCCATCTTGTAGATCTCATCACACAATCTGGCATCAAATCCAAGGAGCGGATGTCCCCCCATCCCGATAGCGGATGCCGCCAACAGTAAACGCTGCACGAGCATCCCCGCTTCCATCTGTTGAATGCGATATCCCCTATACCCCAAGGCTGTTGCGAGATGACCTTTGTCTCCTGCCACATGAAAGCATAGCGGAACTTGGGACAGATTCACGTTGTTGGAAGGCATTCCCTGCTGCAGTTTGAGTCGATGATCCCCCTGACGTACCCGCCGCAATGTATGAGCAGCGCTGTCATAATGGTAAGCGCCGTCCGGAATGCCTTCAACGTTATACAAACAGCCGTACAGTGAGACGCGAGAAACGGGATTCTCATGGGCTCCATCCAAATCATTCCGATACCTGAAGGAGGCCGTTGCCTCCTGCAACAGATAAGCCAACTGCTCTTGGCTTATCTTGACCATAACAAAATCACCATCCGGCGAAAATCTCTTTCGGCTTATTGTCGCCAGATCATACGACAACCGTTTCACTCGGGGCAGAGCCACTGCTTGATCCTCGCAGTCTACGATCTTCTCTTCGCCAATTTGCCGTATTATCGGCCGAAGCCACTCCAACAGGGATGCTTCATTCATCTTGATTAGCAGAGGAAACTCCTTGACTCTCCGGGACCGGATGTAGTAATCATGCTTAACCGTTGGCAACTCCCGGCATAATTCGGTGGCGGAGCACTCCCGCTCTCCCTCATTCCTATCCGCAAACCATTGAATCGCAGGCTCCGTTGTCAGCGGAATCACCGCATACACACTCTCCTCTCGTTCCGATATCCCAAGGAGATCATTCACTGCCCGATCAAGGAACTGGAAATATACGCCAGACGCGAAGCCGAACCGTTTCGCAACTTCCAAGAGCTGCCCGATTAACGTACCCGCATCCAGTCCTTGCAGGCGATAGGAAAAGTTATTGTATTTAAAAAAGTTTTTCCAAAACAGGGTCGATACAAAAACAGCACCAAAACAAGCCGACACGTCACAGCGATTGCCAAGAGCCCGGGCTACATATGCATCGAAGTTACCTTTGCGCAGTAGCACCAAACGGTGGTGTGCCACATCATAATGATATACCCCCTCGGGCAAATCCTCCAGCTTCAGATACACATATAATTCATTAGGATATAACGCTCCCCCGGAGGGAACAAACCGCCGGTACAACTGCAGTAAACCCATGTTCTGTACCATGGAATTCGAAGCAGGGACGGACTGGGAAAATTGAGTGAGCCCGAATATGTACCAGAGAAAATGACCCATATGGCGAAGGTCAGGCTTCACTAGCGCTTCACCGCCATCGAGTGTCAGCGGTACTTCCGAAGATAACGGAACCACTTGCAATCCGCGGTAGAGCTTATATGCAAGCGGTCCGTCTTCCCAATCCACCACCAAGTCCGGCGGTTTGGTTTTGTCAATGTCATAATGCAGATTGTGCAGAAATGCCTCCAGATCCATGCTTCTCCCTCCTGCTTTGAACGAGGATGTGAACTGCTCCACGTTTCACTGCTCGATACCGCCTATGGAAAAGGATGCGGGTATGGATTGAGAAGTTCAATCCTCAGCGGCTGCTTCGCATACCCGAGTTCCACCGGTACGTTCAATACCCGCTCCAACCCTGCAACGCGGGTAAAGTGATGACCGAATGTCATCGGCAGCATCCCCGGGATCAGCACTTTCACGCAATGTAGTCCATTTCGAATGATTTCCGGCGCTGACTGATCAACCACGATCACATCAAGATTCAATCGGCGGAACGCCTGAAGAACATCTTTCAGATCGTCCGTTAAATCAGCATGCCTGGCCTCACGCTTGAATTCCTCTTCGAACGTTCGCATCGGGCGATTTTCATCCAGCAGAAATTGCAGGCGCTCCTCCGCTTGCGGCAAACCGTATAACAATGAGTGATCCTCCATCTGCCGCACCTGGGAGGAATCGTGAAGCATCCGAACATACGCCTCGCGGTTCTCCTCAAATTTCTTATCAAGATTTAGTACCATGCCGGCCAACTCGTGAACCGCACCTTTCACCGCCCGTACCGGATCAGGATGAGCTCCGGCCGCACAGATGAGATTCACTCCTTTTTGTTTCCTGTTTTTTGCTATCCCCCAAACGCTTGGAATCCCGTTCTCCATCGTAGAGTTGTAGAAATATACATCAAACCCCGCCACAGCTTGTAAACGATCGATCATCAACTGCAATTCGCGGTCGTTTGCGGAATAGGGGTCAATGCGTGAGAGAGGCAACTGCGCATACCAAGTCATCAAAAACGAATCTCGCTCCACAATTTCCAGTATTCCGTAAAAAATAGCCTCCTCCAGGCTTCCTCCTAATGCGCATCCGTTGGAAGATTCGGACACGAAACCATGCCCGCAGCCCATGCCGTAATAAGCGAGCTGTTCTGGAACCAGAATCGGACGCTCTTGCAAAAACGAATAGCCCCACACCCAATCGATGTGGCGGTCAGGATCGAACGTGGTGAACGGAAATCCCGGCTGTGCATACTGTTCCTTCGCGTGCACCCCTACCTTGACTGGGTCGAGCGCTTGATCTTCCAGTTCGCGGAAGCTGCCATGGACTACCGTCCGTTTGCCTCGAGGTGCCAGACCGCAGTACCGCTCCAATCCCTCCAAAATGGCGGTCAACTCGCTCACCGCATAGGAATGAGTTCGACCTGCCGTCCCCACGTCCTCAGCGATCAACGGTAGATTTACGCTTACATCGGCAAATGGCGATGCAAGGTCAGTCATTTTCTCATTCATAAAGCCGGTCCTGTTGTCCAAATAGTCTTTGGTCAGGACTTTTTTCAAATCATCCATCGGGCGGGAACGGTAACTATCCAAGCTGATCTTAGGACTTGGCTGCAACGAAATGCGGGCTGATGCCGATGAATCTTCAGGCAATCGACTGCAAGCCGGGCATAGCGGGTCAGGGAGAAAGAAGTGAAGTGTACTCTCCAGCGTTTTCAAGTTGATCATAAGCACTCTCTCTGCCAAGTGAACCGGTTTGTCTTGCAACACCCTCCGTGCCTCCGCCACCAGAAGATGAGCTACTTGGAAGAGTCCCGTACGCGAAGCCCATGCATCACGATGTATTCCCCCGTGCGCCGTAAGCCTCCGCTGCAGCGCCCTCATCTCCCTGCGATCGCGCCCCGCCATGAGCCGTCGCGTATCCGCACACTGGGAACACCCTTGTGAACCCGGAGTAACCAGTGGTCCGATCACACCCTCGCCAAATGAAACGAAGCCGCGCAACCAAGGGATGCCGGCTGGCTGCAACAGCTCTTCAGCCTTTTGATGAACATTAGGATGCCAAGCATCGTGCAGCACCAGAGCTAAATCCACCGCTTCCGGCACTCCTGCTTCGAAATCAATTTGACGAACGATCTTGAATTGGGCTGATAGTTCTTCGTACACGCAGTCCGCCAACACCCCGTCTCCCACAATCATAACGATGGTGCTCACCGGGATCCCTCCTTTCGCAGCAACACGCCAAACACTCCTGCCATTTCCTCTTTCAAAAATGGTTCTACTGCCAGATCGAAGACCAAGAGCCGCTTATGGTTCCGTTTCAAGACCTGCAAGGCGGACTGCAGAACATCCGCTTCTACCGTCGCTTCACAGGATGGGATCTCAAGGCTTAGCGGCAACTGTTCTGCCAGATGCACGGACGAAACCTCCAACACTTGCGATGTGAAACTAGCCGGTTGGTTTTGTGCCTTCAACAGAGCCTGTTGCAAAGCATCCCGCAACGCAAAAGTTACATTCAAGCCTACACCGCCATACCAACGGTCATCCGTACCGACCCACACCACAGGGAATCCGGAAACTGCCTCTCCCAAGCCAATCATCGGCTCTCCCTTCATCGTCGTCAAAGCTTGGAAATAAAACTGGCAGCGTTTATCCTCTATGGCAGACAAATGTACTCGAGAGACAGACGGCAGCTGACACGCCAGTTGCTTGCCCATCTCCTCAGCCAAACACCTTAGCAACCCCCGACCCAGGCCTTCAGCAACCGTTTCTCCCGCTCCGATGCCGATAAATTCCTGCGGTTCTATCCTGCTGCCCTCTACTTCCTGATGGGAGGAAAGCGTTGAGACGAGAAGGCCTGCCATTCGCGACACATACGTTTCAATTCCGGCCAACCCTGCTTCCCGCCGAGCTCCCTCATGCGTCAGATCAATACATACAATGTCCGACAGCAGCGTAGCTGGCCCTTCCGATAATGGATCGATTGCCTGAACTCGACACTGAGAGAGCGGCAGTTGCTTTAAGTCCCCCTCCTCCCAAACATGAAAAATTCCTGATTCCGCCGATGTCAACCGGCCAAAGTAAGGAAGCAATCCGCTCTCACTTTTGCTTGATCTCCGCTCGAGCTGCAGTTCGAAATCGTGAATCCGTTCAACAGCGGTACGCCCGGTCACAAGCGGATGGGGTACGAACGAATGCCATTTTCCTTCCAAAGTCTCTAGATTAAGCAGATAGAACGGATAACTTTGTTCCGAATCGTTCACTCCCGTAATCTTTTTTAATAATTCAAACACGATCACGTTCGCTAACAGCGCTCCCGCTGTGGAAGAAAAGGTGTGCAGCTCCGGGTCTTTACAAATCGCAGATTCGTGTATGCTTCGCCACGCTGACTCCCAGCAGCTCTCAGAGTCCGGATGAACTAAAGGTCCCGCCATACCCACCTGCTTCAGACAAACAGCGGGAAGAAACACCTTCTTCTCCTCCCTGCACACCGCATGAAGAACCCGCAGTGCCTCGATATCTCCCTCCTGTGACACAAATAAAATCGAATCAAACAGCCTTACAGCTTCCCGCCATTTACGATTCCCCTCCTTTTGCAGAGTAACCTCCTCGATGACTACCTCGGGGTCCGTTTTACGGGCATGTTCCGCCAGTTCTAGAATCCGTTGCCGATCGGTCGGTTCAGAGCCCGTGACCACCACGTGTAAATTGGGCAATCCGGATTCAAGCAGCGCGGAAATGACCGAGATCAAAAATGGGCCAGAACCGACTGTCAATACTTTGGACTGCCGATAGGACTGAAACCGGTACGCACCCGAATCACCGAAATGGTCCAAAAATTCAATTTGAGAAGCATACTTTTGGAGTATCTCTTCAGACAATTGATGTGGAGTGTCTTGGCTCGCATCCCGAACAAACCCATTACGATACAACATTTCTGCAATTCCATATACCTGTTTCCGGTGTTGGTCCGGCAATCCGTCTGTCAAATCCTTCAACCTATGCTCCCCATTGAATATCGGTATCAATTTCTCAATCCACCGATCTATCCCTACGCCTTCCAAGCGGAACGAGCTTACGTTGTTTCGAAAATACACACTACCATTCGGATCAGGGAGAAAAAACGTATCCCTTTTCATCTTAAGTCGCATCGAAGGGTTCAAATTTGCCATGCTACTCCTCCTCCGGAAGCTGTTCTCAATCTGCCCAAACTCTTCACATGTAATCTTATGTACAGCTAATTGTCCCTCATGTCTTATTCTTCAAGAAAGCCCCTACAGCAATGAAGTGGCCTCGTTTGCTGGAGGGGCTTTTCTCTATTGGCAAGAACCAATTCAATATCCTTAACGGTGGCAGTTATGACAGTTGTGGCAGTTGTGGCATCGGAAACAGCTGGAGCAATTGGAGCAATTGAAGCAATTGGTACAGTTAAAACAATTGGTACAGTTAAAGCAATTGGAACAGTTAAAGCAATTGGTGCAGTTAGTGCAAAAGAAGAAGCATAATCGAGCATCTTGCTGGCTTTGTGCGTTCCAAGGTGTCACCTCGCTCGCCGTGAACTCGGAAACCGTCAAATTCTGTAGATCATTTGTGAATTCATTCATTTTCGAAAACCTCCGTTTAATAAATAGTTGTGCCGGCATCATACTCTGGCACTGGTAAGAAGAAAACAAACAAGATAATCAGGAAACAACTTCTCTTTTGTGAATTCCGACAAATATTCGACTACTCCATGACAACATATGAACTCAGCTCCGCACTTGTTACTGATCAAAATGCCTATTTAATTGTTCTTCCTAACCTAACTTTCGGCAACGCATTTTCAGGCAGCCTCCATGTCTTGCATCACCCTAAAATACAAAAAGGAGCCTAGCCAAGTTCAATTGGGCTGAGCTCCTTTTTGCTTTTCGTTTTTGTTGATTGAACTTCGGTTACTGTTTAGTTTCATTGGTTCTGCTTTTGCAGCCTCAAAAACAAAGACTGCAAAAATAGTGTAACCTCATGGAACAAGTTATTGTCTCGTACTAGTTGTTAATACATACATTCCGTACTAAATGCTATCACTGGCAATAATTTGATTTACAGCTCGTAACGCAGAAGAAATCGCACCTTCAATCCAACCGGGAAAAAGACTTGTATTATCGCCAGCAAAGTATATTCTACCTTGTTTGGCAGACAGTGTTGGGAGCATTCGAATCATCTGTTTCGGCTTATACCAAGCATATGCACCTCGGGAGAAAGGATTATGATCCCAAGAAAAGACCGTCCCACCTTCATAGTTATACGACAATTCAGGAAGCACCTGTTTGATTTCTGATACAGCTGAATTAAGGTTACCATCTCTAAATATTTCTCGCGCCGATTCACCCGAGGAATACGAACAAATTAACCCCCTCCTTGATGTCGTTTGAGTGAATGTAGCATCAAGCAACCATCCAATTTTCAGATCCGTATTTACTGTAGTAAAGGAACTTAAGTTGTTCCAAAATCTAGTTTTGCTTTGTATGACGGTACGCGTAACGGAAGTAGAAAGTTGGTTTTGAATGACATCATTTTTTTCTTTGCTAAGTGGCGGGGAAAAATGAATTGTACGCAGGACAGTAGAGGGAATAGCCACAATGACCCGATCACAGCAGATAGTGAAAACTTCGCCGGAATTATTAAATTGGATAGATACTCCTTTATTACTATGTTCAATATGCGTCACAACACATCCATAACTGATATTAGAGCCGATTGTAAGGGCAAGCTTTTTCGGCAATTGATCCATTCCACCTACTATAGTCTGTGTACTTCTTTCGGAACTGGCCATTTTTAGGTCAAGCAGTCGCTGTAATGCAGATACTTTGCGAATACCATCACCTAACAACTGCATATATCCGATTTCAAACAGCTTAATCGCACCTGAAGATGCTCCTTGACCTTTAAGATATTCTTCCATTGTCATTGAATCGAGCTGTGCTGCTTGTTTTGTAGGCCAGCCCGGAAAAAAAGGATTACCCGTCGCTTTAAGCCCCGGCGTGAGATACTTTTCGAGCATTCCCGCATATCCTAAAATTCTTTCTTCGGCTGTGAGTGAAACAGGCCATTGTGCAGGTTCAGTCGGAGAATCTATTATTAATCTCCCATCGATATATGACAAACTTCTATTGGAGACTGGTAAATTTATCAATTGAACCCCGGCTTGCTGGGCATAACTTAATGTGAGAAAATGATGCGCTCCAATGAAGGCAGCCCCGATTTCGCAAAACAAACCGTCGGCAAATTGATCCCGCATCGTGTATATGCGACCACCCGGTTGACTATTTGCCTCTAATAAACGCACGTCATATCCTTTTTTCATAAGCTCCAAAGTGCATACCAAACCCGCCATCCCTGCCCCAATAACTACAATACGCTCAGGAAAACGACCTATCACCATAAAATCCGACTCCTCCAAATATTACTTATATATATCATGTGTGTTTATAATCCTTTAGTTCCTAGATACTTTTTAATATTCTATGCTGTCCGTTACTTCAATAAAACAATAGAGGAGCTGCCTGAAGCAAGCTCCCCCACTATCGATTCCAGTTAGCGTAATCCATCAATGTTAAACGAAGAAAAGAACCAAGAATTAGTTATCTTCTCGGCCCTTAATTGTGGAGTAAATTCTTGGCTGTAAATTTCATTTTACTCATTATAATAAGAAGTATTCTATAGTTGCCCGGTCAACGTGTTTAACCCTGTTAGTAGATTAACTATTAATAAATATCTATAAAGTACGTAGGAGTTTTATTTTTTAAGTTAGAGGGTTGATGCATAATCCATATAGAATGAGCTTCCGTCAAAATCCATATACGCTTGATAACGAGTTTGTATATCTGGAGCTTTGACCATATCAAGCACTTTATCTTTTTCAAGCCAGAGACTAAATGATGTTTCCTCAGAAGATAACATTTCTCCACCCACAGGCGTACACATAAAGTTGAAAGTTACTTTGGTTGAAATTGCGGTTAAATTGTAATGGGAATTATGAATTCCTGTATTCGAATAAACTCCAATCAAGTAAGAAACAATTACGTCTATTCCACTTTCTTCTTTTATTCCTCTAATTAAAACATCCATTACGTTTTCACCTTCTGCTACTTGCCCTCCAGGCAATACCCAACCGCCATGTTGTGTCTTTACTAACAGGATATGTCCATTTTTGTCCTCTACGATACCGCTTACTTCTACAATTTGGGTTAGCATTCTCCTCATCCTGATTACCTCCAAGTGATTAGAGCATCGTTGCTAAAACAGAGTCTGCACACTCCTTTTACAAGTGCCAATGATACTCTTCACCATTTGAGAGTGCTCTTAATGCAGTATTGTACATAGTTGCTGAGCTATTTTCTGGTCGAACTACATTACCTAAGTAATATCATCAAAATGTTAATTTCATCTGTAACCGACCTTAAAATTAGATAAAGAATTTGACTCCCCCGTCCCTTAGATGACTCGCTGGATGCGAGTTTCAGTTTTCGGATACCGAGCTGCTGCAGAGACTATCCGAATTGTTTTTTACGAATGCCGGTCATTCTAACACTCAATTTAGTTCATACGTCCAATCAATCACTAATCAACGAACATATTTTATACCGTAGTGACAAATCACCAGAGGGGAATGAGTAAACATGGGCGCAGTAGGTTATGGTGGAAGTTGTGCAGGTTACGGCACAAGCGCAGCAGCTATTTTGGTTCTTTTTATTCTTTTGGTTATCATCACATCAGCTTTTGTATGGTAATTCCTTAATCTAACACAAAGATACAACGAAAAAAAACGGCCGCGAATTAAAATACGGGCCGTTTTTTTCGTTGTTCTTATCATAAAAAATCAAGGTAAAACTAATTCTCAGTTTCTGTTCGATTTAATTGCTCGGCTATTTTGAAAAATGCAGAACGAATGCCGGCTATTCCAACACTCAATTTAGTTCATACGTCCAATCAATCACTTTTCAAAAAACATACTTTATACCGTAGTGACAAAACACCAGAAGGGAATGAGTAAACATGGGCGCAGTAGGTTATGGTGCAAGTTGTGCAGGTTACGGTTCAAGTGCAGCAGCTATTTTGGTTCTTTTTATTCTTTTGGTTATCATCACATCAGCTTTTGTATGGTAATTCCTTAATCCAACACAACGAACGAAGAGAAAGAGTCACCCTTAATCTCAGGGTGACTTTTTTTGTTAAATGAAGGGTGAAATATGAGATGATTCAACATATTCATGCTGGTACTAACGCTCACTGGGAATCCCCTTTCGCAACAACACGCCAAACACTCCTGCCATTTCCTCTTTCAAAAACGGTTCTACTGCTAGATCCAAGACCAAAAGTCGGTTACGGTTCCGTTATTGAAAAATTTTAAGACCTTGTCCAATACGTGCATATACTAGTCATCACTAATATATAATGAAATCATCTTATAAGAAGGTTGATATTAGGATAAATATGATAGCAATTATAAGGGCTGCCGACCGGCAGTTCCTTCTCTTCTGTCTCGGGGGGATAAGCAGAGAAACCCGCCGAAATGAGCGGGGCAAATTGCTGCGAGATGAGGTGAACTGCGTGAATGCTATCATATCAGTTGTCGGAGATGGTTTATTGGCCGACTACGTATGCGGAGAGCTATTGGTCCATTATCAAGTCGTTCGACAGACAGATTTCACTTCAGACATACCGAAAGCGGCGAAATTGGTTGTGGTGCTGCACGATGACTGCCCTTCCTCCGGATACTTCGATGCTGAAGAAACTCTGCAGCAGGCCGGCATCCCGTGGTTGCGGGGATTTATTTCAATGGATGAGGGCATAATCGGGCCTTTGGTTCGTCCGGGCACGCCGGGATGCTCCCAATGTGCGGATAACAGGCGTTTCACGGCGTCGCCAGGGGACATAGAAAGCGGAAGATCTTCGCCTTTAGGACTTTGGCATGTAGCGCACTTGCTGATTGCCGAGACGCAGCGAGTGTTGCAGGGCATCCGAGCTCATACGGAGGAGCATATGTATATCGTTAATATGAACACTCTGAATAGCTCGCTCCATTTCATTCTGCCGGACCCTCTCTGTCAGGTGTGTGGCCGTTTGCCCGAGGATTCATCAGGGGCAGCCAACATTTCGCTCAAGCCGAGACCGAAGATAAGCGCCGACAGTTACCGCTACCGTCCGATAGACGACCTGAAACATCATTTGGCCAAAGACTATATGGATTCACGGACCGGTGTTTTTAATGCCAAGATGCTTGACCTCGTATCGCCGTTTGCCGGAGTGGGGGTCAACCTGCCGTTGTTTCTGATGGGAGCTGAGGTAACGGGAGGCCACAGCCTTTCTTATGCGGAAAGCGAATTGACCGCGATCTTGGAAGGATTGGAGCGTCACTGCGGTGTAACCCCCCGTGGCAAACGGACCGTAATTTATGACAGTTTCAACCGTGTTGCGAATCAAGCGCTCGACCCCTCCAAGGTTGGATTATATTCAAAGAAACAGTACGCGCAGCCTGATTTCTCCTACGAACCGTTTGATCCAGACCTCCCGATCGATTGGATATGGGGCTATTCGCTAGTCCAAGAGAGTCCGATCCTTGTTCCGGAGAGTCTCGCTTATTACAGTTCGGGATTCGGTGGCGGGTTTGTTCAGGAAGGCTCCAACGGGTGTGCGTTAGGCGGAAGCTTGGAGGAAGCCATCTTGTATGGGATTTTAGAAGTGGCGGAGCGTGACTCGTTCCTGATGACTTGGTACGCGCAGTTGCCTATTCCGCGCCTGGACCACAATTCCGCTAACGATCAGGAATTGCGGCTCATGGTCGAAAGGCTGCGCGCAGTTGCTGGATATGATGTACATTTGTTTAACATGACGATGGAGAATGGAATTCCGAGCATTTGGGCCCTCGCGAAAAGTATCAATCCCGGGAAGATGAATCTAATCTGTGCGGCGGGAGCTCATTTGGATCCGGTACGGGCCGCGAAAAGCGCTATTCACGAATTGGCCGGCAGGTTGATTTTCCTGCAAGAGAAATTTGAGGCAGGCCTTGAACATTTTAAGCAAATGCTCGATGATCCGTTTCTCGTATTGCAAATGGAGGATCATGCCATGCCTTACGGTTTGCCGCAAGCAGAGAAACGGCTGCAATTTTTGCTGGATGGACAGAATCCGCTCAGAACGTTTGACGAGGAGTTCAAACGTAAGGCAAGTCATGCGGATCTGACCGATGATCTGAAGGACACGATCGAGGTGTTTCGCCGCTTGAACCTCGATGTGATCGTGGTGGATCAGTCGTCACTGGAAACACTGCGAAACGGGCTGCATTGCGTAAAAGTTCTGATTCCGGGAATGCTGCCGATGACGTTCGGACATCATTTGCAACGCTTGACGGGGCTGAAGAGAGTGTTTCGAGTGCCTGTGGAGCTTGGATATGCGAAAAAGCCGCTGACGGCCGGGCAACTTAATCCGCATCCACATCCGTTTCTATAAGACTCGATGGGTCTCAACACAACGCGAATTTCGCAGGCTAAGCCATTTTTTACACAAATAAATCAGATTCTTGTACCTCAAAAACAAACAAGCAAGACGCTTCGCGCTTGCTTGTTTGTTTTTTTGAAACTATCGGTAACAATAAGTGAGCAACTGATGTGATCTCTAGCTTAGTACACTAGAAATAGAAAACTCTATCATATTGCAAATGTCATAGTAATAATAACCAATAAAATAAATAGAACCAATACCGCTGCTGAACTAGTACCAATCCCTGCTGCATATCCCATATTTGTCACTCCTTTAGTTAGAAACTCACCCCTTTTTTAAAAGAAAAACGGGTTCCTTTGGAAGAAAAATGGGGACTCCTCAATGGCCAACAAATCAAAAAGAACAAGTGGAGTAAATGGGTTGAAGAATGGACTGAATGGTGTAAATGCACTTGTGCTCACGGGTTTGGCATTTGAACGAAGATAGATTTTGTCATGAGTGCTCTTATGCAAAATGCCATCTAAAACTTGCCCTTGTTGTGTCATCACGTAAACATGTTTACCCATGAGGGATTTTAGTCGATTCTTGTCGATGGACATACCTATCACCCCTTAGTGTTGTATTATCTTACAAAACTTGAGATGAGTTATTAATTACCATACAAATGCACTAGTAATTATAACCAAAAGGATAAAGAGAACCAAGACAACAGCCGTACTTGTACCCACACCACCACTATAACAGCCTCCTGCAGTATAACCCATTCTGATTTGCTCCCTTCTTTATCAGATAGACTATTGTATTTCAATGGTATTTAAATGTATTGGACAAATGTAGGTTATCAAATGCCTGTTTTGCGATTAGGATCAAACATCATCCAGTAAATTAAGTCAGTAATTGATTTTCATTTCTGTAGGATGAAACCATATTGGTGTCTAAATCAGAATATTTATCGATATTTGTCTGTCAAATCAATTTTGAATCTTTCAATATCTAACGCACCTATTCTTTCCAAAGCTTTGAAATAAAAAATCCCCGAATGACGGGGATCTAAACGCACTCATGTTTGTGTTGCCGGAATGCAAATGCACTTTTGAGGATGTTTGCATACTCACCTTCTTTAAGATATCGTTCTACTAACATCGTAATACGATTTAAACCTTGATCCTAATGTTGAATATCTTCTGTTTATCTATTGAAAGTCTTAGCAATGATAGAAATTTATGCTACTCTCACGACTTTTAAAAGTTGTATTGATCCTCACTCACTTGTTCCATCCACTCGACGGCCTTTCCGTCAAGCCGTTCTTGAATGGCTGTATGCGTCATTGCTGTGGTAGGCGAAGCGCCATGCCAGTGTTTCTCACCGGGCGGAAACCAAACCACGTCACCGGGACTAACTTCCTCGATTTGGCCTCCCCAGCGTTGAACTCGCCCTTTGCCCGCCGTTACGATTAGCGTTTGCCCTAGTGGATGCGTATGCCATGCTGTCCGTGCACCTGGCTCGAAAGTTACGCTGGCTCCAGCTACGCGTGCAGGATCGGCTGCTTCAAACAGTGGATCGATGCGAACAGTACCTGTAAAATAGTCCGATGGTCCTTTGCCTGAAGGTTGAGACCCGACTCTTCTGATTTCCATTTTCTAAATCCCTCCATTAGTTATGCATTTGTTTTAGCTTTTTTGATGCCTTCGCTTTGAGTCCCTATCTTCCTAATAAGGACGATATAGGAAACGATGGCCAGTAAACTGGTTGTAAAAATAACGATTCCGAATGGGACGGCTGAATGCTCTCCCGCAATTCCCACAAGTGGGGATGTAACTGCGCCTAACGCATATTTAAAGGTGCCGAGCACGGCAGACGCGCTTCCCGCAATCTTTCCATGCGATTCCATCGCTAAGGTAAAAGAAACTGGTCCTATTATACCAATGGATACAGCAAATAAGAAGGTTGATACAAATATCGCCGACAATGACCCCTTCGAGAGAACTGCAATAAGGATAGCGGAACTAGAAACGAAAGATAGACATAATCCAAACCGAAATATACTGCCTTCCGTTAACCGACCTGTGACTCGTTTGACAACTTGCGATCCAATCATAATAGCAAGACCATTCATGGCAAACAGGATCGAGAACATTTGCGGTGACAAGTCAAAAATGTTTTGATAGATAAACGGAGTACCAGCAACAAAGGCAAATACACCGGCGAACAAAATACCATTTACTAGGGCATATCCCATAAATATTCGATCCCGAAACAGACGATTGTAATTTTTCATGAATGTTATGAAATTGCCAGTGACCCGATGTTTCACAGGTAAGCTTTCTTCTAATCCCCATGTTATGATCCCCGTTAATAGTATTCCTAAAAGCCCCAGAAAAACAAACACGCCAACCCAGGAACTGAACGAAGTGACTGCACTTCCGGCATTTGGGGAAACTAATGGAGCGACATTGCTGATCATCGTAAGCAGAGAGATAAATTTCGTCATTTCGAGTCCGCTATATTTGTCGCGAGCAATCGCACACGAAATCACGATTCCTGCTGACGCGGCAACCCCCTGGATAAATCGTAAAACGATGAAAGATTCAACATTTGGTACAAAAGCACAAGCGATTGATGAAACGATATAAAGGATCATGGAGATCAGTAATGGCGTCCGTCTTCCATATTTATCGCTTAAAGGCCCCATGACCATCTGGCCTAAGCCTAATCCTAATAAGCTGGCAGTTAAACTCGCTTGAATCATAGATGCATTGCTTTTGAAAACAACCATTATCTGAGGAAGCGATGCAAGATACATATCGACCGTAAATGGACCCAATGCGGAAAACGCAGCTAGAATTAGGGCTAATCGAAGAGAATGATTTTTAAGTTTATCGTTCATTCGTCTATAAAGTGGAGATGTCGATAACGAATCGGTAACGTACGTCACTCCGTAGGATTCGTTCGTACGCTTCGTCAACCTGATCGGCACGAATGACCTCAATTTGAGGCTTAATGTCATGCGCGGCAGCATAATCAAGCATCTCTTGCGTTTCCAGAAGTCCGCCAACTAAGGAACCCGCTATACTACGGCGGCTCATGATTAGCGAGAAAACGTTATATTGACTTGGTTCCGCCGGTGCTCCGACATTAATGAGTGTACCATCTACTCGAAGCAGCGATAAGTACGCATCGACGTCAATTGGTGCGGATACGGTGTTTAGAATCAGGTCAAAACGGCCTGCTAACATGTTAAAAGTTTCAGGGGCAATTGTTGAAAAATAATGATCAGCGCCAAAACTGAGCGCTTCATTCTCCTTTTCTATTGCCCGGCTTAAGACGGTAACTTCCGCGCCCATCGCATGCGCAAACTGAATCGCAACGTGGCCAAGGCCGCCCATCCCTAGGATAGCTACCTTTTTTCCCGGACCTGCTTTCCAGCGCTTTAAAGGGGAATACGTCGTAATGCCGGCACATAATAGCGGACTGGCTACATCTAACTCCATACGATCCGGAATATGCACAACGAATCTTTCTGTAACAACAATGTTTTGGCCGTAACCACCATAGGTTGGATTCCCGTCATAGTCCAAGGAGTTGTATGTGGCTACAAAACCTTTTGAACAATGCTGCTCTTCTCCTCGGAGGCAGTACTCACACTCACCGCAAGAGTCCACATAGCAGCCTACGCCAACGCGGTCACCTACAGCAAATTTTGTTACCTTCTCCCCTACTGCCTTTACAATCCCGGCAATTTCATGACCAGGCACCATTGGAAAAATTCCGCCTGCCCAGTCCCCGTGGGCACTATGAATATCGGAATGGCAAATGCCGCTAAACTTAATATCGATCGACACGTCATCCGGTCGTAATTGCCGTCTTTCAATCGTAGTCTTTTCAAATGGCGCTTTGGCTGCTGAAACACTTAATACGTTAGTTTTGCACATGGGCGTTGTCTCCTTTTCCATTAATCAAAATATGTTAACTAATCAAAATAATTTGATTAGTCAACTCCTGTCTATTATTATATAAATAAGTAAGTAAATTCAATGGTTAAAAAAACGTGATCTGTTGAGATCTCAACAGATCAGCTGAAGTTGTTAAGTATCTTAGAAAGTTTGGTGGGTGTACGATGGCTAAAGTGGATCGTAGAATTCTTAAAACACAGGAAGCTTTGAAAAATGCGGTTATTGGACTGATGACTGAAAAAAATTTCGATGATATCACCATTCAGGATATTGCAGACCGAGCAAACTTAAATCGCGGAACCATTTATCTTCATTATCAAGACAAATTTGATTTATTGGATAAACTCATAGAAACTCATCTTAATGAATTAGGAGAAATGGATGAATGGGCCTGTAAGATGGATTGGAACGAGGCTCTTGTCCCTTATTTTGAATATTTTGAGAAAAACTATTTGTTTTTTTCAACGATGTTAGCCAGTACAGGGGTTCCGTCAGCTTTTAGAACTCGACTTCTTGCTTCTTTTATTGAAGGCTTCAAAGGTGAGATTGACAGAGAAAGCGGAAGAAATACAGATTTAATCGACGATGTCATGCTGCAATATTCAGGTACTGCTTATGTAGGTGTAATTGAATGGTGGATCAGAAACGGGATGCCCTATCCACCTCAAGTAATGGCTAAACAAGTTGGTACCTTGTTAGGAAGGAGCCTGTAGTACTTACATCGAGCCATTATTCTCATAACAAGCCGCTTGTTAAAAATAAGGAAAATGCTTCATGTACTCGTTGAAGCGTAAATAGGAAAAAGCCCTAAACCAGCTTGGCCAAAGCGGTTTAGGGCTTTTCAACATTAGTTTGCAGGTGCCGACGTTGCCTGTCCGGCCGATTCACTTCCCTGCTCCGTCGCAGTTTGGTTGCCGCCATTCATCCCGTTCGGGAATCGACCTTGCCCGTCTCCGAAGCCGTCTTTGTCGAGGCCACCCTTGCCCATCCCGTTGCCCAGCTTAGACAGATCCACTAGACCCAGTTCCTAAAAGGTACAAGGTCTAGTTTTTTTTTGGACAACTGCAACCTATTCGAACTGACCTCCGTCTGATGGATTGTCAACAAGATTGACGCAATTTTAAATATTGGAAGGAGTTTTATGATATGAAGAAAAAACTAACTGTACTATTAACTTTGGCTGGGATACTCGGCACAACGGCCGCAGTCGGAGCTGAGGATTTGGTAGAAAAAGTTACAGGTTACTTACAAAAAGATGTAAAGGTTCTTGTTAACGGACAAGACAGCACGCTTACGCCTGTCTACATAGATGGAAAAGCATACATCCCAGTACGCGACGCTGCGACTAAGCTTGGATATACGGTAAAATACGATGAAGCGAACAAAGAGATAGAGCTGGACGAAGCGGCTGACCTGATGCGTGCATCCGGTGTGATCGTAAGCGTACAGACCAAGGAAGACGGTAATACTCGCATCGAGTTGCTCGGTAGCACATGGGTCATTTTGAACGTAGACAAATCGACTGCCATCAAGAACTTAGACGGTAAAACGTTAACTGCAGCCGACCTGAAGGCTGGTACTCAAATCGACGCCGAGTTCGGACCAGCCATGGCGATGAGCTACCCTGGCCAAGCGCAAGCTGTAAGCATTAACGTTCACGCTGACCGCTCGGTCAAAGAAGATACAATCAAAGAAGTGAAACATACGGATGATGGCTGGCAAGTTCAATTAGGCGACAATTTGGTACTTAACGGCGGTAAAGAAACTCGTGTGATGACGTCTCAAGGCGAATCCGTGAACTGGGAGGATCTGAAAGCCGGCACGAAAGTAAAAGCCTACTACGGTCCATTTGAAACGAAAAGCCTACCTCCGCAAAGCCCTGTGTTCCTCCTCGTTGTTCAGGCTCAAGCGCCTGTAACAGGCACACCGAAAATGTCGCCAGAGACAGCGCAGGAATACCGCAACTTGGCATGGGCGCAAGTGAAAGAGCAAACGTCCCATATTACAACTAAGCAAGACGAAGCAGCCGTTCAAATCGTCTCCTCTAAAGAAGTAGGCGTATTGGCTTCCACAGACGAGCAGAAGAAGTTGCTCGCAGACGTTCAAGCTGCGAACGGCAATTTCGTAACGGTCACTTACAACACAGACCAGGATCAGCTGCTTGGACCGTTAACAGTCGTGTTCGATTTCAACACAAAAGCTTTTATCGGCTTCAACGCTAGAAGATAAACAAATTCAAAAAAGCCATGAAATTCAAGCTCCATTGAATTTTCATGGCTTTTTTTATTTTTTAGGTTACACGTGGTTCAAGTTCATTCATCTTTCTTCAAAATTTCACGTTATTATTCAAGTAAATGCAATAACAAACTTTTTTGAACATGCATCCTATTCTCAGCTTGTTGATAGATAATGGAGTTCTCTGATTCAATCAAGTCCTCCTCTATCTCATAGTCAGGATGAATTGGCATATCGTGCATGATGTATGGGCCATATCCATCCAGATTTTTCTTGTTAATCTGAAAAGGCATCATGACTTGAATCCTTCTATTTTTCTCCTCGTTATACTCAACATTTTGGAAATATTCCATATCAACCCAAGTGTCCGTATAAATAAAATCAGTCCTCCTAACAGCATCGGACAAACTTTCCAGAATTTCAATATGTCCAGTTTGATAAGCATTCTGCATAAGTTCTTCATCCCAAGAAGCTTGATTAATTATCGGGGTTACCAACAATAGCGTAATGCCCAATGTGATACACCCTGCTATTAGTGAATTTGCAACATTATCATGAATTCCTACATACGTTACTGTCACACCTGAGAAAGTTCCTTTTACTTCATATATTGTCATCAAATCAGCTAGTGCTTGACATGGGTGGTACTTATCACAACATCCATTTATGACTGGTACACTGGCGTTATTTGCTAATTCAAGTAAATCAGTATGCTTTTTTAGCCTAGCCATAATAACATCGCAGTTTCTTGATGCGTAACGAACTTCATACTTGATTGGTGAGAGACTAAAATTACTTGAATCCCAATCCATGGTTACTGCATAACCGCCCATTTGATTAATGCCAGACTGAAAAGACAAATTGGTTCTGGTCGAAGTTTTTTGGAAAAGCATGAATAAACCTTTTCTCTCACATGCTTGGTAAAAATCTTTAGGATTGTTTTTTATCTCAATTCCTTTTTTAATTATTGACATCAAGGTATCCTTGTCGAGTTCTTTTAAAGATAACAAATGATGAGTCAATGTTTTCACCACTCTCGTATTTTTATTCACTATATTGCATATAAATACATTCTATTGCGAAGGCAACCTTATGTCAACGGTTATGGTCACCTGCCCTTTGCTTGAAAAGAGGCAGCCGATCATTGACCGGCTGCCTCCTGTATTTCGATGATATTGTATTACTTTTTCTCTGTAGCATAATAAATCATCGCAATGACGGGTAAAGCTATTCCAATCAACAATGCTGCATGCCAACCGCCCATGGCGTATGCCCATCCTCCTGTCGCTGAGCCTATAGCCCCGCCAACAAAAAAAATTGCCATGTATAAACCATTAAGCCGGCTTCGAAACTCTGCTTCCAATGAGAAGATAGCACGTTGCCCAAGGACCAAATTTGCCGAAACTCCCATGTCCAAAAGAATGGCCGCAACTACCAGAGAAACCAATGCGAACGTCGAACCTGTTTGGAACATGAGGGGCAGACATACAGACACGATAACTAATGCTAGTGCTAATCCCGTGGCAGGACGAATCATCCCTTTATCCGCAAGACGGCCTGCCACTGGCGCAGCAACCGCTCCGGATACCCCTACCAATGCAAACAGGGCAACTTCTTTTTGGGAAAAATGAAACGTCGGACTGGTCAATAACAAAGGAACCGTTGTCCAAAACAAACTAAAAGTCCCGAACACACAGGCATGATAGATTGCCCTACGCCGCAAGATTGGGGTCGTTCTGAGTAGATGTAACATTGAAGCCAGAAGTTTTGGATATTGAACGGTTGTCAACGGCTGTCTTACTGGAAGCGCCTTGGCTAATACAAGAGCCAACACAAAGATCGTTGCACCTGATAGAACAAATACGGCACGCCACCCCATATACTCCGCCACAATACTTGAAATGGGACGTGCAAGCATGATCCCCAACAGCAAACCCCTCATAACATTACCCACATTCCGGCCACGTGTGGCATCTGGCGAAAGATGAGCTGCGTACGGTACTAGTACCTGTGCTGCGACTGAGCCTAACCCGATAAACAGGGAAGCTGTGAGAAATAGGGAGGCGGTTTTGACAACTGCAGCAATCGTCAAAACTATAGCAGTGAATAGTAATGACGCAACGACAAGTTTGCGGTTTTCAAGTATATCTCCCATGGGTACGATAAATAACAACCCGATTCCGTATCCAATTTGAGTCAGTGTGACGATAAGGCCAGCTGCCCCAGGAGATAATCCAAGCGCTGAACTAATTGGTCCTACTAAAGGCTGAGCATAATAGAGATTAGCGACGATAACTCCACAAGCGGCAGCCAAAATGAGAATGATCCATGCCGAAATAGGTTTTTCAACACTTTGATGTTCGATTGAACTCATAGTAAACTCTCCTTTACATGACTTTACTGGAACGTTCGTTCCGATAATATTAAAAAAATATGTTTATAACATCTCAATTACTGTGTTCATCATGTTATAAAGAATGTTTTTGTCGCTTTTCACCTTTGAAACTACATTAATACTATGATTAAGGTTAAGCAACAGGTGCGCTAGTACCTTGATATCTTTGTTGGGGTCGATTTCTCCATTCTGTTGTCCCTTGTTTAAAAGCTCAAAGAAAGACTGTTCCAATTCTTCAAAACCGTCTCGTATCAACTTATGAAGTTGTGTATCAGGCGAATCTAAGCCAATGGTTGCGTTTGTTATCAAGCATCCTTTTGGCAATTCTTCATCAAATGCAGAAGCAATATGCTGATCAAAATACTGCCGGATCCCAACTTTCGCAGACGGCGCATTTATCAAGAGATTTCGTTTATAGTGCCGATTTTTTTTGTAATAATGTATGGCCTCAACATAAAGCGTCTGTTTATCTACAAATGTTTCGTACAAACTTGATCTGCTTAATCCCATTGCTTCTAACAACTCCGGTATGCTTGCCGCTTCATAACCTTTTTCCCAGAAAACTAACATTGCTTTATGAAGTACGCGCTCCTTGTCAAACTCTTTAGAACGTCCCATGTTAAACACTCCTTTTCTGTAGGAACAGTATACTATTTCTGGAATGATTGGTCCAGTATTTCATTAAAGAAATTTCACTTGAGATGCCATGGATTACGTGAACAGAATCGGCTATGGTAACCGCGACATATCCGGAGGAATCGATGACGAACAGGACGAGTATACGATTAATGGGAAAACCGGTACGAGGCTGTCGGACATGGGACTTGGTTGGTATGTCGGTTATGTTGAAACGGAGAAGGAAACCTGGGTCGAACAAAATTTCGGTGGGACCTTCTCGGCCAATGTGTGAAGGCGCAGTTCGGTTTTCTTCAACGAAAAAGCGGCAGCCTGGACCATAAGTGATAAGTCTAGACTGCCGTTTTTTATTGAACGAATGTTTTCATCGTAAAAACTGAATAGCACCACCATTTCGGCTTGCTTACTCCTTATGCTCAAATGTAGGGCTTCGTTTATTCCTCAATTTCCAATGCACTTGGATAATCCAGGGTAAAATACCCTTTCCCAATTCGTTCAATATCGTCGCTAGTTGCCGGCCTTACCACAAAAGCTCTGTCCTTAATCCAAATAACCTCTTCATCATTAGTATCAAGTAAATAGTCCTCAAATGGAACATGAACGATTTTCATAAACTCAACTCCTAATACCAAATTGGCTTGGAACCTCATTATAATCCACGCTCCTTAATTCCAGATGAATTAATAATAATGTTTTATTAAAAGCGTCAGTGGATGTAACCATTTAGGGGGTAATCGCACGCTCTTTGGTCGGACCGATCGTTCTGATAATGATGTCAGGAATGACCAGCAGCAGCAAAATAGAGCCGTAAACGCCAATCGTATAGCTGGCAACGTAAATGAGACCGAATCCATGATGAAAAAGGACGGTGATGAGACGAATCAACATATTCGTAAAGCAAGAGGCTTAACTTCGGATCATCCAGTTTCGGTGCCTGTCGATCCGTTTCTTTTTGATTTGTACGAGCGCCATAATGGTTATAAGTCAGCCCCGCCACCATGGCGATGCAGGCAAATGCAACATGAACGTGCATAACGTTTAACCAGACCAAGAGATTAAGCTCTCGCTTGAGTCCGATTTTATGGTTTGAAAATCCTTCGGCTCTGGGATCGATAAAATAATTATCTACCAAGGCGTAAAGAACAAATAGAATACTGACACAGGCCAATAATCCAGATAATGCTTTCCTTTTCTTCATTTGATCACAAACCCCCATGGCTCCATATTTATTACCCATACACAAATTCTGAGTTAGCCAACCCGCATGCCTGTAGCAATGATAAACGACTTCGCCGTCCTTTTAGGACGAGCGCGTTTTTCAAGGTAGATGCGAAGTACAAGTATAAAATTTATACTTTCATATCTACTAAAAAAGACTGTAGTCACCTCCTCGGTGATTGACAGTCTTTTTTCATTTCTGCATTAACTTGTTGCTCTTAGCACGTCGAAGGTTGCAACGGAAAGACTCGGTCGTTATTTGCATGCGGATTGGGCAAGCAGAGCTCCAATCCGTTCTATTCCTCTCGCAATATCCTCCTCGTTTACGTTAGTTGCGTTTAGTTTCAATATATTTTCCCTCTCGAAATTCATCAAATAATTTCTGTCCAAAGATTCCAGAAGGATCGATTCCTTCTTTAACTTTGCGATAAGCCGCGGAGCGGAAATTGCTTTGTCCAGCAAAATATGTGTATGAATGAACGGATTCTTCGAGGGCTCATACATGAAGGCACCGCCGCTGCGGGCAGCCCCCTTCGCAAGCGCTGCATCGAGCAGCTTCGCCCTAGCCGCATATCTGCTGCGGATTTTGGCAAGGTGGCGGTCGAACATGCCGCTTCGCAAATAGATTTCAAGAGCAGCCTGCGACAGCATGGAGCTATCGATATCGTTTTGCTTCTTATACAGCCGGAACGCTTCCGCAAGTGGAACGGGAATGACCGCAATGCCGATGCGCAAGCCGGGAAAAATAATTTTGGAATAGCTTTTTAAATAAATCACATGTGACGAGTCGTCATGTGCGAATATCGGATCGGCCTTGCTGTCCTGCTCGAAATCGGCGAGGTAATCATCCTCAACAATGTAGACATCATATTTGGCGGCAAGCCTGGCCAGCCTCTTCTTTTCTCTGCTCGTATAGGAGCAGCCCAGCGGATTGTGGAAACGCGGCATCGTATAAAAAAACTTGATGTCCTCCGTACGAAAGATTTCCTCCAGCCTGTTAAAATCAATACCCGCAAAGTTGCGCTCAATGCCGATGACTGGCATACGGCGTGTTTCCAAATATTCGATAAACAGATGGTAGCCAGGCTGTTCAATCAGCACCTTCTGCTTGCCATTTGGGAAAGGCATTACGGCAAGCAGCGACAGCGCCTGCTGAACCCCGGATACTACAAATATATTCCGCTCCTCAGTAAATACCTGATAGCCCATTAATTGTTTCCGTACGATCTCGATCAGGGATGCCATTCCTTTGGCAGTGCCGTAAACAAATAAATCCTTCTGGTAAGTGTCAATCGCTTTATTGATACAATGCTGAAAATCCAAATAAGGAAACACATCTGGATCAGGAGCAGCATCCGAAAAATTCAAAATAGTTGACGTTTCACCTTGAGCGGAATTTGTTCCTTTGACAACATAATAACCGCTCTTTGGCATCGCATAGATGAGATGGCGTTTCACCAGCTCATCCAAAGCTTTAATGATCGTACTCTTGCTGCAGCCGTACTGCTCCGAAAGCGTGCGGATTGAAGGAAGCTTCTGTCCATCCTTATACGGCTGCTTCAGAATCAGTTCCTCCAGCTCATTCATCAGCTTCAAATACATGTACATCGGACAAGCTCCTTGCTTGCGATCTGTAACGGTACAGATGGCATTTTTCCTTATTGTAGCATGCATGGCTGAGAGATACGATATACCTAACAAGAACAGTCACTAGGAGGAACATTATGACACCAGCACAAATCGATTTCAAGACAAAGCGCTTCGCATACTCAGCCATCATTATTTACTCAACCATTGTAGGCCTCTCTTTTCTTTTCGGAAAATTTGCTTTAACGGTTGCAACACCGCTTGATAGTCTCGCTCACCGCTTTACCGTCTCTCTTATCGCTGCGACCATTCCTGTTTTATTTGGATGGATGAAGCTTCAGATTAAACCGCGGGATGTGTTGGCTATTCTACCGCTTGCCGTTTTATATCCGTCAATGTTTTTTGCTTTTCAAGCGTTTGGCTTGCAATTCACATCCTCCGCAGAAGCGGGAATTATTCACGCGACGGTGCCGATCTTCACGATGGTTGCGGCATCTTATTTTCTAAAGGAACGTACCACGAGGCTGCAGCAGCTTTCAACGCTTCTTTCCGTAGCTGGTGTCATCTTCATCTTTGTCATGAAAGGTACGACGATTGATCTAACTAATATGAAAGGCACGCTACTCATTCTCTTGTCAGCACTCGCAATAGCCGGATATAGCGTGCTTGCAAGGAAGCTTACTTTGCGCATGGAGGTTATTGCCATGACCTATGTAATGACAGTGATTGGCTTCTTAGTCTTCAACCTGATGGCGGTAGGCCAGCACTTGGCAGAAGGAACGCTATCCCATTATTTTGAGCCTTTTGCAAGCCCGGTGTTCCTGATGGCGATTCTCTATTTAGGCGTACTCTCCTCGCTCATTTCCAGCTTGCTTAGCAATTACGCTTTATCGAAGTTGGAGGCATCGAAGGTGAGCGTATTCAATCATCTTGCTACATTGGTTTCAATTGTTGGGGGCTTTGTTTTCTTGAATGAGCAGCTTGCGTACTATCACATGATCGGCGCAGCTGTCATCATCGTGGGAGTATTGGGTGCGAATGCCGAGACATGGGGAGCGAGAAAAACAGCGCTTCCTCCCAAGGTATCAAATCATGGTTAGGAATCAGCTTGTTGCTTTATTGGATGGCGGAAAATGGTCAAGCTTAAATTCAAGTGGTCCCTCCCTTAATTCAAAATAACCAATAGGTTCAACAACACCTACTTGACAAGCTGGGCAAATCTTACTGCTCATACTGACTTCATCCCTTTCTGTTCTGTATTGTTCAAACGCCAGATACCTGGCGTTGACTTAAACACCCAGTAAAGCGTGGTGAACTTCTTCAACAATAGACAGACGATATTTCGAGCACAAAAAAAGCCGCAATTGCGCGGATTTTTTTGTGGTCAGGGTTACATTGCGTGGGCATCGGCCGCACGTTTGGCCGCCGTTCTGCCGAGACCAAAGCCAAACAAAGAAGCCATAATTTGCTGAAAAAGCATGCCAGCAATGACCGGAAGCACGACCGGCGGCGGAAAGAACGTGATCGCAAGTACCGCTCCCGCGCTCAAATTGCGCATTCCGGAGTTGAACGTCAAGGCAACGGTGTCGCGGTGATCCCAGTGCAGCAGCAATGTCGCAGCCCAGCCAAGCGCGTAGCCGAAGGTCACGGCTACGATTACGGCGAAGACGAGCGCAATTAAACTGCTACCTGCGTCTTTTATATACGGCGCCACGACTGAAGCGTTAATCGCGACAACTACAAACAGGCCCAACTTGGAAAACGGTGAAAGCTTCGGTCCCCAGACCGTCTTTACCCGTCCTTTCGTAGATTGATTAAGCGCCATTCCCAATATCGAAGGGATAACGACCATCCACAAAAGCCCTTTCATCATGCCCCAAATATCCATATTCACATGCGCACCCACAAAAAGAGATAATGTATACGGCACGACAAACGGTGAAATGATTGTATCGAGCAAAATCAGCGCCAGTGTAAGCGCCACGTTGCCTTTATAGATCGTAACCCATACAAGGCTGACAACTCCTGTCGGAATGGCGAACAATAAAATAAAACCGATTTCGGTCATTAAATCGCCCGGAAATACAAGTTTCGCCGTAATCCACCCTACGAGCGGCATAATCACATGCAGAATGATAAGATTGACTAAAATCGGCTGCGGATGCTGTAAAATTTTTTTCAAATCGGCGAAGCTGGAGCCGAGGCTTCCGGCGAACGTCATTCCTGCAAAAATCCAAGCGACCAAAAACCGGTAGTCATGAAGCCACGCGGAAAACAATAAGCCAGTCACCACCGCAGCTGGTGTTAAGACTGGCATTAATTTTTCCAACGACTTGTTCAAGCGGGTTAGCATCGTATAGTCCCCCCAATATGTAGAACGCCATGTTCTTGCACACGTTAACATTTTCAACACCATTATACAACAGATGAATCCGGTTTGTAACTGATTTCCGTTTAGGTATGCCCCCCTATCCTCAAGAATGCATGACTTATCCATATGTTACCACACGAATTTTAAAAACGGCTATCTCCGGGTAAGAAGTTTGCAGCAAGAGCTGTGACGCTTTCAAAAAGCCTTGCTTTTTCCCCTTGTTTGTTATTGCATCAATGGTAAAATTCATGCTACTGTGAGAAAGGTTCCATCAAAATTATGATTTTGACACAGAACAATCCCACTACACGATTACGATAAGGTATATTGAAATGAATGAACTTTTCATGGACTTCTTAACGATTCTACTCCCTACTTATTTCTTTTTCTACATGGCAATAACCTTAATTTATCGAAATATGAAGAGTATGTTGAATCTAATTGCTGCTCTTCTCATGCTTGCTTTTCAGTTTTATTTTTTAGGGGAATACATTAAAACGTCTTTGCTCCCCCAGTATCAAATGCAGATTGTTCTATATGGTAATAGCCCGATGCTTCTGCTAGTCATATGCTGCTTGGTTCATCTTAGCATACTCATCGGAAGCCCTACTACTTCATCTTTAAAGCAATTTTTGCCTTTCATTTATGCAGCACCGTATGTGTTGTGGATTGTATTTTTAATTACCAAAGATCATCGGGTATTGTTCAATGCTGCTGTGACGGATGGACGAAGTCCTCTTGATCCACAATTTCTGCTTATTACCGTTCTCTTTATAGCAGGGTATATCCTGCTTTCGGTTGTTATTCTCGCTGTTTCCTGGTATCGCGCTCGGGAAGTCAAACATCGACAGGTTCTAAGTTCCCTGCTGCTCAGTTTATTTCTGTTGTTTGCCTGGTTTGTTTTTGTCACTTCACTTTTACAATTAAAGTTTTTAACGTCGCGAAATGCAATGATTCTATTTTTTATCGGCTATTTGCTATGGGCTGTTGCACTTCGTCATTTGATTGGTAAATATGATATTATGCCGGATTATCGCAAGCTATTTCATATTCTGTTCAAATCCGCGCCGACAGCCATTCTGCTTCTGGACCAAAAGGGAGCAATTAAAGAAATGAATCCCAGAGCGAAGCAATGGTTCGAAGGAATGCCTATTCATGAGATTATGAGCTATTTCCAGTTTGAAGATAAACTGCGTTTAGCCGAGATGTTGGCTTTGGTTCAGCAAGAAAATGAAGCCCAGTGGGAGGCTCGACTGCATAATCCGAATAAAAGCGATTTGGATTTGGTTATGGCCTTTGAATTGATCGAAGAAACCGATGAGAAGCTGTTTGTGATGCACCTTACTGACGTTACTTCTCTAAAGGTTACGGAACGTAAATTATTGGAATCAGAGCAAAATTACAAGTATATAGCGTATCATGATTCACTAACGAATTTATATAATCGTGCGGCCCTCCACGAGCAATTGCTAGAAAAGATCGCCCGTCGTGAACGCTTTGCCCTAACATTAATCGACCTTGATAATTTCAAACCGATTAACGATATATACGGGCATTTCGTTGGAGATCTTTATCTGAAGCATATGGCATATATTTTGCAAAACGGCTCCCAACCTGGTGATATGATAGGACGGATCGGAGGAGACGAATTCGTTTGGATCATTTCCTCAATGGATGAAAATAGCGAATTAGACAATCTAGTCAATATTCGGTTGTCTCTCTTACAGAAGACCCCTTTTGAGTATAAGGGGATTGAAATTCCGATTTCGTTTAGTGCCGGAGTCAGTCTGTACCCTAGAGATGCGGCAGATGTCACCACATTAATGAAGAACGCAGATGAAGCCATGTATACAATGAAACGTAAAAGGAAACAAGATTTTGCCACCTTGAAGTAGATGGCGAGTAACATCAAGTTCTTGTAACCCGGCATGAAGACTCCTGGTATATGAACAGCGGCAGCCTTGGACTGGAAAAAATAGTCCTAGGCTGCCGCTGTTTATTTAGTTATCGGTTCGCGTTAAAACAATGAATTACACCGTTTTAGACAGCCTTGTCAACTTGTTTATAAACCGATTTCGGCAGCTTGCAGACTACGCTGTAAGCGGGGTTAAACATGTTGGCAATTTCATATTCCACTGCTTGTCCCAGCAACAAGCTGGCTTCCGATGCCGTTAAGCCGAGATCTTCCTGTAGCAGTCGAAACATTTCGGTCGTTGCATGTTGAAGCGCCTGGTCAAGCGGCCGTGCATTGCCAATACAAAACCAATGCGTGTCGGTTTCCCCCCGCGGCCAACTTATCTTTTTGCCTTTTTGAACGCTAACTGTAAACCTAACATCCATCGATATCTCGAGACCTGTACCGATAATTTCTCCATCACCTTGCAAGGCGTGACCATCACCCAAATAGAACAGTGCACCTTCAGCCGACACCGGAAAATAGACTGTAGTGCCTTCGACCAGCCCTTTATAGTCCATGTTGCCGCCGTACTCGCCGCTCGTTGCAGTTGAGATGAACTGCCCGTTGGAAGGCGCAACACCAAAACAACCTAGAAAAGGTCGCAAAGGCAGCATTAATTCAGCCAGTCCCGGCGTTGGCTCCTTAAGAAAAGCGACCCCCTGTTGTATATCCACCGTCCAGTGTACAATGTCCGATGCCGGCAATGAAGCGGCAACAGATGGATCGATGACGGTTGGGGCAAGCATGTTGGTTGTCCAAGCCCAATCGCGGTTCGGAGTTATTGATTCGAATCTAACTGCTAGCGTATCACCGGGCATCGACCCTTCTACATAGAAAGGTCCTGTCATCGGATTCCCGCGAGCAGCTGCACTTTCGCCGTTTTTGTCCCAGCCTCTCGCATCGACTGTTGTCGTAATGACCGTATCCCCATCTTGAACCTTCATAATAGGTGGATGCTTGCCTATCGTATTAAAATAAAACTGAGGGATGAACTGATGAATCATCGTTACTCCTCCTTGTCGATTGGATATTCTATAGATTTCGACAACTGTTATATATTTCCTACCAGGTTTATGTGAACAAAAGATTGATTCAGCCTAATAACTTGATTGAAAGCGCTTATATTTCTTTTGCAGATATAACTATAATCGTTATCGTAAGCTTGTATGTATCATGAGAAAGGGGCGGATAGGATACTGCACTAAGAACGACATGGTTAAGTTGATCGTTATGCAATCGAATTGAAAATAAGGGATAAGAAGGTGTGCGTGAATGAAGTGGCTGTCATCATTATTGTCTTTAGTCCTCATTGGCTTAACTTTAATCCCGGTTGTTCATGCGGAGAATGCTGCCGTTCATGTAAACCGAAGTTCAATGGTACAACAGTCAGAGAAATTTAATGATTTGATCGATTTGCCGCAGGATGTAAAGGACAAATTTGACTCACTGATTCAGGATGGTGTGTTCGATGGAGTCTCGGACCAACTGTTCGGACTGAACGACAAAATGAATCGCGCTCAATTTGCCAAGGTAGCCGCGATTATCTTTGCACTGCCAATTCAAACATCGGCTATCAAGTCGTCGTTTGCCGATGTGCACGCCGATGACCCGGCTAACGGCTATGCCCTCCCTTATATCGAGGCGTTAAAAGCGGCCGGTCTTACGAACGGCATCGACGCGGATGGCACACTGTACAACCCGTCAGGTCAGGTCACCCGGCAAGAACTTGCTGCGTTCTTGATCCGCGGGCTGAAGTGGAAAGAAACCGGAGTTACCCCCACTTTAGACAGCACGGTTGACGACTGGGCGAAAGGCTATGTCACGTTGGCTCTTCAGAATAAGCTCATGACGGACGTAGCCGTCGGAAGCTTTGGTGGCAAAGCCCCCTCCAACCGTAAGGTGCTGGCCCTTGCCAGCTTTGAAGCGAGACACTCTTTCCAGACCCATGCGACCCCTGCCTCCGGTCAATCCACTGTAGAGAGCTTACCTGCCGGGATAACCGTACTGCCCACAAGTATTGAACTCGATGAATCCGTTAAGCTAAGCGTCGGGGATAAATATTATGATACCGATGGAAGAATTTCGACAACGGGGCAGCCGCCAGTGATTGGCCTGAAAGTGATGGGGCCGGACAAATACGAGTTTACCCTGAGTCAAATTGAAACCCTTTACAGCAGCGGTTATTTGGATATATCCGCTTCAGGTGGCATTGTACTCGATAACCCGGCCGTCGGTCAAAGCTATGCCGGACTAGGCAAAATTGTGATCAAGGAGGTCACGTCTGAAGGAGACGCTTCAATCACTGCCAGCCTTACTCATGTGGGCGATGCAGTTGCGAGTTCGACATTTAAAGTCGCACCAATGCGCATTCCCACGAGCATTGATGTCAATACCAAAGAAATGGTTGTACTCGCGGAGAACGAACAGCCTCAAGGTTTCGTTTTTACAGTTAAAGACCAATATGGTAAAGCATTTAATGCTGCGTCTTCTCTAGATTCCAATCATTACATGATCGAGTATAAGCTTGAAAGAATTGCAGGTGATCCCAGTCTGCAGAGCGCCGGAGGGATTTTTGAAACTCCATGGGATGAGACTAGTTCCGACGACTCGGATAAACACATCCTAACTTGGCAGCTACCTGTAGACAAAAGCGGAGATCTGAATAAATTTATGTTCAAGCCAAGCCAGAAAGCGGTATTACCGGAAGGCTCGCATTATAAAATTACAGCTTCCGTGGTCAATACAGACACCGCTGAATCGATCACCTCAGTCACGTCTACCTTAGATATTTACAACTGGAAGGATTACGATTCCTTCATGAAGTACGAGTTGGATATGCTTGATGATCATTTTGCCTCAGGTAAATATTTGTTCGAACGCAATTTACTCGGCGCTCCGGATGATATCGCCACGTTGAATACGAAATATTCTTACTATGGGAAAGAAATCAACATTATCGCTTCTGATGACAAGAATAGAAGAATCGATATAACAAAGGTGTTCAAAGATGATACAGGCAAGCCGATTTCAGTCGTTCAGCAAGTTACAGCAGATACAAACAATTCGATCCTGGCAGCCCCAAGCGTTAATACATCCGGAATTCCCGTGTATAGGGCGTATGGCATCCAACCGACGGAGTTATTCAATGTTAACGTAACGTATTACACGCCAAGCGGACTAAAAACATTAACCAAACATCAAGTGACAGTTGACTTTGGCGAGCCGGTAGCGAAAGCGGTAGCATTGAAAAGCACGACACTTAATTTCAACTTAAATACCGTTTATACAATTCTTAAGTCGGGCGGAAAATCGATGCAAATAAAAGGCTCCGACTATCTCGAAAGCACCCCGTATGTTTGGGAGTTTCTAAAATTCAGCGACAATAATGGTCAGAATGTGAAAAACGAAAGTGGCTTCTTTAAATACTTTGTCCAGTCAACCGACCAATTCGGCTACAAATATCAGAACACCAGCGATGGCCAAATCACGGATTTCATGGATAATCTCGATATGCTGAAAGTTCAAGTTACCATTGATAAGGATAACAAATATCCGCCTAAGTGGAGCGTGGAAGACGAGTCATTAAAGGATAAAATCTGGATTGATGACCAGTTTAGGCTTCATTATGAGCCTGCTGCCCGAAAGGCCGATGGCTCCTTCGATTATTCGAAGAAAAATCTGCAAAGTTTCAGCATCGAGCTCATTACACCTTCCATGCAGCGGGCATGGTGCAACGTTACATTAAGTTATTAAAGGATACTCGAATGATGAAAGACGCCCTCTCCAATCGCGGAAGGGCGTCTTGACTTCATTTGTCATGAAAACCTGTGGAAGGGTTTGTTATGAAGAAACCTTCATCAGACACATAAAAATATTGAATCCAAACCCCATCTAAAAGGGTTTCGCGTTTATCTAATACAATTTCTATATCTTTGTCTGTTTTGACAATTTCATCATGTTCAGTAGGTATATCCAGCTTGATATCATAATGAGCATGGTCTCCATGATTCTGCGTAATAAAAACCCGAATCATCTTCCCCTCTGCTTCTTTACTATTCAACATATTTTTCAAAACGTTTGCTGCATTTCGATTGATTTTACATTTCATATGATGTGTCCTCTATTCTTTTTTATATACTGTAATAATATTAGTTACAGTATGATTTGTCAAGAGGACGCTCTAACTATGAATTTTCTGAACCGTGACAAACTTTCTGGATTTCAACTATTAACTAAGAACCTCGACGGTAAATCCACCGGGGGCTTTGACATAGAACGTCCAAGCATGTGACCTTTGTGGTAGCTCCACCTCAAACCCATCATCCTTCAAACGTTGATTGATCTCGTTAACCCGCTCCTCGCTTTCCTGAATGAAGCCGATATGAAACGTGTTGGGATAAGTGACTTGACTACCTTTCATCAAGGTTAGCACTAACCCGCTGTCATCAATGAGTACAGCGAATGAATTTCCACGCGTATTCCGAACTTGTAAATCGAAATATTTCTCCAAGAACTCGCTAGACGCTTTAACATCGTCGACCGTGAGATTGAGATGGTTTAGTTTCATAAGCGACACATCCTCTTCTTAGTGATTTTGATTTTAATATCCATATTTTAACACAAAGTTATTTGACATTTGACAAATTAAAAACCACTCCTGTACTCATGAAATTTGAATCTCCACGAGCATCCACAGGAGTGGCTTCATTATAGTTCGATGAGTTCGGCTTTTTGCGCTTCAAATGACTCTCCTTTTGTTGCATCGTTAATCGATACGTTTTTGGCATCGAACCACCAATGGAATCCGTCTATTTCAAGCAATTTATCGGATTCACTGGGTCCATAGGTGCCTGCTGGGTAGATATGAAGCGGGAGAAGATTTTCTCGATAAGCGTCTAATATAGGTTGTACCCATTCCCACGACAGTTCCACTTCATCCCAATGTGCAAAATAAGTTTTATCACCTATTAAAGCATCGTGGATGAGTATCTCATAAGCATCTTTTACAACTTCTTTCATGAAGCTATGTTGGCTCCTAATGGGAATCTCGACATCTGAATTCTCCATACCCGACTGGCTTCTTTGAAAGAAAATTCTTTCGTTGGGACCAATCTCTATGATCAAGAGATCCTTTAGAGGACCCTCAGAATTAAATTCGATAACGATTCTCGTCGCTTTCTCTTTCAATCTCTTTCCTGTTCGAATGTAAATGGGTGTGTCCTTCCAGAATGGATCATTGATTTGCAGTCTTGCTGCAATAAAAGTATCATTGTGAGAGCCCAACTCTATTCCCGGTTCATCTGTATAGCCGACAACCTGCTCCCCTTGTATCTCCCCTGCACCATATTGACCACGAATAATATGGTGAGTAACATCCGTTTTGTTAAGTGGCTTTAACGCCTTCATTACGTTCCTTTTAAGCTTCCCAACCTCTTCTACCGAACTTCGATTCGGCAACTCGATCGTTAACATCATAAGTAATTGCAGCATATGATTCTGAAACATATCGCGGATGGCACCTGCATGATCGTAGTATCCAGCTCTTTCCTCGACACCCAATACTTCATTTGCCGTTATTTGAACGCTAGCAATTTTTCGTGTCCTATACTCTTGCTCCGAAAGAGCTGAGTGAAGAAGATGACCTATTTGCTGTACCATTGGTTTGCCTAAGTAGTGATCAATTCGATAAATTTCAGTCTCATTGAATGCCTGGTTTAACTTAGTATTCAATTGTCTCGCAGACGACAAATCGTGGCCGAATGGCTTCTCGATCACTAGACGCTTCCAGCCGTTCGCTGAATCAAGTCCGCTTTCATGAATGTTTGCTGCGATCGTTTCAAAAAATTCAGGCCCAACAGACAAATAAAACATGCGATTCGGTGTTATGTTAAGCTCATTCTCACGCTCTTCAACCAACCGCAGTAGCTTCGTGTAATCTTCTTTGCGGTCAATATCCAGAACATGATAACGGAATGCGCGCAAGAATTTTTTCATTACATCAGCATCTTTCACTTCACTTCGGGAAAAAGTAATAAGAGATTGCTCTACATTTGCCTGAAATGATTCATGAGATAGTCCTCTTCTTCCAAGCCCAATCAAGGAGAAAGATGGAGGTAGTTTCTGATCGACGAACAATTGAAATAAGGCTGGGTAAATCTTTCTTTTGGCTAAATCACCTGTAGCTCCAAACAATACAAAAGTTGCTGGCTCCAATTTACTCACTCCTTCACTGGTTTCTTTTTCGTAGCTCTACTATAATGGTTCATATATCCATTAAATCAATCTAGGAGCTAGCCCAAATTTTATGAACAATAATTACGAATTGTACAAAGTCTTTTATTGGGCTGCGAAGACCGGCAGCTTAACACAAGCTGCTAAAGTCTTGTATCTCACCCAACCGAGCGTTAGCCACGCCATCAAACAACTGGAAGACAGCTTTGGTATTACATTGTTCTACCGTAATTCCAAAGGCGTTATACTCACTCAAGAGGGTGAAGTCCTGTATTCCTATATAGAGAAGTCTCAGATCTTAATATCACTGGCTGAAAAACAAATGGCCGCACTTAAAAATCTAGACAGTGGCGAGCTGCGGATCGGAGGAAGCGATTCGCTGTTCAAGCATTACATACTGCAACACTTGGAAAACTTTCATAAGCAGTATCCCGGCATCAGACTTCATCTTAACCACGGAACAACCCCGGAGATCATTGCTCTTTTAAAAGAAGGGGAAATTGATCTGGGCGTCGTTCGTATGCCGATTTCCGATCCTCAGCTTGAAGTAAGGGAAAGTTTCCAGCTTCAGGATTGCTTTGTAGCAGGACCACTTTATTCCGAGCTTCAAGATGTGGTTCTATCTCTGGATATGTTGCTCCAATACCCAATCATCCTATTCTCGCGAAATAGCCGGGCTCGAATGGCCATTACGGAATTATTCCAAAGCTATGGTCATCACCTCAAACCTGAAATCGAGGTTGGAAGTGTAGATCTTCTCATTGAGCTAGCGCGGAAAGGACTCGGAATCTCTTACGTGACCAGAGAATTCGTATCGAAAGAACTGGAAGAGGGAACTCTCTTCGAGATTCAATTAGATGTGCTCATCCCACCCTCACACGTAGGGATTATGATTATGCGCAACATGCCGATTTCCAACGCAGTAAACAAGTTCATTGAGCTGGTTCAATAGATGGATTAACACATTAGGCGGATATTCCAGATAACCAACCCACTGCATTGTGTATATCTTCGAAATCATGATAGCGTAATTTAGTTGTATCTTTTCCGACAGCCGCTCTCATGTCGATATTAGCCATTGTATTCTCTGGAGTAACGGTAGCCGTATATTGAATGCCCGCATTTAGGAGTTTAGGAAGCCACTCTTCGGATAACCATTTAGCGTCTTCTGCTAAAACCAAACTAGGACTTTTATCCAACAAGGCTTTTTTTGCTTTTTTTATAACGGCCAGTTCAATTAATTTATTTAGTGGCACTCGGAAATCTTCCTCCTGAGCCAAAGAATTCCAACGAATCACAACGGCTTCAATCACATCATCCCAAAAAATATGAGCTTTATCCGAGAAGTAATAGTGCATCATGTTCGATTCCTCCTAGATTTTCTTTTCTTAGTTTCACTATAATATGAATATCATCTATACATGTAATTAATATATTTCAGAGTTGACATAGACCACATATATGGGTGACACCCGCAGCACAAGATCTTTATTTATAAAATAATGTTCGTTTTTCTCGTGCTAAAACGAAAAAACCGCCAATGTCAATGGCGGCAGTTCAGTGTTCAATGTATTTAAGTTCACCGTTAACTCAACTCAATATCAAAATCCATCAATTGGTTGTTCCTTATGTATGTAATTATTTTTTTGCACTCTCCCCTGGCTCTTGCCGTTCCTCTTTCATTCATAAACCAAGTGTCTCTTCTTGTAACGCCATCATTGACTGGACAAAATGTATAAGAAATTGAATCGGGCAGTAATGTCATCAAAGTTAGATGGCAACGCCGCATATGATAAGCAGTTGTAACAATCAATATTCTTTGAACATTAGCTAATCCGATACTGCTCTCCAGTACTTTTGAGGAAAATAAAACATTTTGTTTTGTATATTTAGATAATGGTTCGATCAAAATGTCCTCTTTACGAACGCCTTGTTTTAATGCTTCTTCTCTCATCAAATTTGCCTCAACATCATTTTGGCCCTCCCACTGCACCCCACCGGACAACAAGATTCTTGGAGCACGTTTCTGTTTGTACAACTTAATTGCTTCAGGAGCTCGATACATGTAAGATTTTTGGCTTCCAAACACAAAAATAACATCGCCTTTAGAACCATCGTCGACCAGGTTATTAAATAATATCGAGTCGATATGATTTTGAAGAAGGTTCTCAGGATCGAACTGCGAGATCAGCAATTTAATCCCTCCCTTCATATTTTTCTTTTATTGTAACAAAGACTAGCACCTGATTCACGCTGCGTTTCTTCAAGATATGCTTCAAAGTCGTATGTAATTCGCGACGATTGGATTGAAAAGTGTTGCTGAGCTGCGTATATTTCCTTCTAAGAAAATGGAGTACGAGATCAGCCCCATTTATTAAAACCTTGCGAGCATCGTAATATTTTCTTTTATACGAGTCATTTTTGATACTTACAATTGGAGTCAATATAAGCAATCATTTGCCCAAATTTTGCAAAGAAAACGGTTTCACCTTACCCCAAGATAAAGAGGAGGTCCATATCGAGTAGTATTGAAGGAGTTCTTACCCATGACGAATCCTAAGAAACTAGGTCTGTTTGCCATTACATGGCCTTTATTTATTGAATCCTCACTGCAGGTGTTTATGCGAACCTCGGATACGTTCATCGTGAGTCATGTGTCGGATGAAGCCGTTGCAGCGGTGGGCGTCAGCAATCAGCTCATTATTTTTCTATTCTTGCTGTTGCAGGTGATTTCAACCGGTTCGGCCATCGTCATTTCCCAATACTTAGGTGCGAATAAAATCAGAGATGTCAAGAAGTTTGCTGCTGGAGCAATCTCGCTTAATTGCTTATTCGGCGTATTGATAAGCATGTGTATCGTGTGCTTCAGCAAACAGCTACTACAGCCCTTCGGCTTAGAACCTGGGACACTGGAGCAGGCGCGCCTATTCCTAACTATCGTTGGCGGCTCTTTATTTATTCAAGCAGTCAATTTGACCATTGGGGCCATAACGCAGGTGCATGGTTATACTAGATATACAATGACGGTCAGCATGGGAATCAATCTCGTAAATTTGACCGGCAGTATTTTATGTATTTTCGGTCCTCTCGGCTTTCCAAAGCTCGGCGTTCCGGGAGTCGCCATATCGGCAGTATTCAGTCAATTACTTGGACTGGTTGTCTATAGCTTGATTTTAAGAAAAATCGTTCGATTGAACTTATCCTTCAGCGACTTTTACAAAGCGAGATTCGCAGATCTGAAAAAAATATTAACAATCGGTATTCCGACAGCCGGGAGCTCGCTGGTATATTCGGTAAGCCAACTGATGACGACTTATTTTATCACTCAGCTGGGCGCTGAAATGCTTTCCACCCGGATTTATACACAAAATATCATGACGTTCATTATCGTGCTGGCCGTTTCCTTGGGACGGGGGACTCAAATCATCATTGGTCGACTGGTGGGCGCTGGCGAAAAGGAGGAGGCTTACAGGCAGTTGTTTCGCAGTTTGCTACTTAGCTTATTGCTCTCACTTGCCGCGGTCACTTTGACCGTTTTGTTTAGAAAACAATTGATCGGTATGTTTACGGACAACGCCGAGATCATTACATTGGGGGCTTTATTACTGACATTTGGATTCCTTCTAGAGCCAGTTCGCTGTTTGAACATTGTTATAGGAGAAGCGCTTCGAGCAGCGGGTGACGCGCGTTTTATTCTACTTGTTGGCGTGTGTTTCATATTGGGTCTTTGCGTCCCCCTGACTTACTGGCTAGGAGTCCATATGGGGTACGGGTTAGTAGGTATGTGGGGCGTGTTCATCATGGATGAGGGGTTGAGGGGGCTTCTACTACTATTCCGTTGGAGAAGCAGAGCATGGGAGAAAAAAGTATTGGTGAGCAGTGAGGAAATGTCCTAGTTTTGCTGGCTGATTCTCACAATATCAAAAAGTAAGTTATCCTCCGCCTCAAGACGGAGCTTCATTTCATCCGTCAGATGGTTCAGACACACTGATCGATCACATATAATGAAATCGATATGATGCCGAAAGAATAGATTTCATTTTAAAGGAGATATATTTGATGAAAAACATACGAAAAAAAAAGGATGTCGGTATTTATGGCTTAACTGCAAGGTGGTATGATAAGAATTCTCGCAAAAGTCGAATGACTCAAATGCAAGAATATGCGAATGAAGTTGCATCCTTGGTCAGCACAAGTGCAAATATTTTGGAAGTTGCACCTGGGCCGGGTTATTTGTCGATAGAACTTGCAAAGAAAGGGTTTAACGTTACTGGAGTCGAGATAAGCCCGGACTTTGTGGAAATTGAAACATATAATGCAAAAGAATCAAATGTTACGGTCGACTTTAAAGAAGGTAACGCTTCCAACCTGCCATGTGAAGATAACGTTTTTGATTTTATAATATGCAGTGCTGCATTCAAGAACTTTAAGGATCCTGTAAAGGCTTTGTGTGAAATGTATCGAGTATTGAAAGAAGGCGGAACATCCCTAATCATCGACATGAATTATGAGGCAACATCTGAAGAAATTAACAATGAGATTAGACAGACAGGAATGCAGGGGTTTGACAAGCATTTTGTGAAATTTGCATTTAAAACCTTCCTAAAACAAGGTGCTTATACCAAAAAAGATTTTGAGTCACTTTTAGAAGAAACTCCTTTTAAAAACTACAATATCAAAAAAGAAGGTATTAGTCTATTTGTCTATCTTTATAAATAGTAGGTTCCATCTTAAGGACAAATACCCTCTCTGAAGTAAAATCAAAAAGAAAAAAGACAACTATTGAACTGATGGTTGTCTTTTCGCTTTTATTGATTCAACATGATAACTTTTGCACTATCCTCCAGTTAACGGAGAAGATTTTCTATTTAATATCGACGGAGCCTACTCGCCGCGGACATAAGGGATTGTAAGCGGACCCAATGGTAATACGGCAACCGTCATCTTTTCACCGTATTTCGATTTCAACTGCTCCAATGTCGCCTGAATGTCCCGTACCGGTTTGAGCATAGCTTGTTCGATTAGCGAATCGGGTAGCGATGAATAAACGCAGACGTCCGCCCACACCTGAATTACAGCTTGCTTCTGCACCTGCCACTGGTCGAAATGTGAGAAAGCGGGATCGTTGATAAGCTCCAAAATCTCTTGTGGCGTCTTGCGCATCTGCAAAATGCTCGCATAATTGCCATGATTCGGTATGCCATCCGAGCACTCAGAGGCACATATAATCGTGCCCCCCTCCCGTACAATCTTATGTGCGGCACTCATGCCTTTGACGGCCTGGTACAAATTCTGGTCAAGCGGATAACCGGAATTGGACGTAATTACAACATCGAACCGCTTCTCAACCGGGATCATCGCGTGCACCTTGACGAATTCGCAGCCTTGTTTATGAGCTTCAAACAATTCGCCTGCGAAAACCTGTGTAATTTCCTTGTCTTTATTCAATGTGACGTTCAGCATGAAATCTGGCTTGCACATCCGATTAATTTCCCCGGCCATTTCCTGCAGTGGATTGTGTTCCATCTGGCCCCAAGTGGCAAGTGGGTCGCCAATCATTTTGGCATTATGAAACGTCAATATCGTCTCTATGCCGGCGATTCCAGGCATAATTCCTTTCGGACCGCCCGAAAATCCGGCAAAAAAATGAGGCTCGATAAAGCCCGTAACGATCTTGAAATCAGCTTCGACATACTCTTTATTCAAATATGCATCGCAACCAAACGAGCTTCGGCCCACCTTCACTAGTTCATCCATGCGATGGCAGTGATGATTTATGATCCGAACACGATCGACGACATCTTTACCCAACATTTGCTCGAACTCTTCTCTCGTCTGATCACGGTGGGTCCCTGTCCCGTTAATGATGACAAAACGCTCCGGCGGCACGTGTTTCAGCTCTTCAAGCAGCCACGGTATCAGCTTATGGTTTGGCGTCGGTCGCGTAATGTCGCTAATCACGATAGCGATTTTATCCGTTGATTTCACCATACTACGAAGCGGAGGCAGGCCGATTGGATGCTGCAAAGCTGCCAAAACAGCATTTTTTTCATCCGCTAAGCCTTCATGATGAGCAGGCTCAATGACCGTCGAATGATCCGGCACTGTGATGTTCAATACATCTTTCCCATATTGCAAGAACGTCTCCATTCAATCACATCCATTCTCATTTCTTCAACTTTTTCCCCTAGCTGCTAGTAGAGCAATAATGGCCGATAAAAGCTACCAGCTTATTCTTCCTATTCCATATACTATAGGATTTCTTAGCTTAAGAAAACAGCCACTTTTTATTCCTTCAATCCACTGGATATACTGTGAGTGTAAAATTTCAATTTTTCCTGGAGCCGCAAAAGCTCTTTATGTTTCCCCTGGAGAGTATGTTAAAATAAGGATAGGCAGATTAATACTCTGCGAATGCTAGCGCATAGAGTTTCCAAAATTTTAATTTGGGAGGTTATTCAATGGATGATTATTTTTTGGTTAAGGACGGTAGGATTGTACGTTGGGACGGCCTAACACTAGGGGGAAGCAAAATCCGAGCCGATGAGCTAATTGAGTCGTTTGGACGTAAAGCACTTGATGAAATCGAACAATTTGGGTTTTATGCCATAAAGAAATCTTAACGAACCTATCCATTAATGTAATGGAGGCTGCCGTTTATGCCGGCTGCCTCGTTTCGTTCGTAAATAAGAAGCCGGTATTCTTAGTTACCGGCTTCTTATTTACGTATACAATTGGATTAGCCTGTTATCCAGACACACGACTTACAATTTTTAAAACCGCGTCTCTCGTTAATTTGTTTCCACCAACAGCGATGAGATTTACCGTAGCATGAGCTAACGCTAACGGTATCTTACAAAATTTCAATGCAGGACCTTCCTTCAGGTCTGCGATATAAGAATCGGCGAGTTGTAAATTGCGACGCGTGTACTGTTGCATTTCCTTGAATCCCCAACCGTCAGGAAAGAAGTCAACGCCACGTTTAAGATCTTCCTCTCTATTTCGTAGGATATTTACCGCCTGCAGTCCTCTCCCGAAGGCCACCGCCTTTGTTAGATCAGATTGCGTCCCGTCATGCCACATCCATAGTTCTGATAGCATTTCACCAACCATACCAGCCACACTATAGGTATAGCGATCCAAATCCTCTTCCGTATGGATGCTCCACCCGTTCTGGACCCAGTCAGCCATTTGCAACGACATCTTTGCTATGTAATGATATACGATTGAAGTGGCGGAGGATGGACAAAGAAGTGCCCACTCATCAAGTTGCATGCTAACTTCCGGTAAAACTCCCCCATACGGTGATAATAATTTTTGTGTTGCTTCAATAATATGCGGGGATTGAAATGCCTCGTGTACTCCGAGCAATAATTCCACTTTCAATTGATTTGTTAGTTCATCATGATCCTCAATTTCATCTATAGCTCGCATACACAAATAGGCTGATGTTACAGCCTCCCTCAATCCTAAATCCAAGCTACTTATTGGTATATAAAAAGTACGGCTTGTTTTCTTCAACATGGTCATAGCATCATTCAGGACGACGTTAATAATGGATTCTCCTTCCAACTAATAGCTTAGCTTTTAACTTATTCATAGCTTGTTACCATAATAACATATATTGATATTGTCAAGCCAAATATTAAAAACGTTTTCTCCCTAATATAAGTACATCAGTAACCGTTATGGACGAGCAGCATGTGATCAACTGACTTATTTATCCGCTTAGGCATATGTACAGTCAAATAGTTATTAACCCACATAGCATGCAATACGATTTAATCTCTTTAAAAGGAAGTGGAATTCAATGTTTTATATCCCACAAGTGCAGGTGTACATGAGACAACCGCAGCCGCAATTACCTCCACCTGCATTCATCCCCCAGAAACCTGAGGTATCCTATGTAGTTGACTGTTTATATGAGTACACATATATCTGGCTGCTGAATGGTGACAATTTCTGGTTTTATCCGACTCGTGTAGAGTACGGTGAAGTTTCAGGGTACAGGTGGAATGGAGCATTTTGGATGTTTTATGGCATTGATCCAAGAATAATTGATGCCGTTGCGTGCCCTCCCATTCCTACCCTTTACTGAAAAATGATTCATAACTCCCTGCCTGATCGCAGGAAAAGGCAGCCGTTCAATCTGCGTCGGCTGCCTTGACACTAACCGTTTTGGTCTTGTTCAATCAGATATATAAACGTTCTGGCCAACATGAATTTGCCCTGGCTTTGTAACAGAGGCATATACGCCAAAGCATAAATTCATGTGCTCATTGACTTTCTTCAACAGAGAAGTGTCCCGTTCAAGTGTATCAGGGTCAATCGTAATCATAGAACAACGCTCACAGTTAGATTCAATTATTAATTCTACATCTCCAACTGATAAATGTTTTCCTATCCAATCGTTTTCGTTGAATGTGTTTTCGACTATTGAAACAATTATGTTTGCTCTAAACCGTTGTTTATCTAAGCTCTTTCCCCATAGGGCCTCAAGCTTGCGTAACGAAGAATTTGTAATTATAAGGACACTAGCTTGGTCAACAGACATAAGGTCAGGGTTCTCAGGGTTCGGCGCTTTATAGTCCGTCATTGAGATTTTCCTTTTGGAGTATCTTTGAATTTCTTCTAATAGTTCTTCATTCCAGCTAAAGGTTACTCCATGAGGTGATGTAACACTTACTCCCTTATCGACGAGTTTAGCCTTATAAGCGAGCATGTCAGGGATAACTCTAGCAGTGATAAAGCTATTCCAACCTTTCTTTGTTTCATCGACAAAGGCGCAAAAACGATCGCCATATAACCCATATGTATGAATTGTGCAAGTCTCCAAACTCTCTCCTGCAAACGATTTTACAGGATATCGGTTTATTTCACTGATATGACCAACAAGTGTTGTCAAAGTTACTACCCCTCCGAAACATAAAAATATGACCTTATTATAGTTCATATTACCACTATTGAACATTCCTCTCACTAGCTTAATAAAGCTGCCCAAACAATTTTTATCGATCTGACAAAGGACTACAGGCACTAGATAGGCATATGACAAGCCAGCAATCAAATAGTGTAAAACAAGAATGTGATGCCACTCAAAAGGGAGCAGTAGAACATGACGAAAATGGGCTTTGAGGACGGCGCGCTCTTTGAGCTCCGTTTTTGGCTGCCAGTCTTGGGTGATCATGCAAGGTTTATCAAGGATGGGATGGCGCCTGGAGAGGTTGCGGAAATTTCCAGAGCGGAGCAATTCATTCAAGCCTTTGATAAATTCTCGGACTCAGTGAAGGTGAACTTGGACGCTGGGAGCATCGCTGCCTTGCTTCAAACTGTCAATCCTTGGACCTCACAATTGCGTGGCTTTAAACTTCATTTGCTGCAACGGTCCTTAATTGGGAATATCGTCATTCACTTGTATCCGACGTTTTTAAATCATATGGTTGATGAGCTCGAAGAAGGGATGCGCGTTTTTTCGGCACTGACAAGCGGGCAATTGCCTCCAGCAGGACCGGCTATTCACCAGCACTTAGTATGGCTTCTAGATGCAGTCGGCCACTGTAACATCTTGTCAGACCAATTTGATCTGGTAGAGAGGAACTTAAGAAACAAAAGTGGGGAATTTGAGCATTATTTTCAGACCTATTATCTCAAAGCGATCGAGCTTGCGGGTTATATGCGTACTGGATTACCGGACTTCCCTGCTTTGCGCCGGTTTAATCAAGAAGCTAATACCGTCATGCTCCTCTTCATGAAATTTCTGTCCGAAGTGCAGGAGCTTACGGCCGGCAAAGAATTGCTGAGCACGTTAACAGAGCTAATGCCCGATCATATGTACCGGGAAGAGTGCTATTATTTGTATAAACTCTCTCAAGCGGCCTCAGGCGTGCCCTGCCCTGATTGCGATCCTGCCAAGCAGAGAGCCGGGAACTAATGCTCCTTTTTATTCTTCTGAATTATGTAAAAACCTGGAGAAAGCCTTTGATCAAGATTCCCATACAAAATAAGCAGGCTGCCGCAGCACCTGCTCATTGATAAATGGAAGTAAGTAACAGGTCGAAAGCCCTTTAATTCCATCATTCAGTATGAAGTACATCCGATTTTCTTGATAGGCCGATCACTTTAGGACGTAAACCACTTGGCTTGGCAGCTCTAAACAATTCAATTGTCCTCCGTAAACGGCGCCACCATCGATGCCGATAATGCGATTCACACCAAAGTAGACATTGTAGTTGTCGGAGTCGCCATGCAACGTATCCGTGGAAGAGTGGCCGAAGACCACGATCTTTTTACCGGTATATCCTGAATGAAAATCGCCCCGAATCCACATCAGCGTATAAGGATCTGTTTCGGAAACAGGAATTCCTGGCTGTACACCGGCATGAACAAATATATAGTCATCCGTTTCGATGTAGTGCTCCAGATTCGATATAAATGCCAAGTGCTGCATTAAGATATCCGACTGCAGTTCTGGTTTAATGAACGTTTCCGCGCTCTCATCAACTGCAAAATCAGCTTCGGTAAACCCATAGCTTTTTAAAGTCATATCGCCGCCGTTAATTTGCGCCCAGCGTTTCCAAGCGCGTTCTTCCTGCGTCGTCAATGCTTTAATCATTAAGTCCTCGTGGTTACCCTTTAATACGAGCGCTCCGGCTTCTTTTAAAGCTATGACCCTTTCAATGACACCCTTGGCATTCGGGCCGCGATCCACGTAATCGCCAAGTAAGATCAATTGATCCCGCTCGGGATTGTATTGAGCAGCTGCTAGTAAGCCTTCAAACTTCTCAAGTTCGCCGTGAATATCGCTAATTACAAGCATCCTTTTCATCTAAATTCCCCTTTGTTAATTTGATCCAATAAAACAAAAAAGCCGCCAACTAGGCGGATATTTTTCGGACTATTTTGTTGTCACCCGACGAAACCCGATCCATTAATTCGCTCTTCGAATAAACCTACTAATCATTTAATCCCTTTCCATTGAGAATTTGCGGCATATATTTTTCAACCCTTGACTCTCGCGTTTTGGATTGCTTAGGTTCGGAAAAATAAAGAAGGTATGCTCTTTGCCGTCCCGGCGTCAACGCTTCAAAAGCAGTTTTCAAAGCAGGGATTTCATCGAGCTTATTTTGAAATTCTTCAGGGATGGTGTATTCTGTATTCTTTTTAAAATTCACTTCCAAGCCTGCTTTTTCAACTTCGATGGCTTCATAAATATAGGCTTTCAAGATGGTCTCCATGGCAGTTATCTCTTGAACATTGGTGAACCGAATCTGCCGCGCCGCCTGTACATTCTCCGTTTGTTGGATTAGGATACCATGGGCATCTTGTAACAAAGCACCTTTGTGAAACAGAAGCGCACAGTATTCTTTAAATCCATGTATTAATACAATGTTTTTATTCTGGAACGTGTAACAAGGATGCATCCACTTAAATTCTTCGGTCAATTCACAGTCAAGAACGATACTTCTCAGCTTCTCAGATTCTTCCTTCCACTTTTTGGCTTTACTTAAATATTCATCAACCTTAGGATTCATTACACTATTTAGCACCAAGGTACACTCCTTTGCATTTTTTCGGTCAGCAATCTATGTCATTTTAACTTTATTCACTAGCCTTGTCTAATGCTGGACGAGGGTAAAGACGAATTTACCCCCGTCTACTGACTTAGTCACTTTACCTGCTCCATGCTTTTTCCTTCGTAATCAATCCGCGTTGTTTATCCTAATTTCCGTCGCATAACCCTGGACATCCGATTGCAACTCCACAACGTAAATTCCGGTACTGGCGGCCTTGAAGGAAATAGTTCCCGTCAGCTTCTCGTCCACTAGCACCTCTTTGCCATCAGGCCCGAACACCGTCATTTTTCTTTTGGCATCAGCGGGGATAACAGCATCAGCAATCGTTTGGGGTGGATGAACGAACATTGTTTCTTTCAATTCTTCTTGGGTCCAGCTTATTTTTTCTTTCAACTTCAATTGTTTTTTCGATAGTTCTGTCAATTGTTCGTTTAATACAAACGTATAGTCTTTCCCTTTCTCCAACGTCAATTGATAGAAAACTCCCACAACCGAGTTACTCTTATATCCAGTCTTCCATTCTCTTCTCACCCATTCGATTGCATAAGCATTTTCTTTGGAACTTCCATCCATTACGTTTAACGATAGGTTCGAGCTCGCTGGGGCCGATAATTTTACCACACATGTACAGTTGAGTGTATAAGGCTCCCCATTTAGCGTGGATGTGGAGGAATCGATATTCGTCACATAGTGTCCCGGCACCGGTACATCCTTTGTAAGACCTCCATAACTATCAAGATAGTAGCCAATTGATTCCTTCGGAGGAACCCACTCGTTGCTCACCTTCACAAGTTGATAGCTAACCGCCCCTTTGGCTTGAACCATTAAAGGATTGTCCGGGCTCGCCGCGGCTTTATAGTAGAGGCTTCCTTCATTAGGGGATATTTGATCGGAGTGACCTACCCTTAGGTTGATCGGATGCTCCATATCCAACCCAACCTCAAGTAAGCTGAGCGTAATCGCTCCCCCCTGCCGATCCGGTCGTACCTTTCCATAAAAGATCCCATCTGATTCTGTCGTTACTTGCATTGTACTGACATGTCCTTGATTCAAGACAATTCCTTCCGAATTCAACATCTCCATGTCAAACACGGCCTGATTTTCTCCATGCGCCTTCAGTTCATATGTCTTGTGCTTCTTCAACTCTGCCTGGACAAACAGGGTCTCACCTGCATTAACATTGACTGTGACTTCTTTCGTATGAGCCGGGTCAAGACTTAGGGCGTGCTCTTGCAAGCTACCATTGGAACCCGTCAAGATGGCTCCGGGTTGAAGATCGGTTACATGAACGACATAACGGCCTGCATCTTTTGCCTTAAATACAGCCGAGTTTCCTTTCTGTACGGGAACGGGAGAACCATTAGGACTTTGAATGTCGACAATAATACCATGATTCATCTGTAACTGAACATATTGCTCCTGTTTTAGCTCAAGGGAAAACCAATTGTCCTTATGGTACGAAACTGCTTGCCCCGGGAACGGCATTGGCTTCGGCTTGGCCGATGAGCTCCCTTGTTCCCTAGCCTGCAAGGTAAGACTAAGCAATGCGGCTGCCTCCCCTCGACTTAGAGGAGCCTGCACGTCAACCAACATCGACTGCAACGGGACGGGGAGTACTTCATTGCGAATGAGGGTCAGCGCCCCTCCGGCCCAATCCTGTTCATTCTTCTGTACAGCGTCTGTCGGAAACAACCTGCTTAGCATAACTGCTGCTTCCTGCTTTCTCACATACTGCTTTGGCGAGAAACTTTCCTCACTCGTCCCTTGGATAATTCCAGCTTTGTATGCTGACAAAATATAAGGCATCGACCAAGCCTCCGTACAGTCCTGAAAAGGGATACCACCGTCTACGGTAGGCAAACCAAATACCATCACGACCAGCTTGGCGAATTGCTCCCTGGTCAGTGGCGAATCGGGGGAAAATTGTCCGTCTGCTGTTCCTTCGACCAACTTCTGAGCAGACAACTCCTCGATGTATTTTTTATACACATATCCATCTGGTACGTCCTGATACTTACCGGTATCTGCCAATACCGAATTTCCAAACAGCAGCCCGCAACAAACAACCATACCTACCATTCCAATGAGCCTTTGTTTTCGGATCATTTTTCATTCTCCTTATTCCAATAAGTAAAATTCTCGCTCAGCCAACTTATGAAGCTTAATAGATTTTGCGAACTTCATTTTTCCATAGATGATCTATTCGTTGAAATGTTTGATCTATCCTGCACATTAATGTAAAAAAGTGACCGATCGTCTAGCGGGCTGATCCTAAAGTAAATGCGCTTGATTTGCAAAGTCAACTAATTTGAATTTGCCTTTACATCGATTCCACAAATCAACAAACTCCTCAAATGTCTGTCCAGGTATATCCCCCCAGTTGGCACGCTCTCGCAACCGAATATCCTCTGTAATAGTTATCTTGGTTTCGTTAGCAATGACTTGAGCTGTTTGTTTAGCCCTTTTTAGCGGACTACTGATGATTTTTTGTATTGGCATTTTACTACAATGTCTTGCTGTGGCCTGAGCTTGCATCATGCCTACGGACGAAATAGAGACATCTTCAATTCCCTTAACCTTTTTAGCATGTCTGACAAGGTAAAAATTTGTGCTCATAGCACCAACTCCTTCTTTGTAATCATTCAGATTCGATTACAATTATTTGACATCCATCTAATTTAATAAACATCTAATTAGAAGTATATACTCTTTCCTTGTCGCAAGTAAATACATTCAAAAAACCAAAAAAGCCGCGATTTTCGCGGCTTTTACTGAGACCATAATGATACTCTTTACACCGACATGCGTACATCGATTACAATTCCATCAATGTTGGCCTTTTCGTCTACCTCAGAAGGCAAGGACGTTTGTGATCAAATTTCCAATTTGGAATATAAAATTGCATGGCGATCGCATCATCGCGTGATCCCAAACCTTCCACATTATAAAGCTGATGCGCCTTTTCAATTGCATCCATGTCAATTTCTATTCCCAGACCCGGCTTGCTCGGAACATCCACCATGCCTCCGACAATCCGAAACGGCTCTTTGGTCAACTGTTGACCATCCTGCCATATCCAGTGCGTATCAATAGCAGTTATATGACCTGGCGCTGCCGCTGCTACATGGGTAAACATAGCAAGCGAGATATCAAAATGGTTGTTCGAGTGAGATCCCCACGTCAGCCCCCATTCATGACACATCTGCGCGACTCTGACGGAGCCTTGCATCGTCCAGAAGTGTGGATCGGCAAGCGGGATATCGACAGATTGCAGTTGAATCGTATGTCCCATCTGGCGCCAATCGGTTGCGATCATGTTTGTTGCCGTAGGAAGACCAGTCTCACGACGGAATTCGGCCATTACTTCTCGGCCTGAATATCCGTTCTCAGCTCCGCATGGGTCTTCTGCATAGGCCAGTACATGATGCTGATCACGACATAAGCGAATCGCCTCAGCTAAAGACCACGCCCCATTAGGGTCAAGTGTAATTCTTGCTTGAGGGAAACGTTCCGCCAGCGCAGTGACGGCTTCAATCTCCTCCTCACCGTGCAGGACGCCTCCTTTTAACTTAAAATCATTAAAGCCATATCGTTTGTGAGCCGCTTCGGCGAGCTTAACAATCGACTTTGTAGAAAGCGCTTCCTCGTGACGAAGTCGCAACCAATCATCGTCGGCATCCGGAACGCCCAGGTACGGAAGATTTGTTCTATTACGATCGCCAATATAGAACAAGTAGCCCAACATCTCTACTTTATCGCGCTGTTGGCCTTCTCCTAACAGTGCAGCAACAGGAACACCGAGGAATTTACCTAATAGATCAAGCAGTGCAGCTTCCAAAGCCGTAACGGCGTGTATCGTGATGCGAAGATCGAAAGTCTGCAAACCGCGCCCCCCTGTATCCCGATCAGCGAATTGCTTGCGCACCTTATTAAGAATGTTATTGTATTGACCGATTGATTGACCAATAACCAAATGGCTTGCGTCTTCCAGCGTTTGGCGGATTTTCTCGCCACCAGGTACTTCACCCACGCCTGTATGACCTGCATTATCTTTGAGAATGACAATGTTACGTGTAAAGAAAGGAGCATGGGCTCCACTGAGATTGAAGAGCATACTATCGAACCCTGCAACTGGAATAACTTGCAATTCTGTAATGATTGGCGTACCGGAATTCAATTCTTGATTCATGGGCGGCTTTCTCCCTTTCTTTTTATTGAAGAACTTCTGCCAGTCCAACATTATATATGAACGTGCCGTTCTTTTCATGCTTACTTATTTCTTCATTTTTGCATCATAAGCCGCTTGATAAATGTCCAAATATTTTTTCAGATTCATATCATTCAGCTTCTTCACATAACTGTCCCATTCTTTATCCAAATTCGCGTCTCCCGTTGTGAAACGAGCGATCATCTGATTGATATAGTCCGTCAATGTCTTCTCCAGATCAGCAAGCTCTGTAGCTTGTTCATTCGAGAAGAACAACGCTGGAAGCACAGACTCTGGTTTTTGTTTGTATGGCTCATAGTTATTTTTCGTCTCAGTAAATAGCTTAACTTCCAAAGGATTCTTCGGATCTGCCATCTGCCCAAGCCGGAAATCATTGGAACGAAGAGACGGTGCGGATTGTCCACTCCAATTGATATTATTCACTGCATTCGTCGGAACCGCATTCGGCAAGCTTTTCCAAATGGCTTGTTTTCCATTGATTCCTATTTCTCCATTTGCCGCATAGTCCCATTCAGTTCCAGGACGTCCAATCGTCTGACGCAAAGTCATCTCGGTATTATAAAGCAGATCACCTAGCCGGAATGCTGCATCTGGGTTTTTGGCTGTACGTGTTACGACATAATATCCTTGAAGCACACTTGACTTCCATGGTGTTGTTTGTACACCTGCCGGCCCTTTTAACGAAGGAACTGATTGAACTTGCAGCCATCTGCCGCTTGGACCGCTGAATGTCGTGAATATGCCATTGTGTTGCGAAACTTCGGAACCTAGAATGTTGATATCCGGGTTCTCCCCCATCGCTTTCGCTTGATCCCGATCTTGTGTAAACGATTGCGGAGCAATCAGGCCTTCGGCGTATAGTTTATGAAGATAGGCCAGACCCTCTTTCCAGCCTTGTGTATTGACTGATGTCGTGATCTTACCATTGTCAACATATAACCGCGTTGTAATTCCGGAGTCAAGAACAAATGAGTTCATGATAAATGAATCAATATTAACGGCTGGACCAACAGCTGCTCCCGCCAATGGAATCTCATCTGCTTTTCCGTTTCCATTCGGATCCTTCGTCTTAAAAGCTTTCAATACGTTATACAAATCATCTGTTGTTTTGGGCATCTGAAGACCTAATTTATCGAGCCATGGCTGGTAAATCCACATCTTTTGGGACATTGAGCAGTGATAGCACTCGTTCACTTGAGGCAAAGCATAAATTTTGCCTCCGGGTGCTGTTATCTCGTCCTTCACACCTTGAACGATATCGAACATTTTCTTCGTTTCAACGCCGTATTTATTGATATATGGCGCTAGATCTAAGAAATCGCCTTGCGTGCCATAGATCAGCTGTTGTGTTGGTGAAATCCCGAAACCCATAATGACGTCGGGAAGATCGCCACTTCCAAGAACAAGATTCAATTTTTCTACAGCTGACTTTTCAGGAGCAACGGTCCATTCAATATGTATGTTTGTTTTCTCTTCCAAATATTTCGTGAATTCATTGTTTGCATAATCGCTTACACCAGGGAAACCTTTGACTAATACTTTCAAAGTCGTTTTCTCTTTAGTTATCGGCAGTTCACCTGCTGCTGTGACATTACTTGCTGTCACCGCTTCCTTCGCCGTTTCCGCAGGTGCGTCTGCCTGTTTATCTCCGCAACCCCCAAGAACAACCCCACTTGCTACAAGCATACTTAGTCCCATACCCCATATTTTTTTCATTTCTGAAATAACCTCCCTTTTTTATCCTTTTAAAGAGCCAATCATAACACCTTTAATGAAGTACTTTTGGACAAATGGATAAACGAGCAGTAAGGGTAGTGATGAAACGACAATTAGCGAATATTTCAAAAGTGAACGCAATCCTTCTTGAGCTGCTATTTCTTTCATGTCAAGCATGGAAGCATCTACTTCGTTCTGTACGAGTATCTCCCTTAAGACTAATTGCAGTGGATATAACTTCTGATTATCGAGGTACAATAGACCATTAAAATATTGATTCCAATAGCCTACCGCGGAGTAAAGCGCAACAACGGCGATTATGGGACCCGACAGCTGCAGCACGATAGAAAAAACATATCGAAAATCGTTACAGCCATCGATCTGTGCTGCTTCAAGCATTTCATCCGGTAGCGTCGTTTTGAAGTAAGTTCGTGTGATAATAATGTTAAAAACACTCATAGCACTTGGAATAATCATGGCCCAAGCTGTGTTCAGCATGCCAAGATCTTTTACCAATAGATAAGAAGGAATTAGCCCTCCAGAGAACATCGTCGTGAAAACAAAAAGCAGCATAATCCAATTTTTACCGAATAGATCCCGTCTAGAAAGCGGATAAGCGGCAGCGATCGTTAGAACTACACTGAAACACGTACCAGCAACCGTATAAATGACAGAATTTCGAAATGAACTCCAAATCAACTTGTGCTTAAAAACAGCTGCATATCCTTCCAAAGTTGGATGTACGGGCCATAGCCAAACTTTACCCGAGATTACAGCGTCTGGCGAGCTGATGGAAGCGCTAACAACAAAGATCAATGGGTACAAGATAACTACTAGAAATAGTGATATCAGTAACACATTGGTCCAATTAAACCATTTGTCACCTCGTGATTCGAGAATATGTGATTCTTTCATAAATGCACCTCCCCCGCTACAGCTTTACCATAAGCTTTCTTGCTTTGCACGTTTCGCAATTTGGTTGACAATAATAAGCATGGCAAGACCAACAACCGATTTGAATAAGTTAATTGCTGTTGAGTAAGAGTAATTCATTGCTTGAGAAGCTAGTCCTACTTTATATACATAAGTATCAATGACCTCTGATGACCTAAGGTTCAATTGATTTTGTAAAAGCAATACTTTTTCAAAGCCAGAATCCATAATATGACCTGTGTTCAAAATAAGTAAAATGATCACTACAGGCATAATGCCAGGAATATCGATATGTAAAATCCGCTTAAACTTACTGGCACCATCAATAACCGCAGCTTCATGCTGAGACGGGTCAATCCCTGAAAGCGCTGCCAAGTATATGATGCAAGAGAAACCTACATTTTGCCAAATACCCGACCAGACAAAGACGGAACTGAAATAGCTTGGTTTTGCCATGAAATGAATAGGCTCAACACCAAACACCCCAAGCAGTAGATTGACAATCCCCTTTTCTGGATCCAGAAGTACGAGAACAATCCCAGCCATAACGACAACAGAGATAAAATGTGGAGCATAAGTGATCATCTGCACCGATTTCTTAAACCACTTGTTTTGAATGTTATTGATTGCCAATGCCAAAATGATTGGGAAAGGAATACCTGCGAGCAAGCTGTAGAAATTAAGGACCAATGTGTTTTTTAAAAGGGTACCAAATTCATACGAATTGAAAAATCGGATAAAGTGCTTGAAACCCACCCAATCACTGCCCGTGATCCCTTTAGAAGCAATAAAATTTTTGAATGCTATTTGCGCTCCATACATGGGATAATACTTGAACACTAAAATGTAAAAAACAGGAAGAGCTAGTAGAACGTAAAGCTGCCAACTGCGATGCAGCTTCTTTAAGAAGGGCATTCGTTTAATCTCAGTCTTAGCCTTTGTCAATGTATTTACGCTTGCCACCGTTTTCATTTGGGTAACCTCCCTTCGTCGTTGTATAACCTTAATGTAAGGGCACCCATAGTTGAATGTATATATGAAAACGTGTAACTCCTGTGCAATTCTTAGGATTTGAGCATGTGCAAACGCTTTATTCATGTGCAATTGTTAATTTTCCGCTATACATTTACTTCTACAGACCTTTGATACACCGTTGCACTAACCCCATGCAGCCGCTTGAATGCCCGGCAGAATGTATTGGATGAAGCGTAACCCACTTGGTCCGCAATTTCCTGAATAGCGAAATCCGAATTTTTTAGTAAATGCTTCGCTCGCTCCATGCGCAATTGCTCCAAATAATCGGAAAAATTGATACCTGTTTGATCTTTGAAAAACTGTGACAAGTACACTTTGGATACACGAAGCCGATCCGCTGCATCGTCCAAACATAATGCTTTGTTTGAAAAGTCTTTCTGAAGCATCATTCGAATATGATCGAGCAATTCGATGTTACGGTTTGATCGCTGCTCCATTACATGCTGACAAATTTTCGAATAGGAAAGGCAAATCGCTGCAAAATGCTGTTGCAAGCTCTCATAGGAATGCTCTGCTCCATCTATGCGCTGAATTTGCGTGTAAACATCCTCAGCCTGCATCCCTAACTGTCGAAGAAGCTTGACGTGATTACCCCATAGCTCGCTAATGAATAATCGAATAACAGTTTGTGAAAGGTGCCGTTTTTCAAAGTTTTCAATATATAACGCCTGTAAGATACGAGTGACCTCTTCTTGCTCTCCTGCCATGGCTACATTCATTAATCGGCCTTCAATGTCCTGCGGGTAATGGTAATCATTGAGCGCTGCTGGGAGCTCATCGAACCATTGCAATCCATCCTTCTGAGATCGAACTAAGGCAAACAAGACTTCTCTGGCCTGCTCATAGGAACGTGAGATGGTCGTTACTCGATCACAAAAACCTCCAATGCCACAATCGGATACAATCTGAAACCGCTGGTTAATCGTATGACATACATTTTCCATTAATTTCGATACGTTCTCACGATGTTTATTGGCGTCATGCGAATATACACTCAGTAAAACTGCAATTTGATCCTGAGCCACATCATATGCAAATCCATCGGAGCCAACAAGCTCCCTTATAAGCTCAGCTGATGCGAAGCGAACGCGATCCAAATCTTTGAGTAGCCGATCATTGTAACCGTTGTCATAACCCTGAATTCGAATGAGAGCGACAACATATTTTCTATCTTCGTCCTCCATCCCCAAGCTCAGATGCTTCATCAGAATATCCGCATCCCGCGTAGATAGAAATTGTCCTTGCATAAGCCTTCTGAAATATGATGCCCGTAATAAAGGCACCTGCTGCTCCAATTCGGATTGTAGCTTATGGTTGGAAAGAGCCAGTCCCGACACAGCTTCACTTATAAAACCGTATACATCATGCTGTTTCACTCCGCCTCCAACCAGATCTCTTAGCGACTGAGCAAGGTTGCGAAGCGGCTTACTATTCCGATAAGCAAGAAAATAGGCCATGGAAACACCAATCACCAAAAAAAGAAGGGTTAGAGAGAAAATAATCTTTTGAATATAATGAACTTTACCTAGCAAAGTTTCTTTCGGTTGGCCAACAATGTACGTCCATCCATTACTATTTGATTTCGTATATGTAATAATCATCGATTGATTATTCAGCTTTTGCTCGACAATACCATGCTCTTCCTTCAAATCAGCCAAATGGATTGGAAGTCCGGTATCTTCCCCAGATAAAGTGCTCATGATGCGCCCCTGATCATCCAGAATATACGCCCATCCGCCTTCCGATAAGTTTAGCCCCTTAAATAGCTTACGAATCTCAGCTTGATCAATCATTACCGCGATAACTGCCTGCGGATTACCAGGGAGTCCTAGCGATTGCAAATACGTCATCATCTGGTAGGCGTTATTTCCAATACTCACGTGTTCAGAGGGGAGAAATGAACGGGAATGGTAGGACAGCAACCAATTCTTCCGCATTGACTCCGAATTGCTCCCATCATAAATAGCTATTCGACTAAAAAACTCGTCCGTTGTATAGCTAGAACCCGGTGTTAGAACAAGGTCACTTTTCTTAAAAAGGATATAGTAATTAAAAACGAAGTTATTTGAAAGTTTGAAATCATATAAGCTCTTATTTGTATCGACGACCGAGTACGTATTGGCTCCTTTAAAAGGATCGGTTACTGTCATAAATTGAATGACTTTCGTATTGGCGGCTACTTGACGTCCAATCGATGAAATCTCATCCAATCTTCGTTCAAGAATATCTCTGCTTTGATCCAGTACAACCCTATGATTCTCGGTGGCATTCTTCTCCATAACATTAATCGTCTCTTTATAGACGATGTAGCCAATACCAAGCAGCATACAAATAAATAGAAGGTAAGGGATCAGCATATGAATAAAAACCTTATGTCTGACATTCGTATCCGGTACAAGCCATTTACGCATTGGTATTTTCCTCCTTCATATTAATTGTATAAATTTACTATAAGTATATCAAAGTATTGCGAGTACAAGCATAAAAAAGATTGAAGAAAGTCGCAGCTGAAATCAGCAAGCAAAAAATCCTAACCGTTGTGTTAGGATTCTTCGCTTCGCTCAAATGGCGGTTTAAATGGTGCTATTTGACCTCGCAGTCAATCATGACGTGAATGGTATCTCCTTTATGTTCATTCCTCAATTGGAATGCTCTAGCGACTTCCGCGAGTGGGACGACGTGAGTAATCATTTCCTCGGTGTTAACTAATCCGTCAAGGACCAACCGCAGTCCTTCATCGAAGTAACGACGGTTGTCGATGTCACGCTTAGGTTCCGTTGAAAGGATATCCAACCGTTTTTTGTGTACCTTGAAGAAATCAACCGGCTTGTGACAAGTGCCGATGCACCCGTACATCACAATACGTCCATTTTGCGCTGCTGCGTTAATAGCATCTACCATACCTGCTCCTTCTAGGAGACAAGGGATGACGACATCAAAGCCGTCTGGGAAATCTGCTCCCACGATATCCATTGTATCCGCATGTTCATGAGGAATTTTATACGTATGGGTGGCACCATATTTACGTGCAAGTTCCAGTTTTTCGTCAAACAGATCTGTGACGACCAAATTTCTAGGACTAAACATATTGATAACTTGCGTCATCACGAGACCGCTGACGCCTTGCCCCGTAATCAATACGTTCTTATTCGGGGAAATATCCCCGAGTTCTGCTGCATGGATAATACCCGGAAGCACTTCAATCAGCGAACCCTCGATTAACGGCAGGTCTTTGGGCAACACCTTTAGAGAAAAAGGGGTGCAGCATACATATTCGGCAAACGCTCCCCAAACATACCGCAAAGCAACATGATCGCCAACCTTGACACCAATCACATTAGGGCCGACTTTATCAATTACACCTGCAACTTCATGTCCCAGCCTGGTAGGGTACGAAATAAATTCAGGCTCGCGCGCGCCACGGAATACCTCCACATCACTACCGCATATACCGACCCACTTGACCTTAACCCGTACTTCCCCTTCCTTGGGCTCCGGAATCAAGGCACGTCTAACGCTAATCTCGCCGATGGCGTCCATAACCGCACACAGCTGTGTTCCGGGACCATCATAATCTACCAACTCCATCGGAGGAACGGACATTTTTCTAACCATTTGCTAATTTCTCCTTCCAAAAAAGAATTCTGCTTCTACATCCTGTTAGGCCATAACTTCCCACATTCTCTCATTTACTTCATACGTCGTCTTCTCTTCCCTCAGGCTTCTGATGATGTCTTCGACTACTTCCTCCATCAATGCAAGATGACCCTGTACAGTGGCTCCGGCGATATGAGGTGAAAGAAGTACATTCGGGAGCGACCGAATCGGATGATCGACAGCAAGAGGCTCCTTCTCAAACACATCTAGTGCGGCAATAAATCGTCCGCTTTGAAGCTCCTCCATGAAAGCCAGCTCATCCACCACAGGACCTCTAGAAGAGTTAATGAAGACAGCACCGTCCGGAATTAGCGCAAGCAATTCACGGGTCAACATTCTTTCCGTAGCGGGAAGCTTGGGTGCGTGAACCGAAATTATGGGGCAGCTCATTACTTCCTCTAGGTTAGCCTTCTTCGCGTTTAGCCGTGCTGCCGCTTCTTCCGTCAAATAAGGATCATAAATAAGAACTTTGACTTGAAACGGCGCAAGCAGCTTGATAAAAGCCCGAGCCGTAGAGCTTGCCGAAATGATGCCAACCGTGTTGCCAGTAAGCTCTTTTCCCTTCAATCCTGCAATCTTCCATTTCCCATCCCGTATTGCGGAATCAAAAGCAGGCAAATACCGGAGAGAGGTTAGGAGCGTCGCTAAACAATATTCCCCTACACTTAACGCGATCCTCGGGGCTGCAGAGAAGACTTTGACTCCTTGTGAAAAAATTTGCTTCGGAACAAGGTTCTTCACAGTTCCGGCCGCATGGCCAACGGCACGAAGCTTGACGGCTTTCTCAAGCATTTCGTCTGTCAAGCTGGGGGAACCCCAACTGGAAATGATCACTTCCGCATCGGAAATCAGTGCCAATAGCTCTTCCTGTGTGTAATCGCGTCCTGTTTCATTCCACAGGGGTTCGAAATAGTCATTTATACGCGAACGGCACGCCTCCGAACATACTTCATCCAAACGAGATTGCGGTGAAAGCACCAAAACTTTTAACTTTTGCATAAGTCCTCCTTCGTTTTCCTTCAAGGATTATAGCTGTACAACTTGACCTGTCCTCATCGACTCAAAGCATCCATCAATGACTCTCATCACCTGGATGATTTCCCTTCCTGAAGCCAGAGGTTGACGTCCCTCTTGTATGGCTTGGGCAAACTCCTCAAGCTGCCATTTGAAATTAGAAAATGTGGTTTCACAGGTTTCCAGCTTCTCTCCGTTCAAGCTAAGCTCATATTCGTCTTTCAAATGCAGCATACCATTCGTTCCAATTAAATATCGATCATAAATACTGTTCTGCGTAGACCATATACGCTTTCCTGTAAGACCTGCTTCATCCGTTGGACGGCAGCCAGCGTTAAAGGACATCCACACATTCGCCATTCGGCCTTCGCCAAAATTCATGGAAATGGCAACTTCATCTTCTCCCGTCCAATTCGGGTTGTTGGAATGGCCTTGCGCATAGACCGACTGGGGGGCTCTGCCATATGCCCATTGAATATAGTCAAGAATGTGGCTTCCCCAAAGCGGAATAATAAAACCGCCAATCTTTGATTCGTCCTTCCACCAATCTGCTGCCGGCTTATCCATATGCGCCAAAAGCAGGGCGTTAATGTTGATCAAATCGCCAATAGCTTTCTCTCTCACCTGACGGATCGATTCCATCACCGGTTTATAGAACCGGCGGCTTTGCCCTATCATTAAGGTGACATTATTGGCTTCGGCCGCCTCCGCCATCTCCTCTGCTTCCTGTACATTCATCGCCATAGGCTTCTCAACCAGCACATGCTTGCCGGCGCGAAGCGCCTTCATCGAATATTCCGCGTGAATATCATGCGGCAGGAGCAGCAGGAAAGCGTCGATATTCGGATCTTTGACCGCATCATCATACGAAGTATAGGTCTTCACCCCTTCCCACTTTTCGGCTTCCTGCCGCAGTTTACCTTCATCTCGAGATATAAGGGCAACCAATTCAATTTGATCTGCTAGCTCCCGGATTGCCGGAAGATGGGATTTCGATACGCGTCCCAATCCGACAACGGCCAATCGCATTTTTCGCTGCATGAATTCTCGACTCCTTCCTCTATTTATTTACCTTTTTTTCTATCTTGATAGGCTTGGTTGAACTCGTCGGTCATTTTCATGTAATTGGCATCTGCTTTGAACGACTTTACCATCGCATCCCATGACTCGACCGGTTCTTTACCCATGATCACTTTAACTTTCATATCGTCCATCTTCTTCTTATAGTCCGGTCCCATTTTCAAATCAATATCGGACATGAGACCGATCGATACATCGGATACGCCGTAATTTGAGCGATCATCGACAATTTTCTTGTTACGTTCGAAGGTTGTTTTCGGCATGCCTACGCGGTATGCCCATAAGTACGGATCGAATCTTTCGAAGATTTTACCGAATGAGCTTTGCGATACACTGTCTTTTACAGCTTGCTCTGTAGCCGTTTTGAAGCCGTCTACCACCTTAAAGTGGACATCCTTAAGTCCGTAACAAGCCAATTCGAAACCTTCCTCGGATGCGCCATAATCCATCAAAGCCAAGATTTTCTTCATTTTAGCTTCAGGGACTTTTTTCGGAATCACATATAGTCCGGCAAATCCGGAACCCGTATGAACCATTTTACCGGCTGGGCTTTCCAGATAAGTCATAGCTACAAAATCAGCTTTCGGATCAAGCTTTTGCGCTCCTTCCGTAGCCCGGAAAACACCTTCTGTGGTGTCCACTTGGACACCGACTTTGCCCGCTTTTGCCATATTTTCATAGTCGGTTGTTTTCATAGCAATGAAATCTTCTGGCAATATTTTATCCTTGTACATCTTGTTAAGATAAATAAGTCCGTCTCTAGTTCCCTGTTCCAGATCAGTGTCAACCAGCTTGCCGCCTTCTTCTTTCCATTTCCCATTGCTTTTATTAAAAATATCAATCACTTTTTCCCAGTTCTTTCCGTTATAACCATATGTGTCAGCTTTGCCGTTCTTGTCCGGGTCTTTATCAACGAATGCTTTTAATACGGTGTAGAACTCATCCATGGAATGCGGCATCTTCAGCCCCACGTTCTCGAGCCAATCTTGACGAATATTAAAGAAACTGCTTCCATGAAGCGGACGTACCGACGGAAGGATAAATTGTTTGCCATTTACTTTGACACTGTCCATAATTTCTTTCGGATAAGCCGATAAATTTTTATAATCCTTCAAATAGGGCGTCAGATCCCAAAAAGCGCCTTGTTTGATCATGGTGATCGCCTGCGTTTGCTTCATGTCTTTGATTTTCATCAAATCAGGCATATCGCCTGAAGCCAGCATGACGTTTTGCTTCTCTTCCCATGCATTTGGAGATGCCCAAGTAATATTCAACTTGGTATTCGTGCGTTTCTCGAATTCCTTGGTAACCGGATTATCTGCTGCCGGCGGTTCTGGTGTACTAAACTCCGTAAAAATGCTAATTTCTGTTGGTGGACCGCTGTCAGCAGCAGTTCCTATTCCTGTTGTTGAAGCTGGTGCTGCTCCGCCTGAGCAAGCCGACAGGACCGATGATACCATAATGAATGTTAGAGACACAGGCACCGCTTTCCTCGTAATTGACCTCTCATTTTCTTTCATACTTACCCTCCTCATTCATTTTAAAAAGATTATCCTTTCACCGAACCCAGCATGACGCCTTTGGCAAAATGCTTTTGCAGGAACGGATAAACACACAGGATGGGAAACGTCGCGATAACGACGGCTGCCATTTTTAAAGTTTCGGTAGGGATACTTTGTTCGGCCATCATCTCTGCAGCTGCCGATCCCCCTGCTTGCGTCGATGAGTCGATTAACATATTGCGGAGTACGAGCTGGAGCGGCCACTTGGCATGATCATTGATGTATAATACCGCACTAAAGAAAGTGTTCCAGTAAGCAACTGCGTAAAACAAACCAAATGCGGCAAGTGCGGGAAGGGATAGAGGAAGAACGATCCGGAAGAAAACGCCGATATCGGTTGATCCGTCGATGATAGCGGATTCCTCCAATTCAACCGGAATACTGTCGAAGAAGCTTTTCATTAGGATGACATACCACCCGCTTGTCAGAACAGGTAAAATCAATGACCAGACGCTGTTAATTAACCCCAAATCACGAACCAGCAAGTAAGGCGGGATCAATCCCGGACTAAACAAAAGCGTAATAAGAATTAATAGCATGATCAGTCTTCTGCCTTGCAACCGCTTACGGGATAAACCGTAAGCAAGCGCAGCTGTTACCACCAAGCTGAGTGCTGTACCGACAGTAGCTAGAAAACCACTGATGATTGACGCGTTTTGAAATGCTGACGTAGATAGCAAATATTTGTAAGAATCCAATGTCCATTTGTGCGGAAATAAGATATATCCCTGCTTCTCGATGTACTCCGCCGGATCCGTAAAAGAAACGACAAATACATAATAAAGCGGAAAAAGCGTAATGATTGCAACGATGCTCAGCACAATCATATTCACTGCATCAAACAGGCGGTCGCCTGTGCTTCGTTTCATTATTCTCACCCCGTTTCCGGTATTTGCGGAGATTAATACACGCCTTCTTCGCCAAATCGTTTAGCCAGCTTATTGGCTGCAATAACCAGAATGAATCCGACCACAGATTTGAACAAACCGACAGCGGTACTGAAACTGAATTGTCCCTGCTGAATTCCCAGACGATAAACATATGTTTCAAAAACATCTGCAACATTGGACACGGCACCGTTCATCATCAGAAAGACTTGCTCAAAACCAACGTCCATAATATGTCCGAGCTTTAATATGAACAAAACGACAATGACACTTCGGATTGCGGGCAGCGTTACGTGCCAGGCTTGCCGAACCCGGCCCGCTCCATCCATTTTAGCTGCTTCATAGAGCCCAGGATCGACGCCTGCGATAGCGGCAAGGAAAATGATCGTTCCCCAACCGGCCTCTTTCCAGACGTTCTGAATGGTAAGCAGCACCCAAAAATTGTTTTCATTCGTTAAAAAGTCGTATTTGGCAGCCCCTAAACTGACTAGCATTTTATTGATAATCCCTGACGACTGCGACAACAACAAAAAAGTAATCCCTGCAATAATTACCCACGATAGAAAGTGCGGCATATATACGATCGATTGGATCCATTTTTTGTAGACCTCATTGCGCAGTTCGTTCAATAAAAGTGAAAGTAAGATCGGCAGCGGGAAAAAAAACATCAGATTCAATAAACTGATAGCCATCGTATTTCGAAATAAAAGATAAAAGTCTTGGTTTGAAAAAAAGCGAATAAAATGGTCAAAGCCCACCCACTCACTTCCTGTTACCCCCATGTATGGCGAGTAATCTTGGAAGGCGATGACGACTCCCCACATAGGCACATATTTGAATATCAGAAAAAACAACAAGCCTGGAGTAATCAACAAATACAGAAATTTGTCTCGTCTAAGACCGTGCATCACATGCTTCCATCTGCTTTGCGGTGCGGTTTCTGCTAGATTACCCAAATGCAATTCACTCTGAGCTGCCACTGCACTGCACCTCCTTTTACTTAAAAAGTGACTTCGCATAAGCTAAATCTTCGGCGATGTAACGGTCTTTATTGGCCAGATCCGTGTACTCCGCTGTCAAACAGATAACCCCGGAATAGTTTCGTTCTTTCACATAGTTCGCAATTCTCGGCCAGTGGGCCATTCCGTGCCGTCCGGTCGTAAAATGACGCTTCCACTCAGCTATTTCGGCTTCGGGTCCGTTACTGCGAACAAAATAACCATTTTTCAAGTTCACCATAGCCAGGTGGGACCAGACGATGTCCAATCCGTATTCGGGCTGCTGACCCGCGAATGCATCATGCGCAGCATCCCAGACTACACCGATATCGTCGGGGCTAAGTTTATCCATCAACTGCATAATTCCATTGGAATCGATGATATAGTTTCCGTAATGCTGCTGGATGCCCACCTTTACTCCGTACTTTTCGCATAGCGGTACAAGTTCTTCCAACCTTCGCTTGGTCCGTTCTTCTGTCGCCTTATAGCCATCTTGGTCGATGTCAACCATGATCCGGATCAGCGGCACTCCTGCCTCCGAACAGGCGGCGAAAATGGTTTCATCGGTTGAAGCCGCAACGCTGAATATTTTGACACCTTGTTCGCCTAACTGCCTAGCAAATTCCGGAAGCGTTTTTCCTACACTTTCTGGCTCTACCTGAAACCCCGCACGAACAGGAAGCTCGATGCCGTCAAATCCGATACCACTTACAAAGCTGGCTAGCTCGGGGGCCTTTTTATCTTTCCAATGCTTGACAAAGAGTGAAAATGAATATGGTTTTTCCGGATTTTCCACAGCAGCACTACACTCCCTCAACGATTTATTAAACCTTAACGTTAGACTTTGTGATTTTAAGCAATTGCTGCACATCATTGTAACATTGCTGAGCTAACACGGTATGTACAGGAAGATCGGAGCCAGGCTTGCTAACACTTTCAACAGTGAGGTATCCGCTATACCCGATTTGCTCCAGCCCACGGAACACTTCGTACCAATCTATCCCACCCTGATTAATGAGCCGGTGACAAAAATATTGTTCTTCATGTTTGACCTGCTTAGGTATGACACGGTGGTAACGGCCGATATGCGGCACATAGTCGCTATATTCGAAAGCCCAGGGATATTGGTTTCCTTTCAATGCCACAATGTCTTTGATATGAACATTAAAGAGGTATTGCTTTAAGCGTTTAATGGTTTCTATCCCATAATCGGTCGGTACCTGATACATATTGACCGGGTCCATTATCAGCCCTACATTACTGCGGCCTACCGCTTCAACAAAGGCGATCGACGAATCCGCATGATCACATAGGGTGCCGTGGTGCATCTCAATTACCGCCCGGATATTCCGTTTGTTTGCAGCATCCGCGCATCGTTGAAACCACTTCACTGCTTTCGCATAATCGTCCTTGGAAACCTCATCGGAATGCTGAAATCCTGGATTCAATCTCATCATGCCGCATCCGATCGCAGCCGCAAAATTCAGATAGCGCTCCCATTTAAGAAATTCAGCCTGATTTTCCTCCTCTGTATTACAGGAGAAATTCCCCACAAACAAAGACAAATTAATAGGAGTCAGACGATATCCATCGAGCAAGCCTTTAATTTGTTCCGCCCGTTCCTGCGAAATATGACCGTCTTTCAGCTCCCCAACACCACGAATCTCGACTCCCTCATAGCCAATAGCAGCTGCATCTTTCAAAAAATGCTCAATGGTAGAATCGTCATACATATTACCGCCTAATACGATCATCATTGCATCCCACCTTCTTAGTTATAGCGCTTACATGAATATGGGGATATCATAATTCACACAAGGTACTTATGTCAATATTTAAATTAAGTTTTTGTTTTAAATAAAATAAATGAAAAAATACTGCTATTTTCGCTCTATAAACACTTGAACTTTGTTTTATTTTTTATTAAAGTAAGTTCATTACCACTATAACTTTAGGTTCAGGTATAATCATTTTAATTACATAATGATATAGCGACGGTGAAACTCATGATAAGTCCTAACAAAAGCGACCAAAAGGGCAGCAAAACCAGTATCATTCAGGCCCTGCGCATGCACGGGTCCATGCCTCGGATTAAATTGACCAAAGTTACGGAACTGAGCAGGGCTACAATCTCTTCAACGATTTCTGAGCTGATGGATTGGAATCTTGTAAAAGAAACGGAAAAAGCCCCCTCAACAGGGGGACGTCCTGCTATTTCACTAGAGCTTGTCCCAGGATCCCATGGTATTATGGGCGCCGATTTAGATAATCAAGTATGGACGCTCGGCGTGTTTGATTTGCTTGGCAATGTCATACATCTTAAGAAAATACCTGTAGGCTCTCCCCACCCCGAGACAGCCATTCAAGAGTTGACGGATCAAACCTCCAAGTTTGTTAAGGAATTGGACATAGGGGTGATCAAATTGTTCGGACTGGGTGTGCCCGGTCTTGTCGATACGAGACGAGGTATTATTAAAAGCGCATCAGATTTGGGCTGGTCTAACGTGGACATTGAGGAAATGGTAAGTAAAAAGCTTGGTTGGCCCACAGTAGCCATAAACAGGCACCGCGCACGCGGGCTTGCCGAATGCCGATTCGGTTCAGGAAGCGGCTACAAGCATATGATTTATGTCGGGGTCGGCTCCGGAATCGCTGCTGGAATCTTTCATGATCGGCAGTTGGTGTCAGGTTCGTTCGGCGGGGCTGGTGAACTCGGGCATACGACAGTTGAACCGGACGGCCCTGTATGTCCATGTGGAAATAATGGATGTTTGCACCTCTATGCTACGGCTTCGGCCATCGAACAGGAGGCTCGCAGACAGCTGCGGTCGGGACAAGAGGAAAGTATACTTCATCGTGTATTACCTGGAAACGACCTCCAACTTCTCCAGGCAAAAGACGTTTGCTTAGCCGCTGATCAGGGCGATGAACTTGCGATACGCATCGTTAATCACGCCGCCACTTATCTCGGCATTGCTTTGGCTAATCTCGTCAATTTGCTGAATCCCGAAGCTATCATACTTGGGGGATCCATACCCAGCATGTGCAGTACCTATGTACAAACCGCCACGAAAGTAATGAAACAGCGGTCCATGTCGGCCCTCTCTGCTGGAATAGCGGTAGACACTGCCGTATTGCCCGAAATCGGCGGAGCACTTGGTGCGATCAATTTTGCGCTTGATCAACATTTTTCTTTTACTATGATTCAGTAAAAACTCAGTAAATACAACGAAAAAGCCCCCAGCTCCACTTCTTAAGTGGTGCTGAAGGCTTATTCTAGCTGAACAAATATCCAACTCTTATAATTGCTGCTTCAGTAGATGAATGATTTCTCCATATTCTTCTTCTGTTAGCTGCTTATTGTCGGGCGGATTCATCTCGAACATCTTCCCCCATGTATATCCATCCTTATACTTCGGTACAACATGGAAATGCACATGTGGCATCGTATCCCCAAATGCACCATAATTAATTTTGTCAGGTTTAAAAGCTCGTTCAATCGCAGAAGCTACTTGAGCGATGTCCCGCATGTACGCGTCCTGCATTTCTTGAGATAAATGGAAAAATTCAGAATGATGTTCATTTAACGCGACAATACATCTCCCCTTATACGTCTGTTCTCTAAATAAGAACAATGTCGAAACCCTCAACTGTCCTATTTCAATCATCAAATTGTTCAAAGCCTCGTTCTTGCTGCAATAATTGCATGTTTGACTCATTTGTGATTCTCCTGTTCTGTTGTTTATTGGGGGTCTACTAAAATAGTGTTCTTGTTTTCGCTAATTTCTAATATTTCCTAACTAGTATTCCCTATAATTATTTGAAATCCTTTTTCTATTGAACTACAGCTAGCTCTACTATTACGAAGTTAATTTTTCAGCGGCTTTCACTGTGTGTTTGAGCAATGTTGCAATTGTTACTGGACCGACTCCAGCTGGTACAGGAGTAATCGCCGAGGCATTTGTTATACAAGCATCATAGTCAACGTCCCCAATGTTACCATCGTTGTAACCGGCATCTACTACAATTGCACCTGGCTTAATCCAATCACCCTGAACAAATTTGGGTTTACCAACCGCCGCCACGACAATATCTCCTAAACGAACCACGTCTTCTAAACTCGTTGTTTTGGAATGGCATGTCGTTACAGTTGCATTTCTGTTTAAAAGCATCAGAGATACAGGTTTCCCAAGGATAGGACTTCTCCCAATTACAACAGCGTGCTTCCCTTCAATTGGAATATTGTAATAGTCTAAAATAGTAACTATTGCTGCCGGTGTGCAAGAAGGAAAATCGGCTAAACCAAAAGCATTTTGGGCAAAACCCAGTGTTGTTACGCCATCTACATCCTTATTAATACTTATTGCTTCAAATGCTGCTCTTTCATCTATTTGATGTGGAACAGGGTGTTGTAACAGTATTCCGTGAACATTGGGATCATCATTTAGTTGATTAATAGCTGCAATTAATTCATGCGTCGAGGTATCCTTAGGTAGATGAACACGAATAGATTGGATGCCAAGTCGCTTACATGCATTACCTTTCATCCGTACATAAGTTGCTGATGACGGATCGTCACCAACTAAAATAGTCGCCAAACATGGAACAATACCTTTTTCAGACAGGCGATGAATTTTCCCCACCAATGTTTCCTTAATGTCAGCTGCAACTCGATTTCCATCCAAGATTAACTTTTCTGCTTTCATTGTATCATCCCTTTCTAGTTGGATCGAAACACAAAGAGGTAAGGGGATATCCCCTTACCTCTGCCCAGGCGTACGGCTTGTTATCTATGTGCTCCCTCATGGTTACCCATGTTCCGCCAGTCACACACAGTCAATTTATATCCTAATCATAACAACTAAGCACAAAAAGTTCAATCCATCTACGCAGGTTATACCTTGGTGGAGCGTTGTCTATCCCTACCCCACACTTACATGCCAGTATTGAACTCCTTTTCAAAAGTATGAATACACTTGCCGTCTTTCGAAGTGTCCAATACCGCAAACTGTATTTCCGAAAACAATACGCCTAAACCTTCGTCCTCCAAAAGCTCACGCCACCACCCGGACACCTTCACCGGATCATTCCGGAAAACGCCGCAGCCATAGGCACCCAAGATTAGGTTCTTATCTCCCTTATGGGCGAATATCGCCAAGGCCAGCCGCATTCGGTCTTTCATCACGCATTCCGCTTTCCGGGGGTCCTCTCCCTTAAGATGAACTTGCCCATAGTTCACGGCGGGCAGCGTCAGAACCGAAGCGGTTACCGGACACTCTATAAGGCCGAACCGCGGGTCACGGAAAAACACCACGTCGGGCGAATAGATGGCGTGATCCGTGTACATCATCGATTGGCAAGCCCGATTGTATATCATCGGTATTCCTCCAAATTTCTCCGATACAAACGGGAAGGACGGTGTCCCGCGTTTTCGGTGTACTGATCGGTCTCTGTCACGAGATCGCCAACTTTACGCCGGAAGGCGGCCTTCAGCAGTTCTTTGTCCAAAATGATCTCATAAACTTGTTGCAATTCCGTCAATGTAAAAAATTTCGGCATTAGGTGCAGCGCAATGTCTGTATAGTTGACTTTCCCCCGCAGCCGATCGATGGCGCAGGCTATAAGCTTCGCATGATCGAAAGCCAAGCCTTCATTCCTTACTAACGAATAAACGGTTGACGTCGAGGTCGGCTTTGCCGTCACTGTCCGATTCACGACCGCTGTAAACTCCTTTCCTTCGCTGCTTAGCTTGAGCTCGTATTCCATCGTTTTGACGTATCCGTCCCCGATCAACTCTTTCCGCTCCCGCAGAAGCCGATAGGTTACCTTAAACCAGGCGGCATCGGCAGCGTCGTCTCCCGCCTTCAGCTGAACTTGGTCGCTATTGATCAATGCCATATAGCTGCAGCTCATCACCCAGGTACGCGGGTCCCGCCCAATATCGCTGAAGGTGTACAACTGCTCCAAATAAACGTCATCCACACCGGTTTCCTCGCGTAATTCCCTTGCCGCGGCCTGCTCCGTCGTCTCGTTCGGACGGACGAAGCCGCCTGGAAGCGCCCATTTGCCCAGGAACGGATGTCCTCCACGGCGAATGAGCAGGATTCGCAGCTCCTTTTCCGGCAGCTTGCGGTAGCTGTCCGCTTCCGCATTCGTGACAGTGAAAATGACCATGTCCGCTGCCACCGAAGGCCGCTCATAATCCCCTGCCCGGTACTGCTCCAAAAATTCGCGTTCTGTAAGTCCATCGCGATCCAACAAATCCAAATGTCTCGTCTCCTTGATCATTTAATTTTTTATTCTAGCCGTTCATCTCTCCGAAATAGTTCCGATAGGGCTCGAACTTCGCCAATACATCATCTACCTTGCGCATTCGTTCCTCCAGACTTCCCCGCAGTGTGATAAATTGAATCCGCCGCTCCTTCAAATCCGCAATGATTTGCTTATGGAAAATATGACGCTTCTGAGCTCCGCTTCGGTCCCATGTATCGTCGTAAGGAATATCGTCATCGCAGAGGAAAAACAGATCGTAACGCTGCGCGTTTTCCAGAGCGATCCGGGTTAAAAGCTCCGGAGCACGGCCATGGTAATCCATGGCGAACATATAAGTGGTAATCGCATTGGTATCGACAAAAAGATACCGGTTCGCTTTCAGCAGAGCCTGCTCCTCCCGCTTGATATGCCCATCAGCGATTTCATCGAACGCTTCCAGACCGATTCTGCGGTCCACCTGGTGCTCAGTCCAATAATCACGCCCGAATTCGCTCGCAAAAGTTGTGCGATACCGCTGAGCCAGCGCTTCCGTTATCGTGGATTTGCCGGTCGACATCGCTCCTACAAAAACCACTTTCGTAATTAAATCCCGATATACGATGTCACTTACAAATTCCCGGTACTTGTAAGGATCTGAACGAACCACTGTGGCCGAAATCGGTACCCGTTCGCGGGCTTCATCTACCCGTCGATCCGCCGCGCTTAGAGCAATGCTCATATGCTCGCCGTAAAACTCGCTGGAATAAAAATGCGTCACTTGCTCGCCATTCAGCAGCCCTAAAATATACTGCTCTTCCCGGATCTCATGCTCCCGGTCGTTCGAATAACCATCCGGACCGTCCCAGGCTTCGATCACCCGGACCGTAGAATACAGCTTGCGAATCCAATTCGCCCGGATATGAAGCGGTATCGAAGTGACTGTAGTCTCATAAATCACCACAATCAATTCGTCGACTTCTTGCAGCGCCGTCTCGATCATGAACTGATGCCCTTTATGCAGCGGGGCAAACTTCCCCAGCGTTAATCCAAGCTTTTTCATGCCAACACCTCCTTTGCCCCTTTGTTCCAATTGTAATAACCGTATACTGCGTTAACTAAATACGCGCTCCACATGGCAATCATCAGCGAACCTTCACCGCTACCCTCCATCATGCGGATTACCCACAGCAGCACCGTGAACATATTGAGAACGATATAGATCAACCATTGTTCCTTGAATCTTTTTACCATTAAAAGGGTAGCTACGATGGATAAAACCGTTGTAGTGGCATCGATATAAGGTGAGTTCTGCCCCGGGATGAACGATAGCCCGATCCCTAGAAGCAGGCTACCTAATACGCACACCACCCCCGTGAGTAGCAGACCCTTAAGTTCCATCTGACGCATGGACAGCTTGCCGCCTTGACGGTTATTTCTCCACATATAGAAGCCGACGACATTCATCGGAACAAAGAAAAGCAGATTCAGCATAACCTCTCCGAACAAACCGTTGACATAAGCCAAATATGCGTAGCCTACGGTATTGTACATTCCGAAAACATAGCTCATAAGGTTTCCTTTCGCAGCGAGCACCACACACAGCACTCCAGTAATAAATACGGTAAATCCGAATAAAGAATCATTAGAAATAACCGTAAACCCGACAGCAATTGAAGTAAACAAAACCAGCCAGGCTATTTCAAACAAGTTCCAATAACCCCATGATTTATTCACTTTCATCCCCTCAGCTTTCATCCAATTTCTGCACCGGACAGTCCAGCTTCTACTTAGTATTTGTTTGATATTATCAACTTGTTACTATCAAAGATAACAGAAAATTATGGATGAGGCAAGTAAATTGTAAAGATGAATCCCCATCCATCACTTTACGGAAACTGCTTAATTATAATATCCATAATCAAGCTCATGGTTCACGTTAGTTCAATCAAGAACGCCAAGAATTTGTTTTTTATGATGACCATCATGCTCAATAAATTCTTGAATGATGTACAGTAGTGAGTATGGTTCGCCTGTATTAGGGCAGTGTTTTACACCGTTTGCTGTTGTCTCTAGCAATAATTCTTCAGATTTCATGTTACTTAATAGATGAATCAGTTTCATTCTATCGCTTGTGAATTCTTGAAGTAGTTGATCTTTAGTTACGCCTGAATTTGCATATTCAAATGCTTTGGCATTATAAGAGTTGAAATCGGGAAACTCCATCCCTTCGCCTCTCCTAATCGAAGGTATGACCACATGGATCAAATGTAGATCCCAGTTTCTAAGATGTGCAATAATTTCAGCTATTGATGCCTTTCCTTCTTTCACGGGCCTATACCAATCACTATCATTTAATTGATGTAATATATTTGTCCACTTGCAAAATTGTTCGTACTCACTGATCGTTTTTTGTATATTCATAAGACATCCTCCTATTCATACTGAATAGATCATAGCACAATTTTTTCCGCAAGAACATATGTTTCTATTCTGTATTTTCGTCTGCCTAATTACTTATATTTCACCCTACTATTCTTCAATTAATGATTACATACTTGATATTTTCTATGAGATTTAGGAGCTTGTCTTGAAATTTTCAAATGGAAGCTGAGTTATTCGCAATAGGAAAACTCGGCTCTTTTTCTATGCATGGTAATGAAAAAGAAAGAGTAGGTAATTATATGAGTACCAATAGTGGAAAAATATAGAAATAGGATTATCGGCTAGTCCCCCCTATGTCCTTTATTCATATAATGCAAATGTAACTATAAGACATTTAAAAGGGGAGGAGATATAACTATGAAATCATAACTATCAAACGGTTCCCACAGTTTCTAAAGAAATAATAGAGCTAGTCATTTACTTTATCGAAAAGAGGTTGAATTAAAATGCTGCAAGACTTGATGATTCCAATCACCATTATGTCGTTTTTATTCACCATTACTTTTATATTTTTGCGTCCTAATGTAAATGAAGCTATTCCGGCAACGGTTGGCGCCCTATTTGTCCTCCTTAGCGGCAGTGTTACCTTATCTGATTTGGGTAAAATAACTGAAACGATAGGCGGCGCTGCCATCACGATCATGGCAACCATTGTCATGGCAATCGTTCTAGAAAGCTTTGGTTTTTTTCATTGGGCAGCCGAAATAATCGTAGAAAAAGCAAAAGGATCAGGCATACGCCTTTTCTGGCTCGTTAATCTTTTTTGTTTCCTTATGACTTTGTTCGTCAATAATGATGGAAGTATCTTAATTACCACACCGATCTTGCTAATGTTATTGCATCATATGGGTCTGAAAAATCACCAAAAAATCCCTTATCTGCTATCCGGCGCCTTGATCGCAACCGCCTCTAGCGCACCCATAGGGGTTAGTAATATCGTAAATTTAATTGCTTTAAAAATTGTAAACATGACTCTTTACATGCACACGGCGATGATGTTCGTTCCCGCTACTATAGGACTCCTTCTCATGGTGACGCTATTGTACTTCCACTTTCGCAAAATCTTGCCACACAACGTCCCTATCAACATATCCGGATTATGGAACTATGATACTTCCAAAGGAAACCACCCATTAAAACCCAAACCTTTAACCACCCCATCGGAAAATCGCGGTAAAACGATGCGCAATATCCTGATCTTTGTGTTTGTTGTACGTGTTGGTTTATTCGTCGCTTCTTACTTGGGAATTCCGGTTGCGTTCGCTGCTATTTTCGGTTCCCTTATCCTGCTGGGATGGCGTTGGTATCGGTTAAAAATCTCTCCTTTAGATATGGTAAAAAAAACACCGTGGTATATCATCGTGTTTGCCTTCAGCATGTACGTAATTATCTATGGCTTGCATAACATTGGATTAACTGAGCTGCTAGTCCAGTTCCTCCAACCTATTGCTCACGGAAGTATGTTAAAAGCTAGTTTCATGATGGGGATTCTTGTATCTGTACTTTCTGATATTTTCAACAATCACCCTGCCTTGATGGTCGGAACTATTACTTTAACGAGTATGGGTCTTGATCCACTCACACTTAAAGTCTCCTATCTTGCAAGCATTATCGGCAGCGACATAGGCTCCCTATTCTTACCTATTGGAACGCTGGCTTCCATCATGTGGATGCATATCGTCAAAAAAGGCAAAGTGAAGATCACTTGGGGCGATTATCTTAAAGCAACTTGGTATATTATCCCCATCACGGTTATGTTTACGTTAGTTATTCTAGCATTTTGGGTAACCTGGATTTTTTAATTCAAAATCATTCATCCTAATCTGGAGGTCATTCGTATGCGAGTGCTTCAACCATTTGTTGGTCAACAAGTGATTGTCGAGATTTCAGGAAATAATATTTGTAAAGGTACGTTGATCGATTTAGGTTTGGATATTATGGTCATGGTCAATGAACAACAGTTCTACTATATCCCCTTGGTCCACGTGCAAAATGTAAAGTTGAATTTAGAGTCCAGTACAGGGACAGACACTCTATCTAGTGAAACGCCAATCGATTATCTTGCAGATGGTCTCTCATTTCGGAAAATATTAAATACGGCAAAAGGTCGATTTGTAGAGATTTATGTAACTGGCAATAAAACGATTCACGGCTATTTAACCAGTATTATGAATGATTATTTCGTCTTCTACTCTCCTGTCTATAAAACCATGTATGTGTCTATGAACCACTTAAAATGGTTAATTCCTTACCGCTCAAACGTTACTCCCTATTCGCTTGATAACCATTTTCTTCCTATGAATGCGATCAATATTACTTTATCAAGAACTTTTGAAGAACAGTGCAAAAAACTTGAAGGAAAAATAGTTGTTTTTGATCTTGGAGATCACACGAATAAAATAGGCTTGCTTCAGAAAGCGGATAGTGATTTCATACAACTAATAAATGCCTCTGGAGATAATGTATTATGGCATCTACAGCATCTAAAAACGGTATTTACGCCATGATTATTAAAGGATCTTTCATAAAACAAATAAAAAAACGACCCTCAACATAGAAGGTCGATCGAAAAAAGGTTAATTAATGCATGTTTGCACTACACATTTTATGTGAAAGGTGTTTAAAACGTTTGGGCGACTAACTAATAGCAAAAAAAAGGCGGCTTATGCCTCCTTTTTATTTTGGGTCTAACCGATGCGGCTTCGTTGCCATGCACTATCTAGGAAAACTGCTCCGGTAACGCTTTAATTATCTCTTCATATTTTAGAGCGATAGTAATTTCCAAAATATGAACTGGATTTTGGTGAGCGTAGGCTAGCAGAAGTTCTTTATTAAACTCTTCATCGTTCATTTTCGAGCTTTTTCGGATCAGCTCCATCATTGCTTTTTGGCTTCTCGTATTCAATTGTTCGATTTTTTCTACGGCTAATTCAACTTCATTCTCCATAACTACGCTCCTAAATCAGAATCGTTTGAGTTCTAAAAAAAGCCGCGAATTACGCGACTTTTTTTGTTAGAACTGACTACTCTTAAAGAGTAAAAACATGATTACCAATGGTAATCTTGGCTAATCTTTTTTTGCTCCAAGCTGCCTGTGCAATATCAGGATTATAAAAGTAAAGGGCGCCAGTTGTTGGATCCAAACCATTCAAAGCAGCTTTTGCCGCTCGGTAGGCTGACTCATTTGGTTTAAGGTTAAACTGGCCATCATCAATGGATGAAAATTGACCTGGTTGATGAATAACCTCCGTGATGGAGTCAGGGAATTTTTCGGATTGCACGCGATTAAGAACGACAGCTCCCACGGCAACTTGTCCTAAAAAGGACTCTCCTCGTGCTTCGGCATGAATGATTCGCGCCATTTCGTCCAGCACCGACTGTTTTGGCGAAATCGCACTTTTTAGTTTTGACAGAGTTAAGGAATCGGCTTCACCATCTGCTGACAAACCATAGCTGGTTTGAAATTTCTTTACCGCATTCTTGGTCTGGTTACCGTAATATCCGGTAATTCCTGTGTTAAAGTAACCGAGTGCGTTTAACCGTTCTTGCAAATCCAATACTTGGTCACTTTGTGTGCCCTGAACTAATGATTGAGCGCTGACCGGTGCGGCCATCCCCATTACACCAAGGGAACAGACACAGATAAGTGCTTGTAGTTTCTTCTTCATGTTTCAAGATAACCTCCTCTTCCTTTTACGCGCCGCACATGGCAACCAATGCAGCATTACAAATTTAGGGGCGTTGATCCGATTCAAGATGTCTCCTTACATACTTGAAAATAGGGAACAGCACCAAGCTGTCCCTATAAACTTCGGTTGAAACACGAATTTAAGGTCGCAAACAAGGATAAACGACTTCGTCGCCTTTTAGGACGAGCGCGTTTTTCAAGGTAGATGCGAAGCTAAAGTATAAACTTATACTTACTTATCTACTCGTAAAGAGGAGCTCTGCCGATTTGCAAGCTCCTCTTTATAACCTGCATCACACTTGGTCTGAATGAAATCCGTAAAGCCGCCAAGGCTTGTGTCCCCCATAATATCGTGCTACCTTACCCGCTCCTTCTACAGGGCAGATACGCAAATCCGGTAACCCATCGCCTGGATAGAGAACGACTTCTTCGCCTATATTCATATCAAGTAATATTTCATCGTCTATGTCCTCTTCGCCGTGCACGCGTACCTCGCCGTGGGCGTCGATGATGTTCCAACGGATGCGTCCGCTCCATCCCGTTTTGATCAGACAAGGCTCTCCAGCCAAACTCTTCACTCTGATCCACTGCGTGGCTGTATCTTTGCGGACAGCGCTGACCAGGAAGGCGCCTTCCGCCCGCAGATCATGATACGCCAGCTCCGTCCACGCCTTGGGCACTGCCGGAAACACACGCAGCTTGCCGCCCCAGCTCTGAAGCAGCATATCATGAATCGATTCCGCACCGGCCAGCGGCGTCTCGATCACCGGTCCCGCTTCCTTGTACATCGTATTCGGCTTGATGATAAGCAGAAGCGACTGGAGCAGCCGCAGCGCCTCATCTCCCCAACCGAGAACAGCCGCAATCGAAGCACTACCCGTCATACTAAAACCGCGCAGGTCGCCTTCTTTCGCCAACCAATGACGCAGGGAAGTTGCGATTAATGCCCGCTCCTCCTCCGTTTCTCCGCCAATAAGATGCAGCGGAAAAATCGCCAGCAGGTGACTGAAATGTCGGTGCCCGTAGGCAAGCGGCATATCGCGTCCAATCATAAAGCCCGTCTCGTCGACGGGCAGCGGAGCCAACCTCGCCAGTATGTCTTCCCACTTCGGGATGAGCGGATCGGGAGCCGCCAGTCTTCCGCAAATCGCAAGCAATGTCTCGCATCCCCAGCGCAGCAGAGACAGATCATAATGGCAATCCGGGACTGTAGTCCGCATGAACGAGCCATACTCCGGAGAAATCGTCGGAGGCAGATGCAACAATTCGTCATTTCCCTCTTCCAGGAGATGCATATAATAGCTCACACTCCGCTTTAATATCGGAAACAAAACGTCTCCCAGCATGGCATCGTCCATCGCATATCGGTAATGCCGCCAAACGTTATGACAGATCCACGTTAAATTCCCAACCTCGTCCTCCACTTTGGCCGATAGATCGAAGCTGCAGCTGCGCCCTAATCCGGCAGAATCGTGCCGACAATCTTCGGGTACGTTCAGAATCAGATTATCCCTGTTCTCAGACAACGAACGAACAAGTGATTCGCCAATTTCCAAGCGATTGGCCGTATAAACCGGCGAATAACTCATTTGTACGTTCATATTGAACCAGACACCAGGCCAAGGTGTAGACGTGAGCCAAGGCCCTTGATTATCGATCAGTGGGCTGTCCGCTCTCGTAGCCGATGCCAGTTTGTACATCTGGATCCAGTAAAAGCTTTCCAAACGGCCATCCGGCAGCGAGACGAAGCTTTGACGGTAATACCGATGCCACCATGCTCTGTGAGCTTGCACCCATTCTTCAAAATTCGCAGCCGAAGCTTGAGCTACCGCCTTTACAGCTTCGGCCTTTGCCGATTCACCATGCCCACGGGCAACGGACAGCCAGCAAATTCGGCGATTCGGCGACACTTGCACTTCCTTCCAGGCGGTTACGCAGCCGTCTTCGACCGAATACTTCTGCGTACAAACGCGAATGCCGTCCTCTCCTTCCGTTTGTTCCACATCAGTAACCGGAATATATTGATTCAAATTCAAGCCGTCCGCGTTTTTCAGCACAGGATCGACTTCCGGATAGGCATACCACGCACAGCGGGCTCCGCTTTCACCTGTTGTTGTCTCGATCTCTACGGCTATCACCGGATAGAGACTGTGTACCAGCGAACGAAGCTTGACCTCCCCGCTCGTTGTCGTTAGCGTAGCCTGCAGTTCAGCGTTCCACAAGCTGATTCGCATATGCGTTGGATGATAGATCTTCCCTTCCAATTCCAGATCCAGCTCACCGACCGGAACACGTGGTGGGAATCCGGCTCTGTCCATCCGGCTTGCCGTCACATCGGTGCGCCCGGTCACCATGCGAAGCACATGCCGTTTACTCGCATGTTCCTCCCCGTACACCATCGAACCGAGCAAACCGTTGCCGAGGAATGCCCCTTCATCCCAGCTAACGGGCTTGACTACCCACTCCATATCATTAGCTGCCAAGAAACGTTCCCAATCCATATCAAGACGAACCGCCAAGCTGCTGCTTTCATTCACGCCAATTTTCCTCCCCTATCCTTTGATGGCTCCGATAAGAGCTCCTTTGACAAAATATTTCTGCAAAAATGGATACACGAACAAAATCGGAACCGTAGCGACGATAATCGTTGCATACTTCAACGTAGCGGCAAGCATGGCAGCATCGCCGTCGGAAACGCCAGAATTGGCGTTGGCTTCTCCTTGCAGCAGTATTTCACGCAGTACCAATTGCAGCGGGTAGAGCGAACGTTCCTGCAGAAATATCATCGCATTGAACCAGGAATTCCAATGGCTCACGCCATAATACAGCAGCATTACGGCGATTACAGGCATCGAGAGCGGCAGTACAATGCGGAATAGAATCACGAAATCGTTCGCCCCGTCCATTTTGGCCGACTCCTCCAGCGCATCGGGGATGGCTTCGAATGCCGTCTTCATCAGAATCAAGTTAAACGTATTAATGGCCTGCGGAATAATAAGCGACCATAGGGAGTCAATTAACCCTACCCCTTTGACCGTCAAGTAGAGCGGAATCAACCCTCCGCTAAAGAACATGGTAAAGATGATGAAGAGCATGAGCGGCTTGCGATACTGTAAGCTCTTACGCGAGAGCGCATAAGCTCCGAATGCGGTCAGAGTAATATTAATTGCCAAGCCGATTAGGACGACAAACAGTGTGTTTCCATAGCCTTTTAAAATCATCGGATTGCGAAATACATTCGTATAGGCATCAAGCGAGAAGCCGATGGGCCGCCATAATATGCCTTTATGCCCCATCAAGCTTCCTGCGTCACTGACTGAAGCAAACACCACATAAATTAGAGGATATATGGTAAAGATCATCAACAGGACCATCAGTATCGTATTGATATAATCGAAGCATCTCTCTGAAAAGCTTGCCTTGTTCAGCATGATAACTCTCTCTCTCCTTTACCACAAGCTTGTATCGTTATATTTGCGGCTCAGCCAGTTGGAAGAAATGAGCAGGACAAAATTGATGACCGAGTTAAACAAGCCCACCGCAGAACTGAAGCTATAATTGAAATCTTGCAGACCCACACGATACACATAGGAGGAAATAACGTCAGCCGTTTCAAATGTGCCCGGATTGTAAAGCAAAATGATTTTCTCGAACCCAACATTCATCATCCGCCCGATATCGAGAATAAGCAGAATAACGATAGTTGGCATAAGCCCCGGCAGCGTAACGTGTGTCATCTGTTTCCAACGGCCTGCGCCGTCGATTTTGGCTGCCTCGTACTGCTCTTGATCGATCCCGGTTAAAGCCGCTAGAAAAATGATCGTCCCCCAACCGATATTTTGCCAGATGCCGGATGAGACATAGACGGTGCGGAACAAACTGGGTTCGAGCAGAAAGGTCAACCGCTCCCCGCCGAAGAATGCGATGATGTCGTTAATGACGCCTTCACTGGACGTGAAGTCTTTCAGAATCCCGCAAATGACAATCAACGAAATAAAGTGCGGCATGTAGGTCACGGTCTGCACCGTTCTTTTAAACAAAGCATGCTTCAATTCGTTCAGCAGAAGCGCCAGGACGATAGGCGCCGGGAATCCGAATAACAGCTGGTAGAAGCTGATCAGAACCGTATTCTTAATCGTTCGCCAGAAATAAGGGCCTGTAAAAAATTCGCGAAAATGCTCAAACCCGACCCAATCGCTCCCCCATATACCGAGTCTTGGTGAGAAATCCTTGAATGCAATCACGGCACCGTACATGGGCGCATAGTGAAACACAACATAATACAGCAGAACCGGAAGCAGCATGACGTAAAGCAGTTTATTTTTGCGGATATCCAGCAATATCCCAAAACGGAATTTCCGTTTTTCTCCAAGGGTTGTAATCGACTTCGTTTTGGTAATCATGGTGCTCATAGTATCACCCTCTCCAGCCACGGGGCTCTGCGGAAGGTCGGAACGGATCGTCCTCTCCCCCGCCAGATTCGCCGTAGACTAATTATCGCTTATTGTATCGATCAAGTGCACCCTGATAAATCTGAGTTACTTTGTCGATTCCCATCTCTTTAATCCGTTTCACATAGTCATCGAACTTGTCAATCGGCTCTTTGCCCATCACAAATTTAACGAACATTTCTTCTTTATAGCTGGCAATGGCCGTATTTAATTTGGCCAGTTCTTTGCTTTCTTCGACCGTTGGCGTCAAGAATAGCGGCATAACATGCTTGGCGGCGTCTGTTTGTTCCCAAATTTTGATCGCCTCATCCTGCTCTTTGAACGTATTGAAACTTTTTCGACTATCGCCTAGGAACGGACCGTTAGGTTTCGTATACTGGGAAACCATTTGCTGCAAGTTATACTTCGGATCTTTCGTAATTTTATCGGAAAACTTAGGTACGCCATCAAGCATGGTATAGCTCTCTCCTTCGATACCGAAGTTGAAGAGTAAGCTGCCTTTCTCGCTATACGCATAATCCATCCACTTAACTGCCAGCTCTGCATGCTTGGAATCCCCTGAAACGGCTTTACTAGCAGCCGGGTTGTACTTGAAGTCGCGTTGTCCGATGAAAGCGCGTTCTCCTTTGTTCAAAGTAGGATATGGAGCGGCAACCAACTGGAATTTCGGATTTTTCTTCTTGCCTGTATCCATCCATCTGCCCATACCGCCGCTTAACAAGCCAACTGTCGCACCCGAGGCATCGCTCATTAACTTCGTATCCAGCGACTTGGAATCCGTGTTAAGCGCGAAGTCTTTATCCAGCAAGCCTTCGGCATACCATTTGTGGAGTAAATTCAGTGCATCCTTGAATTGAGGGTCCGTAGGCCCGTATTTTACTTTGCCCTGATCGTCGATATAGAAGCGGTTTGCTGTTTTAAAGGCGCCAATGAAAGCATCTTGGATATTCAATTCATTGCTGTACTGAGCCGAAAATGGCGCGGTTGCCCCTTTCTTCTCCTTGAAAGCCTTTAGGACTGTATACCATTCATCGATCGTTGTAGGCACCTGAAGATTCAATTCATCCAACCAGTCTTTGCGAATCATCGGTCCCCGGAAAACCAAGCCGTTGTCCGGACGAATCATCGGAAAAGCGTAGTAAGTACCGTTGTCCGTTTTGATCATTTTGTCCAGTTCTTTATCCTGCTGCAGCAGTTTCTTTAAATTTGGCGCACTTTTATCGATTAAATCGTTTAAAGGAAGAATGACCTTGTCCGCGATGGCTTTCTCCGGTCCACCCGGATACGCTGCCGATCCGCCGCCGCCCCAGTTGTATTCAATCACATCTGGTAAGTTGTTCGAAGCAATCAGCAGGTTGAATTGATCCTTCGATTGACCGTCGGCAGGGTGCGTATACTTGACCTTAACTCCGGTTTCACTTTCTAAGCGCTTACCGAATGGTGACTCGGCCAGATTAGGAACGAAAGACGCCAGATTCGTGTCGATCTGTTCCCAAGATGTTAATGTTTCTTGCGTACTAATGGGATATTGGCCTGCTGCTGCCATCGGCGTTGCCGTCGTTTTCGCAGCTCCGGTTTCGCTTGGACTTCCCGTAGGAACTTTGGAACATGCAACGATCAGGCTTGATGCCGCCACAACGCTTAGAGCCAGGCTAATCGACTTTCTTTTGGAATGTTTCCTCATGTAAATCCCCCTCATCATGATCTAGTGCAAACTTCTTCGCTACAGCACTATGGCTTTAGTATGGATGGAAAACCACCTTTTTGAATATCGTCAAAACCGCAAATCACTCTTTAAAATCCGAAAAAAGCAATAATCAGAATCCAAAACAGCTATGCAAAAAATGAAAAGCCGCCCAAGCAAGCTTGCACGACTTTAACCAATCCGTAAAGTTCATTTAAGTTCTTTGTATTTCCCTGGCGTAATGCCCTCGAACTTCTTGAAAGTCCGGTTAAACGTATTGATATCCGCATATCCGACCCTTCGCGCAATCTCCATGATGGAGAGAGGTTGTTCGGTCAGCAGCTTTTTTGCCTCCTCCAAACGTGTCCGGCTTATGAAATCAAGCAGTGCGTCACCGGTTTGTGCTTTAAATTGTTTGGATAAATAGGAAGGGGTGATCCCGAATTTCTCACCGATCATCGAGATGTTCAGACTTTCTTCAGCATAGTTGGCTTTAACGTAAGCACTAACCAGCTCGCCAAGCGGACTATACTCCTGTTTGCGGTCAGCTTGAACGGACAGGCAGACCTGTTCGAGAATCGCGAGAATCTCCCTTTTCATTTCTTTTATCGTTTCACATCCAGATAACCGTTCTACAGGTTTAAATTGTTCCATGAAGGACTTTTTATTGCCTTGCGAGCCGATTTCATTCATTGTTTTCAGCATTGTACTAGCAAGATCGAACATGAGGCATTTGCCCAGCGGCACCGACAAAACGGCATTGGATACGTTGGTATCAATAATTTGCTCAATAATCGAGCTTGATTTCTCATAATCGCCAGTCTTGACGAAATTAATCAATTGCTGCTCCACATGCAAAGGATAATAATAATTTCCAGCTTGGCGGACAGCCTCGGAACTAGGTAATTCGTCGTAACGAATAATAGCTCCGCTCCCCTTGACAAGACGATAAGCCATCGCCGACAGAGCTTCTTGATACGCCTCGGCAATGCCGAACAACTCGGAATGGATACCGCTGAGGGACACCGTCAAATGTACATGGAAATGGTCAAGGAGGAACAATTTCGTCTGCTCGGCAATTCGCCATAGCTCCTCCGGGTCCTGTTCTGCACCAAAATTAAAAATACATGCCTGCATATCGTCAATTTCGGTCGTAAAGCCCTGGTTATGGCTCCCGATCACCTCTTCCACCACATTCATCAGAATGAACTGCATCAACTTCACTTTCTGCGGATCCACGGTGACATCTTCCTGAAATTTACCAAAATGATCGATATGAAACAAAAGTACGGCAAAATGAGGGGAAGCTAGACGTATATCGTGAGCCGAGAGAGATTCGTGCACGGGTATGTCCTGCTCCAGGTTCCCCTTAAGAAGCCCCTGCAGGAAATGCGAGCGGATCGCGTCACGGTGCTGGTGCAGGCGGCGGTCAACCTGCTCTTTCTCAGCGAATGTATTGTTGAGCGCCTCTTGCAAAAAGCCGTACTCATTCGTTCCCTCTGCAAACGAAATCCCTGCTTTCATCGAGAAACTCCGAATGAGCAGATGAATCGGATTGTAGTTTTTGCGAAGGAACAGGAAGGTGACTACCCCTCCCAGAAGAAGGCTAAGCAAAATGCTGGCATACACCAGCCTTTTCATGTATCTCATCTTGTCATCAAAGCGCTCGGCGGGAATCATCGACATGTATTTCCAGCCTGTCCTAGCCGATGTCGTGTACGATACAGCAACTTGCTTGCCCGCCACATCCCCATAAAAAAGCCCGTTTTCGCCAGAGAACTTGTCATAGGTGAGAAAATCGGGACTTTGCCCGAGTCCGCTGGAGGCAACCAGTCGGTTTTCTTTATCAAGCACCGCAACGGATGTCGCTTCGGACGGCGGGATATTGGCGAGCAGCTTGGAATCTTTCATGACAAAGAGGAGCACCGCTCCCGGCTGATCCCGATTCGCCAAAGTAACGGATTTGGCAAACAGAACGGCTTTATACGGATTGCCATCCTCTGTCATCGTCACCGGCGTATACTCCTGAATGTAGCGTTTATCCAAAAACGTCTTCCACGCCTCGTAGCCCTTAAGGTTTTGTCCGTCCAACATCTGAAACAACTGTCGGCTGTCCGTCCGGTTGCGCGTAGATATGACCGTATCGCTATTTTTGTAATACAGATAGATTTGTTCAATAAACTCATTAGCTGTCTGGTAAACCCGCAAGTCATTGGAAATCGTGACTAAATCGTAATAATCGTTATCCGAAAGAGGCAGATCCGTATTGATAAAAGCGTTCACCTGTTTATTAAGGGAGATTTCCAGACTCAACCGCTCAATGCCGCCCAGGCTGTTATCAATCGCCATTTCCATCTGCTTTAATGCGTTATTGTTGGCACGATTCACTTCCGACTCAACCACATGCCAGGAAGCCGCATATAAAATTCCGCTAATGATAATCGGAACGAGCAGCACCGAAATATAGGAGGTGAGCCAAGTTACCATTACGCTGCGTTTGTTGAACAGGATCCGATTAAACTTCATTAGTACTAACCCCTTATCGCCATGTTGTAACTGCTTTCATTTATTATAACGAAAATATAAGAATGCGTCTCGTCTATCCGTCTGCCTTATATCCAGAGCAGCGGTTGCCGGATCGCCATATTCCGCCGGACTTCCGCTTCCTGCGGTTTTTGATCGAGCTTGCGCCACAGGGCAAGGAGCTTTTCAGAACCGTAAGCCAGCCCTGCAAGCAATAAGAAAGACATTCCTGCAGGCCAATGCGCATCATATTCTACATCACGCCCATATGGCCATGTTTGTTTATTTTCCATATATGGCAAAAGAAATTCGATTCCCTTCCTTAGGCCTCTGCCGTCCGAAAGCTGAAATTCCCACAAATTCTCGTTCGGCGTAGAGAGAATATGAGTAAGCGTTACGAGGTTATCCAGGGTGAAAAGCGAATAGGCATACGGCTTCGTACGTGACAATTCCCGGGGAAAACTGCCATCCGTGTCCATCTGTTCTTCAAACAGCCTGCTCTTGTATTGTTCTCTGCACCAATCCAGCAAGGCATGATGACCGGTCAGCCGTGCGAACGCTGCAGCCTGTACGAACCAGCAGATCCCGTGATTGTTTGGTTCGTTTCTTTCTTCCACCCCTTGCGGATGCTCGTTCATCCATTGCAAATACTCCGAGAACCATGATGAAACCTCATGTAGAACTTGAGTATCCGTCATGGTTGCAGGCTCACTTTGCAGAACATGAACGGCTGCCGCCGCATCAATCAGGTGCAGCGTATCGATCACGCCAATCCCCCGTCCGTCGCATACACCTGGAACCGCCTGAGCATAGAGCAAATGCGGATTCATTCGCGTGTTCTCGTTCAGGAAAAAAGCGTCTAACAGCTGCACGGCCTTCGCTGCGTACTGCTTCTCTCCTGTTATGCGATAGGCAGCAGCCAGACAGGCGACCCGGGACCGCATCCGTCTGAGTAGGATCCGATGCGCATGGAAATTATCCGGATTGCTCTCTCCGTCTCGGCGAACGTATGGCAGTCCATCCGGCGTATTCGGATTCGGCCACCAATAATCTCCGTTTGAATAATAATCATGCACGCTTCCGGGGCTTTGCGGGGCGCTAGCATCGGTAATATGTACATTTGGAGCCGTTAGGGTGGCATCTGCCTGTCGGATAATCGCATTCAGATCCAGATACCTCCCCCAACTTTCTCTATTTTCTTGGCAAATACTTTGCATCATTACAAACTCCTTTCATCTATACGAATAAAGCACTAAATGCAGCAGGTCTGCCCCCGAACGCCGGGAAGCCAAACCTACTGCATAACATATGCCTTTAAATTTACGATTGCGAATTGGATCAGCAAAAAACGCTAAAGATCCAACATACGCATAATGACCGTTACGGCTTCCGCCCTCGTGGCTACAGCGAACGGCTCAAAAACATCTTTCTCCCGGCCGTTTACAAGCCCCAAGGAAACTGCTTGCGAAATTGCCGGCAATGCCCAAGTTGGGATCTGGGGACTATCGCTAAACGAAGCTGTGAATGGCATTCTCTCTTCATGGGAATAGGCCCTTATTAGCATCGTAACCATTTCCGCCCGGTCAATGGGTTTATTAGGCCGCAATGACTGGTCTTCATACCCCTGGAGAATGCCCGCTTCCAGCGCTGCGCCCAGTTCTCCCGCTGCCCATGGGGGAATATCCGCCTCATCGGCGAAATTTTGCGCAGGCGGTTCAGCCTTCAAGCCCAGAGCACGTACTAGCATGGCTGCGAATTGCAATCTCGTCATTGGCTCGTCAGGCTTGAAACTGCCATCCGAGAAGCCGGTTACGATGCCTTTGGCAGCAGCACGGGAAATGGCCTCCGATGCCCAATGATTCGGCACATCTGTAAAGGATTCCTGCACCGGTGCCGATGTTGACGGATCTGCCGGTTTCGAAGGAAGCGGGATGTTCGGTTCCGGATTCGGCTTCGGCGCAGGTATTGGTGCAGGCGCCGGAGTATAACCGGATGAAGAATCCGATGTAGACACACGGCTTGTAGGTGGACGCTGTGCCAGAATGGTATACGTTTGATGCACACCGGAAGGCAGCGATACATCGAGTAGTACAACACTACCGCTTTCGGCAATGGCGAGTGCTCCGCTCTCGCTGCCACTGCGAACAGTTTGCGGCGCAGCTCCGTCTACGCTCAATTGAATGGAAGCTTCCTGACTTACGGAAACAGGCGTAATTTTCAAGCTATTTGTGCCAATGGGGACCATCGCTGTGTAATAGGTGATTTCAGAATTGAAGGCTGGCGAGAGTGCCAGATTCGGGCTGATCTGAAGGCTGCTTAAGAGCGGCTTCGCATCTTCTTCGGAGCTGTTCCGTCCGGCAGCAGGCCCGACATCAGCAGCTGTAAGCGGCCGATGCACCAGATCATTGGCCGGATCGTACTCATCGCTACCTGCGTCGGCGGTATGCGTCCGTCTTTGACCATCCATATCGTCCGAGGGTACGTATGGACCTTGAGCCGCATCGACGGCTGGACTAAGCGGTGATAAACGGATCAGTCCGTCGCTGCCCCGGATCAGCTTCAGATCACCCTTGTACGTGGCGCTCACAACGGTCGCATTAGCGGCCACGGCTGCGAGACCATCGGCCATGTTGCCGACATAGGCCGGCCGCCCGGCGGATGTAATATCTTTCGTTTCATTGAATATTGTCCCTGCGTTGCTGAAAATAACATTATTAGAAATCTGCGTTCCCACCGGCTGGAACGTGCGTTGGGCGATTTTTACCGCAGAGGCTTTATTACTTAAGTTGACGATTGTGTTATTAAAAATCTGCACATCATATTGCCTCCAATGCCCGCGCAGCAGCTCCTGCTGCCTCTCTGCCGAAAGGCTCTTCAGTTCCGCGAAATCATCCGGACCGGTGCCCCAGCGGATAATCGGATTCGTGCCTCCGTCCGGCCCGGCGTCTTCCGTTCCGCCGTCCAACTGAACGGCATCGTCGGTAAGCCCTTCCATGTAATTATTATAAATCTTGTGATCATTTCCATAAATGCGGAAGCCGCTCGTTCCAGGCTTCTTGCCATCCGCGATGATGAAATTGCCGTAAAAGCTGTTGCGATGACCGTGCCGGGCAACCATCCCTCCGTAAGAATTAAGAACGGTGTTGTACCGGATTATATTATCGCTGCTCTTCACCGAAACGATCTCATCCTCGCCGTTTAGTCCGTCGAACAAATTGTATTGAATCGTCACATGGCCAGGCGCCAAAGATAGTCCGGAAAGTCCGAGGCGGATCGCTTCCAATCCATTGCTCACTCGTGGACCGATGTCATGAAAGTGATTGTATTCAATGATATCGTACTGTGAAACCGCGTCCTTGCCGTCATACGTCATCACAGCGCCAAAGCCGGTCTTCGGTCCGATATCATTGTAAGCGATCCGGTTGTGACTGCTGGTGCCCTCTACTTGAATATAATGCCTGTCAGTCCCGCCATCCGTCAGCAGCGTTGAGTTCGGCGTATGTGACGTTTCTCCCGTGTAAACGGCTCCATTAGGGTCATAATTGGCACCATAACGGCAGCTGTTCTCCACACCAATGACACACCAGATTATCTTACTGACGCCGCTTTCTACCTTTGTAAAACGGTATTTCTGACCCGTTTCATCCAAGGCAAATGTATTGCGCATAATGGAGATATTGCTGGAATCGTACAGTTCCACACCCGGATGCAGCCCCTTTAATAAAGCCAGCCTGTCTTCCGGAACCGCTCTGCTCCGCAGTGTATCTTCACCTTGGTCCGATCCTCCGCCCGAGTGGAACGTAAGCCCCTCGACTTCGACGTAGTCGGAGTTGTCAATATGCATGTAGCTGTCGCCAGCGATAACCGCCTTCCCTTGTTCCGCAGCCGCAATCCGAATCGGAAGCGCGTCCGTACCCGTCTTATCCTTGATCACGAACGGGCCCTTTTGCTGGTACGTTCCATTTTGCAGTTCGATCGTCGTTCCTTTAGCGGCATGATCCAGAGCAGCCTGTAATTCACCCGCGGAGCTGACCTTCACCACCTGAACAGGTGGAAGCGGGTCCACCGCTTTATCGCCTGCCTGCGGGGGGCCACTCGGCTCAGCCGGTTCCTCCACTACAGGGGGTGTACCCGTATAAAGCTCAACTTCCGTAATGCTATTCCAGCTGCCCGAGCTGCCCGAAGCTGTGTTTCCATATCCCACCAGCCGTAAATAACGAACAGCTGCTGAACTGCTCATCACATAGGGCTGCATGATGTCATCGCCGGCCTTGAGGACCCGGCTTTTCCGTTTGGGCAGCAGCACCGTCGAATTCTGGAAATCCGCTTGATTCGAACCTACAATTTCAAAGCTGGTTTGACGGTCGACCGCACTTAGAAAAGCAATATTCAAATAGGTAACCTGCTCAGGCTGCCCCAAATCGAACTGCAGCCACTCTCCTTGTCCCGAAGCCGACCAACGGACATCGTTGTTCCATATACCGTCCACCACATTGGCGGGAATATTGGTCGTGTTTGGCTGATAGGAGCTGGCGGTAACGGTCGTTGCGTTCAACGGGATTTGACCGTTCGTTCCTTTGGGCGATAACCGGTAGGCTTGCAGCGTATAGGTATTAGTTGAATCGCCGCTCGATAGCCGGATCATGATTTTATTCATGCCTGGCGCCAGAGTCATCCTGGTAACATCGCTCACCGGTTGATTCAAGCCCTCGTTATTCATCAAGGTCACTGTCGCTGTAATATTGGCGCCTGCCTGCATCTCTAACCGAATAGGACCTGCTTCCTGCGGGACTATCACTTCATACCCGTTTATCTGGGAAGGCGCGAAGGGTGTATTCATCTCCAGTTTTTGACTGCCCACCCAAGCTTCGAGAGCGGATAGTTGGACGGCAGGCATTTTCTCCGCAAAGGTGAAAAAGGATCCGTCTGCCAGCTCAGCATCGGCTGCATAGTAAACTCCCCCATGCAGCTCCACCTTGGTCAAAGGGTGAGGAACCGCATCGCTGAATTCGCCGCTTCTGCTCGTTAACAGCAATCCGCCTAACGGGAGCATCCCCTCCGGGAAAGCGACTTGCACGATCCCGACATTGCCGGTATTCTGGACCTTCCATATCCGTGACAACTGCTTGAAGCCCGCTCCGTAAGGCACTGATGAAGCGGTGCTTCCGTTGTCTCCCCAAAGAAGGTACTGCTTATCGGACAAAGCTTGTTTAGCGCTAATGATGACCTGCGATGATGTTTGTCCTTCACTGCTTCGGCTTGTGTCCTGAGCCAACGCCCCTTCAATATCCCGCACGATTCCCGCTATGTTATTGCTATATGCCGCATTTGCCGCCGCTGGCCATACGATCTGGGAGGATGGGCCAGCCGACATATACTCCTTCCCTTTCAACGGCGTTCCAAACTTGAGGGCCATGTACGTCTGCACTTGATTTTGCTGCATCTCGGTAAGCGCATTGCCGAACACGATCATCTCACCGATTTGTCCATCGTAACCGGATCCCCCGGCGAAGGCCGAACCGAGGGACATCGGACTGCTCCCGTTTCCAGTCATAGCGAGGCGAGTCTGCGTTGATTTGGCTATCGTTTGTCCATCTAACGTAATAGCTTGATACACAGCACTCGAAACTGCCGGCTGCGATTCATATTGAAAACCCCAACTGTTGAATTGAAGTGGAGGAACTTGATACCCTGTCGTGAGTCGCGGATTACCGGATGTGACTGCTCCCGAATCCCATAGAACTTGCGAGGTACTGGAAAAGAACGGGATATACGCCCCGAACTTTCCGGTCCCTTGTAAATTTTCATAAAAAATTTGTGACGTCTGATTCGATACCGATAACCCGCCCGTCATCACATAAACACTCGCACGTTTAACCGATTCATTCTGATCAAACAATCCGTCCTTGTCCAATAAAAGACTACCGTTGCCTGAACGGATGAATTGCACCGTAGGCTGGTAATTAAGCAGCGGATTGGATGGAACATACTTCGGCTTCGTCCTCGGGCTCTTGTCTCCAACCGTGCCGTCATTGATGAAATCATTACCTTGCGGACTGCTGTCTCTCCATGCCGTAACTTCGCCATTCCCGTTAAGGATCACGCTGGTTGGATCCGCTTTCAGCCACAATTTCAGTAAGTTAGCATCCACACCACCTGGCGTCCCGCCCGCCGCACCAACCGCATCTGCTTTGGAGTAACCTGCAGGCAGTCCCGCGAAAGTTAGAGCGGCTGCGAGCATCATGCTGATCATCCGCTTCGAACATACTCTTGACACCTTTTTCAAACAAACATCACCTCTTCTTTATCATGGCGCTCTTCTGCAATTGTGCAGACAAGCGCAAAAGCAATTACGCTCATCATATGAAAACCCTTACAAACATGAAATCATCAAAACCCAAACTCATCATCAAAATCTTGAATTCCACTGATCATTATCTAAAATAAACCTTTAATTTACATAAACGAGCACATAAATGTCCTTTTGTAATGAACATGACCTTTCCAGTACAAATAAAAAACCTAGCCTGCGGCTAGGTCCTTATTTTGTTCGAGCAAATGGGGAGGGAATTGGATATGGGGCTACACACACGGTCGATTCGCTTTTCCACCCCATATCCATTCCCTTTTTGTTCTACTTTGTGCTACCTTCGACTTCTCTTACCCCGATTCGGTTCTCAATCCGGTATTCTCTTATCCCAAACATGGATGCACCGCCATAAATAGGGAAACTCCGTTCCCTTATTCATGCAAATAGTGTAATTTCGTAGGTTGGAGGGGAACTACAGGCTCTTATTCAACCTCCATCGCCCAACTATGTGTCAAAATAGCGAAATAGCAGACCCTAGTTCCCTCTCCCTCACGCAAAGGGATCTTTTTGGCAAAATAGCGGCCTGAAGTTCCCCTATGAACATAGATCAAATAAAAAATGGCTGCCTAAGCAGCCATTCGCGTTTCTAAACAAGTTCCTTTGTTGAATCAGACAAAACCTAATAAACATTAATCCGTCGAAGAATATGGTTCAAGCTGTCATAAATAACAATGTTCCCATTATTATCGATCGTGAATAAGGGAAAGCCCCCTACATTTAATGAGCTGGGACCCTTGACCTGATAGACTACGGATTCTCCGTCTTCGATTTTATTATAAACCGCAGGCTGCTCATATGTTTGTGTTTTGGGATCGAATAAGCCAACGTTATAGGTTAAACCCTCAATACGAACATAATCTTCTAATTTTCCGGAAACGTCGACTCGGTATATTTTTTTAGCGTCGGATACGTAGAAATAGCCATCGCGAGAAGAAGCTCCTGTAATTAGATCCAAATGAACCTTGGCCACCTCACTAACAGTACCATCCAGGTTAATCTTGCTAATGTTTCTGTTCTCTTTATCCAGCACATAGATGCTGCCATCCAAGTTTGTAGAAACATAACTCGCATGCTTATCGGGTATGCTTCCAATTACTTTCGTTTCATTTGGTGCCTGGAAGTCGTACACCCTCCCCTTAAACGTATTGCTGTAGTAAAAATGTCCTTGGTCCATAAACAAGAGAAAGTTATTCTCTTCATTCATGGAGCTGTCTAAATTGTACGTCACCATCTTCACTTCTGGCAGGACCTCATAAATGACTGTTGCTTCTTCGACATAGGTTTGCGCTGCATGCGCCATCAAATACAATTTGTTGTTTGAACTATTGTAAAATAGCTTTTTGGGAGTAATGTTCATAGAAGGTATACGCTGCATAGTGCCCTTTGAATCTTTATATTGGATATCAAATTTACTATCAATAAATGTCATGTGTTTGATATATTTTCCATCCCCGGTGATTTGATCATACGACAAAATTCCATACGGGTTACTCCAGCTTTTCGCATTATAATCTATCATATACACATTGCTATTTGAATCCGAAATGATATCTTTAATTTTAAAATCATTGGTATCTGAACTGGGCAGCTCAAAGGTTAAATTATCTACGGTAGGTTTATCCCGCTTTGTCTGAACTGCTACTGATGGAATGGTTTTACTAGCGATCGTAATGGCAAGCGTGGCATTGTCGAACGAGACCGTCTGATCCATATTTTCAGAAATAAACCGCAGGGGCACCATTGTCGTGTTATTCAGTATGGTTGCAGGCTGCTCCAATGTAGCAGAGACTCCGTTTATCCTCGCATCCTTACTGTCAATCGTCAGTGTTATCGTGGTTTTGGCCGTAGACAATGTAATTGTCCGTGTAAGTTCCTCCCAATTCACCGCAATCCCCAGCGACTCTGCAACAAAGCGAAGCGGCACCATCGTCACGTTGTTCATTAAAGTCGGCGGAACCGGAAGCGTCTGGTTTTGACCATTTACTGTCACTACTTGCTCATTTAATTTTAGCTTCATTTCATGGTGATCCGCAGCAGCTGCAGAAGCTATTGAGCCCGCTGCAAATGCAGGTTGAATGGATAGGATAAAGCAGCTGGCACCAAGCACGATAAGCTTACCGAAGTTATTAAGGGGCACGGGTTTCTTCCTCATTTTCTATCATTATTCGGGCAAATATCAATTCCCAAATTCAGTATATTCTACACCTCATTCCAAATTCCTTTTATCGATATCGCCCATCCATTTAGATCGGTCTTTATTTTCCCGTTCTATTGGCATATTCAGAACCTGCCGGATAGCGATCTCCCAAGACTTCAATGCTAGACAGCGCGTCGTTTAGATCAGTTAGCTCTTTTGCAGTCAACTCGACGTCTACTGCGCCAAGATTTTCTTCCAAACGCTCCAATTTGCGTGTGCCGGGAATCGGCACAATCCAAGGCTTCTGCGCAAGCACCCATGCGAGTGCAATTTGAGCTGGCGTTGCCTTCTTCTCTGCAGCGACCTGCTTGATCAGATCAACTAAAACCTGATTTACTTCAAGATTCTCGGATTGGAAGCGAGGCTGTTTGCTGCGGAAATCGTCGGTTCCGAATGTAGTATTCTTATCAATGGTTCCCGTAAGGAAACCCTTGCCCAGTGGGGCAAATGGAACAAAACCGATTCCCAGTTCTTCAATGGCAGGCAGCAGTTCTTTTTCAGGGCTTCTCCACATCATGGAATATTCACTTTCAATTGCTGTAAGCGGCTGTACCGCGTGTGCGCGACGGATCGTTTCCACCCCTGCTTCAGAAAGCCCCCAATGTCTGATCTTTCCTTCCCTGATTAGATCTTGCATGACCCCGGCCACTTCTTCGATTGGCACATTTGGGTCAACACGATGTTGATAGATGAGGTCGATCGTTTCAATTTTAAGTCGTTTGAGCGAGCCATCAACTGATTGTCTAATAACGTCAGGCTTGCTATCAAGCACCTGCTTGCCCCCTATTACTTTGATTCCAAATTTAGTAGCGATGAGCACCTTTCCCTTGAACGGAGCAAGTGCTTCACCTACTAACTCCTCATTGTGGTGTGATTGCCCATAAACTTCAGCCGTGTCGAAGAAATTAACACCGCGGTCAACGGCCGCATGGATGAAAGAAATGGCATCTTTCTTTTCTGGCAGCGGACCAAAACTTTGGCTCATTCCCATGCAGCCTAAACCAATTGCAGAAACTTCTATTTCACTTTTACCCAATTTACGCTTTTTCATCATTCATCTTCCTCTCCTCTTGCTTATGTCACGATAAGTTTATCCTTATTATGCAACACATTAAAAAAAGACCGATATCCCATTCGTACCATATGATTGCCTAATCCTCTTACAACCACTTTCGAACCGAAGAATGTTGTTTTATAATGGAGCCATATAGGTTGAAGGAACAAGGAGGATCTTATGTCTGAAAGCATATATGAACAGCAGAATGAGCTCAGCCAACTCATTGAGCGACATTCGGGTCAGGACGGAGTTTACGAGTCCGCTATCCCATCTTTATTTTTGATTCGCCGCTCACAAGTAACCGAGCCGGTTTATAGAGTTTACAAGCCCTCTTTATGTTTCATAGCTCAAGGTTTGAAAGAGATATTGCTGGCTCAGGAGCGTTACGAATATGGTCCTGCCGACTACCTGATTTCATCCATGGACTTGCCGGTGATCGGTCAGATCATCAAAGCTTCTCCCAACGCTCCGTATTTGAGTTTAAAACTTGAATTTACGCAGAGTCATATTTTAGAGGTTATCCATGACTCTGATATTCAAATCACCCCGAAAGAAAATACGAAACGAGCAATGTTTGTCGGCCAGATAGAATTATCTATACTGGATGCCATACTTAGATTAGTTCGTTTGCTGGATAACCCCAAAGATATTCCGTTCCTTGCGCCTATCTACACAAAAGAAATTCTATACAGGCTTCTGCAAGGGCAGTATGGAGTTTCACTGGCACAAATCGCAATGGAAGGAAGCAATACCTATCGAATCCGGGAGGCTATTGAACAAATTATTACTAATTGTGATAAGCCCTTGCGAATTGAGGTGCTTGCAGAAATAGCCAGTATGAGTATTTCTTCGTTTCACAGATACTTCAAAGAAGTAACCGCTATGAGCCCTATTCAGTTTCAAAAACAGCTGCGATTGCAGGAAGCACGCCGCCTTTTATTAGCTGAGTCAGCGGATGCCGCTGATGTGGCATTCCGGGTTGGCTACGAAAGTGCATCCCAATTCAGCCGCGAATATTCTCGTATGTTTGGTTCACCTCCCCGGGCAGACATTAAACGCCTGAAGGAAAAATATGTTTAAAGCCTTACATGCAAAGGGCTGCCACACGGCAGCCCTATGGTATGATCTATAATTTTGTAACGCATGATAGTGACGTGGCGCTAAGACAGCTGTTTTTTTATAAATCGTTAAATTGTGCAATCGGTAGACACAACCTATACTCCGAAGTATGATGAGGAGCAGGCTTCTTTGTTGAACATGAATTCGGAGGTACTTAAGGATGAACGTAGCAAATTCTTTTCTAGTCTCATTATTTGTATGGCTAGCCATATTGATAAACGGGTTGGTGGTTTTTCGATTTAAGCCGTTAACTTTTTGGAAAGAGATCTTGATGGTTTCCGTTTTCTGCTCAAGCATCTCTACCCTAATTCAATATTTTGATGTGGTAATATTAATGACATTTGCGCCCCCTGCATTAGCCATTTCATGTTTCGCCTTTCTTACAGGGATACGTTGGGTCTATATGATGATTATGATAACTGTAGGCGTAACGGTCAGCGGACTTTTAGAGTTTGGAACTACCTATGTATTCCATCACTTCGATATTGAACTCACTTTAGATATGCTCGAAAAGGATTATTCCTTGGCATCATGGTATTTTGTTGGAATTCATTTCGTCATCGTCCTTACTCTTTATCAAAAGAGACTTGGATTCACTTCACTGGAAATTTATCGAACCCCGCGACTGAGTGACACATCCGTCATTTTCACCTTGTTATTCCTAGCGGCAAATTCAATGGCTGGGATTTTCATCGTTTTTAAGCAAACATCCATCTTATACCTACTACTATTTGTATTCATTGGATTTATCGTCTTTGTGATTTCTAATTTTATCAGAGAGCTCCGATTGTCATAATTAGAGTTTGAAGTTTAGCGTTCTTAATATTTACATAAGATGAATGCCAAAATGTAATAACAATGCTGCATTATACGCGTCATCTGTCTCCGGTGTGAAGGTTCTTACACCTTCAGAGCTAAAAATGCGGAACTCGCGATCAGCGATTGTATTCCGTCCCTCGGCAGTTCGTATCGCAACAATCGGGTATTTGTTGAAAATCGAATCAGGAGCATTTTCACACCAAAAACTCGCAAATAGGTAGTCTTTCGGCAGCTGTGGTTCCTCTGTGAAGGAGTAAATGCGATTCCATCCTCCGGCTTTCTGCTCACAAAGCGCCCAGCCATAATAAGGATCTTTTTCGAGGCGGTAACACTCTTCACCTTGCTGTTGTGCAAGACCCTCGATGAAAGAGATCGGTCTGCACGGTACGATCCCGCCTACACCGACATCGCACAGGTAGTTAACGCCTTCGGCTTCTACCTTCAGGACGTGATGGCGTCTTTTTGGCGGGAGATTCGGCTCGTCGCGCCAAAAACGGGCAACCAAGTCAGTAACCGTGTAACCAAGCTCACGCAGCAGCCAGCCGAATAAGGCATTTAATTCGAAACAGTACCCACCGCGCTGGCGTATTACAATCTTTTGATACAAGTCCTGCGGATCTAAGGATAAAGCTCTGCGTTCCAGAATATCCAAATTCTCATATGGAACCGTGTGTAGATGTCGCTCCTGCAGGTCAGCCAGCGTCTTTGCGCTGCCATTAAGCGATCCTTTGAAACCGATGCGATCTAGATAGCTCTGAATTTGATTGTTTTTACTTATCAATCTTCAAACACCTTCCTTATCAGAGTTACTTCATCCATTCCAATCCCTAGGCATTTATATCCAGTTTATCACAAATGACGAATAGCCGGATAGGCAGTTCATCTTGATGTTTAGAGGATAAACTATGCTCTCGGTCATTAAAACAAAAATACCGCGATATACGCGGTATCTTAATGAAATGAAGTTCTTATCGACACTGTTTTACTCCGTATTTCCGACCTTACATTGCTTTTCTTGCTTCTTTTAATCGCTCTAGTTCATGCCTTACATCTTCTTTGAAAGCTATATCCGGTGCGCTCAACGTAGAGGAGCTAACGATTTGGTTCACCCTAAGCGTTGCCGCGGCCTTAGCTTCTAACTGCCAGATTTGTTCCTCCATTCTATTGAAGTTATTCCGGATATTCTCGCTATTAACCGAGTAAATCGTATTGTTCACATTTTGAATTGCATGAGCTGTATGGACTCTAGATAAGTAGTATAGCTTTTTGTTTTGCAACTCGTTATAAAGCTCCATCAACTTTTTCAACTGGTCCGCTAAAGCCAAAGTTTGCTGCTTTATAGCCTCATATTGCTCTAGATACGTCTTAAGCTTTCTCTCAGAGGTTAGCTTCTCCTCCACTGCCATCTGCGCAATTTCTTCCTCATTCCGGTCAATCGCGATATTCGCTTGGCGGATGCGCTTCTGTACAGTTTGATCCAGCTCGGTGATTATGCTTTCATACTTCCGCTCGGCAATCAGTTGATTTGATAAGGCAAGCTTCGCTTCGGCGATCGTCCCTTCCAATTCCCGAATATATTGTTTAATCATACTAAGCGGATTCTCCATTTTATCAAGTACCTCGTTGATGCCAGCCATAGCGATATCGTTCACACGTTTAAAGATGCCCATTGATATTGTCCTCCTTAAGTAAGTTTCGTTCCCATTGATCCAAGGCAGCCGCACGCTGCGCGGATTGCGCATCATACATGACGGAATGCTTGTCCGAAATGAAGGCTGGCTGAACCAATTGGTTTATGTCCGTTCTTCTTTTTTTGATTTTCTTCCAAAATACCCATGCAAGGATAATCAGTAGGAGTCCGATTGCAATAAAAAGAATAGGTCCACCATGGAATCCGTGGTGATAATGACCTTCTGCTGAGAACTGGCTGTCAGGGTTAAACCTGCCTATCGGATTTTCATGCCTCATGCTCTCCTCCACCTTTCTTCTCGATTTTTTTCTTACAAGTTGAAGTATAGACCTGGTTTCTTAAGAAACGGTTAAATCCAACTGAGAGTCGGTTGAACATTGACTGAATGTCTACTGAAAACTAACAGGAATTAATTGTTAACACCGGGGCAAATTAACCTTTAGTTTGAATTTGGAGAGGAGTTTACTAGAACAGACATGAACAAATCCGAACGGTACGCCAATATTATTCCAATGGCAGAATTGAACACGAAGGAAAAACGGCTTCTTCCTTTTCCAGTCTTTAACCAACTTCGCCAAACGACACCTGTTCGTTATGATGAAAGCAGAGGTTGCTGGGATGTATTTCGCTATGAGGACATTCACCGTATTCTTAAAGATCCCGTCACCTTCTCTTCCAAGCGCGGATTGGCTGTGAAAGACAGAGAAACCATCCTTACGATGGATCCTCCCCGTCATACCCAACTGAGAGGTTTGGTGAACAAGGCGTTTACACCCAAGGTAATCTCGGATTTGGCATCACGTATCTCCTCCATCACCGACGAATTGCTGGATGATGTGCAAATCAAAGAGACTATGGATATAGTGTCCGATCTGGCTGTTCCCCTGCCGGTGATTATGATTGCGGAACTTCTCGGCGTTCCCCCAGAGGATCGCAACTTGTTCAAGGAATGGTCGGACATTCTTGTCAAGGGACCGGATCAAAACACGGACGAGGCGTTCAAGCAGATCATCGCAGAGAAAGAACAAGCCACCGACGAGCTGAGTGATTATTTCGCCCGGATTGCTGAGCAGCGGCGTGTGGAGCCCAAAGAAGATCTGATTTCCCTTTTGCTGCAAGCCGAAGTTGAAGGAGAAAAGCTGAGCGACAAAGAAATACTTGGCTTTTCAATCCTGCTCCTCGCTGCTGGGAATGAAACGACGACCAACTTAATTACAAACGCTGTCCGCCGCTTGACGGAAGATATAACGCTCCAACAGCAGCTTCGCGATTCGCCAGAACTTATTCCTGGTTTTCTTGAGGAAGTCCTGCGTTTCTATCCCCCCATTCAAGCCATAGGAAGAGTAGCGACACAGGACGTGGAAATCGGAGATTTCCTAATAACAAAAGGTCAGCAAGTTGTCTCTTGGGTGGCATCAGCTAATCGCGATGAGGCAAAATTTGCCGATCCGGATACGTTTATTGTGGACCGCAAACCAAATGCCCACCTTTCGTTTGGCTTCGGCATACATTTCTGCCTAGGTGCACCTTTAGCCCGGCTTGAAGGGCAAATCGTGATGGAGACGCTCCTGAAACGGTTCAGAGATATTCAATTTGTCACCGGTTCAGAGATGACCTATATTCAAAGTCCGTTTGTTTATGGCGTCAAACAGTATAAAGTCAGCTTCGCTAGACTCTGACACAAATAAAAAGACAGCTGCAGTCTAGAACTCGTAGAAATCGTTCTAGACTTGCAGCTGTCTTTTATTTAAGTAGCGTTTCCTGCTAGAAATTTTATAAAGGGATAATAGCAAGTCCGGATGCTGCATTTCCTACAGTTATCGTGTCAATAACCTTATTATCCTTGATTCTTATTACAGAAACTGTATTTTCTCCAAAATTAGCAACATAAGCAAACTTGCTGTCTGGAGTAATGGCTACAATACCCGGTTTGATCCCAACGGGAATGGTAGCTATCACCTTATTATTAGCAATTTTAATGACGGAAACGGTGTTATCGCCTTCATTGCCTACGTAAGCAAATTTGTTGTTAGGGGTTATAGCTACACCAATCGGTATAAGTCCAACTCGAATCTTTTTTATAATCCTTCGGCTATGAGTTCCTATTACCAGAACATTAGTATCCGTGGTGACATAAGTAAATTTACGGTCCATTGTGAAAGCAATTTGATCAGGGCCGACGCCAGCTGGTATCGTGTCAATAACCTTATTATGTTTCGCGTCGAAAATAGAAATCGTGTTGCTGGTGTTATTACTTACAAAGCCTAAAGTTCTTTTGCCCGACTTCTTAGGCGTAGTTGTTACTCCTACCGGGTTAATTCCAACCTTTATCGTATGCACGACTTTTTGTTTTTTCATACATATGACCGAAACGGTACGATCAGCTGAATTCGTCACATAGACGAACTTTCGTGATGTCCCTACATCAGAGGGACTTTTTCCAACCTGGATAGTGCGAATAATGGTATTTGTTGATCGTTTGATTACTTGTGCGGTGTTATCCCGTTTATTGACAACATAAGCATATTTTCCATCGGGTGTAACGGCAATCTCAAATGGTCCTCTACCAGTTTTAATAGTTGCCTTAACCTCTCTTGTACGAGTATCAATCACCGACACGGTATCATCGTTGAAATTCGTGACATAAGCGAAATGAAAGGATGGCGAAGGTTTACGCGTAGTCATTTGGAATAACCCTCCTTCTTTATATGGCATAATCTAACCTATTAATTTGCCTGAAGGAACGGCACGGCAATTTGGTATCTCACAGCTGGGTTAATAATCCAGCGCACATAAAGTCAATTTTTCACATAAAAATAGAGGAGTCACTCTTACTGATCTTTTAAAATGAGGAGAAGTCCATGATCGTAATCGAAGGTACCAGTAAAGTAGCCTTTGGAGAAGGTACGCTGTCCGAGTTAGAACGAACCATTTATCAAAAGAAACAGATCAGCCCTTTCGAGTATCGGTACGATTCAGTTGATACCCTGTTGTTTGAATTGTACATGCGAACCCAAATCATGGAGTCCTCAAGAGCATTGAGTAAAAGCGGTGTCTATTTTGCTGATTTCAAACACTCTATGTGCAATCCCGCGTATTGGGACATTACAGATCAGGGCAGGTTTCAGTTGAAAAGTGGTGTTGCTCCACAAGATGCGATACGGGATATATTCACGAATGGAACATCTTACGCGTTCGAATGTTCAATGGCTGTCGTCGTTGTTTTATACAAAGCCATATTAGAGTCCATAGATCCTGAGAAATTCGATATTATGAATTCGGACCTTTTATTATTTGATTATGATTCTAACAGCAATTTGCACCTTATCAATCGAACAGTTCATGAGGAAGCCGTCACCGGTGATGTACTCTACTTCCTGAACCCCGAGTTTGAACCTAAGATACCTTGGGGAAAAGGAGAAAACGTCATCCTGATGGAAAATGATCTCGTCTATGGTCATGGATATGGTTTTGGGATCGCATCGAAGGAAGTTGTTATAAAGGTTCTGAATAACCACAGAATCCCAGGCAGCACACAATCTGCCTATCTGACGGAACAGTATGTTCATCCGGACTTCTCCTACTTTGCGCTCTTTCAATGCCGGAGTCGGAATAAGCCCATTATTGCGAAAGTTGGCGAATGGATCTATGTTCGAAAAAGATGATTGTATCCATTTAACAATTGAGCTAAGCCCAATTTAGTAAGACATGTGCCCAACTTTCTAATCCCTGCATAGGATGACGTATGCCTATACCGAAAGGGGAAAGAACATGACACAACGTAATTCTTCAACAGAGGTTATCCTCCCTGATTATCAGACTGCAACTAGAACGGAGACTCAACTTCCTGCAGGGCACGCTCCGACTTGGACGGGTGACAATCTTCCTATTTATCAACAACCTTCAATGACACCCGGAACGCACTATCCTGCTCATCCACATCACCAACAGGCTCACCATGCCCAACACCATGCTTATCATCCTATGCATCATGCTTATCATCCCATGCATCACCATGCCTACTTTCCAATGCATCACCAAGCTTACCATCCTATCCATCACTTTGCGTACCATCCTATGCATCATCATGCCCACCACCCTATGCATCACCATGCCTATCATCCTATGCATCACCATACCTACCATCCTCAACACCACCATGTTCAGCATACTCAGCATCATGCTCAGCATCATGCCCACCATACTCAGCAACAACAGCAGCATCCTACATCATCGAACTGATAAGTCACGTCTCTTAACAAAGAGCAAGCAATTATTTTCAAAAAAAAAAGAGACCTGGATACACATATGTGTCCAGGTCTTCATATCTTCTGTGATACATGTTACATGTAACGGCTCAATCCACATAGACTCGTATTTTTTGAATCGCATTATAGCCGTACCCGTTTAAGTTCCAATCGGCCAATTCTGGCTGCACATTCCCAGCAGCATCTGTTGCTCGAACGCAGATGTCATATGTTCCTGGTTTCGTTAGATCCCACTTTAGGCACCAACGTCTCCAAGAATATGACTCCTGCGGGTCTAACCAAGAAGCACGCTGCCATGTCATTCCGTTATCTGCGCTGATTTCAACAAGAACGACAGGATACTCGCCTGAAATCGCCGTACCGACTAGCTTGTGTTCTCCTCTCGCCAACACTGCCTGATCGGAAGGTTGTGCAATCGTTGAGTTAAGACGGATCGTCGTGACTGGTGTCGCATGAGTCGAAGAGGAGGATTTGTTTTTATATACATAATCAATAGCTTGAAAAGGTCCTATGAATGGCTGGTTAATAGCCTTGATTCGGTGCAGCCATTTAACAGAAGCCATCCCATACCATCCTGGAACAATGAGCCTCGCGGGATAACCATGGCGAAATGGCAAAGGCTTTCCATTCATGTATAAAGCAATCAGAATATCGGGATTCAGTGCTTCTTTGACCGGTAAACTTCTGGTAAAAGTAAAAACCCCTGGCATATCCGTCCTGGTTCCTTTATCCATCCCTTCAAAAGTCACTTCAATCGCATTCATTTGAATGCCAGCTGCAAACAGGACATCAACAAGTCGGACCCCTGTCCAAATAGCGTGACTGCTTGCACCTAATTCCCACTGCTCACCGCGAACTTTCGGTTGAAACATGGCTCTCTTCTCCCCAGCGCATTCAAGCGTTACAGGAATAGAAACCTGATTCATGTGCAAAAGATCTTGATAACGCAAACAAATGGGTCTGTTTACACAACCCTCAATCCTCAGTCCCCATGTTTCCATATCCACGATTAGGTATGGAAAATGATTTCGGATATAAAACAGATGCTCCGGGGTGATTCGGCTTGATAACGATAGCATCGGAAATTCCTGAACTTCAGGAATGATTTTTCGTGTAATCAAATGCGGCCGATACAACAAGGAAAATCATCCTTTCGTAAGAAAAGTCCTTACTAAAGTATGGTTCTCCCGTTGAATTAAGACACCTTTCTTTGCTGCATGGAAGCAAACTTCCGATTACGGATCGTCTGGCACTAAGCTTTTGCCCCTAATTTGGCAAGATTGGCAAAGCTGATCTCCAAACTCTCAAACGGATTGCGGTCATAACAATCGTCTTGCTCAACCGCGGCCCACTCCACGCCAATTTCTTCACATGCTTGAATAATACCTTTAAAATTCATATTGCCTTCACCGACCTCTGAGAAACGCTGTTTCCGATCCGGTGTCACAATCATATCCTTGAAATGGACAACCTTCATGCGTCCGTCCATCTTACGAATCCACTCGATTGGATCGGCCCCGCCTGCTTGTACCCAATAGACATCCAGCTCAAAATCCACGCAATCCGGGTCCGACAGCTCAAACAAAATGTCCATGCCTGTCTTCCCCTCGTATTTGGCAAACTCAAAATCATGATTGTGGTAGATGAACTGCAGCCCAGCACTTTTCAGTTGTCTTCCAAACTCTGAGGCTTGCTTCGCGAAAGCGGCGTAGCCTTGGCTGTTTTCACGGAATTCCGGAGGAAGGCCGCCTAAACCGACATATTTGCAATTCCATGCCTGATGCTTCTCGATGACGGCATCCATATCATTCAGCAAATCATTGTACCCAATATGCGTGGCGCAGATCGTTAACCCTTCCTGGTCTGCAAGCGCTTTAAATTCTTGGTTGTCAATCGGTCCTACTCCGGAAGCTTGTACAGCCCGGTACCCCATCTCCTTTACTTTTTTCAAACTCTCGCTAATGTCTCCAGGGGTTTTCAGAAAATTACGAAGCGTATACAGTTGCGCGGCGATTCTCATTCATCTCACTCCATTCGTCAAGTATGAGTCACTTCATATATATCATGGAATAGGGCTGCAGAGCCACAAAAAAATCCTTTTTTTGTCACCCAGTTACATGACAGCCTGATGAATAAACTGTTCCTTACCCGTTTCTGCCGACAAGTAAACAGCTTCGAGTGCTGCAATAACCCCTCGGGCATACTCTGGCGGACAGCTTGTTTCGCTATGAGCTCGAATGGCCGTAAGCAAATCTGCGTACTGCAGTTCGAAAGGTTTTGCCAGGCTGAGCGAATCCAGTTTCTCATAGCTGCCGCCTCGGCTCATCCATAGGCTATTGCCGGTTACAAGTTTTAGCATCCCCTTAGTAAAAATAATCTCCGTTTCATTTCGGGATGCGCCTAAATAACCGGATTGGACGATTGTCGCAGGAATTCCATCCGACAACTCCAGATAAATCATGCCGCTGCCTTCTACATCTCCCCTAGCTCCATAATGGCTGACAGATGAATTCACTTTCCGGACAGTGCTGTCTGTCAACCACTGAATTTTGTCAATGGAATGCGTGCCCAAGTTTGCTAAAATGCCGCCGCCTGATTTCTCTTTTTCAAGAAACCATTGCGGACGCGAGGCTTGAAAATAGTTCAAATGCCTAACATCATGGATCATCACCAGTTTCCCAAGCTCACCGCTTTGGATCATACGTTTGGCCTGTATATTCTCTGCTATGTAATGCTGGGTATGTCCCACCAAGATGCGGATATCCGCTCTCCGGCCGGCCTTAATAATCTCATCACACTCGGCAACGGTCAATGCCATAGGTTTTTCAATCATCAAATGACAGCCATGCTCGGCAGCAAAAATGGCCGTCTCTTTATGCAAAAAATGAGGCAAAGCGATGGCTACCACATCTGGTTTTTCTTCAATTATCATTTTACGGTAATCGGTAAAGGCCGCTATGTTAAAGAGTTTGGCAAATTGACTCGCTTTTTCTGGTTGAACATCTACCACTGCACACGCCGTCAATCCTTGTGTCGATTGAATGGCTTCCAAATGTGCATTGGCAATTGTGCCAGCACCAAGTACCGCTACTCTTAAATCTGTTTCTTGCATGGGTAATCGCCTCCTTCCCGAATATCTACCTATATACAGCTAAACCGTTGCGTTCTTCATGCTCTCTTCCAAAAAAATAAACTGAAAAATTTGCCTTGGGCGGCCCTTCGGCATTTTTTCCATATGACTAGTCCGAACTAGGCCAGAATCCGACCATTCAATCAGCAATCGATGTGTACTCCTTACGGTAATGTCAAATAATAAAGCTAATTCTTGAACGTTATAGTCTTTCTTCCCTGTACGGGCATAAGCAACAAGCAACCTGCTCAAATAGGAGGAGGTCATATTGGCGTTCTCCGCTTTTTTTATAAAATCAGGATTCACCACTTCCAGATCTTTCACAAAAGCATCCGCCATCTCTAAAGGACCAAGTATTCCCTTGTCCTCTCTGACAATAAAACAGGAATTCCCGCTCGCTTCTTTGGATTTCCGTAAAGCCGTTCTTGCATTCGAACCAGCTTCATTCGCTGTTCGGCCGAAGCCAACTCCGATACTAAGTGTTAACTGATACGTTTTATAAATTTCTGAGGCTAGAGGAACCCTTTTGTATCCGGCTGTTTCTTGTTCGAATATCCCTCTGGTTGTAAAAAATAAATATTCATCGCCCCCCAAATGCGTAAGATGTCCTCTTAAGGAATCCACGTAATCAAGCAAAATCCGGTGAATGTCGAGCTTCAATTTTTGGATCTCGTGCTCGGAGTTATGGCGATCAATGATTTTCCCGAAACCATCGACATTGATAAGACCAACGACGATCTGTGATTCTTTGCTTTTCCTCGCATCTGTCGATAGCAGTGCTCTTTCCAATGCAACAACAATGTCTTGTGTGGTTGGGACGATCCATTCATTCGGAATACGGCACTCAGTTAATTCAGTAGAGATCGAATGTAAGCCGGTGAGGGCGCCCGAGGCTAATCCCCTAGTAAAACAGTCTTTATGGAAATCCGCCAACTGCTCTCTTGTGGGACTGTTTACCTCGTCATAGCAAATTATTTTCAGGTCTTGTTCATCGATTTCTTCCATAAAACGTTTGACCATCATTGGTGTCACGGTATCTACACTGATTGCTTTTACGGCGGCATTTTGATTTACGATCTTTTTTTGGATATTGTAAAAAGCTTTATATAGTCCCGTCTCGTTATATCGAACATAATGTACGGGAATCATCGATTCCACTTTTTCCAGCACTTTACGGTAAGGGACGGGTCCGCACAATAACAAGACTTCGACTTCGTGTTTGATTTCGTCGGATAAACCCGGTGTTTCCGATTCATGTTTTGAAAAGCGGACGACAGGCTCAAGCGTCGGAAATTTTTTGGCAACCTGGACGATTCTGGTTACCATGGATTTTGGGCCGATGATGCCAATCTTAATCCCGGCACTTTCCTTGCTGTGGGTACTTAATTTCTGAAAAGAGTCCATGGTGATTGTCTATCCCTTCATCCAAAGGTTGAGTCCTGAAGCAACGAATTCATCGTCGTTTAAGTGTGGATAAGCGCGGTAAACGCGATCGATTTCCTCCGCTTGCCCTTCGGACAACTCTTCCTTCGGATTCAGACACCAGCGGCCCTCCAGCAACCCTTGACGGCGGAGTACCTCGTGGATACCGGGAATACAGCCATGGAAGTTATGCGCCGGATCAAAGAATGCTGCATTGCAATCAGTGACTTCTACGTTCCGGGTCAGCCATGCGGTCGAAATCTCGCGGTTCACTCTAACTTGTTTAATTTCATCCAGCAATTCCACCGCCTTCTGAGTCCACACAGCCCAATGGCCGAGCAAACCGCCGACGATTCTTTTCTCTACGCTCTGTCCTTCAATCGTGAAACGGTACGCCGTTAACAGATCATTCACGATGTTGTCGTCATTGCCCGTGTACAAGGCGATTTCATCTCTGCGGCTGGAATGGCATACAGCCCTGACAACATCGATCGTCTGGTAACGATTGAACGGGGCTATTTTGATACCGACAACGCCTGGAATTTCAGAAAACGCTCTCCAGAATTCATAACTAAACGTTCTGCCTCCTACGGACGGCTGCAAATAAAAACCAAATACAGGCAGCACGTCTGCCACTGCGCGGATCCTCGCCAAGTGCTCCTCCTCCGTCAAGCCAGGAAGTCCCCCCATACTTACCAAACCGATATCATATCCTAGTCCAGCTGCAATCTCTGCCTCACCTAGAGCTTGAGACTGCGGACCGCAGATTCCAGCGATCTTGAGAAACGGACGCTGTATATTCGCCCGTTCCACTTCCTCGGAAGCAAGACGGAGAACCGTTTCGAAGAGTCCAATCTTCGGATCACGAATTTCAAACTGCGTAGAGTGTACCGCAACCGCGATACCACCCGCGCCACTAGCTATATAGTAGCGAGTCAGTGCTCTCTGCCTCTGTACATCCAATTGCCGCTGCGCCGTAAGCGCGAGCGGATGGGCGGGAATAACCAGACCGTCATGCAATGCCGCATACTGCTCGGAGGTCAACGATTTTCGTTCTACCATGGGCTAGTAGTTCCCCTTTCGCTCTTGGAAGTGAGTCGGCTTGTTCCAAGTCGCTCCCCCTTCTGCCACCCAGTCTGCAATCCAATCGATCATGTCGCGCAGGGATACGCTAGGATAGCCGAACAGTTGATGACTTTTGCCTGCATTGCTCAGCAGGGCTGTCGTAGATTCTTCGCCGACAAATGATGGCTTAACGCCAAGCCGCTCACCAAAAGCTTCCGCCGCCCAGCGAATGGACACTGTTTCCGGCCCTGTCACATTCAACACGGTTGGCGGGGTAGAACATACCGTCAACGCTCTAAGCGCGATTTCGTTGGCATCTCCCTGCCAAATGACATTAACATGCCCCATTGTAATGTCGATCGGGTTCCCAGCTTTGACAGCTTTGGCGATCTCCAGAAGCACGCCATACCGCAAGTCAATGGCATAGTTCAGTCGATAGATCGCCATGGGGATCTGATATTTGCGGGCAAAGTGTTCAAAGACTCGCTCCCGTCCCAAACACGATTGTCCATATTCGCCGATGGGACCTGTTGGATGCTCCTCCGTAGCGCCGCCGTGATTTAAAGACGTAAGCGGATACACGTTGCCCGTGGAAAACGCCACAATGCGGGAATTGCGGAACTTCTCGGCAACCCGGCCGGGCAAATAAGCATTCATAGCCCAGGTGAAATGCTCGTTGCCTGCCGTTCCGAATTTATTCCCTGCCATATACAAGACATTTCGAACATCTGGCAGTTTCTGCAGTTCCGAGTCGTTCAATAAATCGACGGCGATCGTTTCAATGCCGGCTTGTTCCAGCTCTTCTCGCAAACTGGAATTCGAGAAACGGGAAGCGCCAATAATACGCTTCTTGACCCCTGCTTCTTTTGCCGCGTTAACTGCCAGCCTCCCCAGTGTCGGCCCCATCTTCCCTCCGATGCCAAGCAACAGGATGTCGCCATCCAACCCCTTCATATCCTCGATCAGCTTAGCCGAAGGATACGTCATGCGCGCTTCTACCTCTTCAATCGTCTTCATCCAACCAACCTCCCTTTTCCATTCAAATTGTTCAACTAGGTCTATCATAACTATGCTCTCGATTAAAAGACAAGGACTATAAATAGTCTTTAAATGCAGCTTATACGATATTTCCATACTAATCTATTTAATCAGCCCTCGCAGACAAGATCTCCCTGCATATCTTATATTATCAAAGCAGAAAGGAATGATAGAAATGACATTGTTGCTTAATCACTTCTATGGAATTGTTTATCGAAATACTAATGGAACTACTACCGTTTTTAACGGTCGTGTTGTTAGCCGTGGACTCACTTTCATCTTTCTCCGTTTTATGAACAACAGAGGAATTGTTGTGGTTAGAAGACTCTTCCTTCGTCAAATTATTAGATTTGTCGCCATTTAATTGACGTGCATTTGAACTAGAAAGCCTGAACGGGATTAAGAGAAAGCTTCATATAGTCTCCTTGGTTTAGTTTATTGGATCCGTTCGCTGGACAGCAGCTGGGATCCATGAACCTCCTACCATGGAGACTTTTTATATTGTTCACGGCACCTCTACCAAGATCGTTTATTGCCCAAGCGTATTTTTTTCTAAAAAAAGAAAAAGATAACAAAGCATTTCATCTGATGGGAGGTTGACAGATATGTTATTGGAAACAGTTATTAGGACAGTGTTAGCTTTCTGTCTTATTATGCTAATTACGCGGATTCTAGGAAAGCACACGATTGCGCGTATGACTTACAATGATTTTGTCGCTTCAATTACACTTGGTGCCATTATCGGAAATTTAGCCTTTAATACTCATTTGAAAACATGGAACATCATTGCTTCATTCTTGATCTTCAGTGGCATTGCCTATCTCATCTCAGTTATATCATTGAAAAACCGCAAAATGAGGAAATGGTTTGCAGGAAAACCGACGGTAGTGATCGAAGACGGCAAAATTATGGAACAAAACTTAAGAAAAATTCAATTTACTCTCGACACTTTAAATCAAGAATTGAGAGAAAAGGACATTTTCGATATCGAAGAAGTGCAATACGCCATCTTAGAGCTTAACGGCAAACTATCTGTCCTGAAAAAGCCTGAATTTCGTCCTCTTATACAAAAGGACTTGCATTTGAAAAACAACACAAAGATCCAGTTTCCTGTTGAACTAATCATGGACGGAAAGATTATGTCAGATAATTTACAGCAAATTGGTTTATCCAACGAATGGCTCTCAAAGCAGCTAAAGCAGCGGGGTGTTACCGCAGAAGAAGTCTGCTACGCGATCAAAGGGACGCAGGGCAAACTATTTTTTGATCTGTATCAAGACCAAATCCAGCATCCAATTGATCAGGAGTAATAAAACTAGCAAGAAAATAGTGGGATTCTTTTAAAAAAATAAAAAAACTCACACTGATTCCAGTATGAGTTTTCTCGTATAACGTTATTTATTTTTGCACATCTTTCTATTGCTCACGTTTCGGAGCCAATTCAATCGCTTGTTTTAAAGCTTCTTTCAAGCTTTGCTCATCGGCAATTCCTTTACCGGCAATATCAAATGCCGTACCATGATCTACGCTGGTGCGAATAATCGGAAGCCCAACTGTAATATTTACACCGGCTTCTAGGCCTAATACTTTGATTGGACCATGACCTTGATCATGATACATAGCCACTACGATATCGAAGTCTCCCCGCGTAGCGCGGAAGAAGAGTGTATCCGCAGGTAAAGGTCCAACAGCTTGAATGCCCTCTTCTTGCGCTCTCTTTACACCTGGAACGACTTTTTCATCTTCTTCCCCATACCCAAACAATCCGTTCTCTCCCGCATGGGGGTTGATTCCGCAGACAGCAATTTTAGGCGTCGCATAGCCGGCCTTCTGTAACGTTTCATGTGCCATACGGATCACTTTATACACGCGGTCTGGATTGATCATACGGACAGCATCCAGAATACCGACATGTGTCGTTACATGAATAACCTTCAGCTTTGGAGCGGAAAGCATCATGGAAAAGTCTTCTGTGCCTGTCAGATCCGCTAAAATTTCGGTATGCCCCGGATAAATATGTCCGCCCTTATGAAGAGCTTCTTTGTTTAATGGCGCTGTACAAATCGCGTCAATAGCTCCCTCGTTAGCAAGTTCAATCGCCTGTTTCAAGTACATAAAAGCAGCATGACCGGCTTCTTTGGACACTTGACCAATCGGAAGATCCGCTGCCAGTAAATTCAAATCAAAGCAATCCACAGTGCCGTGTTCGAACTGAGCTTCCGTAACAGAAGCAATTTTACGGACACGAAGTCCCGTATGGACGAACTGATCTGCTCTTTCCAATATTTTGGCGTCGCCAATGACAAAAGGACGGCATGTCTCATAGATCTGGGCATCTTTCAATGATTTCATGATGATTTCAGGACCTACACCGGCTCCATCGCCCATTGTAATACCTATTATCGGTCTATTCATTCGTATGTTTCCCCCTTTAATGCTTTTTTAGCGTTTGACAAGCTATATTCATTTCCGAAAGCACCGGCTTTCGTTACAGCCCATACGGGCATTTCTCGTACGAGGAGGCCGAGCGGGATACCAGGTTCAATTTCTTTCACCAATTGAATACTTGATACGCCCAAATGCTTGCAGACCGCTTTTGCAGTATCTCCTCCAGTTAAAATAACGCCTTGCAATTCCTCGGTTTTCATTATTTCGGAGGCTATCGCTCCCAAAATCATTGAAATCTCATTGGATACTGCGGTAGAATCATAACCTCTTCGGGAACCTGCTTCCTTCGTCATAACAACTTGCTCAGGCGAAGAGCTTGCGCAGAGAGAAACATCGGAGCCTCTCTTTAATGCAGCTTGGAGTTCCCCTCTGCAGCGGTCAATCTCGACTTGTGCTCCCTTTTCGGAAGCTATCGCTTGAACAGTATCTAATTCAACGGCAGTGACCTGCGGTTCCTCGTTATAAGCAGACACTTGCCGGCGTGTGACCTGTGAAATGCTTCCTGCGACCAACAGAACAGGCTTCGCGCCTGATGGCAGTTGAGCAGACTCGCTCGTATGACTAGGAAGGGATAACGCTTTTGGCAGAAAGTCGGCTAAACCCGCGGACCCTGCCCACAGCGTCTTATAGTTGCTCTCGGCTAGCCAATCCGCAATATGCTGTACATCTTCTTGGGTTAAAGCATCGAATATGATGAGTTCAGTATTCGTTTCCAGAAGTGATTGTATGTTCAAAAACACCTGTTCTTTTCCTGCACGTAAAATGTCGAATGGAATAAGTCCAACTTTGCGCTTGGATTGTGAAGAAAACAACTTCACGAGATCTGATTCCTTCACTGGACACTTCGGGTCATTAGCTATCTCGGTTTGACTGACAGGAATCCCGTTCAGATAATGCATTCCCTGTGAGGTGGTTCGGCCAATCTTAGGAAAAGCCGGGGCAACCACCGCAAAATCAAATGGAATGACATCCATCACAGCGTCAATTTCAACGCCTAGATTCCCGCGAAGCGTAGAATCCATTTTCTTATAAACATGTGTAAAGCCAGCTTGTTTAATTTGAAGCGCTGCTTCTTTTACGTTTGCGTATGCGATCTCCGGAGCCACTGATCGGCTGTCTGTATCGATGACGACAGCCTCCATCGTCTGTTTTTGTTTAGAAACTTGCTCAATATCAAAAATGACTTGCGTTTGCAGTCCATTTCTTGCAAATTGAACACCTGAATCGGACGCACCGGTCAAATCATCTGCAATGATGGCAATATGTTTCATGGTGTTGTTCCTCCCATGTAAATCTCTGTCTTTCTAATTGATTTGACTTTTAACTCCAATTTTTTTGGCGTACCAAGCCGTTACGATCGGTACAAGGATTGCAGTTACAATTACGCAAGAAGCAACCAACGCAGTAGCGGAAGGCACAAGCGGAGCATAGACTGCATTCGCGGCGGCAACTGCTGCCGGTACACCCGCGGCATTTCCAGCCGTTGAAGCTGCTGACAAACCTGCAATACCGTTTCCGCCGATGAAGCGGTCTGTAATGGTCAAGGTAAGACCCGTAACAGCCACAACGCCAATACCTAGCAATACGCCAAGGAAACCGGCTTTCCACACCGTTTGAAGATTCAAACCGGCACCTAAAGCGAAAGCAAAGAACGGAACTAAAACAGGTACGGCTTTAGATAAGAATTCACGCATGTCTTTATCTAAATTTCCTAGAATCATACCAACGATTAATGGCAAAATCGCACCTACAAAAGTCTGCCAAGGGAATGCGGCCAAACCTGCTACACCTAATGAAATCATGGTAAAGAACGGCCCTGATTCCAAGCTCATAACCGAGTAAGCGCCAACGTCTTCCTTCTTACCGAATTGCCCCATTAATGCCATGTACAATCCGCCATTGGTATCATTCATAGCTGCTACGATAGCCAATACCGAGATGCCGGCAAAGAAACCTTCTGTGATCATTCCATTGCCCAGAAATTTAGCAGCTACAAATCCTACAATGATTGCTGTCAAAATTTTAGTGCCTAAAAGCGTACCACCCTTTTTCAAAATGTATGGAGTGGCCTTGAAGTTGATCGTAGATCCCATACAAACATAGAACACGGCCAAAATGGGTAGAGATCCTGTCATCAATGCACCTGTGAAGGAGCCAAATGTTTTACCCATAGTAGGGAATAATGTTGTTAAGATAGCCCCTAGAATAAGCGGAACAATCATCATACCTCCAGGAATCCGATCAATAGTTGCCTTAATTCTCATGGTTTACTTCCTCCTAAGAAGTGTAATTGAGGAAATTATAAGAGTTGCAATTTGCAACATAATATTTCAATTTCGCTCATGTGATGATTATATGATAGGAATCCCCTCATAACAACGGGGGAAATCGTTTAAATTTGCAACACATCTTTCAATTTACGCCATAGGGTAGATCGGTTTATCCCTAATCGTTTCGCTGCTTTGGACTGATTCATTCCTTCTTTTTCCAATATCTCCAGTAGTATTCTCTGTTCAATTTCATCCCATGATCCTGACAAATTGACGGTTGCGAGCTGACTGGTTGCTTCCGTTTGCAACGATTCCCTCACTTTCTGCCAACCCTCTTTTGCTTCCTTCGTACCAATATAGTGACTGTTTGTGCAAGCAAGCATGCTCTCTAGAACAACTCTCAGTTGGTGAATATTACCTGGCCACAGCTTGTTCATCAGGTCGTCTTCCAAAACCTCTTGCCGAATACCAACGATTTGCTTGCCATGACGAGAGTTATAATTGGCAATTAATACACGGGCGATCTCTTCAATATCCTCCAACCGTTCCCGAAGCGGCGGTAAACTCACGTACATGTCCATAAATGCCAGGACAAACGCTTGATCCATCTCTTCTTTTTTGAGCATCAGCTTTATCGGGTGAGAGGTGGTCACGATGAGACGGGCATGCGTACCCGTAGTCATGGCAGAGAGAAGCTTGCGCTGCAGCTGTAGACTTACATGTTGGATGTTTTCCAGACATATCGTTCCGACCGATTCTTTGAAAAGTAGTCCCGGAAAATCATCTGTGCCGAGTAAAACCGATTCTTGCTCCTCATCCGATAATTGGTCGCATGGAAGTATGTACAACGCATCCCCTGAGCTTTGGCTTGCGGCATGGATCGCTTGACAGAACAACTGCTTGCCGCTTCCCTCTTCCCCGCTTATCCAAATCGGATTACGCGTTTGTGCGAGTGCTTTGGCACGTTTGATAGCCTGCAAAATAACGGTGCTTGAACCCATAATTTGCGCAAAAGTTGCAATCCGGTCCGTTATTTGAAAATTGTACGAGGCTGGACTATTTATTTTATCTGCTGAAGGATATAAGTAAACAAAGTAGCTGTAACTCGGGCTGCTTAACTTGGGAGGCGGGACAACGATTTCAATGCTTACCTGCCTTTTTTGGAACCACTTCGTTTGCTTGGTTACGCCGATTGCGCTGCTTTTGCCGGCTTCCTCCAAATAGCGGCCCCACATCGGATCTATGCCTGCCAAATTCATCCCGCGGATAACCGAGCTGTTGTATCCGAGCAATGACGCGGCGGCTTCATTCGCATATAGGATTCCTCCCGAATCGTTTATTGCCATGACCCCGGTTCGGTGATGTTCCAGAATATGCTCAAATAAATGCTCGTTTTCTTGCGCTTTCCAAAGGACATCGTAAATCCGCTTTACCTCTTCAAGCGCTTCAAGAACAGACTCTCGTCCACTTGTAATAAGAATGCCGTTATAGCCCATTTCTTCTGCCGTATTCACGGTTACTACGTCGCCAAGGATGATTTGAGCGTCATGCTCAAAAGCGGTCTGTAGGGCTTGTGGAACGTCAGCAGCCCGATCTACCGAATACATGGGAAAATCGTAATCCAGCAAACTGGACACTTCCGCCACACCGCGGCAAATATTTGGAAAACCAATAATAGCCACTTTGCTGTTAGAGTTTTTAACCAAGGTGAGCACGCGCAAAATATCATAACCGGATACGGGTATATCGACGACAGGTGTTGTTACATGGCTTCGAATTAGCGTTGATGTTCCCCCCCGGCTCAAAATAACGTCATAGTTTCCCTTGGCAGCATGTACGATAGGGAGAGCGTTGTGGAGATCCGCAACCTCAATATCGATTTTAATCCGAGCATCATCTTTAGCGATGTCTTCCATTAAACCCTTCAATCCTGGGTATGGGGCAATGGCCAGTACTTTAATTTGCATAGGTATCCCCTTCACATAACATTTTGAGATATAAGTGTTGCATAATATAACATATAATTGCCATTATAAGCTTTTCCATGTTATTATCGCCACTTTCACAATTGAATATTTGATTATGCAACATCCGGTTAGTGGCAGCATATTTCCGTATATGTGAAAGAGCCATCTTCCGTGATCGATAATCACATGAGGATGACTCCTTCGGTATATCCTGCTTCTCTTGTACTTTACAAGCCGCTCCACCAAGATTTGTTTACATAACTTTTGTTATGTATATAAATTAAAGGGACAACTAGTTTCCTTTTGCCCGCGATTGTGCCGACATATTGATTAACTTAAATGCGTTCAAATTTAACGGGTCTCATAAATAACTTGATAAGCTGCTCTCTCGCATCTTGAGCCTCCCATATAACGGAATTCACAGCCTGACAGATCGGCAGCTCCACATCATATTGGGCAGATAACTGCAATAAAGCTTTTACGGTGGCCGCGCCTTCTGCCAATTTCTCAAACGGCTCATTTTTTACAAATGCTTCCCCAAAACGCCGATTATGGCTGTGCTTTGAAAACACGGTAGCTTCATAATCACCGAGATGCCCAAGACCGTAAACGGTCATCTCGTCCCCTCCCATAGCTTTGACTAATCTGGCGATTTCTTTGGTTCCTCTAGACATTAATGCGCCCTTCAAACTTGAGTAACCTAATCCATCCAACATGCCTGCTGCAATGCCGATGACATTTTTCGCGGCCGCTCCGATTTCATTGCCTAGCAAATCCTCTCCATAATAGAATCGGATCGTCTCGCTTCCTAAATTGTCAACAATCAGCTTCGTGATGTTAATGTTATCCGAATCAATCACCATACAGTTCGGAATATCCTGTACAAAATCTTGTACATGCCCAGGGCCAACCCAAATGGCAACATCGACCGGCTGTTGAATTTCTTCCATAAAAACTCGTGTCAGTCTCTCGCCTGACGACATTTCAAGTCCTTTCATGCACAGAACAAAGGTCTTGTTGGCAATTTTCATCGAATTAAGCTGCTTAGCAAAGCTTCTAAGCTCTTGAGCGCTAATCGCAATAAAAACAAGCTCAGCCAAAGCAATAGCTTCATCCAGGTTATTCGTTAATTGAATACTAAGGGGTAAATCCAAATAATCATTTTTTCGCGTTTGCAGCAGCTTTTCATAATTTTGGGATGCGTCTCTTCCCCATAACAGGACTTCATGACCTTGTTTATTGGCATACCAAGATAAAAAGGATCCCCATCTCCCGCAGCCTAATATCGAAATCTTCATTCCGTGCACTTCCTTTACGACTCTTTTGGATACCTGTTTTGCATATAATTGCCTTTTAGGACTATTCGCGAAAATATGGAACTATCCTTCAACCACATGAATTCAAAAAACAAAAAGGCCGCACTATTCGCGACCTTTTACTGTTTCATGCTGCATTTCATATTCCATGTCTTTTTTTATTTTATCCGGCATGACATCCGGCTTACTTCCAAACCACTTCGTATACATGGTTTCATAGGTTCCGTCTTTGCTGACAGCTTCGATGCCTTTATTCACTTTGCCGATATAATCATTGCGCTTTTTCCCGACGACAGCGTATCTCTCTTTATTAAACGCTTGTCCAACCATTTTCACTTGTCCTTGCGCTTTATCCTGCAGAAAATCATGCGCGTTGCGCTCGTCGAAAATCGCGGCATCCACCGTATTGTTTTTTAATTCGTTGTAGATATCGGCTATGTTGGAATAGCTGCGTATTTTAGCCCCTTGAATCTCACCGGCGTAGTTAAATGCCGTCGATCCGTTCTTGGTCGCCACCACTTTTTGGGTTAAATCATCTTTACCTTTGATGACACCATTGTCTGTGGATGTGAGAACCACTAACCCTGTTTGAAAGTAAGGACTGGAGTAATCAAGGTTGTTCTTGCGGGCATTGCTGACCGTCATGCCGGCTAACGCTAGATCAACCCCGCCGGATTTTAAGCTTTTGAGCAATTCCCCATGTTCCATAGGAACGAGCTCATATTGAATGCCCGCCTTTTGTGCAATCGCTTGCCACAAATCGACCTCGAAGCCTTTTTTCTCCCCATCCTCCATATACGTGAACGGACGGAAGTTTTGCTCGATGCCGACCTTAATTGTTTCCTTTTTCCCGCACCCTGAGGCAGTCGGCATAACCAACAGGACGGCCAACAGCGCGATGCTCCATTTGCTTCGATTTCCAACCCTCATTGCTTGTATACCCTCCTTCTCGTAACAACGGTATTATTTGTTAATCGATAGAAGGTTATACAGTTGTTAAGCCAGAGTCAGCTTGCCGTTTACTTCATACAGCTCCAAAAACACGGGCCGCTCGTGGGGCGTTTGATTTGGCGTATGAATCGCAAGCATCCAAGTATCTCGGAAGGACCGAAAGATCATAGCATGCCCGCCATCGTTTCGGTAAAGGGCTTCCGGTTCATGTTCCCACGGTCCCAAGATGCTGCCGCTCTGCGATTTCGCAATGCCAAGCGCATATCGGTTGTCGATGAAGCTTGCCCACAGCAGCAGCAATTCCCCGCCTGCCGCATGAAACAAATAAGGTCCATCCGTCACATAGTTTTCCTGATCTTTATATTTCGCAGCCTTGAACGAGGTCGTCCACGGCGCTTCCGAAGCCCGGAACAGTACAACAGGATCGCCGATCGCACTACTCAAATCGTTTGTTAAACGAACCGCACACACCTCGCCGTCTGCAACTTGCTGCCATTCGTGGCAGAATATCATCCACGGGTCGCCTGCATGATCTATGAATAAAGTTCCATCCAGCGAACTCCAGTCTTCCGGCGTCACTGGGCCTTCGCTGTGTGGCTTAAAAGGACCTAGCAAATGGTCGGCGACGAGAACGGCCGTACCTAACAGATGATTGTCCTTCCGTCTAAAAGTAGCAAACATATAATAACGATCTTTATACGAATAAACTTCCGGAGCCCAGAAATTCGTATCGGAGTAGAAGTCCTCCTGGGGCCGAAATACCGGATAAGGCCCCTCCCAGTTCTCTAAATCCTCTCCGACATAGGCATCAAATCCTGTGCCTTTCCCCCATATATTCGCATCTGTGCTGCCAAATAAATAATATTTACCTTCGCCAGGCACCGGAACGACGAACGGATCACGAATCTGTAAATCTTTATTCGAAACCATATTGATTTCCCCCTCACTTTCTAACCATCAAACTACCGATAGGTTGGCGCTATAACACCCATATCGACGTCTACCTTTTTCAGCTCCAGCCCGTTAACCACATTGATTCGCTCATTTCCTTTAACAGCTACTTGCCACTCTTGGCCTGCATATGTGACGATTCCTTCTACCGTTCGAACACTCATCCCTATGAGCGACTTCAGATTTCCTTGACGGTCCGTTACAGCTCTTAACCCATTAGGAAACTGGAGACTAGCTTTGCCATCGCGATAAACAATGGATTCATCCGTCGTATTTACTAGTTCAAAAGAAACCCCATCGACAATGCGGCTATAAGCCGTAGCATCGGCAATTTCTTCCCCATGATCGACCGCATAAGGCAACAAGCCTGTAAACCACAGTTCGTTACCCGGTCTAGGCATAATCCCGCACAGGCGTTCAACGTAATCCAGCATGCACAAGATGGCTGGCGAGTATGTCTGCGTAAAACCCTCTTCCCCCGTCCAAGGGCTTAGCGCTTGGGAGAAGCGTGTCATTTTATGAAAAGCCGCCATAATCGGATAAAGCACATAGGTTAATTCCACATAGCGTCCATGATGCTCAAACGCATGCGGAGCCCGAATCAGGCTGAGAAAGTTAGAAGGCCCCGCCCAACTGTTATAGCTGGAAAAAGGATCAAATCTTGGATCATCCATCGCGATAGAGGTGAAAGGATACTTAGCAAAAAACTTGCGCGTATTGAGCAAATATTTGTTCAGTGCTTGATCAAAGAAAGCTCGATCTCCTACTTCGCAAGCTAGTACGCGCAGTAGAACATCGGACTGAACGCGAACAAGCTCCTCATTTTTATCCCGATCGTAGAAAAATTGGTCCTCCGCGTCGAAGCAGTATTCGAATAAGCTGTTCAAGCTGATTTCCGCCTTTACAAGCCATGGCTCCCCGCTTTCCCCCAATTCTTCCGCAATTTTTGCCAAATACAGTCTCTGGCAGTACACATTTGCCGTTAAATCCGGTGCAATGAACGGCAGGATTGGGGAATCCGGATTATAGGTTCTTGCATCATTCCTATGTGGCGTATCCGGCACATGCCAGAAACGCGGCGATAAGTCATGGCCGGTATCAAACGTGCAGAACGCTTCGACAGCATTGGAACCTCGCGTATTGCGATAGGTCTGCAGCCACTCATCATAGCGCTCCATCGCCGCATACATTTTCCGCAAAAAAGCCTTATCCTGCCCATTCATTTGATAGTGATTCCAGACGCTTCGCGCAAGCGGTGTCACTAACTGAATTTGCCTGTACGACGGGCCAGCTTCGGTCAATTTATAGGGCATTAAACCATCTTCACGCTGAAAATCGGCAAATAATTCATATGTGGTTTGTGAGACGGACGGAATAAACCGCGAAAGCAGTTCTGCATTTATCGTTCCGGTGCTTTCCAGCCAACAGCCTAAATAAATGCCCCCTTCATGCAAAATAGGCTTATCGCCGCCGGTTGGCACCACACAATCCAGCAATTTACGGAGTGCCTCATAATAAACACGCTCAAATTTTTCGGAAGAAGCCGCAAATTTTACGCCATGATGCATCCATTCCTTAAGAACTGGACCATCGGACGCTTTTTTGAGTTCACCAAGACGTTCCTCTATTTGAATGGCACGCAGCTTATTTAGTAAATCTAGGCTCATAGAAATACCTCTTTTCTTTAAAATGGAATTCAAGCAATTTCATTCTGCTAATGTGAAAAAGACTGCCAGTGGCAGTCTTTTTCTCCCGGCAAAGCGGTTTTTCTTATTTGTTATTATTGAAAATTTTCACAGCGCCGGTGTAGAAATCTGCCACGCCTTTTTTCACATCTTTTTTGCCGAAGCCGATTTCTTGTACCGTCGTTTCAATCAATTTTGTATACTCTGTGAAGCCTGGAGGATTGTAACTGATCGCAAATGGCTCTTTGTTCGTTGCAGCCGAAACGCGGCTGGTGTAATCATAGATGACTTGATCAACCGGACTCGCATCCTTTTTCAGCAAATCGCGCATTTTGGATGTAACGGGAACGCCACGATCATTGCCCAAAATTTTGGCTGCATCCGGATCATTGATCCAGTAGTTCATCAGCATCGCCACTTCTTTCGGATGCTTCGTTTTGGCATAACCGGACAAGCCTTGGCTGGATTCGAATACGACACCTGTCCCTTTCGGTCCGCGAGGCAGTTGAACCAGCTCCAACTTATCTTGGATCAAGTTCTGATGAGCGCCAAGCTGATTGGAGGCTAGCAAACTCATAGCTACTTTACCGGTAACAACGAGGGATTTGCTCGTATCAGACGGTGGATTGGACACCTGTAACGCTGGTGTGACTACGCCGCCGGCTTTTGTCATCGTATCCCATAATCCGAACCATTCTTCGGCATCTTTTTGCTCAAATCCGAGCTTCGCGTTATCCATATCATAGAGCATTTTGCCACGCTGCTTCATGTAAATATCCATGCCATCGACAGTGAAATTGTACGTACCAAATACGTCTTTACCTAGCTTATCGGAAATTTCCTTACTGATTCTTCCGTAATCCTCCCAAGTCCAGCCATCCTGTGGAACCGGAATACCGGCTTTTTTGAACAGCTCCGTATTGACCACGATCCCCCGTGCGTTGGCTCCGGCAGAAACATGAAGCAGCTTGCCTTTGAATGTGCCATATTGGATCATCGATTTGTCCATATCGCTTAGGTTAAGCTCCTTGCCTACATAGGGGTCCATCTCAAGCAGGACGTTTTTATTGGCATAATCTACAACGTTGCCGCCAAGGAAGAATGCATCAGGCGCTGTACCCGAAGCCAGTTGTGTGTTGAGCTTATCGAAATAACCGGAGCTTGGCGCAAATTCACCGACGATTTTGATATTAGGATTTTTCTCTTCAAACTTGCGAAGCGCTTCATTCGTGCGATCTGCACGCTTCTGGTCGCCCCACCACATTAATCTTAGTTCAACCGGCTCGGCCTTTGCTGCTGCGGTAGCTGAACTTGTTGCTGCTGCGTTAGGTGCGCTGCTGCTTCCGCTGCTGCCCGTCCCCGTACCTGAGGAACATGCCGTTGTAACCGCCATCAGCACTGCCATTGTTGTCATGACCAAACTTTTTTTCATAGGTAAATTCCCCCTGCTTCTGGTGTAATGATCGACTATAACCTGATCGTAAAGCATTTTCAAACCACTTAGAATGTCATTTCTTCGGGTGTTGACTCTTCATTTTTTCGGGTTATTTCAAACCTGTGGTCGCAATGCCATCCAGAAAATATTTCTGAAAGGATAGAAATATCGTCATGATCGGCACAAGTGAAAGGACGGACATCGCAAGCAGCGCGCCCCAATCCGACTCCCCTGAAGGATCAAATAAGGAGCGAATGCCGAGTTGAACCGTAAATAATTTGATGTTGTTCAAATAAATCATTTGCGAGAAAAAGTCGTCCCAGGTCCAAATAAAAGTGAAAATAGCCGTTGTAATTAAAGCAGGCACAAGTAGCGGCATAATAATGCGAAAATAGATTTGACCTTGCCCGCAGCCGTCGATAGTTGCACTTTCGTCCAATTCCTTCGGAATTCCCCGAATGAACTGTACCATGAGCAAAATGAAGAAGGAATCATGTGCAAGCCATTTAGGTACGATGAGCGGTAAATACGTGTTAATCCACTCAAATTTGTTATAAATAATGTACTGCGGAACCAATGTAACATGGTAGGGGAGCATAATGGTCACCAGCATAAGGCTAAACCAAAGCTTCTTATATCTAAATTCCAGCCGGGCAAATGCGTATGCAGCAAAAGAACACGTAATGATGTTCCCAAGAACGGAAAGCACCGAAATTTGAGCGGAATTTAAGAAAAATCGTCCGAAGGTAGTGCCCTGCAGCCCTTTCCACCCGTTGACATAGTTCTCGAACGTGAACTTTGACGGCCAAAGACTCGTATCTGAGAAGATCAGTTGATTCGGTTTAAAAGACGAGCTTAACAGCCACAAGACCGGATACAGCATCAGCAAACCAAAGGCGATAATCAACAAATGTTTAAGCAGTTTCGTGTAGTTCCTATTCACAGTCATTGGATCATCCCCTCTCATCCTTGCCGTCTCCGTAAAATACCCAATATTTCGATGTCAGGAACACAACAGCCGTCAATACGCCGATCACAACAAGCATGATCCAGGCAAGTGCTGCGGCATAGCCCATATCGAAGAAAGAAAACCCTTTCAGATACAAATACAGCGTATAAAATAAAGTCGAATTTACCGGTCCTCCGCGTCCGTCACCAATGACATAGCCGGGTGTAAACACTTGGAACGAATTGATAATACTCATAACCAAGTTGAAAAAAATGACCGGCGACAAGAGCGGCAGCGTAATTTGAAAAAATTGTCTGACTTTACCTGCTCCGTCCACTTGCGAGGCCTCGTACAGATCGGCAGGCACCTGCTTCAGACCGGCCAAAAAGATGACCATTGCAGAGCCAAACTGCCACACGGACAACGTAATAATCGTGGACAAAATATAGTCCGGATGCGCGACCCAAGCCGGTCCTTCAATGCCAAACCAGCTCAGAAATTGGTTGAACAATCCGTCTCCGTCGAATATTTTGCGCCATACGATCGCAATCGCAACGCTTCCTCCCAACAGGGATGGGATGTAATAAACAGTCCGATACAAGCCGAGCGCCCGGATTCCCTTATTTAGCGCCAATGCCACCAGTAAGGCGAAAATCAGTCGCAGAGGCACGGACAACAAAGCGTATTGGAACGTTAGTCCCATGGAGTGCACAAAGGAGTCATCTTCCTTAAAAATTTGCACATAGTTGTCCAATCCTAGCCAGCGGGGAGTATTCAGCAAATTAAACTTCGTGAATGACAAATACAGCGAACCCAGCATTGGCCCCAGCGTTAAACAGAAAAAACCGACTAACCAAGGCAATAAAAATAAATAGGCCGTACGATTTTGCCGCGAAAGGGCGGTTTTACGTAGAGATGACATGAGCGCCCTCCTCCTTCGTGATCGTTTCCGGTGACTTTGCATCACCAATAGGATCATCATAAGGATTTGCGGCGCTCCTTTGAATGCTATTTCTTCGGCTCTTGATTATCAAATTTTTCAGGTACTTTAAGACGAATCCGGTAGTCGGATGGCGATATCCCATACATGCGTTTGAATTTGGAACTGAAATAACTCGCATTGGAGAAGCCGGTCAATTCCGCGATATCCCAGAGGCTAAGCATCGTTTCGTCCAGCAATTGCACAGCCTTCGCCATTCTCACGTCCGTAATGTATTGGATGAATGTTTTGCCGGCTTTAGCTTTAAACATTTCGGAAAAATACGAAGAATTATAATTAAAACGTTCGGCTAACATCGTTAAATTAAGATCATACATATAATTATCTTGAATGAATTGTTCAGCAGCCTGAATCATCGAGTGCTCGGCATGAACCGGATCCTTTTCCGGTCCGCGGATGATTTTATCCGCCAGCTTTTTCAGGAATTGCTGCGCTTTAGCTGTCGTATCGAACCCCCATACCTGCTCGGGACGAATCCACAGCTGCTCATTGCTTTCCAAGATGATGCCGGCCGTAAAGGCCATCGCATCCAGCATGAGGTAAAGCTGAAAAATAAGTTTCACAAATCGGGCTTGTGAAGCCGCAAAAGCGGCACTCAGCTCCTTCTGAACCGCTTGCTCAAAAGAAGCCAGATCGCCTCGCGTTACATATCGCTGCAGTACTTTCGACATCTCTTCCGAGAGATCTGCTTCCATCGCGGATTGCTGCTGAATTCCTTGTGGGACTTGATTACCATTCAAATTCCAAGCTAATAGCGCAGATAAATAGCCATCCTTCCACTGCCTTAGGCCCATCACCGGCTGTCCCATGACAATGGCAGGTTCGAATCCCAAATGGTCCGTTACCGCAACGCGAAGGTTATGCGCAAATTCCTTCAACTCCTCCTCACCAGCCACGGTAACGAAATGCATTAAACCCGTGTAATTAGCATCCCGAAATACATGGAACAGCCCATTCGTCGTCTCTGCAGCTTCTCTGCAAAACATTTCGAAAGGAAGCCGCATTTTGTCAGGCGAACGCTCACCTTGACCCTCCGCATGCAAACGCTCCATAGACCCTGCGGTGACGAAGCGCGCTTTGGAAGTTTCCCATGAATCCAGTTGAAACCACTTTGCTCTTTCCCGCAGCGTGGACTCCCTTTCCACCTCTTCTTTGACAAGATGGACGATAAAATGCTCTTTCATCTCTTTGTAATATTGCGAAAGCCGCCATTGTATCATAGCTTGCTGATCACGTTCATTACGCAGGTCTTCCAGCTCTTGAACGATTTTGCCCAAAGTTTCCGTCAATTCATCCTGTGTCACAGGCTTTAGCAAATAATCTCTAGCCTGATTGCGAATTGCCGCTTTAGCATAGTGAAAATCTTCATACCCGGTAATTACGATCAAGCGCAAAGTGGGATACAGCTCATAACACGATTCCAGTAAGGATACGCCATTCATGACAGGCATGTTCATATCCGTAATCACAATATCGACGGGATGCTGCGTCAACCAATCCATGGCTTCAGCCCCATTGCCCGCTTCGCCTGCGATGGTTAAGCCTAAACGTTCCCAGTCGACCTTGAGCTTTAAACCAAGCCGAATTTCCGGTTCGTCATCGACAATAAGTACGTTATACATCAATAGTTCCTCCTTGAATTGGCAGTATCAGGGAAATACTTGCCCCTTCCAACTCACCCGAAGTTATTTCAAATTCGAACAAATTCCCGTAATAGAGCTGGCACCTAGCTAACACATTACGCAAGCCGATCTGCTCAGACCGCGTTTTCAAAATATGCTCAAAATGGGTTGTCAACGATTCTGCCCGCAGCTCCTGCGACAACTCCTTCGTGATCCCGGATCCGTTATCGGCAACAGTGAGAATTAACCTCGCCTCTTCTCTCCGTACGCGGATCATCACTTTCGCTTCAGCTTGTTCCTTGAAGCTGTATTTTACAGCATTTTCAATCAATGGCTGTAAAATGAATTTGGGAATCACGCAGTCGCGCAAATTCTCTTCTTCCTCCAACGTGAGATGAAGCCTGTCCGCAAAACGGATTTGAAGGATGGACGTATAATGGCGGACATATTTCAGTTCTTCTCCCAGAGGAGTCAAATCATTGCTGATTCTCAAAGAAAAACGCATCATTTTCCCCAAAGCTTCTATAACTCTCACCGTATCTTGGGTACGCTGCTGCATCGCCAGACTGCTTAGCAATTCCAAGGTATTAAATAAAAAATGCGGATTAATCTGCATCAACAACGCTTTATATTCCGCCTGCTGCCTCAACAGCTTCAGTTCGAATTCCGTTTTGATATGAAACCGGAGTTGACTCACCATGTTTCGGAACGTGGTCGTGACATAACTGACCTCATTACGCCCCTTTTCCTCGGCGGGTATCCGCTTCTCTGCCCCGTCGAAATCGCCCATCTGCACATAGCGCATCCCGGATGCCAGCCTTGAGAGCGGTTTCGAAATCCCGTGCGAAAGCCAAATTGCCGCAGCTATTGCTCCTACCAGTAATAAGGAACCGAAAATCAGCATGCTTGTGCGCAGCTTGTACAGCTTGCCGTATAGATCGACCTCCGGCACTATGCCCACCAACAGCCAATTGTTTAATTTCAACTTTTTATATACCAAAATATCCTTAACGCCATCTTCATTTTCTAGATAAATGACGCCGTTCTGCTGAGCATTATTGCGAATTGTCTCCATTTTCTTGGCCGCCTCGGGGTGAGAGGCAAATTCATGCTGTCCCAGAACCGATTGTCCATTGCCATCCAATAGGAAAATCGTTCCTTTTTCACCAAGATGGATACGATTTAACGGCTCAAGGAAAAATTCAGCCCTGACATTAATTTTCATCATATTTTTAGACTGGGAAGGCTCGAAAGTACCGATTGGCAGCAATAAACTGAGAACGTCGAAAGGCTTCAAACGCCTCACTTCAAGTGGATCTTGATGGGCGGATACCCACTGAATGCCTTTCGTTTTAAATTGATCATACCACGGCTCATTCTTGAACGAGGAATCATCCGTGATCTGATTATCCGCAGAGATCCACATTCCCTCTTGCCGATACACCGTAATGGACGACACAATCGAGTAATTGTTCGTGGTTTGCGTCAAAAATTGGCTCAAATTAATGTTCGCAAGCATCTTTTCACCCGCCGGCAAAGCCGGATCTGACAAGGTGTTATCCCAACTTTTCGTCATTGAGCTGTTAAAGACAATCGAGGAAACATCATAAATTTGCACCAATGCCATATTAACAAAAGACGCGTACTCGTCCATTTTTTCGTAGGCAGACGATTCGATATAAGAGCGAATGATTGAGCGTGACTCCGTAAAAAAAAGATACGACATCGTCCCGAAAGAGACGAACAATAAGACGACGAAAAAGACGATCAATCGATTTTTGAGCGAGTAGAACATTCAAAGCCCCCTCTGACTGGATATCATGTCTATAGTAATTACATCCATATAACGCTTTGAGGCAGCGTTTTGTCAACTGAGAAAAACTAATGCATACTTTCTGCGGACTGCTTTTTCTCGTGAATAAGCCTCCTTCAAAACAAAAAAAGCCGCAAATAATTGCGGCTTTTCCAGTGCTGTTGATATTGTCATTCATCGCCAACTTCAAACTCGCCATTCAATTGGTTTGCATAGGCTCGTATCAAATCATATGCATGCTCAGATTCCGTATCCTTCATCTGCACGTCATCTTGCATCTCTAACACGTCGTCATCCTCTTCGTTATGCATATGCATGCTGCCAACCCCTTACAATTGTTACGTTTAAGGTTTCCTTTTTCAACATACTTATTCATATATCATTTTAACCGTCATCCCGCCATCGATTGTCAGATTCTGACCTGTTATGAACCCCGCCTTGTCACTGGCTAAATAAAGACAAGCCGCGGCAATATCTTCAGGCTTGCCAACTCTGCCTATTGGATGCTGCATTTTATCCGCTTCGGTATGAACAAAACTAGACTCATTGGCAGGATATTGCCAATCTCTAACCTCAATCCATCCCGGTGAAATCGCGTTGACGCGAATTCCATAGCTGCCTAAGCTAATGGCCATCGCATGTGTAAGCGCGGAGATACCTCCTTTAGAAGCAGAATATGCCTCAGTATTGGGCTCCGACATAAATGCACGTGTAGACGACATGTTAATAATCGCACCGCCTCCAGCCTTATTCCTCATCAAACGCGCCGCCGCTTGTGAACATAGAAAAGCTCCACCTAAATTAACGGAAATAACCCGCTGGAACTGTTCGCTCGTCAGATCAAGTACATCCGTGTTATGCATGATCCCTGCATTGTTCACAAGCACATCAATTCCGCCTAATTCTGCGTCAGTCCGCTGCACCCATTGCCGAACTTCCTCTTCTTCGGAAACATCCACCTTCATGAAAATGACGTCCTCCGTATATGGATGCAGGAGCTTGATCGTTTCCAGTCCGGCATCTTCATTCATATCCGCTATGGAAATGCCATATCCTTCTTGGGCAAAGGCGAGAGCAATAGCACGACCTATGCCTTGACCTCCGCCTGTTATCGCTGCAACTTTTCGCGTATTCATCACCTTCATCACCTCATCATGATTTTCACTCATTTTATCATACCCCTGCATGGAAACATATGTAATGGAACTCAGAAATGTTTAAGCTCAGAAGGAAGTTGAACTTTAGGCATGGAATATCTTTCTTGATCAATCAAATCCTTCATTTGGAGTGCTGCTCATTTATGACGACATATTCAACCGATTTCAAAACATTTACCGCCCGGGACGGGGCACAACTGCCTTTCCGATACTTCGAAGGCCCTTCGGATACCGTACTCATCTTTTTGCATGGCATAACGGAACCAAGCCTTTATTTACGGGAATTAGGCAAGTATATATCCAATCAGAGCTTGGCAACTGTTTATTTGCCGGATTTACGCGGTTATGGAGATTCTCCGATTCGCCGAGGTGACATTGATTATATAGGGCAATTGGACGATGATATCGAGGACTTATTCCGCTTTGTGCAATCACGTCACCCGAAGGCAACCATTCTTTTTGGCGGACATTCCGCAGGAGGAGCTACTGCACTGCGACAAACGATTCGCCCGATTCATGCGGATGTACACGCTTATTTGCTGATCTCACCCGCACTCAGCCCTAATTCGCCGCTCACTCGCAAAGATGGCAACAGCAATGAATCCAAAGTGAGTATTCCCAAATTTGCGTTATTAATGGGACTTAACGCAATAGGCATTCAGCGATTTAACAATACCGTCGTATACCGCCGGCTCACACCTTCGGAGAACCTCCACGGAACTGAATCCTGTCATCTAAGCTACCGCCTCGCCTTGTCACGTATGGTAGACAATCAATTCGAGAAATATTTGCAACGCTTGAACCCGTCTACATTCGTATTTGTCGGCGAAGACGATGAAGTATTCAATGCCCACGCCTATGAGCCGTTGTATAGCAAACATTGCTCTGCCAAGGTGCGTGTACTTGCCGGTCACAATCATGACGGAATCGTCAAGACGCACGAAGCCCATGCAATCGTAGGAGAATGGCTGAAATCCATTCGGACAAAAAGGCTTAAATCTTAAAAGTTGTCTTGTCCGCTAAAGGCTCATTCGCTCCGTCCTCCCGACGGAGACGGCCTTTTTCGTCCTCTCAGGCACCGAACACTAACAAAAAAATGACTTGAAGATTCCCATAGGAACTCAAGTCATTTAAGATTTACCCAACAGACAGCGAATTAAACTTATAGCTGAAGCTTAGTTGTACGTAATTTTCAAACCTAATTCTGCTGCACGGTTTAGTGCGCCTTCCGAGAACTTAGGCTTTTTATATATCTTTTCAAATTCTTCCTTATCCAGCGGCATCCATTTGAAATCTTTGTTTTGATAGATCCACGTTTTGGGTCCCCAATCGACATGAATAGTCCGATTCGTTACTTTTTTGATGACCCCGATTTCAACAATAAAACCGGTTTTACCGAACAATTTAGCACAGTATTTATTAAGCATTTCGCTCACCATGACACCCCATTTCTCTTTACCTTCGCTCTATTCTCTTACAAAAAACAGGTTATTGCAACCGTTACAGGTTTCACCGTATACAAAAAAGACACCAAACATGGTGTCTAACTTGCTAAATCAATTAACCGACAATGTGATTCGAACGGAGTGAATCCAGGATTGCGGCTGCGACTGTCATTGAGCCATCCTGATCATCATACTCTTCACCGAAAGATGCACGAAACAATTGATCGATCTTCTTACTAAGTCCAAGTGACTCCAAATCCTGTAGATGTTTAGTCAAATAAATCGTTATCGTACGCGTTTCGCCTTCATACTCATCATCCGGGCAACCCAGCGCCAGCAGTTTGACAGGATCCCATGCATCGATATGCGTTTTGACCGTCTCCATGATAGGTGTTGGATCATAGGGGAGTGAGTTCAAATACATATTCTCTTTGATAATTTCCTTTTTGATACTCCAAAGCATATAATTCATCTTCGTTTGTTCGGATACAGCTCTAAACTTCAACGGAAAAGCCTCCTTTATTGGACGCTCTCTTGATTCTCTGTCATCAACTTGGTAGACTCTGTCATCAATTTGGCAGATCGTTCAATTATCGCCCCATTGAAGTTTAGCATTTTCCCTGTCCCTTGGGCAATACATGCCATCGGTTGTTCAGCAAGAAAAACAGGAACGCCTAATTCTTGTTGAAGACGCTTGTCCAACCCTTCAAGCAAGGCGCCGCCACCACATAACAGAATTCCCTGTTCCATTACATCGCCAGCCAGTTCAGGAGGACATTTCTCCATTGCGAGCCGAATACACTCGACGATCGAGATCATAAAATCATCGAAAATTTCATAAATCTCCGTTGAAGAAATGGAAATGCTTCGCGGCAATCCTTCCATTAAATCACGCCCTCGAATGTTCATCGTGATTTCCTTCACAGGCTTCACGACGGTTGCTACATTCTTCTTGATCTCCTCAGCCGTTCTTTCGCCAATAACCATATTGTACGTTCGTTTCACATATTCAATGATGTCCTGATCGATCGACATGCCGCCACGTCGAATGGCCTCGCTAACAACAATACCGCCAAGAGAAATAATGGCTACTTGGCTCGTACCGCCGCCGATATCAAGAACCATGCTGCCTATCGGCTCTTCGACGGGAAGCCCGGCGCCCATAGCTGCTGCTAACGGTTCTTCCACAGTAGTTGACCGTCTTGCACCTTTATGAACGATCATTTCTTCAACGGCCCGCTTCTGAACATTGGTGATACCGCACGGCACTGAAATCAAAACATGAAAGCTGCGAAACCAATTATAGCCTTTTCTAATTTTGCCAATAAAATATTTAAGCATCGCTAAGGTCATATCAAAATTAGCAATAACGCCATCCTTTAACGGATAGATGACCTCAACATTAGCAGGTGTTCTCCCAATCATGTCATAGGCTTCTTGACCAATCGCTTTGATTTCCCCTGTATCCGTTTGAATGGCAACAACTGATGGTTCTTGCAGTACAATCCCCTTTTTTTGCTGATAAATCAGTGTATTGCAGGTGCCCAAGTCCACACCGAACAGTTCTTCCAATCTCTTTAACATGACTCGCTCCTTCTCGCTGTTTTTTAGACGATGCCCCTAGTAGCGTGTTTTATTTAAAATGATTATGACTAACTGCATCTGTATACTTGTTCGCACTGCAAGACCATTCTGCGGGGGTATACCACAAATACCCTCCCTTACATAGATATGGAGTCATACTGCCAAAAGCTCATCGACGGGCACTTTTACCCATAGTGACCCCCTTATCATGTCATACAAACTATCTTGTTTCTTTCCAACTATTTTAGAACTAAGCAATGAGTTACTTTATCATCGTTCTTAACTTCTTCAAACCCTAATGTTACATAGAATCTACTTGCAACAGGATTATCCGTGTACAAAACAAGCTTTTCAAAAGACTGGCCAGCCCTTTTAATTACTGCATTTATCATTTCTCTTCCTACACCATATCTTCTGAATTCCGGCAAAATATAAAGTCTCCTGACTCTGCCAGTGCCTTCTCCAATATTTGGATCTTGATTTAGACCGCATATTCCAATAATCCTATGATGCATACGGCACTCAAATAACGCTTCACCCTCTAGATTGAACACATTGATGCCAGTATTATATTCGTGTACGAATCTTTGAATATGTCTAAAGCCCTCCGAAGTGCTCTCCCATAATAGATCGGAAAGATGTTCCGTGTTAAGAACCTTTACTTCACTAATCTCATAGTTATTCATCATTTTCCTTTCCCAGAAACAAACAGACTTGTTTATTCTCAATTCATCCAATTCCAAGGATTTAAGTCACCTCATCCATGCTCTCAAAAGCCAACTCGTCCCATTTCACTCCATCCCACCAGTTTGGAATTTATATCCATATAATAACAAACGTATGTTCCCCTGTAAACCACTTTCCAAATATAAATTAACTTAGAACCACAATCTCCACAACAAAGAGGAACTACAGGGTCATATCTGCCCAAACTTCACATTTCAGCTACAAACGGCATAATAGCGGCCCTTAGTTCCCTCTCATGGTCATCATGTTCCCTCAAATTTAGTAAGTGTAAAATCCTTGCCCCGATTTGCGCCCCAATCGACCGGCTTTCACATACTTGCGCAGCAGCGGACACGGCCGGTACTTCGAGTCTTTAAAGCCATCAAATAAAATCTCCATAATCGAAAGACACGTATCTAATCCAATAAAATCCGCTAATTCGAGCGGTCCCATCGGATGATTCATGCCTAGCTTCATGACTTTATCCACAGATTCAACCGATGCTACGCCTTCGTATACGGTAAAAATGGCTTCGTTAATCATCGGCATCAGGATACGATTGGAGACAAACCCCGGAAAATCATTCACTTCAACCGGTGTCTTCCCCAGCCGCTCACTCAGCCCGCACACAACCTCAAACACTTCTTGAGACGTTTCCAGCCCCCTGATCACTTCAACCAAAGGCATGACCGGCACCGGATTCATAAAGTGCATTCCGATAATTTGAGCGGGCCTGCCCGTCACAGCTGCAATTTCAGAAATGGGCAGTGATGACGTGTTCGTGGCCATAATCGTATGAGGCGGGCATATCCCGTCCAGTCTGTGAAACAACAAAACTTTGAGCGCCATGTTTTCCGAAATGGCTTCGATGACTAAATCTGCCTGCTCCGCCTGTTCTACCGACTCAGCTGGCTGTATGCGGCTATAAATCTCATCCATTCCTTCGAGCGTAAGCTTTCCTTTCTCGACACTTCTGTTTAGCTGTTTGTTGATCGCCAGCATGCCTCTGTTCAGAAATTCCGGGGAAGTATCGTGCAGCAGCACACGCAGGCCTGATACCGCTGCCACCTGAGCGATCCCGCTCCCCATTTGTCCTGCGCCAACGACCATGATGGTTTGTATGTTCATAGTCTCGCTCCCCTCGACCTTAGTCCACCCGAATGAGAATCGCATCGCCTTGCGCAGCCCCGCTGCAAATAGCGGCTATGCCATAGCCACCGCCGCTTCTGCGCAGCTCATGGATTAACGTGAGCATAATCCGGGCACCGCTTGCTCCGATGGGATGCCCGAGCGCTATGGCTCCGCCTCCCACGTTGACGAGCTCCGAATTCCAACCGAGCAAGTTTCCACTGGTCAGCAAGACTGCGGCGAACGCTTCATTTACTTCAAACCTGTTGATTTGCTCCAGTTTCAAACCCGTTTGACGCAGTAGCTTTTGAATAGCCAACGCAGGCGTTATCGCAATGTACGGCGCTCTTTCCCCTACGTTCGCATGCCCCACAATCGTTGCAAGTGGACTAATGCCTTGGGCCAACGCTTTCTCCTTGGACATGACCACCATCGCCGCCGCACCATCGTTGACACTGGGAGCATTACCTGCCGTAATCGTTCCGCCCTTCACAAGCGCGGGTAATGCGGCGAGCTTTTCTAAGTTCGTGTCCGCACGCGGACCTTCGTCTTGATCCACGCTCACGATCCCATTTTTGGTTTGCACCTGAATGGGCACAATTTCCTCCGCCCGATTGCTCTTATTCCTCGCCTCAATGGCTAATGCATGACTGCGTAGTGCCCATTCATCCTGCCCCTGGCGGCTTATGCCGAACTCCTCGGCTACTTGACTGCCGTGCACGAACATTTGCACATGGTCAAATGGACACGTCAGCCCGTCATGAATCATCAAGTCAATGGTCGTCTGATTCCCCATACGCGCTCCCCAGCGGGTGCTTGGCAGTAAAAAGGGGGCGCTGCTCATACTCTCCATCCCCCCGGCAACAATCGCTTCTGCATCGCCGGACCGGATCATTTGATCGGCAAGTGTCACGCTCCGGAGTCCCGATGCGCACACTTTATTGATCGTTTCAGCAGTCACGCTCCAATCAAGCCCTGCCCAACGTGCGGCCTGACGCGCGGGATTTTGTCCTGCTCCTCCTTGCAGAACCATGCCCATGATCACTTCTTCAATGATCGATGGTTCTAACGAAGAACGCTGAATCGCCTCCCGAATAGCGCTCCCGCCAAGTGCAACAGCGGGGACATCCTTCAATGCGCCTCCAAATTTACCAAAAGGTGTGCGTGCACCTCCGACAATGACACTTTCCTTCATAAATTAGCCCTCCAAAGGTGAGTAGCCTCAGTAAATCACAGTATCTTGATTATATTTTTCCAAATAATGTTTCACTTAGTTATCGTCTCAAAAGTGAGCATGCCGCCTCCTTTACATTTCCGCTAACTGGCGCATCGCTTCTTTCACTGTATCCACATTTGGCAAGTAATACTTCTCTAACGTCGGAGCCATGCCTACAGCGGGAATATCCGGAGGACAGCATCGCATAATAGGGGCATCCAATTCATACAGCAGTTGTTCCGCCAGCATTGCCGAAATCTCCGCCCCGATACCCCCTGTCTTATTATCCTCGTGGACGATTAAGATTTTGCCGGTTTTTGCTGCCGCCTCAAAAATAGCCGGCTTATCAAGCGGATGAAGCGTCCGCAGATCAAGCAGATGTGTGCTGACACCTTCTAAGTCCAGTTCAGCCGCCGCTTTCAAGGCATAGTGAACAGACAGCCCATAGGCTATGACTGTAATATCCGTACCCTCGCGCCGTGTAACCGCCTTGCCGATCGGTACACAATAATCTTCCGCAGGTACTTCATCCGAAACAGAAAGATAACATTTCTTATGCTCGAAAAAGAGAACCGGATCATCGTCTCTAATCGCTGCTTTCAAAAGTCCCTTCGCGTCGTAGGCCGTAGACGGCGCTACAATTTTAAGCCCCGGCGTGCCAAAAAACACCGATTCGGGGCACTGCGAATGATACAATCCGCCGCCGCCCGTTGCGCCGTAAGGTGCGCGAATGACGATTGGGCAATGCCAGTCGTTATTGGAGCGATAACGGATTTTTGCAGCTTCGCTTATAATTTGATTAGTCGCCGGAAAAATGAAATCGGCGAATTGAATCTCCGCGATTGGTCTCATGCCGACCATGGCCGCTCCAATCGCAGCCCCTACGATGGCCGACTCGGATAGCGGTGTATCGAGCACCCGCAGCTCGCCGAACTTGTCTCGCATGCCCTTTGTTGCGTTCAGCACACCGCCTTTTCCGATATCTTCGCCAAGCACAAATACGCAGTCATCCCGCTCCATTTCCTCCACCATTGCCGAACGAATCGCTTCCAAGTAGGTTATGATTGGCATATCAAAGATCACCCCCATCTTCCCCGTACACATGCAGCAGCACGTCCTCCGGTGCCGGATATGGCGATTTTTCAGCATATTTTGTAGCATCATTCACTTCTTTCGCAATATTCTCGTGAAGTGCGCGATCCAGCTCATCACTGAGCACATCGCATTCCATCAAATAACGCCGAAACCGCAAGACGCCATCCTGTTCCTTATGGTACTCCACTTCTTCCTTCGTCCTATACAGCATATCGTCATCGGCCGTGGAGTGAGGAGGGATTCGATACATCATGGCTTCAATCAATGTCGGTCCATATCCGCGAACAGCGCGCTCTCTCGCTTCTTTGACTGCTCGATACACGTCAAGCGCATCATTGCCGTCTACACGTTGACCCGGGAAGCCGTACCCTGCGGCACGATCAACGACACGTCCGGCTACCTGCCGATGAGCAGGAATGGAAATCGCATATTGATTGTTTTCACACAGGAAGATCACGGGGAGCTTGAATACACCGGCGAAATTGAATGCTTCGTGCACATCGCCTTGATTGCTTGAGCCTTCGCCGAAGGTCACGAATGCGACATGCTCCTCCTTCCTCATCAAAGCGGTCAGTGCGATGCCAACGGCATGCAGAACCTGCGTGGCAACAGGACTTGACCCGGATACGATATGGAGCTTTTTATACCCGAAGTGCCCCGGCATTTGCCTGCCTCCGTTAATATCCTCCGCTTTAAACAGCGCAGCCAGCAGCAGCTCCTGAACCGTCATGCCAATTGTTAGAACAAAGGCATAGTCTCTATAATAGGGAAGAAAATAGTCCTGCTGCTTATCTAAAGCAAACGCAGCCGCCACCTGAGCCGCTTCTTGGCCGATACTGGAGATGTGAAACGCGGTCTTACCTGACCTCTGCAGCAATGTTGCGCGTTCATCAAATTTTCTCGCTTTCAGCATGTAGGTATACATCTTCAGCACGTCGTCGTCCGTTAAGCCTAGCTGTTGATGCTTGAGATTGTGCTGAGAAGACATCGCCATTCCTCCTCTTCCCTTTTACATGTTTCTGCGATACTGCCCGCCGACCTGATACAGCGCGTGTGTAATTTGTCCTAGACTTGCAACTTTGACCGTTTCCATCAACTCAGCAAAAATGTTGCCGCCCGCGAGTGCTTCCGTTTGAAGCTTCGCTAAAGCTGCTGGCGCATCCGATTGATTACGTACAAGGAATTCCCGGAGATGACTAATTTGTTGGTCTTTTTCTGACGTCGAAGCACGTGCCAGCGGAATATTCATATCCCCCTCAGGCGGATGAGGATTCAGGAACGTATTGACACCAATGATCGGCAAGTCGCCTTGATGTTTTTTCATTTCGTACAGCATCGATTCATTCTGAATCTTACCCCTCTGATACTGCGATTCCATAGCACCGAGCACACCGCCCCGATCGCTAATGCGTTCAAGTTCTTGCAGTACCGCCTCCTCAACCAAGTCCGTCAATTCCTCGATAAGGAAAGAGCCTTGAAGCATGTTTTCATTTTTGACAAAACCAAGCTCCTTCGTAATGATTAACTGAATCGCCATCGCTCGGCGAACCGATTCTTCCGTAGGCGTCGTGACCGCCTCGTCATAAGAATTCGTGTGCAGCGAGTTGCAGTTGTCCAGCAGCGCCATCAGTGCTTGAAGTGTTGTTCGGATGTCATTGAAATCCATTTCCTGCGCATGCAGAGAACGTCCTGAGGTTTGAATATGATATTTCAGCTTTTGACTGCGTTCGTTTCCGCCATATTTACATTTCATTGCCACTGCCCAAATTCTGCGCGCTACACGCCCAATAACTGTATATTCAGGATCTAGTCCATTGCTGAAAAAGAAGGAAAGATTCGGGGCGAAATCGTCGATCGACATCCCTCGGGACAAATAATATTCCACATAAGTAAACCCGTTTGCCAGTGTAAAAGCGAGCTGCGAAATCGGGTTCGCCCCGGCTTCCGCGATATGATAACCCGATATGGAAACCGAATAGTAATTGCGCACCTCCTGGTCGATAAAATACTGCTGAATGTCACCCATCATCCGCAGCGCAAATTCCGTAGAAAAAATGCAGGTGTTCTGCCCCTGATCCTCCTTCAAAATATCGGCTTGCACCGTCCCCCTTACGGATTTCAATGTGTTCCTGCGAATTTCAGCTGCCTCGAGGCTTGTTGGTTCTCTTCCGCTTTTCTGTGCGAAGCGCTCCATTTGATCATCAATTGCCGTATTCATGTACATGGCCAAAATGATCGGAGCAGGGCCGTTAATTGTCATCGAAACGGACGTCATCGGATCGCACAGATCGAAGCCGGCATACAGCTTCTTCATATCGTCCAACGTGCAAATACTAACGCCGCTTTCGCCGATTTTCCCATAAATATCCTGCCGTTCATCGGGATCCTCGCCGTACAGAGTGACAGAGTCGAAGGCCGTGCTGAGACGTTTTGCTTGATCATTTTCGGACAAATAATGGAATCTCAGATTCGTGCGCTCCGGTGTCCCTTCGCCTGCGAACTGACGTTTGGGGTCCTCTGCCGTTCGTTTAAAAGGAAATACGCCTGCTGTATACGGAAATTCACCTGGCACATTTTCTCGGTACAGCCATCGTACAATGTCGCCGGCATCCTTGAATTTGGGCAAGCTGATCTTTGGGATATCCAGTCCTGACAAGCTTGTCGTTGTGAGCTCCGTAACGATTTCCTTATCCCGGATACGAGTGATCAACGTTTTGCCAGCGTATTGTTTTTGACGTTCGGGCCATTGCTCGATCATTCGCAGCGTATCTTTGTGCATCCGCTTCTCGTAGTTCATCTTTATAGCTTGAAGTTCAGCTAAGCTTCCATCCGAGGCCATCTCTTGCCTTAGGGCAGCGATGGCGCCATCAAGCCGGTAACAGTCACTCGCAAGCTCCGCTTCATGATCTGAAAAAGCATGATACGACCGCACCGTATGTGCAATTTCACCTAAATAACGCGTACGATCAACCGGAATGATAACGTGAGTTTTCGTTTGAGCTGCGGACGAAATACAATTCACCGGCCATTGCAGCGCACATTTGCTATTCACTGTATGGATAAGCGCCGTGAATAGCGTATCAACGCCGATATCGTTAAATTGACTGGCCATCGTGCCATAGACCGGCATCGTTTCGTAAGGCTCATCGAATTTGCCGTGATTTCGCTGCACTTGCTTCTTCACATCCCGAAGAGCATCCTCCGAGCCTCTCCGGTCGAATTTATTAATTGCCACCAAATCCGCGTAATCGAGCATATCAATCTTCTCTAATTGCGAAGGGGCGCCAAATTCGCTTGTCATGACATAGAGGGACACATCGGCAAGTTTCGTAATCTGGTGATCTCCCTGACCAATCCCGCTCGTTTCAACGAGCACCAAGTCAAAACCGGCCTCCTGCAGGACTCGAATGGCAGGGCCTAGCGCAGCGGATAGCTCATTGCCCGACTCCCGTGTTGCCATGCTGCGCATATACACCCGCTCAGAATGGACAGCATTCATACGAATTCGATCCCCAAGCAGAGCTCCCCCGCTTCGCTGTTTGGTCGGATCGACCGATAGAATCGCGATCGTTTTATTCGGGTATTGCCGAAGGAATCGCTGTACGATTTCGTCCGTTAAGGAGCTTTTGCCAGCGCCTCCCGTACCTGTAATCCCGACAACCGGACAGGCGGACATCTTAGCCTGTAAGTTATTTTTGGAGTCGTGCTGAGTTTCACATGCTAATTCAGCCGCTGTGATGCGCCGGGCAAGCGACCTGTGATCCTTTCCAGCTTCGGCAACCGCACCTCCCTGTTTGACATCCGTAATTGTACAGAAATCACATTCCTTCATCATGAAGGTAATCATGCCTTGAAGTCCCATTTCCCTGCCATCGTCTGGCGAAAAAAGGCGCGTAACGCCATAATCATGAAGCCGCTTGATCTCGGAAGGCAGGATAACGCCGCCTCCACCTCCAAAAACTTTGATGCCCGAGGCACCTTTTTCCCGCAGTAAATCAATCATATACATGAAAAATTCAACATGCCCGCCTTGGTAGGAAGATACGGCAATGCCCTGTACATCCTCCTGAATGGCTGCTTGCACAATTTCCTGTACCGACCGGTTATGTCCAAGATGGATGACTTCCGCTCCGCTTGCTTGAAGAATTCGCCGCATAATCGTAATGGACACATCATGGCCGTCGAATAAAGCGGAGGCGGTGACAAATCTTATTTTATGCTTGCCAGATGACACCGCAGCACCTCCTTTCCTCGGATGACTGGTGTGCACAAAGACCCCACCGACATTAGAATATCAGTGAGGCCTAATCCCTTTCAGGCAAAACGGTTTTAGCGATTTTTTCATCCAAATTTTCATACTCATAATAACGAATTGTTTCGTACAACTCACTGCGGGTTTGCATCTTGCCTATAGATTCCTTCTGCGATCCTGTTTGCTGAATCTCCTCAAACACTTTCTCTATCGCCTTGGCCGCTACACGCAGCGAAGTCACCGGATAAATTACCATGCGAAATCCCCAGCTTTCAAACTGCTGCGCCGAATAATACGGTGTTTTGCCAAATTCCGTCATATTCGCCAGCAGCGGACAACTTACTTCTTGGCTGAATCTTTCGAATTCCTCCTCCTTCTCGAGCGCTTCCGGGAAAATAGCATCCGCTCCGGCAGCGAGATATTGCTTCGCCCGGTGGATTGCTGCGTCCATTCCCTCCACACTTTTAGCATCGGTACGTGCAATCAGGTATAACGTTGGGGCAACGGATTTGATCGTCTGAATTTTTTGCATCATTTCTTCCACGGAAACAAGCTTCTTCCCGTTCAAGTGTCCGCATTTCTTCGGCATTTCCTGGTCTTCAATCTGAACTGCCGCAACTTTGGCTTCTACCATCTCCTTCGCGGTTCGTGCCGCATTCAGTACACCTCCGAAACCGGTGTCGATGTCCACCAACAGCGGCAGACGCGCTGCGCGAACCAGTTCACGGGCACGCTCCGCCACTTCGTTCGAGTATATGAGCCCTAAATCCGGTAACCCTCTGCTAGCAGTATACGCTGCACCAGAGAGATAAATGGCTTGAAATTGTGCTTGCTTGGCAATAAGCGCCGACATCCCGTCATGCGTTCCGGGAATTTTGACAATCGGACCCGCCTCGGCAAGTTGACGAAAACAGGCCGCTAGCTGCCTCTGATCCGGTTCTTCTTCAATCAGCCACGCCATAGAAACCTCCTGCTGCCAGCTATCATAACCGGTGGTCAAATAACGAAAAGCGCAATGAACTCGTGACATGGCGTCTGGATGAAGCGCTCATAATCAAGAGTAAGATTCAGAATGTCAGATGCTTTTTTTCGAGGGAAGCGGGTTAACAAGTTGTTCTCAAATTTCTCTATCACCTTGGGGAGTCCTTCCACTCGCCTTCTGCGGTGACCGATCGGATATTCACAGACGATTTTCTCCGTTGAGACGCCATCCTGAAAATGGATTTGGACGGCGTTGGCGATCGAACGTTTGTTCGTATCCAAATAATCTTTACTGTACTGCTCATCCTCGACAACGACCATCTTCTCCCTTAATGCATCGATCCGCGAATCTTTCGCGATGTATTCTTCATAATGCTCCGCCGTCAGTGTCCCAAACAGCAATCCGATGGCAACCATATACTGCAAGCAATGATCCCGATCAGCCGGATTGTGCAATGGTCCTTTTTTATCGATAATTCGGATCGCGGATTGATGGGTTGTAAGAGTGATCGACTTAATTTCGGCAATCCGGTCCCGTATCAACGGATGCAGCTCCATTGCACATTCCACGGCAGTCTGCGCATGAAATTCAGCGGGGAATGAGATTTTAAATAAAATATGTTCCATGACATAGGAACCGAGTGCCCTCCCTAACGTTAACTCCTTTCCTCGGAACAAAACATCTTGGAAGCCCCATGTTTTGGCCGAAAGCGCTGTGGCATAGCCCATCTCGCCACCCACAGCCATTAAGGCCAGGCGTACCGCGCGGCTTGTTGCATCACCGGCAGCCCAAGACTTGCGGGAGCCTGTGTTCGGAGCATGCCTGTAAGTCCTAAGGCTGGCCCCATCAATCCATGCATTGGATAAAGCGCTGCATACCTCCTCTTTGCTTCCGCCTAACATAGCCGTCGCCACGGCCGTTGATGCGATTTTAACAAGATGTACATGATCAAGTCCTACGCGGTTTAAGCTGTTCTCTAGTGCCAGCACGCCTTGAATCTCATGCGCCTTAATGGACATCGCAAGAATATCTTTCACATAGAGCGGCGTTTTGCCCTCTGCCACTCTACTGCGGCTGATATAATCGGAAAGCGCCAGAATACATCCCAAATTATCGGAAGGATGCCCCCATTCGGCTGCTAGCCACGTATCGTTATAATCGAGCCAGCGGATCATACACCCGATATTGAAAGCGGCATGCACAGGGTCTAACTCATAGCGAGTACCCGGCACCCGGGCACCGCCAGGCAAAGACGCCCCGGGTACAATCGGGCCTAGATGCTTGGCGCACTCCGGAAATCGCAGAGCGAGCAAGCCGGTGCCAAGGGAATCCAGCAAAACATGCTGCGCGATGAGGAAAGCTTCCTCACTTTCAATATTGGCGTTTAACGTATAATCGGCAATCTCTTCTATTAAAGGGTCAAAGGTCATCTCCTTACTTGGCAAGTTCTCAATTCCGCTCATGCCCATTTCGTCCTTTCTGCCAATTACTTTCCAGCACTTAAGGATGCAAATTGCGCGGTCCCGTGTAATGCACGCGAGGCCGGAAAAGTCGATTATTCGCGTGCTGTTCCATCACATGGCTGCTGACGCCAATCGTGCGGGCAGCAAGAAATACCGGCGTGAACAGATCAATCGGGATGCCCAGCAAGTAATAAACGGGAGCCGCATAATAATCCAGGTTCGGGTGCAAACTTTTTTCCCGCTTCATGACCTCTTCACCGGCCACGCACATTGCGTAGAGCTCCGGCTGATTCTTCTCTAAGGCAAGCGCGGCGAGCGCGTCTTTCATCAACAATGCGCGCGGATCGGCTTTTTTCATATAAACCCGATGACCAAAGCCCATAATGCGCTCCTTTTGTGCGAGCTTGCTCAGCATCAAAGTTTCAAGGCCCGCTTCCGAGCCTGCCGCAAGCAGCATCTCCATAACTGCCTCATTGGCACCGCCGTGCAGCGTTCCTTTTAAGGAGGCTACTGCTCCGGTGAGAGCGCCGTACAAATCAGACTGCGTAGAGGCGATGACCCGTGCCGCGAATGTCGAATTCGGCATTTCATGCTCACTGTAGACGATCAGGGATTGATCAAAAATATCCTCTTCCATCTTCGTAGGCACCCGACCTGTGATCATATACAAAAAATTAGCTGTATACGAGAGGTCTTCGCGCGGATTAACGAACACACGTTTGGTTTTGGCTTGATACCCATTAGCTACGATTTGCGGTACTTTTGCCAATAATCGAATCGCTTTTCGCGTGTTCGCCTCCTTCGAGCGATCTTCAAGCTCTTCATCGTAGCTGGCTAAGGCTGAAATCCCCGTTCGCAAAACATCCATTAGATCGGCTTGCTCCGGCAAAAGACGAAGTATCGAACAAATGTTCCGTGGTAACCCATATTCGGATTTAATTCTCTCTTCAAGCGTATTTCGTTCATCTTCAGTAGGCAGCGTTCCTTCAATCAAGAGCCCTGCAACATCCAGATATGTGGCATTTTGCGCAAGTTCGATGAGGTCATACCCGCGAACAACGATTTCTTCCTTTTCAACGTCTAGATAGGAAATCGCCGTCTCGCTAGCAATTACATTTTCAAGTCCAGGGTGATAGCTGTTACTCATCTCATCGCTCTCCCTTCCTCCATTCCTACCGCTACTAGTCGGCAAGCAGCATGCGGGATATCACAATGCGCTGAATTTCATTCGTCCCTTCATAGATTTGTGTCACTTTGGCATCGCGCATATAACGTTCAACGGGATAATCCTTCGTGTAGCCGTAGCCTCCGAAAATTTGTACAGCTTCTAAACTGACGCCAACTGCGGTATCACTGGCAAAAAGCTTCGCTATAGCGGCCTCCTTCCCATACGGCAAGCCTTGGCTTTCCTTCCATGCTGCCTGATAGGTCAGCAGTCTGGCCGCTTCAATCTTCGTCGCCATGTCGGCAAGCTTGAAGGCAATTGCCTGCTGCTCACCGATTGGCTTTCCAAATTGCTTGCGCTGTTTGGCATAAGCAACGGATGCATCCAAAGCCGCTTGAGCGATACCAAGCGCCTGCGCTGCAATGCCGATTCGCCCGCCGTCTAGGCTTTTCATGGCAATTCGGAAACCTTCTCCCTCCTCTCCCAGCAGATTTTCCGCAGGCACGCGGCAGTTCTCAAATCGCAATTCGAGCGTCGGGGAAGAGCGAATGCCAAGCTTTTTCTCTTTGCGCCCGAAAATAAAACCGGATGCCCCTTTCTCAACGATGAACGCACTGCAGCCGCGCTTCTTGTTTTGAGCATCTGTCATCGCAAACACAATATAAACGTCCGCTTCCCCTCCATTCGTGACAAACAGCTTGGAGCCGTTTAATACATAACTGTCTCCGTCTTTGAATGCCGTTGTTTTCATCGCTCCAGCATCAGAGCCAGAACCGCTTTCCGTCAAGCTGTAAGCACCCAGCTTCTTGCCTTGGGCTAATGGATGCAAAAACTTAAGCTTCTGCGCTTCCGTTCCATACTTATACATCGCCCAACTAACCAAAGACGTATGGACGGAGAGCATAACGCCAGTCGAAGCACATGCCTTCGAAAGCTCTTCCACAACGATCGCATACGTCACAAAATCAGAACCAATCCCCCCATACGCGTCAGGCCACGGAATTCCCGTCAGACCGAGCTCTCCCATTTTATCGAACAACGCACGATCAAATCGCTCTTCTTCATCCCGCTCAGCAGCTGTAGGCTCTATTTCATTTTTCGCAAAATCCCGCACCATAGCACGAATCATAATCTGTTCATCCGTAAAGGACAGTTCCATATGACCGCCTCCTTCGACATGATGGCTATTCCTGCATGTTTTGGCCGAGGATAAGTACGATGGTTTGCTCCGTAATGGGACAAGTTGTAAACGCTTCCGACAACATGTTTTATATATACACGCTACGCTAAAGGCTTATACCTGACAGGCTTTGAAATTATGCCCCAATGAAAAAAACACCGCTCTTCAGCGATGTTTGTTCTTATCATTAACCTATTTTAACGGGCAACCCGCTCTTGGACGACTCCAAAGCCGCGAGTGTAATTTGCAGCGTGACTGCCGCGTCAGCGTAATCCGTCAAAATGCGTGACCGATCCCCGGTTTTAATCGCATGCAAGAAAGCATCGGTTTCCAGCTCATATGGATTCAATAGGTTCTTATACTCCGTTTTTTGGGATCCTTCGTGATTGATGAGAAACCGGTTTTGTTGAATTTCCAAAACGCCCTGATCTGTAAACAATTCCAATCCAGACCGGTGGCCGAATGGAAGCATACACGTATTCGTGATCGAGGCGATCGCACCGCCCGCTAACTTGAGAGTTACCGCGCCGACATCCGCGACCTCGGCACCGTCATGCTTCGTATGGATGTGGCGCTGCGCATAAGCTGCATACACTTCTTCCACCTCGCCGACCAAGTAACGAACCAAATCTACAATGTGCGTCGTTTGTTCAACGAATTGACCACCGGAGCCATTTTGTTTGCGCCACCAATGAACCCCCGGCATATCTCCCAACCAACTGCCCACCGCCATTCCCACCTTGCGGGTTGCCAGCAGCTCTTTGGCCCTTTGCACCGTATCCGTATATCGGATATGATAACCAACAGAAGTAATCAAATCCTTGCTTGCGACTTTCGCTTGAATCCGGTTCACCACAGCCATATCGAGACCGATCGGTTTTTCCACCAGAAACGGAATATGCCGATCGATGATGGCACCTTCAATTTCACCGTGTGCCAGAGGCGGAACACTGATATATACAGCATCTGGTTTACAAGTGTCCAGCATCTGCTCGATGCTGTCAAAAGCTTGTGCACCTGCAAATTGCTGCGCAATCTTCTCCGCCTTTGGCAGTGAAGAACCAAGAAAAGCAACAACTTGCGCATCCTCCCTAGCAGCAAGCAAGCTTGCATGCTTTTCTGCGAACCAGCCCGTGCCGGCAATTGCAATTTTCAACATGTTGATTGACTCCCCTCAGTGGTTCAAATTAGCATAGATTCCCATGAGACAAGTATATACCCTGAAGCTTATCTTTTCTTCCATTATTTTTTTGTGATAAAATTTGTTGTGAAAGTGTTAGTAATCACAAAGATTTGGGTATATGATAATGAAGTCTCTGTGGTTTATGGAAAGATCTTTCAAAGCCATTTAGATGAAAGTATGGTTTAATGGATGTATTACGTTTTGAAAAAATCCGTGAAAGGTAATAAATGACTATGAAAACTGCCGCATTTCTTTTTCCGAAAGACAAAGTTGCCTTTATCCGATCATCCTCTTCCATGAAAGAAGCGATGGAACAATTAGAGCAACACTATTATACAGCACTTCCCATCGTTGATGACGCAGGAAAATATGTAGGAACCCTATCCGAAGGCGATCTGTTATGGACGCTCAAAAATACACCGGGTGTAAGTTTCGATAATATGGATGAGATTCCGGTTAGCGCCATTAAAAAGCATATTCGCAATGAATGTGTATCTATAGATGCCTTTATGGAGGATATGCTGGCCAAAGCAGCTGATCAAAATTTTGTTCCTGTCGTCGATGATAAGCAAATTTTTCTGGGCATTATTCGCCGAAAAGATATTATAGCCTACTATATGCATAACATTACGGACTAAAAAGAAAAGGAACAGAGGCAGCGCCTCGGTTCCTTTTTCTTTTGCACTTTTAGAAATCACTTGGCACCCATTTCGGCTATTGTTGCCCTTTCAAGCTTGGCAGCTTGCTTATGGATACGGCTAATGCGAAAGGATTGCCAGAATGAGACAGCATAAACCAGCATAGCCGCAGAAAACCAACCTTGAATTCCGAAACGCGCCATGATAACACCGCCTAATAACGGCCCTAGCAAACACCCAAGAAACATCCAAGCATTAACCATCGCAAACGTCTGGCCTTCCAGCCCGTGGCGAATCAATTTTCTTACCTGTGTTTGAATGTTCGGCATCATACAGGCTACACACAAGCCCAGTAGAAAACGGCAGCCGAGAATAACCGGATACAGCTGAGTAACAGCTTGCACGAGGCATAGGAAGAACGCCGTCGATGTTGCTAGTTTGAACAGCACTAAAGGACCCATACGGTCCGAAAGCCTGCCGAGAAAAGGCGAAAATATAATTACAGAGAATGAGGTCGCTGATAAAGCAATCCCTAAAAGCCATTGTTCGTTTAAAAAAGTAAACACATGAGTCGACTGCTGCACATAGTAAGGCATGATGGGATTCGTCCCTACAAATGCAAAATTCACACATAATGCACTGATCAGCAGAGATGGCAGTGGTTTAGTATGCCAGATTTGTTTCCAGTCAGCTAACAGCGTCCGCTTTTCCATAATGTCTGCGGCGGCTTTCCGCGGCTTATCTTTGACGAACAGCCATACGCAAACTGTCGCGAGTAAAATAAACACACTCATGGCGGGATAAGCGCTTCTTACGGATAGAAACGAAAGCAAAGATGAAGCAATCAGCGGTCCGATCAACGATCCCGTCTCCCCCATCATTTGCATGGTGCCGGCGGACGCACCGATTTTTTCTTCTGGCGAGCCAATCATGACGAGCACCATCGTGAATGGAAGTATGCCAGTAAAGCAACCTTGCAATAGGCGGAGCAAAGCTAACTGCCATGGCTCTGTGGCTAGCGGCATGCACGCTGTGATGATCGCCATCCCAAAACCGGACCAAAGCATAACCGGCTTGCGCCCGTACCGGTCTCCGATACGGCCCAGAAAAGGGATCGCGATCATCATCGCAGTAAAATTGGCGGAAAATATGACGCCTGACCATATGTACAGCGAATCACCGTTAACATGACCGATATTACGCAAAAAACCGGGAAGCAGCGGGATAAACATTCCATGAGCTGTTGTTACAAGCAGTTGAACGGTTAATAATGCGGCAAACTGCCTTTTCCACCGCTCCATTCAACTAGAAAGAGCCTTCAATGATACTGTCGTTGAGCGCGCGGCGGCTATTCGGCAGCTCGCGCTCTTGCAGATCACTTGGCAAACTTTCAAGAGAACCTCGATAACCAAGCGCGATAACAGCATGCAGCTCATACTCATCCGGAACGCCAAGTTCCTTACGGGCGATGTCTTTGTCATATCCGCCTACAGCACGTGTCGCAAGGCCAAGCAAATGCGCTTGAAAAGCGATTGAAGCCCAAGCAGCACCCGCGTCGAACGCGTGGGCGCCATTCGGTGCTCCGTCTTGACGGAGCTTGTGGGAAAGAATAAGTACGAGAATTGGAGCATGATCCGTCCATAAGCGGTTATTCGGCTTAATAAACGATTGAAATTTCTGCTTCTGCGGTTCAGATTTGGCAACAATAAATCGCCAAGGCTGCAAATTGCTGGAGGACGGCGCCCAACGAGCAGCTTCAAGTACAGTAAGTAACGTTTCGTCTGAAACTTCTCTTGGCTCAAAGGCACGGGAGGACCAACGGTTCAGAAAAAGCGAATGAACCGGATAATCCGCTTTTCGGTTCTCTTCTACTTCCGGTAATCGTGCTGTTTGCGCTGCAGTTGTTGTCATGTTCATCATTTCCTTTCCTCTTGTACATAATTGGATAAAAAAAAGAGACACGTTTCTCTGGGAAGAGAAAGTGTCTCCGTTCGAACGGTAGTCCTTGTGTTCTACAGTATCATTGATTACTAACTGCGTCAACGTTATTTTAATATATTCCAATAAGCATTGTCGGATATGACCTAACCTGTTTTTGATTAACAAACGGGTATAACTTCTCTCCATCATTTCAACGTGAAGTGAAATACGGAGCAGCAAGCTTCCGCACACGCTCAATTCCTTCCCACATGTCGCCGGGACCGTCATAAACAAGGGTGAACGGGCCTTCATAACCCGCTTGCTTGGCAATCTCCATGCAGCGAATGAACTCTTCCTCATCCGGTATTCCGTCCGCATTTGTTTGCGCTTTGGCATGAATGGATTCGCTGAAAGGAATCGTTTTCTCTAGCGCGTCGTATTTGTCGCTGCCTTTAAAGTTGCCATAATCCGAAGTAAACCCAAGTTCATCTCCGCAAGACTTCAGCAGCGCAAGACAATTGTCCGCTACAGAGGTCAGCGAGTGGAAATTTTCCGTAACTACTCGAACCCCCCGAGAGGCACCATAGCGCCCTAACTCCCGCAATGCCTCAGCAGAGCGTGCTAACGCTTGTTCATCCGAAGGATCGGCATCGCCAGCAATCACACGAACCCTCTCCGCTCCGGCAAGTGCGGCGACATCGATCCACGCTTTGATCCATGCGATGTCTAAAGTTCTGCGCTCTGTGTCACTGTTTGAAATATCCCCATACTCGAGAAGCAGCGTATAGAAGCGGAGTCCGGCATCCGTAAACGATTGTTTCAATGAGTGCAAATAATCCGGGCTTGTCTCCGGGAAATGAAAATGACAAACCTCCAACGATGTAAACCCTTTCGCGGCAAGCACTTCAGGCAGCTCGATCAGCGAAATATGTTCCGGTTGATCCTGTGCAACTGTTATTTGCGTGCGAGTTGCTTCATCCCAGCGTGTCCAACGCAATGGACCGAGAAGTCGATGCAAGCTCCAGCTCGTCAGCGATAAAAATGGCATACCTTCAACCCTTTCTTCATTCAGTTTGGTTGTATTTTACCAATCCGTTTCGGTTAACACCATATGCCATCTCGCAGCATCATCTCTTATCCTGCTGTTTTGTCTTGCACGAATGGTTTTTCTACCTGTTCGCCCGATAACTGGACAAATTCCAGGATGGCCACGTGTTGTCTTTTTGCTCACCAAGAATACGATCTATGATTAACTGGACGGAACTTAGTTCTGGATGCTTCGCTTGCAGTTCCTTTAACGCAGGAATAACATCGGTTGAGAGTTGACCTAAATAATCTAGATCGATAATACCTGTTTTTTCGTAGCGTTCCATGTTATTTATCGCAATCCGGTGGTCGATATTCATGTAATTCATCACCAAATAGGCAAGTATAGCCGTTGTTATGTAAGCTCTGGACATCGACATCTTTTCCATCCAAATCCGAAAAAATGCAAGGATGAATAAGATGCCCAGGAAAATCATGAAGCCATGCACGAGCAGTCTGGTTTGCGTGAAGCCATACGCTTCTTCGTACAACGACAGCCTTCCATAAGCAGATATGAGCATTACAAGTGTGCAGGCGACTAACATCGTGAGCAATGTTCTGCGAATGGACTCACTGAAACGACCGCTTCGACGAATCCAATGCAAGCCCGGAAACAAAAGCGTCACATTGATTAAAGCGACAGCAACTAGCTCTGCAAAACCCCTGCGAGCATATTCCGCATAGGCCACACCTTCTGGCAATAAGCCTTCTGCTGCTCCGAATAAATAGGAAAATTGGATAATCGCGAACATTACATACACAACATTCACACAAACAAGCAGCGTTCCCGCAGTAATCGGATCTAGCCGTGTCTTGTTGCGGGCCACTTCAGCAACTTCATCTTTTGGCTGATCAAAAGGGTGTGCGGCTTCGACGACTTTCGGAAACAACAACCCCCACATGTAGCAGAAGCTGTATATCGTAACGGAGACTGCAAGAATGATACGCACGCCCCCGTCCCCCATGGACACGCCGCTGAACCAGCCGGGAATTTCTGTTAACCAAGATAAAAAAATTCGGTCGGCTGAAGCTAATAAACCGATCACAATGAACAGGATAGGCGCTGCTAGCAAGAGTCCTGCCAAGACCTTACCGACTCTCCCCCAAGTCGACTCTTTTCCGCTTTCACGGCTAGGCAACCATGCTCTGATCATGCCGAAAGGTACGGGGAGATGAGCAATAGGCCTGCTGATGACATGCCTTGCCATATCCTGCAGGAAAGTAGCATGATACCAGGCATGCTTGCTGTTCCTCGATAAGACGATTGTTTGCATCACGATGCAGATCGGTAAAGCTAGCACATTTAGCATATGAAACAAGTTGTTCGCAAACAAGGCATAGGTCAAAGACAGTAATGCAACTGGCACCATCAGCAGCCAACCGGCTGTGCTCTGCCCTTTCCAAGGCTCAAACCCGCCTAATCTTCCTTTTATCGAATAAAAGTATAACCCATAGAAGCCACCCACGCTTAGTACAACCGAAATGCCCGCCGGCCGGCCAACAAATAAATATTGCACCAACAAACCGAATAAACAAGCATACGTCAGCATGAAGCTATATTTTTTTTGCCATGGAGCTGGGTCTCTCATTGAATTTCTCTCCTTTGATAAGCCATTTGCAACAGCTGCAAGGAATTGATATTTCCTTCCTTTTATTGTAACCTCTAAAACAAGAACAAAAAGTGTAAGTTTAATTTTGATAATTTCATATTTTAGTCGGAGGCTTTAGGTGAAAATTCGCAAGCATTATTTGACACTTCGAAACGCTTTTCCTCATGTCCACGAAGAGTCTCCACTTGAGACGACGCTCGAGGAGCTCGCGGCACATTTGGACTGTACGCACCGGAATATGGTACTTCTTCTAAAGCGGATGCAGCACGAGGAGTGGCTCACTTGGCAGCCCAAAAAAGGCCGCGGCAATCGCTCGACCCTCCTGTTTCTCATGCGCAAAGAGCATATGCTTTTGGAAGAAGCAAAGGAATTTGTGGCGAAGCAAGATTTAAGATCAGCTTTGGAGCTGCTGCAAGCACCGGAGCATCCCGCACAACTGCGAGAGCAATTTCAAGAATGGCTGTCGGGTCAATTCGGATTTCGTTCCGAGCTGCAAGGCCAGCGAAGAACCGATGTCCTGCGCTTTCCTCTGACACAAACCATCCATTCGTTAGACCCTGCGGCTATCCATTATGCCGGGGAATCGCATTTAGTTAACCAGCTTTTTGACGGTCTCGTGAGGATGGATTCAAAAGGCGAACACACCATTCCTCATTTGGCACATGCATGGGATGTGGATGAGTCGCGAACGGTATGGACTTTTTATCTCCGCAAAGGAGTTCGCTTTCATCATGGCCGTGAAATGCTTGCAGACGATGTTAAGTATTCGCTGCAGCGTCTCCAGCGATTAGCTCCTCGAGGGTTGTACAGCTGGGCTTATGCGGGAATCCAAAGTATCCATTGCCTCGATGAAACAACGGTTGTCATCCAACTGTCAGAGCGCAATGAATTGTTTTTGGGCTTTTTGAGCACGAATCGAGCCGTCATTGTTCCGGAAGATGCGTGTGAAGCGTGCGGAGGATGGATGGGCACTGCGCCTGTCGGAACAGGCCCTTTTCGGTTAGCCGGGCACGAGCATGGGATCTGGAATTTGGAAGCATTTCCAGCTTATTTTCAAGGCAGGGGGTTCTTGGATCGCGTTGAAGTGTGGACGCTGCCAGCGAACGAACAAATTCATGTATCCGACCATCAGCAGCCTTTTCAAGTCATGCACAATGTACGAATTTCGGATATGGAGGCCGAGCGCTGGCAGCAGGTTCGACAATCGGGGATGACAACCAAATTCATGACCGTGAATGAAATAAAAGAAGGCTCGTTAAGGAACCCGCAAATGCGAGAAGCCCTTTCCGCAGCCTTGGATCAAGCCTATTTGCTAGAACAGCTATCCGGCGATGTAATTGAAAGGGCCAACTCCTTCTTCCCGCTGTCAGCATCCGACGTGAAGCCGCCTGCTTCCTTCCCGGATCAAACCGCTTTACAACAGCTTATCCAATCTGCCGGATACCATGGGGAACCTTTGATACTCGCAACAATCCCGCAGTATGAACAAGATGCGCTGCTGCTTCAGAGCATGTATGCCTTATCCGGCATTGCACTTGAAATCATGCTCATCCCTGCGGAACAATTCAAAGGTGAGCTGCGGATGTCGGCAGATCTCGTTCTGTTCGCCATCATGATTGATGAGCACCGCGAACTACGGCTTTACGATATGTACAAAAGCATGCAGCAGCATGCGTCACCCGAAGTGCAGCGGCTGCTCGAAGACAGCTTGCAGCATTTGCGACATGAAATCGACCCTCATCGCAGAAAAACGCTGCTCGAGCAGTTAGAATCACAGCTCAAGCAGCGCTATAGCTTGCATTTTCTATATCGGAAGCATCTCAAAACCGCCTATCACCCGTCGATCCGCGGCATATCGTTCGATTCTCTCGGATGGGTACAATTTCGCGACATTTGGTTCACATAAACCTACAAATTACAGAGTATCCTTTAGCGTTACTCCCGAAGGCAGCACAGCGGCAATATGCTCTCTAAGCCCCTCATTAGTATGCATCTCCTCGCTAAAGATAGCGATGATCCCGCTATCTTCCCGCGTGCGGATTAAGCGGCCAATCCCTTGTCTAAGCCTTAACAGCATGTAAGGAATATCCACTTCCTCATAAGGATTAGCGGCCGCTTGCCGTTTTGCCATAAACACAGGATCTTGCGGAGGGAACGGCAGCGCCCAAACAATAACGTTCGACAATGACGGACCCGGTACGTCAAGTCCTTCCCAGAGGCTTACAGCTGCAAGCACACTATGTTCATCTCCCTGGAAAGATGCGATGAGATGGCTGATTTCTTGATCTCCTTCAAATAAAAACCGCAGCTGCGCACAATCCGTCCGCTGCTGAATCTCCCGCTTAAACTGCCGAAGTTCCTCATGCGTCGGGAACAGAATCAGAGCGCGGCCTTCCGTTCGTTGCAGCAGTTTAATGGCCGTTTCCAGCTTCTCTTGGAAATTCCCGTTCATAGACCATTTCGGGGCGACCACTTCCATCCGCTCTGCATAGTCATAAGGCGAGTCCACAGAGAACGACAAATACTTGTCCAGCCCCAGGCTGTCAGCCACATAATCAAAGGTTCCCTCGACCGATAAAGTAGCTGAGGAGAAAACGATTGGCATTTTCGCGGAGAATACTTGCTCTCTGAGCACTTCCTTCACCGTTCTTGGCATAATCACCAGACTAAGACCCGTTATACTTTCCGTCGCCCAACAGATGAAGGCTTGATCGTGGCGGAACAATGCCAGCGCCTTCTGCATCATTTCCAAATGCTCTTCTACAATCTTGAGCTGGTAGTCATTCAAAGTGAACATTTCACTCTCAAAGACAAGCTCCTCTTCAATTTGTGATAAGATATCACACAACCGGTGGATTTCACGGAGCAGCCGATCATTCATCACAATTTGCTTGCGGTCCGAGCCCACGATCGGTTGGCAGCAGCCTTCGAGCACTTCAAACATCAATTCGCTTTGCTCGATTGCCTGATCGATACAGACAGCTAACGTCTCGCGCACTTCCCCTTTTAACAAACGTACCACTAATTCTTCAAAAACGGTATGCTTCAGCTTGTAGGTTAACGCTTTTTGTGCAGCTGACTCCATTAAATGTCCTTCGTCAAAAACAACCGCACAGTGCTCAGGCAGCAGTGGAAGCTGGCCTTCCCGTTTGCGACCTTCATATGTCCACACATGCTCCATGTAAAAATCGTGCGAGCAGATGATGAGATCCGCTGATTTCCGGTAGGATTCCCGGGACAGCGTTTGTCCGCAGCGGTGCCGTTTATCGCAGACAAAACAATCCTGATACGCATCCCAGCTTACGCGATACCACTGCTCATCATTCAGGTTTGGATAGTCTTTACGATCTCCATAGGCATAAAAGGATTGCAAAGCTTCTCTCGTATGCACGAAGCCAGGAAGACCAGCGTACAAATCGCGGTATAGGCCGATATCCTCGTGCCCGAATCGGGCTTCATCCAGCTTCTGAAGACAGACATACTGGTCCGGGGATTTGGCGAGCCGCGCATCAATCACGAGATCCAAGTGACGCATCAATTTATCAATATCGCCACCGGGCTTGACCAATTGCTCGATCAACGATTCATCTGCACATGCGATAATGGCCGGTTTCTTCGTCAAACGCGAATAACAAATCGCATACAGCAAATAGACAAGCGTCTTTCCGGTTCCAACGCCAGCTTCCGCAAAAATCGTTTGTTTCTCTGCAAAAGCCCGCTCCAACTGAAACGCCATGTAGATCTGCTCATCGCGTACCTCAAAGCCTGCTTCCGGTAAAACTTCATAAAATAAATCAGCAATCCAGTCAGAAACCTGCTGCATGAATGGCTGTGAGTGATCATAATCAAATGGATACCGTCCCACGTTTCGAGCCCCCAACAATAAGAATCAAAATTAAACTTCTATTATCTCATTAACCGGATGTAAAAGCAAAAACAGATAATAAAAAGCTTCGTTCACCCCGCTGAGTCAGCAGAAATGAAGAAGCCTTCCATCCTTCAATATCTTACTTTTACATGCTAAAACGTTCCCGGTATCCGCATTTGCGGCACAGTTCTTCAACAACTTCCCTTCTGGAGAAGCCTTCAAACAAACGGTTCGCCCGTTCCCCCTCGACAATTTCAGAGAATGGCGTTTGGTTAATATTCCCCAAATTAATGATGCCTTCGCCATCGAGACAACAAGGAATTACCGTTCCGTCCACCAGAATTCCTGCTTGATTCCGCAAGGCGTGACAGAAGCCGGGACCTTCAATTTCCTGAGCTTTCAAATCCGGCCATTGAAACTCATGATCCTGATTCAGATAGACGCGCTCCGCCAGCTTCACGCCGCTTCCACGCACAAACTCCTCATCGATTTTGTAGTCAAGCTCGAATTCTTTCTCCAGCATAGTCAATACTTCGCGGTTTCTCTGCCGTTCTTGATTCGTTTGATTGTCCATTGTAAGGTTCCATAGCCGGAAAGAGATAATAACATTAGACTTTGCTACGATTTCCTTGGCGAACCTTAAAATACTCATCACATAGCCCTCTTTGTCCTCAGAGCCTTCGTGACCGTCAAAACTGTGCAGGGAGAAATTCATTTGCCGAAGCGCCGGCTTGTCCAAAAGCTTATGTCGATTTTTGTTAATCAACGTCCCGTTGGTTGTAATATTGACCTTAAAGCCTTTTTCATGGCTCAAATCGAGGAGCTCGTCAATCTTCGGATGCAGCAAAGGCTCTCCTTTGACATGCAAATAGATATGGTCCGTATGGGGCTTGATTTGATCAAGGATATTCGTAAACGTATCTATTTTAATAAAATTGGCTTGCCTCTTCGTTTGCGGACAAAAGGTACAGGCCAGGTTGCACACGCTTGTAATTTCAATATAAAACTTTTTAAACTTCTTCATGCCATGGCTCCGTTTCTAGCTGCGCTACTATGATAATAGCTATTATAACAAGCTACTCACATGAAAGAAAGGAATTGAAAGATTTAGAAAATCCATTTGACGATCCAGCCGATAAAATGCGCCGAAGGGATTAGAAAAACCTGCGCCAACAAGGTACCCAGAAAACGCGAGGTCATGAGCAGCGCATAAATTTTCCCCAGCTGCCTGCGCTGCGATTCGTCCTGAAGCGCTTTGTCGGTAATAAGACCAAGCTGCGGATCTATGAAAATGGTGAGCAAAATAGTAGCGATACCGTTGATAAGTCCGGATGCCTGCGATGCCGTGGTCGCATACTTAGGGAGCAAATGAGCCGCGTAAAGAGATGACAGTACTCCTACAGAGTAAAAAGCTGTTACCAAAATATTGATAACTAAAAAACGTTTGGAAACCCCTAAATAGCGAAATTGACTCAGCTTGAACTTCGGTTTTTTCAAGTATTTTTTGGTGTTTTTCAGCTGCGACACCGTTACGCTCGATATGAGTTTCGGAATGGAACCTGCCACTTCCAAGCGGGCGATGACACGTACACTTAGATTGATAAAAGAAGGAAATAAGGCAATGGCGATCAGCGTTCCGATGGACGATGCGAATAAACAAATCCGGAAATATCTTTCTAGATCAAAAGTCGGCTCGACTTTGGCAAAATCCACGAATTTAGCCGTCATTGGCGCTTGAATTAAATTGGCTGTGCGCGAAACAAGCACGACGATGCCTACAAGCGAAAGTGCCACAGCCAGCTTGTTCACCTGCACACCGGCAAAGCGAATGGAGTAGGATAATGTTTCAGCGGTGTGAATAATCATCGTCAAGAAAAACACCAGAATGAGTGTATTCGTCATCGTCATTTTTGTGCAAGCTCCAGCAGCCCGTTAATGACGGCTTCCCAGCGCGCCTTCATCTCTTCTCTGCGCGGCATAGTGTCCAGCTTCTCTTGGTGAAAGCTGATCGTCGTTTTGCCGGGAGATGCGGCAGGCAGCAGACGAATTTGCAGGGTTGATGCTTCTGGCCAACCAGCGGGCTGCCAGGTGAGACGGAGCTGCTCGTCTGGTTTCACCACACGAAGAACTCCGGTAATCCCTTCCTTCGTGCAAAATGCCTCCCCTTTTTCGAAAGTGAAGTCAGCAATCTCCCCTAACCACAGTTTACGGCCTTTCTGCGAAGTCAACAGCTCCCATGCCTTCCCTTGGCTTAAGCTCACCGTCCTTCTTACACCGATCTGAAAACCGACTGAAGCGGTCAGTCCTACGATTTTCTCGGAATTCATAAGCTCTCCTCCTTTGCTAGTCCAATCCAATTTCAAGCTGCTCCAAATAATGCTTAAGCTCCATTAAATCTTGAATCGTATAATCTCTCTCAAAATCACCTTCAAAATGGGCGTCTACCTTCCAAATCCCCTTCATGCCCACTCTCCGGCTGGCCAAAACATCATTTTCCGGATGATCCCCGACATAAGCAGCTTCATTGGGCTGAACACCTAAGTTATTTAAGGCTCTTAGAAAAATCTCAGGATCAGGCTTTCTCAGACCCTCAATTTCTGAAACTAACATTGTATCAAAATAGGGAGAGATTCCTAATGCCTCAATATTTTTCAGTTGAAATGCTCCCATCCCGTTAGTTATGAGTCCAAGCCGCATACCGCCCTGTTTCAAATGCGTCAAAATCTCATGCAGATTTGGAAATCCTATACAATGCAGGTTGAAATTCTGCACATAATCTTCTAATAAGTCTTCCCATGCCAGAGCTGTCTCGTATTCTCGGGTGAGTTGTTGATACACCCTGTCTTTCCATACATAACCTCTCTGATCCAATGCAATAAACCTGTTCACATACGTGATTTTATCAATACTTTGAAGCTCAGCCATGCGTTGATGTTGATTTTCCACAAAAACTTTCAAGGATGCCTGCCGATCGAGCAGTGTTCCATCCAAATCAAAAATAATTGCTTTTAACACGGGAGCAATCTCTCCTTTTTGACAGAACTTTAACAGGCAGCCTTATGAATTAGGATTCAGCTAAAAAAAGAATCGGGATATTGAAGCTCGCCTTTCATATTCTGCAATTGCCCTTTTACGACCTCGCAGACCATAAATACTTCATCCGGTACTTGGAATTGTTTCAGTTCATAACCATACGATCTTGCGGGCTTGAACCCAAACTTGGGGTAATAGGTCGGGTGGCCAATCAGGAAAACAGCACCGTATCCGATGTCTTTGGTTCTGCGTATTCCTTCTAGGATTAATTGAGAGCCTACGCCTTGTTTTTGATAGTCAGGATTCACAGCAATTGGGGCTAGGACAATGACCTCATGTTCTTTTGCGGCGTCTACAACTTTGGCTTTACTTAATAAAATGTGCCCAACCAGCTTGTGATCGATTTCAGCCACAATGGACAGTTTCGGTATGAAACCTTCCGAAGATCGGATGCGCTCGACTAATTGGGCTTCATCCTCTCTATTTCCAAAAGCCGCCACATTCAGGTGATGCACAGCTTCATCATCTTTTATTTCTTCCGTTCTGATTCTCATAAAACGTCCCTTTCATTTTTCTTCAAAATTAATGGAATGTACTCTCCAAATAAGGCCCAGGCACCTGATTCAAATAATTCGCGATGACAGTTCTCACTGGATAAGGTTGAAGGTTATGTGTTTCCATCTCATTTAGCGGTATCCAAAAGAATTCCAGGTGCTTTTCCTTCGATTCAGGATTTTGTAGATGGTTTATGGCAGGAATATCGGCAATAAATAAGTGGTTCATCTCCTGATGATACACCTCTTCCTGATCAAATTCTGCCTCAACAGCACCAAGGTATACCTTCACTTCGCTTTCTAAACCGAGCTCTTCTTTGATTTCTCTTGCCAGAGATGTACGTATCCCTTCTCGAAACTCAATGTGCCCGCCTGGAAGGAACGTGTTATCCATTCCTATGCAATGAGCAACTAAGATACAGTCTCCGGACAAAATAATGCCTCTTGCCAGGACATGATATTTATGCTCTTTGTTTGATGGCATATCTAATATTCCTCCTCACACTACTTCCCACCACTAAAATCAAGTATTCGTTTATCTACCAGTAATTCCCTCTAAATGTACAAAAATATCCGAAAATGAGATACGTATAGTGACAGCTCCTCTTTTGGTACGGGCTAAAAACGTCAAAAAAGCCTTCTCAAGCCCAACAGTGGTGTAAAAGCGTGCTGAGACAGCCGAAATGGCTTTCTCACCGAAAATTCTGCATGCCAGAGGCCGAATCTTGATACGAGACGACCGAAAAAGCTTTCTCAGCAGCAGGATGAGGTGTAGCGTCGCCCTGAGGCATCCAAAATGGACGTCTCACTTAAAATCTCCGTACTTCGCCAGCAGTTCATCGCCGCCGACTCTCCGTAACGCTGTTTTTCAGCGTTAACTTTGGCGAGATGGACGTTCTGGCGGCGAAAGCGTTCTAGAACATTCTTAACTCCAGTGAAGATGCATGCTTAAACAACAAAAAAGAGGAAGCCTAATGGCTCCCTCTTCGACAATTACTCCGACTGCCGCTCATCGCCGTACCAAAGTTCACGGAACGTCGCGCTTTGCTGCAGCAGCTCCTCTGACGTACCCTCGGCTTCGATGCGACCATCCTTCATCACAATGATGTGATCCGCCCGGGTCAGCGCCGTTTTGCGGTGCGAGACGACCAAGCAGGTCGCATCGCTTCGACGCTGGAACATCCGCTCCCAGAGCTTCTGTTCCGTCTCCACGTCGAGCGCGCTCGACAGGTCGTCAAAAACGTATAGCTCGGCGTCGCGCACGAGCATGCGCGCTGCCGCCGTCCGCTGCGCCTGGCCGCCGGAGAGTTTCACCCCGCGCGGGCCAATGACGGTGTCCAGCCCGCCGGGCAGCTGCGCGACGTCGTACTCCAGCACCGCCGCGTGCAGCGCCTGCTGCAAGCTATCGCTTTGCTCCGCTTGCCCGAGCAAAATATTGTTGCGCAGCGTATCGCTGTACAACCGCGGCACCTGCGCGGTGTAAGCGCTCCGCGGCGGAGTAAAGAACGTGCCCGGATCTTCGACGGGCACTCCGTTCCACGCGATCGTTCCCTCCTCTTTGGGCAGCAGCCCAAGGAGTGAGCGAACAAGCGTGGTCTTTCCAGAACCGATCGTTCCCGTTACGACGGTGAACGATCCTCTCTGCAAGCTGAAGTGAATGTTGGAGATGCCTCTGCCCGAATCCGCATAGGCATAGCTCAGCCCATTCACATCAAGCCGCCGCAGCGCAGCCTCACTGCCTATCGTTGCACGCTCGGTCTGCTCTGCACCACTCTTTTGCGCCACACTCTCATTTTGCTCGCCAACACTTCGTTTAGAAGCTTTCTGCGTCAAGTGCAGCGAATTAACCATTGTTAAAACCTTGGCCGAAGCTCCCTGCAACAGGAATGTTAACCGCTCCAACGATACGCTCATTTGCTTAAAATACGTAATAAATTTACCGACATTCGTAATAAATTGCGTGACAAAAGTCAAATAGTAGACGAAAAGCGCGAAGTCCCCGACGGTAAACGCGCCGGCTCTCATTTTCGTACCTGCCAGCAATAGAATGAGTCCGGTTCCCAAGTTGACGGAGTTGGAAAATACCGAATCAAGCAGTTCCGTCATTAAACGATCCTTCAGCATCGCTTTCCTGCGGTCATCGCCAAAACTGCGGAATCGATCAATTACGCGTTTCTCCGCTCCAGCCACTTGGATGGCCTGCACATTGCCGAACATTTCGCTGATTTCCCCCGTTACTCTGGAGGTTGCTTCTCTGCTTGCAGCGCGATACTTTTGTAAACGAACCGTCGCTAGCTGTGCAGCCGTAATGACAAGCACAATCGGCAGAAAAACGAGCAGCGTCATCTGAGCATCAATGCGAATCAAAATAAACCCGGATACGATTGCAAAACAAGTCAAGCCAAACACATCGACAGACCAGCTTGCCGCCTCTTCGGATTGATCCACATCATCGCGGAAATGGCTGATGGCTTCCCCAGGCGAGACCGGAATGGCTTGTGCTCCAGGTTGTTTTAGGACATGCTCAAGCAAGTTTCTTCGCAGCAGCATCCCCATTCGGAACCGGAAATGAACATCCGTAATAAATCCGATGATGATGAGGCAAATTCTCCCTAATGCGGCAGCGATGAGCAGTGCGATTAATCCCCACACCCCATAGCCCAGGCTGGAATTCCCCGTCAAGGAATCAAAAAACTGTTTCGTAATTAAACCAGGCAAGATCGGTGCCAAATAAATAACCGTCCATGCAAGTGCATTAACAAAATAACGCAAAGGACGGTACATAATAAGCCGCCACAAATATTGGAACGTACTCATACCAATACCTCCTCAAGTCCAGTAGCAAGTAATTGGCTGAATCTAGAATTTGGATCTGCGGCCAGCTGTTCTCTTCTCCCTGTTTCCATCACATGTCCGTTATCCAAAATAAGGATGTGATCCGCCCGCTGCACCGTAGCTAACCGGTGTGCAATCATGATGCAGGATCGATCCGTCAGCAGCTTGGAGACCGCTTTCTCAATCCGCTGCTCGGTCAGCGGGTCAAGCCGCGAAGAGGCTTCATCCATAATGACGAGATCGGGTTTTGTTAAAAACACCCTAGCGAACGCTAGCAATTGAGCTTCGCCTGCCGACAAGCTGCCTCCTCCGGAAGCCAGCACCGTATCCAAACCTTCCGGCATTGACTCATACCAAGAGCCAAGTCCAAGCTCAGTTATAACATCTACGATTTCTGTATCCGTGATCGCATCATCGTAGAAGGTCAAGTTATCGCGAATGGTTCCCTGCATTATCTCAATATTTTGTGTCACCAGTGCTACACGTTTGCGAAGCTCCGCAAGCTTGCAGCTGCGGATATCTGTTCCTCCGAGCGCGATCGTCCCGCTTTGCGGATCATAGAACCGCAGCAAAAGCCTCGCCATCGTAGATTTTCCGCTACCAGTTCGGCCAAGTAAACCTAGGACCTCTCCTGGCTTCAAGCTTAGCTCTACGCCATTAAGCGTAGGTTGATCCCCATCGTAACTAAACGTCACATCGCGGAATTCAACGCTAAGCGGCCCTTTCGGCAGCGTCGCGCCAGGCCCATCCTTAATCTGGGATTGTGTGGCGAAAAGTTCGCGAATACGCGAAATACTAGCGTCTGCTTTCTGCAAATCTTCCATCTGCGTACGAATTTTCTCAATCGGCTTTGCCAGCAATTCCGTGTAAAAGAAAATTAAATACACCGTACCGAGCGAAATGTTCTGGCTATACCACAGATATGCACTGATTCCAAATGCTAGGGCATTGCCCAGCGCAAAAACGAAAATCGACATATTCCACATCGCGCAAAAGCCAAGAAACGCTTTAACCCGGAGCGGCAGCATTTTTCTAAGCATGGTATAGAAGCGATTCATGACGAAACCTACCGCACCATTGGCGCGAATATCTTCCGTTCCTTCCAAATGCTCTCCGATAAAACCGTAAAACTCTGCATTCGCCTGCCGCCAGCCCGCCCAGACAGGGACAGCGAACTTACGGATCCATTGGATCATAAAAACGGCAAAAACAACGAAAAAAGCCATCCCTACGCCAATGATCCAATTCTCCCGGAATAATAGAACAATAATGCCTGCCATTAGCAGCAGATTACCGAATAGATGAATAATCATACTGGAGAAGAAATTGGCCAGAGCATTCACATCGCCATCAACACGCTCAATGAGTGAGCCCGACGTGTGCGATTTATGAAAGGACATATCGAGCGACAAGCAGTGCGCCGCCAAATCAACGCGCAGCTTATTCGTCGTTTTCCAACCGACATTCTCACTGTAATAAGTGGCAATGACTGAGACAAGCTGCTGTACTAGCGAGAACCCAATGAATAAGATCGCTGCTGTGATCAACGGCTGCATTGCGCTCCCGGCTTGCGCCTGATCGATAAAATAGCGAATAATCTGCGGATTAATCAGCTGCAAACCAATAGAAGCGAATAAGAGCAGCGCTAATAAAGCGAGTGTGCCTTTCTGAGGAAACAAATACCGGCTTAACAGCTCCGCATACTGTCCCATCGTGTTATTTTTCTTTTGTTTTGCTTTCATTATGTAGGGTCCTCCAGCGATTATTAATGACATTAATCATTCATATCGTTAAGTATTGTCCTCCTCTGCCAATCGTACATTCAATCATACTAAATTGAGCTACAACCGACAACGCACGTTTTCATACTAAACAACAACCAAAAAAAAACCGCAATCTCTCGCGGCCCTTTCCTTTTTATGTTCATTAACATCCACTTCAGCCGAGCTCACCTTGTGCTGTTAACAAAATTTCTCCACAAGTTCATGGACACATTGTATAATAAATAAAAATTACCATATCGAGCTCTTATGTGAACTTCTTTAACACAAAGGCGGTGGATGGAAATGGTTCAGACACTATTGCTATTAACCGTGAGAGACATTTTGCAGCGCCCTTTGTTTCAAAACGCCGAAGCGATCGCCACTGAAGAAGCCTTAAACCGCACAGTTCGTTGGGTTCATATTATGGAAGTGCCTCAGGTGGGTGATTTATTGAATGGCAATGAACTGATCCTCAACACGGGGATTGGCTGGTATAATAATGAAGAACTAAGCCTATCCTTCCTCCAACAATTAATCAATAGCGGCGCATCCGGACTCTGTATTGAGCTGGGGACGTATACGAAGCATCCCCTCGAACGGATGAAAGAGCTTGCCTTGCGCGAACATTTTCCACTCATCTTTTTTCATGAACAAGTCCGTTATATTGATATCACTCAAGATTTGCATGCTTACTTCATTCATCAGCATTACAACATGGTGTCTGAGCTGGAAGCCCTCTCCAAGCAATTGAATCAACTGCTCCTTTCCGGGAGAGGTTTACAACCGCTCTTAAAGCTTCTACAACAAACAACGCAAGTGCAAGTCGCCTTTTTCCCATTCGGAGAGGAAGCTCGATTTATCCCGGAAATGCCGAAGGCAGAAGCAGACGCCTTTTATGAGAAATGGATATTCGGAGAAATCTTTCGCCAGCCTGATAGGAAAAGCAAGCTTGCACATCGCCCCATCTTAGCGTTAGAGCGCCTGTTTGCTGACCTGCTTTTATACGGAGAACAGGAATTAAGCGAATTCCAAATTCTTGCCTTGGACCGATTTGCAACCGCCATTGCGCAAGAAATGATGCGTACCGCCTACATGGAAGAGAAAAAACGGTACAAGCAAGATCTTTGGGTAACCGGCTGGCTCAGCGGAAAGCATACGCATCAAGATATCCGAGACTATATGCTTGCCCTAAAACCAGCCATTAAGCTCGACCGAGCCGTCGCATGTGTGTTTGACAACACTTCTGCCTTGCAAGGCGTGAACGATCATGAAACACATCTCCGACAAACACAAATGTTAGCTCGCTCCATTTTCGAAGGTGAAGGCTTCTATTCAGTTCCTGCTTTTTACGATTCTCATATCGTATTCGTCCTGCTCGATCAGTTGGGATCTGTGCCAATTCAAGATCGTATTTTAAAGGCCATCCAGCGCTTAAGGAAGACGGAGGTCATTCATGAATCGGGTCATTATCCCCCTATTTGGGGAATTGGCACAATCATACGTGATCCCTCGCTCCTTAAGGAAAGCTATGAAACCGCCTTGGATACGATTGAGATTCAGAAAGATAGCGGGATACGGGAGATGCCCTTCTATCACGAGCTGCATGTCAACAAAATCATGCTCACTATGAAGCAAAGCGGACGGCTAGCTGCTTTTATTGACGAATACCTCGGGAGCTTAGTCACATATGACATTGAGAAAAACGGCCAGCTTTTGAAGACATTGAAAATGTACTTAGCCTTAAGCGGATCCAAACAGGAAACAGCCAAAGAATTGTTTATCGTGAGGCAAACTTTATATCATCGTCTGGATAAAATAACACGGCTCTTAGGCGAAGATTTCATGCGCTCAGATAAAAGGATGGCCATCGAGCTGGCGCTTCACGGCTATGAATACTTGCATGGTGCCATCGGCTAGTTTTGCTCTTGCCCCTGCTTTATGAGCAGCGTGGCATAATACTTCCTCGCATTTGCTGTCGTCAGATGCAAGGTAGCCGTTTCACCGCCGGGGTGCTCGAGTTGAAGCCACGCGCCGCTCAAGTCTTCCTTCACTCCAACAATGTTGAACTTCTGAGCGACAAAACCATCCAACTTTTGCTTCTCTAGCATAAATTGTGCATGTTCAGACATGCGTCGCCCCCCTTTGATCTGCGGCAGATTGCTTTGAGTTTACTTGAACGGAAGAGGATGGGTACGTATTCCGCTTCACAAAACGACCACTGCCCGGTGCACCAACGAATTGTTTATCCCGGATCACGAACTCACCCCTTGACAGCACGGTGACTGGCTCGCCGGTAATTACAATCCCTTCAAACGGATTGTAATCAACATTCATATGATGTGTTTCCGCAGAAATGACGCGAGTTGCCTGTGGATCAAAAATAACGATATCCGCATCGCAGCCTACTGCAATCGTTCCTTTTTTAGGAAACAAACCAAACAATTTGGCGCTACGGGTAGACACGATATCTACGAACTGATTTAACGTAATTCGCCCCTTCAGGACGCCTTCCGAGAAAAGAATAGAGAATCGATCTTCAATGCAAGGGCCGCCATTCGGAATTTTGCTAAAATCACCTAGCCCCAATTCCTTCTGACCTTTGAAGTTAAAGGAACAGTGGTCGGAGCCTAAAGTCTGTAGCTGTCCGTTTTTAAGAGCCGTCCACAGCGCATCTTGATGAACCTGAGGACGCAAAGGAGGCGACCATACATATTTAGCCCCTTCAAAATTCGGCTTTTCTAGATAAGTCTGATCCAGCAATAAATACTGCGGACATGTTTCTCCCCAAACATCGATTCCTTGGTTTCGCGCTTCGGCAATTTGCTGAACCGCTTCTTCACAAGTCACATGAACGACATAGAGCTGCGAATTTGCCAAAGCGGTAAGCTTGGCTGCACGTCCCGTCGCTTCCCCTTCAATCAAGGAGGGGCGCGTCAGCGCGTGATAAATTGGCTCCGTGTTCCCCGCTTCTAGCGCTTCCTTGATCAAATACTCAATGACGTCGCCGTTTTCAGCATGAACCATTACGAGCGCACCGTGTCGCTTGGCTTCTAGTAATGTACGGTACAGCGTACCGTCGTCGGCTTGAAAAACATTTTTGTAGGCCATAAATACTTTGAGCGAGGTTATTCCCTCTTCGTGTATCATTTTGGGCAGCTCAGCCAACACATCATCGTTGATTTCAGCGATCATTAAGTGAAAACTGTAGTCAATTACAGCCTTGCCCTCCGCTTTGTTATGCCAGGTTTGAACGGACTGACTTAGTGGAACACCTTTATTCGTCAAACAAAAATCAATGATCGTCGTCGTCCCTCCGAACGCTGCTGCCTTCGTCCCCGTTTCGAAATCGTCAGCTGTGACCGTCCCGCCAAAAGGCATCTCCAGATGCGTATGGGGATCAATTCCACCTGGGAAAACATAATGCCCCTGCGCATCGATGATATCAGCGCCTTCGACCTCAAGATTTAGACCAATTTGCACGATGATTCCGTTCTCAATCCGTATGTCCGCCTGATATTGATCTGAGGCCGTCACGATTGTACCGTTCCTAATGAGTTTGGCCATAGTTATACAGCCTCCTTTTTGTTGGAATTACCTTCCGACAACTTGGCAATTGCCTCTTGCCTTTCATTCCAGGTCATCGGCGGTTCGGTAGCTGCAAGCTCAACCATAGAGATCGCTCCTTCTACCGGACATACAATGGCGCATAAATTGCAGCCCACGCAATCTTCTTCACGCACTTGTAAATATGACTGTCCATTCTCGCCGGTCAGCATCTCAATACACTGGTGGGACGTATCCTCGCAGGCGATATGACACTTATTGCAGTTAATGCAAGTGTCGTTGTCAATTCGGGCTACGACGGCATAGTTTAAATCCAAATTGCCCCAATCCGAATAGCGGGGAACGGATTTCCCGATCAGCTCCGTGACGCTGGCAAGCCCTTTTTCATCCAAATAGTTGTTTAAGCCGTCGATCATATCCTCGACAATTCGAAAGCCATGATGCATGGCGGCTGTACACACTTGCACGCCCGTAGCGCCCATCAACATAAATTCAACGGCATCGCGCCAATTGGATATACCGCCAATCCCGGAAATTGGAATACCAACCTCCGGATTTCGCGCACAATCCGCAACCATATGCAAGGCAATCGGCTTCACGGCCGGGCCGCAGTAGCCGCCATGAGAGCCCTTCCCGCCCACATGAGGGATCGTATTCCACGTATCGATATCGACGCCAGCCAGCGAATTGATTGTATTGATCAAAGAGATCGCATCGGCCCCGCCTCGAACGGCCGCCTTCGCCGTGCTCGTGATGTCCGTAATATTTGGCGTAAGCTTCACGATAACCGGCGTCTTCGCCGCTTCCTTCGCCCACATCGTTTGTGCCTCGACAAGATCGGGCTGCTGCCCTGAGGCTGAGCCCATACCGCGCTCGGCCATCCCATGCGGGCAGCCAAAGTTTAGTTCAAGTCCGTCCACACCGACGGCCTCGACCTTTTTGACAATTTCATGCCACTTTTCACGTTTGGGCTCGACCATAAGGGAGACAACGAGCGCATGATTCGGAAAGCGCTTCTTGGTATCATAAATCTCTTTTAGATTGACCTCAAGCGGACGGTCCGTTATCAATTCAATATTGTTGAATCCGGCAACGCGCTGTCCATTAAAATGAACGGCTGCAAACCGTGAGGATGTATTAATAATCGGATCGCCAAGCGTTTTCCATACCGCTCCGCCCCACCCGGCTTCGAAAGCGCGCTGGACTTGGTAGCCTGTATTGGTCGGAGGTGCCGATGCCAACCAAAAAGGGTTTGGTGACGAAATGCCTGCTAGATTGATGCGTAAATCTGCCATGCTGTATCCCTCCATTGTGATTAACTATTACTAACCTGTTATTAGGCAGACTCATTTTGTACGTTAACCAAATGTTGGTAAATGGCGTAAGCCGCTTGCTTCCCCTGCTGTGCCGCCGAGACAACCATTGCCTCACCCTGTCCCTCTCCGAAAATGACATCGCCTGCTGCAAACACTTTGGGATTCGAGGTTTGACCTGTTTGAGGATTCACCGTCACTGTCCCGCGGACATGAGCTAGTTCAAATTGATCAATCAGAGATTCATATCGCGTTTGCCCGATCGCTTTGATCACTGCATCAATGTGTATGACAAATTCAGAGCCAGCTATGGGAACAGGCCGCCTGCGCCCAGCTTCAACATCAATAAGCTCCATCCGCAGGCATTCTAAAGCCATAACATTGCCTTTCTCATTGCCAATGATCCGTTTCGGAGCGGTAAGCCACTTGAATTCGACGCCATCCTGCTTGGCGAAATCAAACTCAAAATCGTATGCCGTCATTTCTTCTTGTGTTCGCCGGTAAACGATTTGCACTTGTTCAGCGCCAAGCCTTACCGAGCAAGTTGCTGCATCAATCGCTGTATTCCCCGCGCCGATAACCGCGACGCGCTTGCCGATCAGGTTAGTATCGAGATCCGAACCGGTTTTCGTTGCTTCTACGAAATCAATAGCATCAAAGACACCTGATAATCCTTCACCTTCAATACCGAGCATCGGCACTTTCGACATGCCAACCGCAAGTACAACTGCGTCATAATTCTGCAGGAGCTCCTCTGCTTTTATATCCACGCCGACTCGCGTGTTCATCCGGAAGTCCACGCCTAGCTGGCGAATCTGCTCCACTTCCCAGAGTGAAATGTCCTGCGGCAAGCGAAAAGAGACGATGCCATACGTATCCAGACCTCCCGCTTGTGCCTTCGCCTCGAATACCGTCACTTTGAATCCAAAGCGGGCAAGCTCTCGGGCTGCCGATAGGCCGGCAGGCCCGCTACCAATGACGGCTGCGGATTTCCCATTGTCTGCTCCCGCCTTGAATAGCAGCTGCTCATTCTTCATCGCCCAGTCTGTCGCATAACGCTGCAGCTGTCCGATCAGAATAGGCTTGGACGAATGATTAAGCACGCAAGCCCCTTCGCAGAGCTCCTCCGTCGGGCATACCCTCGAGCACGTGGCACCAACCGGATTTGCTTCCATAATGGTGCGCGCAGCTCCCTTGAGGTTACCGGAGGCAATTTTTTTGATAAACGAAGGAGTTTCAATGCCTGTCGGACACGCGCGTATGCATGGAGCATCATAACAAAACAAACATCGATTCGATTCCTCGATCGCTTCTTTCGGCTTCATACCCGCTTTAACTTCAGCGAAATTGCGCTTCAAATCCGTTAGCGAAATAAATGATGTCCCCATTTGCCACACCTCCGCATGTATGTATAGGCTTTAATCAAGCCTGCGATCCCGTCTTCTCCAAGGCAATGCGACGCGCTGTCCGGTACAAAAGCTCGGTACCCAATGTGATATCTTCCGGAGTCGCATATTCCTTTGGATTGTGGCTGATTCCCTCCAGGCATCGAACGAAAATCATCCCGTAATCGCACACATAGGACATTGCTAGCGAATCATGAAAGGGACCGCTCATAAGCTCTGGCGGAGAAATTCCCATTGCACCTGCTTCCTCGCGCAAGCTTTCCATGATCCAACCTGCGCAATAGCGAGGCTCACTGTTCGTATCCTCACGAATGGTATAGGTAAGGCCATGTTCCCTTGAAACATTCTCGATGACACTTAATAATTCGGTTTCGAGCGCATTACGACGCGATAAGTCAATATCACGTAAGTCAATCGTGAAAGATACTTTTTCCGGGATGATGTTACGGGAATCGGGAAAAACAGTAAGAGATCCCACCGTTCCTACCGTTGGAGCTCCAGGCACCTGCTGAACAAGCTCATTGAGTGCGACGATGATTTTGGCGCTCCCGAGAAGCGCATCACGACGCATCGACATCGGCACCGAGCCGGCATGACCGGCGAAGCCAGTCATTTCAACCGTGAGCCATAACGGCCCTGAGATGCCCGTCACGATGCCAATTGGAGCATCCAGCGATTCGAGAATCGGTCCTTGCTCGATGTGTAGTTCCAGAAATGTTCCGATTCGTCCTTGTTGAAACACATAGTCCTCGAAATCAGCAGGGTTGCAGCCAAACTGCATTAATGCTTCACGGCGGGTAATGCCATTTTTATCTGTCCGTTCGAGCTCATTTGCTTCCAGCTTACCTGTCATACCGCGGACACCGAACAAACCTTTATTGAAACGGCACCCTTCCTCATCGCAGAACGCCACCACTTCGATATCGCACTCTGGCGTTATGCCTGAATCCACCAGACTTTGAACAACCTCTATCGCGCCTAATACGCCAATTGCGCCATCGAACCGCCCGCCATAAGGCTGCGAGTCAATATGTGAGCCTAGCATAAGGCCCGGGGCGTCCGGATTATTTCCTTTCAATCTCCCTATGAGATTGGCAAACGGATCGATGTGCGCTTCCATTCCAGCTTCTTCCATCCAGGCTTTCACAAGCTCCACGCCTTCTCGATCTTCTTTAGAAAGCGCCAACCGGCAAACGCCTGTTTCTCCGATTTTTCCAATTTGTGCGAGTTCTTGAATATGCTGATGCAAGCGTGCAGCGTTTATTTGTATCCGAGGTGGGGTAGACAAGATTCTTCATCCTTTCTCCTGATTGGCATCGAACACAGCTAGTAAAGTGTCTACGATAAATGTTATATCCTCATCTGTCGAGGAGAATGGCGGACTTAGCGTAAGTATGTTGGCGTAGCCAGGCACGGTATCGCCGTTTTTCCCGATCAATAGCCCTTTTTGCTTACAAGCAGCTATGATTTTCATCACGCGCTCTGCCGTTGCCGGCTGCTTTGTCTTCACATCTTCAACAAGCTCGATGCCCAGTGCCGAACCGAATATCCGGATCTCTCCAATATGCGGATGCTCCAGCAATGGCTTCAAGCCGTCCTTAAAAGCGTTTCCGATTTCAGATGAGCGTGCCACCAAATTTTCACTTTCCAGGATCTCAATATTTTTCAAAGCAACAACACACGAAACCGGATTACCTCCAAAGGTGTTAATATGCCGCAAATGGCTTGTCGGTTCCTGATTGTTTCTAAAGGATTCATACAATTCAGCCGAAACTGCCGTCGCCGATAACGGTGAGTACGCGCTAGTCATACCTTTGGCCATCGTGACAATATCTGGTCTCACACCATAATTGAGATGACCGAATTTCTCGCCGGAACGGCCAAACCCGCATATCACTTCATCCACAATGAGCAAAACCTCATACTTATCACATATGCGGCGAACTGTCTTCAAATACTCGTCCGGCGGAACAATCATGCCGCCTCCCGTAATTACAGGCTCCATAATGACGCCGGCAATGGAGTCTGCACCTTCCCAAACGATGGCATCTTCGATAGCCTTGGCGCATTGCAAGCTGCATTTCCCTTGCGTTTGACCGAAAGGACAGCGATAACAGTATGGCGGCGGAACATGCTGGAACCCGACGCCAAGGGGTTCGTATTTCAGCTTGCGCTGCGCTTGCCCCGTCGCCCCTAAAGCACCCATTGAATTGCCATGATAGGCGCGATGCCGTGAAATGAACTTATGCTTCGTCGGCTTGCCATTCTGATGGTAGTATTGCCTGGCAACTTTGAATGCTACTTCATTCGCATCCGACCCCGAGTTGGAGAAAAAGATTCGATAGTCGCCATCCAGCCATTCATTGATTTTAGCCGCTAGCTCGATAGCCGGGATATGGGATTGCACCATAGTCGAATATGCGAGTTTCATCATCTGTTCCGCGGCTGCTTCAGCAATTTCCTTTCTCCCATGCCCCACATTGACGCACCATAAGCCGGACATGCCGTCCAGATAACGATTGCCCCCCACATCCGTCACCCAACTTCCTTCACCGGAAGCAATAATCATAGGATTTTCGTTATGTGCCGACATATGGTGCCAGACATATTTGCGGTCTTTCTCCAGCAGCTCCTCGTAAGATGGCAAATCACCCATTTCTTCACTCCGCATAAACAGCCCTCCTCTCCTGGTACATTTGCAAAATTATCTCCTATATTATTTCTATGTGATTATAGAGGAAGACATCCCTTGGCACAGAGGTTAATTGTTCTTTTTCATACATCCTTGTGAGATTGCCCCTGGAACAAGCTGGTTTGTATAGCAGTGGAAATCAGATGAAATTGATCCGATTCCCGTGTATGTAAGGTTCGTTCCTCTCCAAGTCCAACGTGATGAATGGAATGAACGCGTCCGGGCTTTGCGGTTAATACAATGATTCGATCGGATAGAAATACAGCTTCAGATAAGTTATCGGTAACGAAAACAATCGTTTTATTCATTTTTTTCTTAATTTCAAACAGTTCGAATTGCAGCTTATCCTTCGTGAAATCATCCAATGCTGAGAAGGGTTCATCCATAAATAAAATAGGCGGATCCAACGATAACGCGCGTGCAATTGCGACTCTTTGCTGTATGCCGCCGCTTACTTGCCATGGGTAATAATCTTTAAACTTCGTTAGACCAACCGTTTCAAGCAGCTGATCTACTTTACTTCTATATTCAGAGCGATTTTGGCCCAATACCTCAAGCGGGAGCTCAACATTCTCTTGTACGGTTCTCCATTCAAATAATGTCGGATGTTGCAAGACAATTCCAAACTTCCTGCGCAAGCGCACTTCTCGCGGATGCTCCTTCTCGATTAGAATTTGACCGCTGGACGGCTGCAGCATGTCTGCCATTAACCGCAGCAGCGTTGATTTGCCGCAGTCTGCTGGACCTAGCAAGCATATGAATTCATTTCGGTGCACATCGAACGTGATGTCTTGTAGGACGGTTACTTGCTTCCCCTTTTTTCCGAACACCATGCTAACGCCATTCAATGATATTTCCACCTTTTGCTGGGAAAGTTCTGAATTCATCCTGCTCCTCCTCAACTTGCCCATATCAGCGCGTTACATTAGAGTCATTTAAAATTACTATATATGTTATATTATATAACGTATGAAAAGATTTACATTATACAAAGTGTTCCGATATTAGATGCCCCACTTGACAAAGTGTAAAATATTACTCTTGATATCAAATAACCCTGTCTCGCATGGGAGTCAGGGTTATCATGCATACATTACATAATTCATATTATGTAAACAAATTTTCATGCAGCAATTCGTATTTCTTCTCTGCATAATTTTTATTACACTTTAACTGTCGGTTCAAGTACAGTAAACGTGTTATTGTAAGTATCTAGATCTGCAACTGCACCGATCGGAACTGCTGCTTTGTAGTAACCATGAGCCGTATTTAAGTTAGTCATAAGCGGTTTACCTAGGGGATACAATAACCCGTTGATCAAATCATCATATGACGTCCCGTACGAAATAGAGCAATTCGTGCATTGGCCCATTACGATACCTTGGCAGTCTCGAAATTTCCCAGCCATGATCAATTGCGTCAAATACCGATAAATCGTGTTCGAAGGTTCATGTGTCTCTTCAATGACGATAATTTTTCCCGAAGTATTGATTTCATAAGGTGTGCCCAGCGAGCCCACGAATGAGGTGAGGTTCCCCCCCACTATCGGCCCCCGCACATGGCCGGGAATCAAACTTTTCAGCTGAATCCCCGGTGGATTCTGAATGGCTCTCGTTCTTGTTACAGTCGATGTAGCTGCAAAAAATTGATTAAAGCTATACGCGGGCGTGTTCGCGTTAAAATCAATTAAAAGCAAGCTTTGGAATGTAATTAAGTTTGAGAATTGATTGAGTATATTTAATAAAATAGTGATGTCGCTGTAACCTGATACAATCTTCGGATTTCTGTTAATCGCTTGATAATCTAGATAGGGTAAAATGTCTCTGACCCCTGTGCCTCCCCTTGTCGGAAGTATCATTTTCACGGTCGGATTATAAATCATCGTCATAAAATCTTCTGCGCGCTGTTGAGCGGAAGCAGCAACAATTCCATCGTAAGAATAAGCATATTTCCCCACTGTGACATTAAAACCCATATCCTCTAGCGTTCTAATTCTTTCGTCAATGATGGTCGCGTCAAGCGGACTTCCCAACGTAACAATGCCAATGGTGTCTCCGCCTTTTAAGATAGGGGGTTGTATGGCCATAAGGATGCCTCCTGCCAAGACCTTGTACTGCTAAGGTTTTATACTCTCTGTTGCCTTATATGCGCCGTCCGAGCAAAATATGACCTTAGTTAGATCCCCATTCCTACCGGAATAAACGCTGTCACCCGATTCATTGCCTCCTGCTTTTGTTTATCAGCGACATGTGTGTAGATTTGTGTTGTTTGGATGCTGGCATGTCCCAGTAATTCCTGTAAAGTGCGAATATCCGTCCCCGCCAAAACCTGCATGGTGGCAAACGTATGCCTCAACTTATGGCTTGAGATCGACTTTCCTTGGAGTTCAGCATAATGCTTCTTCAATTCTTCGAAATGTTTCTCCGCAATCGTTTGAATCATGCGAATGCTGATCCGACGCCCAAATTGAGATACGAAGAAAGGCTGCTCCCCCTTGCCACGCGATTCCAACCGCTCCGTCAGCGCCTTGTTCAGCACTTTTACCAATTCATCAGGCAATGGAATTAGCCGCCATTTCCTCCCCTTTCCATATACCAGTAGTGATCTGGTCGTTTGGTTAAAGTCGGAGGTATTTAGTCGATGCAGCTCACTTACCCGCAGTCCCGCGTAACTCATCAACAGAAACATAGCAACATTCCGAACTTGATATTTCCCTTCAATTGACTGTAGAAAAACCGACAGCAACTGCTCACTAAGGAACGTTGGAATGTGATTTTTTTCTACCTTCGATTTCTTAATGTTGAGAGATGGATTATTGTGTGCCAATTGAAGCTCGATCAAGGCTGAGAAAAAAGTGCGTATTGATGACAGATATCGATTACGAGCTGCATCGCCTGCCCCACCCTGCCGCATTCTTGTCAAAAACCGCATAATATCGATCGCTTCTATAGCGGATAAAGATTTTTCTACGGAAGAAAGAAATAAGCGAACATCACCTAAATAAGCTTGCTGAGTTCGTTTGGTGAAACCTTGATCCTTCATCCAGGTATCAAACAGCTCTAAATAGTCGTCATCATACTCCAGTACTTGTCCCACTTAAGATCTCTCCGTCCGTTACAATCTAAGTTGCGTTAAATATAGATTTAGTGCAATTTTTTTGGCAGAAAAAAACGGCACTTCAGCACATTTTCCTTGGTTGGAATCCGTGCCTGGCCGCCAGCCTTTAATCTCTTGGGTATTCGACTTTCATAATATCCATAAAGGGAACTTTATCTACTTCGCCGCTGCTTGTAGTGATATGTACACGTCCTGTGCGTGAGTCCATCGTTGTAATGAGTCCGCGTACATGTTCTTCACGCCCCCACACCGTAAGCACGATCTCTGAGTTTTCCATCTTTGCTTCGGATAATTGATTCCCGATCTCTTCCAAAACAAACTCATCTCGGGTCGGTCTTTTTGCTACTTTCGCCTTTGCCATTCTCGCTCCCCCTGCGTCCTCTTCACCTTGCCGGTGATAAAATTTCTTTAACCCTACCCACTTGTCCATCAGTTAATCTAACTTTTATACCATGAGGATGTGTCGGTGAATTCGTTAGCAAGTCTTTTACAATTCCACGCGTTAGTTTTCCGCTCCGCTGGTCCTGCTTTAACACGATATTGACTTCGATTCCCGGCACGACATCTTTACGATTTTGCCCATTCATGCTGTGTGAGTCGCCTGCTTTCTTAACAGATTGTGCTTTATTATACCATAATTTCTCCTCAATCCCCACTTATGTGCTAACAATGGCGAGCCCCTTTACAACTAGCTGGCTAACTCATACGATGATTGTTATAAATACTTCAATTAAAGGAGCTTCGACTATGAGTCGTCCATGGCCTCATCTTGCAAAACCCTGGATCATGCATCAAATTTGGAACGATCTGTTATTCGCTCACTGGTCTGTCCCCGTCAAAATAATAAGAGAACATGTCCCTGCTCACATTCCGATCGATACCTTTGAAGGGACCGCTTGGTTAGGCGTAGTTCCTTTTCATATGTCAGGCGTTACATTCAGAGGCATTCCTGCGTTGCCCTATTTCTCATCTTTTCCCGAAATCAATGTCCGAACCTATGTAACCATTGATGGTAAACCAGGCGTTTATTTTTTCAGCCTAGACGCCCACAACAAATTCGCTGTTGAAACAGCACGCTCTTTTTTTCATCTTCCGTATTTTTATACCAAAATAGAAGTTAAGGAACTACCAAAAGACACTATCCGCTACCATAGTGTTCGACAGGATCCTCGCGCTCGACAAGGTGAGTTTTTAGCTGAATACCTACCCACCTCCCCTACTCGGCTAGCTATGCCCGGAACTTTAGAATACTGGCTGACGGAGCGTTACTGCCTCTATTGTCAGGATCGCCGCGGAAACATTTATCGGGGAGAAATCGATCATGAGCCATGGCCGTTGCAATCTGCTGAGGCTAACATCATCATCAATACACTGCCTCATTCTTTTGGGATTAACCTTCCAGAACACTCTCCTGTTTTACATTTTGCCAAACAGTTAAAAGTAAAAATATGGGCACTTGAAAAGCTCGAGGGCACTTTCAACACCTAAAAGCATGCCGAATACACATCCGAATTTGATTAATGACATTAATAATTAACCGTATTAATTCATATGAACAATAAGAATCGCTAGCATCAACCTTACATGATTTGCTAGCGATATCGTCATCGTCGTCTCTACCTTCTAATTTATTCGACAACATGGTTTCCATGGATGTATTATTCAGATACAATAAAATTAATTAACATCATTAATTTCATGTTTGATCAACGATAACACGGAGTTATGACGGAGGGAATATACGAAATGCCAAAATTCATGGACTATATGATCAGTCCTTACCCGCTTCGGATCATCACGCTGCCGATCGAATCCAGCAAGCTAAAACTGCAATCATTAAATATTTTAAACGTTGGGCATCTGCCAGGACGTATATCCTTTCGACATCAATCAACCTTCTCCAAATGGGCTTTTATTTACCTTTCCGGAGGCAAAGGCTCCTATCAAGCAAACGATGGGCCAGTACAACTTGTGGAAAGCGGTAGTTTACTCTTCTTGCGGCCAGGAGTCGTTTATAATTACGGTCCGGACCAGGACGGCTATTGGGATGAATACTATTTCACTTTCGAAGGTACTCGAATCGAGGAATGGCTTGGCAGTTGGTTGACGAATGTCGATGAAGCGAAGCAAGTCGGAGATGAGGACGCCACACAACTCAACCGGATCGAGCGCATCTTCATGCTGATGGAAAGTGGTTTGCCCGATAATATCGATCGCGCCGCGCTGCTGATGGAAACCTTGCTCTTTGAATTTATGTTGAAAGCTCAGGCAACGGCCGAAACGACGAAAACGCAGCAGGTCATCGATATCATGGACGATCTCGGTGACTCCCTCTTCAAGCCTTTCGACGCGAAGAGTATCGCTAAACGCCACCATATCTCGATTTCGACTCTCCGCAGAGTTGTTAGCGAATATACAGGTTATCCGCTCAACGCTTATATCAACCGTTTGAAAATAGCCGAAGCAAAAAACATTTTGTTAAATACAGACGATACCGTTAAGGAAGTAGCGGATTCCTTGGGGTTTAAAGATGTGTTTTACTTTTCTCGATTATTCAAAAAATACGTCGGAATGTCTCCGCTTATTTACCGAAACAATATGCAGTTGTAATTTTGTTAACATAATATTATTTATGTTAACATTGTGCGATCTTTTTTTCAAAATGAGTGCTTCGTCCTAGTACGACTTGTCATCGAGCTACATATGATAAAGCAGTAGTAAATCTTCCCAATGGGGAGGTGAATCCAAATGACACTCGCACTTACAGGATGGATGCTCTACGCAATGTTTGCAGTTCTTGGTTTTATGGGCCTAAGCTTCTTATTCAACTTCTACAAATCCCTTAAAGCCGGTTCGTTCTCCAGTTCTTTATTTCTTCCTTTTTTGAAAGACTTACTGTATTATGTGTTCCCATTATTTATGCTTTCCAACATGATGTCCCTTGACCCTACAGGCTTCTTAATGCTAATTGGTTATTATCTTGGCGCACTCGGAGTCGTACTCAAATATTTGGAGAGCTTTAAAAAATGATTTGTAACCGCATTCAAATAATGCTAATATATGGCTCCTTCGAGAGCCAGAAGCTGCCATGCTTTCATGGCGGCTTTTTTTATGCTTCCTTTTCATGAAAAAGCAGCTTGCGCCAAGGCAAGCTGCTTGATCCTTCCTTTTAAAACCGCGGTAAATTGGATAAATTGTTGCTCGGGTCTCCATCCGGGTAAGACCTTAGCGTCTTTTCCCCTTCACGATTTCTTCCCGTATTCACATCTTCAATTAATCCAGCCTCGGTCATCTCAATTGCGTTTGCAATATCCACTACTCTGCCATCTTGGAATTGGACTGCACTGATGCCGCCATTTCCATAATGTACGGCTTGAATTATCGCCTTATTCGGATCAATGGTATGGGGACCAGCGCCATATTGGGTACCGTCTCTCATAAAAGTCCCGTACTGCGTGGGCTGACCGTTTGGACCATAGCCTGTAAATCCGCCTTGGAAACCTACATTTCGTGCATCGGCATGATTGATTCCTGTATTTCGCTGACCATATGGAGCATTCATGTTCCCGGAAGAACCTGCAACAGGCATTCCGCCCTGGTAGGTCTGGTATTGATTTTGATCGTTACGAGCTTGCGGCATAAAAGTTTGTTGACTGGTTGGTTGATACGTCTGTTGACTGGTTGGTTGATACGTTTGTTGATACATCTGTTGATACGTCTGTTGTTGCGTTGGTTGATACGTCGGTTGTTGCGTTGACTGATATGTTGGTTGCATCATACCGAAAGATTGGCTTTGCATATTCGGATTCGGTTCTTGACCACGTCGGCGTCTCGACATTACTATTGACTCCTTTGTTTTCGTAATATGGCTGCCACCTAACTAGCATGCGCCACACGAACGTATCCTATGCCTTTAACGACGCAGTCCCATCATATTCCCGGAGGCATATCTTCGAAGGCCTCCATAAAACAGGCTTATTCCACCGATGCAAAGAAAAAGTGTCACGCCAATGGCGCCTAAGATAAACGGTATGTTCGCTTCACGTATTAATCCGATCGGCAAGTAACTTATAAAGCCTGCTGGCAGTACGGTAAATAGAACAATTTTGCCTAGACCACGGAAAATGCTGGTTGGGTAAGTTGTAAATGTAAGGAGTGCATTAAACAATTGAAAACTAAGCCCTTCCGTGCTGCCCAACCAAAAAGCAAGACAGTTCACAATAACGGTGAAAAATAAAAAAATCAGCGTCGATAACACCATCGCCAGCCCATATTTAATAAAACCTAACCCCGATTTATCACCGAACGCGATATAGATCAAGAATGCGAAGAGTACGTCGCCAATGGCACTAACAGACATTCTGCTTATAAGCACATGCAGTAAAACGGGTTTTGGCTGCGTTAAATAAATATCCAGCTGTCCTGTTGCAATTAGATTCGATATCCGCATCGCATTGCCAAAGAAAGTGGCCATCATACCGAATCCTCCGGCTGCTATCGCCCACAGCATCATCACATCCTGAAGCTCCCACCCATTTAAGACTTGGAACCGGCCAAAATAGATTCCCCAAAATACAATCCAAACCACATTATTAATGATCATCATGCCGGCAGTGAGGAAAAAGCTCATGCGAAACTCCATTGCCCCTGCCAGATTCAACTTCCAGCACTCCCAGACAAATCGAAGCAAGCGTTTGAACTTGCCCGGCTGACCGAATTCACTAATAGGTTCAATGCTGCTATCCGCCGTTAACATTGAGTTTTTTCACTCCTTTCCGATACACAAGTGAGACGAAAATGCCAATCACAAGCATCCAGATCAATTGCGTCGCAAGCACGCCTGCCAAGTTGGACATATCAAAAGCGACTGTTGTTTTAGCCGGTAGATACACAATAGCCTGAAATGGAAGCCAATGACCTATTCGCTGAAGAACGTCAGGGAATATCTCCAGTGGCATTAGCATCCCGCCGATGGTAAACAGAAATTTGTTGTACACGAATTCCAACCCCCTTGTCTCCTCCACCCAGAAAGCACAGAGCGCCAAAACCATATTTAACAAAAAATTGACAGTGAAGCCACACAGTGCAATGAGTGGAAGCCACATCAAACCATAGCCGAAATGCGGCGGACCTATGATTGTCAGTCCCAAGATCGTACCAAGGACTGCATTAACCATAAAACGAACTACAACTTCACTCATGTATTCTACATAGTGAAACACGACAAAATTAACAGGTCGAACAAATTTAAAAACGATATCTCCGCTTTTTACTTCTTCCTCGACGCGTGTGCATAAGCTGGGACAAGCGAGTATCATGGACTCCGTAATGACCAGATACCACATAATCTGCTTAAAGCTATATCCGGCAATCGTTTCTGTTCCTTCACCCTTAAACGTCGTCTGCCATAACTGAAGAAAAATATACAGAATCAAGAGCAGGAACAACGAGCGGATAAGGAAATCTGCTACGTATGCAAGTTGATTACGCAGTGTGATTTTGCTGATAAAAGCATATTTAACCGATTTGCTCAAGGAGTTCATGTTCCTTCCCTCCCTTGCCGTAGTCCCCGTACATGCGCGTAATGATCTCCTCCATCGGCGGGTCTTCTACGGTAACGTCGACAATCCGATGGGCTGCCATGATCTGGGACAGCGCCGCTTCAATCGTGGTGACCCCCGTATCAACCGATAGAGAAAGACTGGCTCCAGTCTTTTCCATCACAGCCACACCTTCGAGCTCCATCGCTCTTGGCTCCTCTTCAAGTACAAGGCGTACCGTCTTATGGGTCATGAAGCGCTGCTTCATCACATGAACGCGATCATCGAAGACGATGCGTCCATGATTAATGACAATGGCTCTGTCACAAAGCCGCTCAATATCGCCTGCATCATGAGAGGTGAGGAAGATCGTGGTGCCTTCTTCGCGTTTTAATTCTAAAATGAGCTCTCGAATGCGTTGTTTCACGACAACATCTAACCCAATGGTCGGTTCATCTAGAAATAACACTTGAGGACGGTGCAGCAAGGAGGCGGCAATTTCACAACGCATCCGCTCGCCTAGGGAAAGCTTCCGAACCGGCGTGTGCAAATAAGGGCCAAGCTCAAATCGCTCGATCAGATCGTCACGACGCCTGATATAGTCACTTCGCCGCAACTCATATATCCTGCTCATCAGCTCAAAGGTATCGGTTGGCGGCAGATGATACCACAACTGAGACTTTTGCCCGAAAACAGAGCCAATCCGATAACTGAGCTTGTTACGCTCTTTCCACGGACAACAACCAAGCACTTCCGCTTCGCCGGTTGAAGGATGTAGTATCCCCGTCAACATCTTGATCGTTGTTGATTTCCCTGCTCCATTCGGCCCTAGAAAGGCGAGTGTTTCCCCTTGCTCCGCAGAGAATGTGATGCCCTCAACGGCTGACTTTTCCGCATATTGAGGCCTCATCAGTGCTTTCACGCTGCCCAAAAATCCTTCCTCTTTTTTCTTAATACGAAATGATTTCCCTAACTGCTGAGCACGTATCGATATCATCCATGTCCACCGTCCTTTCATCCACTGCAGCAAAAAAGACCTCTCGGTCCGTTTCGCCTATGCAGGCGGAACTTTCCGAAGGTCTTTTATCCCTTACGGTGTAACACGACTTGATCCGTGTCGGCTTCGCTTGGTTCGCCATCCGCGTGGATTCGGATCCCTAGAAGCCCTTCCGTTTATTTTCCACATCTTAACACATCATGTCATGTACAGACAATACTTTTTTGCCATCAATTTTCAGACTGCTGCAGGGAGTTAAGCTCCTGTTTGAGCACAGCTGATTTCTGCTGAGCATCCTTAATTTGGGTTTGAAGCTGCTGAATTTCCTCCTCCGCTTCCGAAAGTGCGGCCGCAGTAGCCTGCGAGTGAAGCTCCTGAGCTACCTGCAAGGTCTGTTCAGCAGCTTGCTCCGCTTTTTGCGCAAACTGTTTAATTTGTTCAATGTTTTGCTTATTATCATCCTGACCTTGTTGTTGTTCTTGTTGTGGCATAAAGGAACCCCCTGCTCGAATTTTCCATACAGGATTAATTTTAGTAAAATGAGCCGATCTTATTCCTCAGATTAACATCGGCATGGCTTACCGGAGATATTCGTCTTTGTTGACCAATAGATCGGATAACACACTTGTCGGAATGATGAATTCCGGAACGCCCATGTAACCGGGAGCGACTTCGTACTTTTGGAACGAAATCACGAGCTGACCGCTGGCATTCAAATAAAAGTTTTGATCTTTTTTTATTTTCTCAAATAATTCGCTCATTTGCGTCGCGGCACCTTGGACCCAATAAATCTTTTGCGGATCTTTACTCATCTGATCCCTCATCTGTTCCTTGATGTTTTCGCTGATCACGTCGATATAACGTTCATCCTTGAACAAGCTTGGAAGAGTGATCAGGATTTCCTTCTTTTTATCAATCGTATCAAATTTGAATGTCGTTGAGGAGGATCCCACGGTGTTGACAACGTATCTTCCAACGGACAAAATGCGATCTGTATCGGTTTTCACCACATAGCCGCTGTTAACGCCTAAATGCCCTCCGGTGCCTTCCGCCTTCATCTTTTCCATATCGGACATGAAATCACTGTAAAGCTTTTTACTTTCTGCAAGGTATTTCTGATTCAACTCTTCTTCCAGGCTCTTATTCTGCATATCCGTAATCGCCGGCACTTCCAACTTTGCTTCATAGGTTTGACCTTCAAACTTATATTCCCTAAAGGTGAGCACTTTAATTAGGTTTCCAACCAGCGGTACCTCTGACAAAGCATGAGCAAAAACTGGACTTGTATTAACGCTTGCTACTAAAATAACTGCCGCAGCCGCTGCTGCTGTTAACCATTTAAGACTGCTTTTCTTTTTTGTATGTCGTTTGATCGCTTTTGTCACAATAAAATCAAGCTCTTTTGGGATCGGGATATCCCTATATTGTTGCTTCATCTCTTCTAATTTCCTATCCATCTTAGAGTACCTCCTCTAGATTATCATCGGTCATTCGAATTCGGAGCAGTCGCAGCGCCTGATAAATACGAGTTTTGATGGTTGAAATATTTTCGTTTAAAACTTCTGCGATTTCATCGATTTTAAGATCTTCAAAATATCTAAGTGTGATGACGCTCCGATACATGGCCGGCAGTTCATCGAGCGCCTTTTCCAGATCCATATTGGCATATACATCTTCAGTGCCAGGATCCATCGCTTCTAGCATCGTTTCATCCACGACCTGCATTTTCTTCTGTTTCCGTAAGAAATCTAGTGAGGTGTTCACGACAATTCGATAAAACCAACTTTTGATCGACGCCGTGCTTTTCAATGTTTCCACTGAAGCAAAAGCCTTATGGATGGCCTCCTGTACGATATCAAGCGCATCCTCCTGATTTTTCACATAGCTGTATGCCAAGCGGTAAACGTGTTCTTTATGTTCTGTTATACAGGAAATTACCAATTTCTCCAGATTCGCATTAATGGTCATGAGTATAAAGACGCTCCTTTTGTTACGCGCGTATTAAAATGTGTCTTCTATGAGGTAGGACGTACAAGTGCGCCGAAAAGTTTGGATCTAGTCATCATAACATATGGTGCAAGAGCTCAGAGTCATCCTTCTTCTACCAATTTCTTTCTCTCACTGCTATACTTACAGCATGCAGACGTAAAAGAGGTGACTAAAGCTATGAACATCATTAAAGTCAAAGACCGACATGAATTAGAAAAAAGAATTCCCTCCATGCCCTGGTATATAGAGAAATTTATCAATTACAAGCTGCCCGATCTTTCCCCTTCTTCGTTACTGGAGTACGTACGGGATTATGAAATATTCCTCTCTTGGCTGCTTGCCGAAGGACTTAGCACTGCAACGTCCATGAACCAAGTTCCATTGGAAGATTTAGAGAAGCTTCATATGGACAGCGTCGATAACTTCCGCATGTTCCTTGCTACACGGAAAGAACAAGCCAACGTTAAGACAACCATTAATCGAAAGTTATCTGCACTTCGTTCGCTGTTTCACTATTTAAGCCAAATCGCCGAAGATGAGAATTTCTACCCGTTACTGAAGCGTAATGTCATGGCCAAAGTGGAAATTAAGCGGTCTCACAGGCCAAAGGATAGTGCCGCCAAGCTGGAAGGGAAGTTGCTGCAGGAAGAGGAAATTTCCCAGTTCATCGACTATGTTCAGAACGGTTACGAGCATGATGTCGCTTCAAACAAACAAGCCATTTACTCCTATGAACGCAATAAAATTAGGGATATCTGCATCATTACGTTAATTCTGAATTCCGGGCTGCGCGTGTCCGAGGTTTTCAATTTAAATGTGGATGATATTGATCTCAAGAAAAAACTAACCCATGTGTATCGCAAGGGGAAAAACGATGATACGTTCAAAACCCCTGTATACTTCCGTCAAGATGCTATTCAAGCGCTAACAGACTATCTAGCCATTCGTCAAACGCAGTATAAACCGATCAAAAAAGAAAAAGCCCTCTTCCTTGCCATCGCAAATGGCAAAAAAGAAGGCGTTCGTATGACCAAGAGGGCCATACAAGAGCTTGTGATCAAATACGCGAAGCGATTCGGCAAGCCCTACTTGTCCGTTCACAAACTGCGGCACTCGTTCGCCACAGATTACTACTTACAGAACGATTTGTACAAAACGCAAGAGCAGCTTGGACATGCCTCACCAGAAACGACGCAAATCTATGCGCATCTTACGGATCGAACAATGTCCGAAGCGATTGATAAACGTTTGGAATCCTGAAGCTTACTTCAGGATTTTTTCGATTTGTTCCAACTCTTCCGGAGCGAACTCCAGATTTTTCAGAGCGGCTACGTTTTCCTCAATTTGCGACACACGGCTCGCACCGATCAGCGCTGAAGTGACGCGTCCGCCGCGAAGCACCCAAGCCAGAGCCATTTGCGCTAAGCTTTGACCACGGCTTGAAGCCAACTCGTTTAGCTGAATAATTTGGTTCAGCTTTTCTTCTGTGATGTCCTTTGTATTCAGGAATTGGCTTTTCCCGCCAGCACGTGAATCACTCGGAATACCACTCACATATTTGTTAGTCAACAAGCCTTGAGCAAGCGGACAAAACGCAATGCTACCCGCTCCGAATTCGTCCAGCACATCCTGCAGTCCACCCTCAATCCAGCGATTCAGCATGCTGTAGGAAGGTTGGTGAATCAGCAGTGGCGTCCCAAGACCTTTCAGAATTGTAGCCGCCTCTTTGGTCTGTTCTGCCGTATAATTGGAAAGACCAACATAAAGAGCTTTACCTTGACGAACAATTTGATCAAGCGCAGCCATTGTTTCTTCAAATGGCGTGTTTGGATCCGGTCTGTGCGAATAGAAAATATCCACGTACTCAAGTCCCATTCGTTTCAAGCTTTGATCCAAAGAGGACACTAAATATTTCTTGGAACCCCACTCCCCATAAGGACCTTCCCACATGTGGTAGCCCGCCTTCGTGGAAATGATCATTTCATCGCGGTAAGCGCCCAGGTCACTTTTCAGCACCTTACCGAACATTTCTTCAGCTGATCCCGGGGGAGGACCATAGTTATTCGCCAAATCAAAATGTGTAATCCCGAGGTCAAACGAGCGAAGCAGCATTGCCCGTCCATTTTCATGAATATCCAATCCGCCAAAATTGTGCCACAACCCTAACGAAATCGCTGGGAGCTTAAGTCCGGATTTACCGGAACGATTATATTTCATTTCTGCATAACGGGTTGGACTAGCTTGATAAACCATTGTGTTTCCTCCTTCAAATGTCCATAGAAAAACTTACCTTGTAAGCATCTATTCATATTTCACCAATTAATGGTTTCTTAGTACAGTATAGGCGAAGCTAGGCAACAAAAAAAGAGCTGAAAAAAACGTGTCTTACTCACCTAAAGGTTAGTATGCCTTCCATGGCGGCTTATCGCAAATAAAAAAACTGCCGAGTACCCCCCGGCAGCTTCAAGATTTACTTACATTTGCCACAGCCGCAATTACATTTGCGTTTTGGCTTATTAACTTCCTTTTTAGTAAGTAACGGTTTCGTTTTCGCATTCCCGCGTATTCCAGCACATCGTAAACAGTCCACAATACATTGATTACGGCCAACTACAAACAAACGTGTACATACATTCGTGCAAAAACGGGCACAATTCGGTATTGCGCGAAGATTTCCCGGATAAGCTCCTTTTGGCATACCACCAGCACCACCTTTTCCTTTGGTAGTATAGGGTATTCCCGTCGTGATACTTACGGTTGTACAGTTCAACTAGTCTAATTGCTTATTTTGTAAGCAGTGGACAAGTTCAAGGCTATGTTCCTGCAGCCATTTCGTTTTTTCAAATGTATTTTGAATGATATCAATCAGCACACCCTGCGGATCAACACCATCTGCATATCGTCCCAAGAAATGAATAAAGACATCCAGCCTCCGAAGTTCAATCAGCAAAGGCAGAACTTGAATCTCTGCATCTTTTAGCACAACCGACTGCTGGTATCCCTCAAAAAAAGCTGAGCAATTACGTTTTAACTCCGCTTTAGAAAGTGACGGATCAATCAGGTCCGACAAGCAGACCGCGATTTCCATAACGCGAAGATCCTTGGTTACGAACTCAAAATCAAGTACGGCAGTAACTCGTCCTTCCTCATCTACAAGCATGTTCGATCCGTTTATGTCCCCATGCACAAGTTGGTGAGGCAATTTTCGCAGTGACGGAATCGCTTGATATAACGCAGAAAATCGTTCAAAAATGTATTTTAGCTCCTCGCGCAGTGCAGCAAACGATTCCGGAGGGTACGTACAGAACTCATGAATCGCATCCGGTGTGCAGCGGGGATGAATATTCTCTATCTCATAGTACGGAGGATAAACAGGTTTTAGATCGACAGATACCGTTCCCAAAACGGCAGAAAGCTGACCGACAGCCGCTCCAAATTGTAACAATTGATGCGAATTCATCCACGTTGGATTCATACCATCTGTAAATGTAAACAAAGCCGCGAGCTTCCCTTGGCTGTCATCCAGCTGTACGACGGTTCCACCGTCCGGGAGCTCGACTGGCACTGGGATGCGATATGGCAATTGATTTTTGCGTTTATTTAGCGCCAAAAGAATGCGATGTTCAAAAATAATTTTGTCGATATCCCGATGTGTTTCATACAACCGCATGACGTAAGTGGTACCGGCCACCTCAACAAATCGCGTCGTATTATTCATTCCTCCCGTACCTATACGCATCGTCCAAGTTTGACCAGGAAACCAGTATGCAGGCAATAAGGCCAATTGCTCCTCAAGATCTTTTACACGCATAATTGTATTCATCCGCTCCCTTTCGCTAAACCTGATTGTCACCTTCTACCGCGAATTCGAAGTCCTCCACATCAAAGGCCTGAACAGGAATTTCTGCTTGGATCAACCTCTCAATAAATTCTAACTGATCCGTTAATAAAGCTGCTTGCTCCTTGATGGCAGTAAGAATTAACTCCGTCTCAATCGGGTCGAATTGCTCGCCATAGGCTTCGTTATCAATGGCAAACACAACCATTAAGGTCACATCTTCATTAATCGGAAGCGGAGGACTTTTCCGCCACGGAACGGCAAGCGCTTTTTCAATTTTTTTCTTATTAAAAGATTCCTCGAAAAATGCGATCAACTCACCAATCATTTGCTTAACGAAACCATCGTCTTCTTCCTCAAGCATGATGGGCTCGCTGCCAGCGTGAAGCTCATAAAGCTCTTGTATACTGGTATATGGGATAAGATACGTAACCGGCTGCCCCGGCAGCATCAACTGACCATGCACGGCGAGCATGACTGCCTCAATAATAAACGTTTTACTCATGTTCAATCATTCTCCTTTCTCTAAGGCTGCATCAGCATTTATTTCGCTAGTAAACGTTAGAAATCCTTTTTTCAAATGCAATTTGGATATAATACGCTCATTTAACAAAAAAACCGTCAGCTCTCGTGATCTCTGTGACCACGCTGAACAAACGGTTCAATCTCATCTTATAAACTGCCATCGATTACCTCACGATCCTCGTATAACGGAAGATAAGGTTTCTTTGAAAAACGATTCGCATAGGCCGATGCTACATAACAATCCGGTTTTATCACAGGAACCATGCCGACAGATTCTACTCGCCGCACCATCTCTTGGACGAATTTGGCCGTCCGGTTCTTAGTCTCATCATCACCAGCATCAATATGGATATACATATCGAAAGAGGCGCCTTGGTACAGATGAGGAAGAACAATATTCTCCATATCCTGTCGCTTAGCCTCGTCAAAGTACGTTGCGATCTCTTCACTGAGCGCAGTTTCCATCGAAAGCTTTTCTTTAATCGAATGTAATGCCCGATGGACAATCACTTGACGGTAGCACGCCCACGCTCCTTTTCCCATACGCTGGATAACTACACCTGTAATAAATTTAGTGTGGCCTGGGTGTACCTGACAATCCGTACCGATAATAAACTTGTAGATAGCTGCAGGGTCAAGTCGCATGAAATGCAAGATTCGCTCATGAACCGTATCCAAGTTTAGTCCTCTTTCCGTCGTGTTCCGAAATTCCAGTGGTTGGTTTGCCGTCGAAGGTTTCAAAGATAAGGTTCTTCCTTTCTCCTTAGAATCAGGAAGAAGCGGATGCTGGCCAACTGCATCCGCCCCTATCTATAGTATATGGCAAAAATCCTCTGATCGAACCATCACTTATCGTAAAACGCTTCCTCCATATAAAAAGCGATTTTCCCATTGCTTTCCATCAATCGTATCTACCCGAACACCACCGGATTCAATGGAGTACGTATGCAATATGCTTCCATTCCCCAAATAAAGCCCTACATGCGTGATCGGTTCCTTGAATACATTGATATTCGCATAATCTGAAGCTTTACTGCCTTTGTAGGAACTGAAGAACATCAAGTCGCCACGCTTTAATTTCGTCCAATCTGTGCTAACAGGTCCTAGGGAACGTACAAATTCACCTTGTGATGCTGAATCACTGGGTACCGAGAAACGTAAAGCGTCCCAGAACATCGTTTGCACGAAATCCGAGCAGTCGAAGGTGGTCGGGTCGTTTCGAGTGGAGCCAAACTCGTACGGTGTCCCTAAATAAACATTGCCTGCGGCAATCACCGCTTCGATCTCATCTGCAAGGGGTCTATTGGGAACCGACACCGAGAAATCCGTTACCATGTATTTGCTGCTTGTGCTTACGTAACCGCTTGTACCACTCGCGTCCTGAATTTTATACCAACTATCATTCACTTTATCTGTTACAAGAACTTCTTCTCCTTTACTCAGCATCCGAATCACTTTAGATCCGCTATCCGAAGATGGAAGTGTACGAAAGTTAACGCCATAAATGATTTCTGCATTGCTGATGACTTTTATGTATTTACTGTTCGTAGATACATAGCCGCTCACTCCTTGAGCATCCTTGACTTTGTACCAGTTCGTTGTGACATAATCCGTTACCGTGACAATTTCATTCGTTTTCAACATTCGGATGACATTGCTTGCCGTGTTCGGTTGATCTCTAAAACTTACCCCCGAAACGATCTGTGCCTTGGTCAAAACACTTTCGTCTGCTGAAATGGCCGCTGGTAAAACAAAAGTAAGCGCTAAAACAAGTATGCTAATAACCATCGCCCATTTTTTCATCGCCTCAAACACTCTCCAATGCTGTCATATTTTTCATTCATACCCTTATTATAGTTTCAGGGCGTGAATAGCGAATATAGGCGAAAGGTTGCGTTTTTTGTCGCTTACTCTATATGGCTGCATGGCTGCATACCTATTGACGACGCGGTTTAATTTTCCAATTTCCGGACCTCTGGTTTTCGTGTTGGAAGCCAAATTACAGAGAGGTTTACATCATTTTTCAGCTTCACGTTACAAAGCTTCATCTCCGATTCTTCTAACTCAATAACTTGCCAATCCTCAGCAACTGAACCTTCTATGGTGAGGATAAAAGCGTGCGAAAGCTCATTAGCCTCCTCCAGCTCAGACCAATATTTCACGCCATAATAAGCTAGCCCATAATGATTGACTAATGTGCAAGTGTAGAGTTGATCTGTTTTTTTGTTTTGCAAGACATAGGGCATTAGGGTATCCTCCATTAAAAAGGCACGTTCACCGCACAGGGTGAACGTGCCTCGTTCGTATAATTGCTATTACAAATAAGCGTTCTCGTGCTTCGCTTTTAACCGATTCCAACGTCGCTCAACTTCGACCTCGAATGATTTGAGAGAGCCCTCATATTCCGGCTTCGTCATATGCTTCGTTTTCCCCATCGTTTTCAGCCAATCGGATAAAGGAATCTTCTTGTTCTTATCCTCAGGGTTGTAGGTGATACTCGTTATCCCGTGTTCAACTTCATACAGCGGGAAGAAACAGGAGTCTACCGCAGCGCCTACAATGTTGGACCCTTCTTGGTCGTCAGACAGCCAGTTGAGCGGGCAGGCAATCAGAATCTTGCCGTACACCAAGCCCTCGTTCTGAGCATACCACTGCGCTTTCGCCGCCTTTTTCACGAGATCCTGTGGATACGCCTCAGATCCAGTAAAGACATATGGAATATGCGTAGCAGCCATAATTTGCGCTGTATCCTTGTGGTGGAACACTTTTCCGCCTTGATGCTTTCCGACGTTCGATGTTGACGTGCGGTGGCCCATCGGCGTTGAATAGGACAGCTGAGCGCCGGTATTCATGTAGCCCTCGTTATCATACTCAAGGATAATCATTTTATGGTTGCGCAGAGCAGCTCCAATGGCTGGCCCCATGCCGATATCCATACCGCCGTCGCCTGTAATCATGACGAAGGTGAAATCGTCCTTCAACCCCAGATGATCAAGCTCTCCACGGCGTTTACGCTCCCAGAACATCTCCACAACCCCTGAAAGCGTTGCAGCGCCGTTCTGGAACAAGTTATGAATATACGTCGCCTTGTGTGCTGAATACGGATACCCCGTCGTCACAACCATCGCACAGCCCGTATGGAAGATCGAGACAATATCGCCCTCTATGCCTTTGAAAAACATTTCCAGGCCCGAGAAGATCCCACAGCCTGGACATGCACCATGACCCGGAGCAATACGCTTCGGCTTTTTCGTCAGTGCGCGCAGCGGTGGGATCCGAACGTTCAGTTTGCCCGAGGCCTCATCCGGCGTTACTGTGATAAGTCCCGTCTTCAAATCCTCATACTTCATCGGCGTCAGCACCCGCTTCGGCGCTTTAGCCGGGTCACCCGGCGTGTGTCCGTAGTAGTCGAAGGGCACTTCCACCTTGCCGCTTTGCACAGCGTCAATGGCAAATTGGAACAGGTTATGCCCGTCTTCGGCATAAAAGTCCTTGCCACCTAAGCCGTAGATGCGGCTTATAACAAGCGTATCTCTGTTCCCGTGTGTGAACAGCGCCGCTTTAATTTCATTGACCATATTGCCGCCATGGCCGCCATACGAATCCGCGCGATCGCCAACGGTAATCGCCTTCACGTTCTGCAAAGCATCTGCAATCTGCTTGGCTGGGAAAGGTCGGATCATATTCGGCGCAATGGAGCCGGCTTTAATGCCCTTCGCGCGAAGTTGGTCGACGACGTCCTTGATGATTTCGGATGCCGAATTCATCAGGAACACCGCGACTTCCGCGTCCTCCATCCGATACAGCTCAAGAATCGGATAGTCACGGCCAGTTAATTCGGCATATTCCTGCCGAATACGATCGTACACGCCCTCGGCGTTGTACATAGCCATTGACTGCTGGTAACAGTTATTAATGTAATCCGGTTCATTCATATAGGGACCAACCGTGATCGGATTATTCCGATCTAACGTATCTGGGAAGCCTTTCGGCTGTTCGCCGATAAATGCATGTACATCTTCACGATTGGCGAACGTCTGGACTCTGCGTTTTTGGTGGGACGTGAAATAACCGTCAGAAGCAACCAAGACCGGCAAGCGCACCGCCGGATCTTCCGCCAGCTTTAAGGCGATAATATTCATATCGTAAACGGATTGCGGGTCACGGCACATCACGATCGGCCACCCTGTATTTAAGGCATAATACAAGTCCGAGTGATCCCCATGGATGTTCAAGGGGCCCGAGACAGACCGGCATACCAAGTTCATAACCATCGGAAAGCGTGTACCGGACTGTACCGGCATTTGTTCCAACATGTACAAATAACCGTTGGCGCTTGTCGCGTTGAATACGCGGCCGCCAGCAGTTGAAGCGCCATAGCATATACCTGCAGATCCATGCTCCCCGTCTGCGGGAATGAGCACGATATCATGTTGTCCGTTGGACTTCATAAGATCTAGGAACTGGGCTACTTCCGTGGATGGAGATATCGGGAAATATCCCATGACGTGGTAATTAATTTGATGTGCTGCATAAGCCGCCATCTCGTTGCCTGATTCGTATACAATGCGTTGCTCTACCTTGGCCTGCCCTAATTCCTTCTTGATATCAATGGACATACGAGTAGTTCCACCCTTCTCCCATAAATACTCTCTAAGAGTTCATAGCTAGATTGAAGCGATGTGGCATACGGTGATTATCGGCATAACCGTCTACTTCACGCTCATCCGTGAGCGCTTCGGTCGGACAAGCTTGTACACATTTGAGGCAACCTTTGCAGTATTGATAGTCAATGCCCTGCAAAAACATTTGCGGACGCCCTTTTTTGTCCGGGAGTTCGTCCCACACAAAGCAGAAGTCCGGACATACATTATCGCAAGAAGCACAGTGAATACATTTATCTTCATGGAAATGCGGCATCATCCCCGCACGAGAAATACTTAAATCCTTGAGAATACTGTTTCCTGGATTGGATATGACACCGCCGATCGTTTGCGTTTCGTACCCGAGTACAGGCGTATCGAAACGGACGAAATCAGGCATCTTCTCACCTTCTGGAAGCGCATACGACTGGAATTGAACTTCATTGTACCCGCGGTCGAATGTTCGTAAGGCTGGTGCAACAGCCAGCGGATATTTCTTCTCTAATGATTTGCGAATAACGCCTCTCATAACATCCGGATCGAGAAAATCACATAAACGGAACAGCGCACCGAGCATAGCCATGTTAACCCGGTTTTTCTCCTCCAACGAGATTCCGATGGCATCGATAACGGCAATTGTGCCGCCTCTTAGCTTCATCTTTTCCTTGAGTTCGTCAGGCGTTTTCGTTGAATTTACTAATACTGTACTATCTTCATAGATGCCACTGATAACGTTTACAGTTTTGGAAAGCGATTCGTGAAAAACACCAACAACATGCGGTCGTTCTACAGGTGAAGTATCCCGTATATTCGTATCCATGTCACAAAACCTAATATGCGCTTTCACTGCTGATCCTTTCTTCTCTGAACCATAAGAAGAAAAACTAACTCCGTTCAATCCAACTCCAACAACTCCCGCTTCCGCCAGCATCTTACCTGCCAGATTGGCGCCGAGACCGCCGATGGATTCCAGTCTTATCTCGAAAAATCCGAGATCGTTCAATTTAGGTAAAGTTACCATGCAAGGTCTCCTTTCAAAAATGAACCGCATAAATATTGAATAGTATGAATAGTAAATCTACTATCATTGTAACAAGAAATCTCTGGTAATCAACCTTTTTTTAACTCGCGCCTTAATTACAACAAATAATCGATGATTAAGCCGCACTTTCCCAAATAATAGCTTGAAGTCTCTAATCGATCCTCAGCCTCATCTTCATGCCCATCTTTCCCGGCAACCTCGCACTCCTCGCATACGTTTACATAATCTTCGTCAATCGGATTAAAGACAACACCGCAAACTTGTGAGCACGCCCTCATCCTCATCTCTCCTCGTTTTCAAATCCCTAGAATTTGTAAACGCTTGCACACATGGTATCTCCTATTATACAGCGGTTTATAGCGATAACACCATAAGTCTTTATCAAATCTTTAGCATTCAAAATAAGCCTTTTCTATTGATTAGGTCTATTTCTGTGAGATAATGTAGAAATAACAAAGATAATGTCGTACATTTGGAAAGGATGGCACTTATTTTGCTCCATTCAATCATTTCCCATGAACTGCATGGTCTCTTCTACCTCTTCAGTGCTACATTAATCCATCTGGTTCTCACTCCTATATTCATTTACAAAGAGCAGCATCGCAATATACTGTTCGGAATTCTGCTCGTCATACTGCTTATCTTTTACTGGAACTTTGAAGATATCGATCCCTTCATCTATGCACTTCACTTTCTACCTTTAAGTTTAGTTACTGTCATTTTATTTGCTGGATTTATTCCTGCTGCCATGACTTGGATTAGTTTCAATCTTGGCTGCATGATTGTCCTTCATTATTATTGGCAACCGGCATTGCTAAGCAGTGCTTTCATCTTACTTGGCAGTTATTATATTCGAAATAAAGTTAATCAAATGAACCTTAAACTCAAATTATGTTATGCAGCGTGCTTGCTGGCCGTGTACGAAGTATTGTATGCTCTGCTTGCTTCTTACATACGAACTTACTTCTCTATGTATGTTTTATACACCATATTGTTTACTTTTATTTCGCTCTTGTTAACCATCACGGTAATCTTCTATGTAAAGAAGCATGAATATTATAGACAGCGACTCGTCGCTTTAGAAAAGGATCGTATGGTTGGCCAATTAGCCGCCACAATCTCTCATGAGATACGAAATCCCTTAACCTCTATCCGTGGCTTCCTACAGTTATTAGATCAGAAAGAACTCTCGCTCTATGATCAAAAACGATATATTGAGCTTGCCCTATCCGGCGTCGATCAAGCGAACACCATAATCAATGATTATTTGAACTATGCCAAACCGTCTACCGGCTTGCATGAACAACTCGATATTAAAGAGGAATTAGAAGGAACGATTCGATTCATCACTCCGTTTGCAACAAATCATCAGGTTGTGATCGAAATCACGCACCTAAGCGAAGAACCACTCTATATCCTAGGGGAATCCAAAAAACTTCGGCAATGCTTAATGAATCTGGTTAAAAATTCCATCGAATCCATGCCTACCGGCGGTCTCATTTCCCTTCGCACCTGCAAGCTGCCAAATGCTGTCCAAATTTCAATAACCGATACAGGAGTTGGAATGACCCAATCGCAAATAGATTCTCTGGGAATGCCATTCTATACGACCAAAGAACAAGGAACTGGGCTTGGGCTCGTCGTCGTAATGAGTATTATCAAAATGATGAATGGGAAAATTTCTTTCAGCAGCAGCTTAAATCACGGGACAGAATGCTCGATCCTTTTTCAGCAAAAGTAGTAACCAAGACCCTCCATTAACAAGCATGATGATCTGTGTTATTCTGTTATGACAAGCAATCATCATGAATCGTGAAGGAGGGCTTTGCCATGAACTCGGATTTCATTCAAATAAAATCGCTGGACGGCGACTTGAAAATGTCTCATAAGAAAAAGGACTACGGTCTGACGGTCACGACCAAAGAATTGATATTTCACAAGCCGCACGTTAATTATTATTTTAAACTAGACCATATAATCAGTATTGTTCCTTATGATAATTCTACACTTAAAGCTATCACTTTCGTGAATGCTCGATCAGCTAACCAAGAATCCACACATCTAGCGCCTGGTTCTGAGCACTTCCGCATTTATGTGAAAGGGGCTACGGTTCATAATCGAAGTGGCTTGTTTGAAATAGGGCCAACAGACGTAATCATCCCTATTTATCCAATCATGCGTAAAGCGATTTCTGATTGCTTGCAGCGTACGGGTCTGACCGTAATCTAATATGACAAAAAAAGCAAAGGTAGAGAATAATCACTCTCACCTTTGCTTTTTATTTTGCTTTTAATCCGTTGTAGGATGTTCTTTTTCAATAATAAAATCAAGTAATCTAGCGCAGCTCTCTTCCACCATCTCGTAAACTTCTTGAAAATTGCCGGTATAATACGGGTCTGGCACATCTTTATTCGTACGGGCTGGTGCAAAATCCAGCAACTTGTGAATCGAAGCTCGCTTCTCGCCATCCTTCGGCGGAGGAGCAAACGCAGCTAAATTCTTGACATTACTTTCATCCATGGCAATGATGTATGTGAACTGCACGAAATCATCTGATGTTACCTGGCGAGCTTGCATGCCCTTGTAGTCAATCAGATTTTTATCCAAAATATCCCTTGTTCCTTGATGAGGCGGATGACCAATATGCCAATCCCCTGTGCCAGCTGAGTCAATGGCAATTTTTTGGACAAGACCCGCCTGTTTAACCTGGTGACGAAAAACGGCTTCCGCCATGGGGGAGCGACAAATATTTCCTAAACAAACGAATAAGACCTGGATCATACTTCACCAAATATAAGCTTTTTCTCACGCATTGTTAACGATCTTGCAGGAATGTCGAGTACAATTTTCCCATCAGCTATTCCCCAAATGCGTGTTGCAAATCGCTCCGCTAACTCAACCTTGTGCAAAGTAGCGATTACACTCATATTCCTATCATTACATAAAGATTTCAAATCCTGAAGGATATATTCCGTCGACTTCGGATCTAACCCTGAAACTGGCTCATCGGCAACAAGCACTTTAGGTCCAAGAATTAAAGCTTTGGCAATAGCTACACGCTGCTGTTCACCACCGCTTAGTTGGCCAACCTTTTTGTCACCTTTATCAAGCAGGCCCACCTTCTCCAAGTAGTCCATGCTATCCACATGCTCGTCTCGGGATGTCATGCCTGTTAGAACTCGTAGAGGCGCTTGAAACACCCTGCCCATCGTCACATTTTTGACAGCGCTTTTATTTCTGTTCAGTGAAGGCTTTTCTTCAAGGAAAGCGAAATCCTTGCCTAATTTGAATCGCTCCCAAGGACCTGGCTTTGAGATATCATTCGAATTATAAATTAGCTGCCCGCTTGTCCACTTTTCTTGATGACTGATGCAGCGCAGTAAGGTTGTTTTCCCGCTCCCGCTGCTTCCAATAACTGCAATAAACTCGCCTTCATCCACTTGAAAGCTGATTTGAGAAAGTACCTGATTGTCTGGCGGATATACTTTACTTAGATTACGTACGGTAAGCATGACAACCCCTCCTTCGTATTTCCTATTCGTCCTTTTGGAAAAAATCGCCACTCACATCAAGCTGGAGCCTGAGTAGATGGCGATTCTTGAATTCCCGCAGGAAGTCATCTTAATCACAAGATGTCGGCGCTTCAGCAGATCCTGCTTCTACATTGATTTTATCGGAAATCGTATCACGAATGACCGACATTACAAGCTGCAATAAATAATTGATATCATCTTGTGTTTGTTTAAATTCACTAACAATTGGAATTCCATCTAGTTCATCTTGCAGAACTTCAATTTCATTCTCGATTTTTTGAACCATTTTCTCATTTTGGAATGTTTGGAACGCAACGATTTCTTTTTGCTTCTTTTTAATCGAACTAATTAATACTTGAATGTCCGGGTTGTTTGCAATTTGTTTTTCTGCCTTTTGATAAAATTGCACTTCATTCGAAGTCGTCAGCAAATTAGCCAGTTCCTTGGCTTTGTCTAAAATATCTTCACGAACGATCATTTCCGTATTCGTAAATTCCTCTACTTTGAATGCATGAGGCTGGTTATCGTTATGTTGATGATCACATTGGGACACTTACATACACACTCCTGTCTATATTAACAACGAATTAAATGGACAATTTCAAAGGTTCCTCTACGATCTCACCCTTTAAGATCCATGTTTGCGCATGCGTCACTTTCACATTGATCATTTGACCGATAAGCTCCTTAGATCCGGTAAAATGTATCAACTTATTCGTACGCGTGCGTCCTGCAAGTACATCGGCATTATTTTTACTTTCGCCTTCGACCAGTACTTCAACCGTTTCGCCCAGCAGCTTCTCGTTGCTTGCTTTACTGTGAGCATTCACAAGCTCATTCAAGCGGTACAAACGCTGCTTCTTCACTTCCATCGGAACATTATCTTCCATATCAGCAGCAGGCGTACCTTCTCGCGGCGAATAAATAAATGTAAACGCGAAATCGAATCCTACTTCCTCATAGAGCGACATTGTATCTTCGAATTGCTCGTCTGTTTCCCCAGGAAAACCTACAATAATGTCCGTAGTCAGAACGACATCCGGCATCGTTGCTTTAATCTTGCGAGCTAATTGTAAATAATGATCTCTGGAATATTTTCTGCTCATCCGTTTAAGCACTTCGGTATTACCCGCCTGAACAGGCAGATGGATGTGTTCAACCAAGTTACCGCCCTTGCCTAACACCTCAATCAATTCATCATCAAAATCCCGTGGATGCGAGGTTGTAAAACGAATTCTGGGTACATCGATTTTGCGAATGTCATCCATCAAATTAGCGAAAGAATACGTAATATCTTCAAAGTCTTTGCCATAGGCATTGACATTTTGTCCAAGCAGCGTAATTTCCTGAAATCCTTGACGGGCAAGATCTCTTACTTCGGCAAGCACATCCTGCGGTCTGCGACTTCTCTCTTTGCCGCGCGTATAGGGGACAATGCAGTATGTGCAGAACTTATCGCAACCGAACATAATGTTCACCCAAGCACGGATACCTTCCCGTTTCTTCGGTAAATTTTCAACAATGTCGCCTTCTTTAGACCAAACTTCAACAACCATTTCTTTATTATAAAAAGCATCTTTCAATAAAGCCGGCAGACGATGAATATTATGCGTACCAAAAATTAAATCAACAAAAGCATGCTTCTGCATGATCCGGTTCACAACCGCTTCTTCCTGGGACATACAACCGCATACGCCAAGTACAAGACCTGGCTTCTGCGCTTTGAGTGCCTTCAGGTGTCCAAGCTCACCGAACACTTTGTCCTCAGCATTTTCACGGATTGCACAAGTATTTAGCAAAATAACATCTGCTTGATATTTGTCCTCCGTTGTCTGATAACCCATTTGTTCAAGCAAGCCTCTCATAACTTCTGTATCATGCTCATTCATCTGGCATCCGTAAGTGCGAATTAAATAATATTTATCTTTGCCGAACCCCTGCATGTCCTCAGGGATATGAAAGTCATAGTGAACGGCGATTTCTTCTTTTCCGCGCTTCTTAGCATCTGTCAGTGAAGGAGGCTGAAAATATTGGGAATAATCCTTATCGGATTTCACTTGGTTAGCCACTTTCGTTCCTCCTACGAGTTTGCGTTGGTAAAACTTACGTAATACACAAATAATTACGCAACTTTTATTATAACATCACATGCCTATTCAGATCAAAAGGAAATTGGCATAACTGTGAATATAGCGCATTATTCGTACTATTCGAGAATCTCCGCCATATCACCTGTTTTTACCCCTGCGGCATTCCCTTCATCTGTGTCGATATGCATGTCCAAAGCAAACTGTTCCGATACACGGGCAATCACATTTTCAAAAATCAATGGTCGTTCGCCATTTACTCTTACACGAAGCAGTTCTTTATCCTGAATGCCCCATTTTGCTGCATCTGAAGTATGAAAATGAATATGTCTGGCAGCAACAATCACGCCTTGATCAAGGTCAACCTCACCCGCAGGTCCTATTACACGGAGACCCGGCGTTTGATCAATATGGCCTGATTCACGTACAGGCGGATTAATGCCAAGAGAAAAAGCATCCGTTCGCGATACTTCAATTTGTGTAAATGGACGTGCAGGTCCCAAAATTCTCACTTTTTCTATTTTGCTTTTCGGTCCAACAATCGTAACTGTTTCTTGAGCTGCAAATTGTCCAGGTTGCGAAAGATCCTTGAATTGGTTCAGTTTATAGCCTTGACCGAATAAAATCTCAATATGTGCCGGTGATAAATGAATATGTCTAGCGGAAACCCCTACAGGAACTGTTTTCATGTATGTATCATCCTTTAAATTGGTATAGTTGTCAGTATTGCCGCCCAGCAAAAAGGGCATACGGATTATCTCCATATGCCCTCAAGGTCGAACGATTATTTGAATTCAGTGAGCATTTTGTTGAAGTCTGCTTCTGAAATTTGAAGATTTTGTTTCGAGAGTCCTTCTTTTGCGAAGCTAGGAATAGAATCTTCATAGCTCTTTTTATCTTTGTTTTGGTAAATGATACCTGTCAGCATGGAGTTAGTTTCCATGATTTTGGTCATTGCCATTACGCGGTTCGTGTAGTCATAATCAGGAATTTCATCCAGATCAACAATGTTTTCTTTGAACCAGTCATATGTGTTCACTTTATTGAAAGTTACGCATGGGCTGAAAACGTTGATCAGGGAGAATCCTTTGTGGTTCAAACCAGCTTCGATAACAGCTGTTAACTGTTTCAAGTTACTGGAGAAAGATTGTGCTACAAATGTTGCACCCGCTGCCATAGCTACTTCTAATGGCGAGATAGCGGACTCGATTGTACCTTGCGGTGTGCTTTTCGTTTTGAAGCCTTCCGCACTACGTGGAGATGCTTGACCTTTTGTCAAACCGTAGATTTGGTTATCCATAACGATGTAAGTTACATCAATGTTACGACGGATTGCATGTACCGTATGACCCATACCGATTGCGAAACCATCTCCGTCACCGCCGGAAGCGATAACTGTTAAGTCGCGGTTTGCCATTTTCACACCTTGTGCGATTGGCAACGATCTGCCGTGAATACCGTGGAAACCATAAGCATTGATGTAACCGGAAATACGTCCGGAGCAACCAATACCCGATACGATTGCCAAACCTTCAGGCTCCAAACCAACATTAGCCGCCGCACGTTGAATAGCTGCTTGTACGGAGAAGTCTCCGCATCCTGGACACCAGTTTGGCTTTACATTGTTACGAAAATCTTTTAATGTTGCCATGCTAAAGTCAACTCCTTACATTTTTGTTCGATTTCTGCTGGAAGGAACGGATTACCGTTGTATTTCAAAACGTTTTTAATTTTATCTGCATGACCAACATGCAGTTTAATTTGATCAGCTAATTGACCCGTTGCATTGTTTTCAACAACGATCACTGTTTTTGCTTTCTCTACAAGCGGTCTCAGCTGTTCAGCTGGGAAAGGATGAATCAAGCGTACAGTCGCGTGATTCGTTTTGATGCCTTCTTTCTCAACGCGGCGTCTTGCTTCATCAATTGTACCGCCAGTGGATCCCATACCGATAATCAGAAGATCTGGGGTCTCATGAGGAGCATCTGCTTTGATGGCATCCGTTACTTGAATGTGTTTCAGCTTCTCAAGACGTTTATCCATCATTCTTTGACGATTCTCAGTGCTCTCCGAAGGACGACCCGTTTGGTCATGTTCTACCCCAGTTACGTGGTGAAGACCATGTTTAACGCCTGGAATCACACGTGGAGACACACCGTTCTCTGTGAACTCATAACGTTTGAACAATTCATTAGCAGGCAGTTCAGGAGCTTCTGTTACCAGGCTTCCGCGGTCGATCACGATGCGGTTGTAATCCAGCATTTCAGCGGATTGTTTACCTAGGGAAAGCTGAAGATCTGTCATCAGAATAACTGGGCACTGGTATTTCTCTGCCAAGTTAAAAGCTTCGATTGTATCGTAGAAGCATTCTTCAATTGTGCTAGGAGACAATACGATTTTCGGGATTTCACCGTGCGTACCGTAAACCATTGCGTTCAAGTCGGATTGTTCTTGTTTCGTTGGAAGACCTGTACTTGGACCGCCGCGTTGTGTATCAACGATAACGACCGGAGTTTCTGTCATACCAGCCAAACCGATAGCTTCCATCATCAGGGACAGACCAGGACCAGCAGATGCTGTCAAAGCACGCGCACCAGCGTAGTTAGCGCCGATAGCCATTGTGCAAGCTGCGATCTCATCTTCCGTTTGGATAACAGTACCGCCGAATTTAGGAAGTGCTTTGATCAAATATTCCATTACCTCGGAAGCAGGTGTAATCGGATATGCAGGCATGAAACGGCAGCCAGCAGCTACAGCTCCAAGCGCGATTGCATCGTTACCGATCATGAACAATTTTTGTTTGCCGTCAGCCGGCTCCAATTGGAAGTCAGCGATAGGGCCGCCTGCCAATTCCAGAACGGATTCAGCACCTTTACGAACAGCCTCGATGTTTTTCTCAACGACAGCCGCGCCTTTACGTCCGAATTCTTCTTCAACAGCTTTATTAAACACATCAAGCGGCAAACCGAGCAGCGCCCAAGATGCACCTGATGCGGCCATGTTCTTAAATAGGGATGTTCCTAGTTCTTCTGCAATTGCAGTAATTGGAACTGGAAACAGACGTGCTTTAATTCCTTCAGGTAAAACAGGGTTAAATTTGGCATCTGCAACGATTACACCGTTGTCACGAAGCTCGTGAGCATTGAAATCGATACTTTCCTGGTCAAACGCTACCAGAATGTCCAAATCATCTGAAATTGCGCGAATCGGCTTGGTGCTGATGCGAATCTTGTTATTTGTATGTCCCCCCTTAATCCGTGAAGAGAAATGACGGTACCCATACAAATAGTAACCGAGACGGTTCAATGCAGTAGAGAAGATTCGGTCAGTACTTTCGACCCCTTCACCCTGTTGACCTCCGATTTTCCAAGATAACTGACTAATCACCGTACGTCCACTCCTTTTGATTGTAGCTGCTCGAAGACATTAAAAGCTAAATTTTTAAGTAAAATAAGATAATGCAATAAAAAAAATCTTTCACTTGTCAACCAAATTCTATGCCTTTATGGAGCAAAATGCAAGGGGTACAAACGATTCTAACAGATAGAGTTTTTAGATCGAACCCATATCAATTTTAGATTGATTCTCAGTTTTCATTTCGGAAGATTTGCCAGCATGAAATTACGCCAATTTCCAAACAAAAACGCCTCTACTTGAGCCTCCCTATAGTTTTTACACAGCGCCTCTATTAAGTTTTCGTATTGTCCGGTATGCCTTAACCCTTTGATCCACTGCTCAATGCCGTCAAAATCTGATCCAAATCCAATATGTCTTTCTCCCTCCAATGAGCAGACGTGATCAATATGTTTGAGCAAGGCTGCTATAGGTACAGCCAGATTCACGCTATCCACAAAGTAAGGAACAAATGTGATGCCAATAAGTCCCTGACATTGAATGATAGCTTTTATTTGATCGTCTGATAAATTTCTTGGATGGGGACATATTTTCTGTGCATTTGAGTGGGAAGCAATAAAAGGTTTACGATACACTTCGACCATTTCCCAGAATGCCGTCTGCGATAAGTGAGACACATCTGCTATTATACCCATAGTTTCTAATTCTCTTAACATCAATTTCCCTTTTCTTGTGAAACCCCCTTTTCTAGGCTCCATAACACCGTCAGCAGCCCAATTCGCGTAGTTCCAAGTTAGCCCTATACTTCGTACCCCAAGGTGGTAAAGGATTCGTAAATGTGTAAAATTCCCTGCTAGCGCGTCCACACCTTCAAGTGTAAGAATAGCCCCTACTTGCTCTCCGGCCTCCATATCATGCCAGTCCTGCACATTTTGTATAAACCGCATGCCGGGATGACTAACAATTTTGCGGTGAAAAATATCAACCATCTGTAAAATATGATCAAATGTAGGCTGCTGGATCGTGTCCGATAAATAGATGGCAAAACATTGAACCCTAACTCCCGCATGCTTTAGTCTCGGATAACTGACATCCAGTTCCTGTTCTTCCTTGCCAAAATCGAGTTTGGGGTTAACAAACAGTTTTGTTAGCGCATCACAATGACCATCCATAATCTTCATTCATCCAGCCTCCTTATTAATCGGCTAAACAAGACAAAAACCTCTTATTCAGAGGTTTGGGTGTAGAATAAAAAACCTGTCTACTAGGTAAACAGGCTGCATGCATTATGTATGATACCGCTGGTTACCTCGGCTCTACAATTAGTTTGATGGCCGTCCGATCTTCCCCGTCAATCACGATATCTGTGAAGGCTGGTACACAAATTAAGTCAACTCCGCTGGGCGCCACAAATCCTCTTGCGATCGCTACTGCTTTAATGGCCTGGTTTAGGGCGCCTGCACCGATTGCTTGGAGCTCAGCTGCTCCGCGCTCACGCAAAACACCTGCCAATGCACCTGCAACGGAGTTTGGGTTGGATTTTGCTGAAACTTTTAATACATCCATGAATAGTACCTCCTCGGGAATGATGGATAGTTCCATTAACCATCATATTCTCGAGGTTGCACAAACATGACTTACCACCGAAATCAAATATTCATAATTTTCTGAATTATAAAAACTAATCCATGAATACTTGATCTTCATCGTAACGTATGAGCTGAATCCCTTTCGCCAGCCCCGTTTGATCATTCAATTCAATAACGACTGCGTGGAAATGCCATTTCCCTTCATCGGTCACGAATCTTACAGGAAGCTGTGTCTTAAACCTCTGCAGCACGGCATTTCGTTCTACCCCTAGAATTCCATCACGTGGACCTACCATCCCTACATCCGTCACATATGCCGTTCCTTGCGGCAATACCCGGTTGTCATTGGTCTGTACATGGGTGTGGGTACCGACTACCGCGGATACCTTCCCATCCAAATGCCACCCCATGGCAATTTTCTCAGAAGTCGCTTCCGCATGGAAATCAACAAAAACAAATTTGTGTTTCTTTCTATCTGCTTCGAGAATCTCATCAACTTTTCGGAATGGACAATCGATTGGCGGTAAGAACGTGCGTCCTTGTAAGTTGATTATGAGAAGCTCTTGATCTTTGACTTTAATAACCGTATGCCCCCTGCCCGGTGTTCCAGGTGGAAAGTTAGCCGGCCGAACCATTTTCTCATCCCGATCAATAAAATCAAATATTTCTTTCTGATCCCATGTATGATTGCCCATTGTAAGCGCCTGAATGCCCATCTCATAGATTTCTTTAGCTATAGCGGCAGTAATCCCTTTGCCAGCAGCAGCGTTCTCTCCATTGGCAATGAACACCGCGTGAGGATGTGCTTGCTTTAATCGAGGCATGATGTTCTTTAACGCTTTTCTTCCAACAGAACCAACAATATCACCAATAAATACAATTTTCATAACGAAATTATAGCTCCTTTATAAACATAGATGCGTGGACAGTTAAACTCCAAAAGAGCTTCCCTCCAGAAAATAAGGAAAAGTGGCTGTATCAGCCACTTTTCGCATTGGTTACTCTTATTTAGCGTATTCAACAGCTCGTGTTTCACGAATGACCGTAACCTTAATATGTCCTGGATAATCGAGTTCACCCTCGATTTTTTTGGTAATATCGCGGGCCAGACGGAACGCTTCGGTATCATCCACTTTCTCAGGTTGAACCATAACACGTACTTCGCGACCTGCTTGAATGGCGTATGATTTCTCAACACCCTCAAAAGATTCCGATATTTCTTCGAGCTTCTCCAAACGCTTAATATATGTTTCGAGCGTTTCCCTGCGTGCTCCAGGTCTCGCCGCGGATAATGCATCTGCTGCTCCGACTAACATCGCGATAACTGACGTTGCCTCCACATCGCCGTGATGCGAAGCAATACTGTTAATAACGACTGGATGCTCCTTGTACTTCTTACCAATCTCAACACCGATTTCGACATGAGATCCTTCAACCTCGTGGTCAAGCGCCTTACCGATGTCATGAAGCAGCCCGGCACGTTTCGCCAAAGTTACGTCTACCCCGAGCTCCCCGGCCATCAGACCAGCCAGATAAGCTACCTCCATGGAATGCTTCAACACGTTTTGACCATAACTTGTTCTAAATTTCAGTCGACCCAAAATTTTAATCAAGTCAGGATGCAATCCGTGAACGCCAACCTCAAACGTGGCTTGCTCCCCATATTCGCGGATACGCTCGTCCACTTCTTTACGGGATTTCTCAACCATCTCTTCAATGCGTGCCGGATGAATTCTTCCATCAGCAACAAGCTTTTCTAAAGATGTTCGTGCAATTTCACGTCGGATTGGATCAAATCCAGATAAAATAACTGCTTCCGGCGTATCATCAATAATAAGGTCAATCCCCGTTAATGTTTCCAGTGCACGGATATTACGTCCCTCACGACCAATGATGCGGCCTTTCATCTCTTCATTTGGCAATGAAACAACGGAAACGGTCGTTTCCGCAACATGGTCTGCTGCGCAACGCTGAATGGCAAGCGTGATGATTTCACGTGCTTTCTTATCGCCGTCTTCTTTGGCCTGTTGTTCGATTTCTTTAATAAGCTGTGCTGTTTCGTGACGTACTTCTTGTTCTACATTAGTAAGAATAATGCTCTTCGCTTCTTCCATAGTAAGACCTGAGATACGCTCTAACTCCGAAACTTGGCTTTTATAAAGCTGATCAATTTGATTTTGGGTATCCTCGATCCGCTTCTCTTTGTTGGCAACTTGCTCTTCTTTACGCTCGAGAGATTCTAATTTTTTATCCAGCGATTCCTCTTTTTGCAACAATCGTCTTTCTTGTCGTTGAATTTCATTCCGACGCTCACGAATGTCTTTTTCAGCTTCGGACCTAAGTTTATGCACTTCGTCCTTTGCTTCCAGAACCGTTTCTTTTTTCAGTGCTTCTGCTTCTTTCTTAGCAGCTTCTCTAATCTGCTCAGCGGCTGTTTCAGCACTGGAAATTTTCGCTTCTGCAAGAGATTTACGGATAAAATAACCAATCCCTAAGCATGCAGCTCCAACAATGAGAATGATCGCGATCCAGATGAAAGTCATCATCTTGTTCACCTCCTCGTTGGTTTCTCCAAGGTGTTAGCCTGGGATTCCGTTCGGTTTTTTAATCCGATTTTTAATTGTTTGACTAGTCATACATACCCTAAGATAAAAAAGAGTATGGCTTTTAAATGAATGCGCACTGTGCGTTAGAGGCACTATAGTGCTAATAATCCATAATCAACAGTGTAAAAATTGGCGGTTTTTACATCTGTCCTCTCAAAATCAATGAAATAAGTATGATTTTGAATACATTATGAAAATATACACTGTTATTTTATCTTTTGTCGAAGAAGCTTGTCAAGCGATCTTCCATGAGAAGATCATCTTGATCTGCCAAATGCCACCAAAACGGTTAATGACATGAATGAATTCCACCATTTAATTAACGATATTAATAATCAAAAGAATCGTCTAGGATTTCAAATTCGTCCTCGCTCGACTCACTGCTTAATTGACTTAGTACCTTAGTTACTACAGCCCCCGTATACCCTCTGCGCATAAGAAACGCTGCTGTCTTTCTTTTCTTCTCAAATGTTTCGCCTGAAGTTTGCTTCCATTTTGTTTGGGCAAGTTTCATGGCGCCTGCTATTTCATCTTCTGGATTAATATTGTCCATTGCATGCTTAACCAGCTCTTTGCGGATGCCTTTTTGCTGAAGCTCTTGGCGCACAAGATTGCGACCTTTTTTTTGAGAGATGATACGGCTATCTGTCCACATCTTTGCAAATTCCTCATCATTGAGGTAATTTTGCGAGGCTAATTTATCAATTACCCACTCGATAACTGGCGGCTCGTAACCCGTTTCTTTGAGCTTGCGCTTCAATTCGCTGGACGAATGCGGACGTCGACCGATGACACGCAAAGCTTTCATATAAGCGTTATTCTGCTCTTCATCTTGAATAATGCGTTCTATTTCATGAGAATTTACGAGTTCACCTTTGACTAATCGATGCTTAATTAAAATGTCTTCATGAACAGAAAAGGCATACTCTTCATTCAGAAATATATTATAGCGGTGCTTGCCCCGCTTCTGCTTTTCCACCATCGTGATCATGGACGGCTGCTGTTCTTCCTGCTCCAACCTCTCCAGCTCCTTTAATAAAACGAAAGCACCCTAACTCAAGGTTTAAGGTGCTTTCATGGTATGATATTTTCGACTTTATTCGATAGCCAGTTCTAACTCTTCATCTTCATCGTCAACATTTGGCCCAACCGCGACAATCAAGTTGCTGTTCTCACGGATTTTTTGTTCAATTGTTTCGGACATTGCTTTGTTCTCTTTCAAAAATTGCTTCGCATTTTCACGGCCCTGGCCAAGACGTTCGCCTTCATAGGAATACCAAGCTCCGCTTTTGTTCACGATATCCATCTCTGTCCCGATATCAATGATACTGCCTTCACGCGAAATCCCTTCGCCGTACATAATATCCACTTCCGCTTGTTTGAACGGCGGAGCTACCTTATTCTTAACGACCTTAATTCTCGTACGGTTACCCACCATATCATTGCCCTGCTTGATTGTTTCAACGCGTCGAACATCAAGTCGAACAGAGGAGTAGAATTTCAGCGCACGGCCACCTGGCGTTGTCTCTGGGTTTCCGAACATTACGCCGACTTTCTCACGCAATTGGTTAATGAAAATCGCAATAACTTTTGATTTATTGATCGCACCAGAAAGCTTACGAAGTGCTTGAGACATTAGTCGGGCTTGCAGACCCACGTGGGAATCCCCCATCTCGCCTTCGATCTCTGCTTTAGGCACTAGTGCTGCTACGGAGTCGATGACGATAATATCTACGGCACCGCTTCTTACAAGCGCTTCTGCGATCTCTAGAGCTTGCTCACCCGTATCTGGCTGGGAAAGCAACAACTCATCTATGTTAATGCCGAGCTTACTTGCATACGAAGGATCCAAAGCGTGCTCTGCATCGATAAATGCAGCTTGTCCGCCAACTTTTTGGACTTCAGCGATAGCATGTAAAGCTACTGTTGTTTTACCTGAGGATTCAGGTCCGTATACTTCAATAATTCTTCCGCGTGGGAATCCACCTATTCCAAGTGCAATATCAAGGGCTAGCGCTCCGCTTGAAATCGTTTCAACTTGCATATGAGTCGATTCGCCAAGCTTCATGATGGAGCCTTTTCCGAATTGCTTCTCAATTTGTCGTAATGCATTATCAAGTGCTGCGCGACGGTCTGTCAAAACACTCACTTCCTTCTATCATTATAGGTATATGATAACTTGTTTCGGGGTGTTTGCCAAGTACTTTTTCGAACATACATTCGACTTTTTCGCGAACAAACAAAAAACCGCAACAAAGTTATCGCTTTGTTACGGTTCTTCCGTTAACACTCATTTCATTATATGCGAACTCTAGATTTCTTTCAACTGTTTCCATAATTGATAGAGCGCACTCTTCGCTGACCTGTGTTTAATAGACTCCCTGTTTCCCGAAAGCTGTAAAGGAATCACTTTGGTTTCCGCGTTCTTTTGAGCAAATCCGATGTATACTAGCCCCACCGGTTTACCTTCAGACGTGCCTGGACCCGCCACTCCCGTAACGGAGATGCCAAAGTCACTACCGGTTGTAGTAATCAAGCTTTCAGCTAAAATAACCGCTGTCTCGCTGCTAACCGCACCTGGAGCACCTTCGCCTTCGAGTACTTCCATAGGAACACCAAGCAGCTTATGCTTTAGTGCATTCGAATAACAGATAATTCCCCCTAGAAAGGAATTCGAGCTCCCTGGGATGGAAGTAATTAAATCACTAAGCAAGCCCCCTGTACAGCTCTCAGCGACAGCTAGAGTCAACTTGCGCTCATCAAGCAATTGCAGCACTATCGTTTCAATCGGAACGTCTTGATCTGCATAAATATGTTGACCTAAGCGATTTCTAATCTCTTGCTCTGTCGCAAATATTTTGCTCTCGCCTTCTTCTACAGAGTGTGCACGCGTTGTTAAGCGAATCGTCACTTCGCCTTCTTTGGCATACGGTGCAAGGGTTGGATCAGACTGAGCTTGAATCAAATCAAGTAATTCATGCTCTAAATTAGATTCGCCGATACCTGCAAATTTGAGCATTTTGGAATACAGAGGAACTTCATCTTTCATAACCGCGCGCAGCCAAGGAACCGCATACTTCGTGAACATGGGTTTCATTTCTTTAGGTGGTCCGGGAAGAAGGATGAAATGTGTCCCTTCATAAGTCAAAGCGACACCAACTGCAAGCCCTGTTTCGTTATGTAACGGATCGCTGCCTTCAAGCATTAGCGCTTGACGTCTGTTGCTTTCTACCATATGTATGCCGCGAGATTGGAACATTTCTGTGATTGCTTTCATGGATGGCTCATGAATGAGCAACTGACGGCCCACATACGCCGCTAGGACATCTTTTGTCAGGTCGTCTTGGGTTGGACCAAGTCCGCCTGTACAAATGACGACATCCGCTCTGGAAGCGGCTAGTTTGAGGCTTTCTAATAATCTATGCTCATTATCGCCAACTACCGTCTGGAAATACATGTCCACGCCAATCGCCGCACATTCCCTAGAAAGGAATTGTGCATTCGTATTTACAATTTGGCCAAGTAAAAGCTCTGTTCCAACAGCAACAATTTCTGCTTTCATCCAAGCTTCCTCCTTAAAATAGAAAAAAACCAATAGGTCTCCCTATTGTGTCTTTTCTGAAAAATCTATGACATGTTTATTCTTTACAAAATATTCGATACCTGAATAGACCGTAATAATGGCCGCTGCCCAACTAGCTATTACATCAAAGGGAAAGTGCACAAACGTAAACGGAAAATTATTGATAAGTAGTGCAATGATGGCTGTGATCTGAGCTGCCGTCTTCGCTTTTCCCCATTTGCTAGCCGCCATCACTGTACCTTCCAAGAGAGCAATTTGGCGAAGACCTGTTACCGCCCATTCTCTGCTGATAATGACAATGACAATCCATGCATCTACTTTACCCATTTCCACTAACGAAACGAGCACAGCCGTAACAAGCAGCTTATCCGCCAACGGATCAAGCAGCTTGCCCAAATTGGTTACAAGATTGCGTTTTCTGGCAATGTAACCATCTAAACTATCTGTGCTCGCTGCAATAATGAAAATTAGAGCAGCAATAATTTGATTATACGTAATGCTAAATTCCTCGATCCGTATATGAGGGAATTTCACCTTAATCAACAGGAAAAACATGATGATCGGTACTAGTAAAATCCTCGCAACGGTGATGCGGTTGGCCAGGTTCATGCAATTACCTCCCCAGATAAATCAAACTCATAGGAGTGGGTAATACGAACTTTGGCGAGCTCACCAATCGTCAGCTTACCGTTCGACACGAATACTTCACCATCGATCTCTGGAGCATCAAATTGAGAACGCCCAATATAAACATCACTTCTGCCATCGTAACGCTCGATCAGCACATCAATTTCTTGACCGATACGGCGACCGCCGCGGATATTCGAAATTTCACGTTGAATTTCCATAATCGCGTTCGCGCGGTACTCTTTTACATCATCAGGAACTTGATTTGGCAGACGAGCAGCTGGTGTATCATCTTCCTTGGAATAGGCAAACACACCAAGACGATCAAACTGAACATCGCGAACAAACTGCTTCAAGTTTTCGAAATCTTCTTCCGTTTCACCTGGGAAACCAACAATTAGCGATGTACGCAGCGCGACATCCGGGATCGATTCACGAATTTTACGAACCAATTCACGCGTATCCTTTTGACGGCCAGGTCTGCGCATGCGTTTAAGAATCGAATCTTCGCTGTGTTGAAGCGGCATATCGATGTATTTGCACACTTTTGGGTTCGTTGCCATAACTTCAATTAACTCATCGCTAAAGAAACCAGGATAAGCATAGTGCAGGCGTACCCATTCAATGCCTTCTACCTCGCTCACTTTATTCAGAAGTGTAGGCAGCATGAAGCTATCATACAGATCAGTACCGTAGTTGGTAGAATCCTGTGCAATTAAGCTAATCTCTTTAACGCCTTGTGAAGCAAGATTAGTTACTTCCGCTACAATCGACTCCATGCTTCTGCTCTTGAAACTGCCGCGCATGATTGGAATGCTGCAGAAAGTGCATGCATTATCGCAGCCTTCGGCAATTTTCACATACGCCGTATAACGAGGTGTTGTAACAAGCCTTGGCAGATCCGCATCATAGTTAAATACCGGATTCCCAACAAGAACCGGTCTTTTTCCACGAAGAGCCTCATCTACGATGTGATTGATTTTATCAAAATCTCCAGTTCCCACGATTCCGTCAATCTCTGGCATTTCGTCCAACAGCTGCTTTTTGTAACGCTGGGTTAAGCAACCTGAAACGATAAGAGCCTTAAGATTCGCTGTTTCTTTCAGTTCTGCCATATCCAAAATTGTATTTACGGATTCTTCTTTCGCCGCATCAATGAACCCGCAAGTGTTCACGATAATGACAGTGGCATCTTCCTTGTTGTCTACAAGCTGAAAACCACGTCCATGTATTAGACCTGCCATAATCTCGGAATCGACCATATTCTTTTCGCATCCGAGGGTTACTACTTTAACCTTTTCTGTCATGAAAGAAACAACCTCCAATAGTCCTAAAAACGCTCCCTACAAGTATAATACAAGCCCTATAGGGTGTCAAAATGTAAAAACCCCCTAGATGTAGGGGGCTTGTCTTTCAATTACATCGTATGTATGCCTATTTCAGGTTTACAAATTGTAAATCTAGAGGGATGTCTGCCTTACGCAATAAAGCGATAACAGCTTGCAAATCATCTCTGCTCTTCCCGGTAACCCGAATTTGATCACCTTGAACCTGCGTTTTCACCTTAAGCTTGGAATCACGAATTAGGATATTAATCTTTTTGGAATTCTCTTGATCAACGCCTTGCTTCATGCTGATTTTCTGTCTGACGGTTGAGCCGGCAGCCGGTTCTACTTTGCTGTAGTCGAGATTTTTGATCGAGATTCCGCGTTTCGTCATCTTCGCATGCAGGATATCTAGCACATTCTGAAGTTTAAATTCATCATCTGAAGTGACGACCAATTGATCCTTGTCTAATTTAATGCTGCTTTTGCTGCCTTTAAAATCAAAGCGGGTCAATATCTCTTTTTCCGCCTGTTGAATGGCGTTATTTAATTCTTGCATATCCACCTTGGATACAATATCGAACGAACTTTCTGAACTCATCTTCGACCAAACACCCTTTCCATCAAATTACATAAGCATTATAGCAAGAAGTCGTATAAAAAGAAACATCCCGCAGCCCCTCGGCCTAGGATGTCTCTGAGGAAATTATTCATTACCCGGGAAAGCGCAGGAACTGCCAAAATGCTAGTTTTTCTGCAAATTCAACTGTACACGCTTAGGATTAGGCGTATCGCCAACAGGAACTACGGTGCCATTAACGGTAAGCTCTAAAGCACTCGCTGCACCAACATTCAGATAGGCTGAGCTCGTCAAATCGAAAGTGTCCGTATCGCCTTCTTTGTACAGCTTCTGTCTAAGCATATCCTTACCGCCCCCATCTGCAAGAGCATCAACTCGAATCCAGCAGGAGCCTGTAATTTTCATCTGAATATTCAAATTTGCAGTACCTGTAATCGTATAGTTATCTACACCTTTTTCATTACTGCTAAATTTAACTTGTACAGCCGGTGGCGTCGGTGTTGGTGCTGGCGTCGATGTTGGGGTCGGAAGAGGCACCACTTTACCATCACTGGACGCATTCGTTGATGTATTCGGAGTGGTGCCTGCCCCAGGATTCGTGGAATCCGTTATTCTCGGTGACTGCGTTTGAGAAGGCTTTTCTCCTGCCGGTGTTCCCTTGTAATTCTTATATGTATAATAGTACACGATGCCGAAAATGAGCAAAATGAAACATATAAACATAACGCTGGAAGCCCATCGGCTCATTTTCTCTGTATTACGAACACTCGTTCGATTCTTTCGAATCGTTTCTACAACTGGTTTTTCCACTACTGGAGAAGGATTCGTTGTTTCGTACATATTCAGCACTTCCGTTGGATCTAGTCCAACCGCTTCCGCATAGCTTTTGATAAAAGCTCGGACATAAAAGCTTCCTGGCAGTACTTTATAGTTTCCTTCTTCAATGGCTTCTAGATATCGTTTACGAATTTTTGTAACTTCCTGCAAATCGTCAAGCGAAATCTTTCTTTCTAATCGTGTCTTACGTAAAATGTATCCAAGATCAGACATTATGGTCACCTCCCCGCGGGAATCCTATTAGTTAATGACGTTACAAACCTTAAAAAGGTTCGGAAGTGTAAGTAAATGAATCGTAATTAATTTCCTCGTCCGGGCTGTTCCGAAGTTCAATAATATAATCAAAGTGATTATATGTGTATTCAGATTCGCGGATAAATATATCCGGATGCTCGATCACTTTTGTTGAAGGCATTGCCATGATATCCTGCAACAGACTGTGATGCTTCTCATTTGAACGAATCGTGGAAACGATTCCGTCAATAATGAACACATTATTAGGAGTCATTTCATCTTCGGATAATTGACTGCGGACCGTTTGTCTAAGTAAGGTTGAAGAGACAAATGTCCAACGCTTATTGGCGCATACACTACCAGCGATGATTGACTCTGTTTTACCCACGCGCGGCATGCCGCGAAGCCCAATAACATGGTTTCCGTCCCGCTTGAAAACCTCTCCAAGAAAGTCAACCAATAGACCTAACTCATCACGGGTAAAACGGAAAGTTTTGCGATCATCCGAATCACGTTCAATATAACGACCATGACGTACCGCCAAAATATCAACCAGCTTCGGTGGTCGCAATGCGGTAATAGTAATATTATCTACTTTTTTTAACATTTTACCCATTAAGTCAATTTTTTCTTCATCATTGGTTTGAAGCAGCATGCCACGTGTACGATCTTCAACACCGTTAATGGTTACAATGTTAATGTCCAGCATCCCCATCAAGGAAGCAATATCCCCTAATAACCCGGGGCGGTTTTTGTGAATCTTATACTCCATGTACCATTCTTTAACGTCCAATCCTTCCACCTCATCGCAATATCTGTAACGTTCAAATTATAAGCTCATCAATTAAATTCTACAATTTTCGCCAATTTCCTGCTCTAAAGAGTGCTAAATTTATTTCATTTTAAGTTCAGTGAGCTCTTTTTCATTGTAGTTTATGGGGCCTTTCTGCCATGAGTTACTTGTCATTGCAAGCAGCCGATCATCTAGAATTTGCGTCCAATTTAGCTCAGCCGATAAAGAGTTGGAGACATCCATGACGGATGCGCCAAGCGTTTTTGCTCTCTGCAATTGCGCCTCTGTTGCCGGTGAATAGAAAATGATCCATTTGGCAAAGTGCTGCCTGGTCTGGAACGATAATTGCTGAAACCACTGTTCATTATTATCAAGCAAAACAATATGATCCGCTTCCTCGGAAGGAGCCCAAGCAGAAGGAATCGGACGGTCACTTCGCGTTACCCACTCCACGGTCACATTCTGAGCCAACAGATCTTCAATCCACTTGTTTTTCAAGTTTTCAATCTGTTGAGAATCAATCTGCAGGAAAGCAGCTTGGTCAATCACCGTGCTTGCACTCCCGTTCACATCCAGCTGACTTTGTAATAAAGTCCATTTACCGGAATTTACCCCTTGCTGAATCACCCCGTTTGCCGATGGGAACAAATCGTTACCGATGACATATATGTAATCGTACGAACTTGCTTTCAACTTCGTGAGGACACGATCATCCAGTGCACTTAAATCGTTTATCCAATCATAAGCAATGAGATTGGCCTCTCTCCACTTTTGAAGAGCATTGCCCACGGATTGTTTCGCAGTATCCGACAAATTAACGCTCGAGAGCATCAAGACAGACAATTTCTTGTTCAATAACTCCTGCTTAATGACGGGTATACCTCGATTTCCACAACCTGATACAATGAAGGATAAGAGCAAAATTACTAGCATAAAACGTTTGATAATCATGAAATCTATTCCTTTCTACCTAAGAAAGCATGGAAAAGCCTCCGAAAGAGGAGGCTTTCACATAGTACACTATTGAATTGTAAAACGGTTATTATCCTTTGTCTACTAATTTTACCATGAGTCGGGCAAGCGTACGTTTGTCCTGCTCATCTCCTGCGTCCCACAGCTCTTTGAGCACACGCTCCTGCTCATTTTCCGGGTCAACTTTATCTGCTAAAAATTCACCGATTTGAAAAGCGAGCTTAGAGATGGTTTCATCACTCATCCCTGCGTGTCCAGCTTGACTGACGCGCTCAGCCAGAAACTCTTTCCACTTATCAAATACTTTAAGTACAGTAGCCATTGTAAGAAGCCTCCTTTGAGTTGTGAGAGATGGTCATTACATAAGTAATATTCGCTTCTCAGCTCAGAATTATGCGCGGAGTTCTTACAATAGCAATTAGGTCAACCAACCGCCGTTGGGGCTTATGATCTGACCCGTAATATAACCTGACTCAGGAAGCGCCAGAAAATAAACGAGCGAAGCCACTTCATAAGGCATAGCAAAACGGCCCACCGGAATTTCGCTGGCAATGGCATCCCGCTCCTCGGTTTGAAAGCCAGCCATCATGTCCGTTTCGACAGCGCCCGGCGCCACCGCATTCACAGTAACTCCAGAGGGGGCAAGCTCTTTCGCTAATGCTTTGGTAAAAGCATTCAGCCCTCCTTTAGCCGTTGAGTAAACGACTTCACAGGAAGCTCCCGAGATGCCCCAAATGGAGGAAACATTAATAATTCGCCCATATTTTTGGGAAATCATAGCTTTCATAAACGTTTGAGAACAAAGGAAAGCACCTTTGAGATTAACGTCCATGACAGAATCCCACTCTTCTTCACTCACATCTGACAGCAATCCGTAATGGGCAATACCCGCATTATTCACGATGATATCGGGAACCATCTCTTTTTGTTCCAGCTTTTCTTTCATCACCAAAATTTGTTCACGGGATTTGACATCTGCAGAAACCGTCAACACTTTAGCCCCATGCTTCATGCAGGATCTGGCGACTTCATTTGCCGCCTCATGGGAATCGCGGTAGTGAATGACTACTCTCATCCCTACCGCGGCAAAACGCTCAGCAATAGCTGCTCCTATTCCTCTGCTAGCTCCCGTAATGAGAACGGTTTGTTCACTGAATGGTTTGGAGAAAGTCACGACTTCTCACGACTTTGAACGATTGATATGGCAAGTTTGCTCCAATCAAAATGCTCCCTAAAGCGCTGATTGACATCTTGAAGGGAAATCTGCTCATATACCGGCAAAATATCAAATAAATCAATGCCTTTGAAACGATATTTCGTAAACTCATTTGCAATGGATTCCGGAGAGTTCATCATCCGTAAGAAATTACCGATTTTCTTTTTGCGGCTGCGTTCAAAGGTAACCTCATCGAGGCCCGCACTCTTCCGCTTTTCAACTTCTTCACGGATGCGTGCAACAAGTTGATCAGGGTCTTTGGTATCTCCGCCGAGGATAGAGAAGGCATATCCATCACTGCAGTTATATTCATGGCCAAAATTATCTGAAATTAACTGCTCATCATAAAGAGCTTGATAAATATCGGAACTCGAGCTGAACAAAACATCTAGCATTAGTTTCGTCGTCAATTCTCTGACTAACAGGTCTTTCCCTTTCACAGAAGGCGCTGGTTCCTTGAAGCCGATCAAACACTTCGGCATTGAAACGGGAAGAATCGTAACTCTTCGTGCTTCATTCACCTCTGACGGCTCTTCCGGGAAAAATCTTTTGATATCTCCTTGAGGAGCAAACGTCTTGCCAGCTTGATTTTCTTTGACAAGAGAGATGACTTCTTCGGCATCTACACCGCCTACAACAAACAAACTCATATTACTTGGATGGTAGAACGTGTTGTAGCATTCATACAAAGTTTCCTTCGTAATTTCTGAAATCGAAGCCACGGTCCCTGCGATATCAATATGAATCGGATGCTTAGCATACAAAGATTCAATTAATCCGTAATAGCTTCTCCAGTCCGCATTGTCTTCGTACATTTTAATCTCTTGACCGATTATTCCTTTTTCCTTTTCCACATTTTCATCTGTAAAATAAGGATTTTGCACGAAATTAATTAATGTCGTTAAATTTGTCAAATAGTTATCTGTGGACGAGAACAAATACGCAGTCCGGTCAAAGCTTGTAAAAGCGTTTGCTGAAGCCCCGTTTGAAGCAAATGTAGCGAAAATATCGCCTTCAGGCTCTTCAAACATCTTGTGCTCTAAGAAATGGGCGATGCCGTCGGGTACTCGAACAGCTTCTTTACCTTCAACTTGGAAATCGTTATCTATGGAACCATATTGTGTCGTGAACGTCGCATAGGTTTTCTGGAAACCTTCTTTGGGCAGAACAAACACATGAAGCCCATTATCAAGCACTTCGTGGTAAATCGTTTCACCCAGGTGAGGATATGGAATAACTTTCATGGCCTACTCTCCCTTCTGATCCCGCAAAAAGTAAATCGTATCCAGCTGCACTCGCTTAGCTGCTTCTGCAATCGCTGGAATATCGATCTGTTCCACAGACTCAATCAATCCTGTAACTGTACGCTCTTTGCCGGATAAGATCGCATTAAAATCAAACGAAATTAATTCAAAAGCGGAGTCCTGAATTTCACGCAACTGGTTCGCTATCATGGCTCGGGTTTGACTTAATTCAATCTCGTTGATATCTCCCTGTTCCATAGCAGTCAGCTGCTTTCGAATAATATCAACTGCTTTCTCATAATTAGCCATTTCAATACCGGATTGAATGGTTAAAATCCCTTTGTGGCCATCAAAGCGAGAAGAAGCATAATAGGCAAGGCTTGCTTTCTCACGAACGTTGATAAACAATTTGGAGTGCGGGTACCCGCCCAAAACCCCATTATACATAAGAGCTACTGGATATAGCTCATCTCTGTATGAAATGTTCGTGCGCAGTCCCATATTTAGTTTGCCTTGATTTACGTCCAGTCGCTCAACAACTGTCTTAACGTTGCCTGATGCTCCCCGCGGAGCTGTTGTAACATAACTAACATCTTTATTCCGTTCAATATTGAACGCCGTTGAAACAATTCCTTCAACTTCAGCCAGCGTCGTATTTCCAACGACATAGATATCTATGGGTTGTGATTGAAGCCACTGTCTATATTGTTCGTAAAGCTGCTCGGGATTGATGCGGTCAAGATCATCTATTTTACCCAATGGATGAAGCCGATACGGATCATCGCTGCACATTTCTTCAATACAGCGTTCAGCAGCATAACGGATTTTATCATTTATAACGGATTCTATCCGTTTCTGAAGTGTCTGCTTCTCGGAATCTACATATTTACTGCGAAAATGATTACCCTCAAGTGCCGGCCGCGTCAAAGTTTCTCCAACGAATTCAAGTCCTTGTTTCAAAAGCGATTGTGCTGACTTTACGAAACGGTCATTAATAATGTCCATACGCAGCTGCACAATTTGATAGTCGCCTCGTTTATAAATATCAAAACCGAAGCCCGCACCATATAAATCATCTAAATACTCTCGAAATTGCTTCGTTTCCGGCCGTAATTCAGTTCCTCTACGTAAAACAAATGGTGTTAGCGCAGTGTTCGTGACCGTATCCTCGTCTAAGGGACGGCCTATGTACACGGAAATAGCAAACGTTTTGAAACGGTCTGTCGGCAGCACATGCAAACGAATATGATTCAGTGTACTACGCTCAAATTGTATATGCTTCAAAGGTCTGTCTCCCTTCTAAGTCGTAATAGTTCCATTATATTCCTATACGAAGAGGAGAAGCAACCAATGCCGGTTCCTTCTCCTTGTCCCGCTCTAAATTTATTTGCAGAAGATATGCTTACCGATCGTTTTAACTTGCGTTCTGGACCAAATCCATTTGGATGTTGCTGTTTCCGGATTAAAGTAATAGATGCAGCCGCCTGATGGATCCCAGCCGCCGAGCGCATCTCGTACCGCTTTTTTCGTTGACTCGTCTGGAGTTAGCCAGATTTGACCGTCTGCTACAGCCGTAAACGCGCCAGGTTGAAAAATAACCCCTGAAACCGTGTTAGGAAAGCTCGGTGATTTGACGCGATTTAATATGACCGCAGCCACGGCAACTTGTCCAATATACGGTTCTCCGCGAGCTTCACCGTGCACCGCATTAGCCATCAGATTAATATCTTGTTCGGAGAGTCCAAGGTTATTAGATGGAACGAGATTAGCTGGTTTTTCGTTAGAAGTCGCATTCCCCGTACTGCCACTGCCACCGCCACCTCCTCCACCCGTGTTTCCACCAGTAGCAGGTGCAGTCGGTTTCCAATTCTTTGTGGCCTCCCAGAGCTTAAGCTTTGTCTTAGGCCCTACAATGCCATCAACAGTCATCCCAAACTCACCTTGGAAACGTTTCACGGCTGTGAGTGTCTTATACCCGTAATCGCCGTCAATATTGCCCCCATAAAAACCAATGAATTTCAAACGACCTTGCAGCTCATTGACGTCTGCGCCTGTTGCTCCATAACGTATTTCGTTTTTACTGAACGTTTCTGCTGCCGGCGGGTTGAACTTTCCTTTCAGTTGAAAGGCGACAACCAGCACAAAAACAATACAAAAGGTAAGTACAATTAGTCGTTTATTCATTCCCCTTCTCAACCTCACTTTTCAAATAAGAGCCTTTTCTTGCTTTTCTTGCTTATTATGAGAAAGGGGGTCTCTGTTTATACAAACAAAAACACTCTCCGTAAGGAGAGTGTTTAGGAGTCCGGTTAATTCGGTTATGAACTAATCCGGTTATGTTGATATTGTTCGATTGACATAAGCACTTCCCTTGGCTTGCTTCCTTCGTAAGGGCCGACAACGCCTTTGGCTTCCATAGAGTCAACCAGCCGCGCCGCACGCGTATAACCGACTCTCATGCGTCTTTGAAGCAATGAAACGGAAGCCTGCTTCGCTTCCAGAACGATTTGAACGGCTTGGTCGTAAAGCTCGTCCTCAATTTCATTCTGTTGTTCCGGCATCTCTTCCACATGAGGAACAAGTTCTTCTTGGTAATTGGCTTGCTCTTGCGTACGAACAAAGCCAACGACATGTTCAACCTCTTGGTCGGACAGAAAAGCTCCCTGCACACGTACCGGCTTGGATGCACCCACCGGCAAATAAAGCATATCGCCTCGGCCAAGCAGCTTCTCAGCCCCGACCATATCTAGAATCGTCCGTGAATCCACCTGCGAGGAAACACCGAATGCGATACGTGAAGGGATATTCGCTTTGATCACACCCGTGATAACATCAACGGAAGGACGCTGTGTTGCAATAATCAAGTGAATACCTGCTGCACGAGCCATCTGAGCCAATCGGCAGATCGAATCTTCGACATCGTTAGCCGCGACCATCATCAAATCGGCTAACTCGTCAACGATGACGACGTAGTAAGGCAGTGGAGCCGCTGTGCCGCTCTCAGTCAGCATCGCGTTATAGCCCTCAATATTGCGCGTCCCGCTCTTCGAGAAGAGCTCGTAGCGTTTCTCCATCTCTACGACGACTTTCTTCAGAGCTAGCGAAGCTCTGCGCGGATCTGTCACAACAGGCGCTAGCAGATGCGGTATCCCGTTGTAGACATTCAATTCAACCATTTTGGGGTCGATCATTAAGAACTTTACTTCGTTCGGCTTAGCTTTATACAAGATACTTGTAATAATCCCGTTGATACAGACGGATTTACCTGAACCCGTAGCTCCAGCAACAAGTAAATGCGGCATTCTGGCCAAATTCCCTACGATGGGTTGTCCAGAAATATCACGCCCCAACACGACAGACAGTCGAGAACTGGATTCTTGAAAAGCTGATGTCTCCATGACTTCTCGCATAGTAACCACTGAAACTTCAAGATTCGGCACCTCAATGCCGATCGCAGATTTACCTGGAATCGGCGCCTCCATCCGAATATCCTTAGCGGCAAGTGCCAAGGCAATATCATCGGTTAGTGATACGATTCTACTCACCTTCACCCCGACATCGGGCTGAATCTCGTAGCGTGTTACCGCTGGTCCCCTTACAACCTCGAGAACTTTGGCACGAACGCCAAAACTCTCTAAAGTAGCTTCCAGCTTTCTGGCGTTCGCTTTGTAATCAGACATCTCGCTGCCTTTGCCGACAGCCGGTTTTGCCAATAAATCAAGCGAAGGCATTTCGTATGGACGCGTTTGAACGATAGGTGCATTCTCTTGAAATTCTAGTGAAACAGCGTCATCCTCCGCTCCTGCGTCACCCGCCGGAGTGGGTTGTGTTTTAGGTGACAGGCTTGTAGGGTTGGCAGCAGTCGGTTTAATGGATTGTTGCGCTTCTTGAAACACTTGCTCTTGAAAATCCCGAATGATCGGAGTGATGGGAAGATCCTCATTAGCATGATCGGCTGCAGCTCGTGCATCATTCGTTTTATAAACAACTTGTTCTGAAACGTCTGTCTCATCTGCATTATGTAATAATTCATCTTCATTTTCATCATTTAAAGCAGTAGTTGCCTTCTTCCGGCCTTCTTTAATGGGTCTGAGCAATTCCATAATAAGCGGTGATTTCTTCCGATTCACAGGCTGGAATACTTCTTCATCGAATTCATCATCGATGGGTACATAGGCTGTTTTCTTCACCTTTTTGTCGTTAGAAACCGAAGCAGAAGCAGCTGGCTGCGGCTGCCGCCCTTCCCGGTCTTGCAGCCACTCTTTCATTCTATCCTTGAAATTTTGTCCAACATTGCTAAATCGGCCACGGATTACGTTTCCGATATCTACATAGGAAATGCCAGTAGCCAGAATAAAGCCTATTACAAATAAAGCGTACTGAATTAATCTGGCACCTAAATAGTCGAACAGAAAGTACAAGATACTATACAGCACGCCACCGATCATTCCGCCGCCTATACCGTGTTCGAGCGCTGCCCTTCCGGCATCCGTCGGATGCAGACCTTCCAACATAGCGTCCCATGTCGATGAGATGATTTTACCGGATGTGAATCCGCCATCTGGATATAACTGAGCAAACAGATCAATATGATTTTTTATCAGCAGTCCAAGAATAAACAGCAAAATGCCCGCTTTCTTAGGTGTCACCATCTGTGGCCAAGCACGTTTGATCATGGCATATAAGGCCACATATATGAAAATGAGAGGAACTAACGAATACCACGTTCCAACAAAAAATCGGAAAAGGTAAATCAGCGAGTTCCCGACATGTCCTTGGTGGGCAAGTGCAATCACGGAAAAAATCAAGATGAGAATCCCGTACAATTCGAATAACAAACTTGTTTTTAATGCTTTACTTTTCTTCTTTCGTTTCGCCATGTTTGTCACCCCCAAGTCCACATTATACCATATTTGGCTTGAGGGATGATACAGGAACAGCGCTTTATGTGAGTGAAGTCTCTACAACAGGACTGTACGAAATTATAGTTCCAGGGGCATATTGCTCTTTTAAATAATCCTGTGGATTACAGCTATAAAGCCTGACAATTCGGGCTTGAAAACCGCTAATAGGTTCAATCTGCATCTTTACTCCACCTTGATCAATATCCAAGAACTTCGGTTCATAAGTTTCTGCTCCTTCAAAGATCACATCCATCGGTACAACCGAATAATGTATCATTGTACGATTCCACCGCCTAGAGATGCCTTCTTAGATTCGATGCGCTTGTTAAGCTCCCGAATAGCGTCACCAATCCCGCCGACCTGATTGATTAAGCCATACTTCACAGCATCCTCCCCGATAACAGTTGTCCCAATATCCCTAGTCAATTCACCGGTTTTAAACATTAGCTCTTTAAATTTCTCTTCCGTAATATTTGAATGCTTCGTTACAAATCGAACGACGCGTTCCTGCATTTTATCCAGATATTCAAACGTTTGCGGAACACCAATAATTAATCCATTTAGTCGTATCGGATGAATGGTCATGGTTGCCGTTTCAGCAATAATCGAATAGTCCGCTGACACCGCGATAGGAACACCGATACTATGGCCGCCCCCAAGAACAAGCGCGATCGACGGCTTCGAAAGAGTCGACACCATCTCTGCGATGGCTAAACCCGCCTCAACGTCACCACCTACCGTGTTTAAAATGATCATGACGCCCTCAATCTTGGGGTTCTGTTCTGCTGCGACCAGCTGAGGAATCAAATGCTCATACTTCGTTGTTTTGTTCTGAGGAGGGAGTACGATATGACCTTCCACTTGTCCGATAATCGTGAGGCAAAAGATGTTCGATTCACCTGAAATGGTATTGGTTTGGCCTAACTGTTGAATATTTTCCACGACGGGATTTTTCTTTCCTTCCTCGATTGCTGGTTCCTGCTGTTTCGGATCTGTTGATGATGCCACAATAATTCCCCCTTCAATTTTGACTAGCAAACTTTACATGTACAGAGCATAATCTCCCATAGTATGAATTATCTTGGTTGCTTTCATGCATCCTTTCTTCTTGTAAATACAACTGAAAAAAGCTCCCTCCAGTAATGGAGAGAGCTTTGCTATTTGCATAGGTTCAAGTGACTGTTCGAGCCTAGACTTCCATAATGATAGGAAGGATCATTGGTCTTCTTCTGGTTTGTTCATATAAAAAGCGTCCGAGAACATCTTTTACATTAGTTTTTAAAGATGCCCATTCATTAACATTTTCATTCATTAACTTCGTTAACGTATTCGTAACGATTCGATTGGCTTCTTCCAAGAGGCCTTCAGATTCACGAACATAAACGAATCCGCGAGAAATGATATCCGGTCCGGATAAAATTTTGCCATCTTGTTTGCTGAGAGTAACAACGACTACAAGAATACCGTCCTGAGACAATAACTTACGGTCACGCAACACAATGTTGCCTACATCTCCAACGCCCAGTCCATCAATTAGAATATTGCCGCTTTGAACCTTAGATCCTTTGCGTGCAACACCATTTTGAATTTCTACCGTATCACCGATATCGCACATAAAAATATCTTCTTTCGCCATACCCACAGACTCCGCAAGGAGACCATGTTGACGCAGCATGCGATATTCACCATGAATAGGGATAAAATATTTCGGCTTCATTAAATTGAGCATTAGCTTCAATTCTTCTTGACTGCCGTGACCTGATACGTGAACACCCGTTACAGAACCTGGACCGTAAATTACGTTAGCTCCAATACGGAAGAGTTCATCGACAGTACGGCCTACATCACGTTCATTCCCCGGAATCGGCGTAGCTGCAATAATGACCGTATCACCTGGTAAAATATCTACTTTACGGTGGGTTGAACGCGCCATTCTTGTAAGAGCTGACATTGGCTCGCCTTGGCTTCCAGTGGACAGAATGACAACCCGATCAGCAGCAAGCTTGTTCACTTCCTCTGGCTCAATCAACATGCCATCCGGAATGTTCAAGTAACCTAATTCGCTTGCAATCGATACCACATTTACCATGCTTCGGCCAATGACGGTAACTTTACGATTCGTTGCTGCAGCTGCATCAAACACCTGTTGTACACGGTGAATGTTAGATGCAAAAGTCGCAATGACTACTCTCTGCTTAGCTTTACGGAACACTTCTTCAATCTCAATGCCGACACTGCGCTCCGAGCCTGTGTAACCAGGACGTTCTGCATTCGTACTGTCAGAAAGTAAGGCTAAAACGCCTTTCTTCCCGATCTCTGCCATACGGTGCAAATCTGCATATTGATCATTCACAGGCGTTTGATCAAATTTGAAATCTCCTGTATGAACAACGACGCCTTCTGGCGTATCCAGTGCTACACCGACAGAATCAGGGATACTGTGATTGGTTTTGAAGAATGATGCTGTAATAGAGCCTAAAGAAAGCACGGAATCCGCGTTAATAAGGATCCGGTTCGTTGTACCGAGCAAATTCGCTTCCTTCAGCTTCGCCTCGATTAGTCCCATTGTAAGCTTAGTTGCATATAGTGGAACATTAAGGTGCTTAAGCACATAAGGTAAGCCGCCGATATGATCTTCATGGCCGTGAGTAATGATGATGCCGCGTACTTTATCCCGATTCTCCGTTAAGTATCCGATATCAGGGATGACAATATCAATTCCGAGCATGTCCTGCTCAGGAAATTTCAAACCACTATCAATGACGATGATATCGTTCGCATACTGAACACAATACATATTTTTTCCGATTTCGCCCACGCCGCCAAGAGCGAAGATCAAAAGTTTATCAATATTTTTTTTGGACAAGAATATACCTCCTTCTAAGATTGGACGACGAATTTTAAATGAAAAACCGAACTAGTCACTTGCAACCATTATACATGAAAAAAAACAACAAATACAAGTTAATACCGATTACAATAGCTTCCCCAAAAAAAGAAAACCGATGCCGGAGCACCGATTCATTAGGCGTTATCATACAAAAAGTGATTGGATGAATTGTCCTTCTTGCTCGGATACGCGAACCAACGGAAGCCTTACGCCCCCTGTTTGAATGCCTTTCAGTGCAAGAGCATGCTTAATGGGTGCAGGGCTCGGTACACGGAAAATGCCAGTAAATACAGGGTGCAGCTTGCGATGAAGTTCTGCCGCTTGCTGAATGTTACCTTCTAAATAATACTTTACCATAGATTGCATTTCTTTTCCAATCACATGACTCGCAACGCTAATAATTCCATAACAACCAACAGCAAGAGCTGGAAGCGCACTGCTGTCATCCCCGCTATATACAAGGAATCCAGGGGCTGCATCATTAAGAATACGGGTCAGTTGATCCGTGTTCGCACAATCCTTGGTTGCCACGATATTCGAAATGTGGGAAAGACGAATCGTTGTCTCTGCATCCAGATTGACACCTGTACGTCCTGGTACATTGTAAAGCATGATAGCTACCTTAACGGATTCAGCAACAGCTTTAAAATGCTGGTACAACCCCTCTTGCGATGGGCGGTTATAGTAAGGAGAAACGATGAGCAAAGCGTCTACTCCGAGTTTCTCAACTTTTTGAGAAAAATGAATGGTGTGTGCAGTATCATTGCTTCCAGTACCTGCAATGATTTTGCAACGACCTCGTGCATAACGAACGGATAGTTCGATAAGCTTCAGCTTTTCCTCGTCTGTTAATGTAGGTGCCTCACCAGTGGTCCCACAAATTACGAGGCTATCGGACTGCTGCTCTTCGATCAAATAGTTGATTAGCGGTTCTACTTGGTCCCAGTTGACTTGTAATTGCTCGTCAAACGGAGTGACCATGGCTGTGATTACTCTTCCAAAATCCACCGTTTGCACCTCCTAAATCTCATATTCATTTATTTAAATTAAATTTATGATGTAACGCTTTAACCGATTTAATCATATCTTCACCATGAACAAGCACCCAAATCGTCGTATTCGAATCGGCGGATTGCAGGATCCGTATGTCTTCTACAGTTAAAGCTTCTACAATTTGCGCCATAATTCCCGGCACACCGTTCATTCCTCCCCCAATCACGGAAACTTTCGCACAACCACTCAAAGCTTGAGGCTCATAGCCTTGACTTCTTAGGAGTTTAACTGCGCGCTCTGCCTCGTGATCGAATACGGTATAAACAACTGCCGATGGATTCACACTGATGAAATCAACACTGATCTGATTCTGCGCCATCGTCTTGAAAACACGAAGCTGCAAATCAAACTGCCCTTCAACAGCAGCTACATGAATTTGCGTAATATTCGTAAAATGAGCAATACCTGTAACAAATCTGTCTTTCACCTGATTCATATCATGCGGAATACTGTCTGATGCCGTTACCAAAGTCCCGATTTCCTTCGTGAACGTTGAACGTACACGAATCGGAATATTGGCGTGCATCGCGACTTCAACTGCACGCGGATGAATAACTTTTGCTCCATTATGCGCCATATTGCAAATTTCGGCAAAGCTTACGCGAACAAGCGGTTTAGCGTCCTCCACAATTCTTGGATCCGCTGTCATTATCCCATTCACATCGGTAAAAATATCGACTATCTCTGCCTTTAAGGCTGCTCCTAACGCAGTTGCCGAAGTATCGCTGCCTCCGCGTCCAAGTGTCGTCAGCTCATCATCGCTTGTTTTACCTTGAAATCCGGTAACAATAACGACCATATCTTGTTCTAATAATTCTAAGATACGGTTGGGCTGCATGGCAACGATCTTAGCGTTACCATGAACGTCATTCGTAAGTATGCCAGCTTGCCCACCCGTTAACACTGTAGAGCGTATGCCTCTTGATTGCAATATGCTGCACAAATGCACCGCAGAAATTAACTCTCCGCAGCCCAAAAGCATATCGAGTTCCCGCGCCGGCAGCCCCTCCCCATTCTTACGAACGAGGTCAAGGAGCGTGTCAGTCGCATAGGGTTCCCCTTTACGTCCCATCGCAGAAACGACAACGACCAATTTGTAATCATCGATTAGTGCATCTTGAATATGTCCAATAACGTGTTCTCTAGCCTGTGCGGTGGAAAGCGAGGTACCTCCGAATTTTTGTACAAGGATTCGCATGAGTTTCCCCCATATTAACTGCAACTTGATCGCAGTATGCTGATTATTGTTCTATTGCAATATATTCAGCAATTTGCACAGCATTCCAAGCAGCACCTTTGAGCAGGTTGTCAGAAACAATCCACATATTCAGCGCTTTTGGATTGCTCAAATCGCGGCGAACGCGCCCAACGAATGTTTCAAGCTTACCTGCCGCGTCTGTAGCCAATGGATATTGTTGCTCAGCAGGATTGTCAACGAGCACGATCCCTGGAGCATTAGCAAGCAGAGTTTTCACTTCTTCTACATCGAAATCTTCCTTCAATTCCACATAGACTGACTCCGAATGCCCATAAACAACTGGAATACGTACGCAAGTTGCTGTCACTTCGATGGACTCGTCATCCATAATCTTTTTAGTTTCAAGAATCATTTTCATTTCTTCGTTTGTAAAACCATTGTCGAGAAACTTGTCGATTTGCGGTATGGCATTAAATGCAATTTGGTGTTTCACGGGTAAAGAGCCAACAGGCAAAATATCCGGATTCGCATCATTTCCTGCAAGAACATCTTTCGATTGTCTCAACATTTCATTAATTGCTTTGGCGCCCGCTCCAGAAACGGCTTGATACGTAGATACGATGATACGGGAAATGCCATATCGATCGTATAAAGGCTTCAAGGCTGCAACCATTTGGATCGTGGAGCAGTTCGGATTGGCAATAATTCCTTTGTGTTCGTTAATTTTGTCAACGTTCACTTCTGGAACAACCAACGGCGTATCTGCATCCATGCGGTATGCACTTGTGTTATCTATACAAATCGTACCAGCTTTAACTGCATGCGGAGCTAACGCTTTAGACACATCGCCACCAGCGCTAAACAAAGCAATATCAATACCTTCAAAGCTATCAGGTCCTGCTTCTTGAACCGTTATTTCTTGACCTTTGAAAGCAATCTTTGCACCCGCAGAACGAGCGGAAGAAAGTAATTTCAATTCCTTGATGGGGAAATTCCGTTCTTCTAAGAGACGGATAATTTGTTCACCTACTGCGCCTGTAGCACCGACGACTGCGACGTTAAAAAGCTTCTGGTTGGACATGAGCTGGTCTCTCCCCTTCAAGACTTATATATGAATTAGTATTGAAATCTCTCAATAATCATGGGCTGCAACTGTTTACCTTCCAGAGCAGATTCACAAGCTTCCATTATCAAGTCCATGCGAGCTACCAACGAATTTGGCTTAGCTCCAGGTGCATCTTGGCCAAAAGGTACAAAATAAATGTTCTTAGTAATCAGAAGCTTAGCGATATTCATTGCATTTAGACCCAGTCCATCATTGGTAGATATCGCCAAAACCAACGGACGTAAGTTCCTCATTTGCGCTTTTGCCGCCATGAGTACAGGACTTTCTGTCATTGCATTTGCTAGCTTGCTAGTCGTATTCCCCGTACAAGGTGCAATTACCATCACATCAAGCAGCTTGGATGGACCCAGCGGTTCTGCATCTACAATTGTCGAAATAATGTTGTTACCTGTTATGTCTTTAAGTTGTTGCTGCCAATCAGCCGATTTGCCGAATCGTGTGTCTGTTGTCATGATCGTATTAGATACAATCGGTATGACACGGGCACCTGCATCTACAAATCTCTTAATCTGAGGCATTACCTCTTCAAGCGTACAATGAGAACCGGTTAATGCGTAACCGACCGTTTTCCCTTGCCAATTCATTCCACATCGCTCCTGTCTCTAAAGTCTTCCTCGATCAGCTGACTTAATGTGTTCGCCATGATGCGGCCAGCTGTTTTGGGGGCGACGATGCCAGGTAAACCGGGCGCCAGCATCGCTTTAATGCCTCTTCTTTCGGCAAATCGGAAATCCGTTCCGCCGGGTTTAGAAGCCAAATCGATGATGAGCGCGCGATGTGGGATATTGGTAATAACTTGCGCTGTGACTATCATAGTCGGAATTGTGTTAAAAAGCAAGTCAATATTCCCCACTTCCGGGTACAGGTCCTTCGTGTAAAAAGGCTGAAAACCCATCTCCCACGCCCTTGCGAAATGCTCAGGTTTTCTTACCCCTACCTTTACGGTAGCCCCTAATCCTTGCAGTGTTTTGGCCATAGTAAAACCCGTACGCCCAAAACCTAAAACCATACATACAGAACCATGGATCGTAATATCAGTGTTCTGTATCGCCATCATCAGAGCGCCTTCAGCGGTTGGAATAGAATTGTATATCGCGACATCGTCCCGATCGAATAACTCCACAACCTCTATCCCGTGTGCAGCACAAAGTTTTTTCAAGTAGCTTTTGGCCATTCCTGTGTACACTTTGGCATGCTTCGGGAGCGAAGAAATATGAACGTCCGTCAGCCTCAACTCTTCACTTGAAAAGATAGATTCCACTTGTCCCGAATCATCCGTACCTACAGCCGGCAAAATAAGGACATCAACGGTTTGAAGCAGCACGGAATCTAGCTTAGCGTTAGAAACACCGCTAAACTGCCTGCCGAGATTGTCAAAGCCGATTAATGTCACCGTCGCATCAAGCTCGGTAAATTTCTGAATTACTTCAAGCTGCCGGGCATCTCCACCCATGAAAGCAACCGAAATCCCAGTAAGCATTCTTTGCTTACACCCCTTTCTCGGTCCGTTTCGATAAGTTATAGTATGCGTTCGCCTAAGGATGGGTGCCTCTCCTTTTAGAAACAAAAAAGAACCCCTTTTCAGAGGTTCTTCCTTCTTCTTATCGTCCTGTATGGCCGAAACCGCCGGTCCCCCGCTCAGTTTCCGTGAGTTCTTCTACTTCCTGTAATTCAATTTGCGGTACAAGTTGAAAAACCATCTGCGCAATGCGCTCATTTCGCTGAATCGTGAATGCTTCCTGCCCATGGTTAATCAACAATACTTTTACTTCTCCTCGGTAATCGGCATCAATCGTTCCAGGCGAATTCAGCGTGGTAATGCCATACTTATACGCTAACCCGCTTCGCGGCCGGATTTGCGCTTCCAACTCAGGCGGCATGCTCAGGGCAAAACCAGTCGGGATAAGCTGACGCTCTCCGGGAGCAAGAACGACAGGTTCGCTAACGGCAGCATGAAGATCAAAGCCGCTCGCGGCAGCTGACATTTTCTGAGGCAAGAGAATGTCCTCCTGCCCAGAGACACGTTTTATTTGGACATCAAACTTAAAGAGAGACAAGCTGATCCCTCCTGAAGCTGCTAATAACGTCATCTGAATTTCCTACCATAGATAGAGCGAATGGCTTCGAGAATAAGGATTTGGTTAGTGCTTGAATATGTTCCATTTGAACGCTGTCTATGCGTTCGAGCATTTCGTCCAAACTGTAATGCTTACCGGTCATCAGTTCATTTTTCCCAAAACGGTTCATACGGCTGCTCGTGCTCTCAAGGCTTAGAATCAGGCTCCCTTTCAGCTGTTCTTTCCCCTTCTTCAGCTCGGTCTCCAGCATACCTTTCACCGCAATATCACTCAGCAGCTCCATCGTAACTTTCAGAACTTCCTCTGTTTGCTTAGGGGCTGTACCTGTATAAATAGTAAACATGCCGCTATCAATGTGTGAAGAGTGATACGAATATACAGAGTATGCAAGGCCGCGCTTCTCGCGAATTTCCTGAAATAATCGGGAACTCATACCTCCGCCTATCGCGTTGTTTAGCAGCACCATTGGATAAAGATTTTCCTCTTGAAGCGACAGACCCGGCAGTGAGAGGCAAATGTGATTTTGCTCGGTTTTTTTGGCATGGAAAATAAGTTCTCCAAGGAAATCCGGTGCATCGTAGCTCGTTTCCACTCCCGCTTGAGCAAATCCGCCAAAATGCTTCTCGATCATTTCACGAACGCTATCATCAATATTGCCGGCAATGCTAAGCACTGTATTCTCCGTATTATAATGCTTCTTCATATAGTTACGAAGATCGTCGGATTTCATCTTGGATAAATTATCTTCTGTACCAAGAATCGTATAGCCTAGCGGATGAGTTCCATAAGAGGCTTTCGCCAATAAATCATGCACCAAGTCGTCAGGTGTATCCTCGTACATTGAGATTTCTTCATAGATAACTCCCTTTTCTTTCTCCAGCTCCCCTTCATCAAAGGATGAGTTGAAAAACATATCAGAGAGTACATCCATAGCGAGCGGCAAATGCTCATCGAGCACTTTAGCGTAGTAACAGGTATACTCTTTGGAGGTAAATGCATTGACATTTCCGCCAATCCCGTCAAATATCTCTGCAATATCTTTGGCTGAATGGCGCTCCGTTCCCTTGAACAACATGTGTTCAATAAAGTGCGAGATGCCGTTTTGTTCTTGAGACTCATTACGTGAGCCAGTCTTCACCCAAATCCCAAACGTAACCGATCGAAAAGTAGGGATTTGTTCCATAACCACTCTCAAGCCATTATGTAAGCGATATTTGATCACTAAGTTTCCTCCTCAAAATGAAGCCCGTAAAGTCCCATTTCCAAATTATACTTCCTCAGTCTAACAAAAATGTGCGAGCGACTCAACTTTATGGCATAACACCCGTTAGTTGACGATTTGGCCCGCCTCTGCAACCCGTTTCGACGAAAGCATCTCGGTCACCGTACCCATCGTTAACCCTTTATTCTTGATCATCCGGATCATCCCAGGCAAAGCATCTCTCGATGAAGGCGTAGGATGCATCAGAATGAGCGAACCTGGCTCCACATTTGCTGATAACCGCTGCAAAATTCGATCAGCACCCGGATTTTTCCAATCAATTGTATCAAAAGTCCAAAGCACTGTCTTTAATTTGAACTCGGCAGCTACTTGAACAGTTTCTTGCTTAAAATAACCCGATGGCGGCGCAAACAGCGTATTGTTTACACCCAACTGCTTCTTCAGCAGCTCTTCAGTTTTGGATATCTCCTCGACTGCTTTACTGCGGCTAACATTCCTCATATCTTTATGCGAATAAGCATGATTCGATAATTCATGTCCCTCGCTCTGAATTCTTTTAGCCATTTCAACGTTTTTGTTCAACCAGGACCCATCTAGAAAGAAAGTAGCATGTACGTTCTCTTTGCGAAGCGTCTCTAAAATACTCGGTAAATATTCATTTCCCCATGCCACGTTTATCATAAAAGATACCATCGGCTTCTTAGGATTGCCTTTATAGATCGGGTTTGGACCAAGATCATCTAACTGAATGCTAGGCGGCACTTCCTTCATGACATAATTAATTTTACCGGGAGTCAGCCTGTGTTCAGCAAGCTTAAGCGTTTCCGCAATGTCGACTTCAAGTCCGTTATATCCCGGGATCGCTTTCCAAACAGGATCTAATTTCGCATTGATCGGAGCAATTTTTCGTTTTTCTGCTTCTTCGGTAATGGTATCTAATAAACTATTGTTTTTGATTTGATTTTGTTGGTTAGAACTTACGGGTTCTGATGCGAAAACTGGAACTGCTTCCTCATCCTCCCAATCCGTCCCTAATACAAAGGGGCTTTGACCGTTTTTTACGGTTTGGATATAAGCTCCTACGTTAGGAATAGTATCTAAGGCAAGTAAAACCATAGCAAAAAAACTCCCTAGAAGAAGCCACTTCTTGTAGTGCATAGACAAGTCCCCCTTATCCTCATGTCCTGAGTGTATGCAGGAAGGGACAAGAGTAGAACGAGGCATGTCCGTTTTTCAGGAAAGCAAAAAAGAGACAGATTGATCTGACTCTTTATCCATGACTTACTTATATGAAAAAGGGACTTCACAAGTCACTCGGCCCTAAGTTTGAGCCGGGACTTGCGAAGTTAAAGTTGCTTTACGCGAAAGATTTACTCTGCCTTGTTGGTCAATCTCGGTTACTTTAACCGTGATTTGATCACCAACATTCACGACATCTTCGACTTTAGCTACACGTTCAGTGGAGATTTGAGAAATGTGAACCAGTCCTTCTTTACCTGGCAAAATCTCAACGAAAGCTCCGAATTTCTCAACGCGTTTTACTGTGCCGAGATACGTTTCACCGACAACAACTTCACGTACAATACCTTCAATAATAGAACGCGCTTTTTCGTTCATCGCTTGATTAGAGGAAGCAATGAAAACACGGCCATCTTGTTCGATATCAATTTTCACGCCGGTTTCTTCAATAATTTTGTTGATGATTTTACCGCCTGCTCCGATTACATCACGGATTTTATCAGGGTTTATGTTCATCGTCAAGATTTTTGGCGCGTATTCGGACAGCGTTTTATTAGGCTCAGCAATACGCGAAACCATTTTGCTTAAGATGTGCAAACGGCCTTCTTTGGCTTGCTGCAAGGATTGCTGCAAAATGCTGCGATCGATTCCATCGATTTTGATATCCATTTGAAGCGCTGTAATACCTTCTGCAGTCCCCGCTACTTTGAAGTCCATATCGCCAAGATGATCTTCCATCCCTTGAATATCGGACAAAATGGAGAAGTGGTCTCCGTCTTTAATCAATCCCATCGCAATACCCGCAACAGGCGCTTTGATTGGAACGCCGGCATCCATAAGCGCTAATGTGCTTGCACAAATACTCGCTTGGGAAGTGGAACCGTTGGATTCCAAAACTTCTGAAACTAGACGAATGGTATATGGGAAATCAGTTTCATTAGGAATAATCGGCTCTAGAGCTCTCTCTCCTAGCGCACCATGTCCGATTTCACGGCGACCCGGCGGACGAAGCGGTCTTGCTTCACCTACGGAGAACGGCGGGAAATTATAGTGATGCATGAAACGTTTTGTTTCTGTAAGATCCAAGCCATCCAAGATTTGAACATCACCAAGTGCGCCTAATGTACAAACGCTCAACGCTTGAGTCTGACCACGTGTGAACAAGCCAGAACCGTGAGTGCGCGGCAGCAAATCAATATCGCAGTCAATTGCGCGGATTTCTTCTAACTTACGTCCATCCGGTCTTACTTTATCATGCGTAATCAAACGGCGGACTTCTTCTTTAACGATATCATAAAGTGTTTCTTTTACATCGCCTAACAATACTGGTGTTTCAGCATACAAAGCTGTAAAATGCTCAACAGCCTCTGCATTCACAACATCAATTGCTTCTTGTCTCGCGTGTTTCTCGGAAATTTTGATCGCATCGACTAATCTTGCTTGTGCGAAATCACGAACTGCCTTACTTACATCAGCGTCAACCGCATGGAGTTTAACTTCCATCTTCGGTTTGCCTGCGATTTCAACCAGTTCTTCAATAACAGCAACGATTTTACGAATTTCATCATGTCCGTACATAATGGCTTCCAGCACAACGTCCTCAGAAACTTCATTGGCGCCTGCTTCAACCATCATGATTGCGTCTTTCGTTCCAGCAACAGTTAAGTGAAGATCACTTTTTTCTGCTGTTTCACCCGTTGGGTTGATAACAAATTGACCATCTACACGTCCAACAATAACTCCGCCAACCGGGCCGTTAAAAGGGACATCAGAAATTGCAAGAGCCGCGGAAGTCCCGATCATTGCTGCAATTTCTGGCGGGCACTCCTGATCCACACTCATGACCATGGAAACAATTTGTACATCGTTACGGAATCCTTCCGGGAAAAGCGGACGAATCGGACGATCCGTCAAACGGCTCGCAAGAATCGCCTTTTCACTCGGACGGCCTTCACGCTTAATAAATCCGCCTGGAATTTTACCTACTGAATATAGTCTTTCTTCATAATTGACCGTTAACGGAAAGAAATCCAAATCTTTCGGTCCGCTGGATGCTGTAACTGTACTTAGCACAACAGTGTCGCCGTAACGGACGGTTACTGCAGCATTGGCTTGTTTGGCCAGCCTACCCGTTTCAAGAATGAACGGTTTGCCGCCAAGTTCCATTTGTACCCTTTTCTCCATAAAATCCTCCTAAGGAATTTTCTTATTCATTATGTGACATGATACGCATACACAAAAGGAAGGTCATTGACCTCAACAAGCAGACTCCGTATGTATTCAAAAAATGCCTTGTGCTGGAGTCATCCTCTAATTCTGCGTAGTGTCTAGTATTTCCTTCTTTTTCCGTTTTAAAAATACAAGAAAAAGCAACCTCGTTGCCACTCTCTGCGCAAGCTTTATCAAGCCCAGCAAAGGAGCAACAGGTTGCTTCTCATTGTCGGTTTTATCGACGCAAACCAAGCTTCTCGATCAAAGCACTGTAACGGCTCACATCTTTGTTCTTCACGTATGCTAGCAGCTTACGGCGTTGTCCAACCATTTTAAGCAAACCACGACGGGAGTGGTGATCTTTCTTGTGCGTACGCAGGTGGTTCGTAAGGTTAACAATGTTTTCTGTAAGGATTGCTACTTGTACCTCAGGTGAACCCGTATCGGTATCATGTACCTTGTGAGTTTGAATCAGTTGTGTTTTACGCTCTTGAGTTAATGCCATGAATGTTCATCTCCTAAATTCTATTGTATCCCCGTAAGCCTAGAAATCGCCGATGATAGCGTCTATCCAAGCTTAGGTTCATGCCAAAAGTATTGTCCTTTGGGCAACGTTAATTAGTATACCATAATCGCGCAGCAGAAGTAAATGCTTGTTTCGATCTGCGCTATCCTAATTTATTTTTTGCCGTTTCTGCATCCACCTTAATTTGTGCGATTAGTTCATCGATGGACGAGAACTTTCGCTCAGGGCGCAGAAAAGCAATGATTTCTACTTTCATATGCTCGCCATAGATTTGCTCGGAGAAATCAAATAGATGTGCTTCAAACGAAGGTTTCAACTCCCCGGTAGCGAACGTCGGCTTAACGCCAATATTCATCACACCTTTATACGTTTCCCCTTTGACCGAGGCTTTAATCGCATAAACACCATTTGTTGGGATGACATAGGTCTCATCTAATTGAAGATTAGCTGTTGGGAACCCTAACAATCTTCCCCGCTTTTCGCCATCCACTACGATGCCGCTGATGCTATAGGGACGACCGAGAAGTCTTGTAACTGTGTCAATATTCCCTTGTTGCAATGATTCACGAATGAGTGTGGAGCTTACTTTTTCGCCGTCCATTTGAAAGGGTCTCACCACTTCTACAGAAAATTTCCCATGACTCAGTTCACAAAGAGAATCCGGATTTCCTTTACCTTGATAACCGAATGTAAAATCAAAACCGCATATTACGCTGTTTACGCCAAGCTGATCCAATACTTGATCCACGAATAGTTCCGGGGAAAGTCGCATGAGCGAAGCATCAAAGGTAACAATATAGGTATGACTGACACCCAAAGAGGCAAATATTTCCATCTTTTCTTTCATTGGCGTCAAGAGATCCATGTATTTATCCTGTCCCATTACAGCTCTAGGATGAGGGTGAAAGGTCATGATCGCCGTCGGGAGCCCAAGCTTCTTAGCCGTAAGCAAAGCTCGTCCGATGACCTCCTGGTGTCCCAAATGTACACCATCAAAATCACCAATGGCCACTACCTGCTCGCCTACAAAAACTTGCGCAGAATCAAAATCAATGGGATATGAAATTGGTATTATTTGCATATAAGTTCGTTCACCTATCCATTTCAACCTGTCCCTGAATGTAATGAGTTAAAGAAATACTTTTGATGGGATCAGGATTTGGCTAGCGCTTTTCCATTCAAATAGACCAAGAAACCGTTGATCCGGTGAATAAGCACGGAGCAAGGTTTGCGAACCCGTCACACCGGCTATTCGACCCGCAGACAGCGGAATCCGTTTTCCTTGTTGAGCATTTACCGCTTCTTGCTCGGTAAGATCAACGTAAGGAATATGGGAAATCGCCTGATCCATTGGAATCATACGGTCTTGCAGCGCGCCAAGCGCCTTCAATTCTTTAATTTGATCAAAGGTTAAACACTGTTCTTGCCGGATACTGCCAGTTGAAGTCCGTATCAAACTTTTCATAACCGCGGGATATCCTAAAGCTTTACCAATATCAACACATAAGGTTCTAATATAGGTCCCCTTTGAGCAAGAAGCACGAAAATGAATTTCCGGATGCTTCTGCTGTAAGTCCATATGAAGAATCTCTAGCTGATGAATGGTCACTTTTCGGGATTTACGCTCAACTTCTTTTCCCTCTCGGGCTAGTTCGTAGAGACGCTTCCCATCGACTTTAACAGCGGAAAACATTGGGGGAATCTGTTCAATTTCGCCCACAAAACGAGACAATACTTCGCGGACTATTGCTTCATCCAATTGAACCTCCGAAACTTCCTCCAATACGTTACCAGTCATGTCCTCCGTATCTGTTGAAAGACCGATTGTAAGCTTAGCTTCATACTCCTTAGGCAGTTCCTGAATATATTCAACCATTCGAGTAGCTCTACCGATGCAAAGGGGCAGAACTCCTGTCACCTGTGGATCTAATGTACCCGTATGGCCAATACGTTTAATTCCAAGTATCCCTCTGACTTTGGCTACCACATCATGAGAAGTGAAGCCTTCCGGTTTCCAAACAGGCAAAATGCCTTCTAGCGTCATATCAGCTTGCTCCCTACTTCCTGAACCATTGTTGCTACTGCTTCTTCAAGTGTTCCTTGGATGGTACAGCCGGATGCACGCACATGACCGCCACCTCCAAGGGATTGCGCAATCGCTGCAACGTCGACAAGTCCTGAAGAGCGAAGACTTACTTTAATTACACCGGGCGCTTTCTCTTTAAATAACATTCCCACCTCAACGCCTTCTACATTGCGCGGATAGTTGACGAGTCCATCCAGATCCTCACTAGAAGCACCTGTAGACTCTAAATCAGCTAGCGATACCGCGAGCCACGCAAGTTTACGTTCATTGGCAAATGAGAGTGTCGACAGCGCCTTTTGAAGGAGAACAATTTGCGAATACGTAACTCTTTCTAAAACTTGCTCAGCAATAACGGAACCTTGTACTCCTAGTGCAAGCAAATTCGCTCCGATCTGCATAACTTCCGGAGATGTATTCGAATAGCGAAAACCGCCAGTGTCTGTAAGCAAGCCTGTGTATATACAGTCACCAAACGACAGGTCTAGCTTGATATTCATATGTATGGCTAAATCATACAAAATCTGAACAGTCGCAGCCGCATCATGCTTGATCAAATGATACAAACCGAATTTATCATTTGTCGGATGATGATCAACATTGAGCAGCTGGGCTTGTCCATCAAAAAGAGTGCTGACCCTACCTATTCTGGAGAAATCAGCACAATCAACACTTATTATGGTCTGGTACAGCCTGCTTGGCATAACTTTGCTTAAATCAAGCACCCGATCGCTTCCCCATAAATAGGAAAACTTAGAAGGCATCGCGCCTTCATTGATCATGGTATAAGTCTTCCCAAGTCGGGTCAGAAGCCAACCCATAGCGTATGTAGAGCTGGCGGCATCCCCATCCGGTTGGATGTGAGATACCACCAAGAAATCATCATGCTGCTCGATAAACTTAGCGGCTGCTTCCAGCTGCTGGCTATATTCGGTGGCATGGATCATTCTACTGCTCATATGCTTGGATTTCCTTCCTGGTTAAGCTTATGGAGCAAGTTTTCGATATGACTGCCATAATCGATAGACGCATCGAATTTAAACTGCAGCTCCGGAATTTTACGCAATCGGATACGTTTGCCCAACTCGGAACGAATATATCCTGAACCTGCAGAGAGAGCCTTCAAAGTGGCTTCCTTCTGCTCGTCGGTACCCATCACGCTAAGAAACACACGCGCTAAGGAAAGATCATTCGTTACTTCAACACCCGTAACCGTTAAGAAACCAATACGCGGATCTTTCAATTCAGATTGAACGATCTGGCTTAATTCTTTCTTAATTTGCTCGCTAACGCGACCTACACGCACTCTAGCCATTAGTTATCACCTCTCAACGGACTCCATGATGAAGGCTTCAATAATGTCGCCCTCTTTAATATCATGATAACGCTCCAGAGATATACCACATTCATAACCTTGTGCCACTTCTTTTTGGTCATCTTTAAATCGTTTCAAGGAGTCAATTTTACCTTCATGGACAACAATACCGCTGCGGATCAAACGAGTTTGTGCGTTACGCGCAATCTTGCCCGAAATAACCATACAACCGGCAATTGTTCCTGAACCCGTAATTTTGAACACATTACGTACTTCAGCTTGACCCAGAACAACTTCTTTGAAGATAGGATCCAGCATGCCTTTCATCGCTTGCTCAATTTCTTCAATGACGTTGTAAATAATGTTATGCAGACGAATATCAACTTTCTCTTGATCTGCTGTAGCTTTAGCAGCAGGCTCTGGACGAACGTTGAAACCGATAATAATCGCGTTGGACGCCGAAGCAAGAATAATATCCGACTCCGTAATGGCCCCTACACCATTATGCAAGATTTTGACACGAACGCCTTCCACTTCAATCTTCTCGAGCGAGCTTTTCAGAGCTTCAACAGATCCTTGAACGTCCCCTTTGATGATGACATTCAGATCCTTGATTTCGCCTTCTTTGATATGTTTAAAGAGGTCATCAAGCGTTACGCGTGAATTAGCCGTCATCTCCGATTGACGCAACGCAATGGAACGACGATCTGCGATGTCTCTCGCTTTACGCTCATCCTCATACACTAAGAATGGATCTCCAGCTTGCGGAACATCGGTCAATCCTGTAATTTCGACCGGTGTTGAAGGACCTGCTTCTTTCAAGCGTTTGCCCTTATCATTTACCATCGCGCGGATACGGCCAAAGTGAACGCCTGCAACGAAGCTGTCTCCTACTTTAAGCGTACCGTGTTGAATTAGGACGCGAGCCACAGGGCCTCTTCCTTTATCCAACTCTGCTTCAATGACAGTTCCTCTTGCACGTTTGTTCGGGTTAGCTTTGTACTCTTGAACTTCCGCCACGAGCAAGATCATCTCTAGGAGATTTTCAAGTCCAATACGCTGTTTTGCGGAAATTTCACAGAAAATCGTATCGCCGCCCCACTCCTCCGGAACCAATTCATAAGCGGTAAGTGCCTGCTTGATTTGGTCAGGATTTGCGCCTTCTTTATCAATCTTGTTCACAGCTACGATGATAGGAACGCCAGCAGCTTTAGCATGGTTAATCGCTTCTACGGTTTGTGGCATTACACCGTCATCAGCAGCAACGACAATAATCGTAATATCCGTAACTTGTGCACCGCGGGCACGCATCGTTGTAAATGCTTCGTGACCTGGCGTATCCAAGAACGTGATTTTTTTATGGTTAACTTCGACTTGATACGCCCCGATGTGCTGTGTGATTCCGCCAGCTTCCCCTTCGGTAACGCTTGTTTTACGAATGGCGTCAAGAAGTGTTGTTTTACCATGGTCAACGTGACCCATAATCGTCACAACAGGTGGGCGTTCAAGCAGATCTGCCTCATCATCCACTTCTTCAATCGTTTCGAAATTATCTTCTTCAACTTTAATCTTAATCTCAACTTCAACACCGAATTCAGTAGCAATCAATTGAATTGCATCCAAATCAAGTTCTTGGTTGATCGTTGCCATTGTTCCCAAGAATAATAATTTCTTGATCACTTCAGAAGCATCTTTGTGGAGTAATTTGGCTGTTTCACCAACCGTCATACTGCCCCGAACGATGATTTTCTTAGGTGTATTGTCAATTTTCTCTTTCTTAACCGTTTCCTGCTGATATCTGCCTCGGTTGTTACCACGTTGATTGCCACGGTTGTTACCAGCTGGCCCGCGGTTTCCGCCAGAGCGGTTATCATCGAAACGTTTAGGCGTTGGCTTGGATTTCTTGGTTGTAATCACGCCAGCCTTTGCTGCTGCATCATCCAATTCAGCTGCTGTTGCACCAACGTGGAACTGCGGCTTAGCTTCTTGAATAACAGGTCTTCCGCTTTGATTATTGTTACGGTTGTCAAACGGCTTGTTTTGACGATTTGGTCCTGTGCTACGGTTCGGACTTGATCCTTGCGGGCGGCCGCTATTCGCGCTTTGCCCACCACCTGCTGAAGCACCTTGATTAGGACGGGATCCCGCATAGTTGCTGTTGCTGCGCGGAGCTCCGCCTTGACCTTGACCCTGACCCTGGTAGGAGCCTTGACCGCTCGGACGTTGGCTGTTATAGCCGCCTGAAGAGCCGCCGGGACGTCCATCGTTGGAACGGAACGGAGGTCTGTCACCTGAGCCCGAGCGTTGCCCGCCTTGTGAAGAACCTTGGCCTTGATAACCTTGACCGCTCGGACGTTGTCCGCCTTGGTTTGACCCTTGATAACCGGAACGTTGTCCGCCGCCTTGGCTGGAACCTTGACCGCTAGGGCGACCGCCACCTTGGCCTTGGTACCCCGTGCGCTGACCCTGACTGTTTGGACGTTGTCCGCCTTGACTGGAACCTTGCCCACTTGGGCGTCCATCACGTTGTGGCTGGGAAGGACGACTCGTACTTGTGTTACTAGGCGTAGATGGTGTTTGTTGTGGTGTCACTGCACCACTAGGTGTACTGTTTGTACTGTTGGCTGATTGTTCTGAAGAAGCAACAGGCTTAGAAGCTTGTGTTGCTGCACCTTTATTCTCTTGTGCTGGAGCCTGCGTTGCAGGATTCTGATTCGTCGTTGATGAACTCACATTTCCTCCGTCCGTAGCTGCTCGTTTGGCAGCCGCATTAGCTTTTATATCACGGAAAAATTTTTCGACGGAACTAACCGCGTCATTTTCCATTACACTCATATGATTGTTAACTGGGATATTTAATCGTTTAAGAATTGTAATTATCTCTTTACTGCTCATATTGAGCTGTTTTGCGTATTCGTATACGCGCGTCTTATCTTTATTATCTTGTTGTTTATTGGTCAATATGTTCCACCTCCGCAGGATTTTCTTGACTTTTCTGCAGCATCTGCGCGAAGCCTCCGTCCAATACACCTATGGTGACACGCATCTCTTTACCAATGCTGCGGCCCAATTCATACTTCGATCCGATTTCCATGAGAGTCACCCCATAAAATTGGCATTTGTCCTGAAATTTCTTACGTGTATTAGCCGAAGCATCCTCCGCCATAATGACAAGTTTAGCCTCTCCCGCACGAATCGCTTTAAAAACGCCTTCGTCACCGGTAACAAGCTTCCCTGCCCGCATCGCCAATCCCAACTGGTTCAAAAATTTAGGATTCATCCTCCGATTCCTCCTCTTTCGAGGTTAGAAATTCATCTTCAACCCGAATGAAATCTTGTTCCAGTTGGTCATAAATATCAGCGCTTACGGCATGCTTAAGTGCTCGATCCAAGGCTTTGCTTTTTTTTGCCAATTTAAAACAAGAAACTTTACCGCATAAGTAGGCACCGCGCCCGGATTTTTTCCCTTTAAGATCAATGAGAATGTCATCTTCAGGCGTTTTGACGACGCGGATCAATTCCCTCTTCGGCATCATTTCCTGGCAGGCCACGCATTTTCTCAGAGGGACTTTTCTCTGCTTCATTCCGATCACCCCTTGCTTCCAAACAAAAACTTAATCGATACTGACTGAATCCTGATGCATTTCTTCCGTATAAGTTTTTACTCGGCCAAATTCTTGTTCAGCTTGCGTTTCACTCTTAATGTCAATTTTCCAACCTGTCAGCTTGGCTGCGAGGCGGGCATTTTGCCCTTTGATACCGATAGCCAAAGAAAGCTGATAATCCGGAACAATGACGCGTGCCATTTTTTCATTTTCATGAATTTGCACTTCAAGAACTTTAGAAGGGCTTAGCGCATTCGCTACATACTCTTCCACGCTCTCCATCCAGCGTACGATGTCAATTTTCTCGCCGCGCAGCTCCGTTACAATCGTCTGAACGCGTAAGCCTTTTGGCCCAACGCAGGAACCTACAGGATCCACTTCAGGGTTGCGTGAGTGAACAGCGATTTTGGAACGGAAACCCGCTTCACGAGCTACCGAACGAATTTCAACGACACCGTCAAAAATTTCCGGTACTTCCAGCTCAAATAGACGCTTAAGCAGTCCTGGATGCGTTCTGGATAAAATAATTTGCGGTCCCTTGGTCGTATTCTCCACTTTGGTGATATACGCCTTAATCCGATCGCCTTGTTTGAATTTATCCGTTGGCATGAGTTCAGTCAAAGGCAGCACGGCCTCCACTTTACCCAAATCGACATAAATATTACGCTGATCTTGACGCTGAAGAATGCCCGTCACAATATCCTCTTCTTTGTCAATAAAAGCATTGTAAATTAAGCCTCGCTCAGCTTCACGAATACGCTGTGTTACTACCTGTTTCGCTGTTTGCGCAGCAATTCGCCCAAAATCACGAGGAGTCACTTCAATTTCAACAATATCGTCCAGTTGGTAATTCGGATTAATTTCACGTGATGCGTGAACAGAAATTTCCAATCTTGGATCAAGTACTTCCTCAGTTACGGTTTTGCGGGCAAACACCTTGATGAGGCCAGTATGACGATTGATATCTACGCGCACATTTTGTGCGGTGTTGAAATTACGTTTATAGCTTGAAATCATCGCTGCTTCAATTGCATCGATAAGTAACTCTTTAGAGATACCCTTCTCACGTTCAATTTCCGACAGCGCTTCGATGAAATCCGTGTTCATTTGAACTGAGTCCCCCCTTTCAATAAGTAACGGTCACTAAAATACGATAGCCAGACGAGCGCTTGCTACCTTCGTGAACGGAATAGTAACTTTCTTCTTGCCAATTTCAATGACGAGATCTTGTTCGTCAAAGGATACCAGTAATCCTTCAAACTCCTTGGAGCCCTCGATCTGCTCATAGGTCGTAACAAATACGTGACTGTTCACAGCCTTGTAATAATCTTGTGTTTTCTTCAGTGGACGTTCTGCGCCCGGAGAAGAAACTTCCAAGAAATATGCATCAGCGATCGGATCTTTCTCATCCAATTGAACACTTAAGTATTCACTGATACGGCCGCAATCATCTATATCAATTCCGCCTTCTTTGTCAGCGTAGACACGAAGGAACCAATTGCTGCCCTCTTTGACATATTCAATATCCACGAGTTCAAATCCATTTTGTTCAATGAAATCCTTCAGCATGTCCTCAATGACGGATTTGATGTGTGCTTGTGTAACCACAGATAAATGTACCTCCTAAATTGACTTTCCCTAGTCTTAAACCGAAAAGTCCTATATCAAAATGTAAAGAGTGGGTTTCCCCACTCTTTAATCACAAGATGATATCCTCATTATTGCCAATAAAAATTATACCATAACCAATCTTTGCATTACAATAGCAAACTTGTTAATGTTTTTCACTTGACAGCTACTATTTTTTCTATGATATGCAATGAAATCTAGAAGAGTGACAACTGATTCGATTCCGGCAAACCGCGGAAACAACCCATTGAGTTAAGCAGCTCGATTACTGTTTTGGAAGCTTTCGAACGATTCTGGAAATCCTCGATGGAGAGGAAGTCGCCTTCGTCCTTGGCAGCCGCAATATTCTTAGCTGCGTTCTCTCCAATGCCTGACATGGCGGCAAATGGAGGTATCAGCGAATTCCCATCGATCGTAAAGCGAGTTGCATGCGAACGATAGATGTCAATCGGCTTGAAGCTGAAGCCGCGTGACGTCATTTCCAGCGACATCTCCAGAATGGAAACCATCGCTTTCTCTTTTGGCAGCGCTTGGAAGCCCTTTTCTTCAATTTCTATCAATCGTTTCAGGATGGCGTCATAACCTTGACATAGCAGTTCAAGATCAAAATCGGCCGCACGAACACTAAAGTATGTCGCATAGTAGGCAATTGGGTGATATACCTTGAAGTAGGCTGTACGAACAGCAGAGATAACATAAGCAGCAGCATGCGCTTTTGGAAACATATATTCAATCCGTTCACAAGATTCAATATACCAGGCAGGCACGTTACAGCGTTTCATCTCTTCTTTCCATTCATCCGTGAGACCTTTACCTTTACGTACACTCTCAGTAATTTTAAACGCGAGACCCGCATCCATTCCTGCTTTATAAATTAAGAATAGCATAATATCATCCCGACAGCCGATAACGGTTTTAATATTGCATATGCCTTTCTTAATCAGTTCCTGTGCGTTCCCTAACCAAACACCAGTTCCGTGAGAGAGTCCGGAAATTTGCAATAAGTCGGCGAAAGAGCTCGGCTGCGTTTCCTGAAGCATTTGTCGAACGAATTTCGTCCCCATCTCCGGAACGCCGTACGTAGCAACTGGAGAACGGATCTGATCAGGTGTTACCCCAAGCGCTTCCGTAGAGTTGAAAATGCTCATTGCTTTAGGATCATTCATGGGAATGCTCGTTGGATCGATTTCAGTCAAATCCTGCAGCATCCGCATCATCGTCGGATCGTCGTGCCCGAGAATATCGAGCTTGAGCAAGTTGGCATCAAAGGCATGATAATCAAAATGAGTTGTTTTCCAATCTGAGTTTTTATCATCTGCCGGATATTGGACCGGTGTAATGTCATCAACTTCCATGTAATCAGGTACGACGACGATTCCCCCTGGATGCTGACCCGTACTTCGCTTAACTCCTGTGCAGCCTGCGGCCAAACGATTCAACTCTGCCCCTCGCCATTTCTGGCCTTGCTCTTCTTCATATTTCTTGACGAAGCCGAAGGCCGTCTTCTCTGCGACTGTACCAATGGTACCCGCACGGAAAACGCATTTCTCACCGAAAATTTCCTTCGTGTAGTTATGGGCTACAGGTTGATACTCCCCAGAGAAGTTCAAATCAATATCTGGGACCTTGTCCCCTTTAAAGCCAAGGAATGTTTCGAAAGGAATGTCATGACCGTCACCTTTCAGGTCAGAGCCGCATGACGGACATATTTTATTCGGAAGATCGAATCCGCTTGGGACACTTCCGTCCATGAACCACTCACTATGCTGACAAGAATAACAAATATAATGCGGAGGAAGTGGATTAACCTCGGAAATCCCAAGCATCATCGCTACAACAGAAGATCCGACAGATCCCCTTGAACCTACGAGATAACCATCTTGATTGGACTTTTTAACCAGACGCTCGGAGATCAAGTAGTTCGCAGAGAAACCGAATTTAATGATTGGAACAAGTTCTTTTTCCAACCGGGCAACGATAACCTCTGGTAGCTCTTCGCCGTAGATACTTTTCGCAGTAGAGTAACAGGTATTTCGAATTTCTTCGTCTGCGCCTTCAATAATTGGCGTGAACAGCTTATCGGGAAAGAGCTCAATCGATTCGAACCGATCAGCCAGTTCATTAGTGCTGCGAATAACAACCTCAATCGCTTTCTCTTCACCTAGAAATTTGAATTCTTCCAACATTTCTTTTGTAGTGCGGAGATGAGCGTCAGGCTTTTTCATAGCTTTAAGAGGACTAAACCCGGTAATCCCGTTTATTGTGATGTCCCGGCATACTTTCTCTCTTGGATGAAGATAATGAACGTTTCCTGTCGCAATGACCGGTTTGCCTGTCTTATAACCGATTTCACAAACGCGGCGTACGGCATTCTCGAGATCTTCAACACTGCCCACGAGCCCCTTTTCTACTAGGTGCATGTTATAGCTAACTGGCTGAATTTCCAGAATGTCATAAAACTCTGAAACTTGCTCGGCTTCTTCAATCGTTTTATTAAGAACCGCTTCGAAAAACTCCCCTTTTTCGCAACCTGAAGTAATGAGCAGCCCTTCTCTTAATTCGACTAATACACTCTTTGGAATCGTAGCGCCCCGCTGCAAGTAAGTTGTGTGGGATAAGGATATGAGTTTAAATAAATTCTTTTTGCCAACAGCATTAAGCGCATATACACAACAGTGGAAAGGACGCTGATTCGACAGATCTTTACCAACGTAATCATTTAGCTTAGCCAGACTCGTAATTTGTCGATCATTAGCCTCATTAATTAAATGATAGAGCACAAATCCTAACGCAATGGAGTCATCGATCGCACGGTGATGGTTATCTAAGCTAACTTTGAATTTATCCGATAAAGTGTTCAAGCGATGATTTTTCATAGATGGAAACAGAAATCTGGCAAGCTCCAATGTATCCAGCACTGAGTTCGTAACGTCGGGCAAACCCATACGTTTCAGATTGGCTTGAAGAAATCCCATATCGAAACGCGCATTGTGGGCTACGAGAACGGAATCGCCAATGAATTCCACAAACTTCGGAAGTTCGTCTTCTATATCAGGCGCATCGACGACCATTTCATCGGTAATATTCGTTAACTGCTGAATGTTATACGGAATTTTCTCATGCGGATTGATGAACGTTGCGAACCGATCGATTTCTTTGCCATCCTGCATTTTGACACCGGCAAGCTCGATAATGCGGTTATTCGTAACGGATAAACCAGTCGTCTCAACGTCGAAGATAACATAAGTCGCCTGCTTCAAATCAATATCCCGGCCATTCATGACAATAGGCACAGAATCATTGACTACGTTGGCTTCAACGCCATAAATCACTTTAATGCCGTGTTTTTTGGCGGCTTTTCCGGCATCCGGAAAACATTGAATATTGCTGTGATCCGTAACTGCAATAGCTTTATGGCCCCACTTTGCAGCCATTTTCACATATTGATCAATAGGTGTTAAAGCATCCATCGTACTCATTGTAGTATGCAAATGGAACTCAACGCGCTTCTCAGCTGCGTCATCCATCCGATCCTTAGGCGCCATCACTTCGTTCAAATCGTTTGGAATCATAACAAGTTCAGGAATTTGCATGAACCGGTCATACTCAACCTTCCCTCTAGCTCTGATCCAAGTCCCATTCTGAAGCAGACTCATAATCTTCACGTCATCTTTGGTTTTTGCAAAAACTTTCATCGCCATTGAGTCCGTAAAATCGGTCAAGTTAAATGTAAACAGCGTATTCCCGTTTCTTAATTCCTTGACTTCCAAGCCAAATACAGTTCCTTGAACCGTAATTTTCTTCTCTTCTTCTTGAATATCCTTCAGCGGCGTCGGCACTTCCTTGATATCGTACCCCATGACAAGCTTCAGATCATCCGGTAAAGAGGATTCTTCTTCCTCCATATCGATCGACATCATGATTTCTTGCGTAATCGTCTTCTCGCTCTGCTCCCGCTGCTTGGCAAACTTTTCATACTCTGTTTCAATATCAGCTGAATCGCTAATCGCATATTTAACGGATAATTCCGTTTGGAAAAAATTATGAAAGAAGTCCCGAATAAACGTATCCATATTCTTTTTCTTAGCAAGCTCTAGTCCGATCGCATCAAGCATGATGAGGGAAAGAGATTGACCTTGTACTTCAAACCTTGCTTTGGCCATCCAGCCATTGATGGAAGGTACTTCACGCTGCAGCCACTCCATAAAGAGGCTCCAATATTCATCCACCAAAGCTGCCGGCTCCGCCCCTTCAAATTTCCAAATAAAACGAATCTTCGCGATTTGCGCGAATTTCTCTTGAATCATTTTACAAAAAGAGCGGTAAATGTTCTGAGGCACCAATTCATTTTTCACCAAATAAAAAGTCCAGTCGCGATTCTTCCGACTTATTTCTACTTGATCGATATAGCCTTCTGTAAAAAATGATCGCACGATATCGGCTGGAATCTCCGCTTGCTGCATCAAAAGCTCAAAGCGATTCCGTTTATCAGCCAAATTACTCATGAACAGCCTCCCCATAAAAATACGAAGGGCAATGGAATACTTGCCTCCATTTGCCCTTTTGATTGTGATTAATAGCTGCGGCCAAAAACGACCGTATGTTTAGCAGCATCGCCGCAAACCAGACATGTTGATTTCGTTTCGGTAGGTGTGAAAGGAATATTCCGGCTTGTCGCACCTGTTTCTTGCTTCACTTGCTCTTCACAAGCATTAGAACCGCACCATCCGGCTAAAGCAAAACCGCGTTTTGTCTCCAGGAAGGTTTTGAATTCATCAATGGTATCCACGGCAATATAATGCTCATCTCGGAACTGCTTTGCTTTATCATACATCTGCTGATGGATCTCAGCAAGTAAATTTTGAACTTCTTCGACAAAATTCGATTGTTGGACTGTTTTCTTTTCGCCGCTTACGCGAGAAACCAGAACAACTTGTCCATTTTCCATGTCACGAGGCCCTAATTCAACCCGGATCGGCACGCCGCGCATCTCATATTCATTAAATTTCCAGCCAGGGCTTTGGTCTGCACGATCGTCCACTTTCACACGGATACCGGCTTTCTTAAGCTCCGCATACAACTCGTCTACTTTCGCAATGACTTGGTCACGCGTTTTTGGAGGGCCAATTGGAATCATAATCACTTGTGTCGGAGCCACTTTAGGTGGCAGAACCAATCCGCGGTCATCGCCATGAACCATGATGAGGGCACCAATCAAACGAGTGCTTACGCCCCATGATGTCGTGTGTGCAAACTGATGCTGGTTCTCGCGATCCAAGAATTTGATATCGAAAGCCACTGCAAAGTTTGTCCCCAAATAGTGAGAAGTTCCCGCTTGCACAGCTTTGCCATCCTTCATCATTGCCTCAATCGAGAAGGTGTCAATCGCTCCAGCAAATTTCTCGGAAGGCGTTTTTTGCCCAACGATAACAGGGATAGCCAAGAAGTCTTCCGCAAATTGACGATAAACGTCTAACATTTGCATCGTTTCACGGCGTGCATCCTCTTCATCCTCATGAGCCGTATGACCTTCTTGCCATAAGAACTCAGTCGTACGAAGGAAAGGCAACGTGCGCTTCTCCCAGCGAACAACATTCGCCCATTGGTTAATCAACAGCGGCAGATCACGGTAGGAGTTAATCCACTCGGAGTACATATGCCCAATCATGGTTTCGGAGGTTGGACGAATCGCCAAACGTTCTTCCAGCTTTTCTCCGCCTGCTTCTGTAACCCAAGGCAGTTCTGGATTAAAGCCCTCTACGTGCTCTTTTTCTTTTTGGAAAAAGCTTTCTGGGATAAATAGAGGGAAATAAGCATTTCGGTGACCCGTTTCTTTGAATTTGCTGTCCAGCTCGCGTTGAATGTTTTCCCAAATTTCATAGCCGTCCGGCTTGAACACAATACAACCGCGAACCGGAGAATAGCTCATAAGATCCGCTTTTTTGATCACATCTATGTACCAACGGGAGAAATCTTCTCCCTGTGGCGTAATTTCTTTAACAAACTGCTTATCGTTTGACATATACCCTCCTAGATCATTAGAACTATCCCTTTATTAGACGCAAAATATCATTATAAGTTACTGCCACCATGAGCAGCATGAGCAGTGCAAACCCAACGAAATGAACCATACTCTCCCGGTTCGGGTCAATCGGTTTGCCGCGGAGCGCTTCCAGCCCCATGAATAAAAGTCGGCTACCATCCAACGCTGGAATCGGCAGGAGGTTAAATATCCCAAGATATAAGCTCAATGTAGCCATCCAAGAGAGAAAAACTGTTATTCCCATTTGGGCAAATTGGGCAGATACTTGAGCTGTTCTTACGGGTCCGCCTAAATCATCCAGTTTAAATTGAAGCGTGACGAGCTTTTGTAGTCCCGTTATGATTCCGATTGTTGTTCCAACAACTTGTTCGTAAGTACCGCTTATCACTTCACCAAAAGAAGCGCTTCGACGATCCCCTGAAATCACAACCCCCAACTTACCGGAGCCAGCTTCCATCTCTGGTGTTACTTGAAGCGTCAGCGGATTCCCCGCGCGATCAACAACCCACGTCATAGGTTTGCCAGCAGATGATTGAATGGTGTTCACCAGCTTCTCACGATCATCGCCAATCGGCTGATTATCAATCGAAATGATGATATCCCCTTTATGTAGACCCGCCTTCTCTCCTGCCTTACCGGCAAGTACGGAATCCAGCTTAACATTCGTTAAAACGCCAGACATAATCACAACGATCAGAAACAACACTATGGCTAGAATGAAATTCATTACAGGCCCCATCACAATAGCGAGAGCTCGTTGTCCTACCGTTTTGGAACCGAATTGCCGATCATAAGGCGCAATTTGTGTCTCGGTTCCTTTAGTTACCATCATCGCTTCACGATTAATGGGATAAGTCACTCTCTCTCCGTCTACATCAAGAGATACTTGAAGCGTTTTTTCTAAATCGATTTGTTCCACGACACCCAATATCACATTGGAACGACGGTCTAATTGATCGAGAAAAAGAGAGGCTACTTCATTTTGTTTGTTTAATTTAATGGCAACGGTTTGTCCAGGATTTACTTGAACAATTTCCGGATCTTCGCCAGCCATCCGAACAAAACCACCGATGGGCAGTAAGCGAAGCGTATAGCGAGTTTCCCCTTTTTTATATGAGAAAATCTTAGGTCCAAAACCGATGGCAAATTCTCTAACCAAGATGCCTGCGCGTTTTGCAAAGTAAAAATGACCCCATTCATGAATCGAGACAAGAATGAAAAACAACAAAATAACCTTCAATCCAACTTCTATGGCTGACAAGTCGTATTTCCTCCTTCATGGACAGCATGTTCTTAGATTACCATTATTGAACCGCTGAATACAAGCTGTGTCCGTTTAGCACAGTATACGGGCTGGGAGATTGAATTAGACGTACCTGTAACCAGAGAAAAAAAGAGCCGAGCCACTCTCGCTGACTTAAGCTCTCAACATGTTAAAATCGAATAGACTCCGCAAAAGATCTCGCCCATAAATCCTGTTCATGAATGACTTCCAGCTCAGGATTGGAGAAGGACTGGTGCTTCAATAAAACGGATTCTATCACTTGCTCAATTTGTAGAAACGTAATTTCACCTTTGAGAAAACGAGCAACTGCTATTTCATTGGCAGCATTATATACCGTCGGCGTTGTTCCGCCTTGTTTGCCGCTCTCAAAAGCCATTCGCAAACACGGATACCGATTATAATCCATCTCTCTGAAATGCAGCTTACCAATGGAAGCCAAATCAAGCCGCTTCGTCGGAGTCGAATACCGGTCAGGATACGTTAAAGCATATTGGATTGGGACACGCATATCCGGGTTGCCTAACTGAGCAATAATGCTGTTGTCAACAAATTCAACATAGGAATGAATCACACTTTCCGGATGAATCAGGACATCAATTTGATCATAAGAAAGATTGAACAGCCAATGAGCCTCGATGACCTCAAGCCCTTTGTTCACCATCGTCGCTGAATCGATTGTAATCTTAGCTCCCATCGACCAATTCGGATGCTGCAAAGCTTGTTCAACCGTTACTCCTTCCAACTCTTCCCGTGAGCGGTCACGGAAGGAACCGCCTGATGCCGTTAACGTAATTTTCGAAACTTGCGAAGCGTTTTCACCGTTGAGGCATTGAAAAATGGCTGAATGCTCGCTATCGATCGGCAGTAAAGAGACGCCTCTTTTGCGAATAGCATCCGTTACGATGTGTCCCGCACTAACCAGTGTTTCTTTATTCGCCAGACCGATGTGCTTACCAGCTTCGATTGCTGCAAGTGTAGGCTTTAGTCCTTGACTGCCTACCAAGGCAGTTACAACTAAATCAGCTTCTGTTGCAGCTGCAACCTCAACCAGCCCTTCTTGGCCATATAAAACCTTCGTAGCTGACGATACGTTCTTAAGAACCTCGTCAGCCAACTCCTTCGTAGCAACTGATACGAGTTTCGGATTAAACTGTTTAATTTGTTCGATTAATAACTTTGTATTATACCCGCCAGATAAAGCTTCAACTTGAAATTTCTCCGGGGCATGTTGAACGATATCTAAGGTTTGTGTACCAATAGACCCCGTTGACCCTAAGATAGCAATCCGTTTCATTATTTTCCACCTCGCCTGCGGCAATTACATGGGAAGAATTCCGATCAAATAAATAAATGGAAACACAATTAACCAACTATCCATCCGATCCAAAACACCGCCATGACCGGGCAGTAATGTTCCCGTATCTTTGATACCTTTAACACGTTTGTATGCAGACTGAATCAAGTCGCCAACTTGTCCGACAACAGCGATAATGAAACCGAGCGCCAATGCTTTCCCAATTCCTAACAAATCCGGAGCACACCAAGCGAATACAAGTGCTGCGAACATTGAGATAACAACGCCGCCAATAGCTCCTTCAATTGATTTCTTAGGGCTAATTTGCGGCCAAAGCGGATGTTTGCCAAGCTTGGAGCCTACGAAATAAGCACCTGAATCCGAAGCCCATATACAAACAAATACTAGGATTGTCCAGAACAAGCCGTGATCTGCTAAACGTGCAGCAATCATATAATAGAAACCAAATGCAATGTATACAACGCCTAACAAAATGACCGAAACTTGGTCAATTGTAATTTTATTTTTCGAAGCTACCGTTATAAATAGAAGTACGAACATAGCTAACCAAATGATTGCACTTGTAGATATAAGAGGTGTTATCCCGATAAATTCCCAAGGTACCGTAATGTACAATAGTGCAACTAGTCCAACAAAGCTTGTTAATTTATACTTCGTGTAGCCGTTCATTTGAAGATATTCTCTGTAACCAAGAATCGAGAGCAATACGATTAAACCTGCGTACCAATAACCGCCTAATACTAATAACGTAATAAAAACAAGCCCAGCAATGACCCCTGTGACGATCCTTTGTTTCAAGTTGAATCCTCCTAGATGTACAACTTCAAATCCTGCAGCAATTCGTTCCATCACCGTTCGAGAAAGCAGAAGGAATACTTACAGTCCTCCGTACCTTCTCCCGCGGCGCTGATATTCAGAGATGGCCTGCAAAAATAAAGATTCCGTGAATTCCGGCCAATAAGCTTCAGTAAACCATAGCTCTGAATAAGCTAATTGCCAAAGCAAAAAGTTGCTCAGTCTCAACTCGCCACTCGTACGAATTAATAAATCAGGATCTGGCAGATCAGAAGTAAGCAAGTACGATGAAAAACGGGTTTCATCCAAATCCTCGGTCTGCAGTTTGCCGCTTTGAACATCTCGAATCATATCCTGCACACCAGCAATCATTTCCTTACGTCCACCATAATTTAAGGCAAAGTTCAGAATGAGTCCTGTATTATTTTTGGTCCGTTCGATGGCACCCTCAATCGCATTTAACGTATAGTCAGGCAGGCCTTCTTTCCAACCCGTCATTCGAATGCGGACATTATTCTCGATAAGCTCTTCAATTTCCAAAGGAAAAAACTCTTGCGGAAGCTTCATCAAAAACTCGACTTCTTCCTTGGGTCTTTTCCAATTTTCCGTAGAAAAAGCATACATCGTCAAAACTTTAACACCGATCTCATTAGCTGCCATCGTAATTTTCTTTACGTTCTTCATACCGGAATGATGCCCAGCTACACGAGGTAAACCTCTTTGTTTAGCCCAACGGCCATTCCCGTCCATGATGATAGCGACATGCGCAGGCACTTTGTCTAATTCAATTTCCGGACTGACTCCAGAAGTTGGTTGATCCTTCATTCCAAACAACATCTTTAATCGCTTGAGCACTGTTGTTCCTCCCAACTAGGGAAAGATGAAAAACCCCCAGCGACTACCCGGGGGCATATCTATCTTATACTTCCATGATTTCTTTTTCTTTAGCAGCCAAAACTTTTTCAACTTCAGCTACGAATTTATCCGTAAACTTCTGGATGTCTTCCTGATGTTTACGAGACTCATCTTCAGAGATCCCTGCTTTTTCAAGCTTTTTGATCTCATCGTTAGCATCGCGGCGAATATTGCGAATCGCCACTTTGGCTTCTTCGCCGAACTTTTTCGTCATTTTAACGAGATCAGTACGACGCTCTTCGGTTAGAGCTGGAATGACTATACGAATAACGGTTCCATCATTGGATGGTGTCAGTCCCAAGTCAGACTTCATAATTGCTTTCTCTATTGAGGACATGGAGCTTTTGTCCCATGGTTGAATAAGCAAAGTACGTGAATCAGGCGTTGTTAAATTCGCAAGCTGATTCACCGGTGTCATTGCTCCGTAATATTCCACTTGAATACGATCCAATAAAGAAGGCGTAGCACGACCTGCACGAAGCGTAGTCAAGTCTCTTTTAAGTGCGCCGATGGCTTTATCCATACGGTCTTCTGCGTTCTTTTTCACTGCCTGTGGCATCGATTAGACACTCCCTTTAACTGTAGTCCCAATTTTCTCGCCAAGGACCACTCGTTTAATATTCCCTTTTTCTGTAATGTTGAACACCACCAACGGGATGTTGTTATCCATACATAGGGAAGAAGCGGTGGAGTCCATGACACCTAAATTGTTGCTGATGACTTCCATATAGGTCAACGTTTCAAATTTCTTAGCTGTCGGATCTTTGAATGGATCTGCAGAGTAGACGCCGTCCACTTTATTTTTGGCCATGAGAATAACTTCCGCTTCAATTTCAGCAGCTCTTAAAGCCGCAGTTGTATCCGTGGAGAAGTATGGATTCCCTGTACCTGCTGCGAAAATGACAACTCTCGCCTTTTCCAGGTGACGAATTGCTTTTCTACGAATATAAGGTTCAGCCACTTGCTGCATCGTAATGGAGGACTGTACTCTTGTAGGCACATCGATATTTTCCAATGCATCCTGTAGAGCCAATGAATTCATAACAGTTGCAAGCATTCCCATATAGTCCGCTGTCGCACGATCCATGCCCTTCTCACTGCCGGCAATTCCGCGCCAAATGTTACCGCCACCTACAACGATAGCGACTTCCACATTTAATTCCACAACGTCTTTCACTTGTTGGGCGATAGAGGTAATGACTTCTGAATCAATGCCATACCCTTGCTGTCCTGCCAGAGCTTCGCCGCTCAATTTGAGCACTATTCTTTTATAAAAAGGTTGACCCAACTTGTATAACCTCCGTTTCCATGCATGAACAAACTTATTGGCTAAAAAAGAAGGAACACCAAGTGTTCCATCTTTTTGAAATAGCTATTATAGTTTAACTTGTGACATAACTTCTTCTGCAAAGTTCTCTTGTTTTTTCTCAAGGCCTTCACCAAGACCAAAACGTACGAAACGGCGAATGGAGATGTTCTCGCCGATTGCAGCGATTTTCTCATTCAACAATTGGTCGATTGTTTTGTCTGGATCTTTAACGAATTGTTGCTCCATCAAGCAGAACTCTTCGTAGTATTTACCGATACGTCCTTCAACCATTTTTTCAATGATTTTCTCTGGTTTGCCTTCGTTAAGAGCTTGGTTGCGAAGAATTTCTTTTTCTTTCTCCAAAGCTTCTGTTGGCACTTCTTCACGACGAACATAAGTTGGGTTTGCCGCTGCGATGTGCATAGCGATATCTTTACAGAAAGTTCTGAATTGCTCTGTTTTACCTACGAAGTCAGTTTCACAGTTGATCTCAACAAGAACACCAACTTTACCTCCAGCGTGAATGTAAGATTCTACTGCGCCTTCAGTTGCGATACGACCCGCTTTGTTAGCTGCCGCGGAAAGACCTTTCTCGCGAAGCAATTCACCAGCTTTTGTGATATCACCATTTGCTTCTTCAAGCGCTTTTTTGCAATCTAACATTCCTGCGCCTGTTTTTTCACGTAATTCTTTCACTTGTGCTGCTGTAACTGCCATTGAAAGAAACCTCCCGTTTGTCGTTTAATATGTAACGCCCTTGCTTTAAAAAAAGGGTGGTGACAGGCTGTTACACCTTCCAACCACCCTTTTCACGTTCCTATAAATTAAGCTGTTGTTTGTTCGCCTTGGTGTGCTTCGATAACTGCATCAGCAATTTTCGCTGTAAGCAATTTAACGGCACGAATAGCATCATCGTTACCAGGGATCACGTAGTCGATCTCGTCTGGATCACAGTTAGTATCAACGATACCAACGATTGGGATACCCAATTTGCGAGCTTCTGCAACAGCAATACGCTCTTTACGTGGATCGATAATGAAAAGTGCGCTAGGCAAAGATTTCATGTTTTTGATTCCGCCCAAGAATTTCTCAAGACGTTCTTTCTCTTTACGGAGAATAATAACTTCTTTCTTAGGAAGAACTTCGAATGTACCGTCTTCTTCCCATCTTTCAAGGGTTTTCAAACGGTCAATACGTTTTTGAATTGTTTGGAAGTTAGTAAGTGTACCACCCAACCAACGTTGGTTGATGAAGTACATTCCGCAACGCTCTGCTTCTTCAGCAACGGAATCTTGTGCTTGTTTTTTTGTTCCAACGAAAAGGATTGTACCATTATCTTCCGATACGGATTTAACAAAGTTGTATGCTTCCTCAACTTTTTTAACCGTTTTTTGTAGATCGATAATGTAAATTCCGTTTCTTTCTGTGAAAATGTACTTGTCCATTTTCGGGTTCCAACGACGTGTTTGGTGACCGAAATGTACGCCAGCTTCTAAAAGCTGTTTCATGGAGATAACTGCCATCCCCAATCCCTCCTCTAAAATGGTTTATTTGGTATCCGCCGCCTGTCGCATCTTTGTATAAAACTTACCAATGTAAGCACCATTATACAAATTGACTGGCGTGAGTTTTTAACACCGTGAATAAATATACCACAACTCAAATGCCTATGCAACCTTTTGTCGAGATAGTCATTTAGCCCTACAAATGTACGCCTAGATAAGAAGAAAAAATAAAATAGACCTCAAAATAAGATCCATTTGAGCGCCTATTTACTGCGAAGTTATTAAATTGGTGACGACTTTCTCCATATCCATTTGACCTTCAAAAACATGAAAGCCAACTTGTAATTTGGTGTTACCGCCCTGCTTCACAAGCTCGGATGCGAACGCCTTGCGATCGGTAATCAACCCGGATTTCACGAGCAGCTCTGCAACAGCTGTCGCGTCAAGATTTGGCTGAACATAAATAACCGTTCTATGGACGGTTTCAACTTTAGTCGGCTCTTGTGACTTAGCAGCGGCCAACTTGTCTGTTTCTTCTTGCACCTTTTTTTGAACAGTCGTATCTAATTCAGCTTGCGTATACATTTTAGTGTTTATATCGAACACTTGATAATACTTTGCGGCTTCCTCTTTCAATTTCTTAGGATCCATTTCATCCAGAGCTAATCTGGATTGACCAGGTGCGCTTGCCCGGACTAACATAATTTGCAGCAGTAATGCCCCAACAATAATGCCTGTTCCAATACCTAACACATACGAACGGTTTTTAAGCACGGGGCCGCTCCTCCTGTCGGGAAAGCTGAAGGATCAAGCTAACCTCACCTTTATTCATTCCTAATTTCTTGGCGATAGCCTCAACACCTTTTCCCTGATCATGCAAAGAAAAAAGCTCGGCATACCTGCTTTTCATGCTTAAGCCCGTATAAATTGGCTCTTGTTCTGCGACAGGTTCGACCAACGTACCAATGCCCAGTGAAGAGGACGCAGCCGCGGCAACTTGTTGACCTGACACTTGATAAATAGAAGAAACAGAAGCAGGATCCTCTTGCTCTTTCACATGCACTTTCGTTAACTCTTGAGAAAGCTCATGTTTTTGCTTTTCCAAGGTTTCAAGTCTTCCCGCAAGCTTGGCAAGCTCAACTTCATAATCTTGTTTAGTCTTCGAAAACAAATTCAACAGCGATTGATTCTGCTCATCCATCTCAGCGGCGAAGTGTTCAATCGTTTCCTCAATCTCCTGGACGACATTCATCGTCCCGGAGGCTGCTCCTTGTTCCTTTGGCAGGAATCGCGCATAGACTATCATGACCAAGCCTAAAAGCACGACATACATCCACGGCTGCATAGCCACCTACATTCACCTTTTTCTATAAATGAAATAACGCATTATAAAGATAGATCAATATGATGCCCTTTGTATGGGTGAAACGGCTGATGATCGGGTTCAGTAGAGTCTGATAGTGATAATCTTTTATTTTTGGACTTCTTCTTCGTCATCTGTTGCTTCTGACCGTTATGATCTTTAATTTCGGCACGTATGCTCTCTTCGAGCTTACTGCTGCGGTGCCGATCCTTTTCTGTTGATTGAGACGCTTGATTTTCTAAGATGGTTTCATCCTGACGCGGTTTCTGCATCAGTTGATTTTGCCGAATCCCAGCCTCATCATTCTTGTGAACAGCGAACTGTAAATCGATGGCTTTCAAACTCATCGCTTACCTCTCCTTCACTCACACATTCGTACTCATCGAAATATCGCCTTCGCTTAACCGGAAAGTCATCCGGCTTGTTGGATCTTTGATAAATTTTGTATATCGGCCAATAACGATTTTGGTACCCCCGTAAATGGTAGACAAGACCTCGACCTTAGCCTTTTCAGAGTCTTCTAATGATTTTTCAATTTCAAAGATGCGTTCCTTGATCGTATTTTGCTCTTCGATTGATTGCTTTTTCGTATGATTCAACTTGATGCGCATCGCTACTTTATCTGGGGTAAGATGTCCCGAAGCAGCTAATGAATCTAATAACGTTAGCGCCTTATCTGTTTTGTCCATATTTTCCATATAGACTCTCAGCTGACCTCGCAAATGAATCATTTCATTACGCAGTTCCGGCAGAACACCAACTTCAACGACGGTTGTGGTTGACATGGAGTTCCCTATCGTGCGCGCAGTCACACGCTCCCCAGCTTGTATAGTTCCACCTACAATGAGTCCTTTAGCCCCATTACAATTTACGGCTTTGCCAGCTCGAATCGTAGAATGCATAATGCTCTGTGATACTTTTAATTCTCCAGCGACATCAACCGTAGCATCCTGAATAAAGGAGCTCTTCACATTTTTACCGGCTTTAATGTGAGCTTTATTCTGACCTACGATGCCAGCATTAATCTCAATTGAGCCATCTGCTTCAAGTTCTGCCGCTTCAACGCCGCCAGTCACACGAATATCACCGGCAGCACGAATTTTAAATCCAGGCAACACATTTCCACGAACAACAACTGTGCCAATAAAATCGATATTTCCGATATTATAATCTACATCTCCATTCACTTCATAAACAGGAAACACGTTAATTTTGTCACGGTCTGTTCTTACAACCATCCCGTCAATCAATGAGTAAAGCCCCATTTGCTCAGCGTCTGCAATCACATTCTTGCCTATTTTGAAACGCGTTTCTTTCCCTGCTTTTGTAAAAATCGTCTCACCGGTTACTGCACGACCAGGAGTGCCTTCGGTAGCCATAAACCGCTGACCGATCAATTGGCCCTTTTTTACATTATGAAGGGAAATCACTTCTTTATAATTCACCCTGCCGTCATCCAGCTCAAGAGGTTTTTTGTCATTCTCATCAAAGTCAAAAATATATGTAATATAGCCGTTTACACCTGGCTCCGCCTTGGTACCTTCAGCGATAAGCAGCTTTTGATGATAAAAAGATTTCGGATTAGCTGCAATTTGAGCAAGCAATTGCCGATTTAAGCCATGAACGATACGATTTTTCTGAGCTAATTCTTCTAATTGAGCTGCGGTTATTTTAAAGCTGTCATCAACATTGGTAATTAACAAATATGCAGACAATTTATCATCCGAGATGGAAATACTGATGTAAAAATCTAAAGGCATGTTCCTCTCAAGCATGGAATTCCACCCTTCAACTTTAGCGAATTTATGTTATGTATCTTGAAATAACTGATTCTTAAATCGACCTAGTACACCTTTGAGGCGAAGAATCGCTTTGGAGTGTAATTGCGAGATGCGTGAAGGCGATAAACTCATGACCTCTGCTATTTCACTTAGAGACAATTCCTCAAAATAAAACAGTGATACCACAATTCGTTCTTTCTCCGTTAAGCGCTCAATCGCTTTTGCCAGCGAATCTTTCAAAAAAAACTCATTCACTTGAAATTCAGGGTTTTTAGCTTTTTCATCAACAAGTAAAGAGAGCCGTGTTTCCGAATCTTCTTCCCGAATCGGATCATCAATTGAGCATACCGTGGTAATGGAAATATCCTGAAGCATTTGTTGAAAATCCTGCTCGCTAACTTGCAAGTACTCGCTGATTTCGGTATCCGTAACGGAACGCAAAAATTGTTGTTCAAGCTTTTGATAAGCGTCTTCAACCTTTTTCGCCTTTTCTCTTACGGATCGTGGAACCCAATCCCCTTGTCTTAAGCCATCGATGATAGAGCCGCGGATACGCCATGATGCATAAGTTTCGAATTGCAGACCTCGGACGTGATCAAATTTCTCTACGGCATCAATAAGACCCATCACGCCATAGCTGGACAGGTCCTCTTTCGAGACACTTTTGGGTAGTCCAATGGCAAGACGGCCGGAAACATAATCGACTAAAGGCAAGTAAGTCTCAATCAGTGCCTGTTTAGCGGGAATCCAGCCATGTTCCTTCCACTGTATCCATAAGTCATAATTCGCTAGTTGCGATTGCTTTTGTTCGATCATGATCTACGTATCACCATCCTTAGTCTTCAGACATTCGCCGTAAGGCACCCGCCAGTTGTTCAGGGTCCAGATTATTCTTGGTGACTAGCTTAGGTGGATTCAGTGGTGAAAATTGCATCTCGGCTGCTGCCGCCGCATTGTTATTCCCCAAATTTATCTTCAATAACTCACGTGTTTCTTCATCTTCGACCGGTGTCATCATATCTAATGTTTGACCAACGGATGAATCTGAAGCCATATTCTCATGTTGGGTTCGAGCTGCCGCATGTTCAGCCCCAATCATTAGACCTAGCACCCATCGAAAACCAAAGGTTAGAACAAATAAAATGAGAAAGCTGTATATACTTTTGAGACAGGAAGTTAGAAATAAATTATTGCCAATCGATAAGCCAAAAGTAAATATACACGCCAACCCTGCTACAATGACATTAATTCGAATGGTTCCGATCATCATTAAATTTCCTTCACTCCTAATTGCACGCTTCGAATAACCAGAATTCCGGTTTTGCTATTAAACTCTATTGTTCGACCGTAATTAGCTCCTGTATCCTCTGCGCGAATTGGAATTTTATATTTATTCAACATTTCCTTACAGGATTCAACATTTCTAGGGCCAATCCTCATCGTATCATTATTTCCAGCAAAGGCAAACATTTGTGCCCCTCCGGCTAGCTTGGCCTCAAGTCTGCTAACGACTGCTCCTAGTTTCTCCATTCGGGAGATTAGCTCAGGAATTGCGGTGTCCGCGTATTTGGCAATGTTCAAGGATCCTTCACGGGCAATCTCAGAGGAAGGGAGCATGACGTGCGCCATACCAGCTACTTTAACACGGCTATCAAATAGAGTGACACCAACGCATGATCCCAAGCCCGTCGTCTTCAACACACCTGTAAGGTGAGCAACATTCAGATCAGCCATGCCAACTTTAATCAAATTATCCTGCGTCATGAAGAATCTACTCCTAATGCCGAAAATATTTTGCCGAACGATTCCGGATCAGGAATTAGGAAGAAATGTCCTTGTACTTCATTATCCCCTTCCAAAAATTTGGTATCTATGAGGAGCGCTTGATCGCCCATTTGACCAAATTGCAATAACCCATAACTTAATATGGCGCCTGCCATATCAATCGCCAAAGCTGGGACAGTCGGCTGCATGTTCAAGTTAGTAAAATCAGCAAGAGAAGATAGATATGAACCGGCAAGAATGTTACCAATTTCGTTTAAGGCGGATAACTCTAGCTCTGAGTACTCTTCTTGATCTTCAATTTCAAACCCAATCAGATCCCGAAGCATATTCTTGGCGGCATCTAAATTCAGGATAAAAAACATATTTCCAGGAGCGTCTCCTTCTACTCGTAAGAAAATAGCGAGAACAACTGTTTCAGCGCCGCCTACACTATCACAAATTTCTTCAAAAGGAAGCATTCTTACCTTAGGTACAAGCATATCAATCGGTTTATCTAATAGAGTAGATAGGGCAGTAGCAGCATGCCCCGCGCCTATGTTACCAACCTCTTTGAGAACATCCATTTGAAAATCCGCCAACTGATTAAAAACGTCCACAAGCTAATCCTCTAGTCTTTCTAACTGTTGAATTTCGTTACGGTCCAACACCTGCTCTAAATTAAGCAAAACAAGCAATCTTTGCTCACCGACGCGCGCAATTCCATCAAGGTATTTCGCTCTAATGCCGCCAACAATCTCTGGTGGATTGTCAATGCTGTCCGTATCCAGATCAATAACATCATTTGCTGAATCAACGATTAGCCCAACTTCAAATTCGCCGGCAGAAACGATGATGATGCGGGTCGCATCCGTAGTAGCTTGCTCTTCCAGTCCAAAGCGTGAGCGAAGATCGATAATTGGAATCACTACGCCGCGAAGATTGATCACGCCTTTAATAAATACCGGTGCTTTCGGAACGCGCGTCATCGGCTGCATTCTTTCAATCGTTCTAACTTTCTCGACTTCCACGCCATACTCTTCCGTTCCAAGTGCGAAGACGATTACCTTTTTTTCTTCTCCCATTGCAATATCCTCCTTAGAATTATGTAGTTATTTAATTAGTGCGTTCGGATCAATAATCAATGCCACTTGTCCATCGCCAAGAATCGTTGCACCTGAGATGGCAAAAAGACCTGTTAAATACTTGCCTAATGTTTTAAGTACAATTTCTTGCTGGCCAATGAATTCATCCACCATTAATGCAACTTGTTTGTCCCCTTTACGGACGACGACAATTTCGGTTTCTTCTTCAAGATCCTCGTTGAAATCCGGCACTTCGAATAGCGTGCTCAACGAGACCAACGGAATTACGGACTTGCGGTAATCCACCATTTTGTTGCCATGGATGTTGCGAATTTGGCTCTTCTGGATCGCTGAAGTTTCTACAATAGAGGATAACGGAATCGCATATTTCTCGCTGCCAAGACGCACTAGCATAGCTGAAATAATTGAGAGCGTTAGCGGCAGCTGAACAGAGAACTTGCTTCCGATGCCAGGTTTTGAGTCAACTTGAACATGTCCGCCTAACATTTGAATCTTCGTTTTAACTACATCAAGACCAACACCACGTCCAGAAATGTCTGATATTTTCTCTGCAGTACTGAAGCCTGAAGCAAACAGTAAGTTATAAACTTCTTTGTCACTCAGCTTTGCAGCTTGCTCAGCTGTGACAAGTCCATTTTTAAGAGCCGTTTTCAATACTTTTTCTCTATAAATTCCTCTGCCATCTTCTTCGATCTCAATAAATACATGATTACCGCTATGGAAGGCCCGAAGTTGAATAGTACCATGTTCACTTTTACCAGCAGCCACACGGTCGCTGATCGATTCAATTCCATGATCCACAGCATTTCGAAGTAAATGGACGAGCGGGTCGCCAATTTCATCAATTACCGTGCGGTCTAATTCGGTTTCCGCGCCTGTAATCACTAAATCTACTTTCTTATCGAGTGATTTCGCCAAATCTCTAATCATCCGTGGGAAACGGTTGAAAACTGAATCCACAGGCACCATGCGAAGCTTCAAAACAATATTTTGCAAATCGCTGCTGACTCTGGACATATGCTCAACCGTTTCCGTTAAGTCATTACGCTTAACTTCGCTAGCCAGCTGTTCTAAACGTACTCGGTCAATCAGCAATTCACTGAAAAGATTCATAAGTGCGTCCAGCCGCTCAATATCAACACGAATCGTGCGGCTAGCCACCGGTGCTCCACCAGCGGTAGGCTTAGTTGCAGCAGGAGGTTCCACTGCTTTTGGTGCGCTTTCTGCAGCAACGACTGGAGTTGGCACTTCAACAGCAGAAACAGCAGCTGCGATTTCTTGTCTAGCAGCCTCAACTTCGTTTTGAGGATGAGATAACTCTTCCAATGACTCAGAATCAACCGTAATAATTATCGCGGATTCGATCTCGGAAACATTAAGAATCTCTTTTTCTAGCGTAGCTTGATCAACTTGTGAAATAAAGTAGAGCGAGAAGGAACGATCGAATTTCTCTTGCTCGATCTCTTGTACGGTCGGAGTCGCTTTGATGATCTCGCCCATTCTTTCAAGTGCATCGAAAACCATATAAGCACGCGCGGCTTTCAGTACACAGTTCTCATTCACGTTTACTTCTATGTAGAAAACAAGGAAGCCTGCATCAATAGACTGTTGTAGGATGGAGAATTGAAATTCATCAACTTCAATACCTTTAACAGGTTCCTTTACTGCAGTCACTGCAGGAGCTTGAGCAATTTTGTATTCGCCGGTCACAATGGACCGAAGCGATGCGACGATTGAGGAAACGTCAGCTTTTCCTGTTCCACCTTGGATAATGTCTTCAACCATCGATTCTAGTGAATCCAAACTTTTAAATATGCAGTCAAAAATAAAAGAGTTCATTTCAATTTTACTATTACGAACCATATCCAGAACGTTTTCCATCTCATGCGTCAAGGATGCGATGTCCTCAAACCCCATGGTTGCAGACATTCCCTTCAACGTATGAGCAGAACGGAAAATATTATGTACAATGCTAATATCTTGAGGGTTGCTTTCTAAACTTAGTAAGTTCTCATTCAAAGATTGCAAGTGTTCTTTCGACTCATCGATAAACATGGATAAATATTGACTAAGTTCCAAAACCATACACCTCCAATAGAATCTTTCAAGTAACTTGCTTGCATCTTTCGATCAATTATTGAAGTACACATTGCGCTAAGCGTGCAGCAATATTTTGCTGAGGAAGCACATGCATGGCAGCCTGCATTTCAACAGCAGCTCTTGGCATACCATAAACAACACAAGATTCTTCTGACTCAGCAATGGTTGTCTGTACACCTGATTTTCTTAAAGAAAGCATACCTCTGGCGCCATCGCTCCCCATCCCCGTCATAAGAACAATGTGCCTCTTTAATTCGCTCAGGCCAAGCAAGGACTCAAACATGACATCCACCGAGGGACGGTGACCAGAACGAGGATCTTCTTTAGTCAATCTGATTTTGTAAGTTTTGTTTATATCTTTATGTACAATCATATGCCAACCTCCAGGCGCTACATAAGCAGTTGCCGTTTTGAGCATATCCCCCTCCGCTGCTTCTACAACTTGGATCTGAGAGATATCATTCAAACGCTGCGCTAATGATTTCGTGAAATTAGGCGGCATGTGTTGAACAATAAGGATCGGAGCAGGAAAACCTGCAGGGATATTGGAGATCACCTGATGCAATGCTCTTGGACCTCCTGTGGAAGTACCAATTGCGACAAGATGTTCAAAATACGATGAGCCTTCAGTTCCCGATTTCGTCATATCCGATTGGCTCAATATACTTGATTTATTCATCTGAAGCGTCGGTTGATTCGGTTTCGTTAGCAAAGTTGGCTTTTGAATGGGCTGAAATGATCTCAACTTGGTTCGAACAGCCATATGCAGCTTTTCATGAAGAAGCTGCTTTACTTTATATAAGTCCAAAGAAATGGAACCCGATGGCTTTCGAATAAAGTCGACAGCACCCCATTCAAGCGCTTTAATCGTTTCAGATGCCCCTTCCTCGGTTAAAGAACTGAGCATGATTACCGGGGTTGGCTGCTCAGCCATAATGCGCTGCAGTGCATCCAAACCGTTCATGATAGGCATCTCAACGTCCATTGTGACGGCGTCCGGTCGTAGAAGCTTCACTTGCTCAATGGCTTCTTGACCGTTTTTAGCCGTACCAATTATGTTATACTGAGGATTTTCTGAAATCAGATCGCTTATTATTCTTCGCATAAAGACGGAGTCGTCTACAACTAGTATGTTATATAGTGCCATGCTGTTCCCCTCCCTTTATGTGCTAATTCGACATAACTCGCGAAAATCCTATTTTAAGAGTTTCAACATTTTATTCAAAAAGCCCTTAACACCGGATGAAGGTGTACCCATGACTCGATAGCCTTTGATATAGTCGTCCACAAGTGACTGTAAACTTTTGGCGGCCGCTGAGTTAGGAAAAGCAATGGTAAAAGGGACTTGCTTTTTGACTGCTTTGGAAACCGATGAATCGTCTTCTACAAAACCTAGTGCAGGAATCTGTATACCTAGGAATTGATTCGCAACTAAGGCTATTTTGTCAGCAGTCTGCTTGCCTTCTTTCCAATCCGTTACCCGGTTAATGATTAATTTAAAGGAAACATCATGTCCCATGGAATTAACCATTTTGATGATTGCATAAGCATCCGTAATCGAAGTCGGCTCAGGCGTCGTTACAACGAACGTTTCCTCAGCAGCAAGAATGAATTTCATTGTTTCTTTAGAAAGTCCGGCACCTGTGTCGAAAATGATGAAATCCACGTAACCGTTGAGCTGCATAACCTGCTCGGCAAAATAATCTAATTCTTCCTCTGTTAAACGAATCAAATCGTTAAAACCAGAGCCACCTGCGATGAAATCCAAATTATTCGAGCCTTTCTGAATAATCTCCCAGATGGTCTTTTCCTTTTTCAATAAGTGGTACAAATTATATTTAGATGACACGCCCATGAGCACATCAATATTAGCAAGCCCGATATCAGCATCAAAGACAAGAACCTTATAACCTTGGGATTGAAGCGCTAAAGCAAAGTTCAGCGTAACATTCGATTTGCCAACGCCGCCCTTCCCGCTAGTCACGGTGATAATCCTGGTAGATTTTGTGCCTTTATCATTCTGAATTTGAACCAGGTTCCGTAACCCTTCTGCTTGATCCTTCATGTTCTAGGTTCCTCCAATAACAAATCAATGATCTGCCACTCATTCAATTCCGTAATGTCATCAGGCACATTTTGACCATTGGTCACATACGAAATCTGGAGAGAGAATTCGTGAACAATATTAACAATAGCGCCGTAAGATTCCGTTTCATCCATCTTGGTGAAAATGACCTTATCCAATTTAAATTTGTTAAAATTGTTCGTTATTGCTTTCATATCTCTATATTTCGTAGTTAAGCTAAGAACAAGAATCGTCTCGCTGCTACCTTGTGTCTTAAGCAATGAATTCAGCTCTGAGACATACATTTCATTCCGGAAATTGCGCCCGGCAGTATCCATGAAAATAACGTCACAATCTTCTAAGTTTTGAAATGCTTTCGCTAAGTCTTGTGGTGAAAACACCACTTCGAGCGGAACGTTTAAAATGGTGGCATATGTTTTTAATTGTTCGATAGCTGCAATTCGATAAGTGTCCGAAGTTATAAAACCAACCTTGCGTTGATACTTAAGCACTTGTTCCGCGGCCAACTTCGCAATTGTTGTCGTTTTACCGACTCCGGTTGGACCCACAAAGTGAACCACTCGTGTTTCAGCTGAGATTTTTTTGCTGTGATCAGAATGAAAGATCTGCCCAAGCTTAGCTCTTAGCAGCTGAACAGCACTCTCATCCGTAACCGTTTCATCAGCGAGTTTAAAGTCCGCAACAGTCTCATCCATAAATTGACGTACCAGCTTAGGATCAACCTCGTGATCAAGTAAGCGCTGCTCAAGTTTTTGCAATGGCTCAGGAAGCGTGAACTCGTCCGACGCTTGTGTTAGCTTTCTCATCATCTCTTTCATCTGCTTTAGTTCCTCGATGAGGTGCTCATCCTTCTGATAGTTGTACCTGCCTACTGCATTGACGGATGCTGGCGTATATGTCTGCTGCGGTTGGCTGTAAGTTGGCTGCGCTTCAGGACCGGACTTTACAGCGACAGGTTCTTTCACTATCGAAACAGGCGCCAGTACATCAGGGACTTCCGGAAAATCAGAAAAATGCGCTTGTGACTTTGCAGTTAGAACTTGAGACAGCATTGGCTGCTTCTGGGGTTGAAACTGAGGGGCTGCTTTTGGCACCGTTGGAGTTGGATTTATGTTCGTGTTATCAATCGCAGCAATAACCTCAATTTTTTTCTTACCAAACATGCCAAGAAAGCCGCCTGTGCGAATTTCTTTCGTATTAAGAATAACCGCATCCTTACCTAAATCAGTTCGAATCTTTTGTAACGCATCCGGCATGGAATCGACAACATATCTTTTTACTCTCATAAATTGACTACCCCCATGCTCTGAATTTCTACACTAGGCTCTAATTCGCTGTACGATAAAACAGGAATATCTTGCAGCGTTCTTTCAAGAAGTTGTCTCAAATACATCCGAATCGTTGGCGATGTCAAAATTACAGGCTGTTGACCGGATTGAATCAATTTGGAAACTTGTTCACTCACGCGGTGATAAATAATTTGCGATGATGACGGATCAAGCGCTAGATAGCTGCCTTGATCGGACTGCTGCACAGAATCGGCAATTTTTTTCTCCACGGATGGACCTACCGTAATTACTTTCAAAGAATCTCCTAGCGAAGTATATTGCTGCGTGATCTGTCTGGACAACGATTGTCTGACATATTCCGTCAAAATTTCCGGATCCTTCGTATAAGCACCGTAATCGGCAAGTGTCTCAAGAATGGTAACTAGGTCGCGTACAGATATTTTCTCTTTTAAAAGCTTAGCCAATACCTTCTGAACGTCACCAATCGAAAGTACGGATGGTATAAGATCGTCAACAAGCGCTGGGTATGCCTCTCGTACATTGTCGATGAGAGCTTTCGTTTCTTGACGTCCAAGTAGCTCATGCGTATGTTTCTTAATAACTTCCGTTAAATGCGTCGCAACAACAGACGGAGGATCAACAACCGTGTAACCTGATAACTCCGCTCTCTCTTTGGTCACTTCATCAATCCATATAGCAGGCAAACCAAATGCAGGTTCTGTGGTTTCAATACCTGCAATCGAGTCATCATCAATCCCAGGGCTCATGGCCAGATAGTGATTAAGGAGGAGTTCGCCACGTGCTACGGTATTGCCTTTAATTTTGATGATATACTCATTCGGACGAAGTTGAATATTGTCGCGAATCCGGATCACAGGTACGACAACTCCCAATTCAAGCGCACATTGGCGACGAATTAGAATAATTCGGTCGAGCAAATCTCCGCCTTGCTGTGTATCTGCTAGAGGAATCAAACCATAACCAAACTCAAACTCGATGGGATCCACTTGCAGTAACGAGATCACGCTTTCTGGACTGCGCACTTCCTCGATTTGCTGTTCTTCCACCAATTGTTCTTCCTTGATAGCTTCCCGTTCCAAATTTTTTTGCATTTTGTAACCTGCGAAAACCAGTAATCCAGCAATGGGGAACGTAGTAAACCAGTGAATCGGTGTGAAAATGCCTAACATCACTAAAGTGCCTGCGACGATATACAAAAGCTTAGGCTGCGAGGTCAGTTGTTTAGTTACATCATGCCCTAGGTTCCCCTCTGACGAGGCCCTTGTCACGATAATACCAGCAGCTGTTGAAATAAGGAGCGCTGGAATTTGCGAAACGAGACCATCCCCAATCGTCAAGATTGAAAATGTTTGTAGGGCTTCCGAGAAATCCATGCCTTTCATTGTCATCCCAATAATAAAACCACCAATTAGATTGATGACAAGAATGACAATACCTGCAATCGCATCTCCTTTTACGAATTTGCTCGCACCATCCATAGCCCCATAGAAATCTGCTTCTCGTTCAATCTTTTGCCTGCGTTCCCGAGCTTGCACTTCATTAATTAAGCCGGCATTTAAATCGGCATCGATACTCATCTGTTTCCCCGGCATCGCATCGAGTGTAAATCTAGCTGCAACTTCGGCCACGCGCTCAGAACCTTTGGTAATTACGATGAATTGAACTAACACTAGGATGAGAAACACGACAAATCCCACAACGATATTACCTTGAGCTACGAAAGAACCAAAAGTTCTGACCACGTCGCCTGCTTCTGCATGAGACAAGATGTTTCGTGTTGTGGACACGTTCAGGGCCAATCGAAACAAAGTTGTGATCAGCAGCAAAGATGGAAAAATCGAGAATTGCAGCGCTTCTTGCGTGTTCATGGCAACCAAGATAATCATTAATGCAATAGAAATATTAATAATTAAAAGAAAGTCCAACAAAGGGATTGGAATTGGTACAATCATCATTAATACGATACCGATAATACCTATAAGAACGAACAAATCCTTGACCTTCACAAGATTGTACCTCCCTTCTTATTAATTCGTCTTGCCCTTCATTTTATATACATACGCCAATACTTCTGCGACAGCCTGGAACAGCTCAGCCGGAATCGAGTCTCCTATTTCCACCTGGGCAAAGATCGCTCGAGCAAGTGGTTTATTTTCCATCGTCATGACACCGTTTTTCTTGGCAACTTCTTTAATTTTCAGAGCAACGTAGTCGGCGCCTTTCGCAATAACGGTTGGAGCCTGCATATTCGCGGAATCATACTTCAAAGCAACGGCAAAGTGCGTTGGATTTGTAATGATGACATCCGCCTTGGGAACTTCTTGCATCATCCGCTGCATCGCCATCTGACGCTGCTTCGCTCGGATCTTCCCTTTGATGAGTGGATCCCCTTCACTCTTTTTATATTCATCTTTAATGTCCTGCTTTGACATTTTGAGACTCTTCTCGTATTCATACTTTTGATACATATAGTCAAAAATGGCAAGCACGATGAGAACCGCGCCTATTTTAATTCCCAACTTTAATGTGACCGAAGCGATAAAAGAGAACGTGCTTTCCAAGGGGGTATGACCTAAACCCAGCAATTTGGCCTTTTCTCCCATTAAAGTTGTGTATACCACATAGCCGATAATCGTCATTTTTAAAGTAGACTTCAAAAAATCCATGACCGTCCGTAAGGAAAAAATCCGCTTAAACCCTTCTAGAGGGTTAATCTTGTTGAATTTCATCATTAAAGGCTCGCCGATGAACAAAAATCCAATCTGCGCATAGTTCCCGATAAAAGCAATGATAACAACAAGGATAAAAATCGGCCCTAAAATAAACAACCCTTGCTTGAGTAAATCTACGTAAAGGCCTTGAACATTGCCTGCGGTAACATCCATCGTCAGTTGATTCTCATATATGTTCCGAAACATGTTGACTATCTTCTCTTTCATGTAGCCGCCAAACATGAGGAAGGACAAGAACGAAAAGAGTAAAATGAGTGCCGCGGGCAAGTCCATGCTTTTCGCAACCTGACCTTTTTTGCGTGCTTCCTGCCTTTTCTTCGCCGTAGCAGGTTCCGTCTTTTCCCCTGCAAACCATTGCAAATCAAGCTTTAAACGAAGTTGTTGGGACACGGCTTTCCTCCTACTTAGGGAGATGGTTGCTGTGTTCCGCTAATGAGCCCAAGCAGCTTCTCCATGCTATCGAAAATAGTTGAGAATAAATATTGAAATTGCGATATTAATTCCGGGAATAAGACAACAAGCAAGAAAAAGCCCAGAATCATTTTGAGCGGTGCTCCAATGACGAAAATATTAAATTGCGGAGCCACCCTCGTTAAAAGTCCTAAGCCTAAATCCGTCAAAAAAAGGGCTGCTATAACGGGAGCAGCGAGTTGGAAGGAAAGATAAAACATTTTTCCAAACGAGTGAAACAAAAAATCTGAAATTTGACCGTTATAAATCCGGGTAAACAACTGATTGTCCAGTGGCACCCATTTATAGCTATCCATAATGGCCCTAATGAGATAATGATGACCGTCAAAAGAAAGAAACAACAGAACGGCAATCATATATTTGAGGTTACCTAGCATAGGCGAAGAAGTCCCTGTCAAAGGGTCAATCACGCTTGCCATACTAAAGCCGATTTGCATATCCATAAAAGAGCCGGCAATTTGAACGGCCGTAAAAAAGATATAGGCAAGAAATCCAAGTAAAATGCCGATCAGCATTTCACGAATGATCAAAAGAACATATTCACCATCCATGGGAATGGGTTTATCCAGCCCCATGCTCGCAAATATAAGGAATGAGATGAATACGGAGAGACCGATTTTGAACATCATGGGAACATTTTTGGAAGATAAAATCGGTACCACGACAAAGAATGATGTTATTCGACAAAAGATAAGCAAAAAAATAGGGATAGCCTGAAAAACTAATGTCATCGCGCTCACAACCTATCCAACGAATTTGTAAAGGTTGTTGAGTAAATTAAACGTAAAATCAACCAGTGTGTTCATGATCCATGGTCCGAAGATGAGGATGGAAAGCAACACAGCCAAGATTTTGGGAACAAAAGCTAATGTTTGTTCTTGAATCTGGGTTGTTGCTTGAAAAATACTTACGATCAAACCCACAACTAGCCCGACAACTAACATAGGGGCACTTGCTTTAAGCACCGTGTAAACAGCTTCACCGGCAATTCGAATGACAAATTCCGAACCCATTTAGGAAACCTCCGATATCTTGATCGTCAACCATAGCTTAGGAGTAATGATCTCACCACAAGATACCAACCATCTACCAAAATAAAAAGTAGAATCTTAAACGGTAATGAAATCATAACAGGCGGTAACATCATCATCCCCATCGCCATCAAGGTACTGGATACTACCATGTCGATGACTAAGAACGGAATGAATATCATAAATCCCATTTGGAAAGCAGATTTTAACTCACTTATCGCATAAGCTGGAACTAATGAAGTAATCGGAATATCTTCTACGCCTGTTGGTGCCTTTGCTTTGGTGTAATCTAAAAATAACTTTAAATCCTTCTGACGCGTATGTTTGAACATAAACTTCTTCATGGGCAGAGATGCCTTATCAAAAGCCTGGGTCTGACTAATTTCACCCTTTAAATATGGCTGAAGTGCCGTCTGATTAACCTCCCCTAGAGTTGGAGACATGATAAAGAAGGTTAAAAACAGAGCGAGTCCGATTAGAACCTGATTAGGTGGCATCTGCTGAGTTCCAAGTGAAGTACGAACGAAACCTAACACAATGACAATACGTGTAAAACTTGTCATAAGGATAAGAAAAGATGGCGCAAGGCTTAGAACAGTTAATAACAATAAAAGTGTTACTGTATTGGAAGACCCTCCGGTAGTACTACCGGTTCCAATATTTACATTCAATCCTGGAATCGGATTATTAGGGTCGGTCTCGGCTGCTGATGCTGACAAAGATAGAAGGAAAACAGAAATCAGCACAATCAAAATGGTAAGAACTAATTTATTTCGTTTCATTCATCATTCAACCGATCTTTTTGTTTTTGATCAGAAAGCCACTCTTCTACATTTCGGTTACGGTTTGTCACCTTTTGCAGCTTATCATGAAATACTTGCTGAAACGTGGACGTAATTTCTACTTCTTCTTCGATGTCTTTCTTTTTCATCGGCAGCTTACTAATCCACTTGCTAACAGTTCCGAACCCCATTCGATCATCCTGAGAAGCTAGCAGCAACTCAGTGATGTAGGCTACTTCATCGGCGTCATTGATTTTATCCAGCAGTTGAATGTTGTCTCCGACGCCAACCACGAAGAGCGAATGGCCAATTTCAACGATTTGGATCGATTTATTTTGGCCTAAGGGAACTCCACCTAAAGAACGAATCGAGTTCCCGAACATTGTTCCCTTATTTTTCTTAGCCACATACCTAATAAGTACGTAGAAAAGAAGAATAATTAAAATCAAGAAAAATATGACCTTAAAAATCATACCAAACGTACCCGTTGGATCGGTAGCCGGGTAATCCGATGTTGGAAGACCTTGTCCGGGTTCTGTTTCGGCATAGCTTACGGACTTTGTGTACAACAAAACCGATAAACTAAGTAAACCTGCTAGCAATCGTTTCGAGTGGAGTCTTCTCATAGACACATCCCTTTCGGCTTATGTAAGACTCGACCGAATAAGACGGCTTAACCCAGAGTCTTTTTAATGGCTTCGATAACACGGTCTGCCTGAAATGGCTTCACGATGAAGTCTTTTGCACCAGCTTGAATGGCATCGATAACCATAGCTTGCTGTCCCATCGCCGAACACATAATCACTTTCGCGTTTGGTTCGATTTTTTTAATTTCTTTTAATGCTTGAATTCCGTCCATCTCAGGCATTGTAATATCCATCGTGATCAGATCCGGTTTCAACTCTTTGTATTTTTCGATAGCTTGTGCACCATCATTCGCTTCTCCGCAAACCTCGTAACCATTTTTAGTTAAAATATCACGAATCATCATTCTCATAAATGCAGCATCATCAACAATCAGAATACGGTTAGCCATGAATAAAGTCCCCCTAAAATTAAATTATTGTAACTTCTGAATCCGTTCCCATTGGTTCACAATGTCCGTTACACGAACTCCAAAGTTTTCATCGATGACAACGACTTCGCCCTTGGCAATCAGCTTATTATTCACTAAGATGTCTACCGGCTCACCTGCAAGCTTATCCAATTCGATAATCGATCCTTGGGACAATTCCAAGATGTCTTTAATCACCTTGTGCGTTCTACCTAATTCTACAGTTACCTTAAGAGGTATATCCAACAGTAAATTTAGGTTCGTATCATCCGCATGACCTAATGCACCCGTCTGTAAATTTCCAAACTGAACAGGTTGTACATTCACATTGCGATTAGGCATCCCACCGTACGCAGCTGGTGGCTGCTGATACATTGGCTGTTGCGGCGGGTACATTGGCTGCCCCATCGGCGGTTGCATAGGTGGTTGCATAGGCTGTTGATACATCGGCTGTTCATACACAGGCTGCTGTTGTTGTTGTTGATACATAGGTTGCTCATACATAGGTTGAGCAGCAGCAGGGGGCGGTGTATGTACTTCTTGCATAGGCACAGGTGAAGGAGCCGGTGCTTGAGCAGCAGGAGCAACTTCCATCGAAGAATCAGAGTCACCGCCCATAAGGATCGATACCATTTCTTTGGCGAAAGGAACAGGTAATAATTGCATGATATTAGAATCAATAAGGTCGCCAATGATTAGTCGGAACGATATCTTTATAAATACGTCCTCGTCGGGTAGTTTTCCTTCTCCTTTCGACAAATTTAATATGTCGATTCCCGGGGGAGAAATGTTGACAAATCGATTAAATATGGTAGACATCGACGTTGCCGAAGACCCCATCATTTGATTCATCGCTTCTTGCACGGCGCTAATGTGAATTTCGCTAAGATTTTCATCTCCGCCAGTTCCGTCACCACCCATCATTAAATCAGCAATGACTTGGGCATCGCGCGTTTTGATAACTAGCAAGTTAATGCCATCGAAGCCATCCACGTAGTTGACATGCACTGCAACATGCGGTCTTGGAAACTGCTCTTGCAATTGATCTTTACTGATAATTGATACCTTAGGCGTCGTGATATCTACTTTTTTACCTAGCAAGGTAGAAAGTGCAGTAGCTGCGCTTCCGAATGTGATGTTACCAATTTCACCAAGTGCATCTTGTTCTAATGAAGATAAAAAATCTTCAACTTGAGGAGGCCCTTGAAAAGAAGAGGCTGAACTATCGTCCGAAGACTGTCTCAGCAAAGCATCAATCTCTTCCTGGGACAAATAATCTCTGTTATTCGTCATAATCTTCTTCTCCTTCATTTACGATATCTGTAATTTGTACAGCCATCTTTCCTTTTAAGGTACCAGGGCTTCCGAGATATTTCAGCTTCTCGCCCACTTTGACTTGAAGCGAATCTTCGACGGATTTTTGCAGAGGGATAACATCGCCGACTGTTAAGCCAAGGAAATCTCGAATGGAAATTTCCGACGAACCCAATTCTGCAATGAGAGGAAGCTTGGTTTTTTCCAAGCGGGATTGAAGTGCTTCCACTTCTTCAGGAGCTCTCGTCTTTTTCTGTGAAACAAACCAATGATGCACAGAAAGTCGAGGCATAATCGGTTCGATGACTACGTGTGGAATACATAGATTAATCATCCCTGTCGTATCACCAATTTTGGTACTTAATGAGATTAGTGCGATCGTTTCATTAGGAGAAACAATCTGCATAAACTGTGGATTCGTTTCAAGTGCCTCTAATCTAGGCTGAATATCGATAACTGTTTTCCAAGCCTCTTGCAGGCTGTCGAATGCACGACTAAAAATCCGTTCCATCACAATGGTTTCAATCTCAGTTAAAGCATTAATCTTCGTAGGCGTTGTCCCAGCCCCGCCTAACAAACGGTCTAACATCGCAAATGCAACATTGGGATGAACCTCAAGCACCATTCGACCCTCTAAAGGCTCCGCTTCAAAGATGTTCAAAATGGTCATTTTCGGGATCGAACGAATAAATTCATCGTAAGGCAGTTGTTCAACCTGAACTACACTAATCTGTACGAACGTACGAAGCTGAGCCGAGAAATAAGTGGTTAAAAATCGTGCAAAGTTCTCGTGAATCCTAGTTAAACTACGAATATGGTCCTTAGAGAAGCGAACTGCTCTCTTAAAATCATAAGCCCTTACTTTCTTCTGTGTCTCTTCTTTTTTAAGTTCATCCGCATCCATTTCGCCAGAGGACAATGCCGCTAACAAAGCATCGATCTCATTTTGCGACAAAACATCAACCATTAGAGTCACCTCCTTTTAGCAAAATCAATAGCGAGTTTATTGAAGCACTTTATCAGTTATCCAAATTTGTTTAATTTTACCCGCGTGAAGCAGTGGGTTTAGCTTGTTCATTAGCGTAGAAGTCAAATTGTCGGACCCCTTACTTCCTTCAATTTGTTCCTTTGTGAGATCTCCCAGTGTTTGTACGATTGTGCCTTTCACTGCAGAGTCCAATAAGCTGTCGAATTCCGTCTTACCCTTAGAGTTCTCTAATTCAAAAGCGAAACTAATTTTAATGAAGTTTTGACTGCCTGATAAATTTGTCAAAATATCTTTGATGATAGCCGTGTTTGCTTTCACCGCTTCGGCGGAAGGTGCTTTCGTCGGCTTTACACTTGCAGCAGCATCCTGAGCTTGTACCGAGGGATCCTTGGATTCATTGTTCTTCTCCATAAAATTCCACAAAACAAAAGCTGCTGTCAAAATCAACGTGATTGCAATTAAAATAGAAACAATGAGTATGAAAATTTTGTTCTTAAACAATTACGAACCCTCCGCATCCCTTGACATAATTGTCGATCGCACCGAGCCAATTTCCTGCATGTAGGTCCGCACTAAACTTACCACAACCTCTGCCTTTTCAAGAACCGTGATTTTCTTGCCCGTGGTCAACGTAATCATGGTGTCTGGCGTTTCTTCAATCAATTCAATCAAAATAGCATTAAGGATTATGGCTTTACCATTTAAACGAGTGAGAGAAATCATCATTCTCCTCCTGCATCAGGATAAGGGGAGACTAGCCCCCCTCTGTCTTTTTAACCAAAATTATCGTTTAAGATTTACAACTTCTTGAAGCACTTCATCTGAAGTTGTGATGATGCGAGAGTTAGCTTGGAAGCCACGCTGCGCAATAATCATCTCAGTGAATTCACCTGTTAAATCTACATTGGACATTTCCAGTTGACCAGAAATCAATGTTCCTGTTCCCGTTTCTGTATTGCCTGGAGCTCCAACTTCAAGCGCACCCTCAGGATTAGCATTCGCCGTCATACGATACAAATTGCCGCCAATTTTCTCAAGGCCCGAAGGGTTAACGACTTTGACTACACCGACTTTTTGACCTGTCGTAACCGTTGCACCCGTAGAATCAATCCCGATAATGTCACCGTTTTGTGCGATTGAGAATGAGACGATATCATCCGGGATAACGATCGGCCCTGCGCCATCCGCACCCATGACATGAAGTCCGTCAGCATTAACAAGGTTTCTAGAAGCATCTAAGGTGAAGTTTCCTGATCTAGTCAAGTAAGGCGCATCTGTTTGCTCGGTAGTTCCAACTGCGAAAAACCCATCACCGTTAATACGTAAATCCGTAACAACGTTCGTAGTCATCGCACTTCCTGCTGTATGTACGGTGTCGATTGAAGCCAAACTCACGCCTAAACCAACTTGTTGAGCATTCACACCACCACGGTTCTCATCAGCTGCACTTACGCCAGATACCGTTTGGCTAAGAACGTCTTTAAACATAACGCGGCTGCCTTTAAATCCGATAGTGTTTACATTTGCGATATTATTACCGATAACATCTAATTTAGTTTGGAAACCACGCATACCTGAAACACCAGAGTATAAAGATCTTAACATCTTACTAGCCTCCTAATCGGATTAAAATACTTACTTCATGAGCTGCTTCCATCGTTCCACAGCTCCAGGCTTCCGAAAGCGGTCGAGCCTGATTAAGAAGAAATAATCATTGCACTGTCGATCTGTGTGAAAACATGATCACTCATGGCATTTCCGTCAAGTGCCGTCACAACGGTTCGGTTTGGAACATTGACGATTAATGCATTTCCGCCAATAACCATTAGGGCATCTTTAGCTCCCTTAGCTGCAACCTTATCGATTGCTTTGCTAAGCTTATCTAATTGATCGGGCTTTAACTGAATGCCTCTCTCCTTCAGCCGAACTTCCGCATGGTGACTGAAACGAACAAATTGCTCCTGAAGAAGTTTTTGAAACATAGGATTACCGGATGTGGTTGCCGGCTGCTGTACAGGTGTTCGTCTCGTAGACGCAGGAGAAACCGCATTAGGATAAAGCTGCCCTATGGATATTCTCTCTGTCATTGGCTTTCTCCGACATCCTCAATTTTCTTGAGCTTGTCCAAAGAAATTTCCACTCCCTTCACATTGGCAAATTGATTGCCGTCTTTGAACGAGATGGAATCTACAACGCCTGACTTTTCAACGCTAGCTCCGGAAGAATCCGTTTCATCCCAAGTGATCGATTTACCGATCAATCCTGAAACAAATCCAAGTGATTGACGCATCAGCTTCATTTCTCCAGCCATATTCGTCAACTGCTCTACGGAAGTAAATTGCGCCATCTGGGCAATAAACTCTTTGTCTTGTAAAGGCTGTGTTGGATCCTGATTTTGCAATTGTGTGATCAAGATCTTAAGGAAATCATCTTTCCCCAATGTATTGTTGTCTTTTTCTTTTGTCTTGGCATTTTTCCCAGTATTGATTATATCCGAAACATTACCTACGATCGGACTAGTAGCCATACTTTCACCTCCAACTGCATCACATGGGCTAGTTATTAGGCAGTTACGTCAAAGGAATTTCCATGAATCGCCGGTCTGGCTTGTACCGAAGTATCCATTTCTTGATCAAAATCTACTGATTCAACGTCATAGCTGTTGCCGGAAGAACTATTCTTATTTTGGCGTTGGGATTGACCAAAAGCTTGCTGTTGGCGTTGTTCCTGGAACAAACTGGATTGCATATTTTGATTTTGAGTTACTTCAAGCTTTTCAACTTGCAAACCTTGTAATTGAAGCGCTTGTCTCAGCTGTGGCAGCTGATTTTCTAACATTTGTTTAGCGGCTAAAGAATCGGCAGCGAACTGGGCAATTAATTGGCCATCATGCATCGAAATTCTCACATCAACGTGCCCTAAATTCTTAGGGAACAAGGAAAGCTTAGCTTCAGAAAAACCGTCAGCCAAAGTAATTTTCATGTTCTTCAGCACATGCGTAGTCATTTCTTCAGCAAAATTAGATGCATTAACTGTCGAAATTGTTGTTTTATCAACAACAGTCGGAGCTTGCTGCGCTCTCTGCATATCCGCAATCGTGACTACTGTGTTAGGAGCCGCTTCAGCTTCAGTCGGCAAATCGACTAAATTTAGCAATGAATCCCCAGAAGGAGAAATTGGATCAACATTAGGCGCGAGGTGAACATTCTTCATAGCAAGAAGCTCGAGCTTTGACTTTGTAGGTTGTACCATTGTCGCCGCGTTCATGCTTTCAAAATTCTGTTGAGTTGCTTTTCGGCTTCCCACCATCAACTCTGGCAGCAATGGTTGGGTGACATTCTGTAAACCTTGATTCAAAAACTTCATAATTGGATTGTCTGGTTGCTGCTTGGACAGAGATACTAGTGAAAGCAGCGTATTCTGCGCTTGTAAACTAGAAACCTCAGTTGATTGAAGCTTTAATGAACTTGAAAAGGCAGCAGCAGGAATTGATTGAGCTCCACCAAGTGTTTGTAGTAGCTGCTGTGCTTCTTCAAACCACTTCTGGACTTTAGGATCCTGCAATAACTGCTCAGCTAGTCCTGGATTGCTGTTCATTGCCTCCAGAACTACTTCAGGAAGAGTCTGCTCCTCCGGCTTTGCATCTTGAACCGTTGCTCCTTGCACAGGCGCTACTAAACTCTGAAGCATTTGGAGCAGCATGCTTAAGGAAAGTGCCGGGTCAGATGCATTCGTACTTTCGTCTGAAGAAGTATCTTGCGACTTCTGGCTCAATACGTCAGTAAAACCGTCCTTTGAAGTTGTTCCTGAGGCAACCGCCTTATTGTTTGAAGATGAAACTGGATTTGCAGTAGGCACTGTCTGGATTTGTATATCCATTATTTATTTCACCTCCTTCCATGACATCCGTCAAACGTTACTGAACAAGTTTAGCTGAAATCGATGCAGCAATTTCCTTATTCGCATCCGATAATGCCGACATCACTTTGGATCGGGAAGCGTTATCCATGCCACTGAGGATAGATAACACTTTCTCAGGATTAGATTTGTTCATCTCGATTAGCACGTTCGAAGCACTTTTGGGAGTCATATTAGCAAAAGTTTGACCTAAATCGGATTTACTGACCGAGGTCGTTGCTTTCGCCGTATTAGCTCCGTTCGTAGCTAATCTTTCTTGCAATGCGGCAATTTCTTTATCCCGAACAGGAACAATGTCTTTAAGCCCCATGGAAGCTTCCGCCGCTTTAGCAGCGCTCATTTTTTCAAGAATAGCTCCTCGGCTATCCGCCTTCATCATTGAGAATATAAGCACCATTTCTTTCGGTGTTAATGCCTCCATGATAGGAGCAGCTTTGCTTGGTGTCATTTTTGCATACATATTGGCAAGCTGCGTTATCTGATTCGCATACTCTTCTTCTGTTTGCATCTTGTCTTTCAGTTTTTCTTCAAGCTCTGTGATTTTCGCTTCTGAATCTTTGAGAGATTGGTCCTTTTGCTCTGTTGTTGATTCTGCTTTCTGCAAAGCGGATTGAAGTTCTGCCAATTTAGCATTCAACTTCGTTATCTCTTCGTCTTTGGTTTTGATGCTTTGTTCAGGAGTTGCCTCTTTACCTGAGCCGCTTACAACACTTTTTTCCTTGGGTGCAGGCACGATTGCTCCGATTACCGGTGTGTTATGTAATGCTTTCTGAATACTGCTCTTGATATCATAATCAAAGATTGACAGCAACACGAAGAGCAGGACAGCCGTAAACACAAAGGGGATGACAAACCATATCAGAAACCGCTCCAGCGCACTATAAGATACACCTTCCATGCTTGTATCGGCCATCTCCTTGTACCTCCTTTACCTTCTCAATACGAGAGTCGTTTGAACCGGTTTGTTGCCATCTCATCCAGAGCATCTTGCTCCTTTTTTGCAACAAAGGATTGAAATTGGCTGAATGCCTTCTCTCTAGCCTTCGTCCAAACCTTTTCATCAATCATTCTTTCCGACAGATGCTCCTGTTTTTTGAGCACGACATGTTTCGCTTGCTGCACATCCTGATGCTTACGTGCAATTTGTTGATCTACATGATTCATATAGGTCTGCAGCATCAACATCTTTGCAATGGAAACCGAATCGCCAGATACAGTCACCATTTCCTCGTGTAGCTTCTCTTTTTGCTCAAACAATCCATGCAAACTCGTTTCTTCATTCCTGAGTTGACCCATTGCCTCAGATAAAACCCACTCTGCCTGAGTTCGTTCATTATTTTTCAAATTGACAATTTGCTGAAACGAATACCGAAAATGCATTCAGGACCCTCATCCCATATAAAATTCTTGAATCAAACGTTCTTGGGCTTCTTCATAGGTTAGCTTTTCGCTTGTTTTTTGCTTCGTGAAGTCCCAAATAGCTTCAATATGATCCATGGCAACATCAATATTTGGATTAGAACCTTTTTGGTACGCCCCGATATTAATAAGGTCTTCCGAATCTTTATATATAGAGAGAAGTCGCTTTAAGTAATCAGCAGCTTCCATATGTTCAGTAGGAACAATTTCCTTCATCACACGACTTACACTGGACAATACATCGATGGCCGGGTAATGACCTTTGTTTGCAATGTTGCGGTTCAGGACAATGTGTCCATCCAAAATCCCCCGCACCGCATCAGCGATCGGCTCATTCATGTCGTCACCATCTACTAACACCGTGTAAAAGGCAGTTATGGATCCTTTTGGCCCTGTACCAGAACGCTCCAACAATCGCGGAAGCAAGGCAAAAACCGAAGGCGTATAACCGCGCGTTGCTGGCGGCTCCCCAACGGCAAGGCCAACTTCACGCTGCGCCATCGCGAACCGGGTAACGGAATCCATCATCATCATCACATTTAGACCGCGATCTCGAAAGTACTCGGCAATGCTTGTTGCAATCATGGCGCCTTTAATACGAATGAGTGCAGGCTGATCTGACGTAGCCACGATGACTACAGATCTTGCAAGTCCTTCTGGACCTAAATCTCTTTCGATGAAGTCTAAGACTTCTCTGCCCCGCTCACCAATGAGAGCAATCACGTTTACATCTGCAGATGTATTACGAGCAATCATTCCCATCAGCGTACTCTTTCCGACACCAGATCCGGCAAAAATACCGACGCGCTGGCCTTTACCGATCGTCAACAAACCATCGATACAGCGGACACCTACGGAGATTGGATTCAACACGCGCGGGCGGGAAAGCGGGTTACCCGGCGCATTATTCGTTGAATATTGAGCCATTCTGGAAGGCAGGAAAGAACCATCCAACGGTTGACCTAATCCATCTAACACTTTACCAAGCAGTTCATGTCCTACTTGTACAGTTAGTGGTTTTCCGGTTCCAACGACATCACATCCAGGTCCAATGGAATCCAAATCGCCAAGCGGCATCAAGACCACTTTATTGCTGCGAAATCCAACAACCTCAGCTTTCAAAGGCTTGTTCGATTTGTGCGGGTATATATAACATAGATCGCCAATACTCACATCTGGACCTTCTGATTCAACGGTCAAGCCGATTACTTGCGTTACTTTTCCGTTAACACGAATCGGGTCAATGGTATTCAGATGCTCTTTGTACTTATCAGCTTTAGGCAGCGCGTTGTTCATCTTCTCAGTCCCTCACTTTGAGTGGCCAACTGCTGTAGTGCAGATTTAATCTCTTTCAACTGCGTATCAATTCTGGCATCAATGCTCCCAAAAGAAGAACGTATCACACATCCGCGATCTTGCACTGTGGAATCCGGAATAATTTGCAGCTCAGCCTGTGAATCTATGGAGGTTAGCAGTTCTTCTCGTGCATCTTGTATGTAAGCGAATTGTGAAGGTGCAACACATAATGCAATGATTCCTTTTTCTCGTCTCCGCGATAGTACAGTTTGAATTAATTCGATAACCCATTCTGGATTCAAAGTTAATTGTCGACCAATCACTTTCTCAGCGATGGATGTACTTAGCTCAATCAAAAATGGCTCGGATTCTTGGATGATCTGCTGCTTAAGTTGATAAGCTTGATCAAGAACATCTTGAGCTTCCGTAAGCATTTCACTGTACTCCTGTCTAAGCACTTCTTCAGCATGAACAATTCCTTGTTGGTAACCTTCATCAAAGCCAGACTGTCTCGATAAGGCGACATGCTCCTCATCCTCGGCACGGCGAGTTTGCCACCAGGCATTGATTTCTTCTTGCGTCTGATCGCGAAGTGCCGTGCATTCCTGCATAGCTTGTTGAATCTGCTCATTTGCAAAAGATTCAGCGTCTTGAAGAATTTGATCCTTCAAATTCGTTGCTTCTGTTAGTTCCTGCTGTTGTTCAGGAGTAAGCTGTTGGCTAGCATCATGATCATTAAGAAATTGAAACTGCGTACTCGTTTCAACTAATTTCTTATCATCCAAGGCGTAATAAGCGAATGATTTAATGACATTAGACAATGATATCGTCTCCCCCACCACGTGCAATGATGATTTCACCTGATTCCTCTAAGCGGCGGATTGTAGCAACAATTCTGGTTTGGGCTTCTTCAACGTCACGCAAACGAACTGGACCCATGAATTCCATTTCTTCCTTGAACGTTTCAGCCATACGTTTAGACATGTTTTTAAATAAAACATCACGAACTTCTTCACTCGCAACTTTAAGTGCAAGCTGCAAATCGGCATTTTCAATATCACGAATAATTCGCTGGATGGAACGATTGTCAATATTGACAATGTCTTCGAATACAAACATCCGTTTCTTAATTTCTTCAGCAAGTTCAGGATCTTGAATTTCGAGAGAATCGAGAATGGTACGCTCCGTCCCTCTATCAACACCGTTCAAAATTTGAACGATAGAAGCAATGCCTCCAGCATTTGTATAGTCCTGAGTAACCGTAGAGGAAAGCTTTTGTTCAAGAACACGTTCAACTTGACTAATCACTTCTGGTGAAGTGCTATCCATCAGCGCGATACGTTTCGCAACGTCCGCTTGCTTCTCTTGAGGCAATGAAGACAAAATGATTGAAGCTTGATCGGCTTGTAAATAAGATAAGACTAGAGCGATGGTTTGCGAATTCTCATTTTGAATAAAGTTAAGAATTTGAGCAGGATCTGCTTTTCGTGCAAAGTCGAACGGTCTTACTTGCAGTGTGGCTGTCAAGCGATTAATAATATCGAGCGCTTTCTGTGATCCAAGAGCCTTCTCCAAAATATCTTTGGCGTAGGCAATACCGCCTTGAGAAATGAATTCTTGTGCAAGGCAGATTTGATGGAATTCAGACAGGATAGATTCTTTTTCGTATGAATCTACTTTTCGAACATTCGCAATTTCTAGTGTTAACTGCTCAATTTCTTCTTCTCGCAAGTGTTTGAATATTTGAGCAGATACCTCAGGGCCTAAACTGATCAAAAGAATGGCTGCCTTTTGTCGTCCGGTTAACCCGTTTAGAGCAGCTTTGGCCATACAAGCGCACCTCTATTCGTCTACTAACCAAGTACGAAGCAGATTGACAAAGTCTTCTGGTCGCTTTTTCGCAAGAGTTTCTAACTGCTTACGTACTTGATTGTCATTAGTTACATTTTCAATATCAATCGTTGGAAGTTCCGCTTTGCTAGCAGCAATGTTCAGATCTTGCTCCATCAATTTTTGCTGTGCCGCTTTTTTGCGTCTTCTAATTGCAAATCCTGCAATCGCCCCAATAGCTAGTGCCGCTAATGCCAATCCAGCATAAGTCATGTACGTTGTAGTCTTGGAAGCAAATGTATCCGCAGGTCTTGCAAAAGAATGTGCTAGAACCGTAACTTTTTTCTGCAGCTCATCGTCCGTATATGTAACCTTATTATCTGCAAGTGCTGTTCTTACGATATTAACTAATGCGTTTTGCACCGCAGTTTTAGTTTCAGCTGTCAATGAAGTTGGATCATCTTTGACCGGCGGTTCAATTCCTACATTAATACTTAAATCTTTCACAACATAGGGCGTAGAAACGATGTCGTTCGTAATTCGATTTACTTCGTAATTTACGGTCTTACTGTTCTTCTCGGTGTTTGACTTGCCGGAATTGGATGAACCTGGATATCCTGGGACGTCTGTCGTACCAGTACCGGGAACACCGCCCGTATCCGTTCCGTTATTTTGATAAGATTCGCTGGCTTCTTGTAAAGAAATTTCCAGACCTTTTTGGTCCACTTGATTTGGCGCAGAGACAAGCTGTTCTTTGCTCTTCTTTTGATCAAAGTTCATGGTAGAGAATACACTTACATTTACTTTGTCACGGCCAAACATTGTACCCAGCATATTCGTAATATTTTTCTGCAGATCCTTTTGAAACTTATCGTTAATATCGGACTGACTTGTTACTAAGCTTGAGGATGATTGCCCCCAGCCTTGGAAGAAACTAAGCTTTGCCCGTACTGGTCTGAGATGGTGATGTTTTCAACGGGAAGATTTTTAATGCTGTGTGAAACCAAGTTATAGATCGTATCAATTTTCCCTTGATCAAGGTTGTACCCTTGTTTCATTTGAAGAACAACAGAAGCCGTTGCTTTCTCTTCCTGCTGTTGTAAGAATGGACCTTCTTCCGGCAGGGAGATCAGAACCTTTGAACCCGCAATTGCCTGGTTTGAATTAATCAACTGCTGTAGTTCACCCTGAATCGCGTTCAAATATTTCACTTTAAATTCGTTATCTGTAATACCAAATGAACTACTGTTGCTAAAAGCACCGAAACCTAGCGAACCATTTTTATTTAATCCTTGTGATTCCACGCCCAGTTTCACGTTTGCAACTTCACTTGTCGGTACTTCGATGCTTTTACCATCAGCACTAAGCTTGTACGGAATCTTAGCTGTATCCAGATAACCTTTGATTGCAGCCGCATCGCTTGGCTGTAGTTCAGTAAACGCTAAGGAATACTCCGTTTTAGATAAATTAACACTGATAATTGCAGCAGTAAGAACTAAAAGGACTACTGTTGCAATAAAAGTGATTTTTGTTGTTCTACTATATCGATTCCAATACTGTTTAACTTTTTCCCAGTACTGGAGGAGATTCTCGTTCACTCTGTCACCCCATCGAACCAAAGTTTTAGCAGCACCTCATTATTTACAGCTGCATTCTCATCATTTCTTGGTAAGCTTCAAGGACTTTATTTCTAACTTGTACCGTAAGCTCCAGTCCTAACGACGCTTTCTCAGAGGCAATTGTCAGTTGATGAACGTCGGAAAGTTCTCCTTTTATGAAACTTTGATTCAATTGATCAACTTGTTGTTGTTGGGCATTTAAATTCGTCATTGCGTCATTCAGAAAAGATCCGAATCGTTTTCCTAGGTCTGCAGCCCCTTCGCCAGAGTTGTCTTTGGGCTGGACCGAACTCATGATATTTAAGGGACTATAGTTAATTTTGTCAATCATGCTGCAACCTCCTGTTAGGATTATCTACCGATCTCTAATGCTTTCGTAATCATTGATTTACTTGCATTTAACGCGGTAACGTTCGCTTCATAAGATCTTGTGGCAGAGATCATATCAACCATCTCTTTGAGCACATCAACATTGGGCATATAAACAAATCCATTAGCATCTGCATCAGGATGTGTCGGGTTGTACACTTGTTTAAGCGGTGACTGATCCTCGAAGATTTTGTTGACGCGCACTCCCTCTCCAGTACCGTCTGCCATAGCTGATTGCAAGGACTGTGCAAAACTCGGTTGTGACTTCGTCTCAAAAGCAACTAACTTTCTTGTATAAGGAACCCACTTGCCATCTACAAATTTAGCACGTGTTGTATCTGCGTTAGCTATGTTAGAAGAGACGACATCCATTCTTAAGCGTTGTGCAGTGAGTGCAGATGAACTGATGTCAAATCCGTTTGTAAGCCTCATTAGTTATTACTTCCCTCCTAATACTGTCCGCATTTTTTTGAATTCACTGTTCATCTGTTGAATCATCGTATTGTATTTCAATTGATTTTTAGCCATTAATGACATTTCGTAATCCATATCGACATTGTTCATATTATTGTTAATCGCTGTCGATTCATCGGTTTTTATTTCTGAATTCGGTAAAGTTGTCGATTTGCCTATAAAGAAATGCTTAGGGTTTGTCCGATAACCTTCTATAGAGGGCGTTGATGAATTCATCTCTCCTTGCAAAAGATCTTCAAACAATACATCTGAACGCTTGAAGTAAGGTGTATCCACATTGGCGACGTTGTTTGCTACCACTTTTTGTCTAAGTGTCGAGGCATCGAGCGATCGCTCCATCAAGTTCCAACTTGGTTTATCTAACAAAGACATACACGTTACCCCCTTTCAATAAAGTATTCGACAGTATACTTCCACAAAGTAAATAAGTATTCCTTCTTAATTCGACATTATTTTCATAAAAGGATTTGATATAATTCCTTATTGTAGAATTATGTAAATCCTTAATCACTTTCTAATCATCTAGGATATTAGCTTAAGTTACAATAAGAAAAAAGCCCTATCTTTTTTACAAGATAGGACTTTTCCATATGTGCAACTATAGTTTTGTCTTTAGTTGTTCGATGCTTTGTATTAATTGTTCATTTAAAATTCGGATATAAGTGCCTTTCATACCAAGTGATCGCGTTTCAATAACTCCGGCACTTTCCAGTTTGCGAAGGGCATTCACAATAACTGAACGGGTGATTCCTACTCTGTCAGCAATTTTGCTCGCGACTAAAAGACCTTCTTTACCGTCCAATTCCTCGAAAATATGTTCCACAGCTTCCATCTCACTAAATGATAAAGAACCAATGGCCACTTGAACGACTGCTTTGCTTCTTGCCTCTTCTTCAATTTCTTCAGCGCGTTCTCTTAATATTTCCATGGCGATTACGGTCGAACCATATTCAGCCAAAATGAGATCATCATCAATGAAGATGCCTTCATTACGGCTTAAAATTAGAGTCCCTAAGCGATCGCCTCCACCGATAATTGGAACCAACGTTGTATGGGTATACGGAAACATATCTTTCATTTGCTCCGTGTAGTAAAAATATGGACTATTTGGCTCCGAGGCCGATGTCGTTTCCTCTATTTTTAGTAGAAGATTGTTGGACTCCGATGGAAATCTGCGTTCAAGTAAGATCGCCTGATTCATTTCGGGCGAAATGGGATCATTCGTTGTAGCATAGCCTAGAATCTTCCCTTTTCGGCTTACAACATAAATATTCGCAATAACGATATCACGAAGCACTTCTGCCATATCCATAAAGCTAACAGCATTCCCTGCTTCCTTCTGCAGTAACCGATTTAGCCTTCTCGTTTTGTTTAGTAAACTCATCTAACTGCCTCCTACTTACGTTACCCTGCAATCATTCATTATAAAATGTATTGACTTAAATCTCTATTTTGAACAATACCGCTTAACTTTTCGCGCACATACTCCGGATTAATAATGAAGGATTCCAATGTAATTTCAGGTGCTTCAAAGGAAAGATCCTCAAGTAATTTCTCCAAAATGGTATGCAAGCGACGAGCTCCGATATTTTCCGTATTCTGATTAACTTCAACCGCGATTCGCGCTATTTCATGAATAGCTTCCTCAGCGAACTCGACTGTTATACCTTCGGTTTGCAACAAAGCCGTATATTGCTTCGTCAGAGCATTCTTGGGTTCCTGCAAGATAGAAACAAAGTCTTCCAACGTTAAATCACTCAGCTCAACACGAATCGGAAAACGTCCCTGAAGCTCTGGGATTAAATCTGAAGGCTTTGCGATATGGAAAGCTCCGGCACCAATGAATAACACATAGTCCGTCTTCACAGGTCCATATTTCGTTACAACGGTTGAGCCTTCAACGATCGGCAGGATATCCCGTTGTACACCCTCTCTAGAAACATCTGGTCCTCCACCGCCGCGGGAACTGCTTGCAACTTTGTCGATTTCATCTATAAAAATAATACCGGATTGTTCGGCGCGATTTATGGACTCTTGGATAACATCATCCATATCAATCAATTTTTGTGCTTCTTCTTGTGTCAGTACTTTTCTTGCTTCCTTCACGGGCAGCTTGCGTTTTTTCATTTTTTTGGGCATCAAATTCCCGAACATTTCTTGCATATTCATGCCTGCTTGCTCGTTGCCTTGCCCAGCCAGCATATCCAACATAGAAGGCGATGAATCTTCTACTTCGATTTCAACAATTTCGCCCTCTAATTTACCACTAGTCAATTGTTCGGCGATTTGAGTCCTTTTCGTCGCGAGATTGGGATCAGGCGCAGTTTCTTCTTGTTCGGTCTGATTCTGACCTCCAAACAACATCTCAAACGGATTACGCTGCGTTTTGGACCGCGAAGGACTCGGAGCAATCAAAGAAACAATTCGCTCATTCGCCAACTTCTCAGCGCGATCTTTTACGGCTTCCATCCGCTCTGACTTAACCATACGTATAGAGGTTTCAATCAAATCTCTGACCATCGACTCAACGTCGCGGCCAACGTAACCTACTTCAGTAAATTTGGTTGCTTCCACTTTGATAAACGGTGCTCCGACCAGCTTAGCCAGTCTGCGTGCAATTTCCGTTTTCCCTACGCCTGTAGGCCCTATCATCAAAATATTTTTGGGAACAATCTCATCCCTCATGGCTTCATCCACTAAATTTCTACGATAGCGATTCCGCAAAGCAATAGCGACTGATTTCTTTGCTTTCTTCTGACCTACAATGTATCGATCCAGTTCCTGGACAATTTGTTTAGGTGTTAGGGAGCTGTTTGCCATTCGGGTACCCTCCTAAAAAAGTGCGAAATAGTATACCGTTTATTCGATCTCTTCGACAATAATGTTATGATTCGTGAAAACGCAGATTTCAGCAGCCGTCGTTAGTGCAGCATGAGCAATCTCTTTAGCGCTTAGTGATGGAGCATGGCGATGCAATGCTCTTCCAGCCGCCAACGCAAAACTGCCGCCAGAACCAATAGCCAAGATGCCGTCGTCCGGCTCAATCACTTCCCCATTACCCGAAAGCAGCAATAACCCAGTAGTATCCATAACGATCATCATAGCTTCCAAACGTCGCAATACACGATCTTGACGCCAATCCTTCGTAAGCTCTACGGCAGCACGCTGCAAGTTTCCGTGGTGTTCTTCCAGCTTACCTTCAAATTTCTCAAAAAGGGTAATCGCGTCGGCTACAGAACCTGCGAAACCTGCGATGACTTTCCCTCTATGTAAACGCCTAACTTTTTTGGCACTGTTTTTCATAATCATGCTGTTGCCAAAGGTTACTTGCCCATCTCCAGCAATTGCGCCTTTACCTTCATGACGTATGGCAAAAATAGTTGTCGCATGAAACTGCGCTTGACTAGCATCCATCTCTTCTCACTCCTCCAATGGAATCATACACCGTATGAACATCTCTTTGTGTTGGTTTCGGTCTAATAAAAAGAGATAAACCTCTAGCGAGGTCAATATCGAAATAAAGACCGCATCTAGAGGTAAATGTATGAGGAAACGAATGAATAATGATTCAAAACATAATTATAGTAACACAGTGAATAGTGTCTTTACAACCTATTCCGTCTGTGTTTTCGAAAAATTCTGAATACTCTCTATTGCTCGATTAGCCAACTTCTCGTATTTCTCTTTTTTATTCCTAATTCTTTCCGGAAGCTGTGGAAGTAATCCGAAATTCGCATTCATCGGTTGAAAATGTTTAAAATCCGCTGTCGTAATGTAATGAGCCATGCTGCCTAATGTAGTTTCCTCTGGAAGCACCAGGCAAGGCTGCCCCTTCGCTAACCGTCCTGCATTAAGACCAGCAATCAATCCGGAAGCCGCGGATTCCACATAGCCCTCCACGCCCGTCATTTGACCTGCAAAAAACAGATTCTCACGACGTTTGTACTGGTACGTCGGTTCAAGAAGCTTTGGCGAATTGATAAACGTGTTGCGATGCATAACTCCGTAACGGACGAATTCTGCTTGTTCCAGCCCTGGAATCAATGACAGAACGCGTTTTTGTTCGCCCCATTTCAAATGGGTCTGGAACCCAACCAAGTTATACAAGGTTCCTGCAGCATTATCTTGACGAAGCTGCACAACAGCGTGTGGCAGCTTTCCGGTGTGCGGGTTAATCAAACCAACCGGCTTCATCGGCCCGAACAAGACAGTCTGCTTACCGCGCTTTGCCATAACCTCTAATGGCATACAACCTTCGAAGTAGATCTCTTTTTCGAATTCCTTAAGCTCTGCAACTTCTGCAGTAATCAAGGCTTCATAGAAAACATTGAACTCTTCTTCCGTCATTGGGCAATTAAGGTATGCTGCCTCGCCTTTGTCGTAACGGGAAGCCAGATAAACTTTATTCATATCGATAGAATCTTTTTCCACGATCGGGGCAGCCGCATCGTAGAAGTACAAGTATTCCTCGCCCATGAGTTCTTTCAACTGTGCTGATAAATCCGGTGAAGTCAGTGGCCCTGAAGCGACAACCGTAATACCTTCGGGCAATACTTGAACTTCCTCATTAATAACTTCAATGAGCGGATGGTTCCGCAGCGTTTGTGTCACGGCTTGAGAGAAGCCATCACGGTCAACGGCTAAAGCCCCTCCTGCCGGAACTGCATGCCGGTCAGCGCAGGAGAGAATTAATGAGTCCATGTGTCTCATTTCTTCTTTCAATACACCAACGGCATTAGTCAAACCATTTGAGCGTAGCGAGTTGCTGCAAACAAGTTCCGCGAATTGATCCGTAATGTGAGCAGGCGTTTTACGGACATTTCGCATTTCGTATAAAGTAACAGGCACACCTTGACGTGCAATCTGCCAGGCTGCTTCACTTCCAGCGAGTCCTGCACCGATGACTGTTACTCTTGGGTATTCTGGCAAAATCGGACACCTCTAATCTTTCATATCTTCGTTTTGATCTTCGTTTACTTCTTCTTTATGATCGCATTTTGTACATTGAATGTTTAAGCCATTCTTGCTTCGTTTCTCTATCATCATCGAGCTGCAAACCGGACAAGGCTTGTTAACCGGCTTATCCCATGAGACAAAGTCACAAGTTGGATATTGATCACAGCCGTAGAAGACCCGGCCCTTCTTGCTTCTGCGTTCTACAATTTTCCCTGTATGGCAGCTTGGGCATGTGACACCAATATCTTTAATGATCGGCTTCGTATTGCGGCACTCAGGGAAGCCGGAACAAGCCAGGAACTTGCCGAAACGACCCATTTTATAAACAAGATGCTTCCCGCATTTCTCGCAGATCTCATCGGATACTTCATCTTGAATCTCGATTTCCTTCATTTCCTCTTCAGCAAATTCAAGCCGCTTCTCAAAGGATGTATAGAAAGTATCCAAGACTCTGACCCAATCCTCTTTCCCCTCTTCCACAAAGTCAAGCTCCTCTTCCATATGAGCGGTAAACTCAATATCGAGGATTTCAGGGAAAAATTCTTGCATCAATTGAATTACCAACTCGCCTAACTCGGTAGGTATAAACTTCTTCTCTTCGATTGCCACGTAGCCGCGCTTCTGAATCGTCTCCAGCGTCGGTGCATACGTACTTGGCCGGCCAATCCCCATTTCCTCAAGCGCTCTGACTAAGCGGGCTTCTGTATACCGCGGAGGCGGTTGAGTAAAGTGCTGTTTAGGATCAACGCTTTGTTTATCCAAAGCATCTCCTTTGGATAATGGCGGAAGCAACTTATCCTCTTCTGTCGTCCCGTCATCATTACTCTCAACATACACCTTCATAAATCCCGGGAATTTCATTTTTGACCCATTTGCCCGGAATACGGTGTCACCTGCTGTCAAATCAATGGTCATTGTATCCAAAATAGCGGATGACATCTGACTGGCAACAAAACGATCCCATACTAACTTGTAGAGTCGAAATTGATCTCGGCTGAGGAACTCTTTCAATTGTTCCGGCTCGCGAAGTACAGAAGTTGGACGGATACCCTCATGCGCATCTTGTGCGTTAGCATTTTTCTTCGTATAAATACGGGGCGTTTCTGGATAGAAAGCTGGACCATATTTCGTCAAAATGTACTCTTTCGCTTCTTCTTGGGCTACAGGTGAGATTCGCGTGGAATCCGTACGCATGTACGTAATTAAACCAACGGTTCCCTCTTTGCCTAAGTCTATTCCTTCATATAATTGTTGCGCCACAGACATCGTCTTGGATGCCCGGAAATTTAATTTACGCGCAGCCTCTTGCTGCATGGAGCTCGTAATGAAAGGAGGAGACGGGTTACGCCCTCGCTCTTTCTCTTTCACTTCTTTCACCGTAAACTTCCCGCTACCCATTGCGGCTAGAATCTGGTCTACATCCTCCTGCGAATGCAGTTCCCTCTTCTCACCATTAATGCTGTGGTATTTGGCTTCAAACACCGTTTTGCCTGAGTCCAAAAGGGCCGTAATCGACCAGTATTCTTCAGGTTCAAATGCTTTAATCTCATTCTCACGATCATAGATCAGCTTAACTGCAACTGACTGCACACGCCCTGCCGATAAACCTTTTTTTACTTTTTTCCAAAGTAATGGGCTAATTTTATAACCAACAAGTCGATCCAATATCCGACGTGCTTGCTGCGCATTAACAAGATCCTGATTGATTCGGCGAGGCGTCTTGAAAGCGTCCTTCACCGCGTCCTTCGTAATTTCATTAAAAACAACACGGCAAAGCTCATCAGAACCAACGTCCAAATAATGTGCTAAGTGCCAGGCAATCGCTTCACCTTCACGATCCGGGTCAGCCGCCAGATATATTTTTTTAACTTTTTTACTCGCATCTTTTAACTCTTTTAATATAGAACCCTTACCACGGATAGTTATGTATTTAGGCTCAAAGTTACGATCTACTTCTACGCCAATTTGGCTTTTCGGAAGGTCGCGAATATGACCCATCGAGGCTTTTACGATAAATTTGCTGCCTAAATACTTGCCGATGGTTTTTGCTTTTGCTGGTGACTCAACAATGACTAAAGAATCCGCCATGGATCGTCCTTCCTCCCCTCTTAATTTCAAGGTTAAGTCTATTGGCGAGAAGAAAAACTTCTTGAATAGCCTATGCTTGGATGTAGGTAGAACCTGGAAGCTGTTTAATCGCCTTTTTCACTAGTAAAGATAACAGAACTGCATGCAAATGTCCAAACGTAAATTGTCCGCCCTCCAATAAGGCATCAATCGAAACCGGTTCACTCGACAGTTTTCGGAAAATTTCGTCTTCCTCCTCCGTCAATATAAATGATGGAAGAGGCTTCTTTATGGCATGCATTTCATCTGAACTTATCATATAGTTGTAGTCGTCTACAATCTCTTCTACACGTGTTACTAATTTGGCGCCATCTTTCAGGAGCTTATGAACACCGCTGCTTTGACGGGAATTAATCGGTCCCGGAACAGCGAAAACGTCCCGTGATTCCTCGAGCGCAAACTCAACCGTAATCAGCGATCCGCTGTCCTCAGCAGCTTCCACAACAGTGACACCAAGCGACAATCCCGCTATGATACGGTTTCGCTGCGGAAACATGCCAGGCCTCATCCCAGTACCAATAGGGTATTCAGAAATGATAACACCTTCTTGCTCAATATGTCGAAATAATAAAGCATTCTCACGCGGGTAAATTTGATTGATAGCGCAACCAAGAACAGCTACCGTCTTCGATTTTCCCTGTAAGGCGCCGATATGGGCTTTGCTGTCGATTCCTCTGGCAAGGCCGCTGACAATGCCGAATCCTGCTCTCGAAAGAGCGGCAGCCCATTCCTCAGCAATCTTTTTGCCATAAATGGTCGGCGTTCGGGTTCCAACGATTCCTAGAAGCCGTCCATTCAAAAAAGATGGACTTCCCTTCACATAAAGCACCCAAGGAGGCTGCGCAATTTCTTTCAAAATCTGAGGGTACTCGTCGTCCAAAATTGTTACAATTTGAATGGATTGCTTCATATATATTTGCAGTCTTTCCTCGACAAATGAACGAGTAAACCGCGAGGCAATTAGTTCAGCCACAGAGCCTCGGATACCTTTTGAGGAAATTTCTGCTGCAGAGAGCTCAAACAATACTTGGGGCTCCGGAAAACGGCTTATGAGCTGAAGCATTGTTTTCCAGCCAACGCCGTCAAGCTCGTGGAGGCCAAATAAAATGATTCGATTATCCATTAGTATATACACTCCTTACTCGAATGACAAATCTTTGCAAAGCTAGAAAAAGAAAAAACCTCCCAAATCCCTAAATTAGGGAAATGGAAGGTTGCTTACCTTCGACAGAAAACACTATTTTTTTGTGATAACTTTGTCGAGCATTCCTTTTTCTTCAAGTACGCTAACAAGTGTTGAACCCATTTCAGATGGCGTAGCCGCTACGCGGATTCCGCATCTTTCCATAGTTGCAACTTTCTCAGCTGCTGTACCTTTACCACCGGAAATAATCGCACCGGCATGGCCCATACGTTTTCCTGGAGGCGCAGTTTTACCGCCGATGAAACCAACAACTGGTTTCGTCATGTTGGCAGCAACCCATTCAGCCGCTTCTTCTTCTGCTGTTCCACCGATCTCACCGATCATAATAACAGCATAAGTGTCAGGATCTTCATTGAAACGTTTGAGGATATCGATAAACTCGGAACCTTTAACAGGGTCTCCACCGATACCAACTGCGGAGGATTGTCCGATTCCGCGCGTTGTCAATTGGTGAACTGCTTCGTAAGTTAGTGTTCCGGAACGGGAAACAACACCTACGTGACCTGGCGTGTGGATGTAACCAGGCATGATACCGATTTTGCACTCGCCTGGTGTAATAACACCTGGGCAGTTTGGTCCGATTAGAACGGTTCTCTTGCCTTCCATGTAACGTTTCACGTTAACCATGTCAAGGACAGGAATACCTTCTGTAATACAGATAACGAGATCAAGATCAGCGTCAACTGCTTCAATAATGGATTCTGCTGCAAATGCAGGTGGTACATAAATAACGGATGCTGTTGCACCAGTTGCATTTTTAGCTTCGATTACTGTGTTAAAAACCGGAAGTTGAACGAGTTCACCGTTTTCCAGTGTGATGTCTACTTTTGTTCCGCCTTTACCTGGGGTTACGCCACCAACCATTTGTGTGCCGTATTCTAGACCGCCTTTGGTATGAAACAAACCCGTAGCGCCGGTAATCCCTTGAGTAATGACTTTTGTATGTTTATTGACCAAAATACTCATGATCTTTTGTTCACATCCCCTATATTATTTAAAACCGCACGGGTTTAATTATTTCACAAGTGCAACGATTTTTTGAGCGCCGTCTGCCATGGAATCAGCAGCAACAATGTTCAAGCCGGATTCGTTAAGAATCTTTTTACCAAGTTCCACGTTTGTCCCTTCAAGACGAACAACAAGCGGACGGGATAGACCCAGTTCTCTAGCCGCGGCAACAACACCGTCAGCAATAACGTCACAACGCATGATACCGCCGAAGATGTTAACGAAAATCCCTTTAACTTGCTCATCGGACAGAATGATTTTGAATGCTTCTGTAACTTTCTCTTTCGTAGCACCGCCCCCTACGTCAAGGAAGTTAGCAGGGTCTCCGCCGTAGTGCTTGATGATGTCCATAGTAGCCATCGCAAGTCCTGCGCCGTTAACCATACAACCGATATTACCGTCAAGAGCAATGTAGCTCAGGTCATACTTGGAAGCTTGGATTTCTTTGGCATCTTCCTCTTCAAGGTCGCGAAGAGCAACGATATCCTTGTGACGGAATAGAGCGTTAGAATCAAAGTTCAATTTGGCATCAAGAGCCATAACGTCACCAGAACCAGTAACAACCAATGGGTTGATCTCAGCAATGGAGCAATCTTTCTCTACGAAAGCTTTATAAAGAGCAAGCATGAATTTAACTGCTTTGTTTACAAGTTCGTTAGGAATGTTGATGGAGTATGCAAGTCTACGAGCTTGGAAAGCTTGAAGACCGATAGCAGGATCTACAACTTCTTTGAAAATTTTCTCAGGAGAATGCTCAGCAACCTCTTCGATTTCCGTACCGCCCTCTTCAGACGCCATCAAAACGACGCTGCCTGTAGCGCGATCAACAACAACACCTACATAATATTCTTTCTTAATGTCACACCCTTCTTCGATCAAAAGGCGTTTAACTTCTTTACCTTCTGGACCTGTTTGGTGAGTGACAAGCACTTTGCCAAGAATTTCGTTTGCATATGTACGAACTTCATCGAGGTTTTTGGCTACCTTAACGCCGCCTGCTTTACCGCGACCTCCGGCATGAATTTGCGCCTTTACAACGACGACGGATGTTCCAAGTTCTTTCGCTGCTTCAACAGCTTCATCTACGGTGAAAGCAACTTTCCCGTTAGGAACGCTGACTCCGTACTGTCTCAGGACTTCTTTGCCTTGGTACTCATGGATATTCATTTCCTAAAATCCTCCTATCAGTATGGACTTTCTATACGTGCTATACAGGGGAAAAGTGTAATTTCCTATTTGTGTTGTGCACGAAATAAATCTTGCTGCCGGAATTAGTATCACACTTCTTCGCAAGCCCTAACCATTGTATCACTAATTTTCGACAGTTTCCTTATTTTTTTCGTTAATTCATTCAAATTTTCCTTTCACACTGAAAAACTTTAGCTATCACACCCAGGCCAAAAACCATTTTTATGCCTAAAAATTACGAAAACTGTCATTAAAAAGGACGTATTTTCCAAAAATGAAAAATACGTCCTGCTTTTCATTTGTCAGTAATGCGGGGTAGTAGGTGTATTCATTCGCGGTTCGCGCTCAGCTTGCTTAATAAATCGAAGCTCGTTGCCTGTGAAGCTGCACACAAGACATTGAATCATCGGTTCTTCTTCAGGTATAGCGTCAGGATCGCTGAACTCCGTTATGTTTCCGGACAGGGCATCCTTTAAAAATGACTGCGCATAACTGGTAATTACGCTGAATTTAATACGATTAGAACGGCAGTTTGGACAAAAATACGGCTTCTCCTGCATATCATCACCTCATCTTCCAGTATGTGCATGTTGTCTTTTTTTAAAACGTTCGCAGCTGTTTTAAGGATTGCGTAAATTTTCCATTTTCTATACAATAGAGGGAAATATGCGGATCAATAAGGAAGCACCTTTAATCCTGATGCCCAGCAGTTCTGCTGCTCAATTAAGGAGAGGAAGGTGTTTTTTTATGTACGGAAAAGTTTGGAGTGCCTGCTTGCAGGGAATAGAAGGGCGAACGATTGAAGTTGAAGTAGATATATCAAGCGGTTTACCGCAAGTGAATTTGGTTGGGCTTCCCGATTCCGCCATTCGAGAATCTGTCGAAAGAGTTCGTGCCTCCATCAAGAATTGCGGATACAGTTTCCCGATGGATCGAATTACCGTGAATCTGGCACCGGCAGACTTGCGCAAGGAGGGTTCCTCTTTCGATTTAGCTATTGCTGTTGCCATTCTAATTACGACTGGTCAGGTAATGAATGAATCCTTGCAGATGACCTTATTTCTAGGAGAACTTGCACTTGATGGCTCTCTTAGACCTGTTCCAGGAGTGTTATCTATGGCCCATGCAGCGAAACAGTTAGGCATCAAACGAGTGTGCGTACCGCACTTAAATGCCGCAGAAGCCTCTCTCATTGAGGGCATCGAGGTATGTGGAATTACAAATCTTTCTGATTTTAGAAATTGGAATTCACAAACCCATCATGAATTTATTTTTCATGCGGTAAATAACAACCACGATGGAATTTCGACAAATTGTTCAGCAAAAAGCTTTGATTTCGACGATTACGCTGATGTCAATGGGCAGCATCAAGTCAAACGAGCTATGATGATAGCGGCAGCCGGCATGCACAACATTCTGTTAATCGGGCCTCCGGGGACTGGAAAAACGATGTTGGTCAAGCGCATGCCTACCATTCTACCGCCTATGTCTGATCATGAGGCACTAGAGGTCACCAAAATATTCAGCGCCTCAGGCAAGCTTACAGACCGCTCATCACTCATGCGTACCCGGTCCTTTCGAGCCCCGCACCATACGATTTCCGCAGCCGGACTAGTCGGCGGTGGGACGATTCCAAAACCGGGGGAGGTCAGTTTAGCGCATAGGGGAATTTTGTTTTTGGACGAGCTACCTGAATTTACAAGAAACGCACTGGAAGTGCTTAGACAGCCTCTTGAAGATCGATCCGTAACCATTGCCAGAGCAAGAGCGGTTTACACATTCCCTTCGCAATTTATATTAGCTGCTGCAATGAATCCGTGCCCCTGCGGTTATTATGGAACTGTAACCGAAGCAAATGCGTGCGTATGTTCATCTGCCAAAATCATTCAATATCGTTCCAAAATATCCGGCCCCCTTCTCGATCGCATCGACCTGCATGTCGAGGTTCCTAAGCCTAGCTACGCCCAGTTGAACGAACATATTCACTCTAATCCTCTCTCTTCCAAAGAAATGCTGGCGAAAGTATTAATTGCCCACAAGAGGCAGCAGAAACGCTATGCGGATACGGGTATTCAGCATAATAATGAATTAACCGGTAGCCGAATGAAGCAAGCTTGCCATCTAACAACCGAAGGAGATCAACTCCTTCGTGCTTCTTTCGAAGCTCTTGGACTTAGCGCAAGAGCTCATGACCGCATTCTGCGCCTGGCCTTAACGATAGCAGATTTGGAGGAAAGCAATCATATCCTCCCGCACCATTTGGCTGAAGCTATCCAGTACCGGAACCTCGATAAACAGCAAAAAGAAAATGAATGTTAACGCAAAACAAGAGCCTTCTGCCCTGTTAGTCTTATCGACCAAAAGGCTCAAAAGGCTCCTTCTATATGTTCAATATGAGGCGCTGCTCCTTCTGTGGATATTTCGACGGCAATCACGTCAAAACGCACGGGCAGCTCATATTTTTGAAAACGATGCAAGTAATATTGGGCGGTTTCTTTAACTTTCAATTGCTTACGAATATCAACGGATTCTTTGGCTAGCCCAAATCGGCCAGAAGAACGTCTTGTTCTGACTTCAACAAATACGAGAGTTCCTGCTTGCTCAGCAATGATATCCAACTCACCCGTGCGGCAGCGCCAATTCCTTGCAACAATCCGATAATTCTGTTTGCTCAAAAATGCTTCTGCCGCATCTTCGCCAAGCTTTCCAAGCTGTTTTCTGTTATCTATGCCATGCCCCTTCATCCATTGTTCCTCTGCGAACGCATTCGGTTATCCGAGCGGTAGATAAAACTCAGCACTTCCGCCACGAGCTGATATAACTCAGAAGGTATCTCCTGATCTAAATCCAGTTTGGATAACACTTCAACCAAAGAAGAATCCTCTTGAACGGGAATTCCGTTTTCTTTGGCTTTTTGCAAAATGGCTTCCGCCATTTGGCCCTTGCCTTTAGCGATTAGAGTTGGTGCTTTCTGTGTTTCTGGCGAGTAGCGAAGTGCCACAGCTTTTTTGATCGGAGTGGGTTCAGGTGTCCCTGTTGAATTTCTCTGCTTAGTCATGCCCGGAAGTCTACCCCCTTGTACGTTTGAGGAAGATAGAGCGAGCGTAAATCAGCGCGACCATCAGAAACTGCTTTCCCATCATTATCATTTACGATTGGCTGCGGATAAGGTGAACATTTCAAAGAAATAAACTGATACCCAGCCTTATTCATCGCCGCCGATATTTCTTCCTTGGACTCCTCCATCATAGGAGCCAGTGCCGGATGATCATTATGTATCGTCAAAGAAACGATCTTATTCACGACATGTACATCAACTAGCGTATTTCCCATGACTTTCATTTGAAGATCGAACAACAATCGGCAGTTGCTCGAATCCACTTCCCCACGCTTGCCTTTGCGGGATTGAATATGAATTGCGGCAGATTGCTGACCGGTTCCATCCATAAAAGGAACAAATAATGTCATATGGGCAAACATGGCGGATTTGTCACCTGTCAGCATCAACTGCTGGCCTGTAATCTGCCCAACGACTTGCTGCGCCGCCTCTTTGAGCGGCGCCGGCGTGTCATCAGAGGCTGTGAGCTGCAGCAGCAGACTCTTTAATGTCTCCGCAGCAGCAGGCTTGGCCGTATCGTCCTGTTGGGACGCCGTGGAGGCCAGACTAGGCAGCTGATCGTCCGTTTGCAGCCGTCCACGCAGCAATGCTTCGCCGCGCTCATCCAGCTTCGCTACCAGATGAGCCTCATGCTCAACGCCGACGGCTTTGAGCATCCTGCTGATCCAGTTAGGCTCTGGATCAGACTCAGGCCCCTGAGGCGCACTGCTGCGCGCCTCCATCGGCTCTGCCGCCTTCTGCTTCGCAGGCGGCTGCTGCACGAGCGAACCCGCCACAGGCGGTTCGCCTTCAGGCACAGGCTCAGCGCTTCGCGCCTGAGCCTCTGGCGCGGCCGCCGCCGGCTGCGCCGGAGCGGCGGCGAGTGGAGCGCCCGCTGCAGCGCCAGCTGGCGGAGCCGCTGCCGCGGCCGACGCCTCCGGCGGCCGCGCGGGCCATACAGCTGCGGCGGAAGCACGCAGCTCCTTCAGCAGCGCGACCACCTGCTTCGCGGTGTCCGCTGCCGGATGCTGCGGCTCCTGCTCCAGCAATGCCGCAGCCTGTTGTTCAAGCTGTTCCAGCAGCTTCCCAACGGGGGGCCCTGAAGTGACCTGCCTCAATGCCCCTACCGTTTCTTGCGTAAGGGGCAATCCTTTTTTATAGGCCAGAATAGCGGCTTGAGCCCATTCTTCCTTATTTACGCCTTCAGGCAAATTACTCATCAAAGCTTCAAATGCTTTTACATTTTCCTTGGATACCGGAACGCCTTCCTGCTGCATCTGCTGTACCAATTGCCGGTTTCCAGCTGTATCCTTTACTGTGAAAGCCTTAAGAAGGTCACCAAGGGAATCTTCCGCAATCTGTACATCGGATTCCGTCAGCGGCTTTAACAGAATTTGACCGCCATTGGATTCCGGTTGAACTTGCAAATACGTTACGTCTCCTTGCTTAAGCGGAGTTTCCAGTTTGGCCCGAACCTGTACCCCGCCAATATTAAGCAAAGCATCTTGATCGCTAAGCAGCTGAAGTACAACACCTTTCACAACTTGCCCTACTTTTAGTTCGAGCACTTTGCTTTCAGAGGCTGTCAGGTCTCCAACCAAGCTGCGAATTAATCCACTAATGTTCATCCCGTTCACCTCAAGTCTTTCTTAATCTTATGTATATTATCGGCGGCTTCTTGCCATTTCTTAATAAGACGAAGTCATATGAAGTCCAGTTCCAACTGTTCGGATTGCTGCGGAGCTTTTTCTTCCAACTGTGCCATGACTTTGCGTATAAATAATTTACGGTGAAGCGGTGTTGGACCATAACGCAAAAGCATCTCCCTATGGTGCTTTGTCGCATAGCCTTTATGTACGGCAAGTCCATATTCGGGATATTGCTCATCCCACTCTGCGCACATCCGGTCCCTCGTTACCTTCGCAATAATTGACGCGGCCGCAATGGATTGACTCAGCGCATCCCCGTGTATAATGGCGGTTTGCGGAATATCCAAATCCACGCTCTCCGCATCAACCAGCAAAAAGTCAGGCATTTGGCTTAACTCCTCTACCGCCTGCTTCATAGCCAATCTTGCAGCTTGCTTAATATTAATCGATTCAATTTTATCAACATCAACGATGCCAACTCCAACAGTTACAGCTTCCTTCATGATCAGGTCAAAGAGAACATCCCGTTTCTTCTCAGAGAGCTTCTTTGAATCATTTACTCCATCAAGCACAAAGCCTTTTGGAAGGATCACAGCAGCTGCAACGACATCACCGAATAAACAACCTCTTCCTACCTCGTCGATCCCGGCAACAAGACTGAAGCCTTGCTCCCATACTTCTTTTTCGTGCTCCAGCAAAGACGCTCGCCCCTTTCCATCTCACCATTATAAGGGATTGCCGCTTCGTCAAGCCATACCCATTTTTTTCTGCAAGAAAGTAAAAAAACCACAATCGGCCCGCTTGTCAGCTTAGTCCGAAAGTGGTTTTATGTGAATTGTTTACTGAGGCTTTTCCAAAGAAATACGTCCCATTTTGCCTGCACGAAGATCACGAATAATGATTAAGGATGCTTTATCCAAATCCACTTTACCACCGCTTACAATGGCTCCGCGTTTTCGACCGATTGCTTCCATTACCTTGACCACTTCCTGCACGTTCTCCATATCCTCTGGAAGGTCGGTTACTCCGAATCGCTCTTGAAGAGCTGCACCATAATGTTCAACCATGTAGCGAACAACAAAAAGCGCAATATCATCCAAATGCAGCAATTCTTCTTTAATCGCACCAGTCGCTGCAAGTCGTTGACCTACCAATTGATCCTCGAATTTCGGCCACAAAATACCTGGCGTATCCAGCAAGTCCATTTCAGTTCCGACTTTAATCCACTGTTGACCTTTAGTAACACCTGGCTTATCGCCCGTTGCTGCGATTTTCTTACCCGCCAACTGATTGATGAGCGTTGATTTCCCAACGTTAGGAATGCCGACGATGAGTGCCCTTACAGCACGAGGATTAATTCCTCTGCTGATTTGACGTTCAATTTTATGTGCCCACAGCTGTTTTACGCGCGGTAAAATTTCTTTGGTCGCAGTTCCAGTTGCCGCATCGATCGGCAAAGCAGGCAATCCTTGATCAGCAAAATACTTAACCCACTGCGAAGTTACTTGGGGATCAGCCAAATCGTTTTTATTCAGAAGGACCAGGCGAGGCTTTCCCTTCAAAATTTCATCTACCATCGGGTTCCGGCTGGATAGTGGTACGCGCGCATCCAAGAGCTCAATGACGACATCAATCAGCTTCAGCTTGTCTTCAATCTGCCTTCGAGCTTTGGTCATATGACCGGGAAACCATTGAATGGTCATTCTTCTTCACCTCAAAAATGTATAAAACTAATTTTGTTTAGCGGCCAAAAGATAACTTCTGCGCGCCCAACGACTTTATTGTACGGAACGAAGCCTACACTTTTTGCTCGGCTATCTTTTGAATTCGGACGGTTATCCCCCATTGCGAACAGCTCTCCATCCGGCACTTTCGTTTCCGGGAAGTCTGACAATGTATTATAAGCATGTCCTTCTTTATTGGCTTGTTCAATAGCTTCTTTGATGAAAGGCTGATCAATTTCTTGACCATTAATGAACACCTTATCACCTGTTACTTTCACCGTTTCCCCTGGGAGAGCGATAACGCGCTTAATGTAATCTTTCCCTTCCGGTGCGTGGAAAACGATAACTTCTCCCCTTTTGGGAGCGCGAATGTCATAGACAATTTTATTCACAATCAATCGTTCGCCGGTTAAGAAATTCGGACGCATGGAATCACCATCAACGATGAAAGGTGAGAACAAGAACCAGCGAATGATAATAACGAGCACACCCGCGATGACTAGTGCTTTGATCCATTCCCATGTTTCGCTTTTTGCTGTTTTTGCCGGTACTGCCTCTGCAGTCGTAACTGAGCTTACTTTAGGCTGATCTTGCTCATTCTGTTCCATCACTGATTGCCTCTTTTCCAGTTTTGGTTTTATGTATATAGTTTGCCCTGTAAAAATGAAAAGGAGACTTGCCTAAACAAGCCCCCCGTTTTCTTATCGAATTTCTTTGATTCTTGCTGCTTTTCCACGAAGACCACGCAGATAATAAAGTTTCGCACGACGAACTTTACCACGGCGAGCCACTTCAATCTTCTCAATCTTCGGAGAATGGAATGGGAAAGTTCTTTCCACACCCACACCGTAAGAAATTTTACGAACTGTAAACGTTTCGCTGATTCCACCGCCGTGGCGTTTAATAACAACACCTTCGAACAGCTGAATACGCTCACGTGTACCCTCGATAACTTTTACGTGTACTTTAAGTGTGTCTCCTGGACGGAAATTAGGAATATCCGTACGGAGTTGCTCTTTCGTAATCTCTTGAATAAGATTCATAGTTGACTCCCTCCTTCCACACAGGTGTTCATTCCGCTTATCTAATAGTAATTCTTAGCTGTTATGCGTAGAGGACCACCAGACTCGAACTGTTGAAAAATTCACAACAGAATATATATTATCATAGATGGAGAAGAAATTCAATAGAGAAGTTTTCGGGGGAGATTACTTCGTCTGTTTCCTCTCTTGCCATTCCATGATCCATGCTTTTTCCTCTTTGGAAAACTCTCTTCCTTCAAGCAAATCAGGCCTGCGGTCTAATGTGCGGAATAAAGATTCCTTACGCCGCCAACGCTTCACATTTTCATGATGACCTGATAAAAGCATCTCAGGCACTTCCCACTCTCTAAACTTAGCAGGCCTTGTATAATGCGGGTACTCCAAAAGACCTGTAGAGAACGAATCCGTCACCGCCGACATCTCATTGCCCAGCACACCTGGCAGGAGCCTCACTACGCTGTCAATTACGACCATAGCGGGTAATTCGCCGCCGGTTAACACGTAATCGCCAATGGACAGCTCATCGGTCACCAGATACTGTCTAATACGCTCATCATAACCCTCATAATGACCGCAAATAAAAACAAGATGCTCTTCATTTGAGAGTTCTTCCGCGATCTTCTGTGAAAAAGGCGTCCCTTGTGGGCACATAAGAATGACCCGAGGCTTGACAGGATCTTGATCGGCACTTTGATGCTTAGGCAGGTCTTCCACAGCGGCAAATATCGGCTCCGGCTTTAAAACCATTCCGCCGCCACCGCCATAGGGATAATCATCGACCGTATTGTGCTTATTATTGGAGTAATCACGAAAATTTACGGTGTTTAGACTAACAATCCCCTTGTCACGAGCTTTCCCCAAAATGCTCGACGAAAATACCCCATCAAACATTTCCGGAAACAAGGTCAATACATCGATTCTCATTCCATTAACCCTTCCATCAAATGAATCCGTATTGTTTTAGCAGCAATATCTACCTTCAAGATCACATCATCAATGACAGGAAGCAGCAGTTGTTTGCCTTTTGGCAAGTCCACAACCCAAACGTCATTCGCACCAGGTGTCAACACTTCAGAAACAAGCCCTAATTCTTGGCCATCCTCCGTTACGACCTTACAGCCAATTATCTGATGATAATAGTACTCTCCCTCTTCCAAAGGCTGTTGATTCTTTGCTTCAATCTTAAGCAGCGATCCTTTGAATTTCTCAACCTCATTGATGTTGCTGAACTGTGCAAATTGCACGATAAACAGATTTTTATGTAAGCGGGAGGTTTGAACCGTCACCGGCGTTTGCTTATTTTGAGAATCAACAATAATTAACGAATTACCCTTATCAAAACGTTCTGGAAAATCAGTTTCCGGTACGATTTTCAATTCTCCGCGAATCCCGTGGGTATTTGCGATTTTACCAACAGTAATTAGTTTTTCGGTCATTTGCGCTTGCCCAACCTCCATCTTCATTTACCTCATACCTATTAAAGACCATATAAGAAAAAGGCTAGGAACTGAATCCTAACCTAATTTCTTATGAAACGATTTCAACGGCTACCCGCTTCGTTTCTTTCACTGCTGCTGACGTGACTACCGTGCGGAGCGATTTCGCAATCTTGCCCTGCTTGCCGATCACTTTGCCGACATCATCGGGGTGAACAGACAGCCTGTACTCAATTTTGTCATCCTTCTCCACAACAGCGACACGTACTTCTTCCGGATGATCAACAAGAGCCTTAGCAATAACGGTGATAAGATCCTTCATGAACCCACCCTCCGAAAGATAACAGATTACTTCTGCAATTTCAGCTCGTGAAACTTTGTCATCAGACCTGCTTTGGAGAACAGGCTGCGAACTGTATCGGACGGTTGAGCGCCAGTTTGAAGCCATTTCAGCGCTTTTTCCTCATCAAGGTTTACAGCTGCTGGTTCTGCAATCGGGTTATAAGTTCCGATTTCTTCGATAAAACGACCATCACGCGGGGAACGGGAATCCGATACCACCACACGGTAGAAAGGAGCTTTATGAGCGCCTACACGTTTAAGACGAATACGTACTGCCATGAAAAATCACCTCCTACTTAGAATAAAAAGCCTTATTTAAAAGGGAAATTTAAATCCCTTGCCTAACTTCTTCATGCCTTTTGGACCTTTCGGTCCCATCATGCCGGAAAACTGCTTCATCATTTTGCGCATGTCATCAAACTGCTTAATGAAACGGTTAACCTCTTGCACCGTATTACCGCTGCCGAGTGCAATCCGCTTGCGACGGCTTGCATTCAGAAGCTCCGGCTTACGCTTCTCTTCTTTCGTCATCGACTTCACAATCGCCTCAACTCTAGCCATTTGCTTGTCGTCGACCTTCATATCTTTCATGCCTTTGATCTTGTTCGCCCCTGGCAGCATCTCCAGTATCTGATCAAGCGGCCCCATCTTCTTCACTTGCTCCATTTGATCCAAGAAATCCTCGAAAGTGAACTCGGCGTTGCGCATTTTGCGCTCCATTTCTTTCGCTTTGTCCATATCGATACCGGCTTGCGCCTTCTCAATCAAAGTAAGCATATCGCCCATGCCAAGAATTCTTGACGCCATCCGATCAGGGAAGAAAGGTTCCAACGCATCCATCTTCTCGCCGCTTGCGACGAACTTGATCGGACAACCTGTAACGGCTTTGACAGATAACGCCGCACCACCGCGTGTATCGCCATCCAGTTTGGTTAGTACAACACCCGTGAGTTCCAATTGTTGATGGAAACTCTCGGCGACATTGACAGCATCCTGCCCCGTCATCGCATCGACAACAAGCAAAATTTCATCGGGCTCAACTGCGGTTCGAACATTTTTCAGTTCGTCCATCAGATTCTCATCAATGTGCAAACGCCCCGCGGTATCAATGATCACATAATCATTGCCGTTATCTTTCGCATGTTGAAGACCGGCTTTGGCAATATCTACAGGATTAACTTTATCCCCTAGAGCAAAAACTGGAACCTTCAATTGCTCACCAAGTACCTCTAATTGCTTGATTGCCGCGGGACGATAAATGTCACACGCAACAAGCAGTGGTCTATGGTTTTGTTTAAGAAGCATCTTCGCCAGTTTACCGGACGTCGTTGTCTTACCTGCCCCTTGCAAACCTGCCATCATAATGACAGTCGGCGGCCGATTGGAACGCGCCAGCTTGCTTTGCGTGCCACCCATAAGCGCTGTGAGCTCTTTGTTAACGATATCGATAACGACCATGCCCGGTGTAAAGGACTTCAGCACTTCTTGTCCGATAGCTTGTTCTTTCACCTTAGCAATAAAGTCTTTCACCACTTTAAAGTTAACGTCCGCTTCAAGCAGAGCGAGCCTAACCTCGCGAAGCGCTTCGCCTACATCTTCTTCCGTCAGCTTACCTTTGCTTCTCAGCTTGCCGAACACGTTCTGTAATCGGTTTGCTAATCCTTCAAATGCCATGCGCTTCACCTCCTGCTTGGACTTTTTAATCGATCCCTATTATTGTATCAAAAAGCTCCGACGTTTTCCTCTTTAGCTCCGGGTCACAGCTTTCCAGCATATGATCGAGCTCTGTGCGCAGCTTCATCCGTTGTTCATGCTTATGTAACAAGTGCAGTTTAGCTTCATATTCCTGTAAAGTTAATTCTGCGCGTTTTATATGTTCATACACCGCTTGGCGGCTTATTTCGAAATTCTCGGCAATCTCTCCGAGCGAGTAATCATCATGAAAATACAGTTGAAGGAATGTTCTCTGCTTCTCGGTTAAAAGTGGTTCATAGAAGTCAAACAGCAGATTGATGCGATTCGTCTTCGCAAGCATTTGATCGACAGTCATGAATCCACCTCCGTAAAGGTTGCACCCTTGACAGCAGCACAACAGAACCTATCATACTGAATTCCGAAGTGAATGTCAAGCGTTTTACCTTGTCAGTTCACAAACAAAAAATCCTCCTCCAACCGACACACGGAAGAGGAGAATATTTGCGGATCATGCTTCTTTATCTTCGCCGATCCATTTGCCAAATAAGGCATGAACGAACTGCTCGGAATCGAATGGCTGAAGATCATCCATTTTTTCACCGAGGCCGACGAATTTCACTGGCAGCGATAACTCTTGACGGATCGCCACAACGATCCCGCCCTTTGCTGTTCCGTCAAGCTTCGAGAGCACTAAACCGGTGAGACCGGTTTTGTCACCGAAAAGTTTGGCTTGGCTAAGCGCATTTTGCCCTGTTGTCGCATCAAGGACAAGAATAACCTCATGAGGGGCATCTGGAACTTCGCGCTGGATGACGCGGTAAATTTTGTTCAGCTCTTCCATGAGATTGACTTTGTTTTGCAAACGGCCTGCCGTATCGCACAACAAAATATCTACGCCGCGGGTTTTGGCAGCTTGCACAGCATCGAACATGACAGCGGCAGGGTCTGCTCCCGATTGCTGCTTAATCACGTCAACCCCTACGCGTTCGCCCCAAGTCTCCAACTGCTCAATCGCCCCGGCACGGAACGTATCGCCAGCAGCCATGAGCACCTTCTTCCCTTGAGATTTGAACATGTGCGCCATTTTGCCGATGGTTGTCGTCTTCCCAACCCCATTGACCCCGACGAATAAGATAACCGATAAACCGTTCGGATTTAAATTCAAACCTGCATCTGCGTCACCTTTCAGCAGCTCGATCAACTTTTCGGAAAGAATCGGCTGCAGCTCTGCAGGATCTTCAATCTTCCGCTTCTTCACTTCCGCACGAAGCTGCTCAATAAGCTTAAGCACTGTATTAACGCCTACATCGGCGCCAATCAGAATTTCTTCCAGCTCCTCATAAAAGTCTTCGTCAATCTTTTTGCGTCGGCTAAATAAGTCATCTACCCGTTCAACGAACACGTCTCTTGTTTTCGTTAGTCCCTCTTTGAACTTATTCGTTACCGCTTCGGCCTTACTCGAAATGCTCTCTTTTAACCGTTTAAAAAAACTCATAGTTCCTCCCAAGGATAAACAACTTCGTCGTCCCATTGGAACGATCGCGTTTGTCAAGATTGATGCGAAGCTAAAGTATAAAACTTATACTTTCTTATCTTTTTAAAAAACAAAAACTTTAAGATGCGGACATTTCCGCTTCCTCATCTTCCAATCGAACAGAAACGAGCTTGGAAACGCCGCCCTCCTGCATCGTTACTCCGTATAGCACATCTGCTTCTTCCATCGTTCCTTTCCGGTGCGTAACAACGATAAATTGGGTCATCTCCGAGAACTCACGCAAATATTCCGCAAAACGCGATACGTTTGCCTCGTCCAAAGCAGCTTCGACTTCATCCAGTACGCAGAATGGAACCGGCTTAACCCGAATGATCGAGAACAACAGTGCAATTGCTGTAAGTGCTCGTTCTCCCCCCGATAGGAGCTGAAGATTTTGCAGCTTTTTCCCCGGTGGCTGGGCTACGATTTCAATCCCCGTATCCAGCATATTGTCTGGCTCCGACAAAATCAAATCCGCACGGCCGCCGCCGAATAATTTGGAGAAAACAACGCCAAAATGCGATCGAATCGCATCGAAGGTCGTTTTAAAACGCTTGGACATTTCTTGATCCATTTCCCGAATAACCTGATAAAGCGTTGTTTTGGCTTCAATCAAATCATTTTTCTGCGTGTCCAAAAACTCATAACGCTCTGATACCCTTGCGTACTCCTCGATTGCGCCTAGATTGACATCGCCGAGTGAAGCAATTTCGCGCTTAAGTTCACGCACTTTGCTTTGCGTACCCTGGATATCCTCTGGAACCGGATACCGCTCTTTGGCAAGCTCGTAGCTGAGCTCGTATTCTTCGCCGAGTTTTTTCAGCAAGTTTTCCAGTTCGACATCCAGCCTGGTTACCCGCACTTCAGTTTGATGCAAGCTCTCTTCAACCTGCTTCAATTGTGAGCGCTGTTCACGCGTTTCATTCTCTTCGCGTTCAAGCTTTTGTAACCATTCGGTTCGCTCTGCACGTTTGAAATCGATGCTTTCTGTACACTGCTGTTTCTTCAGCTTAAGATCATTGAGCAGTTCTACTTGCAGGACGGTTTCCTGTTCAAGAGCGCTCATATCCAGTTCCAGCTGCTGCAGCAGCCCTCGGTTCATCTCCATCTCTCGATCGGACTCGCCAAGATCCTGCTGCAATCGCCGCTGTTGATCCTGAAGGGACTGCTTCTCTTGCGAAATGGAAGCAACTTTCACTTTGAGATCCGTCAGTTGGCTTTGCAGCTCTTCTTTCTCCGATTCGCTCGCTTTCCGCGAACTCTCGGCATCGCGAATAGCTTGCTGCAACGAAGCTTCTTCTTGCTGCAGCTCCGCCAGCGCGGCTTCGGACGCGGTTTTCCGGCGTCCAAGATCCGCTTGCTCTTCAAGCAAGGTTCCTCTGTCTTGACTGTCCAGGGAAAGCTGTTCTTCCACTGTCCGGCTCTCCGCTTCAAGTGGATTTAACTCCGCGCGGATTTGCTGCTCCTCGATACGCTTTTGCTCGCCTTTTTGGCGAAGCTGCTCGAGGGTCATCATTTCATCTGTAATTTCGCGCTTCATTACGCTAGACTGAGTGCGCAATCCGCTGAGCTGCCCCTCGGAATGTTTGATTTCGCTATCCAACTCTTCAATTTGACGTTGACGGCCTAACAGATTCGTTGTTTTCTTCTGTAAACTTCCCCCCGTCATAGATCCACCGGGATTTACAACATCCCCTTCTAGCGTCACAACCCGATAGCGATACTGCGCTTTTGCCGCAATATGATTCGCATCTTCTAAGGTTTGTGCAACAACCACATTCCCAAGAAGACTGGAGAAAATGTTTTGATACGTCTTGTCAAACGAAACGAGATCGACCGCAATACCGATAAAGCCTTTCGCAGAACGCAGCGAACTGATTTCGTTATCCGAAATTGACCGTCCTCGAATAACATTCATCGGGAGGAACGTAGCACGTCCCATTTGCCGGCGCTTCAAGAAGGCAATCGCCTCGCGGCCATCCGCTTCCGTTTCGACCACGATATTTTGCAAAGCGCCGCCGAGAGCGGTCTCAATGGCAGTCTCAACATCTGCCGGCACATTTACAAGCTCGGCAACAGCGCCGCGAATCCCCCGCAAATCCTTGCGGCTTTTCGCTTTAAGCACCTCTTTAACACCCTGCATAAAACCATCGTAATCGTTGGCCATCTCTTTCATCGTGTCACGGCGGGAGATCAGAGCATCAAGCTTCTGCTCCCATTTGCGCACCATGCCTTGGGCGTCATCGAGATGACCCTGTTTGGTTTTTAAGCTCTGTGTCAGTTGGACATACTTCTGTCTGTCGTCTTCAATTTCTTTGACCGTTTTTTCAAGTTTCGCCGTTAATTCTTGCTTGCGAAGAGTAATTTTCTCACGCTGTTCTGCCCATTTTTGCCGCTCATCATCCAGTCGTTCTAACCTACGGCCAATACTTTCGGTTTGCTGCTCCGCGTAGCGAATTTCGTTACGCGCTTGCGCCATGCGGTTCAACGTTTCTAATAGCTCGCCTTTTAATTGATCCTCTGGCGAAGAACTAATTCCTCCGTTAACCCCAAGCAACCGCTGTTCTTCAGCCGTCAGCTTGGCTTGAAACTCAAACAACTGAGCTCCGATCTGGATGATTTTCTCACGCTGTTCGCTAAGTTCCGCTTCCTTGTCGATTTTCCGCTGCTCTTGCATGGCAATCGTGCTGCTGAGCTGCTGATGGTTAGCCACGTAATTCTTTTTGCGCTCTTTGAGAACCTCGCCATGCCCTTCGCACTTCTCGAACTCCTCGCTCAGTCCCAGCAAGCTCTCTTGGAGTCTTTCCAGCTCCTCTTCCAGCCTGCGCGTCTCCCAGCGATGCTTCTCCAAATGAGCATCATGCTGATTCACAATGGTCGAAAGCTCCGTTTGCTCTTTTACCAACTTCTCCAGCCTTTGCGTCGCTTCATTCCATGACAAATAAATCTGATCAATCTGATGGACATACATCGCGATTTCACTGCTCTTGAGCGTTTCGCGCAGCTCTTTGTAACGAATCGCTTTCTCAGACTGCTCTCGGAGAGGTTCAATCTGATCTTCAAGCTCTGAAACCAAATCATGAATCCTGAGCAAATTCTGCTCTGTATCACTTAATTTCTTCTCAGCTTCCCGTTTACGCGATTTATATTTAACAATCCCCGAAGCCTCTTCAAAAATGCCCCGGCGATCTTCCGATTTCGTACTTAAAATTTCTTCAATACGTCCTTGTCCGATAATGGAATAGGCCTCTTTCCCGATTCCCGTATCCATGAACAATTCCGTAATATCTTTCAGGCGGCAGGGTTGTTTATTGATTAAATATTCGCTCTCCCCACTCCTATGTACTCGGCGAGTAACCGTTACTTCATTAAAATCAAGCGGAAGCGATTGCGAAGTGTTATCCAGCGTCAGCGATACTTCGCCATAATTGACCGCTCGGCGTGCATCACTACCCGCAAAAATGACATCTTCCATTTTACCGCCGCGCAAAGACTTCGCGCTTTGTTCCCCCAGCACCCAGCGGATACCATCGGAAATATTACTTTTTCCGCTACCATTCGGACCTACAACCGCGGTAATACCGCGCACAAATTCCAGCTCCGTTCGGTCAGCGAAAGACTTAAACCCGGATAATTCAATCCGTTTTAAAAACATGGTCTCACCTCAGAAATTATTGTAACATATCCCTTCTAAAAATAAGAGAAAAAAACAAAAAGGCAGCCTCAGCTGCCTCTTTATGCTATATGACTTACCGCTGTACGGTCACATTCAATTTCAACAAAGCTTGAGCAGCAGCTTGCTGCTCGGCTTCTTTCTTGGAACGTCCCGCTCCGGTTCCTAGAAGGTCGGCATCCATGTGTACTTCAGCAACAAACTCACGCTCATGAGCAGGTCCCCGCTCGTTCACGATGCGGTATTCCAGAGAACCCATACCGTGATGTTGGATATGCTCTTGCAGCTGAGTCTTGTAATCAATAACTAGCAACTTGCCTTCACTGGAGATATTCGCAAATACGTGCTTCTTCAGAAAGCCTTTTACAACATCTATACCTTGATCCAGATACAGTGCGCCAATGAAGGATTCGAATACGTCCGCAAGGAGAGCCGGCCGATGACGACCACCGGTCAATTCTTCTCCTTTTCCAAGCAGGACGAATGCACCGAAATCCAAATCTTCAGCAAACGTAACAAGTGACGGCTCGCAAACAATCGATGCGCGGAGCTTCGTCAACTCGCCTTCCGAACGCCCGGGATAAGTATCATATAAAAATTCCGAAACGGTTAGCTCCAGCACGGCATCTCCGAGAAATTCCAGACGCTCGTTATCTTTGTGTCCCGCAATACGGTGTTCATTGACGTAAGAAGAATGGGTAAAAGCTTGCTTCAGCAGCTCCGATTTCCGAAAAGTAATCCCAATCCGCTGCTGCAGTTCCTTAATGTTGCGGTTCATTGCTTGATTCACCACCCAGAGAGAATGCTATTTCGTTATCTTTCTTCACAGGCAGGCAAATTATGCTTGGAACCTTTTCATGATAATCGTTGCATTGTGACCGCCAAAACCAAATGAATTGGACATCGCAATGTCTACCTTTGCTTGACGAGCTTGATTCGGCACATAATCCAAATCACATTCCGGATCTTGATTAACCAGGTTAATCGTTGGTGCAATCACACTGTTTGAGATCGTAAGACCGCAGATAACAGCTTCAACGCCTCCGGCAGCGCCAAGCAAATGTCCAGTCATCGATTTCGTGGAACTAACGGCTACTTTGTACGCATGATCGCCAAGCGCTTTCTTGATTGCCGTCGTTTCTGATTTATCACCAACTGGCGTTGATGTTCCGTGAGCATTGATATATGAAATGGTATCTGGCGCAATGCCAGCATCTTTAATCGCTTTGACCATGCAACGTGCTGCTCCGTCCGGATCTGGATCTGTCATGTGGTAAGCGTCTCCGCTCATCCCGTAACCGATCACTTCCGCATAAATGCGTGCCCCACGCGCTTGTGCATGCTCAAGCGACTCCAAAATCAGCACGCCCGAGCCTTCGCCCATGACGAAACCATCACGGTCTGTATCAAAAGGACGGCTGGCCAAGTGAGGCTCCTCGTTGCGAGTAGACATCGCCCGAAGTGCGCAGAATCCTGCCACGCCAATCGGCGTAATCGTCGCCTCGGCTCCGCCGCAGATCATGACGTCCGCATCGCCGCGTTGAATCATTTTAAAAGAATCTCCGATGGAATGCGTCCCTGTTGCACAAGCCGTTACAGCTGTGGAATTGGGCCCTTTTGCCCCTGTAACCATCGAGATATGACCAGAGGCCATATTCGCGATCATCATTGGGATAAAGAACGGAGAAACACGTTTGGGACCTTTCTCCAAAAGTATTCTATGTTGTTCTTCCCACGTGTTCAAACCGCCGATTCCAGAACCGACCGAAACACCCACCCGTTCAGGATCCGTATCTTCGTTCACGTTCAAATTCGCGTCTTTCAGAGCGTTTAACGCACCGGCAACAGCGAATTGAACGAAACGGTCCATCCGGCGGGATTCTTTGCGGTCAACATAGTTCTCAATATTAAAATCTTTTACTTCTGCTGCAATGCGCGTTGGGTATTCGCTTACATCAAAATTCTCGATCAAGCTGACACCAGACTTGCCTGACGTCAAATTACCCCAAAACGTATTCAAATCTTGACCAAGGGCAGTAACTACGCCCATACCTGTAATTACAACTCTTTTCATTTGTACCACCTTCTATGTAGTAAATCTTCATTGTGAATTGATTGAGAATGGAGAGAAGTCCCGTCTTGATTAGAAACGGGACTCTGTAGACTATTACGTATGAGATTTTATGTAATTCGTAACTTCTCCTACTGTCGTAATCTTCTCAGCATCTTCATCGGAAATTTCTAAATCGAACTCATCTTCTAATTCCATTACTAATTCAACTACATCGAGAGAATCAGCACCAAGATCTTCTTTGAAAGATGCTTCGAGGGTGACTTCAGCTTCATCAACCCCTAGACGATCGACTACAATTCGTTTAACACGATCCAATACGTCGGACATCCGGTTCACCTCCTCTTTGGTATTATACGAGAATCTTTAACAGATTGCCAGTAGGCAATTTTGAGATTCTCTTTTTGGCGAATCTTACATGTACATACCGCCATCCACATGGAGTGTTTGGCCTGTCATGTAGGATGCATCGTCGGATGCCAGGAAACGAACAACCTTCGCAATTTCCTCCGGTTGACCAAGGCGTTCCAACGGAATTTGCTTCAACATTTGCTCACGCGTCTCGCCTGACAATTTGTCGGTCATATCGGTTTCGATAAAACCAGGCGCCACCGCATTCACGGTAATGCCCCGAGAGGAAAGCTCCTTTGCCGTTGCTTTGGTTAATCCAATAACGCCGGCTTTTGCTGCAACATAGTTGGCTTGACCCGGGTTCCCGAGCACACCGACTACAGAAGATATATTAATTATCCGACCGAATCTTTGCTTCATCATAGGACGAGTAACAGCTTTCACACAGTTAAATACACCCTTTAGATTCGTAGCAATGACTTGATCGAACTCTTCTTCCTTCATTCGCATGATTAGATTGTCTCTTGTTATACCTGCGTTATTCACAAGAATATCAATCTTACCAAATTTTTCAATGGTTTGCTTAACTAAATCTTCAGCTTCTTGATAGCTGCTTACATCTGCGCGCAGTTTAATAGCTTTGCGCCCCATTGCTTCAATCGCTGCTACTACTTCTCCAGCAGCCGCTTCACTTCCTGCATAGTTCACAGCAACATCCGCGCCATGCTCAGCCAAATGCAAAGCAATCGCCCTGCCGATCCCCCGGGATGCTCCGGTTACCAGTGCCACTTTACCTGTTAGCATGTTCGTCATCAGTCTCCTTCAAGTACTTCTCCAAAGCTTCCCCGCTGCCAATCGACACGGTTTTTACCGTTTTGTCGACCTTCTTGATAAGACCGGCAAGCACCGTTCCTGATCCCAGCTCAAAAAACGTATCCACGCCTTCGCTGATCAAGTAGGCAATTGTGTCCTCCCACAGTACCGGGGAGTATACCTGCTCTACAAGCAAGCCGCGGATATCGGCTGGCGAAGTAACAGGACGAGCCGTTACGTTTGCAACAACGGGCACGGCTGCCTCGCTCATCTCAATGGAAGCGAGCACCTCTGCGAGACGCTCCGAAGCCGGCTTCATGAGCGAAGAGTGGAAAGGCCCGCTCACCTCGAGCGGAATGGCACGCTTCGCGCCAGCTTCCTTGCAGCGTTCAACAACGGCTGCAACGCCTTCTTTACTGCCCGAGACGACGATCTGTCCCGGGCAGTTCACATTGGCGAGCTCCACAACGGAGCCGCCGCTTGTGATGGCCTTGCACAGCTCCGCAAGCGCTTCGCGCTCGGCTCCGAGCACGGCCGCCATTGCCCCCAGGCCGCCAGGGACGGCCTGTTCCATGAACTCGCCGCGGGCCCGCACTGTGCGGACCGCGTCTTCGAACGAGAGCACGCCCGCTGCGACGAGCGCGCTGTATTCGCCCAGACTATGTCCTGCGACATAGTCTGGGGTGATGCCTGCAGCCTTAAACGCCTCTAGACAAGCTATGCTTGTAGTCAGTAGTGCAGGCTGCGTGTGATACGTGATCTTCAGTTGGTCTTCTGGACCTTGGAAGATCAGTTCAGACAAGGCAAAGCCCAGCGCTTCGTCTGCGCGGTCAAAATAAGCTTTGGCAGCCGGATGATTCGTGTATAAATCATGACCCATCCCCACTGACTGCGAGCCTTGGCCAGGAAAAACAAAAGCAATTTTACCCATACGAGAATAGGATCCCCTTTGGCTATAGATTTTAAATATAAAGAATGGGCTACCAAACCAGAGCGGTCGCGCCCCAAGTCAGACCTCCGCCGAAGCCGACAAGCACTAACCGGTCGCCTTCCGTCAATCTGCCTTGCTCGGCAGCTTCTGCAAGCGCTACTGGTATGGAAGCTGCAGACATATTTCCGTATTTATCTAGATTGACCATGCATTTATCTTCTGTCATTTCCAATCGGTTCAAAGAGGCTTGAATAATCCTCATGTTTGCTTGATGCGGGACTAGCAAGTCAATATCCTTTTTGTCCCAACCCGCTTTGCGAAGAGCTTCATCCGCTGCATTCCCCATAATCCGTACGGCGAATTTGAAAACTTCAGCGCCAGCCATGTAAATGTAGTGCATACGCTGATCGATGGATGTTTGTGACGCAGGATTACGCGACCCACCGCCTTCAATTTTGAGCAGCGGTCCGCCCGTTCCATCGGCACCAAGTTCGAAAGATTTGAATCCTCTCTCTTCAGGCACTTCCCCGATCACGACAGCTCCTGCGCCATCACCGAACAGAATGCATGTATTCCGGTCTGTATAATCCGTAATCTTGGATAAACAGTCTGCGCCAATCACGAGCGCATATTTATAAGTTCCGGTTGCAATGAAATTAGACGCATTAGCTAGTCCATACACGAAGCCTGAGCAAGCTGCGGATAAATCAAATGCTGCCGCCTTCTTGGCTCCTAACTTCTCTTGGAGTATGCATGCCGTTGACGGGAATGCCATATCCGGTGTGATGGTAGAAACAATAATTAAATCAAGTTGGTCCGCTTTAATTCCAGCGTTGGCAAGTGCGATCAACGAAGCTTCGTAACAAAGATCAGAGGTGGCTTGTCCTTCTGCCGCGATTCTTCTTTCGCGGATACCTGTTCTGGTTACAATCCATTCATCGTTCGTCTCAACCATTGTTTCCAATTCTTGATTCGTCAATATACGATCAGGTACATATTTACCTGTACCAAGTACCCCAACTGGTATTAGGTTCATGTTGTTGTATCTCTCTTCCCATGGCTAATTTCGGCAGATATTGTGCCAACCAAATCATTTTGCAAAGCAATTCTGGCTTGCCGAACTGCATTTTTGATGGCATTTGCATCAGAGGAACCATGACTCTTCAGAACCAATCCATCTATACCCAAGAATGGTGCCGCCCCATGCTCGTTATAATCCAGCTTCTTGCGGAATTGGGTAAGACCCGGCTTCAAGACGGCCGCAGCAAGCTTGGTGAATATTGATTTCGTGAACTCTTGTTTCAAAGCTGAAAAAATGGTTGAGGCAGCTCCCTCCAAAGATTTCAGCATAATATTACCGGCAAAACCATCACAAACGATAACATCGCATTTGGCGCGGAGCACTTGCGAAGATTCGACATTCCCTACAAAATGAATCGGCCCTTGCTCCATTAAAGGATATGCTGTTTTCGTTAATTCATTCCCTTTGGCCGCCTCGGTGCCAACGTTGAGCAAGCCTACACGGGGCTTAGAAATACCGTGAACTTTGGCGCGATAAATACTGCCCATAATCGCATATTGAAGCAATTGCTCCGGCGTAGCGTCCATATTAGCTCCCAAGTCCAATGCCAACACACCGTTGCCATCCATTGTCGGAATCATGGGCGCTAGTGCCGGACGCTCAATGCCCGGTATTCTCCCAACGACGAGCAAGCCTGTCGTCATCAATGCGCCTGTATTTCCTGCGGAAATCATGGCTTCCGCTTCTTTCTCTCGTACTAGTTTACCCGCCACAACCATGGAGGCGTCTTTTTTGCGTCGGACTGCTTTCACAGGTTCATCTTCCGCTTCAATGACTTCTTCCGTATGATGTATGCTTATATTTGCCGGCCTCTCTGTGAGGTGGGCTTCAATCGCGGCGCTGTTGCCGACCAGAATGATATGTACATCTTTCCACTCTTTGGCCGCTGCAAGTGCACCCTCCACTACGATCTTAGGGGCATTATCGCCGCCCATGGCATCAATCGCGATCCGCATGCAGCTTGTCCTCCCTCTCTAGATGTTGCTCTTTCTTCGAATGAAAGATCACGAAATTACCTCGGAACACAGCCTCATCGCCAACATAGGAAGACACTTCAACTCTTGCTTTCCCTTTGGAAACGGAACGCACATAGGCTTTGGCGATACATTTCTCTCCTAGCTTTACAGAACGTATAAACCGGATATCTGCTGAGGCTGTCAAGGCGATTGGATCGTCGATAACGGCAACGGCGAGGGAGTTTGCTTGTGAGAATATATGATGTCCTCTTGCAATTTTGGTTCTTGAGAAAACATGATCTTCTTTGATTTCAAAAATCGAAATGCCGCTTTGATCCAGCTGCAAATCGATCACTTCACCAATGACTTCATCAATGGACAGTGAACGTACTTGATCGTACGTTTTGACCGCCATGTGCTTCATGCGTTCCCGCAGCTCAGGAATACCTAGCTCCAATCGGTCTAACCGGACGGTTTGGATGCTAACCTGAAACGTTCGCATCAGTTCCTCGTCAGTCATAAAAGGATTTGCTTCAATCGCTTGAAGCAATTGCTGCTGCCTTTGTCGTTTAGGAAGGCGTTCGATGGCTAGCACCACCTTATCTCGTGAGATCTCATCTTATTACCAGATACTAAACTGTAGTATATTAAATTTAGAACCAAAAAGAAAGCAAAAAAAATAGCACCTCACACTAGGATGAAGTACTATGTTTAATCTTATGCTTTTACGATCTCTCTACCTTTGTAAGTTCCGCAAGACTTGCACACGCGGTGTGCCAGTTTCAGCTCTCCACATTGTTCACATTTCACCATGCCTGGAACTTCCAATTTAAAGTGAGTACGGCGCTTGTCGCGACGAGTTTTGGATGTTCTCCGTTGAGGTACTGCCATATTCAAAACACCTCCTTCATCAAATTTCGGGATCTGCCTTATTCTTTGTTAAAAAAGTCCGCGAGACCTGCAAGTCTAGGATCAATCTTCTCCTGCTTACAGCCGCAATCCTTGAGATTGCGATTTTCTCCACACACGGGACAGAGACCTTTGCACGCTTCGTCACAAAGTGGTATGTACGGTAATCCGACCACTACATTTTCTACAACGTAAGGCTCTAAATCGACTTTATCTCCAACGACCAAATGAATGTCCTCGTCAAGATCTGGATCTTCTTCCTCTGGCTTTTGCATGAAGACTTCCTCGAAAGGAAGCTCGATTGTTTGATTAGTGTGCGTTAAGCATCGTGAACAGCTTAACTCCAAGTCTAGCGTTAACGTTCCGTTAACTTTTGCTACTCCATCTTCATGCGTTGCAAGAAGATCGACACGTATTGGCCCATGACTAAGAACATCTTGACGTCCTTCAAAAGGAGTCGTCAAATCCATTTCTTCCGTCATATGGACCGGGTGCCCTTTAAGAGCAAGCTCTCTAAAACGAATTTGCATGTTTTTTCACCCCAAACAAACAAAGATTATTATATCCAGTTTGATTACCTTTTGTCAATTATAAATCTATTTACTTATCTTCCTAGAAAGCTTACTTTGGAGGTAGCGCCGCTAGAAACTTTAGAGCATCATCCATCGTGCCGATCTCAACAATTTTCATCTTCGTCTTGATTTGTTCGGCTCTTTGGAGAGCGTCTGAATAATTCGTGATTTTGGTCCCGTCTTTGTAAGTCACATCTTTGGGCGCAAAGAAAAAGTCCGCCTTCTCTCGATCCGCGGCAATAATCTTATGCTGTATGCCTCCAATTGGACCCACAGTCCCGTCTGTCTCGATGGTCCCTGTTCCTGCAATACGATACCCCTTCGTAATATCCTCTGGAACAAGTTGATTATAGATTTCTAAGGAAAACATAAGCCCAGCTGAAGGTCCTCCAATCTCCCCGGCCTTAATGGAGACCTGCTTATCGTCTTGATCTGCTTTGACTGACTGCATGTCAGCCGGAACGACGCCAATACCTGCACGAGGCTCGCCCTTATCCCCTTCCTGCTGAGGAAGGGCTCCAAGCGCTAGTGTCGCTTGCTGCTCCACCTTTTTCCTGGCATATGTAATAGTGATGGATTCCCCGGCCTTCTTCCCTTTTAGCGCATCAAGTAAATCCTGTGCTACTTTCACATCTTTCGTGTCAGCCTTCAACAGCACATCGCCCGGCTTGAGCACCTTCTCACCAGATAGCCCCGGAAGAGTCTGCAGCACCATTACACCCTCATGATTGATGTGAAATGGAACCTTCGCATGCGTATATGCCGCTTGAATCGCACTCGCTTGGGAGGTAAGCATAACATATTCTTGACGCTGTGAATATTCTTGCTCCGACTCGCCTTTGCGCAAAACGCTCGTTTTGGGCTGAATCTCTTCATAAGGATGAACAAGACCAATTAAATAATTGATCATATTGGCATCAGCGACACGAACCGTCGTGAGCATCAGCGTGCCTTTTTCCGGATCCGAGCCTTTGGGTATTGTCACCATCGGTTTAATTTCTTCCGCAGTTCCCGGCATGAAAATAAAGAAAGGTAGACGCACAAAAAACAACAAATAAACAATGACAATTCCTACAAGCGCAGAAGCTAAATAACGCCTGGTTGACGATTTTCTCGGGTATTGATAAGAATCATTGGACCACTCACGAATCCGATTCTCTTCTTCATTTTCCATACAGGTTCCCCTTCCTGATGCCTACTTCAAGTGATGACTTTCCTTTCGCCGAACAAATGAAAGCTTGGTCTAAACCTCTGTCTTTTCGCGTACAAATGAAGCATGTTAAAGGATGAGGTGAACCCATGCAGCCTTCCCAAGTAAACGCCAAGCTCAAAATGACGACGCTGGTACTGGGGGCTCTTACCGCCCTTGTAGTAGTGTCTATCATACTCTTTCCAGACAAAGCCTTTCAGTCTTCTCTCGAAGGACTCACGATTTGGTGGAAACTCGTATTTCCGGCGTTGCTGCCTTTTCTCATTATGACCGAGCTGTTGATCGGATTCGGCGTCATCCAAGGAACAGGAGTACTGCTAGATCCTTTAATGAGAATTATATTTCGCTTGCCCGGAGTAAGCGGTTGGGCGTTGGCCTCTGGCTTTCTTGTAGGTTTTCCTAGCGGGGCCAAAATTACAGCAACTCTCCATGAAAAAAAACTCATCTCGCGGGAAGAGACTGAACGGTTAACATCGATCTCCCATCTATGCAGTCCATTATTCTTGGTTATGGTTGTAGGTATCGGTTTCCTGCACAGCGCAAAGCTTGGCATAGTCCTTGCCATCGTCCATTACATCACTGCCGTAATCACCGGCATTTTGATGAGATTTTCGAAAGCGCCTCAACAGCCTTTAGATGCTACTCCCGCTTCTCCCTCTAAATCATCAGGTTCCATTTGGAAGATTGCGATCTCTACCATGCGACAAGCCTACCTGCACGATGGCCGTGCTTTTGGCAAGCTCCTTGGCGACGCTGTCCTATCCTCGGTTCAATCCTTAATGCTGATCGGCGGATATATGATGATCTTTTCGGTATTGATTAATGTTGTTACAATTACCCATTTTACAGATACTCTCAAACCTGTGACTTCCTTCTTCTTGCACTTTATGAATGTCCATACGGATACTTCTCCACAATGGGTTAAGGGGTTGATGGAGATTCATCTCGGCGCCTATTCCTGGAGTCAAGTCCAGGGGCTCTCCTTGCTTCCACAAATGGCGCTCATCAGCGCGTTTCTTGCATGGGGAGGCTTATCCGCCCATGCACAGGTTGCTGGATTTCATCAAAAAACAGAAGCACGCTACCGATATTTCTTCCAATCTCGCCTCTTGCACGCTGCACTTGCCTTCGTTTGTACCATTTTGCTCTGGAAACCGCTGCAATTTCTTATGATGGAAACAGAACCAAGCTTTCTCTGGTTGGACAAAACACCAAACACAAACACGCTATTCGCATCTGCGCTGAACGGCGGTTCGGTATGGGGGTTATGGGGCATTACCTTTGTTCAATTCCTTCTTCTGCTCCTAAGCATGCTGATCATTTCCACCTTCGTAGGCACTTTTCGAAAAAAAGCTAATTAGGCGGACTTTATGCATAATTTTAAGTGATTGGGAATTTTTTTTGCAGCGCTTCCTCCACCTCAGGGGGAACTAAATCTACTACCGGCCCATGAAACCGAGCAATTTCCTTGACAATACTTGAGCTCAAGTAGGAATACTTGGGCTTCGATGTCATGAAAAAAGTCTCCACATCCGAGTTAAGCTTATGATTCGTGGAAGCCATCTGCAGTTCGTATTCAAAATCAGAAACAGCCCGAAGACCGCGCACAATCAGACGCACATTTCGGGACTTCATATAATTCACCATTAAATCTCTAAACCCGTCTACTTCTACATTCGGCAGATCCTTCGTAACTTTGCGGATCAGCTCCATTCTTTCTTCCAAAGTAAACAGAGGGTTCTTGGACGTGTTGTTAAGTACTGCAACAATGAGCTTATCGAACACCTTCGCTGCTCTATGTATAATATCAAGGTGGCCATGTGTCACCGGGTCAAAACTTCCCGGATATACGGCTACTGTAATGCCGTGTTCTTGTTTCATCCTGCTGTCCTCTCCTTTCATAGCCTATTCATCCACGGATTGCTTATAAATCGTTACAGCCGTATCTCCGTAGTCAGCCCTTCTTTGTTGGTTGAATCCTCCAATAACATCATCCAGAACATCCTTCGCATCGTGTTCCACAACAATCGTGCTGTTTAGATCAACGATGGCCTGAGTCTCCATAGCGCTTATCAGTTCCGCGATCACTTTCATTTTATAGGGCGGATCGAGAAATACAAGTTGGAATTGCTGCTGTCTTTTCGCTAACGCTTTCAGTGCCCTGGCGGCATCTGTTCTGTAAATCTCGGCCTGATCCTTGAGACCGGCTGTTTGTAAATTATGCTGGATCGTGTCAATGCTTTTCTTCTCGATATCAATGAAGACCGCTTTATCCATCCCGCGGCTCAGAGCCTCGATGCCCAGTCCGCCAGTTCCAGCGAACAGATCGAGAACCTGTCCCCCGTCAAAATACGGTCCGATCATACTGAAGATCGCTTCTTTCACTTTATCCGTTGTCGGTCGCGTGCTGATACCGGGTACCGCCTTTAGCGACCTGCCTTTGGCAGTGCCTGAAATCACTCTCATCTTGCTCTTTTCCCCTTCTGACTGGCTGATTCTTTTGCTATCGTACCACAAGCACTATTCTGACACAAAAATTTTGTGTCTGCCATGTATAAATTTCCTGTAAAACGGTCATCCTTGAACTATCGACATCAGAGAATGTCGTAGACAACCGCGGAGAAGACTTACGTTTCCCCATAAGCTCTTCGTCCGGTTTCTCCTCTCCCATGAGACGGCCTGTAAAAGGGCCGTCGTATTAATTTTATAGGACAGTTTTCTGAAACCCTTATGAAATAAGGGTTTCTTTGTGTATAACAGAGTAAATAATTCGTATAGTACAGAGAGTATTTTTGACACTTGGTGACCAATTGGTGACCAAATTTAATTATATAGAATAAATAACCTCATAGTGAAACCCGATAAACCACAAAATGAAATTTACAAATACAATTATTTAACCTTGGCCGATAAAGCTCTGATTTGGTATATTTAACGGCTCATCTTCCCATCCTCGAATAATATTTATGGTATCAGTATTCCATCCATCCCAAATGAAATAGTTCTGTTCTGCCAGTTTACTAAGAACAAATTTAATCTCTTTTTCATATTTACCAGTTTTTGTACTCAGTTCATTGAAGGATGGCATATATCCGCGATGTTTGTGGGAATAGTTCCAAAGAATACGCAAAATCTTTCGTTCGATATCTCGAAGCAAAATGATCACCTCGCTGTTATTGTATGCAAACAAAATGCGAACAACATTAAAAAGCCTAAGGATATTCCCTCAACCTGCATTTTATCATGACAATTTGGGCACAAGACGACTTAAGAGACCTGCTCATACCTCCTTTATTTAATTTGTTGTTCTGATTTTCAAAACTAACAAACTATGTCCATGGGAATTTACCCTTGGGCCTCTGTTTTGTTTCTTCATTAATAAGACAGTTAATAAAATTATGATACAGTACTTCCTACTCCCACTAAATCCTCATCGGATGATGTCTCGGAATATTCCCCCGAAGCTTCTGACTTTTGTTTAATGCATATTGTTATGGCTTGTCTACTTATGTCTTTCCACTTAAATTAATTTATATTTGCAGGAATATTATTAAAAGGAGTGGAATTATTTGGTGAGGTGATTTTATGGGAATTCAATCCCGTTTAAAGGTTATTTTCGCGGAAAGAAATATTCGTCAAAACGAGTTTGCTCTAAAAGTGAATATAAGCCAAACAACCCTCAGTAAACTAGTGAATAATAAGTCATTGCCTACGCTTGATGTCGCTTATCGGATCGCCGTAGAGTTGGATCTTAATGTAATGGAAATATGGATTTTAATACAAAACGAGTCTGCCGCCGAATAATGAGACGGCGGCCTGTAAAAGGGCCGTCGTTATTATTTTATGGAACAGTTCATGAAAACCCTTATAAAATAAGGGTTTTCTTTTTATACAGGACAAAATTAGCTTATAATTCAGATCATGATTATTATCTCTGTGGACGGTTTGGGGACGAAAAATCTTATGTAAGGATCAGTCCGATATCCATTGCAACGGTGTCCGCGTATACTGTAAAATGAACGAATCCCCACTGGCCTATTCGACCGGTGGGGTATTTTTATGTCTTCGCATATACTCTTTCACTGCCTCTACCACAACATCAACCATCTTCCTATTCTGTTTCGCGGCGAATATCTTTAATTCAGTATGGAAATGATCGTCGAAATCAAATGTTGCTTTTTTCTTATTTACAGGTTTCTGTATACCTGTATTTACAGTTTCCTGTATTCCTTGGCTCCGCCGTTTTCCTAATAACTGCTCAATCGCATCACGCTTGGACACGCTGCTCCAGCTCCTCGACAAAATTTCTATAATTTCTTAGTGCCGATGTATCCGTATTACTGTATTCCTGTATTCCTGTAATAGAAAACTCCTTGATTCTATTTCTACGCTTTATTTCTGTTTGAAACACAACTCCCTCGTATTCTCTCCTTACCCTATCAACGATTGTTTTATCAATGATTGTTCTAGAATCGATCATTGTTGGCAATATGCCGCATAAAACAAGGTCCAGCTTTTTAACCTCTTTGATGTGAATCATTGTTGCGATGTATCTGTCCAGCGCGTCATAACACATTGGTTCGCATTGTAACATGACGATAGCATAGTCTGAAGCCACTAAACCATTAATAGTGTGCTCTCCGAGATTTGGAGGTAAATCAATAAGTATGAAGTCGTATCTGGCCTTTACTTTATGTAGTGTGTCTCTCAAAATGGTCGAACTCATTGAAGGATTTTGATGGATAAGCATGGGCAGAGTTGCAAGCATTTCATCAGCCGGAATGAAGTGAAGGTTGTAGGTTAACTTGCGGATGTAGGGGGTGGGATTCATGTTTTTACATGCCTCAAAAATAGTCATTTTGGAGTAATCGTGTATATCTCGTTGAGTAAGAAACTGAGTCAAATTGCCTTGGCTATCGAAGTCCACACAGAGAACTTTGTACTTCTTAGAGAGAAGATACCCCGTAATGGCTGTGGTTGTCGTTTTGCCAACGCCACCTTTTTGATTACCGATTGAAATAATGGCTCCCATTACCCATTCCTCCTTATTTCTGTAATCCTTTATTCCTGTATATAGTTCTACTATAGATCTATTTAATAGGGGGTCATGCACGGTCAAGTCGAGAGTGAATTCCGCACGAGGTTTTTTTCTTTTGTCCCTAAAGAAGAAAAAAGCCGTGATTCTTTTCCTCATCAATTTCGTCAAGAATGGCTTAAAGTTCTTGTCATTTGCTCGTGACAAGAACTTTATCCCATAAACATAAACTCAGGCCGTACAATTAGTATCGAGGGCTTTTTTAGATAATTCCTTTGCGGTGGAACACAGTCAGAAGGCTGTAAAAATCGTGGCTTCGACCGTCAGGCGAATCAATTAAGTTGCATCTTACAGCGGCATCAACGGCAGGATTTGCCCACTCCGGAACCGCCATGCTTGCTTTCATTTCTAGCGCATTGATCTTCTCGATATGCGCCTCTGCGGTGTTCAGTAGTGTTTGAATTTGTCCCTTTAACTCCTCAATTTCTTTCATTGTTTCTTCATCCCCCTCATTTTCTTCTGCTGGTCGTTTACCCATCAGTAAGTCATTTATGCTCAGATCAAAAGTAAACTCCAAATGCGGATAGTCAACAAAACCAGTCCAGTCTCTACCCCATGCAAATCCTAAGGTTTTACCGATCTCAGCAACTCGCCGCCATCTGGCATCCACGTTCCAGTTGAAGCTCCCATCCGGATTAATTAAGCTAATCAAACGCCAGTCCGTAGTTGTGATAGCTGTATCCCCCCTTGCATTAGTAACGATTGGGCCCGGTTTTGTTCTCCCTTGAGCATAAAGTTCATTCTGTTCAGCAATGCTGCGTAAACCTTGAGTAATAAGAATAGATATGCCTTCGGATTCTACTCGTCTAATTAACTCACGCGCCTTCTGAGCTACAATTGAGTTAAGCAGAGCTATTCGTTGCTCATTGACTTGGCTCATTTCCGTTCCTCGCCCTTCTGTTTCAATTGTCCCAAGGCATTTTGAATTGCAGGCGGCCGCAATTGCGACTTGTGCATCTACATATTTTTTTGTTGCTAAATCTTGAGTTATTAAGATTATTAACCTCTGCTTGCAGCTTTTGAATCCTAAGATCACGCTCAGCGTCTACAAAACGATTTTTTAATTCAATGGCTTTCAACTTCTTATCCTGGACCCGGGTCAATGCTTCCTCCAGACGCAGCAGATCATCAATCACTCTAATATCTGATTCCTCAATCTTCGTCTTAACCAGCTTATCCATCGGTACAACCACACTTCTGGTTTGGCCCATCTTTTCATAGTGAACGGTCTGGACATCCTTAATAGTGATTCTCTCCTGTAGGACCTTTCGTTGCTTTTCAGAAAGCGCACACCGAAGATTCTGGATCCGCTGCAGCATTCGCCTTTCCCTTATTGAAAGAAGTGTGATTGCCTTGTCCGCTTGCCGGACCGGATCAGTCTCAACTTGACGAACCAGTTCTTGCTCATCTTCCTCGAGCGTATCCATCCAGATGGATTGGAACTCTCCGGTAGTGACTGCTTTTTTGTTGCCTGGTGGGCCACCATGGCCACCTCGGTTACCAAGAGCATTTTTACTCCCTTTCGGAGCTCCTCCTTTATTACCGACAGCATTCTTATTACCTAAAGGAGCTCCAATTCGTTTAGTAACGTTACCTTTCACTTCATTAGTAACGTTACCTTTTAATGAAGCATCCCATTTATCCTGGCTCTTCCATTTCCGAATCTGGGTTTCCCCAAGTCCGAGCTCAGCAGCAAGGTCCTTGAGTTTCATCTTACCTGCGCTGCCGAGCCATATTTCTTAGGCTTTGTCCCTGTCAGGGCTGCGTTCTCTTGGCATTACATATCACTCACCTCCGAAATACAAGGTAAAAATAAAAAAGAGAGTCGGACCTGGCAACGAGTGTGAAAGAGGCCACGAACCATTGTCGTATAATGCCAATAGACCAACCTTTGAAAAGGCTGGCCTGCTGGCTTAAATTTTATTATAACCAATTATTTCTTGATTTTTTTCATTGCTGTATTGAACTTTTGATTCACTTTTTTCGAGCTTGTTGAGACGCGAGTCCATTTGGAACCGCCGAAGCCGCCTGTTACGAAGGTACGGTCCAATACGACAGTATCATTAGCTGTACCTTTAAGTGTTAATCTTCCAGAGCCTAAGTTCTCGCCTTTCGGTACGTCAGCCCAAGTACCTGTAATCGTGTTCGTTGTTTGGTTGATAATGCCACGATAAACGTTGGTGAAACCTGCATTATCATCTTCACCAAACCACCATAAGATCCTACCAACCTGGCGAAGGTAGTACGTACCTCCATCGTTACAATCATACACACCTGTTAAATTCGGCAAAGCTTTGATGACGTTCTTCTTCAACATATGAAACACTCCTTTCAAAGTTTATACGATAGATTATGATAAAACTTTGATAGAGGAGTGTACTGAAAGAGTTGTAGATTCGTATATTTTCAATAACTGATTATTAATAAAGGCGTTACCCCCGCAGCGAAGGCCGGTGACATGGAATACCATTTTGACATCAATATAATCATGAAGATATAACTCCTTTATTTCTATTCCTAACGATAATTAAAAGTCCTCTAAAGTTCATATTTCTGCAACTCCAGATCAATCTCAATCAGCTTCTTCAGATCCTCAACTGTCTTGATCTCGATCCGTCCATCCTGGAAGTCTTTAACCCAGCGAGCAATGCCTGCTTGAATGATTTTACGGTAAACTTGGATTCGAGTATCCCTTCGATTAGAGCGAGTTCATGCTTAAGTAACAACTCTTCATTATCTTCGTTCGTATTTTCATCTTTCAATTGCGAACACTCCCAACATTCGTTAGAATAGATGTGAGATCATGCGTTCGCATAACCGTGGCAAACATGATCTCACTGGGAGTGTTCCGGTGCATGAGAAGGACGTTCGAGCGTCCTTCTTTTTATAAGTCTAATAGTTCTGTGCAACAAACAAGGATGTCAGCCAATACCTCAGCATCCCGGTAAGATTAAGGATTATTTTTTTATGAAGAGATCAACGAAAAAAACGGTCTGTATTCGCTTCTATTTCGCTATAAGACCGTTTTTGTTTTTTATGATGTTGGTTTAAAATGCAAATGTCATTAAGATAATAACCAGAAGAATAAAAAGAACCAATACAGCTGCTGCGTTGTTACCATAACCTGCACAACTTCCACCATAACCTACTTCTCCCATGCTTACTCATTCCCCTCTGGTGTTTTGTCACTACGGTATAAAGTATGTTCGTTAAGTAGTGTTTGATTGGACGTATGTACCAAATTGAGTATTGGAATAGCCGGCATTCATAATAAAGAATTCGGATGGTCCCTGCAGGTGAGTGACAACAGCTATGTTGGTGCTTGTGAATTTGTACCACTCGAAGCACAATCTACATTTTTCAAAATAGCCGAGCAATTAAATCGAACAGAAACTGAGAATTAGTATTATCTTGATCCGCTCCTTCAGTGCCGGGTTAACTACCTTTTTATAACACCCAGTAAAAATAACCGCAAATTCCCGCTATGTGCCCACGCATTATTTTTAAACTTGAATCTTATATATTAACCAGCCACAGTCACTCATCTCATATTTTAACCTTCATTTACCATAAAAAAGTCACCCTGAGAAGGGTGACCTTTTTATGATAAGAACAACGAGAAAAAACGGCCCGTGTTCGCATCTGTTTCGCGATAGGACCGCTTTTGTTTTTCTCGATATTAGTGTTTGATTAAAGAATTTTAGAACACACAAGCTGCTGATAAGATGATTACCAAACACAAGTTACTGATAAGATGATAACCAAAAGAATAAAAAGAACCAAAACAGCTGCTACGTTGTTACCATAACCTGCACAACTTGCACCATAACCCATATTTACTCATTCCCCTCAAGTAAATTTTAATTACGATATAAAGTATACGCTCAGTACTTATTGCTTGCTTGGACGTATACCATTGAGGGTAAACGCTGAGGACCACTGAACGATGATTGATGCCGTGCTAAACTGCCCGTTTAGTTCAATATTTTGCAAGAAATTACGTAGCCTCAGCCCGATTTAAAAGTACCGCTCAATACCCGTAAACTCATAAAAACGTTTCTTAATAACATCACAAAACACAGGATCTAATTCAAGAGTTACAGATGGTGGTAGGATAGTAGGAGACTTTTTATTGTAATCGATCGTCTTGCATTAAGGCTTCTTGAATGCGTCTATTCAACTCTACACGAACATAAGTATCACTCTTCCCAATGACGGAGCTAAGCTCACTACCATAATCAGAACCATAAATAGTATGTTCGAAGCGTTCTGTTTGGAGGATCTTATATACAGCTTGCTTTACTGCCTCTAGGCGATCTACGATTCCCACAATTCGGTTGGAGACCGGATCAAGTTGGTAGGTTTTGCTAGCCTGTTTAGCTTGTAGTAATTGCATGGTGGTTACTCCGCCCTGAGGGATCATTCCTACACCGCCCTATCCAAAATGATGTACTGTTGACTACCTTGCATCCGAAGGAGGATTAGCGAATCGCCGATTTCAAGGCCGCGCCGAATGACCACTACTTGAATACCTATCGTAACCTCATAGTGTGTGAGCTGTTCCGGAATAATTAAAAAATCCTCAACGAGTGAAAACCGCTGATCAACGGACACTTCGAGAGGATTTGTGTTTGTTACTGTTCCTAATAGTACAGATACAGGTGAGGTTGCATCAACAGCACCGACTCCGGCTTGCTTTATTAAATTTGCTAGTTCAGCTATCTTTTTCATCCATACACCTTCAATTCCAATGACATGGAATGAACTGCATCTTCGAACTTATGCGTGCATTCTTCAACAAGGAAATAATTATTCACATCGATATCCCCAATATTAATAGAAATAGAGCAGCCTGCACGCACTCTGATATCACCGATAGCATCAATAGTGAACGTACGCGTCTCGCGACTCTTTAACACCATGAGTTTGTTCAGAATTTCATTTACCTGTGCTCGGTTTAACTTATCATCAACTTTTTGATAGAGCTGCAGTCTGCCCCACTTGGCTATGTTTGCACTATCCTGAACAACGAATGCATCACACCCAACCACTTTAGAAGTTTGACCCTCTTCCTTGCTCTTCACGTCCTGGACCAATTTAATACGGTTATAAGTATCGGTATCAATAGAGCGAGTCATTTTGTAATCATAGGCTAAGCTTATATCGCCGATAGAAATATCTAATTTCCAGTCGACAAAATCTCGTAAGGCAAGTTCTCCGAAGTTATCGTAAAAGACATAGGTACGACCGGTTGCAACAGTTGTATCCGCCAATGCCGTACAAATGATATCAAGAAGTTTAGTCCCATCTTCTACCTTCCTTCGGTAGCCTGTATCAGCAAGTGAGCCTATCTTTAATTCGGTGTCACTGGCTATTTTTTTAAAAACTTCCGTAGCTGTCGAATTTTTGAACACATAAGTGTCGCTGCCCATTAAATAGCTGAGCTGATCAAATGCGGTGATCTTAATAGCTTCATCGGACCATCGTTGATCGTAAAGATGTAACCGTAGAACACAGGCTGCTGCTCATCAAGTATGACTCGAACCACGTCACCGGTGTTATAACGGAAACTTGTATCCTCATAGATACCTCCTTCGATGATCGTAAATTCCATACTCGAAGCTTTCCCAACTCTGCTTTCACCTCAAAGTGTAAATGGATTGATAAATAAATTGTTAGACTGATAACGGCGTACGAACGGGAAGTTAGTTTAACAACACAGGTCCTTATCTCAACATTTTTTTTGATTGTATTAATCTTTAAGAATAATACCTGAAGAGAAACAAATAATAAAAATAAAAAACGTTAAAGGGGATTAACTATTTTGTTAAATAAAATAGTATTATGGACTGTATTAATTGGTCCATGGTTCACATTATTTTTAATTAAAAAGGAAAATATAAAACGTTTTATGCCTGCAGCCATTTTCGCTTCATATTTAATGATAATTTATAACGTAGTCGCCATGAATCAAAAACATTGGGTAATTAATGAAACGCTTATTCCGTGGTTAAAACCCTTATTTGTTTCTGGTGTTTTTGGTGCTTTTCCAGTAATAACTTTATGGGTTTTCTATTTTACATACGGGAAATTTTGGAAATATATTATAGCTAACATCATCATGGATTTCATGTTTGCTGTTTTTCCTATACATTATTTGTTTCAAGAAGTATTAGGGATCTATAAGTTAGTTAACATTACTCCATGGGGTCGGTTTTTCCTATTTGTATTTTTTTCCATAGTTATTTATGGTTATTATAAGTGGCAAGAAGATTTGTTCCATTCTAAACCTAAAAGAACGTAAAATTTATACCGCTGCTTTATTTTGTCTTCTTTTCAATCTCCTCGTAAAATCAAGCAATCAGGTATAAAAAGACTTAATTATCAATTACCTTGACAGCTTAATAGCTTGTCCAATACAACTGGATCCATAATGCTGCTATTGTTCAAAGTGTTCACTTCTAGCTTGGAGCTTTTGAAACCGAAGATCACGCTCTGCATCTACAAACTGGTCCTTTAATTCGATAGCTTTTAATTTCTTATCCTGGACCCTTGTCAACGCATCTTCCAGGGGTAGCAGATCATCTATTACCCTAATATCTGATTCCTCAATCTTCGTGGACAGCAGCTTATCTATAGGAACAACGACACCCAGCTCTTGCTCCTCTTCCTCGAGAGTGTCCATCCAAATGGATCCAAACTCTCCAGTAGTGACGGCTTTCTTGTTACCAATAGGAGCTCCAATTCGTTTAGTACCGTTACTTTTCACTTCATTAAGTAATGTTACCTTATAATAAAGCATCCCATTTGTCCTGGCTCTCCCATTTCAGGATCTGAGTTTCCTCAAGTCCGAGCTCTGCTCCAAGGTCTTTGAGTTTCAACTTCCCTGCGCTACCGAGCCATATTACTTTAGCTTTATCCCTGTCAGGACTGCGTTCTCTTGGCATTACAAATAAAAAAGAGAGTCAATTTGACTCTCACAATTAATCGCTACTACTACTACTACTACTACTCCCTCCACTGTCACTCCCACCTCCACTATCACTTCCGCCTCCGCTGGGAGAATCATTGTGATTGTGATCGTGGTGATGGTGGTGGTCATGATGAATATGACTATGGTTGTTATGATGATTATGATGTTGGTGATGGTGATTAATATCATGATCAGAAGTGTTATTGATAAAGAGATTAGAGCTATTATTGTGATGATGGGTAGAATTACTTCTTCTATACCTGCCTTTGCTGAATATACCAATTAAACAAAAAACAACGAACATAATGAAAATAATAACCATTAAATTCATCAAATCAGTCCTCTCAATTATTTGTTACAAATATTTCTATTCTTCACAATAATTAAAAGTCCTCTAAAATTCATCCTTTTGTAATTCCAGATCAATCTCAATCCTGTCATCCTGAAAGTCCTTCACCCAGCGAGCGATGCCGGCTTGAATGATTTTACGATACTTTGATTTGAATTCCAGGATACCTTCTAGCAGTACGAGCTCATGCTTGAACAAGAGCTCTTCATTAACTTTGTTCGTATTTTCATCTTTCAATTGCGAACACTCCCAACATTCGTTAGAATAGATGTGAGATCATGCGTTCGTATATCCGTGGCCACGGCAAGCTAACGTTTATCGTTAGTTGAATATCAATTCAACCCTCCCTACATTAATGACACAAATCTCCCTATTGTCACCCAAAAATTCTTGATCGGTTCTTTGTTCCGATCCGCCTGATCTTGACGAACATTTTAACATCGACGTTTATGTCTTCATACTGACGCTGCCACTCTTCTTTGGTCTTGACCTGCTTGTTCCAATAAACGGGCTGTGTAGCACGTACATATTCCCCGAAGCCGAAAATGTCGCTGCCATCCTTTTGGGTTTGCTGAATGAAATCTTCAAACGCCTGCTTGGCGTCCTTTTCGATTTTATCTTCTATCTTTTTTAGATTTTCTTCTGTAATGTGGAAATTCTCGTTCGATTTTTCTTCCACATTCCCCTCCACCTGGCAATTTACTTTGATGTAAACTTTTCCATTTTTAATCGTTGACGTGATTCTCGACTTCCTATGCGTTGTTTTAAAAATAACCGATGTATTCGTATTCGGCATTTGATGGAGCGTGCTATACCCGCCAGGGTTAATCTCTTTAATCGCCATATAATGGCCGATCTGTACGGCTTTCGACGTGCCCACCATTTTATCGTCTCGAAAATAAGCCAATCCAGAGATTTCAATGTTCGACGCTTTCTTTAGCTCCAAGTATGGAACCGATCCTTCCTGTCCTTTGGCCGAGGATTGACTGAAAAATACGCCCAAGAAATTGTTGGGCAGCTTGCCCATTTCCCTAGCATGCTCCAATGTGGCAAGCAAATATAACGTCGGCACTCTTTCCAATTCAGGGTTGGCATTCATAATATCCGCTGCCGGCCCTTTAGAAACGACCATCCAAACGGTTCTACGGACTTGCGGTTGACGGCGAAAGAAATCATTCTCATTTGCAATTCCTTTCCTCGCAATCGCGTCCGAAATCACGATTACCCGCAAATGTCCGTAAAATAATTGATTTGCCAGCTGCTGCTGCAAGTTCATCAAGGAATCATCGATTGTATGGCCGACGCTAGTCAGCACCCACACCGGCTTCTGCCCGGGAGGGTTGCCCGATCCGCCCGCTGTACCGAGCGGAATCCTTCCGGGAACGGCAATCTGGACCGTGATCCGAATCAAATTCTTGTTCGATTCCGACTGGTTATTTATATTATGTGTAGCGTTGCTGCTTTCTTTCTCATCACCGGGTTTAGCTACATCAATGCCAATCGCTAGCACGGCGGCGCGGTCTTCAATTTCCAGCCGGTCCCAGCATCCCGAAAGCAAAGGAGCAATCAACAGGAATACAAGAATCTGTTTAATCAGATTTATCCACAAGTTGATCACCCCGACTTTTTTTCGAATCATCGCTACGACCAATAAAGAAATGGGACGACAGGCGGTTCATTTCACACAATCAACAGAGGCTTCTGACTTTGCTGGGATACTGGTCGATACTGGTCGTGACCACCGCTTATACCATTGCCATCTGGCCAAGCTACTCAACTTCCCCCTGTCGACTTATGTTTTAGTTTCCCATTCATTCCCTTGCCCGTATTTTTATCCAAATTTGAGATTCTATGCATATGCAGCCCGATTCAATAGTACATGCTCTATTCCTGTCCACTCAGTGAACCGCTTTTTTAATTACATCACAGAAGACTGGGTCCAGCTCTAATGTCCTGCATGTTCGGTCCATCTGCTCACATGTCATCGGTGTAGATCCGCTGCCGCCAAAGAAGTCTAAAGCTCTGGCAGATCCTGGGCAAGCCGGCTTTCCATATGGTCGACTGCTTCCGGTCCCCGTACCATGCCGGCGACTTACCTTTCAAATGGGCATAGAACACTGGCTCATACTTGTATCTATATTGAGACCAACCAAAGGAAGCGGCGTTCTTTGACCAAGTGCACTGTGACCTGACAACGATAACCGTATTTCACGATGGCATCGATTTCGTTTTGCTCTAAATAGTCGTAGTTTTCTTCGCCACCATAGCCCGCGTCGGCAATGACGCTGCTTGGCAGCTTGCTGAGCTGCGACTTTACTTTTTCAAGATGAGGAATGAGGCAACGTGTATCGGTAGGCATTTGGTGTACGCTGTAACCAAGGATGAATTGATTTTCGGTGCCAATCTGCATATTGTAACCCGGCTTGAGATGACCGTTTTGCATGTGATCTTCTTTCATCCGCATAAATTTGGCGTCGTGATCGGTTTTACTGTAACTGTTGCGCGTGCCTAAAATATCTTCATGAGCCTCGTACTTTTGGAGGCGAGGTAGCAAGTCCTCACGAAGCGCGCGAACCGCCTTCTTAAGGAACTTTTCCTTTGGGTTTTCCAGCAGACGTTCTTCTAGTTGCTTAACGGCCTTTTCCAGTTTGTCGCTTGTGATTTGTGAAGATTCGCCAAGCTCGTGAAGATCTTGACCGCCGTGGGTTCGTTCTTCTTGAGTTTCCGCTTCGAAAAACCTTGACAAGATATTAGTTGGTTTAGCTTAATTACATGATTTTGCTAAATGAAAAGCAGCTTTGACTAGCCTGCCGCGGTGTCTTTATTCAACTCCACGTTAGATTAATCTCCTTGCTTTAAACTATAGGCTTAACCCTTTCATAGACCTTGAGGACGTATTCTTCGTAGTAGGCCTTAGTGGAGGCGTTTCATAAGAGCTAGTCCCGCAACTCGAACATGTTGGTAGCCAAGAGATTGACTTTGATATGGAGCTCAAGATCCGGAATATCTTCATTGACGGTCAGACCTTTGCGATACCAGACTTCGTTCAAGGAGTAAATGTCAACGAAGCGTTTCTTCCCAACTTCATAGGTTTCTGTAATTTCATCCACGACGTTCTTCTTAATCAACATATTCATTTCATTTAGCCCAAGCGGTTTCTTCTGCTCTCGAATGGAGGCGTCCATGCTAATTTCTAGTTTAACGATTCGTTTACCGTTCTTATATGCGGCTGATTTCTTTACCTTATTGTTCTTTAGCGCTGCGGTTCCAACGAATGTGCCTTGATCGTCCTTGATGGGGAGAATACCGCGGAAGGTTCTCTCATTTAACCATTTCACTCCGCTTGCTTCTTTACGGTTGAATCTGGCTTCGCTCTTTCCGTTCTTCAAAGCGACAAGGCCATTCACGATTGGCAGTGTAAATGGCTTACCATCTTTGTCCCAGCTCTCGGAGAGTTTTAAATGATCCAGCAGCATGGTTTCGAACGGTTCCCTTGAAGATCGAATGAACTTCTGATAATTCACTGGCACAAAGGAGGATTGTATCTGCTTATATAAGAGATTAGGCTGGTAGTACAATGTGTTAATAGAGGAGCTGCCGGTGATCGGTTTTGTGCTTAGAATCTTGCTGAGGTCTTCATTAGTTGCAAATACCCAGGGTGTATAGCGTTGATCGCGCGTTCGCATCAAGTCGTCATGGATATCGAAGACCCCCTTGGCAAGCAGGCGATCGCTAAATATAAACGCTTTAGTCTGTGTCAAATCCATTCGCATCTGGCTTTCCTTCAGCAGATCGAACATCGCCATCCCGATACTTTCGCCTTCACCTGTTCCAACAACGATCGGATTCGGAGTGTTTCCGCCTCCTTCTTGCTTCGCCATGGACGCGAGATCATTGATTTGCGCATAGATTTTATATTTTCCGTTGATGTAATCGATGCCGATCATATTAACGAAATTGAAGTATTGAATGTTCTTTACGTCCCAGCATCCACAAAGGGACAACATGATGCAGCCGACTAAAGCCGATTTCCAGGCCCTCTTCATGATTTTCCGTCCTTCATCCTCGTATCGTCCTGCAAATGTAGGTTCTGTGCACGCTTTTTCATTTTATTCGCCGGTTTCTTAAGCAGAGCCCCTGTGATATCTGCCCAAGATGGCGGTGAAATCGGAGAGAGATACGGGAGCCCGAACGATTTGAGATCGGATAAATAGGCGATGACGAAGAAGATAGACAAGAAGAACCCGAACATCCCGAGAATAGAGGCGATGATCATGATGACGATGCGTGCGATCGATACGATGCCGCTCAGCGTCGGATTCACCAGCGTGTAGCCGGATATTACCGTGGTCGCAGCCACGACAGTTACGGTAGGGGACGTAATGCCGGCTCTTATAGCTGCATCACCTATGATGATACCGCCGACGACGGTTACCGTTGGGCCTACTGACTTGGGTAGCCGCAATCCTGCTTCTTTAAACAACTCAAACATGATGAGCACGATAATCGCCTCGAATGGAAGTGAGACCGGAAGTCCGATGCGATTTGTTGCAATTGTAGCTAACAAAGGCAGTGGAACCTGCTCGAAATTGAATCCGATCAGCGCGATGTAGAATCCGGGCAGGAACAACGCCAAATACCAGCCAACTAGTCGGATCAGCCGTTGAAAAGAACTGATCACCGAACGGTAATAGCCGTCTTCTGGTGATTTCATAAGCGATGTAAGCGTAACTGGGGCGATAATGGCGAGTGGCGAACCGTTAAGCAAAACTACGAATCGGCCGCCGATCAAGTACTCAGCGGCAAAATCGGGCCGCCCGGTATTGTCGATAAGCGGTACCACCGACATGGTCTTATCCGATATGGCTTCTTCCAGCTGAGAGCTCGTAATTAGCGCATCGATGTAGATATTCTGCAATCTTGCTCGAGCCTCATCGACAGCCTCCTTATTCGCAATATCTTGGATGTAGAGCAAACATATCTCGGTCTGGCTCCGGACACCAATTGTAAAAGATTCCACTTTGAGTGTCGGAGTTAGCAGTCGCTTGCGGATTAGCGCTACATTGGTCTTGATGCTTTCGGTAAATCCGTCGCGCGCTCCCTTGGAGGACGTTTCCATGACGGACTCTTCCGGGTCTCTTTGGGGCGGGTCTGCAACATAGTGCAGGTAACAGCAAACCGTTTCCATATCGAAGAGAAGTAAGTTGCCACTAAACACATAGGACGATAGCTCGTTCTTCCAATTCGATGTTAAAGTAACGGGGTGCTGCCGCCAAATGTCTGTGCTGCATGTGCTTACTTCATTGATTTGCTCCCGATTGGACATGCCTTGGCAGAAAATGAACAGAAAGCCGCCGATTGGTTCGAGGCTAACATCGCCGCAGTCCTCAAATAACTGCCGTATGTCACTTTCGCATATATTAGCCATTTTGCCTCACCGCCTTCTTGTTCTTTCCTGCCCAAATACAAATTAAGAGCACGAAGCTAGTGACACCGCAAAACAGACTGGAACTCGTATAATAGGTTTTTACATGATCGTGGAACTTTATATCCGACAGCTTGAGCTGATTGATTACAAAAAGAAACAAGGAAATCAGAATGAGCAATATTTCTGGATGCCTCCATTTTTTCACCCACAGGGTGTGAATGATATAGATCGCCAGCGAAATTCGTATAAACGCACCGGCTAACCATTGATAAATGGACAAAAAGTCGGTTTGACTTAGCATGCTTCCGATGGACGCCATGCGCCACTGCTCGTACGCCGGGTATCGAAGTTTCTCGGCTTCGATTGGACCGAACATGGCGATTATGCCTGACAATGGTCCAAATGTCAGCTCAATCAACATAAGCACAACCAGCATCATATTCATGCGAGACAGCTTGCCCTTAACATTGTCCTTCAGGAAGAACACGAGAAAGATCTCCGTAATACCCGATGTTGTGTACCAAGCGCCATGTGTGATAGATAGCGCTGGATTTTTGAAGATTGGAAACAAGTAGCTGTAATCTTTATATTGAAAGTTTACTGCCATGATATAAAAGCCAAATAGAACGATCCAGGGTAGCAGAATGCCATTGGTGATTGCAATTGCGGCCAGTCCCTTCCTTGCCGTGTAATAACTGATGCTGATGAGACATATACCGACTACCCATGTTGGGGTATATGTCAAGTATGATGTATTTGACCAAACGATCGTATCCCGTATGCTGATGCTAGCCTGAATTAAGAAGTATAAGGTGAACAGAACCGTGAAAATAAGCCACACCAGTGAATTTGTTTTCTCTTTTACCCAGGTGGAAAGCGAAGAAGGGATATGTTTGTACATATATACATACAGCAGGCCAAGAAGTAAGGAAGGTACAACGGCGGCCAAGACAGAGATCCATGCGTCGCGGTTCGCGGTATCTAGCAATATTGGAATCAGGATGACATGGTTGGAGATTCCGATATATGTAATCAGCAGCATAGACAACTGAAATGGGGTGATTTTTCCGTTCAAACCAATCAGATCCTCCTTACGATGGCAGTATACTTAAATTTTCCAATTACACATATTTTTATGCATATATATAGACTCCCATATGGTAAACATAGGTAATTACAAGGCCAGAGAAGATGATATGAAATTGGGAATACGTACATCTAAGTTTAAAATAAGTTTGTAGCAGGAAGTACTAGTATAAAAAAGTAACTGTTCACTGGCTAGGGATTAAAATGCCTTACCAGAATGAGGGGTAAGAAACCCTAGAAAAGCTTTTGTCATTTTTAGTCTAATAAATAAAATGTTTAAATAAAGAAACCCAAGTCCGAGCTCTGCAGCAAGGTCTTTGAGTTTCATCTTACCTGCGCTGCCGAGCCATATTTCTTTGGCTTTATCCCTGTCAGGACTGCGTAATACAAGGAAAAATAAAAAAGAGAGTCAATTTGACTCTCGCAATTAATCGCTACTACTACTACTACTACTACTACTACTGCTCCCTCCGCTGTCACTCCCACCTCCACTATCACTTCCGCCTCCGCTGGGAGAATCATTGTGATTGTGATCGTGGCGATGGTGGTGGTCATGATGAATATGACTATGGTTGTTATGATGATTATGATGTTGGTGATGGTGATTAATATCATGATCAGAAGTGTTATTGATAAAGAGATTAGAGCTATTATTGTGATGATGGGTAGAATTACTTCTTCTATACCTGCCTTTGCTGAATATACCAATTAAACAAAAAACAACGAACATAATGAAAATAATAACCATTAAATTCATCAAATCAGTCCTTTCAATTATTTGTTACAAATATTCCTATTCTTCACAATAATTAAAAGTCCTCTAAAATTCATCCTTTTGTAGCTCTAGATCAACCTCAATCAGCTTCTTCAGATCCTCAACCGTCTTGATCTCAATCCGACCATCCTGGAAGTCCTTCACCCAGCGAGCAATGCCGACTTGGATGATTTTTCGATACTTTGACTCGGCTCACCGGGAGTATTCCGGTGCACGAGAAGGACGATCGAGCGTCCTTCTTTTTATAGGTTATAGGTCTATTAGTTCTACGCAACAAACAAGGAAGTCAGCCCAATACCTCAGCATCTCGGTAAGATTAAGGATTACTTTTTTCTTTGAAGAGATCAACGAAAAAAACGGTCTGTATTCGCATCTATTTTGCGAAAAGACCGTTTTTGTTTTTTTTATGATGTTGGTTTAAATTGCAAAAGTCATTAAGATAATAACCAAAAGAATAAAAAGAACCAAAACAGCTGCTGCGTTGTTACCATAACCTGCACAACTTCCACCATAACCTACTGCGCCCATGTTTACTCATTCCCCTCTGGTGTTTTGTCACTACGGTATAAAGTATGTTTGTTAACTAGTCATTGATTGGACGTTTGAACTAAATTGAGTGTTGGAATAGCCGGCACTCGTAAAAAATAATAACCACAAATTCCCGCTATGTGCCCACGCATTATTTTAATATTTGAATCTTATATATTAAGCCACCACAGCCCACTCATTTCATATTTCACCCTTCATTTACCATAAAAGGTCACCCTGAGATAAGATTAAGGGTGACCTTTTTATGATAAGAACAACGAAAAAACGGCCCGCATTATATTTCGCGGCCGTTTTTTCTCATTGTTTCTTTGTGTTAGATTAAGAAATTACCATACAAAAGCTGATGTGATGATAACCAAAAGAATAAAAAGAACCAAAATAGCTGCTACGTTGTTGCCATAACCTGCACAACTTCCACCATACCCTGCTCCCATGTTTACTCATTCCCCTCTGGTGTTTTGTCACTACGGTATAAAGTATGTTTGTTAAATAGTGATTGATTGGACGTATACCATTGAAGGTAAATGCTGAGGACCAATGAACGATGATTAATACTGTGTTAAACTACCCGTTTAGTTTAATATTTTGCAAGAAATTACGTAGCCTCAGCCCGATTTAAAAGCACCGGCTCAATTGTACATCGAACTCATCTTCCTAGACCGGGGTAATGAGCTCGGTGTCCGAATTTAATCCTGGAAGCAACTGATTGAGCTCTTTCATTTGAAAGCCGGTCTGAATAGATATTTCTTCGATCGAGTAATGAGCAGATAGCTCCTCCAAAAGCGAAGCTAGCAGCTCCTCGTTAGTCCGGCCACGCAATGACTTTGGCTAACCGTTAAGCTTAGACTCCTCATCGCTTGACTCCACAACTACGCAAATAAGTTCTGTAAGGCCTGCCTCTTGTGCTGCTCGCCACCGCTTCTCCCCTTTAACAAAAAAAGCTCCATTCTTAGCTAATCCGAACGTTTCACCAGAGATATTCATTCCACTCGCTCCAATTTTCTTTAATTCTTCGAATTAATAATTCTCCTCCAAAAGTTATTGAATTCTCATGAGAACAATATATAATCCAGTTCATTTCATCTGTAAACCAGAATCCTTCCCCATCTCCATCATAGTTAGGTTCGAAAAACTCAAATTTAACTTGATGGCCCAAATTACTCCATTCACGTATTTCATAAATATTTTCTGAGTCAATCATCATCTCTCTTAATCTCACAAATCCAAAATTTGTCTCGAAAAATAAGTTCCTTTTAAATCTCCAATATTCATATCCTTACTTTCAATAATTTTTGAATATTTACTAATTTCATCTCTTTTCATTGAAATAATATCTTGAGCTTAAGATATGTACAGAAGCATTGCACTGTTTTTCTCTGAAGCCTCTATGTAGTATTTCTTTAATTCTTCGTAATAGGAAAAAACATACTCCAGGTCACCTTGTTCAGCCCAATCAATCGAGGGATATATATCTAATTCCTTCATTTTCTCAGGACTAAATCTATTTTTAAGCTCATTCTCGTTAAGGTTGGACAAACTCAGAGCTACCTCTTTGACTTCTTCACTTGTTAAATATCTTGCTGGTCCATAACCTAAATCATCACCCAATTCTATGCCACCCAAAATGACATTATAAAATGGGTGCTGCCCTTCCCAAGCACTTTCATTCAAAAGAAAATGAATTGCATGCCAAGCTTTATCAAGATCCAATGAATTACTTTCGCTTTCGTTGCTATAAATGAATTCAGCAATGTTCATATTTCCTGCAATAATTCCTTCAAGTGATTCAGTAGAGATTTGTTTTAGGTACCCTATCATTCCCATATTTTTTTCTCCTCAGTATATTTATTGTTTTTCTAAAACACGCTGGACTATATTAACTGTAATTTTAATCGTACCATAAATTTATAAGTAATTAGACGGGGATCTTTTATTTTTCCCTTGAACTGACCTTAAAGATCGCAACAAATGTTGAATATTCAGCCGATGTTCATTCATAACAATTCCACTTAATGGACAAACTAACGACCATCCCCAGTATGTGAGGTGTATGGTCTTTTATGAAACAATTCATTCAAAATATGGATTTTAGTACCGGTTGGTGGTACTCAGCTATTCTTGGTGTTTTTCTATTGTTGTTCATCGTTTTTATGCCCAAAAGATTAAACATGCCAGAAATATATCTTACTTTCGGTCTAATCGCCGGACTTGTTTGGGTTGTCGACACAATATTTGCCGTGTGGATTGATTTATTTGACGTTGGTAGCCCCAATAAACGCGGTATCCCCGAGTTCTTCATGTACACTATTATTCCTTCGAGTTTTGCCGTTATCTATCTAAACGTTTATCAAGAACCAAAAAAACTTCTCTACACAATATTTTTTACAGCTGTATCTGAGCTTGCCGAGTGGCTAGCTGTAGCTGTTGGGGTAATGACACTAAAGCATTGGAACCCCTTGTACTCGATACCTGTTTATTTGGTTGTATACTATTTCTATTTACCGTTTCATTTGCGTATTATGAAACGAACTTCGAAATCTGAGCATTAATCGTTGATGTATTTCAATATTCAATTAAGTTAGATAGATGAATCAGCTGTAATCCTCTGCGATCCCGGAAATGTTACGCGCAGAGGATTTTCATTATTGATTTACATTTGTCCGATCAACTTCCACCGAGCCACTCTCGATCTCATCTTCCGGAACACCCGCTGGCCGCTCTTCCTCAACACGTAGTGCCACGCCTTGTTCATATCATTTAACCCTAAAAGCTCTTGTTTCCATTTCATTTCTTATCCCTCCTTTTTATGCGGCACCATTTTCTCCATCTAAAACAGCTTTAATCCGTTTTATGTACTCACTCCAATCAGCAGATAACTTACTTGAACTTATTTTCAATGACTGTGCTATTTCCATCCACGTCTCTCCTTTTCGCTTACGGCTGAGGAGCTCCGTGAAGTCATAAGGTAAATCTTCATACGATGGACCATAGCCTCCTAAAATAAAGTTTTCCAGCTCATCTTTACCGATTTGAGTGCCCTTCTCTTCCTTATCAGTAACATAATATTGTTTCTCTTCGTTCCCTGGTTCAGTAAACTCAACTACTTCACCGATTGGAGCATCCGCAGTCTTATCCTCAGACTTCTCACTTACAGCTGTATCCTGCTCTCGCCTCCAGTCATCCCACTTCTTAGCCAGTGGAGCAACTCTCTTCCGATACTCATCCAACATTACTGAGAGCTCGCCTAGGGTAATATTCAAATCAGCAGCAATCTTGGCATATCCTGTACCGTCATAAAAGCGTTTAAGAATCGCTTTAAAATCAAAGGGTAGATCCAATGGAAATAGTCCTCTCTATTCTCCAAATCCTCACTGCCGGATCCTACGAAATTGTAAAATGAATAGTTATTCTCATCCCAGCTAGTTTCCACATTGTTACATTTTAGTTCTAATGATACAATAAAAAATATTATTTTAGGGGGAAAGACATTGTCAAATTTTGCACCAAAATCTAATGAAGAAGAAATAATGCAATATTCATACGATCGACCAATTGGAGTTAGTTTACTAGCTATTTGGATCGCAATTGCAGGGGTAATAGTTTTAATTGCTCAGGTTTCATTTTTTAGCAAGCTTAGTGACGTATCTTCATTAATTGGAGTATCGAGCTATTTCTTTCAAGCAGCAGTTACATTATTAGGAGTCCTTAGTCTTGCAACCGCAGTTGGAATGTTTCTTGGTAAGAAGTGGGGTTGGTGGCTTGCGTTATTTTATTTTGCTTATGAAATTACACGAAATATGAATGCAATGTTATCTATACCCATACTTGTTGAACAATACGGAGATATAAGTTCACAGAAAATAACAAGTTATTATCTTAAATCCGGTGTACGATCTGCATTTGATGGTTTCCTAATTTTTTATCTATGCCGTGAATCAGTTACTTCATATTTCCAAACAACAGAAACAAAAAAGTGGAAGGTACTTCTTATCCTTTTCGGAGTATGCATAGCCATAATCTTAATCTCCTCCTTATTACAATAACGTTTATATATTGAGAAATGGCCTATCCCACAAGGAATAGGTTCTTTTATTAATCTCCAATATCTTAATGATTAGGATCAAAAGACATCCATTACGAACTTTTATTTGTTAATCTCACAAATGAGCTAGGCTTGTTTAATGATTGAAATAAAAAAGCCGCATTTTTAGCGGCTTTTTATTTATTTAGAACCAGTTCGTGTTCTTGCCTGGCAGGATTCTAAATAACTTTACCTTCCAGCCTTTTCATATTATAAATGATTTTCAATCATGACACTTCAGATTTACTAAATGTGACATCATAAGCAAACTCATAGAATAAGTACTCATTTATCTCTTCAAAATTTAGCAATTAATCTTAACCTCCATGAAAAAGACACCGCTACGGTGTCTTTGCAAAGTAAATTATCCCTCTTCATTTTGCTCATTGAACTCATAATAGATCCTAGTTGCTTCATATGGAGGCATTGAATAAACGTCAGTTAGACGAACAAGCGTCTCTGCAATCTTTTCACGCTCTATCCCGGCCCGTTTCATTGCCTCAATGAAATAACCAACCGCCGCTTGATCACTCATTACATCATCAACAAGCGGGTCCTCATCATCAAGCAGAAATGGAAGGTCAATTAGCTCTTTCTTAGGTTCACGTTCATTCATTTGTACGACCTCCTATGTTATGCAAACTTAGATCCACAAAAATCTAATGCCACTTTTATACATTTATAAATTCGTCAAAGACCATTGATTCCCCTCTCCCCTCAAACGTTTTCTTTGTTTACCTCCGCTGCTCTCCATAATAAGATGTCTATTTTCTTAACTCTTCCTGCTTAGGGCCCATCAAGATAAGATGGTCTTTAAAACAGCTTGCAAAACAATAATCGAATCAAAAAAAAGGAGCATTCTGCCCGCAGCAGCCGCTCCTTTTTTTAAGCTAAATGACGCCTATCCCTATTACATCACGAACCAAATGACAACCAGCACCACGAACGCCGGAACCGATTGCACAAACAGGATCGAACGTTTGGCCGTCAAGCTTCCGTATAGGCCGGCGACCAGCACACATAACAAGAAGAAGATCAAAATATGCTTGCTCACGGTTTGATCGGGATATAATAGCCCCCAGAAAATCCCCGCAGCTAGAAAACCATTATATAAGCCTTGATTGCCAGCCAACGAGCGGGAAGCAATCGCGAATTCCTGCGTCAGGCCGAATGCCTTGAGCCCTCTCGGTTTGGTCCACAAAAACATCTCAAGGCACAAAATATACACATGCAGCAGCCCGATTAATCCAGCCCCTATGTAAACGGCGATCATCAGATGTCCACCTTTCCCGCTTCACAACTATCATTCAGAATTTAGGATAATAACCTATCTATTATACTAATTTTGAGGACTACGATCAAATGTGGACAAACCTCATATCCCCCAAACAATCAATGTTATTTCGGGTAAACTTGATTCTTTTCAAATAAATTCCTAACCTGATCGGCCATAAATTGTGTGGAATGCGGCATTTGATGACGCATCCACCACTCCACAATGCCAATAAAAGCAAAGGCCATGAATTGGGCTTTTAACTCATAGTCGATAATGGGCTCATCGTCCGCCCTTTCCATTTTAACCATAAGATGCCGAGTTCCAGGATGAGTGAATTACGAGTAGATGAGTGGGATCAAATGATCGATGTGAACATCAAAGGAGTTTTATACGGTATCGCAGCGGTATTACCTACCATGCGTGAGCAGCAGTCAGGTCATGTCATTAACCTATCTTCTACTTCCGGTTATCAGGTGTCCCCGACATCAGCCATATATGCAGCAACAAAGTTCGCTGTTAGAGCCATTTCGGAAGGTTTACGCCTGGAAGAGTCTTCGACTTCTCATATAAAAGCTACGGTGATTGCTCCAGATCTGAGGCAGACCGAACTTTTTGAGAGCATTACCAGCCCCGAAGTGCAGTCGATAGCCAATCAACTAAGCGGCAAAGGGATTTCTCCTTATAGTATTGCCAGAGCTATCGCGTTTGCCATTAATGAACCTGATGACACTCTAGTCAGCGAGATTATGGTTAGGCCGACCGCGTTGCCTTGAGCGTTTCCAAATTAGATGAGCGGAACTTTTCTTTATGGCTAAAAGGCTTGTTTATACAGATATGACAAAAAAGCGCTGACGCAGAGGTCGGTGCTTCTTTGTCTGTTAATTAAGTTGTAAGGGATGGATAGGACTTTGAGTATTGGGGATGACAATAAATTGTATTACTCGGGGATTTGCCCCGCTTCATGATCGGAATCCATACGTGGATCTATAATAAATGCGGTATCAGTCGCCGTTACATGCCAATCATCCTGCGATTCGAGGATTTCTGCCAACAAAATATCAATGTCCATAATAGTCCCCCCTCAGATTTTAATGAGTCCACATAAGAATAGCCGTGGCTGCTTAAATTACCCTTAAATCAAAATAAAATTCTGTTATACGCTTATTATCGGTGATGAAGATAATGTTTATTCTTCCAGTTCTTCTCCACTGCCGTTATTTGAGGAGTTCATTGTATAGACGCACCCTTTACATGCACACAATATTAGTGCTTCAAAATGACAACAAGGGTGGGCTACTATTATGTCAACAAACAACCAACAGCAAGAAAATCACTTGAAAGATCAAAAAGATAACAAACCAAATCATGGCAGCAGAAAAAAGAAGAAATAGAAGTAATGGCATTTATGGTGTTATTTTAGATGGTTAACAAAAGCATATTAAAAGCCCCGCGGGATTTTCCCAGCGAGGCTCTTTGTTTTTATAGACTACTCGTGTACATCATCGAGCAAATAATACGCCTCCAAATTTGTATCGAATACAATGATACGTTCATCAGCGTTATATGCCATGTCATTAACTTCCGAATGAGTCAGTGTTCTCTCTTCACCTGTCTCCTTATGTGCTACTCGATATTCCATCCTGTCATCCCTCCCGACTGATACAACGAATTCCTTACCACTTAAGCTCTACGTGCATAAAAAGCCTTTCAATTAATTCAATGTTTTTACAGTAATGATGTAGCAATGGATGAATAAACATTTTCTGCAATACCCATAATAATGGTACACCTTAGATAATAAGCTGGCTATTGGAATTTGAAGGGAAGGGACTCCTCTCTCTTTCCTTCAAACCATAATGTAAAGGAAGTGTAAAATTATGGATGAGAAAAACGAAAATATCGAATCTGACTACAAGCCAGACATTACAAATTATGATTATGTTTGGGGTAGTGATCAAAGCGAGTATGTGAAGGAAAATGCGACAACAGCGGACAAATCAGATGAGGACTTAACTAATTAACTTTTGATCCACAGAAAAAAGCCCGAGCAGTATTCCCGCACTTTTGCGATCACATTTGCGATAGAAAAAAGGATCCTGTTAATTACAGGATCTTTTTTAAATTAACAATTATTTCATCTCTCTAAATGAACTAACTATTTTTGACAAATCCCCTCTTGAACTAATCATTTGCTTGGCTGTTGTCCAAAAAATAACCTGATAGAATCTGTCTTTCGTCTCAATAAATGTAATTTGATAGGCAGCATTTATGCTTTTATTAATAACACTGTGTATTTCTGTTTGTTTTGCTGCAAATCCGTTTACTGTTAAATCTTCTTCTGATGTTACTTTGAAGTCTGTAATTGTATCATTACTCTTCATTTGATCAATTATTATTTCTTGGTAATCATCCAGCTTCATTGTTTCTACATATGTACTTTTTGACTCTGAGATGACTCCCATAAAAATTGGTGCATCTAACTTCGTATTTATTGCTCCATAATCTATTTCCGGATTAACTTTATTAATGCCTTTATCATTTCTAGTCCATGTTCCTGGTAAAGTGAGCTCAAAGGTTCTGTCTAAGGAAATTTCTTCATGACTCTCAGATTCTTGGTTCCACAAAGCTCCTAAGGTTGCAGTTCTTGTTGCATCATCCCATTTTACACTCATTCCTGTCACTTCAGCTACACTTCTCAATGGTAAATACGTATTGCCTTCATAATTGATCGGAGTAAGAATTTTGCCATCAGAATCTTTTGCAGTGAACGGAAGTCCATCAACAACTAGGCGTATACCACTGTCCAAATAAGCCGTTATTTCCTTAAGAGTCGTGCTGGCGGACACCCCTGATACATTCCCCAGTGTAAAAATGATTACAGCTCCGAGAAGCATTGCTTTCTTGCTTTTAAATAAGGTAGGCATTGTATTTCTCCTTGTTATGGTTGTAATATCTCAAAGACAAATTCTTCAAAAAGTCTAGATTCCCTCTTTCTAACAACTATTAATACTGGCTTCTTTATATGAAAATGAAACATCCATTCTTTGAGTAATCTGAATATTTCCATAGAAATAATATTTTCTTCTATTTTCCGAGCAGTTTGCTCGCTAATAGACGTTTCTTGTCATTCCGTGTATTTTACGTCCATATCGTTTAATCCCAATAATATTTAACCACTATAACTCACACAGATTAAGACGTTCAATTGCCTCAAAAAAATAACCACCTCTCGGTGGTTTAAATAGTGCTCAAGCTAATGATTACGCTGTAACAATACTACACCGCTAATTCTTGATGTGTTTTTCTGAAATACCACTCTAAAACCGATATCTGCATCCAACAAGCAGTTAAAGGCATTAATGAGCAGTCTGCCAGGAGCTAACGTAAACGTACAAGGTGAAGCATTTCCGATCACACGAGAGGAGGTAATTCTGCGCGCAGAACCTGGACGAAGGGGATCTCTTGTCCAAGTAATCAAAACGAAATCAGGCTGACGCACTGCTTTTACTCGAGCCATTGTCATCACCTCAATTTTTTAAGATTCTTTACATTTAATGCGGATATCTGAGATTTGGATCTAACCGCTTACCTAATAAAGGAATATCGCTAAAAAATAAAAAAAACTCCGCGGGATAATTTTTCCTCGGAGCCTGTTGACTTCAATCTCTAAAATTCATATACTATTAAAGAAAATAAGAACGTATATTCTCTTTATTTCGCATTCATCTTACAGTCAGAAAAGAAGGTATCCCATGCAAGATCCTACGATTTTTGAGCGTCTACGAGGCAAATACGCCGATGAAGACAGGGCGAAGCTTGTTATGCTGCAGCTAAGAACGTTACTGGAACAAAAGAAAAAGAAGAAATGGTACCAGAAGCTGAAATCGCCAACGAAAACACAACCAGCAAGCTGGAATGAGTAATCCTCATAAAAAAAGAGACTTTCCTTCAGTAGCAGGACTACTTAGGAAAGCCTCAACTTCGCTTTTTATTTCCCTCTTTTTTTCGTATAATACAGTACACCTAGGTAATGCGCACCTGTAAAAAGTGTAAGTATTCCAAAGAATAGCAAGAATCCGCCCTGACGATCACGGAAGAATAACTGCAGAACGAAAAGCGCCAGTGATATTTCACTCCAGAGAAGCGTTCTTTTTTTGAGTTGAGTCAAGTCCGCGGTGGACTTACTAATTTTGCGAAGATTCATGAATGTAAGACCTGCAAGTACGATGACCCCAACGATAATCACGAGAATGTAACCTGAATTGCCCGACATGCGACTCCCCCTATTTGCGATGTTTCAGCTTTATCTTCTATTATATAGTAAGATATTATATCTAAGATACATGGAATGATTCTATATGTCTATTTGAAAAAGAGGATAAGGAGTCGCAGCATGTCTACAATTAAGTTTAAACCATTAGAAACGTCCGATATACCCCCATTAATGGAAATTTACAACCATTTCGTGATGAATTCTACCGCCTCTTTTCATACGGAGCCCGTTGACATCACGGAGTTCACTGAAAGTGTTGTTCATCCGAATCCCAAGTACAGGACTTATGTGATTACACTCGATGAAAACCTCCAAGGCTATGTTCAAGTTATGCCCCACAAGAAAAAGCAAGCCTATGCCACTACAGGAGAAGTAACCATCTATTTACGTCCTGAGTGCGTTGGTAAAGGGATTGGTTCAGCGGCTATTCAGCATATTGAAGCATTCGCAAAAGAGAGTGGTTTTCACACCTTAATCTCTACGATTTGCGCTGATAACAAGCCTAGTATTCATATGTTTACGAAAAATGGCTACACGCAGTGCGCCTATTTCCGTGAGGTCGGCTTCAAATGGGGCAAGTTTCTCGATATCGCGACCTATCAGAAGATCATTTAAGCCTCTACGACAAGAGCAGCTTCCAATTCAAACCTCCGTCATTCGTTCTCCACAAATTTCGGGTATCCCAGAGCCAGCCACTGTTTGATGTAAGGAAGCTTAGTTGTAAACTAGCATCAGCCGGATGAAAAGTGGTTGGAAATGTATGCTGGCTCCATGTTTTGCCACCATCACTGGTCCGAAGCAGCTGCCGCACCTGCTCTTGTTCGCGGTTTTGCTGATTCGACTGCAGAAGCACGAACCCATGGCCTGCATCAGCAAATGATAGGGCCAGTGGCATAAGGGAAGTCGAGACCTTCCCTGCTTCTTCCCATCTTTCCCCGTCTGTCATGTGATAAAGCGTCACAGCTTCCCTTCCCTTTTCACTTATACCTGAGCTCGAGGTTGCACCTGTCCCCATAAACCAGCCCTCCCTGGATGAGAGGAATGTAACCACGCCCGTGCCTGGTAAGGGAATGCGATTTGACGCCAACCAAGTGATTCCCCCATCCTGTGTACGAAGGAGCATCAAATCCTTGTCATTGCGAACGGCAATCAATCCGGTCTGTCGATCAAAAAACCGGAAAAAAGCAACTTCTTTTCTCCCCTCAAATCCTGGCAAGTCCTGCGCAATGACTTCCCACGTTTGACCGCCGTCCGCGGTTAAGCGAAGCTCCGATTTTTGGCCATAAGATACATTACTCAGCACCCAGCCTATTCGAGAATCTAGAAATGAAAGCGAGCCTGGCGACATGAGGGGAGTCAACCCTTTTTGAACTTTCCAAGTGATCCCGCCATCAGCGGTTTGCATGAGCGAAGCCTTCTCATTACCGGAAGTAAGTCCGAAACCATGGAGCTCATCCACAAACGTAATTGCTTTGGTAGGGACATCGTGTTTAGATGCACGATCATCTTGAACGAAGATACTCACACCTGGAACAATAGAAAGCTCTGCATTTCGCTTTTCTTTTACGGTTGAATGGATACGTGGCGATGGAGGTGAGGCTTTTTCATGAAAGCAGCCTGCACATAACACAAAAATAAACAAAATCATTAATTTTTTATTGTTCATCAGGGCTATCATGTCCTCTCCTCACTCCTTTCACGATTTCCGTTTAGGTATATGTAATGACGGGCTACGGCTGCAAATAGTTCATGTCCCTCGTTTCCAATACGTGTTATTCCTTTATTTCACAGGATAGGATGTCCCTTCTTTACAAAAACTAGAGCATATTCATAATGCTCGGAGGGATTGCCATGACCACCAAATGGGTTTGGTCCGCCGCCATCGTCTGCTTGCTAGCCGCAAGCTGCGGTGTGCCTAGAAGCAAGCCGTATCACGACCAAAGATCCGCTCAAAATGCGCATGCAACAACAGAGTCCAGTCTCGATAACGGCGTGTTTGATTTTGAACCTTTGCCAAGCCCAAGGAGTTTTGCAACACCAGCTCCAGCTCCTGCACTTACACCACTGGCAACCGTACAACCTAAATCAGCGCCAACGGCTGTAACGCCTAGTCCATCACCCAAAACAAACTCAAAAAAAGCTGGACATCCTGAAGGTTCTGGCTCCAAAAAGCCTTCCGTTCCCGTTCAAAAAAATCAAGGCCAAGTTCGTATTTCTCAGAAAAAACTAACGCTTTCACAACTGGTTGTGAAATACCCGGACACCTTCAAATTGCGTGGATCCAGTCAAGAGAAGAAAGTGGCGTTAACTTTCGACGATGGACCTGACACGCGATTTACTCCTAAAGTGCTTGATGCTCTTCATGCTAACCAAGTGAAAGCAACCTTTTTCGTTCTTGGCTCTCAGGCAAGCACTCACCCTGATATCATTAAACGGATTGTTCGTGAAGGCCATGTCATTGGCAATCATTCCTACAGTCATGCCAATCTACCGACGCTATCGGTAGACAAATTTCAAAACCAGATTATAAACACGGAAAGTGTGCTTCAAGGTTTAATCGGCTATGCACCTAAGCTCATCCGCCCGCCTTATGGCGCAATTAATGAAGAACAAGTCAGGTGGATTGCTGACCATCATTATTTGATCGTGAATTGGAACGTCGATTCCCTTGACTGGAAATCGCTGAGTTCGGAACAAGTGCTAAACAATATCATGCAGCAAACGAAGCCTGGCTCCATTATCCTACAGCACTCTGGAGGAGCTGAAAGCCAGGATTTATCAGGAACTGTCCAGGCCATCGGACCGCTGATTGCCAAATTGAAAGCCGCAGGCTACACCTTCGTCACCGTACCTGAGCTGCTTCATGTAGCTAAAAGCAAATAAGCCGGGAAGCGCACTTGAGGTGCGCCTCCGGCTTATTTTTATTCATTAGCTTCCGTGTACTCATCGTAAGTGCCGGCAAATGCGATTGGGCGGCGCTCCGCGTTCAACCATAACAGCTTCGTCGCCAGCTTACGAATGAAAAAGCGATCGTGCGAGACGATGACCATCGCACCTGGATAGTGAAGCAGCGCCTGTTCGATTCTCTCCCGCGAATCAATATCCAAATAATTCGTCGGTTCATCCAGCACCAGCAAATTCGCACCGCTGAAAAGCAGCTTGAGAAAAGCGAGCCTACAGCGTTCGCCCATACTCAGTTCGCTGATGCGCTTACGCACCTCTTCACCCGAGAAGAGGAAGCAGCCCAGAATCGTGCGGGCCTGGGTTTGGGTCATGGCAGGCAGTGTCAACAGACTGTCCAGCAAGGTTTCACCGTCGTCGAGATGCTCGAGTTCCTGCGAGAAGTAGCCGATCGACGCTTGCGGGTGCTGCCGCACCGTACCCGCAGCAGGCTGTAGTTGGCCGACGAGTAGCTTCAGCAGCGTCGTTTTGCCTGTACCGTTGGACCCGAGAACGGCCAACCGGTCACCACGGTCCACGCTGAGACTTAGCTCAGCGAACAGCTCGCGGTTGCCGTAACGGAACGAAGCCCGCTCCATACGTACCAGCGAGTGTGCCGCGAATTCGCTTGCTCCCAGCTTTACCTTCAAATGCGCGGCATCCCGCGGCTTTTCCACGCGGTCCGCTTCCAGGCGCTCCAACTCTTTCCTTTTCGCATTCATCCGCGAAACATGCGTGCCGGCTCGCGCCTGAAAGTATCCGCGCTGTATCGGCACTTCTGCCGTCCGGGCGGACTTTTCGCCCTGGCGGAACCACTGCCGATACGTGCGAATGCTCTCTTCCAGCTGCTCCCGCTGAAGCTGCTGCTTGCGGTAGAGCTGCTCTTGCGTTCGCAGCTCCAGTTCTTTCTGGCGGGTGTACGCCGTATACCCGCCTCGATATTTACGGCTCCCTGTTGGAGTTAGCTCAACAAGGCAGGTCGCCACACGATCCATAAAATGACGATCGTGAGAGACGAAGACAACCGTGCCCGAATAGGCGCGGATCCATGCTTCGAGCCATTCGAGCGACGCCGCATCGAGATGATTGGTCGGCTCGTCTAGCAGCAGCAGCTTCGGCTCAAGTACCATTAGCCTCGCTAACTGGGCGCGCGTTTTCTGTCCGCCGCTCAGCTTGCCCAGTGGCAGCTCCCACAACTCGCTGCTGAGGCCTAGCTGCAGCAGCCTTCGCTCCACTTGAAGTTCCCAGTGGTAGCCGTCTAGCTGTTGGTATCGCTCTGCCGCTTTCTCATAGTCAGCCAGCAAGCTCTCCATACAAGAAGCCGACGCATCCTGCATGCGCGTTTCCAACTCCTTCAAGCTCCGCTTCGCTGCGCAGTGGTCCGGACAGCCTCCCTCGACATAGGCATGTGTAGGCATCGTCTCATCACTATCGATCAGTTGCCCCATCCAGCCCCACTGCCCGAGCGGAAGCCGTCGTTCTATGCCGCCTTTATCCGTCCCCAGCCTATCGGCTAGTAGACGAAGCAGCGTTGTCTTGCCTACGCCGTTACGACCATAAATTCCGATCCGCTCACCTTCATACACGTCCAAATTCACATGTTCAAAAAGTGTTTTACCTGCGAATTCCTTCGCCACGTTCATCGCTTTTATAAGTAATGTCATAGACTCATTTCTCCTTTGTATTCAAATACAAAAAACCGCAAGCAAGCGCCACGGTCAGGAAGAACAAGTTATGAATAATGCATGCACAAAGAAGCCCCCGGAAGGAGTGATCCCCTTTAGACATACGTATCCCACTCGCTCTACCCGCATAACGTAGAGACTGCCATTCAACGAATATTTTCGTTTTAGCAGAAAGAGTTAGGCTACATACTTCATCGTCTAAAGGTACCTCCGAATTCTTCAAGATGGTTTCTATTATAGCATACCCACTTTCCAGTCAAAGGGGAACAATAAGTAAAAGAATTTTATCCCGATACGATATGTCCGCCTCAACAAAAAAAGCCGCGGAACGAAGTTCCGTGACTTGTTAATGCTCGATTGGCGCAGTGGATGCGGTCGATTTGCAGTCTGCGCAATAACCAAATATTTCGAAACGGTGGCTCTGTATTTCAAAGCTCTCCGGCAGATCTTGCACTAGCTTCATCGGACAAAACTCGAACGTCACCGTCTTCTCGCAGCTCACACAAATCATATGGTGATGATGGTGGGATAAACAGCTTGCTTTAAACTTTAAGCCGTCAGCCAAATGAAACTGCTCCAGCACTCCCATTTCACTTAGCAACCGAAGATTACGATACACGGTATCGAAACTCACACCAGGATATTTGATTTTCATGTATTCATAAACGTCTTTAGGCGATAAATAACTTCCTGATTCCGCGAATAATGTTGCCAAACTCCTGCGCTGCTCTGTAATTCTCCAGCCTTGCTGGGCCATGGCCTTTAGCATCTCGTCAATCGTGTGTGTATGAGTGCCCACTTGCATTACCCCTCTGTCATGAAATGTTCTACTAACATAGTGCAGCAAATGGACCTCCTGCGTCAAGTAGCTGATCAGCTCTTGACAGACTTGTCCTACTTGCCTCTTATTTATTATAACATATAATTGTAATTTTTATCATTAAGACGTGCTTACGCATCACCAAAAATGGAGATTATTCCCCAAAAAAACTTGAATTAAGAACATATATTCGCTATAATAAAAAAGAACAAATGTTCCCTATTTTTATTAATAATCTCCCGCTCCGCTTAAAACAAAAAGAATCCGCAGCCTGCATGCTGGGATTCTAGTTTAACTGCATTTATGAATTGGCAGCCATGCCGGATATGGATTCCAACTTCAGCAATGCCGACCGAACGGCGTCTTTGGAGAAATTTTCCCCAATAAATACGGCAACGTCAGGCACATTGCCTTTGGGCGTAATCTTGACGAAATCCATTTCTCTGTATGCATATTGAAATAGGAAACGGCTTGAAGTGTCAGAAAAGCTGAGAATTCCTTTAGCACGGTACACCTCTTGGGGAAGCTTGCTGACTAATTCTTCAAAAGCATTACTGTCAACTGCTCGCTCAAAAAAGTGCGTATAGGCCATCACGTGACTATGAGAATGATGGTGGTGACGATCATTATCGTGAGCGTGGTCATGATTGTGGTCATGGTCATGCTCACCCTCATCGTGTGATGCATGCGCATGTGAAGCCTGCTCAGCATTCCGTGCTTGCCCCTCTTCTTCCAACACTTCAATGAGTCTCATATCAATTTGACTAAAGACTGTAAAAAGCACTGAGGCATAAGGATTCCAATCGCGCACTAGAGCGTCCACTTCCTGAAGCGCCACTTCCTCCAAAAGGTCTGTCTTGTTCAGCAGAAGCAAGTTAGCACATCTTATTTGTTCTTTCATGAGGCGGTACGTTTTGCCCCGGCTTGTCCGGTTTAGCTCCAGCAGTTGCGGAGCATCGACAACCGTGATGACCGCCTTAAGCTCCACTGGAATGATAAGCGAAGCATCTGTTACTTCATCGATAATTTCCAACGGATTAGCAATTCCCGTCGATTCAATGAAAATCAAGTCAGGCTGCTCTCCGGTTACAAGCTCGTTTAGGGCTGTCGCCAAATCGCCTCGGCTCGAACAACAGATACAGCCGCCCAGCAGCTCGGACATCGGTACTTCATTCGCTACCAGCTGCCCATCCAAATTCACTTCACCTATCTCATTCATGATGACGGCCGGTTTACGCCCCGCTTCGGTAAAATGATCAATCGCTTTTGTTAATAAGGTCGTTTTACCGCTCCCAAGGAAACCGGATAGTATATAAACCGTAACTCTTTTCTGTGACATACCTTTTCTACCCCCGCTCTGCTATAACTTCGAAGTTAGTGGATAGAATCGGCCATTTCCCTACGTGCTGAACGAGAAACGGAAATAACTTGACCCACAACAAGCTGTTAGTCGGGTCAGCTGGCTTGAGCGGAAGCTCTAAGCGGTCATATAGGATACTCGCAGCCTCTTGTGCAAGTGCCAAGGCCTTATCCGAGGGAGTAGCGGAGTCCACTGTTCCCAACCGAGGAAGATAGTGCTGACTAATGGATTCCGACAATCGATGCTCAGACAAATTGCTGGAAGCCATCACTTCCCCCATTCCCGAGCTGACAAGGCGGGCAATTTCTGCATCAAAGGCATAAGGAATACAGTAAATTTCCAGCGCCAGAGCCGCTATGTAGATCTCCTTTATTAGTTCATCTTCTTTTTCTTGGGTTAATACAGGATCGTTTAAATAAGCGGCAACTGCCGGTTTCATGGCTTCCCAACTATTTTCAATACTTTTCATTGTAAACTGCAGCATCGCTGCAGCTAGTTCTGCCGGTGTAATTTGTTTTTTTTCTGCTTCTTGCATGTAGGCTACTCCTCTTTTCTCTCGTTGCTTTTAAATTGAATGATAAGCTCAATAATTTCCGACCGGCTCCCTATACGAATCGGCGGCCCCCATGTACCGAAGCCTGAAGAAACAATCGCGTGCAGATTTCCCTTTCGCAAATACCCCCAATCAAGCTCAAAGAGCCTTCTTGTAATGAGGTGGTTCGGACTGATTTGACCTCTGTGCGTATGTCCTGAAAGCATGACATCAGCACCCGCTTCTTCTGCTTTATCTAGGTGGTATGGTTGATGGTCCATGACAATAATAGGCTGACCGAGATCTGTTCCCTCCAGCAGAGCCGTAAGTCCTTTTCGCCCTTCAGCCGTTCGTTCGGAAGCCTTGTCTTTTCGCCCTACGATGTACAACCGTTCTTGGATATGCACGGTTTCGTCCATGAGTACACGAATACCAATTTTGTCCATCTGTTCCACGAAGGCAGGGATATGACCGCCTATGTATTCATGATTGCCTAGTACGGCATAAATCCCAAGGGGAGCTTGCAATTCTCGCATTGTGCTACCCATATCATAACGGATAAACGGTTTAATATCATCGTCAATAACGTCTCCTGGCAAAAGAATCAAATCCGGCTTTAATTGATTAACACGCTTCACCAGCTTTCGCAGATGACGATTACCCACTATGGAACCTAAGTGAATGTCAGAGGCGACGGCGATGCGCAGCTGCTCCCAGTCGCCTGCTTTTTTCGGAATCGTAATCTCATACTTTCTTAGAATCGGACTTCTTGCATTATAGGAGCCAAGAATCATGACAATAGCGATAATCCCTGTATCTATCCACCCAAGAAGCGGAATGTACGTACTTGCAGATACGGATGCCAGATGAAGAACGCCTACGATCAGGTCTGTCAGCGGCAGCAGCAAAAAACCGAACTGCATGATGGCTAACCAGTAAGAACCAATAATTTTTAATACTCTGGACACCCCTGCCGGCAGTACTTTAGAACCGGCCCATGCTAATAGATAAGACAAGGCGATAATCCAGAAGACAACCCAATATATACCTGGCTGAAACCAAGAACCTAGCTGGTTTGACAAAAAAACCTGACCATGCCAGCCAATGTAACCGTTCAGACCAAAAATAATGGCAAATATGAGGGTGATGCTTAGAACCGTGCGTGTTTTCATTTTACCTCTCCTATTCTTTCTACCCTACAGCAACAAGCTTAAAGGCTCTATGCATAACTCATCATCATTGCGCACATTCCCCACTCGGCTAGACACGGGGTACGCATACATGCCATCCGATGGATAGGGTTTCAGCAGCGGGCGGAGTATATCCGTGTTCGTAATGCTGCGATTGAGCCAAACCTCTTCCGCTTCCCGCTGTAAGATAACCGGCATGCGTTCATGAATATCGGCCATCAATTCGTTCGCTTCTGTTGTAATTACGGTGCAGGTAGATATGCGCGTGCCATCCGGAGATGTCCAAGTGTCATACAAGCCTGCCATACTAAAGATCTCTTTGCTGCGAAGCATAATTCGCATAGGCTGCTTCTGTTTCCCAGTCCCCTTCCAATCATAGAAGGAATCCGCCGGAATCAAGCACCGTTTACGCTCAAACGGCTTGCGGAATGCAGGCTTGTCCGCAAGCGTTTCTGCCCGCGCATTGAGCATCTGAAAGCCTAGCTTCTCATCTTTCGCCCATTCCGGAACGAGTCCCCACCGCAGCTCGCCAAGTTTATTTTTCTCGCCGTCATGCACAATTGCCATGACTTGCTGCCCCGGCGCCACATTATATTTTGGGCTGTATCTCGCAGGATATTTGTAGTAGATGTCATACCGCAGCATAAGTTCCTCTAATGTCACGGTAATTGTGTAGCGTCCGCACATGGCTGCACATCCTTTGCCTGATATTTCCTAATTGGATTTTCCCGCTGTCCGAGTTGCTGTTCCTCTTCTCCATTATGTGAAAAAGAGATACGCACGTCAATTCGCACAGCCCGAGGAGTCATTCTCCATCGGGCTGCGATTGCGCTTTATGTGTGTTTTGCCGTGGCCTACGTTCTGTGTTCATCAGATTTTCTGTACATACTTGCCAGCAACTGATCAATGTATCTGGCTGTTCGCACGCTCATTTCGGCACGCATGTAGTCTTTGGCAATGATGAGCGAATCCTCATGTCCGCGGCAAACATAACGATAATGAATGCCTCGGTCATTCTTTTCTTCTTCGATTAATTGAATGCTTCTGTTCATCATTTTCGTTTTCGTTTCACTTATATCGACTTGAATTTGGGCGGCAAGCGCGTGAGCGACGCGTGAATAGAGTTGTCGAAGCGTTTCGGCGGATCTTTCTATTTCAACGGCCTTTCTTTTGATCATCCCATGCATCAGGGGCAGCAGCACGTAATCCCTCATAATCCCAATGTCCTCCGCTGTAGGACGATTTGCCGGGACAGGCTTACCGCTGCGCAGATTTTGCAGCGCTTCCCGATGCTGAGGAAGCATCATCCTACTGGATTCCCACAGACCGTTTTTTTCCAGTTTCTTGCTCATTTATAGTGCCCCCCGATTTTGAGCGCCCTGTTCTGTGCTTGACCGGCTGTCGTGAGCGAGGAAGCCCGCACAATCGCTGCGTTGCCGAATCGGTTCTTGATGCTGTCCGTGACTTTCTCAAGCGCCCTCGCCTTGACCTGATCCTCAAAAAGCGTAAGCTGGTATGTGTCATCGTCAACAAACTGGCTTAGCATCACACCAGCGCGGCGGACGGGCATCGTGTCCCAAAACTTGTAGAACAGCCTTTTGACGGCTTGAAATACTGTTCCAGTATGATTCGTAGGGTCCGGCATCTTCATTTGGCGAGAAAAGCCTGTGGGGGCGTCAAAGGGACTGCACATACAGCTAACGGTAACAATGGATGCCATATACCCCTTGCGCCGGCAATCGCGGCACACCTCCTCGGTAAGCTCGAGCAGGATCGTATCCACCTCAGAAGACTCCGCATAATCTCTAGGGAGAGTCATCATATGGCCAATAGACTTCGGAGGCGTATCGAACGTACCGGGGGTAACCGGACTATCATCCAACCCATTGGCCGTTCGCCACATCACTTCCGCGTGAATATCCGATTGTTTGCCAAAGCGTGCCCGGAATTTGTCCTTAAGCACCGGCAGCGGCGTTTTTGCCACATCACCGATTGTATACATGCCCAGCCTGGCAAAATGCGCGGTCATGCGCGAGCCGACACCAAACATTTTACTTACAGGCTCCTTCCATAAGTTCTCCTCTACGGCTGATGGAAGCAGCGTGAAGATGCCGCTGGCATTCTTTTTAGCCCAAATGTCAGTTGCGATCTTCGCCAAAATTTTATTGGAGCTAATGCCTATGCGGACCTTAACTCCCGTTTGCTGCAGCACCTTTTGCTGGATTGTCATCGCAATCGTATCCGGGTCTCCGAAAATAGGCAAGCTTGCCGTAACATCCAGAAACTGCTCATCAATACTGAAAACCTCAACAAGATCGGTAAATTCTTCATATATTTTGGTGATCATAAGTGAAACATCAATGTAATGCTGCATCCGCGGACGCATAACGACCAGATCAGGGCATTTCTTGAGCGCTTCACCCAGCCGCTCGGCCGTTGAAACACCATACTTTTTGGCAATGGGACAAGCAGCAAGAATAATGCCAGATCTCATGGCAGGGTCCCCTGCTACCGCTACCGGTTTATCCCTACAGCCCGGATGATCCGCTTTCTCCACGCTTGCGTAGAAGCTCTGACAGTCCGCTAGGAATATCGTCCGCTCCTTTCCTTTGCTCACCGTAATCCCCCCCGCATATTCATCAGCGTAGTCATCAGTTCTGCCTTGACTAAGCTGCGAAGCATCGTGAAATGATGGATATAGCCTCGGACTTTGTACTCTACGTTAATACCTAATGAATTCATTTCGGTATGAATCACTTTAATATCCCTTTTCTTCATAACTCTTTTAATGCTCTGTAATTGAGGATAAATGGCGGTTTCCACCTCTCTAAGATAAAAAAGAATATGATTGTACACAATTTTATCCTTATAAACCTTGAGTTCCTCCATATCTCTTGCCAACATATCGAGCAAAATAGGCAGCAACGTGTATTCCTTAATAATTTGAACATCCTCTTCTGTCTCAATTCTTGCATGAATACTCATATTTCCCACCACCATATGCGAACATATATTCGTGTTACTTATTATATACCGAACACGTATTCGTTATGCAAGTGATTTTTTTAGGAAGTAAAAAAATACCACCTGACAGGTCGTTTGGACCTTACAGGCGGTATTTGGGGTCTGGCTTATCGAAACATGGACCATAGTTTGATCAAGTGAAAGGTATTGGAAGGATCGATTTTTTGGGCAAGAATAAACTCCAGCATTTGATTCGCTTGGCTTCCAGTCAGCTTCTCGCCAAGAATTCCGGTGGCAAGTCCGATAAGGCGCGTGACCTTCGTACGATTTTGCAAATCAGCCTTCGTAACACCTTGGAGCAGCATTTTTATGCGCTCTTTGATCTCTGGATTTCTTAATTTGAACTTGACTCGCTCAATCAACGCAGGATCGATGCCGTACTGTTGATAACTCATGTTCGTACCTCCGATATCCCGTCATGCTTCTATACATATGAGGGAACGAACACAAACTTGACTACATATAAATGGCGATCAGAATGACGCATATGCAATTTAGCGCAACAAGCAGCGGCATGCCTATTACGAAAGAGGTATGCTTGGTCTTATGCCGCCAAACCCGCATGCCGAGCCAGCCGCCGATCCCGCCACCAAGCGCAGCGAACATAAAAAGCCGTTTCTCAGGGACTCTGCGTCCGCCTTTTTTGGCTTGTCCCTTGTCGTGTCCCATTTCTATGAAGGTAATGATATTCATCAGCAGTAAATATACAAGAAAATAAGTCAAATTCGGTGCACCTTCGTTTCCAAAATAATAATAAGACTACTATTATCTTAAAATCGAATGCGGGCGCGGTCAATTCTTTATTTTAAATTACAATAACTCCAACTCTATAACCGTTGTTCTCTTATCCGGCATCGGATAGCTGAAATGCTCCGGTCTGGCGAAACTTACGAACGCGTCGTTCGGATACTGAGCAGCGCTCCAAGGGCGGCCTAGGAAGAGCTCGGAACCATCGGATAGCAGCCTTGCTTTCTTCACCTTACCTGCCAACCCATTCAGGTTAATGGGGCCTACGCTTTCCTCAAATAAGTGGGCATACAGCAAATTTCCCTTTTGCGTATATCTGCCCCATTCAGGCTTCGGCCAATCGGATTGCCCGCAGCCGTAAATGCTGTTCCCATTTTTCTGAATCCAGTCACCGATCTCCGTCAAAATGTCCAGTGTCTCCTTCGGAATCTCGCCGAGCGTGTTAGGACCCACATTCAAGAGCAGATTCCCATTTTTACTGACACACTCCACCAGCTTCCTGATAACGGTAGTTGGGGATTTATATTGGAAATCCTGGGCTGCGTACCCCCAATTATTATTCAGCGTGATACAAGCCTCCCATGGTATCGGATTGCCCTCGTGATCCGTCACGCCTTGGGGTGGAATGATTTGTTCCGGCGAGGCAAAGTCACCCGAATAGCTCAGCGGATTGTTCGTGAAAATACTTCCGCCTTCTTCGCCGCTTGCGTCCAATCGGTTGTCTACAATGATATGGGGCTGCAAAGATCGGATCGTCGTCATCAGCTCTGTGGCTTTCCATGTCTCCCCTTTCATCTGATCATAGGAGAAGTCAAACCACATAATATCCAGCTTGCCATAGTTCGTCAGCAGTTCTTTGACTTGCCCGTGCATATACTGCAGATATCGATCGAAAGTCTCCGGATTTCGTGTGTAGCTCTCATTATCCCGCATTGGATGAATGCGATCGCCATAGGCCGGATAATCTTCATGATGCCAATCGATTAACGAATAATAGAGCCCCACCTTCAAGCCCTCCGCCCGGAACGCTTCAAGAAATTCGCGCACCAAGTCTCGTCCGGCCCGTGTATTCGTCGATTTATAGGCCGTGAGAGCGCTATCGAACAAACAAAAACCGTCATGATGTTTAGCCGTCAATACCGCATATTTCATACCCGCTTGCTTCGCCGCACGCGCCCATGCCTTAGGATCATAACGCACTGGATCAAATTCATCATAATACGTCTGATAGTCCTCTACCGAAATACGCTCAACGCTTCGCACCCACTCCCCTCTAGCCGGAATTGCATACAGTCCCCAATGAATAAACATACCGAATCGATCTTGCAGAAACCACTGCGTACGTTCTGTTCGTTCTTGAATAATCGGATGATGGTTGGTCATTTCTTACACACCTTTCGCCATTATAATGAAATGCGTGCTCCAAGTCCTCTTTCGAACTGTGAGTCTACTTAACCTCTACGTTTTATTCTACTAAGCCTGTACCGTAATAAACAGGTACGAAACTAACCTCAATTAGGATATAATTAACATTCTGCCTACGACACGACATGTAGGGATAAATCTGCGTGAGTATAAAAAAAATACGCAGCAAAAAACGCTAGGATCAACGACTGATAGTTGTCATCAGTCCATCCTAGCGTTTTGTTCGTTATCAGTCGTCCGATTCGATTAATCCAGCACTTCGCTATCGAAAATATGAGCACGCTCTAAGTAAGCTCTCAGCGGCATGAAGGAAGCCCCGGTCCAAAACGAGGAATCGCCGACGAGTTCGGCGGCATCATCGCGCGCCTGCTCCATGACCTCGAAATCCGCCATCATGTCAGCAACGCGGAACTCCGGAAGCCCGCTCTGCTTCGTGCCGAAGAAGTCCCCCGGCCCGCGCAGCTCCAGATCGCGCCGAGCGATCTCAAAGCCGTCCGAGGTGTCGGTCATCGCCTTCATGCGCTCTTTGCCGACCTCCGTCTTCGGGTCGGCGATGAGCACGCAGAAGGACTGGTGCTCGCCGCGTCCAACCCGCCCGCGCAGCTGATGCAGCTGCGACAGGCCGAAACGGTCCGCATCGTAGATCACCATCAGCGTGGCGTTCGGTACGTCCACGCCAACCTCGATAACCGTGGTCGACACCAGCGTCTCCACGGCCCCTTCCTTGAATGCGCGCATGATCGCTTCCTTCTCCTGCGCGCTCATCCGCCCGTGCAGCAGACCGATCCGCATATGCGGGAAGTGCTGCTGCAGCTGAATTTGGACGTCGATGGCATTCTGCACGTCCAGCTTGTCCGACTCTTCGATGAGCGGACAAATCACATAAGCCTGCCGTCCTGCCGCCACCTCACGCTGGATGAAACCAAGCACACGCTCCAGCATAGCATGCTGGACGGCATACGTCTTGATCGGCTTACGCCCTTTCGGCAGCTCGCGCAGCGTCGACACATCCATGTCGCCGAAAGCTGTAATCGCCAGCGTTCGCGGTATTGGTGTTGCCGTCATCGTCAGCACGTCGGGGTTCATCCCCTTGCGCCGCAAAATGCTGCGCTGATTCACCCCGAAGCGGTGCTGCTCGTCCGTCACGACCAGCCCCAGCTGGCGGAAGTAAACATCCTCTTGAATGAGTGCGTGCGTACCGACCAACACGTCAATCATGCCCATCTGCAAGGATGCGAGCAGATCCCGCCGCTGGCGGTCCGTCGAGCTGCCCGTAAGCAGCGCAACCTGCAGCCCGTAGGGCTCGAACAAGCGGTCGAGCGAGCTCTTGTGCTGCTCGGCTAGGATCTCAGTCGGCACCATCAACGCGCCTTGGTAGCCAGCCTTGACTGTCGCGTAGAGGCCTATGGCCGCGACGATCGTCTTCCCAGCACCGACATCGCCTTGCAGCAGTCGGTTCATGCTGTACGGCTCCTGCATATCGTGCAGGATCTCGCCCACGACCTTCTTCTGCGACTCCGTCAGCTGGAAGGGAAGTGCGCGCACGAAGGCGCGAACAGCAGGCAGATCCACCTGCTGCTTCACCCCGTCCGCGCGGCTGCGCGTCACGGCGCGGTAAGCCTGCAGCTTGAGCTGGAATAGGAACAGCTCCTCATACACCATGCGCCTGCGCGCCTGCTTGCCTTCCTCCACGCCGCTCGGCGTGTGGATGACTGCCAGCGCCTTGCTGCGCGGCATAAACCCGTACCTGCCGGTAAGTCCGGCCGGCAGCACTTCACTGACCATAGCGCTGTATTGCGTCAGCGCTTGCTGAATAGCCTTACGCATCCACTTTTGCGTAATGGAGCCAGCAACCGAGTAGACCGGCTGTATGGTGCCGGTATTCGAATCGCCTTGTCCGGGAAACTCCGAATCGGACACGCTCATTTGCCTGCGCTTGCCATCCCATTTACCCGTCAGAATAATCTCCTGCTGCGGCCGCAAGCGGTCCTTCAAAAAGTGGCGGTTAAACCATACCGCCGTCAGCAGAAAATCATCGACCATCACCTTGCAGGATAGTCGCGATTTGCCGCTGTAACGCTGAAGCACCGGCTCCCCGATGATATATCCTTTCACTGTGACACGGTCGCCGTCCTTTACACTGGCGATATCGCGCACTGTGTAATCCTCATACCGGAATGGCACATACTCCAGTAAATCCATAACCGTAAAAATGCCCATGGCGTTCAGCTCAAGTGCCTTTTGAGCGCCGACTCCATGGACTTCGCGTACTACAACTTGATTTAATTCCATCGTTTACACCGTACTGACGAATGCTGCGATAGTACCGGGCCCGGCGTGTGCGCCAATGACAGGTCCCAGTGTGATATAGTCCACTTGCTGCACCCCAAATTGCTGCATAATGGCTTCTCGCAGCAGCTCCGCACCTTCCAAATTGTTTGCATGGGCAATATGTAATTGGGGAATGCTGCGATCCGGCACATCGGCCGCGAGCAGTTCCAGAATGCGCGCTATCGCTTTCTTTTGACCCCGAACCTTATCGATAGCCGCTACTTCACCCTCTCGATCTATGGAGAGAATAGGCTTAATATTCAGCAAAGAACCGAATAGCGCGGACGCTTTGCCGATTCTTCCGCCTTTTTGCAGAAATTCAAGCGTATCTACTAGGAAGTATATGTAAAAGTTCTCTCTCATTGTTTGTACGAGGTCGATAATCTCAGCCGCGCTTTTCCCTGTCTTGGCTGCTTTAGCGGCAGCTGCAACCAGTGCACCTATACCGTAGGAAGCAGAGCGGGAATCGTACACATGAACCTTGTCCGCATGCTCCTCCAGCATTGTGGAGGCCAGTAAAGCTGATTGGTAAGTCCCGCTCAGAGCGGAAGATAAATGAATGGAAATAATTTCGGTATCCGGCTCTTCCAGCAATTCCTGATATAAGTCCAGAAACTCCGCAGGAGACGGTTGTGAAGTTCTGGGAAAATGAGGTGACGAGATCAGCTTAGGATAAAATTCCTCCGAGCTCAGCGTCACCGTATCTAAATATTGCTCGTCTCCAAAATGAATTTTGAGCGGCACCATCTCAATGTTAAGTTCTTTCCTAAGTGCCAATGGTATATCGGCCGTGCTGTCCGTTACAATACGAATCGTTGTCAACAGGACTCACTCCATTTCCCGAAATTAATCACCCTCTCGGGGATGATCATTTACTCTACAGAGAACAGGTACGCGTACAAAGGCTGTCCGCCAGGATGAAGCTCGACTTCAATCTCCGGATAAACCGCCTCAATGAAAGCCTCCAGCTCATCTGTCTCATCTTCTACGGCATCTTCGCCGGTGAGGATTGTCACGATCTCGCTGCCTTCATCAATCATTTCTTCGAGCAGCTTTTTACAAGCATCCATCAGACTTGGCTGTGAAGACACAATCCGGCCATCTTGAATACCGATGAAATGCCCTTGCTTGATGTCAATGCCGTCCATATTCGTATCACGCACAGCGTAAGTCACTTGCCCGGACTTAACGCGGCGAAGAGATTCTTGCATCGCTTCCGTGTTCGTCTTGGCATCGGCTTTCTCTTGAAACGCCAGAATAGCTGCAAGACCTTGTGGAATCGATTTCGATGGAATGACAATCAAGGTTTTGTCGACCAAATCAGCAGCTTGCTGCGCCGCCAGAATAATGTTGGAGTTGTTCGGCAGCACATAGATTGTTTCCGCATCAATGCTGTTAACCGCATTCACGATATCCTCTGTGCTTGGATTCATCGTCTGTCCGCCGGACAACACGACATCGACGCCTACGCTCGACAAAATTTCCGTAATGCCCTCTCCCAAAGCAACCGCAACGAAACCATACGGTTTGGCAGGTGCTGCCGCCGCAACAGTTGTCAGCACAGGAGTTTCGTACCCTTCCGTGGTCATGTCTTCCAATATATGTGAATGCTGATCGCGCATATTTTCAATTTTGATGCGGCTCAAAGCGCCGTAATTCATCGCTTGATTCATGACTTCCCCGGGATATTCGGCGTGGATATGCACTTTCACCAGTTCGTCATCGGCGACCACGAGCAAAGAATCCCCGAGTTTGCCGAGCTGCTCGCGAAACTTATCTTCGTCGAAAACAAGTCCCTTCACCTTGCCAGGTGCGATCGTCAGCATAAATTCTGTGCAATATCCAAATTCGATATCTTCTGTAGCGATGTGTGCTTGCGCTGGAAGATGGGCGTGTACTTCTTTCGCGAGATTCAGGCCTGGAACAACGGAAACCGTATCTAACCTTGTATCCATCATCGCATAGTCTTCCTCCACTTGAACCAGACCGCCGTTTAACGCGGTGACAAAGCCTTCATACACGCAGACAAGCCCTTGACCGCCTGCATCTACTACCCCAACCTGCTTGAGCACAGCGAGCTGCTCAGGCGTTCTGGCGAGGGCTTCCTTCGCCTTGCTCAAAACCTCCAGCATAAGATCGAGTAAATCGCCTCCGCGTCTATACTGCGTGGCATGTTTAGCTGCTTCTTTGGATACCGTCAAAATCGTGCCTTCTACCGGCTTTACAACAGCCTTGTAAGCTGTCTCTACCCCTTGCTGCAACGCAGCCGCGAATTGCTGTGCATTCACATTCTCGAGATCGTGCACATGCTTCGCGAATCCGCGAAACAGCTGTGACAGAATAACCCCTGAGTTTCCTCTGGCGCCCATCAGTAACCCTTTGGACAATGCATCAGCTGCTTTCCCAATATGAGAGGATGGCTTCTTTTTTAGTTCCTCACAACCTGCGGTGAGTGTTAAATTCATGTTGGTGCCGGTATCTCCGTCGGGTACAGGGAAAACATTCAATCCATTAACCTTGTCTACATTTCTGCGAAGGTTATCCGCACCCGCCAAGACCATGGCAGTGAAGTCATTTCCATTTATTGAAATAAAGCGCTTACTCAAAGTGATTCCCCTTCCTGGTTATCGGGCTTTTATTTAGCTACACGAACGCCTTGAACAAAAATGTTCACATCATCCACATGAAGCCCTACGACATCGTTCAAAATATATTTGACTTTCGTTTGGACATTGCCGGCAACTACGGATATTTTGGTTCCATAGCTGACAATAATATAAAGATCAATTTCGAGTCGCCCGTTCTCCCGACGAACTTCGACACCGCGGCTTAAATTGTCCCGGCCTAACAACTCTGCTATTCCGTCTTTCAATTGCTTTCTGGTTGCCATGCCAACAAGTCCATAACAATCTAACGCAGCGGATCCCGCCAGAGTTGAAATCACTTCATTGGTAATATACACTTTTCCAAACTCGGTTGTGAGTTCAATTGGCATTATTTAACAACTCCTTCATGTTTCACTTTAGCAAGATCTAACTTTGTAAGTATTCCCTTTTCTGCTTTGCTTTAGCAAAATCGACTTCAATCGTAAACCATTATGTATTCGAAAAGGTGGGCTAATCTTCATTGTACTATAACATACTTCATAAATAAACGGCAAAAATGAAGGTAATTCGTTGACTCTCCTCCTTTTGCTATGCTATTATGTTTAAGTATGTTTTTGCTGGTTATTATAAGAATCGCAACAAGCAAAGTCTAAATTTGAGGAAAGCTGTCATGTCAAGCTTAGGCTTGCCACCCAGGCTGCTTTGTATACTGCCGAAGGAGGTGTCAAACATGTCCCGCAAATGTTTCGTTACAGGTAAAAGTCCTAAATCAGGAAACCACGTGTCCCACGCTAACAATAAAAACAAGCGTACTTGGGGAGTTAACGTTCAAAAGGTTCGCATCCTCGTTGATGGTAAACCAAAACGGGTTTACGTAAGTGCTCGTGCGTTGAAATCCGGTAAAGTGGCTCGCGTTTAATTTTCGGATACTTATACTTATGTAAAAGACAAAAAGCACCTTATCGGTGCTTTTTTTGCATTTCTGGGAATTGGACTTCGTATGGGTCAGCCTACTTAGTTTTTGCTAAACGTATTAAGTACAGCTTTCACGAATCCACCCAAAAATTTCGGTAGTTTGATTGTGTAGAACTTCATTCTCTACCCCTCCTTAGAGTTTCGCCAGTATACGGACGCATGCCCGAAGACTGACTTCGACTTCGTGAGCACTAACATCATTACAACAGTATATGCCCCGGCCGTGAAAAAGTACCTTCTATTTTACTTTCTCCGATCTGTTCGCTTCCAGAAAGCAAAAAAAGCTACAAGAGCGCGTCGCTCTTGTAACTATATGTATGCAGCTATGGTGCAGTTATACCCATCTGCGTGTATAGCGCATAAATTAAGCTGAACAGGAAATATAAGACCACTGCAATCACAATAAACCAAATCCGAAACCCAAGCCCCTCAAACCGGCGGAAAAATCGCATCCCTAAATACAAGGCCCCAAGTGAAAAAATATACTTCGTGAAATCGTGTATGTTGGAAAAGCAGGCTAGAAGCACAGCACAAACCAGACTGTACAAAAACAGCCAGAGAAATCTCATTGTCCCGCTCCCCTCTACCCGCGAATCCGTCTGATTGCGTCGGCGCGGTCGGCCTGTCCGAATACGGCATTGCCAGCTACGAGCACGTCGGCCCCCGCTTCGGTCACCTGACGGGCCGTCACTTCGTTAATACCGCCGTCAACCTCGATGTGAAGCCCGCTCAGCCCCTTGGCGTTCGCTTGCTCGCGCAGAGCGCGAATTTTGCTTAGCATGCCGGGAATGAACGCTTGTCCGCCGAAGCCTGGATTGACGGTCATAATGAGGACCAGATCCAGATGCTCATCGAGCACATGTTCAATAAGCGAAATCGGGGTTGCAGGATTAAGCACAACCCCCGCTTTGATGCCGCTTTGCTTAATCAAATGGAGCGTCCGGTGCAGATGCGTACAGGCCTCCACATGGACAGATATCAGGTCAGCGCCCGCTTTAATAAAGTCAGGAATATAACGGTCAGGCTGCTCAATCATCAAATGGACGTCGAGCGGCAGTTTCGTCACTGGACGAATCGCGTCAACAACAAGTGGGCCAATCGTGATATTCGGCACGAAATGGCCGTCCATGACATCTACATGGATCCAATCTGCCCCGCCAAGCTCGACATCTTTAATCTCTTCACCAAGCTTAGCGAAGTTGGCTGATAAAATAGAAGGTGCTACATGTACCATCCGTTCCTAATACCTCCTCTTCCGATCCTTGATTTCCCCTAAAAATAACAAGTAATGATCATAACGCGAAGTGGCAATCGTTCCTTCGGCTGCCGCATCACGAACCTTACAATCCGGCTCATGAAGATGTAGGCAGCCCCTAAACCGGCAGCCCTCCGCTACCTCCGCGAACTCCTTGAAGCAGCTGCCCAAACTTTCTGCGTCGACTTCCATGAAATCCAACTGACTGAACCCCGGCGTATCAGCGACAAGGCCGCCATTGTTTAATGGAAGCAGCTCAACATGGCGGGTTGTATGCTTCCCTCTGCCCAATCGCTGGGAGATCTCGTTCGTCTCCAGATTACGGCCGCTTATCATTTCATTAAGCAAGGATGACTTGCCGACACCGGATTGACCAGCAAAAACGCTGACCGCGCCTTCCAGATGATGCAGAATCGCTTCCACACCCTCCTTCAGCCTAGAGCTTGTCTTCAGCACGGTATAGCCGATTCCCTCATACAGCTTCGTAATTCGCTCCAGCTCCGAAACCGTCATTTCCTTAGGAGCGGAGGCATCGCCATTCCCTGTCAGTAGATCACTTTTGGTGAAGCAAAGTACAACTTCAATGCCAGTGTGTTCAATATGAACAAGAAATTTATCTAGCAGCTGTAAATTCAGGACAGGCTCTGTGACCGAAAAGACAAGTACGACCACGTTCACATTGGCAATCGGAGGACGGATAAGCTCCGAGGTGCGGGGCAGGATTTCGGTAACGGTCCCTTCCCCATTCTCCGTCTCCTCGAACATTACCCGATCTCCGACGAGAGGAGTTATCTTCCTGTTCTTAAACACACCTCTGCCGCGGCAGGTAATCATATTGGATTCCTGAAGCTCCGCCCCTTCGGGCAGCACATAGTAATAACCGCTCAAAGCTTTAACAATCGTTCCATGCGGCATTAATTTGTGCCTCCAGTAGGCGGCTTAGAGGCTGCGCCGCCTGTTTGGCCTTGCCCGTTGCCATTGCCGCCAACCGGGATAGCCGGCCCGTTGTTTTGCTGTTTGGGCGATGCTCCAGGCGATGCGGAAGGGCTCGGTGTTGCGGTCTTACCGCTCTTTTGATCCAAATAATCTTGATACGTACGCGTTATAGAGTTAACCAAGTTGTCCCCTTCTTTAATCAAGATGACGGCTTTCTTATCCGGAGAAACAATGACTTTTACATCCAAATTTTGCGGCTTCGAAACTTTTTCCGTTTTGTATTCAAAGTTCTCATACTGCGCATCGCTGACGATGATCTTAAACTCGGAATCCGTGCCCTCCGTCGTCGGTTTTACAGGGACACTAACCGTCAATTGACCAGCATCCTCCGGCAATCCGTCACTGATGATCAAAGAAATTTCGGAGCCGACAGAGACATCCGTGTTTTTATCAAACGGGAATTGCTTGACTACCTTCCCTTTGGCCACCTTGTAGCTTTTCTCGCGCGTAATGCCGTTCGCAGGAAGCTTAAGGTTCAGCTTGGTGATTTGCGCCTTCGCTTCAGCCTCCGTCATGCCGACGAGATCCGGCATTTTGAAGGTTTCCTTTGCTTTGCTTACGACGAAGGTAATCGCTGCTTTATCCAGCTCAAATTCCTCCCCGACTAGAGGCGTTTGCTTCAGGATTGTGTCGGGCGGATCATCCGTCGTCGTTTGCGTGAACGTAATCTGATCATCGTTAATCCCGAGCGCTTCCAGCTTCAGCTTGGCGTCTTTGAGCTGCTGGCCGATGTAGCTTTCCATCTTGATTTTGGGCGCGCCTTTGCTGACGTACAGCGTCACCTTCGTACCTACGTTCATTCGCATGCCGCTAGGATTTTGACGGATGACCGTATCCTTAGCCGCTTTGCTTTCCACATCATACTCCACCGTGTAACCCAGTTTGGCTGTGGTCAGTTCTGCTTGCGCCTCAGTCAGCGGCTTATTCACCACGTCCGGAACCTCCACCGTTTCAATGGCGAACATTCCTTTCACATAACCGACCGCGTACCACATAGCGCCAAGAATAATTAACAAAATAACGATCCATACAACCGGCTTAACCCAACCCTTGCTTTTCGCAGGAGAAGGTTCTTCGCGCCAAGCGGGCTTCTCCGGTTCATCGTCGTCGTCATCGAACTTCACAAGTTGATCCGCGCGAATGGCCGGCATAACCAAGGTGCGCTCCTCATCCATTCCATCGGCATCCCAGAAGACCACTTTGGCTTCATTCCGGCGATCCGGGTGCAAGCACGTATCCAGATCCGCCATCATTTGCTTCGCAGACTGGTAGCGTTCTTCGGGCTTTTTGCGCATGGCTTTCAAAATGATGTTTTCCACGCTTTGCGGAATGAGAGGGTTAACTTTGCGAGGATCTTCCACTTCTTCCTGCAAATGCTTCAAAGCCACGGAAATCGGACTTTCTCCAAGGAAAGGAAGCCGAGCCGTCAGCATTTGATACATCACGATACCGAGAGAATACAAATCGGATTTCTCGCCGGTATTCGTACCTTTCGCATGCTCCGGTGAGAAATAATGCACGGAACCGACAACCGCGCCCGTTTGCGTAATCGTGGAGGACGTAGCAGCCCGAGCGATACCGAAATCCGTCACTTTGACGCGGCCGTTTTTTCCGATCAAAATATTGTGCGGCTTAATGTCCCTGTGAATAATTTCGTTATGGTGGGCATGGTCAAGCGCATCTGCTATTTGGCTGGCGTAATGAACAGCGTCTTCCACCTGCAGCGGCGCTCTCTCCTTGATTAAATCATTCAAGGTGGTGCCTTCTATGTATTCCATGACGATGTAATGCACATCTTCTTCTTGTCCCACGTCATAAATACTGACGACATTAGGATGAGAAAGGGAAGCGGCTGCTTGAGCTTCTCTGCGGAAACGACGAATAAACTCTTCGTCATGCACATACTGCTGACGCAGTACTTTTACAGCCACTTTACGATTTAATAAAAGATCATGCCCTTTGTAGACTAAAGCCATCCCGCCTCCGCCAATGCGATCTAAAATTTCATAGCGGCCACCAAGCTTTCTACCGATCAATTCCCATCACCCCTTTTTTCGTCCGAATCTGCATCGTGCGCAAGTAAAACAACCGTTACGTTATCGTCTCCACCTTCATCTAATGCGCTTTGAATTAATTGTTCCGCAGCAGCATCCAACTGCTCCTGCGATTTCACAATTCGTAAGATGTCGCCGGAATCCACTAAACCGCTTAAACCATCGGTGCAGATCAGAATTGTATCTCCCGGACGCCACGAATACTCGTATAAATCCACCTCGACACCCGGTTCAGTACCTAGCGCACGCGTAATCCAATTGCGTCGTGGATGATGATCGGCTTCTTCAACGGTAATCTGACCAGACTTCACAAGCTCATACACCAAAGAATGGTCTTCCGTTAGTTGTGTGATCGACTCACCGGCAATTTTGTAAGCACGGCTGTCGCCGATATGGCCGATAATCAGCAGCTCATGCGAAGCAATCACAGCAACGACAGTAGTCCCCATGCCATGATAATTTTCTTGTCCAGAGGCAAACTCATAAATTTGCTCATTCGCCTTCTCGATCGCTTCCTTCAGCACTTGTTTACAAGCGTCAACGGGCATTCCCCAGTGAATGGATTGCAGTTCATTTCTGATCTTATCAATTGCCATTTGGCTGGCAATATCACCAGCCTGGTGTCCCCCCATACCATCAGCGACAATAGCCAAAGAAAGGCCATTCAGCTCATGCTGTATGGCGGCGCGGTCCTCATTCACTAAACGGACTTTACCAATATCGGTACGGCTTACCATCTTCATCCGGATTTCACCTCATGACTTGCTCTCCATATGCTTCGCGCGCAGTTGTCCGCAGGCAGCAGCGATGTCACTACCTTGTTCACGGCGTATGGTGGCATTAATTTTGGCCTTCTCAAGAATACGTTGGAAGGTGAAAATATCGTCTCTAGGCGTACGTTTGAAATCCCGTTCGGCCACGAAATTCACAGGAATCAGGTTCACGTGGCTAAGCGGCATTTCTTTCAGCACTTGCGCCAGCTCTTCAGCATGTTCCGCCTGGTCATTCACTTCCCCCATGAGGGCATATTCAAATGTGATGCGTCTGCCGGTTTTGGCAATGTAGTACTTGCAAGCTTCAATCAAATCAACGAAAGGAAACCTGCGATTGACCGGCATCAACTTAGAGCGAAGCGTATCATTCGGAGCATGAATGGAAATCGCCAAGTTGACTTGTAAATTCTCATCTGCAAACTTATAAATGTTTGGCACAATTCCGCTGGTCGATACCGTGATATGACGCTGTCCGATGTTCAGACCTTTCGGGTGAATCATAACACGCAGAAAATTCATCGTTGATTCATAGTTCTCAAAAGGCTCGCCAATTCCCATAATTACGATGGAAGAAATGCGCTCCCCGGTTTCGTCCAGCAGCTTCTGTGCTTTAACAACCTGAGCCACAATTTCTCCGGGTCTCAAATCCCGTTTAAGACCACCAAGCGTGGAGGCGCAAAACGTACAACCGACCCGGCAGCCTACCTGCGTAGTAACGCAAATGCTGTTGCCGTAGTTGTGCTTCATGACGACCGTTTCAATCGCATTCTTATCTTCCAGTTCAAATAAGAATTTTACCGTACCATCCTGCGACTGGTACTTCGCGATCTCGGACAGCGTAACAAACTCAAATTGATCCTTTAGTTTGTCACGCAGCGTCTTCGGCAAGTTGGACATTTCATCGAAGCTGAATACACGCTTGATATACAGCCAGTCAAAAATTTGCCCGGCCCGAAACGAGGACTCGCCGTTTTCTTTTACCCAGCTCTGCCACTCATCCCAATTCAAATCATATACAAATGGTTTTTCTTTCAAATACGGTTTATTAGACACTATTATCACAACCTGTTGTTATTTGTTCAGCTCTATTTCATTGCTAATCTTAGCTATTTTATCACAAAGCGGGGACGAACACACATCCCCCTCTTGAAGTTGTCCAGGGAAACGATAAGTTCGTAAATTCCTATTTCCATCCTAAAAAGTAACAAATAACGTCATCTTAGTCGGTTAGACTCGGAAATGAATAGTTACTTCTCCACAGCAAGCAGTGCTGCCAAACTGCAAGCACTTGCTTAGGACTTGCTTAGCACTTGCACAGGACTTGCTAAGCACGCTTGCGCAGCCTCGCAATAAAAAAGCCGTCCGAGTGAAACTGCTGCGGCAGGATTTGCACCATCCCAGAGGCAGCTGCAGCAGGATCAACGCTCGCAAAAGAGTCTGCCGGCAGCGGCTCGAGCTCAAAATCGCCATTCTCCGCGAGGAAACGCTCGACCATGCCGGCGTTCTCCGCGTGCTCAATCGTGCATGTGCTGTAAACCAGCACGCCGCCTGGCCTCAGCAGCTTGTGTACACGGCTTAGAATTACGTACTGCAAGTCGCTTATCGCATCGATCTCAGCTTCCTGCTTCGCCCATTTCAAATCGGGCTTGCGGCGGATAACGCCTAAGCCCGAGCAGGGAGCATCGAGAAGGATGCGGTCAAATGACTCCGCCGCAAAATGCTCGTCCAGCTTCGCAGCATCCATCACGAGCGTCTGTATGGACGACAGCCCCAGACGCTCCGCCTGATCTGCGATCAACTTCTGCTTATGCTCGTGCAGATCACAAGCCCAAATCTTGCCGCTATCATCCATCTTCTCAGCGATGTGAGCGGTCTTGCCGCCAGGGGCGGCGCAGCAGTCCAGCACCGTCATGCCTGGACGCGGCTCCAGAGCTTCTGCGACGAGCATCGAGCTCTCGTCTTGAATCGAGAAGTCCCCCATCAGGAAGCCGGGGGACAAAGCCATGTTCCCGGCCCCCTGCACAAGGATGCCAGCCGGGGCCAGCTTGGACGCTTCCGCGCTGAGGCCGCTGCCCTGGAGCTGCTCCAGCAGCTCCAGACGGCTGCGGTGCCTCGCGTTCGCGCGAATGCTCACGTGCGGCGGCTCATTGTTGGCCGCACAGATCTGTTCCGTCAGCTCTGGGCCCAGCTGGCGAATCCATCTGCGCACGAGCCACTCCGGATGGGAGTGGCCCAGCGCGATGCGCTTCACGTCGCCGAGCGCAGCCGGAAGCTGCAGCTCCGATTTGCTGCGGATGATCGCGCGCAGCACGCCGTTGACCATGCCCGAGATGCCCTGATGGCCTCGGCGCTTCGCGATATTGACCGCTTCGCTCACGACCGCATGGTCGGGAATGCGGTCCAAATAATACAGCTGGTAGAAGCTCAGCCTCAGCAAGCATCTGACCCAAGGCTCCAGCTTTTCGAGCCCTTTGCTGACAAAACGCTCTAAGAAAAAATCAATCGTATTTTTACGTCCAATGGTCCCATACACAAGTTCTGTCGCTAGACCCGCATCAGCCCGTTCAAGCGCGTGCTTCTGCAAAACCTGATTGAGCAGCAGATTGCTGTACGATTGATTCTCTTCAACACGAATCAATACATCCAGCGCCGCATCACGGGCAGAACGCTTAACAGCGCTGCTCTTCGCAGCGCCCCCGGATAGTTTAGATGACGGGGGCTTGACAGCCCCCTGCGATTGGGTATGTCCATGGTGCGGACGGTTTGGTTTTTGCGTTGACAAATCGAATACCTCATTTTTGTTAAGTAATGGCCGGTCTTAGTTCACACTGCCGAGTATCGTACCGGGTGCGATTTGGACGCCTCGAATGAATTCGGACACAGGCATCGCCTTCTTGCCGGCAGGTTGAATATCTGTCAGCCACAGCGTTCCTTCGCCAGTCATCACTTCGATGCCTTGCTCACTGCTGCCAAGAACCTTCCCAGGAACTGGTGTTGTCTCGAAGATACGGCTTTTAGTTCCCTTTGGGTTCGCACTGCCCCAAACCTTCATGACTTCTCCATTCCAAAGCGTGTAGGCGCCAGGGAAAGGATTCAAACCGCGCACTTGATTCCAAATATCCACCGCCGAACGAGACCAGTCGATCAGCTCGTCCTCTCTGCGGATATTCGGGGAATAGATCGCATCAGCCTCATTTTGCGGGACAGCCTGAATACGTCCTGCCAGTAAATCCGGCAAGGTGCGTTTCAACAGCTCGCTACCGGCAATGCTTAGCTTTTCAAACAAACTCCCCGTCGTGTCTGTATCCTCAATTGGAAGTTCTACACGGGAAATCATATCGCCCGTATCCAGCCCAACGGCCATATACATGATGGTGACGCCTGTCGTTGCTTCGCCGCGCAGCACAGCATGATGAATCGGTGCTCCGCCGCGATACTTAGGCAGCAATGACGCATGAATGTTAATGCATCCGTGCTTCGGCAGATCCAGAACCGCCTTGGGCAGTATTTGACCGTATGCGGCTGTCACAATCAGATCAGGCTTCAATTGGCGCAGAAGCTCCACCGAATCCGCTTGACGCAGCTTCTCGGGCTGCAGCACGGGAATGCCGTGCTTCTCTGCTTCTACCTTTACCGGCGGCGGCGTCAGGACGCGTTTGCGTCCTTTTGGCCGATCCGGTTGCGTGACCACCGTCGTCACGTTATAGCCTTCCTCCAGGAGAGCCTGTAAAGAAGGTACTGCAAAATCCGGTGTCCCCATAAAAATGATGTTCACTCAGAATCTTCCTCTTCATCGCTAGTGTATGTTTTGGTTGCCAGATCCGTAAACAGAATCCCGTTCAAGTGATCAATTTCATGGAAAATGCAGCGAGCGAGCAGCTCTGTGCCATTGACTTCAATTGGATTTCCATTGCGGTCTTGGCCTTTGGCTGTTACATTCATTGCACGCGTAACATCGCCGCGAAGCCCAGGAATACTTAAGCAGCCTTCCGGCCCGATTTGTTCGCCGCTGGAAGAAACGATTTCCGGATTGACCATTTCGATCAAACCGCCGTGCTCTTCTCCGCAATCCATGACAATCACGCGTTTAAGAATGCCGATTTGCGGAGCAGCAAGGCCTACGCCTTCCGCCTCATACATCGTGTCTGCCATATCGTCGAGCAATTTATGCAGATTGGAATTAAATTTGGTAACTGTGATCGCCTTTTCCCGCAGCACAGGATCTGGATCTTTGACAATAATACGAATAGCCATAACGTGCACCTACCTTTGAGTCTTCTCTATTTGGGATTTCTTACATCAAATATTGCGGGTCAACATCTACACTGATCAGCAGCTTTTCCTTCGATGAGCGCTCTTCAAACCAGGCCACCGTCCGGCCAACAATCTCTGCCGCCTGATCTTCCCCACGATATTTTACCACGCATTGGAATCGATATCTATCTTTGATTCGGGAAATAGGCGATGCAACTGGGCCCAGCACGTCCATTTGGAATGAGTTGTCATGGGAAACCGCGTCTGAAAACAGGTCCATTTGTTTCGCCTGATACTCACGCGCGATCTCTTTAAGCCTCGTCACAAAAGCTTCCGCGAAGCGCACCAAGAGCGGCACCTGTTCATGTGAAAAAGTGACCAAAATCAATCGTTGGTAAGGCGGATAGCCTAAATTAGCACGAACATCCAGCTCATGGTTTGCAAATGCAATGAAGTCATGCTGACTAGCATATTGCACACTGTAGTGCTCAGGCGTGTAGGTCTGAACGAACACTTCCCCTTGCTTCTCATGACGGCCTGCCCGACCGGCCACTTGCGTTAAAAGCTGAAAAGTCCGCTCCGCCGAACGAAAATCCGGTATATTCAGCACGGTATCCGCTGCGATTACCCCAACAAGGGTCACATCGGGAAAATCAAGCCCCTTGGCAACCATCTGTGTTCCTAACAGCACATCGGCCTGCTTCTCCCGAAACATCGTCAGCCACTTTTCATGTGAACCCTTCTCTGTCGTCGTATCCACATCCATCCGGATGACGCGAATGCCAGGGAAGATTTTGCCAAGCTCCTCTTCCACGCGCTGAGTTCCCGTGCCGAAATGGCGAATATGCTTAGACTGACAGCTGGGGCACTCCGTAACCTCGCGTTCCGCATAGCCGCAGTAATGGCAGCGCAGCATGCGTGAACTCTGATGATACGTAAGGGAAATATCGCAATGCGGACATGTCGAAACGTATCCGCAGGTACGGCACATGACGAAAGTCGCATATCCTCGCCGGTTCAGCAGTAAAACAATCTGTTCCTTCTTGTGTAACCGATCTTCAATCGCTTTATACAGCGCCGTGCTGAACATCGAACGATTTCCGCTTTTCAGTTCCTCCCGCATATCGATAATCGCCACAGGCGGCATCGGCCTGCTGGCCACCCGTTCTTTCATCGTGAGCAGTCTGTAAGGAGGCTTGTCCCGATCCCGTCGCCGCCTCGTCTTCTCCAAACTCTCGAGCGAAGGTGTTGCTGAACCGAGTACAACGGCTGCTCCTTGCATGCTTGCACGCTTAACCGCCACATCCCGGGTATGATATTTGGGGCTCTCCTCCTGTTTGTAGGAAGATTCGTGCTCCTCATCAATAATAATAAGTCCAATTTTCGTAAAAGGAGCAAAAATCGCGGAACGGGCGCCTATGACGACTTTCACTTGCTTGCGAGTTATTTTACGCCATTCGTCATACCTTTCCCCATTCGATAACCGGCTGTGCATGACAGCAACCAGATCGCCGAATCGCCCTTTAAACCGTTCAACCATTTGCGGCGTCAGCGAAATTTCGGGAACGAGCACAATCGCTTCTTTCCCCATATCCAAGCATTGCTGGATGGATTGCAAATAAACTTCGGTTTTCCCGCTTCCCGTAACGCCATGCAGAAGAAAGACCTCATGGCGCTCCTCAGCAACAGCATCCCGAATTTCCACGAAAACACGGCTTTGCTCCTCCGTTAACGGAAGTGGCTTCGTCCTCACAAAAGAACGACCCGCATAGGGGTCGCGCATCACTTCGACTTCGCGCAGCTCGATCCATCCGCGATCGGCCAAGCTTTTGACCGTAGAAGCTCCCACCTCCACCGTTTCCATCAACTCGGTTAGCCGAATGGCATGGGGATGTTCCATCAAATAGCGCAGCACTTCCTGCTGCTTGTTCGCTCTCGCCGGAAGCTCGGATAAAGCCATCTCTAACCCGCTGCCGCCGGCCGGGGGAAAGACCGTGAGCGCCTTCTTGGTGCTCATGCGGTCTTTAACCACCTGTACTTCCGTCAAAATGCCTGCGCCAAGCAATTGCTTGATGAGGGCACCGTCCTCAGCGAAGCGTTCCATCAACGCGTCCATCGGAACGGACCCTTTGGATCTCACAAAGGCGACGATCGCTTGCAAATCCGGCATGTCCAGCAGCGACTGCTCTGCGGACTCATCTCCAACCTCAATCGCCCGCTCATACTTCGCTTTGAGGGCAGCGGGCAGCATGGCTTGAAGCGCTGTGACTTCATGACATAAATACATGTGGCTAATCCACCTGCCAAGCATAACAAGCTCGTCGGTCAAAGGGGGCACCAGATCCAAGACGTTCTGTATAGGCTTAATCCGCTTCACATCGAGCTTCGTTTCCTCATGTAATTCAACGACAAAGCCCTGAAGCACTCGAGGCCCGAAAGGTACGCCAACGCGACTTCCTACTTCAACCCACTTCCGTAAAGCTGAAGGGACTTCATAGTCGAAAGCCCGGTTTGTTTGCTTCGCAGGGACATCGACAATGACCTTGGCATACATCAGGATTCCCTCGCTTTAGCCGGCAGACGATCGGCAGCCAGCTCTAGCAGTCTGCGCGCCACAGCCTTCTTACTCTGAATAGGCAGAGCCTCTACGAGTCCGTTTCGATCAAAAATCCGCACCACGTTCGTATCACCGCTAAAGCCTGCACCTTCTTGAGACACATCGTTCCCGACGATGAGATCGCAATTTTTGCGGCTAAGTTTGTCCATCGCATGCTCATCCAAACGCTCCGTTTCCGCTGCAAAGCCGATGACGAATTGATGCTTTTTCAGCGTGCCCAGCTCCTGCAAAATATCCGGATTCTTAACCATTTCCAGCGTGAGGGAATCGGACTTTTTCTTGATCTTTTGATCAGCGATAACAGCAGAACGATAATCTGCAACAGCAGCCGCTTTGATCACCAAATGACTTTCCTCAAAACGGACCAAAACCGCCTCACGCATATCTAACGCGGATTGGATAGGAACAAGCTCTACGCCGGCAGGCACAGGCAATGCGCTTGGTCCTGAAACCAAGGTCACCTTAGCTCCCATGCGCACAGCTTCTTCTGCGATAGCGTAGCCCATTTTGCCCGAAGAATCGTTCGTAATATAACGGACAGGGTCAATGCGCTCTACGGTGCCTCCGGCAGTCACGAGCACCCTCCGTCCTTCAAGACGGCGATCTTCTCCCTTAAAATGCCGCTCAACCGCAGCAAAAATCTCCTCCGGCTCCGCCAACCGGCCTTTTCCGACATATCCGCACGCAAGCTGCCCCTCGCCCGGTTCAATGAACCGCACGCCACGACTTAACAATGTCTGCATGTTCATCTGCACGGCCGGATTTGCGTACATATGTACGTTCATGGCAGGCGCAACCCAGATCGGTGCGGTTGTTGCCAGCAGCGTGGTGCTTAGCATATCATCGCCAAGTCCTAGCGCCAATTTGCCGATCGTATTGGCCGTTGCCGGTGCAATCAGCACGAGATCTGCGCTATCCGCTAAGTTGATATGGGAAACAACGGAAGGATCTTTCTCATCAAAGGTATCCACAAATACATGATGACGAGACAGTGTTTGAAACGTTAGCGGCGCCACGAACTGAACAGCGGATGCTGTCATGATGACACGCACCAATGCTCCCGCCTGAGTCAGCTTGCTCGTGAGCGCAGCAGCTTTATAAGCAGCAATACCCCCGCATACGCCAAGTACAATCGTTTTACCCTGTAAAGCACTCATGGGTATCCCCCTTTCTATCTGCTATGCTGAGAAAAAAATAACAACCACGAAGGGTTGTTGGGTAAGCGATTTATTTCTCTTTCTCATTCTCTGTCGGCTCGATTTTCTCATAGCCAATGTAATGGCCGTAAAGCTCTTCAAGCGCCAGACCAACATGCTTATGGGCTTTGTGGCCTTTCAAGTCCGATTTTGCACCGTCACGCAGGGATCTTGCTCTTTTGGAAGCAGCAACAACCAGCGAATACTTGCTGTCGACGATATCAAGCAGTTTATCAATTGAAGGATATAACATTTAATTCACCTCATCTATCCATTGTACGATTTTGGGATACATGCGCTCTTTTTTGCAATGTTCAGCAGTAAGAATCGCTTGTATTTTGGAGCAAGCTGTTTCCACGTGATCATTTACAATAGCATAGTCGTAGTGTTCCATCAAGCGGATTTCGTCAACGGCCACTGACATGCGGCTGCGGATTACCTCATCCGTTTCCGTACCACGCGTTACGATGCGATTCTCAAGCTCATCAAGCGAAGGCGGCAGCAAGAAAATAAACACACCTTCGGAAAACTTTTGTTTCACTTGCAAAGCACCCTGCACTTCAATCTCCAAGATAACATCTTGGCCGGAGCGCAGCGTTTCTTCCACAAAACGTCTAGGCGTACCGTAGAAATTACCTACATATTCCGCCCATTCCAACACTTCATCCGCATCAATCATCTGTTGAAATTGCTCACGCGTTTTGAAGAAATAGTTGACACCGTCGACTTCCCCTTGTCTTGGAGAACGGGTTGTAGCGGATACAGAATACACGATATCCGGCGAGCACTTGCGCAGCGCGGCGCACACGGTTCCTTTCCCGACACCGGAAGGGCCGGATAAAACAATCAGAATACCTCTTTCACGCTCAAGAGTGTTCGTATTACTCGTCATGATCATCGTCCTTGTTGGAAAGTCTATGTGCTACCGTCTCTGGTTGTACTGCCGATAAAATCACATGATCGCTGTCCGTGATAATAACGGCACGGGTTCTTCTACCATATGTAGCGTCAATCAGCATGTGACGATCACGCGCCTCTTGAATGATCCTCTTGATTGGAGCCGATTCAGGACTCACAATCGAGATAATACGGTTCGCCGATACGATGTTGCCGAACCCGATATTGATTAATTTGATAGCCATTTAGGGCTTCCTCCTCGCGAAGCTCCATGCCGCTTCACTCGATATTCTGTATTTGTTCGCGCATCTTTTCAAGCTCTGCTTTCATCGCAATGACTCTAGCCGTAGGCTCCGAGTGATTGGATTTGGATCCGATCGTGTTCACTTCCCGATTCATTTCTTGAATCAGAAAGTCAAGCTTTCGTCCAACAGGCTCTTTCTCTGTAAGCAATTGATCACATTGCCCAAAATGACTCTTCAGACGAGTCAATTCCTCATCCACATTTGAACGATCTGCGAAAATCGCAATTTCTGTCGCCAGCCGCTGTTCATCCACAGGAGACTGATCCTGCAGAAGTGACTGAATTCTGCTCGTGAGCTTAGCCGCATAATCATGTACGACCCCAGGCGCTAAAGCTTCCAGCTCCATATGGATTCGTTTCAACTCAGCCAGGCGCTCACGAATATCCTGCTCCAGAAAAGCTCCTTCCCGCATCCGCATATCGGATAGTTTAGCAACGGCCTCCTGCAAGCAGGCGCACAGTTCCTGTTCGATCTCTTCGTCAGGCACCTTACGCAGCTCTTTCATCTGAACGAGATCAGGAAGTCTTAATAAATCTTTGAGCCCGACCTGCTCGGCGTACCCGTAGCGTCCCTTCAACTGCTCAGCAGCCTGCAAGTAAGCATCTGCCAGAGCAAAGTCAACGGTCACACTCTTGGTGGAAGCCGCTTCACGTTCCGCTGTGATGAAGACGTCGACGCGCCCTCTCCTCACAGCTTGCAGCACCGTTTTCTTCAAAGCGTCTTCAAAGACTGCCCATTCCTTAGGCATTCGAATCGACACTTCACTATACCTATGATTGACCGATTTCACATCGATAAACACGTTGTATCCCGCAAAAGAACGATTCGCTTGTCCGAATCCGGTCATACTGCAAATCATCCTCATCACATCCATTACCCTATTTTAATTCATTTTGAAAGTGGGTACAAGTGGAAATCATGACGATTCGACTTTTCCCATACATACTTTGTCAGGTCAACACACATCTCATACGCCAGAAAAGGAGTCATCAGATAGATGCCATTGAAGTAAGGCATCGCCGCATCCAGCAGCTCTTTGGCAATCTCCACGCCCATTGCCCGGCCTTCCGGCCCCTTGAGTCCGCTCATCCGCGCTCTAACATCGTCGGACAATCGGATACCCGGCACTTCGTTATGCAAATATTCCGCATTCCCTCCGCTTGCCAGCGGTGCAATTCCGATGAAGATCGGTATGTTCAGATGCTTGGTCGCTTCATAAATTTGTTCGATGAGCTTAGCGTCGTAAACCGGCTGCGTCATGATGTAATCGGCACCGGCCTCGATTTTGCGTTCCAAACGCTGAACCGCTTTATCCAAATGCTTGACATTCGGGTTAAACGCAGCTCCGACCACGAAGTTAGCCTTCTGCTTCAACGGTTTGCCGGAGAATGCAATTCCTTCGTTCAGCTGTTTAATCATCCGAATGATCTCAAAGGAGGTCAGATCGTATACGGAGCTGGACCCGGGAAGATCGCCAAACTTGGCGGGATCGCCGGTCACGGCCAGCACGTGGTCGATGCCCAGCGCGTGAAGCCCCATGAGATGGGACTGCGTCCCAATCATGTTGCGGTCGCGGCACGCGATATGAATCAGCGGACGCGCGCCAAGCTTATCCTGCACGAGATAGCCGAGTGCCAGGTTGCTCATGCGCGTCACCGCGAGGGAATTGTCGGCCATTGTAATGGCGTCGACATGTGCGTCCTGCAGGGCCTTAGAGCCCTGCATAAATTTCTCGATGTCGAGATCCCGCGGGGGATCCAGCTCGACGATGACGGTTTTGCGCTGCTTCACGATCTCCAGCAGCGAGGGCTTGCCTGCCGGCGGCGCAGGCTTCGCCGGTGCCGGCTCTAACACGCGCACGCTCCGCGCGGGGGCCGCCTTGCCCGGCGCAGCCGGCACGTAACCCTGCAGCGCCTTGGCGACTGCGGCGATATGCTCCGGCGTAGTGCCGCAGCAGCCGCCGATGATGCGCGCGCCGAGATCGGCGAAGCGCAGTGCGCTTTCGGCGAAGTATTGCGGCGTCGCCGCATATGTGTACTGGCCGTCGACGTAGTCGGGCAGCCCCGCGTTCGGGAACGCGGAGAACGGCACGCCAGCCAGCGGGATGAGTTTCTCCATCGAGCGGAGAATCCCGTTGGGTCCGACGCGGCAGTTGAAGCCGATGACGTCGGCGCCGTCATCCTGCAGCCGCAGGAAAGCTTCCTGCAGCGGAACGCCGTCCTGCGTGCTGCCTGTTCCTTCATTCGCGAACTGGCAAATAACCGGCAGGTCGCTCATGCTGCGGATGATCCGCAGCGCAAGCTGCAGCTCTTCCAAATCGTAGAAGGTTTCCAGCAGGAGCCCGTCCACCGGCGAATCCAGAAGAATGGAAATCTGCTCCCGCAGCGATTCTTCGACATCAGCCGTACGGACGTTTTTGCGCTTGCCAGCACGGATCGAGCCAATGGCTCCGACGACATAAGCGTTATCTCCGACAGCTTTTCTCGCAAGCTCTACGCCTGCGCGGTTAATCGCTTCAACATCGCTTTCCAATCCGTATTTGGATAGCTTTTCGCGGTTGGCCGAGAACGTATTCGTTTCAATAAGACGAGCACCTGCCTCAAAATAACGGCGGTGCACATCAGCAACCGTTTCCGGTCTGAGCAGATTCAGTTCTTCATACGAAATGCCTACCGGAAATCCCATTTGATATAAATAAGTCCCCATAGCGCCATCACCGGTCAAAATTTCCCGCTGCAATGCCGCTCGAAGATCCAGTTTCATAATAATCTCCCCGCTTACTAAAAAAATGTAGTTATAATGTATCACAAATGATGGGAGATATTAAGTTAATCGTTTATCAATAATTCTGATAGATGGCTACTCCAATGTCCCCTGATACACTTCTTCTGCAGGTCCCGTCATATAAACGTGATTATCTTCTTCATTCCACTCTATGAACAGCTCTCCGCCTTTTAGTGAAACCGTAGCCTGACGGTCGGTAAGCCCATTTAGCACGGAAGACACAAGAGTCGCACAAGCACCGGTCCCGCAAGCAAGCGTAGGACCTGCGCCCCGCTCCCAAACGCGCATATCGGTGTAAGCACGATTTCTCACGCTAACGAATTCAACATTGACTTTGCGAGGGAACATAGGGTGTACTTCCAGCTTCGGCCCCCATACGGCAAGATCGAAATTGACCGCATCCTCCACATAAATCACGCAGTGCGGGTTGCCCATAGACACAGCCGTGAACCGAAACTCTCTGCCGTCCACTTCGATCGGATGATTAATGACTTTTGCCTCATTTACCGTAGTAGGAACTTCAAGTCCTTGCAAAATCGGCTGCCCCATGTCTACGCGAACGGTAGCCACTTTTCCCTCTTGCACATTCAGTTGGACCTTTTGCACGCCTGCGCCCAATGTTTCAACAGTAATCTCTGTCGAATCAGTAAGCTTGTGATCGTAAACATATTTAGACACACAGCGAATCGCATTGCCGCACTGCTCAGCTTCGGACCCGTCGGAGTTAATAATGCGCATTTTAAAATCTGCCGTATCAGAAGGAAGAATATATACTAAACCGTCGGCGCCAATTCCAAAGAAACGATTGCACAACCGGATCGCAAGTTGATCCACTTCGGCAGGCAGTTCTTTTTCACCAGCAATGACAATAAAATCATTGCCTAAACCATGCAATTTTGTAAATTTCATTGTGTTCAGCACTCCAAATGTGTGTTTTAGCCAATATCATAGCGTAAAAATGCGCGAATGCATAGCCCTTTCTCCCGTTTTTTGCGTCGATCTTCGATTTTCGCGGTTTCTGAGACTTCTTCACAGGAATTCAGGACGGAGTATTGGAGGAATCTTCCGAGGTCATTTGGAGAACATTTGAAGCGGTATGCGAGGAGTTAAAAGAACTGCCTGCCTTGGTGAGGAGCTAATTAATGTATTGATGAAGAGCTGAGCAAGGAAATGATATGAGTTGCTTATGGCACTGGATGAGGAGCTGGATAAGGCCCCGGTAGCGGGCTGATTGACTGGGTGAGGCACTAGTTGAGGCACTGATTGAGGACTGGGTGAGGCACTAGTTGAGACACCGGGTGAGCGACCTGGTCGAGGTACTGCTTGAGGCACTTGTTGAGAAGAGCTAGGTGAGGTACTCGTTTAGACTCTAGTTTAGACATTGAGAGAGACACTTGATAAGGCATTGATCGAGGATCCCTGAGTCAATGGGATAGTGTCCATTGAATCGCATGAGATGATTTAGCCCCCTCCTACGACCCTTTCCAAATAAAGAAACTAGAGGGTGCTATTTAGGCCAAATTATCACTTTAGAGAGCCAAACGGAACTACAGGACCCTATTTCCACACTCAAGCCATCATTTCTGCTAAAATCGGCAAAATAGAAGACCGAGGTTCCCATAAATCCCCCAAACAGCAGTTTTGGAGTTGAATAGCGGATCCTAGATTCCGCATGACAAAAGGCTGACCCACAGATCTGAAATGACCTAGTGAGACAGCCCCGCATCTAAGCTTATCGGAAACTTGCTTTGGACGATGAATTATAAGCTGCCGGACGTGACCCTTTCGTACGCTTCGGCGACAGCACGCTGCCCAGTCCCATGAAAAAGGTCGGGATACCGGCGGCGATCAGAACGAGAATCCAGTCCTTCCAGCCGAGAGGAACCGTTTTGAAGATCGGTTGAAGAGCTTCCACATACATAACGGCCAGCATCAACACGAGTGAGGATAACACAGCAAGCACAAGGTAACGATTTTGCAGCGGATTGCGGTGAAAAATCGAACGGGAGCTGCGGCAATCGAACACATGGATCAGTTGAGCCATAACCAGCGTTGCGAATGCGACGCTTTGTGCTTTCAGTAAGGTAGCAGCATCCGAAGGATCGGTCCGCAGTACGAGCCAGAAAGCCGCCAATGTACAAACGCCGATGAGAATACCGCGGGAAATAATTTTCCACCCAAGCCGTCTCGCAAAAATATTTTCCTTCGCCGATCGCGGCTTATGCTGCATCAAGTCCTTCTCTGCTTGGTCAACGCCGAGCGCCATAGCAGGGAGCCCGTCCGTTACCAGGTTCACCCACAAAATTTGAATCGGAACAAGCGGTAAAGGCAGCCCCGCCATCATTGCGATAAACATCGTCATAATTTCGCCTACATTGGAGGCGAGCAAATACCGGATGAATTTGCGAATATTTTCGTAAATCCCACGACCCTCTTCAATCGCTGCAACAATTGTGGAAAAGTTGTCATCGCTGAGAATCAAGGAAGAAGCTTCTTTCGAAACATCCGTCCCCGTAATCCCCATGGCGATCCCGATATCGGCAGCTTTAATCGCCGGCGCATCATTCACACCGTCCCCCGTCATGGCGACAACATGTCCTTTGCGCTGCAAGGCTTTGACGATGCGCAGCTTATGCTCTGGCGATACCCTTGCATACACGTAAGTATCATTAACCTTGGCTTCCAAGTCCTCGTCCGACATGGACGCAAGCTGCTGCCCGCTCAAGCTCACTCCGTTGCCTTGAATCATGCCGAGCTGTTTGGCAATCGCCTCTGCCGTCGTTTGATGGTCACCGGTAATCATGACCGTTTTAATGCCTGCTTTGCGACATTTGGAAATGGCTTCGCGCACTTCTTTACGAGGAGGATCAATCATGCCGGTTAACCCGATGAAGACCAAGCCATTTTCCACAGCTTCATAGTCATCGTAGCGGTCGGTGCTTTTAAGTTCTTTATATGCGATGCCAAGCACCCGCAGGGCGGATCTTGCCATTCCTTCGTTAGCCGCCATTACTTTTTGCTTAAGTGTGGACGTAAACGGAATCACTTTGCCATCCCACAGAATGTAGCTGCAATGCTGGAGCAGAACGTCAGGAGCTCCCTTCGTACAGGCCATGCGGCCATTTTCAGAAGACACGAGAACAGACATCCGTTTGCGTTCAGAGTCAAAAGGGAATTCAGCGATCCGTTTGTATTTATCGCTAAGCGATTCGTGTGTAATCCCACTCTTCGCACTCAAAACAACTAACGCTCCTTCGGTCGGATCTCCTTTGATATTCCAAACAGAAACGCTAGTTTCTTTGGCATCCTTGCCTTTCTTCCGCTTCAGCTCCTGCTTTTCCTCATATAACGTTGCGTTATTACAAAGCACGGACACATGAAGCAATCTGCTTAACGAAGGGTTTTTGAGCAGATCAGCGTTTTGTCCGCCAATTTGAATATCCCCGACCGGCGCATAGCCGTCTCCTGTTACTTCCAGCACATCACCGCCAACCCATAGGTGTGTAACAGTCATTTTGTTCTGTGTGAGCGTTCCTGTTTTATCAGAACAAATGACCGAAGCGCAACCTAGTGTTTCAACAGAAGGCAGTTTTCTTACAATCGCTTTGCGTTTTATCATTCGCTGTACGCCAAGAGCTAGAGCTATTGTTACAATGGCCGGCAACCCTTCGGGGATCGCAGCGACCGCTAAGCTAACACCTGCGAGGAACATCGCATAAGGCTGTTGTCCATGCATAATGCCTGCAACGACTACAAGAATGGTCAGCGCGATGGCGACAATAATCAAAATCTTCCCAAGCTGCTCTAAGCGATGCTGCAGTGGTGTTTCCATCGATTCCGTATTTTGAATCAAATCGGCAATTTTTCCCATTTCGGTATTCATTCCGATCCGAACGACAACAGCTTTGGCTGTGCCTCGTGAAACCATCGTTCCCATGAAGCCCAGATTTCGCTGATCCCCGAGCGGTACTTCATCATGCGGTATAGCCGCCGTCTGCTTGCTGACTGCGACAGACTCCCCTGTCAGCGCGGACTCCTCGATGTAGACGCCATTCGTCTCAAGGAATCGCACGTCTGCCGGAACCCGGTCACCGCTTTCAAGTAAAATAATATCGCCCGGCACCAGATCACGCGCAGGTATTTGATGAACGGCCCCCTCTCTCCAAACATTTGCATTAGGGGCTGATAATTCTTTCAGTGCGCGTAACGAACGCTCGGCTCGAAATTCCTGGGAAAAGCCAAGGATGCCATTCATCACAATGATGATAACGATCGTGATAGCATCTAAATATTCGCCGAGCAAGCCGGATATCAAGGTCGCCCCCAATAAGACCAGCACCATGAAATCTTTGAATTGATTCAAAAGCAGCGTAATCGGAGAGACGCGATGCCCTTCAGAAAGCTCATTGCGACCTGCTTCTCCCTGCCGCTTCCAAGCCTCTTCCCAGGGCAATCCTTGCTGCGTGTCCACCTGCTGTAGCTGCAGGACTTCTTCCGATGTCAACTGGTACCACTTATTCTGACTCATTCGCCCTTCTCCCTCCCACTTCCCACTTGATCTTGCCTCTCACTCATACGTAAATGTATTCAGACAAGCCGGAAAATATCCCTGAAATCATCTTTCCCGGTGACTAATGCTTAAGTTTTTGTGAAAAGTATGGCATCATAGAGGATAGCAAAGTTTTCAACCTAGAATGGAGTTGTATGTATCATGGCATTAGACGGACTAGTCTTGCATGCGATTGTTCATGAATTACAAACGTGTGTAGGTGGCCGCATTAATAAAATTCATCAGCCCAGCGAGAATGACATCATTCTGCAAATCCGGGCTCAGGGGCAAAATGTAAAGCTTCTCCTTTCAGCGAATCCCACCTATCCAAGGGTCCAGCTCACGGAGCAAACTTCTTTAAATCCCCTGGATGCACCGATGTTCTGCATGCTTCTTCGCAAACATTGTGAGAACGGGGTTATTGAAGCTGTAGAACAAATCGGCATGGAACGCGTCATCCGTTTGCAAATTCGACACCGTGATGAATTAGGCGATATGAGCACCAAACAGATCCTTGTGGAAATTATGGGTCGGCACAGCAATATCATTCTTCTGGATCCGGCGACAGACACGATTCTGGACGGCATTCATCATGTAACCCCTGCTATCTCCTCCTATCGAATTGTTATGCCGGGTAGCAAGTATGTCACACCGCCTGCTCAGGATAAGCAAAACCCGCTTGAGGTGGATGAACGAACCTTCCGTCAAGTGATGGATCCAGCCGTTGGGGAGGAGTCCTCGAACTCGGATAAACCCGAACAAAGGCTTGTCGCTGCATTCAGCGGGCTAAGTCCTTTGATTGCCAAGGAGATCGTATATCGCAGCCGCCAAGGCGGGGGAAGCGAGGAAGCGACCGATTTGAAGGCTTTGTGGCAATCTTTTGACAGCGTCATGACGGCTGCGCGTGAACATCGCGACGAGCCCGTCATTACTGAGCAGAAAAGTACCGGCAAATTTTTCTTTGCCATGACGCCGCTCACGCATATTGAGGGCGAGTCCACGGCATACATGGCGCCAAGCGCTTGCTTAGAGGCATTTTACGGGGACAAAGCAGAAAGAGATACGGTCAAGCAGCGCGTGGCGGATTTGCTCCGTTTTTTGCATAATGAATCCAACAAAAATGTAAAAAAACTGGAAAAACTCCAAGGAACCGTCGATGACTCTAAGGACGCCGATAAACATCGGGTTCTGGGCGAGCTCCTGACCGCCTCCTTGCATGACATTAAAAAGGGAGATCGGGAGATTGAAACGATCAACTACTATGATGAAGATCAAGCCCTGATCAAGATTCCTTTGGATCCGCTGCTGAGCCCGTCGGAAAATGCGCAGCGCTATTTTAAAAAATACACAAAAATGAAAAACAGCACGGCCATCGTTGAGGAGCAAATTGAACAAACCCACCAGGAGATTGCGTATTTGAACTCCCTGCTGCAGCAGCTAAGTGTCGCTTCTTTAACAGATATCGAAGAAATCCGAGATGAGCTCATGGAACAGGGCTACATCCGCGACCGCAACAAAAAGCAGCGTAAAAAGAAGAAGAAAGATAAACCGGCTCTGGCCTGCTACATGTCCAGTGAGCAAATTCCGATCTATGTCGGTAAAAACAATACACAGAATGAATTTTTAACGAACCGGCTTGCCGCTTCCTCCGATACATGGCTGCATACGAAGGATATTCCAGGCTCCCATGTTGTGATCCGGGGCGATAATTATTCCGAGACTACGCTGAGAGAGGCCGCTCAGCTAGCCGCCTATTTTAGTCAAGCCAAACACTCAAGCCAAGTCCCGGTTGACTACACAACGATCAAACATGTTCATAAACCAAATGGTTCCAAGCCCGGTTTTGTCATCTATGTCAATCAAAAAACGCTGTTCGTGACGCCGGATGAACATGAAATCAAGCAGATGAAAGTAACTATAAAATAGAGAAAGAACCTAGCGCAGCTTTACTGCACTAGGTTCTTTTGCTTGTCCCTACTCGGATTCCAGTTTTTTAGTCAAATTTAGAAGATATGCTTTCACTTGGTTCTGCAAATCCGGGCGCTGCAGAGCAAGCTCGATGGTCGCTTCAATGTATCCCAGCTTGTCGCCAACGTCGTAGCGGTTCGCTTTCATCAAATAAGCAGCCATTTGCTGCTCTCTATTGAGAACACGGAGGGCATCCGTCAATTGAATTTCCCCGCCTCGTCCAGGCTCCTGCCGCTCCAAAATCCCAAATATTTCAGGCATGATGAGGTAACGGCCGATTACGGCTAAATTCGAAGGTGCTTGATCACGGTCAGGCTTCTCAACAAGATCTTCAATCAAGCGATAGCTGCCGAAGTTCATCGCCGGAGAAACGATCCCGTATTTACTCACATCTTCCCATGGCACTTCTTGTACAGCAATAACGGATGTTTCGGTCTGTTCGTAAATGTCCATCATTTGTTTAAGTCCTGGCCGAGAAGACTGGAGAATATCATCCCCCAACAGAACTGCAAACGGCTCATCTCCAATAAATTTGCGTGCGCACAAGATGGCATGTCCGAGCCCTAAAGGTTGCTTTTGCCGGATGTAATGGACATCGGCCAGGTTGGAAACGGACTGCACAATGTTTAGCAATTGTGTGCTGCCTTTTTCCTCAAGCATCATTTCCAGCTCAACGGATTTGTCAAAATGATCCTCAATCGCACGCTTGTTGCGGCCGGTTACGATAATAATATCCTCAATCCCGGATTCAATCGCTTCTTCCACGATATATTGAATAGCAGGCTTATCCACGATCGGCAGCATCTCTTTCGGCTGCGCTTTGGTGGCTGGCAGGAATCGCGTCCCTAGTCCAGCTGCAGGAATAATGGCTTTGCGTATCTTCTTCAAGGGCGCTGCTCCTTCGCTTTTTGTAGGCTTTGTAACACGTCGATTCCTATTCGTTTCGAACCGATAGGTGCGTGAAACACAACGCCCCCCCGTTCGCCATGGAAATCGGAACCTGCCGTGATAAGCAGTCCTGTACGCTGAGCGAGCTCAAGATATTTAGCCTCATCTTCCGGCGTGTGATCGGAATGGTAGACCTCAATGCCGTCTAACCCTTGCAGCGTAATAGCCTCAACAAGCGCATCATCATGGTAAATGCCGGGATGAGCGAGCACGGCCTTTCCGCCTGCCTCATGAATCCATTGAATGGCCGTCTCTGGTTGAATGCGAGGCGGGTTGGCATAAGCGGCAGCTCCCGTGCCCAGATACTTGTCAAATGCCTCGCTGATGGACGAGACGTAGCCTTTACTCAAGAGTACCGCAGCGATATGAGGTCTTCCAACGGTGTCGCCTTTGCGTTTAATATTCGCGACTTCCTTCCGTACGTCATCCATCGTAATGTCCATACCGAGCTGCTGCAGTTTATCAATGATCATGTCATTACGAGTATTTCGGGTGTCGCGTAGTAACGCCAATCTCTGCAGAAACTGCTCGTCATCAATTTGTATGTAATAACCCAGCACATGTATATCTTGTCCGCCAAGAACCGTTGAAATCTCAACCCCGGGCACGACTTCAATCCCGAGCTTGAGACCTTCCTCAAGCGCTTCAGCAACCCCTGAAACGGTATCATGATCCGTAATGGCAATAGCCCCTAGTCCTGCATCGTAGGCCATTTGAACGTTAGCAGCAGGCCGCTGCGTCCCATCTGAAGCTGTTGTATGTGTATGCAAATCCGCTTCCATTTTTGCTGTCATTTCTGATCCCCCTTGTCTTCACTACAATCACTCTTTTCAAAGGAAACGGCTCAAATCTTCTTGCCGCAAGAATGTCATAAAGCTTACCGCGGAAATAGGAAGCAGCGTAGAATTCAAATAAATAGCATAGAAGCTGCGTTCAAACCTAATGTTCTCAATCGTCTTCACTTTAAACAGTCCTAACGTCACTTCATGCTTGACGGAAGACTGCGATAGGATGGATATGCCCAGCCCCGCTTCAACGGCCGATTTGATAGCACCTGTGCTGCCAAGCTCCATGACAATCTTCATAGAGGAACAATCCATGTTGCAGCGGGCAAACTCCTCTTCCATCACTCTTCTTGTCCCAGAGCCTTGCTCACGAAGAACAAACGGATATTTCAGCACCTCTTCGAGCGTGACGACGTCCATGTCCGCCAGCGGATGATCGGCCGGGACAATAAGCTTAAGCTCGTCGCTTAGAATAGCTTCCGTATGAACATCCGGATGATGAATCGGCGCTTCGACTAATCCGAAGTTCAACTGATGGCCAAGAACCTCATCGAGAATCTGTGTTGTGTTCATCACCTTCATGGACACCGAAATGTTAGGGTAGTCCTTGCTAAATGGACCCAGAAGGCGTGGCAATATGTATTCACCCATCGTTAAGCTCGCACCCAGCTGCAGCCGTCCTTCAATCATTTTGGTGAATTTGGACATTGCAACATCCGTTTCACGGATAAGCTCTATGCTGTTCTTAGCAAACGGCATCAGTGCCCGTCCCGCTTCGGAGAGCTCAATCTTCTTCGTGCTGCGGTGAAATAGCTTCACGCCGAAATAATCCTCAAGGGATTGAACCTGCATCGTAACGGCTGGCTGCGTCATATGTAGGGCTCCTGCTGCATGTGAGAAGCTGCCTTTCTCCGCAACGGTATAAAAAATATGGAGTTGATGAAAATTAAGTGCCATGAAAACCCGCCTCTCTTTGCTACCATTATATGAAATTGAACGCAGACAGTCCATTCAGACATAAAAAAGAGCATGCCACGATGGACACGCTCTTTACCTAGCCCATTATTCGGTTAGCGACGCTTACGGCTGTTCTTGATCAACGTCATGCGCCGCGAGTGTCTAAGCCAAGAATAATATGATTTCAAATCGCGGAGTTCCATCGTTTCGGACATTCGCCCGAGGAAGGTGACGATGATCATTTTGTGCAGCGGATTGCCCACGAGATCGGTTTCATGCTCCAATTGAGAAAACTCGGCAACGACAACGAGGTCGTCATCGATCAGATAGACGTCTTCTTCATTGCGATAATAAGGGACGATGCTATCATTTTTAAGCTTTTCCCATAGAAAAGCACAAATCTCTTCAAGTGAATTGTTTTCGCTGGAAACACGATCACTCCATCTCAGCTTAGCATGATTCGTGATCACGACATCCGCCACTTTCTTATCACCCAGCTGCACGAAGAATGGTTCATAAGTACTCCATCTCCCCATTACCTTGTCTTTCATGATCACAACCCCTTTCCTACTAAAATGAGACCGTGTACCTATTCCATACTTGTATGTAAGTTATAGTTTACTTGATTATAACTTTTTTTCCCATGGAAGAATATATAAAATTATTAATAAATATTTGTGAAATCTTGAAAAAATGCTTATTATCTAAAAATTCAAAAAATAAAAAAAGCTTCTTGCGAAGCTTTCGTTTTGCACTGCAGCCTCAAAGGGTGTAAAATCTAGTTTTGTCCGGCACATCACTACTGTATTCGGTTTTGATTTCGTTGCGGTAGGACTTCTCGACTTTTTTGACATACGGCAGCTTAAGTAAGCTGCGAGTCGTCTCCTCAACTTTATTGGCATGTATATAAAGAACTGCATAATTCATTTTCTTGGATATGTAATGAAGTGATCCGAACCGTTCCAAATTTCTGGCGGCTTTGATATCGTTGACCCAAATGATTAACCCGCTGCGCTCAATCATCATGATTGCTACCTCTTTTCAATAATACTAGTTATGGAGTGATACCACTACATGAAGCCTTCTAACACCATTGTCCGCGTGTACCGCGGAAGCATAACGGAAAGTATCCACCGCGTTCACCTTGCGGTTGTTAACACCCAAGGGGCGCTGTTGCACGGAGCAGGCGACCCGCAATTCCTTACCTTCGCCCGTTCGACGGCGAAGCTCATTCAAGCGCTGCCGGTAATTGAATCCGGCGCGGCTGATCATTTCGGCCTCGGAGATGCCGAAATTGCTTTGTGCTGCGCTTCCCACAATGGGGAAGCTGAGCACGTGAGCGCTGCCCGAGGCATTCTCGGCAAGCTCGGGTTCCATCATGAGCACCTGCAGTGCGGTGCGCATGAACCGTATCACGCGCCGACCGCGCAAGCGATGCGCGAAAGGGGTGAAGCGCCGACCACGCTGCACAACAACTGCTCGGGCAAGCATTCCGGCATGCTGGCGCTTTGTGCGCATCTCGGCGCGTCGCCAGATACGTACATGAGCCTTCAGCATCCTGTGCAGCAGCTCATGCTGGACGCGGTGTGCGCCATGTCCGACATCCCAAAATCGCAAATGGAACTCGGCATCGACGGCTGCGGAGTGCCTGTGTTCGGCATGCCGATTCCTCATTTGGCTCTTGCTTTCGCACGATTGGGAAGCCCGGAAGGACTCCCAACGGTCCGTGCAAACGCTTGCCAGAGAATCGTCGCCGCGGTGCAAAAATATCCTCAATTCCTTGCAGGCAACGATCGCTTTGACACGCAATTAATCAAAGTGACACAAGGCCGGATTATCGGCAAGATGGGAGCTGAAGGTATTTTCGCATTAACAGTCCCAGATAAGGGATTAGGCTTCGTACTGAAGATTGAAGACGGAAATCAGCGAGCGCTGTATCCCGCTGTAATCGAAGCGCTGAAACAACTTAATCTGCTTACGGCAGCCGAAGTGGGCGAGCTTGCCGCTTTTCATACGCCAACCGTTCATAACTGGCAAGGAACCGAGGTCGGAATCATCCGCCCCGATTTCCAGTTGTAGCATGAATTAACCGCAATTGCCGCTGCAGCTCCCGCCGGAGGAACATCCTTTACCGGTTGGGAGCGGGTTATTGCTTGGAACTTTAATAGATTCAGAAACAGCGTGAGCGATCGTTGTGGATACCGTGAATAGCAAGTCGTCCAACCGATCCTCCGCCTCTTTAAATTTGCGCACCGCCTCAACGCTATGCAGCTTGTCCTGAATGTCGTTCACTGCAGCCAGAGCTTCATGATAGCTTGGATGATAGTGCCCAAAGCGCTCGCATTCCTCGAAAGCATCTTTCTTTCGGGCGAAGACGGCTTTCAGCTCTTTCACTTCCGCACTGTTCTCTACAGCGTTCTTCCAATATAAATAATCTGCCACTTCAGCAGAGGAATTAATCATGTCACCCATGTCATAGGCCTGCATAAGAACGGCCGACATATCAATCGTTTCTGCTTCCATTGTCTGTAACATACCTATGTTCAACTTCCTTCCTCTTAAAGAGTATTCAACATCTCTACTATACCACAGTTCCTCCAGAGTTTCTTCCTTTTCTCTTCAGACCGATTTGTAGACACCCTCGTCATTAATGCCCGGCAAAATGAGTTTCATTTCCTCCCAGTCCTCACCGGACAACGAAATCTCCTGATGCTCTTCCAAGCCTTCCAGGATCCAACCAGACCGTTCTTCCCGCAAATTTCGAGGAATAATAACGCGGCTCTGCCCTTCTTTGCGCAGCTGCAGGCAGCTTTTCCATTCAATCGCCTTACGAATCATTTCTTTGCGCGTAGAGCCGTGATATGACCGGAAATCTTGAAGCCAGCTTATCGGAATAGTTCCCATATCCGGATACAAATCCCCCTGCTCAGGCAGCCCCGCATCCATCTCATAAAGCTGAATAGAATCCCTGGAATAACATAAGCCAGGTGTCTGATATTCCAAAGTGCTCCCGGAATTGGCAGCGGGATCAGGCACGTTTTTACGGCTGCTTTTGGGGCTATAGCCCATATTCTCTAAACACTTCGTAAGGGGAATCAGCTGAACTTTGGGTACGATAAAATCCGCGTCGCCGACACGATCCCTAAGAAATGGCTGGCATTTTTCGTTTCTGAGCAAGGCGTCCGCAATTTCGCTGGATCGGCAGCGAAGCAGCGTTACCTCTTCAAAATGCACCTTTCCCGCCTGCTCTCCCCATTGACGCAAAGTCAGAATTACAGGCTCAGGAACGTCATAATACGCATTCTCTTGCAGCATCCGGATGATCTCTTCACTACTATTCCCCGCTTCCCAGGCACGATAAAAGCTTTCTTTCGTTACGTGATAGGTGCGCACATGATCCGTCTGCTTAAGGTCAGCGAATGAAGCGATGTCCCATTCCGTACGAAGCGCTGCATCCGGAAGCAAAAGTATTTCAAAATCAGGCTGCACATAAAGCGAAGGAACCTTTGCTTGCTGTTCCATTGAGTTTGCGCGGCCCGCGCTGAGCTCGCTCTCCGAATATGTACCGTTTTCGCCTCGCGGTGAAACTAGCCACCGAAACCAGACGCCGCCATGTTCATCGGCGGCGAGCTCCGCAAACCGGAAAATTGACAGCGGGAGAATCCAGGCCGACAGCAATGACTCACGAAGCGACTCCGCTTCATTCACCTGACTTTTTAGAGAGCAGCATTCCAAAATCCCCTTCGTAATATCGTCTACCTGATACCACTGCCCCGTCTGAGCCCTCTCCGTCCACGCTAAGCCATGCTGAAGCCACACAGGTGCCGGAAGCAGCAGCTGACGCCAAACGCGGTATAACTGCCCCTGCTGCCAGTCGTAGGGACCTTGAAGCCACGACATCCAAGCTTCCTTGTTGAAGATGAGCTCTTCGCCATTCCCCGAAAGGAAGCCCATCCGAATTGCCAATTCGAGCATGAATACAGTCCCGTCATCATATTGATCTCTGAAAGCATACGTAATCCCCGAGGAGCGCAGCAAATCCCCCGGCATTGAGAGGTGCTGGGTTAGCTTTGAGAGCTGCTTTTTATGTAAAGTCCCTTTATTCGTTAAAGGAAGTGAAGGCTGCTGCGAACATGCCACAAGAAAATGAAATAGCTGCTGTGCGAGACCTCTCGCATGAACCTGAGCGGTTTCCTGATCTGTGCCGTTCATGGCGGTAGCTCCAGCAGGCAGCAGTTCTAGCGAACTTTCCTTTTCAACGGCCGTCATTCGTGTAACGGAGGGGAAAAGAAGGGCTTGCCAGCTGTCAAAAGCATCCTCAGGCAGCACAAAAAGCTGCTCTCCCCATGCTTTTCGAAAAGCGGCAATAATGCCTGCCCTTCTAAGGCCTATGAGGCCTATAGCAACTTGTGCACCGGCCATGCGAAGGCCTGCTTGCTTTTCAAGCGCATCGCTCGTGAACGATTCGCAGCCGAATGCAGAAAGAATAAGTCGAAGTGTATTTTTTTCATCAACAGACAGATGAGATAGCAGTCTTATGAGATATTTTCGATTCGTCAGCAGATCAGGCAAGGAAACCCCCTCTTTGATATAAGGGGAGCACCAAGCTTGGTTAGAAATAAGCTTCTTTAAAGGTTCAGGCATTCTATTAATTACGTGTTCATACCTCATGCTTTTCTCCTTTTCGTTCTTTCGCCTCAGGACTCCACCTTGTAATGCAGTATTCATAGCCTTGTTCCACCAAAAACAGCTGGCGCTTCATGGCAAAATCCTGCTCCTTCGTATCCTCGCTGATGATCGAATAAAATACGGCAGCGTTGGAGCCGCTGCTCTTCGGGCGAAGAATACGCCCCAGCCGCTGCGCTTCTTCTTGACGTGAGCCGTAGCTGCCCGACACCTGGATAGCTACCGCGGCATCCGGCAAATCCACTGCAAAATTGGCCACTTTGGAGACGATTAGCAGCGGTAATTGCCCTTTTTTGAATCGTTCATACAAGTCCTCCCGCAGTTCATACGCCATCGAACCGCTAATCATCGGTGCACCGGTATGGGCTGCAATTCGTTCCAACTGATCAATATATTGACCGATAATAAGTGTTGGTTCATGGGGATGAAGCCGCAGCAGGTGGTCAATCACTTCTTGTTTGGCTGTATTTTCGCCGGCAATCCTGAACTGCGCTCTGGCCCCAGAGGCTCCATAGCGGTCGCGATCGCTCTCAGAGAGATGAACCCGCACTTCTTGGCAGGTTACCTTTGCTATCCAGCCTTTCGACTCCAGTTCCTTCCAAGCCATATCGAATTTCTTCGGCCCAACCAAGGAGAACACATCTTCCTCTCGGCCGTCTTCCCTTATTAACGTAGCGGTTAAACCAAGTCTGCGAGTCGCTTGAATGTCCGCCGTTGCCCGAAAAACGGGAGCAGGCAGCAGATGCACCTCATCATAAATGATGAGTCCCCATTCTCTTTCGCTGAACAACCGCATATGAGCGAAATCGTCTCCCTTTTTCCCGCGATGCGTTAGGATTTGGTACGTTGCGATTGTGATTGGCCGGACTTCCTTGCTTGTCCCGTTATATTCGCCAACTTGATCTTCTCCCAGGCCTGTTTTGCTTAAAATTTCACGCTTCCACTGCTTCACAGATGTGACATTCGACGTAAGAATCAACGTAGCGCAGCTGCACCTTGCCATCGCGGCGATGCCAATCACTGTTTTTCCGGCTCCGCACGGAAGCACAAGCACACCGCTTCCTCCTTCTCCGATGCGATGAAACGCATCAACGGCACTCTTTTGATAGTCGCGCAATTGAAAAGGCTCTTCTACCGTTTCTTCGCTCCGCAGTTGGATCGGGAGAAATTCACCGCTGCGGTAGGCAGCTAAATCTTCAACCGGATAACCCAGCTTGATCAGTTCCTGCTTCAACAAGCCGCGAAATGCCGGTGAAATGGCAATAGCCCGCTCGCCGCGGGTGTCTTCTAAATATTTTTTTAGTGAATCATACGCACGAATTTCTTTCAATATCACTGTGTCGTCGCTGACAAGGTAGAGCTCTTTTCCGACGTTTTCCATGCGCAGAATCCCGTATCGGTTCGCATATTTCCGAATGCTGCTGAGTACGGAGGAAGGAACACCGAATTTCGCATGTTGCTGCAAGCAAGCGGACATTTGTTCCACGGGCATGCCGGCTGCTGTTGCATTCCAAAGCGAGAGCGGCGTAATTCGATACGTGTGGAGATGCTCAGGGCTTTTGATAAGATCCGCAAAACGGGATAAAGTCCCACGAACGGACTCAAATTTAGGATGATGCGTTTCCAACAAGACAGACAAATCACTCTGAACAATCAGAGGACGGGTAGGATCTCCATTCATTGGCGTGCCACCTCCTTTCTCTCTAGTATGAAAGGAAAGCATGGGATTTAAACCTAGTTGCCCCGTCCGTTTTATTCATGAAAACGCAAAAACGGGCAGCCTGGCGACGATCGCCAGACTACCCGAATGATGAAAATTTTATTCAACGCGAATTGCTTTTTCCTGAGCAAGCAAGCAAAGCTCTGCTGCTTTGAACGTATGTGCCTGTGTCATGGCATTCTCTGTCCGATGGATACAATCAAGGATCAACTGGCCAAAGAAAGGAAATCCTACTTGACCATGAAGGCTGTAGTGCTTCTCACCTTGTTGATTGACCAAATACAACTGATCTCCTTGCGGATCGCGTGCGATGTCAATATATTTACGGAGTTCGATATATCCTTCCGTCCCAAGGATCAGCGTGCGTCCGTCGCCCCATGTTCCCAGACCGCTCGGTGTCAGCCAGTCCACACGGAAATAGTTGGTTGCCCCATTGTCCCCAACCAAAGTAGCGTCACCGAAATCCTCCAGCTCTGGATAATCCTTCGCATGATAGTTCGCTACTTTACTGCTTACAACGGTTGCGTCCTTACATCCTGCGTAATGCAGAAATTGTTCGATCTGATGGGAGCCGATATCGCACAAAATGCCGCCATACTTATCTTTTTTGAAAAACCAATCCGGTCTGCCAGATGCCCCAAGACGGTGCGGTCCAAGACCAATCACCTGAACAACCCGGCCGATAGCACCCTCTTCAATCAATTGTCCGGCAAACACAGCGCTCTCTACATGCAAACGTTCACTGAAGTAAACGGCATATTTGCGGCCCGTCTCTTCCACCTTCGCTTTGGCAGCGGCTAGCTGATCCAACGAGGTGAATGGTGTTTTGTCCGTAAAGTAGTCTTTGCCGTTCTCCATCGCCCGGATGCCTAACGCTCCGCGCTCTGACGGAACTGCAGCTGCAGCGATAAGTTTGACTTCCGCGTCGTCAAAAATTTCTTGCTCCGAAGAAGCCGCTTTCGCCTGTGGATATTTCGCAATGAAAGCCGCAACCTTCGCCGGATCTTGGTCATAGACCCATTTCAGCTCCGCGCCAGCTTCCAGGAGGCCATTGCACATCCCGTAGATATGACCATGATCTAGAGCAATAGCTGCGAAAACGAACTCACCTTTTTGAACGACAATATTCGGCTTTCCTTTTGGTGCATAATTCATTCCATCGCTTTTTTGCATATCCGAATTCCTCCACGATTTCCCCATTATATGGAAGGGTCAATTAGTCTATATGGATCGATAATGAACTATCTTGAGGCGGAAACATCAAATGTCGTAAATCCAGCTTCTTTGTTAACGGTGGAATTTTTGATTTTATCTTGCAAATGCTGTTCGAAAAGCTCTTCGTCAATCGGCAGATCAACCCAGTTGTCCGTCCATGTGGATAACAGCATCGCATTGGAAAGCATTAAGCCTTTGATGCCTTCTTCCCCTGGTGCAACGAGCGGAGTTCCATGCAGGATCGCATCTACAAAGTTTTGAGTAATCCCCTTGTGGCTTGTTTCCTTGCCTTCGATAGGGATATCGATTTTCCAGCATTCCGGTTGACCAAATCCGCCTTTAAATGTTTCGTTAAATTCTCTTTCGGAAACACGTAAACGCCAGAATGTCAGCTTGCCATCTTCAATCACAATTTTGCCGCGATCCCCGGAAATCTCAAAGCGGTTCGTTCCAGGAGCTTCGCCTGTCGTTGTAACGAACAGCCCTGTCGCGCCGTTCTCGTACTCAACGAATGCTGTAACATCATCCTCAACTTCGATATTGCGGTGTTTACCGAAATAACAGAACGCACGAACGCGTTTCGGCATCATATCGATCGTCCACTGCCACAAGTCAAGTTGATGCGGATCCTGATTAATAAGAACGCCTCCGCCTTCACCAGCCCAAGTTGCACGCCAGCCGCCTGAATCGTAATAGCTTTGGGATCTGTACCAGTTTGTAATAATCCAGTTCGTTCTACGGATTTCGCCAAGCTCACCGGAGGAAACCAGATCTTTCAACTTTTTATATAAAGGATTAGTACGCTGATTGTACATCATGCTGAATACTTTGCCTGATGCTTGTGCAGCTTCATTCATTTGTCGAACTTGTTTCGTGTATACACCCGCCGGCTTCTCGCACAATACATGGAGTCCAGCTTTAAATGCTTTGATCGCTACTTCAGGATGGTCATAGTGCGGAGTTGCAATCAGTACACTATCAATAACGCCTGAGTTCAGGAATGTATCAAGATTGTCGAATAATTGGATGCCTTCACCCAAGTTTTCTTTCGCCCATTCCAAACGATCCGCTCTGAACTCGCATATAGCCGTTAACTCGGCGCCTTTTACCTCGTTGTTCACCAAATATTTGGCATGTCCGGTTCCCATGTTGCCCAGACCAATAATACCAATCCTAACCTTCTCCATATGTACTCACCTTTTTCCTGTCAGATTCACAATGATTGAACACGTTACCAATGTAGCATATTTAGCGTTCCGCATCTTGTCGCAGATTGACTACCTTATTGCGAACTTTGACAGATGCGCAATTCACCCATGTAAAAAGGACCGGTTTTCCGGTCCGATGACTCAGGAGCAGGCTGGCAGTTCAATTAGCACCGTTGTGCCCACTCCAACCTTGCTTTGATATTCAATATGCCCTTGATGTTCATCAATTATTGCAAAACTAACCATCAAACCGAGACCTGTTCCTTTCTCCTTCGTTGTGTAAAAGGGTTCCCCGATGCGCGGCAGCCGCTCCTCAGAAATGCCAAGCCCCTGATCGACGAAAACGTAAGCTACGCCATTCGTCATCATTCGTGCCGAGACTTGCAAGCTTCCTCCCGCAGGCATCGCTTCAATGGCATTTTTGATGACGTTGACGAAGACCTGCTTCAATTGATTTCGCTCGCATTTTACGTAAGGCAAACCGGATTCAAATTCAATTTCGATCAATACATTGTTCATAATGGCTTGGGTATTCAGCAGTTCTATCACTTCGTTCAAGATCGCTATCGTATCATAGGGACGGTAATCTACGACCTGCGGTTTAGCAAGGATAAGGAGCTCGCCCAGAATCAACTCGATCCGGTTAAACTCTTCCTTCATGATCTGATAGTAGCGTTGCTTGCTTTCTTCGTTCGCATGACACATGAGCTTGGCAAATCCCTTGAGCGCTGTGAGCGGGTTGCGAATCTCATGAGCAATGCCTGCAGCCAGCTGTCCGGCAACCTTCAATTTTTCTGTTTTACGGAGAAGTTCCTCCGTTTGTTTCTGTAGCGTGATGTCCTGCACGATTCCGAAGACGCGCAGCGGTCTCCCCCATTGATCATAGGTTGTTTTCGCCAATGTATGAATAATATGCACATCCTGCTCGCCAACAACCATCCGGAATGTCAGATCCAACGATCCTATCTGAAGCACATCACGAACGCTTTGTTTCACTCTCTCAATTTCATCGGGATGCACGTATTGCATGAATCCCTCGATTCGATTATTAAACGATTCCCGCGGGAGTTGCAGCTTGGTAAACAATTCGTCGGACCAGAACAGCTCATCTCGGATCACATCCCAATCGTAATGAGCAAGTCCCGCGATTTCTTGCGCAATTTCCAGATTCGCTTTACTTCTCTTGAGTTCGGCTTCGATTTGCTTGCGTTCCGTAATATCACGCCATATACAAATTTTGCGGCTTCGCTCGCCCTCTTCAGTGAGCATCCATTTGTAGCTTTTCTCAAACCAAATATACCCACCCCTTTTATGAAGGAAACGGCAAGTGAGCATGCCTTGCGCTGTTTCGGAGGAAAGCTCCTCCGTAAATGTCTTTCGCATTGCTTCTATATCCTCAGGATGGCAGTAGGTCATAATGTTGATACCGATAAATTCTTCTACCTCATACCCTAAAAGGCGTGTTACGGCAGGGGATACAAATCGAAAAATACCAGCTTTCGACGTCAGTGTGATCAGATCTTGCGTATGTTCAATAAATTTATAATAGTAATTATAGTCCTCAAAAAAACTTATTTCCGCAAACTCCAGTTTTCGCAAAGCAATTTGTAAATTTCCTCCAAAAGGAAAAGCACTTACGCTTAACCATTGATTCGTTGACTTTACGTATTCCTCAAAATGAACTTCTTCTCCGCTTCGAACTGCTTTGTGAAACTGTTCATAACAGGCATTGCGCATGGCTGCCGGGAATTCGACCCAAACGTTTTTACCTACTAAAGCTTCCGGGGTTCTATTTAATATTTCTGCAGCGAAATCGTTTACATAAATGCACTGCCAACTTTCACTCAGGATAAACAAACCAAATTTATCAACGTCTTCCATTCTGTCCATTCTAAGATGATAACCCCTCTCTTGCCTGCTTCGCTCCCATTATCGCTTATCGCATATGGCTAGTAAAGATCGTTTTTAGTATTGGAAATAAAAAGAAATCTTTCCCCTTTAATAGGAGAAAGATTTCGCTATACGCCTTTTATCTTGCGCCGACCGGCGTTTTATCCGATGAGATTTTGCTGAGTGCCTGACCGGCTTCATCTTCGAAGCTTCCACGCACGGCCAGATCGCCAATGGCTACGATTCCGACAAGATCGCCGTTTTCAACAACCGGCAGCCGCCTGATTTGATTTTTGGCCATTATTTTGGCCGCCTCATCAATCGAAGTATTGGGATCTATAGTAGCAATATCTTTCGTTATGACCTTATCAACAGCCGTAGAACCTGAATGTTTTTCCGCGTAACCTCGAACAACCAGGTCTCGGTCGGTCACAACGCCTATGAGTTTATTACCGTCAACGACGGCAACGAATCCGATATCGTGCTGTTTCATTTTCAGAGCGATTTCGTATACATTATCCTGCAAAGTAACAGTCACGCAATCTTTACTCATAATATCTCTAACCGTTTTACCTGCCATGTCCACTATCCCTCCTCAGAGTTGTCTTACAGACATAGCATTCTCCAAAGGAAGGATGACATTCATGCCATATAATCCAAAGCCATTCCTAGCAGCAAATTGGCTGCATTCAACATTGACTTCTCGTCGATATCAAATTTGGGATGGTGATGCGGATGAATAATGCCCGCCTCCACATTGCCGGCCCCTACGAACATGTAACATCCTGGTCGATGGTGCAAATAATAAGAGAAGTCCTCTCCGGCCATAATAAGCGGAGATTCATGAGTAGCTTCTGCACCGAATAAGGCTGCGCCTATTTTAAAGAATCTCTGAGCTTCATTAACGTCATTTACAACGGTTGGATAGCCCATCTTATATTCAATTTCACAGGCAGCTCCGAACATCTCGCAGGTGGATTGAACCATTCGCTCGATGCGCTGCTTCACCTCTTGTCTGAGTTCCGCGTTAAAAGTCCGTACTGTGCCGTTAAGGACGCTCGTTTCTGCAATAACATTAAAGCTGGTTCCTCCGTGGAAAGAGCCAACGCTGACGACACAAGGTTCAATCGGATCTACCTGGCGGCTTACAATCGATTGTAGATTCACAACTAACTGCGAGGCGACGTAGATGCTGTCGATCGTTTGATGAGGCAGTCCGCCGTGTCCGCCCTTTCCTTGAATCTGGATGGTAAATTCGTCCGGCGCTGCCATTAAGGGACCCGCTTTGGAGTATACATGACCTACAGGGAAGGGGGTCCATAAATGAACGCCAAATACGGCGTCAACACCATCGAGAGCCCCGTCTTGAATCATGGAATCCGCGCCTCCAGGGGTGATTTCTTCAGCATGCTGGAACAGGAAAACCAGATTTCCTTTCAATTCAGCCCGATGTTGACTTGCTACCTTCGCTATTCCAAGCAGCGTTGATGTGTGGGCATCGTGGCCGCAAGCATGCATAACCCCTGATGTAAGCGAAGCATACGCACAATTCTTCTCGTCTTGGATAGGAAGGGCATCCATATCAGCCCGTAGAGCAACCGTAGGTCCCTCTCCGCTCCCGCGAAGCAGTCCAACGACTCCGCCTCCCCCGACGCCTTGACGAACTTCAATATCCCAACTGTGAAGATGATTCGCTATAAATTCAGCCGTCCGATATTCATGAAAAGAGAGCTCAGGGTTTTGATGCAAGTAGCGCCTCCAGGTAACCATTTCTTCATAAATGGCTTGCAAGTCCTCTTTAAATTCGAACATAGAATAATCCTCCGCTCATCCTTATATCTTGGTATTTCTCATTAAGCATTGTTATTGAACCTATTCTACCAAAATAATGCTGTAGTTTCATCTCCAAGTGCCATCAAATATTAGAAATTAGACTCAGCTATCGACTTGCAGAACCTTTGGAAACATACTATCATGAATAAAGAATGCATACGTACAATATGGAGGCGTTATTAGTGATTATTGAAGCAACTGGCCTAAAAGGCTTAAAAAGCGATCTGGCTCATCTGGATGAAGTAACGACGAAACTTGGTTTCGTGCGCTGGCAGTGGGAATACACTCGTGCTACTTACGATTTCAAAATGGAAGATAAAGCAAGTAAATCCGTGTACTTTTTACGTGTTAATGCACGCGTAGAATCCGGCAAACTGGAATCTCCTTATGCCATTTTGTTTCTAGAAGATGCATACATAGGCAGAGAAACATTCCCTCACGGCTTGGATTACGATTCACCTATTCCTGATTCGGTGCTTAAACTTTCCAAGCAAAAATTGGATCAGTTGAAGCAATTGTTAGCAGATTAGGCGAGGATACAGCATGAATCCACCTCGAAGAGGAACGCCGGATTTTCTGCTGCTATTTTTAACCTTTCTACTGGTGTGCTTCGGTTTGGCGATGGTGTTCAGTGCAAGCTCGATGACGAGCGCATATCGATGGGACGACCCTTGGCTTTTTACGCGTAAACAGTTAATTGCTGTTGGTATCGGTGTTGTAGGCATGCTGTTCTGCATGAATGTCCACTACACGAAGCTGAAAAAACTGGTCATCCCCGCGTTCTTTTGCGTTGTATTAGGTTTGATATTTGTTATCTTTACAAGTAAAGCTAACGGTGCTAGCAGTTGGTATACGCTTGGACGATACGGAATTCAACCGACAGAATTCGCCAAATTGATCGTTATCCTTTATTTAGCATCGCTAATAAGCAACAAGGATGAAAAGTTCCGAAGTTTCAAAAAAGGCCTTCTCCCTGCCATTGTGGTTGTAGCTTTTGTTTGTGGGTTAATCCTCATGCAACCCGATTTTGGCTCATGTATGATCCTTCTCGTCTGTTCCGTGATTGTCATCATGGTCGGAGGCTCCAATTTAAAGCACATTTTCGCTATTGGGACTGTCACCGCAGTCCTTGCTTGTTTGGGGCTAGCCTTATATTTGCTGCTAGGGAATACCGACGGTAATTATCGGATTCACCGGTTAACTTCATTCATGGATCCATTCGCAGATCCGCAAGGCACGGGCTTGCAGGTCGTACAATCCTTGTATGCTTTTGGCCATGGCGGATTCGCCGGTGCTGGGTTCGGACAAGGCATTCAGAAACTGCACTATTTGCCGGAAGCGCACAACGATTTCATTTTTGCCATTATTGGCGAAGAACTTGGATTTATTGGGAGCGCTCTTTTCCTTCTTATTTATCTGATTTTCATTTGGCGAGGTCTCCTGATTGCCGTTCGCTGTCCTGACATATTTGGCATGTTATGCGGCGTTGGAATCATGGTCATGTTCGCCATTCAAGCCTTCATTAATATCGGCGGCGTCACCGGAACAATTCCACTTACGGGGGTAACGCTCCCTTTCATCTCAGCAGGCGGATCATCCATGATGGTCTCGCTGATAAGTATGGGTATCGTACTTGGAATTTCCCGGGAACAATCACATAAGGAACCATCCACTGCTTCTACGCAGAAAAAAAGACCCTAATCGACTGCAAACTCGATTGGGTCTTCTTTTTATTTGACACGATGAGGATCGTCGATATCTTCTTCTCTAAAAGCGACACCTTCTACTTTAACGTTCACTTCAACTACAGTTAAGCCTGTCATATTTTCAACAGCTTCCCTTACATTCTCCTGGAGATCCCTGCATACATCCTGAATACGGGAACCGTAATTGACGATAACGCGTAAATCGATGGCTGCTTCCACTTGACCTACCTCTACCGATACGCCTCGCTGTACATTCTTGCCGCTTAGACGCTTAGCTAAGCCTTCCGAAATGCCACCTGACATTCCTGCTATGCCAGCTGTTTCAAGAGCCGCGAGACCTGCAATAGTGGATACAACATCATCAGAAATACGAATTAAACCGGTTTGATTGTCTTCGGACATATGGATCAACTCCTAATATAATGATCTTTGAGCGGAGATCTAAATCTTTCCACTCTGGTATAAATCTATTGTAATAAGTTCAATAGATGAAAGCAAGAACTGCCGCAAATGTCCAAACTAAATTTACTTTAACTGTTAAAGTGGGTATAGTAAAAAGAAGTAAAAAAGTACCAATAAATTAGGAGTCGGAGGGTGTACATTGAAAGGTAAATTGTTTAATGCAGGTTTAATCATTTCTTTTGTATTAACAGGAATTGCACACTATATGCATCTGAACTCAACGCTGCAGTTCGTTATTGCCTGTATCGCCATTATTTTTGTCGCCGGTTTCTTGGGGAAAGCAACGGAAAGTGTTGCCCACTACGCTGGCGAACGGGTAGGCGGATTTCTTAACGCCACATTCGGCAACGCAGCCGAGTTAATTATTGCCATCTTCCTTGTGAAGGACGGCTTGTACGATATCGTCAAGGCCAGTCTCACCGGGGCCATCATTGGTAATCTATTGCTTGTGCTGGGGCTCAGCATTTTTGCCGGAGGACTCAAATTCAAAGAGCAAACGTTTAATGTAAAATTGGCTTCCCACAATTCATCCTTGATGATTCTGGGAGTTGTGGCGCTGTTCATTCCAGCGATTTTCACAGGAGGCTTAACAACCAAAGAGACATCCACAATGAGCATGATTGTTGCGATTTTACTCATTGCCGCTTACCTGCTCTGGCTTTTATTTTCCATGGTTACTCACAAAAATGTGCTTGCCGATGAAGCCATTGAGCATGGCGAAGCTGCCTGGTCCAAGTCAACTTCCATCCTCTTCTTAGTGCTTTCCACTGTCATGGTTGCATTCACCAGTGAATGGTTGGTTGGTACATTAGAAGAAGTTACCCATAAGTTCGGATTCTCCGAGCTGTTTGTAGGTGCCTTCCTCGTAGCGATTATCGGTAATGCTGCGGAGCATAGCGCCGCCGTCATGATGGCGATGAAAAACAAAATGGGCGCAGCTGTCGAAATCGCAATTGGCAGCTCCTTGCAAATTGCCCTTTTCGTAGCGCCGGTACTGGTGTTGATCAGCTTCTTCATAAGCGGAACGCCAATGAATATCGTGTTCACGACCTATGAGATTGCCGCTATCGGGGTCGCGGTCTTTATTACCAAGTCAATCACACAAGATGGCTCAACCAATTGGTTTGAGGGTCTCCTGCTTCTAGTGGTCTACATCATCTTAGGTGTTGTATTCTTCTTAGTCTAGTGTCGATTAAGCCTCAACAACTACATAGGAATAACAAAAAAAGTAACCCAGTTAACGGGTTACTTTTTGTTATTCAGCGCTTCATATAGCTGAGCAAGGTTACGTTCAAGCTTACTGAGAATTTGTTTGCCCGGCAATTCCGAAATAAGTCCCGCACGAATAGCAAAATCAATTTCTCTAGACAGACCGTACATTTGCGTATCTAGAACCTCTTCATACAAAGGACATTGACGCGTTGTCAAATTTTCCATTTGTACTTCGATCAGCTTTTCGATTTTATCTGCATCTTCTTGAAGAAGATTGAGCGCTTTTTGATTCATGTCCAACAACAGATCAGATGAAGACATTCCACTTCCCCCTATACGCATAGTCATCCGTCCTTATATGTATCTATATTAAGCGAAATTGCTCCAATATACAAGAGAAGGTACCCTCAGAGATTCTGAGAGTACCTTCTTTAGGCATTAAACTAGTCTTCTACGACATTAACTCCTAGATCGTGCTTAGCGAAAACTTCCGCCATAGCGACTTTCGCTTCTTGCTCATCTGGACCATGAACATGCAAATCATACTTGCTGGAGCTAAGTAGAGTTGTGAACAACCCCAAAATACTTTTCACATCGATATACTTATTATCATATTGGAGAACGATGGATGATCTAAATTTATTAGCTGTTTGTGAAATTTCAACAATTGCGGCGTTATTAGCACTTGGCATATTTCATTCCTCCATTTGTTTGCATATGAATTGGTCGCCTTGCTTTCTATATGATAACTTGGATAGGTGACAAAGCGCAACTAGAAAATTTCCTTCATTCTCCAACAAATTACTTCGCTTTGGCGGCCAGCATCCGCTTTACACCATTTCCAATAAAAATCAAAACGATTAAAATACCGAGCAGAAAGAGTAGTCTTCCTTTATATTTGTGAAAATGAAATAAATCGTGGGCAATCATCGATTCTAGAAAAACGATTGGCAGTTTCCCAAGCAGGGTTCCCCATAGAAAATGAGTAAAGCGTATTCTTGTCAGCCCTGCAGCAAAATTAACCGCCGATGACGGTAAAATCGGAATTAATCTGCCTAAAAACACATACAAAAATCCACGCTGCTCCATGCGGCGGCTGAACTGAGTAACAAGCGGAAATCGTTCTAGCTTCTTCTCGACCCAAGCATGTCCATAATAACGAGCAAAATAAAAAGAGGCGATTGCTCCTAAGCAAGACATGACATAGTTCACGAGAAATCCAACTTTAATCCCAAAAATAGCAACATTCGTCCCGGCCACAAGCACAAACGGAATAAAAGGAAAAAAGGTTTGAGCAAATATCAAGGCCATGCCAATGATTTTGCCCGGCCAACCAAGATCCTTCAAATGATCAGATAGCTGCCGCATATTGCTGTGAGCAAGTTTAATGCCTATGGGGTTAAAGAAGAAAAAGTAAATCAAGCAAACGAGTAAAATCAAAATAACAAGAATTGAAAGTATCCGCTTTCTGTTAGCCACTGACAAATTTCGACCATCCTTCCCTTAACCAAACCATTGTAACATGTAACCGTTGGTTCAGGAAGAGAAAAGTAGGGCAAATCTATGCCCTTCTAGAAGCTATTCTGCCCTTTATTCTTAATTGTATGAAAAAGAAAAACCACCTGTCGATGGACAAGTGATTTGCGTTAAGAACTAGCCAATTTTAATTTGGTTGCGCCCGCTGTTTTTAGCTTGATATAACGCCATATCCGCCCGATAGAACAAGGACTCGACGCTAATCTTATCCTCTTCCCAATTCCAATCCGAAACACCGCATGAAACGGTAACTTGCGGACTTGTTTCACTAAGTACTCTCGTACGTATGCGTTCGGCAATGCGAATTGTCTGATCTTTGGCAACTTGAGGCAAGTACACGGCCAGCTCTTCCCCACCCCATCTTGCCGCGATGTCGCTTTCCCGAATACAGGACTTAATAATTTGACTGACTTGAATCAATATTTTATCGCCAATTTGATGGCCATGCGTATCATTAATTCGCTTGAAATTATCGATATCTACAACAATCAGCGAGCCGCAGAAATCTTTCTTTTGTAACAAATTTGCTTGTTCATCCAAATAATGACGGGCATATAGGCCGGTTAAATTGTCCGTGATGACCATTCGTTTCACTTCAGCATGCAGCGAGGCATTCGTCATGGCAAGGCCAATATGCCCGGAAAGCACCTGCAGCAATTTATAGTTATCATACGAAAAGAAATTAGGTTTGCTATGCACGACCAAAATGACGCCTTCTACACGACCGTTCACAAGAATTGGCGAACCGATTAGCGATCTGGCATTAGTCAACTGCATCAACCTCGAGGTAACCTTATTGTTTGTCAAGTAGTCGGAGATAATAATAGGTTCTTTAGTCTTATATATAAGACCGGAAAACCCTTGACCGGTAATAAAAGTCTCATTAAACAGAGATGCCAAATTCGTAGCTCGCACAATTAACTTGTCTGAAACTGGATCCTTTTGCAAAATGCAACTGTAATCGGCACCAAAAATACTTAAAAGCTCCCTTGATGCCGCATTGAAAATTTCATTCAACCGCAAACTCTGATTGAGCTGTTTGGTGATTTCATTAATCAGACGAAGCTCATTAATCATGAGGTTGGACTGCTCATACAATTTCGCATTTTCAAATGCTGAACCCGCTGTATCCGCCAGCAGCGAAATAAATTGCAAATCTGAAGCATGAATCAAATCATGCTCAAACTGCATATATAAAACTCCGTAAACGCCCTGCTTGCCGGATAACGGTGCCGCAACTTTCCCCGTGCTTGGCCCTTCACTGCCTTTTGTCGGTTCAAAAACGACGGTACTTTCCATAAATGCACGCGTACAGATGTCATTCTCAATTCGTTGAAAATTCAGAGGCTTCACCGACAAATTCGTTGAATCATTATCTTGCGAAAGCAATAAATCCACTTGAATATGCGGATATACCCTGTACATACATTCAATAGCTTCAGTCAACACCGAATCCACATCAATCTTCGCATGAAGTTTCTTAGACGCCTCAAACAAAATATCATGTTTCTTAAAATCAAGCTCCCTTTGTTGATGTTGCAGGAGCAAATGATCATATCTACGGCGGTCTTCAATACTTTGCACACAACTATGAAATGAAATAGATAATGTGTAGAGCAGCTGGATAAGCATGTCTGTCTCTCTATGTAATTGGGAAAATAGTCCCAAATATGCAACTGGTTGTTCCTTCGGATCTAAGACCGGAATTGCAACAGCTGTCGTAGGCTTCCATCCCGAAATGTTCATTTCTCCGCCTGTCATCACATGCAATTTCGGAAATTCTGCACACCTGGCCAGAGGGTTGTCCTCTCGATCCGCTTGACTCCAAGACACACCTATTTGGGAGAGTTCTTTAATAAAAGGAGCCTTATTCAAGCAGCCATTGATGACTCGAAGATCCGTATTTACGCATAGCAGCGCGGTTTGAGGCGGTAGCATCGCTTGTCCAAATTGATAAACCCAATACTCAAAAGCATCCTGAAGCGCTTGATGAGAATCGAACTTCTCATAGGAAAAGTTGCTAGAAAGAACAAGTCCTTGCCGAAGAAACTCTTCGAAGTGCTCTGCCGGGCTGTGTTGTTTCATACTACGAAGTGATTCACTCATAGGCTCTCCTCACTAACAAACTATAGTCCTATTGATCCATGCTAAATGTTACCTTCATTATCATACTATTTTTCCGCCTTTATTGCACGACATTTTCAATCCCTCCCGCTGGATTGAGACTTGACACATGCTCTGCTTTTTAATAAAATTAGAAGTCGAGTAACACCATGATTTCGGTGAATGCCATTTGTGATCACCCTCACTGCTTTTGCTCCTGCCAAGACAGCGGCTGAACTACTCTTGTCAGGGAATCACATTATGATTCGCAAGCAAAACCAGGCACTTGTCTTCACCCTGACATCTAGATGCTATCTACTAAACTATTTGTTAAAAGAAGGAGTTTTTCCTAAATGTCACGTTATACAGGACCTAAGTTTAAATTAAGCCGCCGCGTAGGTATTTCTTTGAGCGGTAACGGCAAAGACATGAAACGCCCATTCCCTCCAGGTCAACATGGCCCAGGACAACGTAAAAAAATGAGCGGCTACGGCGTTCAATTAAATGAAAAACAAAAACTTCGTCACATGTACGGCTTGAACGAGAAGCAATTCCGCAACTTGTTCGACAAAGCTTCCAAACTTAAAGGTATCGCCGGTGAGAACTTCATGATCTTGCTTGAGAGCCGTTTGGACAACTTGGTTTACCGTCTTGGTCTTTCCAACTCCCGTGCAGGCGCGCGTCAACTCGTTTCTCACGGTCACGTAACTGTAAATGGCAAAAAAGTAGATATCGCTTCTTACATCGTATCTACAGGTGACGTTATCGCCCTTCGCGAAAGAAGCAAAGGTCTTTCCGCTGTGAAAGAAGCTCTTGCTAACCGTAACCACCTGCCAACTTACCTTGAGTTCAATGATGCAGCAGTAGAAGGCAAATACATCCGTTTGCCAGAGCGCGCTGAGCTTCCTCAAGAAATTGACGAGAAACAAATCGTCGAGTTCTACAGCCGTTAATAAAAGCAAACCCCTTAGGGAATTCCCTAAGGGGTTTATTTTTATGTTTATTTAAACTGCGCCAGGTAGTAGTTCTTTTTACCGCGGCGAATAACGAGGTATGATTCACCGAGCCTGCCTAAATCTTTGGCAATGGCATCAAGGTCCGTTACTTTAACGCCGTTAACCGTCACTGCCCCGCTTTCAATATCTTGACGAGCTTGGCGTTTGGACGGTGCCGCACCTACCGAGATTAGCAGATCGATCAAAGCCATATCCTCTTGTTCTAATGTCGATGACGGAACATCCTTAAAGGCTTCTTCAATCTCCTTGCGCGTAAGCTCCTGAATGTTGCCGCTGAATAAAGCCGCTGTAATGTTAAGGGCGCTTTCCAAAGCTTCTCCCCCATGTACTAGCTTGGTCACTTCGCGGGCAAGCAATTTCTGTGCTTCTCGCTTCTCAGGCTGCGTTTGGACTTCGACTTCAAGACGTTCGATTTCCTCGTGGCTGATAAACGTGAAATACTTCAAGAAACGGATAACATCGTTATCGGCTGTACCTAGCCAAAATTGGTAGAACTGATAAGGAGACGTTTTATTTGCATCCAGCCAAATGGCTCCGCCTTCTGTTTTCCCGAACTTTTGTCCGTCACTTTTGGTCACAAGCGGTAAAGTTACGCCGTAGGCTCTGCTTTCAGTTGTTTTTCCAATAAGCTCAAGACCGGCTGTAATATTCCCCCATTGGTCGCTACCGCCAATTTGTAAGGAACAATTTTTGGTCTCGTTCAGCTTTAAGAAATCATAGGATTGCAGGATCATGTAACTGAATTCAGTAAAAGAAATTCCTTTTGTGATCCTCGAATCGACGGAATCCTTCGCAAGCATGTAGTTAACCGTAAAGTTTTTACCTACATCTCGCAGGAATTCGATGACATTCAGCGATCCGAGCCAGTCATAGTTGTTGACAAGCTCTGCACTATTTTCAATATTCGTTGAAAAGTCCAAAAACCTGGACAACTGCCCTTTAATGCTTTGAGACCATGCTTCCACCGTTTCTGGCCCATTGAGCGTTCTCTCGTTGGCTTTACCGCTAGGGTCACCAATCAACCCTGTGCCTCCCCCTACGAGCGCAAGAGGAATGTGACCAGCCAATTGGAAGCGTCTCAATGTTAAAATAGGCAGCAAGCTGCCGATGTGCAAGCTGTCCGCAGTCGGATCAAACCCGCAATACAGCACGACCCGCTCTTCGCTTAGCTTCTTGTCCAAGCCCTCGCGGTCTGTAATTTGATGAAGCAACCCACGAAACTCCAAATCCTTCAAAATCGACATGTTCATCCATCTCCTTTTTCATGTGAGCATACAAAAAAAGCCTTCTTATCCACAAGGGACGAGAAGACTTAACTCGCGGTACCACCCTAATTAAAACAGCAGATACGTACATCTATATCAGGAATCATCCGTGTACGGCTAGCTATTTTCACTCAAGAACCTGTAACGGGGTTTAGTCGGTAGATGCTACTAATGCAGCTTATACTGCAAATTCCCATTTACTGCTCCAGACCGTAATTCACTAACCTGCAGGTACCGGTTCGCACCCACCACCGGCTCTCTGAAAGCATCCACAAGCTACCTACTGCTGATCCATCAACGCATTTGATACAATTTATATCATAGATTTCCGGCAATTGTCAAACCATGCTGTCACCTTTTATCGCTTCATCATTACCGCATGAAGGGCAATTATGGTATACTATTAGCGTTCATGTAAGGAGGATATCGGAACTTATGCGCAATTTTTTCGCCAAATGGAATCGCCCTTGGGTAAGAACTACATTCAAAGTAACATGGATTACATTAAAATGGGCTCTCATTTCTGCATTTTTAGCAGGAATCGTGGGTGGCTCCGCCGCTTTTGGATATGTCAGTGCACTGGTTAAAAAAGATCCCGTCCGCAGCGAAGAAGCCATTCGCCAGCAAATGCAGGAAAATGCAGTAACCGGCTTTGCTTACTTCAATGATGACACCGTCATCGGACAACTGCGGACCGAAGAAGACAGGCGCCTCGCCCAATTGGATGACATTCCGCAAGTCGTCTTAGATGCCGTTCTGTCTATTGAGGACAAGGACTTCAACAGCCATCACGGGATCGATTTCCGTGGACTTTATCGGGCAGTCACGCAGAAGCTCTTGAATGAAGAAGTTCAAACCGGAGGCAGTACGATTACACAGCAGCTCGCCAGACGTGTCTTCCTGACGCTGGATCGCGATGACGGCCGTAAGGCAAGAGAACTGCTGCTCGCTCTGCGGATGGAACGACTCATGTCCAAAGATGAGATTTTGCTCGCCTATCTGAACAAAATTCCTTATGGCAACGGCGCTACAGGTTATAACCTGTATGGCATTAAAGCCGCAGCCAAGGGACTGTTCGACATTGATGACTTGAGCAAATTGAACGTTGCCCAAGCTGCCTATTTGGCCGGTCTGCCACAGTCTCCTTCACAATACTCGGCTTTTACAAGCAAGCCGGCGTTTGACGAGGATGGCTTCAAAAAAGCCGTTACACGCCAACAGCTCGTTCTGAAACGTATGCTGGAGGAACAAAAAATAACGAATGAACAATATCAAGATGCACTCAAATTTGATCTGAAGGCATCCATGCCGCCTGCGGCTCAGAAAGCCTACACGACCTATCCGTATCTGATGATTGAAACGGAACAGGAAGCTGCTGAAATCCTGCTCAAAATTCAGAAGCCAGACCTTGATCCCGTGAAAAATCAAGCCGCTTATAATGAGGCATTGAAAGGGATACATACACAGCTCTTACGCGGCGGTTATCAAATCTACACGACCATCGACAAAACCATTTATGATTCGATGCATGAGATTTCAAGCAATGATAAAAACTTTGCCCCCACCGATGAGAAAAAAGGCATCGAGCAGGTCGGTGCTATCATGATCGACAAATCGGGCGCCATCAAAGGTATGATTGAGGGCCGAAATTTCTTCGACGAACAGCTTAATCACGCAACACAAGCGTACAGACAGCCTGGTTCAACGATGAAGCCTATCGCCGCTTACATACCGGCTTTAGAAAAAGGGGCCATTCAACCGGCCAGCATCGTAGATGACATCCCGATTATTTTGAAAGATGGCGTTAAGGGCTTCCATCTGCCGGAGAACTGGGATCACAAATTCCATGGTTTGATGACGGCCAGAAAAGCATTGAACCAGTCTTACAACATCCCTGCAATTGATATCTTTTTGAATAAAGTCGGAATTAATGACGCCTGGGACTTTGCGAAAAAGCTAGGTATCACCTCTATTCAAAAAGAAGATTATTACGCCCAAACCGGCGTAATCGGCGGGCTAAGCCGCGGTACTTCCGTCAGAGAGCTGACAGGAGCCTACGCTTCTATCCCGAACAAAGGGCAGTACAATGAAACATTCATGATTCGCGAAATTAAAGATTCGAACGGTCAAACGATTTATTCTCATGATCAGAAACCGACTCAGGTCTACTCTCCGCAAAGTGCCTATCTGATTACGGATATGATGAAAACGGTGATTAGCCAAGGTACGGCAACCGATTTAATGAAAAAATATAAATCTTACGGCAAGATCGAAATTTCTGGTAAAACAGGCTCTACACAAGATGATGCCGATGCATGGTTCATGGGCTTTACACCAGATATTACAGTCGGCGTTTGGATTGGCTATGATCAACCAATCAATAAGCTCTCCTCCAAAACGCTGCAAACGAATCATGCCAAAGATATTTGGGCCTTAATCATGAATAAGACCATCGAGCAGAAGCCCGACCTTTTCCCTACCAAAACGTTCGCGAAGCCTGACGGTATCGTCTCTGCTACCGTGTCCAGCTTATCCGGCAAGCTGCCGAGCGACTTAACATCGAGCTCTAATCTTCAAGTAACCGATATCTTTAACAAAAAGTATGTGCCAACTGATGTCGATAATGTTATGGTCCGGATGAAAATCAGCTCCTATAACGGATTGAACTACATGGCACAAGATCATACACCGGCAGATTTTGTTCAAGAAAAAACGGTCATTAAACGAAAGAAGTCGATCTCGCAACTGCTCAAAGAAATCCAAGATGCGATGAGCAAGCTGCCGGAAAAGAGCAGAAAACCGATCGATAGTTACAAACCGACTGATTATGACGATGATGCTCCTTCCGAAATGGATCCAAGGGTCGACGACGGCAAAGAACCAACGGCACCAACTAACATAACAGCAACGAAGTCTGGAGAAACCGTATCTATTACATTCCAGCCAAGCACGAATCCGGATCTGGTCGGTTATCGCATTTACCGTTCGGATAACCGCGGGAAGTTCCAGCTTCTAGGCGGTAAGGTTGTCTTAGCTGGAGCAGAAGCCAAGTTTGTTGATACGATTCCATCAGCCAGCTTAATGGGCTACTACGTGACTGCAGTCGATGTAGCTGGAAAAGAATCAACGCCGAGCCGATCTGCATATACAGACGGAAGCTCGCTTGACTCCTTATTCGTCCCGTCGGTGGATGGCACACAAATGCCAGGATCAACAACTTCTCCAAGTGGCGGAACAGAGCCACCGACCACGTCATCCAAGGATGCACCGGGTGCGCCTACCGGTCTCAAAGCAAAAGCTGACGGTGCCGGTATCGTCCTCACGTGGAAAGCAAATTCGGGGAAAGAAAAGATTAAGAAATATAATATTTACTTTAGCGATAAAGAAAAAGGCACCTATTCGAAGCTAGGCTCTGTCGATAACGGTACTGAATTTCATTATTACGCGGCAGCTTACAATGGCTACTACAAAGTAACGGCTGTCAATGAATCAGGCGAATCCAAAGCTTCTGCTCCAATCGCCTTTAATAAGTAACCCAAGGATAAACGACTTCGTCGTCCTTTTAGGACGAACGCGTTTGTCAAGGTAGATGCGAAGCAAAAGTAAAAAACTTATACTTCCTTATCTACAAAAGAAAGAACCTAGCGAGGCTAGGTTCTTTTTTCTGCGCTTTGAGTAGCAACCTTTCTGCCCGTTAAAGGAAAAAGGCCGCCTCGAAAGTCATTTCTGACCTTCTAAGACAGCCTATTCTATATAAATCCCTAGTCTTCGATTGTAGATAAGTCGCCCGTTGGGAGATTAAGTTCCCAAGCTTTCAATACGCGGCGCATAATTTTACCGCTTCGCGTCTTCGGCAGCTTATCTTTGAACTCAATTTCACGAGGTGCAGCATGGGCGGAGAGCCCTTCTTTTACAAATTTCGAAATGTCCGCTTTGAGCTCATCTGACGGCGTAAAGCCTTCACGCAGCGCGATAAACGCTTTGATGATTTCGCCACGCATGGGGTCAGGCTTTCCGATAACACCTGCTTCCGCAACAGCCGGATGCTCAACCAGCTTGCTCTCAACTTCGAATGGACCTACTCGCTCGCCGGCTGTATTAATCACGTCATCTACACGGCCTTGGAACCAGAAGTACCCTTCTTCATCTTGGTAAGCGGAATCGCCAGAGACGTACCAGCCTGTCAGTCTGAAATATTCTTCATATTTGGCCGGATTGTTCCAAATTTTGCGCATCATGGACGGCCATGGCGTTTTGATCGCCAAGTTCCCCATCCGGTTTGGAGGCAAGACATTCCCCGCATCGTCGATAATAGCCGCTTCAACGCCCGGAATCGGACGTCCCATGGAACCAGGCTTAATCGTCATGGATGGATAGTTGCAAATAAGCTGTCCACCCGTTTCTGTCATCCACCACGTATCATGAATACGTTGGTTGTACACTTTGAGTCCCCAACGAACAACCTCCGGATTTAAAGGCTCACCAACGCTCAGTACATGGCGAAGCGAGGAAAGATCAAAACCGGACACAACATCATCACCGGCTCCCATCAACATGCGGAACGCCGTCGGAGCGCTGTACCAAACGGTAACTTTATATTTTTGAAGCGTATTATACCAATCCTGAGGACTAAAGCGCCCGCCGCGGATTACATTCGTCGCCCCATTCAACCATGGAGCAAAAATGCCATAGGAGGTTCCAGTTACCCAGCCTGGATCAGCTGTACACCAGTAAATATCGTCTTCTTGAAGATCCAATACGATTTTACCTGTATAGTAATGTTGAAGCATAGCGTTTTGTACGTGGAAAACACCTTTCGGCTTTCCAGTTGAACCCGATGTATAGTGAATAATGAGTCCGTCTTCACGATCCAACCACTCGATCTCAAGCTCAGTGGAAGCTTTCTCCATCTCTTTGTAGAAATCAACATGGCCTTCTGCAGGCTCCACATTTTCACCAACAACGATGATATGCTTCAGATTCGGAAGTTCACTGGAAGGAACCCGGGAAAGCAAGCTTGGCGTAGTTATAATCGCAACAGCTTCACTGTCCTCCAGGCGGTCTCTCACGGCTGTTTCCATAAAAGCCTCAAACAACGGCCCTACAACAGCCCCTACTTTCAATGTTCCGAGTAAAGCATAGTACAGTTCAGGCGTACGCGGCATGAAAATAAATACGCGCTCACCTTTGCCAATGCCAAGACCACGAAGAACATTACCGAACTGATTGGATTTCTCTTTCATTTGGCCGAAAGTAACAGACTCTTCTCTTTGATTATCGCTGTAATACAGAGCGATTTTATCCTTTTTTGACGATTCAGCATGGCGATCAATGGCTTCATAAGCCATGTTTACTTTGCCGGTTTCGTACCAGGAAAAGCTCTTTTCGATGTCTTTCCAATCAAAGTTTGCGTGTGTTTCTTCATAATTTTTCATGTTAGGATTTGCAGCTACTGCTTCAACGAGTTCAACTTTCAATTGATCCATGTACGTAAAACCCTCCTCACGAGATAAACCGCTTTCATTTTACTGATTTATTTGAGCAAAATGTGATCGATTTTTGACATATTCTATTATAACACACGGAGAATTTTTCGCCTACGCCTAACTTCAGCTTTTATTTGTAAATGAAATTTGGTATAAAGGGACTATGACCTAACGGAAAAGGAATCACTCATCATGCTGTTTTTCAAAAGGAGAGCTAAGGTTATGCAGCATACCAAGATATATCACTCAAATCGCTTGCACACAGCTCCCGATCAGCCAGAAATTATAATAGAAGGTCCAGTCTCAGCAGACAGCTTACAAAATCTTGCGATGCACGCCAAGTTAGACGCCTTTCGCAGACCAAAGGAACAATTGGAGGCACTTATTGAGATTGCCCAATTGCCGGAAGGCCGAATCATCATTGCCAGAGACTGTGCTACGATTGTCGGTTATGTCACCTTCCATTATCCGGATGAAATCGAGCGTTGGTCGCAAGGCCATATGCAGGATTTGATTGAGCTCGGAGCTATTGAAGTTGCGGACGATTATCGCACCATGGGGCTGGGGAAAAAGATGATTCGCCTTGCTTTCGAAGCCGAACAGATGGAAAATGTGATTTGTTTCACCACGGAATACTACTGGCACTGGGACTTGGAGAATAGCAAGCTCACCGTCTGGGAATACCGGCAAATGATGGAGAAATTAATGAAAAGCGTCGACATGATCTGGTTTGCTACGGATGATCCTGAGATCTGTTCGCACCCAGCTAATTGTCTCATGGTCCGTATCGGCAAGCATGTTCCGATATCGTCCGTGGAACAATTCGATCGGATTCGTTTTCAGCAGCGGTTCATGTACTAAATATTGACTAATCTTAGGATTTCTAGGGCTTCAAGCAAGAATGTTAGCCCATTCGGGGGAATGTGGGATATGAACAAGAAGGCATTAAGTCCTGTCTTTATCTATGATGATGAAGAAATTCACTATAAGTTCAATGAGAGTCATCCCTTTAATCAAGATCGACTTGTAATGACGGTCGATTTGCTGCGTAAGGCCGGTGCGCTCTCAGACAGCGCGATTCGGACGCCTCGCCCTGCCACAGACAGTGAGCTGCTGCGGGTTCACACCGCCGCTTATATCGAAGCGGTGAAAGCGCTTAGCTGCTCCGTGCCAGAGGATCGCTGGGTCAAAGAAGCGTCGCGCTTTGGACTCGACACCGACGACACGCCCTTTTTCCCCGGGATGCATGACATCACGGCGAAGATTGTAGGCGGCTCCATCACCGCAGCAGAGCTGGTGATGTCCGGTGAGGCTCCGCACGCCCTTCATCTAGGAGGCGGGCTGCATCACGCGCTGCAGAGCAAGGGCGCAGGCTTCTGCGTCTACAACGACGCGTCGGCGGCGATTGCTCATGCCAAAGAGACGTATGGCGCCAAGGTGCTGTACGTCGATACGGACGTGCATCATGGGGATGGCGTCCAATGGAGCTTTTACGCCGATCCCCAGGTATGCACGCTGTCCATCCATGAGACGGGGAAGTATTTATTCCCCGGCACGGGCGCCGTGAACGAACGAGGCGAAGGCGACGCGTTCGGGACAAGCATTAACATCCCGGTGGAGCCTTACACCGAGGATGAGTCATGGCTGGAGTGCTTCGGCGAGGTGCTCACCGAGACGATCGCCCGCTTCCGGCCGGACGTCATTATCTCGCAGCATGGGTGCGACGCCCATGCCTTCGATCCGCTCGCGCATGTGCACTGCTCCATGCGCGTGTACAAGGCTATGCCCGAGCTGATCCACAACCTTGCGCACCAGTGGTGCGAAGGGCGATGGGTAGCGCTCGGGGGCGGCGGGTACGACATTTGGCGTGTCGTACCGCGGGCTTGGAGCCTGCTCTGGCTCGTGATGAGCGAGCAGACGGTTTTGTCCCAGCTGGCGGCGCAGCCGCAGCTAGCGCTTCCTCGGGCGTGGCTGAACGCCTGGCAGAGCAAGAGCCCGGTCCAGCTGGTGGATACGTGGCTGGACCCGGTCGATGCTTGGGCGCCGATTCCAAGGCGCGAAATCATCACCGAGAAGAACCGGCAGACGAAGGATCTTTCTATGATGTATTTGAAGTAGAATAAAATTGGTCCTCCAAGTAACAATTTAAAGGGACCATAACAAATAGCATCTTCCGACGATCCGCGACTTCATTTGCAGCCAGGTATCGATGGATTTGGAGGCATGATTGCCTACAGTGCATGCAAAAAAACCGTTCCTTTGGAATTGGAGGACAAGTACCTCCTGCTTACCAAAGAACGGTTTTTTGTTTGTGGCAGTCTCTACCTTGTAGCTCCTAAATGAGGGAACTACAGGGCGCTATTCGAGCCAAATACGCTACTTTTGAGTTCACAGCGGAACTAGAGGGTCTTATTCGCCACAGGCAGCCACCAATACGCTTCGAATGAGGAAAATAGCGGAACATCGTCCCCACTACTTTTCCGAATAGCAGTTTTTGGGGCAAATAACGGATCGTTGTTCCCCCTGCCGCGAATTGGCCCTGCTGTATCGATCTGCTTCGTCGCTTAGGCTTTAACGCTCCGCTTTCTCGCTCTGCGCACAGCCTCTGCCTTCTCGTTCTGCATGTTGCCTCAGTCTTCTCGCCCTGCTTAATCATCAGCATTCTCATACTATTCCCTGATATCTACTTCCTCGCAAAGCTTCACTCGTCTAGAGCTGTTTCACGATCTCTTCAACCATTTTATACGAGTTCTCCGATGCTTGAACCGTAAATTCAGCAAAGTTCACATGAGCCGAACCATCCGCCTTATCTGACATGGAGCGCAGCACCACATAAGGAATTGCATTCATGGAACAAACCTGAGCTACAGATGCCCCTTCCATTTCTACGCAAATACCGCCTAGCTCTTTGTTGAGGCTAGCAACGACATCACGGCTTGCGATGAACTGGTCTCCGGAGAGCACTCTCCCCTTCTTCACTTTCCCTGCAAACAGCTTCTCGCCAGAAGCTACTGCCAAATCCACCAGCTTGCTGTCTGCTTCAAAAATAGATTTTGCTTCGTAAGGGATGACACCCCGTTCGAAACCAAGCGGCGTAACATCCATATCATGCTGCATGCATTCACTAGAGACGACGAGATCGCCGATGTTCAGTTCCGGGTCCAACGCACCTGCAACGCCAGTAAAAATGACAGCTTCAACTCCGAATTTGTCAATTAAAATTTGAGTTGTAACGGCAGCGTTAACCTTTCCTACACCTGTGCGGCATACGACGACATCTTTACCGAAGTACGCCCCTTCACGGAACGTAATTCCCGCTTTCACCGTTTCACGCACATCCGTCATATGGGATACGAGTAATTCAATTTCTTCATTCATCGCACCGATCAGCGCAAGTTTATTCCACGTCATTTTATCGATCCTCTTTTCAATATGTATACCTGCTTCAATTGATTTATTGCCTTCAAAGAAAGGAGAAAACCTCTAATGGCATCATCCTCGAAAGGATTGAGCTCGCTTAGAGGCTTAGATTCGTTCATTAGGCTTGGGTAACAGAGTTACGGTAAATTACTTCATGCGGCAAAATAACTTGCATATTATCCGTTGACTCTTTGTTCATCAGCTTCGTAAGAAGTCTCATCGACACCGCACCGATGTCATACATCGGTTGAGCCACTGTCGTTAGAGTCGGTCTAACCATGGAAGCCATGCGAATATTGTCTACACTGATGACAGCAATATCTTGCGGCACTTTGAGTCCGTTATCTTGAATCGTGTGAATAGCGCCAATCGCCATTTCGTCGGTTGCCGAGAAGATCGCTGTAGGACGAGGAGAAAGCTCCAAGAAATATTTGACAGCGTCGACACTGGATTCATACCGATAATTTCCGATTCGTACATATTCGTCACGCAGCTCGATACCTGCTGCATCTAAAGCTTTTTTGTATCCTTGGTAACGCGCGAATCCATTAGCTGGATCCTGCAAAGTTCCGGAAATCATTGCGATGTCGCGATGTCCGGCTGCGATTAACACATTAACGGCATCGAATGCAGCTTTCTCATGATCGATATCCACGGAAGGCATCGTTTGCTCCTCATCCTTTGTCCCACATAAAACAACAGGAACCGAAGAAGTACGGAATGCTTGGATATGATCCTCTGTGACAACACCGCCCATGAAGAGCAGTCCATCGACTTGCTTCTCCAACAATGTGTTGATAACACGGATTTCTTTTTCCTTTTTCTTATCGGCGTTACACAAAATAATATTGTAATGATACATATTCGCAATATCTTCAATCCCGCGCGCAACTTCGGCGAAGATTGAGTTAGAAATATCGGGAATGACGACACCAACGGTTGTCGTTTTCTTGCTAGCCAAACCTCTTGCTACCGCATTAGGGCGGTAACCTAATCGTTCAATGGCTTCAAAAACCTTCTTGCGTGTTTGAGGTTTTACGTTCGGATTGTTATTGACAACCCTGGAAACGGTTGCCATGGAAACGCCTGCTTCTCTTGCTACATCATAAATGGTTACGGTCACGGTTACTCTCTCCATTTTCAAAAGTATTCTGCGAGCCTAGTATATTACCGTTATGATACGACAAATTAATTCATCTTGCAATGAAAAATGAAAATACTTTGAAAATAATTTCATTTCGTTTTCAATAATATCTCACAATTATGTACAAAAAGCCAATCCGTAAGGGATTGGCTCCACGCTGCTTATGTCGAAATTGCGCTCTGTGTGATTTGAGACAACCTTTTGCGAATTTCTTCCGTCCATGGCTCGTCACCAAGCGATTGTGCCAGCAGTAAGATGTCTAGAAGCTCATTTATACGTTCTTCCACAATCTTTTCCATGGAATCATTCATATGTTCTTTCTCGGTGACCTTCAGCAGCAAGAAAGCCACTTCCGATAGCTCGTGGAAAAACAACTGCTGTTTCTCAGGCTTGCTCCCCAGCTTGCCGATTAAACCGGTAAGCTCGGGTTTAACATGAGGAACAACCTCACTTCGACCACATGCTTCACATGAATAAATAGGTACATTTTCAATATCTACTTTACTTTGATAAATAACCGTACGCAGACGAAGGTTCATCGTGCGTCCGCACTTGCAATACTTTTGCATTCTAACACTCCTTCACTGGCAGGCGGCATGTACATGAGTTTCTTGTACTATGATATTCTACGATTCTATACGATTTCCTGCCGAATGAAGAGTAGTAGTTTTTGCCACGATTGGAAGTGTAATGTTACTTTACCTGATGTTTGTTGTAATGAACAAGCTCATCCACAAAGCGTTTGGAAAATGCCGGTAGATCTGGCGGACGGCGTCCAGAGATAATATTGCGGTCGACCACAACTTCTTCATCTACCCAGGTGGCGCCTGCATTTTCGAGATCATCGCGAATGCCTGGCGTAGAGGTCATCGTGTAGCCATTTACGATTTTCGCCGAAATGAGTACCCATCCTGCATGACAAATTTGAGCAATCGGCTTCACCGCGGCATGGAACTCCTGAGTAAGACGGAGTACGTCGGGATAACGGCGAAGCTTGTCAGGAGCCCAGCCTCCCGGAACATAAAGACCAATGTAATCGGATGATTTCACTTCATCAAAGGCATAATCCGTCGTAATTGGAACACCATATTTACCGTGATACACCGTTTTTCCTTTTGGACCGACGATATCTACAACAGCACCAGCTTCACGCAAGCGTAAAACGGGGTACCACATTTCCAAGTCTTCAAATTCTTCATCCACAAACGCCAAAACCTTCATACCCTTCAACTCCATGCTAATTACCTCCTACAATCGATTCTGTTTGTTCGGTTTGAGCCAGCAGCTCTATAATTTCATCGCTAGTTTTGCAAACTAGAATTTCACTTACTAATTGTTTGCACTTCTTAGCATCACTGCTTAATAAACGATGTTTAACTTGTAAAAGGGTTTGAACAGAAATGCTTAGTTCCTCGATGCCAAGACCTAACCAAATGGGTAAAGCACGGACGTCACCCGCCATTTCCCCGCAAACGCCAACCGGAATGCCCATACTTTTGCCAGCGTCTATGACATGTTTAAGAAGTCGGATAACAGCCGGATGATAAGGATTGTATAAGTGCGCGATATTTTCGTTCATCCTGTCTACAGCCAATACATATTGTACGAGATCGTTTGTTCCGATACTCATAAAATTAACTTCACTTGCCAGAACGTCTGCAATGAGAGCTGCAGCAGGGACTTCAATCGTTAATCCTACCTCAATATTCGCATTGAACGGAACGCCTTGTGCACTGAGCTCAGCCTTCGCCTTTTCCAGAAGCGCTTTGGCTTGACGCACCTCACCCAGCGAAGTCACCATGGGATACATGATTTTCACATTGCCATAATGGCTCGCTCTAAGAATGGCTTTTAGCTGTGTCATAAACAGATCCTTACGATCCAGTGAGATCCGAATGGCTCTGTACCCAAGGAACGGATTATCTTCTTTGGCCAGCGGCATATAATCCAGTTTCTTATCTCCGCCGATGTCCAAGGTCCGGATCACAATAGGACGCCCTTTTAGCTGCTTGGCTGCATGCAGGTACACTTCAAACTGCTCATCCTCACCCGGAAGCGAATCGCGGTCCATGTATAAATACTCGGTACGGAACAATCCTACCCCTGAAGCGCCATTGCGTAAAACCTGATCGATCTCTATTACCGAGTTAATATTCGCATGCAAATTTACATAGCTGTCATCCAAAGTCACAGGCGCTACATCAGCGATTTCCTGCAGACTCTCCTTGAATTCAAGCCAGTTCTTCTTGCGTGCTTGATAGCGCTCGATCGTGATTTTGTCCGGATTAATGTAAAGGGTACCCTCTTGGCCGTCAATAATTAAGAAGTCGCCATTTTGAATTGGACGCAGAAGCTTCCCTTCCAAGCCTAAAACATAAGGTACAGACATTGCTCTAGCCATGATAGAAACATGCGAATGCGTGCCTCCAAGAATGGTCAGCAGCCCCAATACTTTCGTTGGATCCAAATGAGCCAATTGCGAAGGTGTCAGCTCCTTGGCAACCAAAATATACGGATGATCGATCGGTGGAACCGTTGAACTCGTATCCCCAAGCAAATGTTTCAGAAGCCTGTTACCGACATCTTTAATATCAAGTGCCCGTTCCTTCATGTACTCATCGTCGATCATATTGAACATACCGACAAATTTATCGATGACTTCTTTTACAGCAACTTCGGCCGCCTTGTACTGCAGCTCGATAATCCCTTGGATTTCATTCATAAAAATAGGATCTTCCAAAATAGCCAGATGGGCGTCAAAAATATAAGCTTGATCCTGCCCGACGACTTCCTTAATTTCCTGTTTAATGAGTTCCAGTTCATCTTTAGAAGACCGGATCCCGTCATACAGACGCTCAAATTCATAAGCCAAATCTGTCACATCGATCATTTTCTCAGGAAAATCCCACTCCCACGTAGGAATGACAAAAGCTTGACCCATTGCAATGCCTGAAGACGCGCCTATCCCTCTGATCATCCGTTCATCCCCCCCGTAGATTTAGTAGGCTTTAAGACGACGGACATCACAGAACCTTGGCCTTTTTTAACAGCTTTGAACGGAGCGAAGCTCCAAGACTTAACAAGATCCGGATTTGTAATAATCATCGGTGTCGCCAAAGATGAAGCAAACTTTTTAACTTTATTGTAGTTAAATTTAACAAGAAGCTGCCCAGGTTCTACTCGATCGCCTTCTTTTACCACCGCATTAAAACATTTTCCCGGCAGACTCGACGTATCAATCCCGATGTGCAGCAGTACTTCCAATCCTTCATCCGTCAAAATGCCAAGTGCATGCATAGTCGGATAAATATGCATAATGGTACCTGCAACTGGCGAGACCAGTTCCCCTTTTTCAGGAATAAAAGCTACGCCATTCCCCACCAAACGTGAAGCAAATATGCGGTCGGGCACTTCCTCTATAGGAATCATGCGTCCTTGCATTGGCGAAGTAAACAATACCACATGAATGTCTTTACGCAGTACTTTCATAATCTCTTCACGAATTAGCTCTGAGAATGTCCCGAACACGACCTGAACATTGCCTCCTCCAAGACGGATGACGCCTGCAGCTCCTAAGTGTCGTAATGCCGTGATGTCTATCAAACGATCATTAACAAGCGTAAGTCGCAATCTGGTGATGCAGGCTTCAATCTTCTTAATATTGTCTTTCCCACCAAGTGCTTGCAAAATTAAAGGCGATCGATACGGAATGTCGCCAGCCCACTCTTCGAGTGAAGAGCCTTCTTCCCTGCCCGGCGTAGGAATTTGGAACCTTCTTATCGCCCAGCGAAACATGAAATAATACACCAATCCATACACGATCCCGATTGGGATTAGAAGCAGGCCATTATGCGATAAATGCAAATTAATGACGTAGTCTATGGCACCTGCCGAGTATGAAAAACCGTGCTGAATATGCAGTTCGTAGGCAAGCCACATTGCCGCACCCGATAAAATCGCGTGAATAATAAACAAATAAGGAGCTACAAAGAGAAAAGCAAACTCAATTGGTTCTGTGACACCTGTCAAAAAAGAGGCTAGCGCTGCCGTTAGAAATGTCGCCTTAATCTTCGGCTTCAAGTCCTCACGCGCTTCCCCAATAATGGCAAATGCAATGGCAGGCAGAGCGAACATCATGATCGGATATAGGCCGGCCATGTACATACCAGCCGAAGGGTCCCCTGCAAAATAACGCGGTAAATCCCCGTATACCATTTGTCCTGAAGGCGTTTTGTAAGCCCCAACTTGAAACCAGAAGAAGTTATTCAAAATATGGTGCAAACCAGACGGCACTAACAATCGATGCGCGATACCGTACACAAATGCTCCGAAACCGCCTAAACCAAGCAGCCAGTTCGAAAGCTTGCTCATCCCCACTTCCAAATATGGGCCTATCGCAATCATGATATAGGACACGACGAGCGTACACAGTCCCATTATGAGCGGCACCATTCTCGGACCACCGAAAAATTGTATGTATTCAGGCAGTTTTATCTCCTTACAGCGGTGATAAATAATGGCTGCAAGCAAACCGATCAAGATTCCGCCCGGTACACCCAATTGAAAATGGGGTCCAAGTGCATGTTCAATGAGCCTTGTAAACATAAAATAGCCCAACATGGCAGACAGCCCGGCAATACCGGCACTTTCTGTAAGCCCCAGCGCCACGCCAACGGCGAATATGATGGGTATATAGTCAAAGACCGTATTCCCTGCTAACAGCAGCATATCCCCAAATCCGGATGCGTGAATGCCGCCCCAAGGCAGGTCGCCGAGACGAAGCAGCACAGCAGCAATCGGAAGTGCAATGGTGGGCAGCATTAATGAGCGGCCAAGCTGTTGTAAGTTTCCCATCCAGTTCAAACGTATGATACCTCCTAAAAGTTTTGCTTTAGCAAAGCTGACACCGTAAGCCAAAGCATAGAGTTATCGAAAAAACTTACTTGATGAGCATAAGCCTCTCTTATCAAATCGTATAGCTTGTTTGCCAGTTTGTCAAAACAAAATAAGCAGGTCGAGGTTCGACCTGCCTGTGATTGCTGGTAATCGCATGCGATTAGTTAGAGTAGTTATTTCCGTATTGTTGTCCCAAACCCGTGCTGCTGAAAGCTTGGTTATATGGTTGGTAGCTTTGCTGATACGTGCCTTGTTGCCCTTGTTGTTGATAACCAAATTGCTGCATGCCTTGCTGCTGCTGAGATGCATAACTTGGCTGGGAGGATTGCATGGAAGACGAAGAGGACTCGCTGCGCAAATAAGAATCATGTCCCGGTTGATTTCCACGGTAATTAGCCGTGTGATAGGCGTTTGGTGACGTATAGGCTTGTGAGGAAGGTTGCTGACTCATTTGGGATGAGCCTCCATATTGACTAGTGATTGACGGCTGTTGGTGCATGGCTGTATAGCTAAACGGCTGATTTTGATTAGATGTATATTGGTTGTTCGCGCCGTTATAGGTAGAATATGCGCTTTGGAAACTTGAAGGTTGATATTGCGATGACGTTGAAGAGTCGCTGCGCAGGTAAGCGTCATGTCCCGTTTGGTTGCCACGATAGTTCGCCATATGGAAAGAATCGGTAGAAGCCATGCCGGCTTGGTTATAACTTTGGTTGTTGTCTTGGTTATAGCGTTGGCTGTAGCCTTGACTAGAGCCTTGATTAGAGTTTTGATTATAACTTTGATTGTAACTTTGATTGTTGCCTAGAACATAGTTGCTCGAAGTCGGTTGGCTATAGAAAGACTGCACATTGCCAACAGGTTGATACTGTCTTTGGTATCCCTGATTTTGTGAATTGTTGCTCTGGTACCCTTGAGAAGCTTGAGAGCCTTGAGAACTTTGTAAAGAACTTCCGAACGATGAAGTGGCATTGTTGTTAAAATTGTTATACATGTGTAAATTCTCCTTTAAATTTCATGATTTGGGACACCTTTTTGGAGCCTCTTTTATTCTCTCCCCTCCTTCGTATTTTATTTATTTTATATTTTTAAAAGTTCGAGCTTACGAATTTAGCTCAGATAATATACATTCTATACACATAAGTTGACTAATAGGAATTGGGTATGCCATAATTTCCTAGTACCCCATTCTCTTTACAGGAGGAATACTGATATGGCATATGACATCATTATTATTGGAGCAGGTCCTGCCGGTGCGAGTGCAGCTTTATTTACAGCTAAAGCTGGTAAATCAACACTTGTTATTGACAATGATCAAAGCGTAACGAAGCGTGCGTGGATCGAAAATCATTATGGTGTAGATGGGATCACTGGTCCTGACTTGATTGAAATCGGGAAGAAACAAGCCGCTAAATTCGGAGCTGAGTTTGTTCAAGGTAAAGCAACACAACTGACTCAATCCGGTGACGGGTTCCAAGTAACGACAGAAAGTGGTACATACGAAGGTAAGTATGTCATCCTTGCTACAGGTTTATCCGTTGATCTTGCAGAAGCCTCAGGAATTCAAACGAAACCAGGTACTGAGCCTCGTATCAAAACGATTGTTGATGCAGACGCACAAGGCAACACGAGCCTCAAAGGTGTATGGGCAGCAGGTACGATTGCCGGTGTCTCCATGCATACCATTATCACTTCCGGTGACGGCGCCAAAGTGGCCATTAATGTGATTAGTGAATTAAATGGAGCACGGTACGTAGATCATGATGTATTAAAAGCATAACAGAGCTCAAAAAAATAAAACCGCTTCTCTCTCGCCTACACGGTCTGAGAAAAGCGGTTTTTTGGTATTAATGAAAAATCTAATTGTTTCGCGGATTGAGAATCGCATCTTCCACTTTAATACAGCGGTCCATGATGACTTCTAAGCCTGCTTCACTAGCAATTCGGCCAGCTTCCTCATTCACGATGTCGAGTTGAAGCCAGAAAACCTTTGCTTTGATTTTGACGGCTTCCTCTGCAACTGGAACGACTTGATCCGCACGGCGAAAGACATTGACGATATCCACTGGCTCCGGAATGTCGGACAGCGAAGCATAACATTTCTCACCCAAAATCTCAGTTGCATTCGGATTAACCGGAATAATCCGGTATCCTCTGCTTTGCATCGCTGCGGACACCATATACGACGTGCGATCAGGCTTATCGGATAATCCTACGACGGCAATATTGCCTGCATTCGCTAGAATTTCCTTGATGTGCTCTCTTGACGGATTTTCAAAAGTCATCGATTTACCTCCTATTTTTTCAAGTAAGTGAGGCCTTGTTTCCCCATAGCGGACCAACTGTCGATAAACTGATCTTTGTTTACCTGCACTTGCTTTTTCCCGCTTAATGGATCATTCAAGTATACATTATTCTCATCATATCCGACCAATAATACAGCGTGCTCTGCATATGTCGTTTGAATAGGGCCAATCGGCGTATCCCATGTTACCCATTTGTAAGGAATATTAAAATCAATGGTTGTCCAAATGAGAACAGGAATGCCGCTTGCCACCTGCTGTTCAAACAGTTCGAAAGACTCACCCGTAATATCGATCGCCTCTGGAATGTATGACTTGAGCAGCGGGAAAAGACCGGCATGGTAAATGCCGAACCCTCTTTGTTTCCGTGTAACATCACCTACGAAACCTATGTTTGGATTCCCCCAGTAAGCAGGCGATCCATCTGCATTGAGCTTAATAGGCGTGTTATCCTTCGGCATCTCGGCAACAAGTTCCATCTTCGTTTTGGTAATTCCATAATACTGCAGCAGCATCGTTAGACTTGTAATTTCACAACCTGCTGGCAGTTCAGGCAGTTGAGCAAAAACTGGCGCATCAATCATTGCTGATTTTTTTGTCTGGATCGTTGGTTGTGGCGTAGAAACCTCCGCTGTTTGTACAGGCGCTGGCGGCTTAGCAATGGGCACCAACGGACCGGCATTGAAAAAAGCCGGCTCTTTCCCCGTAGCTTTGGCGTACAGCAATACAGCAAATACACTGCTGGCAAATACAAGCCCCGCAACAAGGAATAATCCAAACGTCACCTTTAACCCCTGCCAAATAACCCTCATGCTGACTCACCCGTTCCTTGTTTTGGAATCAAATTACTCCGTCACAAGTTCAACCTGAGCACCGATAGAACGCAAATGGTCAAAATACTGCGGGTAGGATTTGGCAACGTGATGGGCATCACGAATAGTCAACCCTTTCTCGGAACGAAGACCAACGACGGTTAGCGCCATAATAACACGATGATCGAAGTGAGCATTAATCTCGACACCGCCTGTAACACCTTGCGGCTTGCCGTGGACAATGATTTCACTTTGGCGTTCTTCCACGTCAGCTCCGGCTTTACGCAGCTCGTTCAAATAATCAGTGATACGGTCGCACTCTTTATAACGCAAATTTTCGACATTGTAGAAACGTGACGTCCCTTCAGCAAAAACAGCTGCCGCCACCATGGCTAACACAGCATCTGTGAAATGATCGCCATCAAACTCACCGGCTATCAACTTTTGGTTGCCGCGAACGTGCACAACCCCGTTATCATGGGTTAAATTAACGCCCATCGCACGCAAGACATCGACACAAGCCTTCTCCCCTTGCTTGCTGTTCTCTTCTAAGCGAAGAACGCGTACATCCGAGTTCGTGACGGCCGCTGCAGCCAGAATCGCCGCAGAACCAGGGTAATCTCCTTGAATGACATACTCTTTAGCTTGATAGGATTGTCTGCCCGGAATACGATAGTGCATCAAATCTTCGCTAGCATGAACGACAATACCAGCCTGCTCCAATACTTCGAGCGTTTGGCCCACAATGATTTTGGATTTCAAATCATGAAGAACTTCAATTTCGCTATCCTCTTCTAGAAGAGGTGTCATAAATAAGAGAGAGCTGAGGAACTGCGAGCTGACATTGCCGGAAACGGTAAGTTTGCCGCCACGCGGTTGTCCCCCTTTTATTGTTATCGGCAAACGACCGTTAGAATGTTGTACTTCTACGCCCATTTGCTGCAAAGTTTCGATTAAATCATCATGCGGACGCTTGCCCAGTGATTCCGGATACGTGTTGACGAAGGTTACTTCCGGACAAAAAGCGGCAGTGGACATTAGAAAACGAAGTACTGCGCCGGCATTTCCTACGTTTAGTTCAGAAATATGCTTAGGGTTTTTACCAAAGCCTGTAATCACGATTTTCTCATCATCTTCTTCAATGATAGCACCCAAATCACGTACACAGCGTCTCATTGCGTCACTATCTTCACTATGAGCAGGATAATAAATCGTACTTGTCCCATTCGCTAGCGCGCCGATCAATAAATAACGTGTGGTGTAGTTTTTGGAGGAAAGTGCGTTGATTTCTCCTTGTAGGTTAGCAGTAGGTTTCACGATGGCTTTCATTTAGTTAATATCTCCTTCACATGTGTTTATATGTAATATCCGATGAAGGTTAATAGAATTCCACCGGTATAACTAAGCATTGTATAGACCATCCAAGCTTGCCATTGTCCTGAACGGAGCTGTTTCACACTTTCCAAATTCAACGTGGAAAATGTAGTGAAAGCTCCCATAAATCCTGTGCCAATCAATAGCTTCCAATTATCAAAAGAGTGATATTTCATGAGAAGCCCCAGTAAAAAACAACCCAAAAGATTTATTGTCAGTGTACCATACGGAATAGAACTTGGGAACCTTCTTGACATGTACGAACCAAGCTGGAATCGGCTGATCGCTCCAAAAAAACCGCCAAAGCTTACCAAACATATTGCCCACAGCCATGTATTCATGAGAGCTCAGCCTCCCTTCGGGAGAGTAGCGCGATACGAACGCCAACCCAAGTAAGTCCTAGTCCTCCCCATAGGCTTGCAAGCACATAAATAAGAGCAAGTATCAGATGCCCTTGTTTATACATGTACACCGTTTCGTAGCTAAATGTAGAAAATGTAGTAAAAGACCCGATAAACCCCGTTGTGATTGGCAATTGGAGTTTGGCAGGGATGGGAAGCCTGTCCGTAAACGAAATAAAGCCAAGTAATAAACAGCCTGCTAAATTACAGATAAAAGTTCCCCAAGGAAACACTCCTGCCGTCCCCGGATTCCATAGCATGGAGAGCCCAAATCGGGCAAGTGCGCCGCAAATACCGGCTAAACCGATGTATAGCATGATTTAAACAACTCCTGGCTCAGGTCGCAGGTTTGACATCTTGTCTTAATGTTTCTATCATTACTTGTAATGGGGCTTCTTCCCCGTATTTCAAAACAAGGAGGTCCTACGATGGATACGATTTTACCAACCGCCGTCAAAGATAGACTCAGCCGTGGCGAGCAGTTAACCATCATTGATGTTCGAGAAGATGAAGAAGTGGCTGCCGGCATGATTGCTGGAGCTATTCATATCCCGCTTGGCCAGCTGCCTGAACGTTTGAGCGAGATTCCGAAGGCGGAAGAAGTGATTCTGGTGTGCCGCAGCGGTAACCGCAGCGGGCGCGCGCTTGGCTTTTTGGAAGCGCAAGGTTATAAAGGACTGAAAAACATGACTGGTGGCATGTTGGAATGGGAGGACTAAGCGTCGAGCTTGTCCTTCCTCTTAAAGATTAGCATGCCGAATAATCAACTCGACAATTTGGTCCGTTGTTAACTCGGACGTATCAATCACGGCATGTGCGAAGTCGTAAGCTGACTTGCGTTGTTCAAGCAGCGTATGCACGCGCTCTTCCAGGTTTCCTTGCAGCAAAGGACGGCTTGTATCACTGCTTACTCTATGAATGATAGCCTCAGGCGAAGCTTTCAACGCCACGACGAAACCATTACGCAGCATGCAGGCACGATTCTCCTCTGCCAATACAGCGCCCCCGCCTGTGGCCACGATTTGCCCTTTGCGGGCTAATAAATTTTCAATTGTTTTACTCTCCAATGTACGAAAGTGCGCTTCTCCATATTGACGAAACAATTCCGAAATGCTAGTCTGTTGATCCTCTTCAAGTACGGCATCCGAGTCTTGAAAAGTCCAGCCCAAACGTTCCGCCAGCTTCTGACCGACGGTGGATTTGCCTGTCCCCATGAAACCTACAAGTACAAGATTGCTTGTTGTCACGTTAATCCCCTTTTCTCATATGCTGTTCATACAAACTTTCCCAACATCATACCATAGCCGATTAGTCATGAATACAATCCATTAAAAAATCATATAGTAGTGTGAATAAATTCCAACTCAAACAGTTAAGATTTTAAGAGAGACCCTATGCCGACAAGGAGAGATGAAGTTTTGAACCCAACTGTTGCCTACACCAACCCCACACAAGGCAAACTGGAACAAATCTTACACCCGAGCTATGTACTGTGCAAAGAGGATGTTGTTTGGATTTTGGAGTTTATTAAGAAAAAAGTGGCTGAAGAAGACCCGCGCATGCAGGGCCTTGCTCAACCACGATTGTTAAAAAATTTCCGTTACTTTGCCGAAGTTTCCTTGATGCTCATTCACAGAAGGAACGGCTTCGATCAAGAAGCCGATCGTTTGAAGATGTGGCTGCGGGAAGCGGCATACGGTTTACAGGGAGAGGCCTAATGCCTCTGCCCTCTTAGTTTTCCATCCAGTTGAAGTGGAAGGAACCTTCTTTGTCCACACGTTGGAACGTGTGAGCACCGAAATAATCGCGCTGCGCTTGCAGCAGGTTAGCCGGCAGTCTTTCTGTGCGGTAGCTATCGTAGTAAGCAAGTGCCGATGCGAAAGATGGAACTGCGATACCGCGAGTTACCGCTTCTGCAACAACTTGTCTCCACGATTGTTGATAGTTCTCAACGACACCTGTGAAGTAAGAATCTAGCAACAGGTTTTTCAGTTCAGGATTGCGGTCATAAGCATCCTTGATATTTTGAAGGAATCTAGCACGAATAATGCAGCCGCCGCGGAAGATCATCGCGATGTTGCCGTATTTCAGATCCCATTTATATTCATCAGAAGCTGCTCTCATTTGAGCAAAGCCTTGTGCATAAGAGCAAATTTTGCTTGCGTACAGCGCTTGGCGCACAGCTTCAATAAATGCTTTGCGATCGCCTGTGAAAGCTGGAGCATCAGGTCCTTTGAGTACTTTGCTTGCCGCTACGCGTTCTTCCTTCATCGCAGAGATGAAACGGGAGAATACGGATTCCGTGATGATGGAAAGCGGTACGCCAAGGTCCAGAGCACTCTGACTGGTCCATTTTCCTGTTCCTTTTTGACCCGCGGAATCAAGAATAACGTCAACCATCGGTTTGCCAGTTTCAGCGTCATATTTCGTAAAGATATCACGTGTGATTTCGATCAGGTAGCTGTCAAGCTCGCCGTTGTTCCACTCCGTGAAGATCTCATGAAGCTCTTCTGTGCTTACACTCAGAACATCTTTCAGCAATTGGTAAGCTTCACAGATCAGCTGCATGTCGCCATACTCGATTCCGTTGTGCACCATTTTTACATAGTGTCCAGCGCCGTCTGGTCCGATGTACGTACAGCAAGCGTCGTCGCCAACTTTGGCAGAGATCGCTGTAAGAATTGGTTCTACCAGCTTATAAGCGGATTCTTGACCGCCTGGCATAATTGACGGGCCTTTCAACGCGCCTTCTTCGCCGCCGGAAACGCCAGTTCCTACGAAGCGGATGCCGTGTGCTTCCAGCTCTTTGTTACGGCGTTGTGTATCCGGGAAGTAGGCATTGCCTCCGTCGATCAGGATATCGCCTTTTTCAAGATGAGGCAGCAATTGGTTAATTGTGTCATCCGTTGGACCGCCCGCTTTGACCATGATCAAAATTTTGCGCGGAACTTCCAAGGATTGTACGAATTCTTCCACACTGTATGTACCAACTAGTTGTTTGCCTTCTGCTTCTTGAAGAAGCTCTCTTGTCTTTTCGGCAGAACGGTTAAATACGGATACAGTGAAACCTCTGCTCTCGATGTTTAACGCTAAGTTTTTCCCCATTACCGCTAATCCAACTACACCAATTTGTTGTTTAGACACGTCTCTCATACACCCTTCCGATATATAAATATTTAAATCGTCATCGAGCCAAAACCGCCATCTACTCTTAAAACAGAGCCTGTAACAAAGCTGGACGCTTGTTCAGATGCAAGGAACACAGCAGCACCCTGAAGCTCGGAAGCCTCGCCGAATCGATTCATTGGCGTATGACGCATAATGGACTCGATACGATCAGGGGACAAAATCTTACGATTCTGCTCTGCCGGGAAAAAGCCAGGAATAATCGCGTTAACCCGCACTCGGCTTGGAGCAAATTCACGGGCGATGTTCTGCGTAATGTTATTGACGGCTGCTTTAGAAGCGGAGTAAGTGAATACACGAGAAAGCGGCGGATCTGACGAAACGGATGAAATATTGATAATGCTTCCGCCTTCGCCCCGTTCAACCATGTATTTACCGAACACCTGGCAGGCTAGCACGACGCTTTTCAAATTAACCTCCATAATAGAATCCCATTCTTCCATGGAAATGTCAAAGAAAGGCGTGGCACTATTTTTCCCTGGACAGTTCATCAAAATGTCCGCTTGGCCTGACCATGCGAGAACTTCACCGAGTACACGCTCCAAATCCTCCCGTTTCGTCGCATCCGCTTGAAACGTTTGGGCTTCGCCGCCAATGGCTTCGATCTCTTGGCGAACCTGGTCGCTTTTCTCTTGGTTGCGGCCGACAATGGCTACTTTCGCGCCATGACCAGCCAAAGCAACCGCCATTGATCCTCCGAGTGTACTGTTACCGCCAATAATTACTGCTGTTTTCCCTGTAAGATCGAATAAATTCATTTGTCTTCATCCCCTCTAACATTATGCTTGGAACATTACACCGAAAGGCGCTTAAGCTATTTATGATTGAGGGCTCCGAAGGTGCTGACCTTGAAAGGCGGTTATCGCGTCGAATTGATCTTTTAACTGATGATATACGCTTGTATAAATAGATGTCAATTGTTGATATACGCGATAATTGCTTTCATTCACCTCATGAGCCGTTCCAACCTGAATCCAATTGTGCGCATGGGCTAAATCGTCAATCTCACCCATGGCAAGTAAACCAAGCAATGCAGCCCCGATTCCCGAGCTCTCGATTGAATCAGGTACCGTAACCGAAGTTCCCAACATATCCGTCATCATCTGGCGCCAGAATTCAGATCTGGCAAAACCGCCGGAAGCACGGATCACTTCCGCAGGTCCCATAATCCGCTCAAGCGACGTTGCGACGGCTTGGATAGAGAACATGACGCCTTCCAGCGCCGCGCGAATCATATGCTTCTTCTGATGGCTAAGCGAGAGGCCGAAGTAAACACCTCGAGCGTTCGCATTCCAATACGGTGCGCGTTCACCGGACAGAAGCGGCAAGAACAGAAGCCCGTCAGATCCTGCACTAACCTGTGAAGCCAGCTCCGTCAGGTAGTCATAAGGATCCATCCCTTGACGGCGTGCCTCTTCGGACTCCGCGGTAGCGATTTGATCTCTCACCCAACGGAAAACGATTCCGCCGTTGTTGATCGGTCCGCCGACAACCCAAAATTTCTCTGTCAGCGCATAGCAGAACAGCTTGCCTTCCGGATCGGTTTGCGGTTTTGTCACAACGCTGCGCACTGCCCCGCTGGTGCCGATGGTGACGGCGACGACACCCGGCTCGAAAGCGCCGACTCCGAGATTCGCCAAGACGCCGTCGGAGGCGCCGACGATAAACGGCGTGTCTTGGGCCAAGCCCATTGCTGAGGCATACTCAGCGCTTAGGCCCTCTACGCGATATGTCGTCGGAACTAGCTCCGAAAGCTGTTCCGGCGTCACGCCGGCTTGTCCTAGCGCTTCAACATCCCAATCCAGGTTTTCGAGATTGAACAATCCCGTTGCGCTGGCGAGTGAATGGTCAATCAGATAGCGGCCAAACAGCTTCGCGAAGACATACTCTTTGATCCCGATGAACTTGTGCGTTTCTCTCATCAGCCCAGGTTCGTTATCTCTGAACCACATGAGCTTGAGCAGCGGGGACATCGGATGGATCGGCGTGCCTGTCCGGGAATAGATCTGCTGCCCGAGACCGCTGCGCTTTAATTCCGCCGCATACATCGAGCTGCGGTTGTCAGCCCACGTAATACAAGCCGTCAGCGGCTTCGTGTTGTTATCTACTGCGATGAGGCTGTGCATAGCCGAGCTGAAAGAGACGCAGAGCACTTGGTCAGGCGTAACGCCAACCTTGCGAACGACTTCGCCAATGCCTTGCACGACCGCATCAAAAATTTGATCCGGATCCTGCTCAGCCCGATCAGCAGTCGGGGTGAAGAGAGGATATTCAATGGAATGAGATCCAAGAACTTTCCCCTCGCGTGAGATGACAAGCGTTTTCGTACTTGTTGTACCAATATCAGCCGCAATGATGTATGGCTTGAGGGTACTTAATTGGTCTGTCATTTGCTAATATTCCCCTCTGCGTCGAATGAAAGTTCATAAGGTTCTGTCAAAATTTCAATATCCGGATGAACGCGTGCTGCGTCCAGTAAATTCACAGAAATTTCAATTTCGCCGAGGTGGAGCGTATCTTGAATCCTAACCAGCTTACATGTCGTATAATCTAAAATATTACACGTTTTCACGGCAGCCTTAATGGCATAAAGGTCATTTTCCAACGTAGTAGCAATCTTCGTTGGCGCACATACCGTGGACGTTAACCCATTAGCATACGTGAACTCCAGGTTTGTTTTGTCCACTAAACGCTGTGTCGTAAAATCTGCTGTTCCCACGCCATTCGCGTTCCCTTTGGTTTCCGGTGTCAAGTCCAGCACGACCATTTTCGCAACATCCGGTCCTCCGTGTGCGTAAGGCGTCGGATAACGGCCAGTAACGTTAGGGTCCATCCCGTCGCCGCTTATATTTTTGCCAATATAATCAATGACTAGCACATCAATTTCATCGAACAAAATTTTCGGCAGGCGCGCTTTCGCCTCAATCAGAAGCTTTTCTTCACGCTCTTCTATTTCAGCAGCCGGCAGCACTTCTACACGGCAAGTTTCGTCGTAAGCATTTTCCACGAGAGCTACACCAAACACGATGGGAAGCTTCTTGATCATCAAATTGGCCATCGCCGGCACATTCTCAGCCATATATTTAAAGCCAAGCTGATGGCAGGCTTCGGCGCCTTTTTGCTTCCCAAGTCCGATCGCAATCATCTTCATGATGCCGCTCTCAATACGTCCGCGGAACGCTGTATGCGGCTTCACACGATTAATAACGACAATAGCATCTGCTTCAGAAGCGATGCGGTCCACATAAACAGGCAAACCGTTAGGCAGCTCGTCAATTTTCACGACTTCCATAGAAGATCGAATCGGAGCGCCCATTGTTGCTTCCGTAATGCCAAAGTGCAGCAGCACTTCCGTTTGTCCTTCAGCTGTCGCGCCGCCATGGCTTCCCATGCAAGGCACGATAAATGGGAATGCGCCTTTTGCCTTAATCGCATCGATCGTCGTTTTAGTAAACCCTGCGATATTCGCAATCCCTCTGCTTCCTACGGCAACAGCCACTTGTTGGCCTGGAAGAATGGTCTCCATCACGCCGCTGCTGACTAGCTTATCCGCTAATTCCTGCTCTGGGTTTTCCAAAATCGTACGGTCAAACTTCTGGCGAATTTTAACCATTTGCGGGATCGGAATATCTTTTAACAGCTCTCTCAAAATGCTCATCGACTATTCCCTCTTTCTTTATGTTGACAGCTTCTTTACGGACTCCCGCACGACGAGCTCTGTCTTCAAAAGCACTTGCTCGGTTTCGTGCTGCTTATTTTCAATATTTCCAAGGAGCCGTACAGCGCCTTCTTTACTAATTTGCTCAATGGGCCTGCGGACGGTTGTTAAGGATGGCGTTACGTAGGCAGCGAAAACCGTATCATCAAAGCCGACAACTGAAATATCCGCTGGCACCTGCATCCCTCTTTCCGATATCGCTTTCATCGCCCCTAACGCCATTTCGTCGTTGCAGCTAAAGACCGCGGTGGGCCGTTCATCTAATGCAAGAAATTGCTGCATCGCTTTATGCCCGCTCTCCAGATCATACAAGCCAGGCATTCGGTAAACGGACGGGATGCTCAGGCCGTAATGCTTCATGGCTCTTTCGAAGCCGTCTTTCCGGTTCTGAGCGGATTTGAAGCCTTTGCGGCCCTCAATTAGCGCAATGCGCGTATGGCCTTGTTCGATTAAATAAGAACACGCCAGAAAAGCGCCCTGTTCTTCGTCAGAAAGAATATTTAGCACGCCTGCCGTAGAGACTGGCCTGTTGAGGACGACAAGCGGAATGCCTTTACCTGCAATATGCTCGATAATGGACTGATCATCATCGCTTTGGGAGACAACGATAATCCCGTCAAAGCTTTTGCGTGTAATCGATTGAAAACTTGTGTAGTCATCGATACCTTTGACAATCAGTTGGTACCGGTCCTGAATGACCGAGTTCACACCGCGGATTGCTTCATAGAAGAAACCGGCAGAAGTTCCATTACTCAGTGTGGTAAAGAACAGTCCCAAATTATACGAACGATCGAGCACTAGGCTCTTGGCGTTATAATTGGGCGTATAATCCAACTGTTCGGCTATAAGGCGGATACGCTCTTTCGTTTCTTCTTGAATAAGCGGACTATTATTGAGCGCTCTGGAAACAGTGGTATGAGACACACCTGCAAGCTTAGCAATATCCTTAATGGTTACGCTCATTCGTTCACCTCTACTAGAAGCATATCATAATAATGCACACGTTAACAATAGTCTTTTTTAAACAAAAAAAACTCCCTTCTCAGGGAGCATCCTATCGATAGTTTAAACAAAAAACGCAGGTAAATACGGCTTATTCTTTTCCAGCACTTCAATCAACCGTGTTTTACAAGTCTATTTTCGTTATTCATCCTCAAGAAACACAAAAGAGAGTCCGTATGTATAAATACAGGCTCTCTTCTTATTTAAATCCACTATTCATTCTCACATCTCCAATAAGAGCATTTCTTGACGCATTTCAATCAGCTTTGTTTTACTCTCCATAATGGCTTTGGCATCTCCCGATGCGATTGCATCTTGTAAGGTGGCGAGTTCATAATCGAGTTCCATGCGTAAAATGGGAATACGCTCATCAGTACGCTTGGATCGCAGCGCTTGCATGACTTCTTCTACTGTCACGGCTGGCTCCTTCTGATACAGCACTTTATGTTCGATGCCGCTAATTTCGACCATGCGAATAATTTCCCCGAACATAATATTCTCAATGAGAATTTGCCGATCTTTAAATCTTTTGACTACGGCATGACCGCGTGTATCACCTATTAGTTTTTCCATCATTTCCGCGAGCTTTTCATCTTTGAAGGAATAATTGCCCACAATTTTATACTTTTCACCGATTCGCTCAAACTTCAGCTTGATCAGCTTACGTCCTGTACGAATGGAAATGATGAACTGCAGCTCGCTTTCGTTCCAATACAGAGAATAACCTTCCTGAATGAGCGCTTTAATGAAGTTCCGGATTAGCCGGCGATCAAATCGTAACTCTAGGTTGCAGTACTCCACTTCATGACTCTTACTCACGGCAATCCCCTCCATAATTGGTGCTTTTGTTTTATTTAAATATTCAGACAACTTATCTTCTTATCCTTATCTTATTATGAATTCTATGTTTTAGCAACTTGGATTATTGACATTTTTTTAAGGAAAAACGTACAAAAAAAGCTGATGCCTGTTTGAACGCGGCTTCAGCCCAGTAAGTAAATGGAAGGCACATTCTGTTATGCAAAGTTGCCCCGATTAATGCCATCCCCAGAAAAATCCATCGCGTTCCCAAGCTGCTCTGCCGCCATGCAATTTCTTGAAAATTTTCTTGACCTCTTTGGAAATCGCTTGATTTCCGTTTTCATTCACATAAATAAAGGATTCCCCATAATGACGGATAATATAGTCAACCGCTTCTTTCTGGTGCAAGATCCCCGCAGACTTCAACTGATCCAACATCCACACTGCAACTTCGTTCGCCGTAACGGCCATTATTTTTCTCTCCTTATTCCTACTCGTACTGGAAATGCCAGACCGTGTCCAACATTTTGAAGCAATCATTCCATTGTAGCACATTTTCCTCTGAAATTATCGATCATATAGGTACAGGAGCACAATCACTCCAACCCAAGCCCACCTGCCCATTCCTTCTTATGGGTAGCACCATATGCTAGCACTGTAAGACAAACGAACAGATTTTATAAACGAAAGGGTGATTTTGAATGGGTCACGCAGCTGGTGGTTATAATTCTGCAGCAGCAATTTTGGTTCTATTCATTTTGTTAGTTATTATCTCTAGTGCCTTCGTTATCTAATTCACTTCAAATACGAAAGGGCTGTCTGGCATGATGCCAGCAGCCCTTTATTCAAGTTCATTCTTTAAGAAAAACCGTCTGCTCAACATTCTTTCTCATTGAATCCGTGGCTAGCCCACCTCCGCATCCTCGGGTTTTAATATGACCGTTCCAACTCCGAGAAGAATCAAGGCAAACAAAGTGAGTACGCCCATGTGCATCCACATCTGGGACAGAGAATGCCCCGCAGCCATTTGCTGGATTGCATCAATCACCCATTTCTGAGGAACGAAGTTGGCGATCTTCTGCATCCATTCCGGCATTAGCGAAATGGGCCAGAAACAGCCGCCGAGCATGCAGGTTGGGGTCACGACCAAAGAGTTGATCAGGCCCATATTTGATACGTTCTTCACCATGCCGGCAATCGCGCTGGCAATGCCCATGCTAGCTAGCAAAAAAAACTCTAACATGACAAATTGTGAGAAGAAAGGCAAGCCATACTCATAGTTGGTCACATAACGGGTAACGATCAAGATAACAAGCACTTGCAGCGTTCCTACCAAAAAGCTGCCTATAAAATTGCCGAGCATAATTTCAATAGAGCGAACCGGTGCCGTAAAAGTTCTCGCCATCGTCCGCATTCTTCGATCTTCCATAATGACCGAGATCGTGTTATTGATGACTCCCATCATGAACATCAGCATGAAGCCGACAACCAGATGCATATTCGGATTCACATACAAATTCAAATCCGTGACATGCGCTTTTACTTGGTGTTTCTCCATCTGTGTAAGGGTCTTTTCCATCGCTTCCTGAAGGGATTTATCCTCAAGCCCTTGCTTTCGGTGCACATCCACCGTTCCTTGATACCCGGAAAGAATGCTGTCCAGCGTTATTTTCAGCGTAATTGTAGCCTCGCTTACACTCAGTTGATACATATCGACTTGCGGTGCGGTACCCTTCAAAAGCGTTTCGCTAAATCCTTCCGGTATGATGAACGCGCCTGAGGTTTTTTGCTTTGTCACACTTTCCTTTAAGTCCGCTCCAGACGACTGTTCCTGCAATCTGTAATCTGGCAGCAGTTTTAGTTCCTGCAACAAATGAGCGCCGAAAGGCCCCTGATCCATGTTGATATAAGCGATATCAATCCGATGTTCTTGCTGCTGGCCCATGACACCGATGATTAAGGAAACCACACCTGCCGGAATAAGCAGATACATCAGGAAGCCCTTCTTCTGCAAAAGCGTGCGACGAAGCATGTTATAAGCGATAAACAAGCTATTCATGATATCCCGCCTTTCGGTAAACAATGAAGGAAACGAGCAGTAATCCGCAGCAAATGCAGCCCAAGACGAACAGATGATGGAGTAAGACTGAGAATTCACTGCCGAGAATTATACGAAACATACTTTGCATCGCCCAGTAATTCAGTGTGAAATCGCCGAGTTGTCGCAGCAGACCATCAGGAAGAGGGGTGAACCCCCCGCTTAGGAAAGACATAACGAGAATCATCATTTGGAAGATCGTCGAAATTCCTTTTGACGATTTGACAATTAAGGCAATCAAGACTGCGAGGCTCATGGATGCCACGATAACAAAGAAGCAAACAAGCGCCAGCATCCCATAAGAGGTTCCCCAATCGACGTGATAAAAGAAAACCGTTGTCGCAACGATAATCGCCGCTTGGCAAATTGCAATGAACGCGTTCCCGAGCACTTTGCCGAGCAATATTTTATATTCATGAATAGGCATGGCATTAAGCCGGGATAACGTATGCTTATCTTTCTCGCCTTGAAGACCCATAGCCGTGGACAAACCGGAGTATAACAAAAACATGACAAGCATGGAAGCTGCGTAATACTGCATGGCGGAGTATTGGGAATTGGACGCCGTCAGATTGCCTAATCTTACATGAGAAGAGGCTCCTGATACACTTGCTGACTCGGCCCCGCCTTGGTTCTGCAAGTGAACTGCCGCCTCCGGCCCCGTCGATATCGCGACAGACTGCCTTTGGTTCACGTTATCCAGAAAAGAACGCAGCACCATTTGAGCCGTCAAATTCTGCTCATAGTTGTTACCGAGAATCATCTCCCACTCCGCTTCTTTCCCTTCCATTACACGGGTACTGAAATCGCTCGGGATAATAACGGCAAACTCTGAGTCACCTGTTTGAAGATGTTTGACCGCTTCCTCCCGCGACTGAACGTCTGTAACTTGTATAATATTCCCCAGCTGGGAGGAATGAAGAAAACCGTCGATCGTAGATTTTAGAGCGCCAGAATCAGCCTGCACAACCTCCACTTTAACAGGTTTAATCATTCGATCCTCTACCTTGAAAGCGCCTGAAAGCGCAGAGCCCAGTATGAATATAAGTAAAAGAGGCATGACAAACTGAATGACCATGACATACCTCATGCGCAGCATGCGCACGATTTCATATTTGGCAATCGTCCATATTTGCATTGCACTCTCCCCCTAATCCCGCAAAGTTCTGCCGGTCAACGACAGGAATAAGGCCTCTAAATCCGGCTCAACCTGCGTGAGCGATTGAATTTTCACATTGTGTTTGGATAAGATGAACAGAATATCTTGCAAATAAGCTTGCGAGGAGCCGACCAACAGCTCCAGCGTTTGTTCCTGGACGATAACCTGTTTGATTTTCGGATGTTCCCGCAGTTCCTTGACCGCTTCGTCCGTTACATTTGCTACCTGCAGCATGATCTTATTGTCCTGCGCGACTTTGCCGCGAAGCTCATCTTGCGTACCGCAAGCGATCAGATGTCCATGATCCATAATGCCGACACGCGTAGATATCGCGGCTACTTCCTCCATGTAATGCGAGGTGTAAATAATCGTTGACCCCATGCGGTTCAAGGTTTTGACTGACTCCAGAATATGGTTCCGGGATTGGGGATCGATACCCACAGTGGGCTCATCCATAATAATCAGCTTAGGATGATGCATGATCGCGCAAGCAATATTCAATCTCCTCTTCATTCCCCCTGAGAAGGCGTTCGGCTTATCATTCGCTCGGTCTGACAAACCGACAAATTCAAGCGCTTCCTTCACCCGGCTCTGCAGCAGATTGCCTCTTAAACCGTACAGTCTGGCAAAAAACGTAACATTTTCCCTCGCGCTTAAACTTTCAAAAATAGCAAGTTCCTGCGGAACAAGACCGATGAGGCGTTTCACCTCCAACGTATCCTTCGCAACCGAGAGACCGCCAACAATCATTTCTCCCCCGTCCATTTTGAGCAGGCCGCTTAGCATTTTGATCGTCGTGCTCTTACCCGCTCCGTTTGGGCCTAGCAGTCCAAATATTTCACCTTCCTGAATGGATAAATTCAAATGATCTACGGAAATTTGATTGCTGTATTTTTTGACAACATTTTTTATTTGAATAAAACTCATAAGATCCACTCCCTTTTCCCTACTAGCTCTTATTACACTCATTGTACCTTTAAGAAATCACTTCAACAGGTAGAATAAGTCATTTTACATAGGTGACAAAAGTCATAAACACATCGTTAAGCATATAAACCCGCTTGTCAATTATGCTATAATTTGGCTACACGCTTGCAAAGGAAGGGAATCGCTTGCTGCCTTTATTGCCTTTTACCCGCTACGCCCTCATTCTCATTCCAGCGATTGCTTCGATGTATCTGGAAAGCTACGTGTCCAATGGAACGTATGTATTCTTTATTCTTCTGTTTTTTTGGGTCGCAGAGCTGCGTAGAACGATTTTCAAAAAATCCGTATGGATGCTTCTCATTGAAATCGGATTCGGCGGATGGTTAAGCTATCAATATGACGGTTTATTATTCATTCTCTTTTACTCTACACTGTTGACTTATCTCAATACTTTTCATCGTCATATCCGTTACTCTTTCTTAGGTATTCAGTTGGTCCTATTAAACATGAGTTTGCAGGCCCAACCAAGCAGCTATTATGTGATTGCCAATCTATTATTATTTGCCCAGTCGCTGCTTTTGCTGCACATGCGCCGGGTCGAGCAAAACAAAGTGGATATCGAGCTACTTTACGATCAGCTTCGGAGGCAGCATTACGAGCTGGATGAAGCTCGCATGCAGCTATTGGATTATGCCAGACAGGTTGAGAATATCGCGCAACTGGATGAACGGAACCGAATTTCCCGAGATATTCACGATGATCTGGGACACCAGTTGATCCGTCTCAAAATGATGATGGAAGCCGCCCTGCGCATATTGCCAACCCAAATGGACAAAGGCATGGAGATGTTAACTTCGGTGCGTGACCAACTAACAAACAGCATGGAGCTGCTGCGCTCAACCGTACGCAGGCTGAAGCCGGACGACGATTCGATGCAGACCTTTACGCTTAGCCGGCTCATCGAAGGATTAACGAAGGAGAAAGGCATCTCCATTGAAGTTGACATTCAGGGAATGCCCTATGTCTTGTATCCCAGTCTGGCGTTTATTCTATACCGCAACGCCCAAGAAGCCATCACGAATGCGATTCGTCACGGCGGAGCGACTGCCGTACAAATTCAGCTAATCTATGAAACCAAGCAAATTACAATGAACGTTTCGAATAATGGGAAAACCCCTGTGGGTGAAACCATCAAAGGACTCGGAATGACAGGCATGGAAGAGCGCAGCAAGCTCATAGGCGGTCAGCTTCATGTCGCGATCGAGAAGTCATTTACCGTGACGACGATCCTGCCTACTTTTCGCCAAACGCAATAATACAGAAAGGGTTGACACCTTCATGATTCATGTCCTTATCACCGATGATGATCCATTCATACGAGAAAGTTTAAAATTAATTATCGGACTCGACGACCAAATCACCGTGGTCGGAACGTGCACACATGGCGATGAAGCACTCGCTTTTATCCAGAGCGGCGTGCAGGTCGATGTTGTCTTGATGGATATTAGAATGCCTGTTTGCGACGGCGTTGAGGGTACGCTGAAAATCAAACAAGCGAATCCGGCAATCTCCATTCTGATTCTGACGACGTTCGACGACGATGAGTTTATTGTGCAGGCGCTGAAAAACGGGGCCAGCGGCTACCTGTTAAAAAACATATCGCCGGACCGCATCATTCAAGGTATCAAAACAGTTGAACAAGGCAATCTGCTCATTCACCCCGACATTGCTAAGAAATTAGCAAGCTTCATCAGCCCAAGCCCAAGCCCAAGTCCTAACCCGCCGACACTAACTACACTCCGAGAGTATGGATTAACAGCCAGCGAACAAGCGGTCGTGGAGAAAATCTCCGAAGGCTTATCAAATAAAGAAATCGCCCAGGAGCTTTTCCTGAGCGAAGGTACGGTAAAAAATTATATAACGGAAATTCTCAGCAAACTAAATCTGCGAGACCGCACGCAAATTGCCATTTTTTATTTAAAAAAACAAGCAGGCGCGAACGGCTAGTTCCCTAATTTCTAATCTTCTCGACCTGGATATCCTCCTTGGAAGAGCTGCCAACAACATAATCAGGCTGATTATTGATGCCGTTAACTTGAGTCAGCTTGAGCGTTGTGCGGTAGTAATGACCGTTTTCTGACAGTAAATAGCTGTATGTATTGAGCTCAGGCAGCGCATCGACAATAATGGGACTCGTCGCAAACTGTACCTTATCAAGCTCATAGTATCGGAAGCTTTCGACGTAATCATTAATTGCTTTCCGCTTAACAGGGTCCTTCTCACCGATAATGGTGACGGCATCATAGTTCGCATACGATATTTGCGGGGGATTGTTCCCCCAGACTTTCTTCAGTTCATCCTCACCTACATACAGTTCCTCCGAATATTTCTCCTTCGCTTTGCGCATTCCCGCCGTTTTTACACCCATTCGTTCCACATCCGTTAAACGGTAATAGGCCTGCTCCGTCATATTCGTCAGCACCGGATAAGTGGCACCGAGATAATCGAAGTACTGGACAATAGGATATTGGAACACAATATTTGTATAATTCGTTTCATTCCCCTCCTCAGGCTGCCCAGGATTAATACGGGGATTAATATAAATCGTTTTGGTGCTGTCCTGCCAATTGACGACTGCTCCCAAGTAGCTTCCCAACTCTTTCACAGGTAAGTAACTGCTATTGTTATAAATTAACGGTGGATTCGCCAACTTTACCTGCTGCCCGTTTACAACCACATTGAAATCGCTTCTTAAATAAGCATCCACACGTTGCAGCACATCTTGCGCGTAGACGCCCGCCGTAAAGCATGTTCCCATTAAAGTACCCAGTATCGTGATTTTAGTCCATTTTTTCATTTTCATTACTAGAGTTCTCCTGTCTTTCCTGTATGATTTATTCCACATGTTTCGGCAAACTCCTATATTTTCCTGCTTTTTCAGACAAAATAAGACCTTCTTCCTACTTCTTTTTCTACAAAACTTGCGAATCATTGCAGATAGTACTAATTTAATTTAAAATAATTGAAAAACGTAAGTGAAATGAGGCAGACCGACTATGAGTTTTACCGGATTTACACAACATGATTTTGATACTTTCGCCATTGAGGGCTTAGAGGGTCGAATGGAAGCTATTCGCGAGCGCATTCAACCAAAATTTAAAGCGTTAGGAGATTCATTGACACAGGATCTCTCACTTTTGTCCGGAACCGAAATGTTCCTTCACATTGCCAAGCATCTGCGACGCAAAATAAATCCTCCTGTAGACACCTGGATGGCAATTTGCCCTAACAAAAGAGGTTATAAACAAGTTCCTCACTTCCAGGTCGGCCTTTTTGATGACCGGGTGTTTATCTGGCTTGCACTCATTTACGAACTGCCGAATAAAAGCAATATCGCCACATCTTATATGAATCAGATCGACCGCATTCGAAAAGATATTCCTGCTGACTTCGTCCTTTCCTTCGATCATATGAAAAAGGATGTCACCCCTCTTGCTGACTTGGACCGCAGCGGCTGGAACGAAGCGTTGATTCGTTTCCGCGATGTCAAAAAAGCAGAGCTGCTGATCGGCAGAAACCTTCATTTCCAAGATCCCGTACTAACGAAGCCCGCCGAATTTGAAACGCTGATTAAGCAAACGTTCGAGAAACTTATTCCGGTATATCAGCTGGCTGTCGACGCGAAATAACTCGAAACGTGGAAACTTTTATGTAAAACTAAGGTAAATTTAAACTAAAATTAATCCCTCCTGCACAGACTATGTTCTGTAATTCCAATTAACTGGAAAGGAGGTCATATTCGCATGAACCAACCTTATATGAAAAAGCTTCTGGTGACTACCATGGCTCTCTCATTTGTTCTGGGAGCAAGCGTGCTCCCTTCACTGTCTGCTTCGGCAAACGCTCCCTCCGGAGACTCGCAGGAAATCGTTTCTTTGCAGCAAAACGATGAAAAAGGCCATGGGCATCGCAACCGCAAATGGCCGATTATCGAGGAGTCCGCGTCCGTCATTGGCGTTGACAAAGAAGTGCTTGTGAAGTCGCTTAAGAGCGGTAAGAGCATTGTCGAAGCAGCCGCTGACAAAGGGATTAGCGAAGCCGACTTAACAGCCAAGCTCCAGCAGCTCCGCACCGGGAAGATTGAAGTTGCCGTCAAAGACGGCAAGCTGACGGCCGACCAAGGCGAGCATATGAAGCAAAAACTTGGCGAGCATTTAAAGTTCATCCTCAACGAAAAGAATCTGCTTGACAGCCATGGCAAAAGCAAGTGGCACCGATTCGGACTGAAGCCCGACACGGAAAAACTCGCCAAGACGCTCGGGTTGAGCAAGGATGAATTGCATGCCCAGCTCCGTTCGGGCAAATCGCTTGCTGAAATCGCTCAATCGAAAGGCATTTCCAAAGACAAGCTGGTTGCGTCAATCAAGGAACAGTTAACCCCTTCTATCGAGAAATGGGTTGACCACAAGAAAGATACGAAAACTAAGTAATAAGCGTACAAGAATGAGACTGCTCCGCTATCGTCATTGATAGCTTGGACAGTCTTTTTACTTTCCGCTCATGCTTTAGTCCGTTAGCTATGCAGAAAAAAAGCTGTACACCTGTCTTCCCTGTTGAGAAGGCCAGTGTACAGCTTTTTTATTTGTTCTAGGCAGTTTGCTGTTGAACGCGTGTCTGACGGTCGACAAGCACGAAGCGCTGCAGCAGCAGGATCGCTGCCAAGCAGAGCACGCCGCCGATAATAAACGGCAACGAATGTGCAATGGCGAACACTGCTCCGCCAAGGAGCGGGCCGGCAATGCGGCCCAGGCTGTCCATGGAGGAGCTGAGGCCCGTTGCGACGCCCTGCCCGACTTTCGTCCGCTGTGTAATCAGCGACGTCACACAAGGGCGTATGAGCGCGTTGCCCGCGCCGAATACCGACAAGTAAATCGCAGCGGTTACGACGCTGCTGGAGTACAGCAGCAGGAAGAAGCCCGCTGCCGACAGCAACAACCCGATGCCGATCACCTTCTGCTCGGCACCCTGCTTGACCAATCGGCGTACGACGCCGCCTTGAATCAAGGCTCCGACAATGCCGCTTGCAAGAAACATCATGCCAATATCAAATGGCGTTGCGCCGATCTTGTCCATTTGGTAATACTGGAGCGTCGCTTCCAAGCCAGCGAGCGTAAATGAAACGAAGAAGGACAGCACATACAAATACTTGGAAGCTCCCGAGAACGCTGTCCATCTGGATGGCGCTTTTTCCTTCACAGAGGTTCGCTTATTTGCCGGCAGTGATTCCGAAAGAATAGCGGCAGCAAAGAGGAACGAAGCAAAAGCCAACACCGAAGCGGCGAAGAATGGCACGTAAGTCCCCCAGCGGCTTAATATACCTCCAAGCGCAGGTCCGAAAATAAATCCTAAACCGATCGACATGCCCACCATCCCCATGCCTTTCGTCCGATTCTCGGCTGTGGTGATGTCCGCCACGTAGGCGACAGCACAAGCGGTTGCCGCTCCTGAGAACAGGCCTCCCAGAATGCGGGACACATACATCACCCACAGATGACCGTTTGCGAATCCGAAAATCAAGAAGCTAATACTAAAACCTAACAGCCCAATCAGAATAATGGGTCTGCGTCCGATGCGGTCCGAGATCCCGCCCCAAATCGGTGACATAAGAAAGGAAGCCGCCGAATAGACCGATAACAACAACGCGTTATGGTACTCAGAACCCGCCCCCTTCACAACCTCCGGCAGTATGGGGATGATAATGCCAAAACCTACGAAAATGGTCATCAACAACAACATGATGATTCCAATCTGTTTATTCATGATGCTTATTAGCCTCCAAACAAAACATTTTACCTTATCGTACCATACCTTTTTTGGGGATGGAAATGAACATTTGAAGAACAAGCAGCAGCACCAACACTCCCCCGCTCATCAAAAATGGCGCATGATAGCCATACACATCCCACAGTTTGCCGGAAACGATCGGCCCGACGATCATGCCTAGCCCTTCGATTGTCAGAAAGAAACCCCAAACGGCGCCTCTTTTCTCGGGCGGAATGGCCGATGCAATAAGCGCATTCCAAGAAGGTATGATAAAAGCGTAGCCGATTCCAAGCAACGCAACCAATACGTATAGTATGGTCATAGATTTAGCATACGTAAACAGCAATAGGGCCGCGGCGCTTATTGTAAAACCCGTGATCAAAAATGGACGTATGCCCCGGCGATCCACCCATTTTCCCATTGGTACCAGGCAAATGACAGTAACGGCTCCTCCTGCAACCAGAAACATGCTGTATTCGAGAGATGAGAGCTTAAGCACTTCTTTTGCATACAGTGTAAGAATAGGTGTCAATATACCAAGCGCAAATGTCTGTGCGAACATGGCTGGAAACATCAGCGGGCTAACCGACATCGAGCGCCTTACTTCACTTAAGTAAGCCGAAATTCGCTGCATGAGCGGAGCTGCTGCTCGGCTGCTGTGCATCACAGCCTTCTCCGCACTTTGACTCGCCTTACTTTTTCTTGGCAGGAACAGCGCCACGAGCACCACCACCGTCATACAGGCAATCAATAAACGAAATGCGGTCGTATAGTGATTTTCGCCTACAAAAAAGTTAATAGCGACCGGTCCGAGGCCAACACCCGACAGCCACGCCATGTAAACGACGCTCATTATTGTGGCTTTGCCATCCTCTCCGGCCACCTCCGTCGTTCCTGTAATCACACAAGGCCATAACGGAGCCGTACCAAAGCCAAGCATCGCACACCCAACAATCATCCATATGTATTCGGACGTCGTAGCGATCAAGACCACCGAAATAAACGTCAAAAGCACACCGGTAAGCATGGTCGTACGGTAACCCAACTTATCTATAATCCAACCAACGGGTGTGCGCAGTACATTATCACCGATATATTGAGCCGCAAGTGTCCAGCCAATAATAAATGCAGACGCGCCGAGCCCTGTTTTCATATAGACCGGCAGTATCGTAATCAGCAGCGCACCCTTCACAAATTCGACGATAAACATAATAATTAACAATTCGATCACAAATGGCGAAAATAGCCGGTTTTCCCGCCATTTTTGCATCCAAATCATAAGATTTCTCCTTAATAGGCTGTATTTTAACAATTGCTGTTAGTTTTTCCCCAATTGGCACAAACTATTTTCAAAAAATTAGCTTGCATGAAATCTCTAGTTTGATATACTCATTTTGTTTGTTGCAACTTTCGACAAGCAATCTACGATAGAAGGGAAGCGATAATCAGGTGGATCATACCCGTACCCCCCTGTTCAATGCATTGCTCAAGCATGCTGAAAGAAATCCGATTCAGTTTCACATTCCTGGCCATAAAAAAGGAGTCGGCATGGACCCGGAGTTTCGTTCCTTTATTGGGGACAATGCCCTGTCCATCGACCTCATCAATATAGCACCGCTGGATGACCTCCATCAACCGATGGGTGTCATTGAGGAAGCCCAGAAGCTTGCTGCGGACGCCTATGGTGCCGATCATACGTTTTTCTCGGTACAAGGAACGAGCGGGGCCATCATGACGATGATTATGACGGTCTGTTCGGAAGGCGATAAAATTATCGTCCCGCGAAATGTACATAAATCGGTCTTGGCCGCCATTATTTTCGTAGGCGCGAAGCCGGTGTTTATCCAACCTGCACGCGACAAAAACTTGGGAATCGATCATGGTATTCCGACTCGTTCTGTTCGCAGAGCGCTCGAAAAGCATCCGGACGCCAAAGCCGTATTGGTCATTAACCCGACCTACTATGGCGTATGCACCAACCTGAAAGAAATCGTGGACCTGGTACACAGCTATAACATGCCGGTTCTTGTCGATGAGGCGCATGGCGTGCTCATTCATTTCCATGATAAACTGCCGATGTCTGCCATGGAAGCCGGCGCCGATATGGCTGCAACAAGCGTTCATAAGCTGGGTGGTTCCATGACGCAAAGTTCCGTTCTTAACGTGAAAGGAAATCGTGTAAATCCAAAGCGGATTCAAACGATTATTTCAATGCTTACGACGACTTCTACGTCCTACATTTTGCTAGCTTCACTGGATACCGCGCGCAGACACTTAGCCTTAAATGGATATGAAATGGCGGAACGCACAATTGCTCTCGCACAGTACACCAGAAAGCAAATCAATGAAATACCAAACCTCTACTGTTTTGGGGAAGAAATTTTAGGAGAAGAAGCCACTTTTACTTATGATCCGACCAAAATATGCGTGCACGTGCGCAAGCTTGGCATCACGGGCTTTGAAGTGGAGAATTGGCTGCGCGAGCACTATAATATTGAAGTCGAAATGAGCGACATGTACAACATCCTGTGCCTCATTACGCCAGGGGATACGCAAGAGAACATTGAGATTTTGCTCGAAGCTCTGCGTGAACTGTCCCATATGAATGATGATGTTGTCGAGGTGAAAGAGGTTGTAATTAAAGTCCCTGCCATTCCTCAATTAACGCTGACACCAAGGGATGCCTTCTATGGCGAGACAGAAATTTTGCCATTCAAAGATTCCGCTGACCGCATCATCGCCGAGTTCATCTACGTGTATCCGCCGGGAATTCCTATTCTGCTTCCGGGTGAAGTCATCACGCAAGAGCTCATTGATTACATTGTCGAGCATGTTGAGGTTGGACTTCCTGTCAAAGGGCCTGAGGACCGCAGCGTTCAAAATGTCAAAGTTATCGTCGAGACGCAAGCGATTTTCTAGGCACCTACCCTGCAGGTATATATTGTAAAACCGTTTACATGATGCTATGATGTTGGTGATGTTTAGCGAATGAGGTGAACAAGGAATGGCTCAAAGCGCTTATATTAAATTCGTAACAGGCTCCCTAGTACCCGCACTCACCTTGGATGAACTCAAGGAAAAGCTTTTGCATTACCGTGAACAGCTCAGTCTGACAGCCAAGCAGCTTGGCTGGGAATATGACGAGGCCGGATTCCCCTACACCATTGAGACGAAGCCGGAAGGCGAAGGAAAATGGTTCTATCTGAAAGGTATCAATCCCTTATACAAATATATCGTGATTGGTGTCGGCAGCGAGAAGAATCAAGAGGAAGATCGGCATTATGTCCAAGTCGTATTACCCGACGACGCCACACATGGCGACAAGAGCAAAGGCAACGAATTCTGCAAATACCTTGGCAAACTGCTGAAAGCTGAACTTCATCTATTCAACGGCAGAATCATGTACTTTAATCCTCGAAAATGAGATCTTACGCGAATGGGGCTGTCCTCGAGGTTTGTTGCAAACCTCGAGGACAGCCCCATTGTATACCTGGCATTAGTAAAGGGCTGCCCCTCTAGTAGATAAACTACTGAATGGGCAGCCCTTCCTTATGTATAGCTCTTATTCTTCGCCTTCTTGAGCTACGATCTCATTGTAAATGGTCACTACGCGCTCCCATTCTTCTTCATCCTCAATGTTGACTAGGAAAGCGTCGTCGCCATCTTCTTCAACACGGAAAATTACGCCGTCCGCTTCAGGATCATTGCGATCAAGCAATACTGCATACGCTTGCTCTTGAGATTGGAAGGTATAGACCATTACCATCTCATGCTCTTCACCGTTCTCGTCCGTTACGATAAAAACATCTTCCCCATGCTCGTGATCGTGGTCACAGTCCGGGCCGTGTACATGATCGTGCTTCTCATCGCTCACAGGCAGAACCTCATTTCGTCGAATAATTAGTTACGTAATTATCCTATCATTTTCAAATACAGAGGTCAAACCACTTTCTTCATAGCTTATCCTATTCCGATTGGATCTGCTTCTCAGAAACGACGGAATAATCACTGGCTCCATCCTGTTTCATCGCAAATTTCACGACATACGTTCCGGCTTCGTCAAAGGAAACACCGTACAAAGGCACTTTCAGCCAAAAGGCTTCTTTCGACTCCGTGATGGACTTCACAACGGGTGTAACCACGCTCTTGCCGCTTGGCGATACAATCGAAACTCTTACCGAATTAATGCTTGTTTTCAAATTGTCCACTTGTGCGAATACGATAAAGTCAGCTTGCTTGCCGCGCTCAACAACGCCGAACGGAACGATCGCGGAGTCCTTACGCACTTCAGTCGTAAAGAACAAGTGCACGTTCGGTTTGTATAAGTAGGCGGTCTTGTTGGCGTTATCCCATTTCACCAACGCTTGCAGCGCATCGCTTACAGCACGTAGAGGCAAGACAGTACTCCCATCGACGATAAGTGGCGGTACATCGGAATCACCGAACTCCGACGTAGTATCGTTGACGACCAGACGGGCAATGTTAAATCCCTTATAATCCCCCCATATCGACGAGGCCACCACTGCAGCCGTGCTTAGAACAAAAAACACCAGCATCAACGTGAATATCCGCTGAACTACTTTCATCTCAAATAACCTCCAGCTCTCGTTAGTAAACTTTATGTCTGCATCTTTATACTCCGAAGGCAAAGAAGAGTTGCGATGATTTTATAATTTTGATAAAAAAGCTAGAACGCGTTGGTTATATGCCTCTGGCTGCATTTGATAGGAACCGACATGCCCCGCTTTTTGTGTCACCCATAACTCAAAAGCGTCCGGATGCCGGCGCCACATTCCTTCACTATTGGACCATGGAATCGCGTCATCATCCTTGCTGTGAATAAATAGAATCGGCCTGGGATAAATATGATCGACTGCGGCAAGCGCATCCACATGCCGGGGGTTAATGCCGATCAACCGCGGTAAAATGCCCAGAATTAAGGGAGTGAACGGAAACCGCGGGAGCTTTGACCACACTGGCAAATTATCCCTTAAATAAGGACTCAGTTGACTGAAAGCACTGTCCGTAATAACTCCCAATACAGAGGATTCTTCAGCTGCCGCTAATAATGACGTGCTGCCCCCCATCGAAAAGCCAACTAAACAAATTTTACTTCGCACATGCTCCTGCACCCAACTGATTGCACCAAGAATGTCTTGCTTCTCCAAATAGCCGACGGTTGTCAAATGCCCTTCCGAGTTGCCGGAATTGCGAAAATCAAACATGAGCACATGGTAGCCCTCATCTACGATTGATTTCGCTAACGCAAGCGCCGGAAGCCCCTTTTCCAATCGGGTTCCGGCATATCCATGAGACATAATAACCGTCATCGCTTGCTCGCCAATACCCGCAGAAGGCGATTTAAAAAACCATCCATCCAACACAACATCCTTCGTATGGCTTGGAAATGTAATATCCTGCTTATGTAAGCCATATTGTTCAGGGGACTCGTCGACGAGCTTGCGTTTCGGATGGGTTAACTGCCAGCCTACATAGGTAGATATGCCCACCAGAATCAAGCCGATCAGCACGATCAGCGCTCCAACTATGAACCAGATCATAGAAAATATCATCACCTTTAATAAAAATGAACGAACTTAAATAGCATCAATCACTGCGTATTTACAAGGAATCCATATAAAGGTTGAAATCGTGCAACCTCCCATGCTACATTAGAAAAAGATGGTTTTTTGTCGAAAAATGGGGGCAGCTGAATGAGTTTGCAAATTCAAATGTTGGGAACCGGCAGTGCATTTGCCAAAACATTTTATAATACAAGTGCATTAATCCGTTCAAATGGAATGAATGTACTCATCGACTGCGGTGCAACAACGCCTAAATCGCTTTACGACATTCAGATGCAGCCAGACCAAATCGATGGCATTATCATCACCCATATTCATGCCGATCACGTAGGCGGCTTAGAAGAAATGGCCTTTCGCTTATTATATGAAAGCAATCAGAAGAAAACAAAACTTTTCCTTACGATGGCCATTGCAGACATCCTGTGGGAAAACACGCTGAAGGGCGGCATGTATAACCCGGAAGAAGGTTATCATTCCCTCGAAGATTACTTTGATGTAAACTTGATTGAGGAACAAGTTCCTATTGAAATAGGTCCGGGACTGACGATAGAATTTTTACCCACACTTCATATTCACCTCAAACCCAACTACTCGCTGTTCATCAACGATCGAATTTTCTATAGTGCTGATATCCGCTTTAGTAAGGATCTGCTTCTTCATGAAGTCGTAGGCATAAGAAACTGTCATACGATCTTTCACGATTGCCAATTAAGCGGTCAAGGCTTCATCCACGCTACGCTCGATGAATTGCTGACGTTACCTGAGCATATTCAGCAGCGGATCTACCTCATGCACTATGCTGATAATATGAGTGACTTCATCGGTAAAACCGGCAGCATGAAATTCATCTTTCAACACGAAGTCATTGAATTTCCATCATAATTATGACGTAAAGAACCAGAGAGATTCATTCTCCCTAAGGTTCTTTTTTCGCGAAAATCCGTGTTTATTTCCTATTCTTTTTGCCGGTTAGCAGGATTTGGTTAACAGACAGAGAACAAGTCAAGTGTATATATTTGGACATCGTTACTTGCAGGAGATGATACAGTGGTTATCAATTGGATTCTTTATGCTTATGCGTTTGTTTATTTGTTATATACGACCATACTGAAAACTTCGCTTAACATTCCCTTACAAATCCTACTCGTTATCCTGTTATTGATAAGCCTGCGGATTCAGTCGAAACATGCTGCATTGCCCTGGCTTCGCTTACTGATCATTGGTCTCATGCATTTCTGCGGTCATATAAGCCTTCTTCTCCCTCTTTACATACTAACGCTATTTCATGATATTTATTCAGAAGAAAATCGCAAAAAATCATGGATTCTCACTGCATCCTATGGACTTATTTTTTTAAGCAATGTGTACCTCATCAAAGGCATTTATGATTTGCTTTGGATCTACGTGATTGAATGCTTAATGCATTTCACAACGGTTGCCTTACTTACTAATGCGAATTATACCACTCTTGGACAAGCAGCCCGATTAAACAAGGAACGAGATCTATGCTCGCAGCAGGATTCGCTAACAGGGCTTTACAATTATGAAGAATCCCATCGCAGACTCGATCAGCTCATTCGCCAGAAACAGGGTTTGGTGCTGATCCTAATTGATTGCACCGATTTGAAAGCAATGAATACAACCCGAGGATTTCAAGCTGGTAATTTTATTCTGAAGCAGATGGCAGAACTCCTGCAAATTTTGTTCAAGGATGCGCTCTTTATCGCAAGGTATGGCGGGGATGAATTTGCCGTGGTTATGCCGCTTGTCACAGACCCTTCATCAACCACGTCCTTAAAGCTGAAGTTGGATTCTGAGCTCCCTAAGCTGACAGGCATACAAATCACATATGGGATTGCTTCCTACCCGCTTGATGGCTTGACGAAAGATGATCTTATCTTATTGGCTGAACATAACTTATTTACAAAGAAACGCGAATCGTGGCTCAAACGAGAAGAGCATATGTTGAGGTCCGATAAGCTCAGGGTCATCGGTGAGTTGGCCTCCGGAATGGCTCACGAAATTCGCAACCCTCTGACAACCGTCAAAGGATTTTTACAAATTTCAAAAGCAAACGGTTACAACATTGAACAGTGGTACAGCTTGATTATGGAGGAAATTGACAGGATGAGTGATTTAACCGCTGAGTTCCTCCAATTTTCCAAACCGCATAGCATCGATTTCCGGGTCCATTCGCTCCATGAGTGCATGCTCAAAGTCATTGCCTTGATGGAATCGGAAGCAACGCGTTGTGGCCATCAAATTTATTATAAAGAGTCCATGGATGCTGTCCTCATCTTGATGGATCAGGATAAAATCATTCAATTACTGCTGAACATCGTGAAAAATGCGTGCGAGGCCATGCAAGAAAACGGTGTTGTACATATGCAATTAACGTGCGATGAGAAACAAGTGACTGTGATTATCGCGGATAATGGGCCCGGGATTCCGAGTGAGCAATTGGAAAAAATCTTTCATCCATTCTTCACAACCAAAGCAGCCGGCACAGGACTTGGTTTATCCATTTGCTACAAAATAGTGCAAGATCACCAAGGAACGCTGGAGGTTGAGAGTGAGCTCGGAACAGGCACACGATTCATCATCACCTTCCCATTAGCCTATGAGCAATCAGCATAAGCAAAAAAGCCGCTGTACTTACAGCGGCTTTTTCATTCTTACGTGCAAAATGCCAGCATCATAAAATGGTTCTGTGGAGATGACTTGATATCCCAATTGATTATAAAAGCCTTCTGCTTGACACTGCGCATCCAGTATGGAAGACGTACAGTTCTCTTCGCGGGCCTGCTGCTCCATAGCCAGAATAATTTGTTTGCCAAGGGATTTGCCTCTATATTCTTTCAAAACAGCTACACGCTGCATTTTGGCGGTTTGGGGCTGATACTCATACCACCGGGCTGCAGCTACAGGTTGCTCTCCATCTACAATCAAAAAATGGTGGCAAGTTTCCGGTGATTCATCCTTCTCATCCATTTCCAAATGTTCAGGCACTTGCTGCTCGTCCACGAAAACTTTAAAACGAACCTTAAAACATTCTTGCAGTTGATCTTGTGTAGTAACGCGAATGATTTCCATGTGGACTTTCTCCCTTCAATGAACATTCCTTGATCTTATCGCATTCAAGAAAAGTTGTCCACATGTCCTAACCTACCTCTTTTTCTCCAACATATAGCTGAAAGCGCCGATAGCTACTCCCAGAATCGCTCCTCCCAGAACTTCTCTCGGCAAATGCCCCAGCCTTTCCTTTAACGCTTTCCGCCTGCGAGCATGGTACAATCCCGGTTGCTGCTTAGCCAAACGCTCAACCTGCTCATCAAGGTCGTTCACTTCGACTGCAATTTCTCCCGCTGCGCGGCGAATTCCCATCGCGTCGTACATAACAACGGCCCCGAAAACAGAGGTTACGGCAAAATCAATCGCTGAAATTCCTCGTTTCATGGCAATATAGGTAGCAAGCGCAGATACTCCTGAAGAATGCGAACTTGGCATTCCCCCGGTCTGAATCATTTGCGACCAATCCCACTTCTTGGATGAGATATAAGCTAGAGGAATTTTCATCGCCTGCGCAGTTCCAATTCCTATCATTGCAGTTACTAGAGCTCGATTCATTACCTTCACCTCACTTGTAGCATCCATCACAGGTTTAGATTCTATTCGTAAATTTTGATACAATAGGAGTGTTGGTTTACGATGACTGTTTCCTACGGAAACACTGCTTATACAAACGAATAAGTTTCCTAACGGAAAACTCTAAGGAGTGTGAATGATGAATATCGCTTTTTTCCTATTGCCGAAATCCGAGGTTATTACTACAACATTACAAACGACGCTTCGTCAAACACTTGAACGCATGGAATATCACCGCTATACAGCGGTACCGATTCTATCTGATGATGGTCTTTATGTAGGTACCGTTACCGAAGGCGATTTATTATGGTTTTTGAAAAACTCAGACGGAATTACGTTTGAAAATGCCCATCGTCATTTGTTATCCGAGGTTCCACTGCGTGTACAAAATAAGCCTGTTCATATTCATGCTGACATGGTGGATCTCATTGATTTAGCGAAAGTGCAAAACTTTGTGCCGATTGTGGACGATTCCGATAAGTTCATCGGCATTGTTCGAAGAAGCGAAATCATTGAATATTGCGCGAAGCAAGTCGTGTTTAAATCCCCCTCCGCAGCAGCCGAGAGGTAGTTACGGCATTTCGGATCATATAGAGCACTTGCGTAATCAAGTGTGCACTCGCCAACATAAGAAATGGAAGCATGGCATACACATAGCGATCTACCGGAATGAACACCATATGAATACCCAAGAATAAGAGGAAAGCTGTAGTAAGGTACCGAATGGCCAGACTTTGAAAGCTGAATGCAACCATGACAAAGCTGCCTGCGGCGATTAAAAAGGTGTGAAGATGGCTTAGCATCGTCATATACCAGGCAGGCACGGAAAACGGGTAAGGACCGACCCATATCGTTTTAAAAAACACGAACAATTTTCCAACCGTCATCCATTTTATCCATAGTACCGGCTCTGTACTCAGTCCTTCTTTGATTCGTTTCATTCCTTCTGAGAATTGATGATTCTTATCAATATGGTCCCAATCGATGGTATTTTGGAAGTAAGGGTCCGTTCCTCCCAGGAACGGATTACCCGCTTCCCCTTTGGCGATGAAAATAAGTTCATGAAACGTCACCCAGTTACGAATCCACCACGGCATCATCACACAAGCAAAAGTGGCAGCAGCAAGACAAGCATAGGATGTGTCGAATTTCTTCGACTTTGCCCAAAGAAACAGATAAGGTACGATTCCAAGCGGAAGCACATTCGGACGGATCAATACACAGATGCCCAGCAGCAGCCCCATCCATAAATGATCCTTCCGCTTGTTATCTTGAATCATACGAACCTGTACATACAGTAAACCTGTGAAAGCTGTTAGGAATGGAACTTCCGTCAAGATCAAAGAAGTCGACCATACATAAGAGGGATACACCGCGGCAAAACCGCTGGCGATAAGTCCCGTAAACGGATGAAACAGCCTTTTTCCTATCAAATAAAGAAATCCTATAGCTCCCAGTGCAATAAAACAGTTCAAGATTCTCACAACCATTAAGGCAGATTCCAGCGATTCATGGCCAGTAAGCTTAAAAACTGCTGCCAGAAGCAGCGGAAAACCGGGTGTAACCAGAGAATTGGGCACAGTGTCCCGGTAGGCAAAAATACCTTTTTCCAATAACTGAATGGCTGTCTTCGTATACTCCAACTGATCCCACTCCAAAGGCGGATATTCCGCTTCAAGCACATAGTGAAGGCGTAAATATAAGGCTGCTGCCATAATTAGAAATAGTGCAAGCCGAATGCCGGATTTCATATCCAACTTCCTCCCTTCTTTCCACTTCCTACTTGGCTAACAGAAAGGCCCCTCCAACCAAAAAGAGCAGTCCTATCCATTGCGAGGACGAGAACGTTTCCTTAAATACCAACCAGCCGAACAACGCTCCAAAGACGTATGCGATAGACTGCAGCGGATATACCCGACTGAGGTCGAATTTGCTAAGTGCATAAAACCAGATTAACGTTGCTGCCGCGTACAATAAACATCCTGCCAAAATATAGGGTTGCAGCAAAACAGCCCCTAAATTATGTATCCCCGTTAATGGCATTCGGTTAAGAGCAATTTTCCATACGATCTGACCGCAGACCAGTAAAATAACATTGAGGAAAACAACGAAAAGCGGCGCCTGCAACAGCATCATTTGGAATCGCCTCCGTGTAACTGCTCCTGCAGAAGGGCCACCTCTTGTACGAGTCGGGTTAATTTGCGGTGGAGCTTGGAGATAACGAGCGTCAAATGCATAATAAACGCAAGTGAAAATAACAACCCTACCAGAAACAATAAGGATGGCGCGTAATGAATATGCAGGTTGTACGATAATTGATCCAGCAAGCTAGGGAACAAACTGAACAAGGCCATGATAAAGCCAAGGATGAGCCAGAGAATAGCGTACTGTTCCTGCAGCTTCTGCCTGCGAATCAGCTCCACAGAAATAAAAATAAACACTAAACAAAAGGATATCGCCAATAAGTAGACATTCATCTTCGATCAACTCACATTACGGATTCTTGTAATACATATGGCTAAGGATACTTTAATCATATAGTAAAGAGATTTCACGGGCGTAATGGACGAGCGTCCAGCCTGTCTCGCATGCATAACCACCGAGACTTCTTTCACTCTGAATCGCTGTTTTTCCAACAATACGATAGCTTCTACCTCTGGATAGTCCTCTGGATATTCATTAGCGAAGAGCTCAATGACTTGCCGGTTCACCGCGCGAAATCCGGAAGTCGGGTCTGTAAAGGTTTTACCGGTCATCCAGCCAATCATCCAAGTGAAAAATAATATCCCTGCTCTTCGATTCCATGCAGATCTATAACTGGTTCTCACCAAGAAACGAGAGCCGATGCAGCAATCTGCCCGCCCTTCTGTTATGGGCTCCAAGATGTGCGACAAAGCCTGCGGATCATGCTGTCCGTCTGCGTCAATCTGAACGGCAATGTCATATCCATGCCTTGCTGCATATAGATACCCCGTTTGCATAGCCCCTCCTATGCCAAGGTTGACGGGCAAATCAATCACCGTTGCTTGCTTTGTCAATCGTGCTACCTGTGAAGTATAATCCGTGGATCCATCATTAATGATCACAATATCCATCTCAGGCTGTGCACATTTGATAGCAGCCACTACATGCGCAATACTTTTCTCTTCGTTATATGCCGGAACGATGGCAAGCAGCTTCATTGTATTTGTTCCTTCCCCTTTATAAGGTTAGACCGATCAGCCAATCTATTTCCAAGCATACCCTCATCGACATGGAAATAAACCAGTTCCATCAGCGCATGGATAGGGTTTCGCATCAGGAGACAGACTAAGAGGAAAACTTTGCTTGGAAAGGAAGGATATCCTTGGATCCATTTAGCCAGAACAAACAATGGCTGTTAGATAAACTAGGCCCTTCCGACGATCTGGAGCATCGCACGATACAATCCAATCATTTAAAGGCCGAGCTTTTATTTATAACGAATATATGTGACAGCAGTTTGATCCGGGACGGGATCATTCAGCCATTTTTCCAAATGCAGCATGAAGCTGAATATGAAAATTATTTACTCTCTTTTCCGGGCTGTAACCGCCCCGCTTCTAATGTTGACACCTTAGGCAAAATTACGGCTGGTCATGTCGCCATTCTGCTGCAGGATCGCATTCTGCTCTTCAATGCCGCGCAAATTAAAGCCGCTGCTTTAAGCGACGCACAAGTAGAAGCAACAATTCAAGGGCCGCAAACAGCCTTTAGCGAGCATATTGACACGAATATCAACTTAATCCGTTTCCGTTATCAAAATAACTCCTTACGCGTGGAGTGCAGCGAAATTGGCCGTCTATCCAAATCCAGGCTCTGTATCATGTATGACGACTTGCAAGTCGATCATAGCGTACTTGATCGGGTAAGACGCACTATCGATGAGATTAAAGTCGACACTTTACAATCTGCCAATGAGCTCCATCAACTGCTGACCAAGCAAAAGTTTTCAATCTTTCCCATCTTCATGACGACCGAACGCCCTGACAGAACGATTCTTAACCTATCGCAAGGCAAGGTTATTTTAATGCTCGAAGGCACGCCGTTTGTTCTGATTCTGCCCGTTGTTTTTTATGATTTCTATTCTGCAATGGATGATAATTATCAACTTTCGTTAGTTAGTTATTTTTTGCTGCTCCTGCGGTACATTGCCTTATTTTTAAGCTTGATTTTACCTGCCGCCTATGTCGCTCTTACGGCCTATAATCCGGAAATATTCCGGGTTCAAGTTTCGCTGTCCATTGCTGGCAGCCGCGCATCTGTCCCCTATCCGGCTTATGTAGAAGTACTGCTTATGCTGATCCTAATGGAACTCCTACTGGAAGCAAGCATACGTTTGCCCAAATCCGTAGGCTCTACCGCAACTACCGTTGGCGGTTTAATTCTGGGTCAAGCGGCGACATCCGCAGGCTTGATTAGTAACATCATGATTATTATCGTATCGACTGTTGCGATCTCCAATTTTGTTGTACCTGTTAATTCCATGAGCTTCGCCATGAGAATTATGAAATATCCCCTCATTCTGCTTGCATCCATGCTAGGCATTACCGGCGTCGTGCTAGGACTAATTGGAATGATTGCCTATCTAACGAACTTAAGAAGCTTTGGCGTTCCCTATTTCCGCCTTTTTTTCTATCGAAAATAAGTCCAAGCTATACCTATGCGGGGGGTGAGTGCACCGATGGTCCGTTATTTTTATTATTTGGTATTTATCAATATGCTGGCGAACATCGTCCTCTTCGTGCCCCGCATTTTTATCACCCACAGGTTTGAAGGAAGTATGATGGCGCTGGTCTTATCCATCCCGATCGGGTTCATGCTCCTATACTTTTTCGTCAAATCGATTACCAAGTTCCCAGGTCAAGGATTCCCGGAAATATTAAAAAAACACACCCCGGGATGGGTGCGTATTTGCTTTTTGATTTATTTTATTGTTATTTGGTACTTGGCCGGCATGATTACACTAATTGCTTTTAGCGAAATTACGAAGAAATATATTAATCCTGATATTTCTTCCATGTTCATCGTTCTTGCTTTTGTCATTGTCGTAGGGTTGATTGCTCGCTTAAGCTCTGAAACCGTTCTTTACAGTATGGAGATATTGCTTATCACCAATGTACCTGTCATTGCATGGGTCCTCTACAAAGCAATCACTAATGAATCCATGCAATATGATGCTTGTATGGAGATAGCTACTCATATTCTGAATATGCCAACATGGGACACCCTCTCGGCTGGCACTTATATTTTCACCGGATATACGAATTTAGTTATTTTCAATCGACTCCTTCAACCTAACAAAAAGATTCCTTTCCTATGGACAATCCCGATCGTAGGAACTTTTGTCCTGCTTACCAGTTTTTTGATCCCTGTGGGATACCATGGGACAATGGCAGTTAACAGCTACATTTACCCTTGGATCTCAACCTCGGATTCTATGCGAGTAGAATTCGGTTTAGTCGAGAGGGTATTGTTTATTTTCATGCTGCTGTACACCAATATTAGCCTTGCTGGTTCTTTTCTTCATTGGCATGTAGGGATTGAATTTGTTAAAGAGCTAATCCCTATTCAAAAAGATAAGCCTTATTTCTCTTGGGTCATAGTTGGCCTTATGGGGGGTATCACATTTCTACTCAGTTTCTTTTTCAACGATGATTCATTATTCGATTTCGGCACTGCCTATTTAAATGTTAGATTATTTTCTGAAATTGCATTAGTCTTAACCATCGTTATTCTTGCCAGGAGGAAAACTATGTGAAAAAACTGTTTTTCATTCTGCTCCTCTTATACCTGTGCAGCGGGTGCGGCTTCAAAGATATTGATAAACGATTTTTCGTTGTTTCCATTGGCATTGATAAATCTGAAAAAAAAGATATGAAATATCGAGTCTCCCTCAAATTAGCCGTTCCTGGAAATAGTCTCGATTTAGGCACTGCCCAATACGAAATAATCACACAGGATGCCAACTCCATTACCGAAGGCGTTCGATTACTGAAGTCTAAAGTCGATAAAGAGATTGATTTCGGTCATGCGAAAATCATTATCTTCGGCCAGTCGTTTCTGAAGGATAATGGCATTAATGCGACAGACTGGTTCAATCGCCGCAGAGATATTCAACTCGTAGCTTGGGTGGCCGTCGGCCAGCCAACAGCAGAAGCCGTCCTAGGAACCAAAATTCCCCACGAGAGGCTTCCTGGCAACTCCTTGCTGCTCAGCTTCGGGAAAACGGGCGTAGAATCCGGTTATGTAATATCGGAGTACTTATTCAACTTCTTCCGCAAAAAAAAAGAATTAGGACTCGATCCCATTCTCCCCGTTGTGGAATCGGCAAACAACCATTTCACCATCAACACAGCCATCGTTTTTGATAAGGAACGAGCAAAACTCACATTAAGTTCCAATGAAACTCGGCTTTTTAATATCATAAAAGCGAGTATCAACAAAGTGGAAATCGAAGCACCTTTCCAGGAATCAAAGTTTTTCGTATCCGTGGATAATATTCGTTCGTCTTACCGTGTTCGCGTCCCCTCTAGTGGTCACCCTTATGTAGACATGCACATCAAGATGAGTGGGGTTATTGAAGAATCAGCACTAGGTATACTGGATCCCAATCAGTTAACTGTTTACGAGAAAGCCGTTACGCAATCCGTTCAAGAAAAAATAGTGCGGCTTCTGAAAAAATTCCAAGACAACCGTCTGGATCCGCTAGGCTTCGGATTGGACTATCGAGCGCATCACTTCGGTACGATAAAAGAGGAATGGCAGACGTGGCAATCACTTTATCCAGAATTAGAGTTTCGAGTTCGGGTGGAAATGAAGCTCGAAGGGGTGGGCGTAATCAAGTAATGATCGATTTTACCGTCACCTTCCACTATATTTGCATTGGTTTGGTCAGACAGCCATCTTTGCAATTGATCAGGCTGTATGCCAAGCTGATTCGTTAGATGATGAATATCGATTTCTTTCATGCCACCTACACCTCATCTATGGTTTGTCTCTTTGGGTTTAACTCTCTTTTACTTTATCGGTCAATCTCTTTTATGTAAATAAGTGCATATTGTCGAATCGCCTAAAAAATCAATAAAACGTTGAAGTCTAAAAACGGAACATTACGTTTAAATTTATAAATCATGTTGGATGACAAGAATTTGTTCCGATATTCGACTCCCAAATTGAGCAATCTATGGGGAAAAGCATGAAAATCAAAAAGCCGGCCATCTTGACCGGCTTCAAGTTCCTTTCGCTTTTACCGAAGAAAGAATTATATAAGTTGCTTTTACGCCAATATGGATTCGATTTTATTAATTACATCCGATGAGAGCTCGATACCAGATGCCTTCGCATTTTCTACTACCTGCTCTGGACGGCTTGCACCCACGAGCGCACTCGCAACGTTGCGCTGCCTCAAGGTCCAAGCTAATGCTAGTTGAGCTACGGAGATCCCCAGTTCCTTTGCGATTCCGTTGAGCTGTTCGACATTGGCTATTTTTTCCTCAGTGATACCCTTTCTCATATTCTCTAGCTTGGCGGCACGACTATCGGCAGGAATATCGGAGATCGAAGTGTACTTCCCGCTGAGAAGACCTTGAGCGAGTGGTGAGAATACGACTTGGCCGATGCCTTTGTCTTCGCCGAGTGGGATCACTTCTTTTTCAATATATCGGTTGAACATGTTATAAACCGGTTGGTTGACTACGATGCGATCAAGTAAATATTTATCAGCCACTGCAAGCGCTTCTGCCATTTGTACAGCAGTCCATTCGCTTACTCCAGCATACAAAATTTTGCCTTGTCTCACCAAATCATCGATGGTGCGAAGCGTTTCTTCTACAGGAGTTTCAGGATCGAAACGGTGGCAGTAATAAATATCCACATAATCCGTACTCAAACGTTTAAGACTGGCATGTAATTGTTCGTAAACATGCTTCCGAGACAATCCACGGTCATTGGGACCATCACCCATTGGCCAAAACACTTTGGTCGCAAGTACATAGGAATCGCGGGAGTAACTGCTGAGAGCTTCTCCTACCACTTTCTCAGCTTCTCCGCGTTCATACACGTTAGCCGTATCGAAAAAATTGATACCGAGGTCGTATGCCTTATGAATCGAATCCACCGCATTTTTCTTTTCGACGTAGCCGCCATATGTAAGCCAACTGCCTAAGCTTATCTCACTGACCTTAAGACCCGATTTGCCTAATTTCCGGTACTTCATGTGCCTCATTCCCTCCATTTGGTTATACGAGCTTGACTATCTAATCATAGAATACTCAGCATTCTTTTAGAAGTACTGAAATTATTTTCACATACTTAACGACAGTATAGTAAGTAAACTCATTCATCTACTAGTACTTATGCTCGCTTCCCGTTACTATACCCTTCTCGTCTTTACCGTTGCCCAATGGAACGTTCTTCAAAAGGGAATTTGAGGTTGAGGTCGCGCACAAAAACGGGAATCGGTATATATTCTTGGCCTGAGTCGGCAATCGGTACATTTTGTTGTCACTTACTTTTGACAAGAATATGATCTGATAAAATAAAAAAGCCGCGGTATACGCGGATCGTTATCGGACTATATTCTTGACACTCAACGAATTTCGACTAAAAAAAGAAAAAAGAGCGGCAGTTAGCAGCCCTTTTTCTTCGATATGGTGACATTTCCTATTATTGAAGCTGTCCATTTGACGAGGCCTTGGAGGATACGAATTCACTAGCCCAGTCGACCATTCCGTTCATTAACGTCAATATCAGATTCACGGCATCCTTCTCTGTCAATGTGCCATTATTCGTTTGGCTGCTAACATATTGAGAAGTTTTCTGTTCAAGCTTTTCTACCAAATCCTTAATTTTCAAAAGTTCATTAGCTAGGTCAGAAACTTGCTGGCCATTGCCGCCGTTTTGACCAGCCTGCTGACCTTGATTTTGACCCTGATTTTGTCCTTGACCCAGATCTTGCCCCTGCCCCTGACCTTGTGCTTGACTTTGATCTTGATCTTGTCCCTGAGCTTGTTGTTGGCCGGAGTCAGAAGCTTGCTGCTGCTGATATTGTCCTCCTTGTGAACCTTGCGAACCTTGGGAGCCGCCTAACAACATTTTCTTTACTTGCTCGAGCTCGATAAGCACCAAATCGTTTTGTTTGGTGAGTTCATCCATTTGAAGCTTGAGATCTTGTGTTTTGATCATGATGTCAAGATTGCTCCTTCCTTTATTTCACGGAACCGCAGGCGATCCGTTTACCTGAATTACCGGATGGATCCGTCTTCAGATCATCTGCTTTCTCATGAATGACCAGAGAGGTCCCCCCTGGTTTAATCAACGAATTCGGCTTGTCAGGAAGCAGCACAACAGATTTGCTGACGGTACTCAAACGACCATTCCCCTGTTCATCTACGATGAGATTGGGAAGATCCCCGGAATGAAAACCCTTGGGATTGAGAAATCCATGCTCTTTATGGGTCGGATTTAAGTGTGCACCTGCCGAGTCAAAGGTCGGCGCATCGCAGGCAGATTTCTCGTGAATATGAAACCCATGGGCACCCGGCGTCAAGCCGCTCACTTGAAGATCGATTTGTACCCCTTCTTGAACAGTTGCTAATTGAGCCGTCCCGATGGGTTGTCCACTGGTTCCAATTAATGTAACTTGTAGGGGGGGCGGTGAAGCAGTTTCTGCTGTCGCTGAGCTTTTGACGCTTTGGCAGCCTGTCAGGACGAGTAACCCCAAACTTACAGTCACAACATTTTTGAGTGATTTCATTTCATGTTATCCTCCCGAAAACTTAGCGTTTTACATAATCTAACCTTAGGATGCTCAACTGACTTCTGCTGTAACCGTATTAAAAGAATAAAATTTTCATATTGCGTTCGGAAATAAGGATAAACGACTTCGTCGTCCCAATGGGACGATCGCGTTTGTCAAGATTGATGCGAAGCTAAAGTATAAAACTTATACTTTCTTATCAAAATAGCAAAAAGCCCGCAATCTTCCGATTGCAGGCTCTTTATCGTTTCATCGTACTTACAAAATGGTCATCAATTTGGCAATAATTTGGAGATTCTCAAGCTTTCGCTTGTAAAAATGAAACTCTACCTTCGCATGCTCGACAGCATCTTCCATTCGTAACACTTGCTGCTGCAATTCTTTCGTGTAGGGCCAGATTTCTGCCTGGCGCTGCTGCTCATTTTTCCCCGTAACCAAGCCATCACCAATAACTTCGCATTCCTTCGCCAAAAGTTGATGCTTGGCCCAGCTCAGTTCGGATACCGCATCCACATAGATTGCTTCTGCTTGTTTGAGCAGTTCGGGCACTAATTGTAATTCCAAAATAACATCCGACCGATTCATTCGGAATCCTCCTAATAGTTTTCGTAAGAAAACTAACTTCGTAAGCATTTGCTCAACTTTGCTGCTTCGCCTCATGTATATTCATATAAAAATAAAACATGCTTATCAGCGAAAACCGGCGACAATACGTCATTTTCACATAAATAACGACCTTTACTGCCATATGATTTCAACAAGGTTTGACAATTTAATTAAGGTTGCATTAAATATACTGAAAACGCTTACCACACCCTTGAATGGCCTGATAGAAGCAGATAGAATGATACTATACGTATCAGAGGAGGTGACAAAGTATGAGCCAAGAGGAAGAAGTAGTATCCCAAAATGAAGAAGAAATCGCCGAAGAGTCCACCGAAGAAGCGGTGAACGAAGAGGCGGTTGAAGAAGTTGTCGAAGCTAGCCAAGAAGCTGCTGCGGCTGAAGAAAGCGTGGAATCCGAAGAGGAATAATTGGTCCTTTTACTTAAAATATATGTCCCCCTCAACCAACCGGTTGGGGGTTTATTGATTTTATAGATTTTTTTATTTTTTTGTGCATAAATTTTCTGAACATTCAAATAATACTGGTGTACCATAAAAAAGGAGATGATTTTGAATGGCTAGAAACAACACTTTAGTCGTACAACAAGCAAAAGCAGCATTGGATCAACTGAAGTTTGAAGTCGCTCAGGAAATTGGCGTCCCTCTCTCCCCTACTGGCTACAACGGTAATTTGGCAACACGTGATGCTGGCGCTATCGGTGGAAATATCACGAAGCGTTTGGTGCAAATCGCTGAGCAGCAACTATCCAGCTTCAAACGTTAATCCTTTGATGTAGGAGCAGGCTCACAAAGACTGATTCACTCGATCCTCCTTAGAGTGACATTCAGTCTTTTCTTTTTTCTTTGAAATCGTCCTATATTCCTTCGATATCCTCACCAGTTTTAGTTCACATATTTTAATCAGACTACCTCTTTAGTATGATTGCTATATCCCTTATCCGCTAAAGGAGTGGTAACCATGACTGAACAACAATATGAAATTTTTCGTGATCCGTACCGCATGCTCATTCTCTTGGCTACATTAGTCAGTGAACAAAAAGGTGAAAAAACGCTTCAGTTTGACAACGTACCTTATTTCGAAAACGATACGTTCCTCATCCAGCATGGCAAATTTATTTACAAAAAAGCTCAAACCGAAATCACCTGGTTCCAATTTCTCGGAAGAGACATCGCCTGCAACAAAGACTATACCCGCGAGGAGTATAACAAAATGTTCGTGGATTGCCTCGCTTCCCTGTACAACCTCACTTAGTACATACGTCAGGCTACCGTAATTAACAAAAGCGCTGTTTAGCGGAAAAATCCGTCTAGACAGCGCTTTTTACTTAGCGTTATTTCTTTTTCACTTCTTCTACAAATACATCACTTGCATCACGATTACTTCCTAGCTCAAGAATTGTATACTTCTTTTCACCAATCATAATCACATCTTCCACTTCGGGAAGCGGATCCCCTAAATATACGGTTCCTAGATAAACATTACTGCTCTTCAAACGCAAATTCCATCGATGCTGCTGCTTCGTCATTCCTGTTCCTCCCAAACTCTAATGACACCAAGTTACCATAAATCCAGCTAATATGAAAGTCCTATATCAAACCGCTATGTTTTTTGATATATTAATGACATGATCGCTCAGAAAGGTTGACAATTCCAATGACAACACAAGGCTTAACAGAAGATGAGCTTTCCATCTTGCTCGGTAAAGGAACTGGATCGGCATTGCAAGTTTCACCGAATGACCTTTCCTTTATGCCAAGGTCCAAAAAGAAACGCAAATCTTACCACATTTTCATGAGGCTATTACGACTATGGCGTCACTAGCATTCATAACATGTATGTATTGACATTCTTAAGAATCCTTGGTATATTACTAATTGTCTTCACAAAACGACTTGTTAGCTCAGCTGGGAGAGCACTATCTTGACAGGGTAGGGGTCAGTGGTTCGAGCCCACTACAGGTCATACAGAGAAAAGCCTTGTATATCAAGGCTTTTTTTGTTTTTCTAAAAAGCTTCTCCAAAGAGCGAATCCTAATATCCACGATGTCCGACATACTATTTTGGCTCTGAGCGCCATTAGCGCCGCAACTGAGACAGGAAGTACACCCACTTATATTTATAAAAATGGCTTTATTCACACTTTTGTCCATGGTGTTTATGTTCCAGGCCACTATAAAAATATTGACGAAAATACAAGAGCCGTTTATATCCCCGGCGGAGTGGGTGTAATTGCAGTCGATAAAGATGCTGTTTTGCCTGAAGGCTCCAAATTCATAAAATAGATCTCATGATCCCATTAGTCAGACTTGCTCATTGTTCTCATTGTTCCCATTGTTCTCGTTGACCTTGATGCCCCCCTTGCACTACCCATGTTCAATGACTCCACTTCAATTGATTTGTATATTTTCCCACCTATTTCACTATAATAGGTATCACACCTTAACAACCCAAATCTAAGGAGCTTGCCCATGAGAGTCTCATCTAAATTTCTAACAATCTCCATGCTACAATCTTTCATTATGAAGATCAGCGAGCCGGCATCAGAATCGAACCAACCTCTGAATGATTTTAAGGCAATCTTGTTAACTAACCTCGGTCAGATTGAAGCCGAGAAAATTACGCTAGATACCCCAGAATCCCATGTTAGAAATGATAATGGTAAAGTCACAATTGACTTAAGCTTTATAGCAACTATGAAGGGAAATTATCTGGATCAAGAGAAAAAGAAAGACGAGCAGTTTGAATTGATCGGTGATGGAAGTACCGTAACGCTTGAAAATGCTACTCTTATACTTGCTTCTAATCCGAATATTCAACAACACTATCACCAATTAGTTCTTTTTTCTGATCAAATTATCGGCTTTTCAATAACTAATAAAATGGGCTAATTTGCAACCCCCTTCCACTCTCCTGTCGCCTCTCGTAGGCGGCTTTTTAGCTCCTTCCAATTTCCTCATCTTGATTCATATTGGCAACTCCTATAACAAAAATGTTTATTTTTCGCCCAAATCCTACATTTTGTTTGTTTTCAGACAGAAATTATCAGTCGTAACTGTTAAACTTGACTCATTATGGCAAATGATGAGCGAGGATACTTATGGTTCAAGTGATATGGCTACTGATTTTAATTCTGTTCTTAATCGTCGCATCCACTCGTAAAAGCTGATTTCGGTACCTCCACCGTGGCAAAACATAGAACGCATGCAATACAAAAAAGCCCATTCTGGAAAGAAAAGGCTTTTTATATTCATTAGAAATCTATATCTGATTGGACTGACTAACAAATTTCTCGAAAACTTGTTCAAATTCTTCCTTCGTTTGTGCTTCTTTGTAGATAAACACGCCATTTTCATCTCTTATCTCATTTTCTTCAAGGCTTATACTTTGGTAAAGATTCACGATATCTTGCGGCGGACCTTGAACAATAATATCGACGCCTTTCTGTTTGGGCGAAATAATATAGCCTATTTTTCTCTTAGTCGAGTAAGAAGGAAATAATATAAACTTTCCTTTACGTGTAAAGTAATCAATCTTTTCTGGAAAATAATTTTTTGAACCGCAAGGCAACTTATAGGATGACATTTGTGGCATAACGTACAGCTCCTTTTATCGTGTTGTTTCGTATTCATATGAAACGGCTTGGCATGGATTAACAAGTATACTTACCCCTGCTCTTCATCCACAACAACCGCATCGCGAATCTGTTCAAAAGAAACAGGCGTGTAGTCTAATTGTTCCACACTCACATTGAAATAATGATGTCCCTCGTATTTCTGACCATGAATGTGGCCGTGAACATTGACGTAGGGCATTTGTTTATTCATGTACATCGGCTCATGCGACAGGAAAAAGAAATTCATATAGATGAGCGGGTATTCGCTCACTTCATCGAACCCAACATCTAGCCACCAGTCCCTCGACCTCCCTCGGTCGTGATTGCCAAGGATCAGGATTTTATACCCGTTTAGCTGGGAAACGATCGCCTTTGTACGTTCTTTATTTAAGAAAGAAAAATCGCCTAGATGAAAGACTTTATCCTCTTTTGCAACGGCAGCATTCCATTTTGCGATCATGGTCGCAGTCATTTCATCTGCATCCGCGAATGGCCTATTTTCGAAATCAATAATGTTTTTATGTCCAAAATGATGATCCGATATAAAAAACGTTGTAGGCATCGTATTTCCTCCTTCACTTCACTCTATTATCCAACTGCGTTCTTGCGGCCTCTCCAGCCGTACGACCATATTAAGGTACATAAAGGCAAAGCCCAAAGAAACGAAGCATAAGCCATATAGTGCTCGACAGGAACCCCTACAATCGTTCCACACACGATAGCCAGCATGTTCCACGGTATCATGGCAGCTAGAATAAGGCTCGAATCAGCAACAACTCTGGCCAGCTGTGTGCGCGGAAACCGCTCTTCCCAGAAGGGGAGCAAGCTCCTCCCTGACATCATGATCGGCAAAGTTTGCGTACATGAAACAAGTCCAAGTCCTAAGCCAAATAAGGACGTTCGGACAGTGGCCGAGAACAGCGAGGCGGAGCTTCCTCCCAGAAGTTTTTGCATATAGGACTGCAGAACACGATTTTCCTCCAAAATACCATTGAAAGCACCTGCAAGTCCAATCAGAACAATTAACTCAACCATATTAGACAATCCTTTGGTTTGCAAGGAATCAAATAAACGGGAATGATAGCCAAACCACATGGCATGCAGCCATTCATACAGGGTTACTCCTTGTAGAAACAGGCCGATTCCAATAGCAGAAGCTATCGACAGAAGAAACCCATTTCTAGTTTTGAACCTTAACAAGATGGAAAGCAGTAAAAGTAAAACCGGCAATAATAACCAAATGCTGTAGGTAAAGCCGGTGCCAAATTGCTCATGAAGCAGCGCCTTTTCACCTTGATGCCATTCGCCTTTCACGTCGAGAAACAAGAATAATCCAAAAGTGATGCATCCAGCGCCGATCGTGGTTGGCAGCAAGGCTTTAAACAATTCCTTTACCGAAACACCCGTAGAAGAAGCGACAAGACGGTTGGCACTGGAAAATGGCGAAGTCCGGTCGCCGACAAAAGCACCGGATACAAGAGCTCCAGCGACCATCGGCAGTGGAATTTGCAGCAGCAAAGCAAGACCGATTAACGGGATTCCAACGGAACTGAGCGTCCCTGTCGAAGTACCCAGCAGCATCGAGATACAAGCGGAAAGCACGAAGGAAAACGTAAGAAAATAACTCGGATCCACAATACGAAGTCCCAAATCGATCATGTAAGGGATCGTTCCACTCGCAGTCCAAGTAGGGATCACAACGCCTACTAAGGCAAGAATCCATATGACTTCTTTGGTGTGTTTTACGCCCTCCCCCATACTTCGCAAGATGTCCCGAAAGGCGGTTCCGCCTCGCCGTACGAACAACACTAAGGTCATGAGTCCAAAAGCAAAGCCAATCGCTAAAGCAATTTGAAGCACATATGCGGCTGCAAGCCCAAGAATAGTAATGAATATCGTTACGCTAAGCTGTCTATTCGTTAACATATATATTTATCCTATCATTTCTCGAATCGTTTTCAGAGTCTCGCTGATCGCTTGCTTGAGCGGTTGCGTCTCTCCTTGATAAGGGTGAACTGATCCGAACGTATGGTTGCCCTCAGGGATTCTGATCCATTGGATGGCCGGATTTTGCTCAATCAATTGCTTTGAGCCCCGAATTAGCCGCTCTCCGTCCTCCGTACCTTGAATTAAAGCAATAGGAAATTCAGCGCCGCTAATCCTGCCAATGATATTAAATCGCTCGCTATTACGCTCCATATCTTTGAGTATCTCAAGATCTAAGGGCATGTTTTGCTTTGTGCGCCCGTTTAACGTATACGTTCTTCCCGTTTTACGCATTTCTTCTTTATTTTCCTCTGTAAGCAAATCGACATTCGCAATGCCATTCCAACTTATAACACCTGCAATTTGCCCGGGATGATCGAGAGCATAGATCAAACACACCCCTGCTCCTCTGCTGTGCCCCAAAAGAAAAACCGGTTTCTCGCCGTCTCCGGACAATTGTGCACGACCCCCAATCTCCTTCACCACGGCATCCAAATCTTCTATATCCCTGGAGTAAGTATCGCGGGCGAACTTCTCAAGCTCTGTAAATTGAAGCAAGTCCTCACCTACACCATTGTGGGAGAAATTGATTGACAACACATTCACATCTTCGGCCAACGATTGTGCAACGTGAGGAAACATCCCCCAGTCTTTAAACCCTTTATATCCATGACAAATAATAATCGTCCCTAGGGCCGGCTGTAACGCAGCCTCATAGTAATCCCCTCTGACAATGCGATCCTCTGCGATATGTAGTTCAAACGCTTTACCTGCATTCAGTTGCATAGGTTTACACTCCCTTTCTTAGTACTGCTATATTTTAACACAAATACATTTCAGACAGCATACACCTAGGATTGTTCATAATTTTAAGACAATTAGTAAAAACTTGACTATGGCGTTTCATCCTGCTTTCCCGATATGAATCGCTACTAAATTCGATCCAGGAGGAAGCTTACCTATGCATCACACCCGAGCAACTCGCTTGCTCCGAACGATGATTTGCACGCTGTTACTTTCTGTGCTTTCCGTTAGCTGGTTAAGTCCATTGAACCAAACTTTTGGCCAAGCCAACAATGATCAAACAACTAACCATCCGAATACTTTTCTGCTAGTTGTCAAAGCATCGCCGCATGCAACCTACCGAACAGAAGCATCCTTTGAAGATAAAAAATTACAGCGGGAGCTAGAGAAAGTAACGGCAGGCGCTCCGTATGTGGAGGTTTTGCCTCCGGATACTACCCTCACTTATTCTAAAAAAGGGCAGACGCAGAACTACGGCGTCACGGTTACCGGGGAATTGGTTGATCTCATAACTAAATCAACCGTTACTGTATCCACTGGCACGCAAGAAGCTCTTCGTCAGCAAGTCGAAGCTCTCCGAGCCAAGCATTATGGCGAAATCCTCCCCTGGGAAGATGCCAGCAAAGTCATCCCTAAATATAGCAAATTCACGATTACCGACGTAGAAAGCGGCCTTAGCTTTGAAGGGCAGCGCCGCGCAGGCTCTAATCATGCGGATGTTCAACCGCTGACAAAGACCGATTCCGCGACGCTCAAAACGATCTACGGCGGCGCCTGGAGCTGGGACCGCAAAGCGGTCCTCGTGAAGTTTAACGGCCGCACACTGGCCGGCTCCATGCACGGCATGCCGCATGGAGGAGACGGTATACCCGGAAATGACTTCAACGGTCATTTCTGTATTCACTTCCTCGGGAGCGTCACGCACGGCTCCCGCTCCTCTGACCCGGCGCACCAGGTCATGGTGCACCGGGCAGCAGGCTTGCTGACGTCCTACATCAGCAAGCTCTCGCCCTGGGCGCTGATCGACGTCTGGATCAGCGCCGCGAACCAAGGTGACCTGCAGCTGCTGCAGGTCACCACAGGGCAAGAGCAGGCGATGCATGTGCGCAGCATGCGCCGCCTGTCCAAGTTCCAGGAGCGGGACGTGTCCCAGCTCCTGGAGCTTGAGACCGCGGTCGACGTTACGGCTACGCCGGCACGTGCTTCCGCGCCAGCCCACAGGCGTGTGCTCTTTCGCCTCGAAAGAGCATCGCTCGATTCGCGCTGGTATATTCGCAGCGCGGTCATGAAATGACATAAGCCCGTCAGTTCTCTCGAGAATCGAGAGGTGACGGGCTTCATTTATGATTGCTGCGGCTGACCGGAGGCTTTCCGCAGCTCATTGGCTAAGCGGTGGAACTCCGCTCTAGCTGGAAGCGACGTCGTCGCCTCGTAGCCGGCAGAAAGAAAAGGAATGATCACGTTGGCATCCTTTGGTGTTAACGGATAAGCAGGAGGCTCAGGAGTTGTCTTCGTGTTCCACCAGCCTTCACTGCCATAAGACTCATCATGGTCGATTTGGATGCCATTTTCTGAAACATCATTCAAATATTGATAAATGTGAATAAATGATGATTTTTTGCCGCCGCTCCAGGCATACGTTTGCCAAAAACGCGAGCAGGCTCCCGCCTGCTTAACGGCTTCCATTACAGCATATGAGCCATATACCCCTGTGGTATACTCAGGTGTCGCTTCACTTGCCGCTTGGATATATGCAATGACAGTTGCCATTTGAGCACTTGTAGCGTCAAAATCGACGGCAAAATATATACAGCTTCCTGCGGGCTGCTCCAGTTGATGAGCCACCTGCACAGCGGTAGCGCCATCAGCTAGTCCTGCACTTCTTCCGCCGAGAGCACGATTTGCCGTTGTTTCGAAGACAGATACAATTTCCAAGCCTGCTTGGCTAATCCATTCCGCTTCGCTTTTCGTTAAAGCCTTATACCCGCTCGGGACGAGATATCTGGCCACAAACGAGTATCCATCCTTGACGAAAGCAGCGGCGGTTTGTGCCGTTAAAGGTGTTGAACAATCAAAACCTTTGGTCACTTTCTATCACCTAATTTCTACTAGTTTGTATATAATATGCTCGTAGTAGATAGATCGCTACAAATTAAATGAGTTACTTATCAATAGATAGCCACAAAAAGGCTCTCACCTATGAAGGTAAGAGCCTCTTTATTAGGGATTAAGCTTCTTTACAGTTCCGAATCGTTTAGCATTTCTAGCGCGAGCACGCTCGATTTCTACGTCCCGATTGCGGGGTTCTGCATGAGTTACAAGTGAATCCATCAATTGACGTGCAGCCATAGCCACCTCGTTAACCGCTTGGTTGAATGCTTCCTCATTCGCCTTCGATGGTGCGGTGAAGCCCGATATCTTTCTCACGAATTGTAGAGAGGCTGCTCGGATCTCATCATCCGTGACAACGGGGTCAAAATTAAACAGCGGCTTAATATTCCGGCACATAACAAGCAGCAGCTCCTTTTCAAAAAATGGTTGGCTTGTTGAGATAATTGATGTCATAAAAAAAACAAAAACCCTTATAAATCAAGGGTTTTGATCATATGGGCCCAGAGGGACTCGAACCCCCGACCAATCGGTTATGAGCCGACCGCTCTAACCAACTGAGCTATAGGCCCTAATGAAATTTGGTTGCGGGGGCAGGATTTGAACCTGCGGCCTTCGGGTTATGAGCCCGACGAGCTACCGAGCTGCTCCACCCCGCGTCATGTTTGCCGCTCAACAGCGACAAAAATAAATATACACTAAGCGCGAGTGGTAAGTCAAGCGTTAATTTTTAGAATATACGTTTGAAATTACGTATTGTAACGAACGCCGAAACGTCCCTTCTTTGACTTAAAAACTTCCACCTCTTGTGGACACTCATATCCGTATATCCACCAGTCTTCTTCCATTCTTTTCGCCAAACAGCCCGCTTGAAACTTGGAATCATATAATTTTGCCCAATATATCCAGTTCATCGCAATCACTCCGTTTTGTTTAAATCGATAATCCTATCTTATCCAAAACAGGACTGACTTATGAGTCCCCGCGCCATGCACAAAATGATGAAACCAGCGAAACAAAAAAAACCGCCTAGACGTGCTCTAGGCACACGTTCTAAGCGGTTTTCCCATGGACTTAACTATTGTTTAAAAGTTGTTAGCAACCGTTTAACGGTTTCTCCAAATTCGTTCGTAAAGGTTTCATAAATTTTGACTTGGATCGGGAAATCCAGTTGACCGGATCTCGCACTTAAATCAATTGTATTCGTACCATTGTACAATCTTCCTTCGCCTGACAAATCTTTCGTCGTTTTTCCAACCGGATTGCCGACTTTATCGAATAGTTCGAAGGAAAGCTTGCTGTTGTACTTATCCACTGTTACCAGCTTATCCGGCTTGATATCCAGATCAAGCTTAAGCTTGTAGTCATACGTCAAAGCAGCTTGGAAAATCGCTGAAATCGTCCAGTCTTTAATACTGATTTCATAGGGATACACGTTAAGAACTTTTGACGTAAAATCATTTGGCTGCACGGGCACTTTGGCTGTAGCTAACAAAGATTTGTATGTAGTGTCTCCATTTGCTTGTTGGCTGTAGAGGTTCATTTTCAAGCCCTCGCCTGTTTCAGAAGCAGGCAGAGCATACGAGTAGCTGACGACATAAGACGCCTTAGGAACGACGCTAAGCGCTGTTGCCGCCTGTCTTCTGCCTCCGTAAGCAAAGCCATCTTTACTTACAAGCTCAGTCTGAATAGCAGGAATAGGAATCGGACGGTCGCTGTTATTCGTTAGTTTAAATTTCGCGATAGCCGTATTGAAGCCGTCGTCTTCATTATTTGTAACGTGAAGCTCGACTAGCGAAACATCGACATTGGAAGGTACGAACTTATTCGTTGAATCCAGCTTAACCGGCGTGCCTAATGTATATGCTGGCGCTGGAATAACACCTTGCGTAGCCGCCCCGACCGGCAGCAGAATGTTAGCGCGCCCTACACGATAAGTTACTTCTTGTAGATTGCCTCCCTCACCCATCGCGGCAAAGAAGCTTTCCGGTGATACTACATTCAAACTGGTGAATTCCGTATCCAGATCGGTTGGGATAACGACATGAATATACTTTTTCTCACCCGGGTCGAGCACAACGGAAGTTTCAGCACGATTGCCTGAGTATATCGTGCTCTCCGTTTTACCGTCGATTCCGAAATTCGGGACGGTTTGACGTTCGTTCGTCGGATTTACGACTTGAATTTGCACAACCGTGGAGACGCCTTTGGCTGTGATTTCCTTATGGATATCAACAGGGATGAATCCGATCGGAGACCGCAGTGATGGCAGCGTGAAAGCCTCTCCCCATTTGAGTAGAGCAGCTGCCTTGGTAATCGTACTGTCACTACCATTCCACACAAGCGCCGAGTCAACAGGGACGCTCAGCAGTGTCGTTTCTTTTTTCGGATACACTTCCATATCAACATCAACAAAGCTAAGCTCACTTAGTTCGGCGTCATCACTGCGCTCTACAGTACTCAAGTAACTAAGCTCTTGCTGCGATTTTGGTTGAATGGACTTTGGATTTTTGGCACTTGGCTGCAGTGTATATACCGTACCATCCGCCATGCTAACGCGCATTTCAAAGTCAGGCACTCGAGTCACTTTGCCGCTTGTATTTTTAATCCGAATGACTGCGCCAAGTTTCGTTGAATTCGATTCATGCTCATTAAGAATGCTCTTAATCTCAACTTCAACTTGATCCTTCAATGCATAGCTCGTATTCGTGCTTGTTTGAGCAAAAACTGCCGAGCTCACTCCCTCTTCAGCCCATGCAGGAAAAGATGCGGTAGTTAAAAGTGCAGCGGATAATACAATGGTGGCCAGCGATCTCTTCATTTTCATATTCACGTAGTTCTCCTCCTTGAGCTCATGCTAGTTGCTCACTTTAATTTTATCTTGATCTTTCAATTGGTGCTGTCCGGAAATAACGAGAATATCGCCCTCTTTGACGCCCGACAACACTTCTTGATTCGTTTCATTTAAACGGCCAAGCTCTACCTTGCGTTTTTGAACCGTCTCTCCGTTCACAATGTAAACGAAGCTGTCTCCACCTTCATGGACAATACTAAGACTCGGGATGACAGGTACGATTTGTTCGTCGTCTTTCGTAAGTTCAATTTGGGCTTTGGAGCCGGGTTTCAGCTTGCCATCCGGATTCGGGACCTCAAGCTCCAAATCATAAGCTTTGGATTGCCCGTTTATCACATCAGATAGATACGTTACTTTGGCACTAGCTTTATCGCTAGCCCCCGGAATGTAGAACGTTAATTCCCCTTTACCTCGAACAAGAGATGCGGATGCTTCTGTCAGTTGGGACTTGATTTTCACAGGATTGGTCTGCTGCACTTCACCGACACGGACGCCAGGCGCCAAAGTTTGGCCTACTGTTACGTTCAGATCCGTTAGTACACCGGATGCAGGCGCTTTTACTTCGAGATTGCTAAGCGCTCTATCGATATTCCGTGCGCTGACTTGTGCTGACTCTAGGCTAGTTTCCACTTGCGCTAGTGAATTCGTCTCTTGCAATGTTTTCAGAGATCTACGAGCGCTCTCCAGATCCTTCTTCATATTCGTAAGTGCTGTTTCGGCCTGCTCTAATTGCGTTTTTGTGGCCGTTCCTAGATCGTATTCATTCCGAGCCTTATTATAAGCCTTCTCTAGATCGCTAACCGTTGTTTCCAATTTCGAAACCCCGTCTTTGGCATCCGCTATTCCATTTGCTGTCTTTTGCTTAGCTTCGACAAGTCCTGCCTGAGCTCCTTTAATACTCACAGCATTTAAATCTTTTTGAATTAATGTGTCTGTTGGGTCCAAGCGGAACAGCACTTCGCCCTTCTCTACTTTATCACCGCGTTTCTTTGCAATTTCGATAATTTCCCCGCCGGACTTTGCTACAACGTCCAATTGAATGGATGAGACAACGTCTCCGACTTGTTCAACCGGATTACCGATTTTTTGCTTCGCAATTTTAGCCGTTTTCACAACTTTAACACCTTGCTCCGCAGCGGCTGCCGATGTCGCAGTTGGGCTTGCTGCCGGTGTAGCAGAACATCCCACTGCAATCGCCGCGCTAATCGCGACGACACCGAATAACTTGGCACTTTGCTTGATTGTAAACAACTGACGTTTCATATTCGATTTCTCCTTTTCCCCTGTTCAGCTTATTGAATCGCAGATGGTGCTTGCTCCGATTGTATGGAAGACGACTTCCCTTTTCTTTTGAACCATCGGCCTTCTCTTTTCTTAAATAAAATTTCATACATGATAGGCACGATTACAAGTGTTAATAGAGTTGAAGTCGTAAGACCGCCAATCACGACGACAGCTAATCCCTTAGAGATGATGGTTCCTTTCGATAAGCCTAATCCTAATGGCAAGAGGGCAATGATCGTTGCACCTGCTGTCATAATGATCGGTCTTAAACGTGTAATCCCCGCTTCAATGAGGGCTTCACGAATGGAATAATTTTGCTCCCTAAGCTGCTGCACGCGGTCTACTAGTACAATTGCGTTCGTTACAACGATACCGATCAGCATCAGGAACCCGATGAGTGAAGTGACATTGATGGATTCTCCGGTAATAAGGAGACCAAGAAGTCCTCCAATCGCTGCAAGCGGCAGTGAGAAAAGAATGGCTAACGGTGCTCTTGCGTTCCCAAACGCAATCACCATAACGATGTATACAATGAAAATGGAGGCAAAGATGGCAACAAACATTTGCATAAAGCTTCTGTTAATATCATCGGAAACCCCTTTGACTTCGCGGGAGACGCCTGACGGCAGTTCCAGTTTCGCCAACTCTGCGGTTACTTTTTGGCTCACGCCGCCTTTATCCGTACTTTCGATTTTGGCTCTGACACTAACAATTTGCTCTTCATCTTCACGGCTAATGCTGTTCGGTGCGTCAATTTGTGAAATTCGTGCAATTTCATTTAATTGAACGGATTGGCCCGTAGGCGTTTTGATCAAGAAAGTACCTAACTTATCCACGGAGTTCTTATACATGGGATTCAGCATAACTTTGGTCGCATAGGTTACATTGTTAAACTTCAAATCTCCGAGCTTTTCTTCCGCAATCCAGGAATTAACGGCTTGTAAAATTTGCGCTGAGGAAAGATCGTATAACCGCGCCTTATTTTGATCTACCGTAATCTCAACCTCTGTTTTGGAATCGCTCAAGCTGTCTTTAATATCATTGAGCTCTGGGAACTCTTTCAGCTTATCTTTTACTATCTGTGCGGCTTGCTGGAGGTACAGCTGGTCATCACCCTTCAGTGAGTAGGAGAAATCAGCACCCGTTGATGTTGGAGGACCTCCCGTAAACAACTGGATATTGACTTCAGATCCAGGCGGCATCAATTTCAGCATATCCTCTTTGTAGGTTTTGACGGCTTCCGTCGCATCCGTGTCTGCCGTTAGTTCAAAGAACATCATCGCTCTATACGCATACCTGTCGCTGCTTTGGTTATAACCGACTAGCGATTCGATATACTTGAACGCGGGATTGCCCAATTTATCTTTATGCTCCTTCAGATCTTTTTCAAGCTCTTTGGATTTTTCATTCATCATCTCGATGGATGTTTCGCGCGGCATTTTTATTTCAATTGCGCCTTGTTTAACAGCTTCACTGTTTGGCATGAACGCTACCGCTAAATTAGGCACCGTAATTACAATAGAAAGAATAAGGGCTACTGCGGCAATCAAAAGCGTTTTAATGCGGTTATTTAAAGACCAAATAATCGCTTTTTTGTACTTCTCACCCATGGGTCCAACATGATGTTCATCGTGATGGGTAAGTTTTTTGGATTTAAGCACCATCAGCTTCGCCAACATTGGAATAACCGTCAAGGCCACAATTAAGGAAGACAATAAGGCTACAACGAGTGTAATCGCAAAAGGACGGAATACTTCGCCGACGACCCCGCTCACAAACCCGATCGGTCCGAATACACCCACTGTTGTAATTGTTGAAGACGTAATTGCACTGGATACTTGTTTCGTTGCTAGTCGAATAACCGATTCGTTTCGTTGTTGAGCAACTTGCAATTGACTGTAAATATTTTCGATAACGACGATACTGTCATCCACGACCCTACCGACGGCTATCGCCATACCGCCTAGCGTCATAATATTTAAGGAAATGCCCAGTGGTCCCATAACTAATAATGTAACGAGAATAGAAAGCGGAATAGAAACGAGTACGATAAGAGTCATACGTATATTACGGAGGAACAGCAAGATCATTACGGAAGCAAGAATAGCTCCTAATCCGCCTTCCTGCACCATACCATGGATGGAATCTTTAATATCGTTGGCTGAATTGTAAATTTTGTGGAATTTCACACCTGGCAGCGTCTGAGCCCAGTCCGTCATTAATTTGTCTGCACTGTCTGCAAATTCTACGGCATTCGCCGCTTTCGTTTTGTACAAAAGCACACCGATCGCCGGTTTATCGTCTAATCTGGCAATAAACTTGGACTCGCTGATGGCTTCAACCTTGGCGATCTGCTTTAGAAGCAGCGTGTCGCCAGTTTTTGTATTAATTTTTAAATTATCCAAATTGTAGATGGTATCCATTTCGCCTTTCACGCGAACCATCTGTTGATTTCCATTGAAATCCACAGTGCCCGCAGGGCTGGAAACCAAAGCTGCTTTAATCGATCCTGAAACATCTGCAGGCGTTAGACCATAATTGTTAATCGCAGGCGCATCCAGCTTAATCGTAAGCACAGCGTCCTGATTACCGACAGAGTCCACGTGATCGAGCCCTTTTAATCCATTAAATCCGGGAAGAATTGTATTCTTGTAAGCATTATCGAGCTCTGCTTGGTTCATTCCTTCATCACCGTAAACGGCTAAATAATAAACCGGCTCGGAAGCGAAGCCTGCCGTCAGCACTTTCGGCTTTTCGGATCCTTGCGGAAGCTTCACATTGGAGATAAGGCTCTCCACATCCTTCTTGACATCTTCAGGCTTCTTATCCTGATCTAACTCCAAAATAATTTGTGAGTAATTGTCCTGCGAGCTTGAGCTAAGTGTTTTAAGCCCGTCTAAGCCCGCAACCGCCTTTTCCAGCGGTTTCGTAATCTCGTCTAGCACATCCTTCGGAGGCGCTACGTATGTAGTACTTACAATGACGACCGGAAAAGTAATATCTGGAAAACTTTCCACCTTGAGCGTCGTTGTGGAATACGTTCCACCTACGACTAACAGCAGCATGAGGATGAAAATTGCTGCTACATTTTTCATCGAAAAATCGGTTAACTTGATCATTCTCACTTCTCCCCTATCACCAGCTTTAATACTCTGACACACTCACTCAACCATCATACTTGGAATTTCTTAACAAAACATAAATTAGTATTGAAGATTTTATGTTTTTTCGCGGTCTGGATTTATTATATATCGGCACATTAATAAAAACAGGTGAGCGAAGTCATATTTCAGTCATAATTTGGTCATATGGACAACAATCCTATTATGACTTCTTATGACTGAACACAAAAAAAGGGCTGTTCATAGGTCATATAAGACCATTTGAGACAACCCTCAGGTGTAAGTTATTATTCCGTAGTAATAAACCAATCCGCTTTCTGAGAAGCGAGCAGTTTTCTCTGCCCTTGGAACTCATCATACACACTAAGTGTGTATTTCTCTAGGAATTTCGTGTTAAAAATGAGACCGGGATCCGGGAGCGAGATTTTAAAATCCTCTCTCTTTCCAAGTCGGATCTTCGTATCTTCATCTGCAGTGGAATCCCCATTGAAGACGTCAAAGTCTTTAAAATCGAACCTTTTCTCAAACCGTTTAATGCCGCCGCCATCCTCAAATACAAGCAGTAGATTATGGCCTTCCGTATTAATTTCGGTCAACTTCTCTTTCGTTAACTCGTAATTGAACTTCAGAGTAAATACGTTGTCCTCAATTTTCGTACCGATTTTATCAATAGAGATGGAATAAGGGAATAAGTCCACATTTTTCAGCGTAGTTGCTACATTCGTGCTCTCGGCTGGCAGCCAATAAGCAACGGGATTTACGTAAGAATCAGCAACTGCCTTATCGCCTTCCGACAGTTTACCGTCTGTGACGGCTTCCCCTAGAAGTAAATTCAAATTCTCCGTAGAAAAGCCCTTAGGCACAGGCGCCCATACATTAAGCAGTGCTTTTCCCGATGGTGAAATCTTGTTCTTCACTTCTGCCACGGTAGCCGGGAATACGGTCCCGTCTGACGAACGGAAATTCGCGACAAGCTTGGCTGTGTTCGTGAATCGTTTCTCTAGGTTGGTTACCTCGACCATAGCTGAATACATAATACTCGTTTTGTCCTCGTAGGTAGACACATTCCGAATCGCATACTTCGCTTTGCGTCCAGCATCCGTGGACGAATAGGACTCACCCAGACCAACAAAAGGAACCGACTGAAGCTCCGCTTGTGTCGAGAACTCCAGAACATCCGTAGTTGTGGAACTCGTATTCTCCGTTCCGGCGGCTGGCGCGTCTCCTTCATTCTCTTGAAGTACTAACTTCACGCTAGAAAATTCATACGTATACGGTAATTTGCCTGCAAGCTGCAGATTAACGCTTGCGCCTGCCCCAAGTCCAATAACTTTGGCTGTCTGGATAAGCTTCGCATCGATTTTGACGGCATCGTCCAGTAAGAAATATCCGGCTAGTTTGGGGATTGGCAATGACTCATCCCCTTTGTTGCTCAAAACCAAATCCGCCGTTAATAAATCTTGATCCTCCCAAGGCAAGCGATGAAGACCGCCAAGTTGAGCGGTGTAAACACCCAACTTATTGGTGAAAGAATACTCTTTACCAATAGATCCTCCTTCCTGTGATGACACCGCCGGCAATTGGAAATTCGCAACAGCGACATTAAGCTTCAAATCTGCGATCGTTTCCGCAACGGACAACTGCCACACATCCGCGGCTACCGCTATCGGAATGGAACCGGAGAGTTGAATTTCCTTGCTCTCCTTAGGATTTATCTTTAAATCCTTCATCCCTTTAGCTTCAAGCGGGTACAGCAGCCCCTCAGGTGTCCGTATTGAGAATAAGTACGAAGGAATAGTCACTGTATGACTGCCTGCATTCTCTAGTGTCAGATACACCGTTGGTACATGGTATTTCTCATTTTTGTTGCTGACAAACTTTTTAATAGACGCATGAACTTCAACGCCACCGACCGAGATGACCCCAGCGCTATCCGAAGGTGTGATATCGGTGTAATCATTCGGTACTGCTACTTCCCCAAGCACGCGCTCAAAATTCGTTTGACTAAAATCCCACTTAATGAACTGAACTACAAGGTCCTGCAAGTTCGTACTTGGATTAACAGTTGCATAGAACGTTAAATCGGTTGTTGAACCGGGGGCTACCCGGTTCTTATCTTTATCGGCTGGCAGCAATCGCGCTGAGAATTGATTACCTGATTTGCTTTTCAACCTGGCCCAGTAATCAATAAATTGCAACTCGCTGCTTCCTTCATTGTGAATGGTAATCGTGAATGTCGCGATTTTCCCGCTTTGATCAGGTAAAACGTGAATTTGTTTCAATTCAAAATAACTGCTATTCGTAATCGGCACCTTACCGATCGCCATTGTAATTGCGGCTGGGCTGCCGTCTGCCCAAACGGGCGTTATGGCGCCAAATGCCATCGTGGCAGACAAGGCAATGGTGGCCACATATTTGTAGCTGAACCTGATGTTCATGGTGTGGATGGCCTCCTTTATTAGTTAAGTAGCATTGTATGGAGCGGTCTGCTTATCCGGCAGGCACAGCTTGTTGTATCATAGGGTTCATGGGTGCAGTGGGATTTTCCTTCATTTGCTTCAGCATCGCATCGCCCTGGGTTTGCCATTCTTTGAGCGCCTCACGTGCCGTCGTTTTCCCTTGCAGTACATTGTTGAACAACTGATGCCCAATTTCTTGGACTTGATAAATATTTGGCTTGTCGCGGTAAATTTTGAAGTTATTATCAGATGGCGCAGGTATCACATTGTAAAAGGCCTCCATATGGAATTCCAATCCATCTTTGGGTTTCAAATATTTGGAGCGAGCCACCAAGTTATAGGAACTGTGCGATTTCAGCTTTGCCCAGTCATCGCCATTCACGAACTTAATGAATTTCCAGGCGTCATCCGGATTTTGCGCTTTCGCGTTAATTCCCATAATGCCATTCATATAGATAGAGCCGCCAACACCCTTAGCCTCAGGATGGGAAGGAATCGTTACAACATCCCAATCAATCGGCGTAAACCCTTTATAGCTCGCAGCGTTTTTATTGGCACTCGTAATCTGTTGAATTTGACCATAATTAATAATCCCCATCGCTAATCGATTCGACATGAAATCGTCATAGGCAAACGGATTCTCTTGATCGAATTGCCGATTCATTCCCTTCTGAGGATCCACAAGCTCTGGAAAAACATTATCTTTTTGAAGCTGAGCCATTTTCGTCCAGACTTTCTCCCACTGATCTGAATCTACAGTCATTTTCTCTCCGGCATCATCAAACATTTTCAACTGCAGGGGAGCTGTGTACATTTGCATGCCATAAAATAAATCACCTTGCGCTTGCGTTGAGAACGAGAAGCCGTTGATGCGTTTTTCCCCTTCTCCCTTCGTGAGCCGTTTGGAAAGATCAAAAATCTCATCCCACGTCATGCCGTCTTTCGGAAAATCAACACCTGCATCCATGAACATTTTCTTATTATAAATAAGTGCAGAAGAGGAGAACGTTGGCGCAAGTGCATACAGTTTGCCACTGCCAGCATTCTTGATGCCGTCGATCACGGCAGGTACAATTCCAGTTGTATCGAATTTATCTTTCGTAATCAGCGGATCCAGCTGTGTCAACATGTTGCTTTCAATGATTTCCGGCAGCTGCTCGAAGCCGACCATTACGACATCCGGCGGATTGTCGCCCTGCATGACCTCTTTCAGCTTCTCCATCGGATCCGGCATCTTTTCGCCTGGTTTCACACCGCCATACCGATATCTGTCATCCATGGTTGGAATCATTTCAACCTTGATATTCGGATTGGCGAACTCAAATATTTCCGTAAACTGTTGTCTGAAATATTCATCATCACCGAAACCCATGGATGTTGCGATCTTCAGCACACGTTCCTGTTTGTCGTCAGTTTTCTCGCCTTTCGTACAAGCTGCCGCAAGTGGTACGACCATCGCCAAAGTCAAAGATGTGGCGAGCATTTTTCGCGTTATTAATTTCATTTTGATTTACCTCCGTCAACAATTGAATTTAATTTACTACCCTCATATGCGGGAATGGCTTTAGGTGCTTTAATCATAATTTTTTCGCCATCAAACTCCATTGTTGCTTTTCCCTCGATTTGCAAAGCGTTCAAATAGGCTTTTGGCACTTGCAAACGTCCTGCCCGGTCTAATACAACAAACTCTTCATGGTCCTCATTCGCAAGTCCTCCATGGATGCCGGCAGCGCCATCCAGTGATGGACTCCGTGCAATAAACTCCGAACTTGTCATCCCATCCCGGATGGCAACGACCCGGCCAACCTTGCCAGCCATGGATAAATCATGTGTAACAATCACAATCGTCACACCTAGTTCTTTATTCAACCGTTGGAAAATGGTTAGAATCATATCCGCCGTCTTCGAATCTACGGAACCAGTAGGCTCGTCGGCAAGCAGCAGTCTTGGCCGATTAGCCAGCGAAATGGCAATGGCCACACGCTGTTGCTCCCCTCCTGACAGTTCCTGAAGCTTATTGTTCAACCGGTGGCTGAGCCCGACCCATTCCAGCAATTGCTTGGCATAGGCAGGATCATAGTTCCCGCTGAGCATCATCGGCATTTCCACATTTTCGAGTGCGGTCAAGTAAGAAACGAGATTTCGCGCGTTATTTTGCCAAATAAAGCCGACCGTATGCCGTTTGTATTCAACCAACTGCTTATCTGTGATTTTCAATAAATCCCAATCGCCGACTTTTACTTGACCGGCTGAAGGACGATCAAGTCCGCCCAAGATATTCAGCAATGTAGACTTGCCGCTTCCGCTGTTCCCGATAATTGCCATAAGCTCACCGGCATCAACCTGAATGTTCAATCCTTGTAAAGCGACAACTTCGATCTCGTCAGATTTATAAATTTTGACCAAGCCCTCGCAAGTAATCATCCTATTTCTCCTCCCCGAGCTTCACAGCTTGATGAACCCGCAGCCTTCTAATGTGTAAGAACAGCAGTAAAGCTCCTGTTGCCATCATGAAAGCTACAACGAAATAGAGCTGATACGTGTCTTTGGAATCGAAAACAACCCGAAATGGCGGCACCTGAGTCTTCACATTCTGCGAGGTTTGCAGGAAGGGCAAGAAGAAATAGCTCGTTAATTTACCGATGGCAATTCCTAACGCAATGGATAAACCCGCTGTAAACCCTTGCTCCAGCAGCAGCATCCCCGTCAATTGCTTGCGGGAGAGCCCCATCGCGCGAAGCACCCCAAACTGAACGACTCGACTCGATAAATTAAAGAACCAGTACAGCATGTAGCCAATTAAAGACACCAAAACTGAAACGAGAAAGCCCAAACTAAGTATCCCGAAAACGCCGCCTCTGGCCGGAAGCTTCTTCTGAACGATGAGCTCATTCCGAACATCCTTGACAGAAGCCAACTCGATTCCCTTAGCTTGCAAGGCGGTTACGATTGGCGCCACTTTCGCGTCCGGTTTCATTTTCAACCAAACCTCATATGGAACCATGGGCGCTTGATCGTAAACATAATCCAGATTCGTAATGAAAAATGGCGTCTGATCCGGATATTGACTTGGCCAGTAAGGAAGAATGCCGACAATAACAAATTCTACTGGCTGCTGGCTGATTGTAATCGATAGCAGATCCCCGGCTTTGAGCGAATACTTGCTTGCATAATTAGAAGGAATAATAACGGCTTGCTCATAGCTGCCAAGCAAATTCAAGTATTGATACGGAGGCGCCGGAAATAAATCAGGCCGGAACCATCCTACTTTAGCAAAATCAACATTATCAATGCCCATGACCAGCCCTTGGCCGGTTGATTTCCCTGACACCACGACATTTCCTTTCGTTTGCAAAACCCTTGCCGCAGCTTGAACGCCCTCTAGATCTCGGAACACTTGAAAAGGTGGTTCAACGTAACGAATTTTCGATGGTGTACCCTCTCCGTTATTCGCTCCACCCTGGCCTCCTTGCCCACCGTTTGCTCCAGATCCACCATTACCTGTACCTCCATTTCCGCCATTATTACCGCCTGCCCCGTTCGAGCCTCCCCCTTGGTTTCCTCCGGTGTTTCCTCCAGCATTGGGATCCTTAGGCAGATCATCGGAGAATCCTTCCCATACGGTTTGCAGCACAACATCCGTTCCATATTGGTACAAGGTCCTTTCCGTCGAATTCAGATCAATCGTACGTGCAGCCGAGGAATTATATACACCAAGGCCTAACGTTAAGATCAGAAGCAGCATAAGCGGATAATAGGCTTTCGCTGAACGGGAAAGCTGCACAAGCGTTAAATAGAGCGGCACGGGAAGGAATTTTCGCCCCAGCCAGCCGAACAAACGCAGCAGCCACGGAAAAATACGCAGAAAGAACAAACCCAGTGCGAAAATTGAAAGTGCAGGTACGAAAAACAACAGCGGATGCACTTGCAGCTGATCGGTCGTCAAGCCTGTTTGCACGGACAACACTTGACGTTGATCAAATAAGTAAAAGCCATAGACGACAACACCGATCAGCACGATGTCCAGAAACCAGCGCTGCCAAAGCGGCGACCGGTCGGATCTGGCAAGAAGCTGCTTGTAGTTCACGATCGAAGCTTTTGCAAAAAGGATTGCAGGAATCACGCTCGCAAGAATTGCGATGAGCACAGCAAGACCGCCATAGAGCATTGCTTCCTTTGTGAAGCTGACAGGAATCGATTTCCGGTCAACAAACGTTAGAAACCCGCTGGAAGAACCAATACTTTTGGCCATAAACCAGCCCATAAATGGTCCAACCACCAGAGCAATGATTCCTAGTGATAATCCCTCCAGAAAATAAATCCCAATGATTTGTTTCGTACTGCCGCCCCTGCTTCGGAGTGTGGCAATAACACCGCGCTGCCGATCAAGCGACTGCCTGGCATTCATGACAATGTAATAGAAAACCATGGCAATCATTGGAGCTGCCAATGTGAATAGCAGAATCTGCATCTGCAAGCTTTGCGCCTTAAATTCGGACAGCATCGGCTTGAATGAAACATCGACCTTTGTATTTTTGAGTTTCTGGAACAGATTAATGTCCAGCCTCTCCAGACGATGGTCTAATGGAGACAGTTGGCTCGTTTGAATGTTACGCAGATCGAAAGCATAATACCAATTGGCTAATTGCAGCGGAATTTTCTTCTCCGTTAATAACGTGTTCATAAAAACATCATCGCTAACGATAAGTGCGTTGACTAAACCTTCCAAGCCTTGAAACCAATAGGCATCCGTCTCGTTTTTTGGCTTAAAGGAGCCTACAATCTTCACCTTCAGCAATTGACTTCCGCTTGCTCCGGACACGGAATAATTGAACACGTCACCGATATGCAGATCATTTCGGTACAGAGCTTCATCCAGTACAACGGCTTCCAGAATACCGTTTTGCACTTGATTCGAAGCCATTTGTCCATTCGGCCATTCTACGTGTTCATTCAACCCGCTCCATGAGGTAAGCGCCATTTGCCGCCGTTTGCTGGGATCCACTTTCGATGCATCTACAGGTGTGATTTGCGCTCCTTTGATCGTATAGCTCTTGGCAAAAGTTTGGACCGGAAACCCGATCTCCTTCGGGATATCTTCCCCTATGTACACATTGACGTCTTTCAGCTCGTCCAACCCTGCACGTTCTGTCCCAACCGCTTGATACCGCATAAGCAGAGAGCCTGCGGGCAGTCCGCTGCTCTTCTCTTCAAGCGATTTGGCCACGACGCGCTTCAGCGATCCATCCGCATACATCGGAATGCTGGTGGTGAAGGCAACGGCCATAATCAATCCAAGTAACGTGCTGAGCGTCAGCCAACGGGTATTCCACATTTTTCGAAATAAAAACCGCAGCATGGGAATAGACATTAGCGACCCACTACTTTCTGTCCGGCGGTAAGACCTTTCACAATCTCCACATCCGTTGACGTCTGTTGACCGATTTCCACATCGACTTCCTTCTTATTCCCCTGATTATCCACCACTTGCACATAATTTCGGCCGGAGTAGGAGCGAAGCGCCGCCAAAGGAATCGTTGTCGCATTTTCTTTTCTTTGTGTTACAATCGTCACACTTAGCGGAGTTCCGCGATTAAGTCCCTTTGGAAACTCATCCAATTGAACGACTAAATATTGATCGATCGAATCTTGCTTGCCATCTAAACCGCCCCCCGGATAGCCGCCATTATTATTCCCAGCTGTCTGCGGGTTCGGCAGTTGCTTAACCTTTCCTTTGTGCTGACCAGCAGAGTTAATATCCACTTGGGCTTCCATCCCGACAGCAACTTTCTTCGCATCATCTGCGCTAATACTTGCCGCTACTGTCAATTCATTCAAATCCGCCAGCGTCGCAACGGACTCATCCGACTTCACGGTATCGCCCTTCTTCGCTGTGACCGTTACGATCGTCCCGCTGAACGGCGCGAGAAGCTTCGCTTTGCTTACTTGCGTTTCAAGCTTCGTCAGCTCCTCCCGTTTCAGTTCAAAATCAATCTTCGCCTGCTCGATTTGCTCGGGCGTCATTTCGTCCGCCTTCCGCAACGTCTCGATCATCGTCAGCTCATCTTTGCGGGTTTGAAGCTTTTTACGTTTCAAATCGCTTTCTAAATCCGAAACATCCAGCTCAGCAACGGGCTGGCCCTTCTCAACTGTATCTCCATTTTTCACAAGAATGGCGCTGATTCGTTTGGAAGTCATATCTTCAGAGAAGAAAAGCTTTTCTTCCTGCAGGGCCATTAATCTTCCGCCCCCTCTTACTTTGGTTTCGAGCGTTTCCGTTTTCACCGTATATTCGGGCTTCTTGGAAAGCTTAGGCGGATTAATGCTCGGAAGCGCCTCTTCCTCCTGCTCCTTCGGCAATAACGAACAGCCGGAAGATAATAAAAGTGTCGTACATACAAGCAGTGCAGTTACGGGCTTCCTCCAGCTAGGAGACGAATTTCCCGTCCACCATTTCGTAAACATGATCGGCAACCTCCAAAATAGTAGGGTCATGGGTCGTCATACAAATCGTAACCTGCTCCGTCGCGATCATACTTCGAAAAACGGACATAATCTGTGCCCCCATCTGGGAATCCAGCTCAGCAGTCGGCTCGTCAGCCAAAATCAATGAAGGCCGATGCGCAATTGCCTTAGCGATTGCAACACGCTGCTGTTCACCCCCGGACAGTTCAAACGGACGATGGTGCATACGTTTGCCAAGCCCGACGAGTTCAAGGCAATAAGCTACCCTTTCCTTCCATTGAGATCGCGGAACTCCCGCCATGCGCAGTGCAAGCTCCACATTTTCCCAAGCAGATAACAGCGGCATTAAGGCATACGATTGAAAAATAAAACCAATCTCTCTTCGGCGAACTAACGTTCGTTCATCATCGCTTCCCAGATGAAATGCATGATCCAGGAACGTAATTTCCCCTTCGTTCGGCTGATCAAGTCCCCCAATCAAATTCAACAGCGTCGTCTTTCCCGAGCCTGATCGGCCTTTGAGCATCACAAGCTGAAGAGGCCGGAGTTCCATCTCAATACCTTTAAGAACCTCTAATCGTTCACCTCCGACTTGAAAGGATCGAGTCACACCCGTCACCGTCAATATCGGCGATTCGAGATGTGCGTGCGAAGAAGTATGGGTCTCGCCGGGTATCTCCTCCTCCATCGTCATAGCCTCTGATGTACTTTTTTTACGAAACCAGTTCGCCATATGGCACTTCTTCCTTTCATTTCCAAATCAGCTGTATGATAAATTAGACGGTGCATGTTTTCAAAAAGTTCCACGAAACTGAAAATTTGCTGAAAGTTTTTCTTTTGATCCTATGCACTCCTTGTATGAATCTATTAAAATATACTAATTTTTGTAATATGTTACCATGCAACAAATTACCTATTTTATCCAATGAAAAAAAGCTATCCTGAAAGTCTGATCAGACCCTTCAAGATAGCCCATTTTCTGAAGCGCAGTTTCTACTCCAACGCTGTATTCCGCAGCACCATATGAATATGGTCCTCCCAAACCCCATGTATTTTCAAATATTTGAGCGCCAATCCCTCCTCATAGAAGCCCAACTTCTTCACTACCTTAAGGGAAGCAGCGTTCCGAGGCATGATGTTCGCTTCAATGCGGTGCAGGTCCATGACCTCAAAAGCATAGGCAATTATCGCTTTCAGCCCCTCAGTCATAAGTCCCTGATTCACAAGATTTCCATCCATCCGATAGCCCAAATGACAGGATTGAAAAGCCCCTCTGACAATATTGTTAAGAGCAATTGACCCGATCAGACGCTCTTCATACAACATCCATACTTTTAGTAATTGGCCTTCCTCCATCATTTTAGCTTCTTTCTCAAGTAACTCCACCTGATACTCCTTGGTAAAGTACGTCTCATCGCGCTCTATTTCCCACTGCTTTAAAAAAGCACGATTGCGATTCACATAATCCAACACCAGCTCAGCAGATGAATGATCTAACTTAACTAAAGACATTCTCTCCGTCTTACAGACCAACTTCATCATTATTCCTCCTTAAATCGTATACGTGATCGTTTATTTGGCTATACAATAATACCCGCATGCCTGAACCACCGCAACTTTCTTACAAAATGTGAAACCTCAACTGTTATTTGCAGGATTTTACCCGCCTTTGGGGAAGTTAAAAAGAGGAACGTAATTAGAAATGCTTACAAAGAAGGAGAATACCGACATGATTGAAACGATCAAAACCTATTTGGAAGAGCATAGGGATCAACACATAGAGGAATTGATGCAGTTTTTGCGGATTCCAAGTATTAGTGCTGTTGCCGAACACCAACCTGATATGAAGCGCTGTGCGGAATGGGCCGCTGATGCCCTAAAACAAGCTGGACTTGAAAATATTGAAATTATGCCGACCGGCGGTCACCCTGTCGTTTATGCAGACTGGCTGCATGCAGAAGGTAAGCCAACGGTGCTAATTTATGGACACTATGACGTTCAACCGGCTGAACCGCTTGAGCTATGGGAGACGCCTCCCTTTGAACCAGTTATTCGTGACGGTAAACTATTTGCCCGGGGCAGCACAGATGATAAAGGGCAACTTTTGCTTTATGTCAAAGCGGTAGAAGCTTTTTTACGCACGCAGGGCAGTCTGCCAGTGAATGTGAAATTCTGTATTGAAGGCGAAGAAGAAATTGCGAGCAAGAACCTGCCTCCATTCGTAGAAAAGTACAAAGATAAATTGCAAGCCGACGCGATTACCCTTTCAGATACCCAAATGCATGGCCCTGGGAAGCCGGCACTTATGTACGGTCTACGCGGTCTGGCTGGCTTTGAAATTACGATCGATGGCGCAAACAGTGACCTGCATTCCGGGTTGTTCGGCGGAGCCGTCCAAAATCCGATTCACGCTTTGACAAATCTGCTGAGCTCGTTCCATGATGCCGAAGGCCGTGTTGCCGTCAAAGGCTTTTACGATCGCGTAATTGAACTATCGGACAAGGAACGCGAAGCTTTTAAACAAGTGGAACCCGATGAAAATAAGGTGCGGGCCGATCTGCATGTCGATACTTTATATGGCGAAAAAGGATTCTCGTTCTACGAGCAAACAACGTCAAGACCGACTTTGGAAATAACTTCAGTAAGCGGCGGCTTTCAAGGAGAAGGCATTAAGCCTATCATCCCGAACCGCGCTTCGGCCAAAATTGCGTGCCGACTTGTTGCTGCGCAAGTCCCGGAAGAAATCATGGATGCTGTTGAAGCGCATATTCAAGCCCAAACTTTGCCTGGCGTAAAAGTATCCCTGAGCCGACAGCTGCGCGGCAACCCGTTTATTACTCCAATCGATGAACCTGTCATGGTTGCAGCCGCGGAAGCTTATGAAGATACTTATGGCGTATGGCCGGTTTATACGCGAAGCGGAGGGTCGATTCCGATCGTCGAAGTGTTAGGACGAGTACTTGATGCTCCCGTAATTCTACTTGGATTCGGCTTGCCTGGCGAGAACCTGCATGCGCCTAATGAGCATTTTCACTTGGTCAATTGGGATCAAGGAACAGAGACGATCAGCCGCTTCTGGCTGAAGCTCTCGAAACAGAATAACGAAGCATGAGAGGATTGGCTAACCATATGAACACAACTCATTTATCTCTCCGAGATGCAAGCTTGGAAGATCTCGCAGAAATTGTACGTATATATAATTCAACTGTTGCAGGGCGCATGGTTACCGCTGATACGGAGCCAGTTACGACAGCAAGTCGTGAAGCCTGGTTTCATGAACACTCCGCCGATTTCCGGCCTTTATGGGTGGTCGAAAACGGCAGCGGAATTTGCGGTTGGCTTAGTTTCCAATCCTTCTATGGACGGCCAGCCTACAATGCTACAGCGGAAGTCAGCATTTACATTGATGAAGCTGCCCGTGGCCAAGGAATCGGCCGTTACCTCATGGAGCAGGCTTTAGCTGCTTGTCCAAAGCTGGGTCTTAAGACCTTGCTGGGCTTTATTTTCGGCCATAATGAACCCAGTTTACAGCTCTTCCGTAAATTCGGCTTCGAAAATTGGGCGCATTTGCCGGGTATTGCCGAACTCGATGGAATCGAAAGAGACCTGATTATTCTAGGTAAACGAGTCGGTTAATGAATGTTTACTAAAAAAATAGCGCTTCTCCTCTTGCTTAGCGATGTTACATCGCAGCCAAGAAGGAAAAGCGCTATTTCTTATGCCAACCTGCAGACCCTATTAGCCTTCATCCAAAAAAGCCTCAACCTCGATCTCGATCATCAACGCAGGATCAATCAACGCTTTTACTTCAACCATTGTTGCCACAGGCTGCACATCTCTGAAATATTCTCCATGCGCGCGACCAAATTGTTCCCATAAAGAAATATCCGTCACAAACATCCGGGTACGAATCACATCCGACATCGTAGCTCCAAGCTCCAAAAGTGCTTTCTCGATGGTCTCCAGCACAAAGCGAGCTTGCTCATAGGCATTGCCTGCGCCAACCACCATGCCATCCTTCATCGCCGTTGTTCCTGCTACTTCGATACGGTTCCCTACGCGAATTGCCCGGCAATAACCGACAGTTGGCTCCCAGGGGGAGCCTGTAAATACTCTCGTTCGACTCATGACTCAATCAACTCCCCTTTTTACACATAGGATGCTAATTTAGCGCGCAAACCTTCCGTCACTGGCAAAAGAGGAAGCCGAAGCGTACCGGATGCAATAATGCCTTGCTGCTCTAGCAGCCATTTGATGGGAGCCGGGTTCGGCTCTTGGAAAAGAAGACGAATAAGCGGAAGCAAATCCTCATAAAGCTCTCTGCTTTCCTTGTGCTGCCCGGCTAGAAAATGGCGGTAGAAAGCAACAAAGCGCTCCGTCTCCACATTCGCAGATGCACTCATGACACCTTTAGCTCCTGATTGAAGCGCATCAAATAGCAGTGAATCTTCACCGCATAATACCGGCTTCGAACCCAATCGGGTAAGCTCAGTAACCAACTGTGTGTTTGGCGTACTGTCTTTCATTCCAATCACGCCATCAAGTTCAAGGATCCTCCGCACGGTATCAAGCTCCAGCTTCACCCCAGTGCGATGAGGTACATCATACAAAATCACCGGCATGCCAACACTCGCTACACGGCGAAAATGCTCAATAATCCCTTCCTGACTTGGTTTATTGTAATACGGCACCACCACCAAGGCTGCATCAGCGCCCAGTTTTCCCGCTTCCTCTGTTTTACGAACTGTGGACATTGTAACATTCGTACCCGTACCTACTATGAGAGGAACACTTACATTCGCTGCATCTCTAGCAGCTTGTGCCGCAGCAAATAAAACGCCGAGCTCTTCGCTCATAATCGCAGGTGATTCCCCCGTCGTTCCGTTCACGACCAGCCCATCAACCTCATCCTGAAACAAATTGTAAGCTTGATTATAAAAAGAGGCAGTGTCCACCTCACCGTCCTCATCAAAAGGCGTAATAATGGGTACATAAACGCCATGCAAATCTCTTTCTGTTAACATCTGTATCATCTCCCCGTTAAAATTATGATGTACATACACTTTAGCATGGAATATCACATCACAGTTAGCTATAATAAATGATAGTACTCATCAATATTTTTGATAAAAGTGGGGGGGGATGGCCATGGACTTAACGTATTTCCGGACCTTTCGGGAAGTTGCCCGAAGGAAGAGCTTTACTAAGGCTGCTGAAGAATTAGGATATGCACAGTCCAGCATTACCATGCAAATTCAGAAGCTTGAGCGCGAATACGGCGTGCCTCTTTTTGAAAGATATGGCCGGCAGCTGCGGTTAACCGCTCCAGGTGAAAGCCTGCTGAAGCTAGCCACACAGATGCTTGATCTCTATGACCAGTCCAAAGAAATGATAGCAAGCCAACTTACTGGTACATTAACGATAGGTACGATAAATTCACTTGCTGCCTATTATTTGCCTCCTTTTTTGCAAGCGTTGAAACAGCTTTATCCCGGTCTTAATATACAGCTCTTTCCCGACAGTGAAGCCTCCCTTATGAACAAAGTCAGAGAAGGCGACTATGATCTGGGTTTATTGCTGGATCGCTTTCCGGCTGATCCTCACTTGACCTGCACCAAAATCAAAGAAGAACCTCTAGTACTCGTAGCCCCATTAGCACATCCGCTCACACAACTTAACCATATAAAGTTAACCGATTTTCAGCAAACAGAGTTTATCGTAACGGAAGAAAGCTGCATCTATCGGGGCATGTTTGAAAAATTGCTCAAAGATCACGCAATCCCGCTTCAAATCGGCTTCGAACTTGGAAATTTAGAAGCGATTAAACAATGCGTCATGAGCGGGCTCGGTATCGCCCTACTGCCTCGAATCGCTGTTCAGAGCGAGCTCGAACAACACAAACTAGTCGCTCTTCCGTTCTCACACGTTGACTTGTCGTTAAATATTCAACTGATTCTTCATCCTAAAAAGTGGATTTCCCAGCCTTTACAGTCCTTTATTACGCTGTTAACCAAAGAAAGCGAGCACCTTTAAGCACCCTCAGCATAAAAAACCTAGCCTGCGGCTAAGCCCTTGGTGTCAAAATAGCGAAATAGCGGACCCTAGTTCCCTCTCCCTCACGCAAAGGGATTTTTTTGGCATAATAGCGGCTTGTAGTCCCCCTATAAACATAGAACAATAATGTTAAAAAAAGAAGCCCTCCTTTTCGAAAAGGTAGGGCTTCTTTCATGTTAATCATATGCCATCCAAATGCGGCGCCGCAGATGCGGTAACCAGCTGCTGAAGTTTCGCAAAATCCTGTACGAGTGTACTTGCTTTCGAGTCTATCCTACACGCCAAACGCAGCAGGATTCTCTCTCCAAGAACGTAGCAATGCCATATCTTCTTCCTTGATTGCTCCCTTCTCTAGCGCCACTTCAAGCAGCGTAGAGTAGTTCGATAGCGTGTGAAGAGGCATGTCCGCCGCTTGGAACGCATCCGTAGCTTTGTCCAATTGGTAGGAGAAAATTGCAAGCACGCCCAGCGGAACAGCGCCCGCTTCTTTGACAGCAATGGCAGCTTTCAAAGAGCTTCCTCCTGTAGAGATCAGATCCTCGATCACGATGACCTTTTGCCCTGGTTTGACGGAACCTTCGATCAGGTTCTCTTTGCCATGGCCTTTGGCTTTATCCCGAATGTAAATCATCGGAAGACCCAGCTTCTGAGCCACCCATGCTGCATGAGGGATGCCAGCTGTTGCTGTGCCGGCAACGACTTCAGCGTCCGGGAACTTCTCTTGTATCAAACTGACAAAGCCGTCAGCAATCGCTTCACGGATTGCCGGGTGCGACATTGTCAGTCGGTTGTCGCAATAAATCGGGGATTTCAAACCCGATGTCCAAGTAAAAGGCTGCTGCGGTCTTAGCGCTACCGCACCAATATCTAATAAAGAAGCTGCAACATGCTTCGCAATCGTTTCAAGCTGTTGACTCATGTTACTTCCACCGTTCCTTCCGTTGATAGGTGCTACAAGATGGAATCAATGATCGATTCCATCGCAGCCCTTGGATCCGCCGCGCCTGTGATCGGTCTGCCGATCACGACATAGTCCGTTCCCTGCGCGAACGCAGCTGCCGGCGTCATGATGCGCGACTGGTCGCCCACATCCGATCCTGCGGGGCGGATGCCCGGCGTCACGGTGACGAACCCGTCACCGCACGACGCCTTAATGGCGGTCACCTCTAAAGGTGACGCGACGACGCCCTGCAGCCCCGCGGCTTGCGCCAAGCGGGCATAGCGAATGACGGCTTGCTCCACCGTTCCGGCCAAGCCGATCTCTTCATTCAGCACCGCTTGCGAGGTGCTGGTCAGCTGCGTCACGCCGATGACGATCGGACGTGCAGCGCCTACGGCTAACCCCTTGTCGACACCTTCCAAGGTGGCTTCCATCATGTGCTTGCCTCCGGCGGCATGGACATTGAACACATCAACCCCAAGGCGCGTTACGCTTTCTGCGCCGCCTTTGACTGTGTTCGGAATGTCATGCATCTTCACGTCAAGGAACACCTTATACCCGCGATCCTTCAGACTCGCGACGAACCCGGGACCTGCAGCATAGAACAGCTGCATGCCCACCTTCACGTAGCAAGGAATTCCTTCGAGTTGCTTGAGCAGCCCTTCGGCACTTGCGGCATTCGCATAATCCAAGGCGACCATAATGCGTCCGGCAACATCCGTACGAGTTAATACTGACAAGTCCGTCACCTCTTCCTTAGACATGAACTGGCATTGCGCGTGAGGAGAAGTTGATTGCTTCAAGCATATTCACAAGCGCTCTTACTGTATCAAGCGATGTCATACAAACCACACCGTTCTCAACCGCTTCACGGCGAATGCGGAATCCGTCGCGTTCAGGCGTTTTACCTTTGGTCAGCGTGTTCACAACGAACTGCGCATCCCCGCTGCGGATCAGATCCAAGATGTTAGGTGAGCCTTCGCTCAACTTGTGTACCGTTGTTACCGGAAGACCAGCTTCTTGAATAGCTGTAGCCGTACCGCCTGTAGCAATGATTTTGTAGCCTAAACGGTAGAAGCCTTTCAAGATTTCAATGGCTTCTTCTTTGTCTTTGTCAGCGACTGTTACGACTACTGAACCGGCAGATGGGATTTTCATGCCCGCACCGATTAAGCCTTTGTAGAGCGCTTTGGCAAAGTTCGTATCGCGGCCCATCACTTCGCCTGTCGATTTCATCTCAGGTCCGAGTGTTGTGTCTACACGGCGAAGCTTCGCGAAGGAGAATACAGGCACTTTTACGGAGACATAGCTATCTTCCGGCCATAGACCGCTTTGGTAACCCATGTCTGTCAGTTTTTGCCCCATAATGACGCGAGTTGCTACGTTAGCCATAGGGATGTTCGTTACTTTGCTTAAGAATGGCACCGTTCTGGAAGAACGCGGGTTTACCTCGATGACATACACTTGTTCGTTGTGGATAACGAACTGGATGTTAACCAAGCCGACTACGTTCAGTTCTAGACCGATTTTTGTCGTAATCTCGATAATTTGCGCTTTAATCGCATCTGAGATCGATTGCGGCGGGTAGACGGCGATGGAGTCACCGGAGTGAACCCCTGCACGCTCAACGTGCTCCATAATCCCAGGGATCAAGACGGTTTCTCTATCACAAATCGCGTCAACCTCTACCTCTTTACCAAGCATGTAACGGTCGATAAGAACCGGATGCTCAGGGTTGATTTTCACGGCATATTCCATGTAGCTTAGCAATTCTTCATCGGAGTAGACGATTTCCATCGCACGTCCGCCTAGGACGTAGGAAGGTCGAACGATTACCGGATAGCCGAACTTCGCTGCTGTCCCAACCGCTTCATTAACCGAAGTTACTGTACCGCCCGGAGGCTGTGCAATCGAGAGCTTGCTAAGCAAAGCTTCGAATTTCTTACGATCTTCAGCTGTATCGATGCTTTCCAGATCGGAGCCAAGAATGCGAACTCCTGCTTTGTGTAAAGGAGCTGCCAAGTTGATTGCTGTTTGACCGCCGAACTGAACGATAACCCCGATCGGCTTCTCACGTTCGATCACGTTCATAACATCTTCGAAGAACAATGGCTCGAAGTACAAGCGATCGGATGTATTGAAGTCCGTTGATACTGTCTCTGGGTTGTTGTTAATAATAACAGCCTCGTATCCAGCAGCTTGAATCGCCCATACCGCGTGAACGGTTGAGTAGTCAAACTCGATCCCTTGACCGATACGGATTGGACCGGAACCCAGTACAACAACTTTCTCTTTCGTTGTTTCCGTTACTTCATCTTCTTGCTCATAAGTTGAATAGTAGTAAGGCGTCGAAGCTTCGAACTCTGCTGCGCAAGTATCAACCATTTTGTAGACCGGTTTGATGTTTTGCTTCAAGCGGTAAGTTCTTACATCAGCTTCGTTGATGAATGTTGTGCAGCCTGCCAGCGTACGAATTTCAGCAACTGCGCGATCTGTAAAGCCTTTGCGCTTAATTTCAAAGAGCAGTTCAGCTGTTAATTCACTTGCTGCGATTTCTTTCTCGAACTTGATGAGTCCGTCCAACTTGTTCAAGAACCACCAGTCAATTTTCGTCAAATTTTGCAATTGCTCTACTGTATAGCCTCTGCGGTAAGCTTCCGCTAGTAAGAACAAGCGCTCATCGTCAGGTTTTTGCAGGCGGAGTTCCAATGTTTCTTTATCTAAAAGGTCCGTCTCTTTCAAGAACAAACGGTGTACGCCAATTTCCAGCGAGCGAACAGCTTTATGAATGGACTCTTCGAACGTACGGCCGATAGCCATAACCTCGCCAGTCGCTTTCATTTGTGTCCCCAATTTGCGGTTTGCGGCAGTGAATTTATCGAACGGCCAGCGTGGAATCTTGGATACGATGTAATCAAGCGCAGGCTCAAAGCATGCATAAGTTTGACCGGTAACCGGGTTAACAAGCTCATCAAGCGTGTAGCCAATTGCAATTTTGGCAGCCATTTTAGCGATCGGATAACCCGTTGCTTTGGAAGCAAGCGCCGAAGAGCGGCTTACACGCGGGTTAACTTCGATGACATAGTACTGGAAGCTGTGCGGATCCAGTGCGTATTGTACGTTACAACCGCCTTCGATGTTCAAAGCGCGAATGATTTTCAAGGATGCGGAACGCAGCATTTGGTACTCACGGTCCGACAATGTTTGGCTCGGTGCTACTACGATACTATCGCCTGTATGTACGCCAACCGGATCAAAGTTCTCCATGTTACATACAACGATACAGTTGTCGTTAGCGTCACGCATAACCTCGTACTCGACTTCTTTCATGCCCGCGATGCTGCGCTCGACGAGACATTGGCCGATTGGGCTGTAACGAATTCCGGAAGCAACAATCTCCGTCAGTTCTTCCATCGTGTTACAAATACCGCCACCCGTACCACCTAATGTGTATGCTGGGCGAACGATGATCGGAAACCCGATTTCATTAGCAAAATCTACTGCTTGAGCTACCGTTGTTACGATCACGCTATCCGGTACCGGTTGCTCTAGTTCTCTCATCAAGTCTCTGAAAAGATCACGGTCTTCCGCTTTCTCAATCGCGGTGAGCTGCGTTCCCAACAGCTTCACGTTCTCGCTCTCAAGCACGCCTGCGCGAGCTAGTTCAACAGCCATGTTAAGACCCGTTTGACCGCCAAGTGTAGGAAGCAAACCGTCCGGGCGCTCTTGACGAATGATTTGAGTAACGAATTCAAGGGTGATCGGTTCGATATATACTTTATCCGCCATGTTCGTATCCGTCATGATCGTAGCCGGGTTGGAGTTGATCAGGATAACTTCCATGCCTTCTTCTTTCAAAGCTTGGCAAGCTTGCGTTCCCGCGTAGTCGAATTCCGCAGCCTGACCGATAACGATCGGGCCTGATCCGATAACGAGGATCTTTTTGAGTGTATTATTTTTTGGCATATTGCAGTTCCTCCCTAGAGTTTTGCTTCAGCAAAACTTGCTTCGTAAGCTTTACTTACAGATGTCGATGCCGTGGACGCTTTCCACTGAGCAAGCATTTGCGCTTGGCGCGGCTGCTGCGGGTTATCGCGTTTGTGCTGACGAATCAGCGAGATGAAATCATCGAACAGATAGCTGGAGTCAAATGGTCCAGGTGCTGCTTCCGGGTGATATTGAACCGAGAAAGCAGGGAATTTTTTATGTTTCAAGCCTTCGATTGTACGGTCGTTATTGTTAATGTGCGTCACTTCAAGATCAGTTCCTGCGATGGACTCATCTTTAACCGTGTAGCCATGGTTTTGCGATGTAATGTAGCAGCGACCGGAAGCCAAATCTTTCACTGGGTGGTTACCGCCGCGGTGTCCGAACTTCAGTTTGTCAGTGTCAGCGCCGCATGCAAGTGCGAACAATTGGTGACCCAAGCAAATTCCGAAGAGCGGGATATCGCCAAGCAGGCCTTTGATCATTTCGACAGCGTGAGGAACGTCTTTCGGATCCCCAGGGCCGTTGGACAGCAGGACGCCGTCCGGTGCAAGTCGGCGAATTTGCTCCGCAGTTGCATCTTGAGGCACAACGACAACGTCGCAGTCGCGTTTGCTCAGATCGCGGATAATTCCACTTTTTGCTCCAAAGTCAACCAGCACGATACGCTCTTTGTGGCCTGGCGCACCGAAAACACTTTTGGTGGAGACACGAGCAACTTGATCCGTCATGAGGGAAGTACCTTTCAGGATTTCAGTCAACTCCGCAACCGATTTATTAGAGGTTGTCAGTAAGCTTTTCATTACGCCGTGATGGCGGATTTTACGCGTCAACATGCGCGTATCGATTCCGCTGATACCAACGATGCCATACTCCTTGAGCAGGCTGCCAAGCGTATATTGCGCTCTCCAGTTGCTTGGGATTTCTTCATGCTCGCGAACGACAAAGCCATGAATGAATGGGCGTACGGATTCAAAATCATCACGAATCACACCGTAGTTCCCCACCAATGGATAAGTCATCGTTACGATTTGACCACAGTAGGAAGGGTCCGAAAGAACCTCTTGATACCCTGTAATCCCCGTGTTGAATACGACTTCGCCGACGGACTCCCCTTCACTACCGAACGATTTTCCTGTAAAAAGCGTGCCGTCTTCCAGCAACAATCTTGCCTGCATGTATGTTCAGCTCCTTCACTATTGTCAACGATTCTTATGAACCGCGGATGTCCTGCTTGCATCTTACGAAATCTTACGATTGCTCCGTATAGACTTGCATAAAAAATTATCAGTTTGTATAAATATACACGAAATCACTGTCGCCGTATAGATCATTCTTGTCGTTTTTATGAATAAACGATTTTACCTGATGCGATCGTAACGATCGGCCAGCCCTTCAGCTTCCATCCGATAAACGGCGTGTTTTTGCTGCGTGAAACGATCTCTTCTTTTAGAACCTCGCGTTCAGTTTCTAAATCAACGATTGTAATGTCCGCTATGCTTCCTACATTCAAAGTTCCGTATGGAAGTCCGAATACTTCAGCAGGCTTTTTCGTCATTCGATCTACCAAGAAGCCTAAAGTCCACTTGCCTGTCAGAACAAATTTCGTATACAGCAGGTTGAAAGCTGTCTCGAATCCAAGGATACCGAATGGCGCAAGCATCATGCCCTTCTCTTTCTCCTCTTCCGAATGCGGTGCATGATCCGTTACGATAATGTCGATCGTGCCGTCTTCAAGACCTTCAATGACAGCTTGCACATCGCGCGGTGTGCGCAGCGGCGGGTTCATCTTCCAGTTGGCGTCTAGCCCCGGGATGTCTTCATCCGATAGCACAAGGTGATGCGGGCATACTTCTGCCGTCACTTTAATTCCGAACTGCTTCGCGTGACGGATCAGACGAACCGATTGCTCAGTGGACACATGGCACACGTGGTAGTGAACACCAGTCGCTTCCGCTAGCAGCACATCGCGGCCTACATGAATCGCCTCGGATTCGTTCGGGATGCCTTTCAGACCGTGCTTCTTCGCGAAGGAGCCTTCACTAACTGGCGCTCCGACAACGAGCGTATCATCCTCGCAGTGAGCGATGATCGGCATACCGATAGATGCGGCCAGCGTCATGGCGTCCTTCATCATTTGCGCGCTTTGCACGCCTACGCCGTCATCCGTGTAGCCAATGACACCCGCTTCTTTCAGTGCAGCAAAGTCGGTCAACTCACGGCCAAGTTCGTTTTTCGTGATCGTCCCGTATGGAAGGACACGAACGACACCTTCGGTTGCCGCTTTATCCAATATGTAGTTCACTGTTTCTACTGTATCGATGACTGGTCTTGTATTCGGCATACAAGCAATCGTTGTAAAGCCGCCTCTTGCCGCGGAACGCGTTCCAGTCGCAATATTTTCTTTATGTTCAAAGCCTGGCTCTCTTAAGTGTACATGCATGTCGATGAAACCAGGCGCTACCAGTTTGCCTGCGGCATCGATCACTTCATGACCTTCCGTTTGCGGAGCTGAACCGTCAGCTGCGTCCAAAACCTGAGCAATCTTATCATTTTCAATAAAAATGTGTTTTTTCGCTTGTACATTATTTGCGTCAACTGTAAGTCCGTTTAGAATCCAAATGCCCATTGTAGTGAAGTCCTCCTGTTTTATGATAAAGCTCGTTCGATAACGGCCATGCGAATCGGTACGCCGTGAGCAATTTGCGTGAAAATTTTTGATTTTTCATGTTCAACCAGTTCATCGTCCAGCTCTACGTTGCGGTTAACCGGAGCAGGATGCATGATGATGGCATGAGGCGCCATGCGGCTTGCGCGCTCTAATGTTAGTCCGTACTGTTCGCGGTATTCCTCAGCCGAGCGAAGAAGACCTGTGTCGTGGCGTTCGAGCTGCACTCGCAGCATCATCACGACGTCTGCTTTCAGCGCTTCGTCGAAGGACACATATGGCGCGAACTCAGCAAGCTCCGGAGCCTGCATGCTGGCTGGCGCGCAGAATTGCACTTTGGCGCCCAGTTCGAGCAGTCCCCACAAATTGGAGCGTGCCACACGGCTGTGCAGGATGTCTCCGACAATGGAAACAGTCAGTCCTTTGATGGCGCCGAACTGCTTGCGCATCGTGTAGAAGTCGAGCAGCGCTTGTGTTGGATGCTCATTGTTGCCGTCACCCGCGTTGATAAGCGGAATCTTGATTTTCTCGGCGAGCTCTTGGAGCACGCCATTCGGCTTCAAGCGGATGACGCCTGCGTCGATGCCCATGGACTCTAGCGTGCGAACCGTGTCGTAGATGGACTCGCCTTTTTGGACACTTGACTCCGCTGCAGAGAAATTTAGCACGTCTGCGCCGAGACGCTTTTGCGCCAGCTCGAAGGAAAATCGAGTTCTTGTACTATTTTCAAAAAATAAGTTGGATACGAATTTGCCTTGAAATTGATTCGTCACTTTCGTAGGATACTGCTCCCAATGGGCCGCGCGATCAAGGATGCTCGTAATCTCCCCTGCGCTAACCCCTTTCAATCCCAGAAAATGTTTTGTTTGTGTACTCACTATGCTCACTCCTGTTTCCCCCTCTGTTGAAGTATAATGACGCCGTCTTTATCGTCGATTTCCGTTAGCAGCACTTCAATGCTTTCACTTTTGGAGGTAGGCACGTTCTTTCCAACATAATCAGGGCGAATCGGCAGCTCGCGATGTCCTCTATCCACAAGTACCGCCAATTGAATCATTTGCGGTCTGCCTAAGTCGATTAAGGCGTCCATTGCAGCCCGCACGGTCCGTCCAGTGAAAAGGACATCATCGAATAGGATGATTTTGCGGTCTTGAATTTGGATGCGGCCGCCTTCCTGGACGTTCAGGGCGGATTTCACTTTAACCCTGTCATCACGATAAGACGTGATGTCAATCTCGCCAACAGGAACCGGAACGCCTTCAATTTCTAGAATTCGTTCAGCGACTCTCTTTGCTAAATAAATGCCTCGGGTCCGAATCCCAATTAGGGTACAATTTTCTACACCCTTATTCTTTTCAAGTATCTCATGGGCAATCCGTGTAAGAGCACGACGAATTCCCATTTCGTCTATAATCGTGTGTTCGGCTGCTTCGTTCATTTGGTGCGCCTCCTGAGAGTTTTGCTTTAGCAAAACTGGCATCGTAAGCATTAGCTGTGTTTTCCGAAGGAAAACTCACATCGTAAGCATTGGCTGAGTTTTGGCCGCGTTGAGATACACCAAAAAACTCCTTGCCCATGATTGGCAAGGAGTTAGCGTGCATAAAGATACAGAGCGGGGCATAAGGATGCGTACATCCTCATGCTTGTTCATAAACCGAATGCGCGACCCGGTCTATTCCGTCTTTTCTCATCGACTACCTTGCCAGCCTCTCTGGACTGTTTTTAAAGGTACATATGTAATTAAAAGAATTATGCCACTTTCGACAAGATAAGTCAATATGCATAGCGTTGAATTTTTGAGCACTCCCTTTCCCTTGTGTTATAATTTACATATGAAATTGACTAGTTATCGCTTTCTTACGAAACTCTAAGGAGGAAATCATGTTCAAACTGTTTAGACTTTTGAAACCGTACAGAATATCAGTCGCTGCAATCATTACATTAATGCTCCTGCAGTCTCTGGCCCAATTGTATCTCCCTACTTTACTGTCGGACATCGTTGATGTCGGAGTCTTGAAAGGAGATGTTGCTTACATTCTCCGTTTTGGAGCTTATATGCTTTTAGTAGCCATGGGCGCGATGGTTTGTGTCATCATTGCCAGCTACTTGCTGGCACGGACGGCCACAGGATTCGGCAGAGACTTGCGCCGCAAGCTGTTTAGCCATGTCGAAAGCTTTTCCTTGCATGAATTTGACAAGCTCGGAACCTCCTCGCTAATAACAAGGACTACAAACGATATCGCGCAGGTACAGCAAGTGATCGTCATGATGCGGATGTTTATCGGCGCTCCGACGATGCTAATTGGCGGTGTGATTATGGCAACTTACAAAGATGCCCATCTGGCGATTGTCCTTATCTCGGTTATTCCGATTCTTGTGCTTGCGATAGTCGGCATCATGCTCAAAGGGCTTCCTCTTTTTAAAGTTTTGCAAGTCAAAATCGATGGCATCAATCTCGTGCTGCGCGAACATTTAACCGGTATTCGGGTCATCCGTGCTTTTAACCGTTCCGGACATGAAAAGCAAAAGTTTGAGAAAGCAAACCTCGATTACACGCAAACAGCGATCAAAGTAAATACCATTATGGCAACCATGATGCCAGTCATGATGCTGGTCTTTAATCTGGGGGTTGTCGTCATCCTTTGGTATGGCGGCATTCGCATCGATCAAAACCAAATGCAGATTGGCGATTTGATGGCTTTCATTCAATATGCCATGCAAATTATGTTTTCGATGTTCATGATGACGATGATCTTCATGATGATTCCCAGAGCATCCGCTTCCGGTGTTCGAATTAATGAAGTTTTAGCTATTACCTCAACTATACATAATACCGAGAAAGCGATAAGCCTTCCTTCCAATCATGCTGCGATTGAGTTTGAGAATGTGACCTTCAGCTATCCCGGTGCCGAACAGCCAGCGATTCGGAATGTTTCCTTTCGGGCAGAGCCAGGCGAGGTAACAGCCATTATTGGAGGCACAGGCTCCGGCAAAACGACATTGATAAATTTGCTACTGCGATTTTATGATATCAACACAGGCAGCATTCATGTTGACGGTCATCCGTTGCACACATTGCAATTGGAAAGCCTTCGGCAGCACATCGGTTACGTACCTCAAAAGGCTGCTTTATTTTCCGGAACAGTCGCCGACAACATCCGCTTTGGTCGCGAGACAGCGACGGATGAAGAGATCAAGCAAGCTGCGGCCACGGCGCAAGCGGCAGATTTCATCGCCGAACTGAAAGACGGCTATGAATCACAGCTCGCCCAGGGCGGAACGAATTTATCAGGCGGACAGAAGCAACGGTTAGCCATCGCTCGTGCGCTCGCCCGTAAACCTGATATCTACGTTTTCGACGACAGTTTCTCCGCACTTGATTTCAAAACCGATGCCAAGCTGAGAGCAGCTCTTAAAGTTGAAACGGAGCAAGCAACGAAAATCATCGTAGCCCAGCGTGTCAGTACCATTATGGATGCTAACCGGATAATCGTGTTGGAAGATGGGTGCATTGCAGGGATCGGCACACATGAAGAACTGATGAGCACCTGTGACGTATATCAAGAAATTGTGGCTTCCCAGCTGTCAGAGGAGGAAATTGCATGAGTGAACAACCGAAGAATCAACAACCTTCTTCCTCTCAGGGGGTTAATCCGGCTCATTTTGGCCGTGGAGGCATGGGAGCAATGGGCAGGCCGGTTCAAAAAGCAAAGGATTTCAAAGGAACTTTACGCCGCCTTTCCACTTATATGAAACCTTTCCGAGTATCTATCGTTTTCGTTTTCATAGCTGCCGTACTTAGTACGGTATTCAGCATCATTAGTCCCAAACTGATGGGGAACGCAACGACTAAGCTTTATGAAGGCTCCATGGCTAAACTGAAGGGTGTCGCCGGCGCCAAAATCGATTTCGACGCGCTCCTCCAAATTGTTTTGATACTCGCTGCGCTGTATGTGTTTAGTGCCGTATTAACATTTATCCAGCAAAGGATCATGGTTGGCGTCACCCAGAAAATCGTATTTAATCTCCGCAGAGATATAAGCGAGAAGCTGACGCGAGTCCCTCTTTCCTTCTTTGATTCCCGCAGTCACGGGGATACGATGAGCCGCGCCACGAATGACGTGGATACGATCTCTTCCACCATGCAGCAGAGCTTGACGCAGCTCATCACATCTATCGTAACACTGCTGGGAATCATTATTATGATGCTAACCATTAGCCCTTTGCTGACTTTAGTCACCATCATTACTTTGCCTTTAAGTATTATGGGAACGAAAGTCATTGCTTCGAGGTCTCAGAAATATTTCAAAGGACAGCAAAAAACGCTTGGCGAACTAAACGGCCACGTTGAAGAGATGTATACCGGGCATACCATTGTTAAAGCTTTTGGCCGTGAACATAAATCCATCGAGAAATTCAATGAAATTAACGATCGGTTGTATCACTCCGGCTGGAAGGCGCAATTCATCTCTGGGATGATTTTTCCCCTCATGTCTTTTATCGGCAATATCGGTTATGTGCTTGTTAGTGTGATTGGCGGGATCATGGTAACGCACAACGCAATCAAAATTGGCGATATTCTGGCATTCATTCAATACTCCGGCCAATTCGGAATGCCCATCACACAGGTTGCTAATATTGCAAATATTATTCAATCGACTATCGCAGCCGCGGAGCGTATCTTCGAGCTCTTGGATGAGCCCGAGGAAGTTCTGGAAGAGGCAACAGGCCAAACGGTAAAAAATGTGCGCGGACATGTGCAGTTTCATGATGTCGCTTTTTCCTACAAAGCGGATTCGCCGCTCATTGACCATATGAATATTGAGGTGAAACCAGGACAAACGGTAGCCATAGTAGGCCCGACTGGTGCAGGTAAGACGACAATCGTCAACCTGCTTATGCGCTTCTACGAATTAAAAGGCGGATCAATTTCCATTGATGGCGTAGATTCCCGCAAAATGTCACGCAGCCATCTTCGAGGACTTTTCGGAATGGTGCTTCAAGACACTTGGTTGTTCAATGGGACGATTCACGATAATATTGCCTACGGCCGAGATGGCGCATCCGAAGCAGATATCGTGAATGCGGCGCGCGCGGCTTACGCGGATCATTTCATCCGTACACTGCCGGACGGTTACAACACCATTCTGAATGAAGAGGCCTCCAACCTTTCACATGGACAAAAGCAGCTTCTTACCATTGCTCGCGCGATTCTGGCGGATCCTGCTATTCTGATTCTAGATGAGGCAACCAGCTCCGTAGATACTCGGACGGAAGTCTCCATTCAAAGAGCGATGAATAATCTGATGGAGAATCGCACGAGCTTTGTGATCGCGCATCGTCTTTCTACGATTCGAGATGCCGATCTCATTCTTGTGATGAATCACGGGACCGTTATTGAACAGGGATCTCATGAGCAACTCTTAGCGCAGCAAGGCTTCTATGCCGACCTCTATAACAGCCAATTCGCCTCAAATGCCGTTTCATAAACAAAGGACTGCGTAACCGAGTTTATTCGACTCCATACGCAGTCCTTTTCACCTCGTCCCCTATCTGCTAATATAGGAGAGTCAATCTAATTTTGAAGGAGATGTCACCATGAGCGAAATGAATACGCTAGAAATCATCCAATTTATTAAAGAAAGCAAGAAAAAAACCCCAGTTAAAGTATATGTAAAAGGAAACCTTGAAGGCATTAACTTCGGAGAAGGCAGCCAAGCTTTCATTTCAGGCGGCAGCGGCGTTGTTTTTGGCGAGTGGAGCGAAATTTCTCCTGTGCTTGAAGCGAACAAAGAGCAAATCGCTGATTATGTCGTTGAATCAGATCGCCGCAACTCTGCAATTCCTATGCTCGACCTGAAAGGAATCAATGCTCGTATCGAGCCAGGTGCGGTCATTCGCGATAAAGTACATATCGGAGACAACGCCGTTATTATGATGGGCGCCCTCATTAACATCGGCGCATCCGTAGGCGACGGCACAATGATCGACATGAACGCAGTTCTTGGCGGCAGAGCGCAAGTCGGCAAAATGTGTCACATCGGCGCTGGAGCAGTTGTTGCAGGCGTAATCGAGCCTCCTTCCGCACAACCATGCGTAATCGAGGATGATGTACTTGTAGGCGCGAACGCAGTTATCTTGGAAGGCGTGCGCATCGGTAAAGGTTCCGTTGTTGCCGCTGGTGCAATCGTTACTCAAGATGTAGAAGAATATACCGTTGTTGCAGGTGCTCCTGCGCGCGTGATCAAAAAAGTTGACGACAAAACAAAATCCAAAACAGAAATCTTACAAGATCTTCGTACCCTGTAAGATCATCTGGAGGGAATGCTATGCTTAGCCCTTTCACCCTTTTGCGCCGTCAGCTGCACCAAATCCCGGAGCCTGGCTTCCAGGAGTTCAAGACCCAGCAGCTGCTTCTAGACCAACTTGCCAAGCTGCCGCAGGATCGGATGACGATCCGCACATGGCGCACAGGCATTTTGGTTTACATCAAAGGAACGAATCCGACCAAACGCTTCGGCTATCGGGCGGATATGGACGGGCTGCCAATTACGGAAGAGACTTCTCTTCCGTTCCCTTCGCAGCATCCAGGATACATGCACGCTTGCGGGCATGATTTTCACATGTCGATTGGGATGGGGGTAATCACCCATTTCGTCGAACATCCTATGCGCGATGATTTGGTTGTCCTGTTTCAACCAGCTGAGGAAGGCCCTGGCGGCGCCTTGCCGATGCTTGCATCAGAAGAGCTGCAAGATTGGAAGCCGGATCAGATGGTTGCCCTCCATATCGCTCCAGAATACCCGGTTGGCACGATTGCCACGCGGCCTGAAATCCTGTTCGCCAATACCTCTGAGCTATTTATCGACCTCTTGGGCAAAGGTGGACACGCGGCCTATCCGCATCAAGCGAATGATATGATCATCGCGGCGACTCAAATGGTTGGTCAACTGCAAACAATCGTTTCCCGCAATGTGAATCCGCTGGATTCTGCCGTAGTGACGATCGGCAAAATGGAAGCTGGCACGAAGCAGAACATCATCGCCGAAAAAGGCCGATTGGAAGGCACGATTCGCACCCTTTCCGCTGATTCGATGAACAAAGTCAAGAAGCGGATCGAGGCAATCGCCGCCGGTATCGAAAGCTCCTTTGAATGCAAAGTGACGATCGATTACGGGTCGAATTACCGCCAGGTGTTTAATGATCCTGCTCTTACTTTGGAATTTATGGCGTGGCTGCGCGAAAACGATCAAATTCAGCTGGTGGAATGCACAGAAGCCATGACCGGTGAAGATTTCGGGTACTTTTTGGAGCAATTTCCCGGCTTCATGTTCTGGTTAGGGGTAGATACCCCTCACGGTCTGCACAATGCCAAGCTTGACCCGGATGAACGCGCCATTGATGTCGCAATAGACACAATAACAGCTTATTTGAGATATAAAGCTCAGTAGGCAATCAAAAAAAACCTCCAAGCCCGAGTAAAGTGGACTTTGGAGGTTTTTTGCTTATTACAATTTGCTGATAAATCGTTCCACACGATTCAGAGATTCTTCTAATACTTCTTGCGAATAAGCGTAAGAAATACGGATAAAGCCTTCCCCGTAAGAGGTAAAAGCATCCCCTGGCACAACCGCGACGTGTTCTTCTTGAAGCAGTCTCATCGTGAACTCTTGAGAGGATAATCCGAATTTGGCGATGGAAGGAAACAAATAGAAAGCCCCTTCCGGCTTTTCCAGCTCAAAGCCCATAGCCAGTAGTCTATCGTAGACGTAGTCTCTGCGGGCTTCATATTCTTTCCGCATTGGCAGTGCATCGTCGATGCCGGCCGTTAGAGCCTCCAGCGCCGCATATTGACTAACTGAGCTGGCGCAGGTCACATTGTACTGGTGTACCTTAACCATATGCTCCGTAATGTTGGCTGGCGCGAGCGTAAAGCCAATCCGCCACCCTGTCATGGCATGAGATTTTGACAACCCATTAATGACAATCGTTTTTTCCCGCATCTTACCAATGGTCGAGATGGATTGATGCGTTTCTCCATATACAAGCTCACTATATATTTCATCGGATAAAACAAACAATTCCCGGCCATCCAGCAAATTCGCCAAATCACTCAATTCTTGCTTGGACAGAACTTGACCCGTCGGATTTGACGGATAGCACAGGATCACGCAGCGTGTCTTATCGGACAAATAGGGTGCAAGAAGCTCAGCTGTTAACTTCAAACCATTTTCTCTCGTATCGACATAAACGGGTACCCCGCCGGCCAATCGAATCAATGGCTCATATCCCGGATAAATCGGTGCAGGCAAAATCACTTCCGCACCCGGAGTAAGTATCGTGCGCAATGTGATATCTACAGCTTGACTTGCCCCCGCTGTCACGATAATTTCGTCTGCCGCGCTGTAGGTTTGACCGTACTTCACTTTTACGAAGTGAGAAACCGCTTCTCTAAGCTCCAATAAGCCTGGATTTTGCGTATACACCGTTTTATTTTGATCCAGCGCCCTTTGCCCTGCTTCAATGATATGACGCGGTGTCGGGAAATCCGGCTGTCCAATCGTTAGTGTTAGCGCACCTGGAATCGTGCTAACCAGATTGGATATTTTGCGAATACCTGAAATTTGAATATCTTTCACTTGTGGATTAATTAAATGTTCCATGTGATTCACTCCTCTCCCCATCAGATGAATCCTAGGATGTTCGTATGGTTTGCAATAAGTGTTCCATATCGGACGGAATCGGGGCTTCAAACTGCAGCCATTCCCCTGTCCGCGGATGCTCGAAACCGAGTATGGCGGCGTGCAGGGCTTGTCCGTTCATTAACATCCCTTTGCTTTTGCCATACATAGGGTCACCGACCAAAGGATGTCCGATAAATTTCATATGAACGCGAATTTGGTGCGTTCTTCCCGTTTCCAGCTTAAGCTCCACTAACGTGAAGTCGCCAAAACGTTCCAGCACAACGAAGTGCGTCACCGCGTGTTTACTGTTTTTCTCCGTCACTGTGTACATCTTGCGATCATGCGAATCCCGTCCAATCGGTGCGTCAATCGTCCCTTGATCATGCTGCAGATTTCCATGGACTAACGCGATATATTTGCGATTGACCGTATGAGCCTTCAATTGCTCAGCCAAACTGGCATGGGCTTTGTCATTCTTCGCCGACATGATTAGGCCTGATGTGTCCTTATCAATGCGATGCACGATGCCAGGACGCAGTTCTCCGTTGATCCCCGACAGGTCCTTACAATGATGCATCAATGCATTAACTAACGTACCTGAATAGTGCCCAGGCGCAGGATGCACGACGAGACCCCGCTGCTTATTGATAACGATGACGTCCGCATCCTCATAAACCACGTTAAGCGGAATGTCTTCAGCGACAAGCTCGACCCCCTGTGGGTCCGGGATTTGGAGCGAGATGAGGTCTTGTTCAGAGAGCTTGTAGTTCGGTTTGATCGTTTTCTCATTTACTTTAACATGCCCGTCTTTGACCCATTGCTGAACCAGCGTTCGGGACACATCTTCTTCCAATGCTTCTGTAATGAATTTATCGATTCTTTCATTGGCATACTGTTTGTCAACTGTCCATTCAATAACATCGTGTGATGCGATCTCAGACGAGGTCTGATTTGTGTTCATGTGCGGCTCCTTTTTTCTCTTTTCTCCAAGCAAGAATCGAATCTAAGAAAATGAGGATAACCCCGATCACGATAGCGGAATCAGCAATATTGAATATGGGATAGATATAGTAAATGTCCTTACCAAAAAAGCTGAAATCAAAAGTAACCTGCAAGAAATCCACAACTTCACCAAATAAAGCACGGTCAACAAAGTTACCGATAGCTCCTCCAAGCAGTAAACTAAGTGCACTAGTTAACAACGTTTTACCTTCGCGAGTAGTGCGGCGCATATACCAAATGATTCCTATGAGAACAAACGACGTTATCACAATGAAAAACCATCTTTGGTTTTGCAAAATCCCGAAAGCTGCGCCTTTGTTTCGATGGGAGGTAATCATAAAGAATTCACCTAATACAGATCGCTCTTCGCCAATTGGAATTCTCTTCACGATGAACCATTTGGACACTTGATCCAAAATAAACACAACAAGCGCATAGAAATAATATTTCATGATCTTTTCCTCCTAAGAGATTTGCGTCAGCAAAACTCACTTCGTAAGCAATAACTTTTCCAAAACAAGAAAGGTACCTTATTTTCAAGGAATTACCTCACTAAAAAACACTGCCACTCGGCATTATAACGGTAAGGATCAGCTGTAAGAAGGGAGCTGTACGACCTATGAGCCATTTAACCGAGGAACAATCCAAACAATTATATCTGCAGCTATTGGAGGAAAAGCTTGGTCTCGAAAAACATTTTGCCACCAATGATCATTTCGGCTTGTCCAACTCTTTCAAAGATAGTACAGGCGAGATCTCCATGTATGACAATCATCCTGGCGATGTGGCTACAGAAATCTACGAACGCGAGAAAGATATCTCGCTCAATGAGCATGCGGAATTTCATTTACAACAGGTTGACGAAGCCTTGGCACATATGGAAAAAGGGGATTACGGCCACTGTGTCTTCTGCAAAAGCCCGATTCCTTTTGAGCGATTGCAAGCCATACCAACCACCCTCTACTGTTTAGAGCATGTGCCTGATCCAGAGCAATCCTTCCGAAGACCTGTTGAAGAACAAGTTTTGTATCCGCCTTTTGGCCGGACAAGCTTTGACGAACGGAACGACGAAACCGAATTTGACGGTGAAGATGCTTGGCAAATCGTCGAAAGCTGGGGGACATCCAACACCCCCGCATTTGCCGAAGATCCTAACGTTGAAAACTACAATGAAATGTACATTGAAGCTGACGAGAATGAAGGCTATGTGGAATCTTTTGAAAGCTTCGTTGCTACGGATTTATATGGTGAACATGTCACGATTGTACGTAGTAAAGCTTACCGAGATTATATGCACAGCGATGAAGGCGACCCGTTTCTTGAACCGGAAAACCGTTCTCTCGATGACGAGCCTCTCTAAAAAACAGGACAAACGAGCTTCGCTATTCAGCGAAAGCTCGTTTGCTCTTTTCATTACTCGTGGTAGTGAGCAGTAACCACATCATTACATCTTACGCACAGGGTTGGATGTTCTTTACTTTGCCCAACCTCTGGAGTCACTATCCAACAGCGTTCGCACTTCTCACCATCTGCGACAGCAATGGCAATAGCTAAATCCTTCGACTGGTAGGCCCCCTCAGGCGCCCCAGTACCAGGCTGATGTAAGCTTACAGCGGACACAATGAACAATTGATCCAACTGGTCTAACTGAGTAAGCAGGCTAAAAGTTGCTTCATTCGGATATAGATGTACAGCTGCACCTAAGGAGTTACCGATGACTTTCTCTTTACGAGCTTCTTCTAGTGCTTTCAGCACTTCATCGCGAACATCGAGGAAGCTGTTCCATTTATTTTCCAGTTCCTCATTATACAAGCTTGAATCCACTTCAGGCAGCTCAGCCAACTGAACACTGCTTACATCCACACCAGGAGTGAACTTCCATACTTCATCAGCTGTATGAGCTAAAATTGGCGAAATAAGCTTAGTTACAGCTACTAAAGACGCATATAGCACCGTTTGTGAAGCTTTCCTAACAGAATCTTGCGGTGCATTGGCATATAAGCGATCCTTGATAATATCCAAGTAGAACGAACTCATCTCAACTGCACAGAAGTGATGAATCGTTTGATATACAACATGGAATTCATAAGCATCGTAAGCTTTTACCACCTTATCGATCATCCGGTTCAAGCGGATCAATGCATAACGGTCAAGCTCGGACAAGCTTTCCACAGCAACCCGATCTGTCTCAGGATTGAAATGACTTAAATTCCCGAGCAAGAACCGCATCGTGTTGCGGATTTTACGGTAAACTTCCGTCGTTTGATTCAAAATATTGTCCGAAATCCGGTGGTCTGATTGGTAATCGACGGATGACACCCATAGACGCAGGATATCAGCGCCTAGCTTGCCGCAAACCACATTAGGATCAATTGTGTTACCGATGGACTTGGACATTTTGCGTCCTTCTCCGTCCAGCGTGAAACCGTGACTAAGAATGCCTTTATACGGAGATTGCTCTTTCGTCGCAACACCTGTAATCAAAGAGGAGTTAAACCAACCACGGTATTGGTCAGAACCTTCCAGATACAGATCTGCGGGCCACTGAAGCTCAGGACGAGCCTCAAGCACTGCCACGTGGCTGGAACCGGAATCAAACCAAACATCCATAATGTCTGTTTCTTTACGGAATTCGCCATGACCGCATTTCGAGCAGCAAGTTCCTGCCGGAAGAAGATCCTTCTCTTCTTTGATAAACCAAGCATTCGATCCTTCTTGCTCAAACAGCTGTGCAACATGCTCAATTGTTTGCTCATTCACGACCGGTTCATTACAACTGCGGCAGTAGAAGATCGGGATTGGCACGCCCCATGAACGCTGTCTAGAAATACACCAGTCTCCACGATCGGCAATCATGTTATGCAAGCGTGTTTCTCCCCACTCCGGTGTCCACTTCACTTTTTTGATTTCATCCAGCATCTCTTGTCTGAATTTATCAATGGAAGCAAACCATTGCTCCGTAGCGCGATAGATAACAGGCTTCTTCGTACGCCAGTCATGCGCATACTGATGCTGAATTTCTCCTGCTTTAAGCAATAAGCCTGATTCCTGCAGCTTCTCAATAATCAGTTTGCCGCCTTTTTCATAGAATAAACCTTCGAAGCCCGGCGCTTCCGCTGTAAAGTGTCCTTGATCGTCAACCGGACAAAGCACACCGATGTTGTAGCGCTGACCTATCGCGAAGTCATCTTCCCCGTGACCTGGGGCCGTGTGTACGCAACCTGTACCCGCTTCAAGCGTAACGTGCTCACCAACCATGACAAGGGACTCACGGTCATAGAATGGATGCTGACACGTTGCGTATTCAAGCTCTTTCCCTTTCACTGTGGACAACACTTCATAGTCGTTCCAGCCAATTTCTTTCGCCGCTGTCGCCAACAAGCCCTTTGCCAGTACATACTTTTTGCCGTTTGCCTGTACGACAGCATAGTCGAATTCCGGATGCAGGGAGATCCCCAGATTCGCCGGAAGTGTCCAAGCTGTTGTCGTCCAGATGACGATGGCCGCGTCCTTTGGAAGCTTGTCTTTACCGTCTTTAACGGGGAAGGCCACATAGATCGAGGAGGACGTTTTTTCTTTGTACTCGATCTCTGCTTCAGCAAGCGCACTCTCGGATGATGGAGACCAATAAACCGGCTTCAAACCTTTGTAGACGTATCCTTTTTGGACCATTTTGCCGAATACGCGAATTTGTCCTGCCTCATACTCAGGTTGCAGCGTGATATATGGATTTTTCCAGTCGCCGCGAATACCCAGACGCTTGAATTGGCTTTTTTGCTTCTCTACGGACTGCAAGGCATATTCTTTGCAATATTCACGGAATTCAGGTACCGTCATTTTTTTGCGATCGACTTTTCCGCTGTTCGTGATCACTTGCTCGATCGGCAAGCCGTGCGTATCCCAACCTGGGACATAAGGAGCATCATAGCCTTGCAGCGTTTTAAAACGTACGATAATATCTTTCAATACTTTGTTAAGTGCATGCCCAATATGAATATCTCCATTCGCGTATGGAGGCCCATCGTGCAAAATAAATTTAGTTCTGCCTTTACGACTCTCCTGCACTTTGGCATAGATGTCTTCGGCATCCCAATGTTCTTGAATTTTTGGCTCCGCTTGAGGCAAGTTCCCTCTCATCGGAAAATCGGTTTGTAATAAATTTAATGTTTTGCCATAATCCATTTCAACCACTCCATTCTTACCCTCACACATTTTATTAATCAGAAAAACAAAAAAAGCCTCTCATCCCCAAAAGGGACGAGAAACTCTGCTCGCGGTACCACCCTCGTTATTAAGCTGCTGAAGACGCTTTAGCCGCGTGCTCATCCTCGCTTAATCACTCGATCATGTGTAACGGCATGACCCGGTTCTCTCTACTTGATTCAAGAGACGCTCCTGGGGGATATTCGGTACGCTGCAGAGATTAGGCTCACACCAAAACCCTAATTCGCTGACACTGCACTAACGACCTACTCGTTCCAGTCATAGCTTTGCTGAGATACATTTAACAGGAGTATAACGAATTCACTAGACATAGTCAATACGGCAACCGCCTAGCCTCATCTTCCTATGCTTCTTCCTTTTGATCAAACTGCATGCTCTGCCAGCCTTCATTGTTTAAAAGCTCTAGCTGAGCTTCCAGCAGCGTCCGAAAACGCGTCCGATAAATCGACGCTTGCTTCTTCAATTCTTCAATCTCCAGAGCTACCTTACGGGAACGCGTCAGGGATTCGTTAATAATCCGGTCCGCATTCTTCTCGGCTTCCTTCAAGATGAGCTGAGCTTCTTTCTTCGCATTGTTTCTAACTTCATCGGCCGCTTCTTGCGCTACGATGATCGTTTTGCTCAACGAGTCTTCGATATTCGTGAAATGATCAAGACGCTCCTGCAGTGCCACCGTTTGATTATGTAAGTCTTTATTCTCTCGAATCAACGCCTCATAATCCTTAATGACTTGATCGAGGAATTCATTCACTTGATCTTCATCATATCCGCGAAAAGAACGGGAAAATTCCTTGTTATGTATATCTAACGGTGTTAATGGCATCAGTGCCCCTCCTTAGCGTCTTGCGCAGCAAAACGCACATCTATACAGAAACACTTCGACAGAAAATAAGCAATTCCTGCAAAGTTCGTGGATAAATTATCCACGTTCATGCAAACTTGCCGATTTTCACACGAATCCTACCTTTTTTGGTTATACCTTCCACTTCAAGCACCTTGAATCGGCCGAACCCTTGCATAGAAATCATGTCGCCTTCTTTAAGCGGCTTACTCGGATCTTCTTCCGGTTTCCAGTTGACCCGGCAACGTCCGGCTTGGATAGGTATCAGCACTTTTGCGCGGCTTAGCCTAAATACATCGCTTACAATTCCGTCCATCCGCATGGAGGCAACGGACAACGTTAGCTCATCCAGCTTCACGGTGGATAGCTCCAATTGATTGAGCGGAAGCAGTTCTGTTTGGACATGCACCCTATGTACTTGAGACAAATTTAAGTGGAGGTAGTCTGCAGCATCCTGGGTCACCAAGCAGTGGCAGCCACCCTCAATAACATGAATATCGCCAACCTTGTCCCGCTTCATGCCGAGTCCAAGAATGGCGCCCATGTAATCTCCATGTTCTAATGTTAGAAATTTGCCGTCCCCCGATGAAACGGAGAGGACAGCCATCTCCATGTCTTCCTCATCCAAATTCCGGTAATCGGGGGCGATTAATGCTCTCCTGCGTTCGGCAGCCGAGTAACCGCCATCCAGACGGCACTGTACGTCCGGATTCCGATTTACCAGCGTCGTGAGAATGAATGCTTGTCTAGGATCCAGAAAGTCAGTCAGCTTTACAGCATGATTCTGTGCTGCCCGCTCCAGCCAATCCCACGCTTTATCTACAAAGTAATGTTCGTCCGAATGAAAATGGCTATAGAGTTCTTTATTCAAAGTTAAAACATCCCTACAATGAAATCGAGTACAGCAATTATTCCCATAACCACAAAACGCAATGCAATAAGCGCAACGATTGGCGATAGGTCAATGAACCCTATACTTGGAATTATTTTTCGGAAAGGACTCAAATACGGTTCAACTAATTTCCCCAGCAGACCTCCGATAAAGCTGTCGCGTGCATTCGGAAACCAGGAAAGAATTAAGTAACCGATAATCATGAAATAATAAATTTCCATCAAAATACTAAGATAATAGTGAACGTAATCCACGTACGCATCCACCTCTGTGTTAGGATATGCGCCTATTCCTCACCCATCATCTCGGAGATGTGGCCATGAATATCAACTGTATCTGGTGTGCAAAGGAAGATATTCGGTCCCAGTTTGGAGATAGACCCATTCAAAGCATATACCGTACCGCTTAAAAAGTCTACGATGCGTATGGCCAGGTCGCCGCGAACACGCTGCAGATTGACAACCACCGCTCTTCGAGAACGAAGATGATCTGCGATGTCTTGCGTTTCTTCATAGGTTCTAGGCTCACTCAGCACGACACGTGCATTCTTCTGTGAGTGAATACTGACGACATTTGCCTTATTTTTATTACGTAATTCATAAGGATTGGTTTCAGGTTCTTCCGGAGTTTCCACGATACGCTCACGCTCCACAACTTCTTCCTCTTCTTGCAATCCAAGAAAATTCATAAAACGGTTATAAACTCCCATTATAATTCCCTCCTATCCGCTTCTTCAATCCTAAGTAACCATTACGCTTCTTTTCCAACCAAAACGGTTCCCAAACGCACCCACGTGGCTCCTTCTTCAATGGCCACTTCAAAATCACCGGACATCCCCATGGATAACTCTTTGATATCATAAGGGAAAATATGCCGCTCATTCAACTTGTCTCGAAGTTCTCTAAGTCCGCGGAACACGGGTCTTGTTGCATCGGCTTCCATTTCATAAGGTGCCATGGTCATTAAACCGGAGATATGTATATGCTGCAGTTTGCTAACTTCTTCAGCAAATTCGAAGAAATGCTCGGGATCCATGCCGTACTTAGACGCTTCTCCGGAAATGTTTACTTGCAGCAGACAGTTCACTTTAATACCCAACGCCGCGGCCTGCTTGTCCAGTTCTTTGGCGAGCGACATACGGTCGAGCGAGTGAATATAGGCGAATTTACCGATGACATCCTTCACCTTATTCGTCTGCAAATGACCGATGAAATGCCAGGTTCCACGATCATGAAGTGCTTCCCACTTGGGCTTTACATCCTGCCAGCGATTCTCGCCGATATGCAGCAGCCCTGCATCAAGTACACTTCTGGTCGTCTCAAGCGAAACATATTTTGTTACTGCAATAATCTTGACCTCATTCTCATCTCGGCCTGACCGCTTGCAAGCTGCGGCAGCACGAGCTTCAACTTCCTCTTTACGCGCTATTAAGTTCATTATATGCGAACACCCCAATTCCAAACATCGCTTGCCTGCTCTTATCGAAGACCAATCCAAGCAACCATTCTACCTGTCGAGCCGCCCTCTTTCCGATGAGAAAAGAAGTCATCGGAGCTGCAACTCGTACATAACTGAGTTACTTCGATATGGGACGACAAAATTCCTGCTTGTTCCAACAATTTTCGGTTCAGTTCTTGCAGATTCAGCATGTACTTACCGTTTTCTTTCCCCCTAATGACTGAAAGCTGTTCATCAGGCGCAGCACTTATCTCATGAAGTGCAGCATAAACACGGCTGGCAACGGTTTCGTCAACCTCATAGCAGCATACGCCAATGGAAGGCCCAATGGCAGCCCTTATGTCAGATGGCTGACTACCAAAAGTATGTGTCATTAAGGTTATTGTAGCCATGGAAATGTTTAGCACAGACCCTTTCCAGCCCGCATGAGAAAGCCCTATCACCTGCTGAACAGGATCGTAGAAAAACAGAGGTACACAGTCTGCGAACTGCGCACAGAGTACAATACCCTTCTCCTGTGTAATGAAGCCGTCTTTTGCTTGAATCGCTGATTCTCTAGACGTTCTTCCTTTGCCTTTCTCTATGAGGCTAACGACGGTCACCTCATTACCGTGCACTTGCTCGCCATAGGTAAAAGCATCAAACGGCTGACCGATGGCCTCAGCCAGCAGCTCACGATTTCTGATCACGTGTTCTGGCTTATCCATCACATGCAAGCCGCAATTCAGCGTTGAGTAGGGAGCTTCGCTGACTCCCCCTTGGCGGGAAGTAAAGCCCGCCGTTAGCCCTTTGTACTGTTCCAACCATGTATCAATCGTAAAAAGAACAGGCTGACCCTCTTTTACTTGTTTCACAAATGGTTCCACGTTCATTCCACTCCCTTACATTCATCTACCTCTACTTTAGCACAAAACAAAAAGACACACGATTGTCTCTTGGCTCACTGTGGAGCAGCAGCCTACATTCGTGTGTCATACATTAATTCCGGAACTGCCGATTGAACTCATAAACACCTTCGTTTTCATCAGTTTGACGATAAGGTCGGGCATCTTCAAGCTTTACAAGTACAACGTCAGCGCCAATTTTCACAATATGCTTCCATGGTATGATGACGTCAGTCCCTGTACCGAACAATCCGAAGAACCGGCTTTGGTTAGGCACTACAATCGATTCGATCCGACCCTGACGCAGATCAAGCTCCAAATCACTGATTGTACCGAGCTTTTTGCCGTCTACGATATTGATGACATCCTTCGTTTGGAAATCAGATATTTTCATGAGGCTTTTCACCACGAATCTCATAGGATTTTAACTGATTTTGTACTAGTATATGTGCCCGATGGGCAAAATGTCCTGAAAATGAAAAAAAGACCGTCACAGCTTGTCACAGCCGCATCCGGTCTTTATGTAAAGAAATTACGATTTTACGTGTTTTTGCATCTGGCAAATAGCTGATTTCTCAAGCCTGGAAACTTGTGCTTGGGAAATGCCAATCTCATCGGCAACCTCCATCTGTGTCTTCCCTTCAAAAAAGCGCATGGAGAGAATCATCTTCTCCCTTGCATTCAGTTTTCGCATCGCTTCGCGAAGAGCAATACCTTCAATCCAGGACATATCCTTATTCCGCTCATCGCTAATCTGATCCATCACATAAATCGGATCACCGCCATCATGATAAATCGGTTCGAATAACGAGACCGGATCTTGAATGGCATCGAGCGCAAAGACGACATCTTCTTTGGGCACATTCAGCGCCTCGGAGATCTCATAAATCGTTGGCTCGCGTGAGTTCGCGTTCGTCAGGCTGTCTCTGACTTGCAGCGCTTTGTAAGCAATATCTCTTAAGGAACGAGAAACGCGAATCGGGTTATTATCTCGTAAGTAGCGGCGTATCTCACCTATAATCATCGGTACAGCATAGGTTGAGAATTTAACATTTTGGCTCAAATCGAAGTTATCAATGGCTTTCATCAGACCAATACAGCCAACTTGGAAGAGATCGTCCACATACTCTCCGCGATTGTTGAACCTCTGGATCACACTTAGAACCAATCTGAGGTTCCCATTCACCAATTTCTCTCTTGCCGTTCGCTCCTGCTTGGTCTGCAAATCAGCGAACAGCTCGCGCATTTCAGCATTGGTCAGAACAGGCAGTTTGGCGGTATCAACACCACATATCTCAACTTTATTTCGGGTCACCGTGATTACCTCCCAAGGAGAAACATTAATGTTAATTATCCCCGTGAGTGTGTGATTTATTCCTCGTCCACCCGCTGTCCTGCCACTTGACAAAAGGTCTCCGACTCGCTCCCCCCTGTGACTCCTGAACAATTTCGACATTGCCTGCAAAAAAATATTTTTCATAAAAAAAAGAGAGCCAGGATGGCGACACCATCCTATCCTCTCTTTTTCCCTTACACCATCTTATTAAATTCCTTGCGAAGCCTTTTAATGATACGCTTTTCCAGCCTTGAGATGTAGGATTGTGAGATACCCAACAGATCGGCTACGTCTTTTTGCGTTTTTTCCTCGCCATCCTGCAATCCGAAGCGGAGCTCCATGATAATACGCTCACGTTCACTTAGTTTATCAAGCGCTTTATGCAGCAGCTTACGGTCCACCTGTTCCTCAATATTGCGGTAAATGGTATCGTTTTCTGTTCCAAGCACATCGGATAACAATAGTTCATTACCGTCCCAATCAATATTAAGCGGCTCATCAAAAGATACTTCCGTCCGTATTTTACTGTTCCTCCTTAGATACATCAGGATTTCATTCTCAATGCATCGTGAAGCGTACGTTGCGAGCTTAATCTTTTTCTCAGGATCAAAAGTGTTCACAGCTTTAATTAAGCCAATCGCGCCAATTGAAACGAGGTCCTCAATATTGATGCCTGTATTTTCAAATTTTCTGGCTATATAAACAACCAATCTCAGGTTGCGTTCAATTAACATCGCTCGAATCGCTGCATCCCCGGATGGTAATTTTTCCAATAAGTATTCTTCTTCTTCTCTTGTTAACGGAGGCGGCAAAGCTTCGCTTCCACCTATGTAATAGATTTCTTCTCCCTTAAGACCCAGAAGCATCAATATTCGATAGTACGCTAGTTGAAAACGCATTTTCCACTTCAAGAGCATGTTAGTTTCCTCCTAAGAGTTTTCCGTAGGAAAACTTGCTTCGTAAGCATTCACTGAGTTTTCCATAGGAAAACTTGCATCGTAAGCGTAAGCTGTGTTTTGCGTATGCAAAACTAACTTTGTAAGCATTAATTAAGTTTCGCCTATGTAAAACTGTCCACGTAAGAATTCGCTGTGTTTTACATATGCAGAACAGTCGTCGTATGCGCTATGGATGCTGCTAACCGGCCGATATTAACGCGGGATGAATAATCGCTTGATAGGAGCCGTCACTGCAAAGCTTTCCACCGTCGAGACCGATAAGTACCTTAGAGGCTTCAATCTGCGTATGATTATGGGTAATCACCACCTTATCCGGCTTGATGGCCAGCATGAACTGGGTGTTCCGATTAACGCCCCGGTAAGGCACAAGACGCATCCGGTCCTGCCAAATGAACTCTTCTTCACCCAAACCGCTTATGATTTGGTCAACGTCGGCTGACCGAATCCTTTGAAGCCATTCCACAGGTAGAACATCGCCCCATTCCGATACTTCCATCACCATCACTGGGGTACGTGTTAACGGATCATACAATTGATTTCCAGTATCAATTAGCCCTTTACAAGAGGCTGTATAATCTCCTACATGAATCGTAACCTCTGCTACAAAAGTCGTCAGCACCTCACGCTGCTTCGTACTTTGCAACACTGTTCTGAACCACCAAAGTAAAGGAATAAGTAACAAAAGAACAAAAAGTACACTGCCAATCTGAAATTGGAACATGGCCACTCCGGATTGGGTAAATACAATTCCCTTCATCACATCAGAGGAAGATGCAAGCACATAATGGATGCCAAACATACCGCCTGCGACAGCAAAATTTACTAAGAGGAACGTTCCGAGGTTTCTCAATAAATTTTGTAAAGAGCCGAACCCAAAAGCAGTCATAATCATCCCTATACAAAACATACATTTCACAGAAAATGTAAATAGAAATAAGGGTACCGGCAAGAACATAATGACGACATAGGAGGCTCCTAAGAACGACGAACCTACGATTCTCCACCACTTGAACGGTATTTTCCGTGTTTTGGCCGTTACGATCAGCATGGCCGCATCCATCAGAAAGTTCAGCAGGAAAATGAGATCCGCGTAGACGATCACAATGTCCTCACCTCCGTAATAGATGCCTTTTCAACCATTTTCCTGACGAAACTTTAAGGTTCTAAATCAGTATAGGGCAATCCTAGTTCAAAGTCTGTCTAAACTTGCTAGTAGGCTACTACTTTTTTTGTCAGTTGATGCGGCCTATTACGAACTAGAAAAGCCTTAGGAACAACAAAAAACCGAAGCCGCTACATGATGTAGGACTTCGGTCTCTTTACACATTTCGTGTAATTATTTGTCGTTATTCCGTCCGCGATTGCGCAGGAACGTCGGAATATCTAATTGATCGTTGGATGGCTGTGAGCCAAATGGCTTGAGGTTGTTCAATCGATTGTCCGAAGACACGGAAGACGATGATTGCGGTTGTTCTTGGTGACCGGTAACAGGACGCTTGGCAGGTTGACTCAGATTTGGTGATCTATGCTCGAACCCCGTAGCGATAACCGTTACTAGAATTTCGTCTTTGAGCTTATCATCAATTACCGCTCCGAAAATCATGTTCACTTCGATATCGGAAGCAGATGCCACGATATCCGCCGCTTCATTGACTTCGTACAAGCTTAGGTTCACACCGCCAGTGATGTTCATGAGAACCCCGCGAGCGCCTTCGATGGACGTTTCCAAGAGTGGTGAGGAAATCGCCTTTTTCGCTGCTTCTGCCGCACGGTTTTCGCCTGTTGCCACACCGATCCCCATAAGGGCAGAACCGCGTTCCGTCATGATCGTTTTCACATCGGCGAAGTCCAAGTTAATAAGTCCAGGAACCGCGATCAAGTCAGAGATCCCTTGAACACCTTGACGAAGTACGTTATCCGCCTCACGGAATGCTTCAAGCATTGGCGTCTTTTTATCTACGATTTCCAAAAGTCGATCATTTGGAATAATAATAAGCGTATCCACTTTCTCTTTCAGCGCAGCAATCCCTTGCTCAGCTTGCAGAGAACGTTTGCGTCCTTCAAACGTAAACGGACGTGTAACAACACCGACGGTTAAAGCTCCTACTTCTTTGGCGATTTCCGCAATAACCGGAGCAGCTCCTGTTCCGGTACCGCCACCCATTCCTGCAGTAACGAATACCATGTCAGCGCCGCGAAGCGTGTTCAGAATCATCTCCCTTGACTCTTCTGCCGCTTTCTTCCCTACATCCGGGTTCGCGCCTGCACCAAGACCGCGTGTCAGCTTGTCCCCGATTTGCAGTTTATGTACCGATTTCGCGAGGTGGAGAGCTTGGGCATCCGTATTAACTGTGATAAACTCAACGCCCTTTACGCCATTCTCGATCATTCGATTAACAGCATTACTACCGCCGCCACCAACACCGATGACTTTTATTTGAGCCAACTGTTCCATATCCATATCAAATTCAAACATGTGAGTCATATCCCCCTAACGTTGCGTTCACTATATAAATTCACTGAAAAAACTTTTAACACGTTCCATTAAACCAGGTTTTGTGCTTTCGGAGGATTTTTTTGTTGCAGCTTTTGGTGCCACTTTTTTCGTAAAGCCTGAATTCCGGTTTTTCATGTACTTGGAAACGAATTGAATGATACCAACACCACTTGTATAAGAAGGATCGCGCACACCGATGAAATCAGGAACGGCAATTCTTACAGATGTTGCAAGCTCAGCCTGCGCAATTGAGAGTACACCTGGCATACAAACAGTTCCACCCGTAAGCACATACCCACCGGCTAAATCGCCATATCCAAGACGATGCACTTCGGCACGGATCATTTGGAAAATTTCCTCAACGCGGGGTTCAATAATATTCGCGAGATCGACTTGCGAAAACTCTTTTTCCACATTGCTTCCCATTCTCGTCACCTTAAACATTTGATCGGGGGCTGAGTCTTCTACCGATGCGCAACCGTATTTCAGCTTTATTTTCTCTGCGATTTCGAGCTGAGTACGAAGGCCTATCGAGATATCATTGCTGATATACTCCCCGCCGATTTGAATCGTTGATGTGGCTATCAGATTCCCTTGTTCAAACACAGCGATCGTCGCTGCACCTGCACCTACATCAACCAGAACAGTTCCAACTGCTTTTTCATCCTTGGAAAGAGCCAACTGACCGGATGCAAGCGACATTAAGATGAGACCTGCAACTTTCAGTTCGGATTTTTCCACAACACGGATCAAATTATGTATCCCCGTTTTCGCGCCAGTGATAATCGTCGCTTCAACTTCTAAGCGGACGCCAATCATACCGCGAGGATCGTTAATGCCTTCTTGTCCATCAACTAAGTACTGCTTAGGTACGACTCCAATAATTTCACGCTCGGGAGGTAATGCGATAACTCTTGCCGCTTGAATTACACGATCAATATCCTCTTCCCCGATTTCACGGTCTTCATTGGAGACAGCTACAACACCATGACTCGATTGAAGAGCAATATGATTTCCTGAAATTCCTACGTAAACCTCGGAAATTTGTACGCCCACCATTCGTTCAGCATGATCAACCGCGCTCCGTATGGAATGTACTGTTTGATCAATGTCAACGATGGCGCCTTTACGAATACCCTCTGACTCGGCAGATCCCACACCTATTATATTAATGGTTCCGTTAACAACTTCCCCAATAATAGCTCGAACCTTGGATGTACCGATGTCTAAACTAACAATGATGTCATTGTTGCTCAAGCCCCTGGCACCTCCTATAACTTGGATAATAAAGTGTTTTCATTACAATTACTTAAATACGTATTCCACACAACCGCCATATTCCCTCTTTTTTCAACATTTTTTTTGCCGGCATTAAAGTCGTTTTTTTAAACAGTCAATTTTCATTAGAATACAAATATATCATGTCTAGTAATTGCACTTACATTTCTAGGGTTTAATAGGATTCTATTTAACCATAAAACTAATTTTAACATTAAATTTCATGATTGAGTAGCCCATTAAACCGTTTTTTTATCAGGAAGGACGCGCTGTTTCCTAGGGTGACGGTTTCGTCGTTGCTTTTGGAGTCGGCTTGGCGCCTGCTTTGTTAGGATCGGGCGTTGGACTCGCCGAGCTGTTTCCAGTTTTTTGCCCCGAAGCATTGTTCGTTTCACTGTTTGCATCTTCGTTAGGATCAAACGGAGCGTGATACTCTACTTCTAGCATTTTGATAACACCGCTAGTTATGTGATCCTCTTGTAAGCTTGCTATATAAGCAGGCAAATTGTCAATTTTCTCTGGCAGGTAGGCAATCGTGGTGTACACTTCAAATTGGGATCTCGTGTACAACTTAATTTTGTCGGGATACGGCTCAGACGGATCCGGCTTAATTTCTGAAATATCCGAGAGCGCGCTCTCCGGAATTTCACCCAGCACTTTGCAAAGCGCCGCCTTATTCGGATCGCCGTCCGTCCATCCCGTCAAAATGGGCATATCCAGTGGAATGCTGCTGCCAGCAGGCAATTCGATGACGGCACCGTCGGCAAGCACGGCCTGTTTCTTACCGTCAGCAGCTATTTGGAAGGCAACCTTTGGATATTCCTGTACCGTAATGTGTACAACACCAGGGAAATGCTTCTTCACCACCGCCGACTTAATCATTGGAAGCGAGGTAATACGCTGCTCGATCGACCGGGAACTGAAGGCAAAGAAACGGTCGCCAACAGCGATTTGACTGGCTTGTCCAATTGCTTCTGAGGCCATAAGCTCATTTCCTTCAACTTCAATGGCACTTATGCGGCTAAGCGAAGATTGAAAAAATAAAATGAATAAAATGATGATGAAAAAAATGAACAAAAAAATGAGCAGCTTCCGATTGGTACGCGCTCGTGGCTTTGGTACAGGCGGCAGAGCGGGCACATTGCGGTCGTCAGACAAGATGGGCACCACCTAATAGTTTCGAATGAAGGTTAAAATTTACAAACTTGTATGTAACCAATCAAATGAAACCGTGAATCCCCGCCTGTGTCCAGGAAGGGATGCGCGGCATTCATTTACTTGTTCAGCTTACTCACTTGGGACAGGTGATTGGCGATGCACAGAGGCTCCCAACCTTGACAACATATGTTCAATTCTATCATAGCCTCTATCAATATGATGAATTTGCTCAACGATCGTCGTACCGTGCGCAGCCAGACCGGCGATAACAAGCGCTGCGCCAGCACGTAAATCTGTCGCCTCTACTGTCGCTCCATACAGCCTCGGAACGCCTCGAATAAAGGCTGAACTCATATCCACACGGATATCTGCACCCATACGGGACAGTTCATCTACGTGTTTAAATCTACCTTCAAAGATCGTCTCTTTCATTACGCTCATACCATCTGCTAGAGATAACAGCACCATGACCTGAGATTGAAGATCGGTCGGAAAAGACGGATGCGGCGAAGTCACGATACGTTCCACGGCTTTCGGTCTTGTCGGACAGCTTACATGTATTATATCACCGTCCGTATTGATTTGAACACCTGCACGCTTAAGGACATGAATCACCGAGGTCAAATGGGCAGGGTTAACCTTCTCCAAGGTTATGTTCCCTTTCGTTGCAGCAGCGGCCACCATGAAGGTTCCGGCTACTATTCGATCGGGAATGATACGGTAGGTGCAAGGTGACAGAGTTGCCACACCCCGAATGGTAATGGTATCCGTACCTGCTCCGATAATGTCGGCGCCCATGGCGTTCAGAAAGTTTTGCAAATCCTGAATTTCCGGCTCCCTTGCCGCATTATAAATCGTTGTGATGCCTTCGGCTTTCACAGCAGCCATCATGATATTTTCCGTAGCTCCGACGCTCGGAAAGTCCAGGACGATTTCGCTGCCATGCAGCGATTCTGCTGTGCAAACAATTTTGTTTGCGAATTCTTCGATGCTGGCCCCCAGAGCCTGAAGCCCTTTCAGGTGCAAATCGATTTTACGTTCGCCGATCGCGCAGCCGCCGGGTTGATACACCGTGACACTGCCAAATCTAGCGAGCAGCGGACCCATAAGAAAGATGGAGGAACGCATCTGCCCCATCAATTCTTCAGGAATATGCGAGGAATTAGCTGTGGATGTTGTGATGGATACTGCATCCCCTTGCTGATCGGCACGACAGCCGAGCGCACGAAGAATGCGCAGCATCGTGTCGATATCGAGCAAATTGGGAACATTATGCAGAGTATGAGTGCCGCTAGCCAGCATGCAGGCTGCTAAGATTGGTAATGCGGCGTTTTTAGCGCCGTGTATCTGGATGGCTCCCGTGAGAGGTCTTCCACCTTCGATAACGAGCTTCTCCAAAGTTCCACCTCCGATTTACCTCTCACCCATCACCAAAACTTCCGGTACTAGCGATACTCCGTACTGTTTCTGTACGATCTGCTGTACTTCTGCGATGAGAGTGAGAACGTCCTCGGCTTTAGCATCTCCGGTGTTCACAATGAAATTGGCGTGCAGCGTGGAGATTTCCGCTCCACCAACACGTTTGCCTTTCAGGCCGGCCTCTTCGATGAGCTTTGCGGCGAATCCCCCATTGGGGTTGCGGAATACACTTCCAGCACAAGCTAATTGAAGCGGTTGCGTGCGGAGACGCCGATCCCGGTATGCCGCCATGGCTCCGGCGATTTCTTTACGTTCTCCAACCTGTAATTCAAAGACGGCTTCTGTGACGATGCCGGGTAGAGTGTGCAGAATGGAATGCCTGTAGGCATACTGCAAATCCTCCGCCTGCATCGTGACCAATTCCCCTGTGTCCAAGATGACTTCAGCCTGCTTGAGTATGCGTGACACATCAGACCCGTGAGCCCCTGCATTCATGTAGACGGCGCCTCCCACAGAACCGGGAATGCCCGAAGCAAACTCCAGTCCGGTTAAACCTTCTTTGGCCGCTAATACGGACAATTTAATGAACGAATAGGAGCCGCCGGCATAGACTGTTGCACCTTCAAAACGCAAAGTCTCCAGCGCAGAGCCAAGTTTGATAACTACCCCTCTAATGCCTTTGTCGCTGACAAGTAAGTTTGAGCCTCGACCGATGATCGTCCATGGTACTCCGCGTTGATGCAGGAAACGGATGACAGCAGCAACCTGCTCCTTCGTGTTTGGGAGGATAAGACAATCGGCCGGACCACCGATTTTCCAAGTTGTATAAGGGGCTAGTCGCTCATTCGTTCGAATCTCGCCAATATTTGCTGCACGTAAGTCGGATATTAACTGCTGCATGGGAAAACCTCCTTCACAGAACGTAGGGCGAAATTATTGGAACATCTGTTGAGAGCTCCTTAATTTCAAAAATACGGACCAAATTTGAAGATGGCCGGGCTTCAAGCTTTGGCGCCATATACAGCCTTAGGTGTCTGTCACGGTTATAGTATAGTTTATGTAAAATCGGATAGAGTGTGACAATCGCCTATTCGCTTTCGAAAAACTAACTCGATAAGCTATAGGTTTCAATCAGTTTGACGATCGATGCAACGGCATCGCTGCCGCTCTGCAACCGCATGGTGGTTTTGTAAGCTTCTCTGTTCGCATAGAGTGCCTCCAGTCGGGATAACAGCGTCTCAGCTGTTAGTTCCTCTTCCTGCAGGACATCCGCATAGCCGGCTTTCAGAAACGATTTGGCATTCAGGATTTGGTCGCCACGGCTAGCTTGGAGTGATAATGGAATAAGCAGCATGGGCTTCTCCAATACCAAAAACTCATAAATAGACGTAGCTCCCGCCCGAGATATAACAAGCTCCGTCATCGCGAGCACATCCGGAAGCTCATCATTTAGATACTCGTACTGCTTATATCCGCGCGTCGCTGCAAACTCAGCCGCAATGTTGCCTTTGCCGCATAAATGAACAATTTGAAATTGCTCGAGCAAGCGAGGCAAATTTTCTCTGACTGCTTGGTTGATGACCTGAGAGCCTAAGCTGCCCCCCATGATCAAAATGACTGGCTTCTGCTTATGAAAATCGCAAAGCTGATAGCCACGTAAAGCTTTTCCACTTGTAATATGTTCGCGAATCGGCAGACCTGTGAGAACCGCTTTTTCTTTTTGAACATGCTGTAAAGACTCTGGAAAGGTCACGCAAACCTTCGTTGCCAAAGGAATGGAAATTTTATTCGCCAGTCCAGGCGTCATGTCGGACTCATGAATAATGACAGGCACTTTGTTCATCCGGCTGCCCAAAACGACCGGGACGGAAACGAACCCGCCTTTCGAAAAGACGATGGCGGGCTTCAGACGACGGAGCAATCTATAAGATTCATACACACCTTTTAGTACTCGAAAAGGGTCTTTGAAATTTTTCAGATCAAAATATCGACGTAATTTCCCAGAAGATATCGGGTAAAAAGGAATACCCTCGCGCTCTATAATGTCCTTCTCGATGCCTGTAGCCGAGCCTATGTATTTAATTTCCCAACCTGACTCCTTCAGCTTATGCATGAGAGCAATGTTAGGTGTAACATGTCCTGCGGAGCCTCCTCCGGTAAAGACAATTGTTTTCATTCCCCTGTCACCTCGAATAACGGGATATATTGAGCAGGATGCCGACAGATGTCAGCATAAGCGTCAATGACGAGCCACCTGCACTTATGAATGGCAATGTGATGCCGGTAACCGGAAACATGCCGATTACAACACCGATATTAATAATAACTTGAACAGCAATCATTCCGATAATGCCGACAGCAATAAGACTGGCAAACGTGTCAGGCGCCGTGATGGCCGCACGCATCCCCCGCCATACAAGAATTGTAAACAGCAGAAGCACTAAGGTCCCGCCGATAAAACCAAGCTCTTCCGCAATGATGGAGAAAATGAAGTCGGTTTGCGGCTCAGGCAAATAGCTGTATTTCTGGCGGCTCATGCCTAGACCTAAGCCTACCAAGCCTCCAGGTCCGATCGCATATAGCGATTGAATAGACTGATAACCTGCGCCGAGAGGATCCTGCCAAGGATCTAAAAAAGCAGTAATCCGTTTTAAACGGTAAGGAGCGGCAATGATGAGTCCTATAAAACCAGCAACCCCTATCATACCTAGATATGAGAGATGAAGCAATCTTGCGCCTGAGATAAAGATGATTAATAGCGAAGCGCCAACAAGCACGGCTCCGGTTCCAAGGTCGGGCTGCAGCATAATCAGGCCGAAAGCAAGGCCCATAATCCCTAGAGGAGGCAATAACCCTTTAGAAAACTGGGTAATTTTGGACTGCTGCTCGGACAACATTTTAGCTAAATAAAGAATCATTCCCATCTTCATGAACTCCGACGGCTGAATACCGAAAGCGCCAATCCCTAACCAGCTTCTAGCTCCGCCGCGAACAACCCCGATGCCGGGAATTAACACGATAATCAACATGACGAAACAAATGATCAACGTAATTCGCGCTATCTTTTTCCAAACGAGATAATCGACATTCATCGTAAAAAACATCGCGACAATCCCTAAAACAGCAAAAATCAACTGTCTTTTCAGGTAGTACAGTGAATCGCCGAATTCGCGAAATGCAAGTACACTGCTCGCACTGTAAACCATAATAATGCCAATTGTCAAAAGCAGCAAGGTTGGAATAATAATCCAAATATCAGGAGCAGACCGTGATTTACCCATAACAGACACCTCTTTATGTGTTCTGGGCCACATCCAAAGGATGCTCCGCCAAGCAGGCAACGAAACGTCACCTGCCAGCAAACACATGTGGATAAGCCCTATTTAAAGGTTATGCACGGACTCCTTAAACATGCGTCCCCTGTCCTCATAGGAGGGGAACATATCCCAACTTGCGCAAGCCGGTGAAAGCAGGACGATATCCCCGGGTTCACTCATCTGCCAAGCAAGCTGAACGGCTTTATTAACGGCATCCGCTGCATCCTTAGCAGTATCGACGGTTTGAATGCAGCTAATCCCTGCCAGTTCGGCAATATGTGTAATTTTCTCTTTCGTTTGTCCCAGTGTAACAATGCCCTTAATACGTTCACGGAACGTAGGGAGCAGCTCCATATAGTCAGATCCCCGATCCAATCCTCCTGCGATCAGGACAAGCTTCTGGTCGAATGCTTCGATTGATTTGATGGAAGCCGCAGCATTGGTTGCTTTGGAGTTATTGTAAAAGGTAACACCATTCAGCTCTCTAACGAGCTCCAGACGGTGTTCTACGCCCTGAAAGCTTCTGAGCACATCTGCTATCGCACCAACCTCAACGCCTGCTGTGAGGGCTGCTGCAGCCGCAGCCAGTGCGTTCTCGACGTTGAAGCTGCCCGGAATTCCCATTTCTCTCGCCGGCATAATCGGCACAACTTCACCTTGTCCGTTCGCATAAACAAGCGTCTCTGACGGCTGATCGTAATACACGCCGTACGATAAAGTTTCTTTCATCGAGAACGGAAAAAGTTTCGCCCTCAGCGTAGGGAGGAGTGATTGACATACCGGATCGTCCCAATTGAGTATAGCCGTATCTTCCTCTGTTTGATTTTCAAACAGCTTTGCCTTCGAGGCAATATAGTCATCCATCGAACCATGATAGTCCAGATGAGTTTCATACAAATTTAATAACAGCGCGATTCTCGGACGGAATGATGTCGTTCCTTTCAGTTGAAAGGAGCTTAGCTCCACCACCATCCAATTGTCCGCTGTAACTTCGGGTGCCGCTTCCGTTAAAGCACGCCCGATATTACCCGCCACCACAGGAGACAACCCTGCTGAATCCAACATTAATCCTATAAGTGTCGTCGTTGTCGTCTTTCCGTTTGAACCGGTAATTCCAATAATCGGAGCTTCGCAGAACTGATATGCGACCTCAACCTCAGTAACGACTTCAATCCCTAGTTCCAATGCTTTGCGGATCGGCTCTACCGAGTACGGAATGCCAGGGTTTTTCACAACTAATGCGATGCCCTCATGCACCAAAGACTCCGGGTGAAACCCGCATACAACAGAAATACCCAGAGCCTCCAGTTCGTCGGCTTCAGGGCATGCGCTTCGCTCTTTTTTGTCATTGACTGTGACCAGGGCTCCATTTTGATGAAAAAGCTTAGCCGCAGCGACACCGCTGCGAGCCAAGCCCAGAACGACCACTTCAAGTCCACGATATTCACGCGGATGCTTCATGTTCTACAACACCTCATTCATATATAATCCGAGTACGGCAAGTACGAGACCTACGACCCAGAATGTAATAACGACACGCCACTCCGACCATCCGACCAGCTCAAAATGATGATGAATCGGACTCATTTTGAATACGCGCTTGCCTCTTGTCTTAAAGGATACCACTTGGATGACAACGGAGAGAATTTCGATCAGGAATACTCCGCCTACGACCGCTAAAAGCAGCTCCGCTTTGGTCAAAATCGCAACAGCCACCAAGCCGCCCCCGATACCAAGAGAGCCGGTATCTCCCATAAATACTTTAGCCGGATGCGCATTGAACACGAGGAATCCAAGTACAGCTCCCACCATTGCCGCTGAGAAAATCGCAGCCTCTGGTTGTGTATTGTTCATGGCAATCACCGTATACGCGCCAAAGGCAATCGCACTTGTCCCTGCCAATAAGCCATCCAATCCATCGGTAAAGTTGACCGCATTGGAAGCACCTAACATGAGAATCGCCATTAAAGGGAAATACAGCCAACCAGGATTGAAATGGAATTCCACAAATGGGATGTATAAGTCCGTGCTATGACCTTGCATCACAAGCAAGTAGCAAACAATAGCCGAAATCAAGAGCTGTCCGAACAGCTTTTGTTTGGCCGTAAGCCCTAGTGATCGCTTAAAAATAATTTTAATATAATCGTCCAGAAAACCTACAAGCCCATAGCCAAGTGAGGCGATTAGCAAGATCAATAGATCCGAATTTTTATCGGCAAAACGAAGCGTCGCCAAGGCGAGCGCAAGTAAAATAATGACGCCGCCCATAGTTGGTGTGCCTTGTTTTTTCAAGTGTCCCTGCGGGCCGTCCTCACGGATTTGTTGGCCAAATTTCATGCGCCGCAAAATCGGTATAAAAAGCGGCCCCATAATAAGCGCGAGCACGAATGCAACGCCCATCGTTAATAAAATTGCGTTTTCCACGTCGGTTCCCCCTGCTCGTTTCCGCCATTTCGAAAACGATCTACTGTTTCATAATAATTATTTTCACGCCTATCAGGCGAGTAAGGCATTCACAACTTGCTCAAGACGCATGCCGCGCGAGCCTTTCACGAGCACAAGATCCTCCGCTCGCGCTTCAGCGGCAAGCTCGCTCGCGAGGAGCTCTTTGTCCTCGAAGGCGCGCACGCGATCCTTCGGAAACCGTGCAGCCGCTTCCTCTGCGATGAAGCGGCCTAACCGCCCGAACGTGAAGACGCCGTCTACACGTTCCGGAGAGAGCATCGCGCCAATCTCGCGATGGAACTGCTCTTCGTGCTCGCCAAGCTCCAGCATGTCGCCGAGCACGAGAAACTTCCGACCGAAGCCGCTCAGCTGCTCGGTCAGCGTAATCGCCGCCCGCATCGAGGCCGGGCTGGCGTTATACGCATCGTTCAGCACGGTCAGCCCGGAGGCAGCCGTCAGCTTTTCGATGCGCATGCTTGTCATCTGCAGCGAGCGAAGCCCCGCTGCTACCGCTTCCGGCTGAACGCCGAAGGCTTCGCCGATGGCGATGGCCGCTAACGCGTTGATGACGTTATGCGTGCCGAGCAAGGGAATATACAATTCCGGGTAGCCCGGGGAATTAAGCTCGAAGTGCGCGCCGTCCGCATCCATTCGGATCGCGGTCGGGTACTTGGCATTGCTCTCGCCGTGTCCGAAGCGAAGGCGGTGAAGCCCCTCCGGCAGGCTGCGCTCCGCGAGAGCCTGTTCAATCAACGGCTCGTCGCCGTTGTACACAAGCAGGCTGCCACTCGGCATACCGCTTGCGATCTCCACCTTCGCACGGGCGATTTCTTCCCGAGAGCCCAGCTGGAGCATATGGGACTCACCGATCATGGTGATGATCGAGGCATCCGGCTCGGCCAAATCGCTGAGCAGCTCAATTTCGCCACGGCCGCTCATCCCCATTTCGACTACCGCGAATTCCGTCGTTTCTTCCAGCTGAAGCAGTGTAAGCGGTAATCCGATATGATTATTCAAGTTGCCTTTTGTTTTGTGCACCTTATACGTACTACCCAAAACGGCAGCGACTAAATCTTTGGTCGTCGTTTTCCCGTTACTGCCAGTAATGCCGATGATACGTACAGACAATTGCTGCCTATAGGCCTTGGCCAATTGCTGAAGAGCCGTGAGTGTATCCGTCACTCGGATATGAGGAACACCCGCTGGTGCCACTCCATGGTTATCCTGCCATAAAACAGCCGACGCACCTTTATGATAAGCTTCCTCTGCATACGCATGCCCGTCAAACGTTTCTCCAATCAGCGGGACAAAAAGACTGCCTGCCGGTATCGAGCGAGTATCCGTCGACACGCCTGCTATGCTCCCAGTGCCTTCTATCCCTAATACTTCACTCCCCAACATTTCGGCAATTTGTTGTAATGTTCGCTGGATCATCGTGTTCTCCCCTTTATCGCAGCCTTAGCCACCAAACGGTCGTCGAAATCATGCTTGACCCCCATGATATCCTGATACGTTTCGTGGCCTTTTCCCGCTATCAATATTACATCTTTGGGGCCTGCCCCATCAATAGCCTTTTGTATCGCTTTTTTGCGATCCGGGATCAATTCATACTTTTCCTCCGGATATTTGACCTCTGCCAGTCCGGGAACAATGTCCTGAAGAATCGCATCCGGATTCTCTGTACGAGGATTATCGGAAGTTACATATAGATGATCGCTATAGGCGGCCGTTACTTTTCCCATCAAAGGACGCTTCGTTCTGTCGCGATCCCCGCCGCAGCCAAACACAGTGATCACTTTACCTTCGGCAAACTCGCGGATCGTCGATAGTGCGTTCTCTAATCCATCCGGCGTGTGGGCATAGTCAACCAGAACCAAATAATCCTGGCCCTCGTCCACAACCTCCATCCGTCCGTCTACAACGGCTATACTCTCTAAGCTGCTCTGTATAGCCTGAAGCGGAATTCCTTCCGCCAAGGCTGCCGCGATAGACCCAAGAGCGTTGTAGACATTGAATTTCCCGACCAATTTCATCTGGAAGTACGCTTCGCCGGCAAAAGAAACCAGCTTGAACGCGGTACCTTTCGCTGTAATGCGAATGTCGATCGCCCGAACATCGCAAGCTTGCTCAATGCCGTATGTAATCACCTGTGCAGCCGTAAGTTTGTTGAACGTCTCCGATGCTGCATCATCCGCATTCAGGATCGCATATTGACGCTCCTTTGAATCACCGGAAAACCCGTTCCCCAACCTGGAGAAAAGGAGTCCTTTTGCAGCTGCATAAGCTTCCATCGTTTTGTGATAATCCAAATGATCCTGGGACAGGTTCGTAAAAATGCCCGAACGGAAATGAATTCCCTTCACCCGGCCAAGCTCCAACGCATGGCTGGACACTTCCATGATGCAATAATCCGTACCTGCCTCGCACATGCTGCGAAAGCTGCGCTGAAGATCGACGGATTCTTGGGTCGTCCGTTCCATCTCGGTATACGTATCCCCGATTTTCATTTGGATCGTCCCCATAAGACCTGTCGTAAACCCATGGTCACGCAATATTTTTTCTAGCAGATAAGTCGATGTCGTCTTGCCGTTGGTACCTGTAATTCCGATCAGCTTCAGTTCTTTGCTTGGATAACCATAGAAATGAGCAGACAACGCTGCCATCGCATATCTGGCATCCTTCACTACCAACTGCGGGACAGGCAAATCCAGCACTCTTTCAGTAACTAGCGCAGAAGCCCCAAGCGCAATCGCTTTTGGGGCGTAATCGTGACCGTCAACTGTAAGACCAGGGATGCACAAAAACAAATCACCTGGCTTTATTTTACGAGAGTCTGCTTCAATCCCCGTAATCTCTGTATTCGCATTTCCTTGTATATGGGTAATGAGCAGTGCGGAAGCAAGCTCCTGCAGTTTCATGAGCAACCCTCTCCTTAACATTTTTCCTATCTATTATGGACAATTTTATGCATATGGAAAAGCTAAACATGTCTTATTTGCTAATCTTTTTTTAAAGAGGATCGCAAATCCTCTACTGCGGCGGCTCATTGTTCGATAAAAAAATACGAATCGTTGAACCTTGATCGACCCGAGTGCCTGCTTTAGGCGCCTGGCTAATCACATATTTGCCATTGCCGGACTTTGCCAGCTTAAAATTCATGTTCAGATCTTCTAATATATCATCAACTGACGCTCCAACCAAGTCCGGCACCTCAACAACCGGCGTTTCCCCATACCGGTACTCTTTGTCGAGCTGCTGTTTATTCGGTTCCACCTTCATATAGCGCAAAGCGTCAGCCATCATATTCTTAACTAAAGGCGCTGCGATCAAGCCGCCGAATTGAATCCCTTTGGGATCATCCACAGCTGCGTAAATCACAATCTTCGGATTATCCGCCGGAGCAAAACCAATGAATGACACGATATGCTCATCCGGAGAATAACGGCCGTTGATTACTTTCTGAGCCGTTCCCGTTTTACCGCCGACCCTGTAGCCGTCAATAAAGGCATTGCGCCCTGTTCCTAACGCTACTACGCTTTCCAGCGCTTCGCGAACCTGTTTCGAGGTTCCTTCAGAAATAACGTTGCGTACCAATTCTGGCTGGGTCACGTTCACGACTTCTCCCGTGTCCGGATTCGAGAATGATTTGGCCACGTAGGGCTTAAACAGTTTACCGCCGTTGATCGCTGCGGATACAGCCGTAATTTGTTGAATCGGCGTCACCGATACCCCTTGACCGAACGCTGTCGTCGCCAGCTCCACCGGTCCAACCTGAGACGGCTTGAACATAATCCCGTTCTCTTCCCCGCCAAGGTCAATGCCTGTCTTTTTCCCAAAGCCAAACTTGGAAATATAATCAAAAAGCTTCTCCTTGCCAAGACGTTGGCCCATTACGACGAAACCGGGGTTACAGGAGTTTTGAACAACTTGGAGCATGGTTTCGCTACCATGACCGCCGCGCTTCCAGCAGCGCAATCTGGCTCCGCCAACCTCGATAAACCCTGGGTCATAGAAGGGTTCGTTCTTGAGATCAACTTTTTTCTCTTCCAGGGCTGCTGCCAGCGTGATGATTTTGAACGTCGAACCTGGCTCGTACGTCTTCCAAATCGGCAGATTCCGGTTGTACGTCTCAGCCGGAAAATTTTTATAGTTGCCTGGCTCATAGGTCGGTCTGCTGCCCATGGCCAAAATTTCTCCATTGTTCGGATCCATCATAATCGCAACGACATTTTGCGCTTGATACTGAACCATCGCTTGATCCAGTTCTCTTTCCATCACAGACTGCAGGTGACTGTCAATCGTCAGCTTTACGTTCAAACCATCCTTAGGACTCGTATACTTATCCGTCGTCCCTTTTAGCGGTCTGCCTGCTGCATCCGTCATATACGAGATATTGCCGGGAATGCCGGTCAATTGACTGTCGTATTTCGCTTCAATCCCTGTTAAGCCTTTATCTATGCCAGCAAAGCCTAGGATGTGTGCCGCTAAACTGCCGAACGGATAGTATCGTTTATTATCTTCCGCGACAACGACGCCCGGCAGATGCAGATTGCGGACTTCCTGAGCTTTTTCAATCGTTATTTTACGTCCGGACGGCTTGATATCGACTTGGGAAGTTTTTTTCGTAATTTGTTTATAAATATCATCTGCATTTCCTTGAAGCACTTCCGCAAGCTTCGCCGCTGTACTTTGAGGATCTTGAATTTGCACAGGAATCGCCACGATCGTAGGCGTGCTCATACTGTAAGTCAACGTGATCCCGTTGCGATCCTGTATTTCTCCTCTTTTCGGCGCAAACTCAATCTGTCTCCTCCAGCTATCCTCCGCTTTATTCGCCAAGTCTTGTCCAATCCATAGCTGGACGTAGGCTAATCGGAGAATAAGAGCAGTAAATATGACCGTGCCAGTGATGAGCGCAGTAAACAATCTGCGGCGAACAGTAACGTTAGAAGCACGCATGAACGTTCAATCTCCCTTCCCAAATAAGTCAGTCTCATTCCTAACATGACTATTCGGGACAAACAGGGGTTAGAACAAGCCCTTTGCTTATGGCGACTTTTTGGCTGTAGTTCGTTGTGTATCCGTCTTCCCATTCGGGGTTGACGTCGCAGCATCTGACGCTGACTGTGTTTGACCGCCAGCTGCAACGGCTTTATCGCTTAACGGCTTAAGCTGCAATGTCACGCTGCGTCCTTCACCTTCTCCGGTTGTCGCCTGATCGGAGACATAGCCTTCGCCAGTGGTTTGGCAATCCACTTTAAAAAAGGAACACGCTTCTACGGCATCCCGCAACGATCGACCTACTAAATTCGGAAGCGGCATATCGCTCACGTTTTGCATCGCAACATATATTCGTTGTGAGGACAAAATTTCAGTACCCGCTTTCGGGAATTGATCCACGACCTTCTCCCCTTTACCGAATACTTCCAAAGACAAACCGCTTTCTTTGGCCGCCGCTCTCGCGCTCTCTGCGGTGGTATCCACGAAATTAGGAACTTTTAACTTATTCGCTTCTTTGGTTACCATCTGCGTTTGCTTGCTTGATTTAACGCCCATATACTGCAGGGATTCACCGACAATATCTTTAAAAGCCGGCGCTAGCACCTGTCCGCCCAAATGATAGTTGCCGCCAAGATCCGGCTGATCGGCGATCAATGTAACGAGAATTTTAGGGTCTTCTACAGGTGCGTACCCGATGAATGAAATAACCCATGAATCGGTCGAATACGTTTTTTCTCCAGGAAGTACCAAGTTCGCTGTCCCCGTCTTACCGGCTACTCGGTAGTCCTCCATATAAGCCAGCTTACCTGTTCCAATGTCTTGGTCTGAAACAACTTGCTCCAAGTAGCCGCTAACTGTTTCTGCCGTCTTCTCACTAACGACTTGTCTGATCACTTGCGGTGCAAACGATTGAATCGTCTTCCCTGTTTTGGGATCGACGATATCCTTCACGATATGCGGCCACATTAATTTGCCGCCATTCGCCATTGCTGCGTAGGCTGCCGTTTGCTGAATGGCTGTAACTACGACTTTCCCTTGGCCATACGTTGCAGTAGCAAACTCAGACGGGTATTTCATATCTATGAGTCCCGATACTTCATTCGGCATATCGATATTCGTTTTTTCATTGAATCCAAATTTTTCAATATAACTCTTGAGCTTAGGTTGTGTGAGCTTCTCTAATCCTAGTTTCACGAAAGCTACGTTACTAGACCGCTTAAGTCCATCCAGGTAAGAAATTTTGCCCCAACCCACGCGATTGTGGTCATGAAGTTCTCTATCCTGTACGCGAATCATACCTGATTGGTACATCTCATTCGGATTGAATAAACCTTCTTCTACCGTTCCCGCTAATGTGACAATCTTAAACGTCGAACCTGGCTCATAGCGGGAGGCCACAGCATTATTTTTAAAATCACTTTGATCTTTGATGTTCCAGTACGTATTTGGATTAAAAGTCGGCGTATTCGCCATGCCTAATATTTCCATCGTTTTTGGGTCGACCGCTATCGCCGTTAAGCTTTTCGGGTGCCACTTATCATTCACTTTCGCCAGCGCGCTCTCCAGGTAAAATTGAATGTTCTTATCGATGGTCAGACGGACATTGCTCCCATCCTCCGCCGGTTTAAAATTGACTTTCGCGTCCGGAAGCTCCACTCCCTTGCCGTCCTTCTCATAGCTCAACATGCCAGGAACGCCTTTTAGCGTGTCATCCAGCTTCAACTCTAAGCCAAGCGCTGCTTTGCCTTCTTTGTTCGTATATCCGAGAATATGCGAAGCCAGCGTTTCTCCCGGATAATATCGTTTCTTTTCATCAACAATGCCTACTCCGATGTTCGTTTTGGACGATTTATTCAGCCTCGTTTGCATCGTCGCAATGAAATCGCGAACTTGATCCGCTTTTTCCTTGTCAATTTTCCAGCCCTCGTTGCGAATCTCAACATTGACGGCAAAATCACTACCATCCGGCTTCTTTCTAGTGGCGAGCTCACGAATCTTAGTTTCTAGCGCCGGTTTGGTCGCATCGGACTCTTTCAAAATATCGGCCAAACCTCGGGCGACATCATCAGCAACACGCAGTCCATCAATCATTTTGGGATTCAGCGTGACCGTGTAAGCAGTCCCTTCAACGGCTAGAACCTTATCATTACGGTCCATAATGGTCCCACGAACAGGTGCGATGACTCTGTCAGTCTCCCATTTTTTCTCGGCTTGCTCTAGCAACCACGATGCATCCACCACTTGAATCCAATAGACTTTAACCAAGAGGACAACAAAAAGAAGGGTAAAGAACCCTCCAATGAGTAAAGATCTCAGCTTAATTTTTTTTGTCATATCGATACCTGCCCGTTACGGTTTAGAAGCAACTTTAGTATTTTTACTGCTGTTCGTGCCTGTCTTGGCTTTTCCCGGAGCTACTAGACTTACCTGCTTCTCGTCTTGTAAATTAAACCCTAGGCGCACAGCTTCCTCTTTTAAACGATCTGGGCTTTGCAGTTTTTCTACTTCCTGCTTTAAAGCGCTGTTCTGAGCTTGAATCTCGCGAATTTCCCCCTGCATTTTCAAAATACTTGCATTCATTTGGTAGATTGACGCATATCGCCAAATAATCACACCTGCAACTATGACACAGAGGAGAACTGTAAACAGATACAGCATTTTCTCTTGGGCCGGCAGCGATTTGTTGCGATAAACAACCTTGGTTGTCTCTTTAATCTTCACCTTAGCTTTAGCCGCTGGAACAGAACGTTTCTGATCAAGAGCCAAATTCCCCTGGATATAAGATGGCATATCAATTTCCTCCTTTTGTGTCAAAGCTTTTCTGCAATACGCAGTTTGGCGGATCTTGCTCTCTGGTTCACCTCTAACTCGTGCTCACTTGGCATAATCGGTTTACGTGTTACTAACTTAAGATCACCGGATTTGTTGCAGACACACATTGGAAAAGCTGGCGGACATGTGCATTTTTCCACATTTTTGACGAAAAACTGCTTGCAGATGCGATCTTCCAAGGAATGGAAGGTGATAACCGCAACTCTGCCCTCCGGAGCCAGGCATCTCACTGATTGCTCCAGCGCCTCTTCAAAAGCGCCCAATTCATCATTAACGGCAATTCTTAATGCTTGAAAGCTTCTCTTAGCGGGGTGACCGCCTGTTCTTCTTGCTGCTGCAGGAATCCCTTCCTTAATCAACTCCACAAGTTCTCCCGTGGTTTCAATCGGACCTTTGGTACGAGCTTCAGCAATAACACCAGCAATTCGGCGCGAAAACTTCTCTTCCCCATATTCAAACAAAATTTTGGCGATTCGTTCAGGAGGCCACTCATTCACGATCGTTTTGGCGGTTAATTCCGTCGTACGATCCATTCTCATATCGAGCTCCGCATCTTGATGATACGAGAAGCCTCTTTCGCCGTCATCCAACTGTGGGGATGATACGCCAAGATCGAAGAGAATTCCGTCTACCTGCGGCTTCCCATCGCGTAGTGCTCTCGGCTCATTCATGAGTACATGCTCCAAATCTCTGAAATTGCTTTTCACGATTTTCACGCGATCCAGGTAAGGAGCCAATACGGTTTGAGCATTTGCTAGAGCGACATCGTCCTGGTCAAGTGCAATCAGTAGCCCATTAGCACCTAATTTAGATGCGATCAGGGAACTATGCCCCGCACCTCCCATCGTACAATCCACGTATACGCCATCCGGTTTTATATGTAAACCTTCAACTGATTCTTCCTTAAGTACCGTCACATGATGAAACATCTTGGTGTCCTCCTAAGAGCTTTGCTTTAGCAAAGCTTTCTTCGTAAGCATAGTCTTAGTTTTGCCTTGGCAAAACTGTCTTCGTAAGCAATCTATAAATCAAAATTAAAGTCGACGAGTTTCTCAGCTATTTCATTGAATGACTGTTCCGATTCATTGGCATAGCTTTCCCAAATTTGCTTGCTCCAAATCTCTACCCGGTTAGAAACACCGATAACCACACAATCTTTTTCAAGCTTGGCATGATCGACGAGATTGCCTGGAATGTTCGCTCGACCTTGCTTATCGAGGTCGCACTCCGTTGCCCCGGAGAAGAAAAAGCGAGTGAATGCGCGCGCATCTGATTTCATCAATGGCAGTGCTTTAAGCTTTTGTTCGAGTATCGCCCATTCGGAACGCGGATATACGAACAAGCACTGATCCAGACCGCGAGTGATAACGAAGGATTCGCCTAGGGCTTCACGAAATTTGGCCGGGATGATCATACGGCCCTTTTCGTCTATGCTATGTTGATATTCCCCCATGAACATAGCATGGTGCCCCCTTTCCCTCCACTTCCTACCACTTTTCACCACTTTTTAATGTTAATTCGCCAAAAACGAAATAAATCCTGCTTCTTGAGCAGGATTTGTGAAAAATTTTTCAATTATAGGTCTATTCTGCGTCTATTGTTCCTTGTTTCTCTTCATCAAGTGAGTTCAAAGAAGCATTTTGTTCTTTGATTTGATTTCTCATAGTCAGTAGTTGTTTGTTTCTCTTGCGCCTGTATACCCAAATAGGAACGCCGATTAACATAGCAATGACGATAACCGGGAAAGCTGCAGCCAGGAAAACAAGAACGCCTTGCAGGACAGCTACTAGTACATTTAGGCTAGAGTTCCACGCTTTCTGAAGCCGCTCACCTAGTGACAATTTACTCGGATCCGATAGAAGCGGCTTTTTATCCGTTTGTTGGTACATGCGAACTTCAACCGTGGAGTAAGCCACATTTTGATCCAAATACCTCATTCGGCCTTTGATCTGTTCGATCGCCTCCTGTACTTTGGATAACTCATTGGAGAAAGCAAGCAAATCGTCCGTCTTAGAGGCCTTCTCCATAAAGCCGAGCAATCTGGTTTCAACTAACTGCTTCGCTTTCAAACGCGAGCTGAGGTCCACATACTCCTCCGTCACATCCTGACCTTGAACGTTCCTTTGCAGCGATGGACTGATTTTCTCTAATCCGTCTAACAACGAAACAAAACCGTTCGCAGCCACTTTGATCGTATAGGTGCCGCCACGTTCCCCGGTATTGGCACTTTCCGAAAACTGCAGGATGTAAGCTCCGCTCAAGGCCACAAGATCGCGGAGCGCCGTTTGCGCCTTGCTGTAATCATCAACAGGCATGACTAAGTTAGCGCGATAAATGAGCTTCCGGTTAAAACCGGCCGCCTCATCGCTTCCTGTAGCCGGCATCACGGTCATCGTGGCATCCTTGCCATCTGCCGGCGTTTGAACAGTTGCGGAGCTAGCCTCTTTCCCTTTGGCATCACTAGATGCCTGTGCCTGAATCGCAGGAGCTGCCGCAGTCTGTCCATCAGCGCGAGTCGCATCCATCTTTGCGGTGTCGCTGGTTGTGCTCATTTTCAACTCGGAAGACGCACCCATTTCGCCTTTGGATGAGCTGCAGCCTGCCATGATGCAGCCCGCCACCATACATACAGCAAGCAGCAACGATACCTTTAGCACCCACTTTTTGACCCCCATCTCGCCATCCCCTTCGCTACCAAATATAGGTTATACATCCTATAAACGGAGGTCGCGAATGGAAAGTTGCAGGAAATGGGCCAAAACAAAAAAAGCCTACCGAACCACCAAAAGTGGTCCGATAGGCTTCTGATTCTTAATGCTCTGCCCAGCTGTCGAGGTATAGCTTTTGCTCTTCCGTTAATGCATCAATGCTAGTACCAAGTGATTCTAATTTGAATCTGGCTACTTGCTCATCCAATACGTAAGGCACATTAACAACGGTTTTACCTAATTTTTTGTATTCATCGTTCACATATTTCAGAGACATAGCTTGAAGTGCAAACGTCATATCCATAATTTCAGCCGGATGACCATCCCCAGCTGCCAGGTTGACAAGTCGGCCTTCAGCCAGCACATAAATTTTGCGACCATCCGTCAGTTGGTATTCTTCAATGTTGCGACGAACCGTGCGTTTGGATACGGATTGCGCTTCAAGCTCAGGCTTGTTGACTTCGACATCGAAATGTCCTGCATTCGAAAGAATTGCGCCATCTTTCATTACTTTGTAGTGCTCGCCGCGAATAACATCTCGGTTCCCCGTTACTGTCACGAAGAAGTCGCCTAATTTCGCCGCTTCAACCATCGGCATCACGGCAAAGCCATCCATGTACGCCTCAACGCCTTTGATCGCGTCAATTTCCGTAACAATAACATTTGCACCCAAGCCTTTGGCACGCATCGCTACACCTTTACCGCACCAGCCGTAGCCGACCACGACGACCGTTTTACCGGCAACAACCAAGTTCGTTGTACGGTTAATACCGTCCCAAACGGATTGGCCTGTACCGTAACGATTGTCAAACAAGTATTTGCAGAATGCATCATTCACAGCAACCATCGGGAATTCCAGTTTCCCTTCTTTTTCCATCGCTTTCAAACGAAGGATACCGGTTGTCGTTTCTTCTGCGCCGCCGCGAACTTGAACAGCCAGATCCTTACGCTCGGAGTGAAGAATGGATACCAAATCGCCGCCATCATCAATGATGAGATCAGGCTTAGTTTCAAGCGCTTTAATCAACAGTTCTTTGTATTCTTCCGGACTTGGATTGTATTTCGCAAAAACCGTAATGCCGTCTTCTACAAGCGCAGCACATACATCATCCTGGGTAGACAACGGATTACTGCCTGTAATTGTAACTTCCGCTCCACCAGCTTTCACTACTTTGGCCAGATAGGCTGTTTTTGCTTCAAGGTGCAACGAGATTGTTACTTTCAGTCCTTTAAAAGGCTGTTCCTTCTCAAATTGCTCGCGAATACGGTTCAAAACAGGCATATGCGCCTGGACCCAATCAATTTTCAAATGACCTTCAGGTGCCAATGCGATATCGGCAACAATACTTTTTTCTACAGTTGTCATGTCCAATTCCTCCTACAAATAATAAACACGGTGCAAACCATCAACAGGAATCGAATTCTCTAAAAGATCTTTCATCCAATCATTCCCATAACGATTCATATAAGCACACCCATTATACACTCTTTCCTGCGGCTTTGCTAACGGTAATATCGTTAGACGAATGCGTTCCAACTGCCTTAATGTCGCATCAAACTGTGTCTTATACGCATCTGATGCTTTATGCTGCAGAAATTCGATCTGCTCTAAAATTTTCACCAAGTTCGTATCGCCGAGCTTTCTTACCCCTGGATTGATCGCGGCCAACGATTCCACAAGCGGCGTATAGCTGTCACGGAACTCGGATTTCACTTGATCAAAGCGTTCATTTAACCGTAGTGTATCCTGGGAATCCAGCCAATCCTGCTTCTTTTGTTCAAACCGATAGAGGACATCTTCAAATGTAAAATCATACTTGTTCATTTGCTTCTTAACGGTGCCCTCGATTAAAGTAAACTCCAGGCGTGGCGCCACTATCGGCATTTTCATACCAAACTGGGCGAAAGCGTGCTTAGTGAGAGCCCAATAAGCAATTTCGCCGGCTCCTAAAACGGTAGCCAACACGGGGAACAAGAACTCCTGCATGAGCGGGCGCGACATGACGTTGTTGCTTAGCTGCGCCGGGCTCGTTACCGCCAAATCATGCAGCTGCTCTTTGGTGAATTGATATTCCTTTTTCTTATCGGTAAAATACTCGCCTTCGCGGTGCAGGAGCAATCTGTGTCCGCCCGCATATACGAACAGATTAGCCCCATCTTTCGTCACTTCCGCTTGAGGGCTATATCCTGCTTGCATTACCTCGTCCTGATTCTTTAACAAAGAAGCTGCAAAAGCTTCATTTTGTAAAACCAGCTGTTCGAACATTCCCGATTCTATGGCGCGAAGCGAAGGTTCATCAGAATCAATCAAAACAAGACCGTATTCACCGAACAAGACCGCCATCCAGCGAGCAAAAGCATCGGAAAGCGTTGCATCGCCTTCTGTTGCCTTTTCTAATTTCGCCATCAAAGAAGCTTTGAACTCGGTATCCATCAAAGACTGATCCAACTCAGACAAGGCTTCTTTCCAAGCTACAGCACCAAGAGGCAGCTTACTGACGGACGTACGCTGTCCTGTCGGATGGTCAACCTTTATTTTGTCTATCTGCTGCGTATTCGACAGTGTATACATATGATTGACTTCGTCGAAATCGTGATCCTCGCCAGCAATCCAGAAGACGGGAACGACAGGCCGATTTAATTTGCCGCTCCATTCTCTTGCTAACTGAATAATGGATATTGCTTTGTATAGAACCAGTAGCGAACCCCCGAACAATCCCGCCTGCTGCCCGCCAACAATAGCAAGCGCCTCCTTGCTGGCAAGGGCGGCAATCTGATCAAATGCGGCTGGGGCATTACCAATCTTCTTATTATATGCTTGCAGTACTTCCACCAAGCGTCCGCGATCAACCGAGCGTGCGGATTGCCCTTCATCCAGCCACTTTACGCGGGACTGCCAATCTTCCTGATTTCCAAAATGATATGGAAATAAATCAGCAGCTTGTGCTGTTTGATGAATATAATCTTCAGCTAATCCCTGATTTTTTTTCCAATGAAAAGTTTCCATTTGCATATGCGACTACTGTCCCCTCTTCATACCAAATAAAACAACTATTCTTTGATTGTACACGGTAGGCAAGCAATCGTCAAAACTGTATTTCAAATAATTACAATTGAAATAAAAGAACGCCAAAAAGCCGCCCCAATCGGGACGGCCGAACAAACTTAATACAAATGACAAGCTACGAAGTGATTCGGTTCCACTTCTTTGCTTGGCGGCATAGATTCCGCACATTGCGGCATCGCTTGCGGACAGCGCGTACGGAACGGACAACCGCTTGGCGGATTGAGCGGGCTCGGTACGTCTCCCTGCAGGATGATGCGCTCACGCGTACGTTCGATTTCCGGATCCGGAATCGGAATCGCAGACAATAGCGACTGTGTGTACGGGTGCAGCGGTTTCGCATATAGGTCGTCTGATGTTGTAACTTCAACCAGATTACCTAGGTACATTACCCCAATACGGTCAGAAATGTGCTTAACCATTGCCAAGTCATGTGCAATGAACAAGTAAGTCAAGCCCATTTCTTTCTGCAATCTTTTGAACAAGTTCACAACCTGAGCTTGAACGGAAACGTCCAATGCCGAGATCGGTTCGTCCGCAATAATGAATTTCGGCTCAATCGCAAGCGCGCGGGCAATCCCGATACGTTGACGCTGACCGCCGGAAAACTCATGCGGAAAACGGTTCGCGTGCTCATCGTTCAGACCAACAGCGCGAAGCAGCTCCATTACGCGTTCTCTACGTTTAGCGCCGCTGTATAATCCATGAATATCAATACCTTCGGCAATGATATTCCCTACTGTCATACGCGGATTCAACGATGCGTAAGGATCTTGGAATACCATTTGCATATTCCGGTTAAATTCTTTCAGCTTTTTGCCCTTGAGTTTATGGACATCCTCGCCGTCAAAAATGACTTCACCTTCAGTCGCATCATACAGCTTAATGATTGTTCTGCCTGCGGTAGATTTACCACAACCGGATTCCCCTACGAGACCGAATGTTTCACCGCGGTTGATTTCGATTGAAAAATTGTCAACGGCTTTCAACACTTTGCCGTTGCCAAGATTAAAATGCTTCTTCATATTGCGAATTTGCAAAATTGGTTTATTGGCATTAGACATGTTGATGACCTCCCACTCCTACAGGACGTTCAACTTTCGGCGCATCTGGATGCAACAGCCAGCAAGCAGAACTATGCGTCTCGGAGAGCGTCGTATGTTCCGGATCTACTTCCAAGCATTGGTTCATCGCGTATGGACATCTTGCTGCAAAAGCACACCCTTTTGGAGGTGCAAATAGATCTGGCGGCGTACCTGGAATCGGTACAAGTTCTTCATTCGCATTTGTATCCAAGCGCGGTACCGAACGAAGCAAGCCCCATGTATATGGATGCTGTGGATTGTAGAAAATCTCGTCTACTGTTCCTTGCTCGATAATTTTACCTGCGTACATAACCACCACGCGCTGCGCCATATCGGCTACAACACCAAGGTCATGCGTAATTAGAATAATGGATGAGTCCGTCTTCACGGAAATTGTTTTCATCAAATCAATGATTTGAGCTTGAATCGTAACATCAAGAGCCGTTGTTGGCTCATCGGCAATTAGAAGCTTAGGCGAGCAAGCAAGCGCGATCGCAATCATGACACGTTGACGCATACCACCGGAAAGCTCATGAGGATATTGATGAATACGGCCTTCAGGCGAGTTGATGCCTACAAGCTTTAGAATCTCAATTGCTTTCTCCGTTGCAGCTTTCTTGCTTAATCCTTCGTGCTTTATAAGACCCTCAGTAATTTGATCGCCGATTTTCATCGTCGGATTGAGGGATGTCATCGGATCCTGGAAAATCATACCGATTTCGGATCCGCGAATTTTTTCCATTTGTTTGTTGGAAAGTTTGGTAATATCCATTTTCCCATCAAACATGATAGAGCCGCTTTTTATATAACTAGGCGGAGTAGGAATTAAACGCATGAGCGTTTGTGCCGTAACGGATTTACCGCAGCCGGATTCACCTACAATCGCCAACACTTCACCTTTTTTCAAAGAAAAAGATACGCCGCGAACAGCTTGAACTTCCCCCGCATACGTACGGAAAGAAACTCGCAAATCTTTTACCTCAAGCAAATTGTTTTTGGTGCTCATCATTATTCACCCCTTCTTACTTGCGCATTTTTGGATCAAGCGCATCACGAAGCCCATCGCCGAGCAAATTGAAGCTTAACAAGATTAAGCTGAAAATGATTGTCGGGAAAATTAGGCGATGCGGATATAACCGGATATAGTTGGCGCCGTCAGACAGCAAGTTACCAAGCGATGCAAGCGGCGGCTTAACACCAAGACCGATGAAGCTTAAGAAGGCTTCTGTAAAAATTGCGGATGGAACAACGAAAGTGATTTGTACAATGATAATCCCAAGCGCATTAGGAATCAAGCTGCGCAAAATGATTCTCATTGGCGATGCGCCAAGCGTACGGGAAGCCAAGACGAATTCTTGTTCTTTCAGCGTGAGCATTTGACCGCGCACCAAGCGCGCCATAGGAACCCAGCCCGTTATTGCCATGGCCAAAATAATAGAAGAAATACCGGAACCGATAACCATAATGAGCAGAATCGCGATCAGCAAGAAAGGAATCGCATAAACGATTTCAATCGCACGCTGCATGACTTCATCGACTTTCCCACCATAGTAAGCGGAAATACCGCCATAGATAACACCGACAACTAAGTCAATTAGTGCGGCAATAATCCCGATGAACAACGAGATACGGGTTCCCCACCATACGCGGGTCCATACATCACGGCCAAAGTCATCCGTACCGAACCAATGCTGGGCGTTAGGGGACACGTTCTTTATTTTAAGATCCTGCGTCTGATAATCGTAGCTTGAAACAAAAGGCACGATAATCGCTAGTACGATTAAAGCAACCAATATAATTAAGCCAGCCATAGCCAGTCTATTTTTCTTAAGTCGTCTCCAAGCGTCCTGCCAATAATTGAGCGAAGGTCTTACAATTCTTTCGCCAGTCAATGTTTCTTTTGCAACGGGAGCAAACTTGTAGCTATTCTCTGTTGCGTTATTCGGAGTTTGCATGTATTATTTCCCGCCTTTCCCAAGACGAATTCTAGGGTCTACAAAACCATACACGATGTCTGTGATAAAGATAACCAAAATGAGAATGGCTGAATAGAAAATCGTTAATCCAGAAATCATGGTGTAATCGTTGGAATAAACCGATGAAACGAAGTGTTTACCTAAGCCTGGCACTGAGAAAATTTGTTCAACTACAAGGGTACCTGTAATAACGTTTACAAATATTGGGCCGATAATCGTAATAACTGGTAAAATCGCATTTCGAATCGTATGCTTCACAACAACCGTAAAGTTGGACAAACCTTTGGATTTAGCCGTTTTAATGTAATCTTGATTCAGAACGTCCAGCATCGAAGTACGCATCAAGCGTGCCAGGATGGCGATGGTTCCAAATGAAAGAGCAATCGCTGGTAATATACGATAGCTTGGCCCTTTCCACAAACCAGCAGGAAGAATTCCCCATTTAACACCAATGTAGTACGAAAGCAATGGACCTAGAACAAATGATGGGATGGAAACACCCAAAATTGCGATAAACATAGCGGTATAATCGCCTGCTTTATTATGCTTGAGCGCTGCAATAATCCCTAGTGTAAGACCTGCAATAATCGCAATAGCGATTGAGATCAAACCAAGTTCAAGTGAAGACGGAAACGCTTGTTTGATAATATCTGTAACTTTGTGAGCAGGGAATTGAAAGGAAGCTCCTAGATCGCCATGGATGATATTGTTCAAGAATGTCAAATACTGTTCCCACAACGGCTTATCTAATCCGTATTGCTTAAGCAGCATATCTCTCGTAGCTTTAGGAATCTTTTCAGCGCCTTCTCCTAGTGGATTCCCTGGTAAGTTTTTCATCAATACGAATGTAAATGATGCGATCAGCCATAACGTGATAAGCGCATATAAGAAACGGCGAAGAATGAACTTGACCATATTGCTCCTCCTTTATTAATTTAAAGCTCTAAGAAATTTAGAAGAGGCCGCTCCCACGAGGTGCGAACGGCCCCTTCCTTTAATACACAAAACTATAGGTCAAAAAATTATTTAACAGAAGCCCATTTCAATTCCCACTCTTGACCGAAGGAAGGAAGGATCAAACCATCAATACCCGGTTTTTTCAAGTAAGCGCGAGTACGGAAGTAAAGTGGAGCTACACCTTGATCATCCATTAGGATTTTCTCAGCATCAACCAAATTTTTCGCACGTTTGGTTGGATCAACTTCAGTTTGAGCTGCTTTAACTAGTTTGTCGTACTCTGGGTTGCTGTAGTCGCCTTCATCAAATTCTCCGCCAGTTACCCACATATCCAAGAATGTCATTGGATCGTTGTAATCTGCGCCCCATAGAGATAGAACGATATCGAAGTCATGTTTGGAGGACAATTCGATACGCAGTGCGTGCGGAACTGGGTTCGCTTCTGCTTCGTATCCAAGGTTTTGTTTCCATTGTGCAAGGATGAACTCAAGTGATTTTTTCGCAGTTTCTGTATCGTCTGCGTTCACTTTCATTTTTGGAAGAGCTGTTAGGCCAGCTTCTTTCAAACCTTCAGCAAGCAATTGTTTAGCTTTAGCTGCATCGAACTTCGGTTGCGTATCGCCAGCAGATTTACGGAAGTCGCCGCCAGCACCGTCAGATGTACCGCCAGGTACTAGACCTGTGGAAGCTACGGAACCGTTAGCAAGAACGGTATCAACGTAAGCTTGACGATCGATGGCCATACCTAGAGCTTGACGGATTTTTTTGTTAGCCAAAGCTGGAACTTTTTTAGTTTGGTACATCAAGTAAGAGTTAGTCAACTCTGGTTTAGGCAGGTTGTCCGGCTTACCAGCGTAAAGTTTCAATTGATCGCGGTTGATTTCAGTCAAATCAGCAGCATCAGTTTCATATAGGTTAAGACCAGTATTGGAATCTTTTACAATGTTAACTGTCGCTTTCGTAATTTTAACGTTAGCAGCATCCCAGTACTTTTCATTTTTAACAAGTTCAAGCGTTTGGCCATGATCCCATTTGCTAAGGATGAACGGACCTGCACCGATTACTTTGTCAGCTTCTGCTCCATATTTATCGCCAGCTTTTGTAACGAAATCTTCACGTTGTGGCAAGAAAGTTCCGAACGCAAGCATTTGTGTAAAGAATGTAACTGGTTTCTCAAGCGTGATTTCTAGCTGTTTGTCGTTAATTGCTTTAACGCCAAGAGCATCTTGAGCTTTTTTAACTTCTTCAGGAGTTTTCGCTTTTGTTACAGCTTCTCCACCTTTAATCCAAGCTACTACGAAACTATATTGTCCTTTTGTAGCAGGATCCAATGTACGTTTGAAGGAGTATACGAAATCTTGTGCTTTAACCGGTTGACCATCAGACCAGTTCGCATTGTCGCGAATGTCGATCGTGTAAGTCAAACCATCAGCAGAGATTTTAGGGAAATCTTTAGCAAGTCCAGGAGTTGCTTTGCCGTCTTTGTCTGTACGGTACAGACCTTCGTTAAATGCGCTAATGAATGTAAAAGCAGCATTTGCTGTTGCTTTGGAGCTATCCATTACCGGTGGCTCAGCTGTAAAGTTAATTTTAATTTCTTGCGGTTTGTTGGAAGCTGGTGCTGTAGTACCTTTCGTATCACCGGATGGGGATGCGGAAGGAGTTCCCTCACTCTTTGCGCAACCAATTGCTACGCTGCCCATAAGCGTTAATGCTACTGCTGTTGTAACCCACTTTGTCGCTTTCATAAAACGCCTCCTCTAAAATTATGTATGTCTAGAATATCTATGGCTAGGTGTTTGATAGTTTTCTTGACATAAACACTACACCTTTAACCCAAAAATAAATGAAACCGCTTCAGAGATGTCATATTATCTCACTTGAACCTCTGGTAAAAAAAATTACTAGACTCTACGCAAGGAATTATAACATAATACCAAGCTTTGTCCAGACTTAATTTACCTAAGTAAGAATATTTACAAAAAACGATGGAGGAGTAAGTGTCTCACGGATTCTAATTATACAACCATCGGTCAATAAAATCTAGACGATTTTCATTGTTATTTTCTACAAATCTTAATTAAAATATTACAAAGACTTTCGAAAAGTCACTTCATTCGCATGACTTCAACAAAAATCGCCTCGTTTCATGTCGAAAAGATGTAATTTTTCCCAATATTCAAAAAGAACAGCAAAATATACAGCGTGGATAGACCCAAAAAGCTGAGTCTCCAAACCACCCTGCCTACCCGTAACAAATCTGTTTGGCCTTTCAAATGTGTTTGATAGCCGCCAATAATTCCAAATGCTATGAGCACAATGAGCGTAATTAACCAGAACCCAAAGTTTGTATGAAATAATTGATTCCACATCAAAGAAACTGACCCCAGAAGGAAAATAGTCGTAACATCCATGGTCAGTCTAGTCGTCATTTTCTTATCACGAAGAAAAAAATACACCAGAAACCATAATAAAACAAATGTAATAAACGGCGCTACAGCCAGAACCGCATAAAGTGTGGAAATCCAACTTATCAGTACATCCATCATCATCAACCACCTATTTATTCTATGGCTTTCACTAATTGGTACACTGTGAGATGTGTTGGAAGCTCAAGGTTCAGTTCTTTGGCCATCTGTAAAATGCTTCCGTTTATTCGATCTATTTCTGTGTTTCTGGATTGCTCGATATCTTGCAGCATGGATGAATGATTCCCACTGGTAGCTTCACAAACCATTAAAATGGTTTGCCATAAATCGTCAGGCACTTGGATACCTTTTGCATTTGCGATTATGCAAGCTTCCTGGTAGAGCGCTAGCATTAAAGATTTTGTCCATACTGAATTCAGAAGTTCCCCGTTTTTTACACGCAAAATAGCTGTAAGTGGGTTGATCACCGCATTGATAATCAATTTGTCCCAAATCCTTACCACCATGTTTTTCGACATCTTCGTCTGAAATCCTGCCTTCTCCAGCAAGTTTACTAACAAAAAGTGCATAGAATTTTCATCATCTTCAGTTTGATCAACACTCCCTATGTAGGTAACGCCATGCCCCGTGTGAAAGACCGTCGTGAGCCCCTCTCGTTTAGCGCCTTCTGTTGTTACCGCAAGCAAGAGTTTAGCCCTTCCAACTCCTTGACTTAGCATCGATTCATGGCCGATTCCATTTTGAAAGCTAACCAAGTAAGTATTCGGTGAACTTTGTGCTTGTATATACTGTACAAGTTCTTGCGTAATAGCCGGTTGTTTTACCATGAGAAAAATATAGTCGTATGCCTGTACCGAACCATTAGTCGCTCCTGCTGCTGCCTGATAATGCCCAAAATCTATAGAACCCTTACATGTTGTCCTATGAAGTTCTGATGTACTGCCTAGTAAAATACCTTCCTGTGCAAGCTGGTCAGCCTGCTCTATGGTCCGTGCAATAACCGTCATATGCTCACAAAAAGAGGACAGCTTGGCAGCAAATAAAAGCCCCAAGGAACCCGCCCCTATTATCATAATTCGCATCTTAATTCCCCCACACTTATAGCTTTCGTCATCATTATACAACAAAAAAGCCTCAGTCCAAGGTTCCTCCTTGATCTGAAGCTTTTTCATCTATGGGAGCAGAAGTTCAAATCATTCTACTCTCTCTAAATTGCCGTTTGCATCCATCTTGAACCGCGGCTTCTCTTCTTCCTCTTCTTCCACTAAAAAGGCCATCTTCCGCGCCCGGTCCATTATTTGGATCAGCGCTTTGTAATCATCATTGACAACGCGGTAATCCGTTTCCACTTCGTTTACTTGTTTATTGAGCTTATTATTTTCTCTGCCCAGTCTATCTAGTTCGTCTTCCTTGTCTTGCAGTTCTTTTTCCAAGTTTTTAATATGACGATTCATATCTTGATACGTATTTCTCCATTGTCTCAGGAAACGAATCACCGCATCGATAGATAGTGTTTCTTCCGTAAACGATTCCGTTTTGCCCGTTGACAGTTCAGGCGCATCCAATAGGCCAACGGAAGAAGAACCTGAGATGGATACAGCCGCATGTTTCTTGAGCTGCGTTCTTTTTTGACGCTGTGCTTTTGCAATCTGGATGGCTGCTTCATATTTTTTTCTCACAAAACTGTTCCATCGAAATCCGCATGCAGCCGCAGTTCGCCCAATCCGTTCCCCAACTTCTTCAAACGCCGATAATTGCGTGCTGCCCTCTCTAATGTGACGCAGAGTCACTTCCGCTAAGATCAGATCGTCTTCATCGCTCCAAGCATCTTGTCTTATAGCCGACATAAGGTTAAACCTCCTAACATAATGTACAGATGCAACTTACCGGGAGAGGAAGCCCCTTATTACGCTGGCCTCTTCCAGTATGAATAAAGAAGAATCAATTTGCAGGTACCGATGTATAAATTGATTCGCGCCATTATTACTATTTCTATGCCCGTACTAGAGTTCATAGAATCTATTTGATACTAAATGGTATTGCCAAATTTTTTGACACTCATACATGGGATTCCGATAAAAAGACATACTACATCTATATGATGAAATGTTTGCAATTTCGTCACCGTTTGACGGTTTACACTGCTCACTTCAAAAGGTATAATGTGTTGTAGTTAAAGTGCAACGTGGTACGAGAGGGGGATGTAACGAGAATGGATCGCATGTTTCGGGTTCTAGGTTTTTGGACACTTGTTATCGCACTGATGAGTTTAGCCGGCGATATGATACCTATGTCTCTGATTTTCTTTTTCCAAACAGCCGTATTCGTCATTCTAGGCTATATGCGCTTGTCAGAACGAACTTACATATTGTTGTTCTGGGGATATATGATTATTTCCTTCAGTGGGTTTACGTACTGGTCATTTTTCAAAATGTCTATTTAGTACAAGCACAAACAACAACGAACAAAAAGGTGAGCCGAAGGTTATCCGTCGGCTCACCTTTTTTCATTTGACAGCAATGAACACTTTGAACAGCTCACTCATTTGATCGCTCAGCAGCAGCTGCCGAATGGCCCGATTACGCTTGGAGACTTCACTGAACGGATTCGGATCGTAATGGTTCTGCAACCTCTCCAAAATGCCCTGTTCCACCAGGAACTCCCTTTGAGTCTGCAGCTTACAGTACGGAAATCCACTCTGCCTTGCAGCTATTTCCAATGCACTGAAGTTTACATGAGATGTTACATCCTGTTCCCCCACATATATCCATGGATTATCGTGGGCCTGATGTTTTCGATAACACATTAATGTCCCTTGGTAGCGATGTGCGGCATACAGCTCGTCTTCGACATCACCGTAATCAATAATTATGCAGCTCCCGCTCTTCATTCGCTGAGACACGCATGAGATCCATGACTCACTGCCTAGGTTAAGCTCACCGATTTGACCTTCCAACCATTGAACCTTCGATCGAGCTAATGTGTCTAATAGATGTTTGGAGAGATTCGGAAGCCAAATTTCCGCGAACGTTTGATCTTGTTCCTGCCAAGTGACATAGGATTCCTCAAAACAATCTGCATTATAGCGAATTCGGTGCACTGGAAATGCATCCAATAGTTCGTTAGCAACGATAAACATATGATCTTGGGGCTCCTGAGCCATCCATTCCTGCTCACTAGCAAACTGAATAAGCTGTGTATGTGCCTCTAAAGCAGTTTGCTGAAGCGCACGATGAAACCCGCTTGATTCAATAATCGTATAGGATAATCGATCGTAAACGGCTGGAAAGCTTCTTTTTAATTCATCTAATAGATGAAGCGCCATTCGCCCGTTTCCTCCCCCCCACTCAACGAGATGAAGGGGTTCTGTGCCAGACAGCTCCGTCTGCTGCTGCATTTGACCACTTATGAAGGATGCTATCATTTCACCCATCACAGATCCAATGGAAGAGCTAGTATAAAAATCTCCTTCTTTGCCTATCTTGAGGTTCTCGTTTCGATAATAACCAAAAGGCTCGCTATAAAGACATAACTCCATATAGTCGCGGAATGAAATCGCTTTTTTTCCTGCGGATTGTATAGCTTGAATGATGGATGCAACAACTTCCGGATGTCCAAGTTGAACATTCAAAGAAACCCCTCCAATTCTTTACTTAAAGACAAAGCTGTATGAAACCATTATAATGAATATGGATCATGGAAGGAGAGACAAAACTCGCATGTCAAAGAAGTGGATCACCCTTACAGCGGTAGCGGCAATCAGCCTGTTATCGTTGACAGCTTGTACGGATAATACGAAAGTAAAAGAAGCTTTTGAGCAATCTCTAAGTAAACAAAATGAAATGAAATCTTACACATTTGAAGGCAGCACAACGCTTTCCATCAGTGACGGCTTGTTAAAAACATCAAACCCCTTAACAAATGGGCTTGTGTCTTTGGTCAAAGAAAGCACCATGGATTGGAAGGGGATTAGCAATGTAGACCCACTCGAATTCCAAACGGATTTGAAAATAACCCCAAAAGGCTCTACGTCACCTTTTGAAATTCCAATTCTCATTAAAGATAGCAAATTGTATTTTAATATGCCAGCTTTAAATAAGACGCCTGACGAGTTCTACGCCGTTGATTTGCAGCAAATGAGCCAAAACAGCAAGAGTGCTTTAACGCTGGACACATTGAAAAACACATCCCAGCTGTCGACTGCGCTTGGCAATCTCGTTTTTAATGGCATTGATCCAAAGTGGTATAAAGAGGACAAAGCACCCGTTAAACTTAAGGACGGATCATCCGCCAAATCCATCAGCGTAGAACTCACAAGCAAAAACGAAAAAGATATCAATACCATATTCCAAACAAAGCTGCCAGAGTTTTACGGGTACTTGCAAAACAACGGTTTCCTCTCCGCAGACAAAGCGGAACTGTTAAAAAAAGGCCAGCCTTCTGCCATTCAGCTAAAAGCGCCGAGCAAGATGGTTGTCGCAATTGATGACAGCGGCTTTATCCGAGAGCAAACCTTTGATATTGCTTTTCAAATGACCGTCGACGGCAAGGTTCAGGATAATCATATCGTGCTTCACCAAACCTACGACGCTATCAATAAAGCGACACCTGTAACGAAGGAAGTACCGAAGAATGTCAAAAACTTTGATGACATCCTAAAGCTTATAGCACCGGCTAAAAAATAGACATCGTGCGAAATACTTACTTCTTCCCCCGAGGTAAGTATTTTTTTGTGCTTCATTTAATAGAAATATGATAATCTGTTCATAGGGGGAGAATACGTTCAATGAAATATAAATTCGTAGCTATGATGACATCCATGCTCTTGCTCATACAACTCACTCTGCCGCTCTACACAGTGACAGCAGAAGAAAATAATCCGGGAGCCGATGAAACCAAAGAACTCGTCCAAAAAGGACTTACCATTTTTGAAATCGATAAAGAAGTAAACCGGCTGAATGCGCAAGATGCCAATATCGTCTTACAAATCAAGCAAAATGAACAAGATATTACGAAACAGAGCAGCAATGTTGACAGCTCGCGAAAGCATGCAGGCCAAGTAATGAGGGCTTACTACACAGGAGACCGTGATTCGATCTGGATGCTGCTGTTTTCCGTTAATTCCTTTGCGGATGCCTTGCGCATGTTTGAATATCTGCAGATGATCATTTCGAATGATCATCGCGCATTAGCAGCTTTTACAGATTCGTTTAACAAATTAAAAAGCTTACAAAGTGAACTGCAAGCATCCCGTGCCCAGCTTCAGAAGACAAAAGATAAATATCTTGAGCAGCGGGAAAGACTTGTGAAGCTGCAAGATGAGTTGGACAAACAACTAGCCGTCAGCGCCCAGGCTTCAGTCATAGAGAACCAAATCAAGAGTTTAAACGAACAATGGAAACAAGTAGGTGTTCCCTTATTCCGTGAGTACTTGAATAATTTGTCCGCGGCGTTCCGCGATCTTCCGCAATATGTTACAAAAGAAAGTAAATTTATGGACTTATCCTCAATTAAAAATCCGGTAATTACAATCAGCGATACTGATTTTAACGCATATCTGCATGGCAAAAACGAGCTTCTGCAAAATTTGAATTTCCAATTCGCTGACGATTCCATTATCGCCAAGGGTCAAAAGGATCAGGTGCAGATATCAATCACAGGCAAATTCCTATTGAAGGAGAATCCGGACATGAATGAAGTCCGTTTTGTCGTGGATAAGTTGGAGTTTAACGGTTTCCAACTGCCGGATACCACCATTGAAGATTTCTCAAAGGAATTTCAACTTGGCTTTGTACCGAAAAAAATCGTCAGCTATCTGGATGTCGTTAGTGTTGAAACGAAAAATGGCACCGCAGTTGTGAAACTCAAATTATCCTTGTAAACTAGCTATGGATAATTAAATAAAGCGAGGACTTACGATGGAAACGAAAATTGGATTATTAATGGATGTACCGGATGGAAAATTGATTAATTTTTATACCCAGATCGAGAAAGCGCTGGCAGGCAAAGCGGAGATTTTCGACCGCGACAACGAAATGTTAATTGTCAGCAATGAGGCGCAGAAGTTTGCTGTGCTTGAGGTAATGGCTCAGCATAACGTAGATACGGACCAAATGGCCTTATGCTTGCTGCCAGAAGACGCAGAGTTGACTGATCTTTTCAGCGACTATGGGTTTACAAGCGAAGGCGAGAACAACTACTTATACGAGAAATTGGTTGTCCCCTTTCGATTTACCGAGGACAGCCAGCAAGCGGATGTCGATCAGGCGTCGCTTCAAATCGAAGAACATCTGCTAGCTCTGTACAAAGATCATCATCGCGATGTCTATGTCGTAGATCGCCAGCTCGAAGAGCTTATGCAAGGCATTGCCAAGGCTTATCGATGCCGCATTGAAATCCTTGCTTGAAACCAATAAACCCCTCATTCCCACTTTGATGTGGAATGAGGGGTTTTTGATTAGAGCAGATCAGCCGCTAACTGCGCAAGATGCGAGCGTTCTCCTCGCTCGAGCGTAATATGCCCGCTTATGCCCTCCTGCTTGAATCGTTCCACCACATAAGTTAATCCGTTACTTGAAGCATCAAGATAAGGATGGTCAATTTGATCTGGATCACCTAACAAGACAATTTTACTGCCTTCGCCTACACGTGAAACGATCGTTTTGATCTCGTGCTTGGATAAATTTTGCGCTTCATCAATAATGATGAATTGCCCTGGGATGGAACGTCCACGAATGTACGTGAGCGCTTCGACTTGAATGCTGCCGAGGCCGGCAAGCACTTTCTCAATGTCGCCTGGTTTCTTCGTATCGAACAAATACTCAAGATTATCATAGATCGGCTGCATCCAAGGGCGCAGCTTTTCCTCTTTTTCACCAGGCAAATAACCGATATCCTTGCCCATAGGTACAACAGGCCGAGCAATAAGCAATTTCTTGTATTTCCGGTCATCTTCAATTTTCATAAGGCCCGCAGCCAGCGTTAGCAGTGTCTTACCTGTACCCGCTTTCCCAGTGAGGGTGACGAGCGGGATATCGTCATTGAGCAGAAGCTCAAGAGCCATGCGCTGCTGCGCATTTCGCGCGGCAATTCCCCAGATGGGATCGTTACTCATAAAGAGCGGCTCAAGTTTTTTGGCATCTGTCGTGACTTTCAATAAAGCTGATTTGGAAGAGCCTAGTTCGTCACGCAATATAACAAATTCATGGGGATGAAGCATGTACCCTAAATTCAATGAAGTCACAGTCAAGAAACGGTATGAATAGAACTCGTCAATCACAGACGGGTGAACGTACAATGTGATGCAACCTGTGTACATATCTGTCTGAGCTACGATTCGGTCAGTTAAATAATCCTGCGCGGGAATGCCAAGCACATCCGCCTTGATCCGTACCAGCGTATCTTTACTTACGATAACAACAGGTCTCGGAAAATCATTGGCCTGCTCTTCTAGATGGTAATTGAGGGCTACGGCCAGGATTCGGTTATCATTTGTTAGTTCAGAAAAAGTATCTTGCAGTTTAGCGAAGCTTCGGTGGTTAAGCTCAACTTTGATGCTTCCGCCTCGTTCCAGCGTGATGCCATCGGATAACGTACCCTTGGTTCTTAAACCATCGAGTAACCGTGAAACATGTCTTGCATTTCGGCCTATTTCATCCGCATTTCGTTTCTTAGAATCGATCTCCTCCAACACCACGGCGGGTATGACTACTTCATTATCTTCGAACGCGAATAAGGCATTTGGATCCTGAAGCAGTACATTGGTATCTAACACGTAAATTTTTTTCATTGGTGTGTCCCCTCCCAGATTTGGCGTCAGATCATTGGTTATATTTATTACATACAACCTAACTGCACAGGACAAACTAAACGCGAGATTCAAGGAAAGGATCGATTCTAGTGAGACTATTGTGCGTATTATCGTTGGTACTAACCCTCGCGGTTGGCTGTAGTCAAGCGCCGAAAAGCGGAGCCCCCTCTCAAGATACAAATCAAAGACAAGTAAAGGTTCAACAAATTGCTCCGCAAAAGCCGGAAATCAAAGATTCTAAAGCTGTTGCAGAACGTTTGGAAAGCCTAGCCACCAGTATCCCACAAGTTGAAAGCGCGCATTGTGTCGTGTTCGGCAATACCGCCGTGGTTGGCATCAATCTCAGAAAAGATATGGACAGAGCGAAAGTCGGCACCGTCAAATATTCGGTTGCAGAAGCTCTGAAGAAAGATCCATACGGTGTGAATGCCATCGTGACAGCAGATCTAGATTTAGATCAGCGGCTGCGCAACATTCGGGATAACATCAAGGCAGGAAGGCCGATTACTGGGTTCGCTGAGCAAATGGCGGATATCATGGGCCGGGCCATACCACAACTGCCGCGTGATATTCGCAATCCCCAAGACAACACAGGACCTAATGACGCGAACCAGGCCGGGAATCCAAATCCATAATTCGCGGAAAGATAACAAAAAGCCTGACTGCACACAGCAGATCTAGGCTTTTTTTATCGCATCAAAAACTTGGCCGGGTGGCTTAACAGTTACTCGGCACGCAAAAGTTTTCTCATATTCAACTGTTGTCATCAATAGGGCGCGGTCAATCATTTGCTCCAGTAAAGCTGTGATGTGTTCAGCCATATCGCTAGCGCCTCCTACAAGGGTGGTTGAAAACGCTCCTTACACTAACAGTATAGCATAGCCGGTGGCAAGCGTTCCACCATTATGTATCTATTTTCAGATCATGCGAACACTCCTTTTTCACCCAGATATACCTTATTGTACGTCGGATTGAAAAAGTTATGTCGCTTAAATATCCTGCTTATTGATTATTGTAAATCGGATTGGCGTTAATATCATCCAGCAGCTTCTCCGCGGCTTCGCGGTCAAAACTCTGTTTGCTCTTGATCCCCTCACGCTCATAAGAAATATGAATTTTCATCGGATCGGCTTCATCCACAAGTTCGATTTGGCTGACCCCATGGTCTTCATGCAAAATCATGGCGAAGAAATCCAGCGTTTCTTTAGCAGCCTCATCACTGGGTCTAGCTTCGCTAACAATGTGCATTTGCAGCCAGTTGAAAAACGTATCCTGGAGATTCATGTTAATTAATGCCCATCCTCTCTAAGTAAAATAACGTCGCAGCCGGACTCCAGCCAACGCAGCCATTGATTTTTCCATCTGATCGACTCCGCATTCAAATCGCCTTCATTCAAGGATGAGACTAATTGCATCGCTTCGTCGCGCGTGAGAAGACGGTCCAGAAAGGCCTCTGCACAATGCGAGAGGTGAAACGGGTCACCATCAAAACGAATCGCATCCGAATGCCCTAAATCGAATTCTACAAGCTCTGAACCGCATAACTCCTCGTCCTCGCTCAAAAGGAGGCTGGATTTAAACATAGCAAGCAATCTGGGATGTCCCCCACTCGCCAGCTCACGGAACTTTTCCAACGCATTCAGCGGCGTACAGTTGATCCTGTCAGCACCAAGCACCAGTGGCGAGTAGCTCACAATCGGAGTTAACCAGAATCGCGTCATTCCGGGTTACCGCTTCCAGTTCTTTTCTCGATAAAATAACGAATTCGAACCAGAAACATTAAAGAAATGGCTACTGTCAAGCATAATACTATCGGTAAGCCTACAAGTTGAAAACCAAGCAGCATAATCGATCCGATCGCCATTAGCACGTAAACGATGGCCGTTTTGAGAATCGGCAATTTGCGAGTGCGAAAAACTTTGTTATACACGTAGGACATGAATATAAAGATTAACAAATAAGTGATGTAAATGTGATTACCAAACCACTCGTTCAAAGCCGTCAACACCATACACTCCATTTCGCTAAAAAAAGTAATGTCAACTCTCATTATCGCTCAATTGCGCAAATAAATAAAGGGAAATGCAACCGGATGGCTGACATTTCCCCTATTAAGAACACTTTGTGAACTAAACGTTCGCTTCAGCCATTTTACGTTGTTTCTCAGCACGTTCACGTTCGCTTTTGTTCAAGAGCTTCTTACGAATACGAACGGATTTTGGCGTAATTTCGCAATATTCATCATCGTTCAAATACTCAAGTGCTTGCTCCAAAGAGAATAAGCGCGGAGTTTTCATTTTCACGGTTTCTTCTTTGTTCGCGGAACGGATGTTGTTTACCGCTTTTTCTTTACAAATGTTTACGATGATGTCGTTGTCGCGTGTATGTTCACCAACAACCATTCCTTCATAAACTTCTGTTTGCGGATGTACAAACAAGATACCGCGATCTTCTACGGAAAGGATTCCGTAAAGCGTGGATACGCCGGATTCGCTGGAAACGAGTACGCCTTCATGACGTCCGCCTACGCCTGCTCCTTGGTATGGACCATAGCTGTCGAAAGCATGGTTCATAATTCCGTAACCGCGAGTTAACGTCAAGAAGTTCGTTCTGTAACCGATCAGACCACGTGCAGGAATCAAGAACTCAAGACGAACGTTTCCGCTGCCGTTGTTGATCATGTTGACCATTTCGGCTTTACGGGAACCTAAGCTCTCCATAACGGAACCCATGCTGTCTTCTGGAACATCGATGATCAAGCGCTCGATCGGCTCCATTTTTTGACCGTCGATTTGACGGATGATAACTTCCGGCTTGGAAACTTGCAATTCAAAGCCTTCACGGCGCATGTTTTCAATCAAAATACCTAAGTGAAGCTCGCCGCGGCCTGATACGATAAAGGCATCGGGACTGTCTGTATCCTCAACGCGTAAACTTACATCTGTTTCAAGCTCTTTGTAAAGACGCTCGCGGATTTTACGGGAAGTAACCCATTTTCCTTCGCGACCGGCGAATGGCGAGTTATTGACGATAAATGTCATTTGAAGCGTCGGCTCATCGATTTTCAAGACTGGCAAAGCTTCCGGATTCGCTGGATCAGCTACCGTTTCACCAATGTTGATATCTTTGATACCGGCAATTGCAATAATGTCCCCTGCAGCTGCTTCTTCAATTTCAATACGTTTCAAGCCTGTGAAACCGAAAAGCTTCTCGATTCTGGCTTGCTTTTGTCCGCCTTCGCGTGTCATAACAGCAACTGTTTGACCTTGACGAATTTTACCGCGGTTTACACGTCCTACGCCGATACGGCCTAGGTACTCGTTGTAATCCATAAGAGTAACAAGGAATTGAAGTGGTTGGTCAACATCTTCGGTTGGAGAAGGGATGTGAGTAACGATCGTTTCATAGATAGCTTCCATGTTCTGATCTTGTTTATCTGGATCAAGACTTGAAGTACCTTGCAAAGCAGAAGCATATACCACGTGGAAATCAAGCTGTTCATCCGTCGCGCCAAGTTCAATGAACAAGTCTAATACTTCATCCACAACTTCAGCTGGACGAGCATTCGGACGGTCGATTTTGTTAACAACAACAACAGGCTTAAGGTTACTTTCTAGCGCTTTACGAAGAACGAACTTCGTTTGTGGCATTGTACCTTCGAAGGCATCAACTACAAGCAAAACACCATCAACCATTTTCATGATACGCTCTACTTCACCGCCAAAGTCGGCGTGTCCAGGTGTATCTACAATGTTAATAAGGTAGTCTTTATAATTAATAGCAGTATTTTTAGCAAGAATGGTGATACCGCGTTCTCTCTCGAGATCGTTGGAGTCCATCGCTCTTTCTTGGACCGCTTCATTGTCGCGGAATGTACCGGATTGCTGAAGTAATTTATCTACGAGTGTTGTTTTGCCGTGGTCAACGTGAGCGATAATTGCAATATTGCGAATCTTTTCTCTTGCTTGCATGAATGTCAAACCCTCTCTACCCTATAATTTTCGTCTCTGTTCATAAAACAAGCGTCGGACAAAAGCGCCGACGCTTGACATTTATGTTTATTATACGCAGTTTATCGACATTATGCAAGGAAAATGACGATCAACATAAAACTTTTACATAAAACATAAATCAATTACCACACATTTTTCCTGCGGAAAATCATAAGAAGTCCAGCTGCAACAAGGATCAAAGCGATTACATATATCCCTAATTTAACAAGCAGCGTGATCCCAAATAGGACGGCTGAAATGATTCCCAGCACTAAGGCGCCAATCCAAACCCCCCGGTCACTACCGCGATCGAACAAATGAAGCTCATATAATCCGATGGCGACGCCGAGAATGAATCCTGGCCACAAATAACTCATAGATCCCCAACCGAAAATATTGCAGAAGAAAAACATCAAGCCGTACGTCGTCAAAATGCCTCCAGGGACAAGGACGCCTGCCGGCCATGTGCGATTAAAGTACAAAATGTGGAAAAGCAGTCCCGGAGCAAGTAAAACAAGAGGCCAGAAAAAGGATAAAATAAAGTGAAAAACGCCTAATTTCCCGAGTAGCAATAAAACGGCCAGGCCAATTAACAGGATACCGATGGAGTAGCTATTTCTAGCCATGCGAATTCCCTCCTATTTCACTTGTCAATGCGGTGTCCTTTCGACACCATTCAACAAGTAGTTTATCGCAACTGGCCCAAAATTGCTAGCCTGCAGCCTATTTGCGGCCTATTTGCGGCCTCGCCGTTTCGCTTCCAGCAAACGGCTCATGCTGTCCGGCGGCGTGTCGTTTGCCGCAGGAGGAGCAGGCTGCGGCGCAGGCCGCTCCGGCTCCGGCCGCGGCGCAGCCAGTGGAGCGCCGCCTGCGGCCCGGCGCTCACGCTGCAGCTTGTGCTCCGCAAGCTGCTTCCGCTCGCGGAGACGCGCCAGCGGCGTCACCGTTGAGGGCGGACCCACCGGGGCGGCCCGCAGGCGAAGCGCCCGCGCCCACAGGCCGGGCGGCAGTGCAATGCGGCGCGCTGCGATGTCCGTCAGCAGCAGCGCGAGCGCAGCCATCAGCAGGTACTCGCTGATGGGGGTGTATCGCTTCTGCGCCGCAGAAGCGAAGGCGAAAGCGTCCTCCGGATGCTCTAGCGAGAGCATCCGGCCGCCGGTAAGCTCAGCCAGCTGCTGAAGCTTGCTGAGCCCGGAACCGTCCGTGATCCGGTATTCCGGGGAATACGGGATCACGAAGCCTGTCACCCGGCTGCCGATGACGCGCTTCTCGGCCCCATCCTGCTCGCTGGCGGGAGCAAGCAGTTCGGTTTTCGCTAAGTAAACGCCTGACTTATCCACAGATAACTGTGCTGAATAATCGCCCGGAGCAGTAGACGTAAAAGAGACCTCATTGGTCCCCATGGCTTCATCCGTCACTGTAGCCCGAAGCTCTCCTTGTCCTTTAGAGCTGCCCAGATCAGCATCTCCGACTTTGGCTTGCAGAGTCAGCTCATCACCCGATAAATGTCCCTTCAATTCAAGCGGGGAAGATTGAAATTGCGGGAACGTCCATTTGACCATACGCGTCAGCAGCGGCGCAAAGGATGGCCAGGTTACCCAATTCGCAGACCAAGCACCTGTCACATCGCTTGTCCAGGCGACAGACCGGCCCGAGCCATATTGCCACCTGGCTAAAACCGGATCAGGCTCAGAGCTGGACAGCACCACTTCCGCTGCCTCCTTTGGCGTGGTCGCGATATAGCCTTTCAGCTGCGGCAGACCTCCTCCCAAGAGTCCAGCCCAATCCGAACCGCCCGTTACGGCTGGCACAAAGGGCTGATTAACGACATAGGTGCGGGAGATGAGCACTGCCTCCCGGCTAAAAATCGCCGGAATCGTTGTTTGGTCCACCGCAGCGTAATACCTGCCCTTCGCCAGTTCAGCCAGTTTGCTTAACAAGGCTTGATCCGCGTCCGTACCAATGGCCACCGTTGACATCGTAATATTTTCCTTTTGCATATCAGCGGTCAAAGCTTCATAACTCTGAGTCGTCGCGGACTGACCATCCGTTAGCAAAATCATATGCTTCCGCTGCGCATCGACCTTCGATAGCTTCTTAAACGCCTCTTCGACCGCCGTATAGATTTCAGTTCCGCCATCGGCTGGAATGGCATTGATCTTTTGAATGACGTCTTGCTTCTGACTTAGCTTTTGGGGCTCCACGTACCAATTGGGAGAGGAATCAAAGCCAAGCACCCCAAGCGTATCTTTGTCCCTGAGAAGATCCACGGTACGTGAGGCTGCTTCTTGCGCCAGCTTCATTTTGTCCCCTGACATGCTGCCGGATTTATCCATTACGAGCACAATACCCAAAGACGGAATTTCTCGTTTCCCGCGCAAATCCATGTAAACAGGCAGAGCACGCTCAATCGGTGTTTTGAAATATCCGCCAAGCCCGTAGCTGTTATCTCCTCCGAGCATGACGAGCCCAACGCCATAATCACGGACGACTGCCTCAATCATTTCCATTTTGAGCTGAGATATCTGGGTTGCCGCCACATTGTTAAGAATAATGCTCTCAAATCCGGTATATGTTACGAAATCATTAGAAAGAAGCTCTGGTTGGATCGTTTCATAAGGAATTAAAGCCGCTTGCAGTGCTCCCTCCACATTTTGAGAAATGCCGGCTTTCCCTTCTACAATGAGTACCTTCGGAGGCCCCTGCACCTTGCTGAAAGCATAGTCTGTATTGTTTGCAGAGAGCTCGTCACCGTCCATATACACTTCAGCTCGATATCGATGAAAGCCAGGTTCTTTGGCTAACGACTGCACCGCAAAACGATTCTCCCCCTTACTAAGCTCTAGGGATTGCGCCGTCATCTCCCGATTGTCTTCAAATACCCGCAATTGAGCCGGCCCTGAAGTCGTAGAACGAATGACAACTTCGATGGTATAGGCTTCCGCTTGATAGAGTTTTTCAGGAACGCGCACAGCTTCTACCGCGGCATCTGTACGCTCTTTACCAGCGAAGGGAACGACATCTACCTGAATCCCGCGATCTCGAAGCAGCTTGCCTTGGCGCAGCATGTCTCCAACATTTTCTTCACCGTCGGACATGACAATGATACGTCCTCCATTTTCCTTCGCAAGCAGACCGGATGCCAATTGCAAGCCTGAGGCTACATTAGAAAACTGCGGATTCGATTGGGCGGTGAATTCAAAACCATCCATTTCCCTGGCATCAACCGGTTTCTCAATCGCAGCTTGAAGCGCAAGAGAAACGACGCCGGCCTCGTCCTGTTCAGAGGTGCGTGCGCCTACAGCGTCGCGTATCCACTGCGCTTCTGTGGCTTCTTCCTTCACACTGTCTGAGCGATCAACAGCAAATACAAGGCTTTTGTGATTAGAGTTTGTAAACAGTTGAGCACCGGCCAGGGCCAAAACCAGTAGAACCAGCACTGCGGCTCGCAGCGTCATGACGACCTTTTTTCTTGACCCTTGAAGTCGATGGAGTGTTCTCCATATCCACCATAAGTAAGCAGGCAGAAGCAGAAGCGAGAATAGTGCAATCGAATGCTCAAACTGAATGCCCACGCCGGTACACCTCCCATTCGATCACAAGCAGCATGAGTAAAATCATGACGAGCCAAGGCATTAACGATGTGAAGCCTACGCTTGGATCATTCCCCTTATTCTGCAAAGTCTGTTCAGAAATTGGCTTGAAGCTTAACTTGCTTGCATTAAATGTATTCACATCGGACTCTCTTGCATCCATCACGACTTCCAGCAAACGCGCCTGAAGCTCACGTCCTTCTTCGTCGAACTCCTTGAACATATACAATCCCGGTAGGTTGGGAACCGTTTGCCTTGCGGCTAATCCTTTTCCATTACGCTCTGCCTGTTCCTCGGATGCACCCTCTTTGTCCGCCGTCCAAACCGCTTTAGCGGCCTGAGTGTGCAGCGGCATGTCGATCCGTTCCCCTGCAGTAGCGCGGCCAAGATTCCCTCCCTGATGCTGGGTTAACCAAGCGACTGCATTTTGCACAAGAATGGGAAATTCCGTCCGAAGAGCCAAATCCGATTGTTCCAGTGGAAAAGTAAACGATAACCTTGCAGCGCCTTCCTCCGTGCCTGCCAAGAGCAGCGGAACGCCATCGGAGGAAACGATGGCCTTCTCCCACGGGAGAGCGACTCTAATCTGTACGTGTGCAACGTTGACATCTTGCAGACGAATATAACGCATGACCGGATGTTCCTCGATCGTAAAAGGGGCTTTGGGCACCATCGCCTTCGTCGACTCTGCGGAAGAGGCAAACCGCCATACGGGTTTAGAGACAAGGATCTTCTGCCATCCGTTCGTCTTCAAGCTCGATTCATCCACACCGTCAAGTAGGATGAGATCTGGTGCCTGCCCTATTGGGGCCGGATAGATGCCATCCTTGCTCTTTTGGATGTGAAGAACGTCCGCTTTGGCCAACAGAAGTGCCTTTTGAAGAAAAAGATTCCCTTCCCCCACATAGGCAATTTGAGTTCGGCCCGTCCCTTCCGGAAAAGCATAGCTCGTATTGTCCGCTTCCAATGCATCTTTCGTAACAAGCTGAAGCTTGTACACATTGGCACTAGCCAGCTTTTCCATAAAGATCGACTTTTGCTCACCAGCCTTTAACTGTACAGAATCGGTGCGGACGATTTGCGTATCCGCAAAAAGTTTTGTTTCGACAACGGTGTTTACAGTGCTCCAATTTTTCAACACAGCAACAGCTCGCACGTCAGTCTCATTATTTTTTACACCGAATTGGGATATGGACACATTAATAGCAGCATCCTCTGGGGGTAGAGCCGCTTCTACACTGCCTTGTACACTAACTACCTGGACAGGTACTGAAAAAATGATTTCATCCGCTTTCTCAGCCCACTGTCTATCCGTGTAGATGCGAACTTCCCCATCGGACTCTTCACGGGTTAATGCGGAAGCCAAGGAGAGGGATTCCTGCACATTTGTTTTGCCGTAAAAAGGGGCCACCTTATCCAGCGCACCCCGAAGTGCAGAAACGTCCGATTCTTTTTGCAAAATCAGCTCTGGCTGATCTTTGATAACCATGAGCGAATAAGTGCGGTTTGGGGCTTCCTCTTTTACATAAGACAGAATGCCTTGCTTCGCTTGCTCCAATCTAGTTAACCCTTGATGGGTTGTCGTCTGCATGCTTGCTGACGCGTCAAGGACAAAAAAGATATGTGATTTAGCCGTCTGCTGCTCCCGGATCAAGGGCTGCATCAAGGCTAGCACAAGCAAGGAGGCGGCCAGCAGTTGAAGCAGCAGCAATAATTGGCGTTTTAGGCGCTGCCACGGCTGGTTGGCCTCCTGCTCACGGAGTATGCGCCGCCAAAGCATGTGGCTGGATATTTCGGTGTCGATATAACGCCGTTTTAACATATAGAGCAGCAAGATGAAAGGTATGGAAAGCGAGAACCAAAGCCCGCTTAATGTCGCGAAATGCATAAATACCCACCTTTCCGAAAGCGATAATCGTCTGCTAACCGCCTGCGTTCAATTGCTATCCTTTGGGCATACTTAAAGGCGTGCGGCCCGATTTTCCCCTGGCTAACAGCTTTGCCTATGTTCAACTTGGGAGGTAACATGAAATCTTTATCTGGAAGTGAAAAGAAAAAAAGGAAACCGCTTTGGACCAAAGCTTTTCTCATCACGTCATTGTCTAATTTGCTGCTTTTTTTCAGTTTTCAAATGCTGATCCCAACCATCCCTACACACATCTCGGAGTTAGGGGGAAATGATCTGCAAGTCGGCCTCGTTATCGGGATATTTACGATTTCGTCGCTGCTCACCCGTCCTTTTGCCGGACGAGCGCTTGACCTGCTGGGGCGAAAGCATGTACTCCTAGTGGGATTAGCTATTTGTACGCTTACGATTGCCGGTTATTCGTATATGGCTGTGATTACACTCATTCTTGCCGCCCGCTTCGTCCATGGCATCGGTTGGGGCATATCCACAACGTCTTTAGGAACGGTAATCGCAGATATCATTCCACCTGAACGCCGCGGGGAAGGAATGGGCTATTACGGATTATCCAACACATTTGCCATGGCTCTCGCTCCGCTTACCGGATTATGGCTCATGCAGCAGTATGGATTTCATCGCGTGCTGTTGAGCTCAACCATTTTGGCTCTGCTATCTTTGTTCAGCTCTCTCTTTATTCCTTATGCCAAACCTGCACGTTCAGAAAAATCGGCTCAACGTCCGAAGCTGTTAGACCGTTTATGGGAACGAACGGCCCTGCTCCCTTCCGCATTACTGCTGTTTACAGCGATATGTTACGGAGGGATTGTAACTTTTATTACCCTATTCGGCCATGAAGCCGGTATTTCGAATGTCGGTTGGTTTTTTCTTTGCAATGCTTCAATGGTTCTTATTGTAAGACCCATAACAGGAGTGCTTTTTGATCGGAAAGGACCTGAATGGGTGCTGTTACCCGGCGCGGTATTCACAATAACCGGACTACTCTTGCTTTCATTTGCGCACTCCGAGCTTAGCCTGGCCGTTGCTGCCCTGTGTTATGGCATCGGCTTCGGCTCCATTCAGCCTGCTTTGCAGGCGTGGACGATTGCGCGTGCAGCCCCAAACCGCCGAGGTGCGGCGAGCGGAACCTTTTTTTCAGCCAATGACTTAGGCATTGGACTCGGGGCCATGGTGCTCGGAGCACTCGCGAATTTTAGCGGAAGTTATGCACTTATGTACCGCTTCTCGACGGTGCTTATTATTTTGTTTCTGCTTATATATGGGTGGAGTTTTTGGCACGTTCGGCGCAATGTTCAGTTGGCACAGCGGTAAGGAACTTAGCGGGCCAAACCGCTGCGCCGTAGCTCTCCGAGCAGAAAATCACCCGGGGACATATGTGTAACAGCCAGCAAATACGTAATTCCGCGCTCATGACAAAAAGCCCTCAGCATTTGCGTATGCTGCACCGCAGCCTCCTTGTAGGTTTGCAGTACTTTACTGCTAAGCGCCACTTCCCTCGCTTCTTTGGACTCACTATCAATGAGCCGCAACTCTCCTGAGAGCTTTGGATCCAGTTCCTCGGGAGCAAGCACTTGAACGACAACTACTTCCTGTTTGGCCGCTTGTATATATTTTAAGGCTTCCTGAATACCTTCCTCATACAAAAAGTCGGAAAACACCCAAGTCATTCCTGCTTGTCGCGGTAAAATAGCTGGATTCCGAAACACCGCCCCCATATCGCCTGCTCCGGACGGGTGGCAGCTCTCAAGGAATTCAAATAGCCGGTGAGAGCTTCCTTTACCGCGGAGTAGCTTCAACTGCTGTGTCATTTGATTCGTAAAAGCAGCAGCGCTTACGCGGTCGTAGCGATTCAAAGACAAGTAGCCGATACCGGCAGCCAATTGCCTGGCGTACTCCCATTTGGAAAGAAGAGGAGAGTCCGGACCTTCTCTCCGGCCAAAATCCATCGATGCGGACGCATCTAACCACAGGTTAACCTGAAGTTCCTGCTCATCCATAAAAAGCTTGATGAAGGGCTTGCCGGTTCTGCCGTAGGCATGCCAATCCAATTGGCGCGTATCATCTCCAGGTGAATATAGCCGGTAATCTGCAAATTCAAGCGATGTCCCTAAGTCTCTTGAACGCCTTCTCCCCTGCATCGTTCCCTTGATTCGGCTTTTTGCGGCAATGCTCATTTGATCCAAACGGCGCATTAGCGCAGGATCTAGCAGATGCTGCCCACCGCTGCTCATCGGTTCTGCTCCACGGAGCCAATAATCGCTGCAACGATGCTATCGGGCGATATGCCCATCGCTTGTCCCTCGAAATTCAGGAACAAACGATGCCTTAATGCCGGTACGGCTACTGCATGAAGGTCTTGTTTGGAAACATGAAAACGCCCTGCCAGAAACGCACGTACCTTCGCCACCGCGATCATCGCTTGAACCCCGCGCGGTCCTGAACCAAAGCGCACATATTGCTTGACCGCCTCAGGGGCCGTCGACTCTTCCGGATGCGTGTTCATTAGAATCTGCACCGCATAATCCAATATGTCCTCCGAAAGTAATATTTCTTTCAAGCCCTGCTGAATATCTTGAATCAAAGCGCCGTCCGCCACTTTCTCCGCTTGGGAGCTGTGGGCCGAAGTCGTGCGCAGCACAATTTGTTTAAGTTCATTTTTTGTTGGATACGTAACATGAATTTTAAGTAAAAACCGGTCCAACTGCGCTTCCGGCAGCGGGTACGTCCCCTCCTGCTCTAACGGATTTTGCGTAGCTAGCACAAAAAACGGAGAGGGCAAACGGTACGTTTCCGAACCCACGGTAATTGTCTTCTCCTGCATCGCTTCCAGCAAAGCACTCTGTGTCTTGGGCGTTGCACGGTTGATCTCGTCGGCAAGTACGACATGACCGAATAAAGGACCTCTTTGAAATTTATACGAGGTCTCTCCTTGTGCCCCGAATTGTATGACATTCGTTCCTGTAATATCTGCAGGCATCAAATCAGGCGTGAATTGAATCCGCATAAAACTAAGGTCAACCGTATCTGCGATTGTTTTCACGAGCATCGTTTTACCGAGACCCGGTATCCCCTCTAACAGTGCATGACCTCCGGCAAATATACACCAAAGCAGCTGCTCAACAACCTCTTCCTGTCCAACGATGACACGGCCAATTTGCTCCTTCATTCGGGAGACTGCCGCTCCCCATTCTTCTAACTGCCCTTTCGATTGGACCATCCGCTCCACTCTCCTCCAGAATCCCTAACATCAATTACCGCTGAGGCTGAATTTCAAGAAAATAATCACGAACCAAGTTCTGCATATGCTGCGGCAGCTCGGAACGGTTCAACGCACTCGAAGCTTCTGCGGCATAATCGGCATAGACATCCTCGTAGGGGCGCGAAGCCCCGTCCATAGCGGGTGCTGAGCCGCCTTTACTCACTTCACCGCCACTGCCGACCGTAGGACCTCCGTCGATGAACGTCCCTCCGCTGCCCGACCGTTCACGCGGCGTCGCCACAAGCCCGCGCGAGCCCGCTCCGGTGCCCCCTTGCGTACCGCCTGTTCCGCCGCCAGCGCCGGTACCTCCGCCAGCTCCGCTGCCAGTACCGCCGCTCCCCTGCGTGCCGCTTGCCCCGCCCGCCGCTTCGCCAGCGGCGCCCGCGCCCGCTCCCGTGCTTGCTGCTGCGCCGCTCTGGCCCTGGCCCGCTGCGCCTGCGTTCGGCGCTGCGCTAGCACTCCCGGCCGCGGCCAACTGCTCCGCGCGGCCGCCGGGCGCCCACGCCTGCCCGGGCTGCGCCCCGCTCGCGGCAAGCTCGCGTGCCTGCGGCAGCGCACCGGCGGCAAGGCTCGCAGCCGCTTCCGCGGCTTGCGCCTGCTGCTGCGCCAGAGCTTGCTGCGCTGCGCTGGCAGCCGTCAGGCCAGCCTGCAGCTGGCTCAGCTGCGCCGCAGCGTCCTCGCCGCTGCGAATCGCGCTGGCGGCCTGCTGAAGCTGCTCGCGAAGGAGCTGCTCCGCTTCCGGCGTCGCCGCTGCTGCGGAGGCGGCAAGCCGTTCAAGCTCGCTGGCAAGGAGCTGCTTCTGCTCCGGTGTCAGCTTCTGCACTTGCTCGCTCAGCTTCGCTCCCTCGCGCTGAATGCTCTCCGGGCTTCGCTGCTGAAGCGCCTTGCCCAGCTCGCGAAGCGCCTGTGTCCGCTGCATCGACTCCGCCCACTGCTCGGAGCGCTGATTTTGTTTTTCCAGCTCGCCCATGGAAGCTTCCATTTTTTTTAGCGTTTTTTCCAATTCATCCAAAGCTCCAGCCGCCGTTGGGGTTTGCCCCAGTTTGCGCTCCAGTTCCTTTAAATCTTCCGTCATTCGCTTGATTGCTGGAAGCGGAGAAGGCTTGGCTTGCAATTGGGTCAAGAGCTCACCAACCTGTTCCTTCTCTTCCTGCACCCAAGCTTTATCCTTTCCGGCTTGCTGAAGTATCGCATCATTCGTATTCGGAACAAGCAGCAATATCATCAATACGGCAAACAGACTTATGCCAACGGACAACTGCTTTTTTGAGAACCGCGGCGAAATAATCAGCTGTAACTGAGTTTCTACAAAGTAAGTTCCCTTCTCAAGCGCATCCTGCCTTTGCAGCTCAGCCATCAGTGAAGCTTGCTCTTTATGCAAAAGCGCTGTCGTCATACGATCTTCCAAGCCATTTTCATCAAGCGCTCTTGCTGCATCAAGCAGGTTAGGTCGACGGATGTACAGCCAAATGCCACCGGCGGCAAGCGCTGCGGCCAAGCTCAACATCGCACCAAACCGATAACCGTTTAATAGAAACAAGCGTCCCAGCCCCATCCATAAACAGGCAAGCCCTAGCCCTGCGATCAAACTGCGCTGAAAAAAATCCAGTCCTTTTATTTGCAACAAACGCTTTTTGACCGGGAGCAGCAGCTCTTCGAGCGATGAGAATTTCATAGGGGGACAGCTCCTTTCTTAGTCTCGTTATTTCTTTCTTTTCATAATTGGGCGTAAATATCTTACGCTTAGCCAAATCAGGATGATGGAGAGCAGTGTATAGAAGGCAATGAATATATGCCACATTTGCAAGTAGGCATGCCCTTTGAACAATTGTTTGGCAAAATCAGGAACCATAAGAGAAACAAGGACCGCCATGGGGTTAAAACTCAAAAAATAACCAAGTACTTCTTCGTTCATCCCAGTTCTCCCGATATTGCCGAAAAATAAACCTGCCAGCGCAGTAAATCCAAAAACAAACAGCACAAACCCGTAAGTTGCAATGACGGAAATCACGGTTTTCTTCAATATCGTAGAAAAGAAGATCCCAACTGCACCAAAGAGCACCATCACGAAAACATAAAAGATAAACACCGCAAAAACTTGTTTAGGCGAAACGCCGCCGTAGAGGAAAACAATACTGTAAAGAGGCATAGTGGACACGACCGTCAACAGCATAAAACTAAGCGAAGCGATCAGCTTGCTAAGAATAATCGTTCCCGAACTTTGCTGCGTCGTGAGCAGCATGTTTAAAGTTTGCTTTTCACGTTCTCCGCTTACAACCCCAGCCGTCAGGCCAGGTGTCATAAACGCGATCAGCACTAATTGCGTGCCACTGAGAAAATAAAATAATTCACTGCTTCTTTCCGTACTCAGCACTCCCGCTTGCTGATGGCTCATGTTAATATAAGCAAACCCAAGTGCAATCAGGCCGATCGCCAGGAGATATACCAGAATTGAGAGCGGTGAGCGAAAGGTCCGCATGCGCAGCCTGAACTCTTTTTCCATTACGGGATTAATCCAATTTAACTTGCTGTTCATCGTGTGCGCCGCCTCCTTTCGTAATTTCCAGGAACACATCTTCCAAATTCGTCAATGCTTCACTGAACGAAAGGAGCGAAAATCCGTTTCCTACCAAACGGGCAAGCAGCTCAGACTGATCTTCGTCCGCCCCTCCATAATGAACATGCAGCCCCTTCTCATCCTGCAGCACCATCGTTACATGCGGCTGCTGCTGCAGGTAAATCAAAGCCTCTTCCATTCTGTTCATCATGCGGATTTGCAGCACGCGATTAGCTTTCATACGATTCTGGATATCCGATACTTTCCCCTTGGCGATCAGCTTGCCATACTCAATGACCCCAATTTCATCCACCATCTCGGCCAGTTCCGGTAAAATGTGCGAGGAAATAATAATCGTTTTCCCCATCGCCTTGAGCTCTTTCAAAATTTCTCTCATTTCGATCCGTGCTCGCGGGTCTAGTCCCGATGCCGGTTCATCCAGAATCAGCACCTCCGGTTCGTGCACCAAGCACCTAGCTAAACAAAGGCGCTGCTTCATGCCCCGAGATAATGAATCCACATAGAAGTCGGCTTTCTCCGTTAAATTGACAAGGTCCAGCAGTTGAGGAATCAGCTTTAGCCTATGAGCTCTTGGAATTCCATAGCTCGCTCCGTAAAAATCCAAATACTCTGTTGTTTTGAAATTGTCATACACACCAAAAAAGTCAGGCATATAGCCAATCAGTTTACGTACCTCTTTCGGTTTCTCAGTAACGTCATAGCCACCGACCCTGGCTGTACCCGAAGTTGGGCTTAACAGGGTAGCAAGAATGGACATCGTCGTCGACTTGCCTGCTCCGTTCGGACCAACAAATCCAAAGACCGTCCCTTTGTCAATATCCATAGTCAGTGAATCGAGAGCCGTAAAGTTCCCGTACTTTTTCGTCAACTCCGTAATGGAAATCATCGTTTCACAGCCCCTTCCAAAGAAACGGCGGGCATTCGGAACATGGTGTTATTTTGAACCGTCGTCACTTTCATGCGAATTGATTTTCCTTCAATGAGAAAAGGCTGCAGTTTTTCTCCCTCCCAAGATTGGAATGATTGCAACGTGATTGCTTCCCATGCTTTCGTCTCCGAGTTCCATAACTCTGTTGTCACATCGGGGTTAGGATCGGCGGTCATTTCCATCGTTTGATAGCTCGCTCCCGCAAGGTTTGGAAGTTGATAGTCTAGAGTTACATCGCCGCTTCCCATTTGCATGAAAGGACCATTCTGAAATTGAATCGAACTCATTCTCAAATGATTATCGATTAAAGCCGGTATGAGCGCGGTACTTGGAATAACGATTTTACCCTCTGGTGTCACGTAGTTGAACTTCATATCTTGAGAAACTAGTGTCAATTGCTCAATCGGTATACTGCCGCCCGATGTTAGTGTGATGGACGATTGATCTTTCATCCAACCAATCACCATTGGCGTTATCCCCCCTGAGTAGTTCCCCTTTCTATTCAAATAGCTGCTAAGCAAGGATCGCTGATGTAAATTAGTATCCAAGCTGTTGTTCGTCGGATAAGGAAAGGCAAGTTGGGGAACATCAAACCCGTTCGTCATACCGATTCCGCCTGTCGTATCAAAATTCGCTGAAGCGCCTGCTGGAATATCGCCGATTTTGACATACGATTGATTGATTACTACAGCTGCATCTGTTAAATCTTTGGTCGTGTTATTCGTTACCTGACCTTTAGCACCTTTGGCGGATAGCTCGGAAATCGTGTAATCGATCTTTCCAATGGAAACTAATTGCTCTTCTCCTAAGGCAAGCTTGCTGATGGAAGAATAAGGAATACCCTGCAGCCGAACTAACGTCGCTTCCGGTTCCTTGCTGACAACCAGCTCACTTTGATCATGCAGCTGCAGCCCCGGGTACACATCGGATAGGAGTAGCGGAGAAACAACCGGCTTTCCTGTAAATTTCAGCTCCAGATCTCCGCCCTTTGGCAGAAATACAGATAGCGCGGATTGCTTAATGCCTGATCCGGTGCCGTTAAGTGATACGGTAGACAACGATTGAGCCATCATGCTCCCGCGATTGGTCGCACCGAATTGGAAAACACCGATGCTGGTCAAAATGGCGGCAATCGGAATCACCAGCCAAGCCCATTCTCTGCGATCCAGCTTTCTCAAAACCATATATAGCAGAGGTCCGACAAGAATGGCGTACAACAGTAAGACAAGTGCCAGCATCGGCAGCTTAGGCGGTTGTAAGGACGGGAAAAACTCGAGTGCACGCTCCATCTCCCACATTGGATCGTTCCCAAATTTCATCTGATTCAGATTGAAAGCATGCGCAGCCTCGATCGGTCCAGATAAGATCTGCTCCCATAAACGCGGATTACCGTTCCACGAGGCAAGCGGGTTCAAGGATAAATCGTACGCTGCATAGGTAACGAAGCCGCTCCCGTAGACGCTGCGTGCAATAACGGGAAGCGTCCCTTCTGATAGAATCGACTCCGCTCCGCCCGTCAGTTTGGCTTGAGAAAGCGTGAACGGCTGGGGGAATACAAGTTCCTTCTCCCCAATCTTCTCAACCGTTGGAAGCTCATTCAATTCTGTTGTCCCTTCATAGGTCACTGGCGATGCTTTTGCAAAAGGAGCCGCTGACTTCGGATAACCCGCTCCGCCTGCCAAGAGAAGGGTGCCCCCCCGTTGTGTCCAAAGCCCTATGGCTTGTACTTGCTCTGACGTTAATGTATCCGCGGCAAAGTCATTGATAGCAAGCACATCAAGGCTATCTAGGCCAAGTGATTCCTTAGGGATATCTTCTTGCTTAAGATGAAGAACATTCACCTTGTTTCCCGACTGGTTCAAAAGGGTAAGAAAGTTCAATGTATCCACATCTCTGGCCAAAACGCCGACTTGCAACGTTTCCTTCGGTAAACTGAACGCTTCCAAGTAGGTATTGCCTGCCAGCGTTATTTTCTTCCCGTTTTTTTGCGATTTTTCATAAAAAGCTATCGTATTATTGCTTTTCGTGTACCCATTGCCAGGTATGAGCATCGTCACGACTTTGGTGCTGCCTTTTGGAAGTTCAACATGCTGTACATAGTTAAAATCCTTATTTCGATTCGGGTTCGCCACCTGAATGACGAGATCACCGGACAGATCGGCCCCTTGGTTGCGGAGCGTCATTGTGACTGGAGTCCATCTCCCTTGCTTCACATTAGAAGCCCCAAAGCCTATTTGGGATTCAATCTCAATGAGAGCGGCCTCATCTGCCCTAGCAGTGCCCAGGAAAAGCCCGCAGCATTGCATCCATAATACGAGAAGGATACTGCCAATCAAACAAGTAAGACGAAACGTACATTTGTTGAGAAAACTGGGTTTCACTCGGGTAACTCCCTTCTACTCATTCCTATCTCATATCTAGACGACAAAATTGGAAGAAAGTTTCAATTATTTTCCAACAAAAATAAAACCGCATCGCTGAATACTACCAGCTTGGCGGTTTTCCCAATTCTCTATTCGTTTCTTGTTTTTAATTGCAATAATCGCAGCCATTTGACGGACAAACCAATCATGATAACAAGGGCAGATGCAACAATCGGTATCCAAACATGTAAGAACTCGTAATCATGCAGGAACCAATCGATCATTTTCTCGTCTTTTACAAACATTTCACCTGCAGTATAGCCAAGAATGCCCGCTCCCAGCAAGACGAGAATCGGATACTTATGCAGCAAATTCATGACAAGCGTACTGCCCCAAATAATGATAGGGATGCTAAGACCGATCCCCAAAATGATAACCGTATTATTGCCATTGCCTTTGGCTGCAATCGCCAGTACATTGTCCAAACTCATCACGAAATCTGCAACGATAATCGTCCAGATAGCTTTGCCAAGCGTCGAAGCTTCCTTCACATTCGCATGACTGTCATCATCCGTCAGCAGTTTGATGGCAATCCAGAATAATAAAATGGATCCACCCGCTTGAATATAAGGGATATCGAGCAGACTAACAGCTACTAACGTCAGGACCAGCCGTAACGCAATAGCTCCAAACGCCCCCCACCATACGGCAAGCTTTCGTTGTTCTAGAGGGAGATTTTTGCTGGCAAGCGCAATGACAACGGCATTATCGCCACTAAGCACAATATTGATCAACATAATTTGTAAAAACAAAATGAGCGCATCAATCATGCTTGATAACCTCCCGGGATCCTTGGCGAGCTAGTGAAGAAAGGTGATGAAGTCAAAGACTGCCCGGCGCCGGAAAAGCATTTAGAAGAAATGCTGATCGGGCACCTTCTTCATTTGTCCATGTACAATTTCAATCGTTTCCGTTTGTTCCACGGCTTTCTGGATTAATTCCGGTAGAAAATCCATGCCGTTCTCGAGCCTCTCTACCATATTCAAGTTTGGATTGGTGCTTGGAGATGGAGGCAGAAATAAAGAACAGCAATCCTCGTACGGTAAAATAGAAATCGGGAACGTGCCGATGCTTTCGGCAATCCGTATAATTTCTTGCTTGTCCATCATCATAAGCGGCTGTAAAATCGGCAAGGATACAACGCGCCCAATTACATTCAGGCTTGGCAGCGTTTGACTCGCCACCTGCCCTAAGCTTTCTCCGGTCACTAACGCACTAAGGCCTTCACCATCTGCGATTTGTTCTGCTATCCGATACATCGCCCTGCGAATCAGCGTGACTAATAAGTTATCCTTATACGCGCGATGAATAGAGGTCTGCACATCAGTAAAGGGCACGAGATGCAGCTTGATGGAGTCCGTATATCCCGAAAGTTGATGAGCCAAGTCCATCACTTTATCCTTCGCACGTTCACTCGTATAAGGGTAACTATGAAAGTGAATCGCTTCAAGGGTAAGACCTTTACGCATTCCTAACCAACCTGCTACCGGACTGTCAATCCCTCCCGAGAGCATCAACAACGCCTTTCCGCTTGTACCTGCCGGGAATCCGCCCGCTCCCTCAATGACTTCCGCATACAACAATACCTGCTCTTCACGAATTTCCACGCGGAGCTCCACTTCGGGATTCCGCACATCAACTTGCAAACCAGGACATGCTTCTAGAATATAGCCTCCGACGAGATAATTCATTTGCTGGGAATCGAGCGGAAATGATTTATTAACTCTGCGGACATTCACCTTAAAGGTTTTTGGCTGTTTGGGGAGATTTTGTACGATGCGCAGCGCAGTTTGTTTGATAGCTTCTGCCTCCATTGGAGCATGATAAGCCGGACTAAACGATGCCAGTCCAAAAACGCGCTGCAAAGCCGCCGAAGCCTCCTCATACGCAGCACCCCCTAGCTCCACATATACGCGTCCATATTCCGGAATATACCTCAAATCTGGAAATGCCCCTAGAACTTTACGAATTTGCGTGATAACACTGCGCTCAAAACGCTTACGGTTCTTCCCTTTGAGCGTCAACTCGCCAAAACGCAATATTAAACAATCCGGTTTCATCTTTGCTTCCCCCTTTTGACTGACGATTTGCCTAACATGGGAGAGAGTTCTCTCACGACCTCCCTAAGTGCAAGCAAAAATCGTTCCATATCTTCAATCTGCAGCTCATCTGAAAAACTGATTCTGAGCCCGCTCACCGCCTGCTCGCGCGTGCAACCTAATGCCAGCATGACTTCGCTAGGATCCGACGCCTCAGAAGCACAGGCAGATTTCGTTGAGATGTACATCTGTCTTTGCTCTAGAGCATGGACGACGACCTCCGCTTTCATCCCGGCAAAAGCAAAATGGACAATGTGCGGCGCCATCTCCTCATTGCGTTCAGATCCCATTAAGGTGAGCTCAGGAATCGATACAATGCCATCCACAAGATAACGTCTGAGCCTATACTTATGCTCCAGCTTCTCTGGCAGATTTTGCATCGACAGCCGCAGCGCTTTTGCCATTCCTACGATAAGCGGAACGTTCTCTGTACCCGAGCGCAGGCCGTCTTCTTGCCCGCCACCAACGAGCAGCGGCTTCAACTGTACACCCTCCCTGCGGTACAAAAAGCCGGCTCCCTTGGGTCCGCGAAATTTATGCGCCGAGACACTGCATAAATCTATTCCCCATGCCCTAGGGGAAAAAGGAAGCTTGGCTACACCTTGTACGGCATCTACATGAAACAGTACTTTCGGATACTTGGCAAGTAGCTGGCCAATCGCTTGTACAGGCTGTATCGTGCCTATTTCATTATTTACATGCATCACACTAACAAGGATCGTATCTTCACATAAGGCCTCTTTTACTGTTTCCAGTTCTAGACAACCATTCCGATTGACAGGCAAATACGTTACACGAAAGCCCTCGCGCTCCAGCCCATAAAATACTTCTTTCACGGAAGGATGCTCGATTTGTGTGGTTATGAGGTGCTTGCCCCGATTCTGATAGTGATAGGCTGCGCCACGAATGGCCAGATTGTTGCTTTCCGTTCCACCGGAAGTACATATAATATTGGCAGGCTGAACGCCTATAGCTCCTGCTATCACTTCTTTAGCGCTATGCAGCAGCTTCTCTGCTTGGACACCTAATCCATGGATCGAAGAGGGGTTCCCATAGTGCGTTTTCATTACTTCTGCTATCGTATCAATGACTTCATCATATGGCGGTGTGGTCGCCGCGCAGTCCAAATATAACATCTTCTTGCTGATTCCCCTTTTTCATGCCCTGCAGTCTCGCAATCAAAATAATTTCCTTACATCATTAAAGCCTAAAACAGGGCATAACTCAAGCACGCACCTGAACGCAAAAAGCCGATCCCCGCATGATTCATGCGAAAATCAGCTCTTTGAAATTCCCAACTACATTGAAAATTTCACCCTATGACCTAAAACCTGGGAGACATACGCTTGTGTTTCTTTCGGCAATAAGTGTAGTTTATTGGATAAGTCCTGATCGTTCTTGATGCCTAAGCGGTCAATGCGTCCTGGTCCTGCATTGTATGCTGCGAGAGCAACGCCTTCGTTCCCATTGTACTTCTGAATCAAATTGCTTAGGAAATGCGTACCCGCATCCACATTTTGCTGAGGATCAAACGGATTCGTCACACCAAGACCTCGGCCAGTGCCGTCCATTAACTGCATTAAGCCTTTAGCTCCCGCTGGGGAAACGGCTTGATGGTTGAAATCGGACTCTTGTTGAATAACCGCTTTCACCAGGGACTGATCAACCCCGTATTTGGCACTAGCCTCTTGTATGTAGGGATCAAACTGTACTGTGGAAGAAGATTGACTCCACGTTTGCAAAGGGGTGTACGCTTTATTCAAGCCGACCAAGGAGCTCGGAGCGCTATTCGTCGACTTATCGAGCAAGGACTGACCGTCAAGACCGGTGCCGGATGCCTGTCCCATCAATGTGTTCAGTAATGAGCTGAAATCGCTGGAATCGTCCGTACTTGCCGTATCGGAATTTCCGGAAAACAAACTAATTTTACTCATCATTTGAAGCTGCAGCAGCTCCTTCAGAACTCTAGGATCAATGCTGTTCGCACTATTCATCCGTCAGACCTCGTTTCCTATCATCATCGTTGTTTTTATTGTACACGTTTTGCGCCCTAACGACCATCCCAAATTTTTAGAATCAAAAAAAAGGACAGTCATTCGACTGTCCCGTTTGCATGTCATGAGATGTTCTGTTGTAAAATCTCGTCTTGTTCCGTCATTTTTCTAACAATCAGGCGTGATATTCGCAAATGGTCCGTTTCTTCCACGATAAACAAAAACTCATCATTGTAGTTCACCTGCTGGTTCTTGCTTGGAGGAATTTCTGTCTGCGAGTAAATCCAACCGCCAATGGTATCATAGTCATCGGATTCAATATCGAGCCCGAAATAGTCATTCACTTCATCGATCAATAGCAGACCGTCAATGGAGTAGGTATGTTCATCCTTGATTTCGATGGTTGGTCGTTCTTCATCAAACTCATCCTGGATTTCACCTACGATTTCTTCCATGATGTCTTCCAAAGTCACAAGTCCTGATGTGCCGCCATATTCATCAATAAGCAGGGCCATCTGACTCTTTCTTTTCTGCATCATTTTAAGCAAATCACTAATATGAATGGAATCCGGCACCGTCGTGATCGGTCGAATAATTTTCTTAATTCCTTTCAGGTTGGCATCCGGCTTAAGCAAATCCTTGATATGGACGAAGCCAATAATATTGTCTTTGTCCGGATCACAAACCGGATAGCGCGTGCGCATTTCTTTAATGGCAATCGCTAAATTCTCCGAATACGAAAGTCCAGCATACAGACATTCCATCTCAGTTCTCGGAATCATAATTTCCCGAGCTGTCGTCTCGGCAAATCCGAATATATTATCAACAAGCGTTAGCTCTGTGTTATCTATAAGTCCATTTTTGTGGCTTTCTTTCATGAGGACTCGAATTTCATCCTCGGTGTGTGCTGATTCATGCTCCGTTGTCGGCTCAATACCCGCGCGGCGAAGCATCCAGTTCGATATCCCGTTTAACAACCATATAAAAGGATACATAATTTTGTAGAATAAGACCATCGGTCCTGCGGAAAGCAGCGTGATCTGTTCAGCTTTACGAATAGCATACGTTTTGGGGAACTGCTCGCCCAATGTAATATGCAAGGTAGTCATTAAAGAAAAGGCAATAATAAAGGTAATCGTGTGGAACACCGAATCTGGTAAATTCAGCGGAGCGAACAGAGGTTCCAGAATTTTAGCGAACGTCGGCTCCCCAACATAACCAAGTCCCAACGAAGTAAGTGTAATCCCGAGCTGACAAGCACCTAAGTACGCATCGAGATTGTTCATGATTCCTTGTGCAAATTTCGCGTTCCGGCGTCCTTCTCCTACAAGCGAATCAATTCGACTACCTCTTACTTTAACCATCGCGAATTCAGCTGCGACAAAAAAACCATTCAACAACACCAGTCCAAACATTAACAGAAAACTGATTAACGTTTCGGGCAAAGGATCTTCCAATACCTTACCTATCCCCTGTCAAGCGCGGCTTCCGCACCAAGGAGAGTAGGTACACCTCCCTTAATTTTGATTTAACTTGAAATATCACTTTTCATTATATAATAATACTGTAATCATTCAAAGGTGCGAATATGACTCTTGAAGCCAAATAGTACGAGCAAACGGGAGTATAGGGTTTAATATGACGCCATAATGAGACCTAACCCGTTAATTATCCCTCATAAACAGCGAATATCCCCGATTTTTTCTGAAAAAAGAAAAACAAGCCGATGTCTCGGCTTGCTTATCCATGATCAAGCATAAAAAGGAACGAGTAAAAAATAGGCAGCGACGGCAATAAAACCAAGCACGACTGACCAGGTTCCAAGTCCTTTGTTCCCCATGAAGAAGGCTATGATACCAAGTACAATACCCGATACGCCAAGCAGCACAGGCCATACAAAGAGTGAAGCTAATGCGACGAACAAGGCAATGTACCCAACCGCCTTATTGCGTGTAACAGCTTCAACTAAATCATCGATCTCCTCATCCGTAACATCCGATTGGGAGGCTGCTCTCTGTACCTCTGCATTTTTTGCTTTATAAGGCTCGGCATAATTGATTCTCCGCGAGGGAGCTGTGATCTCGGCTGCGTATTCTTCCTGATGGCTCAGACCGCTTTCCTTTCGAAGCTGATCCTGCTGGAACCGCTCCTTAGTCGCTTTATCCAAATTGCCTCCATGCTGTCGCATGATTACTGATTCTTCTTTGCTTGAAAGGTGTGGCAGCAAGTGTTCGCGGCTTTGCTCGCTGCATCTTGATGATCGGTATCGAATGATTCCCCAGCAAACTCTTCATTGTAATTGGCATTGGCATGCTGATCTACTTCAATCATAATGGTCCCTGCGTTGCAGTTGTTACCTTGCGTCCAATATTCGCAGTTAGCAACTGAACATTTTACATCTGGCATAGTCATCACCCCACTAACAATTTGCCCGCTAATAGGGTGAGCTATGCTCAGTCTAAGCTGTCAGATAGCACCAAGAACATGGCATGGGACCAAAGCAGCGGCAAAGCCGGTTCCCCCCATTTAGCCAACCATTCCGTGTATGCGGAAGACTCTCTAAGTTGATCGGGAACTTGTTCAGGAAGCCTGCCTAGCTCATCCGCTTTACTTATGATCCAATCTAGGCAACGCTGTGCTTCCTGACGGTTTCCAAGCTCTTTCTGATACCATCCATACCAAGCCGTTAATAGCAACCACTCGCCTCCGCCATAATACCGGTCTTCCACATAACGCTGAATCCCCTCATGTTTCAAATCACTTTCGATCTTCTCTACAGTTTTCAGCATGATGGGATCATTAACTTCACATACGCCAAACGGCACTGCTAGCCAAAGCAGACTGGCATCTACACCCGCTAAGACAGGTTTCCACAACTCTTCCATGCATTGAACAGACTTCACGAACCGGCCTTCATACACGCAATGGCTGAGAATGAATTCTTTCACCTTAGCCGCCTTATCAAGCAGCTGCGGACGTTGTTCCAACTCCCCAAGTGCTTTCAATCCGCCGTACACGCAAGCAAGTGTTGCAGGATGAACATAATCAGGGAACTCTTCCCAACAATCAAAGTTCGGATAATGCCAGAACGTCATTAAATAATCAACCGTGATCTCAATGCTTTCGCGCAGCTCTTCTAATAGAGTCCTGTTCCCGGTCACTTTTATGTGCTCTGACAATCCCCAAAGCCAAGCTCCATAACCATCCAGTTGAAAATGTCCCCATTCCGAGACATCATCCCGGCCATCCAAATGATAGCGGGTTCCCAGAAATTCAGAACGATCGATCCACTCTTTGTTTTCATGTTTATGTAAGAGAGCATCAACACGGGAACGTTTGTTCCTCAACACACCTGCAACCCATTTGTAAAAAAGGGCAGAGCTATCGGTTTGGCCTGCACGGTCCATCGCATTCGCTATGAATGTGCCATCGCGCAGCCAGCTATATGCATATGGCGGGAAAAGCGGAGATGCAATATATCCTCCGCGGGGATGCTGATTGCTTTTAATAATCGAGATTGAGTGGTTGATTAATTGATCACGCTGCATACACATGTCCCCTTTGAAAAGAAAAGAGATGCGCTGAATGCCGCATCCCTTATATCTTTTGTAATTTCACGTTACAATTATACTTTTTCACCTTGCATTCGGCGCTGCGTGATGTAATCTGTCTCATAGTAAGCAAGATCTTCGCGAAGCTCTTCAAACACTTTGGACAACTCGATCGTTAAGTCACGCACTTCGCGTGAAGGTTTTTTACGAAAACGGATTGCATCTTGTCCGGTATAAGCATAACGACCATCCTCGGAATAGCACTCGTTCTTAGGATAGAAAAATGTATTCACGCAAGTATGGTATACCTCATACAAAACTTTTTCCGAAAAATCAACATTAAAAGTAGGACGTCTCAAGCTAACGCCCAATTTCTCATACGCCACTTCACAAAAAACTAAAAGATGACGTGTATCTTGGAGATAACCACGATAAAATTCATCCATTGCGGGATCATTTTCTACATTGAGTTGTGAGAGTGAATGTTGATTTAGAAACAATTCCATTTTGGCGGTTGTTTCTTTTAGCTTTGTACGCGTTGAATCACAAATATTTTTGACATTAAAAACAGCCATTTATGATGACCTCCTCTAATTGCGCTATTCCTATCCTACCATAAATTAACCTGAAAAGGTATATGTAAAACTCCCGATTACATGCATAAAAGACTCCCTTGAACCTCACTCTAATCTAAGATACTGCGTTTGTCACCCACTGAGGAGATGCGAGTAAGAAGGAGGGTTATTGATGTGGCGTTATTTATCTTCTATTAGTCTAGTTTTAGGCCTAGGTTTCGTTCTTTTTCCACACCACTCTAACAAAGAAAATACACCCGGTCCGGAGGTGTACAGCGCGAAGTACGAAACGGATCAAAAATTATCTTTGCTGCAGCAGGATGTTGCGTTAACCGATGATTTATGTCGAACCCAATGTTCGATAGACTATTCGAAAATGATTCTACAGATTGAAAGCGGCGAATCAGCGGCCAAAGTGCTTGGGGATATGAAAGCCCAGCACGAAAAAATGGACATCCTGATTTGGTCAAAAAATAGCCAGCCGATCGATCAAGGGGTAAAAGCCGGTGAAATTCCTGCCTCTGATAAAGATCAGGCGAGCAAATATTTACAAGAAGCTAAGACTGCCGCTGAGTCAGGTAAGCATTATCAGTCACCCAAATTCGGTGCCGGTAAGCAAATCTATTTTGTTCAAGGAATACCATCGACAGATAGGGGTTCTTCACTCATTGGCGTAATTCATCAAGATATTCTTCATCAAGTGACGGATCATCAGATGAAAAATTTGCGTCTCGAACCGTATCCGAACGAAAATCGCTGGAAAGTTGAATCCGTGGACACAGATACCTTGAAGGACAAGGTTGTTGATCATCCTGAAGACAATCAAGGAACAAGCCACTACCATCTGAATGAGGTCGTCGTTAAGTTCAAGCAGGATCCGACAGAGGCGCAACTGGCTCAAATGAAATCAGAGATAAAAGCCACTACTGTACAAAAGCTTGGTTACACATATGTATTCCGAACAGAAGCAATGGAAGCTAAAGCGTTAATGGCCTATTTTAAAAAATGGGATGTTGCTTATGTTGAGCCCCACTTTTTATATTTGACCAATGATTACTACGATGATCAGGAAAAGAATGACACAAGTGATTCCAGCGATTATACGGATTCTACTAAAAACTCCAATGAGTCGGCGAGCATCGCGCCTAATTTCAAACCAAATGACAACTTGTACAGCCGATATCAATGGAATCTTCCTCTGATTGAAACCGAACAAGGCTGGCAATTGAACAGGGGGACCAAGGATGTTATTGTGGCAGTCGTCGATACAGGCGTTGATTTGCAGCATCCAGATCTTAAGGGCCAACTGTTGCCCGGATATAATGTGATCAGCGGGGATGACAAGCCGCAGGATGATGTCGGTCATGGAACTCACGTGACAGGTGTTATTGCAGCTTTAGTGAACAATAATTTGGGCGTTGCCGGAATGACTTGGTATAACAAAGTTCTGCCTGTTAAAGTTTTAGATCAAACTGGAGCCGGCAGCACGTATTCCGTTGCTCAAGGCATCATTTGGGCTGCGGATCATGGCGCTAAGGTAATGAATTTAAGCTTAGGGAATTATGCGGATTCTGGTTTTCTGCACGATGCGATTAAGTATGCTTATGACAAAGATGTGGCGTTGATCGCGGCAAGCGGCAATGATAATACGGACAGACCTGGCTTTCCAGCCGCATATCCGGAAGTTTTCGCCGTTGCCGCCAGCGATTCGCAGAATAATAAAGCTCCATTTTCCAATTATGGCGATTATATCGATGTAACGGCACCGGGGGTCAGCATTGCCAGCACGTATCCAAACAATCAATATGCTGCACTATCCGGTACATCCATGGCCAGTCCGCATGTGACCGCATTGGCTGCGCTAATCCGCTCTACAAATCCGAATTTGAAGAATACAGAAGTCTACCAAATTATGAGAGATACAGCGCAAGATCTTGGCACAAAGGGTCATGACCAATATTTCGGGTACGGACTGATTGACGTTGTCAAAGCCGTACAAAAAGCGGAAGAAAAAACGAGCGTTGGCTTCGACTGGCCACATCACTGGTTTCGTCAGATGAGCCTTGTTTCCAAAAAGTATGCCGGTCCTGAACTTACCAAATAAAAAAAGGCTGCCTTTAGGTTTCGATACCTTGAGGTGGCCTTTTTTGCTGGCTAAAAATGAAAATACCCGCAAGGCCGAAGCCTTGCGGGTAACCGACAGTAAGGAAAGTTTGCCGTAAGCCGGGTTCTGTACTTCCAGTGGTCGTAACGGGCGTCTGTCCCCTGCCACCATTGAAGCGACAATCATCTATCTAGGCCATACATTGCTGCACAGCTCAAGCGACCAACCCGAACGCGTCTCAGGCGAAGACTGCCGTCTCGAAGACGGCTAGCGTTCCTCTAGGTCTTGCTCCAAGTGGGGTTTACCAGGATCTATGTCACCATAGAACCTCGTGGTCTCTTACACCACGGTTCCACCCTTGCCTGATCTCATCCGAAGATGAGCCATCGGCGGTCCATTTCTGTGGCCCTATCCTTCAACTCGCGTTGACTGGACGTTATCCAGCACCCTGCCTTGTGGAGCCCGGACTTTCCTCTCGCTGTGGCTTACCCACAGCCAGCGATTGTCTGTCAAACTTTCCGATGCATTTGCTAGTATACTAGGAATGCCTTCGAAATACAACTGTTGTTCGTTTCCTCGTCTACCAATTGCGAAAACTGCATACATACGAATGAAAAGAATGCATCAATATCCTTCAACCTACAGGAACTGAAAAGGTTCCGTGTTCACTTCGGATGCCAGCACCTGCGTATCCGTTTTGCTCAATTGCGCGGCGAGATAATCGGCTACGCCGCGCTTCATGATCTTCTCGACGTTGTGCCCAACGTCGATGAGCGTAAGCCCCGCCGCGAGCGCATCGTGCGCGGTATGATAATCAATGTCGCCGGTGACCAGCACATCGGCGCCGGCAAACATGGCGTGCCGCATGTAGCGGCCGCCGGAGCCTCCAAGCACGGCCACCTTGCGGATAGGCCGTGTCAAATCGCCAACGACGCGCACCATCGGCACGTCGAACACGGTCTTCGTGAGCTCCGTCAGCTCGCGGAGCGTCATCGGCGCAGACAGCTTGCCTACGCGCCCAAGACCGAACACTCTACCCTTGAGGTCCATCGGGTAGAGGTCATAGGCCACTTCCTCGTAGGGGTGAGCCTTCAGCATTGCCTGAACCGCCTTGCGCTGGACACTGGCGGTTACAATCGTCTCTACGCGTACTTCCTGTACGCGTTCAAGCTTGCCCGCTTCCCCTATGTAAGGGTGCGTCCCTTCCTGCGGAAGGAACGTACCCGTTCCGGGGATGTTGAAGGAGCAGTTGCTGTACTGCCCGATCCACCCCGCTCCCGCGGTGAAGAGGGCATCCAGCACAGCCTGATGATGTGTCTCCGGCACGAAGACGACTAGCTTCTGTAGCTTTTCGGTATGCACATCCTCCAGATGGGTGAGCTCCTTGAGGCCAAGTTTATCCGCCATCATGTCGTTGACACCGCCTTCAGCCACATCTAGATTCGTATGGGCGATATAAACGGCTATATCGTTTTTGATTAATTTTTCATATAAACGGCCTGCGGGCGTATCGGTTTGAAGATGCGCCAACGGTCTGAAAATTATCGCATGATGGGCAATGATGAGATTAGCCCCAAGGCGAATCGCTTCATCTACAACTTCATCGTTGACATCCAAGGCAACAAGAATCTTTTGAATCTCCTTCTGCAAGGAACCCAACTGCAAGCCGATTTTATCGTCAGGCATCGCATAATGCTTGGGTGCCAGCTGTTCGAACAGCTGAATTACGGTTTGACCTTTTGCAAACAAGCGATGACCTCCTCTATTTCCTTGATTTCCTGCGCGATTTGTTCCGCTTTAGCTACAGACGCATCAGCCGAAGAAAGCTTCAATTGACCTTCGATCATCGCTAATTTCTTCAGCTCGCTTTCCCATTTCGTAAACCACACTTCAGGAGCTTCCTTCATCAAGTACGGACCCATTTGAAGCAAACGCTCCCTAGTAACTGTGACTCCGCCTGGCAGCATGTGCTCAGCATATAGAGCTTCCTGGGAGCTCTTGTCACCGGCATGTCCGGCCGTCGCCGTCAAGATCTCATAAATCTTGCCGTCTTCTTCCAAAATGGCTTCAGCGTCCAGTTTCCACCCCTCTGCGAGCAGCCATCTGCGAACCTGATCTTCACCGACGTTCGGCTGCAAAATCAGATGTGTGACACCCTCAAGCTTACGTTTTCCTGCTTCCAAAATACTTGCCATCAAACTGCCGCCCATTCCGGCAATGGTGATGACATTCACCTCTCCTGGTTCAATGACCGCTAGACCATCGCCCGATCTGACACTGATTTTTTTGGACAGACCACATTCAAGCACTTGACGTGTTGCCGCTTCAAAAGGACCTGGATTGACTTCGCCTGCCACGGCAAACACAATAACACCCTGCTGCGCCAGATAGGTCGGCAGCAAGGCATGATCGGACCCTATATCCGCTAGCTTTGATCCTAAAGGTACACGATCGGCAATCATTTGCAATCTTTTCGATAATTTTACCATCTGTTAAACGACCCACTCTACCCATTTTTTTCGCAGCACGAAAAATGCCGCGCCCGCCGAAACTAATTTCCCTGTAAACGATAACTGTATGACGCGGGAGCTCATATTGACATCCGTTAGGAATGTCATCGCTTCAGGTGCAAACCAAACGAGACCGCCGACCAGAAGTAAAATTCCGGCCACTTGCTTATTCGTATGATGCGCAAGCCAGGCAATCCATATAAGTACAATACTAACCGGAATCCAACTAATTTCAAGTGAGAACCATCCAGGGGCGTTCAATTTATGCAGAAGCAGCCAGCCGTATGTCCCAACTAAACCTAACCAACCGCAAAATTGAAAAATTCCCATTCGACCCACAACGCCGTTTATCATCCATACTACACTACAAAAAGCTAAGTAACCAATATACGTATAAGAGGAACTTACATCGTACATATCCATTAAATACAGACCAAGGAGCAGCAGCGATATAGAAGCTGCACCGCAAAGCAAATAGGAAATCACCGGAGATTTACTGAATTGACGATAAGCAAATGAATAACAAATGATGACAAAAAGCGTGGAAATTCCAATTTGCATTGGCATTCCAAAAGAGTTAAAATTAAGAGCAGATAAGGCAAGAGCGGCTATTGCCGCCAAGATGACCAACCATATTTTCCAAGAACTGTTTGCAATTGAGGATACAGAAACCCCCATGATAGAAGCAGGTTTTGGCGTTGATTCATCCAAATACAAATTCATCAGAAAATCGCAATAATGTTCCGGAAGCAATTTGCTTCGCCGCCAATGTTCGATTTCCCTTACTATTACTTTTCGTTTCTCTGTATCCATTTCATCGCTCACCTTCCTACTACTTTATCGGTGATTTCAAGCTTTAGTTTTAGTAGTACTTTTCTAATCAAAAAAAGACCCCGCCGAATTTGGCAGGGCCCTCTCACAGCGCTTTATTCCAAGAAATCCTTCAATCTTTTACTACGGCTAGGGTGTCTCAGTTTGCGCAAGGCTTTGGCCTCAATTTGACGAATCCGCTCACGTGTAACACCGAAAACTTTACCCACTTCTTCAAGCGTACGTGTACGACCATCATCCAGACCAAAACGTAAGCGAAGCACATTCTCTTCTCTTTCCGTCAACGTATCCAAAACATCCTCAAGCTGTTCTTTCAAAAGTTCGTATGCAGCAGCATCCGCTGGAGCAAGTGCTTCCTGATCTTCAATGAAATCACCCAAATGCGAATCGTCCTCTTCACCAATAGGTGTTTCTAACGATACAGGCTCCTGCGCGATTTTCATAATTTCACGAACTTTGTCTGTACTCAGATCCATCTCTTTTGCAATTTCTTCCGGTGTAGGTTCACGCCCAAGCTCTTGCAGCAATTGACGAGAAACACGGATCAATTTGTTGATTGTTTCGACCATATGTACAGGGATCCGAATCGTTCTCGCTTGGTCTGCGATCGCGCGTGTAATAGCTTGACGAATCCACCATGTCGCATACGTGGAGAACTTGTAACCTTTGGTGTGGTCGAATTTCTCAACAGCCTTAATAAGTCCCATATTCCCTTCTTGGATCAAGTCCAAGAATAGCATGCCGCGGCCCACATATCTCTTAGCAATACTTACTACGAGTCTTAGGTTCGCTTCTGCTAGGCGACGCTTCGCCTCTTCGTCCCCATTCTCAATCCGTTTGGCTAAGCCCACTTCATCTTCCGCAGAAAGAAGCGGTACGCGACCAATTTCCTTCAAATACATCCGAACCGGATCATTAATCTTAATCCCTGGCGGCAAGGCCAGATCATCATCGAAATTAAATTCGTCGCGATCATTTTCTTCAGGATTCATGGAATCGTCGTCTGATTCATTCCCTACATCAATACCTTGCTCCGAAAGCTGCTCAAAAAACTCATCGATTTGCTCAGGATCCTGATCGAAGGGAGCTAATTTTTCCATAATATCCTTGTAAGTTAGTGAGGACCGCTTTTTCCCTTGCTCAATGAGCTGGTCTTTCACCTGGTCCAAGGTCAACTCTGTCTCTAGTTCTGTACGCTGATCATTCGCCATAGTACGGACTCCCTCCTCCCTAGTCAATTCAGTAGCTCTACGTTGACTTCAATCGTTTTTCTAGGGCGATAATTTCAATTGCAATTTGTGCTGCTCGAAGATGGTCGCCCGCGCGCTCGGCGCGAACTCGTTCTTCTTTCTTGCGTTCAATTTCTTCTTGCATCGGAACTTTACGAATTTGGCGAATATAGTCGTCAATCACTTGTTCGTTCATTCCATGACCGGCCCCCATCATGACGATGGAACTGGCCAAGCTCTCCAGCTGTTCGTCTTGCAGCATGGCAATGTATCGGCTTGCATCCGGCTCAGCATTCTGAGCGTAGTAAGCATATAAATAAGCAGCTAAGACTGCGTGAGCTTCAACGTTGAATTGATCACCTAACTGTTCTTCCACATGTGCGCAAACGTCGCGATCATGCATCATAACAGCCAAAATCAATCGTTCAGCATTGTGATAAGCTGGTAAAAGCGATGGTGTTTTCTTGCGTGTTCGTTCCGCTGTTCTCCCATTATTCATAACATTATTCCACAGAATTGGTTTATTATCCCCATCCGGTCGGTTTTTTTCCGACTGCAGCAAGATTTCGTGAAGGTCTAACTTCATCGCCTCATAGGAGGAATCAGGGAATTCCGAAGCCAACTGTTTCAGATAATGTTCTCGTTCCATAGGAGAATGAAGATCACTAATTAACTTCACAGCAGATTGCAGATAACGAAGTCGGTCACCGTCCTCATGCAATTTAAAATTTTTACGGATGTACAAAAGCTTATATTTCATCGATGGTACGGCAGGTTCAATGATCTCCCGTACGAATCGGTCAAAACCATAATTTTTTACATAATCATCTGGGTCCTTGCCATCCGGTAGCATCGCTACGGTAACTCGGCTTCCCGTCTCTTCCAGAATCGGAATGCTTTTGAATGCAGCTGATTGTCCGGCATTGTCGCCATCATAACATACGACGATTTGGTCAGCGTTACGGTTCAGCAGAGCCGCGTGTTCCTTCGTAAGTGCTGTCCCCATTGTGGCAACCCCATTATTGATTCCTGCTTCCCAAGCTTTTATGACATCTACATATCCTTCAAAAAGGACCGCTTGCTGCAGCTTCCGCATATTGGGTCTAGCCAAATGAAGATTGTACATTGTCCTGCTTTTATTAAAAAGAATAGATTCCGGACTATTTAAATACTTGGGTTGAGCATCGCCCATCGATCTCCCGCCGAAAGCAATAACCTTGCCGGCTGCATCGCAGATCGGGAATATAATGCGCTCCCTGAATTTATCCACGTAGCCAGTTCCTTCGTGTCTAGCAGAAATTAAACCGCCCTTTTCCATAAGCACTGGATCGAACTCACGCTTCACTAACTGTTGAACTAACGTATCCCACATAGCCGGGGCATAACCGATTTGAAACGTGTCGATCAGCTTATCCGAAATGCCTCTTGAAGCTAAATACCCTTTTGCCACTTTGCCCTGCTCTGTGTTGCCCAAAATATAATGATAAAGCTTAGCAGCGAAATCATAAGCTTTCAGCAGCGTTGCCTTCTCTTGCTGCTGTTCATTCTGCTCCTCGGTCGCTTCTTCCCACGTAATGGGGATATCCGCTTCTTCTGCAAGCTTGGTCACGGCTTCTGAGAAACTAAGGCCTTCAATTTCCATCACGAAGCGAATTAAATTCCCTCCGACGTTACAACCGAAACAGCGGTAAATTTGTTTTTCCGGCGTCACGGTGAACGAAGGGCTTTTCTCTGAATGGAAAGGACACAGCCCTTTCATATAATGCCCTTGTTTACTCAAATGTACATGTCTGCCAATCACATCAACGATGTCATGGCGCTTCAGTACAGCCTCAATGACCTCTTCAGGTATGCGTCCGTACCTCATGTTATTTCCACCCACAATTCAGGTCGCTTTTCCGACTAAGTACTATTCGCTACTTGTTTTCGATTTCCTGCAAATATCTTAAAAGTTTTGTCAAACCATGTAGAAAATTTTTACGATCCTCGTCCGTAAAGGGTTTCGGTCCTTTCGAATGCTTGCCGGATCTGCGCATTTTCGCTGAGGTATGACGTCGATCCAATAAAAAATCAATCGAACTGTCCGTATATTCCTGCCCCCGATTCGTCAAACAAAAAGAGCCTTTAGCTAACCCAAGCGCGGCAAGACCGAAATCCTGCGTCACCAAAATATCACCAGGCTGAATCTGATTGGCAATGTATAGATCAACAGATTGATCGGAGCGATCCACTTGAATGACCTTTACGCCTGGGTTCTCCTTCATCCGATGATCAAAAGAAGCAACCAGAACAACTTGTACACCAAACTGCCTTCCTGCCTGTTCTATTTCGGATTTAACGGGACAAGCATCGGCATCGACGATTATATTTCTCGCACCCATACAGTTCAGCCCACGCCCTTTTTTGACGAAATCTCACCGTACTATTATATACGATGAACTTCTAAAAAATCCTGCAAGTATAAACATAAAACCTTACTGAACTCGTTCAATATGATCCATAACCAAACTTGCTGTTTCTTCTACGGCACGGTTTGAGACATCAAAAATCACACAACCGATTTTGCTCATAATTTTGTCAGCAAAAGCCAGTTCTATTTTAATACGTTCTACATTCGCATAGGTTGCATTTTCTGCAAGACCAAGTGTGCGCAACCGTTCTTGCCGAATGACATTCAATTTGTCCGGGTCGATTCTAAGTCCGATAATTTTATCTTTCGGAATGGTATAAATAGCAGCAGGCGGCTGCATTTCCGGCACTAATGGCACGTTAGCCACTTTAAATCTTTTGTGCGCCAAGTACATGGATAACGGGGTCTTGGACGTTCGAGACACCCCAAGAAGAATGATGTCTGCTTTTTGAATTCCGCTAAAATCCCGGCCATCATCATATTTAACGGCAAATTCGACGGCCTCAACTTTTTTAAAATAATCCTCATCAAGCGGATGAATCATCCCAGGCTGTCTGCGAGGTTCTTGATGCAGCGCTTGCTCCAAGGTGTTAACAACCGGTCCAAGAAGATCAATATGCGGGATGCCGTGTTCTTTCGCTTTGGCAATAAGATCGTCCCTGAGCTCAGGTATAACCAATGTAAAGACGACAATACCGCCATGGATGCGAATGGCATTAATAACTTTATCAATGCCTTCTATATCGTGAATGAACGGAGCTCTTACAATCTCTACGGGAACCGGATGAAATTGCATAGCAGCAGCACGTACAACCGACTCCCCTGTTTCTCCGACTGAATCAGAAACGACATAAACTCGAGTAGGTAATGGATGATCCATTTTCCCATAGCCCCTTTCAACCTGTTCAGCAGGGACGAGACCCTACATTAGCATTTGTATGTGAAGTAGATTCAAACAGAACGTAAGCATAAAAAAACTCACCGATATGCGGACAGCACAAAGGCGAGGTGTTTTCCACCACATCATATCAAAGACGACTTCACATGTCAAATAAGACCAAACTATATGTTGTATTTTTCCATTTGTTCGATAAAGTCTCTAGATTTCCACTTTACCCCGATATGTATATCCATATAAGTTCTCATGCAAGTCTTTAACTGTGCTTTCGTTTCATCTTTAACCTGGACAGCTCCGAGCCTGCGCATATCCATGCGCGGGAACAATTTGAGCAGCTTCAGGGCACCCTCTCCAATCCCAATCGCTACGGGGTCTTTATATCGGCAACGGTTACATAAAGTCCCTCCCATGGAAGGGCTAAAGCTAGTGATACCTAATGTTTCACCACAAGAAACGCAGGCGTCGGTAACGGGCAAATATCCAGCCAATTCAAACATTTTCATTTCATAGAGGTGAACAACGATTTGCATATCCTTGCCCTCTTCAATCGCCATCAAACCTGCTTTCAGCTGTTCAAACAGATAGGTGCTGCCTTCTTCATCCCCAAGCATGCGGTCCGTCATTTCAGCCAAATAAGACGCATGAGCAGACATATGCAAATCTTCTCGCAAAGCGTGATGGGCTTCGATGATTTCAGCTGAATTCAAAGATCCCATTTGACCGCGCTGTTTAAAAAAAACAAAATCGCCGTACGTAAAAAGCTGCGTAACGGCGGCATGTCTACTTTTCACTTTCTTCGCACCCCGAGCCATAACACCAACTTTACCAAGCTCGGGGGTGAACAGACTAATGATCTTATTCCCCTCTCCGTAGTCCATACTACGGAGTACGATCCCCTGTACACTACGCAGCAAATGACTTCCCCCATGTAGGCCGCTCTGATCGCGAATTTATCTTTTACATATTCAGACCCTCGAGCGGCTCTTCATTACTTTGATCCTCTTCCTGTACATCCGTGTCCATGCCGGGCTGCCCGGTTACTTGTTTGTACAAAAGGTAGGCATCTACATCACCGGTCTTTGAAAAATACGTCCACGAAAAGTCTTTCATGTTCAGCATCCTCCCCATCGAACGTGATGTTCATAGGATGTGCAGAGAAAGCTTCTCTATGCGGACAATTTATTGGAACACTTAGGTAATACCATTAATCGTGACGGAAGCCTAGATCTTTCAAGACTCTGTCTTGATTTCTCCAGTCTTTCTTAACTTTCACCCAAAGTTCTAAAAACGTTTTGGAACCAAGCAGCGTCTCAATATCTCTACGGGCCTGTCTGCCGATTTCTTTCAGCAAACTCCCTTGTTTGCCAATGACGATGCCTTTTTGGGAATCGCGTTCAACAAAGATAACAGCAGAAATATGAACTACGCCATTGGATTCAACCCGCATATCTTCGATTTGGACTGCAATGGAATGCGGAATCTCTTCGCGAGTCAAATGCAAGATTTTCTCACGAACAAGCTCTGCGCAGACGAATTGCTCAGGATGATCGGTTATTTGATCGGCTGGGTAATATTGAGGTCCTTCAGGCAAATATTTAATAATTTGCTCCAAAAGCGTCGTTACATTATTCCCCTTAAGCGCTGAAACCGGTACAATTTCTGCAAAATCATATAGATCTTTGTACTGCGTAATGATCGCAAGCAGCGCTTCAGGCTGTACAAGATCAATTTTGTTAAGCACCAAAATAACCGGTGTTTCAACGTGCTTCAGTTGTTCAATAATATATCTGTCTCCGCCGCCTATGCCGTCAACAACATCGACCAGGAAAAGAACCGCATCGACTTCCCCGAGGGTACCGTGCGCGACTTTACTCATATAATCGCCTAATTTGGAAGTCGGTTTATGAATTCCTGGGGTATCCAGGAAAACGATCTGGCCGTTCGCCGACGTATACACGCCGTGTATCTTGTTTCTTGTTGTTTGAGGCTTGTCTGACATAATAGCGATTTTTTGTCCGATGATTTGATTCATCAATGTTGATTTCCCAACGTTCGGACGTCCGATGATTGCGACAAAGCCTGATTTAAATTCTTTTTTAGCCACTTCTAATTATCCTCCATTTGAATGCAAATCTTTCGTTGTAAAAGCTCCAGGGAGTAAGGCGGAAACTGTCGTTTCCGCAAAATCCCCTTTAAGATTGCCGAGGTATACAGGCATATCCGGGCCACAAAGCTCAACCAACACCTGGCGGCAAACACCGCATGGCGAAATCGGATCTTCCGTGTCGCCCATAACCGCAATAGCCTGAAAAGACCCAGCTTTGTGTCCATCTGCAATTGCGCGGAAAAGCGCAGTTCGCTCGGCGCAGTTCGTAGGACCATAGGCGGCATTCTCAACATTACAGCCGTAATGGACATGGCCTTCCGCATCCAGAAGCGCCGCGCCTACGTTGAAATTGGAATACGGCGTGTAGGCTCTTTTCATTGCTTCTTTCGCGTGTTGAATGAGTTCTTGTTTATTCATGGCCATCATCCTTCCTGTTGTTATAGTAACGTTATAGCATGTTTAGACACGATAAAGCGAGGATCGTGACGGCTGCACCAATCAGTGCACCGAGAAAAAGCGCTGGAAACGGCCGAGTCTTTTTGTCGTACAGCATAATAAATATAAGTGCAGCAAGCGTATACGCAAGTAAAGCTACAATCGTTTGCGAGACGAATATGGTGATGACAGTCGCGATCGAGAAGGCAACTGCCGTCAACAAACTCGGGCGAACTAACTTGCCTTTGTCCGAAAAACGCGTCTCGATGACAATGACCGTTAAGATGACGAGGGCAATAAGTACCCATATTGTCCCTGCAGATATTGGCGAATTCTGAATTCTGGATTCACGCAACAGCCGATCAATCGGTTCATAGAAAACAATCATCCCAACGATGACGGCAAAACCGGCAGACACTAAGACGGACGCCGCAGCGACGTCCTTTGCGATTTTGGCTAACGGATGGCGGTCCGGCATCGCCAGATCGACCGTTTTTTCCACAGCCGTATTGATCAGCTCCGTAACAATCATTAAGGTTACGGCTAACAAAATAAACAGGATATCCGTTTTTGGCAATCGTGCAAACAAAGCAGCCAACAAAACAAGAAAAGCAACGCAAAAATGGAATTTCATATTGCGCTGCGTATCTAAGGCATATTTGATTCCTTCGTAAGCATACCGGAAGCTCCTGCGCCATTTACGGAAGCCGTCTGTCATTAGCGCGTTAGACCTGCCTTCTGCAAAATGTCCTCCTGCTTGGCGAACATAACTTTCTCTTCTTCTTCACTTTGATGATCATAACCGATCAAGTGCAAGAATCCGTGAACGAACAGAAATCCAAGCTCCCGTTCTACGGAATGTCCATAGTCTTCAGCCTGTGCGATTGCGCGGGGAACGGATATAATAATATCCCCAAGCGGTTCAATGAACGATTCGGATACCGTCACATCATCCTCAAGACCTTCCGTATCGTCCTGCCCAGCATCTTCATAATTAATCTGAATTTCGTCTTCGCCAAACTCGCTCATTGCAAATGATAACACATCCGTTGGTTTATCCAAATCGCGATACTGTTTATTTAACTCCTGAATTGTTTCATCATCTACAAAGGTAAGGGCCACTTCGCCAGCTGTAACACCTTCCAATTCACCGGCTAATTTCAGAAGCTCCTCGATTTTCTCAATAAATGCAGGTGTGATCTCTTTCACTTCCTGCTCGCTGCTCCACTCTAGCGTCAAATCCATACTTGCCATACATGACAACCTCCTGTCATTTTCTTATGCCCCGGATTTCTTAGGAGACAGTTCGTTTGGATACTCAATCCTCGCATGAAAAATGCCAAGCAAGGTTTCATTCAATGTTTTGGCAATCTTATCCAATTCCTTGAGCGTGATGTCACATTCGTTGAACTGCCCGTCATCCAACCGGGACTTGATGATTTTGTGTACCATCGAATCAATCTGCTCCAACGTCGGATTGCGCAATGAACGAACAGCTGCTTCCACACTATCTGCAATTCCTACAATAGCCGCTTCCTTCGATTGTGCTTTAGGCCCCGTGTAGCGGAAATCCTCTTCACGGATCTCCTTCTCATTGCCTTCTTCTTCGGCTTGCTTCACTGCCTTATGATAGAAATAGTGCAGCAGAGTTGTTCCGTGATGCTGCTCCGCAATATCCCGGATTGCTTTGGGCATTTTGAAATCTTTGAGCATTTCAACTCCATCGCGGGGATGAGCGATAATGATGGATTTACTTAAGTTCGGATCAATGCGATCATGCGGATTTTCGATATTGGTCTGATTTTCGATAAAATAGCTCGGCCTTTTTGTCTTTCCTATATCGTGATAATAAGAGCCGACCCGGCATAGAAGTCCGTCTGCACCGATCGATTCCGCAGCGGCCTCTGACAAATTACCAACCATAACGCTGTGGTGATAAGTCCCGGGCGTTTCCGTCAGCAGCTTGCGCAGCAAAGGATGATTCGGGTTTGAGAGCTCCACCAATTTGAGCGGTGAAAGAATGCCGAATGCAACCTCAAAGAAAGGCAGCAGCCCAATGACGAAAACAACCGTCAATAATCCGCCGGCAGCGGCGAAGGACAGCGACATGATCGCTTCTCTTTGCTGAAAGTGATCCTCCAGCAGCAGCATGGAGGTGATCGTAAGCATAGAGAAAAATGCAATCAAAAGTCCCGCTTTCAAAATAGTAGCCCGCTGGCTGGCACGTTGAATCGTGAACACTGCGCTAAAGCAAATAACCAAGGATACTAACCCGTACCGAAAATCAAAAAGAAGCGTATGCTCCGTATTAAAAATAATACTTGCCATTAAAGAGAATAAGACCGATGAAATAAAAGCCAACGGAGCATCCAATAAAATGGCAATTAAAATGCTTCCTAATGCAGTCGGAGCCAGATAACCGATAAACGGATAGTCCAAATTTTGGACAAGCGAGATGATTTTCATACACGTAATGTTGATAAGAACAATCAAAATCAGCATCACAAGCTGAGAATTATTGTATTTAATCGCAAGCTGACTTTGCCGGACAAACATAGAAACAACAAAGGACAATAATGCCGCAAGTATTCCTAATCCAATCTGGGGCAAGTGATTCGCTTTGCTTTTGAGCAGTTCCAGCTTATCCAACCGGGCATAAATTTCTTCCGTAATGACGTCCCCAACCTTGACAAGCACATCATTTTTATTGATATATACCGGTTTTACGCTTTCTCTGGCTTGTCCTTTGGCATCATCCGTCCCCTTCTGATCAAAGAACTTATTCGGTGTGATGACCGCCCGCGCGATCTCCGTAACCATTTCACGCATCGTATTCTTCGCCAGATTAGAAGTATTCACCGTTTCAGCTACTTTAGCCCTAGCCGTCTGCGCATCAAGTATCTGATCATTCATCAGTTTCGTAACAATGTCCTTCGTTACAGGACGCATGGCCGTCAAGTCTTCTTTAGTCAATCGGGGAAGCTTAAAGTATGATTCCTCAGGCAGCGGGTACTGCTGCTCAGCAAGTCCTTGCTGTATCTGTTCAATAAGCGACTCATTATACTGACCGCTGGTGCTGAGCGATTTGACGGACTGACTTTCCATATCACTAATTAACTGAGGAATGACTCGACGGAAAATGCTTACTTTGTCATCGAACTTTACTTCTTCATCCGCATTAATCTGTAATAATTTATCATAAATGGCATCAATGATCGTATCATTTTTGAGATTCACAATGCGGTAGACAGGTTGAACGCGCTTAGCTGCATCTTCTTTTGCTTGTTCCGTCGCAACGGCGTTCTCAATCTGCCTTGGTGCATAAATCGTTGTTTCACTGGTTGTTCCTAATTCGATATCATAAACTTGAGGAACAAGCTTTGCGTAAAGAGAAATATAGAAAACTAAAGCCAGCAAGAAAAACAACAGTATCCGAATGCCCGTACTGTATTTCCATCCGTTCAGCTGGTAATGAAATTTACCTTTCATTTGCACTTCATTTTTCATCACGGAAGGTCATTCCTCTCTACCTGACAAACCAGCACAGTTACTTTTCCTTTTCAGCATTGTAGGCCACAATGATTTTCTGCACGAGTGAGTGTCTGACTACGTCCTGCTCATCAAAGTGAATAAAGCCGAGCTCTTCGATCTCATTGAGAATGCGAGCCGCTTCTACAAGTCCGGAAGATTTTCCCCGCGGCAAATCAATTTGTGTGACGTCCCCGGTAATTACCATTTTGGAGCCGAAACCGAGCCGCGTCAAAAACATTTTCATTTGTTCAGGCGTTGTATTTTGAGCTTCATCAAGAATAATAAACGAATCGTCTAGCGTTCTGCCGCGCATGTATGCCAGAGGAGCAATCTCGATCAGACCGCGCTCTAACGATTTAGCTACCTGCTCAGGACCCAAGACATCATTAAGAGCATCATACAATGGGCGCAAATAGGGGTCAACTTTTTCCTGCAGATCGCCTGGTAGAAAACCTAGACTTTCCCCTGCTTCAACCGCCGGACGCGTTAAAACAATCCTTTTGACAGCGCCTTCTTTAAGACGCGTAACCGCCAATACGACAGCCAAATAGGTTTTGCCTGTCCCGGCAGGTCCGATGCCAAAAACAATATCTTTCTTTTTGATCGTCTCAACGTATTTCCGTTGTCCAATCGTTTTGACGCGAATCGGCTTACCGCGATGCGTTGTTGTAATCTCGCCTTTAAACAAGTCAAGCAATTGGTCGGCTTTCATTTGCTTCGCAAGCTCAACCGCATACAGCACATCCCGCTCTGTTAACGTATAATTATTACGGATGAGCTGCAAGAGAACCTCAAAAAGCTGCTGAAGCGAGTTCACTTCCGCAGCGGGTCCTTGAATCGATATTTCGGCTTCACGCGTAAAAATTTGCGCGGCAATCTCTCTTTCAATTACATGCAGAAATTTGTCCTGAGGACCAAACAATGCCAGCCCTTCAGCCGGATTTTTCAAAGTTAATTTTACGGATTGTGCGTTTTCTACCAACAGGTCTCATTCTCCTCGTATGACAATTGGTTGCTCTTCGGCGATATTTTCTTCGACTTCAAAATGCACGTCTATATAAATTTTACCATTCTCTGATTTTTCATGCAAAATTTTTTCGCCTACGAGTCTAGCATCGGCCCCTGCAGCGCCAAGTAATTTGGCTCTAGCCTGCTCCAGGCCTGTCTTCTTGGCAATTGCAGGATCAATTGGCTCTTCTACGAGTTGAACTTCCATCACCTTTTCATGCAGCCATCCGATAGGAAGTGTAAAAGAACGCCATGCCAGCGTTTTACGCTCCGGGATCGTCTCAAAATGCTCGAAGCTTAGCTTCCCGTATCCGCTGACTTGCAAGGCTCTGGTACCCAAAACAATATAATTGCGATTGGTTACCTCACCTGTATAAGCCTTATAGGTTTTCGTAAGCGGCGACTCGATTCGGGAGGTATACCAAACGACACCCCTCACTTTACCGCTCGCGACAACGATTTGATTATTCTGCTCATCACCGATCGTGCCAGAAATAAGCACGTCCCCTTTTTTTACATACGTATTCGGCTTAACCATCGGTTTCCCTTTATCGGATAAAATCTCAGTCACAAGTGCGTTTTTAGAGGCAACTAGATTTCTCGGATTCTTCAAATCCTTTCTATCAGGAATTGTCGCTTCGACCACTTTAATCGTGATATGCGTACCACGAATTTCAACGCCAACCCAGGCAGTGCCTGGCAGCAAACTTTGGATCTCACGCGACAGGTCCTCAGCCTTTTTCAGCCTAAATTTCCATTGATATGTATGTATGCCCTGCTTGGAAGCCGCTTGCAAAATTTCCGCTTCCGAGATGCGGTCGTTGCCCTCCACAGTCACCTGCCAGACGAGCGAGGTCAATATGTATAGACCAATGATAAAAGCGGCAATGCCGCCCAGAAACACTTTCCTCCGCCCCAATCTTTCCATAAAAAAAGGAAGCCCGTACCGCTCTAGTACATGCACTCGGCAGCCTGTCCGTTTGAGCAGCGGCTTAAGTCTGAAAAAGTCTTTAATTAGCATATTAAGCTCGAGCTTGCCATCATCTTTGACTTGAATATCCCAAATGGAGAAACCCTTCTCCATCATGGGATTGATCAGCCTTTCGCATTCTTTGCCCCGTATTTGAATGCGCACATACCCGCGCAAACGGGCTATGAACATCGATTGTTTCATAACGCAGCCTCCCCATCCTATAATCCTGGCTTCCATCTATGGCATATATTTGACATTGTCGATCAAGCCTTCGATAAAAACTTCTTCCGAGAGGATCGCTCGAATGACCAAGTTTTTACCGAAAACTTCAAGCGTCCCTTTTGTTAATTCAAGCTTTAGGTGTTCACTGGAAAAATGGAGCACGCCCCGGTGATTCTCTACATAAAGCTGTACGTTGCCGATCATCGTAATACGCGGCAAGTCCTGCACAACATCCTGGGGAAGATCCAGGATTTTGGCCGTGAACTGGTTCCATTTGCGGGTCAAGCGACGCATAGCTGGGCACTACCCCCTCTAACTAGATGATCATGACGACAGAAAAGGCGCATAGCTTTCTACCAAATTATGCGGATTGCCCCGGATTTATGTGAAAAAACTGGAAAACAAAGAGCGCCCTCCCCGATAACTCGAGAGGGCGCCTTCTATTGTGGCCGTTACCTTCGGTAAGGCTTTTTTGACCTTGGAGGACCAAGAATTTCGGCCCATACCACACCTTGAAGCACCTGTTCTTGACTGGGTGACTCAGGAAAGTGACTTGCCGCAGTTAGGTCCCCTGCATAAACAGATGAACTTTCTGCATTTGCTTGCTTGGATGAGCTGAAAGGAGACGACTTCGCCTTCGGACCAGAGGCTGAAGATTGCATGGCATTTGGACGGCTGAGTTCGTCACGTATGCCTCCGGAGGATTGCGGTGAGCCTAAACCCTTCTGCTCTAGTTTACCCGCTTCAGGACGTCGCTGAGCCTGGCCAGGAGCTTCACCAAAAGAAAGCATGCCTCTTCCAGGTGCTTTTTGACTCGCGCGACGCCCCTTGTTTTGAATTTGATACAACAAGGTTAATCCGATAATAACCAGATACCAGTGTTTAAACAAAAATGCAATGAGTTGTTCCACGCTATCACCTCATGGGCTATGAGTCTTTATCATTCTTGCCGTCGCCCATTTTACCGAGCGTTGAACGCATTTGAGTGTCTGCATCAATATTTTTGAGATTCATATAATCCATGACTCCGAGTTTTCCGTTTCGCAACGCCTCTGACATGGCAAGGGGCACCTGAGATTCCGATTCAACAACCTTCGCACGCATCTCCACAACTTTAGCCTTCATCTCCTGCTCAGCCGCAACTGCCATTGCCCTTCTTTCTTCGGCTTTCGCCTGTGCGATGCGCTTATCGGCTTCCGCTTGCTCGGTTTGCAGATGGGCACCGATATTTTTTCCTACATCCACGTCTGCAATATCGATGGATAGGATTTCAAAAGCCGTTCCAGCATCCAAACCTTTTCCCAGAACGGTCCGGGAGATGAGATCCGGATTCTCTAGAACATCCTTGTGAGAATCGCTGGAACCAACTGTCGTGACAATCCCTTCACCGACGCGGGCAATAATCGTTTCCTCGCCGGCGCCGCCGACCAAACGTTCAATATTGGCACGTACAGTCACTCTGGCGATAACTTTAACCTCAATTCCGTTTTTGGCCACCGCAGAAACATTCGGCGTTTCGATAACTCGCGGATTGACACTCATTTGAACAGCCTGAAGCACATCGCGGCCTGCCAGATCAATGGCTGCTGCGCGCTCGAACTCCAAATGAATTTTGGCCCGATGTGCTGCGATTAAAGCATTAACGACTCTGTCGACGTTACCTCCAGCAAGGAAGTGACTTTCCAATTGATTAATGCTAAGATCGATACCCGCTTTAGTCGCTTTAATCAATGGATTAACGATCCGACTAGGCGTGACACGGCGCAGTCTCATGGCAATCAAAGTAATAATGCTGATACGCACTCCTGAAGCCAGCGCAGAAATCCACAGCATCACCGGTACGACGCTGAGTAATATGGAAAGTACAATAATGATAATAGCCGCGAGCAGTACCAAATATAGTCCCGGTTCAATATTCATTCGTTTTTCCTCCTAAGTATGTTTAGATTCAATCTCCCGCACCACAACACGGGCCCCTTCAACTTCTACGACAATGATTTCCTTCGCATTCGGGATAAAGCTTCCGTTCGTCACAACATCCACTCGTTCTCCTTGTATGATCGCTGTTCCTGCCGGCCGGAGAGGGGTTATCGCTTGCCCTGTCATCCCTACCAAATAGGAGCGATCCGGGTTGGAGGTAAAACCCTTGTCTGTCGTCAACTGCTCCTTCAAAATAAAACGATTCCAAACTCCGCGATGCTTGAATGTTCGGATGGCAAAAGCAACCACAACGATCGCTACCAAAAGCGCTATCCCCAGCATGACCGCGGCATCCATCGGGTTCGAAGAAGCCAGCAGCACCCCGCCAAAGAGACAAATGGCACCCAAAACACTTAGAATACCAAAGCTTGGAACAACCAATTCCAAAATAAGGAGCACTAAACCGATGCCGAATACGGCCAAATCGCCAAAACCAGCAAAACCAGCCAAATAAAACCCAAGAAAATAAAGTCCGAATCCAGCAACGCCCGCTAATGCAAGTAAGCCGCTGCTAAAAAAAAGAAGTTCTAAAGCGATTCCAATGATCCCAACCATCAAGAGTACAGTCGCTGTAATCGGATGCGTCAGAAAGGCCGATAAGTTTTCTGCAAACATCATCTTTCACTCCTTTCCTTGTTCTTCCTTATCATTATTATGTACGTCCTTTGGAATAATCTGTTTCGTTTTGCAAGAAAAATAAAAAGATCGAGAGGATGTAGCATCCGCTCGATCTTGTCATACATATTTAAGTATTATCCCAATAATTGTTGGACTAACTGATTAATAAGCTTACCATCAGCGCGTCCCTTGACCTGAGGCATCAATGCCGTCATCACTTTGCCCATATCCGCTTTGGAAGAAGCACCAATTTGCTGGATGGTCTGCTGTACAATGGCTTTCACTTCTTCCTCAGAAAGCTGTTGCGGCATGTACTCAGCTAGAATAACAAGTTCTGCCTTCAGGTTCTCGGCCAAATCATCTCTGCCGGCCTTCGTAAATTCTTGGAGGGAATCCTTACGCTGTTTGATCTCACGAGTTAGTACGTCAAGCACTTCATTGTCATCTAAGGATCTTTTCAGATCAATCTCAGAATTCTTAATCGTAGATCTTACCATTCGAATTACAGAGAGTTTGAACTTGTCCTGACTCTTCATCGCTTGCTTCATATCTTCGTTCAATCGATCGCTTAAGCTCATATTGCCTCCTAGAACTTTCTCTTGCGAGCAGCCTCAGATTTAAGCTTACGCTTAACGCTAGGCTTGTCATAATGTTTACGTTTCTTAACTTCTGCTAGAATGCCATCCTTAGCGATGGAACGCTTAAAGCGACGAAGTGCAGCATCTATAGTTTCGTTCTTACGAACTCGAGTTTCTGACAACAGATTTCCCTCCCTCCGAACAGACCATCTAGGATCAAACGGTTCATCAAATCTCATTATAGGTGATAGTACTAAGGGTGTCAATCGAATCCTTTGGTTTCCTAAAAGTTGATCTTAATTATGAACCCCTAAAGGAGACAACCGCGCCCCAGCCATCAGGTGATAATGGATATGATGAACAATCTGTCCAGCATTTGCGCCGATATTCGTAATGACGCGGTAACCGGACTCTTCAACATCTAGTTCTCTAGCAATTTGCGCGGCTGCCGCTTGCATTTGACCCATCAACGGCCAATCCTCCGCCTTGGCATCCGCCAAAGAAGCTATATGCTTCTTAGGGATAATAAGCACATGGATGGGTGAAGCCGGCTGGATATCATGAAAAGCTAGAATCTCGCCATCTTCATACACTTTTTTCGAGGGAAGTTCCCCTGCAACAATTTTGCAAAAAATACAATCGCTCATAATTGGGCTTGTCCCTCCGCTTTCTTTCAATCTCTACTTTTAATTTTATCGGAAACGCGTGAAAAAATCCAATCCAATCCGTCCTTTTACAAGGAATAATAGCAAAAAAAAGAAACGCCTCGGCCACAGCTGAGAAGGTTCTTAACAGACGCGGAATTCTCTATTAATAATAAGGCAGTAATGACAAAGCTAGCAATCCGGCTAATGGTAGTACTTGCCTAGCAAATCGGCGTCTGCCATATATATATCCGGGATACGGATAGCCGTAAAACGGGGAGGGATACCCATAGGGCAAAAATGCTCTCATCTGTTCTTGATCCATGCCGCCAAGGGGCACAGCTAAGTATAAATTGTCATCATCGACATTTTCGACAATGCCATCATAAACCGCCCCGTTTGTCATTGTGACAATCACATAGCGGTACATATGTTTCTTGCAAATCTCATGCATTTCAGGATGTTTCATGGGCTCATGCCTCCTTTTTTTCTACAGCATATTCAGCAATAGGCAAAAGGCTACTACGAACCCATGAGTCATTATGCAGATACGGACTAGCGGTTGTGTTGGCTTTTCAAAGCTTGATGAATCTTCTTCCATTTCGTTTTCTCGGCGGCCTGAAGTCCTTTATCTTCTTTGCGCGCCAAATAAGCGAGTTCTTTCTGCAATTTCACATAGTTATAAAAACGTTCTTGCGGGAGACTGCCCTCCTCTAAAGCGCCTTTGACAGCACATCTCGGTTCATTCTCATGCTTGCAGTCCTGGAAAAAGCACTGCTCCGCGAGCTCTTCGATGTCCTGAAAGGACGTGCTCAGGCCCTCTGAAGCGTCCCACAACTGCAGCTCGCGCATACCAGGGGTGTCGATGAGAATGCCTCCACCAGGCAGCGTAATCAACTCCCGGTGTGTTGTTGTATGCTTCCCTTTGTCATCACCTTCGCGGATATCTCCAGTTTCTAGAATATCCTTGCCGTAAATACGGTTTACAATCGTTGATTTGCCCACTCCCGAAGATCCTAGCAAAGCGACAGTGCAGCCTGGTGCAATATAAGGAGCCAGTTCCTCGAGACCGCGGTTTTCTGCGGAGCTAATGATATGAATGGGAACGCCAACTGCAATAGCCGCAACTTCCGCTGCCAGGGAATCCGGATCGTCACACAGATCCGCCTTACTAAGGACGATAACCGGAGTGGCTCCGCTCTCCCACGCCAAGACCAAATAACGTTCTATACGGCGTACATTAAAATCCAAATTTAAAGCAGTGACCAGAAAGACGGTATCCACGTTCGTGGCTACAATTTGCTCTTCCGTGACTTGACCGGCGACTTTCCGGGAAAACTTACTTTTACGAGGAAGTACCGCATGGATCGTCGCTCTCTGCTCCTCTTGCCGTACGGACACAACAACCCAATCCCCGACAGCGGGATAATCTTCACGGCGTGCAGCAAGGTGACGCATCTTGCCTGAGACCTCTGCCAAGGCTTCACCGGATTCCGTAAGAACGCGATACATATGTTTATGTTCCAAGGACACCCGTCCAGCTTGGTATCCTTCTTCTAGATAAGATTCAAATGCTTTTTCAAAAAACGAATTCCAGCCTAAATCTTTTTTAATCAAGTGTTAAATTCATCCTCTCATGTGGTTCTAAACTGAAGTATAGACTACGTTTAGCGCCTTCACACGGTAAATAATCATTTAGATTATTTTTTCCTCCAACCATTTTAGACATCGGTCAATTCACTTATAGACTACGGGTCTATTTTTGCATATAATAGGAATAAATCGATGGTTTGGAATGGAGTGAGCGGATGAGCCAATTCATGAGAGCCACCACCCGCAAAAAGCGTGATGTCATGATGGACGTCGCTTTATCCATGTTTATGGAAAAAGGTTACGAGAATGTGTCTGTCGACGACATTATTACAGCAACGCGAGCGTCAAAGGGAACTTTTTACCATTATTTCAAAAGCAAAGATGCCATCATTGCCGACCTTTACAGCAAACAAATCCAATTGATTCAAGAATGGGTGAAGCAGCCTCCTTCCAAAGTGCAGTCCCTAGAAGGACACATCAATCGCTTATTTTTAGACTTAGCGTCTAACATTCGCGTTTCACCGCGTCTTATTCGAAGCTTACAAGCATTATCCTTACAAAATGAAACCGTAAAAACGGAAGAGCAGCATCAATTGAACGTACTCTCAGAAAGCTTGCTGCATTGGCTGCCTGAGCCTAGAAAAGTCGAACTGCTCGTCTGCATGTATGCCGGTACTATTCGAACTTGGTGCAATCAGGAACATGCGGATTTACTCTCCATGATGAAAAACAACCTAGCTTGGATGTGGGCAGGCATTCGTTCTAACGAGCCTTACACACCGCTGCAAGTAGAACCAGTCCCCAAGGAGGAAAACAAAATGAAAGTAGCAATTATCGGCGGAGGCCTAGCCGGATTAACCGCGGCCGCATATTTATCGGAGAACCCGCATATCGAAGGCGTTCTTTTTGAGCGTAGTCCGCAGCTTGGCGGCCGCGCATTTACTTATGAAAAAGCTGGATTTACGCTAAACTATGGCGCGCACGCCATCTATGGGATAGATCGTCATACCATCACGAACATGGAACGAGAATTGGGACTGTCTTTCTCTTCCAAGCAAGTCGATAAACGCAAAGTTGTTTACGCGAAGCATAATCAGCTTACAACCGCTCCGCTCGATGCTATTAACCTTCTCAAAACGGATCTGCTCAGCACCGCTCAAAAAGTGCGGTTCGTTGGTGAAATCGCAGCGATCATTGCAAACATTCATAACTTGAAAAATTACGCAACCTTAGCCGATTACCTCGCTGAGTCCAATGCGGACGAGGATGTGAAGGAGCTGTGGGAGCATCTCGTTTGTTCCAACTTCTTCATCACCCCAGAGGATGCCCGCAATGTATCCGGTGCAGTAATCAGCGAATACTATCATAACCTGTTCCTTTCCTCGAAGCCTGTCAACTATATTCTAGGAAGCTGGGCGGTCATTACCAATCAACTTAAGCAAAAGCTCACCACATCCGGCAGATGGGAAATCGCCATTCAAGAGGGCGTCGAAAGCTTGCGCTATGCGGATCGGAAGTTCGTTCTTCAAACGAAAAACCGCGAAGCTTCTTTCGATAAAGTGATTTTTGCAATGCCTGTACAACAAGTTGTCAAACTGCTAAAAGGCACAGCTTGGGAGCCATTCCTGGCCCCTTATGAATCAAATACGGCTACCGAAGTCATGGTTTATGACGTTGGATTAAGCAAAGTGGTGGCAAGACCTTTTAGTTATATCAGCGACATGGACAACAAATTGTTCATTAGCGATGTTTCCGCAACAGATCACACTTTGGTGCCAGAGGGCGGGCAGCTGCTGCAAGGTATCGCTTACTTGAGCGATCGATTCGAAAGCGATGAGCAACGCAAATCGTATCTTGAAGATAAAAATACGCAGATGGAAGCACTGTTCGACAAACATTATCCAGGCTGGCGCGATGTAACCGCGGTAAAACGGGTTTCGAAGAAAGCAATGGTATCAAGTGTCAAAAACATTGCAACCAACCACCTTCTGCCAATACGCGTGGAAAATGTGCCTTTCTACTTCTGCGGTGACGGCTGTACAGGCAAAGGCGAACTTGCAGAACGCGCATTCTCAAGCGCTCGCACAGCAGCCTTAGCCGTTGTACAAGAAGTGCAGCAGGCTCTTCAAGGCGTATAATCCGGTCATAAATAAAAAAAGCTGTTCCAGTATGTCGAGACTGGAGCAGCTTTTTTGTATGCAGGCAGTTATTTTCTTGTAATCGTGACTGTTCGGCTTGTGCCTTCCCAAGACACTTTGCCGCCAAATGTTTCTCCAACGAATCTGGCGGGAGCAAGCGTGTAGCCGTTCACAAGACGAGCGGGCTCCTCCAACTGAACAGCTTGACCGTTCACATAGACGGTTTTCTGATCAAGCGTAAGGCGTACGGTAGTGTTCCCTTTCACCGCGGTCACCGTTTTTGTAACCGCCTCATACGCTACTGTCGCTCCCATCTCTTCAAAAATAGCACGCAGCGGTGTTAGCGTAGATCCGTTCACAATCACAGGAGCTTGCTCGAAGATCTGCTCTTTTCCATCAATCTCCACGGATACCTGAGAAGAAATGCCAAAAGTGCGCAATGCAACTTGCTTGCCGGATTTGTTCGTCACGCGAATCTGAAGAACGGAACCTTCCGGGACATCTCCAGCGCGCAGTTGCAAGCCGTAAGGCAATTCGGTCTGAGACGCTATTACTCGTCCGTTCAGAATGTACTCTACTTTCCCAATGTACACTTCGGGTATTTTAACAAAAGGAATGAATTTGGTTTGTTTCGTAAAAGATTGATGGGCCGCGTCGACCGGCACATAACCAATGCCGTCTGCTGGTTTGGCAGAGTCGGCCACTTTTGAGAGCAAATATGGATTGGCAATCAGTTTTGTATAGTAATTTTGGATGTCAGACGAGCTGGACAGGGAGTAGTTATTTTTTGCGTTGTCCATGTTTTGATTCACATTAAAATAAGTAATAGCCTTCAACCTTGGATATTTGTAGGGCATAATTTCATAAAGCCGCTGCAAGTTAAGTTTAGCCCATTCCGTAAAATCTTCCTCAGTCGAATGCGAGTAATGCGGTACCCCCGTCTCGCTAAGCATCAGCGGTTTTCGATCGGAGTATGTATTGTACAGCCTCGTCAGTCTCTCCACGCTGCTTGTAGCGATCATGGAAGGCAAAGACGGGTCCCCGTTTTCATAGGGTTCAATATACAAACTAACGCCAACCCAGTCTACATAGGCATCACCCGGATAGTAGGGGTCGATATCATTCGCAGGAACATCCCCAGGGCTCCAAACCATGGCGACATTTGGGGCATCGCTAGCAAATACATCATGCAGCATACGAAATTTCGCTATATATTGAGCGGGGTTCCCATGCCATTTCACCCAAGCGCCATTCATTTCTCCCGCAAAACGTAAAAAGATCGGAATCCCCGCCGCCTTCGCGTCTTGTGCCCACTTTCGTAAATACGCGCCATCCGTTACAGGATTTAAGCCATCGTCAGGCTCCCACGCAATTTGAAGCGCACCTCCCGCGTCTTTGGCTCTCTTCGCATAAGCTGCCGGGAAGCTTTGTCCCCAATGGGCATAGGCCAAGTATATCGCATGTTTTTTACCGTAAACGGATTCCGTCTTCGCAAACATATTGCCAACCTTGGGATCTTGCTCAGAATACATTCCCAAATATGTACCGAATGCAGGTTCAAACTTGGCTAGTTGGCCATTCTTAGGCATGGCTAGCTTCTGAATAGCGGTCTGATCGCGGTCCTGGCGATATAGTTCAACGGTTGTCCGGATTTGATCGGCACGCTGCAGCTTGACAGCTCCCCAATCTTTTCCCGCTTTCACCCAGTACTCGTTTTCTAACTCGTAGTAATGAATCGCCTCATCATAATCTCCGATGGCATCGTAATAGGAATCTAATTTGCCGCAAAAAAGCGCTGCATTTTCCCAATCGCCGGTACTCCCATAGTGGTTAGCGAGAAATTGCCAATGAGAGACCGCTTCTGCATTATTGCCGCTGGCGCTGAGCGACTCCGCCTTTTGCCAGTGATCCCATACGATATCTGCATAAGCAGGTGCAGGCGAGCCAGCCAAACTAGCAGCTAATAATATGCCGACGGCAAGCGTCATGACGCCAATTCTTTTTTTCATTATAATCAAGAAAAAATGACTCCCTTCAGCCTACCTTTAAGTGATAACCCTATACTTGATACGTTCAAAAGCGGGTAAAGTAGCACAGGGAACAGAAATTTAAAAAAGGCTGGATAGGAATAAATTCCTGTCCACCCCTTTTATAACCATCATGATTTAGGTGACGATTTAGAATATACTACACGGATCCGATTGCGTTGTTCTTTCGTCAAAGGCTGAACGTACGAATGATTGCCCTTAGGGGCAATTCCTCTAATCGCACCGGCCTTGAACGTGCCGCCCGCTACCGGAACTGCGGTACGCAAGCCATAGGTGGACATAACGAGACCAATCGGATTACTGATCGAGCGCATGCCATCCGACGTACCCGCGAAATTGAGCGCCGCAGCGAACCGGTCGCTGGAGCGAAGCCAAACAGAGCCCGAATCTCCCGGAAGCGATACCGGCCCTGTATTCCCTCGAATAATCGATTGATTACGGAATGTCAACACGCCAAGCGCACCACCGTAGGTAACTCGCACATCCGCATGATTAGACTCAACCGTTCCTCTGACAAATCCCGACGTGCGGCCGGACTTCATCAATTGTTGACCGACAGGGTAACTAGAGACATGACCTGGTACCGTAATGAGTCGGCCGGATGAGTTGAGCAAGTATCTGGGATTGAGCAGGCTGTTCAAAGCAGGTCGCGCAAGCGCCGAATCCTGGAAGTTGATTCCAGGGACTAATTTGACAAACTGGAAGCGGCGTCCAACGGTATCTTTTGCCGCCTCACCGCCGTCCGCCGGTCCTGGTTGCACCGTTGCAGCAGAGGCTGAAGAATTATTTTTGACAAGCACATGGTTATTACTCAAGATATACAGCTTATGGTTCTTAGTAACGATGAGACCGCCTGTTCCTGTAGCGTCAGGACTCACCTTTCCCACGCTCACACCTCCCGGAAAAGGCCGGTGTCTACCTTGAAAACCGCCTATAGCAGCAGCTTTCGGTTCGGGAAGCGCACTGTTCGTCTTGAACGCACCGGAAGGCACAAAACGGATGGGAATTCCCGTGCCGGTTTTGGCGAGCACACCCTTGAGGCTTTGAAGGCTGGAAGGGACGATCTTTTTCTGAGTGTACACAATGATACCCGCACCTAATGACGGCTTGCTTGGATCCGCATAGCCAACACCAACAGCAACAACCTCCGCACGCTTCAATAAAACAGGAGAAATTTTATTTTTGAGTTTCAAGGCCTCATGAAATGTAGCCATTCACCATTCTCCTCTTCGTAAAAGATGTAGCAGTGTATGCCAGCTTGTACGAATCGGCTTGATGATTTTACCCAGTCCCGTTAATTTGGAGCAAGATGTAGCAATAATCGCTTTAGAAATTACTGCGTGCATACAGAGACAAACGATCCGTCTACTGCTCCTCCAGCATAATTCGGCTCCCGCGACCCGAAGGCTCAGCAGGCTGGACGATTAATTTGCGAGCCAAACGAGCTCGAAGCTCCGGAACGTGCGAAATGACCCCTACTGACAAGCTGTCCATGTGAAGCTTTTCCAACGCACCAATCACCATATCCAGCAATTCCTGGTCCAATGTGCCGAAGCCTTCGTCCAAGAAGAAGAATTCCAACGGATATTCGCCTTTGAGCTGAATTTGCGCTGAGAGCGCAAGAGCTAAAGCCAGGGAGGTCAGGAACGTTTCGCCGCCAGACAGCGTACTGACCGGGCGCTTCACGCCTCCATTGGCGTCATCACGGATGACAAACCCGCCTCCGGAGTCGACTTCAATCGCATAGCGCCGGCGTGTTAATTCGCCCAGCCGCTCGGAAGCCGCCCGGCTTACCTGCATGAGCTGCTCTTCGGCCAAGTATTCGACGAAGGCATTCGCTTTGAGCACAGATTGCAGCTTGCCAAGCCGTTCCAGCTGCTTCGCCTGCTCCGCGCGCAGCGCCTCAAGCTCGCACCACCGCGCATGCCGCACCGCAAGCTCGCTGGCGCCCTGGGCCGCCTTGGCGCGCGACTCAAGCGCAGCATCGGCAGCAGCCTTCGCAGCGCTAAGCAGCGCCTGCGTCTGCGCCCATGCGTCCGCGCTCAGCACGCGGCCCTGCAGCTTCGCTGCCAGCTGCGCCAACTGGACGCGCAGCGCCTGCTCTCGCTCGCGGTGCTCCGCCGCTAGCAGCGCCCACTGGCGGCGCTGCTCAGGCGCCAGCGCCGCAGCTGCTTCGGCTTCGCGCGACGCGAAGCCGTTCTCCGCGAGCGCGCCGTGCAGCGCGCGCTCGCTCTGCGCCAGCTGCCGCGCCGCGGCAGCAGCTGCTTCGGCGGCGGCGCTGTAGCGCTGCGCTGCCAGGGACTGCTCGCGCTGCGCCGTTGCGTGCGCGAGCTTGGTTTGCTGCGCGAGCAGCCGCAGCTGCTCCAGCGCGGAGGTCGCCTCCGCGATGAGCTGCGGCACAGCCGCGCCGGGCGCGCGCTGCGCCAGCTGCCGCGACTTGTCAGCGGCGAGCTGCGCAAGGCCCTGCAGCCGCTCGTGCAGCTGCAGAGCGGTACGATCCTGCTCCGCCGCAGCACGCTGGAGCTCATCGATCTTCACGATCAACTCATCGAGAAAGGGAATGCTCTTCTCAATGCGACCGCGGAGCTCCTCGGCCAGCCGTTCATTGGCAAGCTGCCTTTCAAGCTGATTGTCTACAGCTTCCCAAATAAGCTCCGTATATCGTTCCTGCCACTGCCTCGACCGCTCGTTCACCGCTATTTGAACGGCTGCTAGCCTAGCCTCCGCTTCCGTAAACAAACTCGCCGCTGCCTGCTGCTGGGCCGCTGCTTGCACAGCCCGCTGTTCATGGCTGGCATGCTCCTTCAATAAAGTCTGAAACGATTGCTCCAGCTCATCGGCACGAGCCATCGCCGATGCTAGATCCCCTTCCATTTCCATCCATTTATCAAAGAAAAACGAGTACCCTAGATCGGCTTGATACTCTGAAATATGTACAGATGCAGCTTCTTCCAGACCCGGAGCTGCTTCTTTCCATGCTTGTCCCGCTTCAGGTTCAACTAATGGGACCTGTGCCTGTGCAAACTGTGACGCCAGTTCAGCAGCTTGTTGCTTGACAGTTGCTATTCGCTGCAATTGCTGCAGGTAGGTAAATTGGCGCTCTTTTGCGCGTTGAAGCAGCGTTTCCCCTTGCTGAAGCTGCACTTCGGTTTCTTCTCCTGGTGCCGCCACTTCAGAACGTAAGTGCCTTGACGGATGCTCTGTTGCTCCGCACACCGGGCAATGCTCTCCATCCGTTAATTCACTTGCCAAAATCGCCGCCAATGCATGCCGTTCTTCCATTTTCCAGCGCCGCTTCATGTGCTCCAAAGCCACTTGCAGAGCAGGAATGAACGCATTTAATGAGACATTTTGCTGCTCGGCCGCAAAGCTGATTTCATGCGAATGTTCCCGCCATACATGCAGCTTGCTCACGATAGCTTGATGCTTGTCAGCCAAATGACGCTGATATTGCTCTTGATCAGCATGGCCACGAGCCCTTTCGTCCTTAGCTTTTTGGGCCTCGCTTTGTTGATCTCGAAGCTGCTCAATCGTCTTTTTCTCTTGAATCGCCTTGTGCAGAAGCTGTGTGGTTGCCGTGTTGGTCTCCACCAGCTTCAATTGATCCTTCAGCTCCGTTTGTTTTAGGACCGCCTTTTGCTTCGTCTCCGTGCTTTTCTTGATATCCGCTTGAAGAGTCGCAAGCGCAGCCTTCACTTCATTTTCTTGGTGCTGAGCGGTCTGTATCTGCTGTTGAACGTGATCAAGCTCCTGCTGAATAACAAGTGCCTGCTGCAGCTGATCTAACCTTAGTAAAAGCGGACCTTCTTTCAGCGACAGCTCTTGCTGAGCTTGTTCGTATCGTTCAGACGCCTGTTGGTAAGAAGCCTCCGCCCTATGCTGGCTCAACTTCTCAACATCTAGCAAGGTTTGCGTCGTTTGCACGTCCTTAGAGGCTAATTCATGCTGCTCCAAGTAAGGCCTTACCTTCTCGGCTTTCTCTGCATACCCCAAAAGCAGCTCTTTCTCGCGGATTTGCGGCTCTTGTTCCTGTTGTTTTTGCGCTTCAGCTTCGAGTATACCTTTCTCCTGCTGCCATTGAACGATTTGCTTTTGCTCGTCAAAGCACTTTTCCTGCTCTTCTAATTGCAGCCGGCTTCTCAGCACTTCATGCTCTGCTTCGTGCAGTCTGTCTTTAGCTGCTTGCAGTGCCAGTTCCGAGGCATCGCCCAGACCTAACTGTTCGGCAGCAAGCTGCTTCACGGTGCTGTCCGTTTCTTTCACTTTAGAGCTTACTTTGGCACTTAATTGATCCCCATACTGCTCAAGGTGAAAAAGTCTTTGCAGCATTTGCCTGCGGTCTTTGCCCGTCAAGGTCAGAAACTCTGCGAACTTTCCTTGCGGGAGCACGACAGCCCTCGTGAAGTCTTGCATCGATAAGCCGAGAATTTGCAGCACTCTCTGATTGACTTCACCTGCTTTATCCGCGAGAACAATGGTCTCATTTTCCTGAACATGCAGCAGCCTGGCGATAGTGCCGTTGATCGACATTTCCGTCCCGCGCTTAAATTGCCGCTCTACGCGATAACGCTCAGTTCCCGCTGCATTGGTCAGCTCAAAGGTGAAAGAAACGAACAGCGTTTGCTCCGCATGATTCATGATCGCTTGCGTGCCGCCGCTGGCTCGTTCGACTTTGCCGTATAACGATAGCGTAATCGCATCGAGAATGGACGATTTCCCGCTCCCCGTCGGCCCAAAAATACCAAACACGCCCGCACCCACCAATTGACTAAAATCAATTGTTTGCAGCTCCCGATAACTTTGGAGCCCGGACATTTGCAGCTGAATTGGACGCATGCCCACGTCCTCCTTTCATTATTTGATTAACGCATTTACTCCCCTGCCGCATCCGTCAAATCTTTTTCCTGCAGCAGCTCCAAAAACAACCGGATCAACTCCGGCTCAGGCTGCGCCCCGCCGGTTTGTCGCGAATAGAAGCGCGTGAAGTGCTCTTCCATGGAGAGATCCGCCTTAGGCGCCGATGCCCTAACAGCCTCCATTTCCGGATAGATCGGACGAATATGAATGAAACCGTCATAGGCTTTGCGCAGGGACTGAATTTGTTCAATCGACATCGCCTCAGTCATTGTGATCTCCAAATCGATCCATGCTGCCACATCGCGTTTCTCTTCGAGCCATTGGTGAACCTGACCTATGCCTTCTTTGGCTTTCCAGCTTACGAGGGGACGACCGGCGGTCAGGAAAATTTCCTTGGGCTCAGCCGCCTGCCCAGGCACCAAATCCAGCACAGTTACGGATTTCGCCTGCCCAGCTTCCGAAAAGCTGTAAGCAATAGGCGATCCGCAATAACGTACAGGAGAAGCCGCTTTAACATTTTGCGGCCTGTGCAAATGGCCTAGAGCCACATATTGCGCGCCTGCCGAAAGCGCCGCAGTATCCACTGTATAGGCACCGCCCACTTGAATCGGACGTTCCGATTCCGTCTCAAGGCCGCCAAGCACATAGAGATGGCTCATAATCAGATTGACAGTCCCCGTCTCAAAGAAAGCAGCTTGTTTGCGGATGAGCGCTCCAACTCGCTCCGAATATTTGCTGCGCAGCGCTTCTTCCTCCGCTACATCCGAAAGCAACTCCTTCAAGCGCGATTCCGATGGATAAGGAAGTGCAATAAGTCGGGCAAGCTCCCCCGTGCGAGCAATTCCTATCGATTGGATCTCAGGAACGGGCAAGCCAATCAGTGTAATACTTTGTTTCGCTGCAAGAGGTCCTGCTGCGGCAAGACGATCCGGATGATCGTGGTTGCCGGCTATGATAGCAACATGGCGCTTTCCGCCCTCCGCAAGTCTCGCAATGCTTTCATAGAAAAGCTGCTCCGCAGCTGCGGGAGGATTGACGCTGTCGTAAATGTCGCCTGCGATCAATACCAAGTCAATCTCCTGGTCTTTGACAATATCCACAAGCTCGTCTACAAATGCGGATTGCTCCTCCAGACGGCTGCGCCCTTCCAGCGTCCGGCCAAAATGCCAGTCACCCGTGTGTAAAATTCGCATCCTTCACCCTCCACCTTACATTTCAAGCAGTTTCGCTCCGTCAAAGAAATACAGAAACTTTCCGCTTACCGGACGTTTCCAAATATGTTCCACAGCTCGAGTATATAGTGAAATTTGCTGCTCGTACCGATGTATCAACTCGGCATCACTGCTGCCTTTCACTGCATCCGTTTTATAATCAACCAGAACAAGTCCCAGCTCATCTTCAAATAAACAATCAATTACCCCTTGGATCAGAACCGTCTCACCGATCGTGGAACGATCAGCCCCGCTGTATACTTCGTCTGCAGCAAGCCCATAGCTGAACGGCACCTCACGCTGCACGTTTCTTGCTTGAAGCATTCGCTTCCCGACCTCCGTCTGGAAAAAACGCAGCACAACAGGGATATCCACAGCTTCACTCTGTTCGGCGGTCAGCGTTTGCTTCGTCAACATTTCGTTGAGCGTCCCCCGAATGCTAGCCTCCGTCGGCGTCTCCCGCAAGGAAAGGTTTTGCATGACAGCGTGGACAACGGTGCCTTTTTCCGCTGCCGACAGCTTTTTCTCCTCCATGAATTTGGGCCTGCGCCAAATGGTGGATTTGCTGCTGCTTCCGCCGAGCGGTGCAGAGGCGGCTAAAGAAGAAGCAGCCGGCATTTCCATGTCATCGGCAATCCGGTTGAGTTCCGATAGCCGCTTCATTTCCGAGACGGTCGTTTTCGCAAAATGTTTAGGTGCATCAGGATAGGAGTACGACCATGACAGCCGGTCATTCAACCATTCCTGCCATCCACCCGTTGTAGAGACCGTCTCCGTTCGGCGAATGCTTTCCAGCCGATCCCTATCAGGGACGAGGCTCTGGTCTTCCAGCACATCTTCCATTTGCAAGCTTTCGGGCTTAATGACAGTCAGCTTCCACTGTGAAGGATCCTCCAATAGCCGTACCCCCGAGGATGCATCGCTAATGCCCAGACGCTCTCTCCAAAGTGCTGCATGGGGGTGACGCAGCAGGGCAGGACCGACCCAATCCAGATAGCTTTTGGCTTTTGCCAGCTCAAAATCAGGCAAATACCATTCTGATCTTGAAAGATGCCGCCCCCATCCGCGCAGAAGCTTATCAAGCGATTTGACAGTGCCAAGTAAATAGAGCTTTTCTCTTGCTCTTGTCAGCGCTACATACAGAACCCGCATTTCTTCTGCAAGCAGCTCCAGCTTCATTCTTCTTTTAATCGCCAAGGATGGCAGGGTTGGATAACTCACACGCAAAGTTGTGTCAACAAACCTTGGTCCAAACCCAAGCTCCTTATGCAGGAGGAAAGCATCGTTCAAATCCCGTTGATTAAACATTTTGGCCATGCCGGCCACAAATACGACCGGGAATTCCAGCCCTTTACTTTTGTGAATGGACATGATCCGGACAACATCTTCTTGTTCCCCAAGCGCACGCGCTGTACCGAGATCACCGCCGCTTTCCTTCATTCTTTCAATAAATCGCAAGAAACGGAATAACCCGCGCAAAGAGGTGCTCTCATATTGTCTTGCACGATCATACAGCGCTCTTAAGTTAGCCTGTCTTTGCAGCCCCCCTGGCAATCCGCCGGCAAAATCGTAGTATCCCGTTTGTCTGTAAATATCCCAGATTAAATCAGCTAGGGAGCCTTGTCTAGCCTCCGTTCGCCATGTTTCAAGAAGCTCCAGGAAATAATTCAGCTTTTGCAATAAGTCCTCATTCTCTTCGGTCTTCTCGCTACGGACTGCTTGTAAGACTGATTCGTAAAATGGCGCTGATTTATCAGCAACGCGGATTCGCGCTAAGTCCTCTGCCGTTAACTGCACGACGGGCGAACGCAAAACAGCAGCCAGCGGAACATCCTGATACGGGTTATCAATGACTTTTAGCAGTGATAACATCACTTCCACTTCTGTCGCGGAAAAATATCCTGTGCTTAGTTCTGCGTAAGCAGGGATACCCTGTTTTTTCAGCTCTTCTATAATGATTGGAGACCACATCTGCGTAGCCCGTAGCAAAATGACAATATCCCGGTACGTAACAGGACGATCCCCGCCGGTTCTTTTATCAAAGACTTGAAAAGCCGACTCTCCCCCGCTGCCAAACAAAGTACGAATTTGGCGGGCAATGGTGCGCGCCTCCAGTTGGGCGGTTTCCAGCTCCTGCGCTTCCAATACGGGATCAAGAGCTGTACCATCTGGGGAAGACTCCGCTTGCAGCTCCTCATTTTCTTCCGTTTCAGCAGCGAAGGTCTCACCGGTATCAGGCGCATCTGTCGCACGATCCACAATCAACATCTCTACCGAGCAATCTGAGGCGGAGGGTGGATAGCCCGCTCCATATACAAGCTCTGCACGCTCGTCATAGGCGATTTCGCCCACAGTTTCATTCATCATTTGTTTAAAAATAAAATTGACCGCGTCCACAACTTCAACACGGCTGCGGAAATTTCGCGCCAAATCAATTCTTCCGCCGTCTGACGGCATGTGCGACGACTCCTCTTTGTTGGAGCGGTACGCTTTGTATTTCTCCAGAAAGAGGCCAGGCTCGGCTAGTCGGAACCGATATATACTTTGCTTCACGTCGCCGACCATAAACCGATTACCGGGCCGCGAGTTGGATATCAATTCCACAATCGCTTCTTGCACGCGGTTCGTATCTTGATATTCATCAAGCAGCACTTCAGCGAATTGCTTGCGGTAAGCCTGGGCTGCCTCTGATGGAACCAATTCCCCCGGAACGGAGCCAGGTGCGCTTAGAATTTGTAAACAATAATGTTCCAGATCGGCGAAATCGATTAAGCCTTTAGCTTGTTTAGCTCCTTGATATCGATGTCCAAAATCAACAACCAAATCCACTAATGTATGCAGAAGCGGCGCCATCTCGGCAATTTCTTGATGGAATTGCTCAGGCGTTCGTCCGAACAGCTCCTCTTGCATTTTATTAATTTGCTCTTTGGCTTTATTGCGCAGCTCCTTGACTTCTTCCTGCAACGCTTTATCGTAATCATCGCCTTTGCATGCTTTGAGCTTGCCAAACTCGACCGTTTGAAAACCAAGATACAGAACGGACCACGGATAAGTTGTCGTTTCCAACAGGTTGTTTACGAGCAGCAAATCTTCTCGTAAGTTGTCCAAATAAGGCGCCGGTCCGCCAGGTGAATCGGCGATTTGGATCGCCTGCCGCAGCAAGTCGGCGGCTCCTTCCAATTCCAGTGCCAAGTCGCGAATTAAACTCTGCTCCCAAATCGCATAGTCCGCCGGCGCCGATGCGGCGGCAACAAATGGCAGCGCCTCTTGGATGACGGCAGCGGCCTCGTCTGGCGCCTCCTGCGTTTCAGGTGCAGCCGGTGGCGCTCCAAACATGGAAGCCGTTGCTCTAAGCCAATGCTCCGGCCAAGGATGGCTGCGCGACACATCATACAGCTTCTGGATCAGCTGCATAATGGCGTCGTCATTCCGCTCACCGCTGAACGAATCCACCAGCTGCCAGAAGGCGCTATTTTCTCCGCTATCGGCGTAATAGGCTTCAAGCATCTCGCCCAGCAAGTCTTGGCGCATAAGCTCCGCTTCCGTCTCATTCGCGATGCGAAAGCCGGGATCTAGACGAATGAGGCTGAAATAACGCTGCACGACTTCCAAACAGAAGGAATGCAGCGTTGTGATCGAAGCGCGCCCCATCAAAGCGATCTGCTTGCGCAAATGCTGCGAGTGCGGCTGCTTCATCAGTTCTTTTTCCAACGCTTCGCGAATGCGATGCTTCATTTCAGATGCCGCCGCTTTAGTAAAGGTCGCGACAAGCAATCGGTCTACATCGACAGGCTCCCACTCGTCGGAAATACGCCGGATAATCCTCTCCACGAGTACGGCTGTCTTGCCTGAACCCGCCGCAGCGGCAACGAGCATATTTTGGCCCTTCAACGTAATGGCATCCCATTGATCGTCCGTCCAAGTACTTCCGGGAGGTTTAGGCTGTTGTTGTTTATTCACTTCGTTATGCTCCTTTCCGCATCCATTACGGGCTCACATTTTGCTCCAAATCGGACCAGAGCTGATCTTTCCCCCGCTGTTTCAAAATGTGAATTTCATTCCCTTCGAACAATGGATCAAATTGGCAAATCGATTTATATGAGCAGTGCAAACAGGCTGTTTTTTTGCCTAGCCGGTATGGCGCGATGTCAACATGACCGTCGGTAATGCTGGTTCCGATCCCTTTTACCTGCTTACGTACATATTTGCGAAGAGTGTCCCACTGTTCGTCCGTTGCGACGGAGGAGCTTGAATAGAAGCTTCCATCCTTTTTCAGCGCTACTGGAATCAATTGAGAATGACCCGTACTTTTTATAAGCTCATCGTCCATCAATCCAGCTACCTGGGCATCTGCGGTAATTAAACCTTTCATTTTAAAACGTTTGCGGAGTTCCCTCTCGACAGCGGCGGGGTCCAACGCATTTTTTTGCTGAAGCATCGGGTTATGCACATGAAAATACAGAACGCCTGCCGGCTTCGCCGCAATGCCCAGCCACCGCTCCGCATGTGTTAGGATGACATCCAAATAAGTCAACATTTGCAGAGACAACCCGTAATACACTTCTGATAACTGCAAGGAGGTAGAGCTTGATTTGTAATCAATAACGCGGAGCAACACGCCTTGTTCGCCGTCCGCCCGGTCCACCCGGTCGATTCGCCCGATAATTTCCATCGTACAGCCGTTCTCTAACTCAAAAGTCAACGGAGGCAATTCTTTGCCCGGACCAAAATCAATCTCCAGACCTAACGGTTCAAACTGTCCATGTTTGGCATGCTCGCCGAGCACGACGGCCGCTCTGCCCACGACCTGCTTCAATTTTCTAGCAATGTACGCATACCTGCTGGAACTGAGCAAGATTTCCCCTTGCAGCCTAGGGGCAAGTTCGTCTACGACTTGTGCGGAACGCTCCATGCATTGTTCGGCCGTCAACGAACCCCAATCGAGTTGATCCTGCTGCAGCCTTTGCACAAACTGGTTCAACGCTGCATGGAACAGTTGCCCGATATCGGGAGCATCAAGCCGGTAGACACGTCTTTCCTGCAGTCTTAATCCGTGTGAAACAAAATGAGAAAAGGGACATGCCACGTACTTCTCCATCCGAGAGACGCTCGCCCTCAGATTTTGACCGTATAACAGCTTGCTGGTCTTCGAAGAAATTTTGCTCTCTTTATTTGTATACTGCAGTGCCTGAACCACGGACTGCAGCTTCATATGCCACTCGGGCTTGTCCGCGTACCAATTATAAGTTTCCCACCATAGGTCCGCCATGCGGCCGCCAAGCATCCAGTGCTTCATGCGTACAGCCAAGTAGGAAATTGCCTGATTGGGATGCGCCATATAGGCTGCCTGCTCATTTTCCGGTGATTCGCCAGCCGGTTCAGCCAGCAAAAGCGGGGCCTCTGTCCCCGGAAATAACTGGCGCATCTGCTTAATCAACTCGGAAGGCAGAAGCGATTTGCCTTCTTCATCGGCAAGCGGGTAGCTCATCCACAGCCTTTTGCCTGGTACGGTTAGGGATGTATAGACGATAAATTGCTCGTCCAACAGCTTGCGCCGGCTTCCATCCGCCATCGGCAAACCGGACTCCATCAGGACGCTTCGTTCCGCTTCCGTCAAAACCCCTTTTTCCGGCATTTGCGCAGGGATGACTCCATCGTTAACCCCCAATATGTACGCATAACGAATACCGCTGGAGCGAGTCCGATCCATGCTTCCGATTAATAATTGATCCATGGAAGGAGGAACTAGGCCCAGCTTCATGCTTTCCATCCCGGTCTCGACCAAACCGTTAAAAATCTCAAGGGACAAGTCATCTTCCCCCATAGTCTCCACCAGCTGATCGAGCATCTCCATAACACTATTCCACATTTGGCCGTGTTCCCGAGCTTTTTCCGGCTTGCCGTCAAGAATCGCTTGCTGACTCCAAGCTTCCAATTTCTCCGGTGCCTGCACATTGACCAGAAGCTCATATAGAGCTTCAACCTGCGCTTTGACGGTGCCTGCTTGCTGCAAACGTTTAGAAAAGGCAAGAAGCGGCCCCACCACCCACTCTTTGCTTCTATTTAAAGCGGCTAATTCAGCCGTTTGCTCCTGGACTCCTTCATCAGCTTGCTCCAAATTAGCCCGGAATTTATAGCTCCATGGCTTGCCGTCCGTCCATCTGTAGCCTTGAATACCGAAAGCGAGCACGTAGTTCTCCAGCTTATCCAGTTCTGTTCTTTGAGCGGCTGCCTCACTCGGCAAAAGCAAATCCGTTTTGACGCAGCGAAACACGGCATCATAATGCCAATTATGCTGAACTACCTCCAACGCTGAGCGAATAAATTCAACCAGCGGGTGATGAAGCACCGTTCTCTTTTGGTCAAAAAAGTGCGGAATTTCATAATCGGTCAGCACCGCTTTCAACAAATCCTGATAGCCTTCCATGTTCCGGACCATAACGGCGACTTCACGCCAGCGTACGCCATGCTCACGAACCAACTGCAGCATATCCCGCACAGCGCCTTCCACTTCAGCACGGCGATGGACAGCTTCTGCAATCACGAGCTGATCGCTTATTTTCTCACCTGCCGCAGGTTGATACCGCTGAGCCCCGCCGCCAATCCGGCGGTCAAAATGACGTTCCAAATACCTGAGCGCAGGGCTATCCTCGTATCGCGGTGAGCTTTCCGGCGCCAATAGATGAACCTCAGCTGCCGGTAATCCAAGCTGCCAAATGAGCTCTTGCAGCCGAACCATCGTCGTCGCCGTAGGGTGAAAGAGATCTAACTCATCCGGCGAATCCCCAGCCTGCAGTTCCCGGTCGAGACACAGCGTAATCGTCACCTGTTTGCAAGCGGAGAATAATGCGCCAAGCACGCCAAACTCCTGCGGTGTAAAACCGTGGAAGCCATCAATCCAGACAGACGCGGACCGCAAATAAGCCGAGTTAGGAATTTGCTCCGCCAGCAGCGTCAAATAATCCTCGCCATCCAAATATTGACGGGCTAGCTCGGATTCAAAATCGCGATAAATCAGCTGAATATCATGCATTTTATCACGAAGCAAACCACTTTCGCCTAATACCGCAGCGCGTTTCTGCTCATGCTCGGTGAGCTGCTTCGCAGTCACACAATACCTTTTCATCTCGGTAAAAAGCTGATTTAACCGATCTACAAAGCCCATTTGCTCAGCCGAATGGCCGAATAAGCGAAGCTTTTCTTTCTGTTTATGTAAAATGCTCGTTAGCAGCAGTTTTTTACCCATATCATCAATCGGCATCCTCGCTGTGCCGCCTTCTTCCTGCATGACACGCCATGCCAAACGGTGGAAGCTCAATACCTGGGCACGGATCATTCCGCGAATATTAGGATCGGACACGATCGCATGCTCGGCTTGAAAAGTTGCCTGCTCCGGCACTAATAAAACAAGCGGGTCGCCTTCCGGCTCTGCCGCCAAATGCCGCTTCATCTCTATTAAACAACGTTCGCTTTTCCCGCTGCCGGCTCTGCCGATCACGAAACGAATGGACATACAGGGCCTCCTTCAAGCTTCTCAAAAGATATCAATCTCATCTATTCTATCATACTTTTGGTAGAAAAGAGGCGTGGCAGATGATGGGCTTACGATGGACAACCAAAAAGCCGCGATCCGCTAGCATGCATTTACATGACAGGGAAGACGGCTTTTCCTATATCAATTCTTCAACTGATTAGGGACGGTTTGGGATCGAAGTTGGCAGTTCGCCAATATATACCGATTGCGGACGAAAAATACGATTACAGCTTGCTTGTTCCAATAAATGAGCGGTCCACCCGACAATTCGGCTCAAAGTGAAGCTCGGGGTAAATAAGGACGTCGGCAGTGCAATAGCACGCATCACGGCTGCGGCATAGAACTCCACATTCACATACAATTTCCGTCCGGGTTTATACTCATTTAGCAGCTCGACGGCCACCTTCTCAACGTGGACAGCCAAATCAAACCATGGATCCTCAGAAGCTAGTTCTTGCATGAGTTGTCTAAGCGCTTCCGCTCTAGGATCGCTTGTTTTGTAAATGCGGTGTCCAAAGCCCATAAGCCTTTTGCCTGCCGCCAGCTCTTTACGCAACCAAGCTTCCGATTGTTCTTTCGATCCGATTTCATCCAGCATATGAAGCACTTCCGAAGGCGCTCCGCCATGCAGCGGCCCTTTCATCGCTCCAATAGAAGCGCAAAGCGCAGAAGCCAGATCCGATTGCGTAGAAAGCACAACACGTCCGGCGAACGTGGAAGCATTCATCCCATGTTCCATCGCTAGAATCAAATACGCCGTTAATACCTTCGCATGAACAGATTGCGGGACGGAACCCGTCAGCATGTACAAGTAATTAGCAACATGATCTAACTGCGGGTCAGGTTCTATGGGCTGAAGTCCTTGTGATCGCCGATAGTGATATGCAATTATCGTTGGCAGCAATGCCGTATTGGCTAAAATTCTATCGAATTGAGGCGGCCACGCAGGTACCTGCTGATTGCCTGTTCCCAAGACAGAAATGGCTGTCCGGAGTACGCTCATCATTTCACTCTCTTTCGGCAGCAAGTCCAGCACAGCCTTCAATTCAGCAGGTATGGCGCGATGAACGACCCATTGCGTTTTGAATGCTTCAAGCTCTTCCGGGGATGGCAGCTCGCCATGCCACAGCAAGAAGGCCACTTCTTCAAAACTCAACTTCAGAGCCAACTCCTTCGCTTCGTATCCGCGGTAAACCAAATACCCGTTCTGCCCATCGACTAAAGCCAATTCTGTTTCTGCTGCTACAACGCCGTCTAAACCGGTTACGGATGCCATATCGTCATTTTCCTTTCGATGTGAAGTGTAAAGTTACTTTTCTTCATCATATTCGAATAGGACGGCATCATCCAATTAGCGTTTTCTTTCGTCACGATAAATAAAGTGTTTCATTATATATGCAGTGATTATAGTTGTTTATAGAGTTTGCCTGCTCTTAGATTCCACCCGTGAACCCGAAGGCACACTATCGCGCCTACGTTGCACTTTCTACAATGAAAACCATCATTTCCCCCCCGAGCAAAATCATTGCATTTTGTACAACGAAACGCATCCTTGAAGTGAAAAAAGCCTCAAATCGTTGCACAAAATACAACCTACGCTAAGAGTTGAAGCACCGCAGCTATTTCCTAGCACTCAGTACCCACTTAGCTCTACAGAACCGTCTAGCTTCTCTCCAGTTCAGCTAGCTGTAGGTCTATCTCCACAAATAGAGCAATATCATCAAGATTCATCATCAACGTGCTGGCTCTGTTCATAATTCCAACCATCACAAGGAAAACAGTCAGCGAAATTACCTGCTGATGGTCTGATGGTCTTTTTGAGTTTAGCAAACAGCGGTGCTCGGACGAGCACATGGATGCCCCGCCTTAATATGGGAACTCCACTCTCTTATTTATGCGATCAGCGGAATTTCAGAGTTGGAGAGGAACTACAGGCTCCTATTCAAGCTCCATCGTCCAAATAAGTGTCAAAATGGGGAAATAACGGACCCTAGTTCCCGCTTCCTCAAGCAAAGGGATCTTTTTGACCGAATAGCGGCCTGTAGTTTCCCTACAAACATAGAAATACTAAAAAAAGCGAGACCACATGGCCTCGCTCTTCCCGTCTTATTTGCTCCGCACCTCAAAAATAGCGAATTTCAAGTAATGCCCCTCGTCCACGCCGAGAATGCGCGGATGATCCATGCCTGCTCCGCGGAACTCAACCAATCGCAGCAGCTTCCCTGCGTCCGTCGCAGCCGCATGTATCGTCTCTAGGAACAACTCTGGATGCATGTGGTACGAACAGCTCGCAGTTACGAGATAGCCGCCTTCATTCACAAGCTTCATCCCGTGGAGGTTGATGTCTTTGTAGCCGCGGCATGCGCCTTCAACAGCGCTTTTGGTTTTGGCAAAAGCAGGAGGATCCAGGATAACGACATCCCAAGTCCTACCGCCCTCGGCAACCGGCTTCGACGTGTCGATCTTCTTCCCTTGAGCTCCGCCGCCAGCGTTAGCGCGCACTTTCCGTTCATCCAAGCCTTTGACTTGGGTCCGCAAATATTCAAATGCGTCGGCGACTACAAACTCGACGCGGTCTTGAAAGCCATTCAAAGCGACATTCGTTCTCGCGCTCTCAATAGCATGCTCGGAGATGTCCAGGCAGGTCACTTTTTTAGCGCCGAATTTACACGCATTGAGTGTGAAGCTGCCGGTATGCGAGAAGCATTCCAATACGGAAGCACCGTCCCAGTATGGGAATGTGACGACTTTACCGTTGGCATTAACGGGCAGTATTTGGCTCGCTCCCTCATGTTCTACTTCCTTCCGTTCAATCCCGCTGCGATGGCCCCAGCCTGTCATTAAAGGAGCGATGGCTGCGCGATTTTCCCTTTGGTCGAAAAAGTAGCCCGTTTTTTGGCCCTCCTCGATATCCACTCGAATGCGCAAGCCATTTTCAAGAATGTCCACATGCTTGGGGCACTCTCCGTACAATAAGCCTTTGGTTTGCTTTAAGCTTTCCAGCTCACGAATAGATACGTCGCTGCGCTCATAAATGCCTGTCGGCTTCATCACCTGTACCAAAGCTGCAACAATTTGCTCTCTGCACCGATCCATCCCCAATGTAAGAATTTGTACAACGAGCGTATCTTCAAATTTATCGACAATCAGCCCCGGCAGAAAGTCTGCCTCGCCATAGACCAAGCGATACGATTGCGCGTCTTTCACAAAGCGGCTGCGATGCTGCAAGCAGCGTGTGAACCGCTCAACAAAAAAGTCCGTCGTCATTGCTTCAAGAGGCTTGTAGGATACGATTCGTACCGTTATTTGCGAGGCCTCATTATAATAGCCCGTCGCCAAATACTGGCCAAGATGCGATTGCACAGGGACAAGCTGGCCCGGCACGATTTCCCCGTCTGCCCGTTCAATTTCACTTTTGTACACCCATGGGTGACCTTGCTCTAATCGAGCTTTGCGTTTCTTATGTAAAAATACTGCTGCCATATGCAATTAGCCGTCCTTTGTGTGAATCCGTTCCGTCTCTCCGGTGCTTGTCATGCTTGTCTGTACGGTCACATATATTGATTGATAATGAAAAGTACACTTACGAGGGAGAACGCGATTATGATAAATACCATTATCCTGCCTGTAGTCGCAGGCTTAGTTTTATTCCTCTTCGGCATGAAGCTGATGGAAACCTCGCTTCAGATGTGGGCAGGCCCCCGCCTCCAGCTGTGGCTGGAGCGGTTTACCCGAACGCCGGTGCGCGGACTCGTCACCGGCACTGTCCTAACGGCAGCGCTGCAAAGCAGCACGGCCATTACCGTGATCGCCATCGGCCTCGTCGGCGCCGGCGTCTTGACCTTCCCGAGAACGCTGGGCGTCATTCTCGGCACCAACATCGGCACGTGCCTCACCACCGAGCTGATTGGACTCAGCCTCGGGGGGATCGGCGTGCCGATCCTGATCGTGAGCGCCAGCATCTGGATGGCGAGCTGGCTGGCCGGCCCCTTGCCTGTGGCGCAGGGGACAGCGCTTGACCCGTCCGCCGCGCCGCCTGGCCGCCGCGAGTGGCTGCGCAGCGTCCGTTACGGATCGCTGGCCGCAGCAGGCTTCTCTCTCGTGCTGCTCGGCATCGAGATCATGCAAACGATCGGGCCTGCGCTGCAGTCCCGCGGGCTCTTCAGCTGGTTTGTGCAGGAAGCCAGGCAAAGCTTGCTGTGGGGCATCATCGCCGGCGCCGCCGTTACCGCTCTGGTGCACAGCAGTGCAGCTGTCATCGCCATGGCCATGGGCCTCGCCGCGATTCAAGGCATCCCCGTTGAGCTGGGCATTGCCATCACGATCGGTGCCAATGTCGGCACCTGTGTGACTGCCTTGATCGCCGGGATGAGCTCTTCACGCGCCGGGCGTTATGTCGCCTGGTCGCATATCCTCCTCAACGTCGGAGGCGCGATCCTCTTTTATCCATTCATCCATCAGCTGGTCAGCCTTTCAGCTTTGCTGGCCGATGACGCATCGTCGCAGATCGCCCGCTCGCAAACGATTTTCAACGTTGCTTGCTCGCTGATCGCCTTACCTTTTTGCTATCTTAGTACGTGGAAGCGCCTTGAGTTCCGTTCACAATAGCAACGCCTGAACTAGTTCCCAGCCGAGTTGCTCCGGCTTCGATCATCGCTACTGCCGTTTGCAAGTCTCTCACGCCGCCGGATGCTTTCACACCGATCGTCTCGGATACGTTTTGGCGCATAAGGCGAACATCTTCCACTGTAGCGCCGCCTGGACCGAAGCCAGTGGATGTTTTGACAAAGTGAGCGCCCGCTTCTTCCGAGAGCTTGCAAGCCGCCTTTTTTTGCTCATCGTTCAAAAAGCCCGTTTCCATGATCACTTTAACAATCGCTTTCCCTTTTACCGCGTCAACGACTTGTTTAATATCCGAACGAACTGCATCATACTGACCTTCTAGCAACAGGCCGATCGGAAGAACCGTATCGATTTCAGCTGCACCGTTTTCGACTGCCTTCGCGGCTTCAAATGCTTTCACTTCGCTCAAGCTTGCGCCAAGCGGGAAGCCAACGACCGCCGCAACTTTCACACCGGTACCTTCCAAAGCTTTGCTAGCTACTCCAACAAATTGAGAGTTCACGCAAACACTGAAAAATTGGTGTTGAGCCGCTTCTTCACACAGTTTGTGGATAGCTGCCGTGCTCGCATCCGGTTTCAATAGCGTATGATCGATATATTTGGCAATTTCTTTCGCATTCAAAGTCATTTCGAAGCACCTCATTAAATATTTTGTTTTATCTAGCTATTGCTGCTAATAGAGAAAACCTCTATCGTGGTCATTCAAGGATGAGCGACCACGCTTAGAGGTAGGGTTTATCGCCTAATCAAACATTTACAAATTCACGACGGATGCTGTTTCTAAAACACGGACCAATTGACCTTTGCTTTCATTCACACCAGCTTCGGTTACTTTGACGCGGCAAACTTGGCCAATCATGTCCTCAGAGCCTTGGAAAACAAGTTGAATATAGTTATCGGAATAGCCCATGTACAATCCGCTGTCAGGAGCGCCTTTGTAAGCACGTTCCGGAATAACTTCCAGCACTTGCCCTACAAATTGCTGAGCATAGGCAAGCTGCATTTTCTCAGAAAGATCGATCAGCTCATGCACGCGCGCATTTTTGATCTCCTCATCCACTTGATCCTCCATCCGAGCAGCAGGCGTGCCTGTCCGTTTGGAATAAGGGAATACGTGCATTTCAGAGAATTTCATACGTTCCATGAATTCAACGCCACCCCGGAACATTTCCTCGGTTTCACCCGGGAAGCCCACAATCACATCCGTCGTAATAGCTACATCCGGCATAATTTCGTGCAGACGCTCAATTTTGCTGGCAAATTCGGCTGTCGTATATTTTCTGCGCATGCGCGCTAATACACGATCATCTCCCGCTTGCAGAGGAATGTGCAGATGGCGGCACATTTTGTCCGAAGCTTTCAATACTTCAATCACTTCGTCTGTAATTTGGCTCGCTTCGATCGAAGAAATACGAATCCGTTTCAAGCCTTCGACTTTGTCCAAATCCCACAGCAGCTTAGCCAAGCTGTAATCCTCAATATCTTCGCCATAACCGCCGGTATGAATACCCGTCAAGACAATTTCCTGATAACCGGCAGCCACAAGCTGCTCCGCTTGCGCAATAACGCTTTGCGGCTCACGGCTGCGCATCAGTCCGCGCGACCAAGGGATAATGCAGAAGGTGCAGAAATTATTGCAGCCCTCTTGAATTTTGAGAAAAGCTCTGGTGCGATCAGCAAAGTCAGGCACATCCAGTTCCTCGAACTGGCGTGTTTTCATGATGTTGCGAACCGCATTGATAGGTTGACGATCCTGTTCAAATTGCTTCACAATCGGAATAATTTTGTCACGGTCCTGTGTCCCGATAACCATATCGACACCTGGGATCGCCATAATTTCCGCGGGTGAAGTCTGCGCATAGCAGCCTGTCACCGCAACAATCGCTTCCGGATTTCGACGAATCGCACGGCGAATCATTTGGCGGCTCTTTTTATCCCCCGTATTCGTTACCGTACATGTATTAATGACGTAAACATCAGCCGTTTGCTCAAAATCAACCTGCTCATATCCCTCATTTTTGAAAAGCTGCCAAATGGCCTCTGTATCATAGAAATTAACTTTGCATCCTAATGTATGAAACGCTACCGTTGCCATAACGCTTATCCTCCCATCTCTCCGGTTTCATAGAAAAGACACGTAAGACCTACCATAGCAGCAGTCTCCGTGCGTAAAATGCGTGCCCCCAACGATACGGAACGAAAACCAGCCTCTTCGGCCTGCTTGATTTCCTGTTCCGTAAATCCGCCTTCCGGCCCGACTGCAATAACGACTTTGCTTCCTTGTCCCAATTTACCAGCGGCTAGCGCATCCTGAATGGCGGGCCTCAATTGTTGCCCGTCTTCCTTCTCGTAGCAGATCCATGCTGCATCCGCTTCTTTGGCTTGCTGCAGCAGTTGCTTCCACGAATAAACGCTTTCTACCTGCGGCACACGATTTCTGTGCGCTTGTTCCGCGGCTTCTTTGGCAATCTTCTGCCAGCGTTCCGTTCGCTTCGCTTCCTTCTTGGCATCATACTGCACAATCGTACGTTCCGATAAAAAAGGAAGAAACCGGGCTGCCCCGATCTCGGTCCCTTTTTGAATAATCGTTTCCATTTTATCGCCTTTAGGCAGGCTCTGCGCAACCCACACCTGAACCGCCGCTTCGGCGTTCATGGGAAGCTCCTCCACGATTTCCGCGGTGACCAGCCCTTTATCCAGCTGTGAAATGCGTACGAGCACTTCGCGGTCTACGCCATTGCTGCAAATGACTTCGTCCCCGATGTCGGCCCGCATCACTCGCATCAAATGATGCGCGTCGTCTCCCTCAATAGTGACGGTCTGACTGCTTAAGTGAAACTGCTCTGGCGGGAGAAAATAACGCTGCATAGTCAAAGCCTCTCTATCTTCGTTCATTTCATTTTGTGGCGAATCTTTAGTGAATCTTCCACTCACCATCATACCTTTTTTGCACCAGAAAAGCTACAAAGGGATGAAGTTGGCAGTTACATGCCAAGGATGAACGCGATCGGCCTGGAAAATAGCTGGATGATGTTGTTCCCTAATCCTAAGTAAGGATCTAATGTAACCTGTCGGAGCGGTCTGACGAATACAACAAGCAGGAAAATAACCGATGCCCACTGCTCGAACTTTTGCAATGACTCCGTGTATCTCAAATCCACTAGATCTTGAATGATACGGTACCCATCGAGCGGCGGAATCGGAATGAGGTTAAACAAGAACAAAGTAAGATTCGTGTTCACCATTAATTTTAAAAAGATTAGAATCGCACTGGCGCTTCCCTTTGACATGCCTTCGAGCCAGCCGTATTTCTGAAAGAGCACAAATACAAATAAACTAATAAATGCAAGAATCAAGTTGCTTATCGGTCCTGCTGCGGTAACGATAATCCCCATTAACCGGGGACTTTTGAAATTCCCGCGGTTTACAGGTACAGGCTTTGCCCAACCAAAACCGGCAATGAGCAGCATGATGGTCCCGAACAGATCCAAATGAACCATTGGATTCAAGGAAACCCTGCCAAACTGATAAGCCGTTGAGTCTCCTAATTTATACGCGCTATACGCGTGAGCAAATTCATGAATGGTAAACGAAAGCACAAGGACCAGAATGACAAAAGGCAATGTACTCCAGTCATAAAACAATAATCCTCCCATGGATGGACACCTACAGCTTTCTAGCTACGATCACGACCCAATTCGAATCATAGTTTTTCTCTACAATTGTGAATTTGGCGGCAACCAGCGCTTTTTCTACAAGCTCTTCCTTAGCGGTAATAATACCGGACGTAATGTAATAGCCACCTTGCTGCAGCACCTCATAGACATCATCAACAAAGGTTACAATAACCTCCGCCAAAATGTTAGCGACAACTAGCTGAACAGGAATTGTGACACCTAACTTGTCAGCACTTTCTGTTTCGCTTTCTTTCAGAACGCCGAGCAAATCACTTAATTTGACAGTAATTTTATCCTCTAATCCATTCTGTTTCGTGTTATCCTCTGCACTAGTAACCGCTACAGGATCCAAATCAACAGCCAGCACATGTTTGGCTCCGAGTTTAGCAGCAGCAACGGACAAAATGCCTGATCCCGTTCCTACATCAATGACATCATCCCCCGCTTTAAGCACTTTCTCCAGTGTCTTCAAGCACAATGACGTTGTCGCATGTGTTCCCGTCCCGAACGCCATGCCAGGATCCAATTCCAAAATCAACTCATCCGGCGAAGGTGTGTACTCTTCCCATGTCGGCTTAATCGTTAGACGGTCCGTAATCCGGATCGGTTTGAAATACTGTTTCCAGGCGTGCGCCCAATCTTCATCATCCACTTCTCTTAATTCATAAGTCGGATTGCCTGTATCGATATCAAAATCGCTCAGTTGTTCAACGGAAGCCTTCAGATTAGCCATAATAGGTTCCATGTCTGTTCCATGATAGAAATAGCCTTTGATCACGGCTCTTCCTTCGGGGATATCATTAAACGGCGTTTCGTACAATTGGCCGAACGATGTATCCCGCTCTTTGTTTAATGTCCCCGATTCTTCAATGGAGACGCCCCCAGCGCCTAATTCATGAACAAAGTTCGTAATCATTTCTATTGCTTCTTCTGTCGTATGTACGGTTAATTCCTGCCAAAGCATCGGTATTGCTCCTCCTGTCGGTTATCACCTTCGCGAAAATAGCCCTTCAGGGCTATTTTCACAAGGATCATTGTACTACACTTCGCTTCTTGGGTAAAATGGCCATCTATGTAAGCGCTATATTTTTTTAAAATTCTTAACAACTTCCTAATACATTCATGGTACATTTATAGAGTGGACAGCAGCTGTCATTATAACCTTATACTATCCTAGAATGGAGTCTTCCTATGGTCAGAACACTTTTTATCTTCCTTGTTATTGTTATACTGGAATTCTCATCGCCTATTGCTGCTACCACCCTACTGGCTGACAATTACAGCCAAATTACCGCGCATCGCGGAAGCTCGAAACATACGCCCGAAAATACGTTGAGCGCGTTCAACCAAGCGATTGCCGATAAAGCCGGATACGCCGAGCTTGACGTGCAAGAAACAGCTGACGGAGTCGTTATGGTTATGCATGATGACAACGTTCAACGCACAACGGGAATTAACAAAAACATGTGGGAAGTCACTTCGTCTGAGCTCCAAGCAGTCAGCGCAGGCAGTTGGTTTAGTCCTGAATTTAAAAATGACCACGTCCCTACTCTTGATGAAGTCATAGAACTGGCGAGTAACCAAATAAAGCTGAATATCGAGTTAAAAAATAATGGGCACGTAAAGCAGTTGGCTGAGAAGACCGTTGCTATTATCGGGGCACATAAATTTGAAAAACAATGCACGGTAACCTCCTTTGATGAAGGACTTCTGCGCACGGTTAAAAAACTAAACCCGCGCATCAAAACCGGGCTTATTATAAGCAAAATTTCGGATTCAGGCACTTTGTGGGATAGTAAGGATTATGACGTCATTTCAGCCGCGTACCCTTTAGTTAATGAACAATTCTTGAAGGAAGCCGCGCTGCACAATAAAGAAGTTTATGTGTGGACCGTCAATGATAAAGGACTTATGAAGCGTATGCTCAAGCTCGGTGTCACAAGCATCATTACAGATGCTCCGGATCAGCTACTTCAATTAATAAATGGCAGGTCATAACCCCTATTATTATAAAAAAAGCATCTAATACTCGCGTCATTCGCGGGTATTAGATGCTTTTTGCAACTTATAGGGAACCGCCGGCGTCTTCAATGACACGGCAAGCTTGATCATAGACGGAATCGTCAATGACTGCAGCCAGTATAATATCTAGGCCTACTGAACTGACGTCCCCGTCTACGCTTAACATACTATCCGCCATCGCAGATTCAAAGCCGCGGCCAATATCATTGTTAAACCGATCCACCTGAACATCAGCAGCCCTAAGTGCTTTAAGCTTGGCTGCTGCGCCTTCAGCTTGCTCAGGAGCATGAAAGTAAGCAAGAATTGCTTTCTCTGCCATGTTAACTCTCTTCCTGTCTGTGATCTGCGGCTTCTGCTCGCTCTGCAGCTTCGAAGTCATCTCTATCTGCAACCTCAGCCGCAAATTCTACATCCTCGTTTTTGGAAACCGGTAATTGATTAGCCTTGTCTTGGCTTTGTTTCGGACTCATCTTAGAACCTCCTAAAAGCTATCGTAGTAAAATCCAGTTTTTAGTTTGCCAAAGTGAGCCCTTTTTATACGGAAAAATGCGCTATTCCTTTATTTTTTCAAAAGATGCATCGTAAAGACGAAACATCGTCTTATAGCCCGATTCATCCAATTTCACTCCTACATCGAGCTTCCCTTTAATGAGCAGCGGTCCGGATGTATATCGGAGCTTAACATCGTCAGGCACGAATACAATCATAATTTTATTCCAATAGGTTTCATCTCCATTATCAAATGGACATTCGGCTCCCGGTTTGGGAATGAGCAAGAACCAGTGCTTGTCAAAGGAAAGCACTTCACCCATAAAGCCTTTTATTTGAACGGTTTTGCCGCTCATATCCCAGAAGCGATCTGATGGCTTATCCTGCTTGTCATCGTCAAAAAACTGATCCCAGTTTATTTCGTTCGACAATGAAGCCGGTGGCTTCGTAGGCTTACTCGGCTCCTCTCCCTTAGTTGGTGGCTGGACGCTTGGCGTCGGAGCAGGAACTGGAGCTGTTTCAGCTTTGGTTGTACCTGCTGTTTCTGCAGTGGGAGCTGCGCTTGGCACAGCTTTAGGGGGCTCAGAGCCCTTAGCAGAAGAAGGTGCGATTGGCTGCGTTTCTTTTATTGAGGCTGCCACTGGCGCTTCGGCAACCGGATTCGGCGACGAGGACGGGACTGCGATTTCCGGCGCTGGCGTACCGGATGGTTTTGCGTTCACAGGTTCTTCAGAGGGCGCTGCAGATGCTGCATTTATTTTCGCCGTCTGTTCCGAACTGCCGAAAGTCTGGCCTGCAGTGTCCGTTTTCTTTTGACCACAGCCTGTGACGAGCAATACGACAACGAAGATCAGCATGTATACCTTTTTTCTCATCATCATTTTCACCTCAAACTTCATGACTTAAATAATTGCAAAGGGTCTACACGATAAGCTTGCAGAGCCGGACCTGCCGAAGCTATAACGCCAATGCCTAACGTTCCCGCAATAAGCAGCCATTCTCCCTGCATGAATTGCCACGATTGCAGTTGCAGACCTGTATATTCGAACACAACTTCACGGCCCAAATAACCGATCAAATGACCTGCGAGAATTCCGCATGCAAGACCAATCACTGTCAGCAATAGACCTTCTCCGATCAAGGAAGACCATATAAACCCTTTTGATTTTCCAATTAGACGCAGTAATGCGACATCTTTTTTTCTCTCATTCACTGCCGCAACAAGAGAGAGCAAGATGGAGCCAGCTGCAAGAAAAATGCAGATCACAGTTACGATGCTCAGCGCCTCGGACCCTTTATCTACAACATTTACGACATCAGCCACCGCTTTACTTGTATATATCGCCTGAACATTGCTCATTTGCCCGTATTTCGACTTAATGGATTGAGCTCCGATCAGCGTCTTAGGCTTAATTAAAATAGAAGTAACTTCCCTGTGCTCGGCATCCTGGCCCTCATGAACGGCCCAGGCATAGTCTAGCGTGGTAAATACAGCTCTATCGTCTGATGTGAAGAGCGGCGGTAAAATACCTACTACCGTATATGTAAAGCTGTGATGATGCTCCTCTTCATCCGCCTCGCCTTCCGGCTCAGCTTCATTTTGCCCTTTAACCAAACCATGTGCGCCTTGAAACTTATCCCCAACATGCAGCCCTAGTGTACTTGCGATGTGAGAACCAACAATGGTCTCCCCAAGCTTTCCATACATGTTCCCTACAGCCATCTGTTTCTCGTTTCCATAGCGGGTTGCAAAATAGCCGGGTTCAATCCCTACAATCGGAAAACCGTTATAGTTATCTCCTGTCGTCATCGCGTAAGCGCGGTCAACGCCCTCATCTTTATGCAATTCGTCCAGCAAAGCAAACGGTACATTCCCTGTTGGAGCCCCGACATGATAATACGTGTTTAAAGCAAGCTGCGAAGCACTGCCCTTGGCACCGATCGTTACTTCGAAGGGACCATAGCCCTTCTCAGCTCCCCGCTCCAACCCTTCACTGCAAAGCAGTAAAATAACAATCAGAGCCGCCGTGACCGTTACCGATAAAATGGTAAGCAGAGAAAGTGTTTTCCGATGAAGCATATTTCTCCAGATTAACCCGATTAATCTCATACGGCATTTCTCCTCGACACCTCATTAATCTCCCCGATTTGAACTCGCTTCGGGTACATTTCCGCCAAATGCAAATCATGCGTAACCGTAACTAGCGTGAGCTTCTCTGACTCGCAAATGTGCAGCAGCAAAGACATCACCTCGCCTGCCGTCTCCCAATCCAAGCTGCCTGTAGGCTCATCGGCCAGCACAAGCTGCGGCTTGGTCAGGAGGGCACGAATGATCGCAGCTCGCTGCTGCTGCCCTCTTGATAGCTCATATGGCATATGATGCTGGCGATCCTTCAATCCGACTCTTTCAAACCAGTCGTCCAACTGCTCTTTTGTCTGCTTCTTTGACCAGGTATGCGGAGCGATAAGCTCCACGTTCTGTCTAGCGGTCAATGATGAAATCAAATGAAAATCTTGAAAAATGTAACCGACATGCTCCGCCCGAAAGCGGTCTCGCTTGCTTTGCGAGAAATCGTGGAGAGGTAGACCGTTCACCCATATTTCGCCTTCGTCTGGAATCATCACACCGCTCAACAGATGCAGCAGTGTGCTTTTGCCGCTTCCGCTAGGGCCGAGCAGAGCGATTCTTTCACTTTGCTGGATCTTCCACACCGGAACGCTTAAAATCGACAGATGCTGTCCATGCATCGTGAAGGATTTTGATATATTATTCATTTCAATCATAGCAATCCTCCAAATTCATAGGTCCATGATAAGAAAAGAGGACAAGGGAAGCGTGATCCCCTGTCCTTTCCTTACCATCAGCCTCTAGTTTTTCACGATACGCTCGTTGCTTGAATCCCATGTCATCGTTTTGCCAGTCAGCTTATTGAAAGCTTCTAGCGGCAGGTATAGCTTGCCATTGTCGACATTGCCAACCAGTGTGCTAGGAGCGCCGTTTTCCGTGATAGCGCCTGTTTCAACAAGGACCGATAATTTCTGGCTGTCTTTGGACAGCGTAACTGTTTTTGTCGCTTCGTCCCAAACAACTTGAATGTCTAATGCTTCAGCAAGTGATTTCGCTGTAAACAACGTCTTATTGTCACGAGTCACTTTGAAGAGCGGGTACAAGTATTTGTCTTGCAATTCTTTCGTCACGGCAGCCAGGTCAGCGCCAATGACTTTTGCCCCGTTTTTAGCAATATCGGTATTATCAACATCGCCTTTAACCAAGGAAGCAATCGGACCGTAAGCCCATACGCCAACATCTACACCCGTATGACCATGTCCCGTCCAGCCAACAGCCAATCGTTTGGAAACGACAGCGTTGTAACCGCCAGCGCGGCCGTAAGAGGAGCCGTCACCTTTCAAAATCAACGCAACTTCTTCGTCCGACAAATCCGTGAAGCCAATGTTGTCGGCAACGATTTTGCGAACGTCCTCAGCGGTTTGCGCTGTTTTCAAAATCGCATCCAAGTACTCATACGAGTGCTTTTGTTTGTTAAACAGATCAACATTCAACTCGTACACATTGTTGATCCCCAAGGATAAACCGCCAGTTTCATGGTCAGCAGTCACAACAACGGAAGTATTGCCATCTTTTTTGGCGAAATCGACTAATGTTTTAAACGTGGCATCCAACTCTAGCATTTCTTGAATGTTGGAAGGCAGATCATTCGCATGGCCTGCGTGATCGATACGTCCTTGCTCAACCATCAGCACGAAACCATCTTTATTTTGTGACAAAATATCCAGCGCTTTTTGAGCCATTTGCGGCAAGCTAGGTGTGCTCGCATCGCGATCCAGTACGTATGGGATTTCGTTCATTGCGAAAAGTCCAAGCGCATGGTCAGCAGTAGCTGGAATTGCATCTAAGCCAGCTTTATCAAACGCTGTTTTGAAGCCTTTTGCTTCATAATCGCCAATGATATTTTTGTCAGTACGTTTCCCTTTTTCATCTTTTGTTACAAAATTTGTTTTACCGCCGCCGAAAAATACGTTAACGCCGCTATTTAGGTACTGGGATGCAATAGCGTTCTGATTGCTGCGTTGACGAACGTGGGACGCCCAAACTGCCGGTGTAGCACCAACAATGCTGTCTGTTGTGACAAGCCCGGTTGATTTGCCCTGCTTCATTGCAGCTTCAATGATTGAACCGTATGGTTTGGCGACGTCGCCGTTGGAAACGCTGATCGCGTTATTATACGTTTTATTACCTGTGGAGAAGGCTGTTGCTGCAGCCGCTGAGTCAGTGACGGCACCGGATTCCGATGTGTAAGGACCAGCTTGTGAGTATGTAGTTGCTTTACCGACATAATACCCGCCATCAAGCTCTAAGCGGTCTTTATTTAAAAACTTTTTGGAGTAGTACCTTGCTGCAGTAACTTCAGCCGGACCCATTCCATCGCCGATGAGTACAATCAAATTCTTCGATTGCGCTGGCGCCGCTGGTACGGATGTCGGAGTCGTTTCAGCTGCGGAAGCAACGCCTGCTACGTTTAAGGCCAGTAAGGAAAGCGTTAGACCGGAACCCATGATTTGTTTCAAGCTTTTTTTCAAGTTGTATTCCCTCCAAATATTAAGTATCTCACGTTATCTAGCATAACGTTCATAGATTAAGAGGGAGTTATCCGTAAGTATTCGCTATGTAAAAAAATCCATATACTGTTTGCTGAATGTAAACTAGCTAATAAAGCCTGTAGTTCCTTAAGCCCCACTCGACCAGGCATGGAAACAAAAAAAACACTCCACTTGGTCATCTTCAACAGATCAATGATCTGTGAAAATTCCAAGGGAGTGTTCCTATAGGGAAAACTCGAATTTTAGTCGCCTAAAAAGGCTCTTTTCATACGCTCGAAAATCGACTGATTCTGCTCGTGCGTATGTTCACCGCTTTGTTTACCGAACTGGCGCAGCAAATCCTTCTGATCTTCGCTCAAATTCGTAGGCGTAACCACGATCACTTTCACGTGCTGGTCACCTTGACCAAAGCCGCGCAAATGTGGTACTCCTTTACCTTTTAAGCGGAAATAAGTGTCAGTTTGTGTTCCTGCCGGAATTTTGAGCTTAACCTTCTCTGTCAACGTTGGGATTTCAATCTCATCACCCAGCGCTGCCTGCATGAATGTTAATGGCACTTCGCAGTAGACGTCGTTGCCTTCACGCTCGAAGAATTCATGAGATTTCACGCGAATAACAACGTAGAGATCCCCTGACGGGCCTCCGCGCGTTCCGCTCTCGCCCTCGCCGGATACGCGAAGTTGTGCGCCATCATCCACACCCGCTGGAATCTTAATGTGGATTGTGCGTTGTTTTTTCACTTTACCTGCGCCATGGCATGTTCCGCATTTTTCTTTGATGATTTTACCTGAGCCGTTACATTGTGTACATACGCGGCGATTCACAATACGGCCAAACGCCGTGTTCTGTACAACTTCCTGCTGACCGCTGCCGTGACAGCCGCCGCAAGTTTCCGGCTTCGTTCCCGGCTTTGCGCCAGAGCCGTTACACGTATCGCAATTTTCAGTTCGCGGAATATGAATATCGGTTTCTTTACCGAAAATCGCTTCCTTAAACTCGATCGTCATCGTGTATTGCAAATCGTTTCCGCGCTGCGGCGCATTCGGATTACGACGGTTCCCACCGCCGCCACCGCCAAAGAACATATCAAAAATATCGCCAAAGCCGCCGCTGAAGTCTTGGCCGCCCATCCCTTGGTTCGGATCAACGTGACCAAAACGGTCATATTGAGCTTTCTTCTGATCATCGCTTAACACATCATAAGCATCTTTTGCTTCTTTGAATTTATCTTCCGCATCAGCAGCTTTGTTCACGTCAGGGTGATACTGACGCGCCATTTTACGGTAAGCCTTCTTGATGTCTTCTTGCGAAGCATCTTTGCCGACCCCAAGCACCTCGTAATAATCACGTTTACTCATTGTTCCACTCCCATGTTCAAGACTACAAACGGAAAGTCAAAGCCACGGGGAACCCCCTTGGCTTTGACTCATTCGTTTCTACACATCCAGCATTACTATAGGATATGTTTATTTTTTTGGTTCGTCAACAACTTCGTAGTCCGCGTCAACAACATTTTCTCTGCCTTTAGGAGCTTCGCCAGCGCCGGCATCAGCCGCGCCATCAGTTCCTTGGGCAGCAGAAGCTTGCTCGTACAGCTTCACAGAAAGCTGTTGGATCACTTCTGTAAGCTCTGCAGTGGCTGCTTTGATTGTTTCGAGATCGTTGCCAGCTAGAGCAGCTGTTACTTTCTCTTTGGCAGCATTTGCTTTATCGATCTCGCCTTGGTCTACTTTGTCACCAAGATCTTTGATCGTTTTGTCAACGGAGTATACAAGTTGGTCCGCTTCGTTGCGAGCTTCTACAAGCTCTTTACGAGCGCGGTCTTCCTCAGCATGCGCTTCCGCGTCTTTCACCATTTGTTCAACTTCCGCATCGCTCAAACCGCTGGAAGAAGTGATTGTAATTTTTTGGCTTTTGCCAGTTCCTTTATCCAATGCGGATACGTTCACGATACCGTTGGCATCGATATCGAAGCTAACTTCGATTTGCGGTACGCCGCGTGGAGCCGGAGGAATATCACCAAGCATGAAACGGCCCAGTGTTTTGTTGCCGCTAGCCATGGAGCGCTCACCTTGAAGCACGTGAATCTCAACGCTAGTTTGATTATCTGCATAAGTGGAGTACACTTGTGATTTCGTTGTAGGGATCGTCGTATTACGGTCGATCATTTTCGTGAACACGCCGCCTGCTGTTTCGATACCAAGGGAAAGTGGCGTTACGTCAAGAAGAACAACGTCTTTTACTTCACCCGTCAAAACACCAGCTTGAACAGCTGCTCCTAGAGCAACAACTTCGTCCGGGTTAACGCCTTTGTGAGGCTCTTTACCTGTCAATTTTTTGATCGCTTCTACAACCGCAGGAATACGTGTGGATCCGCCGACAAGAACAACTTTGTCGATTTGGCTAGTGGAAAGCCCGGAATCTTGTAAAGCTTGACGAGTTGGTCCAAGCGTTCTTTCTACTAGGTGAGCGGAAAGCTCTTCGAATTTCGCGCGAGTCAAGTTAAGCTCCAAATGCTGTGGCACGCCGTCAGCTACCGTAATGAACGGAAGGGAAACCGTTGTTGTCAAAACACCGGAAAGTTCTTTTTTCGCTTTTTCAGCAGCATCTTTCAAACGTTGTACAGCTGCTTTATCTTTGCTTAGATCGATGCCTTGCTCTTTTTTGAATTCGGATACGAGGTAATCAATGATCACTTGGTCAAAGTCATCCCCACCGAGCTTGTTGTCACCGCTAGTCGCTTTAACTTCGAAGAAGCCATCGCCTAGTTCAAGGATGGATACGTCAAACGTACCGCCCCCAAGGTCATAAACAAGAATCGTTTGATCTTCTGTTTTCTCCAAACCGTAAGCAAGTGCTGCGGCTGTTGGCTCATTGACGATACGAAGTACTTCAAGACCAGCAATTTTACCAGCATCCTTTGTTGCTTGACGTTGGCTGTCGTTGAAATAAGCAGGAACTGTGATAACCGCTTGCGTTACCGTTTGGCCCAGGTAAGCTTCTGCGTCAGCTTTCAGCTTTTGAAGAATGATAGCCGAAATTTCTTGTGGTGTGTAGTCTTTGCCATCGATGTGTTCTTTGTGGTTAGTACCAATATGACGCTTGATGGAGCTGATTGTTTTGTCCGGGTTTGTGATCGCTTGACGCTTTGCTGTTTCACCAACAACGCGCTCGCCATCTTTCTTGAAACCAACAACAGACGGGGTTGTACGGTTACCTTCCGGGTTAGGAATAACGACGGCTTCTCCGCCCTCCATAACTGCTACGCAAGAATTTGTAGTACCTAAGTCAATACCAATAACTTTACTCATGTTAAAGCTTCCTCCTTTTGTCCCTAGGGAACATGTGAATAGATTGGATATTTTTAAAATAATAAGATCTACACGCTAACTTTCACCATGGCTGGTCGAATGACTTTGTCTTTAAGAATGTAGCCTTTTTGAAGCTCCTCAACCACAATGCCTTCTTCGTGCTCGTCAGATTCAACTTGCATCACAGCTTGGTGGAATTCAGGGTTGAACGGCTGCCCCACAGCTTCGATCCGCTTAAGACCTTCGGCCGTCAGCAGTTGATCTATCCCGCGGTATGTCATATCCAAGCCTTTTGCCAATGCGTCGAAATCCTTCGTCTCTTTGCTTGATGACAGCGCGCGATCGAAGTTGTCTACAATCGGTAAAAGCTGCTCAATCAATTTAAGTGAAGCATATTTAGCAAAGTCTTCCTTCTCCGCTCTAGCGCGGCGGCGGAAGTTGTCGAAGTCCGCTTGAACGCGTAATAAACGCTGATAGTTTTCTTCGGCTTGCACACGCACCTTCTCCAATTCGCTAGCTTCCTCGGAAGCATCAGCTTGGGAGTCTTGAGCTGCCGCGTCTCCTTGATTTTCAGCGGTTTGCTCGTTGTCGGCTGCGTATGTAGTGTTCACGTCTTGCTCTTCTGTTTTGTTATCAGTACTCAATTGTCCTTCACCTCCTAAACATAATACAACAATTATTCTATATCGTCAGTTTGCCCAGCTTTAACCTTCTTCAAAAGGCTGCTTCATCTTTATAACTGTATGAATACGCAGTACAGCAGCAGCAACTTCTCCTGCAGCCTGCAGCGCATGAATTTTCACATCCGCGGGATCCACAATGCCGGCTTCGACGAAGTCCGTAACCAACCCGGTATCGCAATCGATTCCGAGGCTGTCGGTTTCCAGCGCGATTTGTGCCGCTTTCAGTTCTTCTACCTTCTCTAGCGGATTATAACCCGCATTGACGACAATTTGAGCAAGCGGCTTGCGCAGTGCTCCCGCAACAGCGGCTACACCAAAGCCCTCCATGCCCTTCATTGTCTCGCGAACGCGTTCCAAATCATGAGCGACCGCCATCTCCGCGGCGCCGCCTCCTGGCAAGTACCCTCCGCGCACGGCGGCTTGGACTGCCGAGGCGGCATCCTTCGCGATACGGGAGCGCTCATGCGCCGCTTCGCGCGTTGCGGCGCCAACGATCACGGTCACGTGCTGCTCCCCGTGACCGCCAGCAACGCGCACGCGTTCGAGCCGCTCGTCGTACGCGGCGTAGCCCGCGCGGCCGAGCGCCGCGCCAAGCTCCGGCGCGCTCTTGCGCAGCGCCGTGCGCCGCACCGGCCGGGCGCCGGTGTGTTCGCTCAAGAGCTGCAAGTCCCTGCGGGACAATCGCTGCAGCACGATAATGCCATGGTCGGAGCAGAACTGCTCCGCCTCGGGGTCAACCCCGCGGTCGGAAGCGATCAGACCGACGCCAAGCTCCAGCAGCGATTCGAGTGAGCTGCGGAAGTGCTCTCTCAGCTGCATGTAGCGTCCGAAGCCTGCTTCCGTGACCAGCGACTCCTCGCTGACCGCCTCAGGCTCCAGGCCATCATGCAGCACAAGAATGCGGGCATCTCGCCTTTCTTGCTCGAGATGCAGGTTCATCGGCTTCTGATTCAGCAGAATGCCGGTCCACACCTCGCTGCTCGCCTCTTCATGGGCGAGCACACTGTCCGCGAAGCGGTAGCCGTCTTCGCGCAGCTTCGCCTCCCCGACCGCTTCGGCGGCTTGAACGATGAGCCTCGCGATATCGGTCTGCTCTCGGCCTGCCGTGATGGCAATACGCTTCAACGCGCCATCGTCTAACCCAGTGATCGCGCGGCTCCGGCGCTCCAAGCTTTCTACCGCCAGCTCGATGCCTTGCAGCATGCCGCTGACGACTTTGGCAACCGGAACACCGCGCGTCACTTGCGCCACGCCTTCTTGAACCAGTGCGCCAGCAAGTACTGTAGCCGTCGTCGTTCCGTCGCCGATTTGCCGCTGTTGGCTTCGGGCAACCTGAATCATTAGTCTGGCCGCGGGATGGGAGACGTCCATTTTTTCCAAAATGGTGACCCCGTCATTCGTGATAATCACTTCACCCTGTCCGCCTACCAGCATGGTGTCAAGTCCTTTAGGCCCCAGCGTACCTTCAACCGCAGAACAAATAGCCCTAACGGCTGATGCGTTATTAACTAATGTAGAGTAGCGCTCTTCGCCTTCACTGTGAACCGTCTTCATACCGCTCATTTGCCGTACCAACGTCCCAGCACTTCTTCCATATGCTTAGATAAATGATTCATTAAACTAATGACCCTGCCGTATTCCATCCGTGTCGGCCCCAGAATGCCTATCGTACCCAAAGGCTGACCGCCGATCGAATAAGAGGCCGTAATCAAACTGCAATTATTAATAGCTTCAATACTATTTTCAGCACCGATTTTGATCTCCATGCCTTCATTTGACGGTGTAAACAATTTGATAAGCGTAGGTGCTTCCTCCAATAGATCAAAAATGCTTTTAACCTTTTCAACATCTTTAAACTCAGGCTGTGTCAGCATATTGGTCATACCGCTAAGGAATACGCGATCCTTCTCATCACTTTGAAGCACACTTTCCACAACGGAAAGAAGCTCTTGATAGCCATCCACATATTTGCCCAACTCGCTCGCAACTTCATTGTACAGCCTGGATTTAAACTGAATTAGAGGTACATTCTTCAATTTAGCATTCAGAATGTTTACGACCTTCTCGATCTCCGACATCCGTATGCCTTCAGGAATCGTAACCGTTTTGTTTTCCACATGGCCTGTATTCATGACAATGATTGCAACAGCAGTCGTCTCTGTAAGAGGGATGATCTGCAAGTGCTTCAGCGTGGTACTGAATACCTCCGGCCCAAGCACAATCGAAGTATAATTTGTAAGAGAGGACAGCATTCCAGCGACATGCTGGATGACTCCTTCCATCTCTTGAATCCGCTGCGCAAAAGCACCCTTCATGGAATTGAGATCATTCTCTTGCAAAGTTCCATGCTGCAGCAAGTGATCGACATAGTAACGATAACCTTTGTGTGAGGGAATACGGCCTGCGGACGTATGGGGCTGCTCCAAGTAACCCATCTCTTCAAGATCGGACATTTCATTGCGGATCGTAGCCGGGCTAAAACCGACATTCCCTCGCTTCGAAATACTTCTTGAACCAATTGGCTCTGCTGAACGAACATAATCATCTATGATAGCACTTAAAATCATACGCTGGCGTTCTGTCAACATAAGTACCCCTCCTCTTCACAAATCGCTCTATCATCGCTTTCGTTAGCACTCGTATTTAGTGAGTGCTAAATCCTAATACAAAAATAACAGACCCTAAGGTCTGTTGTCAAGTCAATCCAATCGTTTAAGTACGGCGATTTCGTCGCAGCAATACTGTTTTTTGCAGTGCATACAATCTTTCCAAACCTTCTCCGGAAAAATCTCTTTTGGCACTAAGGTAAAACCGTTTTTTTGAAAAAAAGCAACCTCATACGTCAGAGCCATCACTTTCACAATCCCTTGGCTTCTTGCCTCTTCAACCAAGAAATTCACAAGCTTTCCGCCGATTCCTTGCCCCTTGAAGCCTGGAGTCATACCAAGTGAGCGGATCTCAACAAGATCTGGTCCAAGCCTTGTCAGGGAGCCGCACCCAATGAGCACGCCATCGTGCTCAGCGACGACGAAGGAGTCGATTTGCTCCTCCAGCATCTCTTTGGTGCGCGGCAGCATAATGCCCTGCTTCGCATAGCCTTGTATAATTTCATAAAGCTTCTCGATATCGATGTTCGAAGCTTTCCTAACGGACACTGTAGTTGATGAATTCACTGTCATCCCACCAATCGCAACAAAAATGCACAAAACCCACGCTAGCGCTCTTGCGGTATATCCGCTGAAACGCTTGTGGATTCATGTATAAATATACAGCATTCCGTATATTTGCACAAGGGATTTTTTGTATGATTACCGGTGAAGCCTGATTGTTCCTTTAGGTGAGGAATGAGGCAAATACTTCATTACCAAGCAGGATGCCGTGTTTAGACAATCGATATCCCTCCGGCGTTTGTTCCAGCAGTTTTTTCTGCTCCCATCCCTTTATCGTTTCTCCGAAATGCGATTCAATGCTATCCCCAAACTGTTCTTGGAAATCGGCATTTCGAACGCCTTCCAACAGACGTAAGCCAACCATCATGAAATCTTCCATCGCTTCCTGCCGTGTTACTTCAAATTGTTCCATGATCGGCAATCCTGTCTTTGTCGCATCAATGTAAGGCTGAATCCCTTTTACATTCACATGCCGCTGCCTATTCATATAGCCATGAGCACCCGCACCGAGTCCATAATAGAAACGATTTCGCCAATACATTGTATTATGCTTGCTCTCTCGGCCTGGTTTAGCAAAGTTGCTGATTTCATATTGTTTGTAACCCGCGGCCTCCAGTCGCTTCATGATGAGCTCATACATATCGACTTCTTCATCTTCGCTTGGCAGCGGCAGCTGATTTTTGTTGAAAAGCGTATGAAACAGCGTGTTTTCTTCTACTTTTAAACTATAAATGGAGTAATGCTGAAGATCCAACGACAAGGCCTCATCTAAGGTCGCTTGCATAATGTCGACGGTTTGTTTTGGCAGACCGAACATTAAGTCGATGGACAAATTGGCAAATCCCAGCTTTTTGGCATTTTCTATACTTCTGTGCACATCATCTGTATTATGAATGCGGCCAATCGCCGCCAGAAGCTCATTGTTAAAAGATTGCACGCCGAAGCTGATGCGGTTGACGCCGCCTTCTTTCATCACGGCAAGCTTATCCTCATCCGTAGTTCCCGGGTTGGCTTCCATCGAAAACTCAACTTCCGCTGAATCTGCCGGGAAATAGGTGCGTACCATCCGAAGAAACCGCTCCATCTGATCAGGAAGCAGCACAGTCGGTGTTCCCCCGCCCACGAAAATCGTTTCTACTTTGGACGGCGGATTGTTTTTCACCGTAAGCTCCATCTCCCGCTCCAGCGCATCTAAATATTCCATAACAGGCTGGCCCTTGAGCACATAGGAGTTAAAATCGCAATAATGGCATTTATTCGTACAAAACGGGATATGAATGTACACAGCAGTCGGAGCTGCACTAGCAACTAACATAAGGGTATTTCCTTTCTATCCCGGATAAACGACTTCATCGTCCTTGTGGACAAGCTCGTTTGTCAAGGTTGATGCGAAACAAAGTAATAAACATTTACTTTCATATGAACTGATAAAAAGCCAAGGGGCAGAGTACTCTGCCACCCCAGCTTCTTATTCTTCCAAACTATTCGTCTATTTTGAGAACCGCCATGAACGCCTCTTGCGGCACTTCAACGCTGCCGACCTGCTTCATGCGCTTTTTACCTTCTTTTTGCTTATCGAGCAATTTACGTTTACGCGAGATGTCCCCGCCGTAACACTTGGCAAGAACGTTTTTACGCATAGCTTTAACCGTTTCACGCGCTACGATCTTTTGTCCGATAGCCGCTTGAATCGGCACCTCGAACATTTGGCGAGGGATTAAATCCTTCAGCTTATCGCAAATGATTTTGCCGCGGTGATATGCGGTATCACGGTGAACAATGAAGGACAGTGCATCGACTTGCTCGGAATTGAGCAAAATGTCCATTTTCACGAGGCTCGACTTCTTGTATCCAGATAACTCGTAATCAAAGGACGCGTAACCTTTTGTTCTAGATTTCAACATATCGAAGAAGTCATAAACGATTTCGGACAATGGGATATCGTAAGTCAGAGTAACACGATTGGTATCCAAATACTCCATGTTCAAGTATTCGCCGCGCTTGCCTTGGCACAGCTCCATGATGGTACCTACATAATCATTCGGTACAATGACGGAAGCTTTCACATAAGGCTCCTCAACGAAATCGATACGCTGCGGATCTGGATAATTCGATGGGTTATCAATGTCCATCACATCGCCATTCGTTAACGTGATGCGGTAGATAACGCTTGGCGCTGTCGTAATCAGTGGAATGTTGAACTCACGTTCGATACGTTCCTGAATGATCTCCATGTGCAGCAGTCCCAAGAATCCACAGCGGAAGCCGAATCCTAGCGCTGTCGATGTTTCAGGCTCGAAACGGAGTGATGCGTCATTGAGCTCCAATTTCTGCAGGGCTTCACGCAAGTCATTGTAATCCGTTGTTTCAATCGGATACAGTCCGCAGAACACCATCGGGTTGATCCGTCGGTAGCCTGGCAGCGCCTCTGGCGCTTGGCGATCCGCTTCAGTTACCGTATCCCCGACGCGCGTATCTCCAACGTTTTTGATACCAGCAACGATAAATCCAACATCTCCGACCTCAAGAGACGGTACCGAGGACATTCTCGGCTTGAACGCTCCAACCTCGATAACTTCGAAGGTTTTGTTCGTTGCCATCATCTTAATTTTGGAGCCTGCTTTAATCGAACCATCCACGACACGCACATAGACGATAACACCTTTATAAGCATCGTAATGGGAGTCGAAAATCAGCGCTTTAAGCGGGTTGTCTGGATTGCCTTGCGGAGCAGGCACCTTTTGACAAACTTGCTCAATGATTTCCTTGATCCCAATGCCTGCTTTCGCAGAAGCCAGAACCGCATCGCTGGCATCAAGGCCGATTACATCCTCAATTTCCTGCTTCACCTTTTCCGGATCAGCGCTCGGCAAATCGATTTTATTAATAACAGGTAAAATTTCTAAGTTATTTTCCAAAGCCAGATACACGTTAGCCAGCGTTTGCGCTTCAATGCCTTGCGCAGCATCCACAACGAGCAAAGCTCCTTCACAAGCGGCAAGGCTGCGAGATACCTCATAGGTAAAATCGACATGCCCTGGTGTATCAATCAGATTAAGGATATAATCTACGCCGTCATCTGCGCGGTAATTCAGTCTAACCGCCTGCAGCTTGATCGTAATCCCGCGTTCCCGCTCCAGATCCATTTGGTCAAGCACTTGCTCCTGCATCTCACGTGAAGACAAGGCGCCAGTATATTCCAAAATGCGGTCGGCAAGTGTCGATTTGCCGTGATCGATATGAGCGATAATTGAAAAGTTTCGAATTCTTGATTGTCTTTCGCGAATGTCAGTCATGCTAACGTATTAACCCCCACAACATGCAAATAATTTTCATTATAGCAGTTGTGGGAAGTTGCAGCAATGTACACCCTTATCCTTTACCTAATATGGCATCAAATATGGACACAAACAGCTTGATTCCATGATGCGAAGCGATTTGCAGCAGGTCACCGAGTTTATTGCCGACATGATTCAGAGAATTGTCATGATCGGCTACGGGGTCCGCTTTCTTTTCCGATTCAGGCTTCGCTGTTGCTGTCGCATTTACTTTGGCTGCCGCGGCACCTTTTGGGGCGGATGAAGGGGATGCTTTCGTGCCAGTAGCAGACGCCGCCGCAGGCACCCCCGTTCCCACCACTTGCGCCGCTTTCCCTGAAGGCTGAGGGCCTTGTATCCGTTCCATCCCGCTGGATGCCAAGCTGACACCGAATAAGATGCAGAACAGTAGCAGCAATCCGAACAAGCTCACTTTGATATAAAACTGCCTCAGCTTCATGGGAAAGCCTCCTTCGAATGAATTAAGATTGCTTAGGGCTCGCAGCCGGAGCATCTACTTTCTTCGCATTTAAAATGACTTCAGAAATGGCATCCGCCAACCAGTCCGTTGTCCGGTAGCACTCCTCCAGCGAGTTGAAGGGACCGCCTACCTCAATCAATATATTGTTTGGCGAAATGTTCTGATTATATAATCCGTTGCCTTCGCTAGCTTCTTTCGCATGAATACCTTTGGAAATCCCAGGATGCTTGGCTTCCAGCACTTGATGAATCTTATTGGCGAATTCCTCGTTCTTTTTCCAATTCGGATTCTTCCCGCCGATAATGAAATACACCTGTGCATAATCCTTACCGTCAATCGTGGCGGTTGTTTTATTGCGCGCAGCGGAATCCCGATGGATATCGAAGTAGTACTGCAAGTCAGGATGTTGAACCATCGCTTCCTGCAAAGTCTTCAAGGAATATTTATAGGAGTATGGATATTCGAAATTTTTAACCGTGCTTGGATAAACAGTTTGTGAATGAACCGCTCCTATGCCGTCTTTTTCGAGATTTTGCGCTAAGCGCTGACCGACGGAAATGATATTCACCTTATCGCTATATGCCTTGTCCGGGTCCGTAACTCCTTTAAGCTCTGGCAAGAAGGATTCGTTGCTATGGGTTTGGTAAATGAAAGCTACATTGTCACCAGCTGTTTTTGGTGGCTGACCAGTTGTATTTACGACAGGCGTTGTGCTTGCAGGTGATGGCTCAGGCGTTAGAGAAGGATGAGGATATTTTGCCTCTGCTTCCAGATCGGAGGGATTGGGACTGTAGTCGAAGGGGTCACTGGGATTTATCGCGCTCCCGCTCCCTTTGACCAAGACGGTCGTTTTGTTAGCATCCATGCCCGGGACTTCACTGGCCACCAGACTCTTGGGATCGCTCGGATTAATGTCCGTCAAGAACTGAAATGCGAAATGAAAGACATTATGTTGAGAGAACGTGAATTTCTTCTGGTCTTTATTTAGATGAGGCACTTCCATGCCGAGCATATCGATAAAAAATTGATTCGTGACGGATGCGGCTAAACTTTTCATGGACGAAACCGGCGAAGTGGTTATGACTTTATTCTGCAGATAACCGCCTACCCCAATTAGAACGAAGATGGCTAAGGTTGCTGTGCTGAGAATAAAAAACGTTTTTCCGACGGAACTGGCGCTCTGAAACGTTTTTCGAACATGGCTGAGATTGAGTGTGGCTGAAGTCCATTTCATAGTCTGATTCCTCCTAAACTATCTTAATTCAATCTATGAAACGAGCCTCGTCGATAGAACCCGAAACGATAGATTTTTTTTGATAGAGGGAGGTCAGTTGGAGTAAAGAGAGTTTCAGCAGAATGGTTTGATTGTGTGGAAGGAATGAAGCGAAGGCGACCCGACTTCGAGACATTCACCTATAGATGACGCACGCAAAAGCTGGATACACACAAAAAAGAACCCCATCAGGGGTTCTTTGGTAATTCCTATAAAACTATGCGAGTGATTCAAAATCGAATGACCCTTTGGCTACGATCGTTACCCCGCTTGTTTTGTTTAGAACTGTGGGGCCGGTATATAATTTGAGCAAGCTCTTGTCGCTCGATTTATGTGCACTTTTGGCCGCTAGTCGGTTACGAACTTTCTTCATGTGCTTCAGCATAGAGAATCCTTCCTTTCACAATGGACTTGAGTGAAGACACGAGCTTCGCATTTCGTTCCGATAACTCCATCATGACCTGATGATGATTGCGCGGCGGAATATCCGTCCTTGTTTTGAAATGTATGGAGGAAACGATCGTTGGATGCAGCTTAACGCAATAAATATATTCGAATTCGCCATCTTCTTTATCCTTGGCTCGGCCAAGGTAAATGTTCGTGTTTTTGCCGCGGTAGCATTCCGCTAGGTAGCTGTTAGGATCGTTCACGTTAAAGCTGTGGTTATTACTCACCTGACCGGCGCGGCCAAACTGCTGTAAAGTTACACCGTCATCAAGCAGTTCGAACAGTGTAGCAGCAGTCACTTCTTGAAGCTCAATTATACCACAATTGGTATCAAATGTCTTATGGAATTTATCCAAAACGCGGTCATAATCCACGCTGGAAACGCTAAGAGAATCCAGAGCATCAAACAGGAAGCTCCGTATCGCATCATTTTTTTTCATATCCGACGGCTTAAAACGTTTCTTATGTGCTGCAATGCTGCTCTTCATGGGATATAAGTGAGGGCCTGCCAGCTCCGCGATCTCTCTATCAATTTGCCGGTCGTCGATTCGCAGCGGATTATAGCCCTCCAGATACTCGGGAAGCTCACAATGTTTGGTCATGATGATAAACGTCCTGCTATGCCCTAACTCCCCTATGCAGAGCCCGATCAGTACTAAAAGGTTGGCATAAGTCAAAGGTTGATGAACATCCTCTCGCGTCAGAATGAGAAGAGCGAAGTCCGATTCTTCGATATGCTCTTTTAGCATTTTCAATTTATGCTGGGATGCCGTCAAGACACCTTGATTAATGACTGTGACATCGGCCGTGGATGCGAGCTGTGTTTGATAGAATTCTGCCCATAGTAGACTTGCAGGCGAACTGCCTATAAAAATTCTCGGTTTCATTTGACTCTCAGTCCTAACTCCTTCAACATCCGCTTCACCGTATACGTGGCTGGCCCAAGTCCTGCCATCAATCCCGAAGGATGGTTTGCCTGATAAGTGAGCGGTGTCAAACCAAGTAAATCCGTGGCTATATGCAAATCTTCTTTTTCTGGTATGAGAAAATAAGTTCTCTCTAAACCAATCTGCCCGATGAATAGCCCAAGCTCCAAAATAACATTATCTCGGACTGTACTTACGACCGAATCTCTCAAAAGTGTTAAATCATTCGGTTGAAAAACAAAGATAGCGAAATCACTAGCTTGGGCCTGCTTAATGAGCGTAGCTAGCGTCGTATGTGAAGGCGGGAATAATAATTGGCTCCAAACCGTGACATCGCAGGAAAAATGGAGATTAGATTGCAAAGCCTCAGCAACGTCAATGCTTTCAGCAGATGACCCAATAAATAGTTTTGCCCGAGGTGAGCTGCTCACAGAACCACTTCCTTCATTTTTGGTGATCGTGAGTTACTTCGACGTCTCCCATCTTTTTCCTTCCAGATCCAGCTAAATACAGCAAAAAGAAAGAACTGTTCCCACGTATCATCGCGGTTCCAGTTCTCAATTCATCAGTGTGTATAGGCTGCCACATTTTCAACGCTTACCGCATCGTGCAAAGCGGCATTCAAACCGCTGGCAATAATATTGGCGATGTCCTCGATAAATTGGTCGATTTCTTTCGGAGTGACCAGCAAATCATGACCGACAGGGTTGAGCACTTCTTTGACGAGCTGCAGTCGCTCTTCCTCATGAATATTATCCAGCAGCCCGAGAATTTGGCCGGTATTGCTTGTCTGTTCACTAAAATGCTTTTGCATCAAATCGAAAGCATTATTCACAATCGTCGATGCATACACAACGGTAGGAACCCCAATGGCAACTACAGGTATCCCAAGATTCTCTATCGTTAGTCCTTTGCGCTTATTGCCGATACCAGAGCCCGGATGAATGCCCGTATCTGCGATTTGTATGGTTGTGTTTACCCGGTCCAATGATCTGGAGGCCAATGCATCAATGGCAATGATGAAATCAGGCTTGGATTTCTCGACAATCCCGAGCACAATATCGCTGCTTTCAATCCCTGTTGTCCCAAGCACGCCAGGCGCTACGGCACTTACCGGCCGGTAACCGGGACTCACATCCTCAGGCATTAGTTCAAAGTAATGCCGCGTAACCATGATATTGTCAACAACTAGCGGACCGAGAGCATCGGGTGTCACATTCGAATTACCCAGCCCGATAATGAGCGCTTTCGCATTTTGGGGGATCCCGATTTCCCGCAGAAACTGTTCGAATTCTTGAGCCAGCTTTGTGGCTACGCGGTCTTGAAGTTGGCTGTCTTTCTCCCGCAAAGCAGGAACTTCAATCGTTATATAATGTCCGAGAAGTTTGCCAAGCGCTCTGGAGCCTTCTTCGTTTTTCACATTGATTTTGGTCACGCGGATTCCGTTTTCACGAGTCGACTCCTGTTCAATACCAGGAATCGGTTGCCCCTGATTAGCTGCATGGGCCATATCCCTTGCATCCAGCGCAAGATCCGTATGTGTTGTAAAAGAGCTCAAGTCCATAGAAGTTCCCCTTTCTCAGGTGCATTGCATCTCTTAGTGTGCGTTGATTTTGAAGACGTTATGCAAAAACGAGAACCACTGAAAACCTATTGACAGGTCTTGCATTTTCAATAGTTGCATGGTAGAATACTTAAAGTTGTCAGCAAACATACAAATGTAACGTTGAACCGTGTTTTGTAAGTAGGAGGTGAATTTCATGCCAAACATTAAATCCGCTATTAAACGAGTAAAAGTTAGCGAAAAGCGCCGTCTTCGTAACGCTTCCCAAAAGTCCGCTCTGCGTACTGCTGTGAAAGCTTTCGAAACAGCTGTAAGCCCAGAAGCTCTAATTAACGCTTCCAAAAAGTTAGACAAAGCAGCTTCTAAAGGTTTAATCCATAAAAATGCCGCTAACCGCAAGAAGTCCCGTCTGGCTAAAAAGCTGAACGCTCTTACGGCCCAAGCGTAATACAGGACATAAAAGCGAAAGTCCAGTTCTCCTCGGAGAGTTGGGCTTTTTTCCGTTTTACAAAAAAAAGCCTTCCTAGGCAGCAAGCCTAAGAAGGAACATTTCTAATCCTAGCACTTTATCAATTTTCCCCGTTTTCATTTGAAAATCGAGGTCGGCCAACTGGGACATGATCTCGCTCAGCTTTTCAAGTTTATATCTACGCGCCTGCCCTTCGGCCACCTTCACAGCAAAAGGATGCAAACCGATTTGCGAAGCCATTTGCTGCTGCGAATAGCCCTGTTTGCTTAGCTCTTTGACCTGCAGCATGATGCGGAACTGTCTGGCAATAAGCGCTGCTATTTTAATCGGTTCTTCCCGCTGCTTCAACAGCTCCTCAAGGATAACGAAGGCGCGCTCCAGACGTACATTCACAATGTCTTCTATTAGTATAAACACATTTTGCTCCGTACTCCTGGCGACGAGCTTGTCAATGACATCTGCCGTTGCCTCGTTACCAGCCCCCACATATAAGGAAATCTTCTCTATCTCCGCAGATAAGGATTGCAGATTACCGCCTGTGTAGAGTATTAACTGGTCCGCAGCTTCCCCAGTAAATGAAAACCCGCGCTGCCGCGCCTCAGCAGCCACCCATTGCTGGAGTTCATCAGGGCTAAGGGACAGAAATGGAACTGCCGCTTCCATGTCTTTAAGTGCTTTAACTATCTTCTTACGCTCGTCCAATTTATCCGCGTCTACTGTAAAGACAACGACAGTATGCTCTGCTGGAGATTTCAGATAATCGGTCAAACGATCTAAGTGATGCTCAATTTTTGTGCTTTCCTTGGCTCCTGTAAAGAACAACGCATTTTTGGCGATGACAAGTTTCTTGGGCACCATAAAAGGAAGCGTCTCAGCATCCTCAAGCACAGCGGAGAGCGAGATCTCGCTTAAATCGAATTTGCTTACGGCAAATTCCTTATGTTCCGGTTCGATAAGCGAATCCGTTAAAACTTGAATGAATTCCCTCATTTTATATTTTTCAGGACCGTAGCACAGGTACACGGGTGCCTGCCGTCCTGCTTGTATATCTTTCAATGCTCTTTTTGCGTCCATAGCTGGCGTCCACTCCCTTGCTCTCATTTTACCAACAACAAAGGGATTACGTCAAAGTCCTAAGACCTTGCCGTAATCCCTTTGTCTGTCTATTTAAACACCGGTTAAAGGCTCTAGAAACCTTAGACCGTGTGGGCGAACCCCATAGATGCTTCAACTTCCCTGTAATGTAGCATACGCAGATGCCGTTCTATTGGTGCGTTCGTTTTTAAAATTTTATGGCGTTTCTTCCTTTTTCAGCTTCACATCCATGCGAATCGTATGGAGCGTGCCGCCGCTTTGAACTTGATAAAACAATTTGTCATCCTTGGACCATTCCAACAGTGTGATCAAATCGTCAGGCTGCCAATTTTGCTTGGACTCAAATATGATTTCCAAAGTGTCGCTATCGCGAATCACAACGTGATGATTCTCAACAGCTGCTGTCAATTTCCCTGATTCTGATTTCAGAAAATTATCAGTTGTAGGTACGGTCATCAAATACATACCAGCAGCGCCTGCCTCTCTCTCTGTCCCTTTTTTTGCAGATGGGGTAGCAGTAGGAGTAGGCTGTGTTGTTGCACTCATGTTATTCGCCGTTGCTGGCTCTGTACTTGGAGCAGGCGGACTGGTTGGCTTCGGATCAACCGCCACTTTTTGACTGCTGCCACCGGCGGCAGACGGTTCTTTCATGCGCTCCGGAGCCGAGGTTGAAGGATCCATTTGTGTTGCATCTTTTGAATCCTTTGGCGCGGACGGCTTGAGCGTATCCGGCTTTTCCAGTTGCGCATTCGTTGTCGCTTGCGGCGCGGGCTCACTTGTCCCAGATGCTTGTGCCTCTTGCTTCTGATCATTCTTTGCTTCGGCAGCGGCATCACTGTTTTGGTTTTCCGCAAACTGGTTAGCACCAGGAGTACCTGAGGTTGTGGACTTGTCGGCAGTTTCTTGACTCTTATTTGGGTCTGAGGCAGCCATGCTGCGCTTTTGCTCAGCTCCTTGCTTAGATGCTGCCATCGGCAGTAGGCCATCTGCATTCTCCATCACAGGATGCTTTAGATTAAAAGCAAAGAAACCGAGAATAAGACCTGCAGCAACAACACCACCTGCAAATTTCCAAGAGAACTGTGATCCAAATCGGCGTGTCCAAGGGAGTTTTGTAGGCTGTCCTTGTTCGCTCTGACTTACTTCCGTGCTGAAGACAGCTGCCTTATCGGTAATGGATGCCGCGGCTCCTTTATCAATCTCTGCTAGCTGCGGCAGAATGGCATCGACCAAGCTGTATGGAGGAACAACCTTGGGTAATTGGGCTAATTCACCCGACAATCTCTGTAAACGTTCAAACATTTCCATGCAGTCCAAACAATAGGCCAAATGAGCATCGAGCTCACCTTCCTCTTGCGAATTCAGATCTCCATCCAGCTGCCTTTGCATAAGTTCCATCACCTCTTGACAATTCATCCCCGAACACCTCCTTTCTGATATTCTTGGAGCAGCGATTGTAACTGCTGTCTGGCTCGAAATAAGTAAGACTTCACCGTATTCAGCGGTAAATTCAATGATTCGGCAATTTCATGATACGAAAAGTCTTGCAAATAACGGAGAACAACAACAGATCGATGGTGCTCGGGAAGCTTATCGATTGCTTCTCGAATATCTTTGGCTAGGTAGCCAGACATAATTTCGTATTCAACATTGTGCTCTGCAGTAAACGTCATATCATGCTCATCAATAGAAACCGTTGGTTTCGCCTTGCGAAATTTATCGATGCAGATGTTCGTTACAATCCGCTGTACCCACGTCTTGAATAACGCTTTTTCTTCGTATGAATTAATTTTTGTATAAATCCGAAGGAGCGCCTCTTGTGAAGCATCAAGGGCATCCTGTTCATTATTCAAAATATAATAAGCGGTTCGATAGACGTGAGACTCAATTTCTCGCAATAGGGTAATGAGTGCATCACGATCACCGGCCTGAGCTCTTTTAACCAGTTCGGGTGCTACCACTGGGATCCCTCCCTCTTGCAATCTTACAGACGCAGCAGCGTCTCATAATGTTGCAATGAATTTAGAATAAAAAATAAAAAGGCGGTTTGCAACTACCAGAATAACAAACTTTCTTGAATAAATACACTTCTTAGACGCAAAAGAACCGGAATAGTTTAATCCATAATTGGATGAATCCGTTCATCCCCTTTCTTATTTCGGTCAAATTACTCTTCATTCTAAGCCTTTTTACAAGTTCGGATAGTACTATGTTTGCGTAGTACCTTATCTAAAACCGTTTAATTCTAACTAAAGTGGTAAATATTACAGAGAAGCTATTCATAAGCGGAGGGCTTATCGTGTTCAAACAATTATTCGGAAGAAGACGTTTGTATGGCAGCAAGGCGACTAACAACCGGGAAAACACAACGACTTCTGAGCAGAATAAAATCATGCTGCCATCCTTGCAAGAAAACCTGAATACCATACAGACGCTTCTTCATCACCCAAGTGACTTAATCATCAGACGGTTCACAGTCGGCCTGGAGCAGCATCGGTGCGCGATCGTAAGCATTGACGGACTGGTCGATACAACACTAATTAATGATCAAATCATAAATCCAATGCTCCACTTCTTTGATCAACCTGCTGATTCTCCTATGGATGTATTGAAAATTTTGGCAGATCAAGTCTTGACTGCGCACGAATTGGCCTTCGACAATTTGCTGGATGACGCTTTAATGGCGATTCTGTCCGGTGACACACTGATTTTACTGGACAATCTCTCACAGTACGTCATCGTTTCCAGCAACGGTTGGAAAAGCCGTGCCGTTGAAGAGCCGCAAACGGAGTCTATTATCCGGGGGCCGCGTATAGGTTTTACTGAAGATTTGCGTACGAACACCGCGATGCTTAGAAGACGGATCAAAGAAACAAATCTTGTGTTTGACACTTATCAAATCGGACGCAGAGCGAAACGGAAAGTCATTCTGGCTTATATAGCCGATATTGTGCATCCTGATCTTGTTAAAGAAGTTGACCGGCGCATCAAGAGCATAGACATAGATGATATCGAAGGGTCTGGGTACTTGGAGCAGTGGATCGCAGATAGTTTCCTTAGTCCATTCCCTGTCATTTTAAATACGGAACGGCCCGATAAAGTGTCAGGCGCTCTGCTCCAAGGCCGTGTTGCTCTATTAGTAGACGGCGACCCTTTTGCGCTTATTTTGCCGATTACTTTTTCTACAAGCTTGCATTCGCCAGAGGACTACTATCAAAACTGGCTAATCTCTACGCTGACCCGGGTTCTTCGATTAATATCAGCCTTTATCGCCACGTTCCTACCTGCACTCTATATCGCTTTGCTGGAATTTCATCATGGCATGATCCCCTCCAAACTCGCTTTTTCCATCGCAGGGGCGCGGGAAGGCGTACCGTTCCCAGCAGTTATCGAAGCATTCGTGATGGAGTTCACGTTGGAACTGCTTAGAGAAGCAGGACTTCGTTTGCCCAAGCCTATCGGTCAGACGATTGGGATTGTCGGGGGCTTGGTAATTGGAGAATCCGCGGTGGCTGCCGGCATGGTGAGTCCTGTAATGGTTATCGTCGTTGCCGTCACAGCCATCTCATCCTTTTCACTGCCGTCTTATTCCTTTTCTATCTCTCTGCGCGTCATGCGGTTTGGTATTATGTTGTTTGCTGCTTTCCTTGGACTTTATGGGATCATTCTGGCCTATATCATGATCAACATCCATATCGTGAATCTAAAAAGTTTCGGGGTCCCGTACTCTACACCTTTTGCACCGTTGTTTATTCAGGATTGGAAAGATCTCGTGCTGCGGGCCCCTCTTCATTTTTTGAAAAAACGACCGCAAATGCTGCAAACTAGAAATGAGGACAGAATGAAAGTAAGGAGAAATAAACAATGAAATCGTTTGAATACGGAGATAAAGAAATCAGCAATTTGGATATGACCATAACGGTTTCGTCCATGATTATAGGCGTCGGAATCCTCATGCTGCCGCGGGAGCTTGCGAAAGAGGTACAGGGCTCAGACGGTTGGATGTCCATGCTTGCCGCTGGCATACTAGCCATTGGAGTTGCATGGCTGCTTGCCAAAATAGCAACACATTTCAGTACGCAAGGATATTACGCCTATGCTGCCGCAGCAGTCACGAAACCGATAGCCTTTATTGCCGTCTTCTCCCTTTCTCTTTACTTTCTCTCCTTCTGTGCTTATGAAATTAGGGCGATTGCCAATATTGCTAAGCAGTATTTATTTGAAACGACGCCAGTTGAAGTCATTGCTTTCTCATTCTTAATGGTTAACGTGTATGCTGTTTCCGGCAGCCGTGTAGGCCTAATCCGTTTAAACATCCTATTTATACCCATTGTGCTCATTATCACGGCGGCTGTCCTTTTGTTTAGTCTTGGTATGGTTGACATCAAAGATTTTAAACCATTTTTCACTACGGATTGGAAATCGTTAGCCTCGGCAATGAAAACTACCGCATTCTCACTCCTGGGATTCGAAGTCGTTTTATTTTATATCACGATGATGAATCGCCCCAAGGAAGCCCCAAAAGCAGTTATGATCGGTGTCTTAATCCCTGTCATCATTTATACGTGCATTTACCTGGTCTGCGTTGGCGTTTTTTCTCAAATGGCACTGCCGGAAATTACGTATCCTGCCGTTGAACTTGCCAAGGAAATGACGATCCCAGGCGAATTTTTCGAACGATTCGAATCGATCTTCTTTACGATTTGGATTATGGCTGTCTTTACAACAACCGTGATGGCTTATGATTGTACAATCTATGCGCTTAGCTTCTTGTTCACTAAACCCAAGCATAAAACATGGGTTTTCGTGCTAAGTCCAGTCATTTATTTAATGTGTATGTATCCTAAAAATTTATCTGATTTCGATAAGATGAGCTCCTTTATCAGTTATTTCGGTATTGTAGTAAGCATTATGATGCCAATTGTTATTCATATTGTCGCCAAGCTTCGAGGAGTGAAAAGCGATGTTTCCTAGAAGGATTTTATGTGCGATTTGTTTCAGTTGCACGTTAACTCTCCTGACAGGCTGCTGGGATCGGGTTGAAATTAACCAGCGCGGCTTCGTTGTCGGAGTCGCCATTGATAAACCGGAGGGTGAGTCGAAAAGTACATACAAGGGCACTTATCAAATGGTTGTGCCCGGAGGCTTGAAATTAAGCAGCGCTAACAGTTCGAGCACTAATAATAATCCTCATGCCGGACAAGCTTATTTCAATATATCAACGACGGAACACTCGATGCCTTCAATAGCTGCCAGAATATCTAGCCGAACAAGCCGTTCTCCTTATTTCGAACATTTGAGAATGATCATCATTTCAGGGGATGCCGCTAAGCACGAAGCGAGTCTCCCAGATATCCTTGATTATTACTTGCGGAACAGCGAAATGCGAAGAAGCGTCCAAATTTTGATCGCCGATGGGAAAGCTTCGGATATATTAGGCATATTCCCAAACAATGAATCGACGCCTGTTGACTACATATCATCGATTGCCAAAAATAATCAGAAAACCAATTACATGCTGTCAGAATCACGAATTGGCGATGTACATGAATTTTTAATTAAACATGAAAGCTTTGTCATTCAGACAATAAAAAAAGAGGATGGGGGCGTGACACTTAACGGCAGCGCCATAATTGACGGAAAAACCAAACAGTTACTAGGCTTCCTGAATGGTGAGGAAACGCAAGGGTTAAACTTTATTACCAAACGAATTAAGGGAGGAATCGTTGAATCCAAAGTAGATGGTCAAATCGTCGGCTTAAAAGTCGAACGGTCGAATCGTAAGATTTATGTACAACAGACTAGTCCCGAGCATGTGAATTTCACGATTAAAATCATTGTTGAAGGCACATTGGATAAGTCCATTACCAACATCGATCCTTCCGAAGGGAAAATCGTGGATGCACTAGAGAAAAGCCTGGAAGACACGATTTCCTCAACGACCCATAAAGTCATTAAAAAGCTTCAGCAAACCTATAAAAAAGATGCCTTAGGACTCGGTGCCTATCTTTTCCAAAATCATAATAAGATGTGGAAGCCTCTTGCGGCCAATTGGGAAGCCTGCGCCAATCTATTTTCTCAGGCGGGCATTGATGTACAAGTCGAAGTCATTGTACGGCGTGTCGGCAACATTTTCGAATCAACAAAGGAGTAGAGCTTATGTGGTCATCTTTTGTAGGCTTTATGCCCCCAGGCTTGGTCCTGCTGTGCACGGTCCTTTCTTTTATCGTCCCTCTTGGCACCTATTGGATCAATCAACTCCTTCACATGAATGGAGATCCGCCTTGGAAGCAGTTGAATGAAAAAGAGAAAGAGAAAGAGAAAGAGAAAGAGAAAGAGCGACCAACGCCTCCACAGAGCCAACCCTAGTGGATTTTCACACGCGAAAAGATGCCCTCCTTGCGGACCTCCAGCTGCACTTCCCCCATCTGGTCGGTTCGTAAAATCTGCGCGCCGCTCATCCTTAATCGTTCTACAACATCTGCCGCGGGATGTCCGTAAAGATTACCCTCTCCTACTGAAATCACAGCCGTTCGGGGCTGCCAATAGTCCAGCCATTCCTGTGAAGTAGAGTATTTGCTGCCATGGTGAGCAATTTTTAAAACATCAAGGCGATGCGAAGCATCTTCACAGGGCTGCGGCTCACATTCCGCCGCTATGTCCTTCATGCGTTCCAAGAGCGCCAACTCCGATTCTTTCCCTATATCTCCCGTGAAAAGCCACTTCGTTCCCAGCATCTCAAGAAGCAGTACGATGGAATACTCATTTTGCTCTTGAACAATCTCTGCATCTCGCACAGTTTCTTCAAAAGGATATAGCACACGCAGTCTAGTCGCAGCATCCAATTGGATCCAATCGCTTCGTTCCCCAGCGAGCAGCGGGATTTGTCGGTTGATGGCTGTACGGAATAGCTTCTCAATTCCTGCATTCGGGTTATAAGTACCGTTGAACAAAAACTGTTTTACGGGAATTTGCTCAATCACAGCTTGCAGACCTCCGCTATGATCCGTATCTTCATGAGAGAGCACGAGCAAATCCAACTGATGAATACCCCGCTTCTTAAGTAGCGGTACGAGCATTTTTCGCCCTATTTCATAAGGGTCTTTGCGTTCTTTCCATGTTTCTCCCGCCTTCCTGAATGTAATTGTCCCGCCACCATCGATAAGGAGATTGCGCCCGTAGGGTGTACGGATTAGGATAGCATCGCCCTGCCCCACATCAATAAATTGAACGAGACCGGTCCTCTCGAAACGTTCAGGAGAATACCCCATCCACAGAAGTAAAAGGAAGACTCCGAGAGCCAGGCTTAGCCACATCGGCAGATTCAGGGTCCATCTGTCTTGTACGCGCTCTAACCTAATCGGATGCTCATCTATCCTGCCTCGAGACAAACGCTGCCACAGCCCATATATGCCAACAAGGACCAAATAATAAAAAGCGATCCACGCAAAACTCGGTGACGGCCAGATCAATTTAAATTGATGCAGTTGCTGCAGCTTGTCTGTCGTCCAAAAGATGCCTTCATTTAACAATGAAATGAGCCAACCAAGCCCTCTGCCTGCCGGTAGGTAGAGTAGTCCGGCAAAGACAGCCGCAAGTCCCGCGGGAAACACAGCCAGGCTGATGACTGGAACCAAAATGGCATTAGCCAACCACGAAAGCAATGAAAACTGATTGAAATAGTAAATCGAAACCGGAAAGGAGACAAATTGAGAAACGAGTGTAATCGAAGCGGTGTTTCTTAACAGGGGAGAGCTAATCCAAGCTTCAAGCAAACCATTCACGGACTGCACACCAAGAATAAGCCCAAGTGTAACTAAAAAGGAAAGCTGAAAGCTTACGTCCAGCAGGAAATAAGGATTCCAGAGAAGCATTATCCAGGCGACGATTGCCATACTATGCAAAACATCCTTCGTTAACCCTCTCCTAGCTGCGTAAAGTGCGACCATAGCCATCAGTCCAGCCCTAACAATGGAGGGTGAGGCCCCCGTTAGTAAAATATAGAATGGCAGCAGCCAAAAACAAACGCGCATAGCCGTTTCCTTGGTCAGCTTTAGCCGGCGCAGGCTCCAGAAACAAACGCCCAGAAAAACAGCAACATTAAGGCCCGAGATGGCTAAAATGTGCGTCAGTCCCAGCTCCGAAAATTGCTGGAAACGCTCCGGATCGAGATCGTCGGTTATCCCGATCAGCATGCTTTTCATAAACCCCGCCTGCGGCGCGGGGAAGATCAGGTCCATGCGCCTGCTGAGGCCGCCCCGCAGCTCGTCGTTCCAGCGCAGCAGCTGAACGACGCCGAAGCGCGCAGCCGCAGGCTCAACCTGCGCCTGATCCACCCCTTTGGCTGACAGCAGCCAATGGGTGTGGTGAAGGCGCAAATACCGGCGGTAGTCGAAGCCGCCGAAGTTGCGCGCCGGGGACGGGCTGCGCAGCGTCCCCGAGAGTGTGACGGCGTCGCCTCGGCGCCAGGCCGACGCCACCTCCTGCTGCGCCTGCGCAAGCAAGCGCAGCGAGACCTGTACGCTTTCCCCGCCAAGCGGGAAAGCGTGGTCTTGGAAGCGGACGGATGCCGCTTCCATGGTGAAGCTGGCCCTGTCACCGTCGATGGTGACAGGGGAACTGAACCGGCCGAGCATCGTGACTTCGATGCCGTCCGGGTTTTCCTGCTGCTGCGGTGGCAGCAGCAGGGCTGTGACGTTGCGCTGGTCGGTCCATTCGAAGTAGCCGCAGGCTACGCCGACCAGCAGAAGGGCGCACAGCGGCTGTCTGCCGGGCAGCCGCAGCAGCAGGATAACAAAGATCGCTGCAAGCAGCAGCACGCTCGTTGTCAAAGTGAGCCACGGCAGATCGCTATAGAGCGCGAGTACATAGCCAGTTATCCACAGACAGCATCCTATAACAACTGGTCGTTTCATTTGAATTTGAATCTTGAATCCCCCTATACAGCAAAAAACCTCTCCCCTGTAGAGCCTTAAATAGGCTGCTCACTGGAAAGAGGTTCCTCCTCTTTGCTGATTCTATTGATTTCACATGTATGTGCATGTTTAATTCACAACGTCAGATACGGTTCCTGGCGGAGGCTCGTACCCTTCCATTCGGCGAAATACGATCCCTCTGTCTACCATGAGATGGCTTACTTTCTCATGATCCTTCGGATAGCCGCGGTGGAAAACAATCTCAATTACACCGCTGTTTGCCAACATATTGGCGCAGGTCCAGCAAGGCTGATCGGTGACATAGACGGTTGAACCTTCCCGATCCTCGCGGTCTGTAAAAAGCAGCAGGTTTTGCTCTGCGTGAATCGTGCGGATACAGCGCTGCTTGCGGATCACTTCTTCAATGTTCTCCACTACTTTCAGCTCGATTTCCTCGACAAGCATGCAGCCCGCTTCTGTGCAATCAGGAACGCCCATGGGCGCGCCGTTATAAGCAGTCCCAAGCAGCTTTTTGCCTTGGACCAGCACAGCACCCACATGACGCCGATTGCATCTGGAGCGTGTGGATGCCATATAAGCGATGTCTAAGAAATAGGTATCCCAGTCTTTGCGGTTGCTCATTGTAAGTTTCTCTCCTCCGCTGTGTCCTTTATATTCCTTTTTTCATTTCTAGTATTCTCTCATACTTCCTCTCAAAATAAAAGAAAGGACTACGAAGAAGTCACATAAAGCAAAGGCTTAAGCTTCTCCAGTATTTTATCCCCAATGCCCTTGACCTCGGTTAGCTCTTCAATACGGCTAAATCTGCCTTTTTTCATGCGGTAATCCAGAATCGCCTTTGCTTTGCTTTCTCCAATCCCCGGCAAATCGTTTAATTGCTTGAGCGTTGCCGTGTTCAGATCCAGTTGACCGGAAGATGTTACGGGAGACGTACTTGATCCTAATACATCAGGGGTGGATGCTGCAACATGGCTTGTTGTGTCCGAAGGCGTACTTTGAGCAAGATGAGCTTCAATTTGCGCATTCACGGAATTGAATTCCGTTTGTATCACAGGCGAGCGGCCCCCTGTCAGAAAAGGCCAAACAACAAAAACAACAAAACAGAACCCTACAGCAATGTACAGAAATTTTTGGAATCGAAAAGGCACGAATTCCCTCCTAACGGTTTTACAATAAAATCACATGGTAAAAAAACAAGCTGCCCCAGCATAACAGCCGAGAAGCCAGCATATACATGAAAAAGCATCCGAATGGCATCCAAAACTGACCCCGTTCTATAAATATTAACGAAAGTGACTGATTTTTTTCGGGAGGGATTACTAGATGAAAGCAGGATTCATCGGTACTGGGAGTATGGGAAGTATTCTGATTGAAGCGTTCATTCATTCTGGGGCTTTCAATCCGGAACAAATGATTGCGGGAAATCGAACAATTCGTAAAGTAGAGCTTCTTGCGGAGACATATCCTGGGCTTCTGGTAGCCCAATCGAATAGAGAAGTCGTGCTGGGGAGCGATATCATTTTTCTGTGCGTGAAGCCATCAGAATATAAGAAGGTTATTGATGAAATTAAAGAGGACGTGCTACCCTCTCAGTTTCTCGTCTCCATCACAAGCCCTGTGCTGATTACGCAGCTGGAGACACATTTACCAGCCAAAATAAGTAAAATTATTCCAAGCATTACGAACTATGTATTAAGTGGTGCGACGCTTTGTATTCATGGCAATCGGATGCAGCCTGAGGATAAAGAGTACCTGGAAAACTTGTTTGCCCATATCTCTTCACCAATCCGGGTTTCGGAAAACTACACGCGTATTTCTTCGGACCTATCCAGCTGCGGACCTGCTTTTCTTGCTAATTTCATTCAATCCTTTATCGATGCGGCCGTTGAGGTAACAGGCATCACACCTGAGGAAGCTACTCTGCTTGCCAGTGAGATGACTCTGGGTACGGGTAAATTGCTGACAACAGGCGGTTTCAACCCCCTGACCTTGCAAAAACGCGTCTCTGTTCCCGGCGGGATTACAGCTGAAGGATTGCGTATTTTGGACGAAGAGCTTTCCGGCGTTTTCTCGCGCGTTATCCGCGCTACTCACGCCAAATATCAAGAAGACCTTGAGAAGACTGAGCAGCAATTAACGATCAAGCAGCAGTCTTCCCAATAGTCTTTTTTCTTTATTAACCTACAACGATGTTAACTAATTTCCCTTTTACAACAATCAATTTGCGAACGGCCTTTCCGGCGGTCGCTTCTTTGACTTTGTCGAGATCAAAAGCAATTTTCTCCATTGCAGCTTCATCGGTATCTTTTGAGATCAGCACACGGTCCACAATTTTGCCGTTAACCTGCACCACGATCTCGATTTCATTGTCTACGGTCCATGCTTCGTCATAAGTCGGCCAAGGCGTATACGTAATCGACTCGGTGCCGCCCAGTTTCTCCCAAAGCTCTTCGGCCAGATGCGGCGCAAGCGGGGACAGCATCTGAACGAAGTTTTTCATCGCTTCAAGAGGTAAACGTTCTGTTTTATAAGCTTCATTGACGAAAATCATCATTTGGCTAATCGCCGTATTAAACCGCAGCGCTTCGAAATCCTCAGTAATTTTTTTGACGGAACGGTGCCATGTCCGTTTGAACGTATCACTGCCAAGCGTTTCATCCGCGCTGATTTTGGACTGAACTTGACCGTTCTCATCCACAAAGAGTCTCCACACACGGTTCAAATAGCGGTAAATCCCGTCTACCCCGGTCGTGTTCCAAGGCTTTGTAGCTTCAAGTGGTCCCATGAACATTTCGTAAATACGAAGTGTATCCGCACCTTGATCGCTTACGATATCATCCGGATTTACAACGTTGCCGCGTGATTTACTCATTTTCTCCATGTTTTCACCAAGAATCATCCCTTGGTTTACTAGCTTATGGAACGGCTCTTTCGTATGAACAAATCCAAGATCATAAAGCACTTTATGCCAGAAACGGGCATACAGCAAATGAAGTACCGCATGCTCCGCGCCGCCGATATAAAGATCGACTGGCAGCCATTGCTGTTGAAGCTCATGTGAGCAGAACTCTTTATCATTGCGTGGATCGATGAAACGCAGGTAGTACCAGCAGCTGCCAGCCCATTGCGGCATCGTATTCGTCTCGCGGCGGGCTTTCATCCCCGTTTCCGGATCGATGGTATTGACCCATTCCGATACGTTCGCCAGCGGTGATTCCCCTGTGCCCGAAGGTTTAATTTCATCTACTTGAGGAAGCAGAAGCGGAAGCTGGTCAACCGGTACAGGCTTCATCGTACCATCTTCCAGGTGAAGAATCGGAATCGGCTCTCCCCAATATCTTTGACGGCTGAACAGCCAGTCTCTCAAACGGTAAGTGACCTTACCTTGACCTTTGCCGTTCTCTTCAAGCCAAGCGATCATGTGACTGATCCCTTGCTCAATGTTCATGCCATCAATAGGTCCGGAATTCACATGAGCGCCATCTCCAGCGTAAGCTTCTTTCTCCACATTGCCGCCTTGCACAACTTCAATAATCGGCAGATCGAACTGTTTCGCAAACTCCCAGTCGCGTTGATCGTGCCCTGGCACTGCCATGATGGCTCCAGTCCCGTAACCGCCAAGCACATAATCGGCAATCCAGATAGGCACTTTCCCGCCGTTTACCGGGTTTATTGCATAAGCACCCGTGAAAACGCCTGTTTTGTCCTTGGCCAAATCTGTACGCTCGAGATCGCTCTTGCGGGAAGCCTTTTCTTGGTACTCCTTCACAGCGGACACTTGCCCGTCTGTTGTAATCTGCTGAACAAGCTCATGCTCAGGTGCAAGAACGCAATAAGTCGCTCCGAACAAAGTATCTGGTCTAGTCGTAAATACGGTCAGACTCTTCTCCTCATGTCCTTCGATAGCAAATTGAACCTCTGCTCCAGTTGATTTACCGATCCAGTTGCGCTGCATATCCTTGATGCTTTCCGACCAGTCAAGTTCCTCAAGATCCTCGAGCAAACGCTCCGCGTATTCTGTAATTTTCAGAATCCATTGACGCATCGGTTTACGGATAACCGGGTGGCCTCCGCGCTCACTTAGGCCGTCGATAACCTCTTCATTGGCAAGAACGGTCCCCAGTGCCGGACACCAGTTAACAGGAACTTCATCTACATAAGCAAGGCCTTTGTTGTAAAGCTGGATGAAGATCCATTGAGTCCATTTGTAATACTCCGGATCTGTCGTAGAGATTTCGCGGTCCCAATCATAGGAGAACCCGAGCGATTTAATTTGACGACGGAATGTATCGATATTTTTCTTCGTAAAATCGCGAGGATCATTCCCTGTATCCAATGCGTATTGCTCAGCCGGAAGTCCGAAAGCATCCCAGCCCATTGGGTGAAGGACGTTGTAGCCTCTCATGCGTTTAAAACGGGAGACGATATCCGTAGCCGTGTAGCCTTCTGGATGTCCTACATGCAGACCTGCTCCAGACGGGTATGGAAACATATCCAGCGCATAAAATTTCGGATTATCCGAGTTTTCCAACACTTTGAATGTTTTCTTAGCATCCCAGTAAGCTTGCCATTTGGGCTCAATCGCTTGCGGATTGTAGCCTTGTAATTCCTTTGTTTCTTTTGTTTCCTGAGTCATGTGAAATTTCCTCCCTGTTTACGGCTATAAGCGCCAAAAAACCCCTCATCGCTAGCGGATATCGCTAGGGACGAGAGGTTAGATTCCCGTGGTACCACCCTAGTTAACACTAGGCATACTTTGCCTGTGCTCACTCTGCCCCTTAACGCGGGTGAAACGATCCGGCTAGCGCCACAACGTGCGGCGATTCACCCTCTAGCTCCAAGGCGAGTTCACTAGACGGACATCTACCGGCTTCCACCCTTTAACCGGCTCTCTGAGAGATGCTGTACAAGCTACTAATCCTCTTCCAAGCTTTAAGATCATCTGATTAGCTTTGATTATATGTAAAATAATGCAGCACTGTCAAGCGGCGAGACTCCTAATGCCTTTATTTCTTCGCAATGAAGAAGGCCCGTTCTGTCTGCTTGGTTGGCTCATCCCACGTAAAGTCAGCAGCCATATGCACTTCGCGAAAGCCCGCAGCCCGCAGCATCGACTCCAGCCAGTCCAAGGCATAAGCGCGCTGCTCGTGTGTTTCATCGATGCGCCGGAATAGTTCCTTGCTGCCGCTCTCTTTTACAAATATGGTTAAATCATGCTGAATTTGTACTCTTTCCTCATCCAGCTCGCTTGTCCAAATGTACGCCACATCGTCTTCGTTTAAGAAAAAGGGCTGCGCTTCCGCATAAGCAAACAGCTGCTGGGGCGTATGCACATCGAACAGAAATAACCCGTCAGGCTTAAGACCCTCATAGGTTTGACGAAAAGCGTCAACGATGTCTTCTTCCTCTAGTAAATAGTTAAGACTATCACAGAAAGATAGCGCCACATCAACGGACTCGCCTAATTCCCATTCCCTTAAATCCTGCTGCAGCCAGCGGATCGCTCCGCCGCGAAGCAGCGAAAGCTGTTCTCCAGCTTTCTGATCAGCGACAGCCAGCATGTCTTCCGACAAATCGATCCCTGTCAACTGGTAGCCTTCCATTGCGAGAGGAATCGTCAAATTCCCGGTACCGCAGCCTAAGTCCACGATGGTCGCCGGCTTCACGCCGAATCGATCAAAGCTTTCTTTGACAAAACGAAGCCAGTCCTTATAGGGCATGGTGTTCATTAAGCGGTCATAGGTGTAGGCAAATTCTTCATAGCTCATATCAGCTGGGATTCTCCTCTTTTTTCAAATAGGTCCAATCATCCTCCTGATAGATGAGTCCGTCTTTCATCAACTTGCCTAGAGCACGCTTGAACGCCGCTTTGCTAAGGCCAAACCTGTCCTTAATAATATCGGCAGACGTTTTATCTGAAAATGGCATAGCATTCCCAGGGCGCTCCTCAAGGACACTGAGAATTTTCTCTGCGTCTTCATCCCGACCTTTTTCCTTCGGCTGCCGCATTGACAGATTCACACGTCCATCTTCTTCGCGAACAAAGGCGACTCTCACCTCAACCAGCTCACCTACACGCAATAATCGTGTCCGTTCTGTAGGGGCAATGAGTCCGATTACGCCATAACCGAGAACACCAGCCTCGCAAATCACAAAAGTTCCCATTTGCAGAGGTCTGTACACGCGAGCTTTCACCCAGCGGTTGCTCCAGCTTGAAGGCGCACGCACACAAAGTGGAGCCAAGTCCTCTTCCAGAGCCAACTTCGCAATTAAGCGCCCTTGACGATCGTGAGCTAACGTCGCAAACACCTTGTCCCCCACCTGAGGCCGCAATTCCTCTAATTCCGGCACATGACGGTAAGGAAGAAGCAGGTTGCGCCCAAGCCCCATTTCAAGGAAATAGCCAAATCTCGGATGAATATCGACAACTTCAAGCAATCCGACTTCACCCATTTGGATAAGCGGACGTTTCATCGTTGCCATTAGCCTGTCCTGCGTATCATGGAACAAAAAAGCTTCCACGTGATCACCGGCTTTGATTTTGCCCACGATTTCCGCATAAGGTAACAGGACATCCTGATAACCATCGCTTAAGAAAAATCCATTAGGCGGAACTTCCCTCGCTACCTCAAGGGTAACGAGGGATCCTGCTTCCAGTCTCATACGCGCTCCACAACTTTGGCATCGGACCAAAGTCTTTCGATATTATAGTATTCGCGGTCATCGCGGTGGAAAACGTGCAGAACTACATCTCCTAAATCAAGCAGAACCCATCTCGCTGTATCAATACCTTCGTAACCTCTAATCGTGACGCCATACTCATGCGCTTTCTTTCTGGCTTCGCTGGCAATCGCTTGGACTTGTGTTTCCGAATTACCATGGCAAATGACGAAATAATCGGCAATCAGGGAGACCCCTTGCAAATTAAGCGTTACGACATCCGCCGCTTTTTTGTCCTCAGCAGCCTCTACGACAAATGCTAAAATTTCCTCTGGGCTTTTACTCATTCAATCAACCTCCATAGGTTAGTTGTTTATTTGTAATTGTTCAATCAAATCATTCCGTGTCAAAATGGTAAGCGGATAAATTCGTTTTCCTTTTTCAATTAAAAACCGAATGGTAGAGTCAAAACCGGCAACTAACGCCTTCTCCAAACTGAACTTGGCTTCTTCGCGGATGAGCTCGACTCCGGGAAATTCACGGCCAGGCTCCATATAATCCGCTAAGCAGACGATTTTGTCCAGCAAACTCATTCGCTCACGACCTGAGGTATGATACCGGATTGCGTCCAATATCTCCTCATCATGAATGCCAAATTGCGACTTAGCAATAAACGCCCCCGCATGCGAATGCCATAGCTCTTTGTCAAAATCTAATAAATCCTGCGGCAGCCCATTCTCGCGAATAATCTTAGCTTGCTCCTGCACAGGCCAATACTTGCAATAATCATGTAAAATAGCTGCAAGATCAGCTTTGACAGGATCTCCGCCGAACCGTTCTGCGAGCATTACGCTTGTTTCCATGACACCAAGCGTATGGAGCCAGCGTCGCTCAGGCATCTGTTCCTTCACCGCTGCGATAAGCTCCTCACGCTTCATACAATCGGTTCACCTCCATGTAACCGTTCACGGCTTCTGGAACGAGGTACCGGACCGATCGCTTCTGTCCACGTTCCTCACGTATCGCCGTTGACGATATTTCAACAAGCGGCATCGGGACGATCGTTACTCGGTTACGAATATTTTCCGACATATGCGCCATATCCAGTTCATAGCCAGGTCTGGCTAAACCGATAAAACGAATATGCCGCACGATGTCATCGATGCGATGCCACTGCGGCAAATATTGAACCATATCTGCACCAATAATATAAGCAAATTCAGTAGTGGGATATTCTTTGCGCAGCAGTTCAATCGTATCGATACTATAAGATACGCCGCCTTTGCTGATTTCGATATCAATCGGACGAAAAAAAGGATTCCCTTCTGCAGCAAGGCAAACCATTTCCCAGCGCTGCTGCATCGTGGCCTTCGGCGCATTAACCTTATGCGGCGGTACTCCCGCCGGCATGAGCCACACCTCGTCAAGCCCTGCTTCCACCCTCGCCCGTTCCGCAGCGATCAAATGACCGGTATGAATCGGGTCGAAGGTGCCTCCCATAATTCCGACAAGCATACTTCCACCTCGTTAGCGCGGCAGTTCAATCTTCTTCTTGTCACGCGATTCTTTGTAAAGCACGACGATTTTGCCAATTACCTGTACGAGCTCTGCGCCGGATTTCTCGGACAATTCAGTACCTACCTCATCACGATCTTCGCCGCTGTTGTTCAATACTGTAATTTTGATCAATTCCCGCACTTCTAGAGCTTCTTGAATATGACGGATTAAATGTTCGTTCACGCCGCCTTTTCCTACTTGAAAAATCGGATCTACATGGTGCGCAAGTGAGCGCAAATAACGTTTCTGTTTGCCTGATAACATGGATGTCCCTCTATTCATTCTTATTCAGCTAACGACTGTTCTACCACCTGTCTCATCACCGCAACGGGCGCAGGAGTACCAGTCCAATATTCAAAGGCAAAAGCCCCTTGATAAATAAACATACCGAGTCCGCCATGAATGCGGGCTCCTTTGGCTTCAGCTTCGCGAAGAAACCTGGTAATCCGCGGATTATAGATTAAATCGCTCACGAGATGATGCTCTCTCAGAAGTTCAACCGGCATCGGCAGCTCCTCCGTGTTAGGATGCATCCCCGCTGAGGTCGTATTCAGTACGAACTGGGCCTCATCCACGACATTCGCAATCTCATCAAGTCCAAGACCGATTGTCTTCGTGTAAGCACTGATTGTATCAGCAAGCTCTAATGCGCGCTCTTTCGTCCGATTCGCGATGTAAATGCAGCCTGCTCCTTCTTTGGCGAGTGCATAAGCAACCCCTCTTGCAGCTCCGCCGGCTCCAAGGACAAGAACGCTTTTCCCCTTCAAATCGATGCCGGTTTCTTCTTTGAGAGAACGAACATAACCAATACCGTCCGTATTGTAGCCGATAAGCTTGCCGGCTTCATTCACGATGGTATTCACCGCGCCAACAACCCGGGCGCCCTCGTCAATTTCGTCGAGGTACTGCATGACCTCAACTTTATGTGGAATCGTTACATTAACTCCCCTGTAGCCTAATGCCCGTATCCCGCGAACGGCATCGCCGAGCTCCTCAGGACGAACATGAAAAGCAGCATAAACCGCGTTAATCTCTGATTCCTGAAAAGCGCGATTCAGCATAATGGGAGAACGGGAATGCCGAATCGGATCTCCGAAAACCCCATATAGAATCGTATGACTGTCAATCGCCCGGCTCTTCTCCATGGTTTGCTCTGGTCCCCCTATATCAATGACTCACGTGTGATAACCTTGATCCCCCTTGGCGCATGAACGGCAAGCTGTGCTCCGGAAACGCTGTTCACTTTGATCCATCCTAAACCTGAGATAAGCACATCCATTTGTTTCCCCTTTGGAATGTTAAGCCCATGCTTCACAAGTGGAGGCAGCTCGTCCAAATCTGCTTCGTTCGGAGGGGCCAGCATGACGCCCTTGTGGTTTTCGTACAGATCATCAGCCCGCTCCAGCTTGGTGCGATGAATTTGAATCGCATTGGACGTGTAACATGTGAACGACTGATGCTCGCCTTTAATGAAATCAAACCGAGCTAGCGCACCGAAGAACAACGTTTGTTCTTCATTCAGCTGAAAGACAATCGGTTTGAGCGGCTTATCCGGCATGATGCGCGCCAGATCACGCTTTTTGACAACCTCGGTTAAACGGTGCAGGTGTACAATTCCCGGTGTATCTACGATAAACCGGCCATCATCGAGCGGGATTTTGACCAAATCCAGCGTCGTGCCCGGGTACTGGGAAGTCGTCAACTCCGCTTCCAAATCGCTGTAATCGCTGATTAAACGGTTAATAAGCGTCGATTTGCCGACATTTGTAGCACCAACCACATACACATCCATGTTGCCGCGGTATTCCTGAACAGCCGTAATCACTCGGTCAAAGCCGATGTTTTTCTTGGCGCTGCAGAGGACAATGTCCACAACCTTAAGGTTCGCCTCTTTGGCTCTGCGCTGCACCCAATTTATAATCTTGTTGGCATTGGTCACTTTCGGCAGCAAATCAATTTTGTTAACGACGAGCAGTACCGGATTCGTACCGACAAACCGGCCTAAACTGCTGATCATACTGCCTTCAAAATCAAAAATGTCCACAATTTTCACGACTAGCGCTTTGGTTTGACCGACATGCCCGAGCAACTTAAGGAAGTCGTCCTGCTGCAGTGTAATGCTTGAAGATTCGTTGTAATGCTTGATCCGATAGCAGCGTTGACAAATAACCGGTTCCTTTTGCAGCGCTTCTGCCGGAATAAATCCGAGCTTGCTTTTGTCTTCTGTTTGCAGCAAAACGCCGCATCCCGCACAATGATTAATCGTTTCTGTACTCATGAAACCTCCTAATTCTTCATCCTGGCATTTGCCCATTTCTCAATCCGCCGGTTAATTCGCGTGAAAAAACCTTCGTCATTGATAGAAATCGGATTTACCAGAATCGTGTAAAGCCCCATTCGATTGCCGCCAAGCACATCTGTCAACATTTGATCGCCTATGACCGCTGTTTGTCTCGCATTCGTACCAAGCAGCTTCATGGCTCTGTTAAATGAAACGTTCGATGGTTTCCTGGCACGGTGGATGAATGGTATGCCTAGCGGCTCAGCAAAGGCAGATACGCGCCCATGATTGTTGTTGGACACAATGACGACCTTGAAACCCATCTTCTGCAAACGGTTCAACCACTCTATTAACTCAGGAGTCGCATGCGGATCGCGCGCACCCACGAGCGTGTTATCGAGATCAGTAATGATACCTCGAACGCCAAAATCCCACAAATGATTGGCATCAATATCATAGATTGTATGTACGGACTGTCTGGGTACAAGCTTTTTCAACAAACCATTTCCCTCCAACTGCTTCCTCGACATATACGAGAAACTATACCATAGTGACCCGTTTGTTGCAAAAAGAAAAGAACATATTTTCCCACTATGCACGGGCTGGAAGCGGCAGCCAGTTCAGAACATTTTGAATTTTGTTGTCCCAATAGCCCCACTCATGTTCACCAGGCTCCTCCTCATAGGTTAAACCGAGCCCCAATTCCCGGCAATGATTGCGGAACCGAATATTATCTTCATATAAGAAATCCTCCGTTCCGCAGCACTGGTAGAGACTAGGTTTCGGCCCTTTGCTTAAGGTCAATTGTTCCGCCAGGTAAAACAAATCATTCCCGCTTCCTTGGATCTTCGTCACATCGCCATAAATCAACTTGAAATCATCCGGGAAGTTTAACGCTCTATGTGAGATATCAACGGCTCCCGATAAACTGGCTGCAGCAGCGAACCGGTCTGGATGTGTAAGCGCCAGTTTCATGGCGCCATATCCGCCCATCGACAAGCCCGCCACATAATTCAATTCTCTCTCTTCTGCCAGCGGAAAAAAGGATCTTGCTAAGGCCGGAAGTTCTTCGCTTATAAATTCCCAATATTTCGGACCTGCTGCCATATCCGTATAAAAGCTGCGATTAACGGCCGGCATCACGACAGCAATCCCTAATTTGGCTGCATAGCGCTCAATGGAGGTTCTCCGCATCCATATCGTATGATCGTCCGACAAACCGTGTAATAAGTACAGTGTCGGATACTTTTTGCCATAGCTTGCCGAGGACATCCCGATCTGATTTTGAGCTGCTTGCGGCAAAATAACATACATGGAAGCTGAAACACCAAGGGAATCTGAATAAAAGTGACAATCCATAAATGCCATGTAAAAACGCTCCTCTCATTATGAAAGCCACCCTCCCTTGAGGGTGAGTGGCTTTCAGTACCTATTTCATTTGTTCTTTCAATTTGGTAATAGATTGACTCACGGTTTGATAGTCAGCTTCAGATGATACGGTCTGGCTGTATTTCGCTCTTTCGAACAACTCAAGCACCGTTTCCAGATCATTTTTCATCCACTTGCTCTGTTTTGACCATCGGGCTGTTGCTTCACGCATCGTTTCATGCTCTAGTCTTGTATAACCTTTGCGTCGGCTCATGCGCAGCAGTTTCTCGAATTCAACGATAATTTTCTGATTAAAATTAACGGCTTTGAGCTGTTTCCTGCGCATACGCCATGCTCGAGGATAAGCGCCTTTGAAGAAGAATACGACCCCAGCAGCTAGCACAGCAGCGATTCCGATACCGCTCAGCGTCAACCAAAGCCATGTAAAACTTGGAGCTTGCTCCGTTTCTGCAGGCGCTGTAACAGGTTCGCTCTCCGTGGAAGGTTCAACTGGCGGTGGCGTTTGCTCCGGAAAAACATTCGGAAGCGCGAAACCTGCAGTAGGTTCAAAGGCGATCCAGCCGAAGCCTTCAAAATACACTTCAACCCAGGAATGGGCGTCCGAGTTCCGGATCGTGTAGGTGCCGGCAGCATCTTTATCCACGTCTTCTCCCAATTGTCCCAAAATACCGAAATCCCTCCCCTGATCAGGGACGGGTGAAACTCCTGAAGAGTAGCCTTTCACCCAGCGGGTCGGCAGTCCGATCGAACGGGCAAGCACGGCCATTGACGTTGAATAGTAATCGCAGTATCCCTGTTTGATCTCGAACAAGAACCGGTCTACAAAATCCTTGCTCTTGCCTTTACTTTCGTCCGGCGTGTTCGTATAAGGGAAATGCGTTGATAAATAAGCCTCGATCAGTTTGGCTTTATCATAAGAATTTGTACCTGTTTTGGTAATGTCGAGGGCAAGCTGCTTGACGCGCTCCGGGAGATCCGCAGGCACTTGCAGATACTCAGCCCATTCGGGCTTATTCGTATAATCAATATTGACTTCACGCAATTGCGCTACATCCAGAATTGGCTCCTGTGTAATAATGGCATACTCTTTGGGATAATTCGTTTTGCCTACATAGCGCAGTTCGGATTGCCTTGGCGACCATAGAATGCGCTGGAACGGATTCTCGCCTTCGTTCACTTCCACTAGACGTTGGATAGCGTAGCCCCCGAAGAGAACCGGAAAGACGTCTTCTCTTTGCATCACAACGGTTTGCGTGACCTCTTGCGTTTTCAAGAGAGACAGGTCAAACCTTGGATCAAGCGGCAGGGGATTTAAGTTGACCCGATTCATCGGCAGCTTCTTCTCTGTCGAACTAGGCTCCCACCCTTTTCCATTATATTGCGCTCTCGTTTCCCCACGGAAATAGGTTCGTTTACTTGTTTCAACTGTCATGACCGGTGTGTAGTCAAATTGAAATCCGCCGCCAAGATGGCTATCATCCCTGCTGTAGCCAGAGGAGGAATCGGCCGTAGAAGCCGTCACACTGACTCCTTTTCCTAATAAAGGAACGGATTCACCACGACTCACCTTATAGGCCGTATATGGATCGGTTAGTACCGGATCAACCGTAGGTGCCAATAGCCCAACAAGGGTAATAAGGCCCACTATCAACCCGATTGGAACCAGAATAGAAGAAGGATAGTCGGTAATTGTCTCCCAAATTACAGGAGCCCGCTTCTTCAGTTTGACGAAGTGGCGAACCATCAGCAGCGAAAAACAGCAGAAGATGACCATCGCTACTTGCGGCCACAAAAAGATCGTACTGAAGGAATCTCGAATAGCAAAAAATAAAATACTGACTGCCATGAGAACAAACACACGCAGCCTGGAATTCACCGACCACATGGCAAACAGATAAGTGAGCCACGCAATAAGGCTAAACCAAATATATGGTTCTAACTGGCCCGCATTCAACGCGACCCATCTTAGAGCACTTTTCCAAGTCGTCACCTGCACAGCGACATAATGATAACCCATGCCCAGCAGGTGAAGGCCGATAATCAGCACAAATTGAATCGAGACGCGCCACACACGGCGAAGGTGAGGAATCAGATAGGTGGCAGCCACAAGGCTAAGCGTCCCAGTGACAAAGGCCACCGTTTCGGGAAGCCATAAGCCATCTTCCTTCATGATCCAAATAACAAACTGATACAGGTAAATCCCTGTAAGAATCGCATTAATGCGTTGTTCCCAATCGGTTAAAAGCATTCCTTTCCAGAACGAGCTACGCATACCGTTTCGCCCCTCCCAACAGGTTAGGCAAGTTCGATAATTGACTGACCTCATACCCCATATAGCCTTGTGAGCGAATTGCTTTCACCCAGTCGTCCTTTGCGCTTTCATGCTCCATACCTTGCAGCTTGAGCGCATGGGATGAATCGGCATGAACCCATATATGGCAAGGATTCATTTGGAGATGCTCCAATTGTGTCAGCACCTGCATCATCACGGAGCCCTTTTGAGGTGAAATTAGGACAAAAAAGCATCCCGCAGGCAAATCCCGTGAATGTTCCTTTAATATTTGCTGCAGCGAGTGAAAGCCATCCGCCTCTACGCCGACCAAATGTTTTAAAATATGCTTGTGATGATTCTGGCTTTGCTTTGGTTCAAAATAGGTAGATTCTTTGCCGATCGAAAGTAGTCCCAGCGCTAAATCGCGGCCCGCTCCATAGCGGAACAAAGATGCCGCTACAGATACGGCTAGCTCAAATTCAGCAGCGTCACCATAGGCACGAGCCGTCCTGTCTAATAAGACAATCGTTTTGGGCAATGACTCCCGCTCGAACTCTTTCGACTTCCAAGTACCTGTCTTCGCCGTTGCATTCCAGTGAATACGGGATAAGCGGTCACCATAAATATACTCGCGGACACCGTTAATTTGCGTCGTCTCCCGGTGTGCCCTTGTCGTCGTTGAATGATGCTGCATGCCTTTGAGCATTTGGTGGAACTGTGCCCATTCCCGGATCGCTACCGTTTGCGGATAAACCGTAATCGACTGCTGCAGCTCCAAACGTCCTTTGTGCTGGAAGAAGCCGAAAATATCCTCGGTCAAGCACTCCGTTTCGCCGAACCGGTAATAGCCCCTTCGCAGTGGAGGCGTGGTGTACAGCAGCTCCCCTCTCCGCTTCCAGTCTGGGATCAGCGAGCCTTCAAAGACGGTTTCTTCGCCGCTTTGACGAATGAATTGATCCTTAATGATCAGATAAGGAATCGGCCAGAAGCCTGGAATTTGTACGCCGATACCGATTTGCAGCGATTGCCCCGCCTCAAGTTGGGCGTCCTGCGCTGTAACGGACAGCTTGCGCGTTCCTTGAGCGCGCTTGATACCGCTCCAATTGCCGGAGAGCAAGTAAACCGACAAAAGGGTGATGATGATAAAAAGCATGGAGGCCAGCTTCCCTCCTTGAAACAGCAGGAAGAATAAGCTAGCCGTGAAGCATGCAATCAGAAGCCATAAAGGTGCCGGAAACCGGGGACGTTCCCCGAATCGCTTGAATACCGGTCGATTCATAGGCTCACTTCTCCAATCGAACCGGCACGCGAACCTGCTCGAAAATCGCGCCGAGAACGGATGTAACTGTTGCCCCATCCATGCGCGCTTCGGAATGAAGAATCATCCGGTGACCGAGTACGTATGGCGCAAGGTACTTAATGTCATCAGGGATGACATAGTCTCTGCCCTTCAGGAAGGCAAACGCTTTGGAAGCAAGCACAAGCGATAGCGTAGCCCGCGGGCTTGCCCCCAGAAATACAGCCTGATGTTCGCGCGTTTTTCTGGTAATGTTGACTAAATATTCCACTACAGCGTCATCCATATGAACTTTCCGAGCCTGCTCCTGCGCCTCCAATACTTCGGAAGTATCCATCACGGCATGTAAGGCTTCCATCGGATGAGATTTGCTTTGGGAGACAATCATTTGCTTCTCGGCCGCTTCACTTGGGTAGCCTAAGCTAAGTTTGATCATAAACCGGTCGAGCTGCGCCTCCGGCAGTATGTAGGTGCCTTCGAAATCAATCGGATTTTGAGTGGCCAGCATGAGGAAAGGAGAAGGCAGTTCATGAATATCGCCGTCCACCGTAATATGCTGCTCTTCCATAGCTTCCAGCAAAGCCGACTGTGTTTTGGTCGTTGCGCGATTGATTTCATCTACAAGTAATATATTCGTCATAATAGGACCGGAACGAAACAGAAATTTTTCTTCTTTGGGATGATATATGGAAACACCTGTAATATCGGAAGGTAACAAATCGGGATTGCACTGAATACGGCGGAATTGGCCATCTATTGAACGAGCGAGGGCTTTGATCAGCACCGTCTTGCCTGTACCAGGTACATCTTCAAGCAAAACATGTCCGCCGGCCAGCATTGCAGTAACCAGTAATTCAATTTCAGCGCTCTTGCCGAGAATGCATGATTCTAAATTCGTTTTCAGCCTAGTTAAAACTTCAACATGATGTTGGGTGGCAGTTTCCATGTCTTAATCCTCCTTAGAGTTTTCGTAAGCAACTGCTGAGTTTCGTAAACGTTGGTGAGCTGGAAAGCCTCATCTTATCGCTGCCATTAGGCAAAAAAGCGCCCAATATGACCATAATCTTTAAAATAGAGAGAAAAAGTGCGTAAATCCAGTTTACAGTAAAGTTTTTCTTCCGTATACTTGTAATTCCTCTAAATTTATTTGTTAAAATTAACCATGTAAATTTATTGGTGTTGAAGGGATTTCGAGGGAAGTAGGAATGATCGATGAGGGCGGCAGATTGCCGCAAGTGCCGCACAAATAAGGGGATGCTTCTGCCTCCGAACGAGAATATCGCCTCCTGGAGGGAACTCTGATCCGTTATTTTGCTGGTTTTGTTCATGCGGATCGCCGGCCGTCAGCACCAAAAACAAAGGAGTTAAGCACATACAAGCTGCTTAACTCCTTTGTTATTTTTCACTTATGGGACAGCCCCATGTGCTGAGCTATAATTCAGCCTTTCGGTTTAACAAAAACAGCGGCGATAAACGAGAATATAATCGCTGCCGATATACCTGCGCTGGTCACTTTAAAAATCCCGGTGATGATGCCGATATAACCATCCTTGTGCAGTTCTTCAAGAGCGCCATGCACTAAGGCATTACCGAAGCTGGTGATCGGAACGGTCGCTCCCGCCCCGGCAAATTCAATGAATGGATCGTACAAGTTGCAGCCATCTGCGATAGCCCCAAGGACGACAAGCGTGCTCATTGTATGTGCCGGAGTCAATTTGCCAACATCCATGAGGAGCTGCCCAAAGACGCAAATAGCGCCGCCAATGACAAAAGCCCAAAAAAAGTTCATGCGTACAATCCTCCAGACTCTATAGAAACTGCATGCGCAATACAAGGAATGCTTTCACCCTGCTGAAAGGAAAGCGGAGACAGCAAAGCGCCTGTAGCAACAACCAGGATACGTTTCAGCTCACCCTTCTTGATCCGTTTTAGAAGATGACCGTAAGTAACGGTCGCCGAACAGCCGCAGCCGCTGCCTCCCGCCTGTACGTTCTGCTTGTCCCGCTGATAGATCATTAAGCCGCAATCGTCATACGTCGTTTGGTCAATTGGAAAGTTGTGCTTATGAAACAGCTCACGCGCAATGTCGGAACCGACCGCAGCAAGATCCCCTGTCACAATAAGATCATAATATCCCGGCTCAATCCCCAGGTCGCGGAAATGAGCCTGAATTGTGTCGACGGCCGCCGGAGCCATTGCAGCGCCCATGTTAAACGGGTCGGTGATGCCCATATCTACGACACGGCCAATGGTTGCCGAGGTGATGACGGGACCGTCCCCCGTCTTGCCGAGCACCGCGACCCCCGCACCCGTTACGGTATACTGCGCTGTCGGCGGCTTTTGAGATCCGTATTCCGTCGGATAACGGAACTGCTTCTCCACCGTGCAGTTGTGGCTGCAGGTGCCTGCCATCGTATAGTTGGCGGCGCCTGAATCCAGCAGCTGCGCGGCTAGTGCCAGCCCTTCCATCGACGTGGAGCAAGCGCCAAAGATGCCTAAATACGGCATACCCAACGTGCGCGCCGCAAAGGTGTTGGAGATGATCTGGTTCATCAGATCACCTCCGATATAGAACTGAATCTGACCGCCAGTGAGCCCGGCGTTATCAAGCGCGTGCTGCGCGGCTTCCTCCAGCAACGCTTTTTCAGCTTTTTCCCATGTTTTCTGTCCGACGGTCAGATCGCCATGAACGATGTCAAAATCTTCTGCAAGAGGACCCTCGCCTTCATCAGGTCCAACGACAGTCCCTGTGGAGAGGATGACCGGGCGATTCTCGAAGACCCAACTTTGATGCCCTTTCAGCATACGCTCAGCCTCCACCCATTATGATTAGATGCAAAAGACCTACAACAAAGGCAGCTACGGTACCAAACACAATCACAGAGCCGGCTAATTTGAACATATTCCCGCCAACCCCAAGCACGAGTCCTTCTGCCCGATGCTCAATCGCCGCAGAGCATAGAGAGTTCGCAAAGCCTGTAACCGGGACGGCACTCCCTGCCCCAGCCCACTGAGCAATTTTGTCGTAGACGCCGAAGCTCGTCAAAATGACTGAAATAATAATCAATACAGCAACGGTCGGGTTGCCTGCTGTTTTTTCCGTAAAACCAAACCAATTTATAAACATTTGCATAAAACATTCACCGATCAAACAAATGATGCCTCCAACTAAAAAGGCTCTTAGGCAATTTTTCAAAACGGGTCTCTTGGGCTCGTTCCGCTTAGCTAATTCCTGATATTCCTGCTGAGTCATTGTGAGGTTCTTCTTCTTATTGTTGGCCATACGTTCCCTCCTGCATGGTTAGGATCTTAACAGGGTATGAAGATCTTGAATGACCTTCGTCAGCTTATCAGAGCAATCTTGATACATCTTTTTGGCCTCCGGCTTGTCCGTCGATAATGAAAAAAGCTCAAAATCCGCTTCACATTTCTTCAGAGTTGCTAATAGCGCAGGTCGTTCGGCTGGTTGAGGTACTTGCAGCTTGTCGTCGTAGAGATCGACGGTTAATTCCCCGTGGGTATCCACTTGCCCAAGAAATACATTTTCCTTCGTTACTCCTAGCTTATCCAGTTCCGTTTGCAGCCATCCCACACCTTTGCCTGCCGCTGCCAGCGGTTCCTCTTGAATCACGCCATCCATAATGACCGTCTGGATCGGTTTTTCCGTCACTAGTTTCATCCCAAGATGTTTAGGTGTCAGGGGCTGCAGCTCACTTTTGAGCAAGACGCTTAAGTCACCGCTCGATTCGAGCATCGCAAATTCCACGTCCGCCAACCGGAAAACACTTTTTGTGCGCAGCTGCTCAAGAAGCTCGTCCCCTGTATATCTTTCTTTTTTCAAATTATCTTCCAAAACTTTTCCGTCTTTGATGAGCACCCTGCCTTTTCCTTCGAACCAATTACGTAAAGTTTTGCTTTTAAGTGTCAGAAGTTCCAGTATAAAAGGTACAAGACACCAAACTAATATGGCAATAACCCCATGTAAGAAATTACTCTCAACATCCGTTGAAATGACACCGGCTAAGTCACCCAGCGTAATTCCAATGACATATTCAAAAAAAGTCAGCTGCGATATTTGTTTCTTACCAAGGATTCGTGTCATAACAAACAGAATGACTAGTGCACTAAACGCTCTAATAACGATATGTATCCAATCTGCCACAATCCGTTCCCCCTCTCCTTCCTAAAGCTTCAAACAATGACATTATGCGCAAAATAAGAGCCCGCTATCATTGAATTGGTTTGTATTTATTTGTCAATTATGAGGAGTGAAAGTCAGGGTATATTAATGAGCGCAAGCAATTGAAATCGTTCTGTTCAGTTTGATTGCAAAATCCATAATGATGAAGAGGTGTCTGAACATGACTGTAGCTTCTCAAGTAAAGACAACATTAGCTTCCCTCAAAAGCGCACAAGCCAGCTTAGAGACCTTTGCGTTAAGTACGCAGAATCAAGAAGCCAAACAGCTCTATGAAGCTGCCGCACTATCCGCGCAAGACATTGTTAACCAAGTCTCATCCAGAGTGCAGCAATTGGAAAACGAAGAACCGCAATACAAAGGTTTTTAGTTCAAAACAAAAACAGCCGGTCATAACGAGTCTATTCTCGCTAGCCGGCTTGTTTTGCTTTTAATGCACAATAAGGAGGATTAGCGTAAGTAAAACAAAAAGCACCAATATGAGCAGTATGAGCTTATCATCTTTTGGCATGGAGCCGCCCCTCGTTTCAGATGAAATCCTGTTATTGCAATGGCTGACCGGATGCTTTCCGCAGCTCGTTGGCTAATCGGTGAAACTCTTCTCTTGCCTGCGGATCGTCCGTTGCCATGTAGGCCGCAGACAAAAAGGCAATGATTTTATCGGCATCTTCCACACTCATCACAGCTTCATTACCTCCTAGTTAGCGAGTTATTTACCAGTCCAATAATCAAATGTCAGCACGTTGTTTTTAAAAAAGGAATAGGGCAGATAGCAGTAGCCTTGATCACCCCAGTTTTTTCCCCATGAGTTTCGGGCGATGACTACTCCCTGTCCTTTTTTCTTACCATCCCTGTAACCGACGGCAAGCAGCGCATGCCCGCCAAGCAGCATCTCTTTTTTCCGGTTGGGATAAGGGATTCGTCCTGTTTTGTTAGCAGCAAGGCTCTCGAAGGAAGCATATACCCATATTCCAAAAACGACTGGTTGACCATCGGCCAAAGCCGCTTTTATTCCCGCCAAATCATGGATGCGATGATAGCCGTCAATGCGGTAAGTACCAGCCTTTTGCTCCGCTTCTTCATCTGGCTTTTCTTTAAATTTGGCTATTTGGTACGGCCATTCGCTTTCGGGGCAAACACCGATTTTGTGCAGCACTTTCATACCGTCGCGAACTGTTGCGCCAGCGTCCCGATTGACTGTATTTTCTAATTTACGCTCGTGCCAGTAATGAAAAAGCCGCGATAGCCGAATCGCCGGATCGCCTTCTTGACGCAGCCAATATTCGCGCAGCCCGCTTACGATGGCATTCGACGTGCAAGAACCTAAATTCCCTTGATTCACAACGGGAGAAAGCTTACTTCGCAAATCAACTTTGCGAGGCAGCTGAGACTCACGGACATAATTAACGCTTCGGTAAAAAAGATCGCGAAAGTCACGTGGGTCGCGTTTTACCGTTAACTTTCTTCTCATCTGTGTTCCTCCCCCATTTGCTGATTGCATTGTGGAATTGTACTCTAGTGTATTCACCCATAGGCTAGTGCGTGCATCATACAAAGGGGCTGCGCGGTGTCAACTGGACTAGTTATAACGGGTCGTGAGCACTAGTGTCGGTGCCGGGTGCGGCGTGAGAGTGCTAGATGAGGTGCTAAGTGAAAAGTGATTGGACGTGACACGTGCGGGTAAAACCGACTATGTAAATGCTGAGTGTTGGTGTGGTGTGAAGAGTGCTTTGCGAGGTTCTAAAAAGTTCTACGTGAAGAGAGCTAGTTGGACACATGCTTTGCGAGGGTGCTGGTTGGTATGATGTGATTAATGAAATAGTAGTAGAGATCAATCTGATATGTTAACGACACGTCTATAGGATTGATTGAGTAATTTCCCCCAGCTCTATGTTGCACATTGTACAACCATTTCTGCCTAACTCATCGTATCCCAAACCTATTAGATATCAAGTACGATCATATGACTAAAGAACCAGGCAATACCATGTCTGTCATAGACTGGTCCCGCCCGGTTCCCTTAGGAAAAGCTCATCCCATGCTTATCGAAGATAGCGCTGAAGTGGCTGAATATGCTGTTTTCGAATACACGCTACTACTAATTCCGCGATAGCGATACCGCCTTTTTCTTGGAAATGTGTATTATCTTCTGCGCCCTTCGGAAAGTTCGGAAATTCTCCCGGCCATGCCCACATGAACAAAGATTTGGTTTCCTCAACACCCATTGATTCGAACAATTGCTTGCTCTCTTCCGCCAAATCGATAAGGATAACATCCTCTTCTTCCGCCAATTGCTTCATAGCCGTGGTATAGTCACCGTGCGTGTCAACAATTTTACCATCATGATCAAAAAATCTACGCTGAACAGGCGTAACAAGAATCGGAACAGCTCCACGCGCCCTAGCTTCTTGTATATAAATAGTCAAATGTTCTTTATAGGTTGTAAAAGGTGATGTCGCCCGCTCTGCATCCAGCTTCTGATCGTTATGCCCAAATTGGATGAACAAATAATCATTGGCATTAATTTTATCAAGAATGGGGGCAAACCGCCCTTCATTCAGGAAGCTTTTGGAGCTGCGGCCTGAGACCGCATAGTTCGCTACCGCAGCGTCCGCTTTGATGAAAAGCGGGAGCATTTGCCCCCAACCCGTGTAAGGGTACCCATCATGCGGCTGATCCGTTACGGTGGAGTCACCGACCAGATATAAGGTAGCCGCCAGCGGAGCCGAAACGATCTCCAACGCGTTAATTCGCGGTGCTGCGCCTGAGAACGCCAGTCTCAACTGGCCATCCTCCACATGAACGCTAAAGCTGTTTGATACAAACTCTCCGGCAGCGGTACGGCATTCCGAAAGCAGCAGTCTTCCCTGCCCCGCCTTAAGACCTGTCGAAGTAGCCGTAATGAGATCGCCCATTAGCGTATGAATGGTATAGTTGCCATTGGGCAAATCTACAGCGAACACCGCACCGACCGGAATGCAAAAGTCTTGACGAAGCGGTTCAGGCCGCCCGCGATCTCGTTCATACACCTCAGACCCTTTTAGAAAGCCATAGCCATTTTTCTCATTATAAAACGCGCCATGGCTAACTTTGGTATAGCCTTCCTTCAATGCGCTTTGTTCCGGTCCAAAGTCAAATCGCAAATGTATGCTCATCCCACGAACGCCTACCAGTCTCTGCGATTGAGCAAGGAGGATAAGAATGTGAGACCCAATCCTTGACCCCAGCCTTGGATCCGTTTGTAAGGCACACCTTTGTAACCTTCAATATCCCGCATTACCGCTGTGCCAGCAGAAACACCAGTGATCGTTCCGTCTTCGGTGATGCGTGATAGAATGCCTTGGATCGATTTATTCGTATATTTGTTATACAGCGGTCCCGCACTGATTAATGCTGCCGCGATGCCCGCCGAGCCTGATGTTTCCAAATAAGAATCCTTGTCCGTTAAGACCGTATGCCATAACCCGCTCTCGTCTTGCAAGCGAACTAGTGCGCTTAACTGATCGCGCAGCGAGCCTTCAATAATCATGAAGGACGGATGCGTCACATGCACGAGTCTCAGAGCGCGCGCCATCGTAATGGCCGCCCATGAATTGCCGCGGCCCCAATAGATGCCGGACATATGAGTTTGCGCCAAGTTGTCCCAGCCGTGATAATACAGGTTCGTCGAAACATCCTGCAGCACATTTTCATGACCGTGATACTGCTTCAGGCCATCTTCGAAATAATCCTCACGGTTCAACATTGATCCTATGCGAACGAGGAAGTAGCCCGCCATGAACATCGTATCCACCCATGCCTGCTCAGGAAAATTATAAGTTTCCGAGTTCACGGTATGCTGGAAAATGCCATCCCCAAAGCGCTCCGCTTCATTTTTCAGAAACTCAGCCATTTGCGTAGCGATTTCCATATACCGATCTTCGCCGGTTTCCTTGTATAAGGTTAGCAGGGAGTGACCGATCGAAATACCGTTGACGGACAGCTTAGGCAGCCCATCCTCCAGCTTCTCATCGACCCACTCTTTCAACATGTGAAGATACTCCTCTTTCCCCGTAGCCTCATAAGCTTCCGTAACGCCATAGAAAGCTACGCCGCCAGGCCAATCCCAATTAAAGTCCATACGGAACGTTCTATGAACAACACGGTCAATTATTTTGCGGATTTCATCTGGATTGAATTGCAAGGCTGGCATTTCTTCGTTTCCTCCCTGTTGGTCGTAATTGGTTATATGTGTAGTCATATTTATTACCCTTTCAAACCGCTCGTCGAAATTCCGTCAACAATATACTTTTGGAAAATCATGAAGACTACGAAGATCGGAACTAGCGATAACGTCGACATGGCAAACATCCCGCCCCAGTTGTTTAAGGACTCGCTGTCCAAGAAAAGTTTAAGCGCCAAGGAAACCGGATATAACTTCGCATTATTTAAATATAACAGCGGTGTGTAGAAATCGTCCCATCTCCAGTAGAAGGAGAAGATCGCAGACGTCACAAGAGCTGGAACGATCAGCGGAATGATGATTTTGTAGAAAATGCTGTATTTACTGCAGCCATCCATTTTTGCGGCTTCATCAAGCTCAGGCGGAATGGTGCGGATAAATTGCATAATAAGAAAGATGAAGAACGGAATCCCGAAAAATTGCGGCACGATAATCGGCTTGAAGCTCGATAACCAGCCAATTTTGGCGAACAAAATATATTGCGAAATAATCGTTACATCTTGAGGGAGCAGCAGCGTAAGCATGACCATAGAAAACCAGAACTTGCTTCCCGCAAACCGGATGCGCGCAAACCCATAGCCGACTAAAGCCGATGAAGCCACTGCGCCGATTGTCGAAAGGATAACGATAATGAAACTATTTTTCATAAAAGTCGCAAACGTGATGCCTGCAAACCCCTTCCAACCTGACACATAGTTGCTCCATTCAAGCCGGCTAGGGATCAATGAGGTTGCTGTCGTGTAAATCTCTTCATTTGGCTTTAAAGAGCTGGCGACCAGCCATAGAATCGGATAAATCGCTGTGATCGCGATGAGGCAAACCAACAAATGATACAGCAATGTTTTCATATTTTTTGCGCGAAAAACCATGTCAGATCCCTCCTAGCTCTCGTAATGAACCCAATATTTTGATGTTTTGAAAATAACCAAGGTAATGAGCCCGATTAAGATGAGCATGAACCACGCCATGGCGGATGCATAGCCCATTTCGAAAAATACGAAAGCCCGGTGGAATAAATAGAGTGAATACAGCAGTGTATTGTTCAGCGGACCACCTTCGCCGTTTGAAATGATATAAGCCGGTGTGAAGGTTAGGAAGCCCGAAATCGTTTGCAGAATTAGATTAAACAGAATGATTGGACTTAACAAAGGCAGCGTGATGTGGAAAAACTTACGAACAGGTCCTGCGCCGTCCACGCTTGCAGCTTCGTAATACGTGCCCGGAATGTTTTTGAGACCCGCCAGGAAGATGAGCATGGAAGATCCAAACTGCCACACCGACAAGAGTACCAGAGTGCCAAGCGCCGTAGCCGGCAACCCAATCCAGGAGGTGGTGGTGTGAATACCTATACTGCCTAGGAAAGCATTGATAAGGCCTTTGTCTCCGAAAATTTGACGCCACATGATCGAAACCGCTACGCTTCCGCCAATCAAAGACGGCAAGTAATACGTAGCCCGGTATAGCCCGATCCCTTTGACAGCACGGTTTAGCAGCATAGCTACCAGCAAAGCGATGATGAGTCGCATCGGGACGGACGTAAGCACGTAAGTAAGCGTGACTCGAATCGAATCGATGATTTTATCATCATCCGTAAACATCTTTTGGTAGTTTGAAAATCCGACCCATCGTGGCGCCGACAGCAAATCGTATTCCGTAAATGAAAAATACAGTGAAGAAAACATCGGAAACAGCGTGAAGATCAAAAAACCAAGAATGAAAGGTGAGACAAACACATAACCGACTATGTGATCATTTTCACGTAGTTTCATAATTCCACTCCCTTATGCTCGTCTATTTCTATCTATTTGGGTGCGGGTGGCCGGTTTAGAACCACCCGTTTGTACCTGCTATGCGTGTTGTACATCTCGATTACTTCTTATTTTTAGCTAAAATGGCGTTGGCTTCGCTCATAAATTTCGTCGCGGCGCTTTCCACCGAGATTTTTCGAAACAAGATTTGCTCTTGCATATCGCGGAGCAGCTTGCTTACCTCTGCAGACCCGATGGGATCAGGCGGATCCATGGGGCTGCTGTTCTTCTCCGCCCATGCGACGTAGTCGTATACCTTCTTCTCTTCTGTGGTGAGTGTAGGCTCCAAGCCTTCTACGACCTTCTTTGAGATCGGAATCCCTCGGTCGCCTTTGATCAGTTTATTGGCCTCCAAATCGTTCAAAAACCAGGAGATGAATTTAGCCGCTTCCGTCTTTTGCTTAGAGCTCTTGGGAATGGAGAACAGCATTGTTGGCTTCAAATATAGTCCTTGCTTCCCATTCGGTCCAGGCAGTGAAGTTAACCTTAGAGGCTTTTTGGCGGCCTCCTGCAGCGTCGAGAATTGATTGGACCATGCCATTGTCATGAAGCCGTCCCCTAAGGCAATCGGATTTTCCTCCGGCGTCAACTTGGACAGCGACTCTTTATCCCAATCGCGCATATAGCCGGCTTCGTACCATTTGAGATACATCGTGAAGTAATCTATAAAATATCGGGGATCGCTAAACCCAAGACTCGTGCCATCCTGGCTAAAATAGTGCTGATTCTGGGTACGCAGGTAGTAAGGAAAAAACTGATCGAAGCGCATATGATCGAGCACTTTGCCCTTTTCCTTCATTCGCTTGGCGATCTGCTCCAGATCGAACCAAGTCCAGTTCTGCGGGATGGAAGAGATTCCGGCAGCCTTTAGCATAGCGTCATCGAAAGTGGTCCCCATTGCATTAACTCCTAACGGTATGCCGTACAGCTTCCCGTCTACTCTTCCCGAATCAATTGTCTCTGGCGAAGCGGAAGACACATCGATCGTCCCGTTATCCGTCAGTTGGGACAAGTCCTCCAATTGATCCTTCGTCGCATATTGGGTCAAGTATGAGATGTCCATTTGGATAATATCGGGCAGCTGATTGGCCGCAGCTTGCGGAGCAAGCTTTTTCCAGAAATCATCAAAACCGGCATATTCCGTATCTATCTTCACGTTCGGGTTAAGCTCCTGGTACATGGCAATCAGTTTCAACGTATAATCGTGTCTGGCTTGACCGCCCCACCATGCAATACACAGTTTTACTTCTTGATTTCGTCCGTTAGTTCCAGTCTCAATCGTCTTAAGATTTCCATCCGCTGATGGAAATTTCGTACTGCATCCGATTACGGTGAACAGCAATGGGAGTAGGAGCATGGCCGGTAATAGTCTGCGTTTCATCGTTAGCGTCCCCCTAGGTACCTTGCGCTCCACATTTCTTATTATGGGCTTACAGGAGCGAAAGTTGAATCTAATTTACCGCGTTAAATGTTCAAAAAACAGTGTATACCATGCTACATCGTCTGCTTCTTATACTCGGAAGGGGCGCAGCCCGCAATCTTTTTAAACACCTGAGAAAAGTACTGCGGATTATCGCCAAAGCCCAATTGTTCCGCTAACTCGAACATTTTGACATCATCATTCGATTTAATAAGTTCCATCGCTTTCTTGATTCGTACGGTGACTACATAGTTCGAGAAACGCTCGCCGGTCTCTTTTTTGAACAATTTCCCCAAATAATCCGGATTCATATACAGCATTTTGTGAGCGACCCAGTTGAGTGACAGCTCTGCGTTAGCCAGTTCCGCGTTGACGATATCGATAACTTTCTGGATAACCTGAGAGTGCTTGTTTCTGTTCTGCTCAAAAATGACATGTGTAATTTCGGAAGCGGTTTGCTTCAGCATTTGGATGCTCGCCTGCAGCGTTTCCATTTGTGAAATTTGGCCAATAAGCCCCATGTATTGATGCATTTGGGGTTCGGCGTACAATCTTGTCATCGAAATAAAGCTTTGGATGACATACGATTTGGTCGTCTGAATGTCTAATCGGGAATTCACCAGGAGATCTTGAAACGCTTCAATACTGGCTTCGGCTTCTTCCCAGTTGCCTGCCCGAATCGGAAATAAAATACGATCGTCATCGTAAACGAAGTCAGCTTTGCTCGGTTGTGCAGAATCTAATATATCGCGCATTGTGATAAGTCCGCCTTCGCCGAGGTAGAAACGATGGCTCAAGCAATCAATAGCTTGCAAGTAGAGACGCCTCGCCTCCTCGATTTCCCCAGGCTCGCTTAAAGCAGCCGTTGTATCAATCTTGTAATACAGCATAAAAATACGCCGGATTTCTTCAATCTGCTCCTGCAGACGCTTCATATCCGCTTGATCCTCGATCAGCACCAGAATGTGCTCCGCAATGGTAGAGCTTAAAAGCGGCTCATCCAGAATGTCTTCGGCAATATTTTTCACGGCAAATAAATGCTCGTATTCGAATTTGTCTTCAAGTCTGAACAGCAATAAACGAACTTTCCTGCCGCTGACATGCAATCCGAATAACTCCTGATAATACTCCCAATCTCGGCTGCCATACGATTTATTGGTTACAAATTCTTTCAGAAATTGCTCTTTTACATGGGGCAGCACCTTCTGCAAATTCGCTTTCATCGATTTGATGAAGCCTTCCTTGCTCTCTTCCTGTTTATACTCGGCAGCAATTTCGCTAAGCGCCTTTAGAATGCTGTTCTCGTTGCATGGCTTTAACAAGTAATGCTTGACGCCATGCTGCATCGCAATTTGCGCATATTCGAATTCATCGAAGCCCGAAAGCATAATAAAGCGCGTTTGCGGATGCGATTCTTTCACTTTCGCCACAAGCTGCAAACCGTCCATGCCGGGCATCCGAATATCGCTAATGACAATATCAGGCTCGTGTTCGCACACAAAAGCGTAGGCTTCTATCCCGTTGCGAGCGGTTCCGATCAATTCGGTATCCACAGATTTCCAATCGACAATCGAAGAAATCCCTTCGAGAATCATCCGTTCGTCATCCACCAACAACACTTTATACATAAGTCGTTACCCTCTCTTTGTCATCGGAATACGAATGGTTATGCGTGCACCGCCATCCGGTCGATTTTCTACTTGAATGCCGAAATCGTCGCCAAACGTAAGCTTGATTCGTTCGTCAATATTTTTAAGGCCGATGCCTGTCCCCTTGGATTGGCGCTCACCCGTCAAAATTTGTTCTAAATAGGCTTCATCGATGCCCGGGCCATTATCTTCAACGATCAGAAGGACGGAATCGCCCTCTTCCCGGCCAATAATTTGTATGACGCAGGGTTCAAGCATAACCTCCACCGCATACTTAATGGCATTTTCCAAGAGGGGCTGCAGCGTCAGCTTCGGAATGCAATGAGCTCTTAAAGCTTCTGGAACATCCAGTCGGAAATCCAGCCGCTCTTCAAAACGGACTTTTTGAATCGTAATATAGTGCTGCACCAGCTTCAGTTCGTCTTCGATCGGGATCATATCCTGCTTTAGGCTAATGGACGAACGAAGCAGATAACCAAGCGATTCCACCATTTGCGAAACTTGCTTCTGTCCATTCATTTTGGATATCCAGTTGATCGATTCCAACGTATTGTATAGAAAATGCGGATTGATTTGCGCTTGCAACGAACGGAACTCGGTCTCTTTGATGATCAGTTGTTTGGTGTAATTCTCTTTAATCAACTCTTGAATGCGCACAATCATCATGCGGTACGTCCGCTGAAGCAGCCCCACCTCATCCATCTGCTGCGATATTGGGGGTATTGTCGGCAGCTCCGAATTTTCCAGATCGCTGATTTGCAGACCCCGCATATTGCTAATTAAGCCTTCAATGGGACGAGTGACGCTTCGCGCAACGGCCATGCCAAAACCGACAAGCAGGAAAAAGGAAATAAGGAATGCGGCGATCATCCAATTTTTCATCAAAGTGAGGTTATAAAAGATCTTTTGGAACGGCAAGGTGTTATAATACGTCCATCCCAAATAATCCGAGTGAATGTGCGACACGAAATATTTCTCGCCATCCTGTTCCATGATGCGAAACCCCTTAGCGGCAAGTCCTGACGGGCTATCCTCGCTGATCAACGACTTCATGCTTACGGACCGCGGATATACTAAAGTCCCGTTCGAGACGATGATGAGCTCGCCTTCCCGGGTAACAGCTTCTCTCGCATACTGATTCACCATCTTGTCCAAATTGACGTGCACAACAAGGCTGCCCAGCTTCTTCAATTCCAAATTGTCGTAGGACCGGATTTGTCTTGTTGCGATAAGACTGTAATCTTGAGCGTCAGGATTGACCCATCCCAGGCTGCCCGCTCCGCGATCGGACGTTTCTTGGATCAAGTTTCTCCGCTCAGGCGAAAGCGTTGTCAAATTGCCGCTGGAGTAGCTGTTTCCCTTCACGTCGGTAATATCCGCAGCCGAAATATACGTCTCGGAGTTAATATATTGGACAAGCCGGTCTACGAGCTTTGCACGGGATTGAATGCGTATATAGTCCGATTCAGCCGAGTTCATCACAATTAGATGCTGCTGAATTTGCTCATCCGACATGATGCTGAAGGTCAGACGTTCCACTTTATTCAATTCATTCTCTATCAACGTCGAGGAAAGATTCAAGACTTGCGATGATTTCTCATAAATCTGCTGATCATACATCGAGAAGGCGATCTGCAAGCCTACCAGTGAGATGCTGGAGCTAACGGCCATCGTAATGGTAATAAGCAGAAACAGCTTCGCTTTAATCCTCATATTGCGAATTTCGTCAAACCACAGGCGGAAGCCCGTTTTCATGTAAGTCACCACTTTTCTTCCTGAATAGGGTCTTGTTGCAGTGTTTCTTCGAGGGCGAGGGCGCCATTCCCTTTAACGCAGTACATAAAGGATGGTGGAAATGAATTCCTAGCAAAAGCCCGCCTCCTGACTTCAGGAAGCGGACCCATGTTCAACTTATTGTTTAGCAATCAATGGATTGCAGTATATAGAGGACATCAGTTCACTTATTATTAAAAGGAGGTAAGCACGTATGCTTATCTCCTTTATTATTTCCTTGCAGCTATTCCAAATAAAACACTTCACGCATCGGTTGAATCGGTACGGCTTCACGGAAATCGAAAGAACCCACGACCATTTTGGACGTTATGGCGTTCCACCGGTTGCAAGCTTCGCTTTCTGCCAAATAAGCAAAGGCAGCTTCCAAATCATCGCATAAGAAGCAATAGAAAAATTGATTGCCATTTTGGAAGATGGAATAATCCCTAATCCCTGCTTTACTATGCTCTTCCATAATTTCCGGCCAAGGCGCCAAATGCATTCGGACGTACTCCTCTAAGTCTTCCTCCCGAATCGTCCATGTCCATGCGAACTTCCCGCTGTTGGTCATGCGCTTCACCCTCTCCCTAAAGTTGGATCGCTCCCCGTTAGAAATCGCTTACAGCGGTTCCAAGCAGAGGAAGCAAATCAATCACCAATTACTGTTACTTTACCTCGCTAAACCCGTCTCGTCAATGCTCATCCTCATGAAAATAAAAATAAACAAAAAACAGAAGTCTCATGGACTTCCGTTTCTGTGTTTTTATATTTGTTTTACTTTGCAAGATGCACGAACGAACCAAATAAGAAAAGCAAAACAAAGCAGTGCAAGGAACCCATAACCGCCAAACACATCATATCGGGCAGCGAAATAACCGAAACCAAGTCCCGCGAACGTGTTCAGCACATTCTCGCCTAACGATTGGAAGGAATCGGTCGTTGCCCTCATGGTGGAGTCAATGCGGTGATGCAGGTAGCCGGCAGCTAGGGGCTCCATAACGCCGGAGCATAGGCAGATGATGAGCATTGCGGCCAGCCCGGCGTAACTTTTGCTGATCGAAACACAGATGAAGCCGATCGTGATGCCAATCATCATGAGAATAATCAGACTCCTGTAACTGAATCGCCTTAAAAGCACATAGGCAAGAAGATTACCAGGCAGCTGCAAAAGCATAATCGCAGCAGACAACATACCAAAAAAGAGTACGGGTGTCCCTAACCTGTTTGCGTACAACTGCCAAAATTCTTCAATGTAACTCATCGACGCGCCTGTTACCATGCCTGAAAGCATAACGAGTGAGACATTCGGGTTAATTCGAAAAAAGCGCATGGATGCCGTAACATACGTTCTGAAAGGAATCGCTTCCTCGTTGTCCGTCATGCCGTCTGTTCCTGCTGGCGGCTCGATCAGCAGGCAAGCGAGAATGAGGGCAATTCCTGAACTGACAAGCGATAGCCAGTAGTTCAGTTCAAGACCGAATTTTCCAGCGAGCAAGCTCCCGCAAAGAGCCGCGAGAATGGCTGAGATTAAGTCGCAAGCATGCAATTGTCCGAGCCGTTTCTCAAACTGAGACGACATGCCTTGCAGCGATAAAGTATCATACAGCAAAGCGTTCTCGGAGCCGCTGCTTGCGGTACGGGAGATGCCCGCCAAGAAGACGACCAGCGCAAAATGCCAAAATTCGGTCGCATAAATTAAAATCAGAAACTCGCTGCATCCAAGCAGTGCGCTGAGTACAAGCATTTTTTTACGGCCCCATTTGTCCGCCATAACGCCGGTTGGAACTTCTAACAGCACGATGGTCAGCGCATAAATAATCTCCGTATACACGACCATCTGAATGGTCATGCCCCGCTCCTCCCAATACAATCTTTCAATTACGTAAGCTGGGATGAGACTGAAAAAAAAGCGGAGTGTAAACAAAAGACGTATATTCTTTGTGTAGTTCATGTGGAGCTCCTCCCCGAAATTTGATTGGATGTATGCGCTCAATCAAATCGGAGGGGCTCGTGAAGGGCGATAGACTACCTCTTAGCAGGGAGGTCTGGCGAACGTAGTCATTAGGGCTCTCCTTCCATTCCTCAAAATTCCATTCATATGAAAAACCTTCGTACCTGACTTCGTTAATCTAGTCCCGGCTGCTCAACCAACGCATGCTGTTAAGCAACAGACGACGGTATGCTTCAGGCTGAAACGAAGGGGCATGATGGCCTGGCTGCAAATAAACAATCTTTCCTAAACCATATGCGTGCTCCCATGCCGCGGGATACCGCTTTCCTTCAAATTCAAACTCCATAAAAACCGTCTTCTTCGTAAACGGATCAAATTCAAACAAATAGGGTTCTTCGTCCAAGACGAAGTTCTCGACACCTTTCAACAACGGATGATTATCCGCTGAACCGAAATAGGCTAATTGCTGGTAAGGTGGATGACCCGTAAATTTGGCGCCTATCATCTGCAATAGCTCATAGCTGCGTTGGAGCGAAATACCGTTATGGAGGACAAGCAAGCTGCCTCCTCCCGCTACATATCTCAGCAGACCCGCCGTTTGCTCCTGTGTCAGATCACGATTCCAGCAGTCTGTATACGAAATACAGATAGGATACTGCTTGTGGTCCAGAGTAGCGAATGCTTGATAATCCACTGTGGCGGTTAGCTGAAACTCACCGCTAAAAATATCAGCAAGCTGCTGTCTGGCAGGCTCCAAAGGATGCCATGGAGCGTCCGTGCCATCACCAATCAGACATACATTGATTATTTCACGCATAATCCTTCTCCCCCTCTTCTTTTTACCAAGGCAGCTCATTTCCGTTGTCGGCTCCGATATAAAGCGGAAGCTCGAGTAGCCTATCCTTGTGCTCCTCGATCCGGTTCAATATATTCATAGCAGCTTCTTCCGATGTAAAAGTGCCCGCCGGGTTCCATTCGCCGCTCATATACGATTTGACCCAGCCGGGATGGATCAGCATGACACGTCCGCCTTCCTTGCGAATTTTGTTATGAATGATCGTAGAGCCCATATTCAAAGCGGATTTGGCCATACAATATCCAAACCAAGCATCCCGATGGCTATTCGCAATACTGCCCGCTTCAGAAGAAATGTTAACAATCAACTTGCCGCCATTCATAATGGGCTCAATCAAAGCATTGGACATCCGAATGGCGCCAACCGCTGTCACATTGTACACCCTTTGAATCTCTTCGAAATCAATGTCATCTTCAACCGTTTTCTCTGTGTCTCCAAGGATCGCGGCGTTGTTAATCAAAAGATCCAACTTAGTGGTCCTGTTTTTGATGTAACGGGCCGCTTCCTTCACACTTTCGTCGGATCCCACATCCAATTTAAATACATGCAACTGGTTTGGAAATTGTTCCGCAAGCTTATGCATGACTTCGTTCTTTTCAAGAACCCCCCCTGCATAAACGGTATATCCTTGGTGCAAGAGAGACTCGGTGATTGCGAGACCAATTCCTCTATCCGTTCCGGTTACACAAACTGCTTTATTCAACTACATCTCCCCGCTCTCACCATTCGCTGATATTAGCCAAACTTCCCCACTGGTTCATTCAAAATGCTTTCTGCAGCTCTTTCACAGATCCGTCTTTATAGCCAACGATTACTTTGGCTGCCATTGCAATAAATAGCCCGTTATCGACGACACCCGGGATACTGTTGATTGCGTCATGGCATTCACCCGGACGGCTTATCTGTTTAAAATCACAGTCTAAAATATAGTTGCCGTTATCCGTCGTATACGGCCTCTGATCCTCCATCCTTAGATTTGGTTCGCACCCCAGCATGCTAAGCTTATGACGTGTAAGCTCATAACCGAACTTTACAACTTCAACTGGCAAATGGAATTTCCCCAGCTGATCGACAACTTTGCTTTCATCCACGACGATAATAAGTTCTTTGCTTGATGAAGCAATAATTTTCTCTCGCAGCAGGGCGCCTCCACCGCCTTTTATCAAGTTCCACGCCCCGTCAACTTCGTCTGCACCATCAATTGTCACATTAATTTCCTTTACTTCAGAAAAGGGAATTAACGGAATCCCCAGTTCCGCGGCTAACTTTTCAGATTGAATGGATGTAGCTACCGCTTTTATCTGTAAGCCGCTATGTACGTTCTTTCCTATTTGCTGAATAGCCCAGTATGCCGTGGAACCTGTGCCCAAGCCAACTGTCATGCCATCCTGAATATATGCCACTGCTTGTTCAGCGGCTAACTGCTTGGGATTACTGTTCTCTAGAGCCATCTGCAAATGTCAGTCCCTTCTCGGCGAGTGCGCTGCGAAGTTGTTCCTTCGCCTTCGGTCCCATGCCATGCAGCTTCATGAGCTCGCTCTCCGTCAGTTTGCTGAGCTGATCAAGTCGCAGATATCCGGCACTTGCGAGCGCACGGCGTGCAGGATTTGCCAGTTTTGCCGGGAGGTCTGATTGCTCTTCTCCCATGTTCGGCTGCGTTTTGTTCGTTGACATATTTCGCTCACCTTTCTACCCGTTATTTACCAACCAAATCTCGAATCAAAATCGCTACGCGCTTCAGGCCCCATTCAAGCTCATGCAGCTTGGCATAGGCATAAGAGATTCGCAAATAGTTGCCTGTATGTCGATTATAAATCGAACCGGGATTTAACAAAACACCGTCTTTTAAAGCTCGCTCAAACAGGCTTTGCATCGGAACGTCCACGGTAAGTTGAACCCAAATGTAGAAACCTCCTGCCGGCACACGCCAAATAGCCAATCCTGCGAAATAAGTTTGCAAGAGCTGCACCGCAACATCCCGTCTCATCTTCAGCTGTTTCCTGATTTCGTCAAGATGCTCCTGATATAAGCCCCTGCCAAGCCATTCGGCCGCTGCCCATTGGGAGACGGAGCTAGAGCCGTAATCGTTCTGCATTTTGATATCCGCCAGTCGTTCAATCACCGGCTCCGGCGCAACGACCCAACCAAGGCGAAGTCCCGGGCTTAACGTTTTGGAAAAAGTCCCCAAATATAGAACCAGTGCATGCGGATCCCTCGCTTTTAAAGGCAATGGAGGCGGCTCATCGAACCAAAGCTCCCTGTAAGCATCATCCTCTATGATCGGAAGACCTTCGTCGGTGCAAGCCTGCATCAGCGCTTGACGTCTTTCCTCCGTCATCAAAGTGCCGGTCGGATTGTGAAAAGTCGGGATCGTATAAAGAATCGAGGCGTTATAGCCTTTTTTGTAACGTCCAATCTGGCTCGTCTGTATCCCTTCTTCGTCCATAGGCAAGCCAACCAGCTTCATGCTGTTTGACTGAAAAACATGGACAGAATACAAGTAGGATGGTTTTTCCAACAAAATTGCCGATCCTCGCTGCAGAAGCCCCATCGAAATGAGCTGCAAAGCTTGGAGAGCGCCGGACACGATCAAAATGTTCGATGACGAGGTGTGGATACCGTTGCCTTGCAGATACTGGGCGATCTGCTTGCGCAAAGCTAGATTTCCCTTTGGTTCTTCATAGCCCAGTGTGAATGGATTCGCCGAGCTTTCTGCGAAAATGTTCTTCATCCGCTCAGATGGCAGCAAATCAGGGGAAAGTTCACCGGTTCCCAGCCTGATCATCCCTTCTTGAAATTCCGCCCGATTAATATGCTGGATGGCAGGCAAGTTGGGATAGTGCGTACCGGCTTGTACATACGAGCTCCAATCCGGTGGAGGTGAAGCGGTTAACAGGTTCCACGAGTTATTAATAACTCGTGTCCCGCCCTTGGTGTTGCCCGCCAATAAACCTTCCGCTATCAAATCACTGATTGCCGTTACGACAGTGCTGCGATTCACGCCAAATTGCTCAGCCAATGCTCGCTGCGAAGGAATCTTGGTCCCAACCGCCCATTCGCCAAGTGATATTTTATGTATAATAAATGCTTTGATCTGTAAATATAGCGGGGTTTCCGATGCAAAATCGGGTTTCCAGTCCATGCGCTCCTCCTTTCCTTTCATCTCCACTATAACATTTGGTTGGGTCCCATACCATCCATTTGGACGGAGACAAAAATAATAATCCCTCTATACTAAGAGAGACTTCGACAGCCAGATAGGAGAGATGAGTTTGTTTCAAACAGTTCTACATGCGGTTATTTTGGGCTTCGGCCTTATATTACCTGTAGGGGTACAAAATGTTTTTGTGTTTAATCAAGGCGCCAGCCAGCGCACTTACTTAGGGGCACTGCCTGTGATCCTAACGGCATCCCTCTGTGATACCCTCCTTATTTTAGCCGCGGTTTTGGGAGTATCTCTTATTGTGCTCACCTTTTCATGGCTGCAAGCGGCCCTTTATGGAATTGGGTTTTTATTCCTGCTCTATATGGGCTGGGCGCTTTGGAAAAGTAAACCAAGCGCTGTGCCTTCTTCACAGGAGCAGCGTCAGCCGAAAAAGCAGATCCTGTTTGCGGCTTCAGTTTCCTTACTGAATCCTCACGCTATTTTAGATACGGTTGGTGTTATCGGTACAAATTCCTTAAACTATGCCGGCGGAGAAAAATGGGTGTTCATGCTCAGTATTATGTGCGTGTCCTGGCTTTGGTTTTTCGGTTTGGCGTTTGCGGGACGGCTAGTCGGTAAGCACGATACAAGCGGAAAGTTTATCGCAAGATTAAACAAAGTGTCTGCCTGCTTGATATGGGGGGTAGCTGCGTATATGAGCTTGCAATTTGTGTGAGCTCAAAGTCTCGGCAGCCTGACTATTTCCATCTAACTACAAAAAGGAACCTAAGCCATTCTCAGGTTCCTTTTGTCTCTTGCGGCTGAAATCAGCAATATCGCCATTCCCGAGCCTTTCCTGCGCATCTACAGCACCTTTTTGCGTTTTGTAAACGCATTCAACAAAAAAAGAAAACCAGTTGCACAAAGCAACTGGTTAACGTTTCACAAGATCTTCACGAATCGGTGTAAATACATCCAGCAAGGCTGAAGCTTCTAAAGACGTTACGCCATGCTGCGCTCCACTAGGGATATAAACCGTTTGGCCTTGTTCGATGACTGTTACAACACCATCTATCGTAAACTCGATTTTGCCCTTTAAGCAATAGGACATTTGTTCATGCACATGGCTGTGCTGATACCCTACTGCGCCAGGCTCAAAGTGAACCTCCATCATCATTAACCCAACTTCAGCTTTCAAAATGCAGCGTTTAACGCCCGGCTCTGCCGGCTCCCATACGCCAATATTCGACATTGAACTTTCCCCTCTCCAAATTAAGCAATCGAATAAAAAATAAAGGACCGCAAGCGGTCCTTCACTTACAGATTTAATTATAACCTAAAAGAACATAAATGAACATACTTAGAAATAAACGAACACAAAATCAAACGACTTCGTCATTCTTTCAGGACGAACATACAGACTCCAACTTACGATGAGACGGCAGCGCGATCTTTCCCTTTGTCGGATTCGCCTGCATTTTTGTTTGCAGCTTCACGGTCCTGCTTCATTTCTTCCACCGTTTTCACCTTCAAGCGCGCTGCGCCTTCGTAGTCCCGGGTCGGAATGAGATTCCCTGCGGCGAGGCGTTGTTTGGCATCCTCAATCGCAGAGCCGTATTGCGGCAGCCACTTTTCTTGGGCAACAAGCATCTCATCCACCATCTGCCAAATTTCTTTCGGGTTGCAGACGGCGCCAACGAGCGGATCCATCATAAACGCTTGGCGCAGCAGCTTATCATCCCCATGCACTGCCGCCTCTACGGCAAGACGCTGAACAGAAATGCTGACATTGCATACGGCTGCCGGACCGAGCGGGAGGTCTCCTACATGCGGCATCGAGATACCGTTGGCATCCACATAGCCCGGTGCTTCAATGATCGCGTCATTCGGCAGATTAGAGATGACACCGTTGTTCACCAGGTTGAAATGTCCGCGATACAATCGACCGGTTTCAAGTCCCTCAATGATATACGAGCCGTGCTCTTCGCTGCGCTTCTCAGCCGCATATACCGTAGCCTTATCCTTCATCCAATTCGGGAAATCCGTCTCGAACCAGTTCCGCCCTTCCGTGCATACGCGCAGATAGCCGCCTGTTTCGCCGTTGATCCAGCTTCCCATGTCGATCCAATCCTGAATTTCGCCAGCCCTTTTTCGGTACCAAGGCACATACTCGCTCAGATGTCCGTTGGATTCCGTGCTGTAATAACCGAAGCGGCGCAGCATATCGATGCGCACTTTTTCCGTGCGGGCGAATTCCGGGTGGTTCTCGAATGCTTCAAGCAAACCTTGAGTTAAATCCTTACCTTGATGACGGGCTTGTACATACCACGTTTGGTGATTGATCCCAGCACAAATAATGTCGACTTCTTCCTTCTTGAGACCGTACACTTCAGCAATTTGATGATGCCCGTGCTGCACGCCGTGACATAACCCGATCGTCCGGACTCCGCCATATTTATTGCAAGCCCAAGTCAGCATTGCCATTGGATTGGCATAATTCAACAGCAGCACATCCGGCGAGGCCATATCGCGGATGTCCCCGCAAATGCGCAGCATTTCCGATATCCCGCGTTGGCCGTACATAATGCCTCCGGCGCATAACGTATCCCCAACACACTGATCGACGCCATATTTGAGGGGGATATCAACATCCGTAGCAAAAGCTTCGAGACCCCCCACACGAATCGTACATAATACATACTTCGCGTCTTTCAAAACTTCTCTGCGATCCGTACTAGCTTGAATCTGAATGTTCAGCCCATTTTCCAAAATGTCCCTTTGGCACAGCTCTGTGACCATATCCAAATTATGCTGATTAATGTCTGTAAAAGCGACCTGTATATCGCGAAACTCAGGCACTGACAGTAAATCCCTTAGTAGTCCGCGCGTAAATCCAATACTTCCTGCTCCAATAAAAGCCACTTTAAATGACATGTTTATCGCCCTCTCTCTCTTGTGCTTTACCCTTCACATTGTATCAAGCACGAAAGAGAAACCGTTATCAAATTTCTAACTTCATCGCATTGCATTTGTCAAAAATTCTAACTTCTTTCCGGATAGTTCCGCTTCTCCGCATGCATGGATTTGCGAAAATCAGTCGGGGTTAGACCCGTATAATCTTTGAAAAGCATATGAAAATACTGCCGGCTTCCAACGCCGATATAATCGCAAATCTCGGAAATAGGCACATCCGTTTCGAGCAGCAGCATTTTTGCTTTTTCCATCCGGATCACAGTTAAATAAGCCATTAGAGTCTGACCCGTCAATGATTTAAAAATTCGCTGCAAATACCCCGGATGCAAATTAACAGCCCCTGCAATATCCTTTACCTGTATGTCGCGGTCATAGTTCTGATGCAAATATTCCATGGAGATTTTGACATATCTCTCGCTTTGCAGCTCACCGCTATTGAGCGTTTCCCGCCATAGGCGCGCAATTCGAATCAGCAGCTGTGTAATGAGAAGCTGGACCATCAAGTCACTTCTGTTTGCTGCTTTATCCAGCTCAAGCACCAAGCTTTTCATAATATGGTAAACTTCATCCCCATCCCGCAGCACCAAATAAGGTGCTTCCGACTCTAGCAGAGAGATTAGCAGCTTGTCCTCTGCCGCCAATTGCTGAATAGAAGGGAATACTCCTTTATTCGATGTAAACCGAAACTCTACATTCAGCATTCTGCATGGGTTGGCTGCGTCTACAATCAATCGGTGGGGCACATTGGCGTTGATGATAATAAACTCGCCTTTTTTGAGTGCGACCTTCTCGGTATGTGACGGTCGGGTTTGAATTTCGACTTCACAATAGCCCTGAATCGTATACATAATTTCCGTGGCATCATGGCGGTGAAAGGGCATGTCAAAGCCTTGCCACTGTTTAAAATAATACGCCATCACGTGCGGATGGCCGTTCGTTTGCGTCATGAGAGACGAAAATAGCGAGGCGCTTTCAAGCATGGGTGTCTCCTTTCCCCCCAAGTGGACATCCTGGTTACTCCTAAAGTCATTGTAACCGCCTGCCCGTAAAATGAAAATCCTCTCGATCATTGGTTTTGGTCGCAGACTGAAAATGGACAATCATGCCAAATTATAGATTGAATAAAAATACGTATATGTGTATAATTATTCAATATTTCTTATTTTATTTGAAAAGGATGTGTCGGAATGACCATGGTGAAAACATCAACGGACGAATTACTGGCGGATGCGAATGACGCGATTCTATTCGTTGCGAATCGGCCTCAGGTCGTTATGGAGCATGGCGAAGGGATGTATATCTGGGATACGGATGGCACAAAGTACCTTGATTTTATTGGCGGTTGGGCTGTTACATCCTTAGGCCACTCCCCCAAAGTTATCAGCGATGCCTTGCTGGAGCAGTCAAGCAAACTCATTCATGCAAGCCCTGGCTTTTATAACAAACCAATGGTTGAATTCGCCCGCTTATTAACGTCATTGTCGGGATTAGAGCGTGTATTTTTTGGCAGTACAGGGGCTGAAGCGAATGAAAGTGCGATTAAACTTGCTCGCAAGTATGGCGCCGTCCGCAAAAACGGAGCTTACGAAATTATTACTACAAAACGCAGCTTTCACGGTCGTTCGTTGGCGACTACGGCAGCAACGGGAAAAACTGGCTGGGAGCGCATGTTTGCCCCGCAGATGCCTGGCTTCGTGAAAGTGCCGTTTAATGACATTGAGGCTATGAAACAAGCCATTAATCCGAATACATGCGCGATTTTATTAGAACTCATACAAGGTGAAGGCGGCGTTTATGAAGCTAGTTCCGTCTACGTCCAAGAGCTCCGCAAACTGTGTGATGAGCATGGCATTCTGCTCATGTTTTGATGAGGTCCAAACCGGGCTTGGCCGTACAGGAGCCATGTTCGCTTATGAGCATTATGGTGTATTGCCGGATGTGCTTACACTTGCCAAGGGAATTGGCGGCGGATTTCCGTTATCGGCGATGCTTGCGAAAGAAGCGTATAACCTTTTTGAGGCAGGCGATCAAGGTGGCACCTACACAGGGCAGCCGCTTGCCATGGCTGTGGGCCTTGCTGTCGTAGGCGAAATCGTTCAGCGTAAGCTTCCGCAGCAAGCTGCTGAACAAGGCCGGTATTTGCTGAAAAAGCTGCATGACGTTCAAGAACATTATGGCCTTGCCCATATTCGCGGAAAAGGACTGCTGCTTGCCTTTGATCTTCCAGAGCCACGCGGCGCGGAGCTTGCAGTTGCCTGCCTGGACGCAGGCTTGCTGATTAACTCGTCAAGTCCGATTACAATCCGTCTGATGCCTGCTTTGATTGTAACGAAAGCTGAAATCGACGAGATGATGACCCTTTTGTGCAGCGTTATGGATCAGGTCTTTCATGGAGCAGCTGTACAAGGCTGATCTACGGACCGGCGACGTAAAAGCGAAAACCCATCAGCCAGCGAATCGAATCGCCTGGTGATGGGTTTTCGGTTAATTTAACGCTGGAATAACACCGGAAAATAAGCGTTCGCAAATGGCTGTCCATGCTGCGGGCGAGGCCCTAACAGCCGAATATTGTCATGCCGCTGAACACCTGCCCGGTAGCTTGTGCCGCCCGGCATCAAATGGGCAACGATCGACAGACGCGGCTCATGCGTCGTATTCGCACCGGACCCGTGGAACGTAAGTCCGTGATGAAAGCTGGCCTGCCCCGCCTTCAAAATGCAGGGCTCTTCCACCCAAACCCGGCCATCTGCATATTTGTCCCTAAGCTCTTCCATATTAGGATTGAAGAACGTATCGCTATCCGGGATCAATCCCCACTTATGCGAACCGACAATCGTCATCATCCCGCCATTTGTCAGATCCGTGTCCTGCAGTGCAATCCAGACGGTCACCATATTTGCCTGACTGGAACACTGCCAGTACCCATAATCTTGATGCCAACCCACATTGCCTAACGACGTCTTCTTGTCGCCGACCCCCGGCTTATAGATGACTTGATCATGCCACAGACGAATTTCATCCGTCTGCAGCAAGTCGGCTGTCAGCTCGCCGATCAGCGGATCCGTAACAGTACGGCGAATCTCGTCATTAATCCACCAGCCGTTATCCAGCTTGCGCAGGGCGTCGGGATTTGGGTTCGGCCGGTAATGGTTCATCGGAAGCCCGTCCCCATCATAATCGCCTGACCAAACTCTTTCGTGCGCTTCACGCAGCCGCTTGATCTGGTCATCGTCCAGAAGCTTTGGCGAAATCCAGTAGCCGTCCCTATCGAAAACTTCCTTATCCTGAGCTGTAATTTTATAAGTTCTTTCTGTTTGCATAGCCATTTGAGTTTGCCTCCTTATTCGTCTTGTTTTCATCATACGGATTTCTCTGTCCATTGACGTTCATAGACCTGCTGAGTAGTATGAGAAACATAGAAGATAAATAAGAACACGAACGGAAAAGGAGGCCTACCTGTGTCTGCAAAACAAAGTCCCCGCTGGACCTATGACGCGACTCTGCAAGAACCGATTCCGAATGTTCCGGAACTGATTCTTTTCGGCTTCGATGAGATTAGATCTGCGCTTCCCCTCCCCTATCATAAGCATGACGGGTATGAGTTCGTGTTGGTTGAACGCGGGAAGGCAAGCTGGGAGCTAGACGGACAGGTCTTTGAAACCAAAGCAGGCGATGTTTTTCTTACCTGCCCAGGCGAGCTGCATCGCGGCGGCTTCAACGTCATAGAACCGAGCCGGTTCTGGTGGTTCATTGTGACGCCTCCCCATGCAGCAAATTGGTTCCGCCTTCCATTTAGTGAACGCGAATGCTTCCATAGCGCCTTAAAAACGCTCCCCCGAGTTCAGCACATTGGCCTGCGAGCCGTTCAAGGCTTCCGGAAGCTTGGCGAAGCCATAAACAGCAACAGCCCTTTGCGTTCCGCCGCGATCAGGCAAGCTGCACTTGGACTGCTGCTTGCCATTGTGCAGCCGAATGAACGAATGATTTCGCTCGCGGACGATTTGGCAGAACAATTCAATCTGCTTCTTCGCCGTATCGAGGATAATCCCGAGTGGCGGCCAGGTATTGAAGAATTGGCTGGTTATGTACGGGTCAGTCCCTCTCACTTCTTTCGAACTTTCCAGTCGTATACGGGGCTGCCTCCGATGGTTTATATCGAACGAATGCGAATCAGGAAAGCTTGCAGCTTGCTTGCAGAAAGCAGCGCTGCAATTACCGATATCGCTGGTGTATTAGGCTACGCCTCATCCCAACATTTCGCCACCGTGTTTAAGCGCATTATCGGCATGACGCCTATGCAATGGCGGATGTACCAACATAACGGACCCTAATTCCCCTCATTTGCGCAAATAAGCTAATTTCGCAGAAATAGCGCCCTGTAGTTCCCTCTAGCGGGAGGGCAGAGCCGGGATACGCAGGAGGGGATCAACATCCCCTAGGCAGTTTGTTAAATAGCTTACTTTCAGCGACATTTGACGGGGTTAGTTCGTGCTAGTCGCTGATGAAAATCAGCGACATACGACGGAATGAGTTCATGCTAGCTGCTTATGAATATAAGCGACTTCGTCGGAATGAGAATAGTAAACGCTGATGAATATAAGCGTAACTACGGTACATCGCGGAGAGGTTTTTCGACCTCCTAGCAGAGTTAAAGGTGCTACGCGACACCTTATAGGAACTACGACAACAAGTGCTCCCTAAAAAACGCTGAGCAGCAAATGAAAAAGGACGAAGCAGAAACCAGCTTCGTCCTTTTCTCTAATCCCGATCGCCCGTCGAAAAGGCGCTCTTAATATTGTCCATAACTTCCTCGACCGCTTCACTGATCATATCCGTTGGTGTCGTATCCTCTTCATCTGGCTTAGTCGGAATTGTATCGTTGCAGACGTGATCAAAATAATGACTTTTATCCATAAATTAACCTCCTGTAGGGTTGTTGTTTCCTTAATGTTTCTCCTTTATTCACCGTTTAAAAATGATTTGAAACATCTGCCGAAAAGACTTGCTTAATCCTCACGTTTGGAGTAAATTAAACCTATATGAACCCATATCAACTCAAATAAACCATTCCAAGGAGCGATTATCACATGGATATCCGTTACGCATCACACCCGAATGAAGTTAAACAATTTGACACAGAGCGCCTGCAATCCGAATTTCAAATCAACGCTTTGTTTGTACCTAACGAGATTAAATTAGTATACTCCCACGTTGACCGTTTTATCATCGGAGGCGTACTTCCGACGACAAGCACTCTTCAACTGCAAGCGGACAAAAAAGAAATGGCAGCTGATTATTTCTTAGAGCGTCGCGAAATCGGGATCATTAACGTTGGCGGCCGCGGCACAATTGCAGTTGACGGCACTGTGTACAACATGGATTCCAAGGACTGCATTTACATCGGTCTTGGCTCGAAGGACATTACATTTGCCAGCGAAAATGCTGCTGAGCCTGCTAAATTCTACTTCAACTCAACGCCTGCTCACAAAACATACCCAACTGTAAAAGCAGCCATTAGCGAAGCTACTCCTGCTCACCTAGGCAGCATCAACACATCCAACGAGCGTACGATCTACAAATACATTCACTTAGACGGTATTCAAAGCTGTCAACTCGTTATGGGGATGACGCTTCTTAAACCGGGTAACATGTGGAACACTATGCCTTCCCATACACATAACCGCCGTTCTGAAGTTTACTTCTACTTCGATATGCCGGAAGATGCGGTTGTTTTCCATATGATGGGCGAACCGCAACAAACACGTCACGTTGTTATGCGCAATGAGCAAGCAATCATTTCCCCAAGCTGGTCCATTCACAGCGGCGTAGGCACAAACAACTACACATTCATCTGGGGTATGGCTGGCGAAAATCAAATGTTCGACGATATGGACGCCGTGGCTATGAAGGATTTAAAATAATCGATAATCTCTCTTTTGGAAAGTGATGATCATCGATGAATCCTTTACGCAGATACGAAACGATAATGGAAATCCTCCTGGCACAGAAAGAAGTTACCGTTAACGAGCTTAGCGAGCGACTGGACGTAACAGGCAAAACAATACGCGAAGACTTGGCCAAGCTAGAGGAAAAAGGGCTGCTCGTCCGCATTCATGGCGGCGCTATGCTCGCCCAAAGCGATCAGCTTGGCATTCTCTCGGCGAAAGAGCCTATCGTCAAACACGCCGATCAAAAATCGGAAATTGCAACGATTGCTCTGCGATACATTCAGCCGCGGGACATCATTGCTCTCGACGGCGGCAGCACAACACTTGAAATCGCTAGGCGGCTGGATAATCAGCCGCTTACTGTTGTAACCAATGATCTATACATTATTTCCGAGCTTGTCCATAAGGAAGAAATTCGGCTCGTTGTTCCAGGCGGGTATAGAACGAGAAACATGCTTGCAGGCCCTGAAGCTGTTGCGTATGTGAATTCGCTTAACATTCAGAAATCGTTCATTTCTGCTACCGGCGTTCATCTTCAGCACGGCTTTACGATTTATACAAGTGATCACGCCGATTACAAGCGCGCGTTGATCGCATCGAGCGCAACCGTCTACGGCGTTGCCGATCACTATAAATTCGGCCAGTGCGCCTTGCGTACTTTCGCCTCTTTATCTGAAGTCGCCATGATCATAACCGACAGCAACTTGCCTGCAGAAACGGCCAAACAATACCGTGATGCCGGCATCCAAATCGTCACTCACTAGTGAAAAGGAGTATCATTCATGACACTTTTTAATTTAGCAGGAAAAACAGCCTTCGTAACCGGTGCTTCCGGCGGTCTAGGGCAAGCAATGGCTATCGGCCTTGCCGAAGCCGGCGCTAACGTTATTGCCGTATCCTCTTCCGAAAGCGTGCAAACGGTTGAAGCGATCCGTGCGTTAGGCGGTAAAGCTGAGCTAATTGCAGCAGATTTAAGCAACGAAGACATCCTTGAGGATGTCGTGAATAGAGCTATCGGCATTTACGGCGGCATCGATATTCTTGTGAACAATGCCGGAATCATCCGTCGTACGCCGGCTGTCGACCATGCGCGTCAAGACTGGCACGATGTGATCGACCTGAACTTGAACTCCGCTTTCTTCCTGTGCCAGCTGATCGGCCGTCACATGATCGAGCGCGGCAGCGGCAAAATCGTCAACATTGCTTCCATGCTAACTTACCAAGGCGGCATCAATGTACCAGGCTACACCGCAAGCAAACATGCGATTGCCGGTGTTACCAAAGCATTAGCAAACGAATGGGCAGGCAAAGGCATTCAAGTCAATGCCATCGCCCCTGGTTACATGACGACGAACAATACAGCGCCAATTCTGAAAGATGAGAAGCGCACGCAATCCATTACTGAGCGTATCCCGGCAGGCCGTTGGGGCTCACCTGAGGATCTGAAAGGTCCTGTTGTGTTCTTGTCCTCGGGCGCTTCCGATTATATGAACGGACACGTTTTATGCGTGGACGGCGGATGGATGGCAAGATAAATGGGAATCGGCACACTTGCTCATACCGTCGGCCATCTTCCACTGAACCAATTAACAGAGAAGCTACGCGGACGAGGCATTGACTTCGTACAGCTGGCTCTCAGCAAAGCCATCAGCGATATCGACACAAGTCTGGGCAAGCTTAGTCCTGGACTCGCCAATCATATTGGCGAACAGTTTCATCGAGCTGGGATCCGCATTGGCGTTCTCGGCTGTTACATCAATCCGATTCACCCGGATCCGCAGCAGCGCCGCTATGAAATCAACCGATTCAAAGAGCATCTGCGCTATGCCAGAGATTTCGGGACGTCCATTGTCGCAACAGAAACGGCAGACTTAACGACATATCTCTCGCAGGATGCCGAGCGATATGAAGCCATAGGTTGTGAACTGCTTAAGCAGACGGTAGAGGAATTATCCGAGGAAGCGGAGCGCTGGGGAGTTAACATCGGTCTTGAGCCCGTTTTTACCCACACGTTATCCAGTAAAGAAAAAATGGTACGCATCATGGAAGAAATACCGTCGAGCAACCTGGGCGTCGTATTTGATCCTGTGAATTTGCTGCCACCTGCTGATGTTGATAATCAAGAGGAGTTCCTGGATGGGGCTTTTGCAGCTTTCGGCGACCGCATCGTCCTTGCTCATTTGAAGGATGTTATCGTTCGTGACGGCAAGCTTGAATCGGTACGCTCAGGTCAAGGCATTTTCCAGACCCAATCGTTCCTGGAAAAGCTCCACAGGGTTAAGCCTGGCATCGACATTTCTTTAGAACAGCTTTCCGATGAAACTATCAATGAAACCTTTCATTATGTAAGAAATCTTATGTTTTAATCATTAGCCCCGCTCGCCTGTTATGGGAGATTCGGGGCTTTGTTTTATTTCTTGATATCAGGCTCCGTCATCACCTCATATCCGTCGCCTAAATACGACTGAAGCGCCTTTAACGCCGCTACGCCAACGGCAATATCGTCTTCCCCTGCTCCTCCGCTTACGCCAACTCCGCCGATGACGCTCCCATTCACCACAATCGGGAACCCTCCGACAAAAATAGCAAACCTTCCGGGCATCATTGCATGTATGCCGAAGGCTTCTCCATGGATCGTCGCCGGGCCGCCCGGCTGATTAAACAAATGCGTCGAACGCCGGTGACCGCTGGCTGTAAAAGCTTTTGCCATGGCCATTTCAGGACTCGTATTGCGAGCGCCATTCATTCTTTCCAAGGCGATCACGTAACCACCATCGTCTACGATACATATCGTTTCGGCTGCGCCAGCAGCAACCGCGGCTTGAATGCCTGCTGCAATCATAACCCTCGCTTCTTCTAATTCAAGTTTAAATACCGACTTCATTCATGGATTCCCTCCCTGCTGCTTGTCGACACGTTTTGACGTGAGACTCCTCTTCCATTCATATGGAGATCCGCAGCGTTTATGTCAGGGGAAGGTTCAGCATAAGTCTAATAACCCCGCTCGGATGACCAAAAAAACCTATCCGGAATCATTTTCATGACCGAATAGGTTTTCTACAATTCATGTTTTAGGTTGTTCCCGAACGACGCGAACGGGGCGCTCCACCCAATTCTCACGTTTCATCGGCCGAACTTGATTAACAGGGTTGTTGTAATCAATCTCCGGATTTTTGCCTTCTTCCCGCACAGCCGCAGCAAGCTTTTCTTTATAGCCCGTACCAGGCGCAGGCCCACCGCCGCCATTACGCTTTCCCTTATTCCAAACTCTATTCTTGCTCATTTCACCACTCCATTTTTTGTTTAAGTGTAATGGCAAGACCAAAAAAACGCAAATGATTGCTCAAAAATGACATAGCGACTAGCCACTCGCAAATCTGTTACCCCTGCAGGTCAAACACTTCTGCCAGCAATCGATACGAATGAATTCTCGCGGCAACATCATGAATCGGTGACACAACCATAATTTCGTTGGCTTGATAGGCCTCGTTAAGCTTAAGCATCTCCGCCTTCACTTGCTCCGGCGTACCGACGATACGCTTATGTTGGCGATCCTGAATCATAGCCAGATCCCCTGGCGTATAGGGATAATTCATAGCCGTTTCAACGGAAGGAAAAGACGGCAGCAGTGCGCCGCGGCCAAGCGACAGGAAAAATAAATCCGTACTCGTAGCCAGACGCTTCGCCTCTTCTTCCGTATCTGCACAAATAACCATTACCGCCGCTAGTGAATGAGCTTGTTCATTCAAAATCGACGGCTTAAAATGCTCGCGATATATTCGCAAAGCCTGCTCGCAATCCGCATTGCCAAAAAATTGCGCAAAGCCAAAGGAAGCCCCTTGATCTGCCGCAATTCTTGCGCTGTCATAGGAAGATCCGAGCAGCCATATTTCCGGCGCAGTCTGAATGATCGGCGACGCGTGCAGAGCCGCGAAACGGTGACTCGCCGGCAGCGAATCATATAAATACCCCGTCAGATCAGCAACCTGCTGCGGATATTGATCTACGCTGGTGTATTTCCCCTCTTGCAGCGCGCGTGTTGATATCGGCATCCCGCCGGGAGCGCGACCGAGTCCAACGTCAATTCGTCCCGGGTGCAGAGCTTCGAGCAACCGGAAATTTTCAGCTACTTTATAGGCGCTATAATGAGGCAGCATGATGCCGCCTGATCCTAATCGTATCCGATTTGTTTTGGCAGCTAAGTGCGCGATAAGCACCTCTGGGCTTGAATGTGCGAGCGCTTGCGATGCGTGATGCTCCGATACCCAATACCGGGTATATCCCAATTTATCTGCCTCTTGCGCCAGCTCCGTCGTTTCAGCCAGCGCATTTGCCGCTGTGCGGCCTTCCCCTATTTGCGATTGGTCCAAAATCCCCAACTTCAACATCGTTGATCACCTCTGCACTAACTGTAACACAAACAGGCACAGAATAGCAAAAACAGTCAAGCTGCGAGCTCCTGACTGTTTGCACCCTCCAATTATTGCGCTACTCGTGTGTGTTTATGCATGTATGAGGAAGGTAATGTGTTTGGACTTTGACGACGTACTTCATTTTGCAAAAATAAGGATACTGCTGTGAATGCCTCCTGTGAATCCGTTCCTTCTACCTGCAGCATAATCGTTCCGTTTGAGCCCAGTGTAAGGCTAAACGAGACAACGCCCAGCACGCCTTTGGCATTCAGCATTTTCCCTTTTGTGCCAACATAAATTTGGCTGGAAAAGCGGTTGGCCATCGCAACAAAATTCAAAACCTGTTCAATCGACCAAAGCCTGTTCATTTCAAATGACCACTCAATTTTCATGATGTTTCCTCCATCTAGCTTAGTATGATTCATACCATCAAAACCTCCGCTTCTCGAAATAAAAAAAGCATGGACTCAGCATCCACGCTTCCGGTTTTCCGGTCAGAAATAGATTTAGTTAAATTCCAATAAGAATACTATGAATTAAATGTGTTGTTTGTATATTAACACTGCCGGTCAAACTTTGTCAACAATCTCAACGATACCAAAAAGCTGTCCGATCAGGTTTCGAGAACCCTCAGAGACAGCTTGATATAATACCGTAAATCGCCATAGACTATCCCTTTAAAGATCCTGCCATAACACCAGCGACAAAATACCGCTGCAGAAACAAGAATAGGACAACCATCGGAGCTGCTGTAATGACGACGCCGGTTAACAGCATCGGGTAATCCGTCACATATTCCCCCCGGAACTGCAGCATAGCAAGCGGAAGCGTGAGCTTCGACTTACTGTTAATAAGCAGCATCGGGATGAGCAGATCGTTCCATACCATCACGAACAAAAAGGTTGCCGTAGCTGCCAAGGAAGGCGCTGATAAAGGCAGTGCAATGCGCGAGTACAGCTTCCACTCGCCGGCGCCGTCGATGCTCCCGGCCTCGAGGATCTCTTTGCTCAAAACTTGCATGAAACCTTTCAGCATGAACACTGTTAATGGCATCAGCATGGCGACGGAGACAAGAATTAAGCCGTAAAGACTGTCCGACCAGCCAAGCTTATGCGTTAACGAATAGATGGGCAGCATATTCACCTGGGAAGGGACAATCAGTCCCGCAATGAACAGTGCGAACAAAACCATTGCGATTTTACCGCCAAGCCGGTATATCGCATAAGCGATCAAGCTGCCAAGCAGCAGCTCGATCAGCACCGTGCCTAGGGTCACTTCTATACTGTTCAAAAAGTACTTTCCAATCGTCTGACCTTTGAACATGGTCGTAAAGTTAGACAGTGTAAATGGCTTCGGCCAACCTAGCGGCGAAGCAAAAAAGCGCTGCGTCGACTTAAATGACGATATAAAAACAAAATATAAAGGTGCAGCGATAATGACTGCATACAGCAGCAGCACAACGCGACCGAGCCATTTCATCCCCATAATAGTACAACCTCTTTTGGTTTAATACGAAACACGGTCCGAACGCAGCGCTTTGAACTGCAAGGCCGTTAATACAGACAACAAAGTCAGGAACAAAACAGAACCTGCGGAAGCTAAGCCAAACGAATAGTTGGCAAAGGCCGTGTGATAAATGTAAGTGGTCAAAATTTCGGTGGCATAATTGGGGCCGCCATCTGTCATCGTAAAGATCAAATCAAAAGCTTTAAATGACTGGATCGTCGTATAGGCAACAACAATTGTCGCTGACGGAGCTAAAAGCGGCCATGTCACTTTGCGGAACACCTGCCATTTGGTGCCACCGTCCATTTTGGCCGCTTCATACAACTCCTCTGGAATCGCCTGCAGTCCTGCAATGAATACAATCATCATTTGCCCGGCATGCGCCCAGACCTGTACGCCTGCAATGGCGTAGAGCGCGATTTTGACCCCGCCAATCCAGTTTTGCCCCCACGCTCCAAGCCCTGTTTGGTGGAGTAATGTGTTGATGAGACCAAGTGACGGATCATACATAAACGACCAAATCAGTCCTACCGCAACAGAAGAAAGGATGGTCGGGAAGAAGTAAAGCGCACGCAGAAGAACGTGAGTTTTCCTGTTTTTGACCAGCAGCATCGCTAAAACCAAGGACAATAGGGTTTGTGCGATCACAACCGTCAGCATGAATTTCGTGTTGTTCCAGAGTGCTTTCTGGAAGACGATGTTGTGCAGCGTTTTGGCGTAATTGTTTAAACCGACAAGCTGATAGGACGGCGAAACGCCGTCCCAGTCCGTAAAGGAGTAAAACAGTCCTGTTAATGTCGGTCCCACAAATAATAACAAATAAAGCAGCGTTCCCGGCAGAAGAAACAACCATAAAACTCGGCGATTATGTGTCATCTTATTTAACTAGATGCTGATCGATAATAGCCTGCGCTTCTTTCGCTGCGTCTTGTGGCGATTTACCGCTGAGCACAGCCTGAATCGAGTTCGTTACGGCCTTCTGATTATCGGCATTGGTGATGCTGAAACGTGGCTGGAAGAGTGTTTTCTTACTTGCCCAATCTGTCGCTACCTGCAGCTCAGGCGTTGTGTACTGGACGTCTTTGACCGTTACATTTTGCCCCGTTTCATTCGCATACGTACCCGCAATTTCCTTACGGCTTAAAAATTCGATGAATTTCTTAGCCTCAGCCGGATGCTTGGATTTACTATTCACCGCTAACATAAATGTGCTTGTGTGAACGCCCTCGAATTTTGCCTGATCGGCAGCCACAGTAATGGGAGCGAGCAATTTTTGCTCCAGATTCGGGTTTTGCTTTTTATTTTGTGCTAATTGGTAAGATCCGCTGGCCAGAATGGCCGCTTTTTCTTGGATAAAAAGAGCTCCCGCTGCCGCATCCTTCGTGCCAAGCGCATCAGGCTGGAGATATCCCTTATCGTTAAGCTCCTTGAATTGAGTTAAGGTTTTGATCCAGAATTCATCCGTTAATTTGGCTTGACCCGCTTCAACTTTAGTGAAAATATCAGGGCTTGGTTCATTGTTCATAACCATCGTATTCATAAATTGCCCCGGACCGATATCAGCACCAGCAAAAGCAATCGGAATAATGCCGTTCTTTTTCAACGTTTCGCACAAGGTTAGAAAGCCTTCCCAATCCTTAGGAGGAGTGAGATTAAACTTTTGGAACAGTTTCACATTATAAATCGGATCGTTGTAAACCAGTTGATAGGGTACAGCCACTTGTTTACCGTCTTTTTTGCCTACTTGAATGAGGGTATCATTAAAATTGCTTAGAAATTTTTCCGAAGATAAATCCGTGAAAATACCCGCTTTCGATAAAGCTTCAAATTGAGCGCCAGGGAACGATGTAAAAACGTCGCCAACAGAACCGTCCGCCAACTTGGCTTGCGCTGTGGATTGGTACTGCTCCGAGGGCATCGTTTGCATCTCGACCTTAATGGACGGATTCTCCGCTTGGAATTTAGCAATAATGCCATTCAAGGAGTTCACATCTTCTCCACGCCAATGCAGAAAACTTATTGTGACAGGTTTGCCGGAAGCTGCTGTCGTGCTGGCTGGATTAGTCCCGGACGATACTGCTGGAGTCGAGGAACTGCTCGTTGTTGATCCGCATGCCGCTGTTAAAATGGATAACAACGTGACAGATGCGACGAGAAAACTGCTCTTTCTCTTATGTTTTTTCATGGAAAGACCTCCTGATTAGGTGTTTATTGGGGATAGTGCTCGCATTATCCTTTCGTTGTCACTTTGGCTTGTGCCAGCTTCAATTGCCATTTTTCCCGGAATAAAGGAAGCGCGGCTTGACCGAATGTCTCCGCCTCTTCCAGATGCGGATAACCGGAGAGGATGAACGAAGAGATGCCTAATTCCGCATACTCGACTAAACGATCTGCAACCTGCTCAGCTGTGCCGACGATGAGGATCGCGCCGCCCGAGCGAACAAGCGACAAGCCCGTCCACAGATTGGGTCCAACAACGAACTGTTGGTTTTTCGATAGCTCTCGCAAATCGTTCTGACGCTGCTGGTTTGTAGCATCTGTTTTGGCAAACGCCGCTTGCGCCTTCTCCATCGCTTCGGGCGATACTTTTGAGATGCTCTCCCAAGCCGCCGCCCATGCCTCCTCTTCCGTTTCACGAACGAGTACCTGCGCTCTTAGACCATAGTGAAGGGGACGATTGACTCCCGTTTCTGCCGTATATTCGGCCCGTACCGCTTCTATCTCATCGATTTGCTCACGAATCCAATCGTGCGGCTCTCCCCACATCAGATATGTGTCTGCAAATTCAACGGCCAATCGCTTGGCTGCGGGTGAACTACCTCCTAGGTAAAAAGGCGGATGAGGCTTCTGAATGGTTAAAGGTGAAGAAACCGGACGATTGAATTGATAGTATTTGCCTTGGTAAGGCTTATTTTCCTTTACAGGCAATGCAGTCGTTGCATCGGCAAATTCAGAAGCAGACAAGACATCCGTTTGCGTCCACGCTTGCTGCATAACCTCTACATACTCTTTCGCCCGCTCATATCTTTCATCGTGGGCATGCGCTAGCGGGTCTCCTAACTCTTCTAAATCTTGCACGGACGAGCCGGTTACCACGTTAATCATGGCCCTGCCTCCGGATAGCACATCCAATGCAGCACCCATACGCGCTGCTAACACTGGGGCAACAAGCCCAGGACGTACAGCAACTAGCGGACGTAACGAAGTAGTATGACTCATCACCGCAGAACCTACTACCCAAGCGTCCAGACATGCGCCGCCGGTTGGTATGAGGACGAATTCAAAGCCCGACCGCTCTGCCGCCTGTGCAACGCCGATTAAATAATCTAGCGTAGCTTCCCGCTCCGGGGCTACCCCAACATACTTGCCATCACCCGAAGTCGGTAAAAACCAACCAAACTCAATCTCTTTATGAAGTGTCATTTCAGGCTCTCCTGTCGACTAGATGTCATTATTTTATTTTGCTATTTCCAGTTGTCTGGTCAATATCCTATAAAAAAGGTAGGAATAGAATGTATTTGTATCATAACAACGAACCGCGCCCAGGGTCAATGTCAATTCGCGTTATTTTCAACTTGTCAATTTGTGGGTTGTAATCTTATTATGGAAGTGTACTTCTGCTTCCTTCATGAATTTCCATTATGCAGGGAATGTGAAAAAGAGGTGTAGTCATTGAGGAAAAATATGCGTGAAGATCACCATGAATATTTGGAAATTACTTATTTTACCCCTTCTGAATTTGAAAAAGCAGGCAATGTCTGGCCTATTCGCATCGGTCATAACATCGCGAAATCGAATTATCATATCGGCCCCCGAACGACGCCCTACTATTATTTAATTTTTGTCCTGGAGGGCCAAGGGACTTTCATCCAAAACAATCAGACTTTTCTACTTGGCAAGGGCGACATGTTTTGTTTATTCCCTCAGGTTACGCATGAATATTGGACGATCGCGACCGATCCGCTGCATAAAATCTTCGTTGCTTTTGATGGGAAGCAGTCGCTTCACTTGTTGGAACGAATCGGACTAAGCCCCTATTCTCCGCATCTCTCAGGCACAGCAACTGAGCGTGCGATTAGCTTCATGTGGGATTTCATCGGTGCTGTAGGCGAAGGAGAACGGCAGGCGTCGGATTTGACGAGACTTCATCATCTTTATCGTGTGTTCGATTCATTGTCTGGCATCCATAAGCCTGCCGCCACCCCTCATAAGCGCGCTCTCACTTGGCTGCAAATGGGCCTCGCTTATATGCAAATCCATTACGCTGAGGGGATATCCGTAGAACGTGTCTCGGAGCATGTGGGTGTGGAAAGAACTCATTTCACAAAACAATTCAGTAAAACATATGGCGTTACACCGATGCAGTACCTGCAGAGCTTGAAAATGAATGAAGCAAAGCTGCTCTTGGAGCAAACGGCTTATACTCTTTCAGAAATTGCGAGTTCCGTTGGCTATCCCGATTTATTTAGTTTCTCTAAAGCGTTTAAAAAGCAGATCGGGGTACCTCCGACCCTCTATAGAGAACAAAATAGAAGCAATTAATCATTTTTAAATGAAATTAGTCAGGAATAGACAATATCTCTCAATTTACACCTCTACCAAAAAAGTGTGTTTGATGATAGTTTAAGATATACATCAAAGCGAGGGAGAGATCAGAATGAGAACCATTTATGAGAATTACCGAGGCTTTAAGATTAGTAAAGAAGAGAGCACCTATAATGCCATATCTTCAGACCAAGTTATTTTTAGCCGCTGGCAGTTAAGCCAAGTTCTGGATACGGTCGATCAATATGTGGAAATTTCCGATCACAATTCATCAACAGACACCGAGTTTGGTTTACCGCAAAACTAAACCTCACCATAGCATATCGCTTCGAATGCAAAAGAAACCTAGCGGTATCTTTACCGCTAGGTTCTTTATTTGATCTGTATTTCCAGATCCGTTCCATTGCTACTCGGAGGATGCCATCTCCTGCTGCACGCCAAGGCACGTATTTATTAGGCCGGGGGCTGCTTCCATTCATTCTCATCCAGGATCGCGGGAATCTCAATCCAGGCACGTACACCTTGATCTTGTCTATGGCTGTAATGCAGGCCGTAGCTGCCCCCAAAATGCAGTTGAATCCGCTTTTGAACATTAATGATTCCGAAGCCCCGGTTGCTTTCTTTCCCTTGCAGAATAGCATTCAACATATCGATATCCGCCTGCCGGTAACCGTTATCCTCGACACTGATCGTAACAAGACCATTGCGGCTTCGCACCTTAATCCATAACTCTCCGTCCTGGCTCATGTGCTTAATGCCGTGCAAAATCGCATTCTCAATAATGGGCTGCAGAATGACCTTCGGCACGAGATACTTTTTCGCATCCTCTTCAATGTCCCAATGTACCTTAAACGCGTATTCATAACGGAACAATTGTAAGCGAACGTAGGCCTCCGCATGATTCATTTCCTCCATCACCGGGATCAACAGCTTTCCTTTACTTAGTCCGATCCGCATAATGAGCGATAAGTCTTTAATCATTTCAGCAGACTCCGTCGCCCCTTCCATAAACGTATGCCAATAGACTGACTCCAGCGTATTGTAGAGGAGATGCGGATTAATTTGCGTATGGAGAATCGATAATTCAATTTCTTTATGCTTTAATTCCAGCTCATATTGATCATAAATCGTTTGATTCAAACGGTCTGTCATCCGTATAAAATGATTGCTGAGCAGCACGATCTCGTTTTTACTCTCCGAATGCATCGAAATCGCCAGCGGCCTGCCCGGATGATAGGAATTGGTAATGCGCGCCAGCCTCGAAATCGGCTTCAAGATCGATTGAATAAAGTACATGCTAGCTAAGATCAAAATAAAGAAATAAATAAACATAATCCAATCCACAAGACGCTGCACACTGATATGATCAATAATGATCGATTGGACGGGCACTCTCATAAGCAGTTTCGTGTTTGTAGCTTCACTTGTATGAAGCACATGCATATACTCCACGCCAGCTTCCTTCAGCTTATAAACACCTTCCACTTTATCCGCAGCAACAGGCATCGTAGAGCCAATTTGGAATTTCTCCGTGTTGGTAGCAAGCACCGTATTTTCTTGGTCCAGTAACATGACTTGGCCATCCGCATACTTATCAAAGGGCGAAAAATCCTGCTGCAGAGGCGTCTCAATGCCCGACACAAGCAAGTAACCGATGACGGTTTCCCCGTTATAAATGCTGTTGAGCTGACGCAAATAAGCAACGGTTTTCACGTTATTCGGATTATAGCCGAACTTATCGATAACGCGAAGAACTCCTTTTCCCTTCGCTTGACTAACCGATTTGTACCAAGAGAGTGCATTCAAATCGGTAGCGTAAAAGATGCCGTTGTTTAAAATATCGGAATTGGGCACGAAGGAATACTGTTTGTCGGTATCCGAAAAGAACATGGAATAGCGAATCGCATTCGTTGAATAATTGCTCAAATATTTATCCAGCTTCTTGAAGATTTCAAACCGCTCATATTCCGACGAGGAGGGAATGCTGGCAAGTTGTTGAATCTCCTGAGATATCATAATTTTCTCCGTTTTTTCCTCGAAATCGCTGCTTTCCCTATCCAACGTTAAGTGACTTCCCCGCACTAATTGCAGCAGCGCGTTTCCTACTTGCTCTTCTGTAATAGACTCCAACTTCTTGGCGACGACCAAATCCAAAACCAATATCGGGATGACGACGAATAAGATGAGCAGGACGATCAGCTTTTTCATCAGATTCATATTACGCAGCATTTTTCGCATACTGACTTTCCTTCCTTTCCAGCCATTCCATCAGGTCATGTTTCCGATCTGCCTTGCTTTCACATAGTTTCGCTGCAGCGGATACGTTCTCCTTTAGGCAAAAGAAAACGCCACCAGAAATAGCTTCTGATGGGCGTTCTTCACTTATCCCTTAACACCGGAAACCGAAATACCGCGAATAATAAATTTTTGGAAAACGAGGAAAAACACCACCGGAGGCAGCATTGCCATTGTCAATACCGCAAATCGGACACTCCACGGAATCACTGATGTCGAGTACACAACGTATAGATAGATGCCTGTTGCGAGCGGGTACATTCCTCTTTCCGACATGACAAGACTAGGCCAGTAGAAATCGTTCCACGTCGCCGAAAAAGATAACATGAGCAGCGTACCAATGATCGGCGTGGAAAGCGGAACCGCAATTCGGATAAAAGAGCTGAATTCACTTGCCCCATCGATCCTCGCAGCTTCCAGAATTTCTTTGTGGATGCCGTCGAAGAAGTTTTTGAGCAGCAGCATGAAATACGCATTCGCCGCAGCCGGCAGCCAGAAAGCCCAGTAAGTATTCAGCATGCCCAAACTTTTCAAATTGAGTAAGTTAGGCACGATGTACGTAGCCGGCGGGATGAGCAGCGTGGAAAAGAAGAACAGCGTCACCCAACGTTTGAAAGGAACTTTTAAATGCGACAGCGCGTATGCCGCTAATCCGATTAACAGCAGGGAAACAATAACGTTGCCGACATAGATAAGCATAGTATTTTTGAGAAATGTCAACAAAGGCAGGTCAAATCCGGTAAACGCATCCTTATAGTTGGTCCAAATCCAGCTTTTTGGGAAAAAGGTCGGAGGAAAAGCGAAAAATTCCTCCCGCGTTTTGAGCGAACCGAAAAACGTATCAAAAAACGGATACAGCATCGTCGCCCCCATCAAGAGCATCAGCACCACCATGATGGTATAACCTGTGCGTACGGTGCCTTTTTTCATATCATATCTTGAAATAATGCCGCGTTCTTCTTGCTTCATGCTTTATCACCTCTGCGCTGCAGCAAATTGTATAACACAGACAATAGGATTAAGACGAAAAACATTAAGCTGCCCATCGCGCTTGCTTTGCCAAAATCAAGATCGCGGAATGCCGTATGATTAAGCCACAGCAGGTACGTTAGCGTTGCATTATTCGGCCCGCCGTCCGTCATGGACAACTGTGCCTGGAAGCCCTGTGACGTAGTGATCACCTGCAAGAGCAGTAGAAGCAGCATCAATGTTCGGATACTCGGCAAAGTGATGTAGCGGATACGCTGCCAAACGCTTGCCCCGTCGATCTCGGCCGCTTCGTATATGTCCCGCGGAATTCCTACGATAGCCGCGATATAGATGAGCGTCGCCGCACCGAAGCTTTGCCATGTTTCGAGCAAAACAATGGAGCCCATGGCTAACTTAGGGCTGAAGAATTGCAGCTGTGGAAGCCCTAACGTTTGCAAAAGGGAGTTGATCGGACCTACTGCATCATAGAACCACTGCCACATGCCATAGAGGACGATAGCGGGAATCGCACTTGGCAAATATCCGATAATGCGCGCTCCCCCCTGAAACCACTTCAATTCCGAGACAGCGATAGCAATGAGCGGAGGAACCCAGAAGCCAATCACGATACCAAGCGCCATATAATACAAGGTATTTTTGACAGAAATCAGCAGAAGCTCATCCTGAAAAATACTTAGATAATTTGCCAGACCAATAAAGTGATTGCCATCCACGAAATCAATATTGTAAAAGCTGTAGAAAACCCCTTTAATAATTGGTACCCACAAGAAAATGATAAAGAACACAATCTCCGGGATAAGGAATAGGGTTCCCCACAGATACCAATTGATTTTCTTCTTTACGGAGCTTGCCGCTGCAACAGGCCGTACATACAATTCTGTATCCATCTCCAACACTCCTTATGAAATCGGACCTAAACCGCGAAGGCGGCTTAGATCCGATCGATCCGGTCACTATTCGACTTTTACTTTATCAAAAACTTCCGATTGCACTTTGTTTGAGGCATCCGTTAAGGTCTTTTTCAGATCTACGTCTTTGGTTGTGAACACTTTTTGGATCACATTGGCCATCTCTGTATAATACTTCTGCGCTTCATACTGTGCTTCCGGCTTGCCGTCCCAGAGGCTGAGCAGCTGCGGATCGTATTTGAAGACGTTATCATATTTAGCGAGTAAGTCGGTGTACTTTTTGCCAAAGTCAGAGGAATCTTTCCAGTAATTGATCGGCTGTGGAATATAGACACGATTTTTCGTTTTACGGTCTTCGATCTCTTTTTTCGTGGAGTTCAAGAAATCGTCCGTAAAGTATTCATCCGTAATCCATTTGAAGGCTACAGCCTGTTGGTCTTTGTCGCTCTTCGGATTGATGACGCGATAATTGCCGCCAAGAACGCCCGTATGCTTGCCGCCTTTGGTCATAGCCGGCATCGGATACACAACCATATCCTCTTTGGAGATACCGCCTTCATTGATAGCAGCATCCGCTGCGTTGCCGCTACCGCACATGACCATCGCGCCGCGTCCTTGAGAGAATGCGCTTAATGCATCACCGTAACCGAGTGCCCAGTTTTGTGGAATCAAGTTCTCATCTTTCAGCTTTTTGTAAAATTCAAGCGCTTTCAAACCCGCGTCGGAATTAAATATGCCAACGACTTTGCCGCCATCGAGCTTCTGTACATCCCCGCCAGCTGCATAGAGGAAATTCGTCCAGTTCCAGCCCGCTTCAGGACCTTTCCCCATGGGGATAAAACCTGCGATGCCTTTAGCCGGATCATTGATTTTTCTCGCAGCTGCAAGCAGATCGTCCCATGTCCAGTCCATCGGCGGCAGTTCTACGCCTTTTTCTTTAAACAGCTTCTTGTTGAGCGTAATGGTCATGACGTATCCGTCAATCGGTACGCCATACGTTTTTCCATTCACAACGAACGGTTTGGAGAGAAGATCATTCATATCTTTCGCATGTTCCCAAGCATTCATCGAATCAGTAATGTCCGCTACCCATTTCTTGTCAACAAGCACCTTGCCTTCCGTTGCATACGTCGTATACTCGGTCGGCGCGCTGTTGGAAGCCATTTTGATGCCGATTTCCAGCGGATTGTACTGCCAATCGTCTTTCTTAAATTCAACGTTCGGGTTTTTCGCTTTAAAACGGGCGATCCGCTGATCAAGCTGATCGTTCTTTTCTTTTTGGTCCGGCTTGAAGCCTTGGGCGGTAATGGTCACCTTTTTGGCAGCCGGCGTTGTCTGCGCACTGCTTGCACCCGTTGCGGCCGGGCTGGCGCTTGGCGCGTTCGTTGTAGCGGATTGTGTACCACATCCTGCCAGAAGGACAGTCAGTGCTATTGCACTGATTGCGGATGTCTTTTTACCTCTCATAGTTGGTTCCCCTTTCAAATCAGGTGATTTTACGTTTGCTGCTACAATTTCGATTATAAGGGGTACTCCTGCGTCCTAGCGATGTGCCTTGTTACGCTAATCATGTCGCATATTACGGTCCCGTCTGTTTGATCTCCGAAATATTTATCCCGAAATGCTTCTTAAATATTTTGCTAAAATGCTCCGGCGATTCATACCCGATTTCCTCCGAAATCTCGTATCGGCGTTTGTCGGTCGTGAGGATAAGCTGTTTCCCTTTTTCCATACGCAGCTGGGTCACATAATCCCAAATGCCCAAGCCCATCACTCTTTTAAACAAATAACTCAAATAATTCGGGCTCAAATGCACACTATCTGCGATGTCCTGCAGCTTCAGTCCTTTGTCGCAAAAATGGCCTTCAATATACGTTTTCGTATCAAAAACAATGCGATTATTTGCTTCGTCAACCTGCGTATTCGTTAAATTCTGCGCTATGATCGTCTTGCCGATGTCCTCGATGTAGAACATATAGTGATCTTTCTGCGTTTCCCCCCAAGTTAAGCTCTCCATCGCTTCTTTATAAATGACAGGCCACTGGGTGATGCCTTCTCGAATGCGACTGATGCCGATTTGGCATTTGACATTGACGTATTTCTGCAAATTCGCATGTATCATCTGCGCTACCATCAGCATCTGATTAATACGGAGCGTGCCTCGCTTCTCTTCCTCGGGAATTTGCATTAACAGAGAAAAGGTTGAATTATGAGTATTAAAAACAAGATGGTTCCACTGGCTCGCAGTTTCCTCGATAATATTCAAAGCGGCATATTTCAAGAGGCTGCGGTCCTTCATTGTCGTAATTTCCTCATCACGGATACCGCCACGGCCTAAAAATAACTTGATCACCAACATGCTGTATTGGGTACCCGACAAACGATTTCCAATCTTCTCCATAATGTCAGGAACTTCAGATTCATGAACGGTACCCGTGACGATCTCGCTCAAATAATAGTTCAATTCCAGCGAAGTAATTTCCGCCAATGTTCGTTTGCCTTCCCAATTTGAAAAATGCTGCTGCCGTTCCTCTTTTTCCTTGAGCAGCTTAGCTGTAATGGCTATGAGGTGAGGCGGTGTAATCGGCTTGACCAAATATTCTTTGGCTCCAAAACGGATCGCTTTTTGGGCATATTCAAACTCGCCATGCGCGGACAAAATAACAATCGGAATCGACGGATCTTCCATAAAGATGTTTTCTATTAATTCAATACCGTTCATCTTTTCCATTTGAATATCGGTAAACACAAGATCAATTTTCTCCAGATGGATAAAATCCAGCGCTTCGAAACCGTTGTATGCAATAAAAACTTCGCCGATATCCAGCTTGGACTGTTTCAAAATGGTTGCTACACCTTTGCAAATCATCGGCTCATCATCGACGACTAAAATATTAACCATGGGCCACCTCGGCATTCTTTTCAAGCATCTTCTTCATTTTATTGTACAACAGATGGCTTTCCTATGTGTTTTATTACGATAATCGTGTCGGATATATGGGATTAGACCCGTACGTTTAAGCGCCGCTTGCCCCAAACCCAAATAAAACCCGCCCCCATCGATTTACGATGAGAACGGGTTTAGCGCACAGTTCATTATTTCATTTGCTGCAATAAATTGACGCGGTAAGCTTCGCTTTCCAAGCCTTGTATTTCCTTGTATTCTTCCTCAGTCAGCCTTCTAGGTGTGCCTACGGATTTGGCGATCAGGTAAATCTTCGCGCTTTCTTCCATCACTTCGGTGCGGTAGTAGGCTTCGCGCAAGTTTTTGCCGGTGGTGACGAGTCCGTGATTTTTCAGCAAAATCGAGCTGTAGCGATCCGCTTTCTCCGCTACGAGATTAGCAAGCTTATCGGTAGTCGGCACGACATACGGTACGAAGGCTACATCGCCGACAAGCGCAGCTTGGTCCGGGAACAGCATCGGCAGCTCATCGTCAACGAGCGTTAAAGCAATGCAGTAGGCCGGGTGCGTATGCACGATGGCCGTCATGTTCGGGTTCACGCGATAGCAGAACAGATGCATAAGTACTTCAGACGAAGGACGATATGTTTTATCCAAAATGGTTCCCGAAGGAATATCAACCGGCACCCACTGCTCCGGCTCAATATCCTCTAAAGCAAAACCGCTCGGGGAAAGGTACATCGTATCCTCAAATCTTGCGCTGATATTGCCGCCTGGACCTACGACGAGGCCTTTGGCTACGCTTTTACGGGCATATTTCGTTAATTCTTCTCTTATATGTTGTTCAGACACCGGTGTCCTCAGCTCCTTACAGATTTCTTGGCAATCACTTGTAAATAAATTCGGTAAGCCTCCTGCCACCGGGACTCATCCTTGGACTCATAGTGGTCTGGAGGAAAGGAATCACGAACGGCTTGACGAATTTGATCCAGCGACTGTACCTCGCCATGCGCTTTAACCTGCATCATCATATTGCCGATGGCTGTCGCTTCGACAGGACCCGCAATGACCGGACGCCCGGTCGCATTCGCGGTGAGCTGGCAAAGCAGCTGGTTTTGAATCCCGCCGCCCACCATATGAATCGTTTGCAGCCTTTTGCCCAGCAGCTCTTCGATTTCATCCAGTGTTTGCTTGAATTTCATCGCCAAACTGTCCACTACGCAGCGGATGAGCTCCGCTTTTGTTTGGGGCACGGATTGCCCCGTTTGCACGCAATAGCGACGGATGCGCTCGGGCATATTGCCCGGAGTCAGAAAGGCAGGGTCCTGCGCGTCCACATAGCTTTGCAGCCCGGGCTCCGCCTTCGCCATCTCCTGCATGTGGGCGAAGCCTAGGGATTCTCCCTCCAGCTCCCATTGTCTTTTGCATTCCTGGAGCAGCCAAAGACCCATGATGTTTTTCAGCGTACGAATTTTGTGCTCAGCTCCACCTTCATTCGTAAACCCATAGCGAAGACTTTCTTCGGTCAAAATCGGTTGATCGATTTCAACACCCATCAGCGACCAAGTACCGCAAGAAATGAATGCATAATCCTTCTCTAGCGAAGGAATAGAAACAACCGCAGAAGCCGTGTCATGGGAAGCTGTCGCCACGACGGACATACCGCCGATTTGAAGCTCCTCTGCGATTTCTTTGCGCAGATTGCCTTCGATCGTTCCAGGCATCACAATATCTGTGAACAGTGCGGCCGGGATACCGAGCTTGTGCAGCAAGCCCCTATCCCAGTCCCTTACTGCCGAATCGAGCAGCCCAGTTGTGCTGGCGATCGTGTATTCCGTAGAGCGGATGCCGGATAAATAGAAACGGAATAAATCCGGCATCAGCAGTAGACGAACATCCTCAGGCAGTGATAATCCTTGCTCATTTTTTTCGGCATAAAGCTGAAAAATCGTATTAAAAGATAAGGGCTGAATACCTGACCTGCTGTATAGATCTTGTTGAGTTGTATGCTGCAGCATAGCATCCATGGCCTGTGCATTGCGAGCTTCCCTGTAATGATAAGGATTAGCAAGCAGTTTTCCCTTGCCGTCCACGAAGCCGTAATCCACACCCCACGTATCTACGGCAATTGAGGCCGGACTGCCGGTTGAGTGCTGCTTAAAAGCATGAATTCCTTTTTTCAGCTCATGAAAAAGCCTTAGAAAGTCCCAATATAGTCTACCGCTTAGTTCAACAGGCTCATTGGCAAAACGATGAATTTCTTCAATAGAAAGCTTTGAGCCATTCCATCGCCCCAGCATCGTTCTACCGCTGCTAGCCCCGAAATCGACGGCCAACATATTCAAAGAGTTCGTGCTCACAGGCGCCACCTCAATTCCTGTTACTTGTATAAAGGACCGAAGGAGCTGCAAGCTCTGAAATCCGCGCCCTCAGGATCGGACGTTCCGAAATTGCTCCAGACACGCGGTCTGAAAATGTGCTCTTTTGCCACGTTATGCATGGAAACCGGAATTCTTAGGATCGCAGCCAATGTGATCAAATCTGCTCCGATATGACCGTAGCTGATCGAGCCGTGGTTCGAACCCCAGTTATCCATAACAGAATACACATCCGTAAATGACCCTTCACCTGTCAAAATAGGAGCAAACCAAGTTGTCGGCCATGTTGAATCCGTGCGATCATCTAAAGTCTTATGAACATCCTCAGGCAGATCCACCGAGTAGCCTTCCGCCAATTGCAGCACAGGTCCTAAGCCCTTCACAAGGTTAATCCGCGACATCGTTACTGGCATACCGCCTCTGGTCAAGAAGTCTGACGAGTATCCGCCCCCGCGGAAATATTCGACGGAAGCCGGGCGCCAAGATGTCGCTTTCAGACATTTGCTCACTTCTTCATCGGTGATTTCCCAATAAGGCTTCATAACAGGCTGACCGTCACGCGACTGCTCACCCGTACCGTCGAGTGCTGCCGGACCTGAGTTGATTAAGTGAAGAATACCGTCTTTCGCTGCACCGCTTAATGTGTGCCCCGTTACCCGTTTAACGGCATCAGGACTCCAATATGTTCTTACATCTGCAAAAATTTGTGCCGTGTTCGTCAACAGGTTACCGAAAAGCATCGCAACCCCATTGAGGCTGTCGTTTTCAGTAGCAACCAAATAAGGCGCACGCTTGCCGTTCCAATCAAAGGATGTATTCAAGATAGCTTCCATGAAGTCGCCGTTCGGGAAGTGATCCGTCCAGTGGCGCTGCCCTTGGAAACCGGAAAGGATTGCGTTGTGACCAAGCGCTTCTTCTCCAAACTCAAGATCGGCCAGACGCGGATTCCCCACCATCAAATCCCTGACAATCAAGGACATTTTCACCACAATCTCCCAATCTCGATCTTTTCTTTCGCGTGTTGTTTGGATCTCGGGTGGATTTTTGTCCGGCCCTTCGGCACAGTTCTCTTTCACCCAGTTCAGCGCCAATTGGTACTCTTCCGGATCGAAAATTTCCTCGTCAATGCGGCGAACCAGCTCAGACATGTCTACATATTCGTTGCGCATGCCCAGGTAGTTCTGGAACAGCTCCTCGTTCACAATCGAACCTGCAATTCCCATGGAAACCGAGCCAATCGCCAAATACGATTTGCCTTTCATATAAGCGGCAGCAAGACCTGCCTTAGAGAAACGGATCAACTTCTCCTGAACATCTTGCGGAATATCCGTTGTACCGGCATCCTGCACATCCTTGCCGTAAATGCCGAATGCAGGAATTCCTTTTTGCGCATGACCGGACAATACCGCTGCCAAATAAACCGCACCAGGACGCTCCGTCCCGTTAAAGCCCCAAATCGCCTTCGGTGTAGACGGATCCATATCCATCGTTTCTGTTCCGTAACACCAACAAGGAGTAACAGTGATGGATACGCCGACACCGGATTTAGAGAATTTGTTTGCTGCCGCCGCCGCTTCAGCCACGCCTCCGATACATGTGTCCGCAATGACACACTCAACAGGCTCGCCATTTGGGTATTTCAATGTTTCGCTCAATAGTGCGGCAACGGCTTTCGCCATGTTCATCGTTTGCTCTTCTAGTGATTCACGAACCCCTTTTCTTCTGCCGTCAATCGTTGGTCTGATCCCGATCTTAGGAAATTCTTGGTTCCATCTGTATGTACTGTTTGCCATTTGTCTGTTCCTCCTCAGGTTTTGGTTACTGCAATTTATGCTGTCATTCTTCGACTTATTTAGAGTTATCGATAATTCAAATCACGAGCTAATGACCCCTTTTTTCAAAATCACATTGGCGTAGAGAGCCTTTTCGCTCGTTGCCACAATGGCATAAGCTTTCTTTGCTCTTTCATAAAAAGCAAAGCGTTCCACATACTCAATCTCCGGTTTCGTATGCTTCAGTATGATAGATTCATACGTGTCCCAGATTGGTGTTTCCACCTTATCGCCCGGGACCACGGCCATTAAAGCTACCGGTTGTTCACTGTAAGTATCCAATGGGAACAACGATAAAACCGCTTCCAATAATTCCGGTACGCCATGGCCATCACATCGAAGCAGACGATTCGTATGACTTGCTGCCGGAAAATTTCCGTCCGCCAAAACAATCTCATCGCCATGCCCCATCTCCATCAGCACCTTCAAAAGCTCCGGCGACAAGATGGAAGGTATTCCTTTTAGCATATTCAAGTCCTCCTCCAAAAATGTGTGTTATCGATAACTCAAAATTATCAACTTTAAGCCTTGCTGTCAATCTTTAATTTCTATACAATAGACAAATAGCATCAGCAAAAAGACAAATAAGCAGGAGACCAGGACAAATCCCCCTGTCGCCCTAACCGGGCGTGCATGTTTATCTTTGCAGATGCCAAGCAAAAGTATATGACTTATACGTTTTGATCAATTGAAAAAGGTGACGCTGCTTGATTACAATTTATGATATCGCTGAAAAATCCGGTGTTTCGGCCATGACCGTTTCCCGGGTTATCAATAACACAGGCCGAATCAGCGAGGCCACGCGCAAGCGTGTAAAAAAAGTCATGGAAGAGCTCCACTATATTCCAAACTCTATGGCTCGCAGTCTCGTTTTACAAAAAACGAAAATACTTTCACTGCTCATTACGGATATTACGAATCCGTTCTATACAACGATTGCGCGAGGTGCTGAAGACGCCGCATTACGGGCCGGCTACCGGTTGCTGTTCGCCAATAGCGACGAGGATTATGCGAAGGAGAAAGACTATGTCGATATGATGTTGTCGACTCGTGTGGATGGCGTCCTGTTCGCGCCTACTGGGGATCGTTCGTTCGAGAACCTGCAGCAGCTTCAAAAGCACAACATTCCATTCGTTGTGCTTGATCGCGAAATTCCCGGCATCGAAGCCGATGTTGTGCTTGGAGATAGCAAGGAGGGCGCAAGAAAGCTTGTGGAGCACTTAATAGCGCTTGGGCACCGCCGGATTGCCATGATTAACGGTTCACCTGACGTCTCTACGGCCCGTTTACGGTATACAGGTTATCGCGAAGCGCATCTGTTGAACGGTCTGACTGTAGAGGATTCGCTAGTGGCCCATTTCAACTATCGGGATTTTCATGATGAATCGGCATTAGATGAGCTCATCCATCATGAGGATCCGCCTACGGCCATTTTTGCCGCCAACAACATGCTCGCTGTCGGCGTGATTCAAGCCTTGAGAAAGCGCGGCTTGCAGGTTCCCGGCGATTTGTCGGTCGTCTGCTTCGACGATTTTGGCCACGCTGACTCGATAAATCCTTTTTTAACCGTGGCCTCGCAGCCCGCCTACCAGTTCGGCGCGCTGGGCATGCAGCTGCTGATCGAGCGTATTGAAGGAGATTTGACGCAAGAGAATCGGAAGATGATTTTGCCATCGGAGCTGCTCATTCGCTCGTCTACGCAAGCTTTGGCTTGAGACATCTGTAACGATGAGAAACATCGTTTCCTGCGCGCACGATCCGCTGCCGCACTCTGCAACGATGTAAAATATCGCTGCATGCCTTGCGCCGCACGCGGAACCGCCTGTTTCTCCTCTGTAACGATGAGAAACATCGTTTCCTGCGCGCACGATCCGCTGCCGCACTCCGCAACGATGTAAAATATCGTTGCATGCCTTGCGCCGCACGCGGAACCGCCTGTTTCTCCTCTGTAACGATGAGAAACATCGTTTCCTGCGCGCACGATTCGCTGCCGCACTCCGCAACGATGTAAAATATCGCTGCATGCCTTGCGCCGCTCGCGGAACCGCCTGTTTCTCCTCTGTAATGATGAGAAACATCGTTTCCTGCGCGCACGATCCGCTGCCGCACTCCGCAACGATGTAAAATATCGCTGCATGCCTTGCGCCGCACGCGGAATAGCCTGTTTCTCATCTGTAACGATGAGAAACATCGTTTCCTGCGCGCACGATCCGCTGCCGCACTCCGCAACGATGTAAAATATCGTTGCATGCCTTGCGCCGCACGCGCAGCAAAATTAACGTGTTATCAAAGGAGATCACATGAATCCAAACGTTAAACAAGCCCTGCAAACGACCATCGACAACTGGAACGCCATGTCAGCTTCGCGAAACGATGAGGAGGAAGCGGTCGCGGACCAATTCCAATCCTCTTTTTACCTATTCATCGATGCTTTCCGTGAATGGGTCCAAACATTAGAGCCACGGCCGCAATCTATCGACGATCTGATAAATTTAGAGATGGTGCAGGACATCCTGGACATCCTCCCCGCGCCGCTCCACCTCAACTTCGAGACAGAAGCCGAGTTGATCATGGATAATGTCCTCCGAGTTGACGAGGATAAATATGATTAACCCTGGCTCAAAGGGCTAATTTCTCTGAAATAGCGCCATTTTGTTGCCTCTTGTTCTCTCATCTACACGGTAAACAAAAAAAAGCCGCCCCAGAAGGTCTCACAGACCTACTAAGACAGCCCCGTGCACACCTACACGGTTTTATCAACAAAAGCAACTTGATTCTGCTCAGCAAACTTTTTCAATTTGCCCGCCATAGCGACTACGTCAAAACGGTTCAACGTTCTGTTGTACACCCAACGCGGTGACTTCCCTTTTAAATGAATGACGACTTGTCCCGGTGCATACACGATTTCATTAATGTTGTCCGCATTCAGCACCAGCTCTCTGGCAAAGCCGCGCTTCGACAGACTCGTTTTGCTCACTTTCAAATAAGGCCGGCGAATGAAGTAAACGAACAACCCTACCACCATGTAGGCTAAGGTTGTATACCAATACATCGTGTCCCCGCTCGTTTTGGTCAAGGTCAACAATAGAAAGACGGAAATCAGAACGAAAAACAACGCTAACATAATGCTTCTGCCCTTAAATACTTCAGCCCGGTCAGGGTCGGTAGAAATAGGGGCAATCCCTCTTTTAGACCTATCCTTATTTATTTTCTTAGCATTTTTACTAACCATTCGTTCCCACTTGCGAGACATTCATTTCACTCCTCGGTTTCTACTTTCTTGGACTCCCTGTCATTTCAACAATCGATTCAATAAGCCTTCATACCATTTCCATGGCAAAAGACTTCTCGCCCACAGCCCCATCTTCACGCCGCGACCAAGCGGATACCGGAGCTTAGGCCCTCGCTTGTCCACCAGCCGCGCGATCGTGTCTGCGACATCCTGCGGATCGGGTGCGGTCATGGACACTTTCCGCGAATACGCCAGCACGCTGCCGAGCCGCTGCCAGTATGGCGAAGCTTCCGTCGTATGTATAGCCTCAAAGCCTTTGCGCCATATTTCCGTTCGGTAGGCTCCCGGCTCTACAAGAACAACGCGAACGCCGAAAGGCATCATTTCCAAGCGCAGGGATTCGCTAAAGCCCTCAATCGCGAACTTGGACGTGCTGTATGGCGCATAGCCCGGAAAGGCGGACAACCCGCTCACACTGCTCACATTGACGATGCACCCCGACTGACTGGCGCGCATGTAAGGTAAAACCGCCTTTGTGGTCGCTATGACGCCGAACACATTCGTTTCCAGCTGGGATCTCCAAGCTTCCATCGGGACATCTTCCACATAGCCGCCAACAGCAAAGCCGGCATTGTTAACGAGCACATCGATTCGTCCATACTTCTTCATGATATCAGAAACAGCCGTCTCAATCGATGTCTGAATCGTTACATCTAGGACCATGGTATCAATAGCTGATCTTAAACCTGCTCTCTCAGCTTGCAGAAGCAGTGACTCGCTTCTACTCAAATCGCGCATCGTTGCGATCACTCGATACCCTCGGCCAGCCAGCGCAATTGACGTCAATAAGCCGAATCCGCTGGATGCGCCTGTCACAAGTGCGACTCCACGTACAGTACTCATCGCCGCCTCCTCATCTCCCAATCACTATCCTACATAATCCCACACTAATCTCACAATGTCGATATGCAAAAGCATTGAAGCGAGAGCATTCATTCTCATGCATGCCCATAACCCCGACGTTTTAATCCCCTCTCACTTTAAGGGAACTGCATTACGCTATTTAGGCAAAAGTAGGAAGTTTGAGCACCGAAGAGGAACTATAGGCTCTTATTTTACCAAACAGAGCAATATTCCGCCCAGAACAGCAAAACAGCGGACCATAGTTGCCTCTCCCACGCTGATTGATTTGATTTCAATAAAATAACGCCCTGTAGTTCCCATTCAAACAAAAAGAAGCCCCACACCGGGGCTTCCTCTCTTTTCGATCATTATTCACATTGGAGTTATACAAATTGACCGTAATAACGAGAATCAAAGGTACAGGTTTCGGTCATTCGACCATCCAATTAAGCTTTCGCCTTGTCAAGACGTTTATCATCCGGCTCAATATGGTCAGCCGATTCTTTGCCATCGGAAACAAGTTCCCTGGCTGAGCTCTTGAATTCGTGCAGCGTGCGGCCTACAGCGCGACCCAGCTCCGGAAGCTTGGATGGACCAAACAGCACCAGAACAACCACTAAGATTAACATGAGACCTGGAAAACCAATATTTTGCAGCATAAGATCATCAACTCCGTTTCATTAGTCTTGGTTATGATGCTTCGGATATACCGCCACAGCTTCGATTTCAATCAACCAGTCAGAGCTGACGAGACCTGCTACACCCACCGTGGAACGCGCCGGTTTAACGGGGTTCGCTTCCGTTCCAAAAAATTGTGCATAGGCATCAAACCACCCTTGAAAGTCGAACTTATTGTCTTTGGCTGCATCCGCCGTTACATACACACGAAGATAAGCGACATCGGCAAGCGTCAAGCCTTTCTCCTTTAATTGTTTTTCGATTTCCTTCAGAATACCGATTCCTTGCGTCTTCGTATCCCCATAGCGCTCATAAACCGTTTTGCCTTCTTTATTAATGACGGGCGGCACAGTTCCGCTTGTGAACAAATAAGAGGATCCCGAAGGGACGGATACGCCTGCAGCAATCGAGGAGGAAGGGTTGCCATAGAACTCGACTTCATTAATGGGCTCTGATGCATATTTGTTCGTCTTTTCAGTTCCCGCAGCATAAGCGCTAACACAAATGAGGCATGAACCTATGGTGGCAGCTGCTATTGTTTTCACTTTTTTAGTTAAGATCATCGTTCATCGCTCCTCTTTGTCTACTCTTTCATGACGCGCTCATGAATCTCGGTGACCACTTTTCTTGCAGACTCAATAGCACCTGCCTGCCAAGCGGTAATGTAGCTGATATGCTCCCCAGCCAAATAAATACGGCCATCCGGCTTGCATAAGGTCGGGTAATAGTTTTTACGGTCATCCGCTGTATACGAAGCCCATCCGCCAAGGTTGTACTTGATCTTCTTCCAATCGATGGAGAACGAAGCTTCGAACTCTTTATGATACTGCGGATGAATTTTGGCGCCTTGGCTTAACGCGTAGTCTTCGCGCTGGGCCGGCGTCATTTTGCCGAGTTTATCCGCATTTCCGCCGAAGGCGTAGTACCCGAGCAGAAGCCCTTTTTTGGCAAAATAATCTGTAGGCGGGTAATAGATGCTGGAAATATCCATATTCGTGAGCGTGCTTCCGCCGTAGATAAACTCATCTTCCTCCCAGAAGCGGCGCTTGAACTGAAGACCGATTTTGCCCGCGGAGGCGTAAGCGATCTTGGAGATAGCCGTTGACATTTCGGCGGAGAAATCAGCCTTAATATCTTTAAGAACAGGGAGCGGAATGGTGCAGATACAGAAGTCGCCTGAAACTTCTTTGCTTGCGCCCGTGTTCAAATCTTTATACAGAATGCGCACGCCTTCCGAAGATTGTTTAATTTCTTGAACTTCGGAATGAAACTCAATTTTATCGCCGACACGCTTCTCAAAAGCTTTCGCGATCATATCCATCCCGCCAACCGGGTGGAACATCATCATTTGCTGATCATAGGAATATTCACTGCTAAAAAATTGTCCAAAACCGGAATTAATGATAGCTTTTAAGCTGAATGGATCTTTGCGGACGCCAGAGTCGAATTTACCGCCTGGCTCCTCCGTGTATCCAGCCCGTTCCGAACCTTTGTAGAACAGATCCGCATTCAAATCTCCTTCGGATTTCAAATACGCGACGAGCTTCGCTTTTTCTTCCGTTGTTAGGGGGAGATCCAGCGCTTTTTGATTCACTGCTTTTGCCAACATTTCAGCCACATAGCCTCTAACGTCCGCTTTCGCTTGGCGCTTCGGAATTTTCACGCCTGACAGTTCGCCGACATTTTCGTTATAGTAGTAGCCGCTTTCGTTCACATTGTTAAATGGCTCGATCGCAACACCAAATTTGCGTGCATAGTCCAAAGTCACGTGAAACTGCGGGATCCTCATCGGTCCGGCGTTAAAATACATGCCATTATCAAAGCGTGCGACTTGTTTGCTTCCTCCTATTTCCGTAACCGTCGTTCCTCTGCGAACCGACCATGCCCTGCCACCCACTCGAGCTCTAGCTTCTAAAATGGTACATTGATACCCCGCGTTTCCAAGTTCATAGGCAGCAGTTAAACCGGCAATCCCTCCGCCTAAAATGATAACTTTCTTGCCATTGCGATTCGTTGAGGTGAGATCCCAGCCTGAAGGAGGCGTATAGTCGGCCGCTTTCATTGTCTCTGGGGATAACAATCCTAACGTTCCCATAACACTAAAAAGTGCGGCTGACCCTCCTACTTTTCCGACAGTAGTCAAAAATTGTCTGCGTGTAATTTGATCTTCTTTAATCGGTGTCTTCTCCATGCTCCCATCTCCTCGTTCATGTTTGGATAAACCGCACATTAAACATATCAAACGAAAAATGGTTTCGTCATTAGTTTGTGTCAGATTACATTACATAATTTAAACTTATACCAAGATAAAAATGGGTTATTTGATCTAATTTTACCGAAATGATAGAGTTTACTTATGTTTACGTCACTTACATGTTAATTTAACTAACATAAACGGAGGTTGGATAACGATGATGACGAAGATGACACAAAAGAAAGTGATCCAAATCGGTGTGGTCAGTGAATTGACCGGGTTATCGGAAAGGCAAATTCGCTACTACGAAGATCGGAAACTTATCTTTCCGGAGAGAAGCAAAGGGGGCGTCCGCAAATATTCATTCGAAGATATTGAAATGATTATGGATATACATATAAAAATGACGAACGGTTTCCACACCGTCGAGCTCAAACGCATGCTGGCAGGTTCGTAAGGCAAACAGAGACTTGGAGGTGCCTTCTATGCAATTAAAAGAAATGATGTCACTGGTGGACCATTTATCCGAGCTCCGAACCCGCATTATTCGGGTCTTGATCGTTCTTGTTCTAACGATGATTGGCGGATTTTTCGCTGCCCAGAAAATTCTTCTATACTTCAAAGAAACTCCCCCGGCATCTAGCATGAGCTGGCACGTGTTCTCCCCTATGGATGGCATTCGCATCTATATGATGATTGCTTTCGTGATTTCGCTTACGATCACATTGCCTTTTATTCTTTTCCAGGTATGGGGCTTCGTGAAGGCAGGTCTTACCAAAGAAGAACAAAGCGCCACACTCCGCTATATTCCTTATACATTCCTTTGCTTTATGATTGGACTTTCCTTTGCCTACTTTGTCGTCTTCCCCATGTGCATGACTTTCACGATTCGCATCACGGAAAATCTTGGATTGACCCAAACCTACGGCGTTGCTCAATATTTCAGCTTCATGCTCAACATCGTGCTGCCTTTATCCATCGCCTTCGAATTGCCTATCGTCGTCATGTTTCTGACGCGTATCAAGCTTTTGAATCCGAAGCTGCTGCACAAATTTCGCAGATACGCCTATCTTGTGCTCGTCATCACAGCAAGCCTTATTTCACCGCCTGATCTCATCTCCCACTTGATGGTCGCCTTACCATTGTTTGCTTTATATGAAATCAGCGTAGTGCTTTCCCGGTTCGTTTTTAACGCGCAAAATCGCGAGAACAACAAACTGAACGCTGAAGCGACTGCAACTTCCTAATTAAAATAGGCCTTCATTATCATTGTCTTCCTTTGCCGTATGGGATATATTTACACCAATATATCCATCAGGGGCAGGGTGAAGTATGCGGATCGAACAACTATTGTATTTGATTGAGATCAACCAAACAGGATCTATTTCCTTGGCAGCCGAAAAACTGCACGTTTCCCAACCGAACATCTCCCAAGCGATCGTCTCGCTAGAGGAAGAGCTTGGTGTCAAGCTTTTTAATCGATCGCGTTTTGGTGCCGTACCGACTGATGATGGCAAACTGATTATAAGTAAAGCTGAAGAAATTATTAGTAAAGTAGAGGAACTCCGGGAATCCGTCGGCCATCATGCCAAAGAGCTTACCGGGCTCCTCTCCATTGCTTCCGTACCAAGCCTGTGCCTAAGCGTACTCCCCCCAGCACTAGCGATTTTCAAAGAAAAACACCCTGGATTAGAGTTGGAAATGCTGGAGCTTGACTATCAGCAGATCAAGCAAGAGGTGCTCTCCGGTAACGTCGATATGGGCTTAATCGCTGTTTCAAGGCAATACGAAGAGACCAATAAACAGTTAACCGTAGAAAAGTTAATGGATAACCGCGTTATGGCCTGTGTAGGCAAAAATTCGCCCTTTTCTGAGCGGACAAGCATCTCAATTGAGGAACTTGCGAAGCAACCGATCCTTTTAAACTCCGATTATTTGATTGAGAAGCTCAAAAAGCACGGGGAACCGAATATTTTATTCAAGTTGGGCAATTCGGAAGCGGCAAAGCGTGTAATCGCCGAAGGCATTGCAATTGGCTTTTATACAGAGCTCGGCTTAAAATATGACCCCTATATTCTCACCGGCAGCATAGTTGCCTTAGAAATTACCGGAGAGGACATGGATGTGTCCTTCTGTTCCATTAGATTAAAAAATCGGCATCAGTCCATCGCGTGCAGAGAGTTTACGAAAGAGTTAAAATCCATTATTGCGACAAATGAATCTCGGATCTATCTCCCACAGCATGCTTGCCATTCGTAGGGTTGAACTTTCGTCTCCCTACAATCTTTACATATACGATGAAAGCTATGAACAGCACCATGTTTCCAACGATTAAAGGCGCCGATAACCGGCTGAGCAATAAATAACCTTGATAGACCAACAAAATGACGGCAACGGAGACCACCATATACAGAAGGGCAGGTTTCATGGTGAATGGCGCTTTACGATAAAGCTCAGGGTACTTGCGCGGAAGCTGTACTGCCGAGAGTACGGGGAAAATGCTGGAAAAAAGCAGGATGCCGACACCTAACTGGGAAATCGTCGTTAAAGATACGCCCGTCACAATCGGCACGACTCCGAGAATGTAGTAAAACGTCAGCAGCCAGTGCGGTGTGCCGAATCTGCGATTGACAGCGCCAAAGGCAGCTGGCAGCCAACCATCCCGGCATGCAACGAGCATCCCCCTCGTCACCCAGGAGAACGTCACGTTCAGCGTTGAGGCTAATGCGAACATCGCTCCCCCAACAATAAAGAACAAAAACAACGGATTCGGCAAAATGGTCCTTGCAACATCTGTAAGTGATTCCCCAGCAATCTCACTAACCGGCAAAACGCCAGTCGCTACAATGCCAATGCCGATATACAGCAACGCGACGATACCACTGCTAATCAGGATCGCAAGCGGAATATCTCGATGAGGACGTTTCATCTCCCCTCCCAGCTCAACAACCGCATATGCCCCGCCGGAAGCGAAGGAAGTCATTCCTACAGCCGTAAGTAAGCCCGTCCACCCATGAGGCATCATCTCAGCAGGTTGAAAAACTGCGTAATCCACCTCTGTAACTCCCCAAGCGATAAAGACAAGCAGAGATATCAGTTTAATCACGACCAACATTTTACCCAAAGATGACATGAATTTCACGCCAAATAGATTAATCAAATAGAAAAATGTGAGCATGACGAACGCAATCAGCATAATGGGAGCTTCAGGCACAAGCCCCTGTAAATATTGCGCGAAAGAAATGGCATACACCGCTATGGTCAAATGACCGAACGTGAATAAGAGCAGATAAACAAACCCCGCGTTCGGAGACAGCAGCCGACTTGTGTATGTGTACATGCCCCCTGTCGTTGGAAGCACAGAGCCTAGCACCGCAAGAGGGATCGTTATGACGAGCATAAAAATCGAGGAAAGCAGGAATGCGAGCGGAACCCCAGTTCCGGTTAAGCCAATGGCGATCCCTGTAATGGACATGATGCCTGCTCCAATAATTTGACCAATTGCAATGCCAATCGCATCTTTTAACCCTAATACTTTTTTCAAATTCGCCTCTTCATTCACCACGATGCCCCCTCGCAATATCGATCGTAAAGTTATCATCCCAATTCTTCATGGATCTGAGATTCCCTGCTTATTTTCAGAATATTTATTATTTTTGTAATTTGGCATAAACCTCGCCCTTCTCTGCATAGTTTATATAGTTGCTTCATACTGAAAGCCGCATGAAACTTTTACAGAAAATCATTTTGAATTGGGAAGGGAAGTTGATTTCGTATTCTTACACTTGAGAAAATCGAACAGATTGAAGCTGGTTGTCCAAATCCGCAAGACGCCATTATTATCCGCCTGCTCGCCGAGGGCATTGAGGCTCATGAAATTGTTTATTTGAAAAAGAGCGCCTTAGACGCAAAAAAGCAACTACTTACGGTCACGGATGCCTTTGGGGCCAAAAGACATGTCCACATATCAAGAAGATGCGTCGAATTGTTTCAAACCGCTTTGGAACAAACCAAATATGTCGTGAATTGCGGCCATCCAACGAAACAAAAAATAGCCGATCTGCGGGCAAGCGACGATCTCATTAAAGTGAGCATGCACGACTTTATCGCGAATCGCTGCCTGATTACACAGATGGATTGCGTCATTTTACGAACGATCTATATGCGCCTCCGGCAGCTGGCAGAAATGTTCGCTACACCGGAGCTTACATATTTAACTACGATCAAGCTTGAGATTAAACAATTAGCACATGCATAAAATGGAAAAAGAGGCCCTCGGGCCTCTTTTTGTTTTACGATGACTCATCATACTCCCATACCTGCAAAGCAGCGCCAATCATCCCGCTCCAATTTCCGCGATAGGCCTTCTCAATCCTGACGCCATCATGCATGGAAGGCATGGTTCTGGCGGCCATTTCTCGCCTTATGCCATTCAGGAAACCGTCCCCCGCTTCAGCAACGCCGCCACCAATAATAATCAATTCGGGATTAAAGATATGAACAAGCGATGCCAAAGCCGAGCCAAGGACCGCTATCGTTTCCTCCATGACTTCGGCAGCCACCGGATCGCCGGACTGCCATCGCGAGAAAACCTCCCGCGAATCAATGGAAACTGGAGCCATACCCGCTGCAGCCAGCCTCTCGGTCATTCTTCGAGCAATGTTCGTGCCTGACGCATATTGCTCCAGGCAGCCTTTGCCTCCGCATAAGCAGGGCGTTCCGTTCCAATCGACCGAGAGATGGCCTAATTCCCCGCCTGCGCCCCAGCAGCCGTGTACAAGATGTCCATCAACAACAACGGCTCCGCCTACTCCTGTGCCCAGCGCCACGCACAGGAAATGATGAACCCCTTTGCCTGCGCCAAGGTGTTTCTCCGTCAAGGCCAGGACATTCACGTCATTGTCCACCGTGACGGGCAGCTGAAACTGCGCCTGCAGCAGCATCTTCAGCGGTGTTCCGGCATAGCCCGGAAGCAGCTCGGAGGCGGACCGGACTTGCCCGGCCGACCAGTCGATTTGACCCGCGCTGCCTACGCCGATGCCTTTATAGCGGAAACCGGGTTTGACCGCCTGAACCTCAGAGAGCAATTTCCGAATCGTCTGCGTTACTCGGTCTGCTGTGTTTAATTGCCCCGCCAGCGTAGGCAAACTGACCGTAAACAATACCTCCCCGAGCGAGCTGACCACGCCGGCATTCATCTTCGTGCCTCCGATGTCGACGCCGATTGCGTAATCCGAATCAGGATCAAATATGGCTGATTCCATGGATTCTCCCCTTGCCTATGTTCGGCTCATCGCCTTGATGTATCGGGCCGTAATCAATTGCGGCCGGGTAATCGCGCTGCCGACAACGACATTGGCCGCTCCGCAGTCCAGCGCTCTCGCAGCTTCTTCAGGCGTCCAGATCCGCCCTTCTGCGACAACCGGGATCTTGACGGCCTCGCTTAGCTGCTGCAGCAGCTCAAAATCCGGTTCATCCGACTGCCGGCTGTAGGAGGTATACCCTGAAAGCGTGGTGCCGATCAAATCCACGCCAAGGCGCTCTGCGGCAACTCCCTCTTCCAGCGTGGAAATATCCGCCATGACCGCTGCGCCCATCTTGTGCGCGAGGGCAATCATTGGTTTGACAGCTTCCAAACGGCCCTCACGATTCGTCACATCAAGTGCCACGATGTCTGCGCCAGCTAAGACGATTGCATTCACTTCATTCATCGTAGGCGTAATGAAGATCTCCAAGCCTGCGATTTCGCGTTTAATAAGGCCGATAACCGGCACGGACACTTCCTGTTTAATAGCCAAAATGTCGAACACGCCATTCGTCCGGATTCCGACCGCGCCTGCTTCCACAGCGGCTCTGGCCATTTTGGCCATCGTATCTCCGCCCCGCAGCGGTTCATGAGGAAGCGCCTGACAAGATACGATCAGGCCTCTTCCGGGGAACAGCTCGCTTGATCTCTGTGTCACAGTCCGGCTCCTTTCGCTTGCGCAGCAAAGCTTAAAATTCGCTCGTTCAACGCATGAATACGGGGTAAATCCGTTTCAGCAACCGGCAGCAGCGGCAGTCTCGGCTCACCTGTGTCATACCCACGCAGCTTCAGAATTGCTTTGCAAGCGCCGTACAAGGACGGAAATGACAATAACTCCACGATCAGTTCATTCACAATAAACTGCCATTTCAACGCGTCATCCATCCGTCCTTGCGCATAACATTTTTCAATGTGGAGGAAAAGCTCCGGCATAACCCCGTATGTACCGCCAATCCCACCATCTGCGCCAATGCTTCTTCCGGCCAAATACTGTTCATCCGGTCCGTTTAAAACGAGGAAATCTTCGCCTCCGGCCGCTTTGAACTGCTGAAGCTCGAACGTGCTCTCTGCGGAAATTTTGACGCCGATGACTTTTTCTTGAGCCGCCATTTTGGATAGCAGTCCTAGAGTTAACTGAAATCCCGTCGTTTGTGGGATATGGTAAATGATGAAAGGCAAATCCGTGCTATCGATGATCGCCTGCCAATGCGCCTCTACACTCGGTGCAGGCAAACGGTAATAGATCGCCGGGACGGCGGAAACCGCGTGCGCTCCGATTTTCTCCGCATGGATGGCAAGCTCCACGCTGTCTCGTGTGGCTGGAGCACCGACATGGGCGATGATTGTCAGCTCACTGCCCACTTCGCCAACAACAGCCTCGAGCATAAGCTTGCGCTCTGTCACGGATTGGAGCATTCCTTCGCCGGAACTCCCGCCTACGTACAATCCTTTGACGCCTGATTCGGCATAATACCTGGCTAATCGGCGAGCTGCTTCCAGATCAATTTCACCTGATGCGTTGTAACAGGAATACATGGCGATAGTAATCCCTTTAAATCTATATAAATTATAGGAATTCATAGTATATATACCTCCGGTTTTGTAGGCTTTTGATAGGTATTGCCTTATTTATCCTTTGACGGCACCCATCGTTATCCCCTGCGTAAATGCTTTCTGGAACACAAGGAAAATGGCAATCATAGGAACGGATGCCAGAGCGGCTCCTGCCATGAGGACGCCATAATTGGTCATAAATTCACTCTGTGTCGTCATCATAGATACGCCTAACGGCAATGTCATCATGGTAGTCGAGCGGATCATAATGAGTTGACTGAAGTAATCGTTCCAGGAAGCGATAAACGTGAAGATGGCAAGTGCCCCTAGAGCAGGCTTAAGCAAGGGTAAAATGATGGTGGAGAACAATCGGATCTCCGAACAGCCGTCCATTTTGGCCGCCTCAATCAACTCTCCTGGAATTGTCTGAGCGAACTGCTTCATCAAGAACACACCGAATGGCCAACCGATCGCCGGCAAAATAAGCCCATAATACGTATTAACCCATCCGAAATCTGCCAACATCGTAAATAGCGGAACAAGAATAACTTGTTTCGGCAGCGCCATCGCCGCTATAAACATCGTGAAAATAATTTTGCGCCCAGGGAAAAGCTTCTTGGCAAGCACATAGCCGGCTGTCGAAGAAACAAGACAAACTGCGATCATTTCTACAATAGAGATGATGAAACTGTTCAGCGTCCAACGCCAAATCGGATTCTTAAACAATTCCAGCCAATTGCTGAGCGTCGGTTTAAGCGGGAACCATTCCGGAGGGATCGCCGTGGCGACCGTCTGGATTTTGAATGCCCCCGTCATAATCCAATAAAAGGGAAAGATAAACACAATCGTAGAAATAATCAAAAGAACGGTCGATACCACTTTCGTGGGTGTCCATTTTCGTTTTATGCCGGCATGACGATGTTTTCTGACACTGCCGGGGTGTGCGTGCACATGCGCATTTGCTGTCATTGTGACCTCCTAGTACTCAACATCGCTGCCAAAATATTTGAACTGAATCGTAGATATGATTCCGATTACGATCGCCAACAAAATGCCCATTGCGGAAGCCAGTCCGAAATGCCCGAGTAAAAATGCTTGTTCATACACGCCATACATGACCGTTGATGTGCTGTAAACGGGACCGCCAGAGGTTAGCAACTGAATTAAAGCGAAACACTGAAAGGTGTTGATCGTCGTAATGACAATGACATAAAGATTCGTCGGCATCAGCATTGGCCACACGATTTTGATGAAAATTTGCCAAGGCGTAGCGCGATCAATTTCCGCTGCTTCAATATAAGAGGTAGGAATGTTGCCCAGTGAAGCGACATACAGGATGATCGGCTGTCCGACAGACGTTGTGATCAAAACGGCAATTATCGCAAGCAGCGCGGTTCTTGTATCGCCAAGCCAGGAAATCGGTTCGAAACCGAACAGTCCGATGATATAATTCAAAATTCCATAGTTCGGATGATAAATCCAGCCCCACACGACCGTAATACTGACAACCGACGATACGGCCGGCAAATAAAATACGCCACGGAAAAAAGATCTGGATAGCTCTTTCATTTTGTATATGTTGACGGCAACAAAGATGGAAAATACGATGACAATCGGAACCGCAATAACGACCAACAAAATCGTATTTCGCATGGATTTTAGAAAGGTTTCGTTATGCATCAAGGACACGTAGTTATCTAATCCAATAAAATCAAAAGTTCTTAGTGAATAATCAAAAAAACTAATATAAATTCCTTTTAGCATCGGATATGCGACAAAAATCAGAAAAAATCCAAACGCCGGAAGTAAAAAGAGATAGCTCATCAGCCAATCGCGCAGGACAATTTTTCTCGGTTTGCTAACCGTTGCCTCCATTTCCTTTTCCCCATTTCTCGTGTTTAGTGAAAGGAGCAGCGCCGCTTGCTGCGCTGCTCCTTCTGCCAACTGCTGCTTATTTTTGAACTTGCGCTTTGGCTTTGGCAATCGCCTCATTGGCTTTGGCCGCAAAGGAGTCCAACGCCTCTTTACCTGTTGCCGTTCCTGTTAACGCGCGCTGCAGCTCAGGGAACCAGAACGTACGAATTTCCGCATAGCCGTCAGCAATCGTCGGAGGATCCGTGATAAATTGACGCGCCAGATCCGCATATTTATACTCAGGGTCGTCATACAAGCCCGTTACAGATGTTCGTGCGGATAGACCGCCGGTCTGGATGACGTTCTTTTTGCCCCAAACGGGATCATTTACAACGAAATCAATAAATTTCTTGGAAGCTGCAATTTTGTCAGCATTGCCGTTGTTGAAAATGGCCAGTCCGCCAAGGAACGGCTCGAGCTTAGGCTTCGATCCATCCAGCGTTGGAAAAGGAAGCAGAACATCCTCAAATGGTACTTTTTTATTCGCAACGTTCTGTGCTTTCAATACCGGCGAATAGTTCAGGGTAAAGGCCAATTTACCTTGTAAAAATAAGTCATTGACGTCGGAAGCGGCCAGGGAAGCAGCTCCCGCTACGCTGATTTTATCTTTCGTCGCTTTGACAACCCAATCCAGCGCCTTACCGGCATTCTCGGTATTAATCGCAACTTTGGAATTGTCCTCGGATAGGAACCGGGAAACGCCCATGTTAGCCAAGTAAGCGCGAGTGCCTTGATCGCCTGCCGTGCTTTTCGCGAAGAAGCCGGTCGGAATCATTTCCGGCGCTTTGTCTTTTACAGCTTGCAGCGCTTTTTCATATTCCGCTACCGTCCAAGTTCTGTCCGGTCTGTTCAGCGGAAGCAAATCGAGTGCACCGATTTTCTCAAACACCGTTTTGTTGACAGCCATCATGAACGGGCCGGTGTTCAGCGGGTACATCACGATTTGATCGCCAACGGTCGATTGCTTCCAGAAAGCCGGAGCGATGTCATTCTTTACTTCAGGAGTAACCATATCGTTTAATGGCGCGAGCAGCTTCTTCTTGCCCCAGTCGATAATACGTCCGGGAGCGTCGTAAATGACGTCAGGCGCCGTGTTAGAGGCGATCGCAACATTTAGCTTCTGAGGTCCGCCATCGAAGGTAATCATCTCAAGATTGACTTTGATTTCAGGATATTTTTGATTAAATGCGGCAATGATTTGTTTCTCGTATTTGCCGACTTCACCGTCCAACGTCTGGAAGTTGGGGAAGTTCCACCAAGTAATCTCGACAGGCTTTACAGCCGCTTGCGTTGCTGCAGGCTTCGACGCATCCGGGGTTGCTGCCGGATTACTTTGCACCGAATTACTGGTACAGGCAACAAGTTGCGACCCTACCAGCGCGACGCCTAAAACTGTCAACAGCCCTTTTTTCATTGCTATCATCTAAGTACCCCCATTATTGTTTTAGGAACAAATGAGCTCGCTTTCATTCCTTGCTCTAAGCATAGAACATAAATTCCCATGACAAAATCCCACTGATTTTACTTCTATGGTCGTATTCTGACCTGTTTCATTTTCTACCTTTTTCAAACACGTTTTGTAGCGATTTTAGTATATAATCTAGGAAAAGAACAGAGCAGGCCATAATCTTTCGGGGGATTGCATGTATAAACTACTCATAGTCGAGGATGAACCACTCATTCGCACCGGTCTCAAGCACTATTTTAACTGGCAGGATCTTCATGTGTCCCATATCGTAGAAGCGGACAACGGGAAAAACGGCATAACGATGGCACTGCAGGAGCGGCCTCACCTCATTATCACGGATATCCGCATGCCGGAGATGGATGGGCTTGAGATGATTGAGCAATTGCGCGCTCAGCTCCCTGACACGGTTTTTGTCATTTTGACAGGATTTTACGAATTCGCCTATGCGCAGCAAGCCATACGTCTAGGGGGCGTGCACGCTTTTTTACTGAAACCGCTTGAATACGAAGAAAGCCTGGCAACGATCCAAAGCTGCATAAATGAGGTCATTTCTCAACAGAAGCAGCGTGAGACCCACACGGAATTGGTCCAAGAAAGCAAGCTGTTCAAAGGCAGCGAATGGGTTCAGCTTTTGCTTGAAGAATCCGATCTTGCGGTGACCGATGAGGGAAGACTGCGGCATCTTTATGAATTCCATAGCGACAACTACCGTTATCACCCTTTTGTTATCACGTGGCTGCCGATGAAATCAGCTTCCCCTCCTGCAAAGAACAGGATTAAGCAACTGTCCGCCACTTTGATTGGTCATGCAATTTCATCGCTTTACCAGGCTGACACGCCACGTCAAATTATTACTTATTTGTATAAAGCCAAAATATACGGTATTGCTATCCTGGATACTTCGTTTAGTTCGGTCAGCCAAGGGCTTACGCTTCAAGAATCAGAGCGCTTTATCAAGAAAGTCGGAGACGGGATTCAAACTTCCTTCTTTATGGCAATCGGGGCTTCAACGGACAAGTTGCCGGATCTCGGCCATCTGCTAAAGCAGGCAGATAAGGCATTATGGCAGCGGTATTACCAATCGGAGCGGCATCTGTTTCTCTTAGCCTCCGGCGAGACGGCACATCCAGGCAAACCATCCGCAATACGTTTGAGTGATCAGGATAAAACACAGCTCTATGCTGGTTTAGAAAACGCCAATGAGCAGGAGATCAAGCAACTCCTGCAGCGATTCGTGAAGGATAATCTAGAGCATTTGCCGCATACTGCACCTCAGCGCTGGATGGCCTTTTTGCAGGAATTAATCGGCGTTTGCATTCACTTTGCCAATAAAAATAGTTTACCTGTTGAAAGCGTCTACAGCGATAAATTGTTAAGTCTTGCCTTCGTGGATGATTTTCCTACGCTGGATGCCCTCTTCGACTGGCTGGGCGATTGGATGGTGCAGCTCGGAACGATATATCGGGACGGTTCGCTATCTGATCAGCAGCAGGACGTGCTCATTTTCGAACACATCGCTTCCTTCATCAAACAGAACATTGCCGAAGATGTGACGCTGCAAATGGTGGCCGATCGCTTTTTCTATAATCCTTCCTACTTAAGCCGCCTGTTCAAAAGAAAGCTGGACAAAAATTACATGCGCTTTGTCACGGAAATCCGAATCGCATACGCTCAGGAGCTCTTAAAGAAGCCGGACTATTTAATAACGGACGTCTGTACGATGTGCGGGTACAAGAGCTACAAACATTTTGTCAAAACCTTTGGAATTATCACCCAAATGACACCCACCGAATACCGAAAAAAATGGGGATGGTCCTAAATGTTGAAATGGAAACAACTGACTCGGCAAGTACGAATGAAACATGTCAATCATCAAATCTTTATGCTGATGATCTTGATTATTACGATACCCTTATTGATTATTTCCGTTATCATCTACTTATTTTCCATACAGGCCGTCAAAAATGAATACCAAAGCAGCTCCAACTTAATTCTTACGAATTTGTCCTTTAACATTGATCAGTACCTGCAGAGCATCGAAAAAGGTACGCTGAATGCACAGATGGACGGTCAGCTGCAAGGTGCGCTGGAGCAGTGGACATTAGCAGACGAAGACAGCGGAAACGATCAGATGATTGTGTATGGCAACATCATTGAGCATTTTATCAGTTCCATCGAAATGACGATCAAGAACGTGGATAGCGTTCAAATTTACTCGGGTTCCCGAATGTTCTACTCTTCGAATTTTAATCGTTCCGATTACGATGTGAAGGATTTTACGCATGAGGATTGGTATACTCAAACTCAGCAAAAAGCAGGCGGCATCGTACTTTTCGGCGCTCATCTTCCTTTTCATCGGGTGAATGCCAAAGAATCCGTCATTTCCATTGCGAGAGTCATCAACAAAGTCGGCAGCAAACAGCCCATCGGGGTCATGCTGATCGACATCCGCTTGGATTCTTTGCGGGAAATTTTGAAACTGTCTGAGAACCGCAAGCGCTCCTTTCTCATTATTGACGATAAGGGCGGGATCATTTACAACTCAGACCGCAGCCAAGCCATGACCCATCTATCGGCGACACTGAAAGAGCAAGCCATTCAATCCGTCCTAGCGGATGAATCGGGAAGCTTTTATGCCAACTTTTCAGGCGTCGATTCGTATATCAACTTTGTTACTTCTTCCTACTCCGGCTGGAAAGTTATTCAATACATCGATGAGAAGGAAATGACCAAGCAAGCCGATATTTTGATCAAAATTGTTCTGACCTTAGCGTTCCTCTCGCTAGGCACAGCGCTGCTCTTCATGTTCATCCTGTCGGCGCGGGTGACCAAACCGATCATTCTGCTCAGCAGGCAGGTTAAGTTGGTCGGGCTAGGGAAATTCGACGTCGATTTAAGCAGCGACAGGCAGGATGAATTCGGCGTGCTTTACCAGGGAATCCGTAAAATGGTGGAAGACCTGCAAAGCTATATCGAGCGTTCCGCAACGGCAAAAGTACAGCAAAAAATAGCTCAATTCGGTGCTCTAAAAAGCCAAATTAATCCCCATTTTCTAGCCAATGTACTCGAATCCATACAAATGAAAGCCGTCATTAACGGACAGCGGGATATCAGTGAAATGGTCGGCATGATCGGCCGTTTGTTCCGCATACATATCCAGACCGGAAAAGAGACGGTGACACTTCGTGAAGAGCTCGAGCATATCCGCTTATATGTGAAAATCCAGCAGCTTCGCTTCGGCGACAAAATTCAATATACCGAGCGGCTTGCGGAGGACAGCACCGAGCTGCAGGTCATTCATTTCTCCCTCCAGCCCCTCATCGAAAATGCGATCGTTCACGGGTTGGAACGGTTAAATGGACCTGGTTTACTTGAAGTGTCTACCGTAAAATCCGGAAATGATATGCTCATCATGATCAAAGACAATGGCGTGGGCATGGACGAAGAGAAGCTTCAGCACTTGCAGTTAAGGCTCGCCCAGTCTTCCAACACGTTAGACGAAGCCCATATCGGAATCAAAAACGTTCATGATCGGATCTGTTTCTATTTCGGGGAGCAGTACGGCCTTACGTTGTACAGCCAATTAGGAGAAGGTACGACCGTGATCATTCGCCTTCCGATGAAATAAACGGCATCCCCCTATTAAGAGGTGCGCCTCTAAAAGCAGCAAATCCTAATCTAGGAACTCTAGGACACTATATAGGCAGAAAGCATGGATTCAGGGGCGATAGTGGAACTACAGGGGCTTATTTCCAAGAAATGAGCTGAATTAACCAGAAAACAGCATGATAGCGCCCTGTAGTTCCCTCAGGCTCGCTATATTGACACTTTTCCCTATATTAGCGGATTGACGTTCCCTTAATAGATATGAAAAAAACCTTCTTCCCCGTTGAAAACGGGCGAAGAAGGTTTTTTCGACTCTACACATCCAGTAAATCGTCAAAGATGCCTCTGAACTGATGCGCTACTGATTCAGCGCCTTCCTCCAGCTCTTCCCTGCTGAAAAAATAGCGGTGATGGGATTCATCCGTGTCCAGTAAATCGGATAACAGCCCGCCGAAGCCGCGCGTTCTGCGATCAAATTCCAGGAGGACTTCTACTCCCTCCTCATTCGGGTAGAAAACAAGCTCCAACTCGTCCACCGAGCTGCGATATTCTCCATTTTGATAAGGGACGAACTCAAAGTTTTGAATAAATGGCAAATGATAATTACGCTGCGGATAATATTCATTCTCCGCTTTATGCAAATGAAAGCCAAGCTCTTCCAGCGCTTCAAAAATAACCGCCGTGTGCGGGTGAGCCAGCACTTCGATATTGTCACGGTCAGATGGATCAACCGCGTTATCAACATCTAGTCCTGTACGAATCCAAATCGGACTCACGCCAATAGAAATCGGAGTTTCATGCGGCAGCACGAAATGAAAAGGAATTTCAATCGTTTCGCCTGGCGCAAAAACAAGACTTTCTCCCAGCAGAATATTGGCTAACACAACGGTTTCTCTGTGCATGCGATTCGAATCGTTCTGAGCTGGTTTGAGGTATTCCGTCATGATTTGGAAGTAGATTTTGTCCACTTTTTGCTCGACACTGCCGCCTTTGGCAATGACGACGCCTTCTACCAACTCGCCCGGAACGAATTCCTCCGTATGGAACTGCGTATCGATATCAATGTTCCCGATCCCGACTTTTGCCATCATTTTCTTGAAAAATGACATGACTAATCCCTCTCCTCATCCTGATCAAAAAGAGCTCGAAAATACCGCTCCCGATGATTCAAAAAATCTCTCGTTAAATTGAAATGATCCGTATCTTCATACGCGATAGGCTCGATCGAGGTTTCAGTGAACTGCAAAATTTGCGCGTCCGGATAGGCCATAATGATTGGAGAATGCGTCGCAATGATAAATTGCGCTTGACCCGACTTCTCCAATTCTCGAATGATACTCAGGAATGCCAATTGATTCTGCGGCGATAGCGCCGATTCCGGCTCATCCAGGAGGTACAGGCCCTTGCGGTCTAACCGATTTTGGAAGAAAGTTAAAAAAGCTTGGCCATGCGACTGCTCATTTAAAGATTTCCCTCCGTATGGGGCGTAGGCTGTATGCCCGATATAGGGATCCTTCGCCAATTCATCGATATAACCGGCAAACGTATCGAAGGTCTCCGCACGAAAAAAGAGTCCGTGGCTTACTTTGGGGAGCCAGGATAATTTCATGATATTCGCTAGCGATTCGTTATCTTTTTCTTTCTTAATCGTTAAATCTCTGCCGCCAACCACGCTAAATCCGCAGGAAACGCCGATCGCCTCCAACAGTGTCGACTTGCCCGAACCATTATTTCCGATAAAAAAAGTAACATTGGATCGAAATCTGTATTCGTTGAAGTGTTGAATGGCCTTAATGCTAAAAGGAAATTGTTCTTTATCCGCTTCGGACAGCTCGGACCAGTCCAAGGCAATTCGCTGCAAGAATGGCATATGGCCTCCTATTGCCGATGGCTTATTTGCTTGAAGAATAGTGCTTGAGTAAATCCTCTACGAGTATGCCATTGATTTTCAAGCCTTTCATCTTGCAATCTGTAAGCTCGGCACCTGTCAAATCACAGTTGGCAAGCCTTGTATTGGATAGATTACAATTCGTAAAACTTACTGGCGAGTAGGAACCATCCTCCTGAAAATTAGCGTCACCCTCTTGAGGCAGGACAATATTCGTGAAGGATGTCCCAAAAAGATGAACGGAATCAATCTGAGCGTTACTGAAGTTTGCATGCTGAATGGTCGAGTTTGATAGGTTTGCATTCGTAATCTTTGATTGATGCATATTGATATCATCCAGTACAATTCCACTCATATTCGCATTATGAATACTTGTGTTTGCAAGATTCACATTCTCAAAAATGAGATTCTCCGCTTTCACTTTTTCAAACTTCGAACCGGTGATATCCGCCATTTGCAAATCCAATCGTTCCATTTTCAAGTTCATATTCTCCAGCCTCACTTTTCCAATGTGGTCGAATAAAATCCCAAATACTGCTTATTTCAATTCTTCGGGCACCTTATTGATTCCTGCCGAGATAGCCGCTGTCACCTATTCAACCTTCAACAATCGCCATTGTTGGTTTTTGCCGCCATTGTCCGTATACTGAATGGCTGCGCCGCCATTGGCTTTGGAGCCGCCTGAAATGTCGATAATCTTTCCAGTAGCCCGATTTTTCAACTTAAAATTCCCGCCACCGCTATCAACTACTTGCCAATGCTGGCTGGTCCAGCCGCCGTCAGACCACTGCTCAATCACAGCACCGTCAGCGGTTGAGCCGTTCTCCACGCCGATTATTTTACCGCTTCCCCGATTTTGGATTTTGTAATAGCCGCTTCCGGCGCTAACGAATTGCCACTGCTGACTGTACCAGCCGCTATCGGTATACTGCTCCAGATCATCCCCGTTCGCCGTGCCTTGATTCAAGACATTAAGCGCTTTTCCTCCGTTGCGGTTCTCCAGAATGTAGTAAGCATTCGTTTTGCCTCTACCATATAAGATTCCGGAGCGTCTTTTCCACTGTATAATCCCGCACAACTATGAACTTTTCATACTTTTTCAAGTGAACTTTCCGCATAACAAAAAGGTGAACTCCCCATCGTCACGATGCAGAGTCCACCTGATACTAGTTCATTCCCAATTGTTGCTTCCGTCTCCAAAGCTTCATGATTTCAGGCAGTGCAATACCGAACATTGTAACCATCACGCCTACCCATTGAAGCGCATTGACGGTTTCATGCAGAACAACGAATGACATGATGACTGCTGTCGGCAATTCCGCCGCACCCATGATGGTCGCGATTCCTCCACCGATCCGAGGAACGCCGATAGCGAAAAACAATGGCGGTATAACGACCCCGAAGAAGGCAAGCAGAAGCGCCCACGGCAGCAACTCTTCATGCAAAGAGCCATTAAACAGAAAATGTGGCGGATACAGCAGCATCACCAGTATCAACGAGCCCGATTGCATAATTGCGCTGCGCGTAATTGGTGCAAGTGTACTGGAAACTTTGCCGCTAAACATAATGAAAAGCGCATAGGTCAGCGCAGAGAGGAGCCCTAGACCAATACCAATCCACGACGGGGCTTCTTGGCCTCCCTGCAAATACCCGCTAGCCATAATGATTCCGACGAATAAAATGCAGAGCGAAAATATTTTATCTTTCCCTGGACGTTTCCTCTCCGTTATTGCCTCAAGCAGAATACCGATCCATGTAAATTGAAACAAAAGGATAATGGCAAAGGAAGCCGAGATATATTGCAAAGCTGCATAATAAAAAATACCGGTTAACCCCGAGGTCGTTCCAACCGCCATGAGCGACAAAGCTTGCCGCGGCGTTACTTTATTCTTCACAGCCTGTGGGGAGCCGTCTCGCTTGGATTTGGCTGCAACGAAAACCATCGTCCAAATCATCAGCACGCCAAACAAGTTTTGGCTGCCAACAACTTCTCCCACGTGGAAGCCCGATTCATAAGCTTTTTTGACAAATGTGGATAACAAGCCAAAGCTGCAGGCACCAGCCAACACGAACAAATAATATTTCATCATAGGGATCGCGTCAAAATATCTCTGACTGTGTCTCGAGTCATAATTTTGTAATTCCCCACTTGGTCCTTCATGAAAGACTTATGAATTAATTCCTCAAGTCTGGCATCATTAATGCCATAATCCGCTAAACAATTCGGTGCGCCTAGCGAATTCCAGAAATGACGCAGCGCATCTATGCCTTCGCAAGCAATTTCGTAATCGGTTTTGCCTGCTGGATCAACGCCGAAAACAGCCACCGCCAACTTTTTCATTCGTGACGGGTCATCTTCTGCACAATGTCTCATCCAGTTCGGATAAACAATGGCGAGCCCCCCGCCATGCGGAATATCATAGACCGCAGACAAGCCGTGTTCGATCTGATGCGATGCCCAGTCTCCACCGTCCGTGCCGCTTGAAAGAAGCCCGTTGAAGGCGGTTGTTCCCGCATACATAATTGTTGCTCTATGTTCATAGCTGTGCAAGTTCTCAAGCAATTTAGGGGCGGCTTCCATGACCGTCAAGAGGACAGACTCCATGAAACGATCCATCATTGGCGTATTTTCCGTGAGGTGGAAATACTGCTCAAGCACATGCGACATCATATCGACGATGCCATAAACCGTTTGATCCAAAGGCACCGAGTACGTGTATTCCGGGTCCAAAATAGAGAAAGCAGGGTATGCTAAGGGACTGCTCCAACCGCGTTTCTCATTTTTCTCCCAATGCGTGATCACGGAAATATTGTTCATCTCCGAGCCTGTAGCCGCCAGTGTCAGTACTGTACCGAACGGCAGCGCTTTAGTTGGGAGTGCCTTGCGCGTAATGATGTCCCAAACATCGCCCTCATAATAAACACCAATCGAAATCGCTTTGGCACAGTCAATCACACTGCCTCCGCCAACAGCAAGAATAAGATCAATGTTGTGCTCCCGGCAGAGGATAATCCCCTTCTTCACGGTTGTAAGCCGCGGATTTGGCTCAACGCCTGACATTTCAAACACTTCCGCTTGCATATGGTCAAGCTGCTGTTTAACAGCCTCGTAGACGCCATTTTTTTTGATGCTCCCGCCGCCAAATACGAGCAATACTTTTTTGCCCGGAGTTCCAAGCTCATGAGCCAGTTGCTCGATTTGCCCTTGTCCAAACCATAATTTGGTCGGATTGAATTGTAAAAAAGATTGCATGTTTGTACTCCCTTGGATGACTGATATCTAACTACAGCAGTATACCACAAGTCCGTTTTAAATTCGAAAAAAAGAACCGCCCTGTTCTTTTCGGGATTACCCACATAGGATAGACCGAGGTGAAAATCCATGCCCAAGTACCGCATCATCATCGACCTGTCCGATTTCCAATTATATTTGCTCGATGTAAATCGCGTCGTGCGAGGTTTTCCTGTAGGGATCGGCCGAATGGTAACCAAAACACCCACAGGCGAGTTTACCATTATTAATAAACAACCCAATCCCGGCGGTCCTTTCGGCGTTTTCTGGATGGGGTTAAGCAAGCCGCATTATGGCATTCACGGCACAAACGATCCCTCATCCATAGGCAAGTTAACCTCTCACGGATGCATCCGAATGTATAACGAGGATGTGCTTGAGCTGGCTGCACTCGTGCCCATCCACACCCGTGTGACCATTCGGCCATAGCAAAAAAGACTGTCCCCTCAAGTAGATTTCTCTGCTTAGGGACAGCCTTTTTTGATTTACGGATCATTAAATTCGATGCACGGGCAATGAGAACGAAATGCTGCAGCCTTTGCCTAGGCGGCTTTCGGCCCAAATTTGCCCGCCATGGTACTGGACAATCTCTTTGGCAATGGCCAGACCAAGTCCGCTGCCACCCGATGTACTGCGGGATTTGGACACTTTGTAAAATCTTTCGAAAATATGTGGCAAATCCTCTTCACTTATCCCCACGCCAGTATCGGAAACTCGGATCACAAGCTCGCGGGGATCGCCTTTGATTTCTGCTCGCACATGAATAAATCCGCCTCTTGCTGAAAACTTTATCGCATTGTAAATAATATTCGCGTACACCTGCTCAATACGATCTGCATCTACGGTTAACAACATTTCTTCGCCTTCCGACAGTGCCATATCCAGCGTATAGGTGATGCCTGCGTTGGTGCAATCCAGCTCGTATTTGGCAAACAATTGGCGCACCATGGTCTGACAGGAAGTAGGCGCAAGTTGAAAATGGAACTGCTTGGTTTCCAAGCGACTCAGCTGGTAGAGATCGGTAATCAACCGTTGAATACCGACAATCCGCATATGAACGACCGAAAGATACTTTCTTTGTTCTTCCGGCTCCTGAATAACTCCGTCCAGAATTGCTTCTACATAACCCTGAATGGACGTAAGCGGCGTACCCAAATCATGCGAAATATTCGACAGCAGATCGCGTCGCGACGTCTCCATGAGGATTAATTCATTTGTCCGCTCTTTGACTTTTGACTCCAAATCATTGTAAAGTCTGGCATTCTCAATCGAAATTGCCGCCTGCGCGGACAACAGTTTGATAATATCAAGACGGTCCGACGTAAAGGCATTGCGAATCAAATTATTTTCAAGATAAAAGACGCCGACTAAATTGCCCTGGTGCAGGATAGGCTCACAAAAGATCGACTTGCCCTCGGCTGCCTGAATATAAGGATCATGCGTGAAAATGCCTTTGTTCGCCGCATCATCCAAAACAACGCCTTCCTTGGTTCTGGCAACGAATTGGATCACAGCAGCCGGAAGATCTTCTCTCGTTTCTAGGGCTACCGAACTGACGGTACATGAATCTTTTCCATCAGTCGCCAGCATTTCAGCCTCAACGTACAAGCTGTCCTTCTCCTTAAGAACGAGGATGCTTCGCTCCGCGCCTGAGGAGTACGTAACAATTTCCATCAACCGCTTGATCAGCTGCTCCAAGTTGACTTCGCTGGATAAGGACCTGGACGTATTCATAATCGTCATAAAATCCAACGCCTGCAGCGAGTAGTCGCTAATATTCGTCGTGCTCCAGTCCTGCTGTTCTTTCAGTGAGGTCAAGTAGTTCGGATATCTTAGCTTTAACTCATCGGCCTTAGCTTTTGCTCCCCAGCTTAAGTAACCATAGTACGCATCAATGAAGTAGGTTTTGGCAATCTTCTCGCGGCCTGCGTCTTTATACATCCTGCCCGCCAGCTCGCAGGCAATCGCTTCATGTTGAATAAAGCCCTGCTCTCTTGCTTGCCGGATGGACAATTCGTAGCCCTGCTCCGCTTTCTGGTAATCCCCTGTGACACGGCTCCACTCGGCGCGCATTAAGGAGCTGAGGTGTGAGAAGTTTTCCGGACCGTGGGATGCCCACTTGTCCATTTTGCGCAGCATTTTGCCCATTTGCTTGGCGTATAACCGCTGCTCATAATTCGAGGCGTCCTTATACATGGCGGCAATCGACAGAGCATGGTAGAAATAGTTCTCAGGGATGTGGAACAGGCCGAAAGATACGGACTGCATCGGTTCTGCTTCTTTGGCAGTCCTCAGAGCAGCCTCGTATTGACCGAATAAATAATACAGCATTATCTTTTTAACCTTATACTCATGTAAAATAACTTGATTGGGGTGGATTTCCAGCTTCCGGACAAAACGTTCTTCCTGTTCCTCATCCGTTCCTATAATGAGAGGATTGCCTGCCTTCCCTTCCAAATTCTGAATCACCATGCGCAGCATTTCCAGCATCAACAGCGTGTCATGATGGTTCGTCTGTTCCAGGATGCGGTAGTTTTTGTTGAGATCCTCTTGCACGTCTGGGAGCGGCACACCTTGAAAATCTTTTGCCAGTACCTGATACGTAAGCGCGTAACCTGCGAAAACGAGGTCCCCGTCTTCGATTCCGCTTTTGAATGACTCTTTCAAATGCTCTAAACAAACCTGCAGCGGTTTCACCCAAGGCGTGACGAACAATCCAAAGGAAAAGTGGCTTTTGCTGCGGTATTGATGGGATTGGAAGCGATCATTCAATCTGTCGCCTAACTGCCCATACTGATAGCCAAGCTGATAATCCCCGAAACCTGAGCCTAGGATTAATCCATAAGAGCCATATACGTAGGACATAACCGGTGTATTGCCGTATTTCAACGCATGTTTGGTCATAATGAACATGAATAGAACGAATAAATTCGTATTTACGAAATATGCCGAGACGGCGATGCTCATCATCAAGTTCATTAATTTGAACCGGTATTCATCTTCCATGATCGGCAAATCGTACAGCTGAAGCGTATTTTTGCGTCCAATCTTTGTTTTAAGGTTCATATAGGCCAGAAATATATTCAGACTGGTTGGCTCACTTGGAATGCGCAGCCCTTGCTCAGCTAAAGCCTTCAAGCCAACTTCAACGCTTTTGCGCTGCTTCCCCACATTGGTATATAAAATCACCTGCAAGTTATAAACTTCCAGCTTCAACTCGTTCGTACGCGCATCCAGGAGCAATTGCTCATAGGAAGTCTCGGCCTCATCCGCCTGGCCGTTCAAATATAGTACCTCGGACTTCTCAAGCCGAATAGAGAAGCTAAGATCCGCCATCTCCTTATCCTCTACCAGCTTCAGCAATGCTAAAGCCTTATTGTAATATTGGAGTGCAGAACGATACGCATTCGAGGATTTGGCTTTACGGCCTGCCCGGAGGTTAAACTCCAGCAGCTCTATAATCTCCTGACGTTCATCTAACAAGCCAGAACCAATATTCATATGATTCACAATATCGAACATGCGCTGTTCAATTTGTGCTTCGGGCAAAAAACCTAACAGCTTGCGCGCAATATGCAAATGTGTCTCCGGCAGATTAGACAGTTCGATCGAACCATACACAGCTTCTTGAATGGAATCATGGACGAACATGAAGCGGATGTCTTGTGCCGCTGAATTGCCCTGCATATCCGTGTAAAATTTATAATCCGTGCCGACCGGGATGATAAGGCCTGTTTGAATGGCAACCTCCAGCTCCTGCAGAACATCTGCAAATGATGTCATCGCAATAATGCCAAGGGCCTCAAGGTCAAAGGTCGCTCCTAAGCAAGCCGCCTGCCGCAATAAATTTTGCGTTCTTGACGGCATGCGCAGCAGCTTTTCTGCTAGGAGGAACATGAGATTGTCCGTAATTCGGAGCTTCTGAATTTCATTCATATCCCAAATCCAGCGATTCGCTTCGTAGCTGTAAACGAGCAAATTTTGCTCATACAATGCCGTTAGGAATTGCTTGACGAAAAAAGGATTGCCTCCTGTTTTTTGCAAAACAAGCTGTGCCAAGTCGGAAACCTGCTGCTGCTCCGTCTTGAGCGACTCGGCAACCAGCTGCTTGACGTCAGAGATTTCCAAAGCCTTCAGGATGATGCGTTCCGCAACAAGCCGCTCCGGCAGCTTATCCAATAATTGGACATGCGTGGAGGATAACCAATTTGAATCATACTCACTGCGGTATGAGCCAATAAAGAGGAAGTGCCGCATTTGCGAATCGTTTAAAAGCAGATCGATAAACTGCAAAGATGCCGCATCCGCCCACTGCAAATCATCGAGAAACAGGACGATCGGCCTTTCTTTTGTGCAAAAGATGAGCAGGAACTGCTGCAATAAGAAATGCAACCGATTCTGGGTTTCCTGCGGCGGAAGCTGCTTCGCGTTAGGCTGCTCCCCGATCAGCAGATCGAGCTCCGGAATGAGATCGGTCAATACTTTGCCGCTTGTTCCCAGCACTTTGAGCAATCGTCCACGGTATTCTTCAATTTGCTGATCCTTTTCCGTCAAAAGTTGACGCACGAGCTGCCGCAGCGCTCTGGATAGCGCATGATAGGAGACATGCTGCTTGCCGGGCTCAAAGCGTCCCGATAAGAACCAAGTATTATCCTTCATAACCGTCTTCATCGTCTCTGCGATGAGAAACGATTTGCCGTAACCGGACTCCCCTGTAACCCAAACGGCTTCCAATGAGCCATGCACAGCACGCGCATATACATGAAGCAACCGGTCAATTTCCTGGGTTCGCCCATACAAACCTTGAGGAATCTGAAACATATCCGTCATATCGTAGAGACCGATGGTGAAGTCTTGGAGATCATCCGGCGCGTTAGCCATCATGAGACAATGCTCGAGGTCCTGGATGATACCGTAGGCACTTTGATAGCGGTCTTCCGCATTTTTAGCGAGAAGCTTCATCACAATATCCGAGAGCGGCTTCGGAATGTCCATCCTGATGTTATCCGGAGGAATCGGAGTTACAGCAAAATGACAGTGAATGAGTTCCACGGGATCCTCCGTTTGGAAGGGAAGCCGACCTGTGAGCATTTCGTAAAAAGTAACCCCAAGCGAATAATAGTCCGAGCGATAATCGATAATCCGATTCATTCGGCCTGTTTGTTCAGGGGACATGTAGCTTAGTGTTCCCTCCAGCAGCAGCGGGTCTAACATTTCTTGACGTTCTCGCGTAAAAGAGGAAATACTAAAATCCGCCAGCTTCATAATCTTTTTATCAGGATTAATAATGATGTTGCTTGGCTTAATATCTTTATGTATAACGTATCGCTGATGAATATCCCCGATAATTTTGACTAATTGAATCGCTGCGGTTAGAAAAGATTGAAGAGACTGACGAAAGACTGGGAAGAAAGCCGACAACGTATCGCCGTCAAAATCCTCCAAGACGAGCGCGACGCTGTTCTGATACTTAGGCAGCCCCAGCGGTTTCACGATACCGGAAATGTCTAGCACTTTGCCAATTTCATACTCGCGTTTCAATCGTGCCACATCCGCAGAAACCGGAAAGTCTGACCGCAGAGTCTTAATAATTACTTTTTCCATAGTCGGCCTATGGATGGCACGGAAGAGCACGGTCCGGTCGCCCTGATAAATCTGTCTGATCAATTCATATTCCGGCAAAATTAACATAAAATCCTCCTAGTAATCCTTGCTGCCAGATACCTCCACAGACAAACGCCCCTTAAAATTCAAGGAGCGCTTATGCCGGGGACTATGTATTACCAACCCAAAATCTTGCCGTCCCAAGGAAGTCCTTTCTCAAAGCGGTGCTTGTCATGAATGTGATATGGCTTCAATATATCGAGGTGCCCCAGCTCAAAGGTGTACATTTCCCAAATTTTACACGGCTTTTCCTTCGATCCGTCTTGTTTCAGAATCGCATTAACCGCACGCCGCGCCGCTTCATTGGCCCCTTCCATCGTTGCAAGGTTCGTATTCGTACGAACGTAATCAGCCGCTAGAAACAGATTCGGAATGGCGGTATAAGCTTCAGGACGATCATCCCAAGTTCCTACACGGTTAATGAGCAGCGGCTCCATATTCGTGCAAGCTTGATCAGGATTCTCAAATTGTATATCGGTATCCAGGAACCAGGAATGCAGTACATCGTCTTCCAAAATGACGGCACCGTCCACATTTAAACTCTTCTTCATCTGAGCCCAGACTTCCTCTTTTATTTCTTCAGCCGTACAAAGCGTAGCTGGCTTACCGAATAGAATTCCTGGGGTATCCCAATCGGAAATATCGACAGACAGCACGCCTTGAACGGTACCGTCGCCATACTCGCTAAGATGCACGTCAGGCCAGAATTGCTTCTGCGAAACGGACGTGAGGGACCAAGGAGCATCCAAATAAATGACGTGACCATGTGTAATGGGAACATCCTTTTTCAAATAATACTGAATCCCGTTCATCCACGCGACTGAATCAACCAGCCTCTGGACGCCAGCGAGCGCCGGATCTGCTTCCAGCATGGACTCTGTGATGAATTTCCCCATCACCTCGACCGGGAAAGCTGCTATGTAGTAATCCGCTTCAACGTCAAAAGTTTCTCCGTTCTCTGTTACCTTTGCACTGCAAATAACGCCATCGACACAAACAATGCTCTCGACCTTTGCAGCCAAATGGTAATCAACACCATTCTCCGTTAAAAATGTCAACCATGGGTTCACCCATTTGTCATTCGTGGGACCGTTCAAAAGACGAACGAAGCTCGTCCCTGGCGTTGTGATATCAAGAGTCATTTGGGCTGCTACAGGACCAACCGTTTGTGTGTTCGCAATTTTGGACTGACAGGCTACAAGCGTTTTGGTGAAGCCTGCGAATATTTTTTGGAAAGCTGGAGATTGCTGCTCGGCTTCAATGAATGTCCACCAGTCGATAAGATTGTATTCCTCGCGAATACGTTCCTCGCAGGAGGTCATGACTTGCCACAGCTTTCGCCCATACTGCTCCATATCGTCCAACGTCAATCCTAGATTATTATCAAACAAATCTCTTATAACAACAAGGAAGTTTTCGAGACTGAACTCTATCTTTGCGAGCAAAGGCAGCAATGGGGCCGTGTAAGTAGCAATATCCAGCCTTGTAACTTCCATTAAATTATCATACACGGTTCCTTTCTCATAAGGAATTCGTTGTAAAGTATCAACAACATGTCTGTAAAATCGTGGAAAAAGCCGAAAGCCATGCTCGCCTGGAAGATCCCTTCTCCCGTCAACACCGCTGCCTACGAATGGCATACTTCTCGCTTTCCCTCCGGGGATGCTCTTAAATTCATAAACGCTTACCTCGTAGCCTCTTGTGATCAATTCATGGGCTGCGCTCATCCCAGCGACACCGCCACCCAAAATTGCGACTTTTTTCACCATTTTTCCTCCTCGTTTTGGATCATATTGTAAATCCATCTGTAAACTATCATAACATTTAGGCAATTTGAATCATATAGTTTTAGTTCAATAGAAATAGAAAAAGCCGAAATCGGGTGCGGATTTCCAGCTAAATTAGGTCTTGCAACTATTTTCATAATTATTGTAGCCTATATAAGCGAAGGATTTAATAGCAATTAAACAAATTGCTTAAGCCCTGTTCCAAAATTGAAGAAAAAGGTGTACAGTAAAGTGAATGAAAGAAATGCTTTCCACCTCTAACTCTTAATCTCGGCTTTACTTCCTACTCCACCTCATCTAACCCGAACTATTTTGATAAAATTCTACAAAAAATTCGGATCCATGTTATTTTCTTAACAAACTACCAAAATTCCTATATCTCTCCGAATCATATATAATATAGGCAATGCTTCATGATGCCATCAAGAGAGGATGGATATTCCATGCATAACAAGATGGGTACACGATACATACCGGGATCCCGGATCATCAGTTTACCTCAGGGTGCTCTTCATGATGGAGAAGATTTATTTCTGACTCGTAAAGTTCTTCTTTATAACATAAAGCTTGGACCAGGACAGATAGGCGCAGACTACATGCGAACTCTTCATCATAAAGCCGCATTTATTCATGACGGTTTTCAGCATATTCTCGACACTTCCGTTGAGGAAGACTCCGTTACTATTATTTTGCAAGCAAAACCAGGCTCTTTATTTTCACGACGCGTCCATATGAAACAGTGGACATTCCATCAAGTTATTGCGATGATTGCTGATTTAGGTGTCTCCTTGCTTGACGCCTTGGAGGAGCGGATTACGGGGTTTTCCGTTGCCGCCGAGAACTTATGGCTAGACGATCACGGCAAGCTTTCCGTCATTAATTATTGGGACGAAGGGGATACCCAGGCACAAGGAGCCGTTGGGCTTTGCCGATTGATGATTCAGCTCTTAAACGGTGCTCAGCCGGTTAAAAGCGAATTTGAAGTGATGCATACGCAGCTGGAGCGTGCTGTAATCCCAACGGCCTCCCCGGAGCAGAAAGATGCTTTGGTGAAACTGGTAAAGCTCATCTGTCAAGGTCAAGCCTCCCTGTCTTCCTTCGTATTTGGCTTGCGCAGTTTCCAGCCTTCCGGTCTAAAGGAAGAACCGCTGCGTGCTGCTATTCAGCGGCCAGTCAGGTCCCCAAGGGTGCATGAGGTCCCCGAAGTGGAGGACGATACGGACTCGGAAGATGAAACGGAGTACAGCACCTCAAACAGCCGGTTACGCAAGACTGGTATCGGGGCGGCTGCCGTTCTCGTTGTGGCTATCGCTGGTTGGATACTCTGGCCATCGTCAGAGAAGGAACGTCCGGTTGTCGTGACACCGGCAGAGACCTCCACACCGGCTCCGCCGACGAACAGCCCCTCTGCCACGCCTGTCTCAACGAAATCAACTGGGAATGCGAAGCAATTGGAGGAAATTGTTGTCCCTAATCTGGTAGGGCAAGCACTTGCGGATGCCGAGAAGCAAGCATTGGCTGTGGGACTTCACTATAATTATGTGATAGAAGCGAGTAATCAGCCCAAAGGGACGGTTATTAGACAAGATCCGCTTCCAGGAGTTAAAGGCATGCAGGGTGACAATGTTACGTTTTGGGTGAGCAAAGAGGGCCAGTAAGGCATGTGAAGTTAGTTTAGCGGGAGCTGTTGCACCGGATAATATGCAAATAATAAGCATGCAACAACGGAGCTTACGTTGTCGCAAATAGCAATAAGAGCTGTCCCAGATAGGACAGCCTTTTTGCTATGCTCAGGAGCAGTGCAGCATTCCGCCTCCTCGCCTATATGGCACCAGTAGTCCGCTATTCGACGCCAACTACACTTTAATTTGTTCGATGGACTTTCTCATCTCATGGGTGAGCCCGCTTAGCGCATCTGCCGAATCGGCGATTTCTTGAGCGATTTTGAGCTGTTCATGCGTTAACTGATGAATGTTCGAGGTTCCGTCCGAGGACGATTTGGCAATGTGCGCAATATCCACTACGGATGCCGCTACTTCCTCGGAACCTGCTGACATTTCTTCCGTCACCGAGGATATATCTTGAATTTGTTCGGATACGTAACGAAATTGTTCCACGATATGACGGAAAAAGTCTTCTGCCTTTTTGGATAAGGCGGCGCCCGTCTTAATCTCGCTCATGCCCGCTTCCATTGCATCTCCCATCCGCTTAATCTCGTTATGAATATTTTGCAGCAGGTCCGCAATAAGCTTCGCAGACTCCGCAGCATGATCTGCCAGTTTCCGCACTTCTCCGGCTACAACAGCGAAGCCCGCCCCATGCTCTCCGGCTCTTGCGGCTTCAATCGAGGCGTTCAATGCCAGCAATTTCGTTTGCTCCGAGATATCGGAGATGGCGGATAAAGCTATACCGATTTCCTTCGAATGTCCGCGAAGCAAATCCGCTCGGCGCAGCGCTTCTGAAGTTGTCGATGTGATCGTTACGAATTGGCCATTCATATTTTGGACGATCGTTTGCCCGGATTGGGCGCTTTGCAGTGCATTGTCCGAAGCATCGGATACAGTTAATGATGCTTCGGAAATTCGATGAATAGCCGTTGCCATTTCTTCCATGGAGCGCGCACTCTCATTGGTGCTGAACTGTACGGTATTGGCGCCATCGGCCACTACCTGGAGCGATGCATTCACATTCGTGTTCATCGCGAGCAGTCGGTGAGCCTGCGCATTGAAATGCTGGGTGGTCTCGAAGAATTGATCCGATGTATGCGAAACGTTCGACACGATCGTTCGAAGCATATCATTGATGTCGTTAGACATCTTCAGCATCGCATTATACACCGTTCCGATTTCATCCACGGACCGAACCGGGTTTGCAGCCAGCAGCTGTCTCGCGCTTAAAAAGTCGCCTTTGGCAATGCTTTGCGCTCCTGCCCCAATCCAATGAAGAGGATGAAGCGCACGCGATACAAATAACATCACAAGTCCAAGTCCGAGAATCGTTAGAACAAGCATGATTCCATAGACAGGCAGATTGCTTTTCATAACACTGGAGGAAATTTGCTCTGTCACCCCTGCTTCCGTATCGATGCCAAGAACAGCGATGACTTTGCCCTCTGCATTTTTCACAGGCGTGTATGTTGATATGTATTTCCCGTATTTGGGGTCATCAATGATGGCAGAACTGGCCGAATTCCCCTTTAAAAGCGATTCGATCTCAGGTTCCGAAATGTCCGTTTCTTCATTAATTGGAGAAGCAACATCCGATCCTTTGGGCTGCCCGTCGATCATAATGAGGGGTTTGCGCTGCTCGTCAAAGCGCACCACATACACGTAAAGCGCGCCAATTTGTGTGCGATATTTGTCTAGTTCTTGTCTAATATTCCAGTAGAGGTCGTTTTCTTCCGGGTCCTTTAGAAATTGCTCTAGTTTACCGGCATCCATCCCTTTGGTATAGCTTTCTGAAAGCCGGATGCCATAACTTGATATCGCTTCCATTCCTGCATGTTTGGCATTTCGAAACTCCATAGTGATATAACCGGCTGACAATGCCAATATGACGATCATAACAGTGGCTACTAGACGAACCACCAAGTGTTTTCTAAACCATTTAACACTATGCAGCATGCGAAATTCCCCTTTATCTTTATCATGATTCGATTATTTTCGACAAAATCAACAAAATCCCTTCTTCTTCCACAAACATATTTAGTTCAAAAGTCACCCAATAAAAAAATGGTTAGACAGATTTGCATCTGCCCAACCATTTTAAAAGTATATATTAAGAATTTATATCCCTATATTCATTGTTAACTGACAGCCGTTCAAGAAAAGTAACGACGATCATTTTATATGTCGAAAGACCCGTCTGAAGCTCATTTTCATCCATCAGCTCAAATTCAGCAACCATCTGTACGTCATCATCAATAATAAAAAGCGTCGGTTCATTACGGTCACTAGGTTTGATACGTTCGTCTTCAAGCTTTTTCATCAAAAATAAGTTAACTTCTTCAAGCTTCGCTTGTTTATCCATCACACGCTCGCCCCAGCGGGATTGGGCATGACCGGTTACAATGAGGTCAGCTATATGTTTACCAGCCAGCTTTGCAGCGAAAGGCTCATAAGTATTCCAACGATTCGACTTTTTACCTTTCATTCCCTGTATTCCAACGATGGTTCGCTTCGATGATGTCCATCATCTTCTTCATTGAAGTTTGGATTTGTTCCTTTGAGGGCAAGGAAAGCGTACTATAGGTTTGTTTAACAACATCCGTTAACACCGTATCAAACATACATTCAAACTGTTCGTTATTCAATATGAATTCCCTCCTTATTTACATGATATTGGAAAATTACCTACTTACATCATATCTCGAAGCGCTTCGAATAACAGCGCAATATTTACTTTCGTAAAAACACCTCTGACTCTCAAAAAAACGCACATTTTTTTGCGCAAAAGAAAAAGATTGCAGCTAGATTTTAAAAATCTAATTGCAATCTTTTTGAGAGATTTGGTAAAATTAAGGAACAGTGTCATATACTAAAACCAGAACTCTTCTTTTGGTTCATTTTTCCTGAATTTGGTAAACGCTTTCGATATTGCTTGTTTTTCTTGTTCAGAAATACTAGTGAGGTTTTTCAATACAGACAATCTTTCACTAAAATCTAACTTTTTAAGAGAAGCAATTGTTGTTGATAAATTTGGTGACCAAGTGGCAGTGATCATAGCCAATACCCCCTAATAGAACTAAGTTAAAGTAGCCATTGCCATTATAGCAGTGATTGAGAGGAAGATATAGTGGTTGAACCATAAATTGTATAAAATCCTTCTAACCTTTAGTTTAATAGGCATGCAAATCTGGTTTTTATATGTAACGTTTCAGCATACGTTTTTTGGCATTCAACTACAAAGAAACGAACAAAAGGAATGGCGCATCAAATCCTTTCAAAATGAAGCGCTCCGCTCGGATCTCGGGCTGCAGATTGGAGACAGGATTGTCTACGTTGATGGAAAAGACCCTAACGAAAATAAAATCGTTCGCAAATGGGCCACGATCGAGCAAGCTGATTCCGTTACAGTCGCCAGAAATGGCCAGGAACTAGTCATTCGCTTAAATGAAATCGTTCAACCGGCCTTTGACTATATTTCTTTATTTGGCGAAATTATATGTCTCAGCATTTCATTCATGATCTTGTGGAAAATTCCTCATTCCAAATCAGCCCGACTTTTATCGCTCGTTTTTCTCATGATAGGTATTATTTTCATGTGCATTCCTCCCTCGGCTCGCGGCGATAGCCTAGCGAAAGTGCTGATTAGTGATCTTGTCATGATTTTACCGCTTGTTTTTGTACATTTCCTTACATTGTTTTTCAAAGAGAAAAGCGGTATTTCGCTGCCGATTACATACTTTAGATATGTATACAGCGTTATGCTGCTAACCTTTATCGGAAGATGCATCTATTTCACACCACTGGATACATATGAATTTTATATCGTGGACTATCGCTGCGTTGTCCTGTTTTTCTTATGCGGCTTCGTTCTGAATATCGGGATGCTGTGTTATGTGTTTTTGAAATATCGAAGTGAGAATTCTTCTATCCAGGCCATCATTAAACTAGTTTGGTTCGCCCTGTTTATATCGACCGTACCGCTCGCTTTGCTGTCTTTTTTCCCGATCTTGTTCAGGGGAGCGCCCATCGTTAAATCGCTATACACCGGATACTTTGTTGTATTATTTCCTTTATCGTTCACGTACATGATCGTGACCAAGCAATTGTTTGACATTCATATTTTGCTTCGCCGTCTGATCTATACCACACTCATTTCGATGGTACCAAGTACGATCATTGTGCTCATGATTGCCTTGATTTTCAGCAAGCAAGCCAGTATTGAGAACTTGTCGTTAAGTTTCTTATTTATTTTAACGACCATCTCTATCTTGCTATATGTACTAGAGTATTTTGTTACGAAGTTAGATTACATCATGTTTCCAAAAAAGTTTTATCTGCAGCTTGCGCTAAAAAAGATTGCCAGAAATTTGCGTACGATCACAAGTTTTCGCGAATTAAAAGATATTATTCTAGTCGATATTGTGAATACGCTGAATGTTTACGGAGGGGCAATTGTGTTTCAATATCCTCATTCTATAGAAACCATTGGCGAGGGTGACTTGAATTTAGATGAAATCGAACAATATCTTCGTGAAAATCGGTTGGATGACTCCAAGTACTCCATTTTTGTCATTAATCAGAATGAGGAGTATGCTTGTTATTTGGTCACAGCAAGGAAGAAAACAAACACCCTGCTGAGCCTGGAGGAACGACAATGGCTAAGTCTAATCATTTCGTATTTGGCCGTAAGCTTGGAAAATATTTATTTAATCCGTAAGTTAACGTCAAAGCTTCATGAGTTAGCCTCGCAGATACCGAATGAGGAAGCCGGACAAGACGTTGTTTGGCTTCGCAAATCGCTTTTTGAGCTGCAAGAACAAGAACGTTACAGAATTGCTGCAGATCTTCATGATACAACCATGCAGGATATTTTATTAGTACGTAGAAGACTAATTTCGTTTATCGAAAATAACGAGGATCAGCAGCAGGTCATTCAAGCTATCAAACATCTGGATCTAGTCAATGAAAGTTTACGCCAAAGCTGCTTTGAATTAAACCCGCATCTGCTTCAAAATATTGGTTTAGTTCAAACCATTCAAGCAACGCTGGATCTCGACATTGGGTTAAATGAATATGAAACTCATTTCCAAGTTGAAGGTTCCTTGATTATAGAAAGCTTGGATATGGACATCAAGAAACACATTTTTCGCATTTTCCAAGAGCTTATGCATAATGCCAAGAAGCATTCTAACGCTTCTAAAGTCATGCTAAAACTAACTGCCATCGAGAACTTCATGTTTTTGTTTTACAAGGATAATGGCGTAGGCTTAGATCCTCATGCCCTCGCCAAAGATAAAAGACTTCGCACAATCGCGAATTCCGGCTTCGGATTAGAACAGATGAAAAGCCGTGTCTTGCATTTGAATGGACACCTGGAACTGCTCTCAGATAAGGGAAGCGGCGTTGAACTCACCATTCGGATCCCCATACCCACTCAGGAAGGAAGTACTTATGAATAAGCAATCAAAGATACTAATTGTAGATGATCACCCGTTAATGGCTGAGGCGACATCAAGTACTTTAAAGCAGATTGACGGAGTACATATTGTTGGGATTGCGGCTACTGCCAAACAGTGTCTTGAACTGATGGACAAGCATGTGCCGGATATTGTTTTTCTTGATTTTAATTTACCGGACCAGTACGGAGATGAAGTTGCCAAAATTATTAAAGGGAAATACCCTGCAACTCACCTTGTCATCTTTTCCGGCATTGAATTATCGCATCTTTACAATCATTTGATCGGGCTCGAGGTTAGCGCAGTAATCTCGAAGGAGTCCAGCGGTACGCTCATTAAGAGCTTGGTCACCCTCTTATTAGAGAACTTTACGGTGGTGCCAGTTCCTGTTTTTCAAAAAATGAGAGTATCCAGTGGGAATTTGCATCAGACAGATTTATTGGATGACGAAGAAGTGAATATGATGACGATGATTGTTCAAGGCTTAACGAATGAGCAGATGGCCGACGAAGTACATATGAGTAAGCGCACTGTCGATAACTATGTTCGTAAAATTTATGAGAAACTGGGCGTTAAATCCCGGGCGCAAGCGGTAGATAAGTTTAATCAGTTCAAGCATATTTTTGATGTTAACCGCAGATAGATAAGACATATAAAGGGGTCTGTCCTAGAAGTAGAGTTATCTACTTGAGGACAGACCCCTTTATATTGTGTTCTAATTACTCAGTTTTACAACTGCCCGTATGGCAGCTTCAATCTCCCGCTCTACGGCACCTGAAACGACATCCGTATGCGGATCATAAACTTCCCTCAGATCAGCATCTGCATAGCCATCCAAGGCCACTATCGCACCTGCACGCACACCGCGAAGCGAAGCAATCACATATAATGCAGCAATTTCCATCTCAACAGCCAATGCGCCTGCCCGCTTATATTTGTCATGAGGGAAATCCTCAACCCCTTGGAAGAAAGCATCCAAAGTAACTGTAATCCCTTTTTTCACCAGGCCTTCCGTTTCGCTTGCGGCTTCAAACAACGCTCGGACGACATCCGAATCCGCCACCGCAGGATATCCTAACGGAACTAACTGACGGGTTAGGCCCTCCTCACGAACTGCCGCCGTACTTACTACCAGACTTCCTGGCGGAACGTCAGCCGAGTAAGAGCCTGCCGTGCCTACACGGATCAATGTTTTGACCCCGCCTTTAATCAACTCTTCAAAACAAACAGCTGCTCCCGGCGATCCGACGCCATGACTGACAACGGTTATGGGTACGCCGGACGCTTCTCCAATAAAAGTACGGTATTCCCGGCTAAAAGCTAGCTCACGTACATGATCCAGTTTGCGCGCAATAGCTTCCGCCCGGAACGGGTCCCCGCACACGATGGCGTATGGACTCAGATCTTCCGAATTGACTTGTAAAATCGATAATTTCAAATTAATCGAACTCCTTTCTAACCCACTCGTCCTCCGGAATTGGGATAGCTTCCCCAGAGAAACGTTGTTCCTCAAATGGGTCAGCTACATTATGGAAGCCATTCCGTTCCCAAAACCCTTCGCGGTCTTCTTTCATAAATTCGATACCCCGAATCCATTTGGCGCTTTTCCAGAAATACAAATGCGGTACGATAAGCCGAAGCGGCCAGCCATGCTTAGGCGTAAGTGGTTTGCCGTCATAGCTCATCGCAAGTAGAATATGGTCTCCCATAAGGTCTTCCAGCGGAACGTTCGTTTCATAATCATTGTCTGCATGGAGCATGACATATTTACCTTCCGGCTTAACGCCTGCGAGATTTAAGAAATCTCGAAAACGTATGCCTTCCCATGCGGTATCCAACTTCGACCAGCGAGTTACGCAATGTATATCGCAAACAATTTGCGTACGCGGCAACGCCAGCAATTCTTCGTAGCTGAACGATTTCTCCTCAGCAACTTCACCGAACACGCGCAGCGACCACTCGCTCATATCATACTTCGGCACTTCACCTTCGTGCAAAATTGGAAACCGGTCCGTTACAGCCTGACCGGGAGGAACCCTGTCTGCAAGCTCCTGTGGAACTTCTACAGCGGGAATTTGCATACGTTTGATGCGCTCTGCTTTGCTGTCTTTCTGCATGTTGTCATCCTCCTTAACGGGAACTGCCATTCGCCTTCTGCGCATCGGCCAAATAATTGCTTCTCCGGAAGAAAAGCATCGCGAGAAGCGTGACTACGTAAGGCAGCATTTGTGTAAAATGTGTAGGCAGCGAGAAGCCCTGCAACCGGATACTAAAGGCATCCATCAAACCAAAAAGCAAGCTGGAAGCCATGACGCCAATCGGATTCGCTTGCCCCAGCATCGTGGCAACAAGCGCAATGAAGCCCCTTCCGGCGGTCATCCCTTCCGTAAACATCGTCACCTGCCCAAGTGAAAGCTGTGCGCCTGCGAGTCCGCAAAGCAGTCCGCAAATGAGTACAGCCAAATACTGCATCCGATTCACTTTAATGCCTAAACTTTTGCTGGCAACCGGATTCTCGCCCACTGCAATCAGCCGGAACCCCAAAACAGACTTGAATAGAAAATACTGAAGGGCAAACACAAGTATGAACGCCAAGTAGACGAGCGGAGAATGACCGGAGATAATCTCGCCAATCACGGGTATATCTTTAACGAACGGAATGTTCCATTTCGGCAGTCCAATCATATTTTTATCATAGAAAGCGCCTTTAACATGGAAAATAGCTCGCAAGCAGAATGCGGTCAAACCTAAAGCCAGAAAATTAAATGATATGCCGACTACGATGACGTTCGCTTGCAAATGAATGCTGATGTAAGCAAAAATCAATGAAAACAACATCGTTATCGCTACAGCAATGAGGACAGCAAGTACAACATTTCCTGTGTAAAAATTGCCCACAATCGCTGAAAATGCGCCAACTAACACGAAACCTTCCAAACCCACATTAAACAAGCCGACTCTGGAGCAGATTGCGCCGCCCAATGCTGCTAGCAGGATCGGAGCCACCATACGAATCATCGAATTGAATAAAGACACATCAAGAAGATGCTGCATCGCCCTTGCCTCCTTTCCGTCGTTTCCACAGGGTATAACTGAACTTCGCCGTAACGAACAAGATGAGTAAGGACTGAATGACACTGGAAATCTCCAACGGAATGTTCGTATTTCGTTCAACACCCATACCGCCGGTTTGTAAAGCCGCTAGAAGAACAGCCGCCACAGCCGTACCTAGCGGATGGGCACCGGATAGCAGTGTCGCCATAATCCCCGACCAGGCATAGCCTGGATTCGTTATCATGCCATCGGTATACCTGTACTGCATGCCCAGAACCTCGACAGCTCCGGCAAGTCCGGCAAAACCGCCACTGGCAAACATGCTTGCCAGCATCACTTTGCCTCTGTTCACGCCGCCATAACCGGCAAACAGCGGATTGTACCCCAGCATACGAATTTCATAGCCGGCTACTGTATATTTAATAAATAAATAGAGGAAAACGGCTAGAGCGATCGCAATAATGAAACCGCCGTGGATGCTCATCCCTTGAAATAATTTGGGCAGCCAGACCCCTTTGTCAATCATCATCGTTTGAGCAAGAGCGGCAGAGCCCGTTTTATCCTTAAACGGATAAGCAACCATATAGCCGGCGAACAGCGCCGCTATGTAATTCAGCAGCAGTGTTGTAATGATCAAGTTCATCCGGAACCTGGCATCCAGCCACCCTGCAAAAGCCGACCAAATGCCGCCGGTAACAATCCCTCCAAGTATGGCAGCCAACAATTTAAACAGCGGAGGCCCGGGCAAATAAAGAGCGATCATTGCGCTGGACAGAGCGCCCAATATCATTTGGCCTTCCGATCCCATATTGAAGAAACCTGCACGAAAAGCGATCGACACGCCTAAACCTACCAAAATAAGCGGTGTCGCCCGAGTCAAAGTATTTGTAATGAAATAGAAATTGCCGAAAGCACCTTTCCACATTTGTGCATATGTGTCAATAATGGATCCGCCAATCAGTGAAATGGCAATCGCGCCCCCCAATAAACCGATAACAACGGCAAGCAGCGGTTGGACCCAAGCGCTTAGAGGCAAACTTTTTTTAAGCATGAGATACTCCTCCCGCCATCCATAAGCTAATCTGCTCCTCCGTTGCATGCTCTGCAGAAATCTCTCCGGCTACTCGTCCTTCATACATAACAATAATGCGATCCGAAAGCTTCAGGATTTCCGTTAATTCGGAGGAAACCAATAATATTGCGCCCTGCTCATCCCGTTTGCGAAGCAATTCCTCATGAATGAGCTCCATAGCTCCAATATCAACGCCACGAGTGGGTTCTGCCGCAATCAGAAATGGCTGTTTCTGTGCAATTTCCCTTGCTACGATCAGCTTTTGCAAATTACCGCCGGAGAGATATTTGACTTTCGTATCTTGCGAGCCCGCTTTAATTTGAAATTGCTGAATGAAACCATTTACCATTTGTCGAAGCTCTTTTCCTTGTAAAAATCCTTTGCTGCTTCGAGTTCTGTGATGCCCCATCGTTCCGTTATCTAACACAGTCCCCTCTTTGGCCGCGCCCCATTGGTAGCGGTCCTCAGGAACGTGTGAAAGTCCAATGTCTCTAATTTCCCGAACGGTGCATCCTTTAATACTTTTATCCAAAAGCCGAATTTCCCCACGGTCAATTAGCTGCAGTCCTGAAATAGCTTGAATGAGTTCGGATTGACCATTGCCTGAAATACCTGCAATGCCGACAATCTCACCAGCCCTAACTTGTAAACTGACCTTGTCGAGCACGGGTTTGCCTTTATCACCGATAATCGAAACATCTTTAACATCTAGAATAGTTTCACCTATTACCACATTGTTCTTGGTAGTCGGCAGCAGCTCTCTGCCCACCATTAGTTTAGATAATTGCTCTACGTCTGTGGCCTCTGCATCCAGTTGTCCCGTCACTTTCCCGTCACGCAGAACGGTAACCCGGTCGGCGATTTCCATCACCTCATGGAGCTTGTGCGTGATGATGATGAAGCTTTTGCCCTGCTCGGCCAAGCTTCTCATGATGACGAGGAGCTCCTTCGCTTCAAGCGGCGTCAACACCCCAGTAGGTTCGTCCAAAATAATAATGTCTGCTCCCTGGTACAGCACTTTCAAAATTTCAACACGCTGCTGCATGCCAAGCGGGCAATCGGCCACCTTCTTGTACGGATCAATCGGCAAGCGATATTTTGCACACAATGCTTCGACTTGCATGACGGCTTTCTTTCGATCAAATTTCACCCCTGATTTGGGCTCATTGCCGATCACGATATTTTCAGCGACTGTAAAAGAGGGAAACAGCATGAAGTGCTGATGCACCATACCGATTCGATGACGAATCGCATCCGTAGGATTTGTGAAAGCAACCTCTTTGCCATCCAAAAGAATACGGCCTGCCGTAGGCTGCTCCATGCCGTACAAGATGCGCATTAGCGTTGTTTTTCCAGCTCCATTTTCCCCGACTAATGCATGAATCTCACCTTGACGCAGCGAGAAATCAACGTTTGAGTTCGCTGTTAAATTGCCATATGTTTTCGTAATTTGACGCATTTGAAGCAGCATAACGGTTTTTCGCTCCTCTGTCTAGACATGATGAAACTGCTTACGTCTCCGTAAACAGTTTCCAAGGTAGATATAACAGGAATGTAATGATTATTTGACCGGATTCTCTACTTTCACTTTTCCGGAAACGATATCTTCACGAATCGCCTTTACTTTCGTAACAACGTCTTGTCCGATAAAAGGGCTAAGCGCAGATTTGCTCTCTTTGGTTACAAATGTAAGACCAACGCCATCTTCTTTCAAGCCGTAATCTACAGAGCCAAATTTAAATGAGCCGTTTACGAAATCTTTCACAGTTTGGTAAGCTACAGCATCTGTTCCTTTTAATTGAGAAAGTACAATATGCTCCGGATCTGTTACTGTACGGTCAATATCTTGGCCGGATGTAAAGAAGCCTTTTTCTTTCGCAGCTTCGAACACGCCCAGGTCGCCAACAGCGGAAGCAGCAGCAATGAAATCTGCCCCTTGTGAAAATTGCGTTAACGCTAATTCTTTCGCTTTGGCCGGATCCGTGAAGCTGCCTACATAGTTAACAATGAATTTGGCATTCGGGTTCGTTGCTTTCAAACCTTCTTGGAAACCAACCGTATACTTCTTAATGAGCGGGATATCAAGAGCTGCGACCATCCCTACCACATTCTTCTTAGTCGCTAGACCTGCCGCTGCACCCAGCAAGTAGGAAGCTTCATGCTCACGGAATACAACACTGCGAACGTTAGGAAGATCAACGACCGTATCAATAATTGCGAAAGATTTCTTCGGATTTTCAGCGGCTACTTTTTTCAGTGCGTCTTCGGACTCGAATGAGCTTGTAATGATCAGATCATAATTATCAGCAACGGCAGCGCGTAAATTTTGCTCAATTGCGCTTGCATCCGTGGATTCTACCGTTTTGACAGTAATACCAAACTCTTTCCCCGCTTTTTTAACACCTTCATCCTCTTGAGCGAAGAATGGGTTCAAACCAATTTTCTCTGGTGTAATAAGAATGACTTTCTTATCTGACTTAGCGGCAGCTGCTTGCGTAGCTTCAGCATTTGGTGCTGCTGTGTCTGTCTTTGCAGTTGCGCAGCCTGTTAATAGCACAGAAACGGCAAACATGGAAATTAACGCTTTCTTCATTTGTGTATCTCTCCCCTGGTGATTATGTATTTTCTATCAACGATTCTTTCATATATCCTACTAAATAACTCGGATTTAGTCAAAGTATTTTTTTATTCGACAAAACCAAACGATTTTCCTTCGAAATATACGGGAACCTTGTCGGTTATTATACTATATTGTCAAATGACATGCCATATAAAAAAGCTAGCCTCCTCATATGGAGACTAGCTTCATTGTTCACGAAATGCTATACCTCATGATGCTGATGATCAGCAACAATGTGGGCAGCTTCCATTAATTCACGCATGACATCGGACTGCAGCTGCGGATTAATGTATAAGCCTTTTACAAATAAAGCGCCCTTCTCACTTGACGTATATCTAGGCTGAATTTTGTTTAAAACCAAAGCAAGTATATCATCTTTACACTTATTGCAAGCGCATTTCAATTCGTAATTTTTCTGAAACTCATCAAACATATTGACGACAATCGTTTCCATAGCATTAAACACTGGCATCGGAGTTAGCTCCTTCTCTATTTTAACTATATGTCTATTATAACGTATAAACACATAATCAAAAAGTGCTCAAAGACTACAAATCTAGCAAGAGTATGGTACGATAGTTCCAGTATATGCTTGATTTAGAGACTCTCGGACTCAAAAGTCTAGACTGCTCCGAATCCTATACAGTTATAAATAAATCAGTCATAGGGGTTAGATCATGCTGCAAAAAACACATAGTATTGCCGGATTCATTTCGGCAGAACTCGTACTCGCTTATCAAGAGGTAAGCTTTTTTTCGTGGGACACGGCCGGAGCGCTACTGCTAGGCTGCTTGGCAGGTACGCTGGCCGATGTCGACAAACCGGGCTCTACCATGGCTAAGGTTCTGTTCCCGTTATCAGCGCTGCTTCGAATCTTGAAAGTGCGACATCGGACGCTTACGCATTCGCTTGTCTTTATGCTGCTGATCATGATGATCTCACTGCCGATGTCACCCTTGTACTTCTGGGTTTTCATAGTGGCTTATGCGTCGCATCCTCTGATTGATTTGCTCAATGATCGAGGCATTCAATTATTATGGCCGCTCCCTATGAAAATACGTCTGCTGCCTAAATTCATAGCTATCGATACAGGTTCTGCCAGTGAAACCGTATTTCGTTGGCTGCTTTTAGCCGTTAGCTTACTGATTCCATTTATGCTTTACGTCTACCCGGCTCTCTAAATGCATTCAGCAAATCCCCTCCTAGTTACTCTTCTGAAAAAAGAACCCCTTCCCTTCTGCCTAAACAGAAAGGAAGGGGCACCGCGATTACTGCATTGGAATCGATATTTGAAAACAAATCCACCCATCTTCCACAGACACTTCGATTGTCCCTTTATAATGCTCGATCCGTTCTTTTACAACCGATAAACCTAATCCTTGATGCTCCCCGTCAACTTTGGTGCTGTAGCCGATGGTGAACATGGAACTGTAATCTTCGACTTCGAAATCCGGTTGAACCGGATTAGACACGGAAATCGTTACTTGATTCGACTCCGACCATCCGTTCACGATAACCTCGCGCTCACCTGGCGGGAATTTATTGACCTCGTCAAAGGCATTATCGATCAAATTCCCGATAATTTTCACGATATCAACGGATTTCACACCTAAGGATAAGCCATCAAGACCAGTAAATTCATAGTGGAAATCGATTTTGGTTCTCATAGCTAGCGCATACTTCGCTTGAATCAATGCTGCGATCGCCGGATGGCCAATTCGAATAATATCGTTGACTTCATTGATTTCTTCCAGTAATTCCTTCATATATTTCATTTGGTCTTCTTTTTTGCCATTTGCAAGCAGCGCATACATCGTTTGCACATGATTCAGGAAATCATGCCGTTGGCTGCGAATCGTAGCAAACATCAGATCCACATTTTGAATGTACAGCTCTTGGGTGGTTTGAACCGCGGTTTCACGGCTTTTGGTCATAAATCGGAATACAAAATAAATAAATACGCAGCTAAAAACAGTAAACAATACAACGATAAGCAAGAGCTGAACAAGCTGTTTGTTTAGCGTCTGCTGAATGGACTGATAGTCCGAAGTAATTGAAATGACATAGGGAACTTCCCTTTGCACTTCGGTCAATTTGTTTTTGACAGGAACGTAGACGAATGTTTTGAGGATGGGTTTACCATTCCAGTCTTCCACAACGCTAACCGGCTTATTGTTTTCAATGGATTGCTTATAATACATCAAATCTTTGGCACTCGAAATGTTGTACGTACCGAACAGCAGAGGCCGGTCATAGACTGAAATGAAAGTCGAACCGTCACTGCCTTTGTATTCAATTGGTTTCGTACCAAACGTAATCCCATGCAGACCCGAAATTTCCAAAATATCCGGATTAGCTGCCAGCGTTTTTCTAACTACCGTATCTGCACCGACGATCTCTTTAAATCTTTGAATTTTAGCAGCATTCACAAACACACAAATAATATAGTTGGTTGAACCATTATAATAATAGCCAAATTTACTAACATTGCTCGAGCCTGAAGCTGGAACCTCATAAATGCCAGACCAGAAATTGTGCAGCTTCTGCCCTTCAGGTATCGTGACCTGGTGATTCGTCATCAATTGATTGAAAGCCGTAAACCAGTAGCCGAAAGGGATTGTACTTGTAATCTGAAGTTCTTTGGGCTCAGAAGACTTGCCTACCATGATATCGTCGCCTTTGCCGCTGCGCTTCATCAAGGAAAATCCATCGACTCCCGCTTGCTTGGCAAGCTGAACCAATTGTTCATTGGTTACCTTGTCGATATCCGGGTCAAGCTTGCTCTCGGCAAACAGTGCGACAGAACGCAAATTTTCACCGACTAAATCTTCCACGAAGAAAGATCCTTCCTCTGACTGCTCAATCGAAGTTCGAATTTGATTGGCTGTTGATTCCATCCTCACCGACAAGGCTTCCGTCAGCAATGATTTCGTATACCAGTAATACGAGGTATTATTCGTCACCAATAATAAGATGACAATAATAAAGGTGATGTAGATGACTTTGGTGTTTATTCTCATGAAGATGTTCACACTTTCTATATGGTGTAAAGTGAATATTACAAAGTTGACACTATGTACAACTCGGTTTTGGACACAAATCGAAAACATTATGCCTCTTTCAGTAGTATAGTAGGATAGGAAAGCGTTGTCTATCAATTAATCTACAAGCTTTTTAACCTTTGGTAAGACAGGCGAACAAATAAGAAAATGCAGTCCGCTTCCTCGCAGGAATCGGGCTGCATTATGATTTACCGGGCGGTTACTTCCAAGCTTTTTTTCCATATGATTCTTTCGCCAATTCGAACGACAACGCTAACTTGATGAGTGCCTGCAGCTAACGGGCGGGATGCTTTCAAACTAAACAGCATGACGGCTGCGCTATTATCCGGTTGATTCACGATTCCTTTGTACTCCGATATTCCGCCTCGGTCACCGTTCTCTTCAATCGTTATTTGAAGCGGCATTTGTCCGGCATCATAATCTTCTCTGGAGGTCCAGTCCTCCACGAAAGCCTGCACCTCCAGCTGCCCGCCTTTCACTTGTGCCTGGACTTCATTCAACGTGACGTTATAGTATTTCTCAAATAACGTATATTCATTTCCTGCAAATACCTGCGTGAGTCCAAATAGGGCCACTACATCTTTTACATTCAAATAAAGCCCCTCGCCCGTTTGCTGTCCGGGCTCCGAAAGCTGAATGCTTTGGCCTCCGCCGTCCTGCCAATGAACCTGTGCATAGCTTTGGCCCACTTGCAAATCAAAGGAATAATCCCCTTTGGTGAAAGTAACCGTATCCTTATCCGGCTGCCGATTGATTTTATATTGATATTTATCGGCTAGTTGGACCACGTCCAGGTAGGATTTACCCTCTTCCGTGTATCCGATTCGCTCACCTGTGTACAGTTGCAAACCATCTTTGGCAGCAGGCGCAATGCCGACACCGTTCGTACCCGCCTTTGCCACGTAAGCGACTGTTGATGAATCCTGATCCTCTATGGTATCCTGCGTGCTGCTCCAGTACGGGACCCACCCCGATCGGTTATCAACGCTAACTTTCAACCACATAGACCCGCCGTTTGGCGGATTCCAAGCCTCTGTTACATCTACAGTCTGATTGCGCAGCAGCAATGTCGTGTCTTTAAACGGCACCTCCGGATAATGCTGCAGCTCTTTTTGATCCTTAATCGCAACCTTCCAATGTACAGGTACCGCGGACTCCGGTTCGCCGACCAGCTTGTTAACCCACCCCGATCCTTTCGATGAACGCACGTGGTACCAAGTGCTGTTGTGCCAAATTTCATAAGGGCCTCTCCCCGTCCATAAAGGCTCAACAATTTTCTCAAACACAGTGACGGTTTCATCTTTAAGCACGGCATCTTCCTTCGTCAATCCCCCAAACACTGTGGAGAAAAGCGGTGTCTCATGCACAATCTTCAATGTCTCATCCGCTGGAAGGATTGCAACGCCTTTGTCACGCGTCCATACGGTCCCTTGACCTGTCTGCACTTCGAAAGCACGATCATAAATCGTGGTAAATTCGGCCACAATGGGGAAATCGCCATCTTTCGCGTTCGACCAATCTTGCTGCTGCTGCCCCACCCCCATGGCTGTTCCAAGCTCGCTTTTGGATGGCAGATTATAGTAATGCGCTTTGCGCTCAACCTTCTGAACCGTACCGATTTGCTTAACCGGAATATGCACCCAAAGATCGCCTAACCAGCTCGTATGGATTTGAATCCATGTTTTGCTGCCGGGATCGTTAGTATAGAACCATTGTTTGGCAGCGTTCCTTACTTCAACCTCCTGCGGTGATAAAGCAGCAACGGCCCCGCCTTTTGTACTCTGACTGCGATATAGGGGTGTTTCCTCTAAAAGCGTGATGCGTTCCGGCGGCGCGATATCGATTTCCCAAGGCTTCGGCCTGATCCATCTCGGCCCGAACATCGTTTCGATTTTCCAAGTCGCCTCGCCGATCGACCAGGCGCTTTGCGTCTCCAGCACATGCACCTCCTGCGGGGCAAATGTGCCTTCCGGTATGGCGTTGTATGTATCCGCCTCCGCATAATAAGGGGTGTCTGCCAGCAGCTCGATCACGGCAGGAAAGCGAAGCCCTTCCGGGGCATAAGAGCCGCCGTAAATCGTTTCTGCACCCGCCTGCGGCAGCAAGCCGCCTAAGCCTAATGCTGCGGCAAAAATCGTGAGGGTGAACAGCTTCATTTTCATCATAATGAACAAATCACATCCCACATCCATATTAAGGAAAAACCTTCCATTATGTAGACGCGCAACCTGCCTCTAAAGTTGCTTTCTCCATTTACTTTACTTGCCCCCGCTACTTTAGTACTATAACAAGTATCGAATACATGAGGAGCTGTAAACATGTCCAATGATGAAATCATTCTAACTCCCGAAGGATTACGCAGTTTAGAACAAGAGCTTGAAGAACTTAAAACCGTTAAACGCAAGGAATTGGCAAGCCGTATTAAGACAGCTATCAGCTATGGCGACCTAAAAGAAAACAGCGAATATCATTCCGCCAAAGAAGAGCAAGGTTTCATGGAAACCAGAGTTATGACGATTGAGAGAATGCTGAAGAAAGCACGTGTTGTAACGAATCTCGATACATCCAAAGTCCAAGTCGGTTCTATCGTCGTACTGAATGATGTAGAGTTTGCCGAGAAAATCGAGTACAAAATCGTCGGTACCTCCGAAGCGGACGTAAACGCGAATAAGATTTCTTACGAAAGCCCGCTGGGCATTTCCCTCATGAACAAATCCGTTGGCGATACGATTAGCGTGAATGCCCCAATGGGCGTTATCACCTACGAATTGCTTGAAATTCGCGTATAGATCTGGATGCGCAGCAACAAAAAAGGCATTGTCCATGTTTACCATGGCAATGCCTCTTTTCATTAACACTTAAACCCCTACGACTCCAAAAATCTTCAACGCCTTCTCCATTTTTTCCAAGTAAGTCGGATCCTCATTCGAGCACATCCATTTGAGCTCGGAATGTCCTCTGCCAAGCAGCAAATCCCGGTCGCTCAAAAGCTGAATCAGCCGATTCACCGTCCCTGCGCTACCATCCACAATTTGGATATGATCCGGCAAAACCTTTTTTAATGCGCGCCGAAAAAAAGGATAATGCGTGCATCCAAGGACAACCGTGCCATACATGCTCAGATCAAATGGCTCCAGCTGGGAATGAAAATAATCGATAATTTGCTGGCTATCCACATTTAACTGTTCACAGAACTCAACCAAATCCGGCATCGGCAGTGAATCCACCATTCCCATATCATCGATACGGGAAACGAGTTCCCGATACTTCGACTGTTTGAGTGTTAGCGGCGTAGCAAGCACAAGCACTCTTTTGCCCGATGAGCGGTTCATGGCAAGCGCCGGCTTTACCGCAGGTTCCATGCCGATGATCGGCATTTCATACATGTTACGAAGCTCAGCTATCGCAATACTCGTTGCCGTGTTGCAAGCAATAACAAGCGCTTTGACATCTTCCTTGCTGATAGTTTCCACTGCTTTTTTCACAAAAGCTAATACTTCGTCTTTAGGTTTCGTTCCGTATGGAACGTGAAGTGTATCCGCGAAATAAAGAAAATCCTCATGAGGCAACTGCTTCATGGCTTCGTGTAAGACGGAGATTCCGCCTAACCCTGAATCAAAAAAAGCTATTCTCATTTGTATTCACCCTGATCTTGTTCTATCACTGCTATAGTAATCCTACGGCTATAAGTCCGTTACGTACGCCATCTTCATCCACATGTGTCGTTACATGATCTGCATAAGGAAGTAAATCCTTGTGGGAATTTCCCATTGCGATTCCCATGCCAACATAGGAAAGCATTTCCATATCATTTAATCCATCCCCAAATGCTACCGCTTCTTCCGGTTTCAAACCTACGAGCTCAAGCAATGCGGCAATCCCTTGGGCTTTCGACCCCCCTGCCGGCAAAACATCCATTGCATGCTGATGCCAGCGAATGAGTTTTAGCTCGGATTGGAGTTCTTCATACAAATGCTCATCCGTATCTTCACAATGCAGGAATATTTGATAAATATCGTTCGTTTTCCAGAAATGCGGGTCATAGCCAGGCAAATCGACCTTCAACGACGAAACAGAACCGGTAACGAATGGATGATCCTCTGAATCTGTGAAAAACTGATGCTCCCCTTCAAATACGAGGGAATGCTTATGCTTCGCGGCTAATTTTACCAATGCTTCAATACTGCTTTTGGCGATGATACGTCGATAGAGGGGCTCCCCCCGATACACGGCATATCCCCCGTTTAAACATACATAGGAATCGATTCCGAGCTGTTCGGCCAGGGGCTTAATGAAATAAGGGGCTCGTCCGGTGGCTATGACGGGTTCAATACCTTGCTGCTTTAATTGATGAATGGCTGTTACTGTGGAAGCAGGAACCTGCTTTTCCTCATTGACAAGCGTACCGTCGATATCAAAAAACACAATTTTATACACAGTAGGGTCTCCTTTGCATTTGGAGGCAGCAGTCGCTGCCAGCCTTCTCTCTTTCTCTCATTAAACACCAAAAAGAGATAAAAAACAAAGAAAAAGAGAATCCCCCTGGCTTCTCTTCCCATTTCCTATACAATTTCGTCAATCACACCGTGCGTTAATGCCTCGTCAGGACTCATGTACCAATTCCGCTGATGTTCCTGAACTCGCAGGATCTCATCGAGGCTCAATTTTGTTTTTGATAGAAGGTACTCATCATAGATATTTTGCAGTCTCTGCGTTTCATCCACCCGGTTCTTCAAATATTCCAAATGTCCGTCAATATGCGTGGATACTGCATGATACATAAATGTGCTCAGCCTTCCCGCATATCTTTTGTGACCACTTACTGCAATCAGCAAACTCATGCTGGCAGCTAGTCCATATACATAGGTATGCACCGGCGTCTTACTGTTTTCAATCACATTAATCAGGCCCAAGCCGTCATAGACGCTCCCACCATTGCTATTAATAATAACGTCGATGGGCACGCGTTTGAAATCTTTTTCCTTCTTATCTTTGTCATCATCAAATTGATTAATTTTCATGATTTGCTCGACAATGGTTTTCACAGAGCTTTTATTTATGCCATCAAATAGATACAAGGTTCTTTCATTCATAGAAATGCCTCCTGTCCTATAGCCTATTGATACAGTTAGTCTATTCCCGACAGAAGGACTTTGTAACTCTTTTGCTTGTTTTTGCAAATTTTTGGGCTTGATGAGGCTATGAAAACCTATTCTTCCCAGCTTTCCGATAGCCGGACAGTGAAAAGGGAACCAATACCCAGCTCCGAATCAACCGTTACAGTACCGCGATGAGCTTCTACAATTTCTTTCACAATGGAAAGCCCCAGACCGGTTCCGCCGATTTTCCTGCGATCCGAGTTATCCACACGGTAAAATCGTGTAAACAATTTATCGATGGCGTCGACCGGTATTCCCAAGCCATAATCTTGAATTTGAATGGAAACGGCGCCGTCCGCTCTCTCCACTGTCACGTCAATCTTCGTTTTGCCTGGGGAATACTTGATAGCATTGGAAATGAGATTATGAAACACCTGCATCAACCGCTCTTCATCCCCGTAAATAAGAGCCTCTTCCGCGAGAACATGGAGCTCTATTTCATGATCATCTTTCCCCTGCCACTGTTCCACGATTTCTCGCAGCAAATGCGCCGCATTCAACGTTTGAAAATGAAATGCTTGGCGGCCGGAGTCCAATCGCTGCAAGTCAAGGAAATCATTGATTAAGTTTGACAGCCGCAGGGACTCCTTATGGATCGTCTCCACATACTTGACTCGCTTGTCCTCCGCGACACTGCGAGTCGCCAAAATTTCAATAAAGCCCATGATCGAAGACAGCGGCGTCCGGATTTCGTGGGAAATGATGGAGACAAATTCATTTTTCATCTCATCCATCCGCTCTTCCTCCGTACGGTCCCGGAATCCGAACAGATGTCCCCGAAGCGTGTCTGCGCCCTCGTCAAAAATCGGATTTACGTAGCATTCATAGTGCTTCAGTTCACCTGTCAGCGACACTCTTGAAATCCTTTTCAGAAATGGCGGAATGCTCTGATTGAAATACGCTTCAATAACTTCATTGAATGCGGCGCCTGAAGCACGCATGCCTTGGCAATACGACGATATGTGATCCCCTTGGCTGATCGGATGTTCAAAAAAAACCTCCACACGACGGTTTGCAAAGATGACTCTGCCTGCTGTATCACACATGACAGTGGCTTCATGGCTGGACTCCAGCATCTGTTCGATAATCGTGTTCTGTTCGGAAATGATGCGCTCCGCTTGCTGGCTTTCCCCCAGAAGCTCTTTATAGTTATATTCGCTTTCTTTGACCTTTCGGAAGAGATCGGCCATCCTCAAATACATTTTCGTAAACTCATAAATCATCCCTGCCAGCACTACATTCGAACAAACGAAGGAATTCCATTTCGCCACATACCAGCCTACACTGAACCGCCCGCCGCCGCAAAGGACAATGAGCACATCCAACATTAGTGCAAGAATAGCAATACACAGCCAAGTTGAAGTTACTGTTTTTGCTCTGGTTTTAAAATAGAAAACCAGTAAAGTGATGAACGTAAGCAGCACGATCGGAACCCCAACAAACCTAATAAATGCGGGAGACAACTTACCCTGCGACAAAACAGTAGGCAAATGCTCAATGTAATGTGTCGTTACATATGTACATATTGACACCAATACAATTATCCCGATGAATGTATACCAGCCTGCCAGCTTAGCCTTTCGAGCGCTATAACGAACATCGCCATATTTCGAATCGAGTCGCAAATACAGCAGGATGGCGAGAGGAAACCCCAAGTGCCAAAGCGCATACACCCATACCGACGTTTGTGGACCCGAGTTGAACAACCCATTTTCAGCAAATACGCGAGGAAACGCAAGAATATAAACCAAACTCATCCCGGCCGAGAACAAATAAGCGGCGAACAACGCAAGGACTGCGGGTGCGCGGGAGATTTTGAACTGACTATAAATCACGTATGCCGTGATAAGTTCAAAACAAACGACCGTGGAGAAGACCGCTGGCTGAAAAGCTTGCATCTCTCCCAACTGAACGCGAACAAACGGTACGCAAATGAATGAAATGAGGGTGACGATAGCCCCGATGATAAAAGCAAAGCGACGCTGTGCGGGATTAGACTGCATAGTTAATAAATTGTACACCGAAGAAGGTGCAGATTGCTGATGACTCATGATGATCCCCCGCAAATTGTTATCCGTTTCTCACAGACTTCGACAAGGCTCTACATTTTCCTTCTGACAAAAGAAAGCCTCACTTCTTATTGTTGCAAGAAGTGAGGCAGCTTATGTTGCATCTTAACTATTTTCTTCCATGGGAACTTGGTAGTGGTCAAGCGAAATCAACCGATCCTCCAAGAGATGAACGCCTTCTGCTTGCAAAAGAAAGCTTTGCAGTTGGGACCCTTCGTCATCTGCGATCGCAATTTCGCCTTTTGCATTAACAACTCTATGCCAGGGCAGCTTATGCTTCTTGCTCATGGCATGCAAAATCCGCACAACCTGCCGGGCTCCTCTAGGGCTCCCCGCAAGCCTGGCAACTTGTCCGTAGGTCATCACTTTTCCTTCAGGAATAGCACGAATAATCTCGATAACTCGCTCCGTGTACGGTGTCATTCTACGACAGCAAACTTGATGCACACCGGTTTGGATAGCTTCAATACGCTTCCTGTAGGCACAAGTTTCCCGGTTTCAGCATTTCTTGCAAACGATACAATGTTATCGGAATCTTTGTTTGCTACCAAAAGGTGAGCCCCATCCGGCGAAATCGCAAAATTGCGCGGATGCTGCCCCAGCGTAGGCGCATATTCTACAGGGATCAATTTACCTGTAGCAGCATCAATGGCGTACACGACAATGCTGTCATGGCCGCGATTGGAGCCATAGAGGTACCTGCCGTCAGGAGAAACATGAATATCCGCGCAAGCATTTTCGCCATCGAACGCGTCAGGCAATGTGGAGATCGTTTGAATCTCAGCAAGCTCTCCCTTCTCCTCATCGTAGCTGAATGCCGTTACCGTGGAACCAAGTTCATTGATCACATAGCCGTACTTATAGGACGGGTGGAAGGCAAAGTGCCGCGGACCTGACCCGGGAGCAACTGACACTTCGCCATGAGGATGCAGCTTTTGGGCAGTAAGATCGAGCTTGTACAGCTTAATTTTATCCAATCCTAAATCGCATACGCCGACATAAGTATTCGTACGATCCAAGAAAACGGAATGAGCGCGCGGTCTATCCTGTACTTGCAGAACGCTTGCGCCTTTATGCTGCTGTATATCAGCACTTTGACCAATACGTCCATCCGCTAATACAGGTGACAATCCTACCATGCCCCCATGATAGCTTGAAACCATAATTACTTGGTTCGTATGATCAAGCTGAATATGGCAAGTTGTCATGGGAAGCGTAATCTCATTGTTCAAAAGGGCTAATTTCCCCGATGTCTTGTCGATGTCATAAGAGGCTGCCGCCCCACAGCGTTGACCGTTCGCGTCAACCCCCTCCGATAAGGCATACAGCCTCCAATTTTCCTGATCGACAGCAAGAAACGTTGGATTTTGCAAGCCATCTACCTCGTGAATGACTTCCAGACTTCCATTGTTCTCTCCATAATGACAGGTATACACCCCAGGATTGACGGAATCCGCGTACGAACCTATAAATGCTACTATTTTTTGGTGCTTTGTCAAAATAACCATCCCCTTCTTTCAATTTCCTACGTGCATTATCTCAAATCCGATTCTAAGGAGCAATATGTGTTTAGGATACAACTGGCGACAGCGGAACCGTCCCGATTCCATAAAAAAATAAATGCACCATCTCCTCGATCAGCACATCCATATTGCCATGCTGCTCCGCGTAATCGAGCATCGTGTCTGCCTGGTTAGTCAGCATTTGCATATACATCATGATCGTGGACGTAGAGAGCTTCTCGGTAATCTCCCCATTTTTCTTGCCGTCTTCAATAAGCCGGGTGACGAGTGGAACGCCTTTTGCCATATATTCTTCTCGAACGAAGCGCGTCAATTCCGGATCATCCTGCCAGATCTGCTTCATCACCTGCAGCCCGAAGGTTTTGGACGATTGCTTTTTCTGAAAAATGATGTATTCCATCTTCTCTTTCAACGTATGCCCGCCTGCAAGAAATTCTTCGAATTCCTTGAGCGTTTTGCGGATATAGTCCATGATTACTTCCCGGACCAACGCTTCCTTACTGCCATAATAGTTATAAATCGTTACCTGCGACACACCGGCTTGTTCGGCAATCTCGGCAATTTTCATTTTTTTGGGATCGGTCGTTCCGAGTAAGTGCAGCGTTGCTTGCATAATGTTTTCTTTTTTTTGCTGGGCTCTTTTTTCAAAACCGTTCATTCACATCACCTGTAATTTGGAATAATGAAATTATAGCACATTTATATTTCAAAAGTATTGACGGAGCGTTTGTAGAGGAGTAACATGAGTTTTGAAATCATTTTGATTTGATATTTCATAACTTTAACTTTCGGAGGTGGCCGCGCATGTTGACCGTTCAGCATCTGACCAAAACATTCCCGAACGGGAAAGGCATATTCGATGTATCTTTTTCGGTCAAAAAAGGCGAGGTTTTCGGATTTCTCGGCCCAAATGGCGCCGGTAATTCAACGACGATTCGGCATATCATGGGCTTCATGAAGCCTGATAAGGGATCTGTAACGGTTGGCGGGCTGGACACGTGGACACAGCAAGGAACAGTTCAAACCTATCTCGGATATTTACCTGGCGAAATTGCTTTTATTGAAGGCATGACCGGGAAAACGTTTCTTGATTTCATGGCTGAAATGCAAGGCCTGAAACAAGCTGGACGGCGGGAAGAGCTCATCGAGCGGTTTCAATTCGATGTGAAAACCCCGATCCGCAAAATGTCTAAAGGCATGAAGCAAAAAGTCGGCATCGTCGCCGCTTTCATGCACCAGCCGGAGGTTATTATTCTGGATGAGCCGACATCCGGTCTGGATCCGCTCATGCAGAAGGTGTTTATCAACCTCGTGCTGGAGGAAAAGGCTCGCGGCACTACCTTCCTGATGTCGTCCCACAGCTTTCCCGAAATCGAGCGGACCTGCGATCGCGCGGCGATTATTAAAGACGGTGCGATCCTCACCGTCAAAGACATTCATGAGCTGCAGTCGATGCAGCGGAAATTGTTCGAAGTAACTTTCGAAAAAGCGGCAGATGCGGAAGCCTTTGCTAAGACGTCCGGTCTAGCGATCGAATCTCGCGAAGGCAGCCGGGTACGGGTGGCTGTGCAAGGAGCGTACGCTCTCTTTTTGGCGGAAACGTCGAAGTACGCGATTCGAAATCTGGACGTATTCACGCAAAGTCTCGAAGACGTGTTCATGAACTACTACGACCGGAAGGGGTCTTTACAATGAATGCCGCGTTGTATAAACATATGATGAAGATTCATTTCAGAGGAATGATGAATTATGCGTTCGGTTCGGCTTTTTACATCTTGCTCATGTTTTGGTTGTTTCCTAGCTTCGCGGGCAATAATGAAGCGCTGAATGATTTGATTAAATCCCTGCCGTCCAGCATTACAAGTGCTTTTAACTTGGGCAGCGGCTTTGGGACTGTAGAGGGCTTCATCTCCGGCGAATATTACGGCTTGCTGCTCGTACTGATCGTCGCCATTTTCTGCATTCTGTTCTCCACACAGCTGATGGCGAAACTAGTTGACCAAGGTGCGATGGCCTATTTGCTCGCGACGCCGACCACTCGCGGCAAAGTGGCTTTGACGCAGGCGATTGTATTGGTATCAGGGCTGGTGACGATCATGGCCGTGACAACGTTGTGCGGTTTTGCGGGGTATGCGTTGTTCATCGGTGATTTGAGCGCCTTCCATGGCGCGTCATATTTGCGGATGAACCTGGCTGCCTTGCTGCTGTTCTTCGCCGTCGGCGGCATTGCCTTTCTCGTCTCGTCCTTTGCGAATGATGAGAAAAAAGCATTAGGCATCTCGGCGATATTGACTTTTGGGTTTTTCTCTTTGGATTTTATCGGCAAACTAAGCGAGAAAATCGATTGGCTGCGCAGATTGACCTACTTCTCACTCTACGATCCGAGCGGGATCATCACCGGCAAGGCGGAGATTGGGCTTGCTTGGACGATTTTGGTTGTGATTGGCGTCGTTGCGTTTGCAGCAGGCGTCGTGGTGTTTCGTCGACGGGATTTGCCGTTGTAATCGCGATGGGTTGAGGGGAACCCATTACAGGAGCTATGGGACCTGAGCCTCCTTTAGCTTAAGGGCTTAGAGAACTCAGGGAAACAACAGTCCCCTATTTTGGAGTTCAGCGGGGAATTGGCTTGAAAAGGGGAACTGCAGGGTCTTAATTCACCGGATTGGGGGAAATTTATGCTCCAATCCGTGAAATAGCGAACCCTAGTTCCCACTTTATGGCCAAATGTTTGATTTACAGTGGAATAGCGCCCTGTAGTTCCCATTTCGGCGAGGCGTGGAAGAAAAAGCTGGAAAAATATGCTCATTTTCTGTTATAATCGAAAAAATAAACAAGCTGGTCGTGAAGCACACGCCGCTTTCAACTAGGTTCGTAAGGAGTCCGCTCCTTTGCGAACCTAGATGAAGCGGCGTTTTGTTTTTGCCGGTAATTTGCTAAAGAAAGCAGGATCTTGGATGAAATTTGAGCAAGCCTTCGAAGCCTTCATGGCTTTACAGATTGCAGCGGAAACGAATGCCCGCAGAAGAGAACGGCTGGAGCGGGGTTTGGGGCATGCAGAAATGGAATTTCTGCGTGTAGTGTGGTTTCCGGCGGTTGGACATTTTGAGCACTTGTATCCCGAGTGGGAAGTGCGTGATTTCGCAAATGGCTACCGCTACTTGGATTTTGCCTATATGCCCGGGGATGCCAAAGGTGCAATTGAAATCCAAGGTTATAGTTCCCATGCGCGGGATCTTGAGCTTTGGCGATTCAAGGACCTCTGCCTAAGGCATTGTCATCTTGCTTTGGATGGCTGGATGGTAATGCCGATCCCCCACCCTTCCATCATTGAGTCGCCTAAGCAGTGCCAACAGCTTATGCTGTCCTTTGTCGGTAAATTTATCTCCTCTCACGTTTCCGAGCGCCTCTCTTGGCTGGAATCCGAAGCGCTCCGTTTGGCAAGGAGGCTGCTGCGCCCTCTCACTCCTTCTGATCTCGCTTCACATCTTCAAGTGAGTACCAAATACGCCCGAAAGATTTTGCGCAGCTTGTGCGAAAAGCAGCTCCTTACCGTAGCGAGCGGGCATGCACGTGCGCGAATGTATAAGTTAAATGTGTAGAGTAAGGGAGCCCAGCCGCCTGAAAGGAACTACAGTCCACTATTTTGGCGAGTAGCAGTGATTTCGCGGGTGTAGGGGAACTACAGGGCATTATTTCCCCGTTTCGGGCGGAAATTCGAGCATTATGAGGAAATAGCGGACCATCGTTCCTCATAACTATTAAGCCCCCTAATTAAATTGGAGAGTACCATGGGAAATAAGGTACTATTCATATAAAGGGAGGCGAGCGGAATGAGACAACGTAACAACGCATTCAAAGAAGTTCGTAATAAGGTGGCGCAAGAAGCATTGGCTGGAATTAAAGTCGGGGTGCTGGCAAGAAAGTATGATGTTTCACCGAAGACTATTCGAAACTGGGTAAAAGAGTTCCAGGATGAATTTGGTGCAGATGCTGTACCTACCATCGATGAACG
>NZ_JAGGKV010000002.1 GCF_017874035.1 Paenibacillus aceris
ATGGAGGAAACGAGCGGAAACAAACGCAAATTAACGTAATTCTAAGGTTACTGTTTCTTACACTGGTAACTCTCCGGAATTAGGGGGTCAAACCGCTCTCTCACGCAAAGGGATCTTTTTGGCAAAATAGCGCCCTGTAGTTCCCCTACAAACATAGAAATTCTGTCAAAAAAAAGAACCCGCGAAATCACGGGTTCAATTATTTGCTCCTGGCGATGATCGATTGGAAGTGGGGCTGCATATCCCCCATAGGAATGACATTGAAATGTTCAATGTCAAAAACGCTACACACCCGCTGCTGGATATGCTCATCCTCATAAAAAGCGAAAAAACGTTGAGGTCTGTACGAGTCATTCTCCCAAATGCCTTCGCTCTCGTACCCGCCATACAGTCCTAGATAAAAGAACCCATCAGGTTTAAGCACTCGCTTAATGTTCTTAAGCACTTGCTTAAGATTGCTTTTAGGCACATGCAGCAGCGTATTCATGGACCAAACAGCATCAAACGACGCTGGCTGCAGATCCAATGCAAAGAAATCCATGACAAAAGCTTCAAGTCCTTTTTCACGACAAATGGCGACCATCTCGTCCGATAGATCGATGCACACGACATCACAGCCTTGCGCTCTTAAATAGTCAGCCTGATGTCCCGGGCCGCTGCCGAGGTCCAACACCCGCTTACCGCTGCCGTTCTCCTGACTGCTCCTATTTAATCTAGCAAGGAACAGGTTGAGCTCGTCTATTTTCCACGACTGCATGGTCTCTCCGTTTCGCAATCTTGCCTGTTGATCGTAACTCGCCTTCAACACTTGTTTCACTTGGGAATCGTTCGGTGAATCCAAGCTCATCATCCCCCTTCGGAGTCTCCCGCCCAGCTCCCGACTATTTTTCTAGCGCCTGCAGTCCCGCATTTACAAGCAGATCGAACCACTCGTCTTCTTCCAAAAGCTCTTCCACCGCTTCGATCTCCTCTTCCTTCCCCGATTCACTCAAAAAGTTCAGTGCATAGCTCCAATCGTTCTTACCCCGCAAGCTTTGAAGCGTAATTTCGTAGGGATGCTCATGTCCTTCTACACGAAATTGAACATGGCCGAGATAGCCGTCCTCTTTGCTGTGTTCCATGTCTGCTTTTAAAATATTAATCATGTTCATCTTCCTTTTCTGTAATATGTCCCTCAAGTTTCACAAGTTCCACAAATTCCTCCAGCTGCGCCAACCACGTCCAAATCGTCTGAATCGTCGTTTGCAGGTTCGTTGCATCCTGCCAGATATAGGGTTTATGGTCTCTAAAATAATCGGCATGTCCGCCAATAATTGGCAATGTTTTCCGGTGAATCGGAGCATGCTTCATCCGATGCCAGCGAGAAACACCAAAGCGGGACTTTATCCAGCCCCCCCACGTGCCTAGCCGCGGAATCGGGTCCGTCTTTTGGTCCAGTTGATTGGTCCCATCCAAATATAAAACGCGGCTCCTCAATTCCGGAGGAATCGCGCATCTTGGAGATCCGATTTGGATCACTCCTAGGATGGGGACGCCTTCCTTCATTAAAGCACCTGCCGCCTGGATCGACGCTACTGCTCCTGCACTGTGACCGATTAAAAGCAATTTCTGACCAGAGCTCAAATCGTCTGTGATCAGCTTCGTCAAGTTTTTGCCGCCATAACGGGATGGCTTCTGGTGGGCATTGTTCCAAAGATCGCTTGTTATTTCGCGAAGCTGCTTTTGCCGCTGCCGACTCCAATCTCCATACGGAAAATGAATGACAACGCGAACACTTACCCCCGCCTGTTCAAAGCAGGCAGCAAGCGCCGCGCCAAACCGGTCCAGAAAATCAGGCGCCGTCGCAAAGCCCGCAGTTATATAGATGACGATATCCTCCGTTGCGGAGTGAACGGTCATGAATCACTCAGTTCCCTTCCCGGCACGACTCGTGCCAATAAGTCACACGCGCGGTTTGGCCCGATTGGTGGGGATGGCGGCCATCGGATTATCCGGCCAATAATGCTTGGGGTAGCGGCCTTTGAGATCTTTTTTGACTTCGAAGTAAGCCTCGCGCCAAAAGCTCGCCAAATCCTTCGTCACCTGAACCGGACGCTGTGCGGGTGATAACAAATGCAAAATAAGTGGAATTCGGCCTTTTGCAATTCGCGGCGTGTCCGCCAAACCGAACATTTCTTGCAGCCGAACTGATAAAGTCGGCGATTCCATCACGCTATAATCAATGGGAATACGCGAACCACTAGGTACCTGAATGTGAGTAGGTGCCCACTCCTCCAACCTGCGTCGCTGCTCCCATGTTAGCATTTCCTCTAATATATTTGTCAAGTTAAGCCGCCCAAGTGAGCCTTTACTCGTCATGCCGTACAGATGGGGCGCTAACCAATCCTCTAAGGTTGCAAGCAGCGCTTCATCCCGCATATCCGGCCACTCGCCGGCATAGCTGTGCAGAAAAATAACACGCTGCTGCAGCTGCCGCGCACTGCGGTTCCAAGGAAGCAGCTCTAGTGATTCGGATTGAATGCCAGTAATCAAGGCTTGCACAAGCAGATCAGGATTTGGTTCCTGCAAAGGTTTTTCTTTCATAATAATAGCGCCCAGCCGCAAGCGTTGTCTGGCTTTAACGGTGCCGGCCGCTGAATCCCAGAGCACTTCCTGCTCCTGCTGCAACCGGCCGTCAAAGGCTTCCAGGAGCTCATCTTCCAGCACGGGGGCCGCTAAGTATATGCGGCTTTCCACCCCGCTGTCATCGAGCTCCGCTGCAACCAGATAGCGCTCATTCGAGAGCGCCTGCAGCTCAGGCAGCACAGCGCCGCGCCCGCTGCTGAGCAGGAACCGGCCCGTCGATCGCCGCTGCGCGACGCGATCGGGGTAAGCGAAGGCGAGCAGCAAGCCGCTCGCCGAAGACCGCTGCGCGCTCGGTCCGATGCCGAGCGACTGCATCAGCGCTTTGGCTTCCGCCGTAATCCGGCGGCACAAGCCAAAGTCAACGTCTGCGCGCTGCTCGCCCTGTGCAGCGCGCCAAAGCACTTCGATGCGGGTGCGCACATCCGCATCACGGCCGCGAGCGCTCGACAAAATGTCGCGCTCGCTCAGCATCACAGCGAGCTCGCACGCAAGCGCGCCGAGCTCAAGAGACTTAGCTTGCAGCACCATGTGCGCAAGCCGGGGGTGCAGACCTAGCGCTGCCATGCGCTTGCCATGCGCGCTCAAGCCCCCATCCTCGTGCAATGCGCCTAACTGCACGAGGAGTTCCCGCGCCTGCTGGTATGCAGCAGCAGGCGGCGGGTCCAGCCAGACCAGCTCCGCTGGGTCTGTCACGCCCCAGGCGGCCAGCTCGAGCGCCAGCGGCGCCAGATCCGCTTCGCGGATCTCTGGCGTTGAGCTTGGCGCGAGCTGCCGCTGCTCGGTCTCGGTCCACAGGCGGTAGCACACGCCTGGACCGAGACGGCCGGCCCGGCCTCTGCGCTGATCGGCAGAGGCCGCGGACACTGGCACCGTCGTCAAGCGAGTCATGCCGGTGCGCGGCGAAAAACGCGGCACTCGCATGAGGCCGCTGTCGATCACAACCGTGATGCCTTCGACGGTTAGTGAAGTCTCGGCGATAGAGGTTGCGAGCACAACCTTCCGGTGCCCGGGCATACTGGGCATTAGCGCGCGGTCCTGCGCATCCTGGGCCAGATTCCCGTACAGAGGGGCAACTTCCACCTCTTTGCCCAGCTGCAGCGAGGCAAGACTGCCGGCAACACGGTGGATTTCGGCAGCGCCCGGAAGAAATACGAGCAGGCTGCCTTCGTCCGACGCAAGTGCTTGCCGAATACTTCTGACCACTGTGGTTTCAAGTCGTTCATCTTGTTTGGCACTCAAGTAATGCGTATTTATTGGATAAGTACGTCCTTCGCTTTGAATAATCGGAGCCTGATCCAGCATGTCCGCAACGGGTTCAGCTTCAATCGTTGCGGACATGACGAGAATTCGCAAATCCTCGCGCAGAAGTAATTGCGATTGCCGGCAGAGCGCAAGCCCTAGATCCGCATGCAAGCTTCGTTCGTGAAACTCATCAAAAATAACGATACCCACGCCTTCCAAAGCGGGATCTGTTTGGAGCATTCGGGTAAGGACTCCTTCGGTGATTACTTCAATCCGTGTGTTCGGTCCGATACACGTATCATTTTTCACCCGGTATCCGATGGTTTGGCCAACCGCTTCATTCCGAAGTCGCGCCATATAACGGGCTGCAGCCCGTGCTGCCAGTCTTCTGGGCTCCAGCATAAGTATCTTTTTGTTTTGCAGCCATGATTCTTGCAACAGCGCAAGCGGAACTTGCGTCGTTTTCCCTGCACCAGGCTGGGCGACCAGTACCGCACATGAACGTGTTGATAATACTTCTATCAATTGCGGGAGTACGAGTTCAATCGGTAATGTATGCATTTCCTTCACTCCGAGCTTTCAGTTAAGTCTTGAGATCGATTGGACATTTGTCGAATATTGTTCGGAATTCCTCTTCTAAAAACTGTTCCTGACCCACTCAATCGTGTATACTGAAGAAATATCTGGTCACGAAAAGGAGAACATGAAGATGAATGTACATGAAGCGATATCCAAACATTCGAATGCACAGCATATGCATCTCGTGCGATTTGCAGAACTGGATGCACAGCGCGAGAGCGCGATTGACGATGCTGTCGATCTGTGCAAAAGGGGGCTGCCGTTTACTGTTGATGCCATTAATGCGGTGACGGCTCGAATCATCGCCCATGCCAAAGAAGGTATTTCTCCTCTCCGTTCTTATGTAACCGAAGACATGGTACGTGAATACGTAAACAAAGGGTAGGGAGATAAGGATCCATGGGAATTCTCACTTTTATTGCAATGCTGCTTATAGGATCGGCCTTCAGTGCCGGATTCTTGCTTCTATTTAAGCGTAAAATCGTGCTTGGAATTGTGTGCTTCGGACTTTCCATCGCAGGTTATATCGCTTACGCCTACATAGCGAACAAATACTTCGTCTAACACATTGGGTCTTTGGAGAACCGGTCGGGTCGCCCGCACCGGTTCTTTGTCATGCGAACAGCGCATTCTTCTTTAACGTTTGAAAGACGAGGTCGAAATAAGCTGCAGGATGCGGCACCAAATCATCCAAAGTCACGTTATGACTCGCTTCTTCAAGTTGACCGTCTTGTCCCGTTTGATAGCCGCTGGCCTTCAGTTGTCCGATTTCTCCATGCACTAGACGCTCAAGCCCTGCCGCACTCACTTTAAATAAACCGGTAACCTCATCCGGCTGTAAAACATAATTCTCCAGAGGCTGATCGCAACGATAAATAAACACATGGCAAAACTCACGATCAATGAGGTCGTCCGACATCAGATCTTCTTCAGCGAACAACCCACAAGGGATTAACTCGGCGAAATCCACGTCCAATCCTAATTCTTCGTGCAGTTCGCGTGCGCCGTCTTCAACCGTTTCCCCGGCTGATAGATGACCGGCACATGAAATGTCCAGCAAATTCGGAAACAAATCTTTATCAGGGTGTCTCAGCTGAAGCAGCAGAGCAGGCTCTCCCGCTTCCAAACTTACGATCCAGCACTGAAATGTTCGATGCCATAAGCCTTTCGCATGTACTTCTGAGCGCGGCGCCGTCCCGAGCCAATTCATTTTCACATCATAAATATCGAACATTTCTTCTGACTTATTCATCGTGCTCATTTCCTCCCCAAACCAAACTGACGAAATCGCTATCTGCGCGATTTTTTTGATATTTTCATAGCATACAGGTCTTCTTCTAACACGCTCATTCTCTCCATCATCGTTTTGCTTGCATCTTCGATGGCATGATTATAAATAGGCGCTGTCAACTGTCCGATCATATAATCGATTAATTGTTCTGCCGCTAAGTTGCCCATTGTGACCCCGTGGTCTGACTCCATATGCTCCTGCAAATCAATAATCAATGCTTCCTTCTCTTCCTTCGGTAGTTTCAATGGTTTCATTTCAAAGCTCCTTACTCAAATATCGTTAAATCGATTTCTTGAAAACGGCAAACTTCTTTTACCCAGCGCTCTGCTACATAATGCGTATGTACGGGATGGACATTGTACCCGTCATAAGCCTCCTGATCGGCAAAAACCATCGAAAACCCAAAATCGTAATCCGTCTTGGCACTCACTTGACGAAATACTTCAAACTGCTCAACGCCAGGTATTGCCGCAAGCTCATTAGCGCTTCCTCTTAAGAATTGTTCTGCTTCCGGAGTATCCTTGCCAACATGCAAATTAAAAACAACCATATGTTTAATACGCTTTGAATTCATCGTCTCAGTTCTCCTTTTTTATCCAACTTCACTTATTATAGCGGATTTTGCCCAACCGAACTACACAGCCCTGTCGGAATAAAATAAGCAACAAGTGTACACGTTAAGCCTGAACGTAAAACTGACCTAGGAAGGATGACTAACGATGGAAAATAAAAAGCATACAGGCAATTACAAGGGTACAACGAATATGAATGCAAAGAATCAAGACCTGGAGTTCGTTAATGACACCTTAGAAAACGCACCAAGCCTAACTTCCGTCAATCTGGCAAAAGATGATATCAGCGAAGACAATGAAGGGCATCAGTTAAATCAGAAGTAAACCGGCAATCCTCTGGCGTAGGGCAGATAGCTATTCCGATACTTGATCGGAGCGCTTTCTGCTCTATTTTGCTTCCCTGAACTTGGCATCCCCTTTGGCTTGCGATACTATAAGAAGGAATAAGTTAAGAGGAGGTTGTCACACTTTGGAACAAGTTATCGTCATTGGAGCGGGGCCTTGCGGCTTGTCCGCCGCTATCGCTTTACAACGTGAGGGGCTGTCGCCTTTACTTATAGAAAAAAATTGTATCGTGAACGCTATTTATCAATATCCTACCTATTTACAGTTTTTCAGTACGCCGGAGCTGCTTGAAATTGGCGGCTATCCATTCTCCACCCCTCATGAAAAGCCATATCGCCAAGAAGCTTTGGTTTACTATAGAGAGGTAGCTCGAAGAGAAAAGCTGCGTATACATTCCTATGAGGAAGTTGTTTCTATTGAAAAAATAGAGTCGGGATTTATTGTCCATACAGAGAATCAATTCGGTCAAAAAACTACGTACACGACTAAACAAGTTATCGTTGCTACCGGCTATTTCGATCATCCTAACATGCTCGGGATACCTGGAGAAGAGCTGCCAAAAACGACGCACTACTATAAAGAAGCCCATCCCTATTCGGGAGCCAAAGTAGCCATTATCGGCGGAAACAATTCCGCTGTTGATGCAGCTATGGATTTGCTTAGAGTTGGCGCTGAAGTTACGGTTATTTATCGAGGAAAAGACTTCTCAGCCAATATTAAACCGTGGGTTCGTCCGACATTTGAAAGCATGGTGAACAAGGGCAGAATCCAGATGTGGTTTAACTCCCAAGTCGCAAGGATTGAAGAACAGGCGATCATGGTGCGAAAAGAACACGAAGAAGTCATGCTGGATAATGACTTTGTGCTTGCCCTTACAGGCTTCCGGCCGGATCGGGGGCTTCTGACATCGCTCGGCGTCGGTTTTCATGAAGAAACGAATGCCCCGCTCGTTAATCCTGATACGATGGAAACAAGCATCCCTGGCCTATACGTAGCAGGAGTAGTCGCCTCATCCAAATACGATGCGAATGAGATATTCATCGAAACAGGACGCATGCACGGTCTGGCGATTACCAAACATATCATATCTGTAAGGAACCTTCAATCTAGCTGATTGGAGGTTTTTTTCTATGAAAATTTTCCCTTTTTTTCAGAGATTCCTCTTCCAATACGAACGTTTGTTTGTTATAATAAAAACAAGAACAAATGTTCCATTTAGATGAGGAGGTAGTTACATGATGAACGCCAGTCACAATTTCCGGTTTATTGAGAGAGATTATTGGTACCACAAGGCATTGTGTGACACTGACCATCTTCTCCCTGGACAGATAGACGCCATGCTGGATGAGGCGCATTCCCACTACGCCGATTACACGTTTAAGTTTTATGACGACGGCTCAGTGATAATCATAGACAACGACACGAACAATCGTATTAAACCAAGAGAGTTAACTGGCGCCGTATACGACTTTTATGTGCGCAAGCGGATCTATTTAATTAAATATAACTTGATGGAGAAACAGCTCCAATATGCCTGAGAAGAAGCACACATAAGGCCATCTGCTAGGACGTTTGTCCTTAACAGATGGCCTTCTCTCTTTTAGTTCACGCTGTGATAACGAAAGCAATGCTGGTTATGATCGTTCACCATACCAACAGCTTGCATATACGCATAGCAAATCGTTGAACCCACGAATTTGAATCCGCGCTTCTTCAAGTCCTTGCTCATGGCATCGGAAATGTCCGAAGTAGCAGGTACTTGACTCATGTCCGCCCAGTGATTCTTGATCGGCTGACCGCCAACAAATCCCCAAATATAGTTGTCAAATGAACCGAATTCTTGCTGCACTTTCAGAAAAGCTTTCGCATTCTGAACAACCGATGCGATTTTCAAACGGTTACGCACGATCCCTGGGTGCTGCAGAAGCTCGGCCAACTTCTTGTCATCATACTGGATGATGATTTGCGGGTCAAATCCATCAAAGGCTTCGCGATAGCCTTCTCGTTTCTTTAATATGGTATACCAGCTTAATCCTGCTTGTGCGCCTTCCAGATTCAGCATCTCGAACAATTGGCGATCATCATGGACCGGAACACCCCATTCATGATCGTGGTAATGGACATATAACGGATCCTCATTGACCCAAGCACATCTGACCGTCATTTATATACTCACCTCATCTAGATATCGAACGTTTGTTCTGTTTTATTATAGATCCAATACGAACAGATGTCCAGCTTCTATTAACCAAAGGTAAGAACGTTGTAAAATTGTTTCGTATTTCGCAAAATTGTTTGCGCCACTTTATCTATCGGCATCTCGTGCAAAAGCGCAATCTGCTCCAATACAGCATGAATCATGCGCGGTTGCGTCTCCTGTCCTTCAAACTTCCCCTCAAATGGCCAGGGGCCATCCGTTTCGACCATGAGCAGCTCTAGCGGATAGTTTCGAACCAGTTCACGAATTTCCTCTTCATACTCGATATCCGGTGTGATGGATATATAATAACCAGCCTGAATCATACGTTGAACCGTCTGAGGTGATCCTTTAAACCAGTGAAAATGCGCTTTTTGAACACCATGCTTCTCAAGAAGATCGCATACGATGTCGGCATCTTCATATACCGCATGCAGAACGACGGGCTTTGCCAGGTGAGCTGCCAGCTCCAAGAAGCGTTCAAGCAATTGAACATAAGGGGAATAATCAAGCTGCTCTCCTTTCTCTTCTGCTTCAAGCCTCGTGTAGTAAGGCAAGCCGATCTCACCGACTGCGACCATCTCATTCGCGTGCTCATGAATCCACGCTAACAATTCTTGAAGTTGGGAGTCGCTAGGCAACTCTTGCTCCGGGTGATAACCAAAGGCGGCATAAACCTGTTCAGGCGCTTGCGCACGCAGCCTCTCCGTTGCCTGGCAGGATGCCAGGTGTCTGGATACTGCGATAAGTGCCTCAACTTGAAACTGTGCCATCTCCGATATGATCGTTTGAGCTCTAGTTTCTTCATACATATCTAGATGAATATGAGCATCGATAGCGTTAATCATAACATCATCTCCTGACGCAGCAGACCTTGAACATGCAGCCGCAGCTCGTGAAATTTCGGTTCCATCATCACGTTTTCTTGACGAGGCCGCTCAAAGGGAACTACAAGCTCTTCGATAACTTGAGCAGGCTTGTTGGAGAGGACGTAAATGCGATCCGACAGAAATAACGCCTCTTCAATACTGTGAGTCACGAACAGAATTGACCGTTTGTTCTGTTCCCATATGTTCAGCAGCCATGATTGCATGGCCTGCCGGGTTAATGCGTCCAAGGAACCGAATGGCTCGTCCAGACACATGACTTCCTGCGGGCTCAGCAGTGCCCGCAGGAACGAGACACGTTGCTGCATGCCGCCAGACAGCACATGCGGCAGCTCGTTCTCATAGCCGCCTAATCCAACCTTTGGCAGCCATTCTCTTGCTTTTTCCAGTGCTGCTGTGCGCGTTTCTCCAGCAACTTCTTGCGAGAGCGCTACATTCGCCTCAATAGAGCGCCAAGGAAACAAAGCAGGCTGTTGCGGCATATAACTGATAAGCCCTTTGGTTCCGGTTACATTGGAGCCATCCAGCCAAACTTCTCCGGAAGAAGGAGTAATGAGACCTCCAATAATGTGAAACAGCGTGCTCTTCCCGCTGCCGGATGGGCCAATAATGGAAACGAACTCGCCTTCATTAACATGCAGCGTAACATCGGTCAACACGGGGACTCGCTGTTTTTTTCCAGTGAACGTATGATGAATGCGTTTAAGCTCTAGTTTGCTCACGTCTGTTTCTCCCCTTCCCTAGGATGAACGTTTGGCGTTCCACCGGATGACGAACTTCTCAAGCCCTGCAATAAGCCAAAAAAACAACAAGCTAAGCACGACGATGATTAGAATAGCAACAAACTCGCGATCTGCGCGAAAGGCAGATTTTTGCAAAATCATATAATAACCAAGTCCGACACCGCCGCCCAACCATTCCGCAATGACGGCTCCCATGACGCTGTAAGTGGCCGATATTTTGAGTCCAGTAAAGAGAAATGGCAGAGCGTGCGGCAGCTCTAATTTATAAAATATTTGCCGTTTGCTTGCACCAATCATTTGCATGTAATTGTACATGCTCCGATCCGTTTGCATAAATCCATCCAAGGTCGACATCGTTACGGGAAAGAAGCAAACAAGTGCAATTAAGATAAGTTTAGGTAAAACGCCAAAACCAAATAAAATGATAAGCAGCGGCCCCAGTGCGATTACCGGGACATTTTGCGACAGAATGAGAAGCGGATAAAACCCGGCCTTTAAGAAGGCCACACGGTGTAAGAAGCTTGCGACAATAACGCCGCCAACTGTCCCAACAATAAACCCCATTAACATTAAACGTACCGTAGCAAATGTATGCATCCAAACCCGCGGCATGTCCGTTGTGCCGTCCTGCCATATTTTGAGCGGACTCGGAAGCAGCCAGCTGGCCGCCCCTCCCCAAGTCACGGCAAGCTGCCAAATAAGCAAGAGAAGGATGACCACAACAATCGGTGGCCACCCTGCTTTTAATCCGTTCTTCAGTTTCATTATCTGTATTTCTCCGTCAGCTTGTCCATCGAAGCGCCGGACGGGTTAAAGTAAATTTTCACTTGCGAGATCACGTTAGGGCTGCCCATCTCAATCATTGCAGCATTCATGTCCTGAATGATGAGCATAAGCTGATCAAGCTCCCCTTCCATCGTCGTTTCGAGTGGGGAGACGAAGTATTTCACGCCTGATTTGGCGATAACTTCAATCGCACGATCCACATAAGGGATGACATCTTCATTGTTCTTTGTTTTGGGAATAATTTGAATACTGACAAGTGCATTAGCCATTGTAACTGCCCCTTCCGACATATGAAGTTTATTTCGAGCTTGCTGGCAAGAAATTGTTCGTAAATGCAGCGTCTACATCGAGATTTTTCTCCAGAAGCTTATGGTCAAGCATCCAGTTCGCATAATTCTCCCATACTTGACGCTTTTGTTCGCCCCAACGTGGCGCATCATCCTGATAACGCGGGCTGAGCCATTTTTGACTGGCCATGACGAGCTTTTTATCCAGATCCGGAACGGCTTTGATCAAAATATTAGCGGCATCTTCAGGCTTGCTGATCGCGAATTGGTATCCCTTCGCTGCAGCAGCTGTGAACGCTTTAACGAGCTCAGGCTTTTCTTTGATCAACTTTTCGCTTGTTGCCAGAACCGGTGTATAATAATCCAACTTGTCCGAATATTTGTTCAAATAAATCATATTGAGCGGCTCGCCGCGAAGTTCGGCGTCCACACCTGTCCATGCATAGTAAATCCAAGCGAAATCGATATCTCTTTTGACTGCCGTGAAGTAATCCGCATCCCCGATATTCACAATCTTCACTTTGCTTGGATCTGCTTTCTCGGTTTGCATCAGAGAGTCGATCATCGCACTTTCAGCCGGCGCGCCCCATCCTCCATACGTTTTTCCTTGGAAATCTTTCGGAGATTTGATGTTTTTCGCCACCGGAGAAGCAAATCCCGATGTATTATGCTGAATGACAGCAGCGATGGAAACAAGAGGCACACCTTGAATGCGTCCTTGCGTAATGCTTTCTTGGTAAGAGACGCCGAATTCAGCTGCACCTGAAGCAATCATGGCATCCGCACCAGCTTCGCCAGGTGCAATGATTTGTACATTTAGCCCCTCTTGTTCAAAAAATCCTTGATCCTTCGCAACATATAGACCTGTATGGTTGGTGTTTGGCGTCCAGTCGAGAACAACCTTCACATCGGTAAGCGGCTTAGCGGTGTTAGCCGGACTAGCAGAGTTCGCCGGCCCAGCTTCTTGTTTCCCGCAGCCTGCCGCAAGTACAGTTAAGCTTACCAGCATAAGTGGCGCAATTTTCTTCCAGTTCATTTCTTGTTTCCCTCTCCCTTATTTCTATATAACCACAAGAAAAAGCCCCCGTTATCCGGGAGCGCCATAGGTAGAAAAATGATAAACCCATTCAAGACAGAAGGAATGGACGTGCATTTTGTGTGAATTCTCTACGCTGGCATTACCCAGATCAGATTAACGGTTAGTGACATCGCGGTCACAATCTCAGCCTGACTCCTCAAGCTCCCGTGGGTTCTTATTGGTTTGATACTACCATACCGTATGTTCGCTATGAATGCAAACAAAAACCAGCATTCCTACGGACAGAAATCGTGGTCATGTCACATTCGTTTACTTTTTAGCCAAATTTAATTGCCAGGACACACCGAATCGGTCTCCAACCCAACCGAATTTCTCACTGAAGGGATAGGAACCGAGCGGCATGTACACCTTGCCGTCTTGCGACAATGCAGCGAAGACACGATCAATCTCCTCTTCCGAATCACAGTTAACGAAGAGTGAAATGGCGGGAGTAAATGTAAAGTCATGCTTTACAGCACTATCGGTACACATGAAGACTTGACCGTGCAGCGAGAACGTTGCACGCGCCACGCTTCCTTCGGCACCGCCTTCACCTGCGCCGTATCGCTTGATCGTCACGATTTCGGACTGATCAAATACAGACGTGTAAAGATTCATTGCTTCTTCTGCCTGACCGGCAAACAACAGGAAAGTCGTAATCTTTGGACTCATCGCACTCACGTGAAAAACTCCTTATCCATAGGTTAATTAAACAACCACTGTTTCATTTGTGCTCCCATTCGCTTCGCATCCTCATAGCCAAGCTCATGTAACGCTTCCAGCTTTTTAGGATTTTTCTCCATTCGTCCCACTACCACTTTAGATGAAGGACGAATCACTATTGCGCTTCCATCCGCTTCCATTTGCCTAACGAGCTCAATGGTACCGTTATAGATTTCGCTGCGATTGACTAACACATTCACAAGGCCGTCATACTGAGGGTAGAAACTCTTCGCTAACCATCCCTGCTTAAAAGGAGTCTTCCGATATCCCATCTCTTTGGTCAGTACGATAACGTGCTTCCGGTTCCCATCAGCAATCGATTTCTTCACAGGAATAGGATCTACCAATCCGCCGTCAAACAACGTTCGTCCATCGTAATGAATGGGTTGCGCGACAAATGGCAAGGAACTTGATGCTTGAACGATCGGCATTGTTTGCTCATCAAGTTGATGCTTCGTGTAATATATCGGTTCGCCCGTATGTGCATCCGTAGTCCCAATGGCAAACTGCTGAGGCGAGCGATAAAAAGCATCATAATCAAATGGAACCAACTTATTGGGCAGCTCATTAAATATAAAATCCATGCCAAAAATGCTTTTATGGCGCAATAAATTGCGATAGCTTAAATAGCGATGATCGCTAATATAACCAATAGTTACTTTCTTATTACGTCCAGGTTGTTTCGAGATATATGACACTGCGTTGCAGGCCCCTGCCGATACACCTACGACATAGGGAAAATACCAATCTTGCTCCATAAAGTATTCCAAGACTCCCGCGGTGTATACGCCTCTCATACCTCCGCCTTCCAGTACGAGTCCAATACCCTCCATGGTGACACCTTCTTTCTTTCTGACAGTTATAGCCCCTATTAGCATACAGGAAATGTCAATTAAAAGAAATGCTTCTCCATCTCCGATAAAGAGACAAAGAAGCAGATTCAAGGCATTTATTTATGCGGATTCGGGAATAACACCAAATCATCCGCGTTTTTGACGAATTGAACATCCTTAATGCCATTAACGTTGTTCCTTGTAAAGTTCCTTGATCACCAGAAATTCGTCTAAGTGCTCCAGAAAAAGATCTACAACCACAGGATCAAAATGACGGCCGCGTTCTGTTTTCAATAAATCCAGCACTCTATCCAATTCCCAAGCCTTCTTGTAAACACGATCGCTGCAGAGTGCGTCAAACACATCCGCAACCGCCGTTATACGTCCATAGACATGAATTTCCTCGCCGCTAAGACCTTGCGGATATCCAGTACCATCGAATCGCTCGTGATGCTGCTGAGCAATGATGGCCGCGGCATTCAAAACTTGCTTATTCGAATGCTTCAGCATTTCATACCCCAGATTTGAATGAGTTTTCATGATCTCGAATTCTTCTTTGGTCAGTGCGCCGGGCTTATTCAGAATCGCGTCTGGAATTCCGACTTTCCCTACATCATGCATCGGAGAAGCCAAACGAACGACTTCCGCTTCCTGCTCGGACATTCCGTATTTCAGTGCCAGCAAGCGCGAATATTCGGCTACTCTCTTCACATGGTGTCCCGTTTCCTGGGATCTTGTTTCTGTGATTTCACCCATGGTATAAATGATTTCTTGCTGTGTGCTTTCCAATTCTTCATTCAAATATATATTCTCGAAAGCGACGGAAACGTTCGTACAGTAAATATCAATCAAATAACGCTCCCACTCGCTGAGTGCTTTAAAGCCATTCATATAAATGACGTTTTCCATCCCCATCTTGCTTTGGAAGTAAATCACAAAGCGGTCTGAAGCGAAAGAGCTTTTTTTGGTTTGAAAAGCCTGTTCGATCTCTTCAAGCACTTGGACTGGAACGACATCACGCGCTCTTTCATCCTGATTGGACGCATAATCGCCGCTCGCCGCCAAAATATAAATATCCTCGACTCCCTTTGTAACAGCGAAGCTGCAGTGAAGGGCATTTTTATGCAAATTAACAATAGAAGTCATTTGCGTCAAAACGCCTGAAGCAAACTTCTTCATCGATTGCAGCTCGAACAACGTTGCTGAGGACTTAATGATTTCCTCCAAGCCTGTTCTGCTTTTCTCAATCGTTTTCAGATCCCGATAAGAACGCAGTGCGGTAACGACCGTTGTAAACAGCTTTTGCGTGGTCAATTCGGTTTTCTCTTTATAATCATTAATGTCATAATCCATAATGACGGTACGTTCAGGAGCTTGTCCCGGCTGTCCCGTACGCAGAATAATACGAATCGCCGTATTTTTTAATTCTTCGCGTATATATTTTACAATTCGAAGCCCTGCATCTTCCTGTTCCATAACTACATCAAGCAATATTAATGCGGCATTAGGCTGCTCCTGTAAGACTTGCTTGGCTTCTGCAGCCGAGTAAGCGCTGTGAAACTCTAACTTCCTGCCATCAAATTCGAAATCCTGCAAAACCATCTTCGTCACTTGATGAATTTGTTTTTCATCATCGACAATTAAGACAATCCACGGATCCTGTTCCAACACCACGTCATTCGAGGAAACGGTTTCTTCATCTGCAAATAGAAGCTCATCTAGGTCCATTAACCCGTCCTGTCTTGTCATAGCCCGGATTCCTCCTCTTTTGGAATCGTAATGATAAATAAACTTCCCTGCCCTAATGTACTAAAGCATTGAATCGTGCCATTGAGCGACTGCGTAACGAGATTATAAACGATATTCATTCCCAAACCGGTTCCGCCTTTGCCGCGGCTTGTCGTAAAGAAGGGTTCAAATATTTGATCGAGCACCGCTTGCGTCATCCCTTTGCCGTCATCGGAATAAGCCAGCAATATTTGATCCTCTTGATCCGTGACACGCAGGCACAAACTGCCTTCTTCCTCCAGCGAATAGGCATGGTTTAATGAATTCATCACTAAATTCGTAATGATTTGGGATAAAGCTCCCGGATATGTATAAAGATTTAGCTGCTCATCACAAAAGACATCTACGCGAAGTCTCGTTTTCTTGAGCGAAGGCTTCAAGCTGGCGATGATTCCCTCTAAATATTCCTTTAATTGAAAGGAGCGCTTCACTTCAACACTTTGGTCCACTGAAATTTGTTTAAAGCTGCGCACTAAGGAAGAGGCGCGTTCCAAATTCGACTGCACCATCGCATTCGTTTCCCCAATGACGGAAAGGAATTGCTCCAAATCCGACTTCTTCATCTTACCCGTCTCATACAAGCTCCGGAAATCCTTCGTCTTCTGATCCAGATAAGTGATCGCTGTAACGCCAATCCCAATCGGTGTATTAATTTCATGGGAGACACCAGCTACAAGGTTCCCTAGGGCACCCATTTTCTCCGATTGAACCAATTGATCCTGCGTAATTTGCAGCGTGTTCAGCGCTTGCTGCAGCTCCTGATAGCGTTCTTCCAAATTTTTGACCATATCATTAAAAGCCTCGGATACCTCCATAATTTCGGGGGAAGTCTGGAACTGAAGCTTCGGCAGCTCTCCTCCCTGCTTGACGATGACAGCAGCCTCACGAAGCTTGCTTAAAGGACGAATGACGATTTTGCGTAAAATGAGCCAAATCAAGACAGATAGTATGATAGCGATGCTGATGCCGACAACCAAAATGAGTTTCGTGCGTTCCTTAAACAGTGCTGCCTCTTCTGATGAGTCGAAAATGACCTCCACGGCCCCGACAACGGCCCCATCCTCCTGCAGCGGAGCAATTAAGCGGACAACCGGTTTATCGCTGTGTGCCATCGTCGGCAAATGGTCAATGATCGTTTTGTCCTGTTTCGGGATGATGACGCTTACGGGATCAAGTCGTTTCCCAACCTCTGCGCGATCGGAAGCTGCTAAAACAACCCCTTCTATGCTGTACAACTTCAGCTCAAGAACACGGCTGTTTTTGTATTGAATATAATCAAAAATTTGCTGTACATCCGTAACCGAGCGGGATTCCTCATACCGTCCATTAATCGCGATAGTCATGCCGCTTATTTGGCTCACGTAAGCTTCTTTGATGGATTGATTTAAACTTATGGTGTCAAAAACCATCATTGTCGAAATCATCACGACCGTCACCGAAGTAATTAGAAATACGATTCGTTTCTGTAAACTGAGTTTCTTCCTCAACCATGGCATAGGTAAGACGCTCCTATTTCACTTCAAACGTTACAGTTTTGCTAACGTCGTAGGGCGTATGATCGTTGTTATGTAGGGACACCTTGACTTCATGCGGTCCTTTGCTTAAATGGTCCAGCACTTTTTGCTTCTCCGTTACGACAATCTTCTCGCCTTTATCTAGGGAAACATGGACATGCCCTTCTCCTTCAACACGTTGTTGATCGTAGTGCTCTTTGGAAATCTTCAGATCCGTGGTAAATTGCAGAGTAGCTGTGTCTCCATTGACCGTTGCGCTGACATCTAATGTTGGCGTATAGGTATTTGCCGGCTTCGTGCTCGTTTTCGCTGCCCCGCATCCTGAAATCAAGAAGGTCAGCGCAGCAACCAGACACATACTTTTACAAATTCTCATCTTTTTCATCCCCTATTTGACCGCTAATTGTCTATTCATGTCAAAAAAAGCCATCCTCTTTAGCTTATGAATATTCATACGGTTTGTCCACTTCTATTTTGAAAACAAAACCCTTTGCCACTGCAATTATTCTTGTATTCATAATTTTCTGACTTCTATTGTCGAATAATCATGAGAACGCTCACATTTTGCGCTTCCCCAGGAAATAATTTCATTTCCCAAAACAAGAATGATTTCCCCAGGTTTGGAGCAATGTAGTAAAGTCGCTGTTCACTTTAAAATAACTCGATCCTTAGGAGGCTCTTCCCTTATGTCCGACACTCGTGAGTTTTCGATGCAGGTACAACACGCTATTGACGCAGCAGATCAAGCGATACGCCTAGCTACAGACGCTGAGTATAAACTGCAAAGAGCCATTGTTCAGGCTCACCCTCAAGATATCCAATCCGCACAAGCCGCTCTCACGCAGGCCAAGCACAAAGTCAGAGATGCACAGGAACAGCTGCAAACCTATAATAATGAGCAGTACGGGCAGCAAATCAAACAAACGATGGAGCAGTTGACTCAAGCTTCTCAAGACGTCGAAGCCAATCAAGTGAAATTTCACACCCCTAAGCAAATTCGATAATGGTCGGTTCTATGAAAAGGTGATCGAAATTCGATCGCTTTTTCTTTTTATATAAACAATATGTTAAACTACTGAGGAAGGTTTTCAAGTTATTTGGGGAGGCACTACATTTCATGCTCGTTATCGGAATTGCCGGTGGTACCGGTTCAGGGAAGACTACAGTAGCCAGATCGATTATCAACAAGCTGGGATCTACGAACGTTACATTAATTTCACAAGATAATTACTATCTTCATCATAGTGGACTGACGTATGAAGAACGAGAGCGCATTAACTACGATCATCCGCGTGCATTTGAGAACGGACTGCTTCTTAAGCACCTGAATGAGCTCAAAGACGGAAAAGCCGTCGATATACCGGTCTATGATTTCTCGCAGCATGCCCGCTCACAAGACACGATTCGAATTGACGTTAAGCCCATTGTGCTGCTTGAAGGCATTCATGTGTTAACCGATGAGGAGCTGCGCGGCGCTTTGAACATCAAGGTATTCGTCGATACAGACCCCGATGTCCGCATTTTGCGCCGGCTTTCCCGCGACATCAACGAAAGGGGCCGCACGCTGCAGTCGGTCTTCGATCAGTACTTGACGACAGTGAAACCGATGCATGACGCTTTTATTGAACCTTCCAAGAAGTACGCGGACATTATTATTCCTGAAGGCGGAGAAAACCAAATCGGAATTTCTATGCTGACGATTTTGACAGAGCGCTACATGACGGATCAGGCGGCCAGCTATGAGATTGGATAAATGAAAGAAAGACACTCTTCCCTGGATAAAGGTGGAGTGTCTTTCTTTTTACACCGAATTTTCACGACGAAACATAAGGCCTGAAAGTGCGAATATCACATAAATGAGACTGAGCATATAAAAAATACTTGCCACATTCGAGTAGCGAATGGCCATCCCCCCGATTAGAGGGCCGGCGATGCTCCCTAGGCTATATTGAATAGAGGCCAGTACATTGGCTGTAGGCAATAAATGTTTAGGTAAAATATCCGCCGCGTAGGCTAGTCCAAGTGAGAAAAAAGAACCGACCATCCCTCCGGCGATGCCAAATAACAGGCCGATCAACCATAAATTCGCCCCTGCGAACGGAATACAGAAAAAGGCCATTGCACCGATGAGTCCAGATGTGATAAGAATCTTCTTCCGGCCAATCCGGTCACTCCAAATACCAAGCGGCAGCTGCATAATTAAACTGCCGACTCCGATTACGGGCAGCAGAACTCCGATATTAGGCTCGGAGAGGCCGATTCGCAAGCCGTAGAGCGGAAAGTTACTATTCATCGAGGCTTCCATATAGCCGTAAAGAAGCGAAGTAATCAATGGAAACCAAGCCATGGCAGCCACTTTGGATGCACGCTTATGCACAGCTTCCATGCGTTCACCCCGTTCAGGACGTTCATTCGGCAGTTTCGTCAACAGCAGCAGAATGATCAGAAAAAAGCTGCTTGTAGTCAGAAACGGAACCCAAATGCCTGCTTTTAACAGCGTAATCCCAATGGGCCCTAAACTAAAACCAATCCCGTATGCCATGCCATACAGCGAGATATTACGTCCTCTATGCTCTTTAGGGCTGGACGTTACAATCCATAATTGGGTGGCATAATGCAAGGCGCTGTCCCCTACTCCTACTAACAAACGCAGTGCAAACCAGAATCCAGCCTGCTGCCAAGCCGGGAACAAGCAGGTCGCTGTGATGATCAGCCCCATCCCAACCATAATGACCGGCTTATAGCCGTAGCGCCGTACCGGCTTTTCAATGAAGAACATCGTCGAGAAAATGCCAATATAAAGCGCAGCTGCATTCAAGCCATTTGCATCCGCAGATACCCCCGATCGATCCAGCAAAATCGTTAGCAGCGGCAAGAGCATGCCTTGACTCATACCCGCAACGATGATAACCATAATTAATATGGTTAATTTATTAGAAACAAGCTTATCTCTAAGAGCCATTTCCAAAACGAACGGTTTCCCATCTTTGTGCATATTCTGTCAGCTTGCCATGGAGTGGGACGTGGAATTGCTCGTTAATATAAAGCCTCAGATTTTTAATCCATTCCTTAAAGGACGGATAAGTGACGAAAAGATTAGCATATCGGTCACTCAGGCATAAAAAATAAGGTCCAGGCGATTTGTCCGTTAAAAAATGAAGGGAAGTATCCATTGGGGTATATTTCTTGCGCTTCCCCTCCCACGTGTCCAAATCCAATTGAACCGTGCTGTTCGACTGTTTGAGCAGGCTTTCCAAATGCTTCACTCGCGCATGATATGGCGTTTTACTCGCAATGTCCATTCTGCGCAGCGTTTCTTCATGCTGCGGATAAAAGATGGCGCGGACAAACTTCTTTTCCTCCGCCCATGCTGTAAAAGCTTGCATGTCGGCTTCCGTCCAATCTTCAAAAGTTTCGAACACAAAGATGGTTCCTTTGCGTGTTTGTGCCGGCGGTTCATACCCAAAGGGCACTTTAATCTGTTCTCTTGCCATTGTGTCCTCCTCTAAGTTGTCATCGTTAATTCACTTACTCCCATTTGCCTAGTCCTCTATTGTAGCATACCCTTAAAGTTCCGCGAAATCAGAGTCCAATTAGCTTTAGCGCTCTTATTGCGATATAATTTCTAAGTACTAATATTCAATTAAGGGAGACCTAAGAATGAGAGATCCACGACTTCAAACTTTTGCCCGCAACATTATCCGTTATTCGGTGAGTCTTCAACCCGGAGAGAAGATTTTGATCGAGATGATTGGTGTCAAAGATCCAGAACTCGCCAAATGCTTTATCGAAGAAGTATATGCTGTAGGCGGCAAGCCATTCATCGAGCTGCGCGATCCAATGATCACAAGAAGCTTGCAAATGAAAGGCACACAAGAGCAATTTAGCGAATGGTCCGAGTTTGAGCTCGTCCGCATGAAGCAGATGGATGCCTATGTAGCCGTTCGCAGCGGGGATAACATCACAGAATCGTCCGATGTTCCGGATGAACAAATGCGTCTTTACTTGAAGCACTTCCAACGCCCGCTCTTCGACGAGCGCATTAACAATACCAAATGGTGCGTCATGCGCTATCCGAACCCTTCCATGGCTCAACTGGCCGGCAAGAGCACAGAGGAATTCGAAAATTTCTACTTTAACGTTTGCAATCTCGATTACAGCAAAATGGCTACAGCGATGGAATCACTTGTTGCTCTCATGAACCGTACGGACAAAGTTCGTCTTGTTGCCAAAGGCACGGACATCTCTTTCTCCATTAAAAACATTGGTGCAGTCCCATGCTCAGGATTAAGAAATATTCCGGATGGCGAAGTTTACACAGCGCCTGTGAAAGACTCCGTGAATGGCGTAATCAGCTACAATACACCGACGAATTATTCAGGCACTTCCTTCGAGAACATTGTTCTTCGTTTCGAAAATGGCCGTATTGTTGAAGCAACCAGCAATGACACCAAGAAATTGAATGATATTCTGGATACGGATGACGGAGCGCGTTATATCGGCGAATTCGCGATTGGCGTGAACCCTTACATCAAACATCCAATGAAAGACATTCTGTTCGATGAGAAAATTGACGGCAGCATCCATTTCACGCCTGGCCAAGCCTATGAGACCGCGGATAACACGAACCGGTCCTCGGTTCACTGGGATATGGTGCTGATCCAACGTCCTGAATATGGCGGTGGAGAGATCTACTTTGACGATGTGCTCATTCGCAAAGACGGACGCTTCGTCATTCCGGAACTTGAAAAACTCAACCCGGAAAACTTAATGTAATAAAATAAGCAGTTGAAGCTCCGAAAATGATGTCGGATCGCTTCAGCTGCTTTTCATTTTAAGTAACGGCATTAAGTTTCGCCGATCTATCCAAGCCAATGGAATACGACGCCTTCAGGAGATTCGTCAAGCGCAGGCCGGGCGGAAGGAATGAGCCGATCAGCGTCCTTCACTTGCTCTTGGTTGTTCGCGGCTTGAGCCGTGGCTTGAATCTGCACCTCTGCACCCTTGGGTACAAAGGGAAATAACTGCTGTACATCTCCATTGGTCAGCCTGACGCAACCGAGCGATTTGTCCGAGCCGATTGAGCTCTCATCGTAAGTGCCGTGCAGCGCAATTCCGCCAAGTCCCAAGCCTGCTTCCCCGTAACTCTGAGCATGGCTTCCTTGTGGGTTTTGTACGCGGTCTATTACCTGGAAATGCCCTTGCGGCGTGCGATCGTTCGCTCCCAGACCGATTTCTTTATCCCATAAAATATATTGTCCGCTTACAAGCTTAAGTTGATGCTCGTCCTTATTAATTTCAATATGCACCGGTTCGTAAGTCATATTCGCCACAGCTTCTGAATTCGCATAGAACATCTGCGCGAGGTCCGCTGCCCCTGGCGTATATACCCATCCTCCTTTACCGGTGAAAGCCGCTGAAACGCCATTAGAGCCCGTTGCAGCCTCCAATGGGATGAAGCTAAGGTAGTTGTTTGGATAATCCTGCAGAAGCGCTTCTAGACGGTCAGGCGGGCTCCCGTTGTCTTTTATGTAGGCTTCCAATGCGGTTCTAACTAAATTAGCACCAAACGCACTAAGCGGTTGGTGCTTTTCAAATTCAGCATTTAAGAAACGGATTCTTACCCTGTCATCTGTCTCAGGATGATACTGCGCAACGACGATGGCACTCTTCGTCAGTTCTTCATCCCTAAGCAGCATGGTTTTCCCAATACTACCGTTGTCCTGTGACAGGACTCCGTAAATTAGGATGTTCGTTTTCGGCATTTCCTTTGCCAGCTCCAACGCCTGCTTATGCAAAGCCAATTCAATGGCTTCGCTGCTCGTCTCAGGCGCTATGTACATAATAAAAGGGGCGTCTACCGTTTCATAGGTAACATCGCTTCCAACGCCCCAAACTTTCATGGAAGAAATTGTTTTGTAGAGCGGCTGATTCCCTGCAAACAAAACAACTAAGAGAAGATTAAGCACAAGCAGAACAATGAGCAGCGTTTTCATAAATTGCGGCAGCATCCTCTTCGTTTCCTCCGGGAATGCATTTTGCATGTTCAGCGCATGTGCCGCCTGCTCCTCTTCAATGTGTCGAATGGCTCGGTTAGCAGCGGAGTAAAATGGCGACGGGTAAGTCCGAAGAACTTCCTTGTAATGAAAAATAGCCCGCTTATAATTCCCTTTCCTTTGAAATTTTTGCCCGATCTTATAATGAGCTTCCGGTGAAGTGGCATCTAAATACCGGATGACTTTCTCATAATACAAAGGATCGGCTGGGGAAATAAACAAGTTCTTGCGCAAATGAATGAGATTGTCATCGAGATGGTTACGAAATCGCTGGGTTCGGCGTATCATTCGGCTCCTCTCCGTTCACTAAATTAGCTTGTCTACACTCGATGCTCGATACATTTAGTATCTCTGATACATAATGTATCATGTTTGGCATCATACTGACAACCCTTTTATTCCTTCCTGAAAGCACCAGCATGAACCTTTCCTATTTAGCAAAAGCTGAATTTCGGAGGTGATAATCATGAGTGGGAGAAACAGCAAACCGAAAAATAATGGACCAGCAGGCAGCCCTTCACGTCTAGATCAATTTGGTGACAAAGCCGTCCAACAAGATAAACGCGAAATGAAAGAACGCAATAAAAAGTCTACTTGTTAGCTGAAAATACGAAAAAGACGCCCCTTCCCGCGTATTCCGCGGGCAAGAGCGTCTTTTCCTTTTTAACCTATTTAACCTATATGTTAATGTGCTACTGTGTTGTAAGTCATAATCCAGATGGAACCGCCAACGATCGTCACGAGAATAATGAGGCCAAAAATCAGCGTCATAATATTCCATCGCGCGTTCTCGCCTTCCTTCACATGCATGAAGAAAAACAATTGTACACCAAACTGCAGAACGGCCATGAGAAGGATCAAAACCAATGTTCCGGTTTTGTTCAACATATGGTTCATAACGACAACCAGCGGGATGATGGTCAAAATGATCGAGAGCGCGAAGCCGATGACATAAGATTTTAACGATCCATGCGCATGGTTATCATGAGTACCCGTATGGTGTTGACTCATCTTACATCACCCCCATCAAATAAACGATTGTAAAGACAAAGATCCAAACGACATCAAGGAAATGCCAGTAAAGCGAAATAACTTCTACTTTCCTTTTGGTTACCGCAGTAATGCCTCTGCGTCTAAGCTGAAAGATAAGTCCTATCATCCAGATCAGACCTACTGAAACGTGCAGTCCGTGCGTCCCTACTAACGTGAAAAAGGCGGATAAGAAGGCACTTGTACTGATGGTAGCTCCTTCATGGTTAACCATGCTAACGAATTCCGATAGCTCTAAACCAACGAATGAAGCCCCCAGAAGCACAGTAACGGCTAGCCAGCCGATCAGCTGCTTCATGTTCCCTTTGTTCATGCCTAACACGGCTAAACCGCTCGTGAAAGAGCTGGTAAGCAGGATGAATGTCTCGGCGATGATACCCGGCATTTTGAAAAGTTCATCCGGTGTCGGTCCTCCATTCGTATTCTGATGGAGAACCATATAGGTGGCGAATAAAGATCCGAACAAAATAACATCCGTGATTAGAAAGATCCAGAATCCGAACGTCTTGAGCGATTCGTGCTCATGTTCATGGTCGTGTGCGTGGGCGTGCTGCCCACCGTTCGCGGCTGCATGTGCCATTAGACTTTCGCTCCTTTCAATGCGGCTTCTGTGCGTTTAATTTCATCAACCGGAATATAGTAATCCGTGTCGTAAGAGAATGAGCGAGCTATCATACAAATTCCGACACCGATGAGCGCTGGAATCGTAAGCCACATCCAATCCCAGACGAAACCGAATCCTGCAAAAAACCAAAACGCAGACTTCAGGAATGGAATAGCCGAATTTCTTGGCATATGAATCGGTTCATAGACCGGCGCTGCAGGCTTAGCCGCTTTACCTTGTTTCTGCTTCTGCTTCTCTTCCCACCATGCATCCACTTCATTGACTTGTGGAAGAACCGCAAAGTTGTAAATCGGAGCCGGCGAAGGAATCGACCATTCCAGTGTACGGCCATCCCATGGATCTCCCGTCACATCCGGTTCTCTGAACTTAATGGAGTGCGCAATTTGCCATACTTGGAACAGGAACCCGATCCCCATCAAGAAACCGCCGATGGTGGATACGAGGTTGAGCGGTCCCCACCCCATATCGAAATCGTACGTATACGTACGGCGAGTCATACCGTCTAAGCCTAAGAAATATTGCGGCATGAAACAAACATAGAAGCCGATGTTCCACAGCCAGAAAGCCCATTTTCCTAAGTGCTCGTTGAGCTTGAAGCCGAACATTTTCGGCCACCAGTAATACAAACCTGCGAAGTATCCGAAAGCTACACCGCCAATTAAAACTTGATGGAAATGCGCGATAAGGAAGTAGCTGTTATGGAACTGGAAGTCGGCAGGCGCAACGGATAGCAAGACCCCTGTCATCCCCCCCACGACGAAACATGGTATGAACGCAATTGTCCACATCATTGGCGTGGAGAAGCGGATTTTCCCCCGGAACATCGTAAATAACCAGTTAAATACTTTGACCCCCGTAGGAATCGCAATCAGCATCGTAGTGAGTGCGAAGAAAGCATTCACATCCGCGCCGGAACCCATTGTGAAGAAGTGATGAGCCCAAGTGAAGAAGGACAGCAAGCTAATAATGAACATGGCGAAAACCATGGATTTGTAACCGAACAATTTCTTCTTGGAGAACGTTGCAACGATCTCTGAGAAAATCCCGAAGGCCGGAAGCACGACAATATAAACCTCCGGATGACCCCACATCCAAATCAAGTTGATGTACATCATCGGATTTCCGCCGCCATCTAAGGTGAAGAAATGCGCACCTAAGAAGCGATCGAGGAATAGCAAAGCTAAAGTAACCGTTAGAATCGGGAAAGCAAAAATAATCGTGACACAGCTGGAAAATACAGACCAAGTGAACATAGGCATTTTCATCAAGGTCATGCCTGGCGCACGCATTTTAAGAATCGTTACGATAAAGTTAATCCCTGTCGCTAAACTACCGATCCCTGAGATTTGAATGCCCCAAATATAGAAGTTCTGACCGACGCCAGGGCTATGGGAAAGCTCTGAAAGCGGCGGATAACTCAGCCATCCTGCATCCGGCGATCCGCCGATGACGAACGACACGTTGAACAGCATCGCTCCCCAGAAGAACAACCAGAAGCTGAGTGAATTCAAGAAAGGATACGCGACGTCCCTCGCACCAATTTGCAAAGGAACGACGATATTAAATAAACCGAACATGAGCGGCATCGCCATGAACAAAATCATAATAACGCCGTGGGTAGTGAAAATTGCATTATAGTGGTCGGCTTGCAGAAACTGCATATTTGGCATTGCAAGCTGTACGCGCATCAGTAGCGCGTCAACACCGCCGCGGAAAAGCATTAGGATGGAACAAATGATGTACATGATCCCGATCCGCTTATGGTCAACGCTTGTTAACCACTCCCGCCAGAGCCAGCCCCATTTCCTGAAATAACTCAGTACGAAAACCATAGCAACCATCGAGAGTCCGATACTTACCTGAGCGCCCAAAATAAGCGGGTCGCCCGTTACGAAAAACTCTGATGCGAACTCTTTAATACGATCCAACATGAGCATGACTTCCTTTCGTGAAAACTTCGTTCTATCATTTTGACATATTCATTTGACTATGATCCATTTGCTTATGATCATTTGATGCATTTTTATTTGTCGATGAAGATTTCATCGCATCATGATTCGTTTCAGAAGCTCCATGACCGCTGTGGATCGATTGACCATTCGTATATTTCGTTACAACCTTTTGGAAAAGTCCATCTGGAATGGCGGAGAAATACTGGACGCCTTTTAATTGACCAGGCTTCGCCAGCTCTTCATAACTTTCCATAGTTAGTTTGGTTGGCGATTGTTTTGTTTTTGCTACAAAGGCATCGAAATCCGCTTGGGAAGTTGCATTCACATCGAAAGTCATATCTGCGAAATGGGATCCGCTGAAATTAGCACCCGTTCCGAAATAGTGACCAATCTCATCGGCTTGCAAATACAGAGTCATGGCCATTCCAGACATCGTATAAATCTGTCCACCTAACTGCGGAACCCAGAATGAATTCATCGGAGCGTCGGAGGTAAGTTCAAACTTGATCGGTGTATCCTCAGGAATTTGCACATAATTCAGTGTTCCAATGCCTAACTCCGGATAAGTGAACAGCCATTTCCAATCAAGCGAGGTCACTTGGATCGTGATGGGGGCTTTCTCCGACTTAATCGGTTTTGACGGCTCCAAGGCATACGTATATTTAACTGTTATTACAGCAAGCGCCGCAATCATGATAATCGGTATTGACCACCAAACAGCTTCTAGTGTTGTGTTGTGTGCCCAGTTCGGTTTATAAGAAGCTTTACTTCCTTCTCGATCCCGATACCGCCATACAATCCATGCCGTTAGTGCCAAAACCGGAACAAGAATTACCAAACACATTACCGTGGAAATGTACATCAAATCTTTTTGCGTTTCAGCAATAGGCCCTTTCGGATCTAATACCATTGCTTGATCGCTGCAGCCTGCCAATAACACGACGATGGCAATCATCATCAAGGGCAGCAGTGCTTGTACGAGTTTTCTCTTCTTCATCCAACTAACCTCCTAATCCACAATCTGCAAAGTGCTGTTTGTCAGTATTTATTAACATGCGCTTTTTTATCTAATACTAAGATAACAAATTGCATTTAAAAGTACACGGGCACTAGCAGGACTTAACAAATACGTCAAAGGATCGACGTTTTACTGTAAAACAAATGTCACACAACGTTTGTTGACTATTATGTAAAAGTATGAAAATCCATGAAAATCAAAAAGCCCTTCAAGTTATTCACCTGAAAGGCTAAATTTATTCATGATTTTGGTTCTCATTCCGTCTTCGATATAGCACGGGAGTGGACCAGATGAATCGCAGTACGAATCACATAAACGAAAACACTGCCTACCATGAAGCCGATTCCAATCATTAATGTAGCATTGCGATCACTGAAATGATCTAAACTCAACAAGCTTAATACTAATCCTATGCCAAGCAAAGCCCATGCCGCGATAGTCATTAACTTCACCAATGGCATCACATCACGTTCACTGCGTTCATTACTTACGGTTACTGTTTTAACAGCCATCATCATCACTCCAAACTCAGAAGTAAAAGTCTTATATACTTATTATAGCACAAAAAATAAAAAAATGTTCATATTTTATTCACACGTTGATCAAATTTTGGACAAAAATAAAAATCAGAATTTCACAGAATAAACTATTGACATTATATCATATATGTGATATGATTAAATATTTAATTGACTTATTTACCCCTCGTTAGTTATGATAACACTGTTCTTTTATTATCACTCTGGAGGGAAATAAAGATGCAAATCGCAAACGGAATTCATATGCTAGAGTTGGAAGTCACCATCATGGGACGTCCTAACGTTATCTATCCTACACTTTTGTGCGATGAGAAGAGCGCCGTATTAATCGACACCGGATATCCCGGTAACTTCCCCCTCATTTGCAAAGCAATTGAAGAGCATCACGTGTCTCTAGATAAATTAAACACCATTATCATTTCTCATCAAGATATTGATCATATCGGGAGCCTTCCGACGTTCTTAAACGAAATGCCGAACAAACTTACCGTGCTTGCAAGTGAACTTGAGAAGCCTTATATCGAAGGCGAGAAGATGTTAATCAAAGTCACCCCGGAAGCTATCGATCGTGCCGTAGCTAGTTTACCAGCAGATGTTTCGCCTGAATGGCGGAAAGCCTTTCGAACGAATTTAGAAAATCCCCCTAAAGGTCAGGTTCACCGCATTTTAGAAGCTGGAGAACAGCTTCCTATCGCTGGAGGTCTGATCACAATACTGACTCCTGGTCACACACCGGGTCATCTAAGCTTTTACCATGTACCAAGTAAAACTTTGATTGCCGCGGATGCCATGATTGTGTCGGATGGACAGCTGCTCGGCCCCATTCCGGCATACTGTGCAGATTATGAACTAGCGAGGCAGTCGCTTAAAAAATTCACGGAATATGACATTGAAACGGTCATTTGTTATCATGGCGGATTGTTCAATGAAAATGCGAACGCGAGGATCTCTGAACTGGTGTCAACGATTTGAACTAAAAAAAAGCAGGCTGCCCTAACCAGGCATCCTGCTTTCCATTATGTACGTTAACCTACTTTAACAACGTGTATGCCCCAATTACCGGCAGGGGCTTAACTTGACCTTGAGCAGCCGCAACAATGCCAAGAATGGCAAAGATGAAGAGTGCCAGGTTCGCCAATGGCAGAAGAATCCATCCAATAATCGGAATGATCCCCAATACCACATTCAGGATGACGCAGCAGAGGAACAACGTAAGCCCCTGGTTCGCGTGATACATAGCAAACTTGGAATCTTTAGCAGCAATCAGCGGGACGAAGAACAAAATATACGCGATAATAGCCATTCCTTTATTACTTTGAATATCCGTGGAATCATACATGGACAGCACCTCTTTTCTCAAAGTATACTATTCCATTATATTCGGAGTTTTCCATCTATTCTATTGATTTTCACACAATTCAAAAAATATTTTTCGACCAAATCCGCAAGAGTTCTGCCTAACTGACAGTTAAAAGCTGCTTTGCTTTCTTCACTTTATCGATATCAACCGGCTCATTCACACGTTGATTCATCCTGACACCCGTTCCCAAATGAACAATGGGCACATGCGTCTCACCTACAAACTCCTTCAAGCTTTCCAAGGTGAGGCCACCTCCAGCCATGATGTTCAGCTTATGACCTGCAGTAAGACTAACCAGCTTCCTCAGCCTCTCCGTGGCTTGAAGCGCGCTTACAGCTCCTCCGGAAGTAAGCACAGAACGGATTTGCCCGTAGTCCAGCAAAACACTTAAAGCTTCTTCCTGGTTCTTAATTTCGTCAAAAGCACGGTGAAAAGTTACGGGTAGGGGCACAGCTGTCAAAAGCGACTCTAGCGCATTACGCTCGATTGTTCCTTCCTCTGTCAGAACTCCCCAGACAAGTGCCGCTGCACCCGCCTGATATGCCGCTTCACTAGCATACAGCATCGTTTGAATATCATTATCCTGCATGTGAAAAGATCGGCTGTGCGGCCGAATCATAACGTGTACAGGGATGGAGACAGCTGCCGTAATCTCACGCACCAATGCCATGTCAGGCGTTAAACCGCCCTCATGCAAGTCCGCAACCAACTCAATGCGGTCTGCCCCGCCCGCTTCCGCATGCAAAGCATCTTCCAAAGATGTAGCAATTACTTCTAATAAGATCATAGTTATTATTCCTGCCTTTCCTTGTGTGCAATGCGGTGTCCGAGGAGCCAGTGCAGCTGCTTTATTTGGACTGAATCGGGAACTAGGCTTAACAAACGATTACGCACCATGATGCTAACTGGATTAGTCAATTGTACAATTCGGGCCATGTTTCTAGACTGCCGCACAACTTGATTAGCCCGAGGGATTCGAATCTTCTCATATGACTCGAAGGCATCTGATATTTTACTAAGCTTAGTATCCGCGGCTTTCTCTAGACAACTTGCCAACACATAAGCATCCTCCATCGCTTGCGCTCCGCCTTGTCCCAGATTCGGCAGCATGGGATGGGCAGAGTCGCCAAGCAGCACCACTCTTCCCTTGCTCCATGAGTCGAGCGGCTTTCTATCATAGATGTCATGCTTGAGTATCGACTGCCCCTCTGTTAACTGCACCACCCGTTCAATGGGCGGATGCCAGTTTTTCAATTGTTGAAGAACATGCTCCTTCCTATTCTGCATGTCTGTTCCTGGAGGGGCATTGATCGCTGCGAACCAATAAACTTGCCCTTCTCCAAGTTGAGAAAACCCAAACCTTCGTCCGCTGCCCCATGCCTCAAAACCGCCGCCAACCTCTAGCGAGTACCCTGGATCCATGAACGAAGTAATGCCGCGAAAAGCCGTAAAACCCGAGTACCGCAGCTGAAGCGGTCCGAATAAATGGTTGGCCACATCTGAATGTAACCCATCCGAACCGATCACAATATCGCCGGAATCCTCAGTGCCATCCTCAAATCGAACCGTAACTTCATGTTCATTTTGTGCCAATGACACCATTCTCTTTTGAACATGCAAAGTTGTTTTTTCGTCCAAATGCTCGATTAAAATCGCCTGAAGCTTTGCCCGATGAACTAAATAGGAGTATGTTCCATAAAGACTGGCTTGTTTCGACACCGGAATCGACGTGATTGCTTTGCCGTCCCATGAGCGAATGTCCGCTTGGCCAACTTTAGCACCAGCCTGCTTCACCATCTGTGCTAGTCCTAGTTCATCTAAAACATGCATGGCATTCGCAGCCATAACGATTCCTGCACCAAATACAGAGCTTGTATTCTTCTTTTCATAAAGAACCACTTTCCAACCGATTCTTTGTAAAAATAAGGCTGTGGCAAGTCCGCCAATGCCGGCTCCGATGATAAGAGCTTTCTTCCTAGGTGCAGACTTCATGGCACCCTCCCAATTTCAGCCATTTTCATCTACTTTAACACACTCAAGGAAAGACAAAAACTCCTTAATCCAAAGAATAAGGAGCCTTACGTATACACAATTATAAATGTCTTATTTCATCAGTTGGCTACTTTTTTTTGCTGCACTTCAATAAGTTCCAAGTTCGAGAAAAAAAGGCTTAGCTTTTGCATCTTCTCTGAAGCGGCTAATTTCGGCAATGGAGGGCACATGGGTTTTCCGCGGTAACATACGATAAATAACAAATTCATCACCTATCCTTCATTATTTTTCACACGGCTTACTTTTATTATTATTTTCCGACAAATAAAGCGGGACACCGTCAATATTCGATATGTATATGATACTCTGCTAGGCAATATGCTAACTTTTTTTAATCATTTAGCCCTTTATATAATTCGAAAGACCCCCTCTAGAAAGAGGGGGTCTTCTGTATTAAACAATTGCTAATTCTGAAAGTTTAGCTCGTACTTGATCTACTAATACTCTGGCACCTTCCGGACGATTCACAACATCCACAAGATCCATATCCACAATCAACACTTCAGAAGCGTGATAATGATTCATGACCCAATCATCATAACCAGACCACAGCTGACGATAATAATCAACCAAGGATTGATCCTGCTCGAAGCTGCGTCCTCTTAGGCCAATGCGATGCATAACCGTTTCGAACGATGCCTTGAGATATACCATGAGGTCAGGCGCTTTCTTGGGAAGCTCAGCGAGCTCCGACATCATATTGTCGGCAAGACCTTCATACACATCGAATTCCAGTTGAGAGATACGGCCTAGCTCCCGATTGACTTTAGCAAAGTACCAATCCTCATAAATACTTCTATCGAGTACATTTCGATTATGTACCAATGCTTGTTTAATCGCTTTAAATCTTGTATTCAGGAAGTGCAGCTGAAGCAGAAACGGATAACGTTTCTTTTCAATTTCTTCCGGAGATGCCGTGTAAAACAGCGGTAATATCGGATTATCATCTACACTTTCATAGAAAACACTTGAATTTAGTTCTTTTCCAAGCAAAGTGGATACAGATGTTTTACCGAGACCGATCATTCCCCCAACCACAATCACAGCCATTGACCCCTTTCTCCTTCTACCCAATCTTTAATTTACCTAATGTCAATTCTCGCAAAGCTTACCTATTATACAAGGAATTCATAGTCCTGCAAACCCTATTTTTTTACCTTTATCTGAACTTTTCGGCCGTAATCAAACACAAATTTGATTGTACTTCGTCTAAATCGGAAACGCTACAAAAAATGTTCAAATGTTTTCGTGATTGTTTATTTACTCATACTGTCACTAATAATAAGTGCAAGTTCATAAAAAAATAAGACAGAGGTGTGTCGATGATTTACGGAACTAAACTACTGGATACAGATATAGAGATTTTTATTGCAGCCCTGACCAAAACACCTGTCTATGTTTGGTCGTTAGATCCATTAGGTGTTTATTATCAGGTCAACTCTGGAATAATTGTCAAATATACGCCTGATGAGGTACGAATTCATAACGAGCAAGACGCCTCCATTGCACAATGGTATTCCCGAGAATCCAATGAATTTAGCATTAGTTTCTAATCCATGAAAAAAACCGCCCTTCTCCATGAGGAAAGACGGTTTTTTTCATACACTTTTAAGGCAATTCCTTGATGCTCTGTCCACTTGGCTGCGTTGGTAAAAAGACATCAATAGCCGTTCCTTCTCCTAAATGGCTTTGAATGGTCATCGTCCCATTATGAGCCTCAACAATTTTAAAACACATCATCAACCCGAGTCCTGTCCCCTTTTCCTTCGTCGTATAGAAAGGTTCCCCTAATTGCTTCAGCCGGTCTTCAGGAATACCGCAGCCATTATCTTCCGTCCGAACCCTAATCAAATTGTCTCCTTGCATCGATACGGTTAGTTTAATTTGCCCTTCCTTCGGAATGGCCTCAATCGCATTTTTAACCAAATTAATAAATAATTGCTTTAAATGCATTTCAGAGCAAACCAACTGCGGGATTTCAGTTTCAAATTCTAACAGAAGCCCCACATTGCATAAAACAGCTTGCGTATCGAGCAGTGCCGTAACGGATTGAAGAATATCTTTCAAATCGCTCTGTTTGTAATGAATCGCCTCCGGCTTGGCAATCACAAGAAATTCACTGACAATGAAATTAATACGATCCAATTCGGAGAGCATGATATCAAAATAATGCTGCTTCCCCTTCACATCATTCTGCAGCAGCTGCAAGAAGCCGCGTAGCGAAGTAAGGGGATTTCTTATTTCATGAGCAAGCCCTGCGGCAAGCTGTCCCGCAACGGAAAGCTTATCCGATTTACGTAACAATTCCTCCGTTCGATTCCGTTCTGTTATATCCCGCGTGATCCCGGCAAAACCGATAATTTCGCCTTTCTCGTTTTTGATTGGCGTTTTCGTCACACTCACGTGTACAAGCTGTCCATCCTTACGAAGCCGTACAGTCTCAAGCCCTGAAATCTGCTTGCCTGCTTTAAGCATATCGTAGATTTCTTTGCGCTGTTCCTCCATAAAATCGGGATAAATCGGTAAAGGCTTGCTCAATAGTTCACTTTGATGCCAGCCGAAGATTTGCTCGTATGCACCATTGACGGACATCACTCTGGCTTGCAAATCGAGCACACATATGGCATCTGTCGTATTGCTGATAAAAGACTCGAGGAGATCTTTTGTCTCCCGAAGCTCTGTTTCCATTTGCTTACGTTCCGTAATATCTACGCATGATCCGATCACTTCGACCACGCGGCCATTTTCAACGATAGGGCGTAAGGAAGTCAAGTAAGTAATCCCACGGAAAGTGGCTTCATACATGACATTTTCTTCGCCGTTCCAAGCTTTGCGGTAATAGGTTTCAATATTGGCAGCGAGCGGGTAGGGCCAAATTTCATAGAGATGATTGCCAAGGATATTCGAAGGTTTAAACCCTAGCCGGTACAGGAGCTCTCCATCGCATAATGTGTGAATGAAAGTTCCTTGCATCTTCCTGAATTTCATAGTCATGCCTTGCTGCCTGCGCACTGTATCGTGAAGATCCTGTTGAGCCACTCGTAGGGACTCACGGTCTTTATTATGCTGTGTAATGTCTCTGGCGATCACATAAATGCCTTCATTCCTGCCATCGACGATAATGGGGACATTCTTCAAGCCTAGTTCAATCTTCTCACCGTTTTTATGTTTAACTCGAAGCATGTAATTATCGGTATTAGAAACGATGCTGTCGACGGTGTCATACGCTTGATTCTCCTGTTTCCAGAAGTCGTTAATGGTTTTACCGACCATCTCCCCTTCCTCAAAGCCCAAAATCCGCTCCATAGCAGGATTCAGACTTCTAATCATCCCTTTCAAATCACAGGTGAGGATCCCCGCAGGATTATGTTCAATTAACGATTTGTAACGCTGCTCGCTTTCCGCCAACTTCCGTTCCATTTCGGTTTTTTGTGAAAGATAACTGATCTGAGACAGATAATATAACGGTACACGATGCAAATCTCTAATTAACGAGATCCTGAATTCTACCCAGGCGGTTGTACGGTCCTTCTGAATGACCTTTTTTTCAAGCTGAACAGTATCTATTTCTCCCGACAACAAATGGGCGAAGCATTGTTCTAGATTTTCAGCTTCCTCAGGCGGGAAAAACGCATGTATTTCCTTGAAAACCAACTCTTCCTCCATGTAACCGGTTAACGCGCACAAGGGGTTATTCACTCTTAACCATAACCCACTAAGCGAAATAATTGCTATACCCATCGTGGTGAATTCGAAGACTGCGGCAAATGACGGTTCCGTTCCCGAAAGCAAACCCTGAATATTGTCAGGATCTGCACGGTTTGAATGATCCAGCGGATTATTGACCCTATTCATACTTTATCTCCTATCCTAGATATGCATTGGATGGCTTTCATTTCATTCCCGTTTGTTTGTTGAATTCGACGACTTGCAGATTATTCCTGCTATAGAAACTGTTGGGACTTAAATTGTTCGCGGAATGTGCCCTTGAATTACACGGTTATGTTAGAATGGAATGGTTCTCACACGAACTCAAAGAATAGTAAGAAGGAGGTCTTACCGCTTGCCAAACATCTGGACTCATCTCATCTTCGGTCAAGAATTGATGGCGCAACTCGGTCATGCCCAAATGCTGAATGACAAACAATTGCGACAAGTCTACTCCCTTGGCTGTCAAGGACCGGATTTCTTGTTCTATCATCATTTCCTGCCATGGAAAAAGGACAAAACACTAAATCAATTAGGAAGTCTTATGCATTCGAACATGTGCGGACCTTTTCTCGAGGATTTACTTCGCCAAGTACAAGGCCGAGGCCTCTATAATCCGGCAGTTGTTTATGTTCTTGGTTTCCTGACGCATCATATTTTGGATCGGAACATGCATCCTTATGTTTTTCATAAATCAGGCTTCAAAAAATGGGATCATCAACGCTTTGAAATCATTATGGATACACTCATCGTTAAACGCAAACGCGGACTTCAGACATGGAAAACACCAGTTTGGAAAGAAATTTATGTGGGCGAGACGCTGCCGCTTGGCGTTGCACCAGCTCTAGCCAAAGCAGCGGCAAACAACTACCCGGACATAACTGTAAATATAACGGAGAAAGATTGGAACGACGCTTACTTCGATATGATTAAGGCGCAGCGTCTTTTTCACGATCCTAAAGGGATCAAGCGGGTTTTAACTTTCGGTAAAATAGCGCCGTTTGTCTATACCAAACGTGTGGCTCCGCTTGATTATTTAAACGAAGCCAACACGGTTTGGAACTGTCCGACAGCGCTTGAAGAAACGTACACGTACAGCATTTGGGACTTATGGGAAATTGCCATGGCAGATGGTGAAACCGTCCTTCAAGCGGCAATCCAAGTTTTACAAAGAGGTACAGCTGCCGATTCTCAAGCTTTTCATAACGTTCTAGGTAATCGCTCTTACGAGACGGGCAAAGATTGTGACAGCGGGCTGCAAATTATACATGTGAATCCTATGATTTAAAGGGCCTTATCATCAACTTGATTCAACCAATTCTCGATATGGCCGATCACGGAAGCTACACAGCCATCATGAAACGGCGAGATTAAATTCGCAACTTGAACGAGTTCCGTGAAGCTTTGGCTGCCCCCTTGCTGGCAAAGTCTCAAATAATCCTGCCAAGCCAGCTCCGGGTTTTCATTAGCCCGTTTCCAGAACTGAAACGCACATACTTGCGCAAGCGTGTAGTCGATGTAGTAGAACGGGCTTTTGTAAATGTGCGGCTGCTGCTGCCAAAAGCCCCCTCTTTCCAAATAATCGTTATCCTCATACACACGATGCGGTAAATATTTGCGCTCGATCTCACGCCAAACCCGTTTACGCTCTGCAGGCGACAGCTCCGGCTGCTCATAGATTCGATGCTGGAATTCATCAACCGCCACGCCATAAGGGATGAACAACAGAGACTCGCTCAGATGTTTAAATTTGTATTTATCCGTTTCATCCTCGAAAAATAACGACATCCAAGGCCAAGCTAGAAACTCCATGCTCATGGAATGAATTTCACAGGCTTCCAAGGTAGGGAATACATATTCAGGCACTTGGAATTCTCTGGAGCAATAGCCTTGAAAAGCATGACCGACTTCATGCGTTAGCACATCAATATCTCCCGCGGTTCCGTTAAAATTAGAGAAGATGAATGGTGCTTTGTATGAACTAATATAAGAGCAGTAGCCTCCTACACGCTTCCCTTTCTTAGCCACCAAATCCATCAAGCCATTGTCGATCATGAACGTAAAAAACTCGTCCGTTTCCGGCGACAGCTCGGCGTACATCTTGCGTGCCTGCTCCACAATCCAATCGGCATCGCCTTTCGGCGTTGCATTTCCTGACGGGAACCCAAACTTATCATCATAATAGTGTAGTGCGTCTACGCCTATTCTTGCCTTTTGACGTTCCTTCAGCTTTGCTGCTGCCGGGACTATATGCTCCAATACTTGATTGCGGAAAGCTTCCACATCATTGGCATTGTAATCCGAACGGCTCATACGTGCATAGGCCAGTTCCACAAAATTATTGTAGCCCAGCTTTTTCGCAATTTCCGTACGAATCTTAACCAATTGATCATACAGTTCGTCCAATTTGGCTTCATTTTCGATAAAAAAGCTATATTTTACATCATTCGATTCTTTCCGAATATTTCGGTCTGTGGACAGTTGAAATGGCACAAGTTGCGATAAATTCCGCTCTTCTCCCGCATACACCAGCTTCGCCGAAGCTAGCAGCTTCGAGTATTCGCTGGCCAGCTTGTTTTCCTGAACAAGATCTTCAACAATGGCCGGTGAAAATGTTTGGAGTGCCAAAGCCGCGATTCTGAACAGTTGCTTGCCCCATTTGACTTCCAGCTCAGCCCTGTACGCGGAGTCAATGAGCGCTTTATAGAACTCTGTGATTAGGCCTTGATATAACGGCTCAATTTCATCGAAATACTCTTGCTCCGCTTTATAAAATTCATCCGTCGTATCCACTGTGTGCCGTATTCGTGCAATAGATTCCATGGACTCCTGCTCACCGCGAAGTTTTACAATAGCTTCCATCGCTTGGTCTTGCTCATCAAAGGAAGCCGCTTGTTTAAACTGTTCTAATAGAGCTTTAAACCCTGTTTCAAAATTGCTAAAATCGGGTCTCTCATACGTAAAATCTTGAAATTTCATTGATTTCTCTCCCTTGCGTTTTCTTCAGACATAATGCTTAACGATCGCAGGATCTTGTTCTATAAGGCGGACAGCCTCATCTTCATTATCCACCCTATGGATAGCAATGCCAATTGTTTTTTCATCCAAGTAAATTTGGAATTTGCCAATCAATTTCCTTACTTCCGAGACGCTTAAGAATCTCGTTTACCTGCGAAAATGGCTTGCTGCCAAAAAATCCGCGATAAGAAGAAAGCGGACTCGGATGAACGGACTTCAATATGTAGTGACGATTGGCATCAATGAGCCTCTGTTTGGATTGCGCGTGACTACCCCAAAGCACGAAAATTACGGGCTGCTCCCGTTCAGACAGTGTCTCAATCACTTTGTCTGTAAAACGTTCCCAACCTTTCCCTTTATGAGAATTAGGGGTATCTTGGCGTACCGTAAGCACGGTGTTTAGGAGCAGTACGCCTTGAGCCGCCCATTTCACCAAATGGCCGTTATCCGGGATATCACACCCAAGGTCAAACTGCAGTTCTTTGTACATGTTCTGTAATGATGGCGGAGGTGCGATGCCCGGTTTGACGGAAAAACTGAGTCCATGGGCTTGTCCGTTTCCGTGATAGGGATCTTGTCCCAATATGACGACTTTGGTATCTGCATAAGACGTTAAATGCAAAGCGTTCAGAACCTCACTTTGCTCCGGATAAATCGAACGTGCTTGATATTCATCAATGAGAAAATTACATAAAGATTGAAAATAGGGCTCTTCAAACTCAGAGCCCACTACTTTTTCCCAGTCATTCGTTAAATAAAACACTTTCGGTCCTCCATTATTCCGTTTCCGTACCAAGCTCTCCGGTATCTATGTTTTTCAATACGATACGTCCGTCTGCTGGTGTCCCATCGGGGAGCACGAGCTTCAGCTTAGCCGTTTTCCCTTTGTTGACAAGTGCTTGCACCTGCGCATCGGTCAGATTTCGTCCAAAGCTTTCCTTCCAAATGACAAATTTGCAGCCTTCTTTGTAATGCGAACAACCATATCCTTTGCGTCCCATAAAAAGCGATCCGCCGCATCCCGGTCTTGGGCAAGTCGCCAGAAATGTGCTTGCACCGTCCGATGCCTTGGCATCAGCTGATTTCTTGGAAGCTGTTTTGGCTTTGGCGCTTCCCGAAGCCGCTTGCGCGCTTGATCGCGCAGACCCGCGTTTGCTCCCTCCTGCAACAGGTGTCTCGCCTTCAAAGGATGTTTTGGCAGCTCTGGCCTGTACACGGACTTTATCAACGATGAGCGTCGCAAACCTTTTGACATTATGCATAAACTGCTCGTCCGACGCGGTTCCGCGGGAGATTTCGTTCAGCCTGCGCTCCCATTGTCCCGTCATCTCCGGAGAGGTAAGCAGCTCGATACCGGCGCCGCGAATCAATTCGACGGCCATTCTGCCTTTTTGAGTAAGGACAATCTTCTTGCCTTGCATATCGATATAGCCTACCTTCTTCAGACGTTCAATGGTCGCAGCGCGCGTTGCCGGCGTACCGAGGCCCGAATCTTTCATCGCATCGCGTAGCTCCTCATCCTCAATCTGCTTGCCTGCGCTTTCCATCGCTTTGAGCAGCGTTCCTTCGTTAAAATGCTTTGGCGGCTGTGTATCTTTCTCTTTGACGACAGCGTCACTGCAAACAACTTGACCTTGAGGATCGATTGAAAAGGGCTCACTGACTTCCACCTCTTCGTCTTCTTCCTCATCCTTGTCCTTGCCTTTTGAGCTTTTTGGCTTCTCTTTTTTCTGATCGGCGTAAATGACCTTCCAGCCCAAGTGGAGCAGCTCTTTGACGGTCGTCTTGAACATTTCTTGTTCAACCTCGGTCATCACCGTATGAACTTTATATTCAGCCGGCGGATAAAATTGCGATAAAAATCGCCTTACAATCAAATCGTACAGTTTTTGCTCATCCGGACTAAGCCCGGCAGCTTTGCGATTCGTCGGCAGGATCGCGTGGTGATCTTCCACTTTTGACGGATTGCAAATATTTTTATTGTTTTTGTGTACGAGATTACGGTTAGCGCCCTGCACAAGGTCATGATAAGCGGTTCCTTGCAAAGCTGACAATGATTTATGCATTTCCGGAATATTTTGTTCCGTGACGTAGTTGGAATTCGTTCTTGGATAGGAAATGACTTTATGCTTCTCGTATAGCGCCTGTGCGGTGTCGAGCGTCTTCTTCGCAGAGAAAGCATACTTCCCATTCGCCTCACGCTGCAGCAGAGTCAAATCATACAATTTGAACGGGTACTCCTTCGTTTCCTTAACTTCATAGGAAATAATTCGCGCCTGCTTCCCTTTCACCTTGGCCGCTAATGCTTCCACTTTCGGCTGGTCCGTCAAGCGATCGCCCTGCCACATGCCTCGGTAAGTGGTATCCCCTTGTGTAAAGTGCCCCTCCAACTCGTAAAATTTAAGCGAGGAGAAATCTTCGATCTGCTTCTGGCGGTCGTAAATGAGAGCTAGTACCGGCGTCTGCACACGTCCAACAGATAGAAGGACATTGTGCTTCGTCGTAAAAGCCCGCGAGCCGTTCATGCCGATCAGCCAATCCGCTTCACTCCGCGAGCGCGCCGCGCGTGTTAAATTTTCATATTCGGATCCGTCTTTCAGTGTGGCAAATCCATTGCGAATCGTTTCTGAAGTCAAGTCGGAAATCCATAAACGCTTCACCGGTTGTTTCAAACCAAGATGCCGCTGAATCAGCGAAAAAATATGCTGCCCCTCACGCCCGGCATCGCAGGCATTAACGAGCTGATCACATTTTTTCGCAAGTTCTGCAATCACTTTCAGCTGGTCATATGTGCGCGGATTGGGAATGAGCTTAAATTCATCCGGTATAATCGGCAGATGGCTTATGTTCCATTTTTTATATTTCTCATCATATTGATCAGGTTCAGCCAGCTCGATTAAGTGTCCGATCGCCCAAGTGATAATGTACTGTTCACCCTCTAAATAGGACCTGAGATTTTTGGCTTTAGGTTCTATTGCGGCGGCTATATTTCGCCCCATGTCCGGTTTTTCCGCAATAATAAGTGTCTTCAAAAGAGAATCGCTCCTTACTCATACTTTCTAAATGGATCTCATCTATCGACTCAGTGTATCCCACTTTATTATCGGCTGCAATATGGCAAAGGTCGAATTTTTGAAATCTATGGCATCAGAACGCGCACAGAAAGCGCGAAAAACCTTCTCGGCTCAAGAAGGTGATTTCGCGCTGTATTTACTTTAATAGAAATTTTGCATATTTCAGCGGAGTCTCATAAGTTCGATAAAAAGTTGAACGCATATGCGCCTTTTTTAAGGAGTATCGTTGGTCTCTTCCATTCACTTCAATAAACTTGATGCGGCCGCTTTGATCAACGCCTACATCAAGACCAAGATCGGCCAAGTGGGGCAAAACGCTTCCTAAATGCTTAGCAATGGCCAGGGAAGCTTGATGCAACTCCTGTGTTACTTGTGAGACCTCAAAGCCACTTGACTTAAAAAGCTCCTCACATCGTTTCACTGAGCCCCCTTTCGCCACATTCGTCACATGACGGCCTCTTGCGGCGACTTTGCCGACAACGCCAGTGATCTGCCATTGTCCCTGCTCACCTCGCTGGACAGAAACCCGCAAATCGTAGGGTCTGCCTTTGTAAGTCGCTAATGGGATAGCTTCTTGAATCATGTAGGATTGTTTGCGTACCGTTTTCTCTATTAAAATAACCGCCCGCTTCCGGGAAACAAGTTGAGGCTTTCTGAAAACACCATGCAGTATCCAAGCGCCGCTTGTTTGCTTTGAAACTTTAATGATTCCGTCCCCTACGCTGCTATTGGTTGGTTTAATAAAGAGTGACCCGTACTTGGACATAGCCGCTTCAAGCTGCTTGCGTGAGTATTTCGATGACTCCGGCAAATACTTACGAAGTGAGGAATTTCCTTGGATAAGATGGTGAATGCGATGTTTATCATATCGATTTTGCCGGTTAAACACATGGCTCGATTGTGAAAGCTGTTTTAATTTCCTTCTCAAATAAGGCGTCAAGGTTATAGCGCGGTTATGTGTTACGCAAGGAACTGTCCGGCGGAGAAGCTTATACTTGTTATTGGAATAGGAATATCCTAAAGCCGACTTCCCGTCCACATGCTGTAAGCACATATAAAATGGCTTTAATCCATGTATTTTACCCGCTTTATTGTAAAGCGCAATGCGTTCATTCCCTGTTTTTCCCTTTGGGATCCCCTTATACGTTTCTAAATCAAGTAAAACGCCTACGGTCGTACGCACAGAATCACCACCATCCGCATATTGGAACAATGACAGTGTATGTCCCTCTACTAACGGATAACACGGTAAATACCTAATATTCAATGAAAATGGGGCAGGAATTATTTGACATCCGTCGAATGTAGGCTAGGAGTAAGCGATAAGGAGGAAATCTATGGCTAAGCGCGTTAAATTGCTAGTAGGTACCAATAAAGGTGTTTTTATTTATTCCTCAACGGCCGAAAGACGAAATTGGTCCTTGCGAGGGCCATTCCTACCAGGGTGGGAAGTCTATAGTGTTCTTGGAGATACACGTAAAGGGAATAGGCTGTATGCCGGCACTTCGCATGCCGCCTATGGCGCCACGCTTCGTTTGTCTGACAATGGCGGTGAAACGTGGGAACAAATCGCGGACAGCCCGGCTTACCATACTGAAAGCGGATTCAAATTAAACCGCATTTGGCAGCTCATACAAGGCCATGTCTCTGAACCAGAAACCCTCTTCGCCGGTGTCGAAGAAGCCGGCATATTCATTAGTCGCGACAACGGCCAATCCTGGAAAGAGTTGGATGCTTTAACGAAGCACCCTACTCGACCCGAGTGGTTCCCAGGCGCAGGCGGCATGTGTTTACATACGATACTCGTCGACCCCCGGAATGCCAAACGGATGTGGGTCGGTATTTCCTCGGTTGGTGTCTTCCGCACATTGAATGGCGGTTTAAGCTGGCACACTTGCAATAACGGTTTGAACCGCGTTCCGACAGGACAGCCGGATGAGCAAGTCGGCTACTGTGTGCACAAAATGGTGCTCGACCCGGATAACTCCGATATTCTCTACATGCAGGAGCATAGCGGCGTATTTAAGTCGAGAGACGGCGGTGACAGCTGGCATCCGATCGAAGAAGGATTGACACTGCGTGAAGGCGACATGCCCTTCGGCTTCCCGATTGCCGTTTCACCTACAGGCGATTTGTTTCTCATCCCGCTGGAGAGCAGCGAGCAGCGCTCGATGCGAGACGGTAAACTGCTCGTCTACCGTATGGCAGCCGGCGAACAAATCTGGAAGCCGATCGGGGATGTGCTGCCGGAAGAAGAACGCCATGTGAGTGTTCTGCGCGACGCTATGACAGTTGACGACTTGGAACCCTACGGTCTTTATTTTGGGACGACTTCCGGTGAAGTGTTCTTTTCTTTAGATCGTGGAGAGAACTGGGAGCGTCTTCCCGGCCAATTTTCGCGCATCCTAACTGTAAAACCGCTTATTGGGGAGGAGTAGTATGCCGATCACCGTCACCATCCCTTCTTTACTGCGCGATTGCACGGGCGGCCGCGTCAGGTTTGAATTGGAGGCGCTTACGCTGCAAGCGGCACTGAATCAACTCCTGCTCAGCTATCCTCTCCTGCGTGTGCACCTTTGGACGGAAACAGGACAAGTCCGGAAGCATGTCCTGCTTTATTATAATGATACGAATATCGCGTGGCTGGATAATTTGGAGATTCCCTTGCAGGCCGGCGATCGGCTCACCGTATTCCAAGCTGTCTCCGGCGGGTAGGGCGGCTCATTAAATATCACAGCTATATCTTACTGTCATAATAATAATGCTCGGACTGAATGCTATCCCCCAATTCAATAATGCCGTACGAGTATTGAGGCTGCCTTCTTTTATCCGTTGGCGAGCCGGGGTTAAACATAAGCATTCCTTGTATAGTTTGTTTAAAAGGAATATGAGAATGCCCGAAAATGACGATATCCGGCTGCTCGTCCCGGAACGCTTCACGGGCTCTTTCCTCTGTCGTCTTCCGGAAGCCGTCTCCATGAATAAGGCCGATACGGAACTTGCCGACATTCACTATTTTTTTCAAGCCAAACCGCTCGATGATCGCATGACCATCATTATTCCCGGCTACTGCTTCGCACGGAGCAATTTGCTCAACGAGCTCGACCACGTGCTCGCTCACCCAATCTCCCGCATGAAGGATCAGATCGACACCTTGTAAGCCTGCAACTAACGCATCAGGCAGCTTTTGTACACTTGCAGATAGATGCGTATCTGAAATAACACCAATTCGCATGAGAATCACGCCTTTCTGTTTCATCAAGTAATAAAGTTCTTATGACCATTATCCTCCCATTTTCTCACTCGCAAGTCAGATCTGCAAATGGTGATCAGAAGCTTAAAAGGGAAGCGTTTTCGGAATCCATAACCTGATTTCCCGTAAATTCGATGTTTGCAGCACAGTTTGATACAATAAAGCTGAAATTTACGCCAAGGGGGACAACCATGATGAAAGATCCCATCGTCATACAGAACAAATTAAGAGAAGCTATGGGGCATCTCGAAAAAAGGTTCATGGAGCGGGAAGAGCTGATTCGAGTCTTGCTCCTTGCCATTATGAGCGGCGAACATGTCCTTTTGGTCGGACCTCCCGGTTCAGCGAAATCGCAGCTGGCACGCGCTGCAGCGGATCTATTCGGAAACGAGCCCTACTATGATTATTTATTGACTCGCTTCACCACACCGGACGAGTTGTTTGGGCCTGTCTCCTTGCAAAAGTTAAAACAAGATGAGTACAGCCGGCTCACAGAGGGCTATTTGCCAAGTGCCCGTTTCGCCTTTCTGGATGAAATATTCAAAGCGAACAGCGCCATTCTTAACTCACTTTTATCGATATTAAATGAACGTGTTTTCTTCAATGGCCGTCTGAAGCAGCCTTCTCCACTCTTGTTTTTGATGGCCGCATCGAATGAGCTGCCAGAGGATAACGAACAGCTTGCTGCACTTTACGACCGCTTTCTGTTTCGGTTCGAAGTCGAGTATGTCAAGCAAATTTCCAGCTTTGAGCTGATGTTTCAGGCGCCCAACACGCCTCTTCCCACTCTGCTTTCAACGGAATTCATCAAGCAATTGCGATCCCAAGCGATGGATGTACAATTGCCGGATGCTTTAATTTACATGCTCTTCCAGTTGAAAACGGCCCTTCAGGAGAAGGAATATGTTCTCTCCGACCGGCGTTGGAACAAAATCGGACATACTTGGAAAATATCAGCTGCTATTCATGGGCGCCGTTCAGTCAACGTATGGGACACGGTGTTGACTCCCCACATGCTTTGGGACTTCCCCGAAGATTTGACGGAAGTGAAAGCCATTTTCGATACGTTATTTCAGGATATGTTGAAACGCGAGATGGAACAGGAGCTTCCTTTACAGCAATACAACTTAACGGTTAAAAAATGGCTGGATAAGGAAGATGAGCTCCACGCCTTCCAATTTAAAAAAGAAATCGGCGGTTCTTTAACCAAAGATGCCGCTGAGCGTCTCAAAGGGAACTTGGAAGATTGCCGTACGGAGCTTGAGGAAACCGCGCGCAGTTTACGAGGTAGACTCGTTGCCTGGCAGGAAAAAGAAAAGAAATTACCGGAATGGATTTCCTCACAGTCCATTTTCCTGCAGCATCCTGAGCAGTATGCCGTTAAGTTTACTCATCTCCGTATTCAAGGGGAGCGCATACTACAATCCATACAAGGCTTATATCGCACATTGTTTGACCGTGAAATTCCGGGAATCGTGTACGACTATACTCTCTAAGAGGTTATCCAATGATCATACGCTGCACACGGGTTGACCGGTATGTATTTGAAGGCTATGTCCATTCTTCGCGGGTCGCTCAAGAGTGGATGCGCGAAGCGGTGCGGCAAGCCCCCTGGTTTTCGCTAGAATTGTTTGCCGATTTCTTTATGTGCTTTTATTTGACGAAGCCTGAGATGGATGCTGCTTCCGAGGAATCTCCATTTCATCGGTGGATGGTGCTGACTTTGACCAAGCAATACTTCTATGTGTCCATTCATCCGCGCACGATTGGGCAAGTGAACGCTTCCTTCAAAACAGCGCTCAAAGCGCTCATGTGGCTGACGGAGTCGTATGAGAAAGAAGTGAAGAAGCGGCAAAAGGAACAGCAGCAACTTGGCGTCGGCCTGGAGAAAAAGCAGCAAATGAGCGGTCAAGAAGACAAAAGCGTCAGCGAACGTCTCACCGATAAGCAAATCGAGAAGCTGCGGCTCGTTGGCTACACCCTCCAGCAAGGGAAGCGCGCTGTCGAGGATAAGCAGGAGGCCACCGATACGCGGCCGCTGGTCACGGAAGAGATACGCGCGTTGAAGGAGCGTATCACAGAACTGCAGAGCGAAATGCGTACGGAGTTCATGAAACGCGACAAGCTGAAAGCAAAGCTGCGCAAGGCGGAAGAGGAACTCGAGCGCCGGAAGCGGCAGCTGGACCGCATGAGCGCGCGCGCCCTCGCCGCCATGCAAGAAATTGAGACCGAGCTGGGCGACTGGCTCGGGCGTTCTTTGAAGGAGACGCTGTCCCTCGAAGAGACGGACAGCTTTAATGTACACGAGCTCGTGCAGGCGAGTCAGCGGCTCGCGAACCGACGCTGGGGCAGCGAGCTGGGGAAGCTGCGGAGGCAAACGTTCGAGCACTACATGCAGTGGATAGAAAAGCTGAAGCGCAGCAAGGATTTGGTGGCTTTCCTGCAGGAGGTGGGCCGCAACATCCACCATCTTCGCGTCCAGCGGAAAAAGCAGCGCTCCCCTTATGTACCGGAAGCCTACGATGATTTGCGCCAATCCGGCGACATCGCGCATCTGCTTCCCAGCGAAGCCAGTCTGCTCGCGGATGAAGATTTTGAGCCTTATTTTCTGGTAAAATGGATGGAAAACAAGCTCATGACTTACAACTACACCGGATCCTCACCGGAGCCGCAAAAAGGTCCCGTGATCTGCATGCTTGACACGTCCCACTCTATGCGCGGCAGCAAGCTGCGGCTTGCCCAGCTGTTTACCGCAACATTCGCTTCCTTCGCCCTTCTCGAGCGGCGGGATTTCGTCCTGCTCCTGTTCGGAGCAAAGGGCGAGCTAGTCGAGCACATCTTGTCGTATAAGCGTCCCGACTGGGATCGCTTCTATGGCCTCGCGCAGCTCGCCTTCGGCGGCGGTACGAACTTCGACGCGCCGCTGGGCAGAGGCATGGACATCGTTCAGCATGAGCCGCGGTTTCACGATGCGGACTTCGTAATGGTTACCGATGGCGTCGGCCAAATCTCCAAAGCGACCCTGCAGATGCTTGCGACCCTTGGCCAAAAGAAGCAGCTGCGGCTGCATTCCTTGATCATCGGCTCCGCCCGCCAGCATCTCGTACAAAAATACGAAATTGTCGGCGTCTCGCATCAGGTGCGCTTTGCGACTGCTTGGGATATGCAGGATCCCGTCAAGGATGAGCTTTTACTTGATGTTTTTGCGAAGCGGTAGCCATCTGTTGTGCTCCGAGATCAGCATATGCCAAACAATCCCCTGCTCGCCGCCCGGCTTGCAGGGGATTGTTTTAAGTTAAGTAGCGTCGCCGGCCTTATACCTCATAAAAATAAGGACCCCTTTCGGAGTCCTCATCGACGGTGAATAGATTTATGGTACTTTGCTTTGAACCTTGACTGAGCTCGGTTTTTACCTCATCACACTATTGCAGTACTAGACCACATTAATGACTCTGCGGCACATCTCCTCGCTTCTTTGCGGATTCAACAACAACTTCCCTTGGTGTAAATTGTCTTTGACACGACACCTCTCTGCTTTCACCGTCCCTATTATCATGTCCGTTCCTGTTTGATGTTATTCATTTCAAAAATAAATAGCCATCGTATTCATCTATGCGCAGTCTCCGGGTGTCAAGCCCGCATCAAATCCTTAATCGTTTTAAGCGACACACCGGTCTGATGATACACCTCAATTATCGTTGCATGAGGATGGTTTCGAACGAAGTCCTTCACTTTGTGCGACTCGGCCAAGAAATGCTGAGAACACGATTTGCACCGTTTCTCATAGTTTGAAATGAATACTAATCCGCATGTTTCACAGTTGCAAAGCGACATTTCTACACACCTTCCGTAACCGAACCTTTGCAGGCTATTTCTATATTATTATTTAGAATAGCATTCGAAAGTGTGCGTTTACTTATGGGGGTAGCCGGAGCCATTCATTGATTAATGATGGATCTCCATGAAATCCCCTGGTTTTAGTTCACCGGGACGTTCAATGTAGGCAACAATGCCTCTGCTCTTTTGCGCTTGTTTGATAAAAAGCTGGGTTAAGGTTCTGTCTCCGTAATGGTTGGCGATGACTTTACCAGGCCCTGCGCAAGGCTCATTCTCACCCTCGCAGATCAATCCTCCGCCGCTTGAAAGCATCATGCGGATACCCATTGGAAGCCTAGTTAAGTGAGGTACGCCGCTCACAAGAATATTCGCGCCTAACCACTCAGGTCGAATGATTTCAACGCCCAGCCTTTCTGCAATCCTTTGCAGTTCCTCAACAGATACAATACTAAGCTGGCGCCTGTTCATAATCTCTGTTCCCCTCTTATACATGGGCTGCCTGGAGTCAGCTTTGGCGAATAAGCCAAAGTGCCGATCTCCTTCCATGCCTCCAAAACACAGCTCAACACCATCAATTTCTCTAGTTACAAAGGTTGCGGGATCATCTGCGATTAGCACAGCTTCAACTTTTGCAATTATGGTCATCCTGCAATCCTCCAACTTTATTACATTTTCTTCACACTATTCTCAATTTGCACGATCTAGGCTTTATCGAAAAAAGCAATATCATCTATCATTTTTCTGTCATCTCAGGCCACATAACGCCATCTTCCCAACCCAGCACAAAAGCTTCCCACCTGCGCGCCTCAGGAAATACGGTAAGATCGCCAAAATTTTTGGCAATTGTCACATGTTGCGTAGCATGAGCTTGTAAAGCAGCTGCTTTGACGGGCCAGCCGGGTTCGGTATCAACTACGATTGAAGGTTGATGTCCTTGATCTCGCAATGATCCTGACGCCGCATAATAAAGCCTGCGGACGCTTGGACATTTTCCGCTTAATACCGCCGCCGTCGTCGCTTTTGAAATCGTAATATGATCGGGATGTCCATTCCCGCCATCTTCCGCGAAACTGAACACGTTCTCCAGTTCATAGCGTTGAATAAATGAGACAACACCTGCAACAAGGGAATCAAAATCAATAACAGCCAGTTGGCCGTCCGGGTAGCCTAAATGCTCAACATGCGAAATGCCCAGAACTTCGGCCGCCGCCTTCATTTCTTCCTCACGCAGCCTGGCAAGCTCCGACTTATCAGTCGCTCTTTCTAAGCCTTGCCGGCCGGCTTCGCCACGCGTTGCAAGCAGAAGAACAGGGCTATTGCCGCCATCTGCAAATTGACGAATTAAACATGCGCTGAGAAAGGTCTCATCATCCGGATGCGCATAAATAAATCCATAACGAGTTCCCATTTATCGTTTCACTCCGTTTTCTTTTATGTAAAATCTGCAGGCGGATATATTTTCTCGATGACATAAATCGCCTGATCCATAGGCATTATCCGCTCTTGCATCTCTAGCATGTCCATTAAGCTCACTTGATCTACAGCGATCTCATTCTCATGGATCCCAATGACAAACCGTATTCCAAGTTCAGCCGCCATCTGTAACCCAAACTTCGGGTTCACGCTTTCCGTTCTTACTCCAATACCGACTTGATTCAATTCACTGCTCATTTTAACAGCTTTTCTAGATGTTATAGGCGCTAACAGGATCACTCTGGCTTGTTCAAGGTGATTCACATACCGTTCATCTGAACTCACATACCATTGATTCGCGTTTTCCATACTTTCACCTTTCCCTTCTCCCGAGATAAAAAAACGCGCCGGACCTATGGTCCTGCGCGAATTGCTATCCCGCAGGGAGGCCAACGCGAAATGCGTTAGCCCACCCTGATAAGTTCAGGTATGTGCTAACGCCTCTGAAAATAATGAAATTGTACGAACCAAGCTGTATTCTTCATATTGATTCGACTCCTTCACCGTCATGATTATTTTTGATTATAGCGGGGGCCTGTCAGCAATGCAACTATTTTTTACATCTCAATTAAGCTAAAATGGCTTCAATATCTGCTGCTATGTCGGAAGGCTCCGTTCTTGCACTATACTGCTTAACAACATTTCCGCTTGCGTCCACTAGAAATTTAACGAAATTCCATTCAATATCGCCTGTGCGATAAGGTTCTGGTGTATGAGTTAGCAAATACGTAAATAATGGATGAGCGTCTTCGCCTTTCACATCCACTTTGGCAAACATCGGAAAGGTCACGTTGTAGTTAAGCTCGCAGAAGCTCTGAATTTCTTCATTAGTTCCAGGTTCTTGTCCTGCAAATTGATTGCAAGGGAATCCTAGCACAACCAAGCCCTTGTCCTGATACTGCTCATACAAGCTCTGTAAACCTTTGTAATGCGGTGTTAGTCCGCATGCGCTTGCCGTATTTACAATAAGCAGCGCTTTGCCTTTGTATTCAGACAGTGACTTCGTTTCTCCCTTAATCGTTTGAACCTCGATATCGTAAATGGACATGGCGTTCGGCTCCTTCACAGGTAAAATAAGTACTTTTCCATTATAGCATTGTTTCCCAGCGACCCCAAATATCCCGAGTTTACGGTTTAGCTTCCCATATCCTGACAGGTGTGTTATATTGTTTACCTGTTTATTCACAAAATAGACCGACATCTGATCTTAGGAGGTAACTGATCTTGGACACAAAGACTCAAAGTGCCTATCAAGAAGAACTTCAACGACTCGAAGAAACGAATATCGAGATCGACAAACAGCTCGCAAGGCTGAGAGCAACACCTGTATATTACGGTCCTGATCTAACCGAACAGGCCCTCGAGGTTGCCCGTGAGAATGGCAGACACAATTTGGCCAAAGCCGTAGATGAACCGTATTTTGGCCGTCTCGATTTCCAAGAAACAGGCACTGCATCCTCCATGCCCCTCTATATCGGTAAATCAGGCGTAGAAGACGAACGTACGGGACAATTGCTTGTCATTGATTGGCGCGCACCGGTAGCCAGCCTTTTCTACTCATTCACCGGCGGACTCGACGCAGCCTCCTACGATTCACCTGACGGTCTCATTGAAGGTCTCGTCTACTTAAAGCGAAATCTCGTGATCCGTAAACAAATCCTCCAACGCGTCGTAGATACTTATGATCGCACGGAAGACTCCCTGGCCGTTGGCGACGAATTCTTACTCTATCGCTTAGGCGAGAATAAAGACAATAAGCTGCGTGATATCGTCTCCACCATCCAGGCGGAGCAAGACCGAATTATCCGCGCAGCCAAAAATACGGCACTCATCATCCAAGGGGTCGCTGGTAGTGGTAAAACAACCGTTGCCCTGCATCGCCTCGCTTTTTTGCTTTATCAATACCGTGAACAAGTTCGTGCAGAACGGATGATTATTTTTGCACCGAACTCGATGTTCCTCGATTACATATCCGGCGTACTTCCAGAACTGGGCGTAGGCAATATTCAGCAAAGCACCTTTACGGACTGGGCACTGGAAGTGCTCGATCAAGAGGTTAAGCTGGCCGATCTGGCAGTAACGCTGCAAACCTGGTTTTCTCTAGGCAGCAAAAGACCTCCGGTCGACGATAACGCGCCTGGTAGATTTAAGGGTTCTGTCACCTATATGACCTATTTGGATGACTGCTTGACGAAGTTCGAAACCTCGTACGTCCCCTCGGCGGATTTCATCCCATGGGAGGGTGTCAAACTGCCGCTTGCGACCATTCGCGAGTGGTTCTTCGTAGAGAACAAGCATTATCCGCTTGTCAAACGCCGTGAACGCGTCGTAGCCCGCATCAAGCGTTGGATGGAAATGCAGCTCGACAAAATCTGGGAGCAAACCCGGAAAAAAGAGCTGAAAAAGAAATCCTCGCAGCGGCTGCGGACCTATTTGACCGGCTGGCCGGAGCATACGGCTTTCAGCTTCTACAAAATGTTGTACACCCAGAACGGGCGCCCAGACAGTTTGCCTTTGGATTTGTTGAACCAGCTCCCGGAGCCAATGATCAGCGCTTCGCTTAAGCTTTTTAAGAAAAAAGAAGTGCAGCTGGAAGATCTCGCCCCACTCCTATATATTCATAAGCGTCTATATGGTATTTCTTCCGACCAATTGTTCGACCATGTCGTCATTGACGAAGCGCAAGACTTTTCACCTTTCCAGGTGGCCGTTCTCGATAGCTATACGCGCAACAGTTCGTTTACGATTCTTGGTGATTTGTCGCAAGGGATACATGCCTATCAAGGTATTAAAGAATGGCAGGAATTCTCCAGTTTATTCCAAGAAGACCAAAGAGGCTACTTTGAGCTGGAGCGAAGCTACCGGTCGACGATGGAGATCATTCAGTTTGCCAATTTGGTGCTGAAACGAGGGGTTGAGAACCCGCTCCTAGCCGTCCCCGTGTTCCGAAGCGGCAACAAAGTCCGGGTCCTGCAAACGGATCTCAAAGGAAGAATGCCGCTGCTGCAGCGAGCCATCGCAACCTTACAACAAGGGACGTCCAGCACCATTGCCGTTGTCGCTCGCACGGAGAAACAGGCCGAAGAGCTGCATGACGCTCTGACTGCAGCCGGCATCGAAACGAATCTCATCACATCTAAACAGCGTGTGTACCGCGGCGGTATTTCAGTCGTCCCGGTCTATCTGACCAAAGGACTGGAGTTTGACGCCGTCCTGCTGATGGACGTTACCTCCGGTCATTACGAAGCTACGCTTATGGATGCCAAACTGCTCTATGTTGGCTGTACGCGCGCACTTCATGAATTGTGGTTGATGGCCTCTGGTGAGTTATCGCCGCTAGTCTCAACGGATGAGCCAGAAATCGTAACAACCGCTTATCCCGAATAAAATAAAACAAGACACCTGATCCTTCCTAGGCCGAAGCCTTGGAAATGTATCAGGTGTCTTTCTTTTAATAAGCGATCAGTACGCCGCCTTCTCCGGCATAAGTCCCAATAACCGTTCCCATGTTGGCGAATAGCACATTGCGGAACGGATGTTTCTCGAGCAGTTGGCTCAACACCTTGCGTGCTCTTTCCTCGCAATTGCTGTGCGCGACCGCGATCACATCTTTCTCATAATCATGGACCGCCTCACCCACTTTGGCAATCATCCGTTTCAATGCTTGCTGGGAGCCGCGGATTTTTTCCATCACTTCAATTGAGCCTTCTTCGCTTGCTTTCATGACCAGCTTAATATTCAGAATGGAAGCAACAGCTCCGCGTACCCGGTCAAGCCGGCCGCCTTTGATCACATTTTCTAACGTATCCAAGAAAAATAGCGTCCCCGAAGATGCAACCGAATGTCGTACCGCCTCTACTAATTGCTCGAAAGGTACATTCTCCTCAGCCATCTTGGCTGCTTTATACACAAGAACACCCAGGCCTAATGAAGCCGTTTTCGAGTCAATGACCTCGATTCGGCCACTATAGCCTTCTTCCAGCATCATTTCTTTGGCCATCAGTGCGTGATGATACGTGCTGCTGAGTGCAGAAGACAGACAAATCACTAGAATATCCTGATTTACCTCAGCCTTTTTCTGATAATCGGCGAGAAAATGCAGCGGTGAAGGACTAGACGTCTTAGGGAGCACGCTCTCCGTTTTCATTCTCGCATAAAAATCACAAAGCTCCATGTGAGGGGACATGCACTCCTCTCCAAAATGTACGGACAAAGGCACAATGGTAACACCCAGTTCCTCTACAATCAATTTGGGGAGGTCGCAGCTGCTGTCAGTGATAATCTTGATTGTTGTCATGTTGTGTACACTCATTTCCTATTTTTTGGCGAAAACGATTCCAACCGTTCGCGGTCCGCAGTGACTGGAAACTACGCAGCCGGTTTCGGTTATATAGACTTGCTTTACATTGGTTTGTTGTTCGATCTGCCTTTTCACATAAGCAGCTTCCTCCGCTGCCAAGGCGTGCGTGACAAACAAGAACTCCGTATCCATGTCATCTTTTTGCGCGAGTGTATTATCCAAGAGCTGCTGAAGCGCTTTTTCCCGCTTCCCTCTTACTTTGTCCTTCAATGTCATGGCCCCGTTAATCACTTTCACAACAGGTCTGATTTTCAATAGGCTCCCAATGAAGTGCTGAACACTTGAGCATCGTCCACCTTTATGCAAATACTCCAAGGTGTCGATGATAAACTCTACTTCTATGCGGGAACGAAGCGATTCAATCATCGATTTGATTTCCGCGACGCTTTTGCCGTCATGAGCGGCATGCGCCGCTTTCAGCACAAGCACGCCAATTCCGGTTGATAGACTCATAGAATCTATGACGGTAATTCTATCATCCGGAAAATTCGCTGCCGCTATGGAAGCATTTTGAATCGTCGATGATAATTCAGACGAAAGTCCGATATAAACGACATCATCTCCTGACTGAATGGCACCTTCAAACGCACGCTCAAAATCTAGAGGAGAAGGCGCAGCCGTTTTGGGCAGTTTTCCGGTTTGATCTACAAGTTCAAAAAGCCGACTAGGCTTAATAGAAACGCCGTCTTTTAAAGATTGCTCCTCAAACACAACGTAAAGCGGCACGATTTCAATTTGATATTGTTGAATGAGATCCTCACTTAAATCACATGTGCTGTCTGTAAAAATTCGCACCCGGGACATTACAGTCTACCACCTTATCATAGCTTTCTTCCATCATCCTATATAAATGAAAACCACATTAAATCTATGGATTGTTGTGTGTTCAGTATAAAGGATAACAGGTGAAAGCTCAATCATACAAAATGAAGCAAACACAATTAGAACCCATAAATGGTCATGCCGCCGTCCACGAACAACGTCTGACCCGTCACATAATTCGCAGCATCGGAAGCGAAGAAAACAGCCGGCCCTACCAACTCTTCAAGCTCCCCCACCCGTTGCAGTGGCGTACGGGCAATAATATCAGACAAATAGTCCGGATCAGCCAATATTTTCTCAGTAAGCGGCGTTTTAAAATACCAAGGACCGCTGCTATTCACATTGATCCCATATTTCCCCCATTCCAGCGCCAGCACCTTCGTCATTTGAATCATGGCGGCTTTGGTGGCTGCGTATACAACGCCAGTGCGAAGGGCAACCTGTCCGGCAACAGAAGCAATATTAATAATGCGGCCATACTCCTGCTGCTTCATATGATGGCCCACAATTTGGGAGCACAAAAAAGCCGATTTGAGATTTGTCTGCATGATGGTGTCCCATTCTTCATCGGTCACCGCCAATGCTTGGCTTCGAATATTCATCCCGGCATTATTGATCAGAATATCCAATCGGCCAGCCTTTTCAATGATTCGCTCTACCGCCTCTTCAATCTGCACTCTGTTCGTGACATCCACTTGATAAGGATACGCATTTCTTCCCAACGCTCGGATTTCACCGGCTACGTCTTCTAAATCAATCGCTGTCCTTGCGAATATGGCAACATCTGCCCCTGCCTCAGCAAGACCGATCGCCAGCGCTCTGCCGATGCCTCGTCCGGCTCCTGTCACTAATGCAACTTTATTATGCAGTAGAAATGAAGGTAAAAACATTTTATCATCGTCCAATCTATAGGTAGGATTGTAATTTAACTATGAAAGAAGGGATCTCTATGGAATATTCGATTCAAGAAGAAAAGGCAAATGCCATCAGCCATGGGATTGGCGTCCTTTTAAGCATCGCAGCGCTTATCCTGCTTGTTGTTCAAGCTTGTCTGCATGGCGATGCGTGGCATATTGTAAGTTTTAGCGTGTTTGGGGCTGCGCTTGTCACCTTATATACTTGTTCCACTCTGCTGCACAGTGTCCGTCATCCCCGTTTGAAGGATGTTTTTGAGATTCTCGATCATTCCGCGATTTATCTCTTAATTGCAGGCACGTATACGCCCTATTTGCTTGTGACGCTGCGCGGGCCTTTGGGCTGGACATTTTTTGGCGTTATTTGGGGGCTTGCCCTAACCGGTATTGTACTCAAACTATTTTACGTGAAACGCTTTATTATCATTTCAACACTTTGTTATATCCTTATGGGCTGGCTCATTGTCATCGCCTTTAAGCCGCTTTACGCGAACCTGCCCTTTGGAGGTATCGTTTGGCTTGTGATAGGCGGACTGCTGTACACATTCGGTTCGATCTTCTATGTATGGAGGCGCATCCCTTATCACCATGCCATTTGGCATATTTTCGTGCTCGCTGGTAGCGCCTGTCATTTCATTTCCATCTTCGGATATGTCATCATGTCATAATTACAGAAGCAGCTGCTGCAGCTGCTCAAATGAGACGACACACTCGAGTTGACGCGTAAGTTCATCGTAACCATCTTCGTTGGGATGAATCGCGTCTTCCGAGAGGTATCGGGTATCCTGCCCAACAAAAGCATCATACACCTGCACAATATGAATATGCGGCTGCTCCAATTTACGTAAAAATATATTAAAACGCTGCACCCAGTAAGCTGATTCCGGCACCTGCGGTAAAGGATTATACAATCCGATAAGGGCAACTAAGTACGGGGTATCAATACCTTGCCGCAGCGTTTCTATTTGTATCATTATTTTTTTGTAATTTGTTTCGTAGGTTTGAAGTGCAGACTTTAAAAATGCAGGATCATTTTGATAAAAGAAAGGAATTGCCGCTTGAATTAAATCGTTACCGCCAGCCGTGATCGTAATGATATCCGCCTCTTGGATATCCTTCTGAATTTGCACATCGGACTCAAGCGTTTGGAGCAATTCGCTCGTCGTGGCGCCGTTCGTGCCAGCTTGAATTAATTGAACCGGAACGTTCAGCAAGTGCTCGACCTTCTGCCGAAAGCTGCACACGAATCCACGGCCGTCCGGAGCTCCAAAACCAACCGTTAGTGAATCGCCAAATGCCAAATATTTGATCGTCTTATTCATGCTATCCTCTCCCTAAAGCCTGACGTAGGATAGTATATGCGTCAGCGCCCAGTTTGGGAAGGGACACTCACACTAGTTGCGCGGCAAGTTTTTTATACGTTTACATGCTCCTGAACAAAATTTTCGATTTGAGCTTTTTCCGCATACGTAAATTGAAATTCACAATCGCATCCCTCGTCATGTAGCACAATTTGAACAATGTCCCCTTGCAAATTACATATCACAAGAATCGATGGATCGGTAAGTTCCTCCGGAAACGCCTCACCGGCCTCGAGATGCATCCTTAAGTAAATATCTCGCCATTGTCCGCGTACCTCAGATTCAATAAAGGATAATGTGAATTTGTGCTCCATGTGCTCGGCTCCATACTTCATCATCTAACAATTCCCCCATTCCTATATTTTCTCAGTATGCTGCTCGCTAACCAAGTGAACTTTCGTCCACTCATTGTAACTCAGCACGCCTTAAAGTGGTAGTTTGACCGCCTTTATACTACAATAAAAGAAGTATCATGATAAAGGAGCCTTTCCACTTATGAAATCCACTATTACACAAACCATTGACAACAACGCGGACAGATTCAAAGCGATTTCCAGCTTTATCGGAGCGAACCCGGAGCTGGGACATGAAGAGTTTCAAGCTTCCTCGCGCTTAACGGAGGAACTGGAATACCACGGCTTCCAAGTTGAGCGCGGCGCGTTAAATATTCCAACTGCTTTTATCGCGACATTCGATTCCGGCAAAGCAGGACCAGTCGTTGGCTTCCTAGCTGAATATGACGCTTTGCCTGAGCTAGGTCATGCCTGTGGACATCACTTGATTTGTATGATGAGCATCGGCGCAGCCATCGGGCTTAAATCTGTAATTGCAGAAACCGGCGGCAGCATACGCGTTTATGGGACTCCGGCCGAGGAAACCAAGGGTGCCAAAGTGCCTATGGCCGAAGCAGGACTCTTCCGCCACGTAGATATTGCCTTAATGGCGCATCCTTATTACACGTATGAAAAATCAGGTGAATCCCTGGCTATGGATGCCATCCAGTATGAGTTTTTCGGCCGTTCCGCTCATGCCGCCGCACAACCGTATGAAGGCATTAACGCGCTGGATGCAGTTCTCCAGCTGTTCAATTCCGTCAACGCGATGCGCCAACAAACCAAGTCGGACGCGCGTATTCATGGCATTATCAGCGAGGGCGGCAAAGCCCCGAATATTATCCCAGACTACGCCGTCGCTCAGTTTTACGTCCGTTCAGCAACTCGTAAGTACACGGATGAACTCGTCCAGAAAGTGCTCCACTGCGCGGAGGGCGCTGCTTTACAAACAGGCTGTACGCTCAAAACATCCTTCTACGAGTATTCGTACGACGAGCTTCGGACCAACGAAACCTTGTCTCAAGTTTTCACGGATCAGCTGGGCGAGATGGGCATTGACCCGCAAGACATTGAAATCGGCAAAGACCACGGCTCGCTTGATTTGGGCAACGTTTCGATTCAATGTCCAACGATTCATCCCTTCGTCAAAGTTGTTGGCGAGAAACACATGCTGCACACCAAGGAATTTCGGGATCTTGCACTTCAAGGACCTGCGCTGGACGCCATGATTTTCACAGCCAAAGCGCTTGCTTACACCGCTTATGAAGTAATAAGCAGCCCAGAGCTGCTGCAGAGAATCAAAGCGGAGTTTGCTGCCGCGAAGAAATAATATAGAACAAGGGGTTGTCACAAAAGGACTTGTAAGTCCTGAGGGACAGCCCCTTGATTTACACATTGAAAGCCATTTTCGAATTTATACCGTAACGCTTGCAGGCGAACCTGTAGCTTTCGAAGCTTTATGGCTCATCTCAGCTTTCACTTTGCGCTCCTCCAGCTGGGCGAGGATGGCGTAAAACATGACCATACCGACAATCCCGCTAAGACCGATAAGCGACGCCATCATCCAAGATGGAACCCAACCCCCAAGGATCACGCCAATACCGCCAAGCAGTGTAGCCCCTTTGTACACCATTCCATATAAAGCCATATACGAGCTTCTTGCATGATCAGGAGCAATGTTGCCCAGATACGCTTGCTTAATAGGCACATAGACAAGCTCGCCAACCGTCGCAATGAACATCGACAGAAGAAGCAACCATGGCTGGTTACTGTAAGCTAAATAGCTATAGCCTATAATATAACAAGCATAGCCGACAAACAGCGCTTTGCTATCTGAAAACCGCCGCATTAACATCCCCATAAAAACGGAAAGAACAACAACAAGAACTGTATTTTCGGTACGTATAAACCCTAACATTTTGAGCCCGTCTACTGTCCAAGATGACTCCATCCATGGGATGAACGGGGCAGCCACCATTTCTTTCTCCAGTCTGACGCCGACATAATTACCCAGATGAAATTCAACAGAAACAAGAAGCAAGGAGGCGAGCGTGAAAATCATAAACGTCTTGTCGCGCAGCACCATCTGGTAATTGGACCACATCGACATCTTCCCCTCACGATGCCCGCTTTCCTCGCAATCAGGCTGTGGCTGATAAACCTCATCAATAAAGAAATAAGTGATAACTAACGTGATCAAGCCAATGAACGATAAGCCAATAAACAGTTCAAACAAGTACGACTTGAATAGAAAAGCCCCCGCTATACCTGCAATTGCAAAAGATAAATTGTTCATCCAGTACATGATGGCATACATGAATTTACGAATATCGGGAGCAGTAACATCGAGCAGCATCGCATCATTCGCAGGACCGTGAATCCCCCAGAACATACTAACGAAAATCATAAGTACAAATGTCAACCAAGGCGACGAAAACCACGGCGAGTTGGACAAGGCCATGCCCATAAAACATATCATCCACCCTATTTCTGCCGTTAGCATCAGCTTCTTACGCCCTATCCGGTCTGCATAGTAGCCGCCAACAAAACCTGCGACAACGCCGGCCAGAATGCCAAGAATGACAACAAGCCCAGCGCTTGTATCGCCTAATTTTCCGGAAAAATAAATCGACATAAAAGGTAGAACCATATTGTTGGCAGTACCGGATAGAAAGGAAAGCCCGATTCTTAATTTGACATTACGGTGAAAATCACGAAATCTCACGTTATCCCTCCAAAGAGAAGCCCTGCTGCAAACCCCCATATTTTACCTTTGTTCAATTAAAGCGCAAAAAATTAATCTTTCTCGTTACTTCGCAAGAACAAGCCGACTCCCACTAACAAAAGACATCCTGCCATAAGCTGGATCGTAGTAATCTTTTCGCCTAATAAAAAATAAGCCAACAAAGACGCGCCCAGCGGCTCACCCAGGACAGTCATCGAAACGGACGATGCTTTCATATACTTGAGCAGCCAATTAAAGACATAGTGACCGAAAACGGTAGGGACGATGGCGAGAAGCAAGAAAACGCCCCATTCCTTAGCGGGATAGGCTGTGAATGAGGTGCCCGTGGCAACGTTGGTGACGGCAAGCACGAGTCCTGCGAACAGGAAGACGAAGAAGCTGTACACGAAAGCGGAGATTCGCTCTCTCAAGCTTTTGCCCCAAAGCATATGGAGCGCAACCGCAACCGTTCCGATGAGGGATAAAAAGTCCCCTTTCAACGCTGCGCCAGAGAATTGAAAATCTCCCCATCCGATACAAATGGCGCCTATAATCGCTACGCACATTGCGAGGAAAGCCTCACGGCTCGTCCGCTGTCCATAAAGCAGAAACGCCCCAAACAGGACAAAGATCGGTTCCAAAGTCAGAATCGCTGTCGAACTTGCAACCGTAGTAAAACGAAGAGAATCCATCCAAAATAAGAAATGCAGGCCAAGTGCGATACCCGACGCCGCAGTTCGCAGCCAGTCTCTTAGACGAATTCTAGTAATCTCGTTCCGATAATTCCATAGAAAAGGAAGCATTAGTGCATTCGTCATCAGCAGCCGGTACATGGCAGTGATTGAGGCTGGCGCATCAGACCATCTCACAAAAATAGCCGAGAACGAGATCGCGATAATGCCAATCAACAAATACACAGGAATCGGAACTTTGGTCTTATTCATTGCATTCATCTTGCAAAACTCCTTACTAAGTAGATACCTTGTTGTTGCCAAATAATTATATAGGAGGATGCCAGGAAAGCCAATCTTTTTTAGACATTGTTCAATTATTGCGAACATACTAAAAAGCCCTTCAGGTCCGCCTAAATTCGCATAGGCAGCCACCAAAGGGCTTTCGAATCATTCGTTGCGCTATTAGTCCAGAACAGCCGTAATATGCTTGGTTGTTACAGACCAGTGAGAGGTGTTCCAAATGGATTCTTTATTTTTAAAATAAAGAATTTGCGGCGATGCGTGTTTGATTGCTAGATCCTCCGCAATTTGGTTCGAAACCGGACGGGATTCGATCACTTTCACTAAGTAATAATCGACATCATTGTTCGGTTTTCCTGATAAATACTCTTCGTATTCTTCAAGCGCGCTAGCGCTTACCGGACATGTAGTGCTGTGCTTCAGAACGACAGTCGGTTTATCGGCGGAGCGATCGAGAACTTCCTGCCATTGTTCAACGGTTGTGAGCTCTTTCCATACTGACATCTAAACATCTCCCTTCCCATTACATTAAAATTATTATAAAGTAACGAATCAGCTTATGCAACTCGCACAATTCGCAAACCTGGCTTCCCTCTTGGTATAATCAATGTAACATCCGACAGAAAGGAATGGGAAGATATTATGCAACCACCACCCCCGATATCACGACGAAATTTTCTTAAAAAGGGCGCTGTGCTTGCTGGCTCTCTTTTGGCTGCCGGAGGTCTAGTTGGCAGTTATTCCAGCTACATAGAACCAAAATGGTACGATTTCACACGAATAACCCTTTCATTTGAACGACTCCCCAATAGTTTCCACGGTCTTAAACTAGTGCAGTTCAGCGACTTACATATCGGGCATCATTTTAATCTTCAGGATTTAGAGCATATCGTGACCCTGATTAATAAAGAAAAACCAGATATCCTGACCTTCACGGGCGATTTATTCGATGCCCAAATTACAGAAGACCCCGCGTTAACGAGTAAACTGCTAGCGAGCCTTGAAGCGCCTTTAGGCAAATGGGCCGTACTCGGAAACCATGATAAATGGGTTGATACGAACCAAACATTGCCGATCCTCCAAGAAGGCGGCTTTCAAACGCTGCTTAACGCCTTTAACAAGATCGCCTATAAAGGACAGTCCATTCAGATTGCAGGGGTTGAAGATAAGCTTACTGGCAAGCCCGATATCACGAAAACTCTCCATGGCGCCAATGCTCAAATGTTTACGCTACTTCTCTCTCATTGTCCGGATTTCGCTAATGAGGCGGCCGCTTTCCCCATTGATTTGCAATTATCAGGGCATTCACACGGGGGACAAGTCCGTTTGCCTGTTGTAGGCGCCCTCTTTACCCCGCTTCAAGGCAAAAATTACGTGATGGGGCTTTATGAAGTGCCCAACTCTAAACTGCTTGTATACACGAATCGCGGCATCGGCACAACATTCCTCCCCTTCCGTTTCCTATGCAGACCCGAAATTACAGTCATCACGCTTGAAAAAAGAAAACCCTGAGCGCTTGCGCAGCGCCACAGGGTTCACGCATTATTGTCTGACATGCAAAAACTGACGGAATAAGAAAACGGCTTTCAACTTCAACAAATCATTAACTTTTTTGAAATCCACTTGCAAAAGATCGCTGATCTTTTCTAAACGGTAAGTCACTGTATTTCTATGAATAAATAATTGCTTCGCCGCCTCGCTGACTTGACCGTCGTTGCGGATAAACACTTCTAAAGTTCGAATCATTTCTTGCGAGTATTCGGCATCCTTTTCCAAGAGCGGACGCAATACTTTGGCGCAATAATCTTCCATCATATTCACAGACATATGCTGGAAAAGATGCGCGAACTCTATCGTTTCGTAGTGGACCACACGATCAGGTAACTCTAGCTTGTGCGCCATTCGCTGTGTCTCCACACATTCCATGTAGGCTTCTCTCAAAGCTGTTGGCCTTACCTTCATTGCGCTGGTATAGAAGGCGATCTCCCCAGCCTCCTCTCTGCATGCGGAATCCCCTGCATATTTGATCAATAGCTGGGACAGCTCTTCTTCAGGGAAATGATCTGCTTGATTCGCAGAGTAAATAGAGAACATCATATCCTTGAGTATGAAGTGGTTTGCACGCAAAAGCGTAGATTTAGGATGAAGCTCCATATACTGTTTGAGACGCTTAATCATCCCTTGACGTTGTTCATCCGTTTGGCTTTCAGGCTTGCTTTTACTAATCACGCATTGGTAAGCGCCCGTAAAGAGTGTTAAGCTTCTGCCTTCCGCCTGCTCCAAGAGTTCCTCGAGCGACGTCCCCTTTTCCAGATACCTCAGCAGCGTGTTTTGCATCTCCCGTTCGGCCGAAGCCTCCACATGCGACCGGAAGGTATAGCTCATATGAAAGGTTAGGATGTCCGCAGCTTGTTGGAACAACCCTTCTTCGACATTGGCAAGAAGAACCGCATCGGGCATAATGAGCAAATGTCCCAGGAGTTCATCGTCCTGTTGGAAGAGTCCTACCCGGTATGCGCGATCCTTATTTGCATATACCCAGCCAGACTTTCTCTTGGGCCAATTCGGTGCCAATTGCTCTTGCGTCCAAGCACTAGTATTATATAAAATTTGCCCTCTGGCAGAAACCACAGCCATCGGATAACCAAGGATATTGCTTAGCAATTGGAACATAGAAGCCATATTGTCTTGTTTCAAACCGAACTGCATAAGCTTTGTCTGCTTTTCCAGTACGGATTGCAGCAGCTTCGTGTTGCGGCGGTATTCGGCATTGAATAAAGCGTTCATCTGATCGGAGAATGTAAATTGGAACGGCATCTCAATAATCGGAAAATGCAGCCGATCCGCTTCCTCTACAACAACCTGTGGAAGTTCCGTCCAAAAGCGTCCCAACTTGATACCTAACCCGGCAGCGCCACGATCATTTAATTTGCGCAATAAATTGACCGTCTCCTGCGGGCTATCCTTCATGGCGAAAGCGGTGGTGAAGAGCATCTCGCCGGATTTCGTCCAATCCGCAATATCTGGCGCGTCCATAACATTGACAGATTTAACGATGCGGGATTCCCCTTGCTTGCCAGCTACAAGCTTCGCTTCCGTTAATGGATAAATGGATAATGCTTCACGAATGGTAAGATGCATCGTGCTTCCCCCCTTATGCCTTTTTACAAAATTATAGGATGACATCACCAAACAGTCAATGGATTTATGTTAAGTTATATAACATCGGTTAAATAATTATGAACATTTTATGTCGAAATCGATATTTTGTGTTAGATTTTATAACACCACCATGAAAAAGAGACATGCTCGCACATGTCCCCCAACATATACAACCTATATAACGCGGAAAGTTCCAGTCCCCATCGTCCCTAAATTTCCATCACGGTCCATCACTCTTCCTTGTGCCGTAATCATTTTACGGGACTGATGAATAAGCTCAGCCGTAACGGTCAATCTCCCCTCATAGAGCGGAGCGACAAAATGAACGTTCAAATTCGTTGTCACAACCTTATCCTCCGGTCTCGCTGTCATAATAACAATGCCCATGGCATTGTCGAGCAAAGAGGAAAGAACACCGCCGTGAACAATCCCGATCGGGTTTAAATGATGGGACTTTGCCTCCAAGGCAATTGTAACTATCCCATCTTTCATCGCTACGAATTCACAGCCAAGAAATCCCCAAAACGTAGGCTCGGCTGCAGCCGCCAACTGCTGCAACCTCCTATTCACACGCTCGTGAGTATCATTCATAGGATCCCCCTCCACTCTCCTTGTAAAGGGCTAACCCTTATGAGAACGAACAAGAAGAGACAGTTAAGTTTTTTTCTCTTCTTCCAGTAATTGCCTGCGCAGCACTTTTCCAATCATTGTTTTCGGCAAAGATTGACGGAATTCCACTTTACGGGGCACTTTAAATGCAGCTAAACGCTCTCGGCACCAGAGCTCAAGCTCCTTTTCCGTTAACGTCATTCCCGGTTTCAGCACGACAAATGCTTTCACGGTCTCCCCCCGGTATTCATCAGGAACACCGGCAACGGTCGCCTCCAATATGGCAGGATGCTCAAAGAGCACCTCCTCGATTTCACGAGGATAAATATTGAAGCCACCGGCAATAATTAAATCCTTCTTACGGTCAACAATGGAAAAGAAACCTTCCTCATCCATGCGCCCCATATCCCCCGTATAGAGCCAACCTTCCCTTATGGTCATGGCGGTTTCATGTTCACGCTGCCAATACCCTTTCATCACCTGCGGACCTTTGATCAACAATTCACCAATTTCACCGATCGGCAATTCTTCGCCCGAATTCACGTCGACAACTTTGGCTGACGTATCCGGTAAAGGGATTCCGATCGATCCAATCTTCCGATAGCCCCAAATGGGGTTGGCATGAGTAACCGGGGAAGTTTCCGTTAACCCGTAGCCTTCAATTAATTTACCGCCAGTTAACTCTTCAAATCGCTCCTGAACTTCTAACGGCAATGGAGCTGAACCGCTTACACAAACATTAATGGAAGAAATATCAACTTCTTTTACACGTTTATGATTAATAATAGCAATATACATTGTCGGCGCGCCGGGGAAAATCGTAGGCTTCATCTTGTTAATCGTATCCAGAATCGTATCAATATCGAACTTCGGTATCAGGATTAACATCCCCGCCTGGAGCATGGCTTGATTCAGCAATACGGTCAAACCGAACACATGAAAACAAGGAATCGCCCCAAGGAATCGCTCGCCACCCTTTTCAATCCGATAGCACCAATTTGACGTCTGGTACGTGTTGGCGATCAGATTGGTATGAGTCAGCATGACCCCTTTCGAAATCCCTGTAGTCCCCCCAGTGTATTGCAGCAAAGCAATATCCGTATCTGCATCTACTTCTACGCAAACGGGTATCCTGGAGGTTTCCCGCAGCAATTTTTTAAATGCGTAAACACCCTCCCCATAGGCAACATCCAGCTTTGCTCCGTCTTTTTTCATTTTAATCGGATATAAGACATTTTTCGGAAAAGGCAAATAATCCTTGATCGACGTCACAATAATATGTCGAATCAGCGTCCTCGTTTTCGCCTTTTGCACACGGTCAAACAATAAATCCAACGTAACAATGACCTCTGCCCCAGAATCGGAGAGCTGGTGGACCAGCTCTCTCTCCATATAGAGCGGATTCGTCATGACGACGATCCCGCCAATCATGAGCGTACCGAAGTAGGCGATAATGGCGGATGGACAATTGGGCAGCATGATCGATACGCGATCCCCCTGGCACACACCTAGTTCCTTTAGAACATTTGCAAAACGATAAGACGCATCAAGTACCTCTCGGTAGCACAGCGTTTTACCCATGAAGTACAAAGCAGGTCGGTCCGGATACCGCTGTGCGGAATCTACCAACAATCGTGCAAGATTGTGCTTAGGGTACTCGTACGTCGGCGCCACTTCCTCCGGATAATGTCGCAGCCAAGGCTTTGTCTCACTCATACAAAACCATCCCCTTCAGGTTCTTCACACCGATGTCTATACGATGAATTTCTCACCCTGAATAACACGTGCGGCGATGTTACGCTTCAGCTGGGTCGTATTTACGGCGCTGCGTCTTGTCAGCTTTTTCAAAATCGATAATTGCGTCCGAAGAACATCTCCTTCTTCCATCGTACTGAGCGCTTCCTTCGCGTATGCCTCAATTTTGTCAAAAGCTTGATGTACGAATACCGTTGTCATTTGAATCGCATTTTTCGATTTGTCTTCCCCGGTTTTAGCGATCAGCTTTTGCGTACGAAGAAGTCCGCTTTCCCCTGCAAAAATCTGAATCATGATGTCGGCCAAATTGCTTAATACTTCCTGATTTTTTTCTAAAGCCATGCCGTACTTCTGCACAGCAAGCCCTCCGACCATAAGAAAAATCTTTTTCGCCATCGAAATGAGATGCGTCTCTTCCGCCAGCGTGCCTTCAAATGTTTGACCCGGGACGATCGACAACAGCTCGCCTTGCAGCGCTTGCGCCTTTTGCAGCAAAGGCAGTTCGCCCTTCATCGCTTTCTTGACTAACGTACCCGGGATGAGCAGCCGGTTGATTTCATTCGTCCCTTCGAAAATACGGTTGATCCGTGAATCACGATAAATACGCTCAACTTTATATTCTTGAATAAAGCCGTAGCCGCCATGAATTTGCAAGCCTTCATCCGCTACAAAATCCAAAACTTCCGATGCAAACACTTTGTTGATCGAGCATTCCAGCGCATACTCAGAAATCCCTTTCGCCGAATGTTTGCCGGCATCCAGACTTGTATGATCAATGTCTTTGAGAATGTCATCGAATAGGCCGGTTGTTCGATAAACCATGCTCTCTAACATGTATGTTTGGATATTCATTTCAGCCAGCTTCTTACCAATTAGCGGAAACTTCGAGATTGGCGTATTGAACTGTTGGCGGGTATTCGCATATTTGGATGCTAATTCAATCGTTTCCTTGGATGCGCCAAGACAGCCAGTAGCCAGCTTGTAACGACCGATGTTCAAAATATTAAATGCAATCAGGTGCCCTTTCCCAATTTCGCCAAGCAAATTCTCCACCGGTACCTTGACATCTTCGAAAAAGAGCGGACGCGTTGAGGAGCCTTTAATCCCCATCTTCTTCTCTTCCGGTCCTAACGTAAAGCCCGGGTCGCCTTTTTCCACAATAAACGCCGTGAAATCCGTTCCGTTGATTTTGGCGTAGACGATGAAAATATCGGCAAATCCGGCATTCGTAATATACAATTTGGAACCATTGAGCAGGTAATATTTCCCATTACTAGAGAGCCGCGCCGTCGTCTTTGCACCCAAAGCATCTGAACCTGATGTTGGCTCGGTCAAACAATAAGCCGCGATTTTTGCGCCTGTAGCGAGATCGGGCAAATACTTTTTCTTCTGCTCCGGTGTCCCGAAAAACACAATCGGCAGCGTGCCAATCCCGACATGCGCGCCAATCGAAAGAGCAAATGCAGACGCACGCGCCAGATTTTCACTAATGACCGTGGAACTCACCTTATCAAGCCCAAGACCGCCATAAATTTCCGGCACATCAGCACCAAGCAAACCAAGCTCCCCAGCGCTTCTCATCAGCTTAACCGTCAAATCATAATCGAGCTTCTCCAGATGCTCATCATTCGGCAGCACTTCGCCCGCTACGAATTCGCGCGTTGTCTCAGCAATCATGCGATGTTCCTCTGTAAAATCTTCCGGGGTCACGATATGGTTATAATCGATATCTGAAATGACAAAGCTGCCGCCTACGATTTTATCTGACATGGTTCATCTCTCCTCAGAATGAATTGGACAAGGGTTAATAAATGGATGCAGGAATGGATGGAATTACTCCCGTTATTTCAGCGGATATCCGCTGAAAATCTTATTTAAATGGAAAAACTCCCGCTAGATCAAATCGATCTGATCGTTTTAAGCGAATGGACAGCCAATAGCGGGAGGGTTTCCCGTTAGACGCTCATTTCAAGCGTACACTTGGAAGACGCCTGCAGCGCCCATCCCGCCCCCGATGCACATCGAGACTACGCCATAGCCGCCACCTCTGCGCTGCAGCTCATGGATTAAGGAAGTCGTCAGCTTCGCGCCGGTACAACCTAGCGGATGCCCTAGTGCAATCGCGCCGCCGTTCACATTCACCAACTCTTCATTCAAACCCAGCTCGCGAATAATATGCACGCACTGCGAAGCAAACGCTTCGTTGATTTCAAACAGATCCACCTGATCCTGAGTGATGCCCGCCATCTGCAAAGCCTTCGGAATCGCCTTCACCGGGCCGACACCCATGATCTCCGGCTCCACCCCGGAAAGCGCGAACGACTTGAACGTCGCCAGCGGCTTCAGCCCGAGCGCCTCCGCGCGCTCGCGGCTCATCAGCACGGCTGCCGCTGCGCCGTCCGACGTCTGTGACGCGTTGCCCGCCGTCACCGTACCGTTCAAGCTGAACGCAGGCTTCAGCTTGGCAAGCCCTTCCACGGATGTATCGGGGCGAACGCCCTCATCCGCTGCAAACACAAACGAACGCTCAAACGCTTTGCCGCGTTCGTCAATACCCTTCACGCTCGTAGCCACCGGCACGATCTCATCCACGAACTTGCCGGCGGCAATCGCCGCCGCCGCCCGCTTATGGCTCCGCGTTGCGAAGCCATCCTGCGCTTCGCGGGAGATGCCGAAGCGCTGCGCCACAGCTTCGGCAGTATGCCCCATGCCCATGTACACCTCGGGCATGGTCTCGACCAGCCCCGGATGCGGCGAGAGCTTGAAGCCCGTCATCGGGACGTGGCTCATGCTCTCTACGCCTCCGGCGATGATCACCTCCGCGTGGCCCAGCATTATGCGCTCCGCCGCATAAGCGATGGCCTGCAGCCCGGAGGAGCAGAAGCGATTGACCGTGATGGCCGGCACGGTCACCGGAAAGCCCGCATAGAGCGCCATCGTGCGGGCGAAGTTGAGCCCTTGCTCGCCCTCCGGCATCGCACAGCCGATGATGATGTCGTCGACATCACCTTTATCGAGGCCGGGAGCCCGCCGCACGGCTTCCTCCAACACCGCTTTGCCGAGATCCTCGGCTCTTGTTTGAGCGAAACTGCCTTTCTTTGCGCGACCGACGGCGGTACGCGTTATCGATACAATGACTGCTTCCTTCATCGTTTCTCACCTCAATCAGAGTAGTAAGGGCACTTCCACTTATTTGTGTTCGCAATCACCGCTTAGTTGCGCAGCGGTTTTCCTTTAGAAAGCATATACTGCATACGCTGCTGCGTTTTCAATTCTCCGCACAGACTCAGGAAAGCTTCCCGCTCCAGATCAAGCAAATATTGTTCAGTGACAAGCGTGCCAGCCGGCACCTTACCGCCAGCAAGCACATGCGCAAGCTTGTTAGCAATAAGGACATCGTGGTCGCTGATGTAGCCGCCCTGTTTCATCGAATACGCGCCCACCTGCATAACCGCTTTGCCGGTTTCGCCGACGACGCGGATTTTCTTTACCGCAGGAGGTGTGTACCCTGCCGCATCCATGCGAAGGACTGCTTGTTTCGCTTCATAAATCCGGTGATCAGGATTAATCACGACCGTATCTTGAGGACGCATGTATCCGAGCCTCTTCGTATCGTGACCGCTCGTCGATACCTTTGCCATGGCCACGGTTTCGAAGCTCGCGTTGATCCAAGGCTGTAGATCCACTTCAGGATCACGTACCAACGAGCTTGCCCTAAGCGCCAATTCCTTGCATCCGCCGCCGGCAGGAATTAAGCCAACACCAACCTCAACGAGTCCATAATACGTCTCCGAAGAGAAAATAATTTGATCCGCCGGCATACAAGCTTCAACGCCGCCGCCGAGCGTCATTTTATGAGGTGCGGCAACAACCGGTTTATCCAGGCTTTTGAGCTTCATCATAGAGTTCTGGAATAAGCGGATAATACCGTCAACTTCATCCCACTCGCCATCCTGCGCCTCCATGAGAAGCAGCATCAGGTTAGCGCCGACACAGAAGTTTTTGCCTTCATTGGCCACGACAAGTCCGCGGTAATTGCTGCGAACTTCATCCACAGACTGTTGAATCATGGTGAGAATATCTCCGCCTATGGCATTGTTCGGCGATTGAAACTCTAAGCACGCAACCCCGTCTCCGATATCGATCAAATTCGCGCCGCTGTTTGAACGAATCACTTTATTTTGCTGTTTTAAAGCAGCAAGTGAAATCATCTCCGGTCTTGCTTCAATTCCGCGATACTCATTCTTCAAATAATAAAAACTTTGCCCATCTTTATTCTTGTAGAAGCTATCATTCCCCGCAGCAATCCAAGCCTTAACCCACTCAGGTACCTCGCTGCCTTCCGCTTCCATTCGCTCCACAGAACGCTTAAGTCCTATCGCATCCCATGTCTCGAACGGGCCCAGATCCCAGTTAAAGCCCCATTTGAGCGCATTATCCATCTCTACGATGGAATCTGCGATTTCATCTAATTTTGCTGCGGAGTACAAAAGCACTGGCTTCAAAATGTTCCACGCCAGCTCAGAATAGCGATCTTTAGCTCCAAGCAATGCTTTGAGCTTTCCGCTCGTCCCTTTCGCCTGCTTCGCTGCCTCCAGAGAGGCCGAACTGATTTTTCGGCTTGCCGCATAGGCCATTGAGTTTAGATCCAAAGCTTGAATCTCTTTCCCAGCATCAGACTTAACTTTTTTATAAAAACCTTGGCCCATCTTCTCCCCGATCCAACCTTTTTCCACCATCGTTTTTAAAATCGCCGGCGTGTCGAAAACTTCCTTCTCACCAGGGTCATCCACAAGTCCAAACACGTTATTCGCCACATGCACAAAAGTATCCAGACCGACCAGATCCAATGTTCGGAACGTTGCGCTCTTCGGACGGCCCATAGCCGGACCTGTGACCGCGTCGACTTCCTCCACGGAATATCCGTTTGCCAGCATTTCGCGCAAAGTAACCAGAAGCCCATAGGTGCCGATCCGATTAGCAATAAAATTCGGCGTATCCTTTGCTTGCACGACCCCTTTCCCCAGCTTCTTCTCACAAAATTCGGTCATTAAAGATACAATCGCCGGGTCTGTGTGTTCACTTGGAATTACTTCCAAAAGCTTCATATAGCGAGGCGGATTAAAGAAATGAGTGCCTAAAAAATGCTTTTTGAATACATCGCTTGCCTGCTCGATCATCGCATGAATTGAAATGCCTGACGTGTTGGATGAAACGATTGTTCCGGGTTTCCAAACCTTTTCGATACGGCTAATTAACTGCTGCTTCGCCTGCAAATTTTCTACGATGACTTCAATAATCCAATCTACATTGCCAAGCTTCGCCAAATCATCTTCCAAGTTACCTGGCATAATTCGATCGATGAAGGCCTCACTGTAGAGGGGGGCTGGGTTTGTCTTTTTGAGCTTATCCATCGCGTTTACCGCTAACCGGTTCCTTACTTTCGGATGTTCCAACGTTAGTCCAGCGGATTCTTCTTGCGGAAGCAGTCCAGTCGGCACCATATCGAGCAATAACACGGGAATGCCTACATTTGCCAAATGGGCAGCAATACCGGAGCCCATCACACCGGAGCCGATAACGGCAGCAGTTCGAATCTTTGTCATATGGAAATATCCTCCTACATAAGATTTTCAGTCAGTCTTACGCTGTTCCAAATACAGACAAGGCTAGAATTTCAGCGATATCTCGCGCTTTAACCTGCTCCTCTACCTCCTTCAGCTTCGTACCATCCTCCACCATCGTTAAACAATAAGGGCAGGCTGAGGTGATCACCGTCGGCTTCACACTCAAAAGCTGCTCCGTGCGCGCTACATTAACGCGGGTGCCTGCGGTTTCTTCCATCCACATCATGCCGCCTCCGGCACCGCAGCACATGCTGTTCTCGCGGGAACGCGGTTGCTCCACCAATATGGCTCCTGGGATCGCGCGAAGAATGCTTCGCGGTTCCTCATACACCTCGTTGTAACGGCCCAAGTAGCATGAATCGTGATACGTGATGCGTTCTTGCACCTCATGTTTAGGATTCAGACGTCCTTCTTTCACCCAAGCATGGAGCAGCTCTGTGTGATGGAAAACAGCGGCTTCCAAGCCAAATTCCGGGTACTCATTTTTGAAAATATGGTATGTGTGCGGGCAGGTCGTTACGATTTTTCGAACCTTATACTTTTGAAAAGTCGCAATATTGTCGGCACACAGCTGCTGGAAAAGAAATTCATTTCCCATACGACGGGGGGTATCGCCGGAATTTTTCTCCTCATTACCCAAAATGGCAAAAGAGATACCAGCTTCATTCATCAGCTTCACAAATGCATGTGTAATTTTACGGCTGCGGTTATCATATGAGCCCATTGAGCCTAGGAAAAATAAAAATTCAAATTCGGGATTATCCTTCACCGTACGAACGTTCAGCTCATTATTCGGATCTACTTCTTTGACCCACTTCACACGGTCATTTCGACTGATTCCCCACGGATTTCCTTGTCGCTCAATGTTTTGCAGGGCACGCTGGCCATCATGCGGCATACTGCCTTGCGTCAGCACCAAATGTCTGCGCAGATCCACTATTTTGTCTACATGCTCATTGCCGACTGGACATTGATCCTCGCAGTTGCGGCAGGTTGTACACGCCCATAATTCCTCTTCCGTGATCACACCGCCGATAAGCTCCACCTCTAGCGGATTATGTTCACTGTGTGTGGCAAATGCGGCAGCAGGAACCCATGGGGATTTGGACGTGATGGCAGCGCCTTTCTCTGTCAAATGATCGCGAAGTTTCGTAATCAAGTGCATCGGTGAAAGCAGCTTGCCCGTCGTATTAGCTGGGCAAACATTCGTACAGCGCCCGCACTCCACACAAGAGTAGAAATCAAGCATCTGCTTTTGCGTAAAATCTTCTATTTTGCCGACTCCGAACGACTCCGCTTCTTCATCCTCTAAATTAAGCGATGCCAGCTTGCCGGTCGGCTCTGTCCGTCTGAGCAGTACATTGATAGGTGCCGTAATAATGTGAAAATGCTTCGATTGCGGAACATAGATCAGAAAAGACAGCAGGATCAGTAAATGCATCCACCAGCTCGCATAAAATCCTATGGTCGCCCCCGTATGCGAAAGACCGTTAAACATGGAAGCGAATATGGATGAGATGGGAGCAAAACCTGAGGCTTCGAGCCCTTCCCGCACCCGTTCAAAACCTCCACTGACCACGACGGACAGCATGAGGAAAAAGATGAAGAAAACAACAATGCTTGGCTTCCACCCGCGTTTTAAACGTTTGAGCTTCTCGATATATCGGCGGTAAGTCGCATACCCCATAGCCAGCAGAATCAGTGCTACCGTCACTTCCTGGATGAAGGTGAAATATTCGTAACCGGGAATCGGTAAACCGCGGCCGATTAATCCTTTTAGAATCAGATCAAGCGCCCCTAATTGTAAAATAAGGAAGCCATAGAAGATCACAATGTGCATAATGCCGCTTTTCCTATCCTTCAGGAGCTTCGTCTGGCCGAACACTTGAATGGCAAATTCCTTTAACCGCGCTTTCGTTTCCTGCTTCAAATTCACCGATTTTCCAAGCTGGATGTACAAATACCGGTGATAGACAACCCTTCCGAATAAGTACAACGCATAACCCGTAACCGCTAAAAATAATAAAAACTGAATGAGTGAACCGATCATAGAGGACCTCCTTGCATTGAAAAGATAGCGCTTACATCGATTGATCGTAAAAAAGCAAGTTCCATATTCCCCTATCTCCAGAGTTGAAAAATGCTTCGTTTCATGCTGTAAGCCGGCTAACTTTCTTACTTGCTTCTTAGGCTGAATAAGTCGTTGACAAGGCGTACTACGTATTTTATGATGAAATTATAAAAATGAATGAGTATTCATTCACCGATAACTGTATCTTAACACCGAGGTGATCTCCTTGACAAGTAGCAAAAAACCAGACAAGTATTACGCTATTCTCGAAGGCGCGCTAAAAGTATTTGCCGAGAACGGCTTTCACAAATCCCAAGTATCCCGGATTGCCAAGGAAGCCGGAGTGGCTGACGGAACCATCTATTTATATTTCAAAAAGAAGGAGGATATTTTGACAAGCTTGTTTCAAGAGAAATTAGGCGAGCTTGTTGAAAAGTTCAACACAGGCGTCACCGAACAGATGACAGCCAAAGAAGCCCTCTATAAGGTTTGTGAAATCCACTTCAGCGAGCTTGAGGGGAATGTCAATCTTGCTTTCCTTACCCAGATCGAGCTGCGACAAAGCGATTTGGAGCTGCGCAAAGAGATTGGCCTTGCCCTTAAGAGATATATTATCCTCATCGAAAATATATTAGAAAGAGGCAAACATGACGGGAGCTTCCACGCTGATTTTGATGTGAAACTCGTAAGGCTCCTCATCTTTGGAGGTATGGATGAAGTGGTGACCTCCTGGCTCATCTCCGGGCAAAAGTATTCCTTAACTGCTCAAGTCAGACCTACGATTAACTTTTTCATGAAAGGCATCGAGGCTTAAGGGTCTGTATTACATGTATATTCAGGAAGGAGCTTGGCTATGGACATTTTTGTATTATTGAAGCAAACGTTTGATACAGAGGAGAAGATCGTTCTGCAAGGGGGCAGCGTGCAAGAGGATGGCGTCAAATTCGTCATTAATCCTTACGACGAATATGCTGTCGAGCAAGCCATACAACTGCGGGATGAATTCGGGGGTAAAGTCACTTTGCTCTCCGTAGGTCCCGACCGGACAGCTGAAGCCCTCCGCACCGCACTCGCTATGGGAGCTGACGAAGCCATTCTCATCACCGATGAGCGTATACAAGGCGATGAATTCGAAGTTGCCGAAATCTTAGCGCACTACTTACGCGCTCAGTCCTTCGACCTTTTGCTAGGCGGAAATTTCTCTGTGGACAATGGTGCCGGGCAAGTTGCCATTCGCCTCGCCTCCCTTCTTGGTATACCGCATGCGGCATCCATAACGAAGCTCGAAATCTCTAGCGGCAAAGCGGTAGCCCACCGAGATGCTGAGGGGGATATTGAGGTCATTGAAGTTCCGCTACCTGCTCTCTTCACGGCACAGCAAGGCTTAAATGAGCCTCGTTACCCTTCATTGCCGGGCATTATGAAAGCAAAGAAAAAACCGTTCCAGCACTTAACGCTGGATGATATTGAGGGCATGAGCACCGTTTCTGCCAAGACGACTCGCATCGAACTGACGCTGCCGCCTGAACGTAAAGCCGGCCGTATTCTTAAAGGCGAAATTGCCCAGCAGGTGACTGAGCTTGTCCAAGCACTACGCAACGAATCCAAAGTGATTTAAGAAAGGGGAGGCTACCATCATGGCTAAAACATTTCTCGTTGTTGCCGAAGCTCGCGGAGGCAAGCTCCGTCAAGTATCTTTTGAAGCCTTGCGTGCTGCGCAGCTCTCCGCTGCGGAAGGTGATACGATACACGCCGTACTGATAGGCGGAAGTGGCTCGAAGGTACTTGCAGGCGAGCTCGCTGCGTATGGCGCAGAATCCATCTATGTCGTTGAAGATTCCGCACTTGAGAGCTATAGCTCGGAAGCCTATTCGAGCGCACTGCTTGAAGTGATTGCCGAGGCTTCGCCTAATGCGATCTACTTCGGCCACACGGCTGCCGGCAGGGATCTAGCGCCGCTGACAGCAGCAAAGCTTGGCGCCGGCCAGCTCTCGGATGTAACGGCGATCTCGCGCAGCGGTGATCGCGTGGAATTCACCCGGCCGCTTTATGCAGGCAAAGCGGTCGAGAAGAAAGCGTTTACCGACCCGGATGGCACGTGGGTCGTTACGATCAGACCGAACAACATCGCGCCGCAAGCGCCAGACGCTTCGCGTCAGGCTTCGGTCATCATCGATGTTGCTTACCCTGCCCCCTCCCTGCGCAGCATCATTCGGGAGGTGGTCAAAAAAACGTCCGGCGCCATCGACTTGGCGGAAGCCAAGATCGTCGTCTCCGGCGGACGTGGGGTGCGCAGCGCCGAAGGCTTCCAGCCGCTCGAAGAGCTGGCTGCCGTCTTAGGCGGCGCTGTGGGAGCATCCCGCGGAGCCTGCGACGCGGGCTACTGCGAATACGCGATGCAAATCGGCCAGACCGGCAAGGTCGTGACGCCGGAGATCTACATCGCGTGCGGCATTAGCGGCGCCATCCAGCACCTTGCGGGGATGAGCTCCTCGCGCGTCATCATCGCCATTAACAAGGATGCGGAGGCGCCGATCTTTAAAGTCGCCGACTATGGCATCGTCGGCGATCTGTTCGAGGTCGTGCCGCTGTTGACCGAGGAATTCCGGCAGCTGCTGAAGTAACTGTAAACATCTTCCTTAGGGAACTGTGATCCGTTATTTATACCGCAAACAGTCATTTCCTTGATCAGAGGGAACTATGATCCGCTAATTCGCCAATTTATGGAGGAACACAGCGTTTCAAGGGCTATCAAGACCCTGCAGTTCCCTTTGGATCCTTTTTATGTCTGTTTCGGCCTAAATAGCGCCCTCTAGTTCCCTTTTGCTTGTTGTATCTAATTCGGACGGGTCACCTCCTCCATACCACATAGTAGGAATCGCTTTACAATCGGATGAAGCCACTCTCACTTGTCATTCGTCCATTGTTCCAGTAAACTCATCGTATAGTTTAAGGAAGTTAGGAGTCATATCGATGTCAAAAACACCAACAGAGGTCGTCCAGGAGTTCTTCCATTACGTTCGTTCAGGTCTAAGGCCCGATGCCGCTCATGATTACATGGCCGAACAAGTGCTAGCTCATCAAATGACGGCAGAGAACGAAACAACTGTTTACCGTACACCTGCCAATTACGCTGATCATGTCAGAGAAATGATCGCCGCCTACGGTAATTTTACGTTGGAAGTTCAAGAGCTAATCGCTCAGAACGATCGCGTCTATGTGCGTTGGAAGCAATCCGGCACGCATATCGGTGAGGTGGATGGATTTGCCCCTACAGGCAAGACCATAATTGAGATTGCGAGTGCTGTTTATCGCGTCGAAAACGAACAAATCGTTGAATATTGGATTCAAATCGACCGTGAAGGCATCCGTTTGCAGCTTCAGCTGAACGTTAATTAGCACTGCTGCTTTTATACACTGGCATCAACTGAATAAGAGCCTCTAAAGGCTCTTATTTCATGTTTTCTCCTTATTGAGCTCAAACAGAAGTCTCCTTCATAGCCCCTTATCCTTAGAGATATCCTTCAACCTGCGTGTCCAGCCACGCCGCCAAATCATCCATTACTTCCTCACGGTTCACTTCGTTCAACATTTCATGCCGGCCTCCCGGATAAAGTTTGCTGCTGACGTTCCGGAGTCCATACGCCTCATACATCCGGATCAACCTGCGCACCCCTTTTCCGTGTCCGCCAACAGGATCTTCCTCTCCCGAAAAGATATATATCGGCAAATCGGCCGGTACACGCCGGACATGGTCAGGACGATGAATTTCCTTCAGTCCTCGGAAGAAATCCCTAAAAAAACCTGAGGTAAACACTACCCCGCAATAGGGATCATCCACGTATTTATCAACTTCCACCGGATCTGTGCTCAACCAGTCGAAAGACGTTCGATTAGGCGTGAATTTTTTATTATATGCACCAAAAGACAACGACGTCAGCAGTGAACTCCGATGATGGTCTCCCCGAATTGCCGCTTCGGCAGTTGCTAAAGCAATTCCAACATTTAGCGCAGCGCCCTCACTCCCATTGGATCCAGACAAAATGATACCTTGCACGTGTTCCGGAAATTGCATCAGGTAAGAACCCATGTAATGCTGTGTTAAGAAGGAACCCATACTATGTCCCATCACGAACAACGGCAAATGTTCCTGATACCGCTTTCGAATGTGCTGCGTAATCTGTCCCATGTTATCCACCATTTGCAGAAAGCTGTTCTTTCCAAATTTACCAACGGCATCCGGGGACCCTGCCGTTCGCCCATGCCCTAGATGATCGTTCGCATAGACGGCATAGCCTTTTTTCGTCAACACCTTAGCGAGCCTTTCATATCTTCCAGCTGTTTCAGCCATGCCGTGTGCAATCTGCACAATCCCTTTAATTGAAATTGCTTCCTCAGGAAGCCATTCATACACAAAGTGGTTGTTGTGTTGAAGATCCTGCCAAATAAAATGCTGCCGTCTCATAAGCGCCCCGCCCTCTCCCTCTCCGCTTCATTCATTTGCCTATATTCTCTTCAGTATACTGCGCTTTCGACATGAAAACAGCCCCTTTCCGTAGAAAGAAGGCTGATTATAAATATCCATATGATGGCTAGGCCTTGCTCGTTTGTTTAACTGATTTTACTGCTTGCAATGGGGACTGAGATTGTGCGGGACTGTCAAATCGTTTTCTCTCTGTTTTATCGATTTGAGCAATTTTCCCATCATGCACGACGATCTGTACCGATCCGTACTCCAACCCGTTTAACATTTGTTTAATTCGGTCCACCCAAATATCATCTAATTCCAATGGTTTCGCCATCACTTTTCCTCCGCTTCTTTATCAAATCGTCCAGTCGTTCCAATCGTTTTTCCGTTTCTGAATAAAGGATAGCCAATTACTTGTTTTCTCAAATAGTTCTTTGGTCGATCCGGATGTCGAATACGTATGATCCGCTTGAAAAACAAGATCAAGCTCGCATTGCCCTTCATTCCGCAGCCAAAACATTTTCTGATATAAAGGGGCATAGTCAACAGGGATAATCTCGTCGGCTGTTCCGTGAATGACGAGAACATCGCCATTAAATTTTCGCAGTTGTTCAAATGGCTGATGCTGTGCTAAAGAATCAAAGAAACGGCTCGTTAGTAAATAACCATGATGATCAATGGCTCCGCCAAACGAAAGTTTCTCATATTCACTCCTGCCAACTATCCGAACGATATCGTTATGCGGGTGAGCCACTGCTGACCAAAGTACAAGTGTTTTGACACGGGAATCTTTCGCTGCTGTCAATACGGCTGCTGCTCCTCCCAAACTATGTCCAACCAAGATCACACGGCTCAAATCTACGCAATCAATGGTTGTCGCATAATCAATGACTCTGCGCGTTTGTTCAATGAGAACATCCAGCCCGCCTGCACCATAATTTCCGGTACTTTCGCCGCAACCGCCATAATCAAATCGCAGTACCAAATATCCTTTGGAGCTAAACTCACGTGCTGCCTTCACAAACAGCCGATCCACGCCGATCCGGCTTCCGATGAAACCATGACAGATGATAATCAGCGGCCAACGCTGACAGTCGGCTTTCGCAGCTCCTGTTTGATTCGTCGGGTAATGCAGCGTTGCGGCCAATTCGATGTCGTCGCTTTGTATAGTGATAGCATGCTCCATGATGTTTACCCCCTTTCGTATAATTCCGATAAGATTAGTATGAATTAGGTATATACCAATATTAGCATCCACTTACGAGGGTGTCAATCCTGTTTTTAACATATTTTCGGTAAAAATAAGTTGATTCGAAAAGACCCTCACCAAAGTATCCCCAAGTGAGAGTCTTTCCATATTTGTCATTCATTAACCGCGCTTGAACCTCTGTCTATTTACAAACTGTTTGTACTGAAAGTAAATCGTGCATCCAACACAATAGCCAAGTAGTGCTGCGCCTGCTGCCAGAAGTAAAAATCCCGCAAACAGATACCCGGCGAAAGCCCAACCAATAGCAAAAGCAGCCAGAGAAAGGGATAAAAATAATACAGCCAAGGCGTTGTTAAACCTGGTCAGCTCTTGCGCTTGCGTTTCTACCGCTGTCTCCTTATGGGAAAAAATCTTAAATGCCACCACAAACACATTCCACTTCGCTCCACCTGCTAATCCAAGCACCTGAATGACCCAAAGTATAGCAACCAACCAAGGCCACTGAAACGCTAGCGCCAGTAGAACAAAAACAACAATGCCTGTTTGATTGGCCTTCACAAAGGAAATGGGGACTTCTCTCATCGTTGTCACTCCTAATCCGTTAACCAGTCCTTAATGGCATAATCTTTCTTAGCCAAACCTTGATCGACCAGAAACTTTTTCGTTTCTTCAATCAGTTTGAGTCCGTCAGGCAGAGCTGCCTCCACAGGCCATTGATCGATTTTGAAGGAAGCTTTCACGACATCCAGCGGATAGCCCGAGGCTTCTGCATAAAACTTGAAATATTCTTCGTTGTTTTCACGAATTTCTTTGACGGCTCTCGTGCGCAGATCATTCCACAGTTTTGGAAATTGCGGGTTTTTAGCCAAATAATCCTCCGTTACAACTGTCAAGCTAGAACCTTGCAGAAGTGGATGATTGGCGGCTTCATCGATCGCCACATATCCCTTTTTCAGCAGCAAAGGTCCGAAGCCAGTTGGGTATGCATATGCGGCAATGTCCCCACGGGAAAGCGCAGCTTCCGCATCTGCAGGCAAAAGATGGAGAATTTTCACATCCTTATCAAGCCCTTTCTCTTTCAAAAGGCTGGTTAAATAACGGCTCATATATGAGCCTTGTGAAGTGGCGACTTTTTTACCTTTGAGATCGTCCAACGATTTCGAACCGTCGGCTTTCGCAACCAGCCAGGCGTTCATATTGACCTGTGTGACGTTGATTAAACGCGTTTTCAAGCCTGCCGCTTTTCCATTGATGGCTGGTGTGTCGCCATATATGCCAACATCAAGCGTACCTGCCGAAATTGCCTCGTTGAGGTTTGGACCGTTCGGGAACGTGAAGTATTTGAACTCTTTCACACCGTATTTCTTTAGTTCACTTTCTAAGTACCCCTTCGATTGCGCCCATCCTTCTGGTCCTGTAATCGTTTTGTTGTTATTCGCCGAAATAAAACCGATACGCAATGTTTCAGGCAGCGAAATGTTTGCATTGGGTGCTGCGTTCGCCCGAGCCGGAGCCGCTGTTTTCTCTGAATTAGCTCCGCAAGCTGCCAGCAGTACAGTGAATAAGGATAGAATGATTACAAGGCTGGCTGCTTTCAAAGTTCTTTGTTTCATATGTCTTTGACCCCCTGAGTTGTAAAATGAATTGAAAAATGAACGAATTAATGCGATGCGTGCATCCGCTGGAAAATGATATAGGAACCGTCAGAGGAGGCTGTAGATACTCTGCCTTTCCCCCAGCCCACGTTCTGTTTGTAGCTGCCCATTAAGCCATCTTGAACTAACTCGCCCTCGTCAACCTTTGTCTTTTCTTCTGCTACCGGTGAAACGTACAGAGCGTCTGTCGGGCAATATAATTCGCACATAAAGCAGCTTTGGCAATCCGATTGTCTGGCGATAACCGGAATATCTCCCTGGACCGCCTCAAAAACATTCGTCGGACAAACGGAAACGCATTGGTTGCAGCTAATGCAGCGATCTTTGCTTAACAATTCTATCATTACACAACAGCCTCCTTAATCTCGGCAGTTTGGGCTCCATCCACCAGAGGCTTCGCCCATGCCCTATCCAAGCCGCCGCTCTTAATGCGGTACTTTTGTGCTTCATCGATACGCGGGAAATCTTCCCGGCGATGCATGCCCCGCGTTTCTTTGCGTTCAAGACCGCTGGTATACATCCATCTGGCCGTCGCTGTCATGGCTGCCGCTTCTCGAACACGTACGACATTGCCGTCACTAGCCTGAACGCCTTGATTCAATTCATCCCATAGTTGATCCAATCGCCCTAAAGAGCTCTGCAGACCTTCTCCTGTACGGAACCAGTTACGATCATACGGGAATACTTCATCCTGAACCGCTTTGATAATTTCATGCGTATCGGGAGCACCCGATTTCGTTGTTGCCTGTTTCGGAACGCCGCTCGCTTCAGATAGGCCTTTCGCTTTGCGATCCGAAGCGGCTACTCCTAATTTCCGTGCATATATGGCGGCTGCTTCGCCCGAGAAATACCCGGATGACATCGCCCAAGCCGCATTGTGGCTGCCGCCGCCGGTAAATCCGCCGCAGATCAATTCTCTTGTCGCGGCATCCCCCGCCGCATAAAGACCAGGCACTTCCGTCGCGCAAGTCTCATCGACAATATGAATGCCCCCGGTTCCTCGCACTGTCCCTTCGAACCTAAGCGTCACGGGAAACTTCTGCGTAAAAGGATCGATGCCCAATCGGTCAAAAGATAAAAAGAAGTTTGGCTGTGCTTGACGCATCGCTTTTTTGACAATGTCATCCGCCTTATCTATTCTTGCGTAAACAGGCTGTGTCAGCAGTGTCTTGGCGATGACAGACCGCCCTCGCTGCGAGCCGGCCCCTTCGATCACCGTGCCATCCTCATAGTAAAACGTTGCCCATGTATAGAACGCTGACTTCGTTACCGGAGAAAAAGCTGGTGCCAATGAGTAGGCGGTAGAGAACTCCATGCCGGATAGGCTTGCACCTGCCTCAGCGGCAAGCAAGTACCCGTCGCCGGTTAAAACATTCGTGCCAAGCGCCTTACTCAGGAACGCGCAGCCACCGGTTGCAATAACGACCGATGCGGCATCCACGCGCCATGTGTCTTTGGTTTGGTTGTTCACACCGGTTGCCCCAGCTACACCATGCTCATCTGCGAGCAGCTCCAGTGCGGGACTATGGTCGAGAATGCGGACACCCGCTTTCTGTACCTGCTTGCGCATTAAACGCATGTATTCGGGTCCTTGCAGACTTTTCCGATGTGAAGTACCTGTTTCATCAAGCGGAAACGGGTATCCCCAAGCCGCTATTTGGTTCGTATTGCTATACGTTTGGTCTAATACCTTTTTCATCCAGCCGCGATCCGCGAGATATCCGCCAAGCGCCTCTCTGCTCTTCATCGCCGCTTCACGTTCTTCGGCCGTTGGATTGACATACCACAAGCCTGTTCCCGATGGCGCCGTAGCACCGCTCGTACCGCAATACCCTTTATCTACAAGTACGACCTTTGCTCCTTGTTTAGCAGCCGTGATCGCCGCCCAAGCCCCGGATGGTCCGCCACCGATAATGAGTACATCTGCGTGTAATTGCAAATCAAATTGAGTCATCTTCAAGCCCTCCCTCGTCTCATCAATCTTAAACTTCACTTCATTAAATGGAAAAAGCCTCTGCAGCTGTTTTCACTGTCTCATAGTGTTGTTTCACGAGCAGCCGGTCCAAAATCATCTTCTCAAAATAAGCAAAACCGCTATCATGCTCCCTTGGTCTGGCCAGCGATATCTTCAAATCCAGCCCAATCTTTCCGTCTTCAATAAGGATGACTCTGTCCGCCAGCGCTACAGCTTCACTTACATCATGAGTGACGAGCAGCACGGTAAATTGCTTCTCCAGCCAAAGCCGTTCGATAAGCTGCTGCATCTCAATGCGAGTCAAAGCATCTAAAGCGCCAAGCGGCTCATCTAAAAGAAGAAGCTTCGGGTTACCGGCAAGCGCCCTAGCCAGTGCTACTCGTTGTCTCTGACCGCCGGACAGAACAGCCGGCCAGTCATCCTTCTTATGTTCAAGACCAACTTGCTGTAGCGCCTTAAAAGCAATCTCCTTGTCGCCGGATTTAACACCAATCCGAACATTGTCTATATTTTTTTTCCAAGGGAGCAGTCGATGTTCCTGAAACAGCACACGAGTATCCTTGTGAACGCCTTGAATGCCCTGTGCATCCAGCAATATGGCTCCGCTCGTCGCTTCATCCAAACCTGCAATGAGACGGAGAAGCGTGCTTTTGCCGCATCCGCTGCGGCCCACAATTGCGACAAATTCCCCTTGCTTAATGTTTAAATCGATGCCCGAAAGCACACGTGTCGTTCCGAAAGATTTGTTCACATTTCGAATGTGGAGCTGAATGCCTCCCGTTTTACTCATAAGAATCCTCCCCTTCTTAAGCTTTTTGAATATAGTTGTGATGCCATTTCAACCAGCGATTTTCAAAAAATTTGGCAATTAAATCCGATAGCTTCCCTAAGACTGCATATAAAATGACACATAACACAACCACATCCATCTGCATGAATTCTCTGGCATGCGTCGCCATATAGCCAATCCCGGAGTCCGCAGCAATCGTTTCAGCTACGATCAAGCTGAGCCACATGATCCCTAAGGAAAAGCGGATACCAAGCAGAATGTTCGCCAGTGCTCCCGGTAAAATTACTTTAGCAAATAACGAGAATCCCCTAAGTCCATAGACCTTGCCCATCTCAATCAAACCCGGATCAACGGACCGTATGCCATGGAACGTATTCAGATAGATCGGGAAAGCAACACCGAGTGAAACCAGAAATAATTTGGAGGTTTCGCCAATGCCAAACCACATAATGACGAGCGGGATCATCGCAAGATGCGGAATGGTTCGAACCATTTGCACCGAAGAATCAATATATCTTTCAGCGATTGGAAAAATCCCATTAAGTAAGCCGATGACAAATGCGATGCTGCCGCCAATGAGGAAGCCTAGAAACGCCCGCTTGGTACTCACCGCAACATATTCAAAAATGGATCCGTCTTTAATCACCCCATATAGAGCTTTCACGACTTCCCATGGCGTTGGTAAAATTCGCTGCGATAACCATCCGGTTAAGCCAAGCACTTGCCACAGCAGTAAAATGAGAATCGGAATGACCCATGGCTGCCAAACCTTAGAATGGGCAATTGGAACGGTGCGATTAGCTAGCATGTGATTCCCTCTTTCTTTGTATAAAGTGAAGAGGCGTTAGAAAACAAAAAGACTCCCAATCCCTGCTAAGCAAGGACGGGAGTCTCCAGTCATCTGGTCGACTCTTTTAAACTTTATAATTCATATTGTTTTACTCGGGTATTAATTGATACATATACTATCACTGGCCTTTAGCCGCGTCAATACTTTTTTTGCAAACAATAGCGTTTGAGTCCCCGTTCACTGTGGTGTTACAACCAATTCATACAGCTATTTTGTATTCTTTCATATAATGGCTGATCACGTATAGGGTACACGTTTGACAATTATAAATTAATTTGAATATTTCCATAAAAAACAGGAATAGATGTATTGACAAATTTGACCACACGCTGTTATAGTCAATTTAATATTCCGAGTAAATCACTATGATTAATAAAAATGGGTGGTGTAATGTGATTAATAAGGTGTTTAAAGCTACGGTTCGATCTGTGCTTATCGGCTATCTGATTGTGCTTCTGCTCATCCCGATTGGTTCCATCTATTTCAAAGGTTTTTCCTTGGGATGGGAGCCATTTTGGCAAGAAGTAACAGGACCTTTAGCCTGGAAGTCCATTTTACTTACAATCAAGCTCAGCATTGTATCGACGATAATTCAAGCCATTGTAGGGACCATTATCGCATATGTGCTAGTGAGATATACATTCCGAGGGAAGAGCATTTTGAACAGTATGGTCGATCTTCCTTTCTCACTCCCGACCTCTGTAGCAGGACTCATGTTTCTAACCCTGCTTGGACCTTCTAGTCCTCTAGGCGTATGGCTCGATCATGCTGGGATTAAACTGCTTTACAATCAAACGGCCATTGTAATCGGCTTGGTCTTCGTTACCTTTCCTTTTGTGATACGAACCGTTCAACCGCTCCTCGAGCAAATTGATCCCGCTGAAGAACAAGCCAGTTTTACACTGGGCGCGAGCCGATTGTATACGTTCTGCCGAATTGTTTTTCCAGCTGTTTTCCCGGGGATTCTTGCCGGCAGCATGCTTGCTTTCTCTCGATCCCTAGCCGAGTTTGGCGCTATCTCGTTAATCTCCGGCAATTTGCCGGGTAAAACGATGGTCGCTTCGGTCTATATATACGGTGAAACGCAAAACTATAATCCCGAAGGCGCAGCCGCTATTTCTCTTGTGCTCCTTACATTGTCACTCCTCATTTTATGGATCATCAATGTATTGACACGCGGAAAGGGGCGCCTCGCATGAGAAGAATATTAATTAGCATTTCGTTTCTCGTCATTTTTCTACTGATTATGCTGCCCTTCCTTGGCATAACCTTCGGTGCTTTTGAAGAAGGTCCGAAAGCCTTTCTCGATGCGCTTGTAAGACCCGAAGCTTTGCATGCCTTGAAAATATCTTTCATTATCGTGCTGATCGTCACTTTGCTGAATACAATCGTCGGTGTTTACCTTTCTTTAGAAATCGTAAGAGGCTCCTGGATCTCCCGTTGGTTGAAACCATTCATCAATGCACTGATCGATTTACCCTTTGCTGTATCGCCTGTCATAGTCGGTTTAATGGTTATTCTTATTTTCGGTCCAAATACAGCGCTCGGCGCTTTCATGGAAGATCATCATATGAAAATCGTTTACGCCATTCCCGGTATGGTTCTAGCTACAATGTTCATTACGTTTCCACTTATGGTTCGGGAAGTCGTTCCTTTGCTCGAAGAGATCGGCACACAATCCGAAGAAGCATCATCTACCCTTGGCGCTGGTCCATGGCGCACCTTTTTCCAGGTCACATGGCCGGGTATCCGCTGGGGCGTTGTATATGGACTCATTTTAACCGTTGCAAGATCGCTTGGTGAATTCGGCTCTATCCTAGTTGTCTCAGGAAATATCATCAACCAAACACAAACAGCAACAACACTCGTGTATCAAGATGCCGAGCAATTTCAGCTCGTTGCAGCGAACAGCGTCGCATTTGTACTCGGTCTCATATCCATTTCTATTTTATTAGCTCTTGAGTGGTTGAAAAGAAGAAGCGAAAAGTTGAAAAGCCATTAAGGAGGAACCCCTTATGCATATCGAAGTAAAGAATCTCAATAAACATTTCGGGTCATTTCATGCCATCAAGGATGTTAATTTCAGTATTACCAAAGGGCATCTCGTTGGTTTGATCGGTCCCAGCGGCGGCGGTAAAACGTCCATCCTGCGCATGTTATCCGGACTTGAGAGTCCGACGACCGGTGACATCTATTTCGATGGGAAACTGGCTACGCATCTCCCTGTACAAGATCGTGGCATCGGCTTCGTTTTTCAAAGCTATGCCCTCTTCAAACATATGACTGTTTTTGACAACGTGGCATACGGACTCAAAGTTTTGAAAAAGCCAAAGGACTTCATCCATGACCGAGTTACCTATCTATTGAACTTAATGGGGCTTGCCGGTAACGAGCGCAAATACCCCCACCAGCTTTCAGGGGGACAGCGCCAACGTGTTGCTTTCGCCAGAGCTTTAGCGCCAGAGCCGCAATTGCTGCTGCTTGATGAGCCTTTTGCCGCGATCGACGCCAAAATCCGCAAAGAGTTGCGCCTGTGGCTGCGAAATCTGATCGATGAATTTAAAGTGACAACCCTTTTCGTCACGCATGATCAAGATGAAGCCATTGAAGTGGCTGATGAAATCATCCTCGTGCAAGGGGGTAAAATCGAACAGCAAGGCAGTCCATGGGAGATTTATACGCAGCCTGCCTCTTCCTTCGTCGCTTCCTTTATCGGTGAATCTAATGTGATCTCCCAATACACACCGCTCATCGGCTTCCCTTACTTGGATGAAATTCAACAAGACGGCAAATGGCTGCAAGATGTGAATGTGCTGATCCGGCCAGAATCCATCGAAGTTCGCCCCCACGACGTTAGTCATCTAGCGACGGCTGGTGAAAAAGGAAAAGTTACTCATGTCCATTTCCGCGGGGATTCCTGGTATCTGGAAATTGATACGGGTGCACTTAAGCTTTTCGCTTATCAATCTGTGAAGGAAAAAATTTATCAACCCGGCGATGAGGTCAATATTCTGATCAATCATATCTCTGTTTTTACCAAAACCGAAAACATCGTCATTGAAAATCAGGCGAAACAAGACCCACTGCCTGTTTTTATATAAAAAATGAGTTTAAAGATGAAGGGGAGTTGTAAACCATGAAAAAATTCAAATCATTAGGCCTACTTACTACTGTATTATTCACAGCAAGTATCGCGCTTACCGCTTGCGGAACAGGCACAAAAACAGCAAGTTCGCCTGCTCCAACAGCCGCATCAACTGCTGCAGCTACGGCAGCTGCCAGCTCTGCTCCAAAAGCAGAAAAAGTAACCATCACCATTGGCGCCTATTCCATCCTCAAAGACTCTTTTGACGTTATTTTGCCTAAATTCAAAGAAGAGTGGAAAAAGAAAACCGGCCAAACCGTAGAATTCCAAGAATCCTATGTGGCTTCCGGTTCACAAGCTACTGCGATTATCCAAGGCTTTGAAGCGGATATCGCGCCTCTTTCCCTAGAAGGCGACATTCAAAAAATCGTGGAAAAAGGTTTAATCACGCACGACTGGAAAAATAACCCATACAAAGGCAATATTACATCTTCCATCGCAGCCATTGGCGTTCGTGAGGGCAATCCAAAAGGCATTAAAGACTGGAGCGACTTGACAAAACCGGGTGTTGAAGTCTTAATCCCGAATCCAAGCACCTCTGGCGGAGCTAAATGGGATATCAATGCGATCTATGGTGCAGGTCTGAAAACTTCCGAAGCTGCTGGCAAAAAAGATCCCGCTTTCGCGAAGGATTACCTCGCTAAAGTATACAAGAACATCAAAGTGCTTGATAAGAGCGGCGCTGACTCCCTAGCGACCTTCGATAAAGGCGTTGGCGATGCCATTGTCACTTACGAAAACGAACTCATTTCCCGCATTCAATCCGGTAAAAAATATGTGGAAGTCATTCCTCAATATACAACATCCATCGAAAACCCTGTTGCACTTATTGATAAAAACGTAGATAAACATGGCAACCGTGAAGCCGTTCAGGCATTCCTTGAATACCTATGGAGCCCTGACGCTCAAAAAGTATTCGCAGATAAGGGCTTCCGCTCCGTACTTCCCGAAATTGCGAAGCAATACGAGAAAAACTACACAACTCCTGCCGGCTTATTCAACATTGAATATCTTGGCGGCTGGGATAAGGTAAACAAAGAACTTTACGGCAAAGGCGCAATCTGGGAAACTATCCTCGCAGAAGGCGGAGCTAAGTAAGGCAATAGTAAAAAAGCCCGGAGCGAATATCAATTCGCTGCCGGGCTTTCCTATTGTGGACGAAGTCGTTTACCTGCCATCCCCATCCAATAAATTGCCTAAACCGCCTAAGATACTGCCCTCTTCCTTCCGACCTCCTGCTTTCGATGCCGAAGCGATACGGTCAGCGAGCCTGCTGAAAGGCAGCGATTGGATCCACACACGCCCTGGTCCGCGCAACGTTGCGAAAAATAAGCCTTCACCGCCAAAAAGCGCTGTTTTCACACCCTTTACCATTTCGATGTCATAATCCACATCTTGGGTCATACCTACAAGACACCCTGTATCTACACGAATGACTTCACCTGGACGAAGCACCCGCTCGCAAATAGAACCGCCTGCATGCACGAATGCCAAGCCATCTCCTTCAATTTTCTGCATAATAAAGCCTTCGCCGCCGAAGAAGCCGGCCCCTAGCTTACGCTGAAAAGCAATTCCTACGGAAACGCCTTTTGCTGCGCAAAGGAAGGAATCTTTTTGACAAATCAATTTGCCTCCGAGAGTAGACAAATCCATTGGAATGATTTTGCCTGGATAAGGGGCTGCAAACGTAACTTGCTCTTTCCCGCCACGACTTTGGTTTGTGAACACCGTCATGAACAAGCTCTCCCCAGTCAATAACCGTTTGCCGGCACCAAGCAGCTTGCCCATGAACCCTTTGTTATCACTGCTGCCATCCCCAAAAACCGTCTCCATCTGAATATTTTGATCCATCATCATCATACTCCCAGCTTCCGCAACGACGCTTTCACCGGGATCAAGCTCAATTTCCACATATTGCATTTCATTGCCCAAAATACGATAATCAATTTCATGTGCATTCATTATGATGTTACCTCCGATTGGCATGAGTAGTAAAAAAGGATCGATTTATTTCAATACGCTATTCAAGAGGGCTGGTTTCAGTGGTTTCTTATTTTCTTCGAGACATAGCTTGTTGAAATATATGTAAATACACCTATTGCCATGATAAACATAATTTCACTAGTCACATCAAACGAACTAGGTTTAACCCCAAACTTAACTTCCCGATTTCCAAAGCTCTCAATTGCAGCATACGAATTGCTAATATCCGGCGCGTATTTAAACGTCATATAGTAGCCCCAGAATACTTGAACAGCATAGTAAAAAATGACTAATGTAATCGCGAATAAAATAGGGAACTACAGTCCTTTGCTGCAGCTCTTATGGACAAAAAAAAGCAGACCCCAAAGGGATCTGCTCGATATGAACTACATATACAAACTCCGTTCCTCTTTTCGAAGCTTGCGCGCGGCAAATCGTGTCTCAGCCGTTTCGAAAAGTCGTTTCTCTTCCTCCGTCTCTGGGATAATGCCCGGCACTGCACAAGGCTGTCCGTTATCATCCAGAGCCACAAAGGTTAAATAGGAATTGGCTGTTCGTTTCTTTTCACCTGTCAACAGGTTTTCCGATTCGATTTTTACGAAGACTTCCATTGAACTTCGATGCGTCCAAGTGACAAATGCTTCCAACTGAATAGCTTCCCCAAGCTTAACTGGTGCATAGAAATCCAAGCTGTCGCTAGAAGCCGTTACTACCCCTCTGCGGGAATGACGCATGGATGCAATGGTCGCCACTTTGTCGATGTACTGCATGACGCGGCCGCCAAACACTGTATTGTGATAATTCGTGTCCGCTGGCAAAATAATTTCGGTCAACACGGTCCGGGAGAGTCTTGCTGGTTTAGCTTCCATGTAGTTTCCTCCTGATGATGACGATGGGCCATGCAAGAATTGCTGCTTATTCGTAGTTCAGTTGAAGCTTGCCTGCTGCTTGCTTCGCTAAGCTTCGAGCTTCCTCTACAGTTTCACCGCTGCTAAGCGCAACCGCCATACGACGGCCTACTTTTGTCTCCGGCTTACCAAATACGCGAACCTGCGTATTCGGAACCGATAACGCTTCTTCCAGCCCGCTGATCGAATACTCCACTTGCTCGCGGTCCGCTTTGAGCGTATAGCTGGCACCAGGCGTTAAGAGACGAATGCCCGTGATTGGCAATCCCAAAATCGCTCTCGCATGAAGGGCGAACTCACTCAAATCCTGTGTCGCCATCGTAACCATGCCAGTATCATGCGGGCGAGGCGAAACTTCACTAAAGTATACGCCATCTTTCGTCAAGAATAGCTCTACACCATAAATACCGTAGCCGCCGAGTGCGTCCGTAATCGTTTTGGCCATATGCTGCGCATCCAGAATTTGCTGCTCTGTCATCGCATGCGGCTGCCAGGATTCGATGTAATCGCCGTCCTTTTGAATATGACCGATTGGCTCACAATACGTTGTTCCCGAAACAGAGCGAACGGTCAACAACGTAATTTCAGACTCGAAATGAATGAATTCCTCAACAATGACGCGAGCGTTCTTAGCACGACCGCCTTCCATCGCAATGTTCCACGATTGTTCCACATTCTCAGGTGTACGGCATACGCTTTGACCTTTGCCGGAAGAGCTCATGATCGGCTTAATGACGCACGGGGTACCAATTTCAGCAACTGCAGCATGCAATTCTTCAAGACTATTGGCAAAAGCATACTTAGCTGTTCTCAGCTCCAGCGTCTCTGAAGCCAGGCGGCGAATGCCCTCTCGGTCCATCGTCAACCTGGAAGCTGTTGCCGTCGGAATGACGCGGTAGCCTTCCTGCTCAAGCTCTACAAGAACAGGCGTCGCAATTGCTTCAATCTCAGGTACGATCAGATCCGGACGCTCTTGCTCAATCAATGCCCGGAGCTGCTCCCCATCCAGCATATTGATCACATGGCTGCGATGCGCGACCTGCATAGCAGGTGCATGCGCGTAACGATCCACGGCAATAGTCTCTATGCCTAGACGCTGCGCTTCGATAACGACTTCTTTCCCAAGTTCTCCTGATCCCAAAAGCATAATTTTCTTGGATTTGTTCGATAATGGTGCTCCGTACATGAAATGATTTCCCCCTTAATGTTTTGCCCAACCTGCGCAGGCTTATAACTCATGGATATGTATGTTAGTAATGATAACAATCATGGCATAATCAGGGTACTTTGCCAGCATCCTTCGCAAATACCCTGATCTATTGTAAAGGATTTCGACATCAAAAGATAGATTTCAACAAAAGTTTGCGCAAGATCGGAACCAGTTGTTCGGTTAACTCCTCTACATGGGGCACGACAATACTGCTGCGTCCGTACATGTTGCGCATCGCGATCCGCTCTGTTTCATGAACGGTACCGCTTGCCAAGAAAATGGAGATAACTTCGATCCCCAGCCTGCGGGCGCGCAGAACTGCCTCGTAGGTATCAAGAATCCCTACGTCGTTATAATTAGCCGCGGATGGCTCGCCATCCGAGAATACGAGAAGGATACGTTGGCGCTCGGCACGCCGAAGCAAGCGCTCTGTCATGCTGCGTATCGCGAAGCCATCTCGGTTATCTTGCTGCGGCTCAAGCTGCATAAGCGCTGCGCCGCTTCCGGAAGCAAGCGAGGAGCCGAAGTCCACCGCAACCTGGAACAGGTTGGGCGCTTCGTCCTCGGTTACGCGATCCGCGTCTTCCCAGAAGCCCACGATTTCGTGGGGGATTCGCAAGGATTGGAGGGTCTCGTGAAACAGCACGAGACCTAGCTTGGTTTCGTCCATTTTGTCATACATGGACGCCGAGCAGTCGACGAGCAGCGCGAACGCCGCATCGAGCTGCGGAACCGGCGCGCGCTTCTTATAGAAGAGGCGCGGCTGCTCTTGTGTAACGGCTCGCGTCAGCCGCTTGTCGAGCCGCCCAAACAAGAGGTCGCCTCGCGGGGCGACCCGTCTCTGCTCCAGCGTGCGCCGTATCGCACGCTGCAAAGGCTTAGCGAGCGGCGCTGCGCGCTCGCTAAGGCGCCTGAAAGCGGCCTGCTGCGCAGCAGTCGGCCGCTCAGGCGCAAGCCACGTCGCCGTCGCATACGCGGCGACAGCGCCTTCCCCGTGCCCTGCGGCAGCAGGCACGGCAGCTTTTCCGCGCCGCTCGCCGGAGGCGGCGCCGGTGCGCTGGGCGCGCTGCGAGCGCCCCTGGACGATGGCGAGCGCCTGATCGGCGGCGTCGCCCTCGCGGGGCGCAGAGCCGAGCGCGGCTGTGCGTGAGCCGCGCTCCAACTCAAACCGCAGCAGCCCAGGGCTGCGGTCGCTGCTTTCACGGTGCCAGGTCGGCATGCGCTCCTGGCCAGGCAGTTGGCGCTCCCCCTCTTGCTCGGGGAGCACATCCAAGTTGACGAGCCGCTTGGCGCGCTTCAGCTCGCCCTTATACCCGGCCGGCAGCGGCTCCGCCACGCCGCTCCCTGGCTGCATCCAGAAATAAGCAGCCCTTACATCGCTATCCAGCCAATGAGCCAGTGCTTCTACCATTTCCTCGCAGCTGGCAGCCACTTCCGCTGTATGCTCGGCTTCCTCAATACGCTCCAAAACGGGATACAACGGCGCAAGGCGCGAAGCCAGCCCTATCCCCTCGGCTGCACTCCATTGTGCCCCCGTAAACCAACCATAAACCGATAACACAACGGCATCTGCGAGCTCGCCTTTGTTCAAATGCGTGCGCAGTTTATGTCCGTAATAAGCCCCGAAAATGCGATGCCGCTCTGCAAAAACACGGGCAGTCCCTGGTCTGCGCGATCGGCAAATACGTTCCAATCGCATATCTTCACACAGCGCAAATAGTGCGTTCGCCAGCTTTGGCATACGCGACCGCTGACAAAATGCCAGATATGACTTCACAGCGTCCGCCCCTGTATACCAAGCGCTCCCGATTCCACGCAAATACACATCGCTTTTCATTCCTGCTGCTTTATCATTCGGCGGATAGTCCCACCAAAACTGGCTAACTGTGATTCGCGCGGCGCTTTCTTCGTAATCTGCGTGAAACGCGGCTTCCACTTCCAGCTCTTTGCGTTTCGTGAACATCCGGGCTAAATCCACCAACTGCATTTGCAGCATGGCATCTATTTTATCATCCAGCATGCTGATCTTTCCTACAAACATCGGCTTAGAATAACGTTTCCGCCGTATTGATCACGGCAGCACGTTCCCTTTCATCCTCCAATTTATCGGCAATGGCTCGCGATACAGCTCTCATCGGCGGAATATATGCGGACAGATCGCAAGCATCCAGCAATGCTCGAATTGAACCTGCTTCATCCGGCAGCTGCCCCATTTCAATCAGCGTTAAAAGATCAGCTGACAGCTGCACATAGGTTCTCAATTGCTTGTCGTCACGCAAGATGGATTTGCTTTTCAAGAGCTGGTATAAGGCTTCCCCCTGCAAATAGGGAACATCCACGGTTACAAACCTGTTTTTCAACGCTTCATTTAGGGGCACTGTCCCCATATACCCTTCGTTGATGGCAGCTACAACTCTGAAATCGGGATGAGCGGTGATCACTTCCCCTGTAAAAGGGTTCGTAATCGATCTTCGATAATCCAATACTCCGTTGATCAGCGACAACGTCTCAGGTTTCGCCATATTAATTTCGTCTATGTATAGAAAATGTCCCTTGGTCATGGCTTTCATGATCGGTCCAGGGATGAAAACAATATGTGAACGCCCCTGCTCATCATGCGTTAACGTCTTAAACCCGAGCAATGCTTCCGCATCAAGATCGGTCGAACAGTTCACGGCATGCATGGGTTGATTAAAAAGCGCAGAGACATGTTCGGCAAGCTTGGTTTTCCCCGAGCCAGTAGGCCCTTTCAGCAGCACATTTTTACCTAAATAAAGCGCAATTATGCTATCAATGAGTATGTCTTCCCGCGGAGCTTCAAAAGCGGCTGATCCGACTAATTTAAGATCTTCCGAATTGGCGCTCCCCTGTCTGTTCACCTTATTATTCTCCATCTTTTCGCGGATTTCTTGCGGTATACCTTCTGGTAACATATGATCTGATGTTCCTCTCCTGATTTCTCTGTTCTCTAACTATTCATCAGGAAAGCTAAGGTTGTCAAGCCTATCAAGGCAGCCAAGGCTCCTCAATGACAGAGTAAGAGTAGAAAGCCATCGCTTCTCCACATTTCGGACAACTTGGCTTAGAAGGTGATTCGTTATAATGGAGTGCTAAAGCATAGGAGGATTCACCATTTATCGCTCGAATGATATCATCCGGATGGACATACTCACATTTACGCGAACTGCAGTACGCTCTGACCTTAAATTTATTGCTCATTTCTGTGATTGGACGTTCCATGACCAGCCAGCTCCAAGGCTATCCATGGCAGCATGTTGTTGACACATCGTCTTTCTCCTTCTTGATCTATTTGAGGCAAGCTCATATCCATATGACAAAACCCCCAGCAGGTAGCTGAGGGGAACTTTAAAACTTTGATGTACAGAGCTATCTTAAGGCAATGTGTTTCTTTGACCCGAAGAATAGCTCGGAAAAGCATACTGAATCATCGTGTTAAATTCATTGAGGTACGTATCCATGTGTTTATTTTTTTGCTGCTGACCATCGTAGTACATCATACGATTCACGAAATGCGGATTCGTGGAAATGAAGATATTTGCTTCCGGATAAATGCGTGTCAGCAAACTCCTAATCGCGTTGGCGCTTTCTGCGGGGAGCGGCTTGGCTGAAAGCCAGTCCATCTGGGCGCCAACCCCTGAACCAAATAAACCTGCTCCTTTTTCAGGGTCGTTTGTTTTACTTAGCATTTTGATGCCGTCATCACCAGTACCCATGGCTTGCATCCCCCCCATATCCACAGCGATATAAATGTTGTTATCTGTAATCGCTACAGCCGTACTCCCAAGGTGAGCCGCTTGAATGATCCCATCCGCTAAATCCCGGTTCATCGACATATGTGTATTTGTATGTGCTTTTATGTTATCACTCGTTGACGGCCGCATGGAAGGCAGCGGTGATTGGTTAACACTTTTAGCCCCAAGCGAAGCATTTTCATTGTTCCTGAGTCCGGTATCCCAAGTACCTGCATTCGGATTGGAAGAGCTGGCCCCCCCATGATTGTTCGGACTTGCCGCCGTGCAGCCGGCTGCTGTGCCCATGAGAACAACCGACATCACAATTTGAATCATTGTTTTTTTCATAAAAAAGCTCCCCCTTCTGTTGCGCTTTTTTTTATTTATTGTTGTTCTCTTTCGCCCCTTGTTCGTAAGCAATCAAAGTGACGTCGGAGCCCAATTCTTCCTTCATGCGGGATTCCAAGCGGCGCAAATCTTCCAGCAAATGCTCGTGCGCGCCTAGATTAGCGAATTGATAAGAATCTAAACTCATGATTTCATCCTCCCTTCTGAAAAATAGCTATTAGCGTTAATATGGACATTTATCCTCATTTTTACTAAATATAAAAAATGTTTGCTCTGCACTCGCTGTGTCTGTACCTTAGCTTTTGTTGAAAATACTCCGAAGGACTAATTTTTCAGTTACCTACTCAGCTCAATACAATGGACTAAAAGTTATGAAATGGGTAGAGCAAGTGGAACTACAGGGTCCTATTTCACCAAAACCAGCATAAGGCGCTTAATTGCGGGAACTGTAGTCCGTTATTTACTCCAAATGCATCCATATTGACATGAAAAACGAAAATAAAATCACTTGGCATCTTCCAATCCTCATTCCAACAGCGCTAATAACCGCCATAAATAACAAAAAAAGCCCGCCGCCAATTCATTGGCAAGCAGGCCTTTTCATCCTTTAGTCTTCTTTTTTTCGTGTTTCATCCAGTTCTTCGAGCAATTTACGAACCGCATCGGGGTCCGCAGATCCGTTTTCCTTAAATGCCCTCAACTTATTCAGTAAATCAGCGGCGATTGCCTCATCCTCTGATTGCTCCGCTTCATGGGAGGGATCAAACCAAATATAGAATCCTTCCGGGCCGTTCCGCAAAAAGGATTTACGCCAAAACTCCGGATACGCATAGCCTTGTTCACCGAAAATCATCCCGAGCACGTCATCGCTGTCAATCGGAAGTAAATAATGAAACGATTCAGGTACGCCGGTATTCGAAAAATCGCGATGCATATAGGCATAATGCAGATAGTGCTCGCCCGTCTCCGCATCCTTGGATACCTCGTATAGATCAAGTTCTGTTTGCAGTAATTCCTTTACCGGAATAATCCGCGAGGCGATCGTTTCAGCGGAAATCTTTTGCTGATTTGTGAATGATGCTTCCTGTTCCAATTGAATTCACCTCTTTCCGACCTCGTTATGCTACGAATCGAGTGTCCGTGTTGATTCCACCATCGAATTGCGTAAAGAACGTTTAGGCAGCTTCCATTTGTAAAAGACCGATAACATTCTCAAAATGACGATAAGAGCAAAAAGCACGGAGATTTGCCAGGCACCCTGTGACCAGCCAAGACCAATCAGCGCACCGGCCAGCATGCCCCATACGGCATAGATTTCATCCTTGAGCACCAGCGGTTTGCGACCGGCCAATACGTCTCGGACCATCCCGCCGCCGATCCCTGTTAAAACAGCAGCCACAATGACGGCACTGAGAGGATGCCCCATATTTGTTGCATAAAAAGCACCTTGAATGGAAAAGGCCGCCAAGCCGATGGCGTCAAAGAAAGCCTCCCAAGTCTTCCAAACCCGAATGTATTTGACCGGCATCAGGAACACCAAGGTCATAGCAAACAAAGCAATTTGAAAATAAAGTCCTTGCTCCCACAATAAGACAACGGGTTTGCCGATCAGCAAGTTACGAATGACACCACCGCCGAAAGCTGTTACAAGTCCAAGAACATAAACCCCTAGAATATCATATTCCTCTTCCATCGCAACAATCGCTCCAGACACTGCGAAAGCGATGGTCCCGATGATACTAAATAACTCCCAATTCACTTGCTGCAGCCCCTGTCTACTCGATGTCCCAGTTCAGTTTTACTTCATTGCCGGTTTGTGAAGATCGGTAAATCGCATCTAGAATTAAATTATTCGTATAGCCCGTCATGACTGAGGTTATCGGTTGTTGACCGCTTTCGATACAAGTTATGAAATGTCTCATCATACGAACGCGCGCCCCTTCATCCTGCTCAGGAATGGTCAGATCCACATCAGCTTCGCGGTCAAACATTTCCGCCAAAAGCTTCCCTTTCGTTCCCCGAATGGAAGCTCCACCTTCGGAACCAAGCAGCTGAACATAAGGCTGATTATCTGTTTCGATAAGTGCGGCCCAGCTTACATCGAGCGATAGGGTTGCGCCATTATCCAGCTTAATTAACGCTGTAGCTAAATCTTCTACATCATATTGACCATCCCAGTTCGGTGTCCCCCAGGAACCAATACCTTTTTTGCGAGGTCCAAATTCGGCATAAGTAGCCCCATAAACCGAAACCGGCTTCGGATTCCCCATCAAATAGAGGGATAAATCTAACATGTGCACCCCAAGGTCAATCAACGGTCCTCCGCCGGATTTCCCCATTTGTGTAAACCAGGTTCCCCAGCCAGGGATTCCTTTCCGTCTCATCCAGCCTGCTTTGGCGTGATAAATATGTCCCAATGCGCCTTTATCTACCTGCTGTTTGACAGCCTGTGAAAGGGTCTCCCAGCGCAACTGATGGGGAATCATCAGCACTTTGCCGGCCTTGCGCTCTGCTTCTACAATTTGTCTGGCAGATTCAAGATTCAGCGCCATCGGCTTTTCAAGCATTACATGCTTGCCTGCCTCTAACGCTTGGATGGCGATAGGCGCGTGCCACTCGTTGGATACAGCAATGACCACTGCATCAATGTTTGGGTCTGCAAGCAGCTTGTCCGTATTCTCATAAACCCGTTCGATGTTATGCTGCTTGGCTCTAGCCTCTGCAAGCGGTAAGTACACGTCTGTTACCGCGGTAATTTCTGCCTCAGGCACTTTCTTTAGCACTTCCATATGTACATTTCCGATATTCCCGGAACCGATAATACCGATACGGACTGGATTTCCTGCTGTCATTTTTATACCCCCGAAACGTGTTAGATTACAATCTTTATTATTATAAATGTGCTTATGTTTCGCCGCAACCGCCAATCTGTCCCTTTTCGAAAGGTTTGGGGACGATTTCCCGATTATTTTGAAAAGATTCTTTAAGGAACTAGCCCTCTATCGCTATTCTTTACATATAATAAGATGCTAAAACTTTTTTAATAGTTAGTCTCAAACATAATTAACATTTGAAATGTATCCTAAATGTGTAGACCAGCTGGTTAGTTTTCCGGGTGGAAAACGTGAAGGAGGGCTTAACATGCAAGCAATTACTATTAAATTCAAAAACAAATCCATCCCCGTGCTTAATTTCACACATCGCAGCTCACATATGGAACTGTTGTCCAGCAAACTTAAGGAGTTTGAACTTCATTTTGAATTTCGCCGAAAATTAAAAATGATCTCGATGATTGAGATCATTGGTGATGTCGCTATTTTCAAATACAACGACGGCACAAAATTGTACCTGGAAGTTTCTTAATTCGAATTCGGAAAATATTCCTTCTGTAGCTGAGTAAGCTCCTGCAGAGAGCGTCGGGCCCATGCTTCCATTTCCGACAGCTTTGAGATTTGCGCCAAAAGCGCTCTCTCCAGTGATTCTCGATACTCCGGAATGGCACCTGCATATGGACGTATGGTTGAAATTGGCATTAAAGCGATCTCCTGAAATGATAAAGCCCGTCTTTGATGAAAAAAAGCAACGCTTGGATCCATCGGATTATGCAAGTCCCCTTGTGTCGGATGCTCTTTCACGGCCAGAATGCGGACTGCTGCTTTCATCGTGTTCGACATCTCCACCACTTCACCAAAGTAAACCCCTGTTTTATACTCAGCAATAACACGATCTCCTATTTGAAAGCTGCTCATTGTCAACATCTCCTATTAGTTACTTGCTGCTCAGCGGCAGCAGTTTGCGATATAGCTCATCCACCGACTGCATGCGGTACATCAACTCTTTTTCTTTTCCTTGTTCGAAAATAACTATACACGGCACACTTGTAATTTGCCATTCACGGCTAATTTGCGGGAGAAAATTAATATTGCTTTTATAGAGCGGCAAATTGGGCTGCATGGTCAGGATAATATCCAACATACGCTCTGTCACTTTGCATGTACCACAGAAAGGTGTAAATAGAAATACAGCAAAGGACGCCTCCTGTTTGTTCACGCACTCTAACAATTGCTGCTGGGTAAGCTCCTTCATGCTAACCTCCTCTTTCATCTAACCAAGCCAAACTGTCAGCCGCATATCCGATGAGATGTGGAAAGTCATCCAAATGGCTCTCATCAATTTTCCGGCCAAAAGAAAGCGTAATTTGATTATGATAAGCAATCGGATGTATGCCGTATTTGTAGGAAAGAAGCTGAGAAATTAGCGGACGGTGCTCCCATATCAAGCTTAGCTGCTCTTCAATATGCTTGCACTCAACTTCCGGATTATTAACCTTCGTAAAAAGTTTAATCGTTAATGTACAGCCTGGCTTGGCGGTAGGATTCTCTAAAATTTCAGCAGCCAAATCGCTTAAATGAACATGCAGGTTAATTTCTGCTTTGCTTGGTTTATCAATTTTTCTTGCAAATTCAATCGCATACGTACGCGACATCGAGGACAGATCCACTAGATCTTCCCGGCGTGTGATTAAAATTTTCCCATCCAAATCCAGGTCATAGACGGCTCCCTCAAGAACCACCTTGATATTGTCATAGATTGTTGGGTCAAACATCGTGTACACCTTCTTTCATCTTTTGTTTGATTCGATTATACTAAAAGCATATCACGTAAAGAAGGTGTTTCGATGTCAGACAAGCCCCAAGATCAATTGGAAGAACAACAAGGTCCAAAAAAAGTAAGTCTAGCCGATGCGATTAAACAAAAGTTAGCTCAGAAGAAAGCGGATCAAGCCGCAGCACGCGCAAACCCTAAACAAGCCGGCAATACGAACCAAAGCGCAAAAAGTCAAATGACGAAAAAAGTGAATAATCAACGCCGTCGTACAGGCGGAAGCTAGAGCTATGTAGGTAAAAGCGCCCTGAGAGTCACACATCAGGGCGCTTTTCATGTTATCTTACGCGTAGTGAACTTCGCGTTGTTTTTTCACATCTTCACTTTCCAGGTATTCATCATACGTAAGCATTTTGTCGATGAGACCTTTCGGTGTGATTTCCATCACGCGATTTGCGATCGTTTGAATAAACTGATGGTCATGAGAAACGAATAGCATTGTACCATCGAAATCAACAAGACCGTTGTTGAGCGCTGTAATCGACTCCAGATCCAAATGGTTCGTTGGCTCATCCAGGATGAGAACGTTAGCACCACTTAGCATCATTTTGGAGAACATGCAGCGTACTTTCTCTCCTCCGGAGAGAACATTAGCCTTCTTCAAAGCTTCTTCGCCAGAGAACAACATACGCCCCAGGAAGCCGCGAAGGAAGGATTCATCCGGATCCTTGGAATACTGACGCAGCCAATCTACCAAGTTCAAATCGGAATTAAAGTAATCTTGGCTGTCTTTCGGGAAATAAGCTTGCGAAGTCGTTACACCCCATGAGAATGTACCTTCATCTGCTTCCATTTCACCCATCAGGATTTTGAATAGTGTCGTTTTGGCAATACCGTCCGGACCGACAAATGCAACTTTGTCCCCTTTGTTAAGCGTAAACGTCACATTATTCAATACTTTAACGCCATCAATCGTTTTGGAGATACTTTCAACAGCAAGCAGCTGTTTACCAGCTTCACGCTCACCTTTAAAGTGAATGAACGGATACTTACGGCTGGAAGGACGAATATCTTCAAGCGTAAGCTTTTCAAGTTGTTTTTTACGGGAAGTGGCTTGCTTGGATTTGGACGCGTTCGCGCTGAAACGTGCGATAAAGGCTTCCAACTCTTTGCGTTTTTCTTCCGTTTTCTTGTTAGCGTCTCTAGCAAGGCGAAGTGCAAGTTGGCTGGACTCGTACCAGAAATCATAGTTACCGACATACATTTGAATTTTACCAAAGTCAATATCCGCAATGTGTGTACACACTTGGTTCAGGAAGTGACGATCATGGGATACAACGATAACTGTGCCTTCGAAACGGGCAAGGAAGTTTTCCAGCCAACGAATCGACTCTAAATTCAAATGGTTGGTAGGCTCATCGAGCAGCAAAATATTCGGATTGCCGAACAAAGCTTGCGCCAAGAGCACACGGACTTTCTCGTTACCGTCAAGGTCCTTCATCTTCGTGTCATGCAGAGAAGTTGGAATACCAAGACCGATCAACAGCTCAGCCGCGTCGGATTCCGCTTGCCAGCCGTCTAAATCCTGGAACTCGCCTTCAAGTTCGGCAGCTCTCATGCCATCTTCTTCAGAGAAATCTGCTTTCGCGTACAAAGCATCCTTCTCTTCCATGATTTTGAACAAACGAGCATGACCCATAACGACGGTTTTCAAAACTTCTATTTCGTCAAACTCGTAATGGTTCTGTTTCAGAACAGCCATTCTTTCGCCCGGAGTGATAGACACTTCACCTGTGTTTGGCTCAATTTCGCCGGAAAGAATTTTTAGAAATGTGGATTTCCCTGCACCGTTCGCGCCGATAAGCCCGTAACAGTTCCCTGGTGTAAATTTAATATTGGCGTCTTCGAAAAGGGCTCTTTTGCCGTAACGAAGCGTCACGTTGTTAACATTAATCATGTGGAATACATACCTGCCTTTATTATAGTTTCTTCTATCATAACTTATTTCGCTCTATTTCTTCTACCAACTCGGATAAATAAGTCCATCTTTCCATCGCTGCTTCCAAATCGGCCGTAGTTTGCTGTTCCTGCTCATACAAATCACGAACACGGTCAAAGTCGCTGCCGGCTGCTTCGATTTGCTGTTTCAAGCTCGCCGACTTATCTTCTAAGCCAGCAATCGTGCTCTCAATTTCGTCCCATTCCTTCTGTTCTTTGAACGTTAGCTTTTTAGGACGGTTTGTGCCTGCTGAGCCGCTTGATGCTTGAGAATCGCCGGGAACTGCTTTGCTCGGGCTAGCGCTGCCGCTTGCTTGCCTCACGAATTCCTTTCGCGCTTGTTCCGCCTCTTCCTGCTGCTGCTTCTCCTCCAAATAATCAGAGTAATTGCCGATGTATGGTTCGATTCTTCCTTGACCGTCAAAAGCAAACAGATGGGAGACGGTTCGATCCAAAAAGTAACGATCATGGGAAACGGTAATGACAGCCCCAGGGAAATGATCCAGATAATCTTCCAGAATGGTCAACGTCTGGATGTCCAAATCGTTCGTTGGCTCATCAAGCAGCAGCACATTCGGCTCTCCCATAAGAGTGCGCAACAAGTACAGTCTGCGGCGCTCACCACCAGAGAGCTTCCCGATAGGCGACCACTGTAGTGTCGGGGAGAACATAAAACGCTCAAGCATCTGTGAAGCGGAAATTGTTTCTCCATCCGAAGTCCGAATTAATTCGGCGGCTTCCTTGATGTACTCGATAACGCGCATCTTTTCATCCATCTCGACGTTTTCTTGCGTGTAATAGGCCAGCTTCACGGTTTGGCCGTGCTCGATCGTCCCGCTGTCGGGCTGAATACGCCCGGCGAGCATGTTGAGCAGCGTGGACTTGCCGCTGCCGTTAGGACCGATGATGCCGAGGCGGTCCTTCGGCATCACAATGTAGCTGAAGCCGCTCAGCAGCGTCTTCCCGCCAGGGAACGCTTTGGTGACGGCTTCCAGCTCCATCACCTTTTTGCCAAGGCGGCTGCCAGCCAGCGCCATGTCAAGCTTCTCACCGGGACCGTCCACCTTGTGGTCCCGCAGTTCCTCGGCGCGCTGCACGCGCGCCTTCTGCTTCGTCGTGCGCGCCTTCGCGCCGCGACGAAGCCAAGCCAATTCGCGGCGCATCAGATTTTGCCGCTTATCTTCGCTGGCGGCTTCGGATTCCATCCGCTCCGCTTTTTTCTCGAGGAACGCCTCATAGTTGCCCTCGTAGCTGTAGATCTTGCCCCGGTCCAGTTCCAGCATGCGGTTCGTCACCCGCTCCAGGAAGTACCGGTCATGCGTAACGAGCAGCAGCGCGCCGCGCCATTTGCCGAGGAACTCCTCGAGCCAGATCGCGGTCTCGTTATCGATATGGTTCGTCGGCTCATCCAGGATGAGCAGATCGGCGGGTTGGATCAGAACGCGCGCCATGGCGACGCGTTTGCGCTGCCCGCCGGACAGCAGGCCGACGGGCTTGTCGAACTCGCTGATGCCTAGCTTCATCAGCACGGTTTTGGCCAAGGTGCTGGCTTCCCAGGCACCTTGCTCATCCATGCGCGACTGGGCTGTGAACAGCCGCGCTTGCTTTTTCTCGCTGGAGGGATCCAGCTCCAGCTCAGCCAGGGCCAGCTCATAGTCGCGCAGCGTCTTCATGAGCGGCGTGTCGCCGTGGAATACTTGCTCAAGAACGGTGGAGTTCGGATCGAACTCCGGGTTCTGCGGCAAGTATTCCACCCGGAAATGGTTCGCGTGCACGAGCTTGCCGCGATCCGCAGTTTCCAGCCCCGCTAACAGCTTCAGCAGCGTGGATTTGCCAGTACCGTTCACGCCAATGAGACCGATGCGCTGCTTTTCGTTCACCGTGAACGAGATGTCATCGAACAATATTTTGTCGCCAAAGGTTTTGGTAATATTGACTGCACTCAAAATATTCATGCTTCCACAGGCTCCATCACGTAGGCTGTCAGAAGTGCTGCGGTATTAACTACAGCATCCATATGCGTCCGCTCCATGCTGTGTGACGCATGAACGCCGGGCCCTACCAGCGCGGCGCGAATATCGCGTCCGCCCCTGAGCGCGGCAGAGGCGTCTGAGCCGTACCTTGGATATATATCAACGGCATAGCCAATTCCCAGCTTCTCGGCAAGCTCAATCATTTTGGAAGTCATGTGATAGTCATAAGGGCCTGATGAATCCTTAGCGCAAATAGAAACATCACGTTCGCTACCGCTCAAATCATCGCCCAGCGCGCCCATATCTACTGCAATAAAATCTGTAATATCTTCTGGAATAAAAGATGACCCGTGCCCAACCTCTTCATAATTGGAAAAAAACAGTTTTATCGTAAAGAGTGGTTTTAGACCCTCTTCTTTGATAAGTCTTAGCAGGCCGAATAACGAAGCCACACTCGCTTTATCATCCAAATGACGGGACTTCACGAAGCCGTTTTCCTTCACTTGGACACGCGGATCAAAAGAAATATAATCCCCTACCCGGATACCAAGATCCTGCACTTCTTTTTTGGACTTTACAAGCTCGTCGATGCGAACTTCCATGTTAGCTTCATCACGTTTAAACTCTCTGGCATCTTCATAGACATGCACAGATGGTCTCGAAGTCAGAATCGTTCCATCATAAACGCGTTCATCGCGCGTATGAATTTGAACGTACTCATTCTCGATAGCGCCCATCATGAAACCGCCTAAAGATGTGATTTTGAGGGTACCGTTATCTTTAATCGAACGAACCATAGCGCCAAGGGTATCCACATGCGCAGAAATCCCAATTACCCGGTCATTACGAATACCTGGAACAGTCACCACACCGCAGCCTTTATTCGTATATGTAAGCTCATAACCAAGCTTATTCACTTCTTGTTCAACCTTTTTCATAATGTGGTGCGTATAACCTGTCGGACTAGGCGTACGCAGCAGCATCTCAAGTACTTCGGTCATATAAGCTTTATTCAATTTCGACTTCACTTGGGATTCCTCCCTTTTCTATAAATTAATAGTTTTCCTATAAACGCACAAAAAACAGTGCAGCCTAGGAATTTTAGCTGCGCAAGCGGCAAAATCCGCTTTGCTAACCCCTTCTAAGGATACTACACTGTTCCCGTGTGTTTTTCAAACGCAATTAGCTTACAAAATCAACGCAAATAGAAGTACCGTCAAGAACTGTCTTCATATGCGCCTTCACTTCTTCATGAATAGGATGCGTGTCATATACCTTTAGATCTTCTAGAGAATCAAATTTAGTAATCAACGCAATATCATACGAACGTTCCAAATGAAGAATATCCGTACCAACTTCGATATGGCGAAGTACCGGGATTTTGCCTTCCATGTTCGTAAGAACCGCTTTTGTTACTTCTACGGCTTCAGGACTACGATCTTTGAGCTTAAAAAACACAACATGAGTTAACATTGGACATTTCCCCCTAATTGGTTACTTTTGCTTTGGCAGACCATTCTTCTACGTTCCAAACTCTTGTTACCCAACCTTCATAAAATTCCGGTTCGTGGCAAACAAGCAAAACAGTTCCTTTATACGCGATCAACGCTCTTTGCAGCTCTTCTTTGGCAACTACGTCCAAATGGTTCGTAGGCTCATCGAACAATAACCAGTTGCTTTCTCTCATCAGCAGCTTGCAAAGCCTAACTTTGGCTTGCTCTCCCCCGCTGAGCATGCTCATGGCGCGGGTGATGTGCTCATTCTTCAAGCCGCACCGTGCGAGAGCTCCTCGGACTTCGTTTTGAGTCATCGAAGAGAACTCATTCCATACATCATCAATCGGCGTCATATTTGGTGCTTTGACCTCTTGTTCAAAGTACGCAGGGCTTAAGTAATCGCCTTGATACGTTTTACCGCTGAAAGGATCAATTTTCCCAAGAATCGTCTTAAGCAGCGTAGATTTCCCTACTCCATTACAGCCGACAATGGCAATTTTCTCACCGCGTTCAATCGTCACATTCATCTTCGGCAATAACGGACGATCGTACCCGATTTCCAAATTTTCTGCCTCAAATACGATTCTACCACTTGTGCGAGATTCCTTGAATACGAACGTTGGCTTCATCGCAGTTTCCGGACGTTCGATTCGCTCAACTTTCTCAAGCTGCTTCTGACGGCTTTTGGCGCGTGTAGAAGTCGAGGCACGGGCTTTATTGCGCGCAATAAAGTCTTCCTGCTTTTTGATGTACTCCTGCTGCTTCTCATAGGCGTCAATATGCTGTGATTTGTTCATTTCCGCCATATCAAGAAATTTCTCATAATTCGCCGTATAACGAGTCAACTTCGTAAACTCCAAATGATAGATCACGTTAACGACTTCATTCATAAATTCCGTGTCATGGGAAATCAGCATAAACGCAAACGGGTAATCTTTGAGATACATTTTCAACCATTCGATATGTTCCACGTCCAAATAGTTCGTAGGCTCGTCCAAGAGCAGTACGGTTGGCTTCTCCAAGAGCAATTTAGCCAGAAGAACTTTCGTCCGTTGTCCACCGCTCAGAGATGTCACGTCACGGTCAAGACCAATTACGCTAAGGCCAAGCCCATTAGCCATCTCTTCGATTTTCACGTCCAGCATATAGAAACCGCCGATGTCCAAACGCTCTTGAATCTCGCCCATCTGCTCAAGGAGTACTTCCAATTCTTCCGGGGTGGCATCCGCCATCTTGTCGGTAATCGCCATCATCTCTTTCTCTTCTTCAAAAAGAGGAAGAAACGCGTCACGTAAAATATCGCGAATCGTTTTGCCTGGCGTTAGCACCGAGTGCTGATCCAAATACCCGTATTTAACTCTAGGCGTCCATTCTACTTTGCCTGTATCTTTCAAAAGTTTGCCGGTCAGTATATTCATTAATGTAGACTTACCTACACCATTTGCTCCAACAATGCCAACACGCTCGCCCGCCAGCAGTCGGAAAGATACATTTTTGAATAATGTACGATCTCCAAAGCTGTGGCTTAAATCCTCTATCGTCAAAAGACTCATTTAAAAATCTGAACTCCTGTCTGTTAAAAAATCGCACTTACTCGTGACTTCTTATTATACCACTGCTAGAGCTAGACAGGAAATAGTTAAATTTTCAATATCGAAATATCATCTCTTGCCGAAGTATCCTGATCTCGTCTCCATCTTTTAACAAATAAGGCTGATAGGTAACGAGCGGCTCTCCATTGAGACAGGTTCCGTTCGTGGAGCCCGCATCCTTCAGCTCATAACCTCCGTCACTTTTTGTGATTTCAGCATGTACTCTGGAAACTCCCGCTTCGTCCAAAACACAATCTACCTTTATATGCGTATCTCCTCTACCAATTGTAAAAGGGTCATTAAGAATTAGCACTGATTTTGAGGTACCTTGAACTTGCAGTTCAAGCCTAGGCCCTTGTGTTTTGTTCTTTAGATTCCCAAGAAAAACAGTGGCATTGTGCTCTTTATTTTGAATTAAAGTTGTATGCATATGTAAATTTTGATAATGGGACTGAATGTCTACAGATTTATCTTGAAGTTCAGGAATAACATCGCTTTTATTTTCACTTTGACTTTCCGCATGATAGGAGGTTGATACTTGCCGTTTGGCTTCGTCGTGTTGATATCGCGGTAACCCAAGAAATTTTGAAACAAACCATATGTCCACTAGCAAAATTGTCATTCCTAATGTTAAATGCAGCTTACTAGTAGAAGGGAAAGAAACATAATTCTGCCATAGAAACGCAGCTGCCAAAATACCACTAGCAAGTACAAGCGTCTGCGATTTTTGAGGAAGCGGTGTAAATGAGATCCTTTGACTAGTGTTTGCTGTATGGACTTCCACAATTGGATTATGTAATAACGAAGTCTCGTCTAACGGACTTTTTAAACTAGTCGATTGGTTCAACGTGTTTTGTTTCCATAGCGGTTTTGGCAAACCTTCCTGAACATTAGACTTCCCATCCATAAGTTCACGCAAATTCGCTTTTAGCTCTTGTAAACTTTGAATGAGCAGCATTGAATCTAAGTACGTTTCCAATTCTTTCTTTTCATCGTCTATAATGTTAACTGCAATCTGCCTGATTAATCCTTTTAGTGAAGTAATAACATCCTCTTCCTCGCAGCTTTCCATCATTGGTACATATGTTAAAAATACATCGGACCAATCAGCGCCGATAAAAATAAAATTATCTCTCAATACGAATCCTGTTTCATGCAGCATGTAATTTTTACTTTCCTCTAATGCGCAAACAATTGCATACATGAGTTTGGCAAAATGCAACTTTGAAAGTCCCTCAACCCTTATCACTTGGGCCAGCATCCGTTTAGCCGCTAAACGATAAAGCAATTTGATTCGAAAATCCACCTCTTGAATCTCCAGTGGCAGCAGTTTGGGGATCGTGTTAGCTTCAAGCATTTTAACTTGTAAAGTCGAAAGAGCTTCTGCTGTCAGCCCTTCCCCCTCGTCTTTAAATAAACTCATATAATGGCCATGGCGGTACACAAATTCATAGCGCAGCCCGAATACTTCTTCCGTCACGGAATTTTCACCTCTTCTCATATAAACGAGTAAAACCAAGTTAATGCAGCACCCGGTATTACCGCGTACATAAAAGGAAACTTAATATTCGTTTGATGCTTCATTCCCATTACGCTTTTCATATCCTGTAAGATCACAATGAAAAAAAGCCATTTAACTAACTTCTGTCCTGTAACCAACATTCGTTTATGCATGATTAGCAAAAGAAGTCCGATTATCCCTGCAATAAGTAAGGAATAAAGCATTAATTGAAACACAAAACTGACCCCCATCATCGCTCCAATCGCCGTAAAAAGCTTTACATCTCCTGCGCCAAGCGCGCCAATGACATAGAGCAAAAAAAACGCGATAAATGCACCGCCTGCTCCCGCAACCGCAAAAACAAGCCCGCTCCAGCCATCTATGAACAAATTGAACATCAGCCCTGTCAAAGCTCCGCAAATTGTTAAGTTGTTAGGGATTATGGCTTTGCGCACATCTGTTACAAAAGCAACAGAAATAAAGATCAAAAAAATATAATAAATCTAAAGTCCCCCCTCATATGAAAGTTGCTGTCAGGCACCAACCCAAGCACGTTCAAATGCCCGCTTTTTTAGAATGATCGTTTGACTAATAAACGGAAGCGGAAGCTTAAAAGAAACTTGCGCCTCGATACCCAAAAAATCATTCCCTCCATTTTCCACGCTCGGAAGTGTTACGGAAATCACCTTAAAGTTATTGCTCGAAATCGTTGAGCGATCGCAAAAAGCATAAACAATCGGAGTAAACGCAGCAAGCAGACGGGGCTCCACTTGCTGCTCATACAGATTTTTTTTCCCATCTGTCACCAGTTCCTCACCAAGCAAACGCTTCTCTCTTTCCCACTTGACAAGTTCCAGCATCGTTTCTGGTATATACGCAGCATACTCGTCTGATAGGTTTTCCGTGTTTGCCACCTGATCTCTGACTGATTGAACGCGGTTGATAGCCGAATTCATTATTTCTGCCGGACGACTTTGATCAAATTTCGATTTAGCTTCTTGCATGAGAAGTCTTACTGGGTACAGTTGGCCAGCGATGGATCTCGTTGCTTCTGCCACTCCGGCTTGCAGAGCCAGTTCTAGACATGCTATCTGAATGCAAATGACAAGACCAACAACAAAGGCAAAGAAAAATGGAAGAACCAGCGCGGCTTCCAACACAATGCCTCCTCTTTGCTCCTGATAAAACTTATACCGCATGCAGCCCCTCCCAATTCAATACGCGACGGCAGCCGATCTTGTAAATTGACATCGATTACCTGTCACCTTACAACCCAACAGCCCACTTCCATCCAACAACTTCATCATTTGCGGAATAAACCACAGCTTTACATCGCTATAGGCATTCCCTTGTATATAGGTCGCTGCTTGCATTAAATCTTTCCCGGTTTCCAGTTCTATTAGCGCCTGCATTCTGGCCATTAGTTTCGTGTTGTTGCTATGCATGAGCAGGAAAATCCGTAAATAATCTTTGTAAGTTAAGCTTAAAGCGGAGATCGTAATCTTCTCAGATAACTCTACCGCTTCACCTTTCACTAGTTTTGTCATGTCTTGAAAAGCAAGATGAGCCCCCTCCGCGGCAGCAGCCAAAAACACTAGCAGCGGTGAGCCAATATTAAGCAGCTCCTTTTTGGTATCTAGCAGCGCTTCGAGTGTACGAATTGCCATACGGAATGCAAACATTTCTGCGTAAGCAGACGAAATATTCGCTGCACACGACGAAAATCCATAGAGCAAATATTCTACTTCTTGATTTGCTAGTGCGTGAGTGCTCGGATCTATCCGTTCATTTGAAGACTTCGGATTTCCGGCTTGATCCTTTTCGAATCCAAGGGTACGGAAATTAAACTTGGTCAAAGCAAATTCATTTACATAGAGTTCATTTCGCATGGATTCCGCCGCGTTATTAAAAACCTCAAGCATATCCATTGCCTTCAAGCTTACTGGCTCTGACTTCTCAAGATCATAAGCAATTTCACTACCAATTGTTGTTTCCTGTGCGTTGGCTTCCCGGTATTTCTGGTAGTAACCTTTTGATGAAGCGGAATGTGCCCCAGACCCTTGAAGCCGGTCATAAAGCAAGTCATCACTGATCTTGCCATTCACGACTCCGCAACCACCGATCGATTGTTTCGCTTGATCCAAGATCGCTTGAATCTTATTTCTTTGCTGATTCTTATTTGTTGTTATGGAGCCGTTCTTTTCTATTCTTAATTTCTCTAACGTGCTCTGCTTCCCATAAAAAGAATTGGACTCTGACCAATAGGCGTCATTAGCTAGATTAGCTTTGCTAGTATTTTCTGCCGTGTACAACTGTACGGAGCCAACCACATCTTGAAAGGCTGCAAATAAAGCAGAAATACCGGCCACAGCTGTTTGATACCTGTAAAAGTAATCGTCCCCCATGACAGGAACATTTTGAAAAACCTCATCCAGACTGGTTGCTCCATTACCTGAGTTGCTGAGGGAAGTACCTTGTACTTTCGTGCGTATTTCTTCGTTTCGCTGCTTTGCGGTACGCAAGGCAGGCTCAATCAACTGCTGTAATCGACCAATTTCTTTAGCATTTGCCTGAGTTTCGAGCTTCGTTGCCGCGAGGAGCGCCACATATTTGATAATTAATTGCAGTAAAGTTTGGAGTTCATTTAACTTCTGGGACAGCGTTTGTACTTGCTCCCCCAAAGCTTGCCGGGATTCCATTATGGACCTTAAGCCAGCTAAATTACTGCCCGCTTGACTTATCGCAGCAATGGACATATCCAGCTCTCTTATAGAGGACTGCACCGATTTCATTTGACTTTCCACCTGTACGATTTCATTGCGTACTTCATCCACCGTATGAATGCCAATTTGAGCGGCTAAATTGTCTAATTCTGCTATCCGTGATTGATAGTAGGTGTGGTACAAACTAGTTTTGCCATGAAACTCTTCCGTCCTCTGCCACGCTTCATCGAGCGCGTTTTCTCTTTGATCTATAAGCTTCTCTAACGCTGCTGCTTCCTTGGAAAACTGGCTTCCAAGCTGGAAAGGCGCCTTCGTCCCTGTTTTCCGAAATTTGTCCGTAATCTCAAGGGTATATTCAATTGGCGCTTTGATTTTCATATCCTCCAGCACTTGGCGTTCAAAAATGACATGGCTGGCTAACGCATATACTGGCGTGACTCGCCCCCCTGGTGCTACAGGTTTTGTATCCACATAATGAAAAGCGCCGGACGATACTTGTCCTGAAAAATTATTTGCAAAGACAGTACGAAAAACTTCCTCCGATTTCTCTTGCGGAATTCCCAACCCATACAAGCCCATTGCCTGAAGATCTGTATCAAATGATGACATCACTGAACGTGCAGCGGCTTTAACCGCTGATTCTGTCTCCTTTTCCGCCAATTTCACTCTGGCAAAATCAATAAGCACCGCTTGGAACAAAAATATCGGAACGATAATCATAATCAGATAGACGGAAACAGCCCCTCTCTCTGAACGAACGAATGTCCTCAAATACTTCCCCCATTCTAATTGTGAATGACAACTACGATTCCCTTGCGCTCTAGCTCTTTGCGAAATGCGCCAGAGGGCATACTTTTATCGTTGGCATCCTTTTTGAAGAAATGCCAGACGACTCCTTTCACTTGTGTGCCTTGATTTAGAAGTTCGATATCCTTGGGCATTTGCTCCGCACGAAGCTGAGATTCCGTCATACTGTAAAAAGCTTGATGAGCGATGCCGCGCGCATCCAAAGCATCTACCGTCCTGTTTTTTCCCGACTCCGTTGTCAAAACGACTTCTGTACCGCTAACTAATGATCGCAAATATGAAGCGGCCTGGCGTTCCGATTTTATCGTTATGCTTGGTCCTGCCAGGTTATCTTGAGTAGGTTCTATCAGTGCTTCCCTTGCTTTTCGGGGTGATATCCGGCCCTTTATTGTTTTAAAATAAGTCCGCGTAATGTCCGTTAAACGAATAAGCTCTACTGGTTCTACTACATGTGAAACCGCTCTACCGCCAGTCTGAGTAGCACTAAACCACCTGCTCATTATCGGAGACAGATGAAAAGCTTTCTGCAGCCTCACCTCTACTTGCTGGTCTAGTAAATAATTTGAGAACTTAGCTGTACCCGTCACTCCTTGCGGCAGTAAAGACGAGATTCTAGCTAGCTTTCTCTCTACAAGCGCCCCAGCTTCCTTGGAAGGAATCTCAATTTCCGTTGCTTCACTTAACATCAACCTACCGAATAAATCTAACACGTTATTTTGTGTTAGACGGAAGTATAGGCCGTCCGTTTCCGCAGGAAGATAATTTCCTGTCACCAAATCTTTATGGCTATTGTCCCATGAAAAAGCTAGTCGCTCGGCCGCTGTTCTAGCGATCTGCTGAAGATATACTTTTTGATAGGCGTACAAACTTACGAAAAGAAGTGTAATTGTACAAAATAACAAGAGAGGAAATACAAGAGAAGCCTCAATCGTAAAGCTTCCCTGCTCTCCCTCTCTAAAGCGGGGTCTGCATCTATGGCGCACAGCTTGTCGTAGGACTTGGTGCGCAAGGTGCCACCGAACTGTTGTCTTTGAGATCAGAATTGGCATCCCCAATCAGTTTCTGGAACCAAGAAACGATCCACTTTCTGAAGATGATCGCAATCGCAACAAGCACAGCAACGATCAATAAAATCTCTAAAGTCCCGAGTCCATCTTCTTCTTTCCAAAATGACTTCAACCGTTCAAATAGGCTACTCATCTCTTCTAACCTCCGTTTATTATTTCATCATTAACATTGCCGGGGTCGCGACAATAACCATGACGACAACAAAAATAACAACCATGGGGAATACCAGCTTAGAGGATGCTTCTTCTCCAAGTGTTCGGGCAACAGATTTTCTGCGCTGCCATAGAACAAGCGAAAGAGAATGAAGTGCCGTTACGAAGTCACTTCCTCCTCTTTTATAGTTCAGCAGGATCGCTGAAGTAAACAAAGATACCTCATGGAGCGCACAGCGCTTGCCGAAGTCTTCCATCACTTTTGAAAATGAGACATTCATTTCAAGCTCATGTACCGCTTGCGCAAGTTCTTTGTACAGCGGCGATTGCGCTTTATGTGGACGAACCTCAACGCAGCGAATCCATGCGCGATTGACGGTTTCACCCGCATTAACAAGCAGCACAATTGTGCTCAATACTTCAGGTAATTCCGTAATCATGAGGAGCTGTTTCTTACGGATTTTCACATCCAAATCACGCACCATCAGCAAGGGAAGCAAGACAGCAACGAACAACCCAAAAACCAATACCGATCCATCCCCACCTGCAAGGACCGATAGGAGAGTCACAATAACGATACAGAGTGTACTTATGGAGATTAGTTCCGCATAAAAATATTTACACCCATAGGCGGATAAGCTTCTGCCATAAAGCTTAATTAGGTTATGGTGAATTTTGGATGTGAAATCAGGCAATTTTTCCATTAAATTAAGCTGATCAACAAGCAGATAACTGAATGGAAATAGGAATTGAAGACGAAAGGGAAAAGGATAGGCATGAATACAATCTGCATACCGACTGCGACCCCATAACAGTATGATGAGAATTGCTGTCAATTCGAAAATAAACATTATCGTGATCCACATGCTACACCTTTATATTCATGATTTTTTGAGTGAGCATATAGCAGCCGCCTAAAATCGATAAGCATCCGCTCATGATGAGAACGCCGCTTCCCGTATACATAGGCTGCATATACTCCGGTGATGAAAATGCAAGCACTGCGACAATTACGATTGGGGCAAACAGCAGCACCCTCGACTCAAACCTTTTTTGGGCAATCATCACGTTAATATCCTGTGTAATTTCAAGCTTTTCTCCGATCACAGCGGAAGTACGCTTCATTACCTCCACGAGATTCCCGCCTGTGCGTTTACAAGTTAAGAAGACATCTGTAAAGCTGATTACATCCTCTAAATGACTTCGATCCGCAAAGTTTTTCAAAGCCGCTTCAATAGGCTCGCCGTTCTCAACCTTCCGGCAAATGATACTAAATTCAATCACAATCAGGCAGGCAGGATCGGGATATAGAAGCTTTAGATCCTCTAGAGTCTCTTGAAATGCGGTTTCAATCGACTTTCCGACTGTCATGGAGGAAGATAGACAGCTAAGCGCTTGTTTGAATTGAACGTACAACTTATTTTTGCGAATCTGAATTAGCTGTTGTTTGCGTATGCGAGGAAATACCAATCCTACCGCCGAAATTACAGCAGCGAGAATGAAGCTTTTATAAAAAATGTAACCTACAATAAAAGCAGGCAAGGCGAGCATAAGAATGGCAGTTGCTTTTTGCTGGGCTGTCAGATGATAGTGTTGGTAATCAATTAATGCGTGGGTTGACCGAGGTGGTAGAACATTAGGAATTTTGACCTTCTTCAATTCTCTGTCTTTACTTTTTCTACGATCTAAGTACAACAACATAAACCAACTCAGCGAACCCGTTATGACGAGAAGTAATAGGATCTTCATCCAGCTTCACGCTCTTCCTCCTTATTTGAGAACCAAACGGGCAGCTTCATGCCAGCCATTCGTATTTTGTGCATATTGTGAAGTAGGTTGCCTGTATAAGTGAGCTCCCCAGTTACTTTAGCCCCTGACACGTCCCCTCTTTCCTGGAATACAAACAGCGGTTGCAGTTGAACCTCACCTTCCTTCATACCGATGACTTCATGAATTTCGGTCACTTTTCGGGTTCGATCGCGCACTCGGCTGATATGGATCATCACATCAAGCGCTGAAGCGATTTGTTTACGAATAACCTCTATCGGCAGAGGAGCACCGCTAAGCACCATTGTCTCCATTCTGCTAAGCATATCAAGCGAAGAATTGCCATGCCCCGTACTTAAGCTGCCGTCATGCCCAGTATTCATTGCAGCTAACATATCTAACGCCTCGGCTCCGCGCACTTCTCCGACTATGATCCGATTGGGACGCATCCGAAGCGAGGCTCGAATGAGGTCTCTAATGGTAATCTCCCCTCTCCCCTCGGTATTGGCATTCCTGGTTTCCATTCTGACCAGATTTGGAACGGTTTGTATCTGAAGCTCAGCTGAATCTTCAATTGTTATAATGCGTTCATGTGCAGGAATCCACGCACTAAGCGCATTTAGAAAGGTTGTTTTACCAGAACCTGTTCCACCTCCAATAAAGATGTTATACCCAGACGCTACCAACACCTGGAGCAATTCCGCAGCCTCCGCAGAAATGCTTCCCATTTGAATCAGATCATCCATAAGCAGCGGCTTTTCCGGAAATTTACGTATTGTTAAAGTAGGTCCGCTCAGAGAGGCTGGGGGAAGCACGATGTTTACCCTTGATCCATCCTGCAGACGCGCATCAACGATTGGGGTGGATTGATTTACAATCCTATTCACTTTTGAAACGATCATCTGAATAAGATCCTCTAGTTTTTCTGCGCTTTCCAAATGGAATGGGTATCGCTCAATCGCCCCCTGACGCTCGAAAAAAATATGCTCATGCCCATTAACCATAATTTCTGTTACAGAAGGATCATCGATCAACGGCTGCAAGAGATCCAATCCCCGAAATGAATCGAAAATACGTTTGACCGAGGCATGTATTTCGCTCGAAGTCCATTTCTCCTCACTTGCCGCATAAAAAACAGCTTCTTCAATGAGCTCCTTTAAACTGGCATCGCTGATCGTGCTTGAAAGATCAAGCTTCTCTTTAATTTGCTGCTTCAACGCCACAAATTGACTCTGCTTCACGAAGCAACAGCTCCTTCTGATCTAGAAGTAGAACGTCCTATACCTATATGAAGTGCTGTGACCATCTGATAGGTCTGTTCTGAAAACAAACTGGATTCCCACATCTGATCTGTAGTTCTTAAGATTTTCCACTCAGGGATATAAGGAAGCTTAAAGGAGATTTCATTGCCGAGACTAGAGAAATCATTCGTTTGCATACCTGTGTACTTATTCAAAACAAAATGGACATTTTGCATGAAGCCCATCTGCTGCACAAGCGCCTGTGTTTTATACACATCATTCAAATCATCCCGAACGAGCCAAATAATGTGGTTGCTGATTTCCAACCCTTTAACTATTCGTGGATGCACTGACGCTTCAAGATCTAAAATAATATAGTCATATTCATTCAAGCAAACGAGGGCGTTAACGAGAACACGAATCTGCTCTCCAGTAATTTCTTGCATTTCCCTGATCTGATCATGTGGAGTCAAATAGTCAAATCGCAGGCGTGGATCATGGGACTTCAACAATTGGAGCTTGGGGCCGAGTAAGTCAGGCGAGCTTTTCATATAGTAAATCAGCTGGGAAAATCGACCTGATTCGCCCTGAAGCCATAGCGACGCTGAACTAACCGATTCCAAACTTAAATAAAAAACGCGTTCACCACGAAAAGAAAGCTGCTTTGCAAGATGAATGGACGTCATCGTCTTACCGCTATTTCCGCTCGAGCTATATACAGAGAGGATACACGCTTTATTCATCCCGTGACTTATCATTTCATTCCGTTTTTCGTCATAAAAAGCTTGGAGTCTCGTGAACAAATGGTGCAGCGATTGAAACCTGTATAAGAACGGCACCTTAGTTTCTGCGTCGATGGAGTTCGCAATCGTTTCACTTAATATCATTTTGCTGAGCCTAGTGGCCCGGTTCATGAGAACCTGATAGTACACCTCCGACATTAGTAATACGCCTTCTGCTTCCTGATTCTCAAGTACTTCCAGGATCAACTCCAGCCTAGAAAACAACTTCACCTGTATTCGCTCTGCGAACTCAGAAGCACGAATGAAGGCGGCAAGTCGCTGCGCATATTCCTCGTCATTATCGAGTACATAAAGTTGAATTTTCTTCATTCAGACCTCCTAATCTCCATAAAAGATCATGAAAATTTGGCATACACCCCACTGCCGATTAATACAAGGCTAATCATCAACAGTACGATCGCTATGCGAATCGTCGTTTGAGCGCTCAATCATCATCCTCCTTTACCCGTTTGAAAAACAAAAAAGCACGCGCCGACTTCAGAGAAGTAATCTCTAAAATCAGCGGTGCTTCCGCTTGTTCAAACAATTTATCCAAATTGTACCACATTTTACCGAAAAATCAATCCTTTTTACTCCCAGGGATATTTCATTGTGAAAAATCCAGCCAGCTTTTTACTTTCAACTCTGCGAATTCGTCTCATTTCTGCCCGTTGTGGTGCCGACTCATGCAGCTTCGTCTCTTCTTCTGTTTCCGGAACTACCTGCGGTACTTCTACCGGCACTTTATTATCGTCTAAAGCAACAAATGTCAGAAAAGAAGTTGCAGCAATTTTTCTTTCTCCTGTTTTCAAATCTTCCGTAACGACTTTCACAAAAACCTCCATCGAGCTTTTCCCTGTCCAAGTCACGAATGACTCTAAACATACGGAATCTGATGTATGAATCGGATACAAAAAGTCAACAGAATCTGTCGATGCCGTTACTACGGATCTTCGGCAGTGTTTATGTGCTGCAATTGAAGCAATGTCATCGATATAGGACATCAGCTTTCCGCCAAAAAGCGTATTGTGATTATTCACGTCAGTTGGAAAAATACGCGATGTTTTGAAGCATCTGGATTCTCTGGCAAACCGTTGTTCCATGTCTAACTCCCCTTTGCATGCTATCTTATTTTATTAAGCAACATCATAGCATACTTCTCTTTACTTCGGTGAAATTTAGTTATAACTTAACAGAGGCGAGTAATATAGTAATACAAACTGGACAAACTCAAATGGAGGTGTCTTCATGTTAACGTTTATTTTTGCATTTCTTATTACGTACGCGCTTTTCTCAATTTCGGGGGTATTATTTCCAGCAGATCTCTCTTATTATGCAAGTCTGAAAAAGCCGAATTGGCAGCCTCCGGCTAAGCTATTTGGCATCGTATGGGGCATTATGTATGCGCTTATCTCAGCATCTGTAGCAATCGTCTACACGAAAACGGATGGATTTCAGGAAGCCGCCATAAGTTATGTCCTTATCCTGCTCATCAACTATATCGTTAATCAAACTTTTACGATTTTTGAATTTAAACTTAAAAACCTACAACTGGCTTTTGTTGATACCGCAGTGGTGGCAATCACTACATGCCTGCTAATCCAAGCGACAATACCATATTCCAAATTCGCTGCCTGGCTGTTAGTACCCTATTTGCTGTGGTCCTGCTTTGCTACGCTGCTCTCCTGGACAATCTTCCAGTTAAACAAGAAATCTAACTATGCTTCATAATTCTTGAAAAGAATGATGGTTTCTCCTTCATTTTTTTGCCGGAAGGCATGCTACTCCTTGGAAGGATTTCTTTTAAAAGCGGAGATAGTGCGTTGTTGATTTGCTCCAATACCTCAGGATGATCCTGAACGCACTCCCCCTTCCAAACGGCTCGCATAATTCCAGCCCGTGGCAGTTCAGGCAAGGCACATATTGGAGGAGTTGGGACCGACTCCATCCATTCCTTCTCGAACATTCCTGGAATGCAGCCGTTGGCGACATAATGCACTCGTTTTCCGCGCTGTTTATAGGAATTAAACCGATCAAAATGCGCACGTGAGCTGGGCCTATTGCATTTACCAGGTGAAGCATCGATAACAACAATAATTTCATCAGCACTATGACAAAGCTCCTCAACCGAAGGATGATCCCAATGCGTCGAAACATCCCAAAAGATGATCGGCTTTTTGATCATGTGCAGAAGTTTAAAGGAATCTGCTGGCTGCCAAGCACTATGATATCCGTCCGGATGAATGGGCACCCAGGTCGTTAAACCGTTATCCCAGGAAACTGAAGGGGTTAAGCTCCTCTCCTGTGCAGTTATTAGATGTGCGGCAAACTTGTACTCCTTCGGCGCTTTCATATCCCCATATAATAGCATGTACAAATCGGGCTCATTGGTTGGCTGTTCAACAAGAGCGTTCGGGATGTGCATCGCGTTCAAAATCCTGGCCAAAGAAATGGCCGTGAATGTCGATCCTACGCCAGCAAAAAGTCCTCCGATCACAATTAGCCTATCATTCGGCAACTGGGAGGCTTGATTGTGATTTATAATGACATTCATTGGTTCGGGATTGATGGAACGAAGTCTCATTTTCACTTCCATGGCGGATTGACAACGGTGCTGAGGATTCTCTTGCAGAAGTAATCGTACAGTCGAGGTTAGAGCTTCAGGCAGCTTAGGATTTATTTGCTCCAAAGGCTGCTGAGTGAGATAGGCAAACTGGCCACCGGACAATAAGTAATACAGCATAGCGCCCAAAGAATATAAGTCAGAACGAGCATCCGTTTGCAAGCCCATAAATTGCTCTGGAGCAGCAAATCCAATGGTTCCCATTTGCATCGTATCGCCCTGTTTACCATATTTAAATTGCCTGGCAACGCCAAAATCAATTAGCCGAACTTGCGACTGCTCGTTGAACATAATATTGGAGGGCTTAAGATCCCGGTAAATAATCGGGCAAGGGAGAAAAGTATGCAAATAATGAAGTAAATCACATAACTGGAAGGCGATTTCGATGATTTTCGTGAAAGGGAAGTCTCGTCCTGTGTTATCAAATAGATCTTGCAAGGTGGGGCCCTGAATGTAATCCATAACCAAGAAGCCTGTCCCTTCATCCGTTGTAAAATAGTCAACTAATTGCGGCAGCTGTGGATGATGAAGTTTTGCGAGCATCTCAGCTTCTTCCATGAAGGACATTGTCCCTTCTTCAACCGGCAAGATTTCTTTGACCGCCCATTTCTTCCCCTTCAGCTTCAGATCCTCCGCTAAATAAACATGACTCATTCCCCCTCGTCCTAGCAGGGATTCAATTTGGTACCTCCCGCCGATATAGGTTCCAATCCAATTCTTTTTCATACTAGCGATAAAAAAGCCCCCTTCATCAAGTTATTAATTACCTTGATTATAAGAGGGATTTTAATTGAAATCTACATTTTTTTCCACAAACTACATCTTCTGCAAATAAAGAGTTAACTCTTCTCGGTTGTGAAAAAGCTGTTTCGCTTTAAGCAAGAAAAGGGATGGTTCCAGAATACGTAATATGTCCCGAACCGTTTGAAACGGCTTTTTATGCATAAGTTTGACCGTAATGATCGCTGTACCGCCACTTTGCAGTGAGTAGAGCAAATCTGCGACCAAACGCCCCATTTGCCGGGGGTCCCAGCTCATGTCACAAACAAGTAAGTCAAACTCGTTATCACGCAGCTTCACATCGCTTGCATTTTTCTTATAAATCTTAAGACTAGAGTTGCCAAGCAGCCTTGGACTCATTGCCGCTGGGTCAATAGCTGTGACTTGTAAGCCGCGTTCTAACAACAAGGACGTCCAACCACCAGGTGCGGCTCCGATATCAAGCGCTGTTCTAGCAATGCTAAAATCAATTCCAAACCGCTGTTCCGCTTCCAAAAGTTTGAATTTGGCGCGTGAAATTTGGTCCTCTTCCTTCATGAAGCGAATGGCTCCGCCCGACCAATCGGACAAATTGTCCGCTGGCTTAGATAGCCCTACAAACAGCTTTTTGGCGTTGATGTAAATGGAAATAATTTGATCGGCATAACGAACTACCGGTTCAGCATGAATCTCCGAAACAAGAATCTCGTCTAACGCGGCCTTGACCGAAAAAGGAGCATAGGGTACATCTGCGCGTTCTTCTTTACGCACTTGGATGGCGATCTTTTCTCCAGAATGAAGGAGACCCGCTGCGTACGCATTGTTCAACCAACTTTTGAGATGTTCAAGATCTACTTCCGTTCCGGTGATTTCCCAGTCTTGTAAAACAGGTTGTATATGTCGCAGAAAAATAGGTTCCTGCTCTTTGATGGTTGTTATTGCATCTTCTGTGCCTTCGGGCACTTCGAATAAAAATACTTCTGTTGGCACAAGCAATGTGAACTTGGTCAGCGGAAATAACTTACGGATTTCATCTTGCGCATACTGCGCGAACCCGTGATTCGAAGTACCAATGTATGTCGTAATTTGTGTCATAGCCGCATCCTTTATCGTCTTTAATCCAAAACCTTAATCCACGGTCGATCCTGAAACCATTCCAATGCAATATCCACGTCGAAAGCTTTCCGGATATTTTCCGGCGTCAGCACCTCTTTCTTAGGTCCTGCAGCAATTAACTCACCCTGTTCAATAATGGCAACATGTGTAATTAACGGAATGATTTCTTCAATATGATGGGTCACATAAACGACTGTAATGTCCTGTTTGCTAAGCTCATTGACATCTCTTAAAAAACGTTCCCGTTCGTATAAATCTAAGCCTGCAGCCGGTTCATCCAACACAAGAAGTGACGGCTTCATCATTAACGACCTGGCCAGCATGACTTTTTTCCTTTCGCCTTGCGACAAACTGCCTAACGTTTGATGAGCCAAATGAGGGATGCGCACACGCTCCAGCATGACCATTGCGCGATCCAGAACATCTTGTGGAATCTCCTGATAAAAGCGAAGATAGGCATACTCACCTGTAGCCACAACTTCAATAACTGGGTCGCTTAGATTTAATTTTTCCATAAGTGACTGAGAAATATAACCAATCTTCTTTCGGACTTCCCTCACATCACACTGCCCATATCGGTTACCCAACACGTCTACGGTTCCCCGACTTGGAAATTCATAACCATTCATCATTTCGAGCAGAGTTGTTTTGCCAGATCCGTTACGACCTAACAATACCCAGTGTTCACCGGGATTAATATGTACATTCACATCATTTAAAATATGTCTTTCTCCTCGAATAAAATGAATATGTGATAAATGAATCATCTTATGCTACATTCCTTTCTTCTTACACTAAGTTCTCTGTGCAATTTGCAGCAGCAAATCGTCCGGTATCGGGTGTGGGTATATATGCACCCCTTCAGGCTTGGCTGTATACAGCATTTGATACATTGCCGTACAAGCCGTCTGGCTTGAAGTATGGATATAAATGCTCTTAGGGAATTTCCGCTTTTGAACCAGCCATATGACTACATCCATGCCTGTTTGCTTCGTCATCCAGCCCATATCATGATCTAACGATAAAATGTCAACGTCGCATTCTTCGAGCAGCAGTAGACACTCCTGTATATTTCTGGCAAGCGTAAAACCTTGGGGACAAGGGCGCAGATCATCTAAGTATACATGAATCATGACTGGATTTCCCTCCCTTCCTGTGCATGCAGTGCAGTGCGTCATTAAGCGTCACGGGATAAAGCTTTAACCAAAGCAATTTCCTCAGCATGGGTGCCGTCGGGCCCTTTTCCCGTTTCGAGAACGACAGGGATATGCTTCAAATAAGATGAGGACAACAGTTCCTCGAAATTATGTTGGCCAATATATCCCATTCCAATGTTCGCATGGCGATCTCTTCGCGAGCCATAAGGATGAAGCGAATCATTCAAATGAACGGCCTTCAAATGGGGAAAGTAATCAAGGTGACTCCCTTTGGCCTCAAGCTCTGACCAACCATGGTTTTGCCATAAACCGCTAGCAAACGCATGGCACGTATCTAAACAGAAACCAACTTTCTCTGGGTTCCGGCACAACTTACGCACCTGGACCATCTCTTCCAAAGTAAGCCCTAGCTGAGATCCTTCGCCGGCTTGATTCTCAAGCAGAATGAAAGACGCCCCCTCATAGCCATGAGTGGCGCTATTCAAACATTGTATTATATTTTTATAGCCTTGTAACGGGTCTTTTCCAACATATTTTCCAAAATGAACCACTAATCCGACGGATCCGCATGCGTTGGTTATTTCGAGTCCGTTCTTTAACAGCTTCACCATTAACTCTCGCTCAGCCTCGTCTGCCGCCGGATTCAGAGGATATGGAGCATGTCCGATCGATAGCATGTCGTGCTCCCGGCAAAATGCAGCACAGGCAGCGGCATCACGCAAATTTACCGTTTTTGTAGAAAGACTCCTTGGATTCATTGGAAAATATTGAAAAGCATTTGCGCCCATGGATAACGCTGTTTTTGCCGATCCAATATATCCTCCCCGCGTACTAACATGAGCGCCAACATACATGACCCCTCAGCCCTTTCACGATTGACAGTTCGCACAGTAAAAGCATTTGCGACTAGAAACTTCTGTCTTCACAAGCGGATGACCACAGCGTAAGCAGGGTTCACCTTCTCGGTCATATACGCGGCATTTCGCGTCAAACTGCCCTGTTAACCGATCTCCGACAAATAAAGGCTCATCGATATAACCGCCGTACTGAATAGCTTCGAGCAAAACTGAACGCATCGCCAAGAAAAGACGGTGCTGCTCCTCTTCAGTTAGCGTTGACAGCTTACGCAGAGGCAGAATCCCCGCAGAAAAACATATCTCATCCGAATAACAATTCCCAATACCTGATAAAAAAGATTGATCGACTAACGTTACTTTCAGATTGCCTTTCTTACCTTTGAGAACATTCTGAAACCGGGCAAATGTAAAGCCAGCATCTAAAGGCTCTGGTCCTAGCTTACTTAATAACGTTGCAACCTCAGGCAAGGCATACATATGCAAATAACCTAGGCGTAATCCAATGAAATATAAGTGTTTGTCACCATAATGAATGACCACTTGCGTCGTCCGGTCCGGCTTCTCCTCCTCCGTTCCGAAGAACATCCATCCACCCAGCATTAAATGCAGCAATAATACTTCGCCTGAACTCAAATGAAAAAGCAAATGCTTTGCACGGCGATCAATATGCACAATCCGATTGCCGGTCAATTTCTGAATAAACCGTTCAGGCTCCACGTTTAAAGATTTCGGACGGGTTACTTCCGCCCCTGTAATAGGCGCGTTTTGAATGAGTCTCGTTAGCTGCTGACGATATGTCTCCATCTCCGGTAGCTCAGGCATGACACTTGCTCCTTGCCGTTTTCTTCCTTGTATATCCAATTGGAAGGGAAAGTAAACGGAATTTAACGCGACTTAAATCAATCCCTCACTCACGTAAATTGGTTTCAACCTGTTTGTTTTGCCTTTTGTGGCTTTTGTTCTTGGCTTGCCGTTTCTAGAGGTGGATGCTTCGCGGACCGGTGAATTCTCGGTCTTTCTCAATTTATCTTTCAATCGGTGAATACGCTTCTCTAACGCTTCCTCGATTTCATTCTGCTTACGATCACCGCGATGCAGGGAGCGCCTACGCCAAAGCTTAGCCCAAGCCTCTTCAGCATAAAAGATGGCCTGATTCAAATTCCGCTCTCGATGCTCATAATACATTGCCAGCTCCAAATAAGGCTCCAATTGCAGCGCTAAACTTGCATTCTTGATGTGAATCCATCGTTTCCACAAATCTACGGCACGAAGATAATCACCTTTCTTCTTATAAAAGGCAGCTAATTGCAGAATGGCTGATTCATGCTGAGAGGTGTTCGAGGGTTTGGGTTCAAGCATGAGCCTGGAAAATAAATGTTCGAGGAACGTCTCCGCTAGCGCAAACCGTTCCATTTTGTCTAACCAGAGACCTGTTCGAAATAGCTCTTCTAATTCGAGTTCGGCACTCTGTGCGGGAATTCTCTCCGAAACAGCTTCGTCATCAAGTTCAGTGCTGGGCACGGTTGGAACAGGTACCATGTCTCCGCTTAACAGCTTGGAAAAATGAATCGCTAAAGCCGCTAATGTGACGATATCATGCTCATTATGCACGAAAACGCCCTGCAGGACAGCCGGATTCTTCTCCGCCAAGTACTGAAAATAAAGGGCCGGTGCCATGGAGCCAGGAACATCGTCCACGCGCTCAAAGCCAAGTCGGCTCTCTTCAACCTTGCTCAATCGGCAGGATGGCAGCGTATTTCGCCACAAGCTTCTGGAAGGATAGAGCAAATCAAGCTGAAGAAGCTTCGAATCATCCAATGTGAGACGGTTGAGAACGTAGCGATTTTTAAGAATCGGCCAATCAAAGGTTCGGCCGTTATAGGAAACAATATGCGTGAAGCGGTCAAGCAGCTCTTGCAAATATACAAGCATAGCTTGCTCCTCCGCCGGATTGCGAATCAAAAGCTGTTCCACCGTGAACAGCTCATCCGTGTAATAGCCGATGCCGACCATAAACGGCACGTTGCCAGCACCGACACCGAGCCCTGTCGTCTCGGTATCAAAGAACAGCAGCGCATCGTGCCGGACGACAGCGGCGCGGTCGTGAAAGCAGGACAGCTGCTGCGCACAATCGGCCAGCTCCCGCAGCCGATACTTGCCATGCACGCTGTCCGTGCCGTACTCGCGGCGCCGCATGACGAACGAGCCTGCCGGGCTCGTCTCAATATGCGCGCCGAGCTGCACCCACTCGTCGTCTGCCACAGGCAAAGTCGGCGGCGCGGTCTGCGCCGCTGCGGGCCCCCGCAGACGGCCGAGCCTTTCGCGGAGCCCGCTCATCGGGCACCGCCATCCAGCTGCGCCAGCAGCTCCAGGGCGAGCTTCTTGCCGAGCAAGCCGACCTCTTCGATCGGCCCGACGCAAGCAGGGCAGCCGCTGATGCAGCCGCAGCTTTGGATGAGGCTGCGCGCTTGATCCATGAGCTGACCGTGCACCTCATACAACCGGTCGCTCAACCCGACGCCTCCGGGGTACCGGTCATAGAAAAACACCGTCGGCAGCTTGTTATGCACCGCCTTAACCTGCGGGACAACTCGAATATCCATCGGATCGCACATTAAATACAGCGGGGCAAGATGCGAAAGGACATTCGCAATGCCGAGCAGCGCATGCTGCATGTCGTTGGCTGAACGGCCTGCCGACATGTCTTCGTCAAAGGTGAACCAGTACGAACTGGTATGCAGCTCTTCTTCCGGCAAACGGATGGGTCCCGAACCTATGTTCTCATGAGTCCTCAGTCGGATTTTCTTGAAAATTGTTGGCTGCGCATTGACCGTCACCTCTCCTAGCTGCCGCAGCAATCCGCCGCTCCGCCCTTCACGGTTCACATGCAGCACCTTCAGCTGCACCGCCAAGCTGGCATCGGTGAAATAGTCCACATCAACTTGACGGACAAACGCCTTCTTCTCTTCATAATCCAGTTTCTCCACCTGAAATTGGACACCCTCATGTATATATATCGCCTCTTCATGAATAAGGGTAGGCGCACTGAAACGATCGCATTCCCCGATCACTCGATTCGCATTGGTCATATCGATAATAATGAAGTTTTCTTGTGCTGCAGACCGCAATGAAATGTTGTGCGCCGGAAATGATTGCTCCATCCAGTACCAGCGGTCATTCACTTGATGCAGCACCTGCTCCTCGGTTAAATATTCCAGGACATCCGTGAGCGACTCGTCACCGAACTTTTCATTCGCTTCAAAAGGAAGCTCATATGCGGCGCATTTCACATGATCGACAAGTATGATCAAGTTATCAGGATGAATACGCGCCTGCTCTGGCGGGCGTTCGAAGAAATAACGCGGATTCTGGATCAAGTACTGATCCAGCGGATTGCTGCTCGCGACGAGAACCGTCAGCGAGGTCTCCTGCCGCCGTCCGGCACGCCCGGACTGCTGCCAAGTGCTGGCTATCGTGCCCGGATAGCCATTGAGCACGCACGCTTGCAGCTGGCCGATGTCGATGCCCAGCTCCAGCGCGTTCGTGCTCACAACGCCGCGGATTTCTCCGCTACGGAGGCCTTTCTCGATCTCCCGGCGCAGCTTCGGGAGATAACCGCCGCGGTAGCCGCGGATCGATTTGCTGCCCAGCTCGTGGGTCACGAGCTCCTGAAGGTAGGTCAGCAAAATCTCCACGCGTACGCGGCTTCTTGCAAACACAATCGTCTGGATTCCGCTTCGCAGCAGCGTGCCTGCCAGCTTGCGCGTCTCCAAGACGGAGCTTCTACGAATCCCCAGCTGCTGATTCACCACTGGCGGGTTATAAAAAACAAAGTGCTTCTCGCCTGCCGGCGCTCCGTTATTGTCTATCAGCGCTACGCTTTCTCCAATAAGCCGCTCCGCATGCTCCTTCGGATTATCGATCGTCGCCGACGCGCAAATAAATTGCGGCTTCGATCCATAAAACCGGCAAATGCGCTTCAGTCTGCGAATGACATTAGCCACATGACTGCCAAAAACACCGCGATAGGAATGCACCTCATCGATCACAATGTAATTCAAGTTTTCAAACAGCTTCACCCATTTGGTATGGTGGGGGAGGATCGCGGAATGCAGCATATCCGGATTCGTCACGACAATATGCCCGGCATTGCGGATCGCTTGTCTAACCGTTGGCGGCGTATCGCCGTCATAGGTATGCGTTTTGATATCTACCTCCATGAAATCTACCATTTCCTGCAGCTCGGCAACCTGATCCTGCGCGAGCGCCTTAGTTGGAAATAAATACAATGCACGTGAAGCATCATTCTCCAGAATTTTTTGCAAAACCGGAAGATTGTAACATAGCGTCTTACCTGATGCCGTCGGTGTCACCGTAACCACATGATGACCGGCCGTTGCCTGACGGAACGACTCCGCTTGATGCGTATATAGCTGCTTAATCTGCTTATGCTTCAGCGCAGCTCGAATACCCTCGTGCAATCCCGCTGGAAAATCAGCCAGCTTCGGATCGCGCGGGGGTATGGTGTGCCAATATGTAACTTGTGACATGATGTCCTGTTGCTTGCGCAGCCAGTCAATCATTTCATTCATAGAAGAAACCTTACCTGTTAAAGGATTCATACGTCGAATCTCCTTACCAATCTCATTTCTTCTATTTTACAGAATATACGTTCGTATGTCTACATGAGATCGGATGAATCATCATAATCATACCGAATCCCTTCGTGATCAGCAGTTGCGGTTGGAGCATTGGCTCTGAAGGCTTGTATCGCACTTTCTTGCATCTTGATCAAAACTTCCTGGTAATCTCTAGAACGGTGCTCTTCCATATCATGTTTCATCGCAGTTCTCAAAGCTCTTTCAATGATCACAACATCATGACTAGTAAAATTCACGGTTCCTCGCACCTCGTCTCGGTACTTTATTTCATAACCTTTAGCTTTTCCATTTTCGGGAAAACACATACAGGTCATGGATATTTTTCAAAACTCGTATTGGACAGCGAAATCAGGTAAAATTAGGTAGAGCACATACATAAGGAGGAATTCATAATGACAACATCTTTACCCGTCGAAGTCGAATCCACTCGCCAACCGGATCACGAAATCAATCCGCAATTCCTGACGCGTTGGTCCCCTCGCTCGTTTACGAATCAAGAGGTAACCGAAGACGTACTCCTTAGCCTGTTCGAAGCGGCTCGCTGGGCACCTTCCGGCAGCAATTTGCAGCCGTGGCGCTTTATTGTTGCTCGTACAGACGAGCAGCGAGCTAAATTTCATAGCTTTATCGCGCCAGCCAACCGGGAATGGTGTGAAAAAGCTCCAGTCCTTGCTCTCGCCATTTCCTATACAAAAGCGACTAACGGGAATAACTCTCCAAGTCATGCTTTCGATACAGGAGCTGCGTGGGGATACCTGGCGTTAGAAGCCAACAATCAAGGTTTAATCACACATGCTATGGGTGGCTTTGATCATAATCAAGCGCGTGAGACGCTTCAGATTCCGGAAGATTACCAAACACATGCTGTCATTGCAATTGGCTATCGTGGTCCAGTAGAAGAATTGCCGGAACGCTTTCAAGAGCGTGAAGCTCCTTCCACTCGGCGTCCGGTAAGCGAGTTTTTGTATGAAGGAACATTTGGTCAAACTCGTTAACCATAAAAGAACACTTCATTCCGTGGCTGGAATGAGGTGTTCTTTTTATGCCGGTCTCGATTTATTGGGATCGGAAAAATTCACTTTTTCTGTGAAAGGTAATGACGATTTAACAACGCGATCTCGTTGCTTAGCCCAAAATGCTAGTATTTTAGGACATATCCATGCAACTAACAGAGATAAAATAACACCTGCGATAACATCTACTCCATAATGTATACGCAAATAGACAGTCGCTAGGATAATCGAAAACATAATAGGGGCATAGAGCCACATCCATTTTCGGCTATATCTCCACACAAGGACAAGCATAACAACGGAAATTCCAGTATGTAAACTTGGGAATACGTCAGCTGCCGGCGTAAAAACTTTATTATCCATCATCATAGCCGTCAATCCCCCGAGCGGGGTTGAGTACGTATATGTAAAGATGGGTCCTATCCCTGGTACAATTATATACAGTAAATAACCTATATAGAAAGTCATTAATGCTATTGTCGTATATTCCAACAATGCTTTACGGCTACACCACCACATGAGAAAAATTGAACCATAAGTAAATATAAACCAAGATAAGTAGGTTGCACTAAACCATAGTGTTAGTGGAGTATTGTTGATCGGTTCAAGCCAAACAGCCGGTTGTTTACCGAAAAATAAAGTTGCATCCCAGTCCTGCAAAGCCGAGTCCAACAGCGGTAATCCGCGGGCTGAAATATAATGAACAACGGCTTCAAATGAAATGAGCATGACTAAGAAAGAAGCCATTACACGGGATAGAAGCTTTGCGTGACCTGCAAACCGTACATTTTTCACAAAAACGGCAGTCATTAGAAATATGATCATGAGCAAAGTGATACTTTTGGTTATGGGACCTGCTGTCGAAGCGATACGAAAGATTTCATCCATCAAGCTTTCAGTTTCCAAGCCCACTTCATAGATGACCGTTAGAGTTAACAACATGGCTAAACTAAGCAGTTCATGAAAATCCAGTTTTAAAACAATCTTTTGTAGCTGCTTCCACATCTCGAATGGACTCCTTTTCTGCACTCACGCATCTCTCATTACTCGAGTTAATCTAGCAACCATTATCGATAATGTCACTTTTAACATATAGTAGACACTTTTGTATGAATAAATGGATGAACTCCCTGACTCACGAGCTCGCATCACAACAGGTACCTCTTTAATTTTCATGCCCAAACGGTGCGCAATAACGATGGATTCCGGCTCCGGGTAATCGTTTGGATAATGCTTGGCAAAATAGGAAATTGCACGTTTACCGAAAGCTCTGAATCCAGAAGTTGGGTCCGTAATTTGCATACCGCTTATCATACGAATTAGATGCTGGATATACAAGATCCCTACCCTTCTCATTTTAGTAGATTGAAAGCCTTCGTAATTGATGAAACGAGATCCGATTACAATATCGTAGCCATCTTGGGTAATTGGAGTGACGACTTTTTCAATAAAATTCGGATCATGCTGACCGTCCCCATCAATTTGAATCGCGATATCATAATTGTGCTGCTCCGCATACTTATATCCGGTCTGGACCGCTCCGCCGATTCCTAGATTACAGGCAAGGTCAATGATTTTGATATTCTTCTGCGTTTTCGCCAAAAGTAAAGTTTGATCGATAGACCTGTCATTAATGACTAGAATATCAAAGTTACCGGCATTTTTAATGCTATTGATTGTTTTCACAATATTCTGTTCTTCATTAAAAGCAGGAACAATAATGAGAATCCTCATAACCAGTCAACCTCCTGTCTGCTATCCGCTAATCGTTCGGCCGCCTGCGCCTGCAGGTCTGTAAACAGCACTTTCATTTAAGCTCCATACGACATCAAACTCTTTTTGCGAATGAAATAAATAGTTTTCAACCGTCGTAAACCGAAACTCTCTCAATAACTTCTCTAACTTTCGTTCACAACTGCCTATTTGATAGTAATGTATAAAATGATCCCTGAAGGAGAGCTTCTCCAGTTTTGGCTGATGCGGATCAATTTCTCTAGGATGCAAATAGAAAATGACAGGCTGACCTGCTTTGTTTAAAACGCGAAACATTCGTCGAATCACCGCGTAAGGGAGAAAACGGAAGTAAAACCCTCCGGAAAAAGGAACATTCTTGGAACCTAACTGAACGGTTGAAGTTGGAAATTCTAACATGCTTCCCTCACGGAAGTTCATTTGAAATGGCATTCTGGGGGCATCAGGAATCCCGTAAAGAAATGTTTTCACTGGAAAAATGCTGGCATCATACTCAATACCATTGCGTTTGAGAACGGAGAATACCCATGGCGTCTCGTGCTTTACAGACCATGACGGAGCCCGAAATCCCTTTGGTCTTTGGCCAATTGCCTTTTCGATGGTTATTATCGATTTTTGCAAATCTTCCTCAAACTCCTGTTCGCTTTGATTATAAATCAATTGATGCCCGTAGCCGTGTGAGGCAATCTCGTGCCCTCTTTTATGAATAAGACGGACGAGTTCCGGATACTTCTCGGCGATCATGCCCAGTGTAAAGAATGTTGCTTTCGCTTGATATCGGTCAAATAAATCGAGCATTTTGTTTGTATTTCCGATTACCCGCTCCTCATAATCCTGACCGGGCTGAAATAAGTTATCTTCATAATTCGCGTGATACCATTCCTCTAGATCAATAGTTAATACATTTTCCAAAGCGATCACCTCTCAACGGCGAATTAAAAATTTCCAAGTTGTTCTAGGATTCAAAGAATATCGAATGGCGGACAAGAAAAATCCAGCCGTTGGCCATGGATCTCTCCTCGATATAATGTCGTCCGGCACTTGTAAGGTCCAATAAGGCGGATCCATTGCTTTGCGATTAGGATTAGTAAGATAATGCAGCGTATCCCCAGGTAATAGAGCGCGGCCTTGTTGTCCCAAAGTGTAATCGTGAACGGGCTCCGATGCGGTCTTGTTCATCCATTGAAAGGTAATCCATGGAAAATCCACCCCACTGCAAATCGCAAGATGCACTGAGCTCCAAAACCGCGGATTGATCTCCATGAATTGGGGCTTCCCGTTGCGCGGATCAATCATAAATTCCACATCAGCAACTCCGACCCATGAGAGCTTATCCATGAGTGCTAGTGAATACGAAATCAATTCAGGGTACTCCACACTTTCGCGAACCGTACTTGGACCTCGATCTGCAGGGAAATTTCTGATCTCTCGCTGCACAAAGGATGCTTGCATCTGATGGCTATCATCGTAATAAACGCATACATCGTATTTAGGGCCGAGCGGAATATACTCTTGAATCAGAGGGTTGGGATATTCCCTATGAACCGCTTGATATTGTTCTAAAAGTTCATTCTCATTGTGCACAAAACGGATGCCGCGAGAGCCGGAGCTTTTTCTTGGTTTAATCGCAAGCGGATAATGCATGGAGCCGGTGAGCCCTAGAAGTTGACTGCCGGTGATTTCCTCTGATGAAAAAAACGGTTCTACTGTTTCTGGGCATGGAACCCCGACTTCCTTAGCCAAACGCGCGGAAAGCCCTTTATCTACAGCGATTCGGTATCCCTCCGTTGGAGGCAGCGTAAGCTGACAAAGAGGCTCTAGGAGATGTCGATGTTCAATAACCGCTTCCATGGTGTCATCATCCATCACGAAGAGCATGTCCACACCTTCACGCTTTACAGTATTGACAACCCAATCAATAAATTGCTTCTTCTTCGTTGCGGGGTCGGGATAAACCATCGATTTATGGCTGAATTTTGAAAACCCGCTTGTATGCCAAGAATGTTTATCTGCAGTTATTACCCGTATTCCTCTAGCACCCAACGAGCGAGTAACCGCAAGCGCTTTGCTAGTAACGCCGTTAGTACATAGCACCGTACTCACCTTACCGCCTCCATCCCGTTCAAATTAAGGCCAGAATCCGATAACAAACGGCACAATTCGACATGATCGTTACAAAAAAAATGTTCCATAAGATCTACTTCACCGATGATCTCGTTACAAATTCCGTACGCACAAAGCAGGTTGCACACGATTTACCATGTGAACTGCATAGATTGCCTTCAACCTCCCAGCAATTAACCCGGCTTCCTTTGTTACTGTTGATATATACAGGGCAATGCTCACAAATACTTGAAGGTGTGCAGCACATCTCCCAGCAATTGCCGAGAGAACGCTCGGCGAAATTAGGATCTCTACGCTTTCTCTGGTACCAACGAACCAGTGCATCAACAACCTGTTTGTCCAATTGAGTCCCAGATGCGGAGATTAGCATTTGAATGGCTTTCTCAAAAGAAAGCGGGTCTCTTTGCTTTCGCCCGTTAATTTTGGCCAAGAACGTTTGTACGACTGCTAAAATACGCGCTCCAACCGGAATTTCGTCCCCTCTCAGACCAGCGGGATACCCAGCTCCATCCATTCGCTCATGATGGTACATAATAAAAGAAGCGAGTCTTTTATTCCCTGTGGTTACGCTCATGATGGAAGCACCAACTTCAGAATGCAGCTTCATCATCTCAAACTCAGCTTCCGTATATTTTCCTTCTTTTTGATAAAGATCAGATGATAATCCCAGGACACCTACATTACTTAGATAGGCAGCTAAAGCAATGTCCCGAATTTCATCCTCGGGAAGTCCCATTTCTTTGGCAATAATAATGGCGTAGCGGCTCATTTGATCTGAATATCCAACTGTGTACGGATTTAAGTTATCCATCATACGAGCCAATTTTTTGAGAATACGGATATAAACCTTCGACAAATGTTGAATTGGGGCCTGCGAATTTATAATATCCAATAGGTCATTAGCAATCATGGCAAATGGGTCTGTTTCTAGTACGGTATTTTTTTGAAACAGGTACACTAGCATCCCTCGATGACCGACTTGAGCTGCCGCAATCGTCTGGGTGCCCTGAGCGGCTAGCACAGATGGGATTTCATTGAACGCTGCTTCGCCTTCTCGAATAACTACGCTCTCTTTGCCTTCGATTTGTGAGCAAATAAATCTGAGAAATGCATCATTTTGTCCCAACTCCCTTTGGATTTCCGCCTCTACACCAATCGAAGTGGAAATTTGCCATGAGGCAGACAATTTTTCAAAGAAAAGAGCACCAAAAGCTCCTACTGATTTGAGACTAGCCATTAACATTAAATTCAAAGTGACTTTAGGATCAATAGCTGCATCGCTTATGTTTTGAAGTGCTTTACCAGATGCTACGACAACGTCAACTTGATTGCGCATACGTTCCGAAAGAATTAATTCCGGTAGGACATATTGGATTTGAGTCGCGAACTCGTCAAGCTTCATTTTCGTGTTTCGGCTGACTTTTTTGACCGGACCAATACGAACAGCCCCAATTCCTCCTAGCGGCATGAACAAAAGAGGAACCTCTCCCTCGTCGACCATTTCTGACTTACTTGGAATAGAAGTCATATTGATTGAAATTGGCGGCATGTAATCTTCCTTTTTGTAAGCAGCTAATCCACTATAAGAAGGCCTGACCTTCCCAAAATCAGTCTCGCTATGTCTAACACCTTTTAAGATATACTGCTTGTTCTTTGTATCGTATATATAGAACGCATAGACTGGAGCCTCAATTACTGTTCCTATCCGCTCCAGCAAATAGTTGATGTTTGACTCAATTCCTTTTGCGGCTCTGACATTTTCCAGGAGAAGATTAGCTCGATCCATCCTCTCCCTCACTAGGGTCATTCGACGGATCTGCCAAATACAAACTAGCAGTGTTACAAGAAACAAAAATCCAAGTGCAACTACTCCATACATGGCGTATTGTTCTATAAATTCATAGATGTCAGGCAAATTACTCATCACTGCCCCTCCTGTTCACCATCAACTTTTTGCAGAGCCACATGCTGAGCTAGTTGCTTTACTTTTTCATTTAATACCGAGATTTGAATCGATTGATGAAGCACAATTACCAACAGGATGAGCGCAGAAAATAAGAAAAGCAGCGCTGGCGGGTAATCCACTCCAATTTTTCTCGCGGTCCAGTTAAGCAGTGACGGAAAAGCGGAAATGATTAATATGCTGAGTGCTCCGGCTAACCAAAGTAATGTATTTCTCTCATTGATTTTTTTCTTAGCCAATAAATACATGACGATGCCGGCAAAACTTCCGCCAACAATCAAGTAAATAATTCTTAATACATTAATGCTGCCCATACTAACGCCCCTTCCAGCCGGAATTCCTGATCAGTTTAATTTTCCGCAAAGTGGCATAATAGATCACTAAGCAAGCTAAAGATCCCGATGCCAAGATAATGATGCCTATCCCTTTACCGTTGTTCCCGTCAAAATAATTCCATGACAGGAATAACAGAAATAGCAATAGGCTTGGGAGTGCATTTGCCATCAGCATTTTTCCAAATATCCTTATTGCTGACTGGATTGAAAGCTGCAGCTCTTTTGAAATAAGCATTGTGAGCAATACTGCGCTTACCGTTGCTCCAATAGCAGCGCCATAACCAAGACTAGCCGCACCCAACGTATCTTTAAGCAAATAATCTGCTGCAATGTTTACGCCCGAAGCGAAAATTGAAACTGCCAGCGGTAAAAGCATTTTCCCGGCAGCAAGAAAATACCGCACGCAAACAGCTGAAATCGATAAACCAATGATCGATAGCGAGTAGCCTTTTAAAATCTCCGCAGTAATGTACACAGAATGCTCATTAAATGCCCCGCGTTGAAATAAGATCGAAATAATCGGAACCCTTAAGAAAAAAAGAAATAACGTTGTGGGCAGAGTAACTAACAGGATGTCCTTAAACGCGTTTGCAATTGTCGACTTTAATTTGACGGTCTGGTTCAGGAATACATCCTGAGACATCGACGGGAGAACAACCGAGTAGATTGCAGCCACAAAAACCCATACAGGAAGCTGAGAAAGACGAAATGCATAGTTCAATCCGGCAACGATACCTGATCCCATACCTGCAGCTAAATTCCTTTCTACGAAATAGCCAATCTGGCTGCTGGCTAAAATCAATAGATAAGGTACGAAAATCTTCCACAACTGGCCTTGGGCTTGCCGGTCCCTTGAAATGTGCTCAATCGCAGCATGATCAATCATTCGACTATCACCCATTGCTCGCAATGGCTTCTTTCGCCATATGACAAACCAGATAAATGCTGTCATGGCAATGGCTCCGAGTAAAAGGCTCCAAGCTACTAGATAAACCATCTGAACTTGATCTAGATGCATGACCATAGAGTAAATTAACACCAAAATAATCAACAAGTGTGATAGTAAAGGCGCACCTGCAGGGACTGAAAATATACCCGTGGTTTGAAGAAGAGCGCTACCGACTGCGAATACCGGGAATATAACAATTGTCGATAGCAGAATTTGAATTAACGAAGCGGTGAGCCGTCCTAGAGTGGATGTACTAGAACCAGCCAGTAGGGCAGTTGCTTCATTGTTGTATAACCAGAGAACTAACCAAACCGCTAAAGCCAAGAGGCAAAAAAAGATTGTCGTAGTTCGTACTAGATTTACGAAATGAGCTTTACTTCCAGAAGCGAACGCTTTGGCGAAAACCGGGACACAAGAAACTCCAATTGCAGAAGCTATGAGATTGTTACCTATTGTATCTGGGAGGAAGTAAGCAAGCGTGAGACTATCCGCTGCGAGGGAAGTGCCAAAATTAGTCGCTGTCAAAACATCTTTAAGAAAGGCTAAGACCGCTACAGTGCCGTTCAAAATAGCAACGACACCAACCGTTCCGAATAAAAAGCCTTTGGCCTCCAATAGCCACCCCTCTGACTTTGACTTCATTAGCAACGTACTCCCCCCATCCTTACTAGCTCCAGATTTTATCTATGATATCTTTTCTTTCATCATCTCGATGTAAATGGTAAACGATAAAATTTTCGTTCTCGAAATAGATAGAGAATGAATTATCGTTTGCGTGAGCTTCCTTGTAGGCCTGTATCCATTCTTTCAATCGCGGATATTGCTCTTCATAATCATCGTAATTCTGTTTCTCGCTTGAAGTATCATTAGTATCTTGTTTATATATATTTTTTTCGTAATAAATGAAAATATCAGAAGCGACCAGATCGTGTTTGGTTTCTCCATAACGCGTAAGAGGCGCTTTCTGCGGATCATATACGCCGAGTAAATGCGGGTCATTTTTATCCAAATACATATGATTTCCTGAACCAAGCACTAGCGCGTACTCCTGAACCCTTGGTGAAATTATCAAATATTGCTTAAACTCACTTGAAATATTCAAGTACTGCTCGACTGCCTCATCGGCCTCCATTTTGTAAGGGATAATCGGTTTGACCGGTACGTAAACTAAGGAAACTATTACAGCCGCTATACTTAACACAAGCTCAATCTTATTTTTAAATTTCACTTTATACAAAACTATAAAAATCGTGTGCCAACTCATGCCGATGATGAAAGGGATGCAAAGCACCCAAACATCGTACGATCTTGCGGCAACTACTTCCAATCGCGTAACAGGTCCGCCATAATAATAAATAAGAAACGTTAATAAAGTGAACAGGCTGCTAAACAGATAGGGTAATTTTGATAAGCGCTCTCCTCTCATGAAAATCCCATGTAGTAAGACGATAGCTGCCGAATAAAGAGCCAATTTTTCCACCGTATCCAAATTCGGACTCAAAACCTCTGGCAACCTGTTTACCAAGTACGTACCTGTAGTCGAGTGAACTTCTATTTTGAATAGTTTTGACATTAGGTAAGGAATGATTGCCATCACCGCAGCACCTAAACCTGCTAATGAAACATATAAAGCTCTTGTGTACTGTTTGCGCCAATTTAAGATCAAGTAAAGAACGAGCATGATACCCATACCCAAGCCGAGCCATGCAAATCCAACCAAGTGAACGAATCCAACTGTCGATGTGCCGGCCAAAGCTGTCCAAAGCGCGTATTTTTTTCCAGTACGTAAATATACCGAGTAAAAATAGAGAGCAGGTAAAACAAAAACAAACGCGAACTCCTGTGAGTTCGTAGCTGCCTGACGAACGTATATGGAATAAGAAAAAAATGGACCGAGCAATCCGTATATGATGAAAGCAGCCATTCCTGAATAAGTGTTACCAGTAAATCTCGATACGACGAAATAAAAACCTACTTGTATGAGCACTATATTCAAAGGACCCATATATTTTAGTATATATATCGCATTAATATCGGCATATTTGAAAACCGAGTCCAAAATGATGTAAAATCCTGCCGGGTAAAATCCATCCGGAAACAATATACGGGCATCGATAAATTTCATAAACTTCAAAGTCACATTTCCATCTGACATACCCGGAGCTGGACTTGTAAAAGCGTCATAAAATCGGATATACCCAGAAATGCCAAGAACAACTAGAAAGAGCACAAGAGTCAATACTCGAAGAATTGAGATATTTTTAAACATTTTAATAAATATCTCTTTGCGTTGCCGCCCCCAATTCGCTCCGATTTGTCTAAGAGAAAATAATCCTTCGAAGTAATCATAAATTCTAGTACTCCATGTATTGGCTGCTTGTTCTTGTTCATCCTTAGACTTTTCAGTTAAAAACTTGTTTATAACGAGCAATATCATAATCGTAGTAATCGACAAAAATTCAAACAGTTTTGTCGCCACAAGCAGATACCCCATCACGATAAACAATTGTATCGCCCTTAGAAAATTACTCGTAAAATTCTCCAACTTATCTGTACTATGCGTCTTAAAGAGAAACTTAGGATATATGACAAAAAGCAATAGATAAGCGAAGAAAAAATGAATCAAATGAAAAATTTGATTCCAAGGTTGCGCATACATGCCAGCATCTCCTTACAAGCTACTTCTAGGAAGCAACATACAAATAATAATCTAGCTTCCTTAGAACGCGAACAACATTTAAGGTTGATATAATCAGAAATGCAATCGCACCAGCCATTAATCCGATGACGGCATATTCATACCCCCACCACCGGGTACAAAGAAAACCTATGACAATATTTAATACCATTGCAGGCCATATCGCTTGAATTGCCAACTTAGGCTGTGAAAGAGAGAACAGAATCACCGCGTTCATTAAAGCTATTGCGACGAATACGTAGGCGATCAATGCCCAGAAGAAAACTGATTTTGTGATGGGATCCTTGATAATAATTCGACCAACGTCAGAAGGAAAAAGAGTCGTTACATAATGGGTGACAAGGTATACTGCAATAGCACTTAGCGTTGAAATGATGCCAACCAAAATAATTCTTTTCCAATATTGCACGACGTACATTCGATTCATTTGCTCAGCTTCATGTCCCCAAAATGCTTTTTGACTCGTCTGGATGTCATTCATCAATTTGTTTAAAATAACTTCGCTCATTCCCATTGGAATAATTAGCACTAGTAACGCAAAATCTAAACCAAGTTCATAATAACCGCGGAATACAATAAAAAATGGCATGCCCGCCGGGTCATGTGTAGACCATGCCATAATTCGATCAACATATAAAAACGTGAAGTACATACCTCCGTAAATGAAATACGGTAAGGTAGAATATATCGTGACAGACATTTTGGGAAGTCTAGGAGCAATCCCTTTCTCCCCTTTTTGTTCGGCTTTTCGAAAGTAATAGATAATCAACCCGAGACTAGCAACGGAAACGATCAACAATGAAACCAACTGGGCTACAATAATTTTGCCTATCCCGAATATTGACGTAAACAGATACACAATTGCGATTCCCGCTACTAGTAAACCGGTGAATGTAAGTTCTTTTTTCAAAATGTACATTACAGTTACGGATAGCCAGATAGCATTCAAGAAAAAATAATACAATATCGCAATCGTTAGCAAATCAAATGGAAGTACTTGAATGACGAAATTGAACAAATACAAAAATACACAAATAATGATGCAGACAATGAATCCTAGCAAAATAAAGTAAAAAGTAACTCGCCGAGCCATTTGATAGTAGCCTTGAATCACATAAAAAAATCCACGTCGGGCAATCGCTTGTGTAAAACCACCCACGGTAATGAAACTAAGAATGGTTCCTATTCCGATACTAGTGGCTAATTCAACTGACAAATTTTCATATGACCAAAGCGAGAAACGCAATGTCAACATTGACAAGATGGAAAGTGCCATCGGTAAAGCAAAAATGACCCCGCGTAAAAAATTCCTTGTTAACTCAACGATTATTTCCGTTAATTTATATTTTTGAACCCTTGCGAAAGGGGTAAATAAAATTTTTTGTTGCATCCTCTGCCACATGATTTGAGACAGTTCAAAAACATCTTCTACTCCAAAACGCTCTGCAACACGCTCGTCATTCCAACCCATAGATTCCAAAAGAGCTGCAATTTCATAAGAGTCTTCGGGTTGTAGATGTTTATTTAGAACTGAATCAAGCAGCTCATTCAGCGCTTGCTCTTTGTCATCAACCGATTTTAAGGATAATGCTGTTTCCACAACTACTCACCTAATCCTGGTATCGTCATATTAACAATCAACTCGGCTAATTTGCCCTCACGTTGAGCGCGTCGAATGACATCTTCAGTTATTACAGCTTGCTTCGCTACGATTAGGCGCCCCTGTCGGTCAATTAGATTTTCACCGGCAAGCTTTCCTACAATATAGTTCTGCTTAATCATTCCGATTTCAGAGTTTTCAGGTTCATCAGCGATATTTTCCTCGAATGATGCTGCTTCTTCCGTTGCTTGTGAGCCTGCCGCAATTTCTTCTTTATAATTCGATTCATTTGGAACAAGAGTGGATTTCTCAGGTTGGGACTTCGGAAGCGGGCTTGTAGTAGAAAGAACTGCAGAAGATACTGAATCATCGTATTCAAGTAAGAACTCGTCCTCAAAATAGTGATCTGTTTCTCCCCAAAATCCGCTAGAAGTACGCTCTACCTCACGATCTTTTAGCGTAGGAGTATAGTTAATCGCGGAGATACGCTCTTCACTAGCGGAAGGCGCTTCTACTTCTACTTCTACTTTTTCTTCTACTTCTACTTCTTCTACTTCATCCTTATCTTCTTCAATTTCCCCTTCATCAACAATGACCTTGTCCACAGACTCTCTATTAGGCAAGGAAATCACTTTCAATGTCGGCTTTACAAAAGTAACTTCAGCTAATGGATTTAAATTAACATTTGAATCCGTTTCATCCGTTTTTTGAACGGCATGCTCTAACAAATCCTTTGTTCTGTTTTGCCGTTGACGATCTCGAAGGATTTTGAGCTGTGCGCTTAATTGCACGTTCTCCCGGCTAGCGTTATTCACTTGCTCCCTTAACTCTTGCAATTCTTTCTCTTGGAGAGCGTGTAGCTTCTTTAGAAAAAGATCAACGGATTTTTTTTGAAGACCCAGAGGCACGGTTTTCCGATATTCTTTTCCCATCCGCTTAACCTCCCCTTTAATTTGCTTTTTTTATTTCCTTTTCAAGCACGGGCTGTTCCCTCGGAAAAATTTGCTTCGATTGCTCCCGAAGCGTCTGGTGGAGCAGCCCTTCAAGCTCCTTTTCCAATTCTGCCTGTTCATCCAATTCTTGCTGTCTAAACGCAATCTCTTCAAACATGCTTTGATTTGATTGCTTTAGTTCCATGAGCTCTTCTTCCAGCTCCATTTTCAACTTTTCATACTGCGTTCTCATTTCAGCAACTTGCTTTTCTACTTCTTTGAGACTATATCCAAACAAAGATCTTCGATGACTTACCCTCATAGCTCCCCCTTCTTTCCGTTTGCTTAGGCAGGCTTAATCAACTCGATATATTGCATAAGCAGTTCATATTTTTCCAATTCGTTTATGGCCTGCTCATGTTCCCCAAGCTGTTTATAGGCAAATGCGATTTCAAGCAGCAAAACAGGTGTGGAAGTTGATTCTTCATGCTCTGCAATCGCGTTTCGGAATTGTTCAATAGCCTCTCTGTAAAATCCATTCAGAAGCAGAGCATAGCCTTTCTCCATAAACAGCTTCATTTTCACTCGATCATTAGATGCTTCCAGTTCAACAACAGGAATAGACTTGACTATTCCTGGCGTCTGATTGGTTACTGCAGCCTCTGCAACTGTCCTCGAGTCCACAATATCTTTAGCTCCAACTGCTAACTTGATATAACTTTTCAAATGTAATTCAAGCACTTTATCCAATGTAAAAAAGTTAAGAGCCCTCTCTTTGCCCTCTTTACCCATCGCTTCTCGCAACTCTGGATTTTGAAGAAGCCTTAATGTGCCTTCAGCAAGTCCCTCTACATCAAATGGCGTGACTAAAATCCCCGTGTTACTCAGTGCTTCCTTAATTCCACCTACATCTGTTGCCACAACCGGTTTGGCTGTCATCATTGCTTCTACGACAGAATAAGGAAATGCCTCAGAAATACTTGATAAAACAATAACATCACCGCTTTGATATGCTGCCGCCATGTTACTCGTATGTCCCGCAAATGTAAAAGTTTGCTGCAGACCGAGTTGATCTCGAAGCTTCAAACACTCTTCATAATACTCAGGTACAGAAACGGAGCCATATACGACGTATTTCACGTCAGGAATTTGTTTGCGAACAATATCAGCCGAACGAATCAGTGACAAAATATCCTTTATCGGATCGATCCTCGCCACAGTCACTACGGTCAAAGATCCATTTTTGACACTTGGAGCTTCCGTAAAAATACGCTGATCAACCCCGTTGTAAATCACTTCGATGTTCTCAGGTTTTACATCAAACTTACGTTCCCAACGTGTATTGTAATGACAAACCGGAGAGACCTGATCCGCATAAGCATAATTCATGCTAGTTACAGTATGAATCATACGTATTAGGAAAGTATTTAGAAAGGAAGAATAATCGCGTTTTGCAAGTGATAAATATTGTTCTCTTAAGTAGACGCCGTGTTCAGTCAATAAAAAAGGAGTGTTGTGTTCCAATTTTGCAATTACACAAGGAATGCCGCAAAAAGCAGCAGCAGACGCATGGCTAACATGCGCTTTTGGCACAGGTGTGTTTACGATATTAAAAAATCGATAAATCCATCCTATACTCTGAATTAAGCAATAAATATCCGGCTGTCCAAAACGATTTTTAGGATTATCTACCGTCTCCCGAATAATTTTTTTATAAGTATCCCAAGTCAGTTCATTTTTGAAGCTTTGTTTAAAATCATATTCCTGAAAATAACGATATAACGCCAGTAAAGTCTGTCCGAACTGTATTGGATTTTTTTCCAGGCTGACAATTTCTTGTATAAGATCCGTAAAGAGCGGGATGAACAATTCCTTAACTGTCTTTGCATTCGTCCGCTTTTTGGCCAAGTAAGCTTTGGAAAATGGGGTTTTTAAGTGTTCACTCGGCTCCTCGGTCCCCCATAAAGGCATTTTGACCAGTTCCGTTTCCCTAGGCAGCTTAAACTTTTGCGTCACAAAAGGATCCATTATAACACTATAGATGACATAGTCAACAGATTTTAATTTATTTATGAGAATATCACACCAAGTGCTAACGCCTCCCTGATGAAAGGGATATGTCCCTTCGGTAGAGAGCATGACGACAAGTTTTTCATCCATTACCTTCACCCAACTATATGATATTGATCTTTATTATTTCTTCATGTTTTTGTCGAAACCTGTTTAAAAAAATTAATAATTTATAGAATTAATAGAAGGTAATGGATAATTCATTTTATAATAACCACATACTTCCTCAAGTCCCTGTAAAAGGGTATACTTTGGCTGCCACCCGAGCATTTTAAAAGCAAGACGGTTGTTTAAACAACTGCGTTCAATATCCCCTGGCCTTGTCTTGTGGTAAGTAGGAACAATTAAATCATCAAATATGATATTCATTATTCGAGAGAGCTCGTTAATGCTGGTCTGACTATCCGTTCCAATGTTAACGATTGCAAGACTTCCTTTATTTAAAGCTAACAGGTTGGCTCTTACAATATCCTTCACATAGATAAAGTCTCTCGTTTGCTCCCCGTCCCCATAAATGACAGGAACATTCTTCCGGAGCCACTTATCTACAAAAATAGAAATAACTCCGCCCTCCCCTTTGGGGTCCTGTCTAATACCATATACATTTGCGTATCGTAAAATCGTATAATCCAACCCAAACAAGTGAGCATAAACATCTATATAGTGTTCTACGGTATGTTTAGAAATTCCGTATCCGGATAGCGGCCGAATCGGATGATCTTCACAAACCCCCAAAGCCATAGGCTTTCCGTACACAGCCGCAGAAGATGCATAAATAATTTTACGAACTCCATAATTTTTACATAACTCGAGTAAATGTATAGATCCAAGAATATTCACATCCGCGTCTAACAACGGATTGCTGATAGAGGAGCGTACATCAATCTGTGCAGCATGATGAATCACGACCTCAGGATGAAAAGCTTCAAAAACAGCGGTTAATTGCGCATCTGCAATATCCAACTTGTGAAACTCAGCATGGGGATGAACATATTCATAATGACCTGTGCACATATTATCAACAATGGCTACTCGATGCCCTAACTCAATACATGCATCTGCAATATGTGAGGCAATAAACCCTGCTCCACCGGTTATTAGAATATTCATGTTTTTTACCCCTTTAATAATAATTCATCGTTCAACATAGGACTTTATACCTAATAATACCATCCATTGCGTTTCTTAATCAAGCATTACTATGAAATTACATTTTATAATCCAACAAATATCGACAATAACATCCTACTTTGAACCTATATCGATCTTTTCACAAACAAAGCCCCTGTTTTGCTGCTTTAAGCAACAAAACAGGGGCTTTTTCTCTTCCTCACATAGGAGGCTTTGTAACCTTATACATACGGCGGGTCCCACGCCTTTTTATCCCAACCCAGCTTGTCGCTGACGACGTTCATTTCACGATCCAGCTGGACGTTTACACCGAAAGGCAGTTTACGTTGATGCCAGAAACGGACGTCGCGCCACTGCACTTCGTAGCCGTCCGTTTTCTCGGTCCAACACACATGGATACGCTGCGCGAAGTGTAAGAAGGCGCGAACGCCATCCGTGGCCATTGTAGCCTTCACAATGGGGTGGGACTGTTCCTGATTATAGTCAATTTTACTATACTCGACTTGGGTCACAACAGCGCCATCCCGAATTTCCCCCAAGTAAAACTGCGTTTCGCTCTCAATGACGAATTGCCAGCGGAACCAGCTAAGACTGGGAATGAGGTGACAGATCCCATCTTCCAATTTCAGCTCTCTTTTGACGAGCTTCATAAATCGTTTGCGTTGTTCGCTTCTGATGGCAATGTAGAGAAAGGTGGCCGCATAAATCAGCGCAAACATTTCACCGATATGAAGTCCCCCGCTGCCGTGCCATACGAATATCCAAATCAGCGCGCCCATCGTATGCAAAGCAAATAAGAAAGGCTCGTAGAGGCAGAGGGTATCGAGATGGTGCCATTTCGTGGAAAAAGGACGGAAGCATTGCACGCCATAAACGTTAAACAAATCCAAAAACACATGGAAAACAACGGCGATAAAAGTCCACACATACAAGCTGAACAAATGATCCCAGACGCCAAAGATGGCGGCAAGCGGCAAACTGAGCAGAATCGGCCAAACGAATAATGCCGGCAAAGAATGAGTAATTCCCCGATGAACACGCAAATAATTCGTATACCCTTTGACTCTTGCTAACGTATCAAAATCAGGGGCATGCGATCCGATGAGCGTCCCGGCTAGAATGGCGTGAGTCAAATTCGGATCTTGCGATACAACAGGCTCCAAGCATGCAAGTCCTGCTAAGGTGACGCCGAACAATAAGTGGCTTCCTGTGTCCATGTGTCAATCACCAGTCCTTTGTCTTATGTGTGTGTTATCCCGCTTCTGATGATGTTGTTTGATCGGCATTTGCCAACTGGGATTCCTCCCACCGTTCATGTACATTGAACCAATAGAACCATGAGTCCGGCTGCTCTCGAATGACCTTCTCCATAAATCCATTTAGCAGCAGATTCGACTCGGCTCTCGCAATACGTCCTGAATGCTCAACGTGAAGATCAACAGGTGAACCAAAAACAAGCCTATGGTTAAACCCGCGGACACGATGCCCGTAGAACGGTACGATAGGAATTCGAAGCTCCAGCGCCAGCATCGCCGCACCTTCCGGCGTGCGAGTCAATCTTCCGAAGAACCGGGACTTAGGAAACGAAGCACGCCAGAAATCTCCGAGCAAAAAGACGACCCCGCCTCCCTGCAAGTGCTTCTTTAATGTCCGATACAGCTCCAGAGGAGGTACGCTGTCATAATCCAGCCCCTTACAACCCATGGCAGCAAATTTCATATAAAGCGGTCTAAGCTCTGGGCTTCCCGCCGAGGCTACCGTCATACAATCAAATTTCCGAGTCAAATACCAATAGTAGTAAAAAAAGTTGCCAACGTGTGGCGAATACACGATAAACCCCTTCTCCTTCGAGCGGTTCTGAGCTTCTTCAAGATGCTCCTCACCTTGCACATCGAATTGATGTGCTTGCAGCTTTTTCAAACGATTGGTTAAGAACAGAATTTCAAAAAGCGTGTAGACGATATTTTTCACATAATTTCTTAATATGGTGTTCATTGCTCGTTTTGGCATGTCTACAAGCAAATCAGCGATATTATGTTCTACACGTCTCAGAAAGCGATTTCGCAAAGCGCCATAACCTGCAAAGGAAACGAAATCACAAACCGCCTTCAGCAGCCAAAGCGGAACAAATCCGAGAGTATGTTCGATACGAGCAAGCTTTTGCTCATTAGAAGTTAGTCGGGCGATCCAATCGTACAAAACAAATCCTCCCTGTCTAGGTTGTTAGGAAATGACGTTTATACCGCCTGGTGACCCGCTCTTTTTCTAAAACAATGAAAAAATCGATGGTCCCGAACAGCTCATCATACGCCGGATCTCCGCCAATTTCTGCCCCTAGCCATTGGTAACCTTTCATCAGTGGGGGAAGCTTGCGAAACACTTCCTTTTCATTGCAGTCCATATCTAATCGGCTAAGGCCGGGTATGCGGTGTGTAGCGAGTGGTTCAATGCCATAGCGGTCCGTTATCACCTGCTTCTGAAGAAGCATCGTATAGATGAGATTTAAATCCTCCAAATTGCTAAAATGCACGCTAGCGCAGCCGATGAGATGGGTATAATTCCGCTCAGTAATATAACCGGCAATTCCTTCCCATAGAAGCTGGATCGCTTTACCGCCGCGATATTCCGGTGCAATGCAGCTGCGCCCTAGTTCAAGCGTCTGTTTTTTATACTCGGCATAAGACGCTAGATTAAATTCGGTTTCTGAGTAAAAGCCAATGCCGCTCAGTGCGCGATCTCCAGGAAGCAAACGATAAGTACCCACGACCTGGTCAGTGTCCAAATCAGTCACAATGAGATGATCACAGTATGCATCATAGACGTCTTTTTCAATTCCATCCTCATTGAGCATTCGCATATTTTTCTCTTCTTGGGCGAACACTTGATACCTGAGTCTCATGGCTTGCTCAATCTCATTTGCGCTGCTTGCAAGCCTGACCGAAAGTTTGGCCGGCTGGGGCGCTGTATTCAGAAGTGGTCCATTCATACTCCTCACGCCTTTCCACTGGATTCTCACAATTTCATGGTAGCAGAGGTTTATTATGGGGCCGTTTTCGTGTTGTTAAGCTTTTGTAATATTTTGATAATGACAAAAAAACAGGCCATGTTCTATACGGCAAATGCCCGTTTTTCGCATTTAGGCACAAAAAAACAGAGTCCATTAATCATGAACTCTGTTCGTCTACGCCTCTTATTTTAGCCAAAAATAGATGGGTATAAATAAAATGGATGTCATAATGCCGCAAAGCGCCATAGATAATCCGGCAAAACCGCCCTGTTGCTCGGAATCTTTAACGACTTTAGCCGTCCCAATCCCATGCGCAGCCGTCCCTAAAGCAATCCCGATAGAGATATTGTCGTTAATCTTCAACCAGTTCAAAATCTGTGTGCCAAACATACTGCCAAACAGCCCTGTCATCGTCGTCAAAACCGCAGTTAGTTCAGGAATCGCACCCAATCGCGTGGCGATTTCAATCGAAATCGGCGAGCTAACCGATTTTGGCAGCATGCTAAGGATAATCGATTGACTTCCGCCTAAAAGTCCCACAATAGCTGCACTCGACGCTATGCCGGTAATAGAACCTGCTAGTACGCTTACCATGACCCTTTTCATATTGGATCGAATTAATGCTCTGTATTTATATAGCGGGACACCTAACGCGACAGTGGCAGGCCCAAGCAAAAGAGTCAGCACATCCGCCCCTCGTTTAAAATCCTCAAAAGGAATCCGGAAACTTACCAAAATAAGAATAATAAGTCCTGTACACACAAATAATGGATGCATGAACCGCCACCGCTGATAGATGACATTGGCAAATGCATAAATCAGAACACTAAGCGTTAAACCAAATATTGGATGCTGCAGCATGCTATCCGCCATATTTTTCCCCTTCCTTACCTAGCTTAGAGGAAATCCAACCTGTTACGATTAGAACGACCGCTGTCGCACCGACAATTCCACCGCAGATCGCTACCAAATTCGCTCCAATGATGGGAAGGAACAAGAGGATACCAACCGTATAAGGAATAAAAAATAGCATCATATGCCTTGTCAGCAGCGACGACGCTTCTTCCACCCATTCCAATTTAACGAGCTTAGCAAACAAAGCTGCTGTAAAAAGCATGAGCCCGATCACGTTGCCAGGTAGCGGCAGGTGCAGGCCCATTTGGATCACGTACCCTATGAAATTAAAACCTAGCAATATAGCAAAACCAAGCATGACTTCTCCTTTTCTGCTCAAAACAGCCTCATCCGGAGTCTTTATAAGCATTTCTTATTTCCTTTAACATAACATAAAAAATTGAAGACATAAACATAGAAAGCAGAATTTCTGCCCACGCTATCCCCATTGCTTCACCTCAGTTTTTACGCACCTTTTTGGATAGTGTATGAGAAAAAATAGCGAAAATGACTGTCTGGAAAGGAATAAAGTTCGTAACAATGTGGAATTGTAAAACAGGATCACCAAGATATTAAAAAGGAGGAGAAACACGACTATGGCAAAACCAGATAATCGGGAAAATAATCCGGCGCGTTTGCAAAATGCTATCGATCATACAATAGCCAACCTGCATGAAGCTGAAGATTATTTAGATGAACACGCAGATGAAATAACTTCTGAAGAAAAACAAAGCATTGAAGCCAAGAATCAACGCCGCAAACAGAGCATCAGCGGTTTCATCGAAGAGAAAAAAGACGAACAAAACAGTTAAACCTAAGAAGCCTCTTCCAATATTGGAAGAGGCTTCTTCTTATATCACCCTTTGCGCGGCACTTCAAAACTCCAGAAATCCTTCGCAATATGGCTATTGCTGTGGTGATGCTGCGCCTCTTGCAGGAGCTCAAGTACAGCGTCCCCTTGATACCGCGAGCTAATGTGCGTCATTATCAGCGCATTCGCGCCTGCTTCCTGCGCAATCCGCGCTGCATCCGTAGATGTCGCATGGTCAAAGGAATAGGCTAGCTCCTGCTTGTCCATAGCAAAAGTCGCCTCATGAACAAGCACATCGGCGCCGCGAGCCAAAAGCTGAGCTCCGCTGCAATAGCGGGTATCGCCTAGAATAACGACAATGCGTCCGGGAATCGGCGCACCCAGGAAATCGGCTCCATGAAGCGTACGTCCATCCTCCAGCACAACCGTTTGCCCTTGTTTTAGCTTCCCATAAATCGGTCCAGCGGGAATGCCAAGCGCCGACAGCTTATCATGCATCAGCTTTCCAGGCTGATCCTTCTCCACGATTCGATATCCGAAACACTCGATACGATGCTCCAGACGCGCCGTTTCGACCAAGAAAGTTTCGTCTTCGAAAATAAGTCCTTCTTCCTCGAGCTCCACAATCTTCAGCGTATAAGTCAAATGTGCGCCGCTAACCTCCAGAGCCGTTTCAACAAATCGTTTAAGTCCTGGTGGTCCAAACATGGTAAGCGGTGTATCGCCACCTAAATAAGAACGGCTTGTCAGCAAGCCTGGCAATCCATACAAATGATCCCCGTGTAAATGTGTGATGAACAACATCTCAGTGCGCCCGAGCTTCACAGGAGAGTTCAGTATTTGCTGCTGGGTACCTTCCCCGCAGTCAAATAACCAGTAAGTTCCCCGTTCATCCAGCAAGTTAAGCGCAATCGATGTCACATTGCGTTGTTTGGAAGGCATACCTGCCCCCGTGCCCAAAAAATAAAGTTCCACGTTCTATACTCCAATCTATCTGAAAATCGCTGGTGGTAGCACGGAAAGCGAGGACGCTGCCGAACATGGTTGTTCGTGCAAGCTCCCTCGCTTTATGCTTAGACTTTCTTAGCCTACGTTGAAATAGCGTGCTTCTTTGTGAGCGAACACAATGGCGGAAACCGATGCTTCAGGTTCCATCATGAACGACTCAGTCAGCTCTACGCCGATATCTTCGGGTTTCAGAAGGCTAAACAACTTCGCTTGATCCTCGAGATTAGGACACGCCGGATAGCCGAAGGAGAAGCGCTGTCCAGTGTATTTGGCTCCGAATCTCTCTTGCATCGTCATATCAACCCGATCCGCGATGCCCCAAACGTCCCGCATAATATGGTGGATGCGTTCCGCGAAACCTTCCGCCACTTCCAAAGCTGTCGCTTGAAGAGCATGAGATTTCAAGTAATCGCCCTTATCGCGCCATTCCCTAGCCAACTCATTAATATCATGCCCTGCAGTTACAAGCAAGAAGCCTACATAATCCATTTGTCCGCTCTCCACGGACTTCAGATAGTCAGCAAGGCACAAATACGGCTCTTTGTCTTGGCGCGGGAATGTGAAGGTCTCAAGAACTTTGCTGTGATCCTGCGGGTCATACACGATAACATCATTTCCGCTTGATTGCGCCGGGAAGAAGCGGTACATGCCATGCGCTTTAATGATTCCGTTATTTTGTGCTGCATAGAGAATGGAGTCAACCGTATCTTTCAGTTGAAGAGCTTTCGGATCCTTATCATTCAGCAATTGCTCAACTTTCCCTTTAAGTCCGAGATGATGACCTAACAGCATCTGCATGTTGACGTACGGCATGAGATGGCTAATCGGGTAATCCCTCATAATATGACGTTCCGTATCCTGAGGCACTTGAACAGGCAGATCTTTGGACACAGCAGACGAACTCACGCGAGTAAGCTGCGGCAGCTTCTCTTCCTTCTTCCCAGTATCCATGACATCGGACTCCAGACTCTCTCGGAGTTCTTGAATGAGACGTTTACGTTGATCTGGATCGCTTAATTTGTTGGCAATATCCAAACCGTCCATTGCGTCCTTCGCATACAGCACTACGCCTTCATACTCGGGTTGAATACGCGTTTTTGTGAACTTGCGTGTCAGCGCGGCGCCGCCCACAAGAATGGGCACATCCACACCTGCCGTACGTAAATCCTGCGCGGTTATAACCATTTGCTGAGCGGATTTAACCAGCAATCCGGATAATCCGATCGCGTCCGCTTTTTCTCTGCGGTAAGCTTCAATAATTTGCTCCGGCGGTACTTTGATCCCAAGGTTGACAATCTTATAGCCATTGTTCGAAAGAATAATTTCGACCAGGTTTTTTCCGATATCGTGCACGTCGCCTTTCACGGTAGCCAAAATGATTTTGCCTTTGACAGCAGTTTCCGACTTCTCCATAAAAGGTTCCAAATAACTTACAGAAGCCTTCATAACCTCGGCACTTTGCAGTACTTCCGCAACAATCAATTCATTGTTATTGAAAAGGCGGCCAACTTCCTCCATCCCTTTCATGAGCGGACCATTAATGACTTCTAGCGGCGAATAGGTTTGTAAGGCAATTTCCAAATCTGGAATCAGCCCTTCCTTCGTCCCTTCGACCACATAAGAGCCCAGTCTTTCTTCTAGAGACAGATTGGAGATCTTCTCTTTCTTCTCAACCTTCTTCTCACGGAAATGAGCGACGAAATTCGCCAGCGTCTCATCAGTCGTATTGTAAATCAGTTCCTCAGCCAGTTGACGCTCTTCCTCCGAAATAGAGGCATAACGCTCCAACTTCTCTGTATTCACAATCGCATAATCGAGACCCGCTTTCGTACAATGGTACAAATAAACCGAGTTCAGCACTTCACGACCGGCATCCGGTAAGCCGAAAGAAATATTACTTAAACCGAGAATGGTTTTAGCTCTTGGATACTTTTCTTTAATCAGCTTAATCCCTTCGATCGTTTCCACAGCGGAACCAATGTACTGAGGATCGCCTGATCCTACAGGGAACATATTCGGGTCAAAAATGATATCCTCAGGATTCATCCCGTACTTCTCCGTAAGCAGTTCGTATGCCCGAGTTGCCACTTCAATCTTCGCTTCACGGGTGACGGCCTGCCCGCGCTCATCAATAAGAATACAAACAACAGCAGCGCCATATCGATGAATAAGAGGCAAAATTCCGGCGAATTTCGTCTCGCCATCCTCCAGGTTGATGGAGTTAATAATCGCTTTACCTTGCGAGTACTTAAGACCAAGCTCAATAATGTGGTCGTACGTAGAGTCAATCATCAAGGGCACTTTCACCTTTTTGACGACCTGCTGCATAAATTCTTCTATCGCGTAAGCTTCATCGATGTCCGTATCCTGCAAATTGATATCGATGACATGCGCACCGTTCTTCACTTGATTACGTGCAATCTCTGAGCCCTCTTCAAATTTGCCTTCTTTAATCAGGCGTTTGAATTTACGCGATCCCGAAATATTCGTTCGTTCACCGACCATGATTGGACGGTTTTCAGGCTCGATAAATAAGGTTTCAATCCCAGAGACAGCAGGTAAATGGGAGCCATATTCCGTTCTAGGTTTAAACTGACTTAGCGTGTCAGCCATGGCACGAATGTGCTCTGGCGTCGTTCCGCAGCAGCCTCCGGCAATATTGAGCCAACCTTGCTCTGCAAATCCGGCCATTTTCTTGGCTAATGATTCAGGCGATTCATGGTAATGACCATTCTCGTCAGGCAAACCGGCATTCGGATAACAACTGATCGCTGTTTCCGCAATATCCGACAGCGTCCGAATATGATCCCTCATGAATTCAGGACCTGTCGCACAGTTCAGTCCCATAGAAATTGGCTTCAAATGTTCAAGTGAAATATAGAACGATTCGATATTTTGCCCTGCAAGGGTTGTTCCCATCGGTTCAATCGTTCCCGAAATCATAATAGGAAGCTCAAAGCCCAACGTCTCAAAGGCTCTGCGAATACCAATGCTTCCGGCTTTCACATTCAGCGTATCTTGGGAAGTTTCTAAAAGGATGGCATCTACCCCTGCTTCACTCAAGGCTAACGCTTGCTGGTAGTAGCTTTCCTCAAGCTGATCGAACGTAACCCCGCCAGTTACCGATAATGTTTTGGTCGTTGGACCCATGGCACCTACGACATATCGCGGCCACTCCGGTGTCGAATATTTGTTAGCTGCTTCGATAGCGAGCTTAGCTGCGGCAAGATTCAATTCCCGATGACGGTCCTGCAAATCATATTCGGCAAGTACGACGCTTGTTGTTCCGAACGTATTCGTTTCTATCATATCCGCGCCTGCGGCGAAATAAGCTTCATGAATCTTACGAATCACATCCGGGCGTGTTACGCATAGAATTTCATTACAGCCATCTAAATCATCGCCTCCGAAATCTTCAGCAGTTAAGTTCTCCTGCTGAATCATCGTGCCCATGGCGCCATCGAGGATCATGATCTTTTTCTTTAGCTGCTCTTGAATCGGTGGTTTAGACATGAAATGACTCCCTTTCAACTTATCCTAAAGCGATACAAAATTAAAAATCGACAAATTATGTTAAGATTTAGTGTAACAGAATAAGGCTTCTATGAAAAGAATATGAATTATCATTAATACCTATAGGCTTTATCGGATAATCTTATGTTCTTCCATCGACAGCGTTAACCATTTCCACTATAATACAAGTATATTTACTTAGAAAGAGGGATGCTGCATGGCTCAAATTAGAATTCGCAACACCAACGAAAGAATTGAAGGCGAAGATCAGGTCAAAGCCTTCTTAGATAGCCAAGAAGTCGTTTATGAACACTGGGATGCGAATAAGCTTCCTGAAGCGCTTCGCGAGAAATTCGTGCTCAATGATGAAGAGAAAGCACAGATTATTAGCACTTATGAATCGGAAATCCGTGATTTAGCAGCTAGACGCGGTTACGAAATTTGGGATGTCATCTCCCTCTCCGACGCAACTCCGAATATTGAAGAACTGCTTAAGAAATTTGAGCAAGTTCATACGCATACGGAAGATGAAATTCGCGCAATTGTTTCCGGCAAAGGCATTTTCATTATTAAATCCGAAGAACTCGGCTACTACGATGTTGAACTTGAGCCAGGCGATGTGATCTCGGTTCCTGAGAACACCAACCACTTCTTCACATTGATGGATAATCGCCAAATCGTCGCCGTTCGTCTTTTCATCGAGAAAGATGGATGGGTAGCTTACAACGTGGAAGACCCTTCTTTCTCCAAAGCTTAAGTAATCCTATTAAACAAAAGCCCAACAGCGCTGGACTACTTGTCCTAACAGCCGTTGGGCTTTTCATTATGCCGTATTAAGCATTTGCGATAATAGGTAAAATTTCTTGCAAGCGAGACACTTCGAAGGCAGGAACAATCTCGTCTCCGCTTTGCAGCCCATGATGATTAATCCAAATATTGCGCATCCCTACACGTCCGGAACCAAGAATATCCGTTGTCAATTTATCACCGATCATGATTCCTTCTTCCGCACGAATTCCCAAAAGTTCTAAAGCATGTTGGAAAATCGAAACATCCGGTTTACCTACACCAAATTCACCAGAAATGACGATATGGTCAAAATAAGACGTGATAGAAGGAACGCCAGCTAATTTTTCTTTTTGCAGATCCGGCGAGCCGTTCGTCAGAAGGAGAAGCTTATAGCTGCCTTTCAAGGTATCTAGAACACGGAACGTTTCTTCATATACGAAAGGACGCTTACGGCGTTCAGCAGGGAAAAGCTCACCAAGCTTGTACCCTAGCTCCGGATTTTCAATTCCAAGCGCGCGAAGTCCGCGAGTCCACGATTCTGTACGGTAGCCAGGCGCTAATTTCTCCAACTTGCGGAAATTCTCATTCTCACCTTGCGTAAAATTGGCCCAAAGTCCTTCAAACGGATTAATGCCAATCATTTTCGTAAACGGAAACGGTTCATAAGATTCGTATAAAGCACGAGCTTCCTTACGTACAGCGGCTTCCAATTCTTCCGGATTCACCGTCACTTGTCGTGCTGCTTCAGCACAAGTCGCCTCAAAAGCTTCTTGTACACTGCGGTCGTCCCAAAGCAGCGTATCGTCTAAATCAAAAAGTACAGCCTTCAACGTCATCATTCATTTCCCCTTTGAATGTTGTTTCTATGTGAATAAGCAACTACTCTTCGTCCGTAAACTTGATGGAATCAAGCTGAACTTTAAGATTGCCTCGGAAAGCCTCAATATATTTTTTTCTTAATTCATTGCGTTCATCGATTTCCGCATCCGTTAAACCAACGGTTTTAGCTTTGCGAGCAAGCTCATTAATACGCTCGATGTTCTTCTCCATACTGTCACTCATAATGATCCTCCAGTTCAAAAATTCAATATGAGTATTACTTTGCCATCCCTCTAGTAGATTGTCAAGAAAACGGCAAAAAGAGGCATAGGAACGTCTCCTAGCCTCACAATGTCTACGTTATTCGGTATGTATGTCGCATTAGGGAAGCAATAAAACCTGTCCTTCTTTTAAGGAACTGGTTGTTAAATGATTCTTCGTCCTAATTTTGTCCACATAAGAACGCGTGTTCTCTCCATTCTTCTTGTGAGCAGCTGCAATGTCCCACAGCGTGTCTCCCGCTTGAATTACGACTTGTTCGTGGACAGCCTTAGAGGCCGTGTGAGCAGACACATTGGTACTCGCTGGAGACGATGAAGCCGCATATGCTTGAACCATCGCACCGAAAAAAAACACGGTTCCTAATATTACAGCTATGATAAGAAATCGGAAAAACGCCTTCGTATAATGCGAATTGGATGTCATCCCTTTGGATGCAGCCGTTGATCTATGAAGTGATCTTGAATTGTTAGTGTGTGAGTAAGTCATGTACATGAATATCATCCCCCAAACATTTGTTCTGTTTTCAGAATAACACGAACACATGTTTGAGTCAACGGTTTTTCTCGAACTTATGTTTGTACGAACTCGGGTTCTATGTTATACTTTGGGTAATGATTCCCAGTATTGGAGTGATAACTATTGAGTAAGATTTCGCAGCGTCAACAAGCTATTTTGGAATACATTAAGAACGAAGTGAAAGATAAGGGTTACCCGCCTTCCGTACGCGAAATCGGCGAGGCAGTTGGACTAGCCTCCAGTTCAACCGTTCACGGGCATTTGGAGCGTCTTGAGAAGAAAGGGTTAATTCGTCGAGACCCTACAAAGCCTCGTGCTATCGAAATTTTAGGCTTGGACGGTGCTGAAACTCATTTCGCAGTCTCCGTTGCGCGCGTTCCGCTCGTAGGTAAAGTAACCGCTGGGGTACCGATTACGGCAACAGAGAACATTGAAGACTACTTCCCTCTTCCTGTCAGTATGGTCGGAGATAACAACGTGTTTATGCTCAGCGTTTTGGGTGACAGTATGATCGAAGCCGGTATTCATAACGGAGATTATGTCATCGTTAAACAGCAGCAAACGGCGAATAACGGAGACATTGTTGTCGCAATGACGGAAGATGATGAAGCTACGGTAAAACGGTTCTATAAAGAGAAGGATCATATCCGTCTGCAACCGGAAAACTCCGCTTTAAAGCCGCTTTTGTTGAAAAACGTAACCATTCTTGGTCGTGTCATTGGTTTGTTCCGGGATATGTAATAGGTAAAACGAAAGAACCGAGAGGACGATCCGTCCTTCGGTTCTTTTTAGTTTACCTATTAAGCTCAATTTTTTCAGCCGGCACTAAAAAGCCAGCGCCCAATTTCCTTTACGGAAAATAGGCTCCAACGTACCATCCTGCAGCACACCGTCAATCTCTAGATCAGCCGTCCCGATCATGAAATCCACATGAATTAAGCTCGTGTTTCCGCCTCGCGCTTTCAACTCTTCGTTGGACAACGAAGCGCCATCTTCAATATTTATCGGGTAGCAGCTGCCTAAAGCAAGATGGCAGGAGGCATTCTCATCAATACCCGTATTATAAAAAATTCGATTCATATTGGAGATCGGCGAATCATAAGGTACTAGCGCGACTTCACCTAAGTAACGTGCACCCTCATCCATTTCCAATAACCTTGCCAAATGCTCATATCCTACTTCAGCCTTATACTCCACCACTTTTCCATCCTCGAACCTGAATGAAAAATTATCAACTAACGCCCCATTCACATTCAGCGGCTTCGTACTGGCCACCGTGCCGTGAACGCCTGTCCGTTTCGGCATCGTAAAGACTTCCTCCGTCGGCATATTCGCAACAAAACGAATCCCACTTGCGTTCGCCTTATCCCCGCCGAGCCAAATATGGCCCTCAGGCAGCTCCACAAGCAAATCGGTGCCCTCCGCCCGATATTGAAGTGCTGCATATTGTTTCTCGTTCAACACTTTGCGTACGCGTTTCAACTGCTCGATATGTACTCTCCATGCGCTCACCGGGTCATTTTCGTACACGCGATTGAACCGGAAAATGACATCCCACATTGCATCTACCCGCTCATCTTCAGGAAGATCCGCGTACACCTTAGAAGCCCAAGCAACGGTCGGAGCCTTGATTAAGCACCAGCTGAATGTGCTCGTTCTAACATATTTCTGATACTTTGAACGTGCAGTTGCCATAGCTTTGGAAGCTCTCGATATGATACTTGCATCAATTCCAGCGTAAAGGTCCGGATCTGGGACTTTAATGTTCAGCAGCGCTCCACCATTCTCAACAAAACGTTCCAGCATATCCGTATGCCATTTTGGATAATAGTCTAGCGCGTCTTCATGAGCCGATTCCAATCGACTCCGTGTAATGACGTCATCCTGCCAATTGACTTGCACAAAGTTAGCCCCTGCCTCATAAGCTTTCTTTACAATGAGCCGGGTCAATTCCAGGCATTCCATCGGTGACTCGATCATAAGGTCTTGACCTTTGGTCAAATTTACCCCGATTTTCACTACCAATTCGGCATACTTTTCCAAGTTCGTTATAAAGTTATCCATGTCGCTTGTCTTCTCCTTCGCATGAAAAAGCCCATCAGTTCAGGAAACACCTGAATAACTGACGGGCTTTCGTATCTAGTTGTTTAAACGCTTCTGATCATCCTAGTACAGGGACAGATATTGATCTCTTTCCCATTGGTGAACTTGCGTGCGGTACATATCCCACTCGATTTCTTTAAGCTCATAGAAGTGAGCTAAAGCGTGTTCCCCAAGTGTATCACAGATCACATCGTCACGCAGCAATTCGTCCAAGGCATTTTTCAAATTCAGAGGCAAGCTTGGTATGCCTTGGCTTTCTCTTTCCTCATCCGTCATAACATAGATGTTGCGATCGGTTGGAGGTGGAAGCTGCATTTTGTTTTTAATGCCATCCAGACCTGCGGCAAGCATGACAGCAAGTGCCAGGTACGGGTTCGCAGCCGGATCAGGGTTACGGACTTCCACACGCGTGCTCAAACCGCGGGAAGCCGGGATACGAATCATCGGGCTGCGGTTGCTCGCGGACCATGCTACGTAACAAGGCGCTTCATAACCTGGAACAAGACGTTTATATGAGTTAACAGTAGGGTTCGTAATTGCCGCGAAGGATCTAGCATGGCGTAATACACCTGCCATATAATGTCTTGCAACATTACTTAAACCTAACTTATCAGACTCTTCGTAGAACGCGTTTACATCACCTTTGAATAAAGATTGGTGACAGTGCATACCGGAACCGTTCATACCAAACAATGGTTTAGGCATAAAGGAAGCATGCAAGCCATGCTGTCTCGCAACGGTTTTGACAACGAGTTTGAACGTTTGGATTTGATCAGCCGCTTTAATCGCATCTGCGTATTTAAAGTCGATTTCATGCTGACCCGGCGCCACTTCATGGTGGGAAGCTTCGATTTCAAAGCCCATTTCCTCAAGTGTTAGCACGATATCGCGACGGCAGTTTTCACCAAGGTCCATAGGTGCCAAATCAAAGTATCCGCCTTGGTCGTTAAGCTCCGTTGTCGGATTGCCTTTTTCATCGGTTTTGAACAGGAAAAACTCAGGTTCAGGACCTACGTTCATCGCCGTATAGCCCATTTCTTCCGCTTGCTTCAAAGCATTTTTCAAGATAGCACGCGGATCTCCGGGGAATGGTCGGCCATCTGGCAAATAGATATCGCAGATCAAGCGGGCTACTTTGCTTTCCGTTACCCATGGGAAGATGACCCATGTATCCAAATCAGGATACAGGTACATGTCTGACTCTTCGATACGGACATACCCTTCAATGGAAGAACCGTCAAACATCATTTTGTTGTCCAACGCTTTTTCAAGCTGGCTGAAAGGAATCTCCACGTTCTTGATGCTTCCCATCAAGTCAGTAAATTGCAAGCGAATGAACCGAACATTTTCTTCTTTTGCAATGCGTAAAATGTCATCTTTGGTATAGTTGTTGTTGTAAGTCAAGTCCATTCTCCTCTCATTTTACAAGCGCTTACGAAACGTTATTTATAGAACCGGGAAAGCTGTCCTTGAATAAGGGAAACCTGATCGGGACGCTTGCCTCCGCCTATCAACTGCTGCTTAAGCATTTTGTGCAGTTGGGAGTCGGTTAATTCTTTACGCTTAACTTCCGTATGCTCGTTCAAAATTGTAGCATCTTCCGAATCTTTATCGACTGGGATGAGCACCTGCTTAATCCCTGCGATGTTCACACCTTTTTCAATTAAATCTTTAATTTCAAGTAGTCGTTCAACATCATTAAAGGAGTAGAGTCGTTGATTACCGCCTGTTCTGGCTGGAATAATAAGCTCATGCTGCTCGTAATATCGAATTTGTCTCGCGGTTAAATCCGTCAGCTTCATGACGATCCCGATTGGGAATAACGCCATATTTCTACGTATTTCATCACTCATGCTAATCACTCCTGCAAAGTTAAGTACCTCTCCCTTATTGTACCTTTGTAACAAATACGTGTCAAGGTGTGTTAGGTTTGTTCACAGTCTTTTTTTCAAAGTAATCCCTTGTCTACCATATGTTGGATTGCCGTGAGCACCCCTAACTTACAGTGTGAGTAGGTGAGTCCGCCCTGCATGTATGCGATGTACGGCTCACGGATCGGAGCATCGGCTGACAGCTCCAGGCTGCCGCCTTGAATGAATGTGCCTGCCGCCATAATGACAGGATGCTCATAGCCCGGCATATCCCACGGTTCCGGCACAACGTGGGAATCCACGGCAGCAGCCTTCTGGATACCCTGCACGAACGTGATCAAATGCTCCGCCGACGTGAAGCGGATCGCTTGGATCAGATCCGTCCGCTCAGCGTCCCAACGCGGGTGGCTCTCAAAGCCCAGCTGTTCGAACACGGCTGCCGCAAACACAGAGCCCTTGACCGCTTGCCCAACCAGATGCGGGGCAAGGAACAGCCCTTGAAACATGGCGCGCGTCGCACCGAGCATAGCGCCAACCTCGCCCCCAATGCCGGGGGCGGTCAACCGGTAGGCGGCGAGCTCAACGAGCTCCTGCCGACCAGCGATATAACCGCCGGACGGGGCAATGCCGCCGCCCGGGTTTTTGATCAGCGAGCCGGCCATCAAATCGACGCCAACCTGCGTCGGCTCTTGCAGCTCGGTGAACTCCCCGTAGCAATTATCGACGAAAACGATAAGGTTTGGGTTCACTTCCTTGACGAACCGGACCATCTCGCCGATTTGCTCGACGGTAAACGACGGCCTCCATGAATAGCCGCGTGAGCGCTGAATGCCGATCACCTTCGTGTTCGGCTGAATGGCTGCAGCGATCGCAGACCAATCGGGCGCGCCTTCTTCCGTCAAGGCAACCTCGCTGTAGCCAATGCCGAAGTCCTGCAGCGAGCCTGTGCCGTCACCCGGTTTCCCAATCACCTTATGCAAGGTGTCATAGGGCTTCCCTGTGATGTAAAGAAGATGTTCACCAGGCCGCAGAACGCCAAACAACGCAATTCCAATCGTATGCGTCCCCGAAACGAAATGAGGACGTACAAGCGCAGCCTCCGCTCCCATTGCATCTGCATACACAAGATCGAGCACCTCTCTGCCGCGATCATTATAGCCATAGCCTGTCGAGGAGGCGAAATGATAATCACTAACTTTATGTTTTTGAAAAGCGCTAATCACTTTCCATTGATTGAGATCAATTGTTTTTTCAATTTGTCGAAAAGCGCTTTCGGCTTGACGCTCCGCGCTTTCCATTAATGTCATGACTTTATCCCCGAATTGCATAATTAATAAATCTCTCCCTCGCCGTCTTGAACCTCTTGCTGTGCCTGTTGGTCATAAGCGACCAATTGATAAGCCACTTTCACATAATCATCCTTGTTTACTCGGACTTTGAACAGCATATCCTCGCCGTCTACATCCGTCGCAAGCACATCCCCGATTCGGTACATCAATGAGATGATGTCTCCTTTGTCAGCTGGAATACGGAACTCTTTGCTTTCGCCCATGAGCTTCTCTTGAATGGCGATTCGCAACCGTTCCAAATCGTCTTGATCAAAAGCACTGATCTTCAGAAATTCTCCTTCCGTTGTCAGCATGTCTCGCTCTTCCAGCGAACAAGCATCGATTTTGTTGAAAATCGTAAGCTGATCCTTCTGGTGGGCTCCCAGCTCTTCCAATACTTCTCCAACGACACGCATTTGCTCGTTTCGCATATCCGTAGAGCTGTCCACAACATGCAGTATGAGATCTGCCTCATTAGCCTCTTCCAACGTAGCACGGAATGAAGCAACAAGATCATGGGGCAAATTTTGAATGAAACCAACGGTATCAGTGAGCACGATCTCCTTGCCGCTTGGCAATTCCATCGTCCGAGATGTCGGATCTAACGTTGCGAATAGTTGATTCTCAATATAGACGTCCGCTTGCGTCAATTGTTTCAATAATGTTGATTTCCCGGCATTCGTATAGCCAACCAAGGCAACCTGGAACACGCCGGTCTTTTTCCTGCGCTCGCGATGCAGAGTACGATGACGAACAACCTCTTCCAGCTGCGCTTTCAATTCGTCTATGCGCCCGCGGATATGCCGGCGGTCCGTCTCCAGCTTCGATTCCCCCGGGCCTCTGGTTCCGATACCGCCACCAAGCCTCGAAAGATTTTTCCCTTGCCCGGAAAGTCTTGGGAGCAAATAGCTGAGCTGCGCCAATTCAACTTGGATAATACCTTCACGCGTTTTGGCGCGCTGTGCGAAAATATCCAGAATTAACTGGGTGCGGTCAATGATCTTAACGTCGAGCGCAGCCTCTAAATTACGGACTTGAGCCCCCGACAGCTCTTGATCGAAAATCGCCGTATTTCCGCCAAGCTCTTCCAGCAATGCTTTTAACTCATCGACTTTGCCCTTGCCGATAAACCATTTGCTATCCTTCGTCTCTTTGTTCTGCGTCATGGTTTCCAATACCTGCACACCTGCAGTTTCAGCCAGCTTCACTAATTCCTGCAGCGAATATTCCGCTATCGCTTCGTTGCGTTTCTGCTTCTGTGTGACCAGGCTGACGAGCACAGCGCGATCATCGATCTCTTTTTCAACCATATGTGAAGTTGTTTTCATAAATTATAGTCTCCTTTGACTCGCCGTCTCACGTTTGAAATCCTTTCAAATCAACGGATTCCTTCATCATTGTGTAGGAAATGCTTGGGAAAGTCAATTTGCCGCGAAGGAAAATTCAATTATAACAGAGATCGCAAAAAAACCGAAAGGCCTGTAGCCTTCCGGTAGCTTTCCACAAATATGAAGCTAATAAACTTTCATTTCAATTTCATATCTTCAGGCCTTATCGACATTAACTCCGATTTGGAAGGAGCATTCACATATTGGCTTAGCAATCTCACCGCTTGATGCCTCATCGCTTTTTCCAAAATATTGCGAACATATCTCGCATTGCTAAAGGCCCGCCAAGTGGCAGCCTTCTCCTCTGTCAGATGCTGCTTTAGTTTTGTTATCGTTTGCGGCAGGAGTACATATTCACGTTCTTTCGCCATAAGTTCCGTAATCTGGATCAGTTGATCGATCGGATAATCTTCAAAATCAATTTGAATCGGAAACCGCGATGGAAGCCCGGGATTTGTTGCAAGGAATTGCTCCATCTCGTCGCTGTAACCGGCAAGAATCAGGATGAAGTCATTCTTCTTATCTTCCATCCCTTTAACAAGCGCATCGATCGACTCCTTGCCGAAGTCCTTATCCCCTCCACGCGCTAAGCTGTAGGCTTCATCGATAAACAGAATGCCGCCCATCGCTTTCTTCATTAAGTCCCTAGTCTTTAAAGCCGTATGTCCAATGTATTCACCTACGAGGTCCGCGCGTTCCACTTCGATAAAATGCCCCTTGCTCAGCACACCCATCGCGTGAAACATGCGCCCCATCAGCCGGGCTACCGTCGTTTTCCCAGTACCGGGGCTCCCTTTGAAAATCATATGGTACACATGCGCATTGCTGATTAAACCGGCTTCAGCGCGGAATTGCGAAATTTGAAGAAGCGCGTAAATTTCATGGACTAATTCTTTGACATTATCAAGGCCTATCAATTGATTTAACTCTTTGAAAATATCCGATAGGGGACCCTCAAGCGGTGTCCTTTTCCCGGTTTGCTGCGCTTCTGCATCGGCCTGCGGCGAAGCATGAATCTGGTCGCCGGCGCCGTCACCTGCGCGCCGATGCTCTGGCTGCCGCAAGACGATATTGATCTGTCTGGATGGCAAGCTCCGACCACTCATGAGGATCACCTCGTTTACAAGTTGGTTTCGATGGATGGTATCTATCCATCCTACGCTCGTTCCTTGCATTTTAGACCGATCACAGCAGCTCGTGCTGACAGAAAAAAAGCCTCCGGAACGAGCCGGAAGCTTCTCTGTTTATTTTGCACTTTCACCATAGGCTTGCGTAATACTGTAATGCTCTACCACCGGAAAAGGATCGTAGAAGTGGTGCAGCAGTTTGCGCCATTCCTGATACTCTGCCGAGCCTCGGAATCCTATCGTGTGGTCCTCTAGTGTCTCCCAATGCACAAGGAGCAAATATTTGTTGCCATCTTCTATACACGTTTGCAGCTCGTGCGAAATGTACCCTTTCATTGATGAAATAATGGTTGAGGCTTGACGAAAAGCAGCTTCGAACTCTGCATTTTTGCCTGCGATAACAGGGAGAATGGCAACTTCTAAGATCATGGGTAATTCCTCCATATGATTCGTATGTTAGAAACCGAATGCTTCATCTTCAAAATGAGACGTGTCAGCATGAAGCCGGATATGCGGCTCTTTATTTACCATTTCCACTACACTTAGACAGGTTGGATGAAAATATGGCGGGTTCCAAAGCTCAGCAAGTGCTCTCTTCTCAAAATAAGCCATAATCACTTTCAATGTGACCGTGTGTGAAACGAGAGCAATTGTTTGTCCCTCATGCACAGCAAGCATTCGTTCTAGAGCTGGAAGGACGCGGGCCTGGAGATCCGGATAAGACTCCCCTTGCACAGGTCGATACTGCTCAGGATTTCGCCAGAAGGCGTGAAAGCTATCCGGCTCTAATGCCTCGATTTCATCCGATATGCGCCCTTCCCAGGCGCCTAAATTCATCTCACGCCAGTCATCAGAAGCTTGAATGGCGATATCGCGATCTCCTTTGATGATGGTAGCCGTTTGTAAAGTCCTTCCACTACTGCTTGCATATAGAGCCTCGAATGGAACTTCCTTCAAAGCATAAGACAACCATAAAGCTTGCTGTTCGCCTAATGATGACAGCGGAGAATCCATATGCCCCTGCATGCGGCGCTCCACGTTCCAAACTGTTTCACCGTGACGGATTAGATAAAGCTTTGTCATAGCCAAATTCCCCTCCCCATGGAATCCATCGTTTAAGTTAACATCAATAACGCAACAAAGGAATCAAGATCCAACGCGCCAAAGTAGCGACGCAGTTCAACTCCCTCTAACCGTTCGCGAACAACGGTTTCTTCATACCGGGAGCCGCGAAGCATATCTTCCAGCTCAGCTACATCGCTGGCTCCGAAGAAGTCTCCATAAATTTTCAACTCCTGTATATGGCCCTCTTCAATCGATAAACGAACATCCAATTTCCCAACGCCCTCGAAACGCTTAAAGTTTTGCACGGTACTCTTCGGCGACTTACCGTAGTTCCAATCCCAATTCCCATAACGGTCATCGGAAATCTGACGGATATGTCGCCAATCCTCCGCTGTGAGCTTGTACGCAGGAACGTCGGAAGCTTCCATACCAAATATGGAGGAGAGCAGCTTTAAGCGGAAGTCTTCTATAGTTAGTGGTTCGTTCAGAAATTCAACAATATTAGCCACTCTGCTGCGAATGGATTTGATACCTTTGGACTGGATTTTGTCTGGGCTCACCTTGAGGGCTGAGACGACATTTTCAATCTCTGAGTTAAATAAAAGGGTGCCATGGCTGAACATTCGGCCTTTCGTTGCAAATTGCGCATTGCCTGATATTTTTCGATCGCCGACTTGAATATCATTGCGCCCAGTTAAGGACGCTTCCACTCCTAGCTTGCGGAGGGCTTCTACGACGGGCTCCGTAAACTTTTGAAAGTTGTGAAACGAATTCCCGTCATCTTTGGTAATGAAGCTGAAATTCAGATTGCCTAAATCGTGATAGACCGCTCCGCCGCCGGAAAGTCTGCGTACGACATGCAGGTTTTGCTCTTTCACATATTCCGGGTTGATTTCTTCCAACGTGTTTTGATTTTTGCCAATAATAATGGACGGTTCATTTATGTAAAAAAGCAAATAACTTTCCTGCTCAGGAAGATGCCTCAACGCGTACTCCTCAATCGCCAAATTTATCCGTGGATCCGTGATTCCTTCGTTATCAATAAATAGCATGATCTTGCTCCTTCAGTTAATAAGTTAAATCGTTCGTCATCGTTCTATTAAGCGTTGTCATCCCCAATGATTGGTAAAATGCGATGGCCCGTTCGTTAAACTCCCATACGTTAAGCTCTAGCGATGCAGCCGACCGTTGCCGTGCCCAATCCACAGAGGCCATATAGAGGGCCCTTCCAATGCCTTGGCGCTGAGCGTCAGGCGACACAGCCAGTTCGTTCAAATAGGCGTAAATGCGCGGAATCAGCGCTTCATATGCGGGGCTTTTCTTCAACTCCAGCATCGCCACGCCAACCACTTGCCCGCCTTTCTCAGCGACCAGAATCACCTTATTCTGCTGATCGGAAAAGCTGCGATACCAGCCCATGGCAACGACTCGGTCCAGCCTTGCAAAACGTTCGGGTAAAGCGGCTGCATGCTCCTCTTGACCGAAACGGATGATAGCATTCACAGCTTCATAGTCTTCGGACCGTGCGCGACGTATGATGAGATCCAAATCTATTCCCTCCCGTTATCCGCTTGCAGTTTCATTCCATTGTTTTATAGCTTACATCAAAGAACAAGTTTTTTCCACTTTTATGATTGAATTTTTATGCATAAATTTGTATATTTATAATATATTATTTAGAACCGAAAGGAGCTTATTCGTCAATGAACGACTCTCTACTCTTTTACAACGCCATCGATACCATTGCTTCCAATACTTGGCCAGCCGAGACTACAGCGTATATCGATAACTGGCAGCTGCGGGCTACCCGAGGCATTACAAAGCGTGCAAATAGCGTACTTGCGATCGGTGAATTTCCCCATTCCGCTAACTGGCTGCCGCTTATCGAACAGTTCTATGCCGACAAAGGCTTACCCGCCATTTTTCATATTAGCGATGCATCCCCTTCAGGCCTGGATGGGCTGCTGCATGCACAAGGATATGCCATCGACCTCCCTTGTCTCATGATGTTTGCTAGCGCTCAGGAAGCGGCGGCGGCAGCGCAGCAAAAGCTGATGTCGCGAGACGTTGCTGCTCTCAGCGTGGAATGGGTCACCGAGGCAGATGAAGAATGGCTGGACGCCTTTCTCATGCTTGAAAAGTATAAGGAGAATTCCAAATCCGATTACAAAGGAATTTGCAATCGAATTTCGGAGACGAAAGGATTTGTAAAAATAAAAAAGGCTGATCGCATCATCGCCGTTGGAACGGCTGTTGTTCAAGACGAGTGGGCAGGCTTTCTGAATGTCGTTGTTAGCGAAGAGCACCGTGGTCAAGGGGTGGCTTATTTTCTTATGCATGCCCTAACTGCCTGGAGTATAAAACATGGCGCTGCTCAGCAGTATTTGCAGGTCGTCTCCACCAATACAGCCGCCGTTTCGTTATACGAAAAGCTTGGCTATCAAACCAAATATGGCTATCACTACCGGATTAAGTATGATTTGCGGCCACTTGCATCATCCTAACAAAGAATTTGTTTGGGATGAAAGGAGCCTTATTACATGGCAACAGCTACACAACCAAAACCAGTATTTCCACCTCAGCATCAAAATGCGCAACCTGGCATTGAGTCGCAGATGAACCCAAGGCCTGAGTTCGACAACACTGCCTACAAAGCAGCCGGTAAGCTGAAGGATAAAGTCGCACTAATTACCGGGGGCGATAGCGGCATTGGCCGTGCGATTGCAGTCGCCTATGCCAAAGAAGGCGCAGATGTCGTAATCGTCTATCTGAACGAGCATGGAGACGCGGAAGAAACACAGCGGCACGTTGAGAAGGCAGGACGTAAATGTCTGCATGTCGCAGGTGATATTGGCGACGAGAGTTTTTGCACAAAGATCATTGAACAGGTTGTTCAACAATTCGGGAAGCTCGATATTCTCGTGAACAATGCCGCCGAGCAGCATCCTCAGCCGAGCATAGAGAATATTACATCTGAGCAGCTGGAACGGACATTTCGCACCAATATCTTTTCGTTCTTTTATTTGACCAAAGCCGCACTCCCCCATCTGAAATCCGGAAGCGCCATTATTAACACAGCCTCCATCACGGCTTATCACGGGCATGAACAGCTGGTCGACTATTCCGCTACAAAAGGAGCGATCGTCTCATTCACACGCTCCCTTTCGCTGCAATTGAACGCCAAAGGCATTCGCGTGAACGCCGTCGCTCCAGGTCCGATCTGGACGCCGCTTATTCCTTCGACCTTCACGGAGCAGGAGGTGGCTACCTTCGGCTCAACGACGCCTATGAAGCGCGCAGGGCAGCCCAGTGAGCTCGCGGCCAGCTACGTCTTCTTAGCCAGCGAGGACTCGTCCTATATGGCTGGGCAGGTGCTGCATGTCAATGGCGGCACGATCGTGAACGGTTAGAAGGTAAACAAAAAAGCATGCTCCCTACATGGCGGTTGTCCACATAGGGCGCATGCTTTTCTTCTGTTTAGACGCCTGCCTTAAGGAGCAGCTTCGTCCATATCCACTTCGTATAAGCAAGCGTTTCTCTCGCTTCATGGTACGGCATGAAAAGCACTTCGGATTTGGTCGAAGAAATAAGCGGATCTTTCAATCCTATCGTTTCGGCAATATCTAAGGATCGCGAGCCGTGATAAGAGTGGGTCACGATGATCGAGCTTACAAGACCTTGCTCGTCCATTATTTGTTTAGAGAATAACAAATTCTCATATGTGCTTGTCGCCCGCGGCTCGATGAGAATACTTTTGGCGGGCAATCCCTTTTTCACTAAATAATTGCGCATGCCTTCCGCTTCGGTCAGCTTGGAACCGTTATGATCCAGGCCGCCGCTAACAATCAGCTGTTTAAATTTGCCCTGTTTATACAAATCAAGAGCCAAATCAAGCCGCTCCTGCAATCCCGGACTTGGAATATCTTGGCGTAAGGAAGCACCCAGCACAATGCCTACATCCACCTGCTTAGGCAGCGTTTGATCCGGTGCTACTTGCACCTTCCACTGAACATACATGATCCAAGCAGCCCCGATTAGGAACACAACGACAATTGTTCGAAACAGATGGATTAGCGTCCGCCGGAGTCTTGACTTCGTAACTGACTTTGGCGCTTTTCTCGGTTTTGGAGAAACCGTTCGTTGGTTACGATTCATGTTTGTTTTGGCTGTCATCCGAATACTCCTTATCCAAAAATGCGCTAACTTGGCGAAACAATGCAGCCGCATCGTCGCTATGACAAATGAGGTGGTTGGATCTCGGATGCCAGTGGATTTCCCGTTGGCCTCTCACTTTACGATAAATATAGCGCGCACTTTGTGGATGAATCACATGATCCTTCTCGGACTGTGCAATCAAAGTTGGAATCCTCACCTGACTTAGCACGGGCTTTAGTTTGCGAACTAACCGGGTAAACTGCCAAGTGGCACTTAACGGCGTAGATTTCGCTTTAACAAGTGAAATTTTCCTTTGATACTTCCATTCGTCCCGCATCACTTCAAGCAACCTGCCCGGGCTTATATAGATGACAGCCGTATTTAGTAAAATAAGCCGCCGGACCGGATATCTCACGGACAAATAAGCAGCAAGCAATCCCCCCATGGAGAAGCCTACCATATCGAATTGGCCATAATCTCTGGTCATGATTTCCGCTTGCTCTTCAGCAGCCGTAACCCAATCTTCCCAGCGGGAAGACTTCAATTGGTGATAGGAATCCCCGTTCCATGGGAGCTCCGGCACTTTACAAAATTGACCGCGTTCACGCAAATGCCGAGCTAACGGCTCTACCTCGTAAGGCCCACCTGTGAATCCGTGGAACAATAAACAGGGCTGTTTCACCCGGCATCCCTCCCATCTTGTAAACCGGTTGTTTTACAATATACCTAATTTATTCTATTTCTCTTTAATGGTGATGGCGTTAATTGTTACCTTTTCCTTTGGCTTGCTTGGCGTGGATTCCCCGCCCATTTCAACCGGCGTATCGGCAATTTTCGCAATCGTTGCCATGCCGTCCTGCGTCACTTTTCCGAAAATGGTGTAGTTCGGCATTTGGTTCAAGTTCGCGCAATCAGCACCCGAGCAAATAAAAAACTGGCTGCCATTCGTATTGGGACCGGAATTCGCCATTGCGACAGTACCTGGTTCATATTTGTGCGTTGTTTTCAGCTCATCCGCGAACTTGTATCCAGGTCCGCCCATACCTGTGCCTTGCGGGTCACCGGTTTGAATCATGAACGACTTGATGATCCGGTGAAACGTTACATTATTATAGAAGCCTTCTTTGGATAAAAACACAAAGTTGTTGACGGTTTTGGGAGCTTCCTTTGCGAAAAGATCAATCGTAAACGAGCCTTTCGACGTCGTTACTTCCGCTTGATACGTTTTGTTCGTATCGATCGTCATATCTGGCGCTTTGCTCCATTGCTTAGCAGCCGGAGTCGCCGCAGGTGAAGCTGCTGCAGTAGCAGCCGGCGCCGTAGCGCCGCTTTTCGGAGTTGCCGTGCCTCCGGCCGTCTCAGTAGGCTTGTTGCCGCAAGCCGAGGCAATCATCGTAAGTGCGATCAATGTGAGTGGCAGAAGTTTCTTTGATTTGAGCAAGTTCATTGTGAATTCCTCCGTCTAGTCGTGGGTTCAAATTGCTGATCTTTCATTACTGCGTTTTGGGCACAATCACTTGTTCCGCATCTGGCTTGCCATCCTTCGGTTTATCCGGAGTTCCATTCCCCGGCTTGTTCGGTGGCGTAGGTGTCGGACTTGGTACATTGTTTGCATTCGGACTCGGAGTTGGACTTGAACTCGGGCTCACACCTGGCTTGACCGTATTACCCGGCGTAGGCGTAGGCTTCGTTCCCGGAGATTGCGTCGGATTTGTCGGTTCAATCCCATTGCCTGGTGAAGGCGTAGGTGACACTCCTGGTGCTGGAGACGGCTTCGTTCCATCCGGAAGCGTGTCATCCTTAGGAATTTCCACGGAAGCCACATTCGATTTGGCACCTTCGACATTTGTGTCCGCGTTAAATGGCACAACGTAATATTGATAGGTTTCTCCGCTGAATACCGACGAATCATTCACAATTGGCGTAGGTGATTGAATCAGAAGTTTAGCATCCGCGTCCTTGGATCCTTTGCGGTACACATTATAACTCGTCTTATCGCCAAGCGGTGTCCATGATAGTTTAACAGATTTCTTATCAATCTCATAAACAGCTGCTAAATCCGTAATTCCACTTGGGGTTTCAGTCGGAGTCGGCACATTGTCAGGCTTGACGAAGTTTGTGACAGGACGGCCCTCCAGCGATTTGGACATGATCTCTTTGAATAGAGCGGCTGTGCTTCCGCTGCCGACGGTTACATAGTGCTTCGCGTCAACCTTATCGAAACCTTCCCACACGGCTGCCGTCCATTCCGGCGTATAGCCAACGAACCATACGTCACGGTCATACTGCTCGATGCCTTTAATATCCAAACCGGTTGAACCTGTTTTACCTGCGACAGGACGATTAAATTTCGCTTTGGTCCCCGTACCGCCTGTTTCAACAACTCCCTGAAGAAGAAGGGTCATATAATAAGCGGTTTTCGGCTGTATCACTTGTTTCTTCTCAGCTTTATAAGCAGCGATTTCCTTCCCTTGTGCATCCGTAATGCGAAGGATCGCGTGGGTTTTGTTGAGAGACCCCTGGTTGGCGAAAGCTGAATAAGCGGTTGCCATTTGCAGTGGTGAAACGCCATCCGTAAGACCTCCAAGGGCGATAGCCAAATTTTTGTCTTTCTGCGGATTCAACTGGATGCCCAGGTTTTTGGCAAAATTGATACCTGCATTCACGCCCATTTTATCGAGCAGCCAGACCGGAGCTAAGTTATATGACTTTTTCACCGCTTCAAGCATCGTGACTTGGCCATGCGTCACACGGTCATAGTTGCGTGGAGAATAGGTCCCATTCCCGAATGAAGTTTGAGAGTCATCCATCATGGAATATGGCGTGTAATCCCCGCTCTCCAGCGCAGGTCCGTAGGCGGCAATCGGTTTGAAGGATGAGCCTGGCTGCCTTTTGGAATAAATACGGCTGAAGCCCCGCGATTTGTAATCTCGCCCACCGATCATAGCCATCAAACCGCCTGTTTTATTATCTACAATGACCATAGCACTTTGAATTTTCTGCCCGTCAGAAGCATCCTTCTGGAAAAAACTTGGATTGGCATACGTTTTCTCCATAACTTGTTGTGCTTTCGTATTCATCGATGTGTAGATGCGATAACCTTTTGTCAACAATTCATCTTCATCAATACCGTACATATCTTCCGCTTCATTCATGACATAATCCACGTAGCTGGCGTAATCCTTTGTGCTCGTAGCGGCTACCGCTGGAGGTGTATAATCCACAGCTGCTGCTTTCGCACGCTCAGCTTCCGTTATATAACCTTGATCTGCCATCAATTTGAGCACGACAGCCCGGCGCTCTTTAGACAGGTCAGGATTCGCTAACGGCGAGTATTTGGAAGGCGCCTTCGGCAGAGCCGCTAAGGTAGCCATTTCCCATACCTCTAAGTCATTCAAGTTGGATTTGCCGAAGTACACCTTGGCAGCTGATTTAATGCCATACGCATTGCTTCCGAAGAAAATACGATTCAGATAAAATTCAAGAATTTCATCCTTGGTATACTTTTCATCCAATGCAAAAGCGATAGACATCTCCGTTCCTTTACGGAAGGCGGTTTTCTCTGAGCTGAGGAACACGTTTTTGGCTAACTGCTGCGTTATGGTACTTCCGCCTTCAACGGCGCTCATATGAATAACGTCTTTGACCAGCGCCCGGCCAATCGCCCAGAAGTCAACGCCGGAATGCTGCTCAAACCGGCGATCCTCGGTCGCAATAAAAGCCTGCTTCAAGCGCTCCGGTACGTCTTTGATTTTCACGCTTTCGCGGTTCTCGCCCTTATAAATCTTGGCAATTTCCGTTGGTTGTTTATCCTTGCCTTCTTCCTGCGCATAAATAAGTGTTGATTCCGTCGTCGTTTCGATCTTATCGATATTCGTTTCCAGAATCTTAAAGCCGCTCATAATAACGACAATATAAACGGCCATAGCGCAAATGATTGCCAAAATCGTTGCTATAATAGAACCTAAAATTAATTTACGGAAATTAAACTTCTTCTTTTTCGGACTTTTCTTATTGCCTTGTGGTTTCGTTTTGGCATTCGTTGTTGACTGTTTATTTGTAGGTTTCTCCAAATCCACCGACTCCCTCGTTGTACAATTCTTTTACTATTAACCAAGAAAAGAACAACCTTAAACAAGGTTGCTCCCACAAGTGTCTATTCGGTTAGACGGTTCAGTCCATTAAAAAGTTGCAAAACCAAACGAGTAAAGGAATATTATTCCGTTGCTTCCGTAGCAGCCATTAAAGAAACAGCCCGTTGCGGCGTGAAAGTGGAAATAGCATGCTTGTACACCATTTGTTGACGACCTTCGCTGTCAATGATGATTGTAAAGTTGTCAAAAGCGCGGATCAGCCCTCTGATTTGGAACCCATTCGTTAGATAAACGGTGACGGGAATGCTTTCTTTGCGAAGTTGATTTAAAAAGTTGTCCTGAATGTTAATGGATCGGTTCATCAGTAGGTCCCCCTTAATGGAATGAAACTATCGCCTGACGGCGCTATTTTCTAGTGGTCATATTTGTTAATTATATTCAATTTTATGTACAAACTTTCCTGCTAGTATATCACTAATCTTTTGGAAATGGGCAGAAAAATTTGCCGACTCCGTCACATCCACCCAGTGGATATCATTCATATGCCGAAACCAGGACAACTGTCTCTTGGCAAAACGGCGCGTATCCCGCTTAAGCAGCGTCACAGCCGCCTCAAGGGTTAGTTCGCCTTCCAGATAACTGACGATTTCTTTGTAGCCTAGCGCCTGCATGGAAATGGCTTGCTTCGGACAGCCTGCATCCAGAATCGATTGAACCTCCTGAACAAGTCCCTCTTGCATCATCGCATCGATGCGCTCTTCAATACGCTTATACAAAAGTGCGCGGTCCATCGTCAGGCCAATGATACAGAGTTCGTAAGGAGACTCTTTTTTCTGGGCGGCCAAGTGAGAAGTCATCGTCTCACCGGAGACATGATAAATTTCCATAGCCCGGATGACCCGCCTACGGTCATTCGCATGAAGCCGGTCTGCGCTCTCCGGATCGATTTCACGCAGCTTCTGATGCAGAGCTTCATCGCCATGGGCTGCAGCGTAAGCCTCCTGCTCGAGTCGGAACGCTTCATCCATACTGACATCCGTAAATTGGTAGTTGTAGCATACGGATTCAATGTAAAGACCTGTTCCGCCAACGATGAAAGGAAGCTTCCCACGCGAGTGGATATCCAGGATTAATTCCTTAACTCGCTCTTGAAATTCCGCCGCCGAAAAAGGGTAGGAAGGATCATGAATATCAATTAAATGATGCGGAACAAGGCGCTGCTCAGCTGCGCTCGCTTTGGCTGTTCCAATATCCATCCCCCGATACACTTGCATGGAATCTCCGGAAATAATTTCGCACCCGAACTTCTGGGCTATTTCTAAACTAAGCTTGGTCTTACCAACTGCCGTGGGACCAAGAAGCACGAGTAATTTCGGCTTGGCTGATGGGGCTAACACAGTCGAATCACTCCATACGTTGTTTTGGTCGTCGATCTTAATACTTGCTCAAATCCGAGCCGGGCAAATTCCCTGCTATCTCGGTTTTCTTTGAGCACAATGCTTTTGCGTGCGACACGCTTGGCCTCCTCGATAGAAACCAGAGAGACAGCCTCATCGTTCGCATTCCTGCGGAGATGAGAAATCGCTTGCGATTCTTCAATTGGAGTGCGAAACATCGGATCGAAGTAGACAACATCGACACTTTGAGAAGCTAATTGCTTCAAATAAGCAAGATGATGCATCTTTTTGACCGTAATGCGCCTCATGGCTTCATTGAGCTCTGCTACTTCCGATTCGTAGAGAGCTAACCCTTCTCGAATCAGCATCGCCGGAATGTCTTCGCTTTCTATCGCCGTGACATTTCCTTCCGAGCCAACTGCGAAAGAGAACACGATCGAATCTGACGCTAAGCCTGCCGTACAATCCACAATGACATCGCCAAGCGTCGCGCCCGAAGCATCAATCAATAAGTCGGATTCGCCTCTAAGCATACGTTTCACGCGAACGAGTGCCATGCTGGGATGGAAAAACGCTGCAGGATGGTCATCTTCATAGTACCTGATCTCATCTCTGGTCACAAGCAGAAGGGATGGATCGTTATTATTTTTCCTAAGATGTTCCAAAGAATACTTCCTTCGGGGGACGAATCGGCCGCCATACTCCGCAGCCAACCGTCCTGCTTTCTCTACAATTTCATCCGAAGGGTTAAATGAAGTCGTTACAATCACGGGATTACATCACTCGCTTAAACATTTTTTCCAGTTCATAGGTAGTAAAGCTAACAACAATAGGTCGTCCATGCGGACATGTATACGGATTTCGGCAGCCAGCAAGACGGTCAATGAGCGTCTCCATCTCTAGGACACTAAGCCCTTGATTCGCTTTAATTGAGGCTTTGCAGGAACACATAATCGCTGCCTTCTCCCTCAGCTTAGCGATATCAACAGCCTTCTTCTCACTCAGCACCCATTCGCACATTTCCTCAACAATCCCTTTCTCTTCTCCTGACGGAAACCAGTGGGGGTGTGCGCGTACAAGGAACGTATTCCCGCCAAATGCTTCCATAAATACGCCAGCTTGTTCAAAAAGGGACAATCGTTCCGAGATGATGCCTGCCTCGGAAGGTGTAAATTCCAGTGTAATCGGAACAAGCAATTCTTGGCTTGCCTCAGCAGGATTGCCAAAACGCTCATAATAATATTCATAATTAATCCGCTCATGCGCAGCATGCTGATCAATCAAGTACAGACCTTCCTCGTTCTGCGCGATTAAGTACGTCCCGTGCATTTGGCCAATTGGGTCTAATCTTGGAAAAGCAGGCAGCTTCGGTGCCTCGTTCTCTTGGTTAGAAGGCAGCAAATCCATGAAAGCTTCATTCGTGCGGCGCTGCTGTTGAATCGAAACACTTCTTGGATTCGACGCGACTGACGAATAGGTGTTGTTAGACGGCGAGGAAGATCGGCTTGAATAGGATCCTCCTGTACTGGACGTACTCCTCTGAACCTCGACTGGTGGAGACCAGGATTTAGGCTCTGCCGTCCTTGCCGCCGGCTCATAATCTGGCTTCTGCTCAGATTTGTAGGAAGCCAAACTTTCTTTAATTTGTACCCGCGGAGAATCTAATTCGTCTGAGACTACCGGAGCTTTCGCAACCACTGGATTCGCTGGTGTTATCGGCGTTTGCGGTTCGATCGTTCGCGTAAGATCAAGCTGCTCCTGAATGTAAGCCCCTTTCGGAGCAGATGGCTTATTTCCCGTCGGTATGAGCACTTGTCGGCCAAACAATCGTTTAACCTCCGACTCGATTAACGCTGTCAGTTCCGCTTCCTTACTGAAGCGGACCTCAAGCTTGGATGGATGCACATTCACATCCACCAAAGCAGGGTCCATCCCGATTTGCAGCACAGCGACCGGGAAGCGGTTGATTGGCAGCAGGGTATGGTACCCCTGCAGCAGCGCTTGATTCAGCGCGAAATTGCGGACGTATCGGCCATTGACAATGGTCGATATGCCGCCGCGGTTCGCGCGCGTCATTTCGGGCTTCGCGACGAAGCCCGTGATGGTGTAATCCAAGCTGTCCGCTTGGATGGGCAGCATTTGTTTGCCGATGGCCGTGCCATAAATACCGGCTATCACTTGCAGCAAATCGCCGTTGCCCAGCGTTTGCAGCAGCATATTGCCGTTATGCTTGAGCGAGAAGGCGATGCCAGGGTGAGCTAGCGCTAATCGGTACATATAATCCGAGATATGGCCGAGCTCTGTTTGGATCGTTTTCATGTATTTGAGCCGCGCAGGCGTGTTATAAAATAAATCCCGTACCGTTACTTCGGTACCGCGTGAAGCCGCAGTTTCTTCTACGGTACGAATCGTGCCGCCTTCAATGGAGATCTTCCGGCCCAGACCATCATTGGCTGAGCTGGTGACACACTCCAGTCGGGATACTGACGCTATACTTGGCAGTGCCTCACCGCGAAAACCTAGTGTACGGATAGAAAACAAATCTTTGCTTGTCGCAATTTTGCTTGTCGCGTGCCGCTGAAAGGCTAATTCGCAATCCTCCAGTGCCATACCTGTTCCGTTATCGGATACGCGAATCAACTGCAGTCCGCCTTCTTCGATGGTCACATCAATTCGCGTGCTTTCTGCATCGACCGAGTTCTCGACAAGCTCTTTGACCACAGAGGAGGGGCGTTCCACAACTTCCCCTGCGGCAATCTGGTTCGCGATATGTTCGCTTAAAAGCTGGATTTTACCCATAATGCTTAGTTCCCCTTTACAGCGCGGATGGAAACATTCTCTCCCTGGTCATTCACTTGTAGCTGCGGGAAATATTGAGCGAACAGATCGACATTAACGTAGCTGGCTCCATTCTCAATTATCAGCTTGTCCGCCTCAACCGGGATCGCGTGTGTCCCTTTGCTATCGGAAATGTCGACCGTTCGGTTCGCTTCATTCCACGTGATGTTTGCACCAACCAGAGCCGCTAACCCGCGGGATGTCGCAAACAATTTTCCGTTTTCATGGAAGCTACCAAATCCGCTGCCCACTTCAACGCCGTTAAATTTCACCGTGTGGTTGGAAATATCAACTTGAACATCAGGAATACCTGCCGTATGCAAAGCGGTAATCATTTGCGCTGCCGGTCCATCCACCTTAATGTCAGGCGTGATCCCGACTTTATTCACTTTGCGTTTGTTCGGCGTTAAATACTCTTCAATCGTCACTTTCAACGCACTGTTGTTATCCAGTTGGTACAGTTGTTGAACGCTGCCTTTTCCATACGTCTGCATGCCGATGACTTTGGCTACGTTATAATCCTGTAATGCACCTGAAAGCACTTCCGAAGCGCTGGCGCTATTTTCATTAGCTAAAATATAAACAGGTATTGATAAAGCCGTTCCGCCTTCAATCAGCACAGGATCATCCACGCCATTGCGGTCTTTCGTATGAATGAGCACACCTTCCTTAACAAAATGCTTCGCAATGTTTTGCGCCGTATCCACAAGACCGCCTGGGTTATTGCGCACATCGAGAATCAGTGATTTCAAACCCTTTGCCTGCAGAGTCGCAAGTTGTTTATCAAAATCCTCATCCGCATCGCTGGAAAAGTCCGTAATTTGAATGTAACCTACACCATTTGTAAAGCTCTTGCTGTATACTTCAGGCACGTTAACACCTTTGCGCGTCAACTCAACGGTCAATTCCTTATCTCCACGCGCAACCGTAACTTTTACTTTCGTTCCTTCCAAACCGATGATTTTGTTGCGGACTTCATCTATTGAGGTTGTTGATGCAGGAACACCATCGACCGCACGGACATAGTCATCCCGCTGCAATCCGGCGATTTCGGCAGGTGAGCCGACAAAAATTTCCGACAAGTACACGCCTTTGTCATCAATACCGATGCGCGCACCCATACCGACATAATTATTTTCTAAGGAGCTGGAGAACTGGCTATATTCCTCTTGGCTAAAGAAAACCGTATACGGATCTTTTAACCCATCAATCATTTGTTTAATGCTTTGACCCGCTAACGCTTCTTCCGTGACTCCGCTCACATGCAGTTTTCCAATGATTTCTCTGACTTGCATAGTTTGCAAATCCTCTTGTGCGAATACGGCGCTAACCGGCATTACGCTCATAAGAGCAGACGCAAGGGCTAGTGTTACCTTCATTGTTTTCAACTTTGGCTGTTTTTTCATATGCGTCTCTCCTTGGGGATGATAAATGAAATAGTAGTGCAAATATGAAGATCGAACGGACTGATGCCGCTATAGGCAGTTTTGAAATCAATCCCTAATACATGTTCGGTTTATTGCAGCTTTTGTTTCCATTCGTAAACTAAATTAAGCGCCTGCAGCGGCGTCATATTAATTAAGTCAATGCCTTTCAGCTGGTCGAGCACCTGCTGAGATTTGGCGTCCGGCTTCTTCTTACTGGTCGCTGCCGCCTTACTGTCTTCCTCGAAGAGAGATAGCTGCTCAATCGGGGCGATCGCGGGAACGGTGACCGCCACAGCCGCTGCGGCGATCTGCGACGCACCCGCCGCCCTCTCTTCAAAGCCGTTCAGCAGCTCGTATGAGCGCTGGATAATCGCATCCGGCAGCCCGGCGATTTCGGCACAATAGATGCCGTAGCTCGTACTTGCTGCCCCAGGGATGAGCTTGCGTAGGAAAGTTACTTGCCTGCCGCTCTCTTTGACCGCCATGCAATGATTGCGCAAATGGCCGAGGCTTCCTTCCAGATGCGCGAGCTCATGGAAATGTGTGGACACGAGCGTCTTGCAGCCGATACGGTCATGCAAGAACTCGATGACGGCCTGCGCGATCGCCATGCCTTCTCCCGTTGAGGTGCCGCGGCCGAGCTCGTCGATAATGACAAGACTCTTGCTCGTCGCCTTCTCGGTCATTACTTGGATGTCCATCATTTCGACCATGAATGTACTCTGCCCGCCGATCAAATCATCGGCCGCGCCAATCCGCGTGAATATCCGGTCCGTGACCGGGATGCGCGCGGACCTCGCAGGTACGAAGCAGCCGATCTGCGCCATCAGGCAGATCACGGCAACCTGCCGCATGTAGGTGCTTTTACCGGCCATGTTCGGACCGGTTATGAGCAGAATGCGGCCCTGTTCTCCTTCTAGACGCGTATCGTTCGCGATGAACGAGCCGTCTTGTATGACCGCTTCCACCACGGGATGGCGGCCTTCTTCAATGTGGAGATCGAAGCCTTCGCCGATCTCCGGCTTGCGGAAGTGCTGTGCCGCGCTGACAGTCGCCAGCGATTGATACACGTCGGCGGTTGCAATCACTTCCGCCAGCTTCTGCAATCTGGAGATATGCTGAGAAATCCGGTCGCGAAGCTCCGTGAACAGCTCATACTCCAGATCGATCATTTTATCCTGCGCTTCCAGAATGAGCGCTTCTTTCTCTTTCAGCTCTGGCGTAACGTAACGTTCGGCATTCGCCAGAGTTTGTTTGCGTTCATAGCGGCCTTCTTGCAGCGCCGACATATTCGCTTTGGTTACCTCGATGAAGTAACCGAACACCTTGTTGTAGCCGATTTTGAGCGACTTGATGCCCGTCGCTTCCCGCTCTTGGCGCTCCAACTCTGCAATCCACTGCTTCCCGTTGGTACTCGCTTCACGAAGTTGATCCAAGTAAGGCTGATAACCTTCGCGGATCATCCCGCCATCCCGGATGGAAACCGGAGGCTCGTCCACAATGGCATTCGCGATCCAGGACATAACGTCATCACAAACATCCATATTCTCGACTAGTTTGCGCAGCGTTTCAGAGCCGGATTGTGCGCACACTTCTTGCAGCAGAGGAACCTGCTGCAGGGAGTGCTTCAGTGCGACCATATCGCGGGCATTCGCATTGCCGTAAGAAATCCGCGCGACTAGCCGCTCCAAGTCGTAAACTTCCTTCAATGCTTGCTTCACATCATCGCGTACGATGAGCTGATTGTAGAGCAAATTGACAGCTTCCAGCCGCTCTTCAATGCGCGCCACGCTCATAAGCGGCTTCTCGATCCAGCGGCGCAGCATACGCGCCCCCATCGCTGTAACGGTTTTGTCGAGGAGCCAAAGCAAGGAACCTTTTTTCGCCCGTTCGCGGACTGTTTCTACTAATTCAAGGTTTCTGCGCGTAAAAGGATCCATCGTCATGAATTGATCAGGTTCATAGACCCTGATGTGCTTCACGTGGGTGAGCGCGCGCTTTTGCGTTTCTTTCAAATAGGCCAGCAATAAAGCTACGCCATTCCGATTGAGCGGGGATAAGCCAGAAAGCGCGGCGTCTTCCGCAAAATGCTCGTCGAGCAATTTCTCATCCGACTGTGTCCATTCGGTTAATACCGTACTGCGTCCCCAGGTTACGCCGGATTCGCGAATCGTCGTTAAAAGCGCCGCATCCGTAATAATCTCGGAAGGGTTATACACATTCAGTTCATCCACCACGAGCTCCCAAGATGGGGCTAGTTTCGTCGTATACAGCTCGCCTGTAGAGATATCGCATGCCGTAAAGGCATACCCTTGTTCGCGGCTCACCAGCGAAACTATGTAGTTATTGCTGGATTCCCCGAGCAGTTTACTGTCCATGACCGTTCCCGGCGTCACAATGCGCACGATCTCGCGGCGGACAACACCTTTGGCCTCGGCCGGATCTTCGACCTGCTCGCAGATGGCAACTTTGTAGCCTTTCTCGATTAAACGAGACATATAATTCTCAGCCGAGTGGTGAGGCACACCGCACATCGGGATTTTCTCGTCAGCCCCGCCTTCTCTTCCTGTTAACGTTATTTCCAGCTCACGGGAAGCATTGATGGCATCTTCAAAAAACATTTCATAGAAATCACCCAGACGAAAAAACAAAAATGCATCCGGGACTTGCGCCTTCACGGCCAAGTACTGCTGAATCATCGGCGTATATTGAGCCACCTTGCGTTCCTCCAACCAATCACTTTATTCACTGTCAACTCTATGAAACTACCATTTTCCATTTTCATAGGCGTGCATATTCATCAAAAGCAGTAACCGCTAAAGGCTCTCTCGTCCAAAACAACCTGCCTGTCAGACAGAATGTTTGCAGATTTACAAGCCTCTAGCGACAGCCAATCTTCCTTATTCGTATAGATACTCTATTATAACATGATTCCTTCTTCAATTGCTTCTTTACGGTGGTACGGGGCAATTTTCCAAGCCTTGCGAAAGTCCTCTCTCTCATTCCAAGGTTCCATCGACTCTATTCTTACCCGGAACCGGTCCAATACAGCCGCGTGTATCTCATACCCCTTCAACTGCTCAAGGTCCTTCCAAAGCCTGGCGACCACCCCTTGAAGCCGGTGTTTATCTCCACGATAGTACGCCGCCTCAATATCCGGTTCCTGCAGCGGCTGCCTGGGAAGGATCCAATAGTTATCCGCAATTAGCGCGGCAAGCGCGAAAACTCCGCGTGTAATGAGGGGCGATTGCATCCAGCTTGGCAAGGTGCGGTACTCGAAGCCTCCGTGCGACTTCTTGCGGAAGTCGCCGAGAAAGCCATACCTGGGGCGACGCTGGCGCGTTGTGTCCCCTTCGATCAAGATCAAAGGCAGCGCGAGGTAGTTATCGAGCGCGCGCAGGAGATGACCATTCAGCCAGCAGCGGCTGAAGTGGATATGTCCGCCGAGGGGGTATCCCCCCACCGGCATACCGCCCGAGAGCCACGCCAGGCTCTCGTCAGGGATAGCCCGCGCGGCGAGGTGCATCGTAGCCAGCAGATTCCTCGTTAGCTCGCGCGGGTCGGTGCTTGGCTGCGGACGCAGCTCCGCCAGCGGCAGAATCAGGCGATGTCCGCTGAGCACGACCGCATCGCAGCCCACTTCGCCTGCCCTCGTCAGAAAGCGGTCAGCGAAGACGACTTGGCCTTGCGGGCTGAGAAGCAGGAACTCGGGGTCGCTGCCGAGCATCACCCGCTCCTTGCGCCGCACCTCCTTCGCCAATGCAAGTTCATACCGGTCAATTGCCTGTGCGAACAGCTGCGTCAGCTTTGCATTCAGCTTAGGTACAGGATCTACATCCAATACAAGCGTATGCCCTGTTGGCAGCACGCCAATAGTGACAAGTCCGTAATCCAAACCAAGCGCATAGATAGCTTTGACCGCCTCACGGCTTGCTCTGCGCACATGAAAGCTGGCTCGTTCTGGCGTCACTTCGAAGTAGGCGGAATTTACCCCTGCTTGACGCTGTTCAAGGCGTGTTTTCTCAGACAGAAGCAGCGTTTCTTTTTTCTCATACACAATAAGTGTTTGCAGGTGAAAGACAGCTACTTTATATTTGTGGGTGAATGCCAGACGTTCATCCTTCACTTGGCCTTGTTTCTTGAGAGAAGCGACGGTCTTTATGCCGTGCAGCGCGAGCCGTTCATCTCGCTTGGCGCTTGCCTTTGCCCTCAGAATCGCTTTAATTGGCTGCAGCGCCTGCTTCTGAGGCCATTCATCATGAGCAGCTCCCCAGTGAATGACGATACGACCGCGCCAATCCTCTGGAAGTTTTGTACCGCTAGGAATGTGAATAAGTCCCGCCAGCTCCAGCGCTTCTTTCTCCTGTGCGTGCAGTAAAAATGATTCCATCCGGTTTGCCCCTTCTCGTTTCTCCTGCCTTTCCTATGATCCCTGTATGCGGTTATCTGCCCAATTATGTCTAGAAAACAAAAAAGAGGGCAAATGCCCTCTGCCGAACCTTGAACGCCAGCATACACTGGCGTATAAGGTTCATTAACCTAAATCATCCTCGAGAAGTTCGGCATCGAGATCCTCGAAATCTCCATCGCCGCCGTCATCAAAGTCCACATGTTTGTCGTCGAAGTCGCCCGGACCATACGGGCTGACGATGACAAACACTTTCGTTTCCGCAATGAGCTCGACCTGGAACTCGCGCTCAACCCGAATGACTACGCTGTCGCCGCTTGAAGCAATACTGGCTTCTACGCAGTTTGGCTCTTGCGTTGCGACAGCAGACACTTCGGCTGTCGTCGGCTTATGTTTTTTGTCCAAGTAGCTTAGTCCAACGACTTCTACATACGAAACGGTTTCTTTTGCAACGTCTGTTTTCGTGTTGCGATCGTAAGAATACCAGATGTTGATATCATAAGTACCAACTACCTCTACGCCCTCTCCGGATTGGATCGCCTCGAATTGGTTATTAATAATCCAAGCGCCCAATATACTGGTCGGAGAAAAGGGCGGAGTCACGGTATGACTTACATGTGAAAATTTGCGACCTTTACCGCAGACAGCTTTTGTAATGATCTCTCTGCTTTGCAAATCTTTATCTAATGACATCCTTTCAACCTCCTCCATACAATCATTCATTACAAGTGTATGCAGGACATTAGTCTAGAGTGACAATTATTTTATATTATTTTTGCTTGTTAAACATATTTATATCTTTAAGAGTCAACCCGCCTCCGGGCGGTGTTTTTTTTGTTTTTTGGCAATGGCTAAATACTGCATAAGCTCCCGGTTAAGCTGTAAAATCGCGGATCGCACCTCGAACTCCTCGCGGCTCTCCGGCAGCGGCATCCTTTTATAACGGGCATCCAGCTCTTGCAATTCTTTCTCAGCTAGCCCTGTATAATAGTCTTCCTTTACAGTCTGGCTAATATCTTCAAGGATTTTTGCGAGCAGCTCTCCCTGCGGCAAAGTCTGATATACATGGGCCACCAGGACGATCATCCGGTGAATCGACTCCAACTGCTCGCCCCTCATAAAGAAATAAACCCGCCAATAAGAGTCTCCTCCGAAAATAAGCGTATTGTCCATCGCCCGTCTGGCCAGCCCCGCTCCCCGATCAATCTCATCATTGACCTCCAATAGCTCCTTGCCATCCCAGATGACGGAGTTATCCCGAAGATGCTTGGCCATGTTTATAAAAATAAGCGAAAATAAGTCCTCTACTCTTTTTTTATGCGCCAACAGCCTATTATCTGCCTTCGGCATGTACGCAATATTGATGAGATTCGCTGTTCCCAGGCCGATGATCAGCAATATCATCTCGTTCAAAACCGATGTCCAGCTCGCATCCTCGTATGCATACAAATGCAGCATGACAACAGCTCCCGTCACAGCACCTTCCGAAATCCGCAAGCGATGCAGCAGCGGAAACACAAGGAGGAGGAAAAGAACGACGACCCACACATGAAAACCGAACAGCATAAATAGCAAAGTCCCCATCAGTAATGCGAGTATAGATGAAGCTAGGCGGTGAAACGCACTTTGTATTCCTTTTTTCTTAGTAACTTCTATTCCGAGAATAGCTAGCAGCCCTGCGGCGGCAGGCGTTTTGATCCCGAGTGCGTGTGCGAGATACATCGCTATACCGACGGCAATGGCGGTTTTGAGCACGCGAAAGCCCATAGCGTTTCACCTCTTTACTGGTTGATCTATGGGCTCATTATTTCATTTTGATTATAAAGTGGCAAGTATTACCGATGTTTTGTCAATCTTTTTTCTAAATTGGATACGATCTGGTACATGAAAGTAGCAACAATCGCAATGACGAACAATGTGGAGATGACGAGCGTAAAATTAAACACCTGAAAGCCATATATGATTAAATACCCCAAACCCATTTGGGAGACTAGAAACTCCCCTACAATGACACCGACCCAGGCTAAGCCTACATTCACTTTCAATGTGGAAACAATAGCTGGGAATGAGGCGGGTAGAATAACTTTGAGGAAAACCTTTCTTTTCGTTCCCCCGAATAAGGAAACTACCTTCACGTAATTGTGATCAACCTCTTTAAAACTGCCATAAACGACTAGCGTTGTGATAATGACTGTAATAGAAAGTGTAGTAGCAATGATTGAAAGCAATCCTGGCCCCAAACCTACAATAAAAAGCGGACCCAGCGCGACCTTCGGCATACTGTTAATTACGACGATATAGGGGTCGAGTACTCTGGATAGAAACGGCGACCACCAGATCACGACAGCCAATGCTGTGCCGAATAAAGTCCCCAATGCAAAGCCGATAATTGTCTCCACAACCGTTACGCCAACATGCGGAAGAAGGCTCCCGTCAAGCAGTTTATCCCAGAGCAGCTTAAAGACTTTCGTCGGATAGCTAAAAAGGAGCACATCGATCCATTTCAACCGGGCCGCTAATTCCCATAAAGCAAAAAATAAGACGAGAATGGCGAGTTGAACAAGCCTTACCTGCTTGCTTTCCTTCTTTCTTGCTTGAGCAAATTGAAGGTGCACCTGATTGGTCAGTGAATCTTCAGCTGCTTTATGTTGAGCCGATTGGCGTTTATTCTCTATCATGCTTCATGCCCTCCAAACTCCTGCCAAATCATTCGAAAGAGTGCATGGAATCCGGGTAACTCTCTTGCTTCGAAAGGCACAGACTTGCGGATTTCCTCCGGAATAAGAAACTCTTCCCGAATCCGTCCCGGATTAGGGTCCAAAACGATAATGCGGTCACTCATCGCGATAGCCTCAGAAATATCATGCGTCACAAGGAGCGCCGTTTTCTGCTTGGCTTGCAGCGTCTCTACGACCAAGTCTTCCAATTGAAGTTTGGTTTGGTAATCGAGTGCGGAGAATGGCTCATCGAGCAAAAGCAGCTCAGGCTCGGTTGCCAGCGTTCGAACCAAGGCTACGCGTTGGCGCATGCCTCCGGAAAGCTGTGAAGGATAGTAATCCTTGAATCCTAACAGCCCCATCTCCTCCAGCAAGTGAAGCACGCCTTGTTTCTTCTCTTTCGTTAAATCCCCTGAGATTTCCAAACCCATGCAGGCATTGTCTTCGATTGTCCGCCATGGGAACAGATAGTCCTGCTGCAGCATATAACCGACCCGTGTGGACGGACCGTTTACAATCTTCCCTGCGACAGTCACCGTTCCTGCTGTTGGTCGAATAAGGCCGGCGATAATGGACAAGAGAGTCGTCTTCCCACAACCGCTTGGGCCGATGAGACTTACGAATTCGCCGCGCGCTATGGCAAAATCGATCCCCTGCACAGCAAGCGTCGCCCTCTCCTCGGTCACGTAGACTTGTGTCACATCTTTCACCGTCACAGCTGTTTCCATGTTCGTACTCCCCTCTCGTCACACTATAATCGGATAAACCTATGGTTTCACCGTTGATTTCGCTTTCTCCGCGAACGTGTTATCCACAAGTGTTTTCCATGCTACTTTCTGTTTCAGCTCACCTGCGGAAGTCATCACATCCAACAAATTGTTCCATTCCTGCTCATCGACGATCCCATCTGTCGCAAAAGAGCCTTGATCCTTATAGCGTTTAACAACGCTTTTTACAATCTCGACATCGATGTCTTTAAAATATGGCAGCACGGCGTTCGTGATTTCATCTACGCTTTTCGCGGCTACCCATAACTGTGCGCGTTGAATCGCATTCGTAAATTTCTGAACCGTAGCCGGGTTTTGTTTCATAAAGCTTTGTTTCGTCATGAAAACCGTATATGGCAAATGTCCGCTTTCCACACCAAAGGAAGCCAGCACAAAGCCCTTGCCTTCTTTCTCGACGATCGAAGCTTGCGGTTCAAAAAGCTGAACATATTCCCCGGTTCCTGACGAATACGCCGAAGCGATATTGGCAAACTCGATATTTTGAATAAGCTGGAGATCCTTCTGAGGATCTATATTGTGTTTCTTAAGCGTGAATTCGCCCGCCATTTGCGGCATGCCGCCTTTTCTTTGGCCGAGAAAAACGGAACCTTTGAGTGAGTTCCAATCAAATTGATCCACTTTCTTGCGAGCTACCAGGAAAGTGCCGTCCGTTTGCGTTAATTGGGCAAAATTAATGACCGGATCATCTGAGCCCTGCTGCGACACATATATGGAAGTTTCCGAGCCGACTAGCGCCACATCGATGGCATTGGAAAGCAGAGCCGTCATGGTTTTGTCGCCGCCGGGAGTGGTCGTTAATTCAACATCAAGGCCTTCATCCTTGAAAAAGCCTTGCGACAGCGCCACATACTGCGGAGCGTAAAATAACGATCGCGTCACTTCACCAATCCGTACCTTGGTTGTTTCCGTGCTTTTCGTTCCACAGGCCGAAACAAAGCTGCTGAGCAGCAGGATCGCTGTTAAGGCCACTCCCCATCTTTTCCGAATCTTCATAAGACGTCCCTCCGATAAAAGTAGTAATCTATCCTATGCAGGAGCCCAGAAGACGGTTAATGGAAACTTTTCGAAAAACGTTTGCAACGCAAAAAAAGCACCCTAAGGCAGTTGCTGCCGAAGGATGCCGGTTCAAGAATTTTATATACCGTAGACAGATTTATATTTTTCTTCCAAATATTGAACCAAATAGTCTGGATTCAATTCTTCTCCCGTCACTTCGCGAATAATCTCATTCGGCGTCAGAAGTTTGCCATGCTTATACACTTTCTCTGTCAGCCATTCTTTAATCGGCGCCAGATTCCCCTCGGCAATCAAGCTATCGAAGGCCGGAAGCTCTTGACGAAGCGTTTGGGTAAACTGAGCAGCGTACATGTTACCTAGCGCATAGGATGGGAAGTAACCGAACGACCCACCGGACCAATGCACGTCTTGCAGCACGCCCTCGCCATCATTCGCTGGTGTAACGCCCAAATACTCTTCATATTTGGCATTCCATTCCTTAGGCAGATCAGCCACGGCAATTGTCCCGTTAAACAGACCTTTTTCCAGCTCATAACGAATCATGATATGTAAGTTATACGTTAATTCATCGGCCTCGATGCGAATCAGCGATGGCTCTATGTGATTGATCGCTTTATAGAAGGTATCGACATCGATATTGTCAATTTGCGGGGAGAACGTTGTTTGCAGCTCGCCATAGTATCTATCCCAGAAAGCTTTGCTGCGGCCGATCACATTTTCCCAGAAACGGGACTGCGACTCGTGAATGCCCATGGAAGTTCCACTGCACAAGTTTGTGCCTACCAAATCTTTGGAAATGTTTTGCTCATACAGCGCGTGTCCGCCTTCATGAATCGTTCCAAATAGTGCGGAGGTGATGTCATTTGGCAAATAGCGCGTTGTAATTCGTACATCCCCAGGATTCAGCGCGGTGGCGAAAGGATGCACCGTTTCGTCCAGTCTGCCGGCTTCAAAGTCATACTGCATTTGTTTCAAGATCGAAAGTGAAAATTGCTTTTGCTTGCTAATCTCAAATTGTTGATCCAAAAAGGAGCGATCCGGTTGGTTCGGCGATGCTTGAATACGCTGCAGCAAAGGAACCGCTTTTTCGCGCAAAGCCCCGAATACTTCATCTAATTTCTCAACGGTCATCCCCGGCTCATACATATCGAGAAGTGTGTTATATTTATGGCCTTCATATCCCCATAGCTCGATAAACTCTTGCGTTGCCGCCACAATTTTCTCCAAGAAAGGCTGGAATGAGTCCCAATCGGAATTATGCTTCGCATCCTCCCAAGCGGACTCTGCTTGCGAGGTAAGCACGACATAGGCTTGATACTTCTCAGCCGGTATCTTCTTGGAGCGGTCGTATTCTTTTTTACATTCCTGAACCATCTTTTTGGAGATGGCGTCAAGCTTTTCCAGCTCGGCAGGCTGCGTGAAAAACGCAAGATACCCGCCCATTTCATCGGAAGTGGACATACGGAACACTTCGGTGGAGAGCTCTCCGACAACTTCAGAGCGTGTTTCAATCCCTTTCTTTGGAGCGCCGGTTCGCATATCCCAATAAATTAAGGCGATGGCCTCCTCGTACTGCTTCATTTTACGAACATATGCCTTGAACGATTCCAGCTTGGCTGGGGCTGCTTGCACACTCATGCTCTAATCTCCTCCCAAAAGTTTCTGATTTCATCATACTTCGTCCCCTACTCAGAATCAAATTTATGCTAGCTTATGGTAAAATAATGACAAGCCTTTTTTTGCAGAAGGCATATTAGGTCCATATTGAAAGACATTCAAGGGAGATGACATACATGAATATTACGTTTACCGATTCAGCAATCGAGCGTTTAACCCCATATATAGGCCAGGGTGATGCCCTGTTAAAGCTTGTTTTTGATACAGAGGGCTGTGGCTGTTCTGTTAACGGTGTGCCCACGCTATGGGTTGTTTCCGAAGCTGATAAAAACGATATCACGGCCGAAACCAACGTGTTCAAACTCATTTTCAAAGATAAGGATGAGATATTTTTTGAAAATGAGATGAAAATCGACTTTTCTGAAGGGAATAAATCCTATATACTGAAGAGTAATAATCAGATTTACAATGCGGGTATGAGCTTAGTCGACAAAAGATAATGCTGCAGAGAAAATAGTAGACAAGCAGCATATCAAGTTACTTGGAGGGGAAACCATGACTTTGATTAGTGAGATTTTGAATTACAATGAGGAATTTGTTGCAAAAGAGCAGTACAAAGAATTTTTGACTACGAAATTTCCGGACAAAAAAATGGTTGTGCTTACTTGTATGGATACACGGTTAGTCGAGCTGCTGCCAAAGGCGATGAATTTGCATAACGGTGATGCCAAAATCATCAAAAACGCAGGCGCAATTGTCTCCCACCCATTTGGAAGTATTATGCGCAGTATCATCGTTGCTGTCTACGAGCTCGATGCAGATGAAGTATTCGTCATTGGCCACTATGATTGCGGGATGACGGGGCTGAATTCAGCCAGTGTCATTGCGAATGCCCAAAAACGCGGCATTTCCAACGATGTCATTGCGACGCTCGGACATTCCGGCATCGATTTGAACAGCTGGTTAACAGGTTTTGACCATGTCAGAGAAGGCATCGAGAAAAGCGTCAATATCATTCGGAACCATCCTCTGCTCCCCAAAAACCTACCTGTCCATGGACTTATCATTGACCCTCAAACTGGCCGGCTTGATTTAATTGAAGATGGCTATCAAACAGTAGAGTGATGAATAATAGAACCTCACGGTTTAGACCGTGAGGTTCTATTTTTTAGTAGATAAGAAAGTATAAGTTTTTTACTTTTGCTTCGCATCTACCTTGACAAACGCGCTCGTCCTAAAAGGATGACGAAGTTGTTTATCCTTGTATCGTTTCCTTGATCGTCAGTTTCTCTCTGGCATCTGTCCGCAGCCGAACGGGCGGTACTTGCTCTGGGTAACCGATGTGCAGTAAGCCGACAATTTTCTCCCCAGGCTTAACATCTACTGTCTCGCGGAAACTCGGACTGTGAATAAAAGGGTTCGTCTTCCAAACAACGCCAACCCCAGCTTCCCATGCTGCTAGTTGAAAGTTCTGGATCAAGCAGCACACGCATGCGAAGTCCTCTTCCCACTGTTTCTGCCTTGGATCTTCCTTCATCACAACGATCAGGTGTGCATGTAATCCAAACGTAAAAAGCGCCCATCCCCATAGGGACAGGCACTTTCACGATAAGACATTACATATCCAACGTTTTAATTAAACGTTTGGCGTCGCCGTTCGGTGTCGACACGACCTCGTAAAGATTGATTTTAACATTCGTGTTCAGTTGTTCGGATTTAATTGAACCGAAATCAATAAACTGTATGCCGGACATTATTTTGTCCTGACCTATGAAGCTCATCGACTTCGTGCTAAGCAGGCGGTCTTCGGAATCGACAACTTCGAAGACGAGGGATGAGAAGTTAGCGTCAGTAACGACCTGCTCTTGACGCTTCACATCCAGATCTAATCGCAGACGGTACGCATAAGACTGATCTTTACTATACGTTGCGCTTACCGTGTAGTCGTTGATAGCAATACTAAACGGATACAAGGATACAGCGCCTGTTGTTGGAACTGGCTGAACAGCTGCTTTGTAAGAGCCAATTGCTAAGCGATTTGCATCGTATAAGTTAAGCGCCAGCTTATCTGCTGTTTCAGTACCAGGCACCATGTAGGAGTAATTCAACACATAGCTGGTGTTCGGTGCAATAGACTTCGCAACGGTAGACTGGCGAGCACCCGAATAGGTGTAACCTTCATCGTTGGTCAGATCGGTTTGGAAATCTGGAAGATTCAACGATGTCGTTCCTTTATTCGTCAGTTTATATTTGGCCACGATGGTTTTGAAGCCAAAGTCCGAATTCTCGCTCATTCCGAGCTCTACAAGTGATACATCAATATTTGAATCAATGAGATTATTCGAAGTTAGTTTAAACGGTGTACCGATCGTGTAATCTTCCGCAGAGGTATACGAGGACACCTCAGCGCCTTGTCCAGCTCCCGCCAGTGTCGTGATTGAAACAGGCAGCGATGCCGTTTTGCTACTGGCTGAATTACCTGAATTGCCTGTATTACCTGTATCAGATGAACCTGAACCAGTACCCGTATCTGTACCCGTTCCTGTGTTAGCTTGCGTGTTACTATTCCCCGCACCACCCTGTTTCTCCGAAACTACCAGCTGTAAAGCATCTGTGTTGAGACCTGCAGGCAAGATTCCAGAGAAACGGAAAGTAGTCGATTCATTCGGCGACAAGTACGACGTGCGAACCGCATTATCCGCAGACGTGACAGCTACACTGCTGCGAATCGCTTGAAATGAAGCGGACAAGTTAGGAATCGTTATGATGCCATCGCTTTTATTCGTCAGTGTGACATTGGCTTGCAGGTGCAGCCCATCGGATTGCTTGCTAGCCGCGGCCCACGTCGTAGCAATTTCGAGACCGCTCAAATCCGCGTTCGGATATTGCGTGCCGCCACCGATTTTACCTACCACGAACGAGTTCGCTACATTTAAGGATCCTAGCACCGTTGTTTTCACTTTGCCTTTCGGCGAGAAAAGAAGGGACAACCCATTTGCTTCAAGGGCTGCTGGAACAGCTGTTTGGATCGTCGTTTTAACCGGCTGCTGCGGCAGCAGGTTTTGCCCTGATCCTGAAATAAACTGCGCGTTGTACGTCAAACCTTTTGAGTCTTGGAGATTTAGTTCGAGCGCATCCGGCAGTTTAAGCGTAGAGTTGCTTAGATTTTCCAGCGTCAAATCCGTATAAACTAACCAAGCACCGTCTTTGTAAACCTTGTAGCTGTTGCCTAGTTCAGCAGTCACAACAGCGTCATCTGCGTACGTCGAATCTAACTCCTGCAAGTTGATAGCAGCTTGTTGATGGACGGATTGCCCAGCTTCCTCCATGGCGGCTTCCACTGACAAAGCTCCTACATCATGCATTGTGTTGTAGTTCCACTCGAAAATATCAACTTTTAATTGCCCCGGCGTTAGATTGGAAGGAATTTCAGAAGTAAACTTGAAAGTGCCGGTTTCCCCCGCTTTCACGCGTCCGTTTACCTTCTCGCTAAGCTTCGCTGTATAAGAGACCCCGTTTGTATCTATGACTTTTACCCCATAGTTGTTAAAATCCACGGGCGAAGAGCTGTTGTTATTCAGCCCGAGGGAAAAGCGCAATGACCCGTCATCGGCACCAGCGGACAAGGCAACCTTGTCTAGCGTAAAGTAGACGGAGTCGCTGAGGAACACGCCTTCCTTTCCGGCGAAAGCCGATGTGGCCAGAGGTAGTGTAAGGAAGCTTGCAGCAGTAAGCATTAGTGCTGATCGGCTGAGCAAGCGTTTCATTTTTCGTTGTTGCTTCACAAGTAGTCCTCCTCTAAGTTCATCAATCAGATCGTAAGGCGTCAATGGGACGCAATTTGGAAGCTTTATTGGCTGGATATAAACCGAAAATAACACCGACCAAAACAGAAAATAAGAAGGCATACAAACTAATATCAAAGGAAAGGCTTGTCGTTTGTTTGGGGCTGAAATACGGCAGCGCGTAAGATAAACCAACACCTAACGCGAGACCGATAAGTCCGCCCAGCCCGCTTATGACGACGGCTTCTACAAGAAATTGGAGCAAAATATTGCGCCTTTTGGCACCAATGGATTTGCGAATCCCGATTTCACGTGTACGTTCACTTACCGTAACTAACATGATGTTCATAATTCCGATCCCGCCAACAAGCAAGGAAATGAGCGCAACGGCTACTAATTGATTCGTAAGTGTGTTCGTGGCTTCAGTCCGTGCCTTGAGCAGCTCATCCTGATTCGTTAATACGAAGCCTGAATCGCTTTTGAATTTATAAGTCAGATACTGCTTCATCGTTTCTTGAGCGGTGTAGATATCTTCCTTGGTAGGAGCCTCAACATAAGTCGTACGAATTTGCCCCAGTTTAAACACGCGTCTCGCAGATTCCAAAGGAACGATGACAGAGCTGTCTACAGAGGCGCCTCCAATGTTAGAGCCTTTCTCTTTGAGGGTGCCTATGACGCTAAAAACAGCACCGTCAATATTGATTTCCTCTCCGACAGGGTCTAAGGTGCCGAAATATGTCTTCGCTACTTCGCTCCCCAGAATCGCCACATTAGAGCGAAATTCAAGATCAGTCGGCGATAAGTTACGCCCCTTATCGACCGTCGCTTTAATAATGTCTAAGTAGCGGTCATTCGTTCCAATCACGTTGTACTTCTCTTGCGTACGGTCATATTTAATATTGGAACCGTTCTTCGTCATTGTCGGCGCAATGGATTTGAACTCCGGAAAGTTTTCGAAATTCATCAGCTCATTATAATCCAGCTGCGTTGCGCGCCCGTTTCCTGTCGCCGTGACAACGAGAAGATTCGTCCCCATATTTTCATACTGCTTGGCGATTTGTTCGGAAGTTCCTTGCCCAATCGACACTAATGTGACAACGGAGCTAACCCCGATAATGACACCCAGCATCGTCAGAAACGTTCGCAGCGGACTTGAGATAATTGTCTGCAGCGACATCCTGAGCAGTTCATTTACCTTCATACGCTCACCTCTTGCTTGATATCGCTCTTGTCAGCGTTATTCCGGTAGTCATCAATGATGACGCCGTCACGAAGGGCAACGACTCGCTTAGCATTGTCGGCAATATGATGATCGTGAGTAATCAGTACAATGGTGTTTCCTTGCGCGTTCAATTGCAAAATTAGTTCCAGAACTTCTTCCCCTGTTCTCGAATCCAGCGCTCCTGTTGGTTCATCGGCCAATATGAGCGATGGCGAAATCGCAAGTGCTCGAGCAATGGCGACACGCTGCTGTTGACCACCGGACAGCTCGCTTGGCTTATGATGGCCCCGCTCGCCCATTCCGAGCATTTTGAGCATAGCGTGCGCCCGCTCCCGCCGTTCTTTTCTGGGGATACCGGCATAGATCATCGGCAGCTCCACATTTTCCATCGCCGATAGGCGGGGCAATAAATTAAACTGCTGGAAAATGAATCCGATCTTTTGGTTTCGAAGCGCAGCAAGCTCATTATCACTCATACGTTCTGTCACGACACCGTCCAGGATATAGCTGCCCGACGTGGGTACATCCAGAAGTCCAATTGTATTCATTAGCGTCGATTTCCCGGATCCGCTGGGCCCGATGATCGCTACGAAGTCGCCCTCTTCCACTGACAGCGATATGCTGCGTAGAATAGGCAGATCTTCCAATCCGCGTTTATAGGTTTTGATAATATCTTTTAGCTCAATGATATTCATACCGCAATAACTCCTTTCCCGGCAGTATTATCTGTTACCGCCAGCTCCTCCGCCACCGCCGCCGTTAGTCCGAACGGCGCCACCGCCACCACCAGCTCCTCCGCCGCCTTGGAATCCACCGCCACCAAACCCGCCGGCTCCACCTGCTCCGCCGTTTTGTTGGAACTGCTGTCTTAAGCGATTAATTTCATCCTGACTAAGGTTTTGTTGCCTTTTCACAGCATTCGGCAGAACAACTTTATCGCCTTCGCTTAGACCTTCTGTGATTTCAATTTGTGTTTTTGAGCGAATACCGATCTTCACTTCATGCTCGGTTTCTACGGTACCGTCGGCTTTTTTCAAAGTGACAATACGCTTGCCTTTTTGCAATTGCAGCGCTTCAGGCGGTATGTAGAGCGCATCTTTCTTGTCTTGAATCAAAATTTCGCCGGTAGCCGTCATACCGTATTTCAATACATTATCTTTGTTGTCCGCAGCAAGCACGACATCATACGCCGTCACGCCATTCGTTGTCGTACCGACAGAAGAGATTTGCGTTACTTCAGCCGGGAAAATACGTCCCGGGTAAGAATCAACTTTAATTTCAGCTTTCATGCCCAGCTTGACGTTAGGCAAATCCAACTCATCCACCTGCACGGGAAGCTGCATCTTGGCAATGCTGGCTACGGCACCAAGCTGCATGCCACTGCTCACCTTAGTTCCAACTTGTAAAAGGCTAAGAATGTCATTTCGCTTGTTAACAAAGTCCGTAGAAAAAACACCGTCAAACGGAGCCAATATTTTAAGTCCGTTAACCTTGTCTTGCGCCGAATCCACCTTCAGCTTCGCACGTTCAAGGGCAGACTGCTTCGTGAGAATATCATCGTCAATCGTATCGTTCGCAAACGTAGCGATTGTTTCTCCTTGACGAACCATATTGCCTGTTTTTAATGGCATCGTGGACACGGTTCCCGTTGTTCCTGCCAGGACAGTTGTGACCTTCACATATTGAAGCGCAGCTTTCGCTTGCGAATCAACGGAACGTCCGCCAATGGTCACGCTGCCAAGTACATTCGTGCCTGCATCCATGGAATTGTCATTTGCGATGGCAATGTCAATATCGACTACTTTTCCGCCTTTCCCATCCGATTTCGGGTCTTTGGAGATGCTTTGAATCGTTCCCGTCTTCGTAATCATATAGCCATCTATCGTAATATCAACAGGATCGCCTTTGTGCAGCTGTGCAGCGTCTTCCACAAAGAAAGGCAGCGTCACAGTCAAATTGTTCACATCAGAGATTGTAGCAATTTTGGTCGATTTATTGATCGAAGCTCCCAAATCAAGATTTGCCGCATAGGTAAGTTTTCCAGTGACCGATGCCTTAACACTCATTAAACTTTCCTGCTCGATCAAAGAATTCAAATCTTTCTGCGTTTGCTCATAGGTCAATTGAGCGTCCTGCAAATCACTCTCAAGACTCGTGCTCGTCAATTCTAAAAGGACATCCCCGGCTTTCACCGCTTGGTTCCGTTTCATATTAATTGATTTAATGTTCGAATCAACTGGTACTGAAATCGTTTGTGTATCTTTGGGCTCGAACTGCGCAGTCCCGGATACAGACGAACGGATATTGCCTTTTTTCACCTCATAGGTGACCTCTTTCACATCCGCTGTTTTGGATTTCTTCCCTTTCGCTAAATAAGCATAAGAGCCACCGGCGCACACGCTTACCGCGACTATAACGATGAACCACTTGCTGCGATACCATTTCATGAAGTAACTTCCTCCTTAGAGTTTGGACATGAGTAATTCCATTAACTGCTGCTCCACGCTGATCCCATAGCTTTTAGGATCGAACTGGTTTTCTTCTCGCTCACGGTCAATGAAGCCTGACTCTGTCTGCCGATCCGTCTTTCTTTTTTGCATAAAAGCTTTAACCCGTTTCTCCCGTTCCTCTGAGGAGAGTTTATCGCCCTGATTGTCCATACGCTCAGCTAATCGCGCCTTTTCTTGCTTGGACTGATCCTCAAGAAAAGTAATTTGTTCTAAAGTCAAGCCCGCAAGGACCTGTTTGCGTTCGGATTCGTTCATACTACCTTCGTCAATGCTTTTACGAACTAATGGAAGTAAAGCCTGCGCTTGCTTGGCCGTTATCAATAGATTGGCATGCCGATCCATTTGAAGCAGTTCCTGAAAAAGCATAACGAGCTGCATCTCCTTTAGATTTTGGACATCTTCTGTGGGGCTTTCCTCGAGGAGAGTTTGGTCGGTCTTTGGGGTTGAGGTGATCACTGCCTGCGATGAAGGCAGGTCAGACACTTGGGGCTGACAACCACCCAACAGGAAGGAAATAAGCGTCATTCCAAACGCTATTTTCCGAGTGTACTTCATCATTCATACACCTCCAAGACAACAAAAAATCCTGTCCAATACGAACAGGATACATTTCAAACATGAAATAAGTTTGTTTAAGTTGTAAAAAAAATGTGAAATTCTACGAAATGCGAGGAAAAGTAACACGAAATTCAGTTCCTTCGCCAAGCCGGCTGCGCGCCTGGATGGTGCCCTGCATACCCGTTACTAAGTGCTTTACAATCGTTAGTCCGAGACCCGTTCCCGTAGGCACGTCAGATCGTGATGTTCTTGCTTCATCCGCCTTATAGAAGCGATCCCAAATGCGTGCCAACTCCGCCTCTGTCATGCCTGTTCCCGTATCGCGAATGTACAAGTGAACCTCATGCTCCGCTTCTTCCAAAGCAACGGTTAGCGTCCCGCCCTTGGGGGTGAACTTTAAGGAATTATAAATGAGATTATGTACAATTTGAGCAAAACGGTCAGGATCTAACGGAACTTGAGCAGGCTCCTTTTCCGGATTCGGAAGAATGAGATGCAGTGTAATTTCATTGACAGCAATCGGAGCCTTCAATAATTCCAACGATTCCTCCAATGCTTCTGAGATGATAACGGGTCTCAAACGGAACACATCGACACCATTTTGGATCTGCGCAAGGTCCAGTAAATCGGTTACGAGACGCTGCAAACGTTGGACTTCTTGATCACAAATGCGCAAGTAATGCGAGTACTTCTCTTCGGGAATGATTCTATCGTTCATGGCAACAATGAAACCACGTAGTGTCGTAAGCGGTGATCGCAGCTCATGCGACACATTCGTCAGAAACTCTTGCCTTGTTCCCTCCCATTCCTCCAGCTGCTCCACCATGAAGTTGAAGCTGGCCGCAAGCTGACCGACCTCATCATGCGATGTAATCGGAACACGGGTCGTAAAATCTCCATGCGCCAGCTCAAGCGCTGCACGATTCATTTGCTGAAGCGGCCCTGCAAGCTTACGTGAAATAATATACAAAATGAAGCCTACCGCTAGGAGTGAAAACAAAAGAGGGACTAGAATGTTAACCCGTACGGCAGAAATAGCTTCACTAATGTCCCCTGCCGGGAAATGCAAAACAATGACCATGGGTTGTCCATTTAATTGATACGGGGCGTGGTATGTAAACAAATTAATGTTTCTTCCATCCGGTGTCGTTATCGTGACCATACCATACCCGCTGTGGCCATGCAATCCGTCGATAAATTGCGCATCCATCTGTTTAGGTATCGTTCTGCCTTCACTATCGGAGGAACCATTCTGAATGTTCCCTTTGTCATCCACGAGCCAAACCTGCCCATTAATGCTTCTTGCCAAAATGCGAATCGTGTACTTCAATTCCCTCGTTGAGATCGACCCGTCCTGCACGGAATTCATGAGCCGGGTGACCTCGACAACGCGTTTTTCGAGCAGTTCGACTTTCCCCTTATAAAACAAATCCGTAAAATAATAGTTCCAGAAAAGGAACAATCCCACAAAAAAAAGTACGCATGTCGCCAGGAACGACAAGAAAATTTTCAGATAAAGACTGTTATACTTTCCCGCAAGCCAACGCTTAAACATGCTGGACCACCTCGAAGGAGTAACCGATGCCCCAGAGCGTCTGAATGTTCCACATATCATGCTGACCCAGTTTTTTGCGCAAATTTTTCACATGAGCGTCTACCGTTCGCGTACCGCCAGTAAAATCAAAATTCCACACATAGCCCAGCAGATCTTCACGCGTGAAAACGCGGCTTGGATGGCTGGTCAGAAAATGCAGCAGTTCAATCTCCTTCGGCGTAAGATCAATCCGTTTCCCCCCGACGGTTACACGGTACTGGTCAAGATCAATGACAATATTTCCGATTTCCAGCGTTTTACGAGATGCGTTTTGTGTATTTGGCGTTTCTGCCGGTATTTGAACCGTACGTCGCAGCACTGCTTTGATGCGGGCAATGAGCTCATTGGGATCGAAAGGCTTGACTAAATAATCGTCTACACCTAGGTTAAATCCTCTCAGCTTATCGATGGACTCCCCTTTGGCCGTCAGGAAAATGATCGGTGTTTGATGAAAAGGCGCTTCCATCTTCCGAATCCTTTCGCAGAGCTCATAGCCTGAAATGTCCGGCAGCATGATGTCTAGAAGTACTAAACTGGGTTTCTCTTCTACGATTGTACGAAGAACCTCCTGCCCGCGAGGCAGCAATATGGATTCATAATTCGAATGCTCCAGATACAATCTGACCACTTCAGCAATATTCGGTTCATCATCTACGACAAGTATTTTTCCTTCAGAGCTCACCTGGCGCCACCCTTTTCCTTACGGATTTGCTGTTGTTTTGCTCGTTCTTCGATCACATCTGTTCGATCTCTCCGCGTGTGCTTCTGGATCAGCTCGATATCGGCCATCCGGCTCGGCGCTTGCCATACGAGTCCTTGACGTTCGCATTCGGACAGACATAACGCAATTAATTCTGAATCTGCAATTGGCAGATTAATATCTTGATAATGATAGCCATCACGGTCAATTAAAGCATAAGTGTCCCTTATCAGCTGTGCAAGCTTTTCAGCATCAAGCCCCAAAGAAGCAACATGCTCAGATTGGGCATTTCGCTCTGCGCTTTGCAGCATTTTCACAGCACCTGTACGGTTCCCTCTGCGAATATGATACATCCCCACGGCAATTTGAATCAAAGCTACATACGTTTTACTCTGCTCGTCCGTTGGATGTTCTTTCCAGAACTCTTCCATCACTTCATGACATTCAAAATAATCTCGCTCCGCATGAAAATACAGTAAGTATTCGATATATGCTTCCGGATACTTCTTCATAGACCGTTCCTCCACCTAGTTGTAATCACGATAATGACTATGTATACCTCATGTTACTCGAAAGTTGTTCCATCGTCCAACTTAGACTCGCGTTTCAATGTATTTCTACCATTTCCCATCGCAACCAATCTATCATATGGTACGTCCAATTAAGTAGATTAAGAGAAAGAGGCGTGATACATGAAGATTGGAAAATGGATGCTGACCGGCAGCTTATTATTGTCGATGACGATACCGCAAGCTGTTCATGCAGCAGGCACGACAAGCGGAATAGCAGACAAAACTACGAAATACCGCGTTTATCAGTATAATCAAATACTCATGGAATTTGCGAATTATAAAGAAGCCGAAACGTTTGCCAAAGGCTTTTCCCATAGTTATGTAGAGGAGATCGGCTCTCGCAAATGGCTGTGGAACAATTTCCCCCGCTATCAGGTTTATCAATTAGACGCTACATTGCCCGAATGGCAATTTTCTACGTTGGATGCGGCCATTGCCGAAGCAAAGAAGTGGTCTTATGCAAGTGTTCGCGATCTGGAATCTACTGGCTGGGCGTGGAACAATTACCCCCGATATCAAGTATATCAGAATGAAATTACATTAGATTCATGGAAATTTCAAACACTGAATGATGCCATTGCCGAAGCAAAAAAGTGGGGCGGCGCACATATTATCGATTTGAACAGCCGCGGTTGGGTTTGGGACAACATATCCAGTGAAGAAAAGAAATCGTTGCGTGCCGGAGAACCCCTGTATAAGGTGTATCAAGGAACTTTCTCCGCTGACAATTGGGAATTTGCGTCGTTGGAGGATGCGATAAATGAATCCCTGAAATGGGGAAATTCAACCGTAATCAATAAAAACACGAAAAAAACAATATACAGCAATCTTAAAACTTATAAAGTATTCCAAAACGACACCTTCCTCCAAGACTTCACCTCACTGGATGAAGCCGCAGACTATGCAAAGCTCTGGGGACACGCCTCCATTTATATGGATGGCCGTAAAATTTGGAACAATTATGCAGCCTATCAAGTTTATCAAAACACCTCGCTTATCGGCGAATACAAAAATCTTCCCGATGCGTTAAACTATAGCGTGCAGTACAACAACAGCTCCATACAAACGCTTGAACACCGCGTATTGTGGGATAATATCAAAAAACTGCAGGTCTGGGGCTGGAACGGCCAATCCGGCGGCGAAACGATTAAATCTCAGGTCTCGAACACGATCGGACTGGATGTGGATTCTCCAAGCTACTTCGAGCTTGCGGACGCTGCGGGTAATCTCAAAGACAGCTCTAATCCCGATACCGTCAAATGGCTGCAACAAAACGGCTACACCGTGTATCCGCTAGTCTCCAACCAGTTTAATGCAAGCTTGACTACACAATTCCTTGCTGACAGCGCTGCTCAGGATAAATTCATCAAGGATTTGGTGGAGCGTTCCGTACAGCTTGGCGTCCCTGGCATTAATGTCGACTTCGAAAGCCTGGCTGGGTCGGATCGCAGCGCATTCACGGCTTTCATTACCAAATTAACGGCTTACGCCCATTCACGTAACCTGGTTATTTCTATCGATCTTCCGCGCGGCAGCGTCAAGTGGAATCATCTTTCCGCCTTTGACCATGAGAAACTCGGCAGCATCGTGGATTACGTCGTCATCATGGCGTATGACCAGTTTTACCGCGGCAGCACGTCCGCTGGCTCCGTTGCCGGAATTCCTTGGACGGACGGCGGCATTCAAGAATTTCTATCCTATGGCATCCCTCGGGACAAAATCATCCTGGGCATCCCTTACTATGTTCGGGAATGGAAGCTAGATTCAGCAGGCGCCTTGCAAAGCAACCGCACTGTGCTGATGAAGGATATTCCTGCATTACTCGCTTCCAAAACCGTTACGCAAACCTGGGATAATACTTTCGGACAATATCGTATGGAGTACCAAGAAGGCGGATTCACCTATGTGTTTTGGTTGGAAGATGCCGCTACCGTCAAAGCCCGCTTGGATATGGCCAAAAAGTACGACATTGCCGGTGTCGCGGCTTGGCGGCTTGGCTACGATCAAGCTGACTTGTGGAAGATGATTTTGCAGAATAAGTAATGGAAAAAGGAGCAAGCAAGAACCGCAAGATAAAAAGGGGCTGTATCAGAGGGACTTTAACCCCCGCTGAGACAGCCCCTTTCCTATTTCGAGTTGCGTTCACAGCAGCCCCCATTCGTTAAATATGGTTGCCGTTCCGCAGTCCGCACAATACTTTGCATCCGGTTTATTTACCTTGGAGCAGCCTTTGTGCAGCAAGGTTTTTTCCCGGGTACACCGGTTTCGCAGCGGAGCTCCGCATTTGATACAGTACCTTTCCTCTTTGTCCGCGACATATTTGCATCTGATGCATTGCTGAAATTCCTTCTCAGCCATAGCTTCACCCTCTTGAAGTAGGTTTCCTCTACTCCATGTATATGAAGGCCTTCCAGCGAATGGTGATGCCTTGACTTCACACTTTTTCCATTTTATTGTCGTGTCCATGTATAAAAACATGCTTTTTTACCCCACCCTATGAGGTAGAGGAGGTGAATGAACAATGGCAAAAGATGTGCTTTGTGAAGTTAATTCTTGCAAACATTGGGCAAATGGGAATAAATGCAATGCATCCTCGATTTATGTCGTGAGCCACCACGGCAGCAATCAAGCGCGCAATTCTGAAGAAACGGACTGCAAAACGTTTGAATCCAAAATTTAACCGTATAACCACTCAGAAATTCGGAAAGAAGAGGCCCAGAGGGCCTCTTTTTTCTCTCTACTTCTATTGTAACCAATAATGATAATTATTATCAGCCATTGTTGGAAAGATTTTCGAGGTCATCCATGTCCTGCGTCGGCGCTTGACAGGCAAAGTTCTGGCAGACGTAAGCCGTCGCGTGCCCGCCAAGCGGCAATTTGTCCTGTACGAGCGGAATCAGCTCGCGTACTTCTTCTCCCGCAGCACCCGGCGGGTGAAGAATCAGCAGCGCATTCGGCAGGAATTGCCGCTGCACCGTGCGCAGCATATGCTGCGTCTCCGCCTTCGCCGGGTCGCCGGCGATGACGATTTCGCTGGCTTCGCCATATGCGAAATCAAGCGCGGCCAGCATAAGCGCATGGCCCGGCGGGTAAGACGCGACAGCTCCGGCGAATGCCTGGAGCTGCTCATCTGCAGCCTGCGACAGCTTCGCGTCGTAGGTCAGCCTTGCCAGCCGCTGCATGTTCAGAGCGGCTGCGGCGTTGCCCGACGGCATCGCACCGTCGTAGATCTCTTTGGGGCGGGTGAGCAGCTGCTCGGCATCGCTGCCGTAGAAGAAGAGCCCGCCCTTCTCTTCGTCTCCGAAGAGACGAAGCATCTCTGCGTTCAGCTGGACCGCTTCACGGAGATAGCGCAGCTCGAACGTTGTCTCGTACAGCTCGATCAAGCCCCAGACGAGGAACGCGTAGTCGTCCACGTACCCGAGAAAAGCCGCTTCCCCGTCACGGTAGCGGGCAAGCAAGCGCCCATCCTCGCGGCGCAGCTCGCGAAGCAGGAAATCCGCAGCTTTCGCGGCAGCCTCTGCGTAAGCCGGTTTGTCCAAGGCACAGGCGGCCTTTGACAGCGCAGCAATCATCAGACCGTTCCACGCGGTCAGAATCTTGTCATCCTTGCCCGGATGGATGCGCTTTTCGCGGTGCGCGAAAAGCTTGCCACGGGCATGCTGGATCCGCTGCTTCAGCTGATCCAAAGGAATCTGCTTCCGCTTGGCGAAAGACTCAAGCGTCGTCCCTATGAGATTGGGGATGCTGTGCCCCTCAAAATTACCTTCCTCCGTAATGTCAAACAACTCGGAAAAGAGATCACCGTCGTCTATACCCAGCACAACCTCTACCTCATCCGGTGTCCACACGTAGAATTTTCCTTCCTCGCCCTCCGAATCGGCATCCTCCGCCGAATAGAAAGCGCCTCCCGCATCAGTCATATCCCGCAGCACGTAGGTGATGATTTGCTCAGCTACTTCCGCATACTTCGCTTTGCCAGTGACCTGATGCGCTTCCGTATAGGTCATAACGAGCAGCGCGTTATCATACAACATCTTCTCGAAATGAGGCACCAACCATTTGTTGTCAACGGAATATCGCGAAAAACCAAATCCGATATGATCGTACATGCCTCCGCGATGCATCGCATCTAATGTTTTTTCAACTATTTCAAGCGCGCGCTCATTGCCCGTTTTCTTATAATACCTGAGCAGGAATGACAAATTGTGGGAGGTTGGAAATTTCGGCGAACTTCCAAATCCGCCAAACTCGGGATCAAATGTGCTCTCGTACAGGCGAAAAGCTTCATGCAGCGTTTCTTCCGTGACTTCGCCACCTGAACGATGCTCCAGCAGACGTTTTGTTGTCTCATCTATCACCTGTTCCCCGACTTCGCGGACGCGGTCGGCGTCTTCCCGCCATTTCCCCGCAAGTTGAGCAACTACTTCTACCATTCCGGCGCGATTGTATTTACGACTGCGCGGGAAGTACGTTCCTGCGAAGAATGGCTTCTTCTCCGGGGTCATGAACACCGTAAGCGGCCAGCCGCCTTGTCCCGTCATCGCCTGACACACGGCCATATAGATGTGATCGACATCCGGCCTCTCTTCGCGATCCACTTTGATCGAAATGAAATCTTTGTTCAGCATGTCTGCAACGGTCTGGTCTTCGAACGATTCGTGTGCCATGACGTGGCACCAATGACATGTACTTAGAGAAACCAACGTCAGCTGTACCCAATAGATAAAAAGACAGGCTTATTTTCCTGTTTGGCTTTGTCAAAAGCCTCTTCACACCAAGGATACCAATCAACCGGGTTGAAAGCATGTTGAAGTAAATACGGCGACTTTTCCTTGGCTAATCTATTGGGTTTGTTGTTCGTTGTCATGGGGCATCACCTCCTTGTTTCTGGATTTATTGATGATAGGTAGAGCTTAGCATACCTTACAATAAAATGAAAAACCCTGCGGGAATCGCACAGGGTTTGAAGGTGTCTTCAACACAGTCGAGCTTCATCGGATGAACCAGATCAATCGGTAAAATACCGTTTACCGCATTCCCCTGCCTGCCCTGAACAATCTCCGTTTGTACTCCGAAGTATTTCTCCAGATTGGACTCCGTTACAATCCGCTTCGTTGGGCCGAGAATATGCTCGCCTGTTCCGATGATTAACGTTTGGACATCAACTACTTACGCATATTTAATAACATTCGCCACGATGATAAATATGGCCCCAATAATCAACCACATACACATTAATGGCCAGAAAAATTTCACCCATTTTTGATACGTAATCCCCGATACCGCCAAGCTGCCCATCAATGCGGAGGAGGTAGGAAGGATCATATTTGTGATGCCATCACCCAATTGGAAGGCAAGCACGGACGTTTGTCTGGTGACGCCGAGCAAATCGGACAAAGGTGTCATGATCGGCATCGTTGTGACAGCCATTCCTGTTCCCGAGGTAATGAATACGTTCATGATATTTTGGAAGGCATACATCCCCAGTACTTGTACCGAACTCGGCAAGTCACCTACCAGTATAGACAAGCCATTCACAATACTGTCAATGACATTTCCTTGTTCAAGTACCACCATGATGCCTCTGGCAATACCAATGATGAACGCGCCATAGGTTATGCTGCTTGTACCCTTGACGAATTCGCTAGCGATACGACTTGGTCCGTAGCCTGCACAGAAGCCGGATACAATACCCATTGTCAAGAATAAGGCACCAAGTTCCTCCATCCACCAGCCATTTTTGGAAACACCCCAGATCTCTAGACCGAAACCTATGATAACCGCAGCAATGGTAAGGTAATGCTTGAGCTGCATAATCGGCAGCTTGGAGAAGTCGACCTTCTCTCCCGAAACAGACTGCTCCAGCTCGTAAACATGTCCTTTGGCAGGATCTTTCCTCACCTTGCCTGCATAACGAATCAAATAAAGACTAGTCACTGTAATAAGACAAATCAATAAAATAACCCGCAGCCACGCCCCCGAAAACATCGGAACTTGTGCGATTGCTTGAGCCAGACCGACATTGAACGGGTTCAATATCCCAGCCGTAAAACCACACGATGCCCCTAATGATATCATCGCCGTACCTGTCAACGCATCGAAGCCGAGCGCACGGGCAACGGCGATTCCGATGGGTACAAAAACCATCACTTCGGTTGACATTCCCATTGTAAAGCCGCCAACCGAGAATAAGGTGATAAAGATCGGAATCACCCATCTACCTTTATTGGCAAACTTTTTTGCCACCCTGGAAGTTACCGCCTCAATCGTACCGGTGGAAGAGATGATTTGAAACGCGCCACCAATAATGAAAATAAAGAAGACCACATCCGCCGAAGCTACCAACCCGTGGACGATCGCTTTCGGGATTTCTATCAAACTAACCGGACTCGGATCTACGTGGTGATACGAACCTGTTACTAGCAAGGATTTTCCAGTCACCTTATCTTTTACACGCTCGAACTTCCCGGACGGAATTGTATACGTTAGTGCGGCAGCAACGAATACAAGAATAAATAAAATGACAAAGGTATGAGGCATTTTAAACCATTGGCGAGAGCTTGTTTTTGCTGTACTATCCATGCGCGTTACCCCCATTTCTACTCTGCTTCCACTCTGTAAACTCATTGCGTACGCGCTGCATCGCAGCTGTATCGACACATAAATCAAACGTAGTCATGGCTAACGCCTTCGCCGCCCTGTTCAGCTCAATCATGCCCTCTTCCGAGCCCGCTAAAAGAGCGAACTCCGGCGTATGCGTCGTGGCATCTCCAAGACGAATATACGGATGTATGGCTGCCGTCATCTGACTGACATTTCCGATATCGGAGGAGCCGACGCCCCCCTTTTGAGGCGGTTCGGATACCTCGATGCCCATCTGTTCCAAATTGTTTTGAAACAATTGAGCAAGAGCTTTGTTGTTGTTCCGCTCCGCATAGATAAACCCTTCCGTAATATCTACGGTAGCTCCAACGCCTTCAGCCGCACAGCGAACGGCCCGATAAATTTTCTCCCTTACGTTTGCCAGTTCTTCTACCGTCGACGCTCTCAAAATAAATACCGCTTCACACAGCTCCGGAACGACATTCGGCGCATCCCCGCCTTTCGTGATGATGCCGTGAATCCTCACATCCTCTTTCACAAACTGCCGAATTGAATTGATGGCCACAAATGCGTTAATGAGCGCATCCAGTGCGCTGATTCCTTTCTCAGGAGAAGAAGAAGCGTGCGCCTGCTTCCCATGGAACGTAAAGGTCGCATCCACACAGGCAAGTGCACCACGCAGGACCATTGTTTTATTTTGCGGATGACACAACATAGCCGCATCGATGTCGTCAAAGACACCTTCGTTGCACATGATAATTTTACCCCCGCCTTCTTCTTCTGCAGGAGTGCCTAATACAACGATTTTACCCGGCAGTTCCGGATAAGCTTCTTTCAATGCCATTGCAGCACCTACTGCTGCAGTACCGATCAAGTTATGGCCGCAAGCATGGCCAATCACAGGAAGCGCATCATACTCAGCTAACAGGGCAACCGTAGGTCCTCCTGATTGTCCCTCCCAAGTGGCGCGAAACGAGGTTTCTAAGCCGGCTATCCCTTGCTCTACCTCGAATCCCGCTTCCAATAAAGGCTCAACTAACCACATCTTGGCTTGATGCTCATGGAAGCTAAGTTCAGGATTCGTATGGATTTGCATAGATATGCGGCGCAGCTGCTCGTCAATCGCATCTACCGCTTGTTCAATCCGCTGTTTGCTCTTGTTTAAATGCCCATCGATCAATTGTATCCCCACCTGTCATTTTTCATCATGATCTGCATATTTCTAGTAAAAACATGAATAATTATGTAACAATATGAATATTATTTTATCGATTAGGATCATATAAGTACAATCAATTGTTTTTTTGTTCCACCCTTAAATTTTTTTATGACCTCTTAAAGTAAAAGACAAAAAAAGCACACTGCCGATGGCATTGTACTTTCAATTATACAAATTGATTTTTCATAAATTGCACAAATCTATCAACAATCGCAAGTTCCAACGTTGACTCCCGATAGATCATCCACGTGTTTCGTTTTATTGGCTCTCCGCTCTTTCGAATTAAATCAATGGTATGCAATCCATCCTGAGGTGTGACAAAAACGCCGGGAACAATCGAATAGCCAAGCCCCTGTTTGACCATTTCTTTACAAGTTTCATAGGAGTCTACCCACATCGTAATCATAGGTGGTGTGTTATACCGTTCATGCCACCATGCTTGAATCGTTTCGCTGAAGGGTGACTGTATCGAGCTCATAGTTTTAATTCTTGGTTCTTTATAGTAGATATGAGGCAAGTCTGGAAGGCACTCTAAATCAATTTCGTCTTTTGAAATAATATAAATGTGTTCATCATGTAATAGACATCTGGCATCGAACCAAGGGTAATCTCCTCTAATGACACCAACATGGATCTCTTCCTGGTGAATCAACTCGAGAATCTCTGGACTCAAAGCGGATGTGACATTGAATTGTACGTCCGGACAATATTCTTTGAACCTTTTGAGCAGCGGTGGAAGCTTATACAGACCATAGTAACTGGCAACTCCCAGTCTTAATGTACCTTTCACCTCATTTCGCAAGCTGATAATCTGGTCCTTCATTTTATTCAAATCAATAAGAGCCTTTTTCGCATAAGTGACCAGGTATTTTCCTTCCGGAGTAAGTCTGGCTCCCTTGGAAGTTTTGACGATGATGGAAACGCCGAAATCTTTCTCCATCTGCTGAATCCGGTAGGAGAGTGCAGGTTGCGTAATATAAAGACGTTCCGCCGCTTTCGTCAGACTCTGTTCTTCCGCAAGACACTGCAGCATGATGCAATCTTTTTCATTCAAGGATCGCCACTCCTTTTGGTTTTTTTATTTTTAGCTAAAGCTTAGCATACTCTACAACAAAATCAAAAACCCATGTCTATTCGACATGAGTTTAATTTTATTGAATGGCGTTCATCGCTTACTTGCCTAGAAAATTTTTAATGAAAAACGAAAGTTGATATTCCATGCTAAGGGGATCGTTAAAGTAGAACGCCTTTGCGTCTGCTTCGAATTTATGCAGCGGCATGCTCGAAGTGCTGTACAGCGAATGAAAGTTGTCAGCAGTATATAAAGGAAAGTGAGACTCTGCCCACTCCGAGACAATGTTAGGCATTATCAATGCCTCCCAAGCGGATTTAGTGGTAACCGATTAAAAAGAAAAAAGACACTTACCAACTCGTGGTAAGTGTCTCGGCATGTACCGTTCATCTCGGGATATTCCCCAGGAAGCGGTTATTCGTAACTTGATCAAGTAAAAATCATATTTTTCCCGTAAAAAATCTCATCCATCTCCCACTTAACGCTTTTTTCAATTTCCAACTGCTCTGCCGTGCTCAGTGAATCCTTTGTGTAGCCGAACAAATAATTGTTCAAGTCAAACTCGCGAAGTTTACATTTCGTATGAAATATATTTTCCTGATACACGTTCACATCAATCATGTGGTACAGGTCTTGGATCTCGCTTGGGATATAGTTTTGGATGGAACTGATTTCATGATCGATGAACAGCTTGTGCCCAACGATGTCGCGTGTGAACCCTCTAACCCGGTAATCCATGATCATAATGTCGGTGTCAAAAGAGCGGATGAGGTAATTCAGCGCTTTGAGTGGCGATATTTCCCCGCATGTCGAGACGTCGATATCAGCCCGGAAGGTGCTGATTCCCTCGTCCGGATGATATTCAGGGTACGTATGTACGGTGATGTGGCTGGTGTTCAGATGCACGACGACCGCATCCGGGAGCGGGCCTGGGGACTCCTCAAACGATTCGTTGGGAGCCTTCTCGATCGGCCCTTCTGATACGAGCATGGTCACACTTGATCCTTGCGGCTCGTAATCCTGCTTGGAAATGTTCAGAACATGAGCCCCGATAATGTCTGCAACGGACTTCAATATCGCGGTCAAACGGTCTGCGTTGTATTGCTGGTCTATATAAGCGATGTATGCTTCACGCTCTTCTTTGGTTTTCGTAAAGCAAATATCGTACATATTAAAGCTTAACGATTTGGTCAAATTATTAAACCCATGCAGGGTAATGCGCTGCTCCGATGTTAACTTCAACTATACTCCCCCTCACGAATAACGCGCTAGCTCAGATTTTGTAATAACTAAACTTAGGATGTGATGCCTGGGCTGCTTCTATCCATTATTCGACAAGTAAAGAAGAGATGATGCCATGAAGACACCATCTCTGACTATGACTTTATAACTTACCTTACTTTTTCATAACGGGAATCCAAATCTCACTTCGGAATGTTGGCGAGGTTACATCCTTACTCTCATTCCATAATAATTCCGGTCCAGCGATTTGTTCATACGTTGAAGACGGAAACCATTCGGAATAGATGCGTCCCCAAACATTTTGCAGCGTATCAGGAAAAGGGCCGACGGCTTCGAATACAGCCCACGAGGATGCAGGAACTTCAAGTGAAGCCAGATGATCTGGACATTCCAGCGAGGTTGCTGCCCCGATATAGTGATCAAGCTCCCCTTTTTCATCCATCCGTCCTTCAGAAAAGTTCGTAGAACCGCTAATTAGACCTCTTGGTGAAACATTGGATAACGCTTTAAGCTCTTGAATTAGCTCCGCATTTAAACTGCCCCACATGGCAGCAATTTCTGGATTGACTCCTTCGAAAATAATGGGCACTCTTTTCATGAGACCTACGATGCGGAACGCCTCTTTTTCTTCAATCCGATAGTTCATAACATCTCCTCCTTTTATTGAGAGCTGGAAAGTTAATCTAGGATAAGCTTTTAAGGTCTGGCCTGTCTCTCTTGCTTCAGTCGGCGTAATCCCATGCATAATTTGAAAAGCTCTTGTAAAAGAGTCAGGCGAGTTATATCCATATTTCACGGCAACATCAATGATCTTTATGGCGCTATGGTTAAGCTCGAACGCGGCAAGAGTAAGCCGTCTGCGGCGAATATATTCTGACAACGATACACCGGCAAGGAATGAAAACATTCGTTTAAAATGAAACTCCGAGCACATGGTTATTCGGGCTGCTTCTTTGAAGTCAATTTCCTCCGTCAGATTTTGTTCCAGATAGTTTAAAGCACCATTGATATTTTCAAGCATCTTCAATATCACCTCTCTCTCTTATTATTAAAATAACAGAAGCTGAAAGCACATATCCGACTTTTCATGCACAATGAAGCAGGGTTCTACTCTTCAACTCTTCACATCTAAAAGACAGCGAGGCTGCCCTAAGGTCCATCAACCTTTAGGAATAGCCTCGCCGGCATTGCACATATTAGAAATTCTCTACGCGTGCACGTTTCTCATTCAGTATCGGGACCAAAATCAGTGCACCAACAACTAATAAACAGCCACTTAACGCGTATACCACAAAAAGCGAGGAAACATCTTTCATATACCCTGAAATGGACATGCCGACCACCATCATCCCCATAAAAATCGGTGTGATCGCGCCACCAACCCTCCCCATATAAGCAGGTTCTGTATTTTTCATGAGAAGTGTTTGAATCCCTACTTGGACACAAGGGTAAAATAAACCACTGATCGCTTGCAGCGCAAACGACAGAACGAGGATCTTCGATGCTCCGACAGCAACGGTGCAAATTGCACTAACGAGTAAACCTACGGCAAGCAGTGCTTGCGGTTTTACTTTTTTAGCGACACTCATGATTGCAGCTCCACCGATTAGCATAGCAGCGCCATTCGTCATCAAAAACCACTGCATAAATGATTTGTCCTGCCCTAAGTTTTCAATTGTAATAAAAATCATCAGCGGTTGGATCATGCCTGCCGCAAGCCCGGATGCCGCGAAGGTTGCACCTAAGGTTCGCAGCGACCGGTTAGACCACACATATCTGATGCCGGCTTTCATCTCAGCCATAAAACTTCCGGCTTTCCGCTGCTTAACTTCTTCCGTGTCACGTAGCAATAACGATAAGATGATGGCAGATATCAGGAAAAATAAAAATGTTAGCATCAGGGAAACCTGAATGCCAAACTGCATAAAGATGAACACGCCAATCATTGGGCCTACGATTGTAAAAATGGCTAACAAAGATTGAGACAAAGCCATTACGCTTTGCAATTGTTCGCTTGCCACATGCTTCTTATACAGCTTCATCGCAGAGGGCTGCGAGAATTGAGATAAGCTTGCCGAGATCAGTGTTCCTAATAAAAGAGCGTACCACTCGCCCATCACCAGGGCAAGCAGTACTGCCAATACGGAGATCGTAGACAGTAAGTCGCTCCAGACCATGGTTCGCTTAGGCTTCCAGCGGTCCGCAAAGGTCCCTCCGACGATCGCGAACAGAAAAATAGGCGCAAATTCGACGACCGAGATGAGTGACACATAGAGTGAATCATTATTTGTTTTTTCGGTTACATATAAAAGCACTGCAAAATTTCTTATCCATACACCCAACTGCAGAAACACCCGTGAAAGGATAATGGTTCGCACATATCGATTCGCAAACACGTCAATACCCCATATCTTTTAAAATTCTAGACAGCATGCTCAGACGTTCGCCGTTAAGCTCATCATCTTCACTTAGCGCTTGACTGAATAGTTTAATGTCTTCGTTAATTTTATCGTTATCCGTACATACAGCCACGGTCATAGCATCGCCTTGCAGACCTACACGGTCTATCACTGGATTCTCAGGGTCGTACAAGTTCTTATTCCGGTAGGCCTCCTCACGGAAATAAAGCATACTTCTTGTCACTAGAATGGCAAGGTCAAGTACGCGATGCAGTGGCAATTCTTCTGATTGCCTTGACCATTTTTCACCTGTGTATCTCCAAACTTTGGCGGAAATGTCGACTTTCCCTCTGTCATTCCATTGGGCAAGACCTAAAGAAAGACCCTTCGCATCGGACTCAGCGGCGTATCTGCCGTCGACCTGCTCATAATTTTCAGAAACGATGACAGGCTTATGTTTTAAAGATGTTGGTATTTTCATTTCAATTTCTCCTTCGTTCATTTAAATTTTCGCGATTTACTAAATTACTAATTTACTAAATTACTAAATCACAAGACCAATAATATCCCTTTCAAATGGTTAAGTCAATACACTTCAGCGGATTGGTGAAATTTCACACTAAAATACAAGACGGCCTTTTTGACTCTCTCGGCAGGGCTCGGGGGCTTTTCCGACTGCGAGACAGCCTTTTCGGATTTCGCGCTGGAGATTTCGCGAGATTATGGCTGCGTCTCGGCTTCCATCTCTTAGTCATGTATTACGAAGGAATGTAAGTGCTACGCCACGTTGAGTCATGGGACGAATGAGCGAGTATAGGGTATATGCAAGAAAAACGTTAATAACAAAGGGAGGGAACTCCATTCCCTTATTTAAGCAAATTGCCGGATTTCGTGAGTTTGAGTGAAACTACAGGCTCTTATTCAACCTCTTTCGTCCAAATATGTACCAAAATGGCGAAATAGCGGACCCTAGTTCCGCTCCCTCACGCAAAGGGATCTTTTGGGCAAAATAGCGCCCTGTAGTTCCCCTACAAACATATAAATTCAATAAAAAAACCCGATCTGCATGCAGATCAGGTTTACATATATTTACCCTTTTCTCCCACTCTCTAATCGTTTCTCCGTCAAATAAACAGCAAGCTGATTCGTTCGCTGCTTATTCAACGGATAGAGGAAGACGATAATGAAGAAAATCAAAAGATAGACGATACCAGGGATTAACGTAGCTAAAGTGTAAATGCCATCAAGCGCTTCTTTGGTCTGCACAGAACGAGCGGCGTCATATCCGACAGACCCGATGGCAAAGCCTCCGATCCCTCCGGCCAGTGCTTGTCCTACTTTTCGCGCAAAAGAATAAATGGCATATACGGTGCCATCCTCGCGTAATCCTGTGACATATTCTTGATAATCAATGACATCGGTTACAAAAGCCCAAACAACCAGATTGAAAAATGCAAAGCCAAACATACCAATTGCGGAAATAATGACAAATTGCAACGCACTCACATGCGGAAAGAAATATAAAGCAAGGTAGACAACAGATGAAAGCAGCATTCCTGCTGCCGCTACTTCTTTCTTGCCGAATTTATTCACAAGCGACTTTACGAAAGGGATCGCAATGAATACGGCAAGCGTTTGAATGAATCCAGCCAAACTTAACATCGAAGCGCTTCCAAAGTAATTCTTAAACAAATACACATTGACTGCACCGACAAGCATGGAAAGCATCATAAACACCAGTGACGCAATCAGGATGGAGATTAAGGGTCTGTTTTTGCGCAAACCGTTCAATGTTGTGCCTAGATGGAGCTTCTTTGCTTGCGTTTCAGGTATCGTAATACGTTCATTGGATAATTTATAGCACGCCATGTAGCAGGAGATCGAAAGAATACCGAAAAGAATCGCTGCCAGCATAAATCTGTTGGAATCTGCTTTATTGTTGACAAATAGGATTAACGGTCCAACCACATTAATAATTAAGCCTGCGAGATTAGCACCCATCGTCCTGTATGTCGATAATGCCGTGCGCTCGACTGAGACGCTCGTTATTACGGATGCCATCGATCCGTATGGAATATTGACCGTACTGTATAAAGTTCCCCATACCAGGTAGGTGACAAAAGCGTAAGCCATATAGAAACCATCGGACATTCCAGGAATTTTCACGAACATAAGAATGCCTGAGAGCACGAGCGGAAACGACATTCGGAAGATCCAAGGCCTAAATTTGCCTTGAATCCCCGCTTTTCTCGTGTCGATAAAACGCCCCCAAACCACATCTGCAAAAGCGTCCCAAAGTCTTGCGATTAAAAAAACAAGTCCGATTGTCGCTGGGTGTATTTTGAAAATGTCCGTGTAATAGACCATTAAGAATGAGCTCACAAGAATAAAGAAGAAATCATTCCCGAAATCGCCGAACAAATAACCAAGCTTATCTCGAATGCCGAAGGGACGACTTGCGATGGTGTTCAAATTTGGTTCAGACGTATGTTGAATGACCACATGACTCATAGTAATTCCTCCACTGCGTTATCATCTGCTGTTTGCGCTTCAACTATTTTTTATAGCCGTATTCCGGAATGGCTTGCCATCTTCTACGCAATTCATGCGCGGCATATTTCGGCTTCCGATCCCGAGTGAAAATCCCTTTCTTATTCCCTTGGACCCGCATAATACCTTGAGACGTATTAAAATCCGCAAAATTCCAAACCTGTTCACCAACGAAGGTATCGAATTCATCGAATACTTCGTGGTTCGCACGTAAGTACTCAGCTTGAAACTCTTCGGTGAACATCACAGGGTCTACATCATGCAAACCGGCAACCGTATCCGCGCCATACTCTGTCATCATGATCGGTTTACCTGGGCAGCGCTTGCCCCAGCCCGCCAACTCTTCGCGCAATTTGATTTTGGCAGCTTCCATATCACCGCTTTGCACGTACCAGCCATAGTAACGGTTCAGTGCAAGCACATCGACAAGCTCTGCCACTTTGCATGTATCCGGAGTCGACATCAAATGTGTTACAATCGTGACTGGTCTTTTTTGCGGGTCAATTTCTTTAGCCAACTCGACTAGCGGCTTAAAATAAGCATCCGCTCCCTCTTCTTCAGAGGCCGGCTCATTAGCAATGGACCACATGACGACACACGGGTGGTTTTTATCGCGGGCAATGAGCTCACGAATCATATCCTCATGATGCTCCTTAGTTTGAAGTTCTTCCCACGTCTTTCTCTTCGGACCGTTTCCGAAAATAGCCATGAAATTCAAATGCAAACCGACCGCAGGGGTCTCATCAATGACGACAAGGCCTTCTTGGTCAGCCAGTCTCATTAATTCTTCCGAATACGGGTAGTGGGCTGTCCGGAACGAATTCGCGCCAATCCATTTCATTAATCGAAAATCAAGAACATTGGCTGCTTCATTAAATCCTCTCCCATGGATCGGGGAATCTTCATGTTTGCCAAATCCTTTGAAATAAAACGGTTTATCGTTAATCAGGAATTTCCCCTCTTTCACCTCCACCGTTCTAACACCAAAAGGCTGTTCGTAGACATCGATCAACTTGCCATTTTGGGAGATCTCAACTTTAAGCGTATACATGTAAGCCTGCAAAGGTTCCCAACGTGTAACATTTTGAATCTCAATTGTGCCTTGGAGGCCATTGCTTTCTCCCACGACAGTTCCCGACTGATCAACAACAACTGCTTTCAGTTGCCCGTCTCCGACAATTTCAACTTCATACCGAACGATACCGTCTTGTGCTTTCAACTCAGTCAAGACAGTGACATCCTTCACGTAAGTATGAGGTGTTGTATAAATTTTCACCGGTCTATGAAGCCCTGCGTAATTAAAGAAGTCGAAGTTCGGGCTATTTTTGGCTACAATGCCCTTTCCCGGAACTTCTTGTTCGCTGTAGATTCCGACAGGAAGCGTCGTTTCATCCACGATATTATTCACGGCAACCGTTAAGCGGTTATGGCCTGATTTTAGATAAGAATTGATTTCGGCTTCAAAAGGTGTAAATCCGCCTTTATGCTCGATAACCGGTTCCCCATTCACATAAACGACCGCTTTATGAGTAGCCGAACCGAATCGCAATACGATACGCTCAGAGAAAAGTAGGTTCAAAACTGTAAAGTCTCTCTCATACCAGACCCAACCTACATGATTGCGAATATCCGCGGTAACGCCAACGTCATTGAAAGAGGACGGGACGGACATCGGGATGGTGTCTGTAAGCCCAGCTTCGAACCATTTTTCCTGAAAGCCCTTTCCAAAATCCAGTTTAAATTTCCATATCCCATTAAGATCTACAATTCCTCTTGACTCCGATATGATTGGATATAACATAGTTGCCGCTCCTTTTTTTTCGTTTTCAATCTCGACAAATAAGATTATACTAAGATAATCAACTATCGAGTAGGACATATCATGCATATAAGGGACAATATTAACATCATTTCTCGCATGTTAGGAGATTCAAATGACCATAGCCCATCATCACATATCTGTTATCAGCCTTACGATATTTCATATTACAGACATCAATACGCTTGTATTAAGCAGCAGCGGAGCCATTCAGTTGAACCACAAGCATGACCATATACCTGACTTTCTAGCTGATTGGGTGCAGGAAGACATCCAGCTCCTTTGCTCAGAAGCGCAAATTTCTCCCAGACAATGCTGTAAATACACGAATGCATGGGGATTTACCTATTTAGCCAAACAATTTCATATAAAAGAGGAGCGGCCTAAGATTTTAGTTACAGGTCCATTCTTACTGCAAGTTCCCGATGTCAATCCGTTGTATACGAAATTCAAAATGGATCAACAAAAGTGGATTGAACTAGAAAGTTTTTATCGTGGATTGAAATTAATTAGCGCATCTAGGGTGCAAAGCATGGCTAATATCTTCGAGCAAATCGAGACCATCAGTCAAACCGATATTCGGGAATTGGAGCTTGAACAGCCAGCACCCGAGTCGCCGCGGCACAAAAATATAGAACTCATGCTGCAGCAACCGGATGAAGCGTATATCGACCTAGTTGATCTTCGTTATCAAATTGAACAAGAAATGACGCTGGCGGTGCAGCATGGCGATCAGGAATCGTTACAACAGGTACGAGTCAAAATGAAAAATCTGTATGATTTTTCCGATAGATTCCCCAACCAACCGGTAAGGACTTTAAGAAATGCGCTCATTATCCTAAATACGCTGTTAAGAGTCGCTGCCAAAAATGTGAACGTACAGCCTTTCTTCCTGCATCAGATTTCTGAGAAATTCGCCAAACTCATTGAACGAACAGAGACGATCGATTCTCTTAACAAGTTAATGACAGGCATGTTCGACGAATATTGCAAGCTGGTTCGCCTTCATGCTGTAAAAGGGTATTCCCCCCTAATCCAAAAAGCTATTCAATTCGTATCCCTGCACTACAATAAGCCATTTACTTTAGAGGATCTGTCTCATGCATGCCATGCACACCCAGCGCACATTTCGAGACAGTTCAAGAAAAAAACAGGGATGACCGTGACCCAATACCAACAAAAGCGGCGGATTGAAGAGTCCAAACCTTATCTAAAAAAAGGCGATGCCTCCATCAAACGGATTGCTGAAACGATTGGCTTTGATGACGCGGGCTACTTTACCCGTATTTTCAAAAAGCTAGAGGGGATGACGCCTACAGAATATCAAAAGAGCTGAGCGTTCACCGCCCTCCGCACCCTTCTTTTCATTGGATATTGGACAACTTAAATGATACAATATGGAAATAACATGAAAACAAACAAACCTGAGGAGTGAGCCCATTGGCATTAGATTTTTACTTGAATTTTAATGGTAATTGCCGTGAAGCAGTGGAATATTACGCAGGGGTTTTTGGCAAAGAACAACCGAAAATCATGACATTTGGCGAGACGCCATCCGATCCGGCATACCCGCTTCCGGATGAAGCGAAATCCTTGGTCATGCATGCTAGACTTTCCATTAGCGGCAGCAATGTAATGTTCTCCGATGTGTTTCCAGGTATGCCGTTTGTTGCCGGCAACAATATTTCTCTGTCACTTGTCAGTAACGATATTGAGGAAGTTAAGTCCGCTTTCCATAAGCTGAAAGAAGGCGGCAAGGTTACTATGGAGCTTCAAGAAACGTTCTGGAGCAAATGCTACGGGATGTTGGAAGACAAATTCGGTATCCAATGGATGTTTAACTACGACAACGGCGAAGTCGTTTATTAATTCCATTCGCTAGCTAATCACCAAGAAACACGTCCCTTCCGAGGAAGAAGACGTGTTTCTTTTTTACTTACAGGATAGGGGAGATTAACTTGGAAATGGATTCCAGGAATCGTATCCGTAAGGAGCGCTTTTCATACTCCTCCAGGGTTAACTCCATGCACCCCTCCATATCTTTCCAAAAAATATTTTCGAGCTTCTTCGCCGTTTCTACGTGATACATCAGCGCATTCGTCTCAAAGTTAAGCCGCAGGCTGCGAATATCGAAGTTGGCCGTTCCTACCGAAGCCACTTTCCCGTCGATAACAATTGTTTTCGCATGCAAAAATCCATAATCGTACAAATAACACTTTACCCCTGCCCGAAGCAATTCACCCACATAATAGAGGGATGCCCAATGAACAAACAAATGATCCGCCTTCTGCGGTATCATGATCCGAACATCAATACCGGACAAGGCTGCTATTCGCAGCGCGTTGAGCATGCTCTCCTCAGGAATAAAATATGGTGTCTGCAGAAGTATTCTACTTTTCGCCATATGAATCATTTTGAGGAATGTATACACAAAATGCGGCCATTCTTCGTTAGGCCCACTCGCGATAATCTGCATTGGTACATGCTGCTTAGAGCCTATTTCCTTTCGTTCTGGAAAATAGCACTGATCCACTTCCACCGGAGTCGCGGCCGCTAAATTCCAATCCAGGATGAAACGGGACTGCAGCGCGCGTACAACGCTTCCCGTTAAGCGCAAGTGAGTATCACGCCAAAAACCAAACCGCGGGTCTAGTCCGAGATATTCATTCCCGACATTAAAGCCGCCCATGTAACCAATCTCCCCATCAATAATGACTAGTTTCCGATGGTTGCGATAATTAACCCGATAGTTCAAATAAGGAATTCGGGACGGGAAAAAGGCTGCTTTCTGCCCTCCAGCTTTCAGAAAATCACGAAAAAAAGCATCTTTCAAGGAACGCGAACCAATATCATCATACAAAAATCGAACGATGACCCCCTGCTCAGCTTTTTTCGTTAAAGCTTGCATAATCTTCTGTCCGAGCGAATCATTCTTCACGATGTAATACTGCATATGAATGTGAGTCTCAGCGGCTTCAATTTTCATAAGCAGATCATTGAATTTCGAAACACCGTCCGTAAAGATATCAACACCGTTATCCTGGGTAATGAAAGCATCGTTGGAAGACACATTCAAATAAATCAAATCACGGTATTGGTTGACCATGGGATCAAGATAAGTCATCGTCCCGCTCATCAGCTGCTCCCGCTGCTCGGAAATAACCGTCTGAACTCTTTCCTGCATGCGCCGGTTCCATTTGTACAGCTTTCTCCTGCTCAAATTTTGCCCTAGCATCACATAGAGCAAGAAGCCAAGTATTGGGATAAATAAAAGTACCATCAGCCACGACCATGTCGCTGCTACGTTCCGCCGTTCTAAGAACACAACCGTTAATGCAAGCAAAATATTGATAATAAAAAGGACAGTTAGTGCGTGCGATACCCAATCCATAGTGCCACTCCTAACCTTTGATGTCAGAGGATCAGGAATATTATACCTTATTTTCGCCAAATTCGAAAAAAACCTCGAATTCTAAGAAAGAATACGAGGTTTGGTCCATTGTTATGCTAACTTTTTAATTAGGCACAGCTTCCGTAAATAATAAACGCCGCCAACTTTAATGACGTCATCCGAATAAGCTTCTATGAGTGTTCCCGAGTCTTCTAATTCGTCATCAAACCACACCTCTACCGGTGTTTGAAATAACATACAAAGATACATATCTGCATCTGTTAAACAAAGTGTAGTCCGGCTCATTATGAATGATTGCCTCCTCTACCAATTTTCACCCGACATGATACTTATCGTCATATGTAAATGAAAAATGAAGAGGATTTAGGTAAAAAAGACTGGAAGCCATGAGCCTCCAGTCCTGTTTTTTCCATTTATTTAACCATTTCCTTATAAAGCCCGATGTATTGCTGCGCAGACTTTTTCCAGCTAAAATCACCTTTTTTCATATTTTGCTGAATTTTCAGCCAAGCGTCTCGATCATTTTTGTAGAAAAAGACCGCGCGGCGAATGGTATGCAGCATGTCATGCGCATTGTAATCACGGAAAGTGAAGCCGGTGCCTTCGCCCGTGAACTCATTGTACGGCTGCACAGTATCCTTTAGCCCGCCGGTTTCTCTCACGATTGGCGCCGATCGGTACCTAAGGGCGATCAACTGCCCGATGCCGCAAGGCTCGAACTGTGAGGGCATCAAAAACATGTCCGAGGCGGCATAAATCTGATGTGCCAAAGCCTCGTCAAAACAAATCTGTGCTGACACTTTGTCAGGGTACTTCTGTGCAGCGTGCTTAAACATCTCCTCATAGCCGTATTCGCCAGTACCCAGTACGACAAGCTGAATGTCTAGCGACAGAATCTCTGTGAGGACATGCTGGATAAGATCAAGCCCTTTCTGCTGCACCAACCGGGTCACTAAGGCAACCATGGGTACATCCGCCTTCACAGCCAAGCCCAGTCGCTCCTGGAGAGCTGTTTTGTTTTGCAGCTTTTTCGGCAGCGAGTCTCGATAATTGACCACAAGGTGCGGATCGCTCATAGGATCGAATACCTCATAATCGATGCCGTTCACGATGCCCGTTAACTGATCTTTGCGGTGACGAAGCAGGCTATCCAAATGTTCACCATAATATGGTGTTTGAATTTCTTCGGCATAGGTCTGACTCACCGTTGTTATACGGTCGGAGTACAGCAGTCCGCCTTTAAGGAAGCTGGCGCCGCCATGAAGTTCAAGCGCTGTGCCTGTAAAGTGATCGTCAGATAAACCGAAGAGCTCCTTAAACAACGATTGGCTGAACACGCCTTGGTATTTTAAATTATGGACCGTCGAGATCGTTTTGATCTCGCTATAGAATGGCAGATGTTGATAGTGAGCCTTCAGCAGCACGGGAATCATGCCCGTTTGCCAATCGTGACAATGGATAACATCCGGCTGGAAATCGAGCAGCGGTAGTGTTTCAATAACCCCCTTGCAGAAGAAACCAAAACGCTCCGCCTCATCCCCATAGCCGTATATCCCAGAACGATTGAAATAATATTCATTGTCCACGAAATAGAAGGTAACCCCGTCCTGCTGCAGAACTTCAATCCCGATGTATTGCTTTCTCCAACCGACATAAATATTATGTTTCACTGCCGTTGTCATCGCATCTCGATACTTGGCAGTAATTCCGCCATATTTGGGCAAAATAACTCGCACGTCCAGACCTTGTCCGATAAGCTCTTTCGGCAGCGAACCAATAACGTCGGCTAATCCTCCAGTTTTAATAAAAGGAACAGCCTCTGAAGCAGCAAACAGTACTTTCATCTTTCCACTCCTCCATGATAGTCGAAAAGCCGCCTATGGAAGGCAGGCTTTTCGGATTATATCTAGTAAAACTGTTGAATTTTCAATGCCGATTAAATCACTTTGGTTTTTGCTGCAATGAACGGCGCCTTGTTATCCCCAGTCAATACGCGGCCGCGGGAGATGAAGACATCCTTGTCCAGAATCGCATTTTCTATAATAACATTCTCCTCAATTTCACAGTTTTGGAGAATAATACTGTTTTTCACATAAGCGCCTTTGCGGATTTTCACTCCGCGGAACAAGATGCTGTTCTCCACCTTGCCTTCAATCGTACAGCCGTTTGCGATGAGTGCGTTTTTGGCGGCTGCAGATTCCAAATACTTCGCAGGCGGCTCATCTTTAACTTTCGTATAAATGAGATTTTTCTGGAAGAACAATTCTCTCCAGATCACCGGATTCAACAACTGCATGCTGTGTTTGTAGTAGCCTTGAATGGAGTTCACGATTCCTACGTGGCCTTCAAATTTATAGCCGTACACACTGAGCTTGTCAATATTTTTCATGATGCCGTCGCGCACCAGATGGTCATAGCCTTGAGCGAGGCAGGATTCCACCATATCCAGCAGAAGCGCTTTGCTCATGATATACATTTCCATCGAAATATTGTTCGTCCGCAGTCTTCCAGTGTGATCTTCCATCAGCGTCACTTGCCCGTTCTCTTTAACGGCTAGACGGCGGAATTTGCCTTGAATATCCTCATCCGTTTGCTTATAGATGACCGTAATATCAGCTTGCGTATCTTCGTGATAACGGATGACGTCGCGCAAATCCAGATTGCAAACCATATGGCTGCGCGAAATAATAACCAGTTCTTCTTTGCCGCGATAGAAATAATCCCGATGGCTGTAGAATTGGTACAAATCACCGCGTGATATGCCTGTCGGCTCATCCAACACGGATGGGAGTACGAACAATCCCCCACGTTTTCTGTCCAAATCCCATTCTTTCCCGGACCCAAGATGATCCATCAGTGAGCGGTATTTATGCTGCGTAAAAACAGCCACGTTATCAATCCCGGAATTCACCATATTCGACAATGTAAAATCAATTAATCGGTAGCGTCCGCCGAATGGCACGGAAGCAGGGCAGCGGAAATACGTCAGTTCCTCCAAATCGTCCGGCTCATTCACTAAATTAATGACACCCATTACATGTTTCATCTGAGATCATCCCTTCTGTTTGGCAGTCGCTAATACCCGTTCATTGCCGCCTATGAGTGAAATTTCACCATGACCATCTACCACAGCGCCGTCTTCCACGACTGTATTTTCACCGATAATCGCTTTGTTAATCGTGACATTGTTGCCGATCTTCGCATTCGGCATAATAACGGAATCACGAATTTGGCTGCCTTCGCCAACTTGTACCCCGAAGAACAAGACAGAGTGATCGACATCTCCGAAAATCGCACAGCCCTCATTCACTAGTGAACGCTTAATGTTCGCTGTCGGCGCCACATATTGAGCAGGCTGGTATGGATTTTGGGAGTAAACCCGCCAATCTTTATCATTAAGGTTCAACTCGTTATTTTCATCGAGCAGATCCATATTTGCTTCCCATAAACTATCAATGGTACCGACGTCTTTCCAGTAGCCGTCGAACGGATAAGCATACATTTTCGCTTCATTTTGCAGCATCATCGGGATAATATCTTTCCCGAAATCTTTACTGGAATTCGGATTTTCCTCATCCGCAATCAAATACGATTTTAGTACACTCCAATTAAAAATATAAATACCCATGGAAGCCAAGTTACTGTTCGCTTCTTTTGGTTTTTCGGCAAATTCAGTTATTTCCTGTTTTTCATTAACGCTCATAATTCCGAAACGGCTGGTTTCTTCCCATTTCACTTCAATTACTGCAATACTTGCGTCCGCATTTTTCTCTTTGTGGTAGGAAAGCATTTTATCATAATCCATTTTGTAAATGTGATCACCCGAGATGATCAAAACATACTCCGGATCATACTGCTCGATAAACCCAATATTGCGATAAATCGCATTGGCTGTTCCTTTATACCAATCTCCGCCTTTTTGTTCCATGAACGGAGGCAACACCGTGACACCGCCATATTTGCGGTCCAAATCCCACGAACTGCCGATTCCAATATACGTGTTGAGCACGAGAGGTTGATATTGAGTCAAGACACCAACGGTGTCTATACCTGAATTCGTGCAATTGCTAAGGGTGAAATCAATAATCCGGTACTTCCCGCCAAAATGTACGGCTGGTTTCGCCAAATTATTCGTTAGCACGCCTAGTCTTCGTCCTTCTCCACCAGCGAGGAGCATGGCAACACATTCTTTACTGCGCATCTCTGATTTCCCCCTTCAACTTCGTTTTCTCTAGTTGGAATTCTTTCACACATTTTATATAAACAGCCGCAAGCGGCGGAATACACAGAGACAAGCTATAAGGCTGTTCGTGCCATTTTCTTTTTTCACTCGTGATTGGAAGCTTGTTCCCTTGGCCGGAACCGCCAAATTCAGGAGCATCGCTGTTAAAAACAACCTCATACACACCGCTACGCGGGACGCCGATTCGATAATCGGGGTGCACCACTGGCGTGAAATTACAGATGAGAATCAAATCATCCTCCTTCGAATTTCCTTTGCGCATAAAGGTAACAACGCTTTGGCTCTCATCGTGCGGATTAATCCATTGAAACCCATCCGGACTATGGTCCTTTTGCCATAATGCCGGTTGGTCCAAATAAAATTGATTCAGAGCCTTCACGTAAGTATGCATCTGTTCGTGCTTCTCATAACCATTCAACAGGAACCAATCCACTTCCTCCTGGTCTTTCCATTCGTCGAATTGACCGAATTCGCTGCCCATAAACAGCAGCTTTTTGCCGGGATGACCCGACATATATCCATATAGAACACGCAGGTTGGCAAATTTCTGCCAATAATCGCCTGGCATCTTATGCAGTAGTGAACGTTTCCCATGAACAACCTCGTCGTGAGAAAACGGCAATACATAATTTTCGCTGAAGGCGTACATAAAGGAGAACGTGATCAGTTTATGGTGATATTTGCGATGGACAGGATCCAGCTTCATATAGCGCAGCATATCGTTCATCCAGCCCATGTTCCATTTATAGTTGAATCCAAGTCCGCCATCATGTACAGGAGCTGTAACGAGCGGCCAATCCGTCGAGTCCTCCGCCATCATAAGCGCATCCGGATAATAGGAGAACACGACTTGATTCAGTTTTCTTAAGAAAGCAACGGCTTCCGGATTATCATCTCCGCCCCATTGATTCTTGAGGGGCTTCTCATTCCATCTGCCGAAATTCAAATGCAGCATAGAAGCTACAGCATCCACCCGGATGCCATCAATATGATAAACATCCATCCAAAATATAGCGTTGGAGATGAGAAAGCTTTGCACTTCCGGCCTGCCAAAATCGAACGTAAGAGTCCCCCATTCCCGTTTCTCGGCTTTGCGCGGGTCTTGATATTCATAAAGCGGCTTTCCGTCAAACTGCCTCAAGCCGTGAGCGTCCTTGCAGAAATGGCCAGGTACCCAGTCCATGATGACGCCGATCCCTTTCTGATGACAGCGATCGACAAAATGCATAAACTGTTTCGGTGAACCATGCCTGCTGGTAACAGAGAAATACCCTGTCGCTTGATAGCCCCATGAGCGGTCAAACGGATGCTCTGCGAGCGGCATCACTTCAATATGTGTATAACCCATCTCCACTGCATAATCGACTAGCTCGTCTGCAAGCTGGTCATATGTATATAATTCTTCGCTATGTCTGTCTTTTTTGCGCCAGGTCCCCATATGCACCTCGTAAATGGACAGAGGTTTATTATAGGCGGGGCTTACTTTTTTGTGCTCCTGCCAAGCTTCATCTTTCCATTCGTAGCCTTCCAGATCGACAACACGCGAGGCAGTGCCTGGGCGTACTTCGGAATAAAAGGCGTAGGGATCGGCTTTCAACAAAATTTGACCGGTTTCACTGTGAATTTCGTACTTGTAATAGTCACCTTCTCTTGCTTCAGGAAGAAACAACATCCAAACCCCAAGTGAGCTACACATCTCCATGCGATGAATCCCGGATTGCCATTGGTTGAAATCGCCAACCAAGAAAACCTGTTTGGCATGAGGCGCCCATACTGCGAAACGAACACCCTCATGTCCTTTTGTTTTGCTTACATGCGCCCCTAGGATGCGATAGCTGTGATACAGGGATCCTTCATGAAGCAGAAACAAATCTTCTGAGCTGGGTATACCAACATTTGCCCCCATGTTATCCCTCCCATAATCGACCTTATTATTCAAAATATGGTTGTTACATTCAATCACATACCCTACAAATACAACAAGCAGGTAGAGAAATCCTTCAATTCCTCATATTAAAAAAAGGAAAAGACTTAATCCTGGGTGAATTACTAAAGTGATACTTAATTGAAAGGTGGAAACCAGGATCATGAAAGACAAAGTAAAAGGACTTATCGTGGGTTTAACGATCGGTTCGTTAATTAGCGGTACAGCAGCTTTTGCGGCTAGCAGTCAAATTGAAGTCGCCTTCCGAAGCCTCAAGTATATGTTTGATGGTGTCGAAAAAGTGCCGGCAGATGGAAAAGGTTTTGTGTATGAAGGATCTACTTATGTGCCACTTCGTTTCGTAAGTGAAGCACTTGGTAAAAAAGTTGAATGGGATGAAGCAAATGAAACGATTTGGATCGGTAACAATCCCAATAAAGTCGTTGCTTCTTACAAAGGCGGTACTGTAACCAAGGGTGAGTTCGATACTTTCTTTGCTACGCAGGCTATTTTCGATAGCAGCTATAATGCCTCAAAGGATAACCCAGACTATCAAAAGAGCGTCTTAACGCAACTCATTCAAAATAGAATTTTGTACGGCAAGTCTTCCGAAGAAGACCGAACCGCTGCTAAAAACAGTGCGGCTGCACAAATCTCAGCTTGGAAATCCCAATCTGGCGAAGCGAAATTTCTTGATAATCTGAATAACTTCAAAGTGACTCAAACTGAACTTCAATATTACCTCGTCGGCAGATTCACGGCGGAAAACTATATCAAATCCAGCATTTCCGACACGCAGTTAAAAGCCAAATATGACGATACTCTCAAACAAGATAAAGATGCCTATACGATTGCATCCGTCCGCCACATCTTGTTCGGCCTAACGAATGATGACGGCAGTGCGAAACGTACGAAGGAAGAAGCTCTTAAGCTTGCCAAGGATGCACAACAACGGCTTAAAAACGGCGAAGATTTCGCGAAACTGGCTAATGAACTGACCGACGACCCTGGTTCCAAAAATACGGGCGGTCTTTATGCAGATGCTGAGGTAAATCTATGGGTACCTGAATTCAAGAAAGCAGCGATCGAACAGACGATTGGTGCCGTAAGTGACCCTGTTGAGACACAATTTGGATATCATCTGATCAAAGTTGAATCCAGATCCGTAAAATCTTTTGATTCGGTAAAAGAATCTTTAAGAGAATCGCTAGTACAAGCACAATTCCAGCAATTTACGGAAAAAGAATTGCCTGGTTTGATTGAAAAGATCGATTTAAGTCAATAAATGGTGTACAATGAATGTTTGTTAAAGTATACAAGTTGAAGGATGGAATGCAGCATGTTTTATGCAAAAGATTGGGTAGATTATGAGCTTCTCGACACTGGCAACGGTGAAAAACTTGAACGCTGGGGCACCTTCGTTCTGAGAAGACCTGACCCGCAAATCATTTGGCCGTTAGAAAAAGAAACGCAAAGCTGGCGTCAGGCAGATGCCCATTATCACCGCAGCTCTAGCGGCGGCGGTCAATGGCAGCAGAATTCCGAACTGCCGGAGCGCTGGACGATCACTTACGACCAGAAGCTGACTTTCTATATTAAGCCAACAGGTTTCAAACATACGGGCTTATTTCCTGAACAAGCCGTCAACTGGAAATGGATGATGGACAAAATTCAGGGAGCCGGCCGGCCGATCAAGGTGTTAAATCTGTTTGCTTATACAGGCGGCGCTTCTCTCGCCTGTGCTTATGCAGGAGCCGAAGTTTGCCACGTTGATGCTTCCAAAGGGGTCGTGCAATGGGCGAAAGAGAATCTGCATCTCAGCGGGCTGGGCAGCCGCCCTGTTCGCTTTATAACGGATGATGTCTTCAAATTCGTGCAAAGAGAACAGCGCCGCGGCAGCAAGTATGATGCGATCATCATGGATCCGCCATCCTACGGGCGCGGACCTAATGGGGAAACCTGGAAACTAGAGGATGACCTCTATCCTTTCATTCAAACCTGTCAGACGATTTTGACCGATAATCCTTTATTCCTGTTGATTAACTCTTATACAACAGGCATATCGGCAACCGTGCTGCAAAACATCTTAACGATGGCCATGAAAGCCAAGCATGGCGGTACGATCTCCAGCGGTGAAATCGGCTTGCCGATTACCCACTCCGGCCTCATGCTCCCTTGCGGTATTCTGGGACGCTGGGAGGCGTAACGTGACAGGAGCTAAAGATGGTTCGGGAGCATCGCAAATTCCGATACTTTTCGAAGACAACCACATTCTTGTGGTGGAGAAGCCCGTGAACATGCCAACGCAAGAGGATGACTCGCGCGATCCAGATCTTCTGAACGCCCTGAAGGCAGACCTGAAGCATCGGCACAACAAGCCCGGCAATGTGTACCTCGGGCTTGTACACCGGCTTGACCGACCCGTTGGCGGCGTCATGGTCTTCGCCAAAACATCAAAAGCCGCCTCACGCTTGTCAGACGCGGTAAGAACAAGGCATCTCGACAAAACGTATGTCGCGATTGTGCATGGCAAACCGCCACAGCCGACCGCTACGCTGCGTCACTGGCTCTGGAAAGACACGCGGACGAATACCGTCAGCGTTGTCAAACCAGGCCAGCACGAAGCCAAGGAGGCTGTGCTGGATTATAAACTGCTCGGCAGCCAAGACGGTCTCAGCTTGATCCAGATCAAGCTGCACACCGGGCGGCCGCATCAAATCCGTGTGCAGCTGGCTGCCATCGGCTGCACGCTTTACGGCGACCAGCGCTATGGCAGCGCGGTCAACAAGCCTGGCCAGCAGCTAGCGCTCTGGGCGACGGCTCTTTCCTTTGAGCATCCAACACTCAAAGAGACCATGCATTTTCGGTCGCTGCCTCCGATGCAGCGGCCGTGGAGCGGCTTTACAATCCCAGAATTGTAAAGTCCGTCCGAAACGGGGGGGCGCTGCCTAAATTAGTTGGCGACTTTTCCTAATAAATAAATAAGCAGTTTCTGGTTATGGGCGGAAACGCGGCTCAGGTACGTATCCAACAGTTGTTCACGGACTAACGTGCCTCGCTCGCATTCCGCCCTTCCTTTGTCTGTTACGTTGACCCAAACGATTCGGCGGTCTTTTTCATCTCGCACACGCACGACTAATTCACTTTTCTCCATTCGATCTAATAGCGTTGTAACCGCCGCAGGTGTTGTAGTTAAATATTCGATTAGATCTGAAGGCTTCATACGCTCATTCGTCATAAGTAATTCTAATACGTTAAGTTGCCCTTCTGTAATCGTAGGTGCTAATCCTACTTCCATCTGGCTCTTCAATTCCTTAGACAATTTCAGCCACAGCTTTCCAAACTCATCGGAATACAACCTCACATCAACTCGCTTCCAACATCTACTATAACGCAAGTATAGCACGCATTTTCCCGTGTTAAAAGGTTAATGCCATTAATACTTTTCAACAAAAGCTGCACCGAAATAGGACATGCTGTCGAGACTTCTACAACTTTGTCCAAACATGATGAATGCCCTAGCTTTCTCGACTTCTTTTAACATCCCGCCCACTTCTGACATATACTGTGAAGCAGTTAGTTTTCAGACGAAGAAGCTAAGGAGTGGTTCACGTGGACGATTGGAAAATAGAACTTGGCAAAAAAGCACTGGAAGCCGGCATACTGAAAGACCCACAGTGGCTGGATCGATTAGACGAACCGATGCCCCTGTGGGTCTTATTAGAGTTAGCTTTTATGCTGATGGAGAAGCTGGATCCACCTACTGTCAGTTATGATTGAGGGAATTTCAGCACATCGATGATGGACTCTGTTTTAGTAACAGGTATGAGTTGCTTACCCTGCGCTTTGCGATCTTCCAGCGGCGCTGTTTCCGTTGAGAAACGAAGTTTCTCTCCATTGCTCATTACAGCCGTTATCTGATAATCCATTTTCACAATAAATGTCCGGATCAATGCTGATCCGTTAGGTCTCACACGCTTGCCTTCCTTGAACTCAAAGGTAAGGATACCTTTCCCTCCGCGCCCTTGAATCGGATAATCAACGACAAGGGACCGCTTCGCATACCCGAGGTCCGATATGACCAGCACTTCCCCCTCATCCCCGTAAATCCACTCAGCCGAGACGACTTCATCGTCTTCCTTGAGCTGGATGCCGCGCACACCCGCGGCCGCACGGCCCATCGGGTTTACTTCTTCCTCGCGGAAACGAATACTCATGCCCTGCTTCGTGACGAGCAGAATCTCTTTCGTATTGTCGCTTAGATGTACGTGGAGCACTTCATCCTGCTCTGCAAGCTTACAGGCGACAAGACCATTGGAACGGTTCGTCATGTATTCTTTGAGCTCGGTACGCTTCACTTGACCTTTACGGGTTACGAACACTAGCGACTTCGTCGGATCGTCGAACCCTTTGACAGGGATCACGTTTACGATGCGATCTTCCTTGGCAATCGGAATGACATTGACAATCGCGGTGCCGTTCTCTTTCCACTTATACTCAGGGACTTGATGTACGGGCAGCAAATAATATTGACCTTTTTTCGTGAAAATCAACAGACTCTCAATCGTATTCACGTCGAGCAAGAAACGCAAGTAGTCGCCTTCCTTCAGCCCAGTACTCTCAAGCTCACCGCCTGATCTTGTGAAAGAAAGTTTGCTTGTCCGTTTTAAATAGCCCTCATGGGAAAGCGTGATGAAGACATCTTCCGGATTGACAAGCACCTCCAGATTGACTTTCAGCTCCTCGACTTCGCCTTGAATGGCTGAACGGCGGTCGATACCGTATTTCTTGCGAATTTCGCCCATTTCATCTTTAATAACGCCTAACAGCTTTTTCAAGCTGCCCAAGATACCGCGCAAATAAGCAATTGTTTTCTCAACATCTTTCAACTCTTTTTCAAGAGTTGTAATTTCTAAATTCGTTAACCGGTATAATTGCAAAACAAGGATGGCATCCGCTTGACGCTCTGAGAAGCCAAATTTCTCGATCAGGTTATTTTGTGCATCCTGCCGATTTTTGGATGCCTTAATTGTGGCGATCACTTCATCCAGAATGTTGAGAGCTTTGACAAGCCCCTCGAGCACATGAGCGCGATCTTCCGCTTTCTCAAGTTCATACTGAGATCGGAAAGTGACAACTTCCTTTTGATGCTCAATGTAAGCTTCCAGAATTTCACGAATACCTAATTGGCGCGGCGCTTTATTGACAATCGCAACCATATTGAAATTGTACGTCACTTGCAGATCTGTTTTCTTCAGCAAATAAGCCAAGATCCCTTGCGCGTCCGCTTCCTTTTTCAGCTCGATCACAATCCGCAATCCATTACGGCCGCTTTCGTCACGAACCTCCGCGATCCCTTCGACTTTCTTCTCCAGCCGGATGTTCTCCATCGCGGTCACCAGACGCGCTTTCACGACCTGATAAGGAATTTCCGTGATCACAATCTGCTGTCTGCCGCCGCGCATGTCTTCAATCGCCGTTTTGGATCGTATATAAATACGTCCCTTTCCTGTCCGGTACGCTTCACGTATACCCTCTTCGCCCATGATAATACCGGATGTCGGAAAGTCGGGACCTTTGACGATGGTCATTAATTCATCAACCGTAATCTCAGGCTTATCGATCATAGCTGTACACGCATCGATAATCTCGCGCAGGTTATGTGGAGGAATTTCAGTCGCAAAGCCGGCCGAAATGCCACTCACACCATTCACGAGCAAGTTCGGATAACGAGCTGGGAGCACAACTGGCTCCTTCGTGGAGTTATCGAAATTATCTTTGAACATAACCGTCCGTTTTTCAATATCACGAAGCAGCTCCATCGCAATTTCAGAGAGCCTGGCTTCCGTGTAACGCATAGCTGCCGGCGGGTCATCATCCAAGGATCCCCAGTTGCCATGGCCATCTACGAGGGTATGCCCCATCTTCCACGGCTGCGCCATCCGAACCATGCCGTCATAAATCGAAGCATCTCCGTGCGGATGGTAATTCCCCATGACATCGCCGACCGTTTTGGCCGATTTGCGATAAGGCTTATCTGGGGTGTTCCCTGAATCGTACATCGCATATAAAACACGACGTTGTACAGGCTTCAAGCCGTCTCTAACATCCGGGATCGCGCGATCCTGGATAATATATTTGGAATAACGCCCGAATCGATCGCCAACGATCTCCTCCAGATAGGCTGGTAAAAACTCTTCTAAAATACCCAACTTTCAGTCACCACTCTTTTTGGTCTACTCTACATATTCGGTAAAATCGACGTTCTCAATAATCCAACGTTTGCGCGGATCTACTTTATCGCCCATTAGTGTTGTCACTCGGCGCTCAGCTTTAGCGGCATCTTCAATTTGAACCTGTAGAAGTTGCCGGCTCTCCGGATTCATGGTTGTTTCCCACAGCTGATCCGGATTCATCTCGCCAAGTCCTTTGTACCGCTGTAATTCGGTATTCTTGCCAAGCTCTTTCACAACAGACTGCAATTGCTCATCCGTCCATGCATATTTGTATCCGCCATTTTTAGCTTTTTTCGTCACTTTATAAAGCGGCGGCTGTGCAATGTATACTTTGCCTGCATCAATCATCGGCTTCATATAGCGATAGAAGAAAGTTAAGAGCAGCACTTGAATATGCGCGCCGTCGGTATCAGCGTCCGTCATAATAATAATTTTACCGTAATTCATCTCATCAACTTCGAATTCAGAGCCAACACCTGCCCCAATGGCAGCGATAATCGCTTTGTATTCATCATTTTTCATAATATCGAGAAGCTTTGCTTTCTCGGGGTTCATCGGTTTTCCTTTTAGAGGCAAAATAGCCTGATGTTTGGAATCACGCCCTTGCTTCGCTGAACCGCCGGCTGAGTCACCCTCAACGACGAACAATTCATTGCGCTGCAAATCTTTGGATTGAGCAGGAGTTAACTTACCGCCTAAGTTAGAGCTCTCGCTCTTCCCTTTCTTCCCGCTGCGAATCTCTTCCCGCGCTTTACGGGCAGCTTCACGAGCCTTGGAGGCTTGAACCGCCTTCTTCAGCATCATTTGGGCAATTTGCGGATTTTCTTCCAGAAACACCGTCATTTTATCCGAAACAACCGCATCCACCGCACTTCTAGCAATAGCGCTTCCAAGCTGATCCTTGGTTTGGCCGACGAATTCGACATCGCCCATCTTGATATTGATCACGACCATCATACCTTCTCTTAGGTCGGTGCCGTCAAGGTTTTTCTCCTTCTCTTTGAGAATGCCCGCTTTACGGGCGTATTCATTCATGACCCTTGTATAAGCGGTCTTGAATCCCGTCTCATGTGTGCCGCCGCCGCGAGTCGGAATCGCATTCACGAATGACGCAATCGTTTCTGTATAGCCATCATTGTACTGAAGGGCAACCTCGACTTCGATTTCGTCCTTCTCCGAGGCAAAATGAATCACAGGATGCAGAACTGTCTTCTCTTCATTCAAAAATTCAACAAATTGGCTCGCGCCACCTTCATACTGGAACGAATCCTGTTTATCCGTACGCTCATCCTTTAAATTAACAAGCAATCCCGAGTTCAAGAAAGCAATCTCCTGCAATCGCTCGGATAATGTATCGTATGAAATGGTGGTGCCACCCTGAAATACACGTTTGTCCGGTTTAAATGTGACTTTCGTACCTGTCCGATTTGAATTCCCAATTACAGCTAAACCGGTCGTAGGTTCACCTACGTGCTCTACACCTTTATCGTCTACCCAATATTCAAACCGCTGCTTATGCGTTTTGCCATCGCGATAAATCTCGACTTCCAGCCATTCGGATAACGCGTTGGTTACTGATGCGCCTACACCATGCAGACCACCTGACTTTTTGTAACCCGATCCGCCAAATTTACCTCCTGCATGCAAAATGGTAAATACCACTTGCGGCGTCGGAACTCCGGTCTTATGCATACCTGTCGGGATACCCCGACCGTTATCTTGCACCGTGATGGACTGATCCTTATGTATCGTCACACTGATTTTGGAACAGTGCTTGGCAAGATGCTCGTCTACCGCGTTATCGACGATTTCCCAGATCAGATGGTGCAAGCCGGAAGAACTCGTGCTGCCGATATACATCCCTGGTCTTTTTCGTACAGCGACAAGCCCTTCCAGTACTTGAATATCATCGACATCATAATCGGATGTTGGGGCTTTTCCATTCGCAAATTCTAGTTGCTCAGTCATTGAAGCCCTCCTTTTTCTAATATAGAGTTCTTTAAAAGGAGATCCGCTGCTCCTTTGTAGTTTAATTCAATATATCCTTGCGGGAGAAAACAGTAAAGGAAACAATTATCGAAATAGCGGCCCAAACGCTTAAAACAGTTAGCGAGAACCCTAAGTCCATCCCTTTGATTGGCGGAAGTCCTCCCGTTAAATACTTGGTTAAGTCCAAGTTGACCATAAACAAATATTTCGCTGTTTCCCAAGATGATACCATGTTGGAAAGAATCGTCCCCGAAATTAATACCGCGAGCATGACCCCCATACCGGCAGCAGTTGAACGAATGAGAACCGAGATCATCAACGACATGAGTGAGACCACTAATGCCGAGAACCAGACCAGCCCAAACTCCATTAAGAGAAAGAACCATTGATCGACCGCTCTTACTAAACTGAAATCTACATCAGTGCCACTTATCTGAATCCCTGTAAAGATCGGCATCATCCACCCGTTATAGCCGAAAACAAGCCCAGAAATCAAGTAACACAGCACGCCTGTAGACAGAATCGTAAGCGAAGTAAAGAATATGACGGTTATTAATTTGCTCAATAGGATTTTCCATCGCCGAACCGGTCTTGTCAACAATAATTTAATAGTCCCCGTAGAATGCTCTGATGATACGATATCTGCCGAAATGACCATGATGATCAACGGAATGAATAATGAGACGGCATTTTTGACAAACTCGCGCGTAAACGTCACCGCATTGGGCGAGCTTGGATCCACATCCTTATCCAGATAATAATTTGCAATCTGAATCTGAACTTTGAGCTGCTGCTTCCATTCATCCGGTGTTCTTGCTGAGCTTAAGCGCTTTTCCCAATCAATGATTTTTTGACGCTGGTCCGCTTTCCAATCTGTCGTCCCAAACTGCTTTTGGGTATTTTGGGCGACACGCATTTGTGCATAAGTGAACATAGGAATAAGAGCAAGCAGAATAAGAATGATCACATAAAAACGTTTTTTCTTAATCATTTTGATGCATTCATTTTTGACCAACTCATATAAAATAAGCAATTCTTTCACCGTCCCCTATTGTATGGTTTCACCTTCGGTTAGGCTCAAGAACAAATCTTCCAGCGTTGGGTTCTTGATTTCTACAGCAAAGAGGCTAATTCCTGCTTCCATCAATTGCCGACTTATTTGCGGAACATTCTCTTTATCCATTTGCGTAACAATTTGTTTCACCGAAGATTGTGTATGCGTAGGATCATCTTGACTGATTTCCTCAATCGCGTTTACAAGCGGAGACGCATCGAGAAGCCCCTCAGCCTTATCGGCCGGAGACACGGACCAAACCACTTTGCCGCCTTGCGCAATCAACTCTTCAACAGCTCCTACTTGAATAACTTGTCCATGACTTATAATGGCTACGCGGTCACACATTTGCTGTATCTCGCTCAGCAGGTGACTGGAAACAAACAAGCTAAGCCCATCCGCAGCCAGACGCTGGATAAACTCCCTCATTTCCTTGATCCCCTGCGGATCCAGACCATTCGTAGGCTCGTCCAAAATTAATAAACTGGGTCGCCCGAGAAGGGCTTGGGCAATACCAAGACGCTGCCGCATACCGAGGGAATACGTGCGTACTTTATCATGAATACGTCCATCCATAGAGACAATTTCCACGACCTCTTGAATCCGCTGCTCATCAACATCCGGCAGCATTCTTGCAAAATGTTCGAGATTTTCCCATCCCGTCAAATAGGAATAAAGTTCTGGATTCTCAACGATACAACCGACTTGGCGCATCGCTTGATTATGCTCCTTACGGACATCGAATCCACAGATGTGAATGGTTCCTTCCGTAGGACGGATTAAATCAACGAGCATTCGAATCGTCGTTGTTTTTCCAGACCCGTTAGGACCTAGAAAACCAAAAATTTCACCGGCAAACACTTCAAAGGAGATCCCTTTGATAATTTCTTTATTTTTAATTTTCTTTTTTAAATTTTTCACGGACAATACGGTCTTAGGAATGGTTACTGCTTCTTCCACTTTAACTGCCCCCATCACTTCAGAATTTGTAAAATTCGATCAGCAATCCGCTCATAACCATCCCCGTTTGGATGAAAATGATCAGCCGAAGACAAATATTTAATCAAATTTTGCTCAAATAAATCATAAGTTGGGACAATGACCATTTGCGGATAACGGTTCATCATTTCAAAAACACCATTATTCCAGCGCTGTACAATGAGTGAACCTTCTTTTTTGGGATCTAAATCAAGAAAAGGATGATATAAACCAACGTAAAGCACGGTTGCCTTAGGGTTCGCCTTATTTATGGCTTGGAGAATTTTCTCCATTTTATCAAGTGCCGGGGCGACACGGCCAACTGCTGCCTCGGGGTTAAACTCCGTCTGGTTGTCCCCTTTAAACAGCCCATCTCCACCGGCAAAAATATCATTACCGCCTATGGTAAGCATAATAATATCTGCCTGTGCGAGCGCATCCTGTGTCTTTTTCAGTGCCAGATCAGCTAATAGCTGGTCGCTTTTATATCCTGGGATAGCCAAGTTATTCAGCACGAATACTGGCTTTCCAGTCTCTTTCTCCAGCTTTTCACGGACTCGGCCCACATAGCCTTTGCCTGTATTGTCACCTGTTCCGGCGGTCAATGAATCGCCTAGCGCAACGATTTGCAGCTTAGCTTTGCTTTCAATCATCGTTTCCTTCTTCGGAGCCTCCGTCGCCAAATTAAGTGTCCCGGATGCTTTTGGAAACCATATCTGATTCGCCGCGTAAGCAAATCCTACGGCGAAAACAATTGTGGTAATTGAAGCAGTTAGGCCAATTGTTCCCCATATGAAGCGAGATGATCTCAAGTATGTCCCCTCCTGCGAATAAATGGCATAATTCACTCTAAGAGTATAGCTTCTAGAATAAATTTGCAAACGCTGCAATATGGCGGTGTGATGCATGCGATCATGCGTTCGCGATAAGTAGTATAGCATATAATAGTAAAACTCCACCACCTTTGTTACAGTTGTGGCCGCTAATATTACACGCTACTCTAAAAAAATGCAGATTAGATAATGCTGCTACTTTCATTCTGCATTGGTATGACCCGAAGCATACAGCACATGTTGGATAGGAGTCAACACTACAGCTTGCGATTGATGGAGGTGCTGATGTCTCTAGAGTTCTTTGGTGCTGGGATTACTGGAGTGAATGAATTGTTTAGAGTTGCTTGGAATGCTTGGAGTGCTTTAGGTGCTTTAGGTACTTGGAATGCTTGGAGTGCTTTAGGTGCTTTAGGTGCTTGGGGTGCTTGGGGTACTTGGAGGTGCTAGGAGTGCTAGGAGTGCTAGGAGTGCTAGGAGTGCTAGGAGTGCTAGGAGTGCTAGGAGTGCTAGGAGTGCTAGGAGTGCTAGGAGTGCTTGGAATGCTTGTGGTGCTTGGAGTACTTGGGGCTGTGGGTTTGAGTTTGATGGCGGTGCTGGAGTCCCTGGTGTTGCATGGTGCTGGATTACTGAGGTAGCATATGTTGCTTCGGATTGCTGGGAATGCTGGAGGTGCATGGGCTGCTTAGGTTACTAGGAGCGATAGGAGTTGGGGTAAGTTGTTTACTGAGTTTGCTACGAACGGTGAGGCCAATAAATAAGGGAATACCGGGGCGCTATTTCTCCAAAATCAGTAGAATCCACAATTTGAAGGAACTACAGTCCCTCATTTGTCCAAAATTCGTGATTTCCCCTTGAAAAATTCAAAATAACGGAACATAGTTCCCACTACTTGGAAAAAGGCTCCCTTTTACGAGAGATAGCGGACTATAGTTTCCACAAAGGTCTCTCACCAGCGCTTACCTGAGGCTTGCGAATAAAGAAATGGGTATATCCCCCTACCCATCCTTACACCGAAAACCGCATTAAAGCCAAACAAGCCAAAAACCCTGGCGAAATAAGCACCACCGCCAGGGTTTTTGGGCTAACTTTCTACACAGCATCCTGCAAAAACTTATACTGCGCTTGAATCAAGCCATAGTATATTTTCTGCTCTTGCATCAATTCATCGTGATTGCCGATTTCCATCATGCGGCCATGATCCAGCACGACGATTTTGTCTGCGTTCCGAATCGTAGAAAGTCTGTGCGCCACGATGAAGGAAGTCCTGCCCGCGAGAAGCGTTTTAAGAGCTTCTTGGATTTTGAGCTCCGTATCCGTATCAATACTGGCCGTCGCTTCATCCAAGATGAGAACTCGCGGATTCGCAAGAAGTGCCCGCGCAAAGGAAATCAATTGGCGTTGCCCCATCGACAACACATTTCCGCGTTCCTGCACTTCCGTGTCATAGCCATTCGGCAAGCTGACAATAAAATCATGGGCATGCACGGCTTTGGCGGCAAGCTCAATCTCTTCGTTCGTTGCATTCAGCCGACCAAAACGGATGTTATCGCGAATCGTGCCTGAGAAAATAAACGTATCCTGCAGGACGACCCCAATTTGAGAACGCAAGCTTTGGATGGTTACATGACGAATGTTATTGCCGTCAATCTCAATGCGCCCTTCCGTAGGATCATAGAATCGGCAGAGCAAATTCATAATCGTACTTTTACCAGACCCGGTATGCCCGACTAACGCAATAGATTGCCCTGCACGCACATCCAAGTTAAACCCTTTCAAAGCTGGACGACCTGGCTCGTACTCGAATACAAGATTCTCAAATTTCACGTTACCTTTGATGTTTGGCAAATCTTTAGCATCCTCAAGCTCAGCGACAGACGGCTTCTCATCGATAAACTCGAAGATACGCTCAGCAGAAGCCATCGCAATAAGCAATTGCGAATACATTTGACCTAAACGTGTAATGGGCTCCCAGAAATAGCCTATGTAAGTAGCGAAGGCAACCAACAAACCAACTGAAATTTCCTCCGTTTGAATTAAATAAGCTCCAAACCAGAACAAAATGCAGTATCCTATCGCGCCTGTGATCTCAATGAGAGGACCAAAGGATTGGTTGAGCATCGATGCCCGGTTCCAGGACAATCGGTTGATCATGTTCATTTTGGTGAAAAACTGAATATTTTCTTTTTCTTGCGAATAAGCTTGGGTGACCCGAATCCCTTGAATACACTCATTCAAATGGGCATTCAGCCGCGACTGCTTCATCGTTACATCCTGCCAGGCATGACGGATCCTCTTCCGCAGCTTGGTTGAAATCATGAACATGATCGGCACTGTCACAATAATCGCTGCCCCTAATTTAAAATTAAAGGTCAACAAGATAACAATGATCCCTACAAGCTGCACAACGTCGATCAACAAGTTGACGACCCCGTTCGTAAACAAATCTTGCAGCGAGTTTACATAGTTCGTTACGCGAACGAGAACAGAGCCTGCTGGACGCGTATCGAAGAAACGAAACGATAACTTTTGAATATGGCTGAACAAATCATGCCGCAGGTCGAAGATCACACGTTGACCAATCATATTCGTAAACTTGATCCGGAACGTGTTCGCCAGCCATTGGACGACATAAACCCCCAACATGATGCCGACAATGATGATCAGCAAATTCTTATCTTTAGGTATAATAGCGTTATCAATCGCTTCTCTGATCAATAAGGGCACTGTCAATTTGGTAATGGCTCCGACCAACATCATGATGATGATGATAGGCAGCATTTGTTTCTTGTACGGCTTCATATAACTAAATAAACGTTTCAATTGGCCCCAGTCAAAGGGTTTATCGATTAATTCATCGTCCTGGTAAACAAATCGCTGCCCGACTTGGGAATCTTCAATTTTGGCAGACGCCTCGGCTTGGTTCGATTTCGTACTCAATGTGCTAACCTTCTTTCTTGCAAAGAGGAATGGTTTCGCGAATTCGCATCTAACTCTGAATCCTTGGCTGCAGCAGCTTGAACTTCGGCTGTCGATTGCTTAGGTTGATCAGCATATTGAATATCGTAGGTTTGGCGATAAAGACCTTCCTGCTGCAGAAGCTCATGATGCCTGCCTCTTTGAACGATCTTACCTTTATCCAACACGATAATTTCATCTGCGTGCTTCAACGAAGAAATCCGATGGGCAATAATAAATGTGGTCCTACCCTTCATTACCTCACTAAAGCCAGCTTGAATTTCATGTTCAGTTTCCATATCGACCGCACTGGTTGCATCATCCAGCACAAGGATTTTGGGATCTTTGATTAGTGCGCGAGCAATGGCAATACGCTGCTTCTGGCCGCCTGATAACCCTAATCCGCGCTCACCGACAACCGTGTCATAACCTTCCGGCAGTTCAGAAATAAAATCATGCGCTTTGGCAAGCTTTGCTGCTCTAATGATTTCATCCATCGTGACATCTTTGCGCCCATAGGCAATATTGTTACGAATTGTGGAAGAGAACAAAAACGTTTCTTGGAAAACAGTCGCAATTTGGTTTCGATAACTTTCGATCTGTAAAGAACGAACATCTTTACCATCCAGCATGACCCGGCCGTCTTTCACGTTATAGGCTCTCATCAGCAATGAGATCACCGTCGTTTTCCCTGAACCCGTGCTGCCGAGCAGTCCGATAACGGAGCCAGGAGGCGCATCCAGATTGAAATCATACAATGCTGGCTGTTTTTCTGGATATGCAAATGTAACGCTTTCAAATCGCACATGTCCTTTGACTTCATCACTTTTTAATACTGCGGCATCCGTCTGATCTTTAACATGCAGGTATTGATGCAAAATATCGAGAATTTTCTCACCGGAAGCCTTCGTATTGGTGAAATTGTTGATATGAAAGCCTAGTCCCCACATCGGTCCGATAATGTACCAGATTAAGCTGAAGCAAGCGACAAGCTCCCCGAGCGAGATCGTATCCTGGATAACCATATATCCACCGACACCAAGCAGCATAACGACGCTGAGATTCGCCAAAATTTCCATAATCGGAAAGTACTTCGCCCAAATCCCCGAGCTTTCAATATTCATCGCCTTATAATCCTCATTACGCGCAGAGAACTTATCCACTTCATGAGATTCACGCGCAAACGATTTAACCGTCCGAACCCCGGTAATATTTTCTTGTACCGCGGTCGTCATCGAGCTGAGGGATTGACGCACCATCCGGAAAGCGGGATGAATTTTCCCTTCAAAGCGGATCGCCGTAAACGCCAGAAATGGCATCGAAATCATCGTCAGTAAAGCTAACTTCCAATTAATCGAAAACATCATGCTCATGCCGAAAATCAGCATTAACAATACGTTTAACAACTGAGCGAATCCAAAGCCGACAAATTGCCTGATCGCTTCCAAATCGGCTGTTAATCGAGACATCAAGTCCCCTGTTCTTGCCTGATCGTAATACTGAAAGGATAAATACTGCAGTTTGTTGTAAAGCGCGTTCCGCAAATGATAGGCAACCCGGTTGCCCAAACGGCCCCCGCACAAGCCATGCAGAAATTGCAACATCCCCTTAAGCGATACAACAACCACTACCACAATCGCTAATTTCGGAACGAGTTCAAATTGCTTTTTTGCGATCACGTCATCGATCAGATACCGGAGTAAGTTCGGATAAACGAGACCTAATGCTGTTGCTAATGCTAAACATAGAATTGCTCCAAAAAACAGTTTTTTCTCTGGCCAAAAATAGGGCTTCAGTTGCCTGAATACATCCACTTTGGTGACCCCTCCTCAAGAAGGTGAATTTGGAAAAGCTAGGTAAGCGTTTTAATACTTAATGAATCTTAACACCATCCCTATATGCGGGCAATCAGAAGAATGCGTGATATATTCGCTTAAAAGCCCATAAATTCACAAAAACGTGCAGGAATCCCCCCTATTCTTTAAAATCATCCCGATAACCATCGATGTAAGCCTTTACATAGCCATGCAGAAAAAAGGGTTAACCATGTTCAATTGAACAAGATCAACCCTTTGGTTTATCTGTTAAACAAACGCCTTTAATTGATGCTGTTTGGATATTAGTTCGTTCAAATCAATCTTCATTTCAAGGGCGTCGCGCATCCCTTCAGCGTGTTCATTTAGCTGCTGAAGCATCTGATTTTTTTGCGTCGTCAACCAATTTTCCAGCTGGTTGGCGTAGGCCTCTTCAAGCTCCGAAGTTTGACGCTCAATAAACTGGGCAACCGGCGTAGTCATCCGATTTTCCAAGTCAGCTCTAAGCTTGCTTTTGCCATCGCCTTCAAAAAATTGCTTCGCGTTTTTGAAATGACTTTGCAGCAGTTTGAGCGAAATATCAGGTGCTTCCAACTTCGAGCTAATTTCTGGCGTTACAAACGTATTTGACTCGTAGGTGCTGCTTTCGAAGCCCTCCATAACTTGACGAAGCTGCTCTTCCCATCGTTTAACACGGCTGCCGGAAATCAGATTCATCCGATTCTCAACCCGCAGCGTTGTAGCGAGCACTTCCTGCGACAGATCATAACCGATCATGCGCAGCAGCTCGCCCCATGCCGACTGGAGGGCTTGCTTAGGATCTTTCGCTTCTTCCCGGAAGGTGGAAGGGTTGAAAGCGTAATTGTACAATTCGCCGAATCGGAACATCGTACGCTGCTTCACATAGTACAGAAGCTCCTGGATTTCTTTCTTCAACTCCTTGAGCTCGGCTTCGAATGGCGTACGCTCAAGCAGATCCACACCCTCGCGCTCGGCTTGCTCCAGCTTCGTCAGCTGCTGTTTGCGCTGTTCTTCTCCCGTTTGAGCACTCTCGAGCCATTGCTGCATCGTAGCAATCGCCCGGTTCAGCTCCAAATTCGCCGCGTGTATCGCAACATCACTAAGCTCATTGAAAGTAAACTGCACAAACTCGCCTTCAAAAGGACGGATGCCCGATTGCGCAACAAGGGCTTCGTTGCCGGTAATTTTCCCTTCTGCCGCTAAATAACTGGAGATGGGATAAATACGCGGATTGCGGATGCCATGCTGCAGCAAGTTTGTTTCCACATGCGTCATCACACCTTCCAGCTCTTCCGGGCTTGCTGCAAGATCTGCGGCGTTAACGATGAAAAACATTTTATCCATTTCAAAGCTGTCCTTCACACGTCCAAGTTGCAAAAGGAACTCACGGTCCGCCTGCGAGAACGCATGATTATAATAAGTCACGAAAAGAATCGCATCCGCATTTTTAATATAGTTAAAGGCAACACCGGTATGACGGGCATTAATCGAATCTGCGCCAGGCGTATCTACGAAAATAATGCCTTGTTCCGTCAAGGGATTCGAATAATATAATTCTATAAATTCAACAAAACAAGACTTGGACTCATCTGCGACATAGCTTGGAAATTCCTCTTTAGTAATTTTGAGCTCGGTGCCCAAATGGTCCTTTGCCAACTGCCAGCCTTTCTCGACAGCCTTCAGAAAGGAATAGTGCGGCTTTCCTTTGGCTGTTACGTCAGAAGGTGAAAGTGCGCCTATGCGTTTCAAAGATGAGGCCATATCGGTCGCTTGCACACCCAATATTTCTAACGAGTAGAGAACGTCCTCCAATATCGCGTCCGCTTTCTTCATCTTTACCTTAGCCGTGCCATGCGGCCAGCCTTCCGTCGGCGGCATAATCTTATTGATCGCCGCCGTCGTCGGGTTGGGCGAGACCGGCAATACCCTTTCGCCAATCAACGCATTGGCGAAAGACGACTTGCCGGCGCTGAATGCGCCGAACAGCGCAATCGTGAACGTCCGCTGCCGCAGACGTTCCGATTTCTCGCGCATGGCGCGCGCGATCGACCGCATCGACGGCAGCCCGTCGATGAGACCTGCGGCCGCCAACAAGTCGGCTGCCTTGCGCTCCATGCGCGCACCGTGTTCACCCGAGGTGAACGCGGCTTGCACTGACGACGCTGCCTCTGCAGGAGCAGCTGCTGCAGGGCTTGCGGCCGCCGATGCACTGGCAGCGGCCTGCAGGATCTTATCCATGGAGGTCACATGCAGTCCCCCGCTCAGCGGGGCGGCTGCTTGCTCCTCCATGGGAGTGTACAGCTGCGCGTCCGGCAGCGCCGACGCAGCTGGTCTTGCCCAGCTGGCCATAGCCAACAGCTGGGCTGTGGCCGCAGCCTCGGCTTCCTCGAGGCTGCGCAGTTCGCGGACAGCGCTAAGGCGGCCGCCTAGCGCTTCGAGCTCGGCCACAAGCGACGCGACCGCTTGCGAACTGTGCTCGCGAACCGCAGCCGCGAGCAGATCAATGACCGCAAAGGCTTGCTTGCGGTACTGCTGCTTAATATCGGAAGCAACTTGCTTCATGAAGTTAAGCGTATACTCTCCGCCGAATGTGGCTCCTGCATTCACTTGCGCAGCGAGCCAATCGGTTGTCACTGGCACGCGCAAAGCTTCAATTTGACCTAAGAGATCGGCATCATGCTGCCCATGACTTTGAGCCGCTTTCTTCAAGGCATCCCGAAGATGCCAGTCGAGCTGCGCTTCTACCTGCTCGGATAAATCTGCCTGAAAAGCAGTAAGCCGCTTTTCCGTCTCTAAGGCAGTCTGAGCTGCTCTGGAGAAGAATCCTACCTTAAACCCCGGCTTTCGGCTCTCCAAATAGGCGTGAGCCTGATCCCGGGTCAAGGCTGGCGTTATGTTGGCATTCTCGATGATCGCGCCAACTTCCTTGCGGAGTCCTGCCGTCAATGCTTCCGGCAGTGCTTTCAAAGCTGCAAGCTCCTGTTGTTTGGCAGCAGCCTGCGCCTCAAGTTCCTGCACATCGCCTTCCTGGCTGATTAGCTCCATCAGCTCTTCTTTCTGCGGCTCATGCTGCTCAGCAAGCCATTTGCCGTGCTCAGCTGCAAGGTATCGCGCAGACGCGTCAATGCTAAAGCTGCGCAGCTCATCGCCTTGCTCGATCAACCGATTAAGGAGCCATTGCAGCTTCCCATACTCGTTATGAGGATGATTCGGCTCCTTCATTGTGACGAAGAGCAGATCATCCGGCTCAATGCCCCAATTCAAAAAGGCTTGCTTCGTACCCTCCTGATACTGCGAGAATGGCAGCTCCCACTCTTTGTGCTTATCAATCATATTAACAACGAGATAGAGCGGTTTGCCCCACTCCTTCATTTTCTTCGTGAACGCGAGATTTACTTCAGATTGCACATGATTGTAATCCATCACATAGAACACGACATCCGCCAAATGTAAGGCAGATTCCGTAGATTTATGATGGGCATCATCCGTAGAGTCAATTCCCGGAGTATCCAGAAGAGCCGTATGCTTGCCCAGAAAACCAATAGGGAATGAAATCTCTACGGTTTCAATATCCGTTCCGTTCACGCAATAAGCTTCTAACTCATCAAGCGGAATCGTATTGGTCAGCCCCTGCGTACTTGCATGGCGGTGCGTCACGTGAGCGCCCGGCGCTCCGTTACGAATACTTACGATATTCGCACTTGTTGGAATTGGAGAGGATGGCAGCAACGCGTGCCCGCAAAGTTGGTTAATTAAGGTTGATTTCCCCGCAGAAAAATGACCACAGAAGGCAATATTCATCCTTCCTGCATCAATCTTAACCAGCAGTTGCTCCAATTTGCTTGCGTTGTCCAGATCCCCTGTTGCTTGCAGTTTTGCTTTCATCTTCCTGATCGCATCCGGCATGACCGAGATGCTTGTATCTATCGCTTGCGTCATTCGTCCGTTCCGCTCCTTATTTACCGCTCTTCTATTCCATTCTCTTTATGATGATACAGAAAAAAATCTCCCAGAGGGAGATTTAATTTTTTAGGACATAACTACTTTTTCTTTTTCAGGCAAGAAAATTTCGAATACGTCACGATGCTGCAAAATCGTAATGTCCGAATCCTTCACCTTCATTACAACGACCTCAGTTTTCGTTTTCATTTTGTCTATGTAATTCTGAGGAACCTCACCTGATTCACTGACTGTTACACCTTCAATGACTTTTTCCTCATTATCGGCTAATGGAGTATTAATCACCTGTTCAAAAATATCAGAGAATAGTTCAAAGCTATTAGTGTATACGGCGATGCATTTCATTCAAATCCCATCCTTTGTCTGCATATCATTTGTTTGTAATAGTTTTCCTAGTTGTACTTGGTTTCATACGTTTCTTACCCTCACGGCAGTTATCCAAGAGTGGACATACCTGACATTGCGGGTTCTGCGCTTTGCAATGATACCTGCCAAAAAAGATTAGTCGGTGATGGGTCTGCGTCCACTCTTCTCGTGGAACCTTCTTCATCAGCTTCTTCTCTACTTCAAGTACCGAATCATCGGGGCTGACTAATCCCAATCTTTTGGATACTCGCTCTACATGGGTGTCTACCGCAATTGCCGGGACACCGAAAGCGTTTGATACAACGACATTTGCCGTTTTGCGGCCTACACCAGGCAGCTCGACTAATTGTTCGTGCTTTTCTGGAATCTCGCCATCAAACTTGTCCAGTAGCAGTTGACACAATTTTTGAATATTGCTTGCTTTATTCCGAAATAGTCCAATCCGGCGAATGTCTTGCTCCAGTTCCTCCAAGGGAACGGCCAAGTAATCTTCGGGCCGCTTATATTTCTGAAATAAATCCAATGTCACCTTATTTACGGTTTCATCAGTGCATTGCGCGGATAGCAAAACAGCAATCGTTAATTCAAAAGGATTACTGTGACGCAGCTCGCAATGAGCATCCGGAAAGAGTTCACCAATAGTATCCAAAATATGCCTTACAAGCTTCTGCGTCATGTCTTTGCTTCCTTAGGGTCGTAATATTCTTCAGTTTAGCGAATTGTGACGCTAGAATCAATGCTTGTTAGCGTCAAAATGCGAACATTTTCTAAAAAATTGCCATATTTATTTTTAAAATAGTAAAAAACCGCCTGCATCCGGAGCTAGGCTCCTACGATACAGACGGTTGCAACACTGGTTTTGTTCAAAACTATTTCTCGATCTCAACAATTTTATTATCCAGAACATAAATCGTCACTTGATCGCCGGAAACAAAAGATGAAGCACCCACAACTTCCGTCCCTGTATGGTAATAAGCTCTTGGGAAAAGGCTATAGGAATTTTTATCGCCGGCAGTTGTTGCTTTTAGATACATTTGATTCACAATTGAACTGTAGTTATCAACTTCACGTTTAGATACAGCAGCAACTTGGATCATCAGCTTGTCATTTGCGTCTTTCATCACTTGTACGCGATCGCCAACCTTAATGGACGCGAAATTATAATCCGTGCCGCCATTCAGCTTAACGCCGTAATTGGTTCCTGCATTAATGACTTGACTTTTACCAGTAAAATCTTGAACGGTCAACGAGGAGCTAGCCGCATTCACAGCTGTTACTTTCCCGATTACCGGCGTAACGATCTCAGCTTTGACAACTGTTGCGCCTTTGAACGAAAGCTTCACATAGTCATCCAAGGCAATATCATTGATCGAGCCTGCGCTTTGGTCCGGCTTCACGATCGATACACCGTCCAATGAGACGACATACTGCGTATTCGCATCATCGGTCACAGTAATTTGCTTGGAATTCACATTTGTCAAAATCGTTTTGTACAAATCCGTTTTACTTGTTGTAATTTTAGTTACGATGCTTTGGTCGAAACTAATTTGAAGTGAGATGTTATCTCCGACTTTGAGATCGGAAAGCGTACTATTCGGCTTATTCGCCAACTCAACGGTAGGTGCATACGTCAGCTTGAACGACAGGCTTTGGCCGCTGTCCGTTTTTAGCGTAATATCGTTCGTTTGCAGATTTAATTGTGTGATTGAGCCGTTAAGCTGCGTTGACATTTGAACTTGTGTAACCTTCTTTTGTGAGACAAGCAAATCTACATATTTACCAATTGTAAATGTACCGCTAAAGTTAGATAAAGGAAGTTTAGTGCCTGCATATGAAATCGATACGTTATCAGTCAAAATATAAGCATGTGGTTCACCTTTATTATCGATAACCGAAAGCAGCTTCAAGTTCTGATCGTAGCCAACAATTTTAGCAAAATATAAATTTTCAATGGAGCGATTTGTAACTGTAATCAATGTTACTTTATTATTGAGAACATCCAGTTTCAACTGATCGCCAGCAGCAAGATCATAAATACTTGCGTTAGTTAAACCATTGATGACAACTTTAACATTCTCATTCAATTCATAAGCATCAACAGGTTTTCCAGTTGTTTTATTTATCAATAAAGTAGATTTATCTTCAGAAAATTCTTTAAAAGTCCCCTCAACGCTAACGCCAACATCCGCCTGCTTCTTAACGGAAATCTTCACAACTTCGCTGTTTTTAACCGAATATTCAACGACATCTCCGACATGCAGCGAATTCAAATCGACCAAACTGTTATCCGTCGAAGTAATTATAATTGCGGAGGAGAAGGTGTACGATTCCGGCAGACCCGACTCGTTCTCTAGAAGCGTAATTTGCGCTGAATCTTTATTAAGTGTTTGAATTGCGCCATTTGCTGTTTTGTTGACAGGCACCTGCTTCACGATGATCGAGGTATACTTATCCGTTTTGACAATTTTACTTTTGCGCAATTGAATCGTGCTGCCTGTTACGATATCTCCAAGGCTTAGGCCGCGACCTTCCGAATCGGTTACTGCTACATCCGCAGCCAAATCATAGCTCTCAAAATCATCCAACGTAGCTTTCAGGGAGCCCATGTTTAATTTGAGCAATTTCCCCTCTTGAATATCCAACTGCAACTCGTCTTTAATGATTTCAACATAATAGGCCACGCCATTCACTTCAACGATCGAAACTTCATATGTTTCTTCAAGCTCTTTCGGATCAATCGCAGTATCATTCTTGTTTCCGTAGAAAACTGTATTTGGCGAAAGCTTATATGTACTTGTATTTCCCTCTTTATCCATTAGCCCAATCGTTCCGCTGGTGAGGTTTGTCAAGTACCCTTTCTTCGCATGCGCCGGTAAAGATGTTAAATCTTTCTGTGAGCGGCTTAGGAATGCGGCCATTTGGGCGCGTGTTACCGCTCCTTTAGGCTGGAAAGTTCCGTCTTCAAAGCCATCAACTACCTTCAATGCAACTGCGGCATTTACATACCCTAGTGTTGACGTGCTGATTTCGTTATTATCGTTAAAAGTAGTTGGCGTTTGCGATAAACTTTGGGCGAATGCGCCTTTACCGATCGCGCGAATAACAATCTCAGCCACCCATTCTCTGGATGCCTTACGCTGGCCCCACTTCTCTTTGGACTTATCGTTCAGGCTTCTTTCCTTCTCTTCTTCGTTAGAAATTAATCCTTTTTGCAGGGCAACCGCTACATAATTTCGGGCATAGTTGTCAACCAGCATGAAATCAGGAAAAACAGTCGTTGTTGTCATTGAATTAACTTCATCCTGCAAGCCCATCATACGAACTGCCATAATAAGTACGTCTTGCTGAGAAACCGAATTTTCAGCGCGGTAAGCACCATCTTCATATCCTTCGATAATTCCTTCCAAGGCAAGCTTGGAAATATGGCGAATTCCCCAATAGTCAGACTTTACGTCCGGGAAAGAAAGCTTTACGTTTTTTGTTGATGAACCATTCGTGGTCTCTGCGGCAAGAGCCGGTGTCCCTGCTAAGCTTGTTACAATTAATGAACTTACAATTGCGCTTGCCAATTTCTTATTTCTCATCGTTCGTATAAACTCCTCTGCTATTCCTTTTAATTAGGCCGTTTGATTGGGTATGGCAGCTCAATATGCCCCATTAAGCTATCCACTTGTTTACCATCCTTGAGGATGTACAAAGCTTTTACTTCTGGAAATTGAAATACTGTTTTTTTCAGCGCTTGCAGGAACAGTTCTTCTCCGGGCGCGCCCAGTTGCGTTTTGGGGCCAAAAGCGAGATCAACTTTCAACTCACCTTTGTCCTTATCAAAAGCCGCGCTTGTAAACTTCAAATCATCAAACAATGGTATCGCTTTAGAATCATCACTCTTCTTGAGTGCATTGAGGGCAGCTCCATATACATCTGCATCCTTTTTGTAGGAAATCGTAACTTCTTTCTCTACAAGCTTCATTTCATCCTGGTCGCTATAAAAGGCTTTGACCTTTTTTTGCAGTACAGGTTCAGGTGTAGGAGTCGCTGCAACGGTTGGCACAGGACTCTGAACCGCAGGTGTCGAGATCGAGTCCGCAGTTGGTTGCGGAGCATTACCGCTTACCAGTTGGTTTTTTTGACCGCAGGCAGTTATAGACAATGTAATGGCACTTACAAGAAGTGCCCCTTGTATGAAGCGTTTTTTTTGGGTCAATTCACTCACTCCTTCGCGTTTTGCTTAGCAAAACTAGCATCGTAGCATTAAAATTAGAGTTCTCCCCTCTTATTTGAGGTTCAAGTATTCTTTGATAGCAGCAACGAGAGCTGAGGCTAACTTGTCCTGGAACGCATCCTTATACATCGCAGTTTCATCGTTCTTATTAGACAAATACCCCACTTCCAGCAGAACAGCCGGCATGGTCGTTTTCGTGATGACTCTAAAATCAGCTTCGCGTACTTTGCGATCAGGGAATCCTGTAGCCGCAACCGCATTTTTGTGAATGACATTCGCAAAAGCTGCGCTTTCCGGTCTGTTGTAGTACGTTTCTGTGCCGGATACCGTAGCCTTAGCACTGTTACCGTGAATAGATAAGAAAAGGTCCGATTGAATGTTATTTGCAAAAGAAACCCGGTCATCCAGCGGAATGAACGTATCATCAGAACGAGTCATCAGGACATTAAGACGCTTGTCCTGAAGGAGAAGCTGCTCTACCTTCTTCGCTGTAGACAGTGTAAAATCCTTCTCATGTCTGCCCGTTATGGATAATGCGCCTGGATCGTTGTCGCCGTGACCCGCATCGATAACGACCGTTAACTGATGTTCTCCGATTGTAGCTTTCCATTGATTAGGGAGCTTTGAAGGCTGAACCTTAACATCTGCGGAGCTTTTTAGATCCAAAATAATTCTCACAGTAGCTGGATTATCTTTGAAATTGGAAAAGCGCACCTTCTCAACAAGCGGATGGTTGGACGCCATCTCTCCCGCATTTTTAACGAGCAATTTCTGAAGAGGCTCATCTAGGGTTGTATTTGGGAAATCAAATACAATCCGATTTGGATTGGCTAATTTCATCGTTGTCGGAACGAGCGTGCCGTCTTTGGCGTTAACCGTGATATCCTTGTCCGTCAGCACGATCGAGGTTAACAAATGAATGCTGGGATCCGGTTTAATAGTCCCTGTCCCTGTCCCTGTGCCAGTTCCGGTTCCAGATCCAGTGCCAGATCCATTTCCAGTTCCTGTACCAGTTCCGGTACCATCCCCTGGTTTTGAGGGGGTTGTAGTCGGCGGCGTAACCGGCGGTTTATCATCCACAACATCAACTGGACCTGTTACTGGCTTGGAGTCGTTATCGTCTTTTTGATACATATGAACGGACGAGGTGGATGCGTCCCATGTAAATTCAATACCCAATTGCTCGCCAATGAAACGGAGCGGAAGCATCGTATTGCCTTTGTCAATGATCGGGGCAACCTCCATGTCTTCCTTTTTACCTTTTATCAGCGCCGTTTTGCTGTCGATCACCAATTGAATGTTTGCATCGTCTTTGACAATCGTTACTTTGCGAGCAGCTTCGTCCCACGTGACCTTAGCGCCAATTTCTTCAACGATGATCCGTACCGGGACGATCGTATTTCCGCTAATAATACGGGGCTGAACTTCATTCGAAACCAGCCTTTTTTCATTCATAAAGAGCTTAATCGTATTGGGAGCTTCAGCCCCCAGTACAGTTGTAGGGAGAAGCAGCAAACAAATCAGCAACATGAAACAAAATGCAGGAAATTTCATCATTCACCTCTATGTAATGTCGGAATTATAGTCGTAATCACAAAAAATGAGATAACCATCTCTCAAAACCTAGCAGCAATTGTCTTTAATGCTAAAATAGTCACTTTGCCCGACAGCATAACCTCCGTTCGTTCGACAATCTAGTAATCTATTAGACGTAGCAAACTACCAAAAGTTGCATAAAAAAACAACAAAAAAAGACGCATTCCATGGAATCCCCATAGAGATGCGTCTTCGATTAGAACTTATTTATAAGCCAAACGCTTCGCGTGCGCTTGCTCGTATGCTGTAATTTTTTCTTCATGCTGTAATGTCAAACCGATATCATCCAAGCCTTGCAGCAAGAATTGACGGCGGTGCTCATCGATATTGAAGCTAATTTCCAACCCGTAGTTGTCAGTCAGTTTATTGTTTTCAAGATCAACATTCAGCTTGTAGCCTTCATATTGCGCTGTACGGTTGAACAGTTCATCCACTTGCTCTTCCGATAGCTTGATCGGCAAAATGCTGTTTTTGAAGCAGTTGTTGTAAAAAATATCCGCATAAGAAGGGGCGATAATGACTCGGAAGCCAAAATCTTGAATCGCCCATGGCGCGTGCTCACGGGAAGATCCGCAGCCGAAGTTCGCTCTGGAAAGCAACACGGAGGCGCCTTGGTAGCGATCCTGGTTCAGAGGAAAGCTCTCAATCACGTTACCCGCTTCATCCCATCTCCATTCGAAGAAAAGGAATTGGCCGAAACCGGAGCGCTCGATTCTTTTTAGAAATTGTTTAGGAATAATTGCATCTGTATCTACATTGACACGATCGACAGGGCCGACTAGGCCTGTATGTTGTTTGAAAGCTTCCATGTTTTCATTCTCCTTAATCAGCCAAAATTAAGCTTGTTGGTATTCTTTGATTTCCCAATCACGAACATCGTAGAAATGACCTTTGATCGCTGCAGCAACAGCCATCGCTGGAGAAACCAGATGCGTACGTCCGCCGCGGCCTTGACGGCCTTCGAAGTTACGGTTGGAAGTAGAGGCACAGCGTTGTCCTGGTTGCAGAACGTCTGGGTTCATAGCCAAACACATACTGCAGCCCGCATCACGCCATTCGAAGCCTGCAGCCGTGAAGATTTTGTCCAAGCCTTCTTTTTCAGCTTGAATTTTGACGCGGCCGGATCCTGGAACAACGATAGCTGTAACACTAGGATCTACGGAGTAGCCTTGAGCGATTTTCGCCGCTGCGCGAAGATCTTCGATACGTCCATTCGTACAGGAGCCGATGAAAACATAATCAACTTTCAGATCTGTCATTGGTGTACCTGGTGTTAAATCCATATATTCAAGCGCTTTTTCAGCAGCTTTACGTTCATTTTCGGTTTCAAAGCTTTGTGGATCTGGAACAAGGGCAGTAACGCTAGTTCCCATGCCCGGGCTAGTTCCCCAGGTTACTTGTGGAATCAAAGTGTCTGCGTCAAACTCCAATACCCAGTCAAACTCAGCGCCTTCGTCAGTAACAAGTTTAGACCACTCTGCTACTGCTGCATCGAAATCAGCACCTTGCGGTACATATTCACGACCACGCAGGTAGTTGAAAGTTGTTTCGTCAGGAGCAATCAAACCTGCTCTAGCCCCACCTTCAATGGACATGTTACAAACTGTCATACGCTCTTCCATGGAAAGACCGCGAATTGCTTCGCCCGTGTACTCGATAACATAGCCGGTCGCAAAATCCGTGCCATATTTCGCAATAACACCAAGGATCAAGTCTTTCGCTGTTACGCCCGGTTTCAAACTTCCGGTAATACGAACTTCCAGCGATTTCGCTCTGGACTGTTGAAGTGTTTGCGTTGCAAGAACGTGCTCCACTTCACTTGTACCAATACCGAATGCCAACGCCCCGAAAGCACCGTGTGTCGATGTGTGGCTGTCGCCGCAAACGATCGTTTTGCCCGGATGCGTAAGTCCAAGCTCAGGTCCCATAACGTGCACGACACCTTGGTCGATGCTGTCAAGATCGAATAAAGTAACGCCGAAATCACGGCAGTTTTGGGAAAGTGTATCAATTTGTTGCTTGGAAATTGGATCCGTAATATTGAAACGATCCTTCGTTGGAACGTTATGATCCATCGTTGCGAAAGTCAAATCAGGTCTGCGAACTTTACGGCCCGACAAACGAAGTCCTTCAAATGCTTGCGGCGATGTTACTTCATGTACCAGCTGCAAGTCGATATAAATAACGCTAGGTTTGCCTTCTTCCTGGTTAATTACGTGATTATCCCAGATTTTTTCGAACATCGTCTTTTTACTCATATCCAGTCACCTCTTGTCATTATCCGCTCAATTTGTTAATGTCTTACCCTCATAACGTAGTTTAGCATGATTATCGTCATTGCTCCAAGATATAATAACTATAAGCTTGATAGATTAATCCTATAGGAATAACCGTCAGTGAAAATCGACATGACACTCCGATTAGGTTTGATGTACATCAGTAATCTTGTATTCATGTCTGCGAAGACCTTTGTCATACAAGATGTGGCCTCGCTTCTGTTTTTGGTTATTTTTGCCCTTAACTCCTGGGAGGATGGTTTCAAGTGCGGGGGGGGGGTCTGCACGCGGAAAAACTAGCTGGAAGAATCATAGGTCCGTCACGCTTCGGACACAGCGTCCGTTACATTCGCGAAAAGCGTCGTGTCTCTCTGCTAACTGACACTAGAGATCTTATTTGCCGATTACGGGACGAAATCAGTTCCCATGTGAGCAAGTAACAGTGCTGGTATCCGTTACATGTTCGAAGAGCTCCTTTTCCATCGAGTTAGGGCTTCTCTGTCCGTTCGCGAGAACCGAGACTACGTTAACGCCCATTAGGTCTGTTCGACTGTACTATGGGAACTACACTCCCTTATTTAAGCAAATAGCCAAATTTCGTGAGGACGAGCGCGTTTGTATAAATGAAATCTATTCCCTTACGCAAAGAGGGCTTTCCCGCAAGCCGATATACGACTGGCGAGAAAGCCCCCTCTTTTATTTCGCATAGCGATTGTTTAACCAATGAACTCCCGTTGGAGACTTCCCGGTTGTCTGTTCAATATCAATAACATCCACACTTGATAACTCACTGATTCGTTTTAGATCCTCTGCTTTCGCTGTGCCTTCCAGTTCTGTAATTGTAAATGTAACAAATCGCGGACCAAGTAAATAGATCGCGTCCATCCCCGTATCATACCAGCTCACAGTATATTCTTCGTTATTTTCTTTCATTCCAGCTGCATATATCTGAGAAATTGTAAGATTATAAGCTTCTGCTAATTTTTTCAACCCTTCCGGTGAAACAGGCTTGTTGAACGTAATTGCAAATTGGACGCTATCACCATCGTTTGAGAATTTCAAGTTCTTTGCTCTTTCACTTTTGTACGCATCAAGTTTTTCTTTCGAATTAATCAGAGCATAGCTTTTCACTTGCTTGTTTGCTTCACCATCCTGATATTGATAAAAAGGACCGTCAAATTTTTCCGATAAATGGTAATCTCGATACTCTTTGTCTGAAACAGGCGCGTCATTTACATCAATCTTCGAGATCTGATCCTCTGTTTTATCGATATTATATAAGGCGCCATTGGGTTGAGAATATCTTTGCAATGTCTGCAGCATGACGTTTGAATTACTTTTGCTTGTGCGTAACCACGATGTGCTGAATATATATGATTTATTCGACTTTAATTCCGTTGAATCCATGACAGTTAACATGATTTCTTCGCCATGCTCATACAACGCATCTTTCCTTTCGAATTTTGCACCAGGCACGTTGGAAATCATTAATTTGGATCTTAAAACATCCTGATCATCTGTTTTGAATCGCAGAGCTGGGTTAAATTGTTTGATCGGGTCAGACGTTTGAAATTGCTGCAGCTGTTTGGACGACCACTCGAAATCAGCTTGTGTCGATACAATCTTTTTTTCGATAGCGGAAGCATTGAAACTTATTTCTGCCGGATGATCCCAATTTAATAGGTCTAAATCCGAATTGTTCAATGATTCTGCATATGCGCCCTGACACATTAGCAAACTAACAAGAACGATTGAAGTTGATATTTTATGCTTCAAGGTGCTCACTCCCAATACCTATTTCCATAATTTAACTATATTATCATAATTTTATTGGATAAATTTGTAAACAGATTTTTTTGCAAATTCGTTCTCTCATCACATGATTGGTTATGATAAAATACGTTCATGATAGATGATGAAATAAACCTGCAAGTTCCTTTATAGTTTAAAACAATAAACAAGATCTTTATCATTCCATTAGGAGATGTAAATACATTGGAATTACGACAATTGCAATACGCGATTCAAATCGCCATCGAACGTAACTTTTCGCGTGCCGCAGAAAAACTGCATATCGCCCAGCCTTCTCTCAGCCAGCAGTTGTCCAAGCTTGAGAAGGAGATCGGCGTCCTCCTTTTTCAGCGAAGCACCAACTCCGTTGAACTTACTCACGCAGGCTCCTTATTTGTAGAAAAATCGCAAAAAATACTCGATATGGTGGAACAGCTCAAAAAAGAGATGGAAGACATTTCCCAAATGAAAAAAGGCCGTCTTGTCATCGGCAGCATGCCAATTACGGGATCGACCATCCTTCCTTTCGTTGTCCCTGTGTTCCAAGCCGCTTATCCCGATATTGAGATTTCGCTCGTCGAAGAAACTTCTGCGAATCTTGAGACATTGACGATGAATGGGCAAACTGATATCTCACTGCTGTCTTTACCTTTGAGGGAAGATTCTCTCGTTTACGAAACACTGCTGGAAGAAGAAATTGTTCTCGCCGTGCCACCTCGTCATCCGCTGACCCAGAGCAAAGAACCGATCAGCATCTCGCAATTGGAAAAGGAGGCTTTCATTGCCTTGAAGAAAGGGCAAGGCTTTCGAAAACTTACTTTGGATCTCTGCCAAAACGCAGGTATTGTCCCTAACATCGTTTTTGAGTCTAGCAACATGGAAACTGTACAGTCACTCGTCGCTGTCGGTATGGGGATCGCTTTTGTGCCGTTTTTAATTTCAAAACGGAGCCTCAACGAGTTGTCTCCCATTCATCTTGCTTTAGAAGGCAGACCTGCACGTACACTTGTTATCGCCTATCGCAAAGGCAGATATCTCTCCAAAGCAGCCGAAGCTTTCGTCAGCACGATGAAAGAGGTCATGCAGACAATCGGGTAGCCGAAGAGTCAGAGGAGGAACGCCTTGAATAAGACACAACGATTAATTCAGCTTATGATGACTGTCAATGAGCGTATGAGGTTCACGACAAAAGAACTCGCCGAGGAGTTCGGCGTTTCAGAGCGGACTATGCACCGCGATTTACAGGAGTTGATCGAGCTCGGAATGCCGCTATACACGGAATTTGGGCCGCATGGGGGCTACCGCTTATTAAAAAAGCGAATGCTCCCTCCTATTTTGTTCACGGAACAAGAAGCTGTAGCGATGTTCTTCGCCTTTCAGTCGCTCCAATTTTATGGAGCGCTGCCTTTTACAGCAGAATCGGAATCCGCTCTGAATAAGTTTTATCACTATCTTCCGACGGATACGAAATCAAGAATCGACGCGCTTAAGGAGCGCGTTTCATTTTGGACGCCACACCGGACTCTTAGTTCCCCTTTCTTGGAACAATTACTGGAGGCTTCTATCGATGGTCTTCCCCTTCATATGACGTATGCATCCAAAGATGGCACTACAGCTAGAACGATTCAACCTATTGGCATTTATTCCTCAAACGGCTTCTGGTATTTCCCTTCCTATTGCTTTCAAAAAGATCGCATTTTGCTGTTTCGCGCAGATCGTGTGCAAACCTTGGAACGAGCCATGCCGGACCATCCGAGCAAAGATCTCAAGCACTATACCATTCTTGATTGGTTGACAGCAGGGCTAAGACATACAGCAGATTCCTCCGAGCTCATCAGGCTTCGCGTCAAACTCACCCCTGCCGGCGTCCGAGCCTATGAGCGAGGTAACGACATGGAGGGGAATGTGACCCTTCACGCCGATGGCAGCGGGGAACTGCTGACTGACATGCACCGAAGTAATCTGCCATATTTTTCGAAATATTTTCTAAGCATGGGTGCCGATGCCCTCGTTGAGGAGCCGATGGAAATGGCGGTTTGGATTCGCGAGCAAATTCAGGCCATGCAACGAGCATATGGTATTGTACAGACTTGACCGTTCTTGGATGGGAAGTATTCGAATGTTTATTGATGTATATATAATCCTTGACAAGAGTTGTCATGGTATTGAGGTAGTCTGTACATGAAGGGTAACTTAGTGAAGGAGGCAGAACTTAGCGATGGCGAATACAAAAAAACTGCAAGGACGGGTAGCGCTCGTTACAGGGTCCAGTCGTGGCGGAGGCAAAGGCATTGCTTTGGCACTCGGAGAGGCAGGTGCAACGGTTTATGTGACAGGGCGCAGCACGAGATTGCAGACTACGAGAGATGATCTTGCAGGCACGATTGAGGATACGGCGGATGAAGTGACGGCACGCGGCGGCGTCGGGGTTGCCGTTCGTTGTGATCATACAGTTGAAGAGGATGTCAAAGAGCTGTACGAGCGGATAAAAAAGGAACAGGGCACACTTGATCTTCTCGTCAACAACGCATGGGGCGGTTACGAAAACTATGACGATGTTGATTTTTTGGTGCCATTTTGGGAGCAGCCCATGAAACGTTGGGACAACATGTTTAATGCCGGCTTACGGGCCCAAATGGTATCCAGCCGCTGTGCCATGTCCACCTTCTTTCTGGAGCAAAATCGCGGGCTTATCATTAACACTGGTGTTTATTCCGACATCGGCGGAAACTACCCTGTGAATGTGTTTTATGACACAGTGAAACGGGCGGTTGTGACGATGACTCGAGCTATGTCTCTGAATCTCAAAGATCAACACCTTGAGGTGACAGCGCTCGCACTAGCCCCAGGATGGATGCGCACAGAAGCTGTCTATAAACATTACGGCCTCGAACCGGGAGACCCTGACTTCATGAAAATTGAAGATTTGCATCCGACGGAATCCGTTGAGTATATCGGACGCGCCGTAGTCGCGCTAGCCTCCGATCCTCTGGTTCATCTTCAGACAGGAAAGCTGCTTGAAGTTGGCACATTAGCTGAAACCTATGATTTCACTGATACGGATGGCAGGCGTATGCCCCCGTTTCGTGTATAATCGTTCACCTTCATACACCATTTTTGAATACAATTAGGCGGTTGGATGCGGCAATGTGAAAAGCTGCGATTTCCAGCCGCCTTTTTTATTGCCTTGATAGCCCATATATTTTCAAAATTATGTCAATTGCCCTAACCCTTTAAACTCCGGACGCATACAATATAATAAAAACTTATCGTTTCTCTAATTATTTTTGATAAAGAGATACTTAAAGCCTAGGAGGCCGAAACCATGATGTTAGTAAGAGCAATTGAACAGACATTCTGTAAATTGCAAGACCCTTCATTAGATCAATTAAGATCAGCGCTTCAATCGCTAAGCAGCTTACTCTGTGAGGTGCCTGCCTATAAAACCGAACCAGGGCAGCTACCTTATGGCCGCAATGTCATTTATAGCACTGCGCATCTTGAAGTCATTATCATTCACATCCCACCTTCTGCTGCAACAGCGATTCATAATCATGGAGCTTCCATAGGAGCTGCTTGTTTGGTTCAAGGAAATATCGTCAATTCCAAATACCAACTGGACAAGTATGGTTATCCTGTGGTGGAAAACGATGATTTCATAAAGACAGGTGATTTCTTTACAGCTCCGCAAGATCAGATTCATCAGCTTAGCAATCCATTCCATGAGCCCGCCGTTTCCATTCACGTCTATAGTCCGCCGCTTCGCGACGTCCACCGTTACCTCCCTTACAGCGAAGTCCTCGATTATGTTATATAAAAATAAAACCCTCTGCAGAAAGCGCCTTAATAGGCGGCTTGCAGAGGGTTTTGCTTTAAAATTGAAGCGAATTTTCGATGAATGCTTTTAAGTCAGCAATCGGCATCCGGGTTTGTTCCATCGTGTCACGGTCACGCACCGTTACTTGGCCGTCTGTTTCGGACTCGAAGTCGTAAGTGATACAGAAAGGCGTACCGATTTCATCATGACGGCGATATCTTTTACCGATCGAACCTGTATCATCATAATCAACCATGAAATATTTGGCAAGATCCGCGAATACTGCTTGTGCGCCTTCATTTAATTTCTTGGAAAGCGGGAAAATAGCAGCTTTGATCGGAGCAAGCGCAGGATGGAAATGAAGCACTGTACGGCTGTCATCACCTTCCAGCTTCTGCTCTTCGAATGCATCGATCAGAAGCGCCAATGTCACACGGTCTGCGCCAAGGGACGGCTCAATGCAGTAAGGGACGTAACGCTCATTCGTTTCTTGATCGATATAGTTGAAGTCTTCGCCGGAATGCTCCATGTGCTGTTTCAAATCGAAATCCGTACGATCCGCTATACCCCAAAGCTCGCCCCAGCCAAATGGGAATTTATACTCAATATCTGTGGTAGCATTACTGTAGTGAGACAATTCATCTTCATTGTGGTCGCGCAAGCGAAGGTTTTCATCTTTAGCGCCTAACGACAGCAGCCAGTTATGGCAGAAGCTTCTCCAGTACTCGAACCATTTCATATCCTCACCTGGTTTGCAGAAGAACTCAAGCTCCATTTGTTCAAATTCGCGTGTACGGAACGTAAAGTTACCCGGCGTGATTTCGTTACGGAAGCTTTTACCGATTTGACCGATACCAAATGGAAGCTTTTTACGCATGGTACGCTGTACGTTCTTAAAGTTTACAAAAATACCTTGTGCTGTTTCCGGACGCAAGTAAACGACGTTGGAACTTGCTTCTGTAACGCCTTGGAACGTTTTGAACATCAGGTTGAACTGACGAATGTCCGTGAAATCCTTGCTGCCGCAATCCGGGCAAACAATGTTATTCTCGACAATCAGTTTCATCATATCATCGAATGTCATACCGTCTACGACGATTTCGATATCTTTTTCAGCAAGTTTGTTCTCAATCAGCTTATCAGCGCGGTGACGGGCTTTACAGTTTTTGCAATCGATCATTGGATCGTTGAAGTTTCCTACGTGACCGGAGGCTACCCATGCCTGCGGGTTCATCAGAATCGCGGCGTCAAGACCTACGTTATACGGGGATTCCTGAACGAATTTTTTCCACCAAGCGCGCTTGATGTTATTTTTCAGTTCTACGCCCAGAGGACCGTAATCCCATGTATTGGCCAAACCGCCATAAATTTCGGAACCTGGGAATACAAAACCTCTGTGCTTTGCTAATGCAACAACTTGATCCATAGTAACACTCATTGTTCTTTCGCTCCTTCAGCTTCTCGTAATGGGTCAACGACCTTAGACGTCCGTTTGGATAGGAGTACACGCAAAAAAAGCTCCACATCCAAAGGCATCAAATAATGCCTAGGGACGAGAGCCTTACGCACCCGCGGTTCCACCCTAGTTGATACACCTGTAAAAGCCATGTATCCCCTTTATCGTATTGGCTCCGGATAGCCTTTTCCTTGGGCTTCTGTCTGGGCTCTCACCGTCCCCAGCTCGCTGAACAAGAAGTTGTTCAAGTACTATTTATCCTTCACAGCCACAATTGATCATTCAATTGGCTTTAGTTTACAAAATAACCGACAAAAAATCAAATCCCAAAAGCACATTTTTAGAAATTAATATAAATGCGGCCTGCGGTCCTCAAAGACAGGAATTTTGGCTCTTACACGCACAACTTCCTCTAAATCGATCGTCGCACGCAAAATCGCTTCGCTTTCATCGCCTTCCACGAGCACTTCGCCCCAAGGGTCAATCACCATGGAATGTCCAAAAAAATCTGTCGTTCCACTCGTTCCTACCCGGTTGCAAGAAACGACATACATTTGATTCTCGATCGCTCTAGCCATGAGCAGCGTGCGCCAGTGATGCAAACGCGGGTGCGGCCACTCCGCAGGAACGAATAAAATTCTCGCACCATCCAGCGCTAATTTGCGTGCCAGCTCAGGAAAGCGAATGTCATAACAAATCATCGCGCCGGCTGGAACACCTTCCAGCTCAAATCGGCCAAGCCGGTCTCCGCTATGAAGAAACTTTTCCTCGTCCATCAGGCGGAATAAATGAATTTTGGAATACTCCGCAATTTCAGCGCCTTCGCGATCAAACGCATATATAGTGTTCAGCACACGGTCATCTTTTTTATCGGCAATCGAGCCGCCAATAATATTAACGCTGTTCGCTTTGGCAAAACCGCTCAAGAACGATCTCGTCCGTTCCCCATTCGAGTCAGCCAGCTGCTCAATTTCGGTCAAGGCGTAGCCGGTGTTCCACATTTCTGGAAAAACGATCACATCCGGTTTAGGGTCGTTTTGAACCGCTTCTTGAAGAAGTTTTTCCAATCGCGCAAAGTTCGTGTCCGGCTCACCGATCGTGATATCCATTTGAATAAGGGCTAGTTGAAGCTGTTGTGATTCTGGCATGCTGTAAATACTCCTTCCGGTGGGCATAAAAGCCAATACTATGTTATCCATCATAATCGAAAATCTGTTTGAACCCAAGTCCGCTCAGGACGGTTTAAAAGTTTTCGATTGACCTCTGGCAATGCTGAGGGTTTTCCACCCTGTATTTGCCCAGTGTTTGCTCAGAAAAACGATTTGACCCACATGATAACCATAATGAGAAACCTGACGCTGAATGGCCTGAATAACGGTTAACTCTTGGTCGCGGATGTGCACAATACTCAGAACATCATCTGGCGTAAGCGCGTTTAAAGCATCAAAAAGCACCTTCCACCCCGCCTCCCATAATGAAATGAGCTCTTCCCGCGTGAAATGGCTGCTTTCAAATTCATTGTCGCGCTCCCGCGTCTCCTTCTCTCCGTCCGATGTTAGAAAATCAATCCAGCGGGATAACATATTCCCATGCATGTGTTTGATCAACACTTCCAAAGAGTTCGACTCTTCATCTAAGGTTTGATAAAAATGCTCGTCTGCTGCCTGCGCAAATGCTTGATCCGCCAGTTTTTTCATACTCGCAAAAGCACGAATCGACTCCTCCAGAAAAACTTGTGCAACTTGTGATTGATCAGACATGGCTCTCATCACCTTTCCCAGCATTTGAACTAACTGTATGACAAGCTATGCAAGATGTAAAATCGATTTTTTTCATCACTATGAAAAAAAGACTAATCATGTTACATTTAGGTTATTAATTAAAATCCCGACCTCCGGAGTGTGAATTAAAACGTGACGATTCTATCTACTAAAACAAGTGCATTTTCCATACAGCCTGCCGAACGAATGAAAGGTTTGCCTACGCAATTCTTCGCAACGCTAGTTGGCAAAGCGAACGAACAAATTGCGTTAGGTCATGATGTCATCAATCTCGGGCAAGGCAACCCGGATCGCCCAACGCCGCCTCATATCGTAGCTTCAATGCAGGAAGCGGCCGCTAACCCTTTGTATCATAAATACCCGCCCTTCAGCGGATTTCCTTTTCTGAAGCAAGCTATCGCCCAACGTTACAAAGAAGATCACAATGTCGATCTTGACCCGGACACCGAAGTGGCAATCCTTTTTGGCGGCAAAACGGGACTCATCGAGATCGCTCAGTGCTTGCTGAACCCTGGCGATGTTTGTCTTGTGCCTGACCCGGGCTATCCGGATTATTGGTCTGGCGTTGCGCTAGCCGGCGCGGAAATGGCCTTTATGCCCTTGCGCGAAGAAAATAACTTTCTTTCGGATTACTCCGCTTTGAAGCAATCGGATCTGGATCGTGCGAAGCTCATGTTCATCAACTACCCGAACAATCCGACCGGTGCAACGGCCCCCGCTTCCTTTTATGAAGAAACGGTCCAGTTCGCACAGAAGAATGGCGTAGTTGTCGCCAGTGATTTCGCTTATGGCGCAATCGGATTCGACGGACAAAAGCCCATTAGCTTCTTGCAAACGCCAGGGGCCAAAGAAGTCGGCATCGAGTTCTATACGCTTTCCAAAACGTATAACATGGCTGGCTGGCGCGTAGGCTTTGCGCTCGGCAACCGGGAAGTCATCCGCCTCATTAATTTGATGCAGGATCATTATTACTGCTCCTTGTTCGGAGGCATTCAAGCTGCGGCAGCAACGGCGTTGACCGCCTCGCAAGACTGCGTAACTGAACTGCGCGATGTTTATGAAAGCCGCCGCAATGCCCTGTATACCGCATTAGCAAGCATTGGCTGGAACGCCCGTCCGTCCCAAGGCTCCTTCTTCTCTTGGCTGCCTGTTCCGAAGGGGCACACATCGCAAAGCCTTGCCGATCTGCTTCTCCAAGAAGCAAAGGTAGTCGTAGCGCCAGGCATTGGCTTCGGCACCCACGGAGAAGGCTATGTACGTCTAGGTCTTTTATCCTCGGAAGAAAGACTGGCAGAAGCCGTGCAGCGCATCGGGAAGCTAAATCTATTCGGCTAAGCGGAAAAATTAGAGGCAGCTGCTTCTTTACAAACACTTGTACCCCGTGCTATTCTATATAGAACCAAAAAAGGAAGTCTTCCAAAACTTCTATATCGCAATGTTATGATGGGAATAGTAGGAACGTGCAGCACGTAACCAGAGAGTAAGCTCCACCGACTGAGAGAGCTTGCCGTGAACCGATTCCGAACCCGCCCCTGAACCGTCAACGATGAGTTGAACAGTCCCTGCTGTTATCCAGGGAATCCAGAGTTGGGTGCAGCCGCTATCGGTGTGCGCCAATCTAAGGTGGTACCGCGGAAGCTACAGACTTTCGTCCTTATGTTATGAGGACGGGAGTCTTTTTTTGTACCTACATATTACATATTTGCAAAAGCAAAGGATGGGATTGTAATGACACAGCGCATCGTCGTGAAAATCGGCAGCTCCTCTTTAACTTCAGATACGGGTGGTTTAAATCCCGATAAAATCCGTTTTTTCGCATCGGAACTAGCGCAATTGCAGCAGGACGGCAACCAAGTCCTGCTCGTAACCTCCGGAGCGGTAGCCGCAGGCTTCACTTCCCTTGGATACCGCACGCGGCCCAAGGTGCTGCACGAGAAGCAAGCCGCGGCCGCTGTCGGGCAAGCGTTGCTTATGCAAGCGTACCATGAAGCGTTTGCGTCCCATGGCGTGAGCGTGGCGCAAATTTTGCTGACCCGGTACGATTTCTCGAACCGCAAGCGCGTCCAGAACGCGCTGATGACCATCGACGAGCTGCTGCAGCGCGGCGTCGTTCCCATCATTAACGAGAATGACACCGTCTCGGTGGATGAACTGAAATTCGGCGACAATGATACGTTGTCAGCCCTAGTCGGCAATTTGGTGAAGGCGAGCAAATTGATCATCATTACAGATATGGACGGCCTGTACACGGACGATCCACGCAAAAACGCAAACGCGCAGCGCATCGACCGCGTCGCCGCCATCAGCGACGAGCTGTTCAGCTTCGCTGGCGGCTCGGGGAGCGCAGTCGGCACCGGAGGAATGCGCTCGAAGGTCGAGGCTGCCCGCATTGCGATGCGCGGAGGCGTGCAGGTGTTTATCGGGCGCGTATTAGAGCCCGGCGATCTGCCGATTGCTGTTGGCGGCAGCGGCAAGGGCACGTACTTTGACACGGCGTTAAACAACTTGCCGGTGAAGAAGCAATGGGTCGGCTTCCACTCGCTGCCCCAAGGGCAAATTCTCGTCGACCCGGGTGCGCGAACGGCCCTGGTCAGCGGTGGAAAAAGCCTGCTCCCCGCAGGCGTTATCGGGGCTACCGGCGACTTCCACCCCGGCGACGTGGTTGAAGTGCTGAGCAAAGAAGGCCTACTACTCGGACGCGGTGTCGTGAACTATGCGGCTTGGCAAATACAAGCCGCCGCGGGGTTATCGACCGAGGAAGTACAGAAGCGCGTGGAAGTAGCCAGAATCGAAGTTATCCACCGCGATGAATGGGTTCCACTGGCATAAATTCAAATGTGAAAGCGAGGCACGCCTATCTATGAGACAACAACGAATGCTGATTCCAACTTTGCGAGACGTCCCGGGTGATGCCGAAGCCGCAAGCCACCGGCTCATGCTGCGCGCTGGTCTGGTCCGGCAGCTCTCCAGCGGGATCTACTCCTACTTACCGTTAGGGCTTAAAGCTCTTCAACATATCCAAACCATTGTTCGCGAAGAATTGGACGCTGCCGGTGCCCAGGAAATGTTGATGCCGGCTCTGCACCCTTCCGAATTATGGAAAGCCTCCGGACGATGGGACATCTATGGTCCCGAACTAATGCGCCTGGAAGACCGGCATGGCCGGGAGTTTGCCCTCGGCGCCACCCATGAAGAAGTCATAACGACGATCGTGAAGGACGAAATTCAGTCCTACAAAAAGCTGCCTGTCACACTGTATCAAATTCAAACGAAATACCGCGATGAGCGAAGACCAAGATTCGGCTTGCTGCGCGGACGCGAATTCTTAATGAAAGATGCGTATTCCTTCGACCGGACCGCAACCGGACTTGATGAAAGCTATCAAAGCATGTACAACGCTTATGAACGCATTTTCACACGCTGCGGCTTAAACTTCCGGGCGGTTGAGGCCGATTCCGGCGCAATCGGCGGCACGGATACCCACGAATTCATGGCACTAGCGGACATCGGCGAAGATACGATCGTCCACTGCCCTTCCTGCCAATATGCAGCCAATTTGGAGAAAGCGGTTGGTCTGTTGCCGCCTTCACCTTCATCTGCAAGCAAGCAGCCAAAGCTGGACGGTCGGCCGAAAAAAGTGCACACGCCAAAGGTAACAAGCATTAAACAGCTGAGCGAATTCCTTCCTATCTCGCCTAAGCAGATCATTAAATCTATTGCAATTGAAGCAAACGGTGCGCCTGTCATCGTCCTCCTTCGTGGCGACTGTGAAGTCAATGAGATTAAATTAAAAAATGTGTTAGGCGCTTCAGAATTCATCATGCTTTCGGAAACCGATATTCAAAAATTGGGTTCCATTGCCGGATTCATCGGGCCAATCGGACTTCAGAACGTCAAGATCATCGCTGACTCATCGGTGATGGGTTTGCAGGACGCCGTCGTTGGCGCCAATGAAGCGGATTATCACCTCGTACATGTAGATGTAGAGCGAGATCTCGCTGACTTAGCTTATCATGACCTGCGTAATGTGACGGAAGGCGAATGCTGCATGTCCTGCGGTCATCAACTCTCTTTTGCCAAAGGGATCGAAGTTGGGCATGTTTTCAAGCTTGGAACCAAATACAGTCAATCATTAGGTGCTTTGTTCAGCGACGAGAATGGGGCGTCAGAGCCCATCATCATGGGTTGTTACGGGATTGGCGTTTCACGTGTGCTAGCCGCCATTCTGGAACAGAACTATGATGAGCGCGGAATTATATGGCCTGCCTCCATTGCTCCATTTGCCGTTCATTTGCTAACGGTTCATGTCCAAGACGAGGTTCAGATGAAATTATCGGATGAGATTTATAAGTCGTTATCTAGGGCAGGTCTTACAGTCCTCTGGGATGATCGTGAAGAACGTCCCGGCGTTAAATTTAACGATGCCGACTTACTCGGCTTCCCACTACGGATTACCGTCGGAAAGAAAGCCGGAGAGAACATCGTAGAATGTAAGGAACGCCGCAGCGGACAACAATATGAATTAACGGTCCAACAAATTCTTACGCACTGCCAAACCTTTTTCCAAACAGGAGGTCGATCTTCCCATGAGTGAAGTCGTTCAAAAGTCCAGATTAGCGAAACAAGCTGCCCAAACGATGGGCAATCTCACAACAGAACAGAAAAACACAGCGCTGCTTCTTATGGCGGACGCCCTTGTCACCGAACAGCAAGCTATTATTGAAGCAAATGCAAAGGATCTGGAACGAGGCAAACAATTAGGCACCAGCGCTTCCCTGCTCGACCGTCTTGCCCTGAATGAGTCGCGCATTGCAGCCATTGCCGAAGGTTTGCGTCAAATCGCCGAGCTGCCAGATCCTATCGGAGATACGCTAGAAGATTTTGAACGTCCGAATGGTCTTCGCATCCGTAAAATTCGTGTTCCACTTGGCGTTATCGGCATCATCTATGAAGCCAGACCTAATGTTACCGTGGATGCTGCAGGGTTATGCCTAAAAACAGGCAATGCCGTCGTGCTGCGTGGCGGATCTTCCGCGCTATTTTCCAATGAAAAGATCGTCGAGGTTCTGCACAGTGCCCTTAAACGCTCTGCCATTCCTGCCGACGCTCTGCAGCTGATCCTTAGTTCGGATCGCAGCTCTGTCGATGAAATGCTGAAGCTCAATGGCTTAATCGACGTTCTCATCCCTAGAGGCGGGCATTCACTTATTCAAAATGTTGTCAATAACGCATCCGTACCTGTCATTGAAACAGGCGCAGGTGTATGTCATACTTTTATTGACGAAAGCGCACAGCTCGAAATGGCTATCGCAATTGGTCTAAATGCCAAAGCTCAGCGTCCTTCCGTCTGCAACGCGATGGAAACCCTGCTTGTGCATGAAGCAGCGGCGGCTAAGCATTTGAACGTTATCGCGGACGCCTTCACAGGCGCTAATGTGGAACTTAGAGGAGACGAGCGCGCCAGAGCACTTGTACCTAACATGCTGACTGCTGAAGCAGCGGATTGGGGAACGGAATACGGCGATTATATTTTATCCGTCAAAGTGGTGAAGGATCTCGATGAAGCACTTGAGCACATTCGCGAATTCGGCACCATGCACTCGGAATGTATTGTGACGGAAGATGCCTCGAATGCGGAAAGATTTCTACAGGAGGTCGATGCGGCAGCCGTTTATCACAATGCGTCGACGCGCTTCACGGATGGTTTTGAATTCGGATTCGGCGCGGAAATCGGCATCTCCACTCAAAAACTGCATGCTCGCGGACCGATGGGTCTGCCAGCACTTACTTCAACCAAATACCGCATTTACGGAAGCGGACAAATACGTCAATAATTTCAAGGAATTTGAGGAGGAATGTTCGATGTCCACAACTTTATCCCAAGCCAAAATTGCCTTTGTAGGCGCCGGCTCCATGTCGGAAGCCATCATCCGGGGCCTGATACAAACCAAGGTAGCCAATCCGCAAAATGTGTATGTCATGAACCGTTCAGATCAAGACCGCTTAGCATTTTTACGCTCTGAATATGGTCTGCAAGCCACTTCCGATCCGGCTGTGAAAGAAACTTTCCTGCGCGAAGCCGATGTGGTCGTACTCTGCATGAAGCCCAAAGACGTAGTGACGGCCTTCGCGGATCTTCAGCCGCTTTTGAATGAAGGTCAACTTCTCGTTTCCGTGATCGCCGGCCTCTCGATTGCCAAGATCGAGGCGCTGTTGGAATCGAATATGCCGATCGCAAGAACGATGCCGAACACATCCTCTACGATTGGATTGGGAGCTACAGGAATGAGCTTCTCCACAAAAGTTAATGATACATTCAAGCAGCTCGCAACCCAAATGTTCGAAGCTGTGGGTATCGTTTCCATCGTTGAGGAAGAGAAGCTTGAAATACTTACGGGGGTATCCGGCAGCGGTCCTGCTTATGTCTACTATTTCATGGAAGCAATGATCAAAGCAGGAATTGAAGGCGGTCTGACTGAAGAGGATTCCCGTCAATTAACGCTTCAAACCGTACTCGGAGCCGCTCATATGGTTCAGCATACCCAGGAAGATCCGGCTGAGCTTCGCCGTAAAGTAACATCGCCAAATGGGGCTACGCAAGCTTCCATTGAAATGCTCGATCGCTACCAGTTTACGGAAGCTGTTGCCAAGGCTGTATTCCGCTCCGCGGAACGTGCCAAAGAAATGGGCGAGCAAATCGCGGCGCCAAGTCCCGTAAGTAAATTGTCCTAAATGATTGAGGTCTTATTCTAGTAAAGCAGGTGAGCGTTTTCGATGAGTGCATATTGTTTAGCCACATATCGGAGTTTCGATGAGAAAGCCGATTTTCATAAAAAAGCGACAGGCATTGCTGTCGGCTTGACGGTCGGCTCCTGGACGGAGCTGCCGGAGGCGCAAAAAGCGCAAATGGAGAAACATCTGGGGAAAGTCGTTTCCGTTGAGGTTCACGAGCCTGCCCCAGGAGAGTCTAGTTCTAACCGCTATGCCGATATTACGATTGCTTATCCCGATGTTAATTTCAGCAGAGACATTCCTGCGCTGTTAGTCACCGTGTTCGGCAAGCTGTCGATGGACGGCAAAATTAAGCTCATTGACCTAAAGTTCTCAACTGATTTCCTCTCCGGATTCGCGGGACCGAAATTCGGTATGCAAGGCGTGCGCGACGTCCTTGGCGTGCATGACCGCCCGCTGCTGATGAGCATCTTCAAATCCGTTGTCGGCTATGAACTCCCGGCGCTGCGCGAACAATTTTATTTGCAAGCGGCAGGCGGCGTAGATCTCATTAAAGATGATGAAATCTTATTTGAGAATCCGTTGACTCCGCTTGAGAAACGGATTGAGATTTGTATGGAGGCAGCTGAACAAGCCTCCAAAGAAACCGGTCAGAAGCTGCTGTACGCCGTGAATTTGACCGGCCCTACTTCAAAGCTGGCCTCCCAAGCCAAAAAAGCGATTCGGGCAGGAGCTAACGCCCTGTTGTTCAACGTTTTAGCTTACGGCTTCGATGTCCTGCATGAACTGAGCGCTGATCCGGAAATTACGATTCCGATTATGGCGCATCCAGCCATGGCAGGCGCAACGTATCCTTCACCGCATTACGGGATCTCCCCTTCTGTGCTGCTAGGTAAATTGATGCGATTAGCTGGAGCCGATCTAGTGCTATTCCCTTCTCCTTACGGTTCTGTGGTCATGCCAAGAGAAGAAAACCTAGCAATTAAACATGTGTTGCTGACAAATGATCTACATAACGATTACAGCTATAATGCATCAGCAGATGCACAACTAAAGCTAGCCGCTTCCTTCCCTGTGCCGTCAGCCGGTATACATCCTGGCCTGGTACCTCTCATCCTGAGAGATTTCGGCCAAGACGTCATCGTGAATGCTGGCGGAGGCATTCATGGACATCCGCTTGGCACAATCGCCGGAGGTAGAGCTTTCAGACAAGCAATCGATGCAACTTTGCAAGGTATTCAGCTTCGCGATTACGCCCAAACACATCCAGAATTGCAATCAGCTATTGACACTTGGGGGATTAGAGAATGACTAAGGAACGTATCATTTTTTGCGATTTTGACGGTACCATTACTGTGAATGATAACATCGTGGCCATCATGAAGCATTTTAATCCAGCAGGATGGGACGCGATTGTGGAACGCATTTTGGATAAAAGCATTTCAATCCGTCAAGGTGTCGGCGAAATGTTCGCCCTGCTGCCAACGTCGCGCAAAGATGAAATTGTTGAATACGCCATCGGGAATGCCGTTATCCGGGATGGCTTCAAGCAATTTGTGGATTACTGCAAAGAGCAAAACATCAAGCTTTTGATCACTAGCGGAGGCATCGATTTCTTTATTTACCCGCTTCTGAAGCCTTTCCCGATTCCACATGAGCACATTTACTGCAATGCCTCTTCATTTGAAGGCAGTGTCATAGAAATTTTATGGCCAAATCAATGTGATGAGCATTGTCAAACAGACTGCGGTATGTGCAAAACGAGCATTATTCGCTCCTATGATGCCAATCGGTATGAGCGGATCATCATTGGGGATAGCATTACAGATTTCGAAGGAGCTAAGCTGGTAGATACCATTTTTGCACGCTCCCATCTTGTCGATATGTGTGAGAAGCTGGGGTACGCTTATTACCCATTCGATAACTTCTTCGATATTATGAAGCAATTGGAGGCTGAACCTGTAGCATGAGCATTTTACTGGAAGAGAAACAACGCGCTTTTGCCGAGCTGCGTGACATTAAAGCCAATCTAGCGGCAAGAGGTTGGTTCCCTGCGACTAGCGGCAATTTATCCGTACGTGTAGGCAGCTTCGATCCTGAACAATTCACGTTCGCCATTACATCCAGCGGCAGAGATAAATCCGTGCAAACACCGGAGGATTTCCTGCTTGTGAATGAAAAAGGGGTGGCTACGGAAGCCACTAGCCTAAAGCCATCGGCTGAAACGTTAATCCATAGCGAAATTTATCGTTTGACTGGCGCCGGCGCTATTTTTCATGTGCATACGATTTTCAATAATTTGATTTCCGAATTATATGGGGAGCGTAAGAGCATTCCTGTCAAAGGTGTTGAGCTTATCAAAGCGTTTAACATTTGGGAGGAAGATGCTCAAATCGAGATTCCGGTTCTACCGAACTATGCGGAAATACCTCGTATCGCCGCGCTCGTGGAAGATGCCATCATTCCCCGAATTCCAGGCATTGTACTGCGCAATCATGGCATTTATGCATGGGGTGCAAACAGCTTTGAAGCTAAACGTCATTTGGAAGCTTTCGAATTCCTTTTTGAATATGTGTACCGCTCTCATTTGCTGAACAAAGGCTTGTAGTTCCTTTATAACGCATAAAATACACAAAGCCAAGCTCTCCCTCCATGGGCGAACTTGGCTTTGGTCTGTCTTCAACCAATGCAATAAAAAACGTCCTATCTTCCTCGTGAGAAGATAGGACGTTTTTTATATTATCTCGATTGCCTGAAACGCTGCGAATATTCCTTCGCTTGATCCACGGTGCCGACCCGATTGCGGCTCCATTCCAGCAGGATCCGGTCAATATAACGGAAGTGAACCTTGCCGGCGAACACAGCTTCCTTCAGTGCCGTCATGATGAGCTCTTCCTTGTATTGATCCTTGTCCAGCCAACCGCTGATCGTCTCCAGCTCCATCGGTGTTAACGGACGGGCAAACTCTTTCTCGAACGTGGTGAAAATATTTCTTGCACCCTCATCGGATTGCACAGGGGTGCGGACAGCTGATAATTTGGCCATCTCCTGCTCAGCTGCCTGTTTAGCTAGCTTACGATATAGCGGTGTAAGATTATATCGCTCGCTGCGAATCCCCGTTGTCGCGTCCATCTCTTCGTCAATCGAGATGAACTGCTCGTGGATCAATTTCTGCAAGCCCGCGATTACGAAATCAGGAGATGCGGACATGCGGGATTGAATCTCATCGGTGGTTGGGAATTCATACTTTTCCTTCTCCAGAAAGGAAATGAGATGGATTAGCGTCATGACCTCGATTTCGCTTAACTGAAGGGCACGATAGTTTTTCAGCAGAAGAAGCGGTATCGCAACACTGCCTTCCTGGATGCTGGCCAACAGGACCGCTTCAATTTGCTGCTGTGTAATGAACGGTTTACTCATCCGGTCTCCTTTCTACCTTTGGTTGATAAATGGATTACGGATATAGACGGTATAGCAAACGTGGGAACGGAATCGTTTCGCGAACGTGATCTAATCCGCAAATCCACGCAACGGTACGCTCAAGTCCAAGACCGAAACCGGAATGCGGCACTGTCCCGTATTTCCGAAGGTCGAGATACCATTGATACGCCTCTTTTGACAGATCATGCTCTTTAAAGCGTTGTTCCATTAACTCCGGATCATCAATCCGCTGACTGCCTCCGATAATTTCTCCGTAGCCCTCAGGTGCAATCATATCCGCACAAAGCACAACCTCAGGTCGGCTAGGATCCGGCTTCATGTAAAAGGCTTTAATTTCGGTTGGCCAATGCGTGATGAACACAGGTGTTTCATACTCAGCAGCAATCGCTGTCTCATGCGGCGCTCCGAAATCCTCGCCCCACTCGAATTCATGACCGTTCTTTTGCAGGAACTCCACCGCTTGATCATACGTAATTCGCGGGAAAGAGCCTTTAATTTTCTCCAGCTTGGACGTGTCGCGCTCTAAAGTTTCAAGTTCTTGCGCACAATTTTTAAGCACGGTTTGAACAATATGGGATACGAATTGCTCCTGAACTTCCAAGTTTTCGGCATGGTCCACGAACGCCATTTCCGGTTCGATCATCCAGAATTCAATGAGATGTCTTCTTGTCTTCGATTTCTCTGCCCGGAACGTAGGACCGAAAGAATACACTCGGCCAAGCGCCATCGCAGCCGCTTCCATATACAGCTGACCGCTTTGCGTCAGGAAGGCATCCTCATCAAAATATTTGGTGTGGAACAAATTCGTCGTGCCTTCACAGGAGGAAGGAGTTAGAATTGGCGGATCCACCAAATGGAAGCCTCGGTCATTGAAAAATTGTTGAACGGCTTGAATAATTTGCGCACGAATGACGAGTACTGCGCGTTGGCGCGGACTCCGAATCCACAGATGACGGTTATCCATCAAGAAATCAACGCCGTGTTCTTTCGGTGTAATCGGGTATTCTTCAGTTACTTGAATGATCTCTACGCCAGTGACATCAAGCTCAAAGCCGCCCTTACTGCGTGTATCCTCTTTCACTTTGCCTGTTATGTACAGAGAGCTTTCCTGTGTTAGCTTGGAAGCGGCTTCCCAGACATCTTCAGCTACTTCGCTTTTTACCACAACGCCTTGTATATATCCTGAACCGTCTCTAAGTTGTAAAAATTGAATTTTACCGCTAGACCGTTTCTTGTTTAGCCAACAGCCAATTGTAACTGACTCGCCGACATGATGTTTTACTTCACCTATCGTACTTTTCATACTTGTTTAGTACCTCCTTGAGTTTTCGTACGAACTATCTTACAGCTATCATGCACCTGAAATTTCCGGCGCTTTTCTATTGTACACTATTTTGCACAAAGATTCAGTCTGGGGCAGTCTGAACCAAATGATAAGTGTCCCTTGCGATGATCCATTCTTCATTCGTTGGTATGACTAGAACTTGCACTTTGGCGTTTATCGTTGTAATGCGCCGCTCCTGCCCTCTCCCTGACCGATTCGCTGCTTCATCGAACTCCACGCCGAGGTAAGTCAGGTGCTCGCAAACTCTTTTTCGTAAAATCTCCGAATTCTCGCCAACGCCGGCCGTAAATACAATCGCATCGACGCCATTCATTGCCGCGGCGTAAGCTCCGATGTATTTCCGCAAGCGATACTCGTACATCTCGAAGGCCATCGAGGCGTTTCTATCCCCCGCTTCCATCGCTTCCGTAATCTCCCGCATATCGCTGGAGATGCCCGAGATCGCTTGGAGCCCGCTGTGCTTATTCAGCATCGAGGAGATCTCTCCAAGCGTCAAATCTTCCTTTCCCATTGCATAGGGCACGATAGCAGGATCCAAATCGCCGCTGCGCGTGCCCATCATCAGACCCTCGAGCGGAGTCATCCCCATGCTCGTATCCACCGATTTGCCGCCCAGTATGGCGGCGCAGGAAGCTCCGTTACCGATATGACAGGTAATGAGCTTCAACTGCTCCAGCGGGCGTCCCAGGAAGGCTGCGGCGCGCTCGCTCACATAGTTGTGCGAGGTGCCGTGAAAACCGTAGCGGCGCACCTTGTGCTTCCGGTACAGAACCATCGGTACCGGGTAAAGGTAGGCTTGCGCCGGCATGGACTGATGGAAGGCCGTGTCGAAGACAACAGCCTGCGGGACGTCCGGCATGTTGGCCTCCACAGCCGAAATGCCGAGCATGTGCGCTGGGTTGTGCAGCGGCGCCAAATCAAAAAGGCGCTTGATCTCCTGCTTAACCTCGTGGTTCACGAGGACGGAGCTCTTGAAGCTTTCACCGCCGTGCACAACGCGGTGACCGACGGCGCTGATCTCCGCCGTTGACGAGAGCACGCCGTGCTCAGGATGAACGAGCAGTGCCAGCACTTTGCGGATTGCTGTCGTATGCTCCAAAATTTCGCTTACCTCGTGAACCTCAGCTTTGCCTTTCGGCTCATGCACCAAGATCGCGGTTTCCATCCCGATCCGCTCAACTCTGCCCTTCGCCAGAACCGTCTCGTCTTCCATTTGAAAAAGCTGATATTTGAGCGACGAGCTCCCCGCATTAATGACGAGAATATTCACAAACGGTCACCATCCTTGTCGTAAAGGAAAAATCCTTCTCCCGTTTTGACACCCAAATGACCGGCACGCACCATTTTCTTCAACAGAAACGATGGCCGGTACTTAATGTCTCCATAATCGCGAAACATCCCTTCAAGTGCATCGTGCACAGCATCCAAACCGAATCTGTCGCACATCTCAAGAGGGCCATATTTAAAATCATAGCCGATTTTCATTGCTGTATCGATATCCTCGGCGGATGCCACGCCCTCTGAGAGCGTGTGCAAGGCTTCATTGATAAGTGTGCATATCAGTCTTGTCGTGATGAAACCAGGCGACTCATTGACTTTAATGCCTTTCTTATGGATAAGTTCATCCACGAAACGTCTCGTTTGCTCAAAGGTTTCATCCGACGTTTTCATCGCTCGGATGATCTCAACAAGATTTACTTTTGCAACCGGATGTAGAAAGTGAAGCCCGATCACCCGCTGCGGATTGGTTGTAACAGCTGCGATTTCAGTCACGCTGAGCGTAGATGTATTGGATGCCAAAATAATAGATGGATTGCAAATTTGATTTAATTGGAAGAAGACGTGTTTTTTAGCATTTAAATCTTCCGTGATTGTTTCTATAACCATATCGCAAGAAGCCATGTCTTCCAGAGAATCCGCTTTCTTTATTTTTGCTAAAATAAGCTTTTTCTCCGTTTCCGTCAAAGCCCATCGTTCAATTTGTTTATCTAAACTGACCTGGATCTGTTCCAGGGCTCGATCGAGCTTTTCTGCTGTTTTCTCTACAAGCAACACGTCAAGGCCACAAGCTGCAAGCATTTCAGAAATGCCTTGGCCCATCGTGCCTCCGCCAACTACACCAATCGTTTTGAAAACCATGCCAAATTTCTCCTTCTGTAAGGCTCATTCTTATCATTCACAACCAGATCGCATTGCAACCTCGGAAAACCCACACTAATCATACAATTTTTGTTTCCAAATTTCATTAACAGTCACAAAACATTGCGGAACCTTTACGAGCTCTGACACAATTGCATATAAAACAGGACCTAGACCGTGCCTTATTACACCTCTTTTAGACAATACAAAAAGCAGGGTTGTTTCTAAAGTAGAATATCTACTCTCGAAACAAACCCTACCTATTTTAAGCACTTTGTGATACAGACGCATCGAACAGCTTGCGAAACGTATCGCCGGAAATAACTTCTTCCCGCATCAATATCGCGAAGGAATGATCAAATACGCCCCGTTGTTGTTCTAGCAGCGACTTCGTACTCATCATGAGAGCATCAAGAATAGCCGTATTCTCTTTCATCAATTGATCCTTCGTCACCATCTCACGATCAATGATACCAAGCGATGTGAGGCCGGAATCCATCATATTACGGACCATGGAGAGCGCCTGCTCAAAATCGTTCCTCGATCCTGTGCTACGGCCGCCATAGAAAATTTCTTCTGCCGCGGCGCCGCCTAAAGCGATCATGATTTGCTGTTCAATATAATCCTTCGTGTACAAATAATGATCCTTCGGCGGGTTATGTCGCACATAACCGAGCGCCTTCCCGCGCGGACTCACCGTTACCTGTGACACAGAGCCGGGACGTACAAGTTCAGCAATGATCGCATGACCCAGTTCATGATAAGCGACTCGCTCTTTCTCATCCTGCGCGGTCTCCTTATCCGTCCGCTCACCCATCATGATTTTATCAATCGCAGATGCCAAATGATGCTGCTCGATTGCCTTTTTATCCTCACGCATCGCATAAATGGCTGCTTCATTCAGCACACCTTCCAATTGCGCACCCGAGAAACCGAACGTTTGTTCTGCCACCGTATCCAGGGAAACTTCACCCGCTAACGGCTTATTTTTCACATGAATATCCAAAATGGAAAGTCGGCCTTTCTTATCCGGCAAATCCACCTCAATATGACGGTCAAAACGTCCCGGACGAAGCAGCGCGCTGTCCAGCATTTCTTTCCGGTTCGTCGCGGCCATAATCAGAATGCGTGGCGCATCGTTCGTATGAATACCGTCCATCTCTGTCAACAACTGGTTTAGCGTTTGGTCATACTCACGCTGTTGACCGCCATCCCGCTTACCGCCGATCACATCGATCTCATCGATGAAAATAATCGCGTTATCTTTGCCTTCTTTTACTGCGCGAGTTCTTGCTTCCTTAAAGAGATCGCGAACACGGCTTGCCCCAACGCCGACATACATCTCAACAAATTCACTGCCTGAGGCAGCTAAGTAAACGGAATTCGTATAGTGAGCTGCCGCTTTTGCCATTAGCGTCTTGCCTGTCCCCGGAGGACCGGTGAGCAATATGCCTTTGAGCGGACGAATGCCAAGCTTTTTAATTTCTTCATGCTTTATCAAAAAATCGAGTGCTTCCGTCAATTCTTTCTTTGCACGATCCTGCCCGCCAATTTCGTCAAAAGTCAGAAAAGCTGGCGTTCGGTTTTTACTTTTACGGTCACCGCCACCACCAGAAGAAATGCCTACTCCGCCGCGGCCTCTGATCATATAAAACAACGAAACCCCTAATACGCCAACGAACAAAATAGGAATGACATTGACACCTAAGAATGCTAAGAAAACAAGCAATACCGGAATAAACCCAATCCCAATCTCTTTATAAATTTTACTCATTCGGCCACACTCCTATCTGCGAGTTTCTAGGAAGCATGATGAATTTTGTGGCATCACCATCTGTCAATCGAATATACACATACGTTTGATCCATTTCACTTTCGACTTTCATATTCGGCATGTCAGCGGCATACTTTTGAAGCGTTGCAGGAATGTCTGCATAATGTTTTGTTTCCATCGCTTGCGCTACTTCAAATAAAGCTTTGGACCACCACTGATCAAGCTTCTCTGACGGATTATCCTTCACATGAATATTTACGGTACGTTTACCGATAATCGATGCACCATCCTTGTTAATACGTTCAACAACCGTTCTTAAATTAGCGTCTCCCTTTAAATCAACTTCTATATCAACACGATCTTTGTCCAATTTCATTGTCGAGCTGCTCACTCCGGGAACTTTACTAATGATATCCGATAATGGATTTTCCATTGCAAAACTTGTATATGCGAACCAGCCTCCGAATAATACGCCGGCAGAAATAATTACACTCAATACGACAGGTAAGAGACGTAGCTTCATCAGTCAACGTCCCCCTTTCTCGATATATTATGTTTCGTCCTCGTCTATACACAAAGTATATCACGCGATATATATATTAGCCTTATGAAATGAGTGGAAACAAGAAAACTCAGCCTACTGCAGGCTGAGTCTGTACGTATCAATATAAGATCCATCTTTAAATTTGTAATAATCATAAAAATGTCTTGTGCCGCTATCGTCAATCTTTTTGTAAAACACTTCCCAGACATATTCCTGACCTAGTTTCCCCGGCATAATCCGATCAATCTCGACACCAGGATATTTCTTCATGACTGCATCCCGAATTTGGTCTTGCGTGAAGCCTTCTGACGCCATTTCCGTATGGACATCTTTATCCGAAACCCAGACGATCACGCCTTGACCTAATTTGTCTTCTCCGTAAACGATGCGAAACGGCTCGTCCCCATAAAAGAAATCCACGTTATCAGCTTTCGTCATGATACTTTTTTCAAAAGCAATTTCTACCGCGGTGCGCTTGCTGTCCCAATGTGCGTTTTGCACATTTAAATAGAAACGGCTGAGCACAACGCCAAGCGTCAAAATAATAAAAACCCCGAAAACGATAATTCTCGTTCGCTTTGCACTCATGAGCGCCGCTCACCTCCCCAGACGAACTGCCGGCACCTGCTTAACCAATTAATTTGTCAAAGCACAGTTCAAACTCGCGTTTAATTTTTTCTTCATCCATCGTTAAGCATTCCCCTTTGCGAACAAGCCATTTGCCATCGACACAGACATCAACAACATCCTTGGCGCATGCGGAGTAAACTACGTGAGAAACAAAATCTGTTTTTGGCAAGAAGTGCGGCTGATCGATATCGAGCGCGATAAAGTCCGCTTTCATGCCTGGCTGCAGCAACCCGACGTTATCTAACCAAACGGATTCCGCCCCCATTTTCGTGCCCAGCAGGAGTGCCTCTGCCGCAGGTACAGCTAGCGGATCACCGGAAACGCCTTTGTGAATTAACGCAGCAAGTCTCATTTCTTCAAACATATCCAAATTATTGTTGGAAGCTGCTCCATCTGTCCCTAGCGATACTTTCACACCTGCGCGAAGCAGTTCCGGTACACGGGCAACGCCGCTTGCAAGCTTCAAGTTGCTGCCAGGATTGTGAGAAACACGAACATCATACTGCTTAAGAACATTTATTTCTTCATCTGTTAAGTGCACGCCATGCGCTACGAGCGTTGGTCTGCTGAACACGCCGATTTTTTCTAAATGTGCAACCGGACGTAAACCATATTGATCCACATTGCCTTGAACCTCGCGGCTTGTCTCTGACATATGAGTATGAATCGGCAAATTCAAATCGTGGGCTGCCTGGACGATACGTTCAATGTAATCAGGTGGACATGTATAAGGTGCATGCGGAGACATCATCGTTGTAATTCTACCATTTGCAGAATCATGCCAGCTTTTCGCAAACTCAACAGCCTCATTCAGCTTAGCTGTCTGTACATCAGGCGGGCACAATCCGATTACACCGCGGGCAAGAACCCCGCGCATTCCTGATTCCTCTACAGCCTTTGCCACTTCATTCATATGGTCATACATATCAACGAAGGTTGTAGTTCCGCCTTTCATCATTTCCAGAATGGAGAGACTAGTCCCCCATTTTACATCCAACGCGCTAAATTTAGCTTCCATTGGCCACATTTTCTCTTCCAGCCAGATTTGCAGCGCTAAATCATCCCCATATCCTCTCAAAAGCGACATTGCAGCGTGCCCATGCGTATTAACGAGTCCTGGCATGTACAGCTTATTGGTTCCATCGATGACTTCATCGTAATTTTCCTTTGGTTCAGGAGCTTCTTCGCCGATATATGTAATAAGATCGCCCTCTATGACCATGCAGCCTTTAATCGATGATTTGCCTTTAATAGTAGTAATAAAATGGCCGTTCATAATTAATGTTTTTTTCATACTAAAAAACCCTCTCTATGCTCATTCTAAGTTAAACACTGCTTTTTAAACTTTACATCTTCAAGCTTGTAAAATCAAGGAAGCCTGTCATGTTAAGAAAATGTAAAATGTCACGGAATTTTGGTTGCTTTCGGTCCAATTATTATGATATTTTTATCTTCGTGAGTTTTTTCTACAATTTGGTCTGTTTATCTCATAAATTCGATCAAAATCTTGTACATATAGTAAAAACTAGGAGGCTAATATGACAACATTATTCACAAAAAAGAATGAAGTAGATTTCTTGCAACTGCTCATCCGCGCCGCAGAGAATGCACTTCAAACTGCTCAGCTGTTTCGCACAGCCATGATGGGTGATAAACCCCCTGTAGACTACGTGAAGGCGATTCACGATTTAGAACATGCAGGTGACTCGATTACCCACGAAATTTTTAAAGGATTGAACAAGGTTTTCATTACGCCGATCGATCGTGAGGACATCATGGTTCTTGCCTCCAAAGTGGATGATGTCACCGATGGAATTGAAGCTACAATCGCCCGGTTTGACTACCTGAACGTCTCGCATACAGATTCTTATATGAAAGACTTCTCGGCTGTCATCGTTGATTCCTGCCAACATATGCTTGATGCCTTCAAACTGCTTGCGAAGAAGAAATATATGCAGATTCCTGAGCACACCGTTGCTATTAACTCCCTCGAAAATGATGGCGATCGCTTAATGCGTGAAGGAATTCGCCAAATCTTCATCACTCGCAAAGACCCCTATGAGGACTTTAAATTGAAAGAAATTTACGAGCGCTTGGAAGAAACAACAGACGCTTGCGAAGACGTAGCCAATATCCTAGACAGCGTAGTACTTCGTTATTCATAAGACTTTTGTGGTCCATGCATACGAAGATCGTTTTCCGAATGGAAAGCTCTTAGGAGGAAATCATGTTAACTTATTTAATCGTTATCGTTGCACTAGCCTTACTCTTTGATTTCATTAATGGATTTCACGATACAGCCAACGCGATCGCGACTTCTATCTCTACTCGCGCGCTTAGTCCTCGGGTAGCAATCGCTATGGCAGCTACTCTTAACTTTATTGGGGCGATGGTTTCCTCGAAAGTTGCGAAAACCGTTGGTGGAAGCATTGCCAACCCTGCCAAAATTGAGAACGGCGTTGAAATCGTGATTGCTGCCCTGCTTGCAGCCATTATATGGAACCTGCTAACATGGTATCTCGCTATTCCTTCTTCCTCTTCTCACACGCTGCTCGGCGCTCTGGCCGGTGCGGTTATCGCTGGAGCTGGAGTACATTCAGTAAACTGGAGCGGCTTTACACAGATCATTATCATTTTGATTCTGTCTCCTATCATTGCCTTCGCACTTGGTTACGTCATTATGATCTTGATCAAATATATTGTGATATGGTCCGGAAATAAATCGAGATCCAAGCTCAACCGCGTTTTCCGGACCTTGCAGATCCTCTCTGCAGGCTTACTTTCTTACTCGCATGGCGGAAATGATGCACAGAAAGCAATGGGAATTATCGTGTTTGGTCTGGTTGCTGCCGGTGTGCAAACGGATTTGAATGTCCCCCTCTGGGTAAAGATTTCAGCGGCATTGGCAATGGGTCTTGGCACCTCGATCGGCGGATGGAAAATCATTAAAACCGTATCCGGTAAAATTGTTAAAATTGAGCCGATTAACGGTTTTGCATCGGACCTGACATCGTCACTCGTCATTCAGTTCTCGACCCATATCGGTAAACCATTGTCAACAACTCATGTTATCTCCTCGGCCATTATCGGGACAGGCAGTGTTATGCGTTTCCATGAAGTTCAGTGGGGAACCGTCAGCCGCATGCTGATCACATGGGTAATTACGATTCCGATCTCTATCGCGCTTGCCTACTCGATTTACTTCCTTATATTCAGACTTATCTTCTAAAGAAAAACAAAAAGAACCTGGCCATTGTTACATGAGCCAGGTTCTTTATTTTTAATCTAATCCAGATAATAGGCCAAGCTTTGCAATTCCGTTGTAAAGTCTGCATAATGCACTCTAACTTCAGACGGAACCTTGATGATGACAGGAGCGAAGTTCAGTATAGCTTCAATGCCGCAGTCTACGAACTGATTGGCCACATTTTGAGCCTCGTCCGCAGGCACTGTAATGATGCCAATACGAACACCTAGCTCCGATAAAACAGCTTTCATCTCGCCCATCGGTTGAACCTTCAGATTATTGATGGTCTCCCCTGCTTTACTGGGCATAGCATCGAATACAGCGACAATTTTCATATCGTTTCGCAAATAAGTATTATAATTGCACAATGCGCGGCCAAGATTTCCCGCTCCGACTAGAGCGACTTGAATATGCCGGTCAAGCTTGAGAATCTGTCTAATCTTCTCGATCAAGTAGGCGATATCATAACCGATGCCCTTTTTACCGAACTCCCCGAAATAGGCCAAATCCTTACGAATCTGAGCAGGATTCAAATCAAGCTTTTGACCCAAATCCTGCGAGGATACCGTTGCCACATTTTTCATGGCAAGCTCGTTCAGAAAACGAAGGTAGATGGGCAGCCTGCGAACAACCGCCTCTGATATTTTTTGTGATTTCATTTCTGCGCCTCCCCCATCCACTGCTCAATCCTTGTTAACATTTGTTCGGTTTTCATATGTTCTATTTTGGGTCCGGGCAGTGAATAGAGGAAATGCTTGCCATAAAAGGTTTCAATAACGCGGGTATCATAAATAATCACAATGCCTTTATCCGAAGCGCGCCTTACAAGCCGGCCAAAGCCTTGTTTGAAGCGAATGACCGCCTGAGGCACGGAAAATTTCATAAACGGGTTTTCGTTGCGCTTTTTGATATTTTCGCATTTGGCTTCAACGAGCGGATGATTCGGAGGTTGAAACGGCAAACGAATAATAGCCAAACAGCTTAGCGCGTCGCCTGGGATGTCAACACCTTCCCAGAATGAGCTAGTGCCCAGCAGGACGCACATTTTGTTATCTTGGAACATACGGGTAAGCTTGCTGCGATTGCCGCTGTCAACCCCTTGACCGAGCACTGTAATGCCGTACGGCTTCAAATAGTCTTTCATCCCGGCGTAAATCTGCTTAAGCATCCGATTCGAAGTAAACAAAATGAGCATTCGGCCTTTGGTCACGATAGCTACATCACTGAGCGATTCAATGAGCGACGCGATGAAAACAGGATCGCCGGCTCCTTTAATCGTCGGAAAATCCCTAGGGATGACCACCAAAGCTTGCTCCCGATAATTAAACGGGGAAGGCAGCTGAACCGTTTTGAGCTTGCCGCTCTCTTCATCTTGCGGGATAACCAGCCCCAACTGATCGGCTGAATACTGGAATGACTTATTCACGGACAAGGTCGCTGATGTCATGATAATGCTGTCTTTGGTCTCAAAGAAATGCTGCTGAAGCAAGCCGCTCACATCGGTCGGAACCGAGATAAGCTGAAGCGATTTCGCTTTCGCATAGGTCCCCGCTTCCATCCAGTATACATAGCCTTCATCCGCCATTTTCATAAAGAAGTGCAGCGCATCCCGATGCTCATACAGCTCTTTCACAGTCCCGTTAAGGTCCGTAACTAAGCCTTGAACGCCAAAAACCTCCTGATGCTCCTTCACATCGCTCAACAATTTATCCAGCGTGCGAAGCAAATCATTCGCATTCAAATAAATATTATCTTCCATAGTCATCAGCTCGTGCCAATTGTCAGGCAATGTCTCTGGCTTCATTCGCAACACATAGGTGGAATTCTCCGTTTGAGACGGATCGCTTCTGGATGTGAGAAGCTCATAGAGCAATTCGCTTAGCCGTTCCCAATCTTCTTTCATTTGCACTATTTTTGGGAAAAGACTATCGATCGAGTGACTCCATACTGCTGCACGCTCCTGCTGCTCATCTGATTTCTGCAGACGAAACCTCAGCATCGGTAATTGACCGCTTCTATTGTCTTTGTATAGCCAAGTTAACGAATGATACATCGCAGAGGAGTGTAGTTCAATTCCCAAATGTTTGGAGGCTACTTCCTCAAAATGATGTGCCTCATCAATCACAAGGTGCTTGTAAGCCGGCAGAAGGCGGTTCTCCGCTTTCATATCTGTGAACAGGAGGGAATGGTTCGTGATGATCACATCAGCCGTATTGGCGTCATTGCGGGCGCGGTGATAGAAGCATTTTTTGTACCATGGACACATGCGATTCAAGCAAGAGTCCGTATCACTGGCAACGGAGTACCAGAATTGAGCGCCTTTATTCCCAAAATGCAGCTCTTCTTCATCTCCGTGCTCCGTCTCGCTTAGCCACACCACCATTTGTGCAGCTGTTATCGGGTCTTCTTTGCCATTCTCATAGTCACGTGTTGTCAGCTTCGTCTCAAACTTGCGCAAGCATAAGTAATGGCTTCTCCCTTTGAGCACCGCGGCTTTGAACGGCACAGGAAATATTTCTTTAAGAAGCGGGATATCGCGCTCCCTGAGCTGCTCCTGCAGATTGATGGTGTGCGTGGAAACCACCACTTTTTTCTCATACTTGATGCCATAATAGAGAGCCGGGATCAAATACCCAAGTGATTTCCCGGTGCCCGTTCCCGCCTCAATCATCAAATGCTGATCGTGCTCCAGGGATTTCTCCACTTCGTAGATCATCTGCTCTTGAGATTCCCGTTCTTCAAAGATCTCGAACTTTTGCTGAAGAGCCGTCTTTAAGCCTGTTTGAAAATGTTTAAAAGATGGCCCTAACCCATCTTCATCCGAAACCGAGCGGATATCCTCCTCATCGCCCCAATCCGTGACATTCAGCGTAAACTGGCGGAAATAACGGTTCGTATCCGTATCAACACTCGTAATCGACTCTTTATATAGACATATTTCTTCCAAAAACCAACCTAAATCGCTGGAGTTATTTTCAAAAATATGCTGTAACCTCTGAACCGTAAGCAGAGGAAGACCTAACAGCCTTTCCAAACAAATAATCCAAATCTCCGCTGTAACCTCCGCGTCACTATCGGCTTGATGCGGTCTTTCATGATCAAGACCAAATAGACCGGCTACCATGCCAAGTTGAAGACTGGAAATGGATGGAAACAATATGCGCAGCATATCCATCGTATCCAGCACTCGGCCTGAAAATGGCGGGTATCCGGTTTTTGTCAGCCCCTTTTGCAAAAAGGAAAGGTCAAAAGCAGCATGGTGAGCGACTAGCACGCAGTCAAACAATAGTGGAAACATATCCGACATCACTTGATCAAGCGTGGGAGCATCCGCTACCATCTCATCCGTAATGCCCGTAAGTGTTGTAATGGAAGAAGGTATACCAATCCCTGGTTTGACCAGAGAAGTATACCTGTCGATAATTTGAAATTGATCTATAATGACCAGTCCAACCTGGATGATTTCATCCGCAGGCTGACTTCCTGTCGTTTCAAAATCCAAAACTGCAAATTTCATGACGTGTATCTTCAATCCCTTCGTCCTGCACTTCTCCTAGCATACCAAATCTTATTAGGAAAAGGGAATACCTAGTTCGTCACTTTGGTTTTAGGATTCGTCCAGATTGATGAGCGGCTCCATACATGACGGGTCGGTATGATACGCTTTTTGAAAATATTCAAACGCTTTTTCCATGTTGTGATTTTGAACCTGTATGCATCCCATAGCATTGTAAGAAATGGCCTTCATCTTCGAATTGTCGGTTAAGGGCAGCAGGAATTTGAAGTGCTGATACGCTTCTCCAAACTCCCCTTTGCGCAAATGCCCCATCGCCAAATAAATTCTTGCCAACAAGAAATCAGGCTGTCTTTGAATCAATACCTCGAACTCTTTGATCGCTTGATCATACATATAAAGCTTGTAGTACCCTTGGCCGCGAACGAATTCATCCGTTTGCTTCCCAGACAGATCGAGATCCATCAGTTCTTTATGAAGGGTTTGGGTACTGATCGGCACGGCCCCATAAAACTTTCCCAGTTTCTCCTCAAAAAGCAGCCATGCCTCGATGAACTCATCGCTCATCGTCTTCAACACTTGTAGTTGCTCGTCAAGCTCCGCTTTTTTCTCCACATCACTATTCGGATATTCCTTTTGGATTTCTTCCAAAACCTCGTTCATTGTGGAAAATAAATGCTTAAACATTTGGCATCCCACCTTTGCTTCGAAAGCTTATCCTCATTCTTTGTAAACAGAGCCGATTTCATGCATGGAAGTCGCCATCTTAAAGGATGGTGGAATGCTCTTCCGCTTTGAGCAATTGCGCTACTTTATTGTTAGTCCCCATGATCGCGACAGTTGGTTGATGTTTCTTAGCTTCCTCGTCAGTCATCATGGCATACGAAATAATAATGACCGTATCTCCAGTCTGAACTAAACGGGCCGCGGCGCCGTTCAAACAAATGACCCCTGTCCCGCGGGGACCGGGAATAATATAAGTTTCCAGGCGTGCGCCGTTGTTGTTGTTCACAATTTGCACTTTCTCATTCGGCAGCATATCGACGAGCTCGAGCAAGTCTTCATCAATCGTAATGCTCCCGATATAGTTCAAATTCGCTTCCGTTACGGTAGCGCGGTGAATCTTGGCTTTCATCATCGTGCGAAACATAAACTTCACTTCCTCAATTGTATAATGACATTATCGATTAGACGTGTTTTACCGAATTTAACGGCAAGAGCAATAATAATGGAATCGATATGATGGCTGTTTTCAAATGGTTCTAAGGTCGGGAAAGTAAGGACCTGCGCATAATCAATGACAGCCAAAGGCGCGGTCGCAATATGGCTGCTTACGAGACTCTCAAGTTCATTTGTTGTGAAATTGATTCGAGATTGTACGAATTCCTTCGCTTTATCCAACGATTGCGAAAGAACTAATGCTTGCTTCCGCTCTTCCTCTGTCAGATACACATTGCGTGAACTCATGGCAAGGCCATCCTTTTCACGCAGGGTTGGACATGGGACAACTTCAACGCCTAGATTCAAATCCTTCACCATCTGCTCAATCACCGCAACCTGCTGTGCGTCTTTGAGGCCAAAGAAAGCTTGGTCAGGCTGTACGATATGAAACAACTTGCTTACGACTGTCGCAACACCGTCAAAATGGCCGGGGCGCGACGCTCCGCAAAGCCGTGATGTAAGACCCGTCACACTTACGTTAGTGCGTATTGGAGTCGGATACATTTCACTTACAGAGGGCATAAAAACAAGATCAGCGCCGGCCGCTTCAGCAACCTGAAGATCTCGCTCCGCGTTGCGCGGATACCGTTCGAAATCTTCTCCTGGGCCGAACTGAATCGGATTGACAAAAATGCTTAATACAACAAGTCCGCTCTGGGACCGGGCTTTGCGCAGCAAACTGGCATGGCCTTCGTGCAAAAATCCCATCGTAGGTACAAACCCTACTGATTCATCATTGTTGCGCCGGTACTCTTTAATGCGAGAACGCAAATCGGCAATCGAATGAATCACTTCCATGGTGTGGATCGTATTCATGGCCGCTCACTACTCCTTATCGCCGTACAAGTATTGAACTACATCGTTATCCATATGAAACGTATTTTCCGGCGCCGGGAACTCCCGCGCTTTCACTTCTTTTACATATTCGCTAATGCCTGCACGAATAGTTTCCCCGATATTCGCATAACTTTTTACAAACTTTCTGGGAGCACTGTCAGAACCATACTGAAGAAGATCGTGGTAGACAAGCACCTGACCGTCGCAATGAACGCCTGAACCAATCCCAATCGTCGGAATCGACAGCTGCTTGGTGATCCATTCGGCCAGTTCATCTGTGACCAGCTCCAGAACGATTGCGAATGCTCCCGCTTCTTCAATGGCTTTGGCATCGCTGAGCAGCTTTTCCGCTTGCTCCGAACTGCGGCCTTGTACGCGGAAACCGCCAAGCTGGTGAACCGATTGCGGGGTAAGACCAAGATGTCCGATAACGGGAACGCCTGCCTCTGTAATAGCTTTGACGGTTGCCGCTATCTCCGCTCCGCCTTCGAGCTTCACCGCTTTGGCTCCCCCCTCTTGCATTAACCGGGCGACGCCTTTAAGGGTTGTGTCAAGGCTTCCATGATACGTAAAGAATGGCATATCCGCAACGATAAACGTATTCGAAGCCCCGCGTACCGCCGCCCGTGTATGATAAACCATATCATCGAGCGTCACAGGCAACGTCGAATCATACCCGAGTACAACGTTGCCTAGTGAATCTCCTACGAGGATCACATCAATTCCTGCTTCCTCCGACAACCGGGCAGACGGGTAATCATAAGCGGTTACCATCGTAATAGGCACGCCATCTTGCTTCATTTTTCTCATTCTGGCTGTTGTAAGCGGCTTTCGCTTTTCCATTTGTATCCCAGCTTCCTCATATAAAATAAAAAAACCTTTTAGCTAAGAGCTAAAAGGATCGCGTGCAGAAAGAATCCAATGATCCTTCTGTCTCGGTCCCGTAAGGCTCAGAGCAGAATCCAACATCTTGTTACTCATTATTTGGCTAAAATTAACCCTTGTACTGTGCTTGTATAGCAGCAAGTGCAGTTCCTTTAAGGATACCGCCTCGCTATTCAATTATACCAAACGGAGCTTCCAATTGATACCTTAACTTTTTCACCGTAGTTCAATATCACCGGAATAGACTTTGATCTTCTCACCGTTCTCGGTAATCACCGTCAGCGCGCCTGAATCGTCCAATGAGTCGGCAAAGCCTTCAATCACGCCATTAGGCGTATAGGTACGAATAGGACGTTTGAGGGTAACGCTTAGGGCTTCCCAAAGCAGTCGAATGGGTGAAAACCCTTCTTCCAAATACAAGGCGTACAACTCTTCAAATTCTAAGAGAAATTCTTGTACCAAAGTCTCTCTCTTAATTTCAGTCCCTGATTCAATCGCAAGCGAAGTAGCTACTTTCCTCAGCTCCTCCGGATAATCGTCCACCTTCAGATTCACACTGATGCCAATTCCCGCAATAACATACTTGAGACGCTCGTCTTCACCGCTGCTTTCCAGCAAAATACCGCTGACTTTCTTCCCTTTTATCAGCAAATCATTCGGCCATTTGATGCCGATGTCAACGCGGCAGACCTTCTGGATCGACCGGCAAAGTGCGACAGCGCTTAGCAGTGTAAGCTGCGGCATGAAGTAAACCGGTACTCTAGGAGTTAGCACCAAACTCATCCATATGCCTTTACCGGCCGGAGAATGCCACGCACGGCCCATTCGGCCACGTCCGGCTGTCTGTGCCTCGGCAAGCACTAACGTGCCTTCAGGAGCGCCTGAAGCGACCAGAGAATGCGCGATCGTCTGGGTGGAATCAACTTCCCCATAGATATGAACCTTTTGTCCAAGCACCTTCGTTCTCATGCCCTGCAGCAGCTCAGTCACCTGCCATTTATCCGGCTTGCTCACCAGCCTGTAGCCTTTTCGCGGGGCGGCTTCAAATTCATAGCCTGCCGCGCGAAGCTCCTCGATATGCTTCCATATGGCTGTTCGGCTCACGTTCAATCTGCGGCTGATTTCCTCACCGGAAACGTAAGCCTCCGGGGATTCCTGGAAAAGCTCTAATATCCGCTCATTCATCTTTCTCACTCCAATTAATTGACTTCTTCAAGACTCTATTTAGGGAACTTCAGTCCTCTATTTATGCAAAGTAAACAAACTTATACTTTCTTTTCTACTGAAAAAACCACGCGCGCTGCTACTTCGCAGCACGCGCGGCCTGTAGAAGAGATTCCCGCTCGTTCGGCATTTCCCCGAGCGCGGTTCGTTCAAGCAAGAACTGCAGCAGCTTGCCCATCCATGGGCCCGGCTGCATGCCGAGCTCCGACGCCAAATCCTTGCCGGATATGGCGAGCTCCTTGAGGCTGAAGCAGGGTACCTCGCGCAGCCAATCTTCCCCGCGGCGCACCAGCTCCGGCGCTGCTGTGTCAAGAAACAGCGCGAGCTCGCCGCGCTGACCGGCAATCGGCTGCAACACGCGCAGCAGCCGCAGCAGCGCGCGGGCCGCGGCTTCGCCGCTGCGCACCGCGCGAACCTTCCAGACCCGCTCTAGCGGAGCCGGGTCTGTCTGTAGGGCGGCGTCCTGCGGATCGCCGCCGCCGCTTAACTGCGCGGCCACCTCCTCGCGCAGGGCCAGCACTGCCCATACCGCGTCGCCATCGGCGCGGGAGAAGGTCAGCTCCTGGAGCGCCGTGCGGACGATGTCCGCCGGCACCTCCAGGAGCATCAGCAGCATCGACCAGCGGTCATGCTGCTCTTCCAACGCGCTGACAGCGTCCAGCGCGTTGTCCCAGGCGAGCCAGCGCTCAAAAGGCAGCGGAAGCTGCTTTTTGAGGTACGCCGTGAGGCGGCTCGCCAGGAGCAGCCGCACAGCCCGCGCGGGGGCTGGGCCGTCGATCATGCGTTGGAGCTCGCTGCGCACGCGCTCCATGGCGATATGGCGCAGCAGCGGGGCTTGCGCAAGCAGCGCCTGCCACGTGCTCTCTTCGACCTGCAGCTCGTAGGTCGAAGCAAAACGAATACAGCGAAGCATGCGCAGCGCATCTTCGCCGAAGCGCTCTTCCGCTTTGCCTACGCAGCGGAGGACGCCTAAAGCGAGATCCTTTTGCCCTTCAAAAGGATCGACAACATTCCCCGCGCCGTCCATCGCCATCGCGTTCATCGTAAAATCGCGCCGCTTCAAATCCTCCGTCAGATCAGAGATGTAGGCGACAGAGGACGGGCGGCGGAAACCTTCATACTCCGCTTCCTTACGGAACGTCGTCACCTCATACGTCCCCTGCTGGAGGATGACCGTAACGGTTCCGTGTTGAAGCCCTGTCGGCGCGGTCCGCGGGAAGCAGGCAATGACCTGCTCAGGCAAAGCGGATGTTGCAATATCGATATCTTTAATCGGCCGGTCAAGCACGGCATCCCTTACACAGCCGCCTACAAGGTAGGCTTCATAGCCTGCCTCTGTAAGCTTTTCCAGCACGTAGGATGCGCCTCGATCTTTCTCCAATATTTTTCCTGCATCCAACATGTTACTCCTATCCAGCTTTCCTACTCTTATTGACAGGATGAAGCTGTAATGCGATGAGATTCCGGAAGCTCTCTTCCCAATACGCGATAATAAATTTCCTCATATTGCAAGGTCGTAATATCATTGCAGAACGTATATCTGGCACGGTTCAAACAATTTTGCACCACTTGTTCGTAATGCACCTGGTTACTAAGCAAGTTCACCGCATGCTCTGCCATTGTGTCCGTGTCGCCCACTTCAGCAAGATAGCCGGTTTCCCCATGTGTTATCAACTCAGGAATCCCTCCTGCATTTGAGCCAATGGTCGGTACGCCGCAGGCCATAGCTTCCAGTGCGACGAGCCCGAAACTCTCTTTCTCTGAAGGCAGCAGCATCACATCCGCAAGCGAAATCACCTGCGAAACGTCATCCTGCTTGCCGCAGAACGTGACTTTATCGCTCAGACCCAGCTCCTTAACCTTAGCTATCATTTTAGACAAATCAGGACCTTCCCCGACAAACAAAAGACGCGAAGGAATCTTCTTGCTTACTTTTGCAAAGATATCCACGACATCCTGAACCCGTTTGACCGGTCTGAAGTTAGAGATATGAATAAGAATCTTCTCTTCCGGTCTTGCGAACTCGCCTCTGAGCTTCGTAATATCCCGCGGGTAATACACCCGTTTATCGACGAAGTTATATGTTAAATCGATATCCCGGTCAATATCCAGTGATTCCCTTGTTTCTTTAATTAAATCCTTCGACACAGCCGTAACCGCATCGCTTTCATTAATTGCATAGCGAATCAAATCCGAAATGGATTGATCTTGACCGAGAACCGTTATATCCGTTCCATGCAACGTAGTTACGACTTTCAGCTTGCTTCCGACCATCTGCTTTGCAAGCAATGCACATACCGCATGCGGAATTGCATAATGAACATGCAGCAGATCCAGCTCTTCCATCTTGGCGACCTGTGCAAGTTTGCTTGCAAGGGAAAGATCGTAAGGCGGATAACGGAAAACATAATACTGACTGACTTCCACTTCATGATAAAAAATATTTTTATGAAATTTACCCAAGCGAAACGGCATGCTGTGAGTAATAAAATGAACCTCATGCCCTTTTTCGGCAAGCAGCTTGCCTAGTTCGGTAGCAACAACTCCTGAACCGCCTAACGTTGGATAACACGTGATGCCAATTTTAAGTTTGTCGTTCATATTGCACCTCTTTCCCCGATCAATCGAATCGATCTACCAGCAATGGCAGCTTAGAGACGAAACCTTCTGCATACTGAATCATCCGCTTCTGTCCCATAAGGCGATCGCGAGCTTCTACACGTTCTACATAGCCTTGATTGAGCGGTGTCGCTACTGTGCCTTGACCAGTAATAAATTGCGAGCGGTAGGCGCTCAGTGCGGCCGTTTTGGTCTCGTAATAATCGGTTACATCTACAATAAAGTCAGCATCATACACATCGTTAATAAAATAGAAATACATCTGCTCCACATTAACCGGTTCAGTCTCCGGTAAATATTTGCGCAGCTTTGCATTAAAAACAGCTTCTTGAATAAGTGTCGAGCAAGCAATATGATCAGGATGACGATCCTGCCAATAAGGAGCGAATACGATTCTTGGCTTAAACTTCCGAATTTCCGCGGTTATCCGCTCAATATGTTCAGGTGTCACATACAAGCCTCGATCCGGAAGGCCCAGATTCGTTCGTACACGCAATCCCAATATTTTAGCAGCCTGCTCAGCTTCTTCTATCCTCGTCTCTACGGTTCCGTTGGAGGACATTTCCGCATAAGTTAAATCACATATACCCACTCGAGAGCCTAGAGCGGTATGCTTCGCAATCGTTCCGGCCATCCCAATCTCGGCATCGTCCGCATGTGCGCCAAAAATAAGAATATCTAGTTGTTCGCTCATCTTATTCAAGTCCCGGCTTATATTTATGTACGAGTTCTCTCCATGCAAAATCCCCGCGATCCAGCGCTTTTACGAGGATTTCCGCCGTAGCGATATTGGTCGCACACGGGATTCCCTGAACGTCGCATAAGCGCAAGAGTGCAATAATATCCGGCTCATGCGGCTGCGCCATCAGCGGATCGCGTAAGAAGATAATTAAATCCATCTCATTCTGTGCAACCAGAGCGCCGATCTGCTGGTCTCCTCCAAGTGGACCTGACATAAAGCGATGAACATCGAGCTTTGTATTATCCATAATCCTCTGCCCTGTCGTGCCTGTTCCATATAATTTGTGTCCAGCGAAAACATGCTCATAGGCCGTAACGAAGTTCACCATTTCATCTTTCTTGCGGTCGTGAGCAATTAGCGCGATATTTAACATTCTGACTTCCACTCCCCTAGTGCTTCTTAATCTATAAAATGCTCGAATCCATAAATCATGCCGCTATATGTCATGACTTTACGCACAGCAATCGCAACACCCGGCATATAGGCTGCACGGTCATAAGAGTCATGTCTAATCTTAAGCGCCTGCCCTTGTTCTGCCATAATTACTTCCTGTTGAGCAAAAATACCAGGTAAACGTACGCTATGTATTCTAAACCCATTGTAATACCCGCCGCGTGAACCTTCAATTGTTTCTTCTTCTTTCGGATTGCCTTGTCTAAGCTCTTCTCTGACTTCCGAAATAAGCTCTGCGGTTTTCACAGAAGTTCCTGATGGCGCGTCCAACTTCTGGTCGCCATGATACTCGATAATTTCTAAATGAGGGAAGTATTTGGATGCTTGCGCTGCAAATCTCATCATTAAAATCGCGCCAATGGAGAAATTAGGAGCAATAAGTCCGCCAATTTCTTTTTCCTGACACTGCTTGTCCAACTCAGCAATATCTTGCGGCGTAAATCCGGTTGTCCCCATAACAGGGCGAATGCCCAAACGAATCGCCAAACTTGTATGCGAAAACGCTGTTTGCGGTCCTGTAAAGTCCACTAATACATCCGGTTTGGATTCCGTCAAGGCAAGCTCCAAATCATTGCTCATTTTGACGCCACATTCTTCGAACCCTACCATTCTTCCAAGATCAATTGGGCCAGAGGAGCGGCCAACTCCCGCCACTAATTCCATATCGGACTCCGTGAGTACGGTCTTCACAACCTCTCTCCCCATTCTTCCACTTGCCCCAATGACGGCTACTCGTATTTTACGATCCATAATGATTGTTTCTCCTTTGTATATGTTTCAATATCTATTGTTCATCTTTTGCTGGTAGCGAGCAGCCTGCTGCTTTGCCAATTCGTGATTCGGCTCTAATCTTATCGCTTCCATCACGGTTTGATAGGCTCTCCCATAATCATTCCGGAAGGCAAAAACTTCGCCTAGTATTAGATAGGCTTCGATCGCCAGAGGATCGAGGACTATCGCTTCCTTCAGTAAGAAAATCGCTCGTTCCGCATGTTCCGTTTGTGTGCTTAACTGCCTTTGAGCTTTCTCGACCAATTCTCTGGCGTGCAGCACTTGCAAATGATAGCGGTGAGCTTCATTCTCCTCTTCGAGCTGGGCAGCTATTGAAGCGTGTTCGATGGCACTGCTCAACTTGTTGCTTCTTGCATAAGTTATCGATAGTTTGTAGTGATAGGCAGCATTGTTTGGCTCTGCAGCTATTGCTTTTTCAAACCATTCGATGGCTTTCTCAAAGTCTTGTGAAAGTATGGATTCGTATGCTTTCTGTATTTGATTTTCTCCATTCATCTGCCCATCCTCCTTATCGAAAGTGAGTTTCCCGTTAGTGGGGATGGTATAGTTTATGAAGGTTATGTAGTTTCGGTGTTAATTTTAGTCCATCTACCTGCATCTCGCGTATTGAACTTATGCATGATTTTATCATGCGCCTCAGTCAAATCAATACCGAGCGAGTTCGCGAAGCAGATCGTAATAAACATAATATCGCCAAGCTCCAGTTCAATGGAATTATCCGCTTCTGTGCTTTTTTTGGGTTTTTCTCCGTAGGTATGGTTCACCTCGCGGGCTAATTCCCCCACTTCTTCAGACATTCTTGCCAACATAGCCAAAGGACTGAAATATCCTTCTTTGAACTGGGAAATATAAGTATCGACTTCTTTCTGTATATCTTTAAGCGTACGTTCCGACATGTTCACCCTTCTTTCCTTCATCTTCACCAAGATATCATTACTATGTTAAACTAAACAAGAAAAGTTGACAAATTTTTTTGACAGATGTGAACCAGAGGTTTGGAGGAATAAAAATGATTTTTAGGGAACGATTTGCTGATCGATTTACAAATGTGCTTGCGATTACAATCGGCACGGCGATTTATGCGTTTGGTTTACACTATTTCGTTATTTCAAATGAGCTTATGGAGGGTGGCGTTACCGGCATCTCCTTGCTTCTGAAATATGTGCTTAACGTACCTCCATCCATCTCTACATTATTGTGCAATATCCCTTTGTTTTATCTCGGCTGGCGCAATTTTGGGAAAGGCCCCATGCTGTATACCATTTATGGCGTTGTTGCCTTATCGTTTTTTCTCTGGGTGATGGAACTCCTCATACGCATGAATTGGCTTGTGCCCTTTCATACCACACAGGATTACTTTTTAGCCACACTCTATGCAGGGATTACTCTCGGTACAGGACTTGGCCTTGTTTTTCGCTTCGGTGGCACAACAGGCGGCTCAGACATTTTAGCCCGAATCGGACATAAGAAAAAGGGGTGGAGTGTCGGACAAGTCATCCTCATTATCGATGTAATCGTAATTGGCTCCTCTTTTCTCTATTTACCGAAAGAAAAGGTCTTATACTCTCTCGTCGCCGTCTTTGTTACTTCACGCATCATTGATTACATATCCGAGGGTGCCTATGCGGCCAAAGCGTTTACTATCATAAGTGATGAGGCAGTCTCGTTAGCTGAATCGATCACGAAAGAATTAGACCGCGGAGTAACATTATTTCCCGCCAGGGGAGCCTACTCCGGCAATAATAAAGAAGTCGTCTACTGCGTCGTTTACCGTCACGAAACGAGGCGTCTTCGCGAGCTCATTCATGCGATCGATCCTCGCGCTTTTATCATTATTGGTGAGGTACATGATGTGATAGGTGAAGGCTTTAAAGAGAAATAAAACACCAAAAAAACCTAGCTTTCGTCGGCTAGTTCCTTTTCTTGTTCGAGCCTGGGGTAGGAATTGGATAGGGGCTCCAACCGTTTCATGAAATCGTGTTTTTTGAATTTATTAGAGGCGAAATGGCGAATTAACGGACCCTAGTTCCCTCTCCCTCACGTAAAGGGATCTTTTTAACAAAATAGCGGCCCGTAGTTCCCCTAATAAACATAGACATTCTAAAACGCCAAAAAAGGTTGAACAGATTTCATAATCTGCTCAACCTTTTACTTATTCTCCTAGTTCCTTTTCTCGCGATTGCTTGATTGGGACGATATGCCGCCCGGATTGGTACATTCGCCAGCCCACGTAGGACAGAACGCTAACGATGATTAGCCCAATTCCTGCAGACCAGATAATAGGATGTTTAGGATCTGTTATCGGTACGAAAGCAATAGCATCCTTATTTTTCAAAAATAATTCATCAAGCACATGACCCAGTTGGTCTAACCCTGAATCTGCTTGGCGGACAGCCATGGGCTGGCTATTTATGTTTTTTCGCAAAAAGAGAAGGACAGAATCCAGCTTCTCGACGGAGGACGCCTCACGGCTAATTAATAACGAAGGATGAATGATCGCAATATGCTGAGAAAGCTTACCGAAGCTGGCAATGGCTTCTTGCTGTTTCCCCGATTTGACATCTTGGGTTAAAGCTGCCGTGTCATTTTGAAGCACTTTATAATATTGCAGCCACATTGGCTGATTCTTATGTGTAAGAGCATCTGTTGCAAGTCGTATTTTGGCAACAGCCATTTGGGCTTCTTCCGGCGAATAGTTCACGGCATTATAGACCCTTTTCGCTTGCGTAATCGTTTCCGTTAATGCATTAAGCCCCTCCACCGATGTAATACCTTCAAATTGTATTTTGGGGATTTGATCGGACATCTGCATAAGCTTATTTCTTGCCTCAAGCACTTGACCGTCCATCGTTTGCTTGTACATTTCATCGGCAATTTGATTCAAAAACTCAACCCTTTGCACCTGTTGTGGATCCACTGGCTTAACGGCTTGTCCGCTCGTACTGGTGCTAGCTGCGCATGCAGAACTTATACTAACAACTGCTGCCAGCAAAAATGTGACCGTCAGTCGTTTTATTCCCCCGGATAACATAAACATGGGACATCCCCTCCTTCACCATCATCATATGGAGGTTCGTCCCAATTTAGACCATCAGTTCTATGTTTATATAGGTTTCTTTTGGCGTAAACGCAAACAAATGAAAGCGAGCAAAATGCCAGTAATACTTAAGCCGATTGTAAACCCTTCGATGTTCGCATAATAATTGTCCACAAGCACTTCAGGCAACCTAGGGAATACTCCACGTTCGTAGTCCATGAAATCGTTCCACAACGTCCAGCACGCCACGATCAGGATTGCCGGCACACGGTAGGTATACCACCTTACAAATAACAGCGCTTCCACAGCCATTGCTAAATGCGAGCAAGTCAGCATCCAGCCGTCCCAGCCTACAGGAACTCCCTGCCAGGCGCCAGCCCAAATCATCGTCACTGCCCAGATGCCATACTTAAATGAAGTAATTAGAGCAAAAGCTTCGACAAAGCCTCGGATAGCCTGATAAATCTTTCCGTTTCCATTGCCTTTTGAACGATCTATGATCAAGTAACCGACCGACAAAGTGAAGAATAAACTGGCTGTCGGGCTGTCAGGTACGAAGTAAACGTACCACAGCGGTTTTTCGGCAATTGTGTCCACCATTTGAAGCCAATACCACTCGTAACCATACACTGTCCCTAGCAGGTTCGTGATAAAAAACAGCCAAAGCATTTTTTTGCTCAATAAAAAATCCTTACTCCAAAAATAAGAAATGGACACTCCTTGATGCAAGCAAGCTCCTCCTTCAACTGATTTAAAAAAACCTGACCGCATTCGCGATCAGGCTTCCTATTTTATTGGGCCTTTTGTTTGGATAACCACTCAGCAAGCTTCGTAATATCGGCATCTGATAAGCCTTTATCAATGTTTGCCTGGTATTGTTTACCCATGTTACCCTTACCGTTTTTGATGATGTTCAAGATTTCATCCTGAGGATGTTTGTCGCCTACACCAAGCAGCGCCGGTACGCCTGAAGCCGGCATACCTTTGAGTCCAGCACCATGACAGGACAAGCAAGTTGCTTTTTTGTAGATTTCAGCACCCGGATCATCAGCTGCCACGATAGCAGGAGCTTTCTTCGTATCCTTAGCAGCACCGCCGCCAGCAGCTGCACCTTTGTTTGCGTGCAGTTCTTCTTCACGCTTGATGTGCTCAGGAATGATGTTTTTCTCTTTCAACTCAAATTGGTAGTGATCCCAAGATGTGTACGTCAGGTATGTACAAGCGATTAGAGATAAAATCATCAAGCTTGAAGCGATTGGTCTTCTATAGAAACGACGCTCTTTCCCCGTATCCAAGAACGGAGCTAGCATCAAGCCGCCAAATAATAGACCTGGTACAACAACCGCGCCGAGTACAACATAATCGCCGGAAGTATACGGATATTTCAATAATTGATACATGAACAAGAAGTACCAATCCGGCATCGGAATGAACGCTGTATTCTTAGGATCCGCTGGATAACCTAACGGAGCCGGATCAGACATTACCAGCACTAACATACCAACCAGTACGACAACCCCAACCATCCACTCTTTTAACAAGAAGTTTGGAATAAAGGCTTCTGATTTTCCCGGATACGCGGAGTAATCGCGAGGAATCAATCTTTGTTCTTGTGTTTTCTTAATTACGCGGGAATCCCCGACGTAAACGATTTTTTCGTCAGACTTATGACCATGCGCCACGCTATTCGCCCCTCCCTAATTTATAGCGGTCCGGAAATACCTTGTTTGCGAATCATGAAGAAGTGTCCAGCAAGCAAAGCGAGCAGAACGCCAGGCAGGAAGAACACGTGAATGGCGAAGAAACGTGTTAGTGTTTGTGCACCAACGATGCTTCCGCCTTGCAGCAATGTTTCGATATACGGACCCGCAAGTGGTACGGACGCTGCAATTTTCATACCTACTTGTGTAGCAAAGTATGCTTTGTTATCCCATGGAAGCAGGTATCCCGTAAAACCAAGACCTAACATAACGAAGAAAATGAGCATGCCTACCACCCAGTTCATTTCACGTGGTGCTTTGTAAGAACCTGTGAAGAACACGCGCAGGGTATGTAAGAACATCATTACGATAACTAAACTAGCTCCCCAGTGGTGCATACCTCTGACGATAACACCGAAAGCTACTTTATGTTGTAAGTAGTCAACGCTTGCATAAGCATTGATGATATCAGGTGTGTAATACATCGTTAAGAACATACCTGACAAAATTTGAATAACTGTAATGAAAAACGTCAATCCGCCGAAGCAATACACGAAAGCGGAAAAATGATGAGCAGGGTTTACGTGTTCTGGAACCTCATGATCTGCTACATCCCTCCACATAGGCGTAATATCAAGACGTTCGTCAATCCAGTTGTATACATTTTTAAACATCTGACTGTGACGCCTCCTTATACTCTTGTGTTAGCATGCAGTTGTCCCACATAAACGAAACCATTCTCTACTTTGGTTGTGTATTCGTCCAAAGGTTTAGGTGCTACAGCAAGGTTCTTACCGTCTTGCGTATAGTGAGCACCATGACAAGGACAGAAATACTGATCTTTGTAAGCCGGGTTATCGTTCCAGTTGACCGTACATCCAAGGTGCTTACAAGTTGGATTCAATGCAAACAGCTTTCCGCTGCTGTCCTTGGAAATCCACGCCACCAACTCAGCATCACTCTCGTACCAACCATCTACCTGATGAACTTGGAACGTAAATGATTGTGGTACATTTGTAATTTTACTTTCTTCGACAACTTTTACCCAATCCGATTCTGACTTCTTTTGAAGCACAGGATCTACCGCAAACCGTATCATTGGAATAATGATGCCGGCCCCCATGAATCCTCCAGCGCCACCAAGGGTGTAAGAAAGAAATTGTCGACGAGACATTTCGCGTTTTGTCCCGGGTTTCTTCCCGTGCTGTTCTTCTTTGTGATTGTTATGATCACTCATTCTCAGGTCTACCCTCCTACATTGGCCGATGTCCAACCCTCTCGGACGTCAGTTACCTCTATCACGTGTCGTTCGACATTACACTACATAACTAGGACATTACTAATAATAGCCTACGACTACTGGGTCGTCAAGAATCCAGAACTCCTTTTGAGCCATTGAAAACTTGGCGTTCGGACAAATTTTAACGAAATTGTCACAACTTTTTGGCAGCCAATGTACGCCATTACTCCCCTTATCCTGCACAATTTTTTTTCCAATAATACGCTTAACAGATAAAGTTAATCACTATGCTGCCATAAGTGCTGAACTTGCTTGGAAATACTTGATTTGATCTGTTCGGATTGGCTTGACCACTGCTCCATATCGACAGCAATCAACAAATCGGTTTGATCCGCTTTCCAGGCTGCAGCTTCTGTATGTATGGTTAGTACGATGACATAGCGGAATCCCATCCTTTTTAAATGAAGTGAGAGAGCTTCAAGCTGGTCTCTCATATTCACAGCCGTCATGTAATGCAGCGCTGGGTATGTCACTACCCTTCCCTTGTAGGGGATTTCGATGGTTTCGAGTGCATCTCGAAGCTGTTCCAGCGCTAATGTCACAGTTGCCGGGTCTTCAAAACCCGTCAACCCCGTTACTGGCAGCAAGCATGTATCCAAATATGGTTTTAAATCGGGCCAATCTTGTGCTGGAATATCATTGAACTTCAACAGGACTTCCCCCTCTATCTTTTGCCAAAAAAGCTTTCGCTATGTAGCATTACCCAACTCTTCTTGTACACTTTAATCTGTCCTTACCCGACTGTCAATTGAGCGTTCAATTGAGTTATCCATTGAGTTATCCATTGAGTTATCCATTGAGTTATCCATCGAGCTATCCATTGAACTGTCAAATGAACTATCGAATGAGCTGTCCGATTGTCCGCGCAATGCTTCAAGCGCTTCTTCCAAGTCCTGCTGTTTCACGACTAGATAAGGACTTTGCCATTCCCCATCCAGATGTATATAGTTTACGTTCGCGGGTTTGTAGTCACGGTACGATTTCGTCAATGTTCGCAGTTCATCCGCTGGAATATCCGTTTTAATAGAGCTTCCCATAATATCGAGCAAATTAGCCCATGCGGTAAGGCCGTTCAGTGAAGTCAATTTATCAAGCAATTGATTGAGTACAAGCTGTTCTCTCTCGTTCCGCACGATGTCTGACGATTCCGCTGTGCCCAAATTTGATTTGCGGTAGCGAATAAAATCAAGTACTTGCTTGCCATTCAAGATCTGCGTGCCTTTTCTCAAATTAATATCCGTACCATCGCTTTCGTCTTGGTATCGCATATCCATATCGACATCAACCGTCATGCCCCCAAATTGATCAATGAGCTTACGAAATCCATCAAAATTAATGACAGCCATATAATCAATTGGAACTTGATATACTCTACTAAACAGTTGTTTCGTTTCATCTAGTGCCGTGTCTTTATTCTTATTATAATAATAAGCATAGAAATAATTAGCTTTATGCGATGTTTCTAAACCGGACTTGTCAGCAACAATCTCCAGGTCTCTTGGGATCGACACCACTGTCCCTTGATGGGTGACTGGGTCTATACGAAAGAGCATCATGACATCCGTATTTCTTGAACCTTCGCTGCCCTCTCGCTCATCAATAGCCGTAAGCAGCAAGGTAAGCGGCTTCTCTTCGACTTCATTCGTATTTGATATTTGGGATGTTTGAGTTAGCGGTATTTCACCTGTATGTAAGTCGTCTGTAGTCGACACTTCCGGAGCAGCTATTTGATCAAGAGTTTGATTCCATTTGTTCATCAGAAAAACGGCATATCCGGATGCAGACCCGACAATTAAAAATGTGATAAGAATAAATGCCGTCAAGACTTTACGTTTCCGCATGTTTTTCAAGAGCTTTCTCATTTGTTTTCTCCTTTTGTCCGCAGTATAGTCTAATTAATGGACGCACGACAAAACAAAATAGTTCTTTTTTATCATCTTTACAGCAAAAAAAGACATGTGAAATGAATTCACACATCTTTTCTACCATACTTTTCCTGCAAGACCAGTTATCCAGAAGATTGCAGCGTTTTAAGCTCAGATGTAAGAGCAAGAAATGTCGGTTGATCCCCTTTTGCTAACGCAAGGTCAATCTCTTTATAGAGATTTTGTTCTTTATATTTGCGAATGGCATCATCCCAAACCATTTCCGCGAAAAGTGCCAGCAGCGCGTTGTTAGATACATTCATTTTTCCCATGAGACCTACCTCCAAATGTTATACGCGGTTTGTCAGGAGCTTCTTTTTCGCAAAAACATGAAAGTCTGTTTCTTGGTGCCTGCCAACCCCTGTGGCTCCTACTTTATCATATTCATTCTGTACATTAGCGCTTCCTTCAAAAGCCCGATTGGTCAGGAATGTGTTTATACCTACTACTTCCCGTCCCCTTTGAATCGTGCACTCTCTTGATCCAGAAAGAGAACCACCTTATCTTCTTCGGCCACAAAAGTGCCTTGAATCACTTTAGCTCCAAGCTTGGTAACCTGTACCACCATGCCGCTCTCATGATCTTCTCCAATCCGAATGAGCCCCAAATGCATCATCATTTGTAAAATGCGTTGTTCCACAATAGACTCTGAACTATCATAGTAAAATGGCTTAACCAATTTACAGAGCACACCACTCAATGATTCAAATGTGACCCATTGACTGCTGAGACGGTCAACCCATCCCGCGAGGCTTTGTACATTGGGAATCGGATTTTTGTAAAGTCGCAGCCAGAACTTGTACACATCTGCCAGATTTTCTTTTTTCCCTTCCAGCAGGCGCATTTTTCCCTCTTCCGTTAATTGGAGCGATTGGGCCTGTTCACTGATCAACTGGCGGTAGTAGCAGTAATCATAGATGAAAGAGAATCGATTCGGATAGTCTTTAAACATACGTCCATACCCGAAACGCCAAGAACCTTTCGTCACCATTTCTTCCTGCACAGACAACCGGTCAAGCAGTTGTTGAAGCTGCCGCTTGTACATCGCCCCTTCCGCTGTAAGAGGTATTTCGTGCTGATGAGAAATGTACGTCAAAAAATGAAAGATATCATCCACCAAGAGTTGTTGCTCATCCCGATAAACACTCGGCTCATTGGTCAGCTTCAAGCTTTGCTTAAATTGTCCTGTGAGCACTTCACTAAATTTTCGTTTCAAATCATTTGGCACGTGAAACAAAAATTTCGTTTGCTGCGAATACCCGTTAAACAGCCAGCCGAGCTTTTTAAATTTAATGACCATGTCGCGGGGATTCCACTCACCCGATTCTTCCTTTTGAAACCGCGATTGTTGAACTCTAGCGATCAGTTCTTCGATACTGAATGCATTGCGAGGATCAAAGAGCAGCGAATTTAGAAATCGGATATCTTCGATGTTCAAACCTTGAATATGCTTTTCAAAAATTTCTCTGCGCAGCGCTGTACTCAAAATAGATTGAATCAACTCATTCTTAGAATGGCCATTGCACTCACACTCGTAGGTATGAGCTATGCGGCCTAGCTCGTGAATATCGGCGTAGCTGAGCATGTCCGCTAGGTTCATTTCCATCTACATCCCCCATTTGGCGAAGCTTTCAGCTCCGTGGTTTCTAGTAACCATTATGGGGTTTTTTCCCGAAAATATTCCAAGGCAAACAAAAAAAGCACGACTCCACTTTCGAGTCATGCTTCCTGTTCAGTTATTGTTCATGTACGGTTTCCAAGTGAGATAAACAGTTATATAACTCAAGCTCCCACCCGTTTTCTTGACGCAGCAGTATCGTTAATGACGTATTTTGCAGGAATTGCTCGCTGTCCATGCGTAAAACTCTGAGCACCTGCACAATGAATCCGCCATGAGAGACCAACAATATTTTCTGGGTCGGATATGCCTCAAGTATTTCTGTTTCTAGCTCCGACCAACGTTTCCAAAGCTCATCATCCGACTCCTGGCCCAGATCCTGAAGCTTCCATTCCGGCCCCCAGCGCTCTTCTCTTTCGGCTGCAGTAGTTCCTTCCACCTGTCCATATTTACGCTCTCGCAGCCTATTATCCGTCCCGATAATGGGTATTCCCGACATCTTCGAGATGATTTGCGCCGTTTCCTTCGCTCTTTTTAAATCACTGCTGATAATCCCGTCCCATGTTTCATTGGCTAATCTTAGTCCAAGCAACCTGGCTTGTTCTCTTCCTTCGTCTGTCAAATCCGTATCCAACTGTCCTTGTAGTTTACCTAAACGATTCCATTCCGTACTTCCATGCCGGATAAAGCCAATTGTTGTCATTTGATATCCCCCACTAATCATAAAATGAAAAATGCCCCTTCCGGAGCATTACGCTTTCGTTCGTGATAACCAGTTCATAATGATAATTGTTGCAATTAAACCTAAAATTGAAACAACCAGTAAATAATGAGGATACGAATGTATCGGACCAACGTGGAAACGTAATGGTTCCATGAAGCTAGGGTTTAAACTGGCTACCGCATCCCCCATTTTGTGGCCATTCATAGATTCAGAGCCTGTGGATTTCATGGCTTGAGGCGCCTGTAGATCAAATAACGTATTATCAGCAGCAGCTATGGATGATTTCGGTGTCCCGTCATACACCACAGCAAACAAAAAGCTAAATACGAATAAGGCTAAACAAAAAGCAATGACAGCTGTAAGATTACGGCGAAGCTTGTAAGAGATCGTATACATGCGCTCAGAAACCGGGATACGCCAGGATTCATCCTCATAAATTCGACTCATGACCTTGCCTGAAACCATCGGTTCATAATCAGGAAGTTCGCTCTCGACTGCAGCCGTACGAATGAGTATCGTACTTTCCTCCCAGATAAGAAACTCTTCTGCACAGTCAGCACAAGTCGCAATATGCTCATCCACCGCGGTACGTCGCAGGTCATCATTCGGCAAATCCCAATATACCCCAAATAATTCCTGGATCTCACTACACTTCATCGCTGTTTCATCCCTTCGATTCTTCGAATATCGGTTCACTGAAGTATGGGTCCAACTGTAACTTGACTGACGCTCTTGCTCGGAACAATAACGATTTGACCGAGCTTACAGTTTGACCTAAAATGTTGGCGATTTCCTGATAATCCATCTGGTCATACTCTCTTAATATCAAAGCTGACCTTTGTTTCTCCGGCAAACTATTAATCGCATCTCGAACCATCGATACTTTCTCGTTTCGCAGCATGGCTTGCTCCGGCATGGCATCAAAAGAAGCATGTGGTGTCAATCCGCTTTGCTCTAACGAAACTTGCACACTTTTATTTTTGCGCAGCTCACTCAAAACCGTATTCCGGGCAATTGTATACAACCAGGTAGAAAAGGAAGCTTCAATTTCACGAAAGGAATGCAAACTGCGATACGCTTTATAAAATGTTTCATTACACAAGTCTTCAGCGATAGCTTCCATTTGTGTACTTTTGAGCATATGAAAGATGAAGGCAAGGATTTTACGCTCGTAACGACGCATAAGCTCGTCATACAGCTGAACATTTCCATCCTTGATTTCTCTGATCAATTGGGAATCGGTCATTACGTGGCGACCCTCCTAACAAGTTCCCGGGTACCACTCCAACTGCTCATACATGTTGTACTGCAGTTAGAGTGAAAAGTTGCGATCATTTGTAAAATAAATGTGAATGGATCTTTATGTAAAAAACGTCCATAATAAACCTTCTCGATCGATCGTGAAATTCCTGCTCGATTCGACAAATTGTTGAAAAAAATTCATTTTTAAAGCTTGTCTAGTTAAAGCAATAACTCACCCTATCCATTATATAATAATTTCAGAAAAATATGGTATCTGTAAGCAAAAAAAAAACCGCCAAATTGGCGGCTGCACTTATGGTGCGATTATCGGATAGGAGTGGAGAGAAACCATACTGTACTTTTATTATATGTATACGGTTTCATTCTGTCAATGACTATTTTGAAAACGTTTACCGTTTCTTTTTTCAACTAAGCTTTGGTTCCTTCCAACTTTTGCCTTTGTGATTGATTAATTAAATTATTAATGGAATGAGGCCGAATATAGGGACTACCTGCATTAATGCGTGGAATCTGCATGGGATCCGTTTGAACAGATGTTAAGCCCGCCTTGGTCGTGAATGCATATTTGACTCCTGCTTCAGTGAGGTAGGAAATCGTAAAATCATCATAACTGCCAAAAGGATAAGCATAAGAGTCGATAGATTTAGCTCCATTGACTTCTTTAAGTTTTGCGATACAAGTTTTGGTATCCGAAATGACCCTTTGTCTGAGATCTTCATCTGTTTCAGTTGAGCCATTCACCGTTAGCTTGTTATTCAGCATCGGTTTGCCATCTTTCATGGCATGCAATTGGTCGGAATGAAGTTGAAAATCAATATTCGAAAATTCTTTTCTCATTTTCCTGATTTGATCTCTGGATAAGGACGGCAGCAAGGTCGCTGTCGGGTTGTCCAAATCTTTTGTAATAACGAAATTAACCGCTGGAATACGCATCTTTTTGAGAATGGGATAAGCATTCGTGTAAAAGCTTTCATACCCATCATCAAAGGTGATCAGAACGGCATTATCAGGAATTCTAGCACCATCTTTCATAAAACTTTTGAACTGATCCATCGTAATAAAATTGTACCCCTGCCGCTGAAGCGCACTTAGCTGCCGCTCAAATAATTTCGTTGAGATCGTCACAGATCCCTGCACTTGATCATCAATGTGGTGGTAAACGAGTACTGCGACTTCCTTCGAATAGATGACATTGTTCGCACTTACAAATGAGGGGAAAAAATTAACAAAAATAACAACAATAATTAACGCACTTTTCAACATCATCCAGATCCTCATTTCGTTCGCCCCACACGTATAAGTTTTGTATTATAAATAAGAACGATGTCATTATAGCACGAAGTTTTTTTTTTGAGAATCACTTTCAATAGAATAAAAAATAAGCTGATTCCCGTAGGAACCAGCTCATCTCTTGGTATAAACGATGTTAAACATGAACCGCATATGGACCACTAAGCAGCTCGCCAGCACGATCCGCGTCTTCCTGATTACGGAATGATAAACGTAGAATGCCAGGAACGTCTTCACGGCTCTCAATGATTTGGATATTGCTCAAATTAATTCTAGCATTACCTAATAATGTCGTAATTTGTCCGATAATACCAGGATGATCAGGAATATCCACATAAATATCAAACAATGACGTAATCATACCTTTTCTGCGCTCAGGCAGTTGACTTCTGAACTCGCCGGCAATACGAAATTGTTCAACGATTCCCTCGCCATCGCTATTCTCAAGCAGCTCCACGAAACGCGAAATTTCCAGATTCCAATCGCTAAGAAGCTTAAGCAGCACCTGGCGATTGTTTACAAGAATATCCCGCCATATCATCGGCTCACTGGATGCAATGCGTGTGATGTCTCTGAAGCCGCCTGCAGCCAGATTCTGATACAACGGATTCGTTTCGTTATACCCTCTTACTTGGTTAACAAGAGCAACAGCAATTATATGCGGCAGATGACTGATCGCACCAACGATATCGTCGTGTTCCCTAGCGCCAACTTGCACGATTTGGGCTTTCGTTGTCTTGAGAAGCTCGGTTAAGCGGTCAACCTCAGATTGAGGCGTCCCCTCTGCTGGCGTCAGTACGTAGAACGCATTTTCAAAAAGATGCGATGAGGCTGCCTCTACACCGTGGCGTTCGGAGCCTGCCATTGGATGACCTCCAATAAAGTAGACGCCTTCCTTCACAATGGTTTCGGCACTTTCCGTAATGGAAGCTTTGGTACTGCCAACATCCGTAATGATGCATCCTTTCTTCAACGGAAGCTTCATCAACTGCTGCACATAGTCCTCTAGCATCCCTACCGGTACGCATAGAAAGATGTAATCCGCTCCATCCACTGCCTCAGCCATGCTAGTTGTTGCCACATCAACCACATTCCGTTTAAGCAGCTTCTCCACTGATTTCGGATTCGGTGAATGGCCGACAACGGTAAAACCTGGTTTTCCTTTGTAACATAAGGCTAGTGAACCGCCAATAAGCCCTACGCCAAATATCGCAATTTTCGTCATAAGATCAACCTTTAAATTGTATTAGGCTTGTACAGCGACCTCGGCCAGCACCTGCTGCAGAGCTGCTATGAATTTCTCATTCTGTTCCCGCGAGCCGATTGTAACTCGAAGCGATGTTGGGAAGCCAAGCATATGTCCGCCGCGGACAATAATTCCTCTACGCAACAAACCATTAAATACGTCACCTGCAGGACGCCCTACATTAACCATAATGAAGTTTCCGTGAGCTGGGAAAGCCTGTAATCCCATCTCGTTGAATTGCTCTGTTAAGTAATTCAGACCTGCCGTATTCGCTTCGCGGCAGCTAGCGATGAAATCTTGGTCCTTAATGGCCGCAAGTGCAGCAGCTTGTGCAAATCTAGTCGTGTTGAAAGGCTCGCGAACTTGATTAATCGATCTAATAACATCCGGGTGCCCGACCCCATAACCGATTCGCAGCGAAGCCAAACCGTATATTTTTGAAAAAGTACGCAGTGCAATGACATTCCGGTACTGGCCGATAAACTCGATACTATCCGGGAATTGTCCAGTCGTATTGTACTCACAATATGCCTCATCCAGAACGACCAACACATGCTCAGGAACTTTTGCTAAAAATGCTTTAATTTCCGCATCCGTATTCATCGTACCGGTCGGATTATTCGGATTACAAATCCATACGATCTTCGTACGGTCTGTAATCGCAGCCAGCATGCCATCCAAATCATGCGTACCATCTTTCAATGGGACCTCAATGGATACAGCTCCTTCAATCTCACAATTGTGCTTATATTGCGGGAAGGTGTGGGTAGCCATCACCGTTTCATCGCCTTGTACGAGGAAAGCGCGGGCTAGCATGAGAATAACCTCATCGGAACCTGCTCCAAAAATGAGTTGGTTCGTATTCACTCCGAGGTACTCGGCTACTGCCTCTGTCAATTCAACAGCTCCGCCATCCGGATATAAGCTAATGTTCGCAATTTCAGCCTCGATCGCCGCTCTCGCTTTAGGCGAAGAGCCGAATGGATTTTCATTGGATGCAAGCTTAATCACTTCTGTTAATCCTAATTCTCTTTTCACTTCTTCAATAGGTTTACCCGGCTGATAGACCGGCAAATGTACAATGGTTTGTTTCGGTTTCATTGGTAGTCACCTCATCAATTAGTTGTCCGAACCTTGTAATTGTCCCACAAAAATAACAGCTTTGTAAAATATGGTTCCTTTTATGTAGAAGGAATACTGCTTATTCTACTCATTTGAGACAAATGTCTCAACGATCAACAAATAATAGTGTACTGCTTTAACGCTTAACAGTAAATAGGTAATTTTTAAAAATCCCCCTAGACAAGGTGTCTAGAGGGATTTCGTTATCTGCCTTTCAACTGGCCAACAAAGCCGCCAATTTGCTGTAGACCTTCCGGATGGGCAGCATCTTCTTTAAAATGATGCAACGCACTTTCAATCGAACGGACAATGGCGCTTCCCACGACGACACCGTCACAAAGCTTCTCAAACCGCTGCACTTGCTCACGGTTGGATATTCCGAAGCCGACAACGATCGGCACATTCGCTGCTTCCCGCACGGTGGAAAGAAAGTCCTCAATCCCTCCGAAAAACTCAGCGCGTTCACCGGTAACGCCTAGCGATGAAACACAATAAACGAATCCGCGAGCTCCAGCGGCAATGCGTTTAACACGTTCATTCGATGTTGGCGCAACTAGTGGAATCAAATGCACGCCATAGGACTCGGCAATCGCCCTTGTTTCACTATCTTCTTCCAGCGGCAGATCGGGAATGATGATACCGCTGATTTCATTTTCCTGCATCGTCTTGAAAATTCGTTCCAGACCGATTTGCAGCACGGGATTATAGTAGGTGAAGAGAATGAACGGCAGCTTGGAGCCTCTGTTTCTGGCTTGGCGCGCCACATCAATCACATCATATATCGTTATTTTACTTAATAGCGCACGTTCCGAGGAGCGTTGAATCACTGGACCGTCAGCTAACGGATCTGAATACGGAACACCTAGCTCGATTAAATCGGCACCAGCCCGCTCCATCTCCAGAATAAGCTCCAAAGAAGCTTCTTTGGACGGATCACCGATGGTAAGGAACGGGATCATTGCCGTTTCCCCACGCTCTTTGAGCTCAGCAAATCGCTTATCTATCAGGTTCATAACTTATTCCCTCCCTGTGCCAAGATAGCTCATGATGGATTCCACATCTTTATCGCCGCGGCCGGATAGACTCACGACAATAATTTGATCTTTGGACATCGTAGGAGCCAGCTTTACTGTTTGTGCAATCGCATGAGCGCTCTCCAGGGCTGGAATGATGCCCTCCGTGCGGCTAAGCAATTGAAGCGCGTCAAGGGCCTCTTGGTCAGTTATCGGATAATAAGTAGCACGTTCAATATCTTTGAGGTATGAGTGCTCGGGACCGATACCCGGGTAGTCTAAGCCTGCGGAAATGGAATGAGCCGGAAGCACTTGCCCATATTCATCCTGCAGCAAGTAGCTCAGCGAGCCTTGGAATACGCCAGGTGAACCTTTGGTCATAGTCGCAGCGTGTTCCTCCGTATGAATTCCGCGTCCAGCCGCTTCAACCCCGATGAGTTTAACCGTTTCATCCTGAACGAAAGGATAAAAAATGCCCATGGCGTTACTGCCTCCGCCAACGCAAGCGACAACGGCATCCGGCAGTCTGCCTTCCGTTTCTAAAATCTGCTCGCGCGACTCATCGCCTATGATTCGCTGAAAATCACGCACCATCATCGGGTAAGGATGCGGTCCTGTTACGGATCCCAGGATGTAATAGGTATCCTGGACGTTGCTAACCCAATAACGCAGCGTTTCGTTACATGCGTCCTTCAGCGTACGAGTTCCTGACGTGACGGGAATTACTTCAGAACCAAGCAATTTCATGCGGAAAACGTTCAATTGCTGTCTCTTCGTATCTTCTTCGCCCATAAATACTTTGCACTCAAAGCCCATTAAGGCAGCGACCGTTGCCGACGCAACACCGTGCTGTCCAGCGCCAGTCTCGGCGATAATTTTCTTTTTCCCCATCTTTTTCGCGAGAACCGCTTGTCCGATTGTGTTATTGATTTTGTGAGCGCCAGTATGATTCAGGTCTTCGCGTTTCAAGTAAATTTTGGCCCCGCCCAATTGCTCAGAAAGGCGCTCCGCATAGTAAAGGGGAGTTGGTCTGCCGGAATATTGTTTTTGCAAATAACGAACTTCGGCAATAAACTCCGGGTCATCTTTATATCGATTATAAGCTTCTTCCAGCTCAGTTAATGCATTCATCAATGTTTCTGGTACGTAACGGCCGCCGAACTTGCCGAATCTGCCGTGCTCATCAGGTACTTGCGTCACTTTCGGGTCACCCTTTCCACAAATGCGCTAATTTTCGCAATATCTTTCACGCCATCCGTCTCCACGCCGCTGGACACATCTACGCCATCGGGACGATAGGCTTCCACTAATTGATTCACATTATCAGGCTGCAGTCCGCCTGCGACAAGCAGCTTCACGCCTGCTAAACGAGCCCATTCCAGATAAACCGGTATACAGTCCCAAGCAAAAGTTTTACCGGAGCCTCCCCCATACACAGGGTCAAAAGTATCCAGCAAAATAGCGTCAACCGATCCAATATAAGGGTCTAGTTGAGCACCTACTTCCGTTAATGAAGGTACTTTATCCTCCGATTTGGAAATGGACACAGATTTAAACACCTGCACTTGGAACCGTTCACGCACCCAACTGCAAAATTCAGGGGTCTCCTGACTGTGCAATTGGACAACATCAAGCGGAGCAACAGCCAAAATATCGATTAGCTGCTCCTGAGTCGGATTCACGAATACCCCTACCGTAAGCGGTATGGTTAAGCCGCTCGCCGCTTCTGATTTCAGATAAGAAATAAGCTCATTAGCCTTGTCCGGCGTTACTTGGCGTTTACTTGGGGCAAAAACAAATCCGATATGATCGATCGGCAAATGCACGATTGATTTTAACACTTCAACGCTTTGAAGTCCACAAATTTTTACGGTTGGAAACGTGCCTGCAGCCATTCTTTTCGCCTCTTTCTACGCCATCTGATTCGTTGTTTTCACTCTTGGTCCCATCAGATCATGAACCGCTTGCTCAACAACGGGCTGACGCATGAAATGCTCGCCGATCAGTACAGCGTGGGAGCCGATTTCCTGCAAATAGGCCATATCTTGAACAGCGGAAATACCGCTCTCACTTACGATTGTTTTACCCGCTGGAATGAATTGAATCAATTCTTCCGTCGTTTTCAAATCCGTGACGAATGTCTTCAGATTCCGGTTGTTAATACCAATCAATCGGGTGTCTAATTCTAACGCTCGCTCCAGCTCTTCACGATCATGAACTTCAACTAGCGCATCCAAACCAAGGTCACTGGCAAGCGCTAGGTACTGTTTCATTTGATCAGTTGTCAAAATTGCCGCGATGAGCAGGATCGCATCCGCACCAATCAGACGAGCTTCATAGATTTGCTTCGGATCAATCGTGAAATCTTTCCGCAGCAAAGGTATTTTGACAGCTTGCCGAACAGCCTTAAGGTAGTCGTTGCTCCCTTGGAAATACTGCACATCCGTAAGAACCGAGATGCAATCTGCGCCTGCACGTTCGTAGGACTCCGCCAAACGTACCGGATCAAAATCTTCACGGATCAAACCCTTGGATGGAGATGCCTTTTTGACTTCGGCAATCAGTCCCATCGCACGGTTTTTACGTGTAGTCAATGCTTGTTCAAAGCCTAGGCAAGGAGGAAGAGCTGAAATAACCTTCTCCGCTTCCGCAATGGAAAAGCTGCTCATCGCTTCAACCTCAGCACGCTTGGTGGCAACAATTTTATCAAGAAACATGGCTTAGTTCTCCTGTGTATTGGATTAATTCATTCAATTTTTGTTCTGCACGGCCCGAATCGATCACATCAGCCGCAAATTTAACCCCTTGCTGCAGGCTTCCGACATGTCCTGTCACGTAGAAGCACGCAGCTGCATTCGCGAGCACGATATCACGGTGAGGCCCTCTTTCGCCGGCAAAAATATGACGGATAATCTCTGCGTTCAACAGCGCATCACCACCGCCAACATCCTTAATGCTATGCGCTCGTAGACCAAGATCATCAGGAGTAATAGAATAAGTGCTAATCCGATCCGCTTTTAGTTCCGTTACTTTGGTTGGCGCCGAAATGCTGAATTCATCTAGACCGTCCTCGCTGGCTACTACCAATGCACGCTTCAGCCCTAATGCCTGCAGCGCTTGCGCGAGAAGTTCTGTTTTCGTCCTGTCGAACACGCCAAGTACTTGACGATCCGCTCCTGCAGGGTTAGTAAGCGGACCCAGCAGATTGAATACCGTGCGGAAGCCCAGCTCTTTTCGCGGAGCAGCTACATGCTTCATAGATTGGTGAAAAGCTTGTGCGAACATAAAACAAATACCCGTTTTGTCCAAACATTGCGCCGCTTGTTCGCCGCTTAACGTAATATTCACACCAAGAGCTTCCAGCACATCGGCGCTGCCGCTTTTGCTGGACATTGCCCGATTGCCATGCTTCGCAACGCGAATGCCTCCTGCAGCAGCAACAATGGCCGCCGTTGTTGAAATATTGAACGTCTCAGCTCCATCGCCGCCAGTACCGCAAGTGTCCAGCAGGTCATGCTGCTGCACATTTACTTGGAGCGCTTTGTTCCGCATCGTTTCTGCAAACCCTGTAATCTCTTCCAGGGTTTCGCCTTTCATGCGAAGAGCCGTCAGAAGGCTGCCGATTTGAGAGGGCGATGCCGCCCCCTCCATGATTTCCGACATCACCCTGCGCGCTTCCTCACGCGACAGGTGGTTGCCGCTAATTACTTTGCCAAGCGCTTGCTGTATATGATTAAGTCTACTCATGACACGAATCCTCCTCTACATCTTTCCCTTAAGAGTTAACAAAATAATCCTTGTTAATATCGCTTACCGGTCTAGGTTCAGGGCTGAACATGGCTTCTGCCATCCGAATCGATTTGAGCAAAGCTGTCGCTTTGTTAACCGTCTCCTGGTACTCGTTTTCCGGAACAGAGTCCCAAACAATACCGGCGCCGGCTTGCACGTACGCTTTGCCATGCTTGAATACGATCGTGCGAATCGTGATGCATGTGTCCAAGTTCCCTGAGAATCCTAAGTAACCAATGGCTCCCGCATACGTACCGCGCGCCTCTGGCTCCAGCTCAGCAATAATCTCCATCGCACGCAGTTTCGGCGCTCCAGACACCGTCCCCGCAGGCATACAAGAAAGAAAAGCATCGAAGAAATCTTTGTCCTTCGCTATTTTACCGGATACGTTGGAAACGATATGCATAACGTGTGAATAACGTTCAACATCCATAAAGGTATCACACTTCACCGTACCGAATTCCGACACGCGACCGATATCGTTACGACCTAGATCAACTAACATTAAGTGCTCAGCGCGTTCCTTCTCATCTGCGAGCAGTTCTTTTTCAAGAGCCAAATCCTCTTCCGGCGTCTTACCGCGAGGTCTTGTGCCGGCAATCGGACGCGTTTCCACTTTCTCTTCTTCAACCCGTACAAGCAATTCCGGCGATGTGCCGACGACAACCTCATCATCCATTTTGAGCACATACATATAGGGAGATGGGTTCATCGTGCGAAGCACCCGGTACACTTGAAGCGGAGACACGGTTGTTTCCATCTCAAAACGTTGCGACAAGACTACCTGAAAAATATCACCGGCCCGAATGTATTCCTTCGCTTTGTTCACGTTAGCAATATACTTTTCCTTCGTCACATTCGAGCGAATATCTCCGAGATCCGGCTCTGATACAATCGGATTATGCGTCATTGTTTCCGTTCCGAGCGGACGCTTGATCTTCTCGATCGTCGCATCAATTTTCGCGCATGTCGCATGATACGCCTTCACGATGTCTGCATCTGTTGCAAAAGGCGGCACATGCACGTTAGCAATGACTTTGATCTGCTGTTTAAAATGATCGAATACGATAACTTGATCACAGAACATGAATTGAATATCGTTCATTTGCAAGTCATCAATTTGATGAGCAGGCAGCTTCTCATAGTATTGCAGAAGATCGTATCCAAAGAATCCGACAGCGCCACCTGTGAATCGCGGCAAATCCGCAAGCTGAGGGCTGGAGTAGGATCTTAGGTAAGCCTTCAACACATCAATCGGTTTCTCGTCAGAAACCTTAGTCTCGTTTTGTGTTTCAACGACCGTCTTTCCATGCTTCGCCGTAATCATCAGAAATGGATCGCTTCCGATGAAGGAATATCGCGCCCACTTCACTCCGCCCTCTACACTTTCTAACAGAAATGCACGCTTCTCTTGGTACAAGTGCTGAAAAACACGAATCGGGGTTTCTGTATCTGCCAATAGATGACGCACCACAGGAATGAGGTTGTTATTTTTGGACAAACGAATCACTTCTTGAATTTCAGGTGTATACATGGTAACATCCCCTCTCAGCTTGTGAGCTTTCCGTCGTTTACCGAGGTGCTCCAAACTCTATTTGAATAACAAAAAACCTCTACCGAAGTAGAGGTTGACTTTTAGTTTAATGTAGAAGATTAAGAAGAATATGACAAAAGAAATTATGATGTGTATGAGGAAACAGACGCCTCCGAATGAGTCGTGTTCATCTTCATACAATCCTCAATTATCTTTCTCATCTCAACTGGGCTCTGCTCTACTCAACTAAACTCTGCTCTACTTACCTAATCTCATCTAACTACACTATACTACCGTGCAGCTTCATTTGTCAATTTAACAATATCAGGGCGAAGTGCTTTGGCTTCCTTCAAATAAATATGGTTGATTTCCGCTTGGCTCTTCGTTGTGTTCACTTGAACCATAAGACGGATACATTTAGGCAATGAATTTTCAACAGGAACTTCCAACGAACACATCAAAGGAACCAATTCCCAACCAACCATTGTACGAATGGCCCGTGCCGGAAACGTTGCCGTAATGTCCCCAGTCACTGTAATAAATACCGAACAAATATCCTCCGGACGAAAATCATTCGCTTCTACGATGGCACGAAGCAACTCACCGGTTGCGGATAAAATTTCTTCCGCTTCATTGTGTTCAACCGTCGTCGCACCACGGATTCCCCTACAGAACATCGGCTAACTCTCCCCCTTTAGAAGCTCAACAATTTGTCTAACTTGTTCAACGGTAACATCCTTACGGATCTCGACTTTGCCAATCTCCATAGGAATGATGTAGACCATCGTGCCTTCTTTAAATTTCTTATCGTGCATCATCGCGCTCATGATGCTGTCCGTGTCCAAATGAGGCGGAATGCTGACAGGCAATCCGTACTTCAGGAACAAACCTTTGGTTACACGATGGATCTCCTCGGAGTATCCAAACTGCTGAGCAAGCTTCGCAGCGCCCACCATACCAATGGAGATCGCTTCACCATGCAGCAGTTCGCCGTACCCGGCGACAGCTTCCAAGGCATGGCCAATGGTGTGGCCAAGATTAAGAATGGCACGCAAATCGTTCTCGCGCTCATCCTGAGATACAACGATCGACTTTACTTTACAGCCTATATAAAGGGCGTAACTGAGCGCTTCCGGATCTAAAGACAGCAGCTTCTCTGCATTGTCGTCACACCACTGTGTGAAAGCGACATCCCAGATCAAGCCATGCTTGATCACTTCGGAGAGACCCGCCTTCACCTGGCGCGGCGGCAAAGTCAGAAGCAAGTCGATGTCGAAGAGAACGAGCTCGGGCTGGTGGAACGCCCCGATGATGTTCTTCGCCATCGGATGGTTAACAGCGACCTTGCCTCCGACAGAACTGTCGTGGGCAAGGATCGTTGTCGGGATCTGCACGAAGCGGATCCCGCGCATGAAGCTCGCCGCAGCGAAGCCGGCGAGATCGCCGACCACGCCTCCTCCAAGGGCGACGATCGCAGAACTGCGATCGAGACCCGCCTGGAGGGCGGCGGTTACGATTCCCTCGAGCTGCGCGAGGGATTTGGATGTTTCGCCTGCGGGAACGACGCAGGCCGTCGCGGCGAAGCCGCCTTCGCGGAGCAGCGCCATGACGCGCTCCAGGTGCAGCGGAGCCACCTCGTTGTCTGTGACAACGAGCAGTGGCGATTTGCGGCTGAGCTTCGCGCGGTCGAACAGCGCCGTGATATTGTTCAGGACACCTTGGCCAATATAAATAGGATAAGACCGTTCTCCAAGCTCTACCGTGAGCTCTCTCATATTAGTAGCTCTCCACTTGTTTCAAGAAATTGTTTAAATTCGCACGAATCTCCTCAATGGAGTCGCCGCCGAATTTATCCAAAAACGCATTCGCAACTTCCCATGCGATTACGTTCTCCATAATGACGCCCGCAGCCGGGACTGCACAAGTATCTGAACGCTCAACCTGCGCTGTGAATACTTCCTTCGTGTCAATGTCCACGCTTTGCAGCGGCTTGTACAAGGTCGAGATTGGCTTCATGACTCCGCGAACGATAATTTGCTCGCCTGTCGTCATTCCGCCTTCAAATCCGCCTGCACGATTCGTTCTGCGTCTAAAGCCGGATTCCTCTGTATATAAAATTTCATCGTGCACATTCGATCCTCTACGCTCTGCAGCTTCGAAGCCAATGCCGAATTCCACGCCTTTGAACGCTTGAATGGAGAGAACAGCTTGCGCAATTTTACCATCCAATTTGCGGTCCCATTGCACATGGCTGCCAAGTCCTACCGGCACACCTTCAATGATCACTTCAACGATACCGCCGAGGGTATCCCCATCCTCTTTGGCAGCGTCGATAGCGGCGATCATTTGGGCCTCCGCTTCTTTATCTACGACACGCACCGGTGATTCCTCGGTAATACGGATCAGGTCATCGATCGGAAGTTCTTGACGCTGTGCTTCCACATCGCCGATCCGGATTACTTGACCGGCTACTTTGATGCCGAACTCTGCCAACAGTTGGCGAGCAACCGCACCGGTCGCTACGCGCATTGTCGTTTCGCGGGCGCTGGAGCGCTCCAAAATATTACGCAGGTCTTTCTGATTATATTTAAGACCGCCATTTAAATCGGCATGTCCGGGACGAGGGCGATTCACGCGGCGTTTGCCTTCGTTATCCTCTTCTACCGGCTCGATGCCCATCACGGAAGTCCAGTGCTTCCAATCATTGTTGACTACGACAAGCGCGATCGGAGCGCCTGTTGTTTTACCATGGCGCACACCGCCGGCAATAGTCGCTGTATCTTTCTCAATTTGCATCCGACGACCACGGCCATACCCCTTCTGACGTCTATGTAATTGAAAATTCAGATCCTCAAAGTTAAGGGTTACATTACTTGGGAACCCTTCAATAATCGCAGTGAGCTGCGGTCCGTGTGTTTCGCCTGCCGTTAAATATCTCACAATCCGTTACCCCCTATAATTTGGTGAAACATTCGCCTATAAGTTCTGTCAAGTTGAAAGTGTTCCTATAGCAACTTGAATTTGTTTCAAACGCTTTAGCGCTTTGACGCGCGATTATCTTTAAGTCATTATAGTATAGGTACTCTGGTTTGGCAACAGCACAAACGCAAAAACACGCTTTGCAGATAAGGGATATTCCCTCAAGCGCAAGCGTGTTCATATCTGCTCAGGAGCAAGGTTACCCATGCATAGGCTGCTTCTGGACAACTCTTGGAAGTTCTGCCATTTGCGGGTCATTCATCAAACCCATGATTTGCGATGAATCTACTCCCAAAATTTGCGCACATTCTTGAATGGAGATCATTCCCCTGCGATAAGCGGTAATCACTTTGCGTTTGTCCATAAGAGCCCCCTAAGAGTTAGCTTCCGTTTATTTACAGTTCTCATTAACGTCACTGAGTTATGCTACATCTTAGTATTGGAAAATATGGAAGATCTTATACCCCCTTCTTGCGATAAAAGAAAGTGTCCGCCGGTTCTAGATCATATTGTCCCGGGGAGAAAATCTGCTCTGTCGAGCCCACGAACAACAACCCACCTGGTTTCAATGCCTTTGCAAATTTTTGATACAGCACATGCTTCGCCTCTTCTGTGAAATAAATAATCACATTGCGGCATACAATCAGATCAAATCCGGTATCAAACGTGTCGACAAGCAGGTTCTGCTTTTGAAATCTGACAGGCTTTTTCAACTCATCCGAAATATGATACATCATTTGTTCTTGACGAAAATATTTCTTCACATACTTCTCGGGAACATCTCGCAATGAACGATCAAGATAGACCGCTTTACGCGCCTTATCCAGAGCGCCTTCATCGATATCTGTTGCAAGTAGATGAACATCGTTTAAGGCTCCTTGCTCCGCCAAAATCATCGCTAATGTATAAGGCTCCTCGCCCGTAGAACAAGCTGCACTCCAAACCTTCAATCTGCGATTCTTTTTCAACATCTCAGGTATAAATCTCGACTCTACAAGTTCCCACCGATTCGGGTTCCGCCAAAACTCGGAAACATTGATCGTCATCCGATCCAGAAATTCATAAAAAAGCTCTTTATTTTTCATCATGGCATCAAAAAAAGAGACGAACGTTTGATAGCCACGTTTCATTCGCAAAGTTGTAAGACGTCTTTTCATTTGCGCTTCTTTATAAAGTGCAAGATCAATGGACGTATGATCTTTTACTTTTTTTATAAATAACAAAAAATCCTGGTCCTCTTCCATGCTGTCCACCCACCTTGTTTATTGTCTAATTTACATACATTCTTTCAAACTCTGCCAAATTCCTTCAAAGGGCGACAAAAAAAAGAACCTGCATCCGAGAGATGACAGGTTCTTGGGCTTTCATAGCTAGATCCACTGCTGAATGATTTTGGTATAGGCAAGGATCTCGTCCTCTTTGAAGAAATTGCCGATTTCGCGTTCAGCGCTTTCCGGTGAATCCGAGCCATGAATAAGATTAAAATTCGTATGTACGGCATAGTCGCCACGGATCGTGCCTGGTGCTGCTTCTAGAGAATTCGTTTTGCCAATCAACGTACGGGATAAAGGAATGACTTGATCTCCCTGCCACACCATCGCGAAGACAGGCCCTGACGTAATGAAATTAACGAGTCTTTCGTAAAAATCTTTGCCTTCATGCTCGGCATAATGAAACTCGGCTTGTTCTCTCGATACCATCGTCAATTTGCTGCCGATTAATTGAAAGCCTTTCTGTTCGAAGCGCTTTACAATTTCACCGATTAGGCCGCGCTGCACGCCATCTGGCTTGACCATCAAAAATGTTTTATCCATGTAACGACTTCCTCCCTAGAGTTTTCTTTAGAAAACCTACATCGTAAGCATCTGCTGAGTTTTCTTAAGAAAACTTGCTTCGTGAGCATCTACTGAGTTTTCGTTAGAAAACTTGCATCGTAAACCTGTACGCCATAAGGTTAAAGCTATGTACTTGCTATTAGTTTACACTTTTTGGCAGCTTTTCTCAAATTGCAACGACCTTTAGTACGATCGATTGCCGATGAAATACGCTACCTCGATCAGATCCTTCTTCGCTTGGCTGTCTGGCAGCTTATCCAAAGAAGCTATCGCCTTATCTATGTACTTCTGTGATAGTGCATCTGCTTTCTCAATGCCTTCACTATGACGAATAATATCCAAGAACCGACTGACATCCGTTTGTCCGTCTAATTTATGTATACGCTCTAATTCCGCCAAAATAAGCGGTTCTAGTGCTGGGTCCTGCATGGCAAACAAAACAGGAATCGTAATATTCCCTTGTTTCACGTCCGAGCCCGGCGGTTTGCCGATTTGCTTTTCGGTACCGATAAGGTCAAGAATATCGTCACGAATTTGGAACGCCATTCCAACGTTATACCCAAACCCGTACAGCTTATTGCTTATCCAGTCCGGTGCATCAGCAGCCATAGCTCCCAATTGGCACGAAATGGCGATAAGAAGCGCTGTTTTACGTCTTATTCGCAATAAGTAATCGCGAATCGATTGTTCGGAATGAAAGAAGAACCGAATTTGTTCCATCTCGCCGATGGACATTTCCACGATTGCTTTAGACATGATTTGATGGACAGCGGGTTTGTGAATTTGCGTAATGACACCTAATGCTTTAGCAAATATGTAGTCTCCTGTAAACATCGCAATGCGATTATCCCATTTGGATCGCACCGTAAGTTGCCCGCGCCTTGTGTTCGCGTCATCAATGACATCATCATGTACTAGCGATGCCATATGAATGAGTTCGAGTGGAACTGCCACACGTTTCATCGTTTCCAGCTGGTACTGTCCAAACTCGCCAGAGAGCAGTACAAAGACCGGACGAATTCGCTTCCCACCAGCTTTCAGTAAATGGTTAGACGTTTCTCTCAGCATAGCGTGATCTGTATATACGCTTTCTTCGAGCGCTTTTTCAATAGCCGCTATATCTTTTTTCTTTCTTGAATAAATATCGATTAAGTTTTTCATTCTGTCACCCGTGCCACTTTATTCTCTGACCATAAAGCGATACTTACTGGCTTCGGCAGGAAACCAAGCTCATAACAATACTTGTAATAGGTAGCAAGTCCTTCCCACTGTTCCGTTCCAAAATCATAACATAACGTATGAAAATAATGATGCCAATAGGAAGCCGTACCGCCAACGGAAGCTTGCGCCTTGCTTATCATTTCTTCCGGATTACGGTGGGCTTTCGCTTTACTTGCCATGAACGCCTCAAACACATCAGCCACAAGTTCCGGATATAGCGCTGCTGTCTCTTTGCGTATAGCCCAAACAGCGAATGAAATCCATTGTCCTGTCCATTTCGCCCATTCTTGCCCAAGATCTGTAATCATATACGTTTTATTGCGCCAGCTCTCTTTGATTGCGTCATCGCCAATGAGCAATGCTCCGTCAGCCTGAGCCATCATGCGCTCGACATTCGGCTCCGCGTATTCATAAGTTGGCTTTCCGCCATAAAATTTTTCTAGAATTATCTTGAGTAAATTCACAGAAGTAGCTGATGTTGTAGGCAGCATAATATGTCCATTCGCGATCTCGCGAAGCGGCTTTTCATGGAACAGTAAAATCGAATTGACTTCGCCATAAGCGCTCACTGAAAGATCCGGATACAACAAATAATTCTCGAAGGACTCCCCGTAGGCAAAGGAAGAGATTGGCCCCATATCAATGCTTCCGGCAGCCATAGCTTTATTCAATGAAGTCGGAACTTGTTCAATGATGTTCACTTCCGAAGTGTTCATAAGTTCCGGAAAATAATAATAGATCGGCCAAACGTTCGTATAGTTGATTCGGCCAATCCGAATTTTAGGGTCAGCGCTCTTCATGGTTATCCCCCCATCTTCGGTACAAGGAATGCTCAATGTCCATGCTGTCCAGCACTTTGCCTACCAAAAAATCGACCATCTCCTCTAGGGAGCGCGGACGATTATAAAAGGCTGGCATGGCCGGAAGCATGCGGACGCCCATTCTAGATAAGGTTAGCATGTTTTCTAAATGTATGGCATGTAATGGCGTTTCCCTTGGAACCAGAATTATTTTTCTTCCTTCTTTCAGCATGACATCTGCTGTACGCTCTAACAAATTATCGGATGATCCGTGAGCAATGCCCGATAAAGTTCCCATTGAGCAAGGGATGACAACCATCCCCTTCGTGCGAAACGAGCCACTAGCTACGGTTGCACCTATATCAGCAATCGGATGATACTCAAATGTGCCGGCACGGCCGCCAAAATGCTCCTGGAGCATGTCTTTGCGCTTGCCGGCATTCCAATCCAATTCATCGTGAAGGACTCTCCAGCCAGCCTCAGTAACGATTAGATGTACATCTAATCCCTGATCCAGCATAACCTGACACAGCCGAACGCCATAAACAGCTCCGCTAGCCCCGGTAATTCCTATCACCCAATTGCCGCCGCTCATAGGTACTCCCTCACAAGCACATCAATCAATGTAAAAGCAAACATCACAAGGCTGAGGACACCGTTCATCGTAAAAAAGGCGGTATTCAGCTTGGATAAATCCTGCGGTGAGACAAGTCTGTGTTCCTTGTACAGAATAAAGTATGCAATAACGAGACCTACCAAATAAAACCAGCTCAAATGTGTAATGAAGAATAAAGTAACTAGTCCTACAGCAGTAAGTACATGCAAGATGCGAGCTGTATTCAGTGCTGCCTTAATGCCAAAGCGGCTTGGCAAGGAATGAAGCCCTTCATTGCGATCAAATTCAGCATCCTGGCAAGCATAGATGAGATCAAATCCTGCACTCCAGCACACTACCGTCAAATAAAATACGATTGAAGCCCAAGTAAATTGACCTGTTACGGCAATCCACCCGCCTAGTGGAGCTAATCCTAATGTCAAGCCTAGAAAAAAGTGACATGTCCAAGTGAACCTTTTGGTATAAGAGTAAAAGACAAGAAAAAACACTGCGATCGGCAGTAGTTTCATTGACAAAGCACTTAAATTTGAGGTTGCCCAGAAAAGTAATGCAAATGAAATAATAATATAAATAATGACTTGCGGGATTGAAATTAAGCCCGCCGGTATAGCACGATTTTCCGTTCGCGGATTTTTCTTGTCGATCGCTTTATCAATCACACGATTTAATGCCATCGCCGCGGTTCTTGCCCCGACCATCGCAAGCGTAATCCAGCCAATCTGAGCCCAGCCCGGCAAATGTCCATTCAATACCACGGATCCCAGAATCGCCCCCATGAATGCAAAAGGCAGTGCAAAAACACTGTGTTCAAACTTAATCATTTCTAGAAAAATTTTTAATTTAGTAAACATATGCGCATTACTCTCCTGATTTCGTTTTCCCCTTGGTGCCAATATGCAAGGCTGCAACTCCGCCTGTTAGCGGGTAAGCCTGTACACTATCTAATCCTAGGTTCGTAAATATTGCCGCAAGTTGTTTGTGATCGGGAAAAGTGATTAATGATTCCGGAAGCCATTTATACTGCTCATACTTCTGGACAATCATTTTCCCCAAGAAAGGCAGGACGCGTTGGAAATAAAAATAATAGATCGACTTGAACGGCTGCCACGTCGGCTTGGACAACTCTAGAGACACAACTAGCCCTCCTGGCTTAACGACACGCTGCATTTCACGAATGACCTGCTCCAAATCGGGAACATTACGAAGGGCAAATCCGATCGTTGCGTAATCAAACGTGTTGTCGTCAAACGGAAGACTCATCGCGTTGCCTTGAATTAACTCAATCTGCTTGTCCAGGTGAAGCTGCTTAATTTTCTCAGCGCCATAATCCAGCATGTTCTGGCTGAAATCCAGCCCGACCATCTTTCCCGTGCCGCTTGCCCTGGCTAACGAAATCGTCCAGTCACACGTCCCGCAGCATAAATCGATGGCTGTTTCCCCTGGCTTAACATTCATCTTCTTCATTGTGAATTTGCGCCACGCTTTATGCCTGTTGAAGCTTAAGATATTGTTCATTAAATCATACTTTGGCGCAATGCTTTCGAAGACGGAGTGCACGAATTCTTCTTTGGACTTTTGGGTTTTGGCTTGTGATTTGGTTTTTGTCATATTCATCTGTCAGGTCACCTCAAATTTCTTCCAGCACTTTGGGCTGCTTGGCTAAAAATCGCAGGAATGGCTCTCCTATGTGAAAGAGTTCACTAATTAGTTTGTCCGATTCAAGCTGTTGCACGCTGGATTGTAACATCTTCGTTTGAGAATCCAGCATCTGATACAGTTGCGAAGTGATATGATATTTATGCTGCAAGGTGCGAACTTTGGCTTGATCCGATTCCTCCGCTTGAAGCTGCTTTCGTTCATCCTTCGTGCCATGCTGCAGAATGTGCCAGAATCCCCAACTCCCCTTGAAATTGGCCCCGGATTCCATGCGAAAAATTTCTTCAAAAATGACCTCACACTTCGCGTAGCTCCTCAAAATCTCCGGCCATGCTTGGTCATATACCTCAGACATAAATTCCGAGAATGACAAAAAAAGCTGAGATTTTATTTCCACCGTTTGGTGAATGTAATCTTCTGCCGATAATTTCAATTGCTTCATTTTCATGTACGTGTTCATCTTTAATCGGTTTACTTCACAAATCGCATTCGACAGTTGCTTAATCATGTCAATTTGACCGGCCCCGGCAAGGAGATGATAGAAACGGGAACTGAAATAATCCCCAGCAAGAACCTTTAACTGTCTGGATCTTGCCGCCTTTTTCTCTTTGATGTCATTCGAAACCGTAACCATGTCATGAGTGTCGAGTGCAAGCTGCACGAGCGAAGTTGCTAGCGTATACAACTCACTGGATGTGCTTAATTTACTATTTCCGTTCAAGAAAGCAAACAACAGACGCGTGCGCAGCTCCGGGAAATCGGGCAAGTCTGTGTGAATTTGGATCATATCATACTCCGTGTACTGCTTGGCGATCTCTGGGATCCGATAAGAATTCATGCAAAAGCCTCCGTAACCATGTGCCAAATCTCTTTTATGTCACTTCTTAAGTTTCAATTCAAATCATTATATCATAACAAGTTGACAGAAGCACATTTAATTATAAAGGATATCTTTGCTGCCATTTGGAGGTGTACGTAATACGAAACCGGTTCTGCAATTCCTGCTCGAGCTGAATAAGGCTGAGTTCGTTTGCGCTCTTCTCCATATCCTTCCCAGATTCACGTTCGGCAACCATCGCAAGCACTAGCTGCGTTGAAGTATTTTCCGTCGTGTTGGAATAATCAATGACTCGAACCCATACTTGATTCACATTTTTTGTTTTCATCAGCATGGTCTGGGCAAGCGTGTACAGATCCCGGTAAACGGCGGCTGAATCGGCATTTTTGGGCAAGCTCAAATCAAGCGACATGCGGGTATTGCTCAGCTCGACCTTGCGGATCCGCATTTGTAACGGAACTTGAACGAGTAAATCCGGCAAATTATTGTCCGTGACCTGCCCGACGCGGTTGGATGGCCAACGATAAGGCGAGTTTACCCCCATCGAACTATCCATTTTAGGCAATAAAGATAAACAAATAACAATGACAATAGATATCGCTAACGTCATGACGATCCGCATCGACCATTTCATATTGGATTGCACCTCCAAGCTATTCGGCAAGAGCAAAACAGGCTGCGCAAAACTACTTCTATTACAAGCTCTATACAACCATTGTACAAAGAAAAAAAGCAGGCTATGCCTGCTTTATCAATAATAAATTATTCTTCTGTATCCACGGTGCCATACTTCGTAATAATAAGCGCCTTGCCTCTCACTTTAACAGCGGAGGTGTGCTCTGTAAATTGGGCGATCATAACCTCGCCTTTGTCCAATTTTTCCGTATGATGAAAGCGCGTGTCTTGACCGCGTGTTAATCCAATCACATGAACACCATTGTCTTTCGCTTTAATAACGAAATATTCATTGCCGTTCGAATTCGTTTGATTCTTATTCGTATCTTCCATTCCCATCCTCCGTTCTTGCTTCACTTCATTTCCTTACCTAATGATGCCAAAAAAAGCATCCAGAAGTCAACTAACCTAGATTGAAACTTCTTTGGAGGTTGTGTGCAGCCCTTTTTGATAAAATCTCTTGAACTTGGCAGGCAGCACACGACTTGACCCTAAATGAATAAGAAAATCCGATAGCTTGACGGTTCCGTAAGCAAACAGCATGCCGGCGAATACATCGATTAACCAGTGAATCTGCAGGTACAACGTTGAGAAAATGATGGAAGCGCAGTATGTGACCATCATCGTTTTGAAAATTCGGTCCTTTTCTCTTAACGCCAGCAGTAGCATGGCAAAAGAGATCGATGTATGCATACTCGGAAAGCAGTTCATCACTGCGACTAGCAAAGAGTTTTGATCGGCAAAAACACGGTGCAATAAATCCGGCTGTTTATTTACGTACCAAACCTCGTGCAGCAAAATAAGGTTATAAAACGGCAGGATCAGCGGAAATTGCAGCATATGCCCAGATAGAGCGTACGAAAGCATTTTTTTGATACTGCGTGTCCAAAAGCTTCTCACGATGCAAATCCATAAGGACAGAACGAAGCCGTAATTATATATCCAAACCATGGCTCTATCCAAGAACGGAGAAGCGATCCATCTTGCCCATCCGCCTGTATTCAGCGGAATCGCATTCATATAATCATCCCAGTGCCAGGGATGGCGGTTGTTTTCAAACATCCAATTGGCGATTTTCCACCAAAAGCCGTTTCCGGTTCCATAGAAGTAATAAAATACGCCGAGCAGTGGAATACCGAAAATAAAAAACCGCTTCCAATCCACGTCAATCTGATCCTTGCGGACACCCAGCAAACATACTAACAGCAAAATCCAACACTCTTTACTCCAGTTCCCAACTACACCTATTCGCCAAACTAAGTAAATCGAAGCAATAATACCGAACATCGTCCAATCTTGAGACTTTACTAGCTCGTTCAGTTTCAACTTATTCAAGACTGTTCCCCCTAAATCATCTAAGAAGTGCATTTTGCTTGGAACAAGCCTCTTCAAGAGAAAAAGACATCGGACCTTCGATGTCTTTTTCATAATCGGAGTAACACGATTCGAACGTGCGACCTCACCCACCCCAAGGGTGCGCGCTACCAGGCTGCGCCATACCCCGTCTGTAGCCTAGGCTTACTTATTCACTTCGTAATTATAGTAGGAGATTTTCGAATTGTAAAGGCATTTTCTGCTATTCATAAATAAAGCCGCGACAGCAAAATGCGGTCACGGCTTTGTTGATATATAACGTTCAATAGTATGTAATACGCGATTATTGAATGCCATCTTTAAGTGCTTTACCAGGTTTGAAAGCTGGAATTTTGCTTGCTGGAATTTCGATTTCATCACCAGTCTGTGGATTACGTCCTTTACGAGCAGAACGTTCACGAACTTCAAAGTTACCGAATCCAACTAATTGTACTTTATCTCCGCCCTGCAGCGCTTCGGAAATTGCTTCAAAAACAGCATCAACTGCCTTCGTTGCATCTTTTTTGGAAAGCTCAGAGGTTTCAGCAACCTTGTTAATCAATTCAGATTTATTCATGCCATTCACCTCCCCCCAAGATTTCTTACTTCCGTTACTTCCTGTTTTCACCGTTTCCTCAGAAAATATACATGATTCCATGAAAAAACGTTGATTTTCTTAGTAAAAATGAACTTCGAAAGCAGACGAATAAACTCATAGTAATATACTACGACATCAATTTCAAGTATCGTTTTCCATTTTATGTGGGTATTTTTGCTATAAAACGACAAAAAACACTCTTTCGAGTGATTTTTTGTCTGCTTTTTTACAAGATTATGGCAATTAACCCGCCGGAACCTTCATTAATAATACGGCCAAGTGTCTCCTGCAGCTTGTAACGCGCGTTGTCCGGCATTTGGGCAAGCTTGCCTTGAATGCCTTCCCTCACAATGGAATGCAGCGATCTGCCAAAAATATCAGACTCCCAAATTTTGAGCGGGTTGTCTTCGAAATCCTGCATCAAATAGCGGACAAGCTCTTCACTTTGCTTCTCGGTTCCAATGATTGGGGAGAATTCAGATTCGACATCCACCCGAATCATATGAATAGATGGTGCTGTTGCCCGTAAACGGACACCGAATCTGGAGCCTTGACGGATTAACTCAGGCTCATCGAGAGCCATCTCGGCAAGTGTCGGCGGTGCAATGCCATATCCCGTCGTTTTAACCATCTCAAGAGCTTCTGCGAATTGATCGTACTCTCGTTTCGCATGCGTGAAGTCTTGCATCAGCTGCAAGAGATGGTCCTTGCCGCGAATCTCCACGCCGACCACTTCCACCAAGATGCGATCATAGAGCTCATCCGGCGCAAAAAGGTCAATCTCGGCAACGCCCTGCCCCATACTGAGTCCGGCGAGTGCCGCCCTATCGATAAATTCATATTCGGCAAACTGGCTGACGACACGATCCACGTCGCGCAAGCGTCTGATATCTTGAACCGTATCGCGTACGGAATTTTCGAATTGAGTACGCAGCCAGTGATTCTCATCCAGCACCATTACCCAGCTTGGCAAATTCACATTCACCTCATGAACTGGGAACTCGTAGAGCACTTCGCGCAGGACAGAAACCATCTCTTCTTCGCCTGCACTTGCCACACTCATTGTCACAACAGGCACGTCATACCGGCTTTGCAGCTCACTGCGCAGTTCAAGCGCCGGCTCACTATTCGGCTTCTGTGAGTTAATGATGACAATGAAAGGTTTACCCACTTCTTTCAGTTCATTAATCACTCTTTCTTCTGCCAGCACGTAAGATGACCGCGGGATATCCGAAATCGTACCATCGGTCGTCACCACGACACCTAGCGTAGAATGCTCCTGAATGACCTTACGTGTTCCGATTTCAGCCGCTTCCTGGAATGGAATCGGTTCATCGAACCAAGGCGTATTAATCATCCGCGGACCGTTCTCGTCTTCATAGCCTTTGGCGCCATCAACCGCATAACCTACACAATCAACAAGGCGCACATTCACATTCAGCCCTTCGGCCACGGAAATTTGAACCGCCGTATTCGGCACGAACTTTGGCTCCGTTGTCATAATCGTGCGGCCAGCAGCGCTCTGCGGGAGTTCATCGGTAGCCCGGATCCTATCCGCTTCGCTTTGAATGTTCGGAAGCACTACAGATTCCACAAAACGCTTAATAAAGGTTGATTTTCCTGTACGGACTGCTCCAACAACCCCCAGGTAAATGTCCCCTCCCGTTCGTTCTGCAATGTCCTTAAAGATATCCACTTTCTCCAAGAGAATCCCTCCTACAGTTTGGTCGTCAACTGACTTTGAGACGGTAACAATTGACTACTCGTACATTCATTTGGACTAGTAAGAAATATATGTACTTTCGATAGAAATATGATAGATGTGCCATATCTTTTTTTTGCAGCTCATATTTTATGAAGCACATATATGGTTTTCCTCACCACATTGAAAAAATATATGATTGCACGGACGGCAATATTCTGAAAAACAAAAAAACCTCCTACAGAAACAGTAAGAGGTTTGCACGATTTAAGGCGAGACTTGAGGAAGTGGCTGATTATTCTGCCAATGATAGACAAAACTGCGTATAGGTACGAAAAACGATTTGTTCACGAGTATCTCTCGCAAATCCTGGTCCGGTTTTAACGAGCTAGCCAAACCCTGGTCCTGGATGAACTTCATAATATCCATCGCATAGTCAATAGCAACCTCACCTGTTTGTTTATTCACCAAATAGGTTACGAGGTTTTGGCGATTGTACACCGACTTGATTTCAGGAGCTTTCATCCCCAGTTTATTGAAATCTACATATTCAAAAGCTTCATTGATAGCAATTCCGCCAGGCAAATTCCCATCATGGCTTGCTTTGTAGTCATTTATCTTCTTCTGGACATCCTCAACGCTTTGATACGCCGATAAATCCATCAATTTCACGGTTGGCTTCGTTTCCGCATCCACAAGAACATAGATGAAGATGCCTCCGCTTTCAAAAGCGTTAGCCGGCACGGTAGTTAAATAGTTTGCTTTTTTCAATTTTGCAAAATCAATGACATATTTCTCATAGAGCGGCGTTGTCATCTCACTATTTTTTATCGGCAGAACACCGGTTTTCTCGTGAAAAAGATCAACAGCTTGCTGTACAACGGTTATAAACTCCGCTGGATTAATTTGATTTTCTTTACGCAGTTCCTTAGGATAAGCACATCCGCTTAAAAGCAAAACCAAACTAATGACAATCCCGATCCATCTGCCTTGTATGAGGCTTTGAGCTACATTCACGCATCCATCATCCTATCTTTGTTCTCTAAAATAAATCATCCTCGCCATCCGTTTGTCTCGCTAATTGAGCGCGTATGGCCGCCTTTAATGGATCCTCCGGTATCGTAACCTGTACAGAACCTATCACACGAGCCTGACAAGCCAGGCGGTAGCCCTCATCAGCTTGAGAACCAAGTTTCAAACGCTCATTCACATTCATAGGGGCAAGTCCTTTGCTGCTAGGATCATTTACCTTCACTTTGCACATCAGACAAGCAGCCTTGGCTCCGCAGCGCGTACGAATGTGTACTTTCGCCTTACGGCCGGCATCCAACAAGGTTGTACCCGATCTAACGCTTATTTTTTTGTCATCCGGCCAAAAATGCACTTCCGGTCCATTCAATCAGGATCACCTACTTATCTGCCGTCTTCTCGATCGTTAGGGGGAATCTATTAACTGCTGAAACTTTCTTTGAAACGCTAGTCCCCAACTATTTCTTTGCAACAAAACATGTAAGGTCTGCATGTGCAGCTCCGGGGAAGCCAGCATCGTCCTGTAAATAGCTTTATATCGATCAGGCCGATCACGCAATATGTTAAAGAGAAGTTCATGAGCTAAAGGCATGACCTTCACTTCTTGATTGCCTATTACAGCCAAACGACTGTGATGTTCCCATAAAAAGGAAACTTCCACTTGATAAGTGGAATCCAGCGCATCGACTTTGAAGTCTCCAACTACTTCAACCGCATCTCCATGAATCTGATAATGGCTTAAGATAGAAGAGTATATCGCGGTTTGACTAAATACGGGTGTATCCACCGAATAATCTTGAAGAGTAGTATGTATCGCGTTCACGTCGTTCACGTCTACATAAATATCAAGATCTCTCGGACTTCTTCCGATATCTACGTTTTGCGTAAGCAGTCCACAGCTGCCACCGATGAGCCATCGTACGCTTGGGGCTTGCATTAATTGTGTATGAATGGTCGTAATCGTTGGTACTAACGGTTCCAGCAGGACCAAGTTGCCCACACCTTTCAGGCAGAATTTTTAAAAATATGGCTTATGCGTAACGGAGATCGTGCCGGATTGCTTGACTATACACTGACAAGCCAACCGGTATCCCTGTTCAATTTCCTCATGTTCCAGACGGCTTTCCTCTTCGTCGGAAGGAAGAGAAAGCAGCTCGCGGCCAGCAGCTACATAGCAGCGGCATCTGGCACATGTTCCGCGTGTGCATGAGAATCCCCATTCCACGTCATTTTTGAGCGCATGGTCCAATAGACTTAAGCCTGTTAACGGCTCCATCGTTTTCTGGGTTTTACGCGTTTTTAATTCCAACATCGATAACTCGCCTCCAAGTTAAAACAATGATAGCAGCATATAGAGCAAAATCGGTATAAATAGGAAAAAGGCTACTGTCGAAAGAACAACACGAATCCAACCTTGTGTACGCGTTCTTGCGTACGAAATCAGCAATGAAGCGACAACCATAAGACCAATTGCCACAAAAGACGCCCACATTTTGTCCATACTTGACATATTTTTTACTCCTTATGTATATATCTTTGAAATTGATCACCAGTAAGTATAGCATATGACGAGAAAAAAAGCATAAAGGGCAGCAAGCTCCCCTTCATGCTTTTTACTTTTTGCCCATCATCATGTTCATAAGCTGCTGCATGTTATTGCTATCCAACTTGGAGCTTTTAACAGCCTGAATGATATCATTGATTGTCTCTTCGGATACTTTAACGTTTACAAGGCCGGAAACTTGTTTGATCAGCTGACGGAGCTGAGTCTCGCTCTGCAGTGTAGAAGGTTTCACACCGCTAGCTAATCTTTCAATATCTTTAGGTGAAACGGATTTCCCCGTCTTTTTCTTCACCACATTCAATACGTCCTTGGACATATCTTTGTTTGCCAAATGTGCCGCCTCCCTATACCTGATAAGAACTAAAAGCTTATACGGTATAGTATGAGTGCGGCAAGGATGTGGTGTAGGCTACTTCAATACATTTGTAACGGCACCAGTTGCCACTTCTTCAAGCTCATGAGTTCTGACGCGTCCCATGAGGTCCTGCGCGGCTAACTGAGGCGATTTCCCTTCGAAAAGCACCTTGTACAGCTCATCGGTAATCGGCATCGTAACATCGTATCTGCGCGATAACTCGTATGCCGCTTTCGTCGTCTTCACGCCTTCGACGACCATTCCCATCTCTTGAAGCACCTCATCCAGAGGAATGCCCTTCGCGAGTTTATTGCCGGCGCGCCAATTACGACTGTGTTGACTCGTACAGGTCACAATCAGATCGCCAATCCCGGCTAATCCAGCAAACGTAAGTGGGTTTGATCCCATCTGTGTGCCTAAGCGAGCGATTTCTGCCAGCCCTCTAGTCAATAGAGCAGCTTTGGCGTTATCGCCGAAACCAAGACCGTCGGTTAGTCCAGCACCAAGCGCTATGATGTTTTTGAGCGCCCCGCCAACTTCGACACCGGCCACATCCGGATTCGTATAGACACGGAAGTAGGAGTTAATCATTAAATCCTGCGCTGCTTCTGCCGCCTCCAGGTCTTGCGCCGCGACCACAACAGTTGTTGGACATTTCCGGATTACTTCTTCGGCATGACTCGGACCGGACAGCACCACAAGCCTACTCGGATCTAACTCCGGAAGCTCATCTGCCAGCACCTCCGTCATACGCTTGAGGGATCCGGTTTCAAATCCTTTGGTTGCGTGGATAAGCAAAGCATCTTTATTCAAAAAGGGACGTATCTGTGACGCAACATCGCGCATCCCTGAAGAGGGTACGACCATAATAATCGCGTCAGCCCCTTCTACCGCTTCCTGCAGCGAGTTCGTTGCGACAATAAGCGGTGATAGTTCCACATCTTGGAGAAAACGGCTGTTCCGATGCTGCTCGTTGATCTCTTGCACTTGCTCCGCATTGCGAGACCATAACAGCACCTGCTTCCCATTATCCGCCAGTACCGAGGCGAGTGCCGTTCCCCAGCTGCCAGCGACCAGAACCGATACTTTGTTTGACATGGTTCCCCTCCTAAACGTTGTGCATTGGAATAATCAAATATCGTAAACGGAGCCTATGCTCTTTTCTGACCCAACTTGTTCTCTTTGCCCTGAATGAGCTTCACAATATTGGTACGGTGCCGCATAAATGCAAATGCGCACAGCAAAATGCTAATCCATAGAACTGGTAAAGGCCGATCCATTCCCCAAATAAGAAAAGGTAAAAGTGCGGTTAAAATGAGGGAACCGAGCGAAACAAAGCGGGTAATAGCGATAATAACGATAGCTGTTAAACCAGCAATTAGCGTTGGAATGAAGCAAAGCGTGGCCATTACGCCAATCGTAGTAGCAATGCCTTTACCGCCTCGGAAGCCGTAATAAACCGGCCAATTGTGTCCAATAATCGCTGCTAGACCGCACAATACGCGAATCCAGATGTCATCGGGTCCGGGAGCTGCCCAAATGCCAAGGCAAACGGCAGCAACTCCCTTCAAACCATCCAAGATCAGTACTAGGATCGCCGGGCCCTTGCCCAGAACGCGAAGCGTATTCGTTGCTCCCGCATTGCCGCTTCCGTGTTTCCGGATATCGATGCCTTTAAACCATTTTCCGAATAAATAACTAAAGCTAATGGCCCCTAATAAATAACCCGCTACGATTGTTATTATGGAAATTAAAAGCAAGCTGCAACATCTCCTTATTCTTTGTCCGAAGTCTTTCTACGGCTTAAGATACGAATCGGCGTTCCTTCAAAACCGAAGGCTGCACGAATTTTATTATCCAAATACCGTTCATATGAAAAGTGCATGAGCTCAGGCTCATTCACAAAGAGCACAAAGACAGGAGGCTTCACGGCCACTTGCGTGACGTAGTTAATCCGCAGACGCTTACCTTTATCCGTCGGTGGCGGGTTATACGCTACGGCATCGGAAATAACATCATTCAACACATGTGTCTGAACGCGAAGGGCATGATTCTCTGCCACTTGAACAACAACCGGCAACAGCTTATGTAAGCGTTGTGTTGTTTTCGCTGAAACAAAGACAATCGGCGCGTAGCTCAAGAACAAGAAATGATCACGAATCGTTTGTGTAAAATGCTGCATCGTTTTATCGTCTTTCTCGACGATATCCCATTTATTTACGACAATGATGATCGCTTTTCCTGCTTCATGCGCATAACCGGCGATATGCTTGTCCTGATCAATGATGCCTTCTTGGCCATCAATCACGACGAGCACAACGTCTGCGCGTTCAATCGCTTTCATGGCGCGCATCACACTGTATTTTTCCGTGTTCTCGTAAACTTTGCCTCTTTTGCGCATTCCAGCGGTATCAATGATGACAAATTTCTGATTATCGCGCTCAAATGGCGTATCGATCGCATCGCGCGTCGTGCCGGCAACGTCGCTTACAATGACCCGTTCTTCTCCGAGGATGGCGTTCGTCATCGACGATTTGCCGACATTCGGTCGACCGATCAGGGCGAATTTAATAACTTCCTCGCCATACTCATCTTCTTTCTTATCGGGGAAAAGCCCGCATACAACTTCTAGCAAATCGCCGATACCGATACCGTGAGAACCTGATATCCCAACCGGATCGCCGAATCCCAAAGAATAGAATTCATAGATATCATCTTGGCGCGCCAGGTTATCTACTTTGTTCACCGCAAGTACAACCGGCTTTTTGGAACGGAATAGCAGTTGAGCCACTTCTTCATCCGAAGGGGTTACCCCCGCTTTGGCATCTACCATGAACACAATAACATCCGCCTCTTCGATCGCAAGCTCAGCCTGCACACGAACGGATTTGAGGATTGCATCCTCGCCATCAATTTCAATACCGCCTGTATCAATCACGCTGAATGACGTATTCAGCCATTCTCCCACACCATAGAGTCGATCACGTGTTACACCCGGTTTATCTTCCACAATCGCAAGACGATCGCCTACGATCCGATTGAAAATGGTGGATTTGCCGACATTCGGTCGGCCGACAATTGCAAGTACTGGTCTAGCCAATTCTCATTCACTCCTCCTGATTCCATGATCAGCCATGGAAAAATACGCAACTTACATCATAACAAAAAAGACACGGATTGGCTAATCTCTTTTGAGACTTCGCCCAATTGATCGCTGCACACCAGCCATATCAGGTATGTTTGACCAAAATCATCGTGCCATTTTTCAAATCATGCGCGTTCGCATCCAATATTTTTTCTAGTGAGAAAGAAATTTTCTGTAAGTCATCTTCTTGATCCACTACAAAAATTGGCGCACCTCCGCCGACCCGATCCTTTGTTATGGTTACAACCGCAAGGATTTGCGACATGGCGCTCATGCCTCCTTCTTTTTATTCACACCGGCCTCAGACGGCATCCGCACGGCACTTTCCAGTACCGGAACCCGATGCAGGGCAATATAAGTTTTATTCGCATCCTTCTCTTGTGGCAGCAGCAGCACTCCAACAGTTCCAGTGTTCATATCCAGTTTGGCCATTGGCCTCAGCGACGGCTCCCCTTCATCCCGGTATACGCCAAATAACGTAGAGATATCATGCAAAATCGCCTGTCTTTGGCCCAGATTTGCCAAGGTTACACGAATGTTGCGATTTTTGGGCTTAATCAGAAACCCTAGACCATGCTCTTGGATCTTGCGACGGCTATCTTCCAGTCCGACATTCATGATATAAATAGGACCGACAAACAAATCAGGTCCTTCCAAGCGGATTGGAACGGACTCTATTTCTGCAATATCTCCAAGTTTTTTACCAGATTTAAAGAAATTCGCGATCCAGATTGATATAACTCCAGCTAAAACCCCCCAGTACCAAGCAAATAAAATACTGAAGAGCGAAGCAAGAAAAGATGTGAAAATGACGAGGTAGTTTCTCCCTTCGAAAACCATCGCGATGCCTTCGATATAGGCAGCCCCTCTAGGAACAAGTTCCAACTCGTCAATCTTCGACAGACTTTGCCTTTCCATATTCCGAACATCCCTAAACTGCTGCGCAGCCAACGATAAAAACGTAACCGCTGTATAATTTTTTTCTAACAAAGCAGGAACAGCGACGGCTCCCAAACCGCCAGCAATGACCCCAAGGGAAATATGTATGATTTTACCGTGCGGGTACGTTGGATATTGCCTATAGTCTGTCCTCAGCATATTAAGCCGCGCTAAGATTCCAAAAATAACACCTACTACAATACCTATTGTATACCGATGTGAATACAACCAGTCCATTACTTTCTCCAGCCTCCCTTTCGCTCCATCCAGCTTCGTATCACGCTTCGACACCCGTTATATACCGCTTGAAGAATGATCGTCATCGTTCGAGCCGTAAAGACAGACAGCCACCATTGGTCTTGAAATGTCGAATGCCCGATGTGATGGTAGCCCCCGACAGGGTGAATGCCCGCCTGATACATATCGCCAAGCAAGTAGCCGATTGAGATCGCGGCAATTTGCTCCAAAGCACTGCGCTGCAAAACGACGGCAATGAAAGCGAGCAGTATGGCAATATCCCAGTCTGAATTCCGCACAATGAGGATCGGATCCATCTCCAACAACTGCTGCAGCAGGAAATGAAGCGAACCGAGCAGAAGCCCGATCGAAAGCAGATGTAGCTTATGTATGAAGCCTTGGGTTACATAAAGAATACCCACACTAATGAGAAAAACCAGTATGTAGACGAGTTGAATATGCACTTGCTTGATTGTTATGGAAAAGCTTGAACCAACCAACCACAGGGCAAAAAAAAGAAGCATGCCCTTATGCGATATACTTCTGACGTACAGCTCCTTCCATCCGCTGGCAAACAAGATCAACGTGATACAAAGGAGAATAAGAGACAAATAACCGGAGTTCATAATCAGACCACCCTAGGCTGCATAAGCTAGCTGATGACGTAAAGATCAGCTTGCCTGCGGATCTTCAGGCTTCCACTCTGAATGTGAAGAGGGAAGCACTTCCTGATCCTTAGTATGGCAATCTTTCGATTATTTACTCTGGTTGGCTCTATCTGCGTATGATGTTAAATCAATCCCACGGGTGCGGCACCAATCTGCCGTCTCTCCCATAATGACAACAGGGCATTGCCCTAATGCCCCAATCGTCGGGGCTCCTAAAGCCGTCATAATTAAGATGAGTCCTTGATGAAGCTCATCGGCAAACCGATGCATACTTTGAGCACCTTGCTCGCGCAGCACTCTCAAAAATGCACCCGCCATGCCGACGGCTGAGGCTCCAAGAACAAGCGCTTTGGCTGCCTCCAAAGCATTCGTAATCCCTCCTGAGGCAATCACTGCGCCTCGCGGAAAGACCGACAACGACTCCAACAGCGAGATGCTTGTCGGCGTGCCCCAATCATTCAGCCACTCCATTGCGGCTGGACGTCTCGCATTCTCGATGGCAGCGAAATTCGTGCCGCCCGAGCCTCCGACATCCAAGATCCGAACGCCAACCTCTTGCAATTGCTTGGCATTTTCCTTCAGAATCCCGAAGCCGACTTCCTTAACGATGACCGGCACTTGAACATGCCGAACAATCGCTTCTATCCGTTTCAGCATGCCAACGAAGCTGCGGTCCCCTTCAGGCATAATCAACTCCTGCATGACATTCAAATGAATTTGCAGGGCATTGGCCTCGATCATCTCAATGGCTCTAACTGCTTGATCTACGGTAGCCTCGCTGCCTAAATTAGCGAACACGATTCCCTTCGGGTTCTCGCGTCGCACAACTTGGTAGCTTGATGCTACCTCGCTGTTCTTTAGCGCAGACATTTGGGAGCCGACAGCCATGGCCATCCCCTTCTCCCGCGCCATAATGGCTAGTTCTCTGTTAATGCTCTCTGTCTCCTGGGCGCCTCCGGTCATGGCATTAATCAAAATCGGCGAACTCATAATGAGATCGCCGATTTCAGTCGTTAATGCCATATGTTCCATTGAAGTCTCAGGCAGACAGTTATGCACAAGCTTGATATCCGACAGCCCTTGCTGCCTGGATTGTCCAAGCTCCAGCGCGTAATGGACATGCTCCATTTTGCGTGAGATGCGCATTCCTATGGTCCTCCTAAAATCCAAGTATCACTTATTTTTTAAATTTGGAAAGTTTGTCGCCAAAACGCTCGCCAAGTGTCATGGATAGACCTTGGTTGCTCAAGGACACGTTCTCGTTACCAGCGATCTCTTTTTGATGGCTAGCGCTGTTACCGCGATCGCGATCGCCTCTTGGTTGTCTTTCTCTTTCTGGTTTAGCAGCGGATGGAGCAGCTGCGCCAGCTGGAGCTTCAGGAGCTTCTTCTGTTTCTTTGATGCTTAGGCTAACGCGTTTCTCATTCGCATTGATTTCCAAGATTTTCACTTGAACTTCTTGGCCTTCTTTCAATACTTCATGAGGCGTTCCGATGTGACGGTGAGCAATTTGGGAGATGTGCACAAGACCTTCAACACCTGGAGCCACTTCAACGAATGCGCCAAAAGCAGCAAGACGTTTCACTGTACCTGTTACGATATCGCCAGCTTTGAAATCATTTTCCACATTGGACCAAGGGCCTGCTTGTGTTGCTTTGATGCTAAGGCTGATTTTATCGTTGGAAGGATCAAGTTTAAGGATTTGCACTTTAACTTTATCGCCTTCTTTTACAACGTCAGAAGCTTGCTCTACATGGTGCCAAGCCAGCTCGGAGATGTGCACGAGGCCATCAATGCCGCCGATATCGATAAACGCACCGAATTGTGTCAAACGTTGAACAGTACCATCCAGTACTTGTCCTACTTGCAGACCTTCGATGATTTTCTTTTTGTTCGCTTCGAACTCTTCATCCAATACATCTTTTTGGGAAAGGATGACTTTGTTTTTCTCGCGGTCGATTTCTTTCACACGAAGACGCAATGTGCGGCCTTTGTACGAAGAGAAGTCTTCGACGAATTGACGCTCAACCATGGAAGCAGGTACGAAACCGCGTACGCCGATGTCCACAACCAAACCGCCTTTGACTACTTCAGCAACAGAAGCTTCGATAATTTCTTTGCTTTCCAGTTGTCCTTGCAGTGTTTCCCAAGCTTTTTCGCTGTCAACAACACGTTTGGACAGAACCAAAGTTTCTTTGGCGTCGTTGATTGAAACAACTTTCAATTCCACTTCTTGTCCAAGCTGAACCGCTTGACCAGCATCGTCTAAGCTAACGGAAGACAGTTCGCGCACCGGGATAACACCATCGTATTTGTAACCGATATCCACGAAGGCTTGATCTGCGTCTACCTTAACGATTTTGCCTTTTACGGTAGCGCCTTTCTTCAGCACAGCAACATTATTCATGGCATGCTCCGCTTCTGCTTGCGATACGGCTGTTTCTTGAGCTTCTTGCGTTTGATCTTGAACTTTTACTTCATCTGACATGAGATTAGCCTCCTCTAATTACAACCAACAAGAAATAATTTATAAGTCACAAAGCAGTATGTAAGCTTCTACTCTGTTTCAAACAAAAACAATGATTATCATTCGCTTTTAAAGATAGTATAATTCCAAGCTTTCATTTCCATACATTTGGCTTATGCCTTGCTATATGTACTGTGTAAGCGGCGAATTTCTTTCATAATAGCTTCAGTTGCAAGCTCTAAATCTTCAGAGCTGGCTCCTGCATATGCAGTAAGATCAAGTGGTTTGCCATACACGATGGTCATGCTGCGGAATAATGAATAATTACCAACAATAGCAACAGGCACGACCGCTGCACCAGATTTCAATGCAAGAGAGGCAGCGCCCTTCTTGCCCATTCCCCCAGCGTTATTGCGTGAGCCTTCCGGGAAAACCCCTAACATATTACCATCGCGGAGCAGTTGAACCGCAAGACGGATCGAATCTCTGCTAACGCCTCCGCGTTTGACGGGAAAGGCGCCTACTTTCGAAATGACAGAGCCCAAAACCGGAATATCAAACAGTTCAGCTTTCGCCATGAAATGAACCATACGCTTTAGCGGAGTTCCTAATAAAGGCGGATCCAACAAGCTTGTATGATTACCGCATAGCACTACGGCACCATGTTTAGGAACATTCTCCATTCCGATGGCACGCAATCGGAAAAACAAAGTGAAAAAGCAGCGAAACAAGGCCCTGCCGATGCGATATAGCATCTTATTTGCCACCTCCGACTTTGTCTTTACAAAGCCCAAGTATCTCGTCAACAACTTCTTCAATGGTCATGGAGGTACTGTCCATTAACACAGCGTCATGAGCGCGTCTGAGCGGAGAAATCTCTCGTTCTTGGTCCAATTGGTCCCTGCGAGCGATATCCTGTTCAAGCTCGGAGAGCGTCAAGGTACAGGTACCGTTGTTCTGCATCTCCTTAAAACGTCGCTCTGCACGTTCTTTCACACTGGCTGTCAGAAATACCTTGATTTCCGCATCTGGCATGACATGTGTGCCGATATCCCGGCCATCCATGACAACGCCCTTGGAAATCGCCATTTGCTTCTGAAGCGTGACCAGCAGCTGGCGTATCGCGCCATAACTGGCGATTTGGGAAACATGATCCGTAATAGCTGTGGTACGGATTGCTTTCGTCACATCCACACCATCAACGAAAACCTGTTGTCCTTCCTCTCCAGGAATGAGCTCAATCTTCATGCGATTAGCCAAAGCAGCCACTTCTGTTTCTTGATCAGGTAGCAGCCCTTCTTGCTGTACTTTCCATGTTACTGCCCTATACATGGCTCCTGTATCCACGTAAACGAATCCAAGTGCTCCGGCAACTAGCCGAGCGATGGTACTTTTACCGGCTCCAGCAGGTCCATCTATGGCAATATTGAACTTATCCAAGCTGCTGTTCCTCCTAACGATACTCCACAATACCTTACGAACAAAAAAGCAGGCACTGCCTGCTAATTGATTCAAATTATACCACACTACCTAGGCATATGCAAAACTTGGACGCATAATAGATTGCTGTGCGGCGCGCTTAAGAGCGCTCTCCCTTACCGTCGTGAGGCAGTATGTAGGGCTTTCCTTCAAGCGGCTCTACTCGCGTAAAATGCTTGCGTATGTAGGGAATTTGGAGGAGCAGTTGCACGCAAATAAGCACAATAAAACATACGAGAGTTGTCCGAATGATCACCTTCTCGACTTTTGCCGAAAAGAGAATAAACAACTGCTCGTAGGACTTCGCTTCCCGATCATTGGACATGAGCTTTCACCTGCTCGAATAGGCATATTGTCTGGTAGTATACCCATGCGAGCGTGCTCTCATGCATTTATCTTTTCCGGAAATCCATCTGGCGTTCAAAACAAAAACGAATTAATTTCTGCCGCTCCCGGTCGAGAATGTCAACAAAACTTAGCATAGCAAGCTGCTTGCCAGTTTCCAGCTGCTTAACACGAACAACCTCGCCGTTAAAGGGAATATGCTCAATATTTCCATTCTTAAATGGAACAAGCAGCCAGCAGGATACAGCCATATTCATACCGATTGGGATTTGTCTATCACAAACAAAGGAGATACCGCCTCCGCCAACATCTTCGGTCACGCCGATGAATTGGATTTGGTCTGATAATTTGACCGCGATTTCAAGTTCTGCCGGTACCCTCAAGAAGTTTCTGCGTTGGACCTGCGTTATGGCTTCCGGTTCCGGTTTGTGCAATTCCACCAGGCGAATAACATCTTCCCGATACCCCGTCACGGTCGTAGTGAAATAATTCTTCACGCCTCCCTGGCCGACAAAAAATGTGTTCAGCTCATCGCCGTGATACAGCTTTTTGAGTCTCCGTGTCTGCTCATTCATCGGAATTTCGATAACGATAGAAGTATCCGTCACATCTGCAATTCTGGATCTGTATTCGATCTTGGATTCTTCTTCATCGATACTATTTACTTGTATATGTAAAATTTGGTTAACCTTGGGCAGCAATTCCTGCACCTCCGAAACATATTATGACATAATTATACCACGCCCCTATCATTTGAATAGCAAAAAAAAGAAGCTAGGCACAAACCCGCTTCTCTCCAGACATTTATTTTGCCGCTCCGGCTGCTGCTTCGGCTTGATCCGGGCGAATGTTCTCGATTTTCTCCTCTGTTCCCAAATCACCATTAATATAAATTCGATAAATATTATTGTTCATTTTTCCGATAAACTCATGGCAGAGAACCTCTTCATCCAGCTCATTTTTGATAATAGCCAAAGATTCACTTGTCACTTTCATATTCGGACTTAACTGCTTACGCGCTTCGGCCGCTGTAATTTTGGGTTGTCCCAGGTTGCGCTGTACTTGGCCATAGATATAATCCCCAGCTTGAAGTCCGATCACTTCCAAGGTGTCAAGTGCCACCTTAACACTTATTTGTTGAGGGTAAATCGTTACATCCTTCTCACGTTTAGCAAAAATAATATTCGCAATATTTTGATATTGGTCATAGCTAACAGCACTCATGTCTTTATATTCATGTTGATCTAAAAACTCATTAGCAACATCCCGCGCTTGCCGGAGATCGAATTTCTTCTCCTTGACGTCACGCGGTTTCATAAAGTAAATCAATTGGCCGCCTTTCTTTGTATAGTCCATCTGGACGTTTTCTCCGCTGCCGCTACCCTTTGGAATCACAACACTAAAGCTTTTATTTTCGGGCGAGTTACCGCCGTTTTCTACAACCTGCATATTTGCGGTATCGTTTTGCCCCAGGAATTGTGCAGCTTTTTGCTTGATCTGATCAGCCGTCATGTCATTGCCCGACAGCATGCTCACTCTATTTTTGGATAAGGTGTTCATATTGCCGGGGCCCCAATTCAGCTCTTCATATGCCCCCACTTTTTTGTCCACAATGGAGAAGCCGTCAATGATTGCATTATCGTGCACTTCATTTTCAGAGGCTAACGCGAGTTCCACGTCCATCCATCTCAAATTGTTCGTCATGACTTTGTCTTGAACACCCCTTATTTCCTTCGTAATCTCAGCGGAGTGATCGTAAAGTGCACTTAACGTTTTTATTTCTGTTTCCGTTAATGGCTGTTTGGTCATGTCACGAACAGACATACGATAGGAATAATTAGCCATATTCGCTAAAAAATCTTCCGTTTTGTTAAATGGCAGCAGTGATAGCGGAAGCTGTGTGATATCACCTTGAGCCTGACTTGTCAGACGCCACACATTCACAAGCCCTTTCCGGTAGGAAGGTTCAGAGGTCGTGTTAACGGCCAACGTGTTTCCAAGTTCCGTATGCAGCTTATCCATATGGAAGGAAAGATCGTGGAACGCCCGCTGATATTGGTTCTCTGCTTTAATCAAAATCGTATTTTTCTCCTGATGCTCCAAATATCCCCAAACCGAAGCGCCGATTAAGGCAATCAAAAGGAATGGAAACATGACAATACTCAATCTTTTATACACGCGAATACCCCTTTCATCCCCTAACTTGCGCTTAGTTTTTGCTCGGAAAGACAGGTTTATACAAGATTGACAACAAAAAGAGGCCAATTCTTAAAGAACGGCCTCTCGTTACTCTTCGGTCTCCACTTCAAAATCATGCTCATTACTGCAGATGCATTGCCTAAAACCTGTTTCAATCTTGCCTTTTTCTTTCCTGCCTTTCAGCACAAACTTCTCTCCGCACTGTCGGCATCGAATCTTCACTTTCACACGTGATATGGACATGTATACCCTCCCGGTAGTTCCAAGCTTTGTAAGCCAGGAATCGCCATCTCTACAGTCCAGTATTGCCAAATTAACTCATTTTAATCTTCTCATCTGCTGCCGCAACACGCAGCGGTGAATGAGCATTCGCCCGGTCCACCCTCCAAATCGTACGAATCCAGAGAAAAGTCATGACCGGAATCATCACCCAAATCCAATTGGATTTGAAAACGAGCAGGATGTAGTCAAACAATCCATGCCAGAAAATCGGCAAAAGGAGTGAGAACCAGAGATACTTTTGCATTTTGTGAGGAACGAATTTGGCCTTCCCCAAATAGTACCCCATCATGACACCAAACAGTGCATGCGCCGAAACCGGCAGCAGGGCGCGGATCATAAGGGCGGTGAAAGATCCTGCATGAAGGAAAGCGTAGATGATATTTTCTAATGTCGCGTAACCCAAGCTTACCGCAACCGCGTATACAATCCCATCGTAGGGCTCGTCAAAGGCTTGATGCCGAAAAATCAAATGATACAAGACGAACCATTTCAGGAACTCCTCAACGCCACCTGACAGAAAGAAGGATGTGATGAAGGTTCCCTCGCCAAACTCTTGAGTCAAGGCATTTTGCAGCACCATCGTGGGATATACAAGCAGCACACCGAACAAGAACATGCGGATAACCAAATGAATCGGTTCTGTTTCGTATCGGTCTTTTAAATAAAAGTAAGCAAGCAGTGAGAGTCCTGGGGCTACAGCAGCAAGAACAATCGGCAGTATTTGCAAGTGCGGCTCCCCCTTTTACTAGAAGTCATGAACTACCGCGATCGAGGTACATTCATGTCATCTTACATTATAGTCATTTTCTAACGACTTATCTATGATTTATTCCGTGAACAAGGCGCGATCATTATGGAAAATGAGTGGAATATTCCCTATTGTGCCATTGCGGTTCTTCGTTAAGGCAAGTGAGATGGACTGCTGTCCGTCCGCATCAGATTTCTCCGGCTGCATAATCATCACAACATCAGCGGAGGCCTGCACGCGGTCAGGCACGTTATCTTGCCCCAGCTCTAACGCAGTAGCGGCAATAATCGGACAATCCCATTCCCGGGACCATTGTTTTAACGTAAAGGCAATAGCCGCCTGCTGCTGCTGCCAGGTCAATGTCGCCGTCCCTTCTTGTACTGGGATTCGCTGTAAATGATCGATGAAAATGACCGGCTCTTTGCCCACGATAACCGCAATCCGTTCAATGGAAGCTGCAACTTGATCCAATGTTGTATTCATCGTACATTCAAGCATCCACAGCATCTTGCTAATTTTGGCATAGTGTTTATTCGCCTCAGCCACCTGTTCGGGTTCGACTTTCCCGCCAAGCACCATCTGCGGTGCGATGCCGATTATACGCGCGATGCTGCGGGACCACAATTCGAAATTCGTCATGTCCCACGATACAAAGATGACAGGCGTTTCTTCGAACGCGATATGATCCGCCATCTGCTTCAGCAGCATGCTTTTGCCTATTGAACCTGATCCCGCTAGGAGGTACAGTCCATTCCCGAAGCCACCGAAAAGCAGCGTGTCCAACTTGGAGAAACCTGTACGGATGCTGGCTACTTGCCCACGGAATCGCTTCATATATTCTTCTAAATAAACCGTACTGTTCTTGATATCCGGCGCGACAGGAGCCAGCATAGCCTCCTCAACGGACTGATTCACCAAAGCTAGGAAAGCTTCTACCGGATTTTGAGCTCTCACGAAAAGATCGTTAATATCCCGAATGGTCTCAGGCAATGAGATGATATACGTCTCGTTCCCCTGTTCCCTCAAAACAGCTTCAATGCGCGTAGACTCTCGTCGTCCATACTCATCGTTCCCCATGCAGATATATACGCGTTTCCCGGCGAAAAGCGAGAGATGATGTTCCTTAAACACTCCGTAATCCGGCACGCAAACGGATGGGATTTTGGCCTGCGAGAGAGAAAGCACATCGAATATGCCGTTACATAGAATGACTTCATCGGATTCCTCTAAAGCCGTGTAATTAAAAAGATACTGGTCAATCCCATACAATGCCTTATATTTTGGTTCCTTATTGTCAATGGATCGTCCGATTAAGTCGACAATGTCGCCGTCGTAATTACGAATTGGCACAATAACCCGATGCTCGAAATAATCACCCAGTTGATTCTGGTCGACATAGAATCCGATCTTGCCGAGTTCAAAGCCAATCCGGTACAGTTGAGCGGTTTCTTCCGAAATCCCTCTCTTCTTTAAATACAAATAAGCCTCTTCTCTCATCTGTTTTTGGTAATAGCTCAATAAACTCTCCAAATCAACAGCTGCCAAAGTTGGCGCAAGACGTTTATGTTCTATACTTGTCATCGTGTTCTCCCCCATCATCTCTTCGCTAGGATGCAAAAGCTCGCTTTCCCACCAATCAAGGATAAACGACTTCGTCGTCCCATTGGTATGAGCGCGTTTGTCAAGATTGATGCGAAGCTAAAGTATAAAACTTATACTTTCTTATCAATTAAAAAAAGCATCAACAAAAACGTCTGTTTTTGAAGATGCTTGTTTCATTCAACAACAAAAAGCTAAGAAGATGGCCTTTATTTAAAGTGCTGACAAAGCACCTTTACCGCGTCATCGGCAATTATCGTCTTCCCATACTCCTCAAGCACCGCTTGTGTAACGGAAGCAGCTTCCCCGAATTCAGATAGGACCGCGATTAACGCTTGGTACTTCGTGTCTTCGAGATCAACAGGCTCTAGTTGTAAAATATATTTCCCTTTGTACGAATAAAGGGTGCCGCCTTCAATGAGAAGCGGATTAATTACTTTGGATACACGCAGCAGATCTTCAAAATCTCGGAATGCATAGGAGACTAAATCGCTTTGTTCAAGCGTTACTTCCATCTCGTACACTTCCTCAGCTTCATGATCGTCATATGCGTCTGAATTCGCATACAAGTCAAGCTTGCCTCTGGTTACAATGACAACCATTCCTTGCGCCGGCAGTGCAAACACTTCGACAGCAAGAGGGCCGGACGGGTCAAATCCGAGCTCTGAGTAGGCTTGATCCATCATTTCACTGAATAATTCATGTACTTTCGGAATTTCTCTCCACATGTCGTCCTTTTGAATTCCGCGTTCAGTTAAGTCATCGAATGTTAGGAAAATCCGTATCTTATCCTGACTTAAGCGTTCTATTTTCATGATAGGATCCTCCTTTGAGCTTTCCGACTGGAAAGCTTGCATCGAAAGCATGGTCATCTTATTAAAACAGAATATGATAAAAAAACAAAAATGTGAACCTCCAAGTACGAATTGGACAGGTATTCTTTTATCGTTTTCACCTACCATGTTAACACTAATTGATTGCAATTGCACGCGCAAGTTATGTATAAAAAGAAAAAGCACAGCCGGCCCCGTGGGTTTGCCTGACTGTGCCTATCCGCGAATTTATTGAATTGTCGATGTATTTTCCTTATTGGCTTGCAAAATTTCATTAACCGTTACACTCAAATGCGGGTCTTCTTTCACGATTTTCTCCACTTGATTCAGCCCGCTGCTCGCGCTTGAGCTTGCATTCGTGCTTGTGCTGGAGAAATTTTTAACGCCAGTATTACCGAATGATCTGCTTGTGAAAGTATCCTTCGCTTTATCCACTACTTTCCCCATCGATTCACTGGATGAGCTGAACGCGGAGAATAGCATTGATTTACTTTTGCGATTTAAATAGACGACCGCTGCAGCTCCGGCAATGCCACCTAACAAAAATGTACCTATCTTCATTGGGTCTCCCTCCATGTTAATTTAGTATGAATCCTCTATAGGTTGTGCGAGTTGCTTATAGGGCATACGTTAAGGCAAGAGGAAAACAAAGGAGATATGTTCTAAGTGAAATGTGGTACTATATGTATAGAATAAGAAGCAAAATAGTCCGAGGAGAACGAAAATGACTAACAAAGCCAGTGTCGTGTTGATCAGCATGATGATATTATTAGCTGCTTGCAGCGAGAGCCAATCGGGCAAAGACCCTGTTTCTACCACCAGTGCGACACCGACAGCAGCTGCTACGGCAGCACCAAGCCCTACCCCATCGGCAGCACCTACGCAAGCTCCTGCACCTACTCCTACGCCTGAGCCGACAAAGCCAGCTCCGCAAGAGGTGAAAAAGGACTATCATATGAACAAAAATTATGATATTGTCCCGAATGACCCGAACGGAAACAAAAAAGTCGTTCTTTTAACCTTTGATGACGGACCTAAAGAACGCGAAATGAATCAATCCTTAATCGATATTCTAAAAAAACATAACGCGAAGGCGATTTTCTTTTTGAACGGCTATCGGATCAAACAAAAGCCTGAATTAGTCAAGCTCATTCATGATAGCGGCAACGTTATCGGCAATCATGCTTGGGACCATGACAATTTGAAAGACATGACCAACGCCAAAATTGATCAGCAAGTCGATGATAACCAAAAAATTATCAAGGAATTAACCGGGCAAGCCCCGCAATTTTTCCGTCCGCCATTTGGTTCGGGCAATGACTATTTGAAAGCCAAAGTGAAAGACAATAAAATGCTCTATATGACTTGGTCAAATGGTTCATTAGATTGGGAAATGACTAACCAGAAAAATGACTCCGGCAAAGTCATCGAAAATGTACTGAAGCAGCTGCATAGCGGCAGCAATATTCTTATGCATGAGCTTCCATGGACGGTCAAAGCGCTAGACTCGCTGTTAACGCAGCTTGAGGAAAAAGGGTATACATTCGTCGATCCGAATGCAATCGAACTTGAAATGAGATAACAAAAGAGCTTTGCAATCCCTACCGCATTAGGAGGGGCTTGCAAAGCTCTTATTTTTTAGTAGCTGATATTTACCGTTCTCGTACTATCCACATAAGTCACCTTCGCCCCAAGTGTCTCTGAAAGCAACCGGACCGGAATCATTGTTGTTTCGTTGATAAGTTTAGCCGCTGCGTCTGTCTGATGCTCTACGCCATTCAAGTTATATGCATTGCGGTTTGTATAAAACATGATCGTCTTATCTTTCTTCTTGTACACGGCAGCCTTCTGCTTATCATCCCACTCCACCGTTGCGCCAAGAGCCGCGGCAAGATCTCTGATATAGAGGTACGATGTCCCCTCTTGAATATAAGGCTTCTGTTTCATGAGATAAGGGATGAGATCGAGAACATATTTATCCGCATCCAAGCCAAATGACACGAGATGATTTTGATTTAGTCCGAAATTGTTCATTTGCAGCGTGTAAGCAGCCGCATCTTCATGCAGTTTGAGCACACCTAAACCGGCACTTGGCTCTGTGCGGAACGACCATTCCTTCATATATGCCTTCGTGCTGCCATCCTCCATAGTCGCCGTTAGTTTCACTTTGGCTTTATAGGTCGTATCCAACTGCAGGGGCTTTGTGGGCATCAGAATAACTTCTGTATGAAGGTGATCATCATTCCCCGGCTCGCTCTTCAGTAAGCTGACAGATTTCCCGCTTTCATCCTCTAATTGCGCCTCATCCAATCTGACATTCTTCACGCCCGGCCCATTAACAGAAGCCATAATCGGATAGCCGACGGGATATTGCGCTTCAGGGTGATTACGAAGCGGATCCGGTGTCTCATGCCCGTCAAAAACAGTAGGCACATAGATATCATTACTTCCCGGGGAGACAACGAGTTCCGGTGAATTTCCTTCAGAGAACCCGAATTCAATGACATGGTACGCGTCTTCTTTGTATATGCCGATTTCAGTCAGTTCAGGCACCATGAAAGGCGTTCGATGATACGGTGCATCAAACAAACTATCGATGGCCTCAACCAGGGACACTCGATTGTATGCAACGTCCTCGGCGCTGCCTCCTGTGTATCCGATATATTGGGCTCGCTCTTTTAAAGATTTTCCGATATAGCCCGGCTGCGCAGGATCCTCATCGTGCAGGGATACGGAAGTATTAATCGGATCGATCTTATTTTGCGACAAATATTGCGCGTGTTTCTGGGCTGCTGTATTCAAAGCATCGCTGAACTTCACTTTTGTCAAACCTAGTTTTGCCCGGTAATCATTGATCGCCTGCAGGCCTTCCTGCTGTTCTTTGCTTGTCTCTGTAGACAACGAAACAGCATCCTTTACAACGTTAAAGTTCCAAGCGATCTGAACGGGTTCATAGCCGCTGAAGCTAAACATTAAGCGAGCGGAATAAGTCCCAGGCGCCAAATCTGCTTGCGGGTGATACACATATTTACCTGCAGCAGGCTCATAGCTGACGTTCACTTCCTGTTCATTTACATAAAAATGATAGTTTTCCGGGGCCATCCCTTCAATTACATCTAAATTCACCCCAATGTCCGGGCGCACAAGTCCTACATTTCCTTGCGGGTATGTCAAGTAGCCGTAAGATAACGCGTACGACGGCTTTGCGGACCAAATCAAACTTGAAAGCAAAACAATAAGGATGGCAACTATTTTTACGGAAGCAGTCCATTTTCTTGGTGCAAGTATGACATTCATTCCAATAAATCCTCCCATGACAAAATAAGCTAAAAAAATAAAAAGAAGCTATGAATCTATCATAGCTTCTCTAAAAGATTTGTACAACTTTGCTCGAATATGGAAAATTTATGAAGAGTACTTGATTCCCCACACGGTCAAAGCTATGACAAGAATAACAAAAAGCCAAAGTAATGTGACATAAAAGATGCGGGTCCATTTTCCGCGTTCAGAGGGATGCACTACCTTTCGCGGCGGTAAATAGGTGTCATCTTCCTCCCTTTCGATTGGCTTTCGCTGTGAACGAGAAGGCAATTTCTCTCCTGCATTCATGTGCTCTGTTCTTCCTCCTCCTTGCTGAACCGAAGTATACAGCCCATCACAAAATCAATAATAAAGTGAGCGATAATCGGTGTCCAAAGACTTCCTGTTTGTATATAAATCCAACCAAGGCCATAGCTAATACTGAAAACCATCCCGGTCATGAGCCAGTGCTGTAAGTAACGGATATGAATCGCTGCGAACAAAATGCTAGTCCAATACGGTCCCCAAGCATGCTGAATAGCTCCGCGAAACAACACTTCCTCGCATACGGCAACAATGAATGAAATGAGTGCAATATGCCAAACCGGACGGTTGGCAAAGATCATCTCATTAATTCCGCCATCATCGGATACTTCTTTAGGCACCCATCTGGAGATCATCATATCAATCCCCAACACGGCTACAGCAAATAAACTGCCCCAAATCGGTATTTTCCAACCGCCTTGAAACGTGAACATCGAAATAATCTTATGATTGCTCTGAAAAAAAATGATAATGATTCCGATAATAAGCGTAAGCAGTTGGGTTATGTAAAGATTGAGTAATAAAGTTCGGTCATTTAGATCATTCACATCGACTTTTCCGAAGCGGATATTCTTAAAATCGAATTTTTTCATGGATGCAGCCTCTTTCCTCGCATATTCCCTTTTATACCTATTTCACCTATACTAAGTTAAAAGAAAAAGAGAGAATAAGGAGCTTGATTATGGATAAGCGTCTTACCCGTACTGATTATTTATTTGCCCTCATGTTTATCTTTATGCTTGTTTGTATACTCGGCGCCTTCTTCTATGGATTGAAAATCGGCCAGGAAAAATCGGATCAGAAATACGAGAAAATATTGCATGCTGACAAGGCGGCCGTTCAAGAATTGGGCGCCTATGATCAGCAAGTTCTCGTTTCTTATTACCATACCATCTTTTTGCCCTTTAGGGAATTTCAGAATAAATGGTTTGAATTAATGAGTCAAATCGAGTCAGGCCATTCAACCGTCGACGCTTCAGCGGTGCTAAAAGAATTGTATAAGCTGGCCGATGAGAAATATGGCGACTTACAAAGCAAAAACATGCCGGCATCCTCACCGCTCCTTGTGCAATCACATCAGGGATATCTGAAAAGTTTAAAGCTTTTTGCGGATACGCTAAAAAGTTATCAAGGCAAAGCCAATGGCCTTAGCGCTCCTCAACTGCTTGATTCTATCCAGAAGGATGCGTACATCATCGAAGCGAAGACCCAAGCCCTTACCGCTCAAAAAAACTACTTCGATTCCATCGTTGCTTGGAACGGAACGATCGATCCTGACATTGAGAATTTCGATCCCAATAACAATGCCAATCTGGATCAATGGCGCGCAATGAACTTAAATGTCAAAAATCTTTACATAACGGCGAAGCTTCTGAAGAACAAATCATTCGCTCCTTTTTACCCGCAGGATCTGACGATCCGAATTGATGAGTTTATCGCTTCCGGGCAAGCCAAGAAGCTGAATGTCAATGATGTGAATCAAACCATGGACCTTTTGCTTAGTACGAACGCTGTTCGATCTGGCGATTTTGTAAAAGGTAAAGCCAAATGGTATGCCAATGAGCAGCTCCCGCAGCTTCCCTTTTTCTCAGATGTTAATTGAATCAACGATATGAATAGGCAAAGGAGTTAAGCGGCCGCAAGGTGCTTAACTCCTTTTTTGTGCCGGAATACACTTAGTCGTATTGAAAACCGCGCAGCATCGCTACCGCGGCCATGCCGCCATCTACATTAATAACCCGCTCTATGCCGTTCTCTTGCAAATACTCGGCAACCCGGTAGCTGCGCACACCATGTGCGCATACGAGATAAATATCCTGATCCTCCGGCAGTTCGCCTAAACGATGAGGGATTTGCCCCATTGGGATAAGCGTTGCTTCCTCCAAATGATAATATTCCCATTCATGAGGTTCCCTTACATCAATTATCACGCTATCCTTCAAAGCTTGCTGATCCAAAGCTTCTACAAATTTTTGCGGATGAATACTAGATATGTCCACTATGGCAATCCCCTTCCTCGCCTGCTTCTCATGCAATTTCTATTTATTCAGTACATTAGCGAAAAACAGGGCAAAATACAAGCAAAAATACCATTGCTTTATAAGCATCCTTGCTTTAAAATAAACAAAAATGCTTTGCAGTCTCTAAGAAATATGGCTTACATGTAAAATTGATTAAAATGATTCGACATGTATTGACACGACTTCAAACGCATGGTAATCTAATGAAAATTCTATCACAGTAAAGCGTTGACGGAGCCAAGCAAGTAAAGTAGTTTTCAGAGAGCCGATGGTTGGTGGGAATCGGTAACGAACATTTTGCGGAGCACTCCAGAGTTATTGCATTGAATATTAGTAGATGCAGTCGGAACAGGAACACGTTACAGTTCCAGGTCGCAAGACCGATTGAGGCTTCCCATGCGAATGGGCAGCGAACTAGGGTGGTACCACGAAAGCAATCTCTCGTCCCTTTGGATATAGACATCCGTGTCTGTTCCGGAGGGTTGGGAGTTTTTTTTATGTTCATATTCTAAGGAGGTTCGAATGATGTACAAAGTTCTAGTATCCGATCCAATTAGTGACATGGGAATTCAAATGCTTTATGATGCAGCTGATGTTGAAGTGGTTAAACAAACTGGTCTATCCGAAGATGAGCTTGTTTCCATCATAGGTGATTATGACGCGCTCCTAGTTCGCAGCCAGACAAAAGTAACAGAGAAAATCATGAACGCGGCATCCAAGCTTAAAGTAATCGGCCGCGCAGGCGTAGGCGTCGACAATATTGATCTGGAAGCAGCGACGAAACGCGGAATTATCGTGATCAATGCACCAGACGGCAATACGATCGCAACTTGCGAGCTTACATTTGCCATGATGATGTCCACAGCTCGTATGATCCCTCAAGCCTATAAGAAAACTGTCGGCGGCGAGTGGGACCGTAAATTCATCGGTGTTGAGCTTCGTTACAAAACACTAGGTATTCTCGGTATGGGACGTATCGGCAGCGAAGTAGCTAAACGTGCGAAAGTATTCGGCATGGAAGTTATCGGCTATGACCCGTTCTTGACAGAAGAGCGTGCTGAGAAGCTTGGAGTTAAGCTTGGAACGGTGAATGAAATCGTAGCGAAAGCTGACTTTATCACAGTTCACACGCCACTTACACCTGAAACGCGTCACTTGATCTCCAAACCGCAATTCGATATTATGAAACCCGGCATGCGTCTGATCAACTGCGCTCGCGGCGGTATCATTGACGAAATGGCAATGGTTGAAGCGATCGATCAAGGTATCGTAGCCGGCGCTGCTTTCGACGTATTCGAGGTTGAGCCTCCACAAAACGATCACCCGTTCTTAAACAATCCGAAAGTAATCGTAACACCTCACCTTGGTGCTTCCACGATTGAAGCGCAAGAAAACGTAGCGATTGACGTTTCTGAAGAAGTCCTTCATATTCTGCGCAATGAGCCGTTCAAAAATGCTGTCAATTTGCCGCCTGTACCAGCCAATGTGTTGAACAAACTTCAACCATACTTCGGTCTTGGCGAAAAGATCGGTTCCATTCTTGGCCAAATCGCGCAAGGCGCTGTGTATGAAATTGTCGTCAATTATGCGGGCGATCTGATCGATGTAGATACAAGCCAATTGACTCGTTATATTGTAAAAGGTGTTTTCGAGAATCAACTGGAAAGCATCAATATCGTTAACGCCATGCACTTGGCTAAATCGCGCGATGTGAACATCGTTGTTCAAACATCAAATACTTCAAGCTCCTTTACAAACCTTGTGACGGTTACCGTGAAAACAAAACAAGAAGAAAAAACACTTGCTGGAACTTTACTCTCCGGTTACGGCGAACGTATCGTTCGAATCGACCAATATCCGGTTGACTTCTCCGCTGAAGGAAACCTGCTGCTTATCTCCCATAACGACAAACCAGGTATCATCGGTCGCGTCGGAACGCTTCTGGGAAGCAACAACGTAAACATTGCAACGATGCAAGTAGGCCGTAAAGTGATCGGCGGATCCGCCATCATGGTTCTGACGATCGACAAACCAGCACCTGCTGAAGTGTTGACGGAACTGGCGACACAAGACGAAATCGTGAATGTTCGCGCACTTACAGTCTAATTCGTTCTTATAAAGGTACAAAGTGTTTCACGAACAACAAGATTTTGTCTGAATATTCTACAAAATGAAAGGCGTTTGCTGTGAGATTTCACAGCAAACGCCTCTTTTGTGTCGAATTTGTGACATTACATGGGTTCACAAGGCAGCAGCAATGTGAATGTCGTGCCTTGCCCCAACGTGCTTTGAGCAGTAACCAAGCCATAATGTGCTTCTACGATGTTTCTTACGATCGCGAGCCCCAGTCCTGTGCCTCCCGATGAACCTCGCGTTCGGGCTTTATCCGCTTTGTAGAATCGTTCAAAGATGAACGGCAGGTCGTCGGCAGGTATCCCCTGCCCCTCGTCGGAGACCTCAATCCTGATTGCCGGCTTATTCTTGTACGTAGCCGGCTCTGCCTTCATGGCAATACGGGCCCCAGTGGCCGTATGCCGGAAAGCGTTGTCGAGCAGGTTCGTCAGCACCTGCTCCAGCCGATCCTCATCCCCTCGTCCGAGGATGAGGGGTTTATCCGGCAGCGTCACGCTCAGCGCGATGCCGCGCTCTTTGGCCAGCACCGAAAATTTGCGGTGCATGCGTCTTATCAGGGAGTCGACTTCGACCTCCCTGTACACCAGCTCGAGATGGCCGGCTTCCATCCGGGCCAGATCGAGCAGGTCTCGGACGAGGCGCCCCATGCGGAGCGACTCGTCGTGGATGACCTGCACAAGCTCCACGCGCTCCTCCGGCGTGGAGGGAATGTCATCCAGCAGGGCTTCACTGTAGCCCTGCAGCATCGAAATCGGCGTACGGAGCTCATGCGACACGTTCGCCACGAAGTCTTTGCGCAGCTTGTCGAGGAGCTCCTCCTCCGTTACATTACGGAGCACCGCTACGGCGCCGCGCACTTCCTCGCTTTGCTCGCTCATGTATAACGGCGTCATAGCAACTGACCATACCCCGTTTTGCACATGCAGCTTGGTAGCGGCTTCTGTGGATTCTTCTACGACCGCTTCAAAAAGCGGAATCAGCGGCACTGGAATCGGAATCAAAAACGGATTGCTATAGCTCGTTAATCCCCAATCACCGAGCGCTGTATCCGGTTTACGGAAGCGTTTGGTCTCCTCATCATCTTCTGACCATTCAATCTCGCTCCACTCCTGCACAATTTTCTCCCCTTGCGGATTGGTCAGCATAACAGAGCCGTTCGCATCCAAGGTGATAACCGCATCGGTCATACTGTGCAAAATACTGGATAAATGTTCTTTCTCTTGGGAAAGTGCCCGGATGCTTTCCTGCATTTTCTCCCCCATATGGTTAAACGTCTTGGCCAATTCCCCAATTTCATCTTTAGATACAATGGGTACCCTAGTTCCGTACTCACCCATCGTGATGAAATCCGCCGCTTTTTTCAGCTGCTGCAGCGGCCGCGTAATCCGCGAGAACAAGAACAGGGCGAAAGAGGTAGTCATCAAAAAACCTACAATAGAGACATAAATAAACAATTTGAGCATGTAGGACTGCGTCGCCTCAAGCGATTGCAAAGATTGGTAAATAACAGTCGATCCAACAATATTCCCCTGCAGGTTTTTCAAAGGCACAGCAACAACAAGATACTCTTCCCCTGCCTTTAGACCGCCTATTTTGGACTTATTAATCGGCTTGCTGATGCTTTCGCCTGCAAATACCCGTTGAAGCTCGGCATTCGAAAATAAGTCGGTGACATGGAAAATGTTTAATGAGCTTCCTTGTGTAGATGGCATGACCATTTCATTCAGATCCTTGGAAATGACCAGCATTTTGGCATCCTGGAAGCCTAATAGCTCATTGCTCAATTGATAAAACTGTTCATTGTACATATGGTGAGAAGCTTCATCTGAAAAGTTCCGAGCCAGCTTCTCTATGTTAGCGGTTTGATCCTTCGCTTGCGAGAAATAATTCTCCATATAATTGACAAGAAAAAGACCTAGTATGAGCAGAACAACCCCAACTAGGCCAATAATAGTCAACCAAAGCTTACCTACGATGCTTCTGAGTATAAACACGTTATTTAGGCACCTCTAGCTTATAGCCTACACCCCATACCGTCGTAATCATCGCTGCAGCATCCGGGGAGACTTTATTTAATTTTTCACGGAGTCTTTTGACATGCGTATCCACGGTCCGTAAGTCTCCAAAAAATTCATAATTCCAAACATCCTTCAAAAGCTCCTCACGTGAGAAAACTTTATCGGGTGATACAGCCAGGTAATGCAGCAATTCGTATTCCTTAGGAGTCAACGCTACTTCTTGACCGCCTGCCGTTACCCGATGGGCATCGTGTTCAATAATCAAATTAGGGAACACAATATTGTTGCTAGAGCTTGCATCTTTGGACAAATACGCAGTTGCTGAAGAACGGCGCAGAATCGCTTTCACCCTGTAAATGACCTCGCGAGGAGAGAATGGCTTCACGACATAGTCATCTGCCCCAACTTCAAACCCGCTAACGCGGTTCGTCTCCTCTCCTTTGGCCGTTAGCATGATGACCGGCGTAGACTTCACCTGACGTAGGCGCGCGCACACTTCAATTCCGTCAATTCCCGGAAGCATAACATCGAGCAGCACTAAGTCATAGTCCGTCTCCGTCGCCATGCGCAGTGCATTCTCACCATCTTCTGCCTCTTCAATGATATAGCCCTCTTTTTCCAAATACATGCGGAGCAATCGGCGAATCCTTTCTTCATCATCAACAACGAGTATGCTAGCTTTCATTTCCATGGAGCTTCACATCCTTATCTGAATTAAGTTCAATTGATTTATACACCTGCATAGGAGTGCAGCCCTGCGATAACAAGGTTTACCCCAACTAACGTAAACATAACCACGATAAAACCGATAACGGTTAACCAAGCAGATTTCTTGCCTTGCCATCCCTTGGATAAGCGAAGATGTAAAAACACAGCGTAAAACAACCAAGTGATCAATGCCCATACTTCTTTTGGATCCCAGCCCCAGAAACGTCCCCACGCTTCCTGAGCCCAAATCATCGCAAAAATCAATGCGCCCAAGGTGAAAATTGGATAGCCGATCGCGATCGCCCGATAGCTGATTTCATCAAGATCTTCAGGGTCCATGCCTTTAACGATAGGTCCGATGGCGGCACCCAGCGGTTTGCGTGCGACGAGTCGTGCTAGCCAATATAACACAAGGCCTCCAAGAACAGACCAGATCACGGTGTTTAACTTACGTCCCGCACTTGCGCCTTCCATCCACGACGGTGCCGTAAACAGCGGTTCCGTCATGCCCAAAAACGGCTTCATTTCAACAAGCTTCGTATCGTATGGTTTTACAATTGGTGGCAGGACATAGGTTTCGTTTTGAATGTTCGTTTGTTGCTGACCTTGCGCATCCATAACGGCAACTTCCTTGGAGAAAATGGCTTTATAACCTGCACCGTTGAATGTAAAGATAGAAGCAATAAAGGCGACAAGCATGAGGATGAAAAATAGGGTCAGCTCTATGCCTCTTTGCTCGCGTTTATCTAATTTGGATGTTCCTTTGTAATCCACCGAGCGCATTAGATACATGAGACCGCCTGCGAAGCCAACACCAAAGAATGCTTCACCGGTCGCAGCTGTCGTGACGTGGATTTTCAGCCAGTAGCTTTGCAGCGCTGGAATCAAAGGCTGAACTTCGCTTGGGAATACCGAGGCATAAGCAATGATAATAAAGCCGATCGGCAATGCGAACACGCCAAGCACAGGCGTACGATAAATGAGATAGACGATCAAGAAAGCGAGCATGATCATCATACCAAGGAAGGTCATGAATTCGTACATATTCGAAGTTGGGATGTGTTTGCCTTCCACCCATCTTGTAAAGAAGAACGTGACTTGGCAGGCAAACCCGACAACGGAGGTTAAGAAGGCAACAAACCCCCACTGCTTCTGATGCTGCTCCGGATCCCGGTTACTCCACTTTTTCCCTGTAATCGAGAGGACGAATAGCAAAAATGCTGCCAGGTATACGAAAAACGCTATAAGTAAAAAGGTGCTGCTGACTGAATTGACATTCACCCCTGGTTCCCTCCATTGTCTAATGATTTCGGCAGTACATCGATGTTATTTTTCTTTAAGGCTGCTGCAACTTCATTACGTAAGCCGAACCAGTTCTTATTCGTATGCCCCCCTAATGTAAGCTTTCCGTCGTCGATACGAATCCAAATGCGGCGGTGCTGCCAATAGAAGCCCATAATAACCCCGATCATGAATATGGCAGACCCTACCCAAATATAAGGCATAGCTTTATCAACTCGAATGTTCAGGTAGGTCGTATAGTTGGCGAACTGAACGCCTTCCATGGAGCCTACTGCAATCTTCAGCTTCTGGCTGATTGGGCCGTTAATGGTGTCTTGCGAGAACGCTTCTTTATCGATTTGTCTTGGAAAATATAAGTACGGCTCACCGTTTGCAGCAAGTCCTGGGCCTGTAATGCTGAAAATAAACGCCGGAGCTTTCGGCTCATTCGACTTAGAGATAGGTTGTCCTTTCTCCAGACCAAACTCAGGAAAGAACCCTTTCAATGTCAGCTTGTAAGGTCCTACTTGATAAACATCCTTCGGATTGTTCATCGGCAAATCGAAACTTCCATATGTTTCACCCGTTGCCGGATTGCTCAGCGTCGGTTTTACCGAGATGAGCAGCGGTGTGGCTTTATAGTCAAATTGATACGCTTGCAAGCCTTTGTAATCCAAAGGGTGATTCACCAGAATATCGGCTCTATGCACTTCTTCCAAAACAGGGTCTTTCGTAGAATCATCACAATTCGCGGAGCAGTGATACAAGACTGCTTGAGTTTCATACGTTTTCGGTACGACTTGTCCCTTGGCCTTTATGCTTTCAGGCAAATCCTTTTCGTCATACAGCTCCAACGTAAATTTCTCATTTTTAATAAAATAGGAAGAATGAGGGATAGCTTTGGTTTCACCTTCCAAAATGCCCATATACTCATCCATATGCCATCCGGGAATGCTCCTCATCAAAACACCGATCAGAAAAATAATGAGTCCAATGTGGTTAATATAAGGACCCCAGCGGCTAAATCGGTATTTCTCGGCAAGCAGCGCCGTTCCATCCTTATGTATGCGGTAATTCTTTTTGCGTAAAAGCACGCCAAGCTTATCGGTCCACTCTGTCTCATCTGTCCCTTGCGGTAAATCTGTCACAAGGGTGACCTTTTGCCGAGTAAGGAAGTTGATATGCTTGCGGATTTGCTGCTTGGATAAAGCGCGATAAAGCGGCAATACCCGATCCAAGCTGCAGATGACCAGTGAAGTTCCGATCATAAATAGCAACGTAATGAACCACCAAGAGTTAAACGTGTGAGATAAACCGAGAAAGTGATAAATCGTTCCGAGCTTCCCATACGTTTCCGAATAATACTGTGCGGGATCCATATCCAAGAACGTGTTTTCTTGCGGATATATCGTACCAACGGCAGATGCCAGCAACGTAAAGATAATAATCCATACCGCTATTTTAACCGAGGAAAAGAAATTCCAGACTTTATCTAAAATAGAGGGGTTTGATTTCTGTGAGCGGCGGGCCATACCGTCGTAGCGCATTTCGAGTATATCTCTGCCGTCCGTATCAATCAGCGGATTTCCGCAGGATTCACAGAGCGTAGTTCCTGTGGGATTCTGATGCCCACAATCGCATTTGGTGTTGTAGAACATGATGACCTCCTGAAAACTCTAAGCATTTGGGCCGATTCAAGACTTGCCGGCAATCTTCGTAAGCGTTTCATCAACAAAAGCTTCCGTCATTTGTCCGATTTTTTTGACAGCCACTTTACCGTCCGTACCGATAAAGAAGGTCGTCGGATAATCCATGACGCCATATTGCTTACGTACAACTTCCTTCGCATCAAGCAGCACTGGCATGTTTAACTTATACTGATCCATGAAGCCCTGCACGGTCACTTTATTCTTGTCGACGTTTACCTCAAGAAAAATAACGCCTTCCTTGCTCCATTTGTCATATTGCTTTTGCAACGCAGGCATTTCTTCCTTGCACGGCGGACAAAACGTGCCCCAGAAATTAATCAAAACCGGTTTACCTTTGAAATCCGACAACTCATGTGTCTTGCCATCTAAGCCGACCAATGAGAAATTTGTCGCTTTATCACCGACTTGGGGATATTTTTTACTGTCAGAAGCCGACAAATTCGTAATAATGGTAAACACGCCAATAATAAGCACAATCGCAAAGATCCCGATCTGTACCCATTTCTTTCTTGCACCCACGGTTAATCACCTTCGCTTTTTCTCAACATGTTAGTTTTTTCACATAGGGTAATACCTTTATTATAACGAAAAGAAGGCCAATTCTTATTGGCCTTTTTGAACGTTATGTGTCTTGAAAGCTTCGTTCCTAAGCTCCTCAACCTCTTTAGGCGTCAAGTGGCGATACTTCGCTCTTGGCAGGCCTGTAAGAAAGATTGGACCGAATTTAATCCGCTTCAACCTGATCACCGGGAAGGAGATCGCCTCGAACATCCGTCTGACTTGTCGATTCCTGCCTTCATAGATCGTGATCTGAATGATGGACTCATTCTTTTCTAAATTCACGTCCGCATACTCAACCTCAGCCGGTGCTGTCATCCCGTCTTCTAATTGTATGCCCGTTTTTAGCTTCTCTAATAACGTTCCGTGCGGTACCCCTTTAACCGTTGCTTGATACGTCTTCGGTACGTGATGCTTCGGATGCGTGAGCAAGTGAGCAAATTCACCGTCATTCGTTAAAATGAGCAAGCCTTCCGTATCATAATCCAATCGTCCGACCGGATACACGCGTTCCTTAATTCCTGGTAAGAAGTCTGTTACTACTTTACGTCCCTCAGGATCCGTCGCGCTTGTAATGACGCCCTTTGGTTTATGTAAAATGACATAAATCTTCTTTTGTTGGCCGATGGCTCGTCCATCGACTTTAATCTCATCCTCCGCTGGGTTCACCTTTACGCCAAGCGTTGTCACAACTTCACCGTTCACTTGTACACGCCCAGCTGTGATGATTTCCTCACATTTGCGGCGGGATGCGACACCCGCTTCAGCTAACACCTTTTGCAGTCTTTCCATTATCCGCTTTCACCTCAAGCTAATGATAACGGAGTTGACAGCAAATCACAAGAGCGCCGCCTTAGGTAAACACCAAATAACAGATGACAATTGAGGCAATGAAGCCGACGAGATCTGAAATCAGCCCGACCTTCAGCGCATACCCCGCTTTACGAATGCCGATTGCACCGAAATACACCGTTATCACGTACAAGGTAGTATCCGTACTCCCTTGAACCGTCGAAGCGATCCGGCCAATCATCGAATCAGGGCCAAACTGTTCGATCAGATCTGTCGTAAAAGCGAGGGAGCCCGCTCCTGTAATCGGACGTAATATAGCTAGCGGCAGCACCTCGGTAGGAACGCCGATGCTTTCAAAGAAGGGGCGCATCCAGCCAACTAACAAATCCATCGCCCCCGATGCACGGAATACCGAAATGGCCACCATCATTCCGACCAGATGGGGAATGATTTTAATCGCCGTGTCAAAGCCCTCCTTGGCTCCATCGACGAACGATTCATAGACAGGCACTTTCCGGTAGGCTGCATATAAAGGAATGAACACGATCATGATGGGGATGGCCCATGCAGAGATGAGCGAAACGAAGGCATACATGCATAATCATCCTTTCAGAGGAGGGATGGGAGAGCGAGACCTTCGATACCATCGATCCACAAATATAGCGACAGCCGTTGAGATTATCGTTGCAATCAACGTCGTACCCACGATTTCCGCAGGATTGACCGAATTGTAATTCATCCTTATAGCAATTAGTGTCGTAGGAATTAATGTAATGCTAGACGTATTTAGCGCGAGCAGCGTGCACATGGCCGTGCTTGCGGTGTCTTTCTCCGCATTCAACTTTTGCAGTTCCTGCATCGCTTTAATTCCCATTGGCGTTGCCGCATTGCCAAGACCGAGAATATTGGCGCTCATGTTCGACATGATGTAGCCGATTGCCGGATGGTTTTTGGGTACGCTTGGAAATAAAAAGCGTACCGCCGGCTGCAGCAACTTGGCCAGCTTGCTCAAAATACCGGCATCCTCGGCAATCCGCATCATGCCCATCCAGAAGACAAGGACGCTGATCAATCCAAAACAGACCGTCACGCCGCTCTTGGCCCCATCGAAAGCAGCTTGCGTAACCGCTTCGACATTCCCGTTCAAAGCAGCAACGACGAAGCCGATGACGATAAAAAACAACCAAATCCAATTCACCATATCGTTAGCCTCCTTCTCATTTGGCTTGTGTGGCATCGCAACTATCTAAAGCGTGAGCCCTCTAATCCTCCCACCTTGATGTAGAGATTGAAAACAGCTCCTGAATTAACATCCGGCAAATGAAGCTGTAATGCGTTAGTAGCGTTTCTTGATAAGCCTTTCCTTCCTGGAAAGAGAACGTCGATTGGCTCTGAACCTGTAATAATGGACTCGCTTTATCGTAAATCGGTACCGTCTGAATCAGCTTCTGCTGAAGCGAATACTGCAAGGTCCCTCGCTCGGCTAACCGGTACTCCGTTGACGCAGGGTCGACGAGCGTCACGTTATGAGTCAACTGCGCTGCTTCCCCTTCTGCTAACGGATACGAGAACGTTCTGCCCGCAACCCATGGCGTTCCCTCGATTGCATCGCCTTTCTTAACGATCGTTTGCAGTGGATAGTATTTAAACCCGTACTGGAGCAGTCTCGCGTGATCGGCCCAATCATCGCCATCATTGAGCGTGACGACTGCAAGCTGTTGTCCGTCTCTCGTTGCCGAGGACACAAGGCAGCGCTTGGCGAGCTTCGTGTACCCTGTTTTCACCCCATCCGCACCTTCAAAAAGGGAAAGCATCTTGTTTTTGTTCAGCCACGAATAGTCCCAGGCTTCATTCGGATTGGGCACCTTTTTCAGCTTGGTGGAGACAATTTCTTTAAACACAGGGTTTTTCAGCGCATAAGCCGTCAACTTCGCCATATCATTAGGACTGGAACGATGCCCTTCACCTTCATCAAGGCCTGACGGGTTTGTGAAATGTGAATGATCCATGCCAAGCATACGCGCCTTCTCATTCATCAAGTAAACGAAGCCGTCCACGCTTCCTCCTATATATTCCGCGATAGCTGTCGCCGCGTCATTGCCCGAGCGGAGCATTAAGCCATACAGCATATCGTGCAGCCGCATTTCTTCCCCTAGCTTCAAGTAAATCGATGAGCCTTCTTTGCCAAACGCTGTTTTGCTGACCTTCACTTTATCGTTCAATTTCCCTTGTTCAATCGCGATAATTGCCGTCATGATCTTGGTCAAGGAGGCAATCCGCATAGGCGTGTCCCCTTTTTCACTATAGAGAATACGTCCGGACTCCACGTCGATGAGCGAGGCACCTACCGCATTCGTATGAATGCCGGGCGGTGCTGCTTCCACTAGCGCCCAAGGTGTGAGCAATAGATTAATTAGTGCGCTGCACATAATGATGAACTTGACTCGTTTCTTCATCGTTATCCCCCTACATGCCTAATAGACAAGACAAAACTTTGTACAAGTATATGCTTTTGAAATGGGGATATGTCCAAGAGATTGTGAGAGGAGCCTGCCAGTGCAGGCTAGTTTTTACTATTTTGGGGGTTCCCCACCGAAATGAGGTTTAACAACTGCTTGCACGGGTTACAGCTAAAGGGGAAATGAAACGATGATCGGCGCTACCTCTAATGTCATCTTTGCCGGCCTTGCTGGTATCGCTAATACTGCTGCTTCTTTCTCATGTTTATGAGTAACTTTGTTACTTGCTGTAAGTAAGGTACTGGAGCAGCAGGCTTGAGGTTAAAGGAACTGTGAGGCGCTATTTAGCCAGAAATAGCTGAATTGGGGTGACGCAGGAACTGTGATCCCTTATTTGGTTGTTTCACGGTAATTCTAGTCTTTTTCGAATGATTAACGAACTGTAGTTCCCCTAATGATTTCAAATGCCTCGATTCCGAAGAAATAGTGCCCTAGTGTTACGCTATTTTGCTAATCAGGCGCAATCAGGTATCGCCCCGCAGCAAATAAAAAAAGCTGCCACAAAGGACAGCTCCAACGAAACCCACTCGCTTATACGATGAAATTTTGATTTTCGATATTCGTAACATTATTGCCAGCGGTTGCTCCGGGCACATTCGTCTTCGAATTGAAGCCTTTCACCATGCTTTGAATTCTGTCTACAACTTGCGGTGCCGAATCGATGAGGCGTTCCAGAATATGCGTTTGATTGTCGAGTGGAACAACCTTCACGCCATTTTTCCCAACGACGAGGAAGGCAATAGGCGTAATGGAAACCCCACCGCCGCTACCGCCGCCGAATGGAAGCGATACTTTCGCATTCAACGCATCACTTTTGTTGATTGAGCCGCCCTCAATTTCTATTTCGGAATCCGTGACAAATTCGCTGCCTCCTGCGGCAAATCCGAAGCCTACTTTGGAAATCGGCATAATGACACTGCCATCCGGCGTTTCAACCGGATCACCGACAATCGTGTTCACGTCGACCATTTCTTTGATATTTTCCATGGCGACTTTCATGAGGCCTTGAATCGGGTGTTCTGACATAATAATATTCCTCCTTAGCGTTTTTCGCCATTAAAAACTGGCATCGGAAGCTTAATCGTCTATGACCAATATTGGTTCTTTTTTAGAATACCCTTAGAGGAATATCGTTATGTACATCACGAAGCGGTTTTCAGCCTTGACCTTGCCTTGAGTGCGATTTGGATCCATGTGCGAATGCCACCTTTTACTTTAGAAGCTCTAACCATGAGTCTTACGCCTGCAAACAACACATACCAAACACGGATACGCCCTGCGATACGCACTTCGGTTGAGAAATGCTTCGCATTAAATTGCGGTATCACATCAACCCGCGGCGTTGCCTTTACCTGCACATAGCGCATAGTAAATCCGAGTAGCGATGATTTGATCCCCCAAATCGCTCCTGTCGTAATGGCTGTTTCCGGGGCATCCCCAACCCCGACGCGTGTAATCCATTTTAACTCCGTACACTCGACCTTCGCTAACGTTTGCTTCGTCCAATCATACAGATTGAGGGTATGCACGAGAGCTTCTTTTGCCTCTTTATAGAATTGAATCACTTTATCTTTCGTAATATGATCCTTACTTTCATCCTTTAGCTTGGCGTATGTTTTATTCACAATCTCGGATTTGATCAGGATCCCTTTCGTGAACCCTCTGAACTGTATAATGGGAATGACGTAACGATAACGGATTAATCCAAATAACGCACGCATTTCCACAGAAAGTGTGTCATTATCTTTCACTCTGGAGAAATAAAATTCTCCCCGAATAAAGCTGACCAACACAAGGATGATAGCTAGGATGACGACAAGAAGCACTAACCCTACCCACAACAACCCTTCTCTCCCCCTTAACAAAAAAACTCCACTGCAAGAAGGTGACTTCCGGCAGGTGGAGTTAGTATGAGCTAAATAAGGAAATGAAATGCATTTGCGTTATTCGGTTTCATCCGAGACATCGTCCAACGTAATCTGTTTCTGATCCCCGCCTATCCGGTCAAATAACATACGGGTTTCTTCTTCCAGATCAAAACTACCTTGGAAGCCAGCCGAGTCCGGCAGTTCTTGAATGGAGCTGAGACCGAAATATTCTAGAAATTGTTTGGAAGTTCCGTACAAAATTGGCTTCCCGACCGCATCTGCGCGCCCGACTTCCAAAATAAGGTCTTTTCCCGTCAAAGTAGCCAATGCGCGATCACATTTCACACCGCGTATCTCTTCAATCTCTACTCTAGTAATAGGCTGTTTATAGGCAACTATAGATAAAGTCTCAAGTGCAGCTTGGGATAGCGATGAACGGGATGGTGTATAAGCCAGACGTTCGAAATATGGCGCATGTTCAGCTAATGTCGTTAATTGGTAGGCACCAGCTACCTCAACAATCTGAATACCTCTACCCTTACGTTTGAAATCGGTTCGCATATCTTTCAGCAAATCACGAACCAAATACAAATCAAGCTCCATAACCTCAGCAATCTGCTTGGCATCCAACCCTTCGTCACCAGAGGCAAAGAGCAGCCCTTCAATAATTGATTTCATCTGTGGAAAATTGAGCGTCAATGTCAGAAACCTCCTCTTTGGACTGAATGACGATATCTTCAAATAATTGATATTGAAAGCAAACGACTTTTTTCATTTTCATTAATTCAAGAATCGCCAGAAAGGTGACAACAACCTCTTCCCGCGTCATTTCGTAATCAAACAACTTTGAAAACAGCAGTTTGCCGCCTTTCATTTTAAGCAAGTCTACAACTTCTCTGATCCGTTCTTTAACGGAAATTTCGTCTCTTCGAATCCTTGTAACTATATTGCGGTTTGCAAGTTTCCGCAGCGTCCGCTGAAAAGCGAATAACAAATCAGCAACGTCAAGCCCTTCAACGGGATTCTCCTGCACATGGGGCAGAAATGGCGTCAAATCTTCCGGCTCACGCGTATAGACTAAGCTGCGCTCTACTTCCTTATCTCTCAGCATGTCGGCAATAGATTTGTATTTCCGATACTCTATGAGTTTGGCCACAAGCTCTGCGCGAGGATCAAGTTCGTCTTCCATATCGTCAAAATATTCATCAAATTCAATAACAGGAGGCTTAGGCAGCAGCATTTTGCTTTTAATGGAGAGTAGTGTGGCAGCCATGACAAGAAACTCACTAGTAATCTCCAACTCTAACTCTTGCATCGCTTGCACGTAAGCTAAGTACTGATCTGTAATTTCTTTGATTGGAATATTATAAATGTCAAGTTCATTTTTATCGATAAGATGAAGCAAAAGATCAAGGGGGCCTTCAAAAGCTTCTAGCTTATAAGTAACTTTCATTTATTCTCCCCCTTGTCATAGTGAAAATATATTCATAACAAACTGCGCGGCAAACGGATATATATGTTCTAGCGCCCACTGGCCTGCAGGTGTGATCATTAAAACAATAACAAGAATAAGTGCATAGAGCTGATTGCGATCCATCCATCTTTGACTCTTGGGAGGAACAAGACTTTTTAGTATATACCAACCGTCTAGCGGATACAGCGGTAACATATGTATAAAGCAAATCATGAGATTTACAATGACGCCGTACTGCAAATAGACTCGCCACTGTTCAACGACGATCGACTCGGATGCTCCTCCTACGATAAAAGAAGGAAGAAAGAAATAGAGCCACCAGAAGAACAAAGCGAGCAGCAAATTGGTAAAAGGACCAGCTGCAAACACAAGCGTATTGTACAGTTTTGGCCTTTTAAAATTCAAAGCTTCAACCGGCATTTTCTTCGACCAGCCATAAGGTCCGAAAACAATCATAGCCAACCCCAAGGCATCTAAATGTACCAAGGGGTTAAGCGATAATCGTTTGCCGTCACGGGCAGTCCGGTCTCCGAGCAACCAAGCGGCTCCTGCATGTGCTGCATCGTGGAGCGTCATTGCGATCAGAAAAGCGAGCAGCCGGGGCAGCAGTGTTTCCAGGTGATAATAAGAAAGCATTAGGAAGTAAATTGCTTCGTCAAATTAGCCATTTCAATCGCTGTTACTGCCGCTTCCCAGCCTTTGTTTCCAGCTTTAGTACCCGCACGCTCAACAGCTTGTTCAATAGAATCAGTCGTTAGCACACCGAAAATCGTAGGAACGCCTGTTTTCAGGTTAATCGCAGATACGCCTTTTGCTACTTCACTGCACACATAGTCAAAGTGTGGAGTTGATCCGCGAATGACAGCTCCTAACGTAATGACTGCGTCGTATTTTCCGCTTTCCGCCATTTTTTGAGCAATTAGAGGAAGCTCGAATGCGCCCGGTACCCATGCAATATCAACTTCATTTTCTTGCACGCCGTGACGTTTGAGAGCATCTTGTGCGCCACCCAGCAGTTTGGAAGTAATAAATTCATTGAAACGTCCTACAACAATGCCATATTTTAAATTCTGCGATACTAAATGTCCTTCATAAATTGTAGCCATGATAAGATTCTCCTTTTCTATATAAAAAAAGTGATTAGTGATGTAGCTTTCAGATCCCGCTGCCTGAATCGTGGAAACTCAGCATATGACCTAGCTTCTGTTTTTTCGTTTGCAAATAATTCAGGTTGTCCACTTTGCTGTCCATTTGGATCGGAACGCGTTCAACGACTTCTAGGCCGTAACCTTCAAGTCCTTTGATTTTACGCGGGTTATTCGTTAACAGGCGCAGCTGTGTGATACCCAGGTCCTTCAAAATTTGCGCTCCAATTCCGTAATCACGAAGATCCGGAGCGAAGCCAAGCTTAATATTCGCTTCGACGGTGTCGAATCCCTGCTCCTGCAGAGCATAAGCCTTCAATTTGTTGATTAACCCGATACCGCGACCTTCCTGTCGCATATATAATAATACACCATTGCCCTCTTCATCAATCTGTTTTAATGCAGCATCGAGCTGCGGCCCGCAATCACAGCGGTGAGAATGGAAGACATCTCCTGTCAGACACTCGGAATGAACGCGCACAAGAGTGGGTTTCGATGGGTCAATAGTTCCTTTAACAAGGGCTACATGTTCCTTATTATCTAGCTGATTCGTATAAGCAATGGCTTTAAATGTGCCGAAATCCGTTGGCAGCTTAATTTCGACTTCGCGCTCAACCAGTTTCTCCTGTTGATTGCGGTAGTGAATCAGATCTTGAATCGTTATGATTCGCAGATCATGTTTCTCAGCGAGTTCCATGAGATCCGGAACCCGAGCCATCGTCCCGTCTTCCTTAATGACTTCACAGATGACAGCTGCAGGATAGGAACCGCATAAAACAGCCAAATCAACCGCTGCTTCTGTATGTCCAGCCCTGCGGAGTACGCCGCCTTTCTTGGCAATCAGCGGGAAAATGTGGCCAGGTCTGCGGAAATCTTGCGGTTTGGTATTGGGATCGATCAAGCCCATAACCGTTCGTGAACGCTCATGCGCGGAAATCCCTGTACTCGTCTCCACATGATCGACGGAAACCGTAAAGGCAGTCCCATGATAATCTGTATTTCTAGCTACCATCGGCGGCAAGTCAAGCTCCCTCGCACGCTCTTCCGTAATGGGGGTGCACACAAGTCCGCGGCCTTCCTTAATCATGAAATTAATCACTTCCGGCGTCGTTTTATCCGCCAGTGCGATAAAATCCCCCTCGTTTTCACGATCTTCATCATCCACCGCAATGATTACTTTTCCTAAATTGAGATCCTTCAGCGCCTCTTCAATTGTACTGAATCGTATTTGTGTCATCTTTCACCTCTCCTAAAAGCTTTGCTTTAGCAAAGCTGACTTCGTAAGCCTGAACTTTACAAGCTAGGCTCCATTACATAAAGCCATGATCAGCCAAGAAACTCGCGGATAACGTACTCTGCTTTTTGACGCTTCCCTCCGAGGCTTCAGCCGGACCGAACTTTAACAGTCGTTCCATATATTTGCCCAGAACGTCGCATTCCATGTTGATCGTATCCCCTGCTTTTTTATCGTGCAGGATCGTTTGAGCCAACGTATGCGGAATAATCGAAACCGCAACGTCACGTTCAGTGACATCGACAACGGTAAGCGAGATTCCATCAATCGTGATGGATCCGCCGGCAATAATGTATCTGAAAATATGTTTATTATCCGGTTCGAACCGGTAAACAACCGCATTTTCTTCAGGTATGCGGGAAAGGATCGTCGCCGTTGCGTCCACATGACCTTGCACAATGTGACCGCCGAACCGGCCATTCGCCGCCATAGCCCGCTCCAAATTTACGCGTGTGCCAACTTGCAGCTTGCGCAGATTCGTTTTCCGGTACGTTTCCGGCATCACATCTACGGAGAAAGATTCACTATCAAAGGAAATGACGGTCAGACAAACGCCATTCACGGCGATGCTGTCTCCCAGATGGACATCTTCAAGTATTTTCCTCGCACCGATGGTTAATACCATCGCTTGGCCCACGCTATGAATGCGGCGCATGTGGCCGATTTCTTCAATAATGCCGGTAAACATGACAGCCCTCCATTCGTCAGCTCTTATACACCGGATAGCCGGTTATGCAAACATCCGGTCCGAATTGCTCGACCTTCAACCGGTCAAGCGTAATTGCATCATCCATCTTCGCGAAGCCTTCGAAGGAGATGTTCATGGGTGCTGCAGGGCCTCCGCCGATTATTTTCGGCGCAAACATCAGCACCAGCTTATCCAGCAGGCGACGCTCCAGCATCGCGCCGCTAAGCTTGCCTCCACCCTCGAGGAGGATGGAGCCGATCTCGCGCTCGCCGAGCTGCCGCATGGCGAGCGTCAGGTCCACCTGCGGGCCGTCCCCGCAGGTAAGGACCGTAATGCCGCGCGCTTCCAGCGCGGCACGCCGCTCCGCAGGCGCCTGTGCGGTCGCGAGCAGGATCGTCGGCTGACGATCCTGCTCCGTTAGCACCCGGGCGCCCTGCGGGACCCGCAAGCGCGAGTCTGCGACGATACGTACCGGCTGCACAGCCGGTACGTCGCCGCGCGCGCTTAAGAGCGGGTCGTCGGCGATGACGGTGTCAACGCCGACCATGATACCCTGGTGCCTGTGGCGCAGGGTATGCACGAAAGCGCGCGACACAGGCGACGTGATCCATTTGCTGTCGCCTGTTTTTGAAGCGATGCGGCCGTCGAGCGTACTGGCCGTCTTCAGCGTCACGAAAGGCATGCGCGTGACGATATATTTATTGAAAGCCTCATTCATAGCCGAGGCTTCCTCCGCCAACAGCCCGACGGACACCTCGACGCCGTGGGAACGCAGCTTGGCAATGCCGCTGCCCGCGACCTGCGGGTTCGGGTCGGTCCCGGCAACGACGACACGGATCACGCCGGCTTCAATGAGACGGTCGCTGCAGGGCGGCGTCTTGCCGAAGTGACTGCACGGCTCCAGTGTGACATAGGCCGTACTTCCTTTGGCTTCCTCGCCTGCCATCTGCAAAGCAAGAACCTCAGCATGGCCATGTCCGCGCTTTAGATGCGCTCCCATTCCGACGATGCGTCCCTCTTTCACCAGAACACATCCGACAACCGGATTAATCCCTGTTTGACCAAGAGCACTCTCAGCCATTTGCAGAGCAAGCCTCATGTAAGCTTCATCATTCAAGACATGCATGCGTGTTCACCGCCTTTCCAAGCTAATTTGAAATAGAATGCAAAAAGACCCCTCCGTATATCGGATAGGGGCCAGAGAATGTCTAGGTAACACGAAGAAGCTTCATCCATCCACACTAGTTGCATTTTTGATCAAATCAAACAAGCACGACCTATCCGCGCCAAAGCACAGACCTGCCGAATTTTTGTTCTCGTGAAAAAATGAACAAGCATGCACAGCGAATCCGTATTCGCGTATTCCTTCTCCCATCCAGACTATACTGTCGGTCCCGGATTCTCACCGGGTCAGCCGTAGCGAAGCTGTATGTCAGGTACCGCTAGCTTCAAAACGGGTCACGGACTAATCGTTAGCAGACAGCAAGCCTGCAGACGAATCACCGCCGGTGTGGAATTTCACCACGCCCCGAAGGTTTGCACACATATGAAAAGTAACTTATGAAAAATTTATCACTCAGCCATCCAAAAAGCAAGGTCTTTTTTGCCTTGTCCTACAAAAAACGACTAATCTTGCGTTAATTCAACCGTGCTGCGCTTAATTTTTTATGGACAGATTTTTGATGTTTGGATACTGAATCCGCTGACAATAGCAGCACCACATTGTAGAAAAAGAACCTGCTGATCACGATCAGCAGGTTCCTCTCTTATTTTGAAAATTATACTTCGACAACTTCTACTTTTTCCATCAAATCTCTGCCTTTGAAAGCATCGACCAGTTCCATACCTTTGGAAACTTTACCAAAAACGGTATGTTGTCCGTCAAGGTGAGGCTGTGGTTGGTAAGCAATGTAGAATTGGCTTCCACCTGTGTTTCTGCCTGCATGAGCCATAGCCAAGGAGCCGCGCTCGTGTTTGTTCGGGTTGATTTCACAGTTGATTTGGTAGCCTGGGCCACCAGTTCCTGTGCCGGATGGACAACCGCCTTGTGCAACGAATCCTGGAATTACGCGATGAAAAACAAGTCCGTTGTAGAAACCGGAGTTTGCTAATTTTTCAAAGTTGGCAACCGTATTTGGCGCGTCCTTTTCGAAAAGATCGATAAGAACTTCGCCACCGCCTGCTAGTTTAATTTTTGCTTGTTTGGCCATTGTGGTCCACTCCTTTAGACAATAATATCTTATTCTACTATGAAAACATCCATTTCACAAACCCGGCTGGAATTCCATGATAATTCTTCTATGGGCCATTATTCTTTTCTTTAGGAATTGAATAAAAAAAGAGACCATCTCCCAAGTCATTCCTGACCTAACTTTCGGAGATAGCCCTTCCTCAGCCCCAACACCGGGCTGTTTTCTATGTTAAACGGTTTTACTCACTTGTTTCATTCTTGCAGGAATGATATCGTTACCGACGATGTTATCGAACGTTTCCCGTTTCACGACAAGGTCGCTTTGACCCTCGCTCACGAAAACAACGCCTGGACGACGGATTCGGTTGTAGTTGCTTGCCATCGCATAGTTATAAGCGCCTGTACATGATACTGCGAGCACATCTCCTGTGTTCACTTCCGGCAGGTTCAGGTCCCAAATGAGCATATCGCCGCTTTCACAACACTTGCCGGCAATAGATACGACTTCCGTCGGCTCCTCGGTTGCACGGTTCGCGAGCACAGCCTCGTATACCGCCTCATACAAGGCAGGACGCGGGTTATCCGTCATTCCGCCATCCACGGATACGTATTTACGCACACCGGGAATGTCTTTCGATGTTCCTACCGTGTAAAGCGTCGTACCTGCATCTCCAACGATGCTGCGGCCCGGTTCCACCCAAATTTCCGGCAGCGGATATTCGTTGCGCCCAAAATTATCTTTGATCGCATCTGTAATAGCTTTCACATAAACAGAAACCGGAAGCGGAGTATCTTCGCTCACATAGCGGATGCCGAAGCCGCCGCCAAGGTTGATGACTTTGAATGTGACGCCGATTTCTTGGCGAACTTCAACAGCTAAAGCTGCCATTTTCTCAGCAGCAAGGCGGAAGCCCTCCACTTCGAAAATTTGCGAACCGATGTGAGAATGAATGCCCAGAAGTTCCAAGTTGCTTAACTGTGAAGCTTCTTCAATCGCACGGAATGCCGCACCATTACCTAGGTCGAAACCGAACTTAGAATCCGTTTGGCCTGTAGAAATATATTCATGCGTATGCGCCTCAACGCCCGGCGTGATCCGCAGTAAAATTTTCACCTTCTGGCGTTTCTCACCGGCAATCGCGTTCAGCATTTGAAGCTCGATAAAGTTATCTACGACGAAACAGCCGATTTTTGCATCAATCGCCATTTCGATTTCATCGATTGTTTTGTTGTTGCCATGAAAATGAATCCGGTCAGCCGGGAATCCAGCTTGAAGAGCCGTATACAGTTCGCCGTCGGAAACGACATCCAGGGACATCCCCTCTTCTTCCACAATGCGGCACATCGCCATTACGCAGAACGCTTTGCTGGCGTAAGCCACTTGGAATTTAAGACCGGATGCTTTGAATGCATCTACGAACTCGCGGCAACGTTCACGTACGAGCGCTTCATCAAACACATATAACGGCGTGCCATATTCGGCAACTAGCTTCGTTGTATCGACACCACCGATTTCAAGGTGACCTTGACCGTTAATTTTACTTGTTCCATGCAAATACATAGCTTCATTTCCCCCTCACCCTGAACCTGCTGCTACACATTTCCCGCTCAAACGGCCGAATGCGCATTACTATTTAAAGTACCATAGGAAAAGCGCATTTGACAATATCCTGCCAGCCTTTAATCGTAAAAAGGACAAGAAGAATTCCTTGTCCTTTTAGTTTATTACGATTTGGGTTGACGTGTGCCGTCAATTGGTTTCGTAATGCTTAAACGCGTTTTGGCTGCGAGTACCGGGCGGCGAACAAGAATTGAAAAGAAGCTCTTGGCATTAAACGGAATGAGCGGCCACATATATGGAGCGTTGTAGGATTTCCTTGTTGCCAGCCAGATCAGCCACAGGGTCGATCCAACTACAAAGCCCGGGACATGGAAGATCGCAACAGCTATGAGAAGGCCCAACCTGATGATTCGATTCGCGAGCCCCAATTCATAGCTTGGCGTAGCAAACATCCCAATCGAAGCAAGGGCCAAATACAGAATAACTTCATTAATGAACAACCCTGTCTTGACAGCGATATCCCCTACCAAAATGGCTGCCACCAAGCCCATTGCAGTGGCAAGTGGGGAAGGGGTATGTACCGCGGCCATCCGCATCAGATCGATCCCTATATCGGCAATCAGAAATTGAACAATCAGCGGGAGCGTTCCTTCTTTCTGCGGTCCAAGAAATTCTAAGCCTGCCGGCTTCAATGAAGGATCCATCACCATCATAAACCAGAGCGGGAGCAGAAAGATCGAAGACATAATGCCGGCAAACCGCACCCACCTTAAATAAGTGCCGATGAACGGCGTTTGTCTATATTCTTCAGCATGCTGCACATGGTGGAAAAAGGTCGTCGGTAAAATCATGACGCTCGGAGACGTGTCTACGAACAAACAGACATGACCTTCCAACAAGTGCGCAGAGACGACGTCAGGACGCTCCGAATACCGAACCATTGGATACGGATTCCAACCTTTATTGACGATTGCTTCCTCCAACTGCTTCTCCGCCAGCGGAAGCCCGTCGATCTTCAATTGGCTTATTTTTTCCTTAATAGCATCCACCAAATCAGCATTCGCGATATCGTTGATATATCCTATACAGACGTCCGTTTTGGTGCGCATGCCGATTTGCATGATTTCCAGCTTCAACCGCTCATCGCGCACTCTTCGTCTGACGAGTGTCACGTTCATCAGTAAGGTTTCTACGAAACCGTCTCTTGAACCGCGCACGACCCGCTCCAAATCAGGCTCGCCTATGGAGCGAACCGGATAGCTCTTGACATCGACAGCGAGAGCAGCTGTCTCTCCTTCGATGAAGAAGGCTGTCCCTCCCATCAGCACCTGCCCTACGATTTCAGACATTTTTTTGTAGGACTTCACTTGGTTATGCGGGATTAGATTATCCATGAAAACTTGAAGCGTATGGTGAGAAACGTTTTCTTCAGGAGCGTAGGTGAGCCGCGTCAGTATGTCGGTTAAGACCGTATCCTTGACGAACCCATTGCAGTAGAAGATTCCTACCCTCTTCGAACCAAACACCATTTCTCTAAGTACAAGATCAAAGCTGCGGTTGAGGCCGACACGCTCCTCCAGCACGCGTTTTACATCTTCTAAATTGCTGGGGATCTCTTCCTGAATTTTCAACTCTTTCTCTTCTGGGGTCATATCCGTAATCGGATTATACTCGGATAGATTTCCTTCCTCATCGATCGCTAGTTTATCCAATTTTTGCTGTGAATCATTCACATTATCTTGTTCGTTGTCATGTCCTGTTTTGACAATCACTTTCACGACGTACGCCTCCTTTACCTTAATAAAACAACCACTCAAACAAGGATCCAAACACTTTACCGAAAATCATCGCCATGAGCAGCAATATCATATAGGAACCCATGCCCACCCTTTTGGCAAGGATCGGCAGCACATTAATAATTTCTGTGAGCGCAGCCGCCAGCATACCGACAAAACAACCTGCAAATAAGCCGACAAAGGCTGTTCCCATCGGGAAGAGATGCACTTTCGCATCGCTAAAATCAACCCACGTGAACAAAAGTGAGCCCAAGACAACGGCGGCCTCATAAGCACGTATTTTCGAGAATGAACGAGTGATCTGCGCCAGCCTGGGGATAATGTCCAGGACTACAAGGAATGCCACCATACCGCTCCCTACGGCAATCCCTCCAGCTAAACCGATAAAAGCAATCAAAAGGACTTCCCCAAAGAGAGTCATCCCTTCGACTCCCCTTCCTCGTGAATTTTTATATACTCTTCGGTAATCACATAATGATTGACATTTTCTTGGTACATGAACATTTCCACTTCCAGAGGGCTTGGTTCTTCATTAAATTTCTTTTTAAACAAATGATTAAAGAAAATGACCATCCCAACACCTATGCCTAGCGAATACGGAATTTGCAGAATGAGGGGATGCTCGACTTTTTTGCCCGTCATTAATTCATAGATCCTTCGATGAACATCCAGCATGGACACATCCGCATGGAAATTCATAATCGCCAGTCCCGAACCTATGAACAATAGGAACCATACCAGACCAATGAGTACAGGACTCACTTTTTTATTATCCGTATAAATCTCAAGGAGCACATGAGGTTCGCCAAAATGTTCAATTTGCAGCTCCGGGTACCGTTCCTTCACTTTTCGAATGATCAGCATCATATCAATCAGGACGCGGTTGCCATCCTCCTGCTGCGGCTTATGAATAATCAGCTGATTCAATGCTGTTTCATATTCAGGCTCTACAAAAATTTGCGCGATATGTCGAAGCTGTACGACGCTCCCTTTACGAACACTAGCCCTTCTTCTGAGCCGGAGATACAATTGCGGAGCTCCTGTCCTAACCATGGTCTCACTCCCTTCAGTACTTACGGGTCTCATCCATGTATAGGAGTAGTATGCAAAATGTTTCCTACCCATAATCGTCTGCCTCAATGGTAAATTCTCCAGGAATAAAGCTGCCCTCAAATTGGCATAGTAAGAATGGATAACGATAACTTATTCCATATCAAAGAAGGTGAAAACATGGCAAAACTGGCGTTAACACTAGTGATTATTGGTGCGCTGAATTGGCTTTTAGTTGGGCTCTTCGAATGGGATTTAGTTTCAGCTATACTGGGTGGGGATTCTCATCGGGAATCTTCGGCTTTAAGTCGCATCATCTATACCATTGTCGGCTTATGCGGAATTTACTGCGTAAGATTTTATTCCGACGGCAGCAGATATTCTGCTAGATAAACGCATAGGTGAATAAAAGAAAGCCGCCATACCCAGTAGATCTACGGGTAAATAGCGGCTCTTTTACATGTTTTTTATCGAACGTGTTCAACTAATCCTTTACTTTCCTCATTCAATCCAATACAAATCACTTTCTTATTCAGCTGCTCGTATTTTGCAATCGTTTTGGCAATGGCCGTAACCGCCGAATGATCCCACACATGTGAGTTGCTAAAATCGATCGCAATCGTTTCCGGGTCATTTCTATAATCAAATAAATCGATAAAGTAGGTCATTGTTCCAAAAAACAACTGTCCGGAAATGCGATACGTTTTGGCTCCGTTAGCCTCTATGGAGGTGTGCGCCTTGATTTTTGCCGATTTCCAGCCAAATATAAGCGCGCTTAAGGTAACCCCCGAGAGGACACCAATGGCTAAGTTAGAGGTTGCAACAACGATAGCTACAGTGATCACCATAACCAGCGCGTCACTTCGTGGTATTTTGGTCAAGGTACGCAAGGAGTTCCAATCGAAAGTGCCCATGGACACCATAAACATAACACCGACTAGTGCCCCCATCGGAATTTGCTTAACCACATTGCCTAGCACCATGATTAGAAAAAGCAGAAACACCCCTGAAACAAAGGTAGACAGACGAGAACGTCCTCCTGATTTTACGTTAATCACGGTTTGACCGATCATCGCGCAGCCTGCCATCCCGCCAAAAAATCCAGAGAACATATTCGCAATCCCTTGCCCCCGAACTTCTTTATTTTTGTCACTTTTCGTTTCCGTCATTTCATCCACGATCGTCGCTGTCATTAAGGATTCCGTTATTCCCACTACGGCTAAAGCCAAGGAAATGGGAAGAATCACAGCAATGGCTTGCAGAGACAAATGGAAGTTTGGCACATGGAAGAAAGGCAACGTCTGTGTGATTTCCCCCATATCTCCCACTGTGTGAACATCCAAATGAAGGTTGATCGACACAATTGTCATAACAATAATGGCAACCAAGGCGGAAGGAACCGCTTTGGTTATTCTCGGCAGCCCGTAAATAATGACCAATGTACCGGCCACCATAGCATACATCTGCCAGTGGGCACCAGCAAAGCTAGGCAGCTGAGCCATAAAAATAATAATGGCGAGCGCATTCACAAACCCAACAACAACCGAGTGCGGAATGAACGTAATAAATTTCCCGAATTTCAAAACGCCCATAAGATATTGAATGATACCCGTCAGAATGCTTGCCGCGAATAAGTACTCGATCCCGTATTTTGCCACCAATGGTCCCATTAGCGAAGCCATCGCCCCGGTTGCCGCAGAAATCATCCCCATGCGGCCACCTGTGAAGGAAATCACCAGAGCTATGATGAAGGAAGCATATAAGCCAACCATCGGGTCTACCCCGGCCAGAATCGAGAAGGCGATCGCCTCGGGAATTAACGCTAAAGCAACGGTCATCCCGGATAATACATCTTTTCGTACATTAATAAACCATGAATTCTTCCATTTCCCGTACAACTAGACACGCTCCTCAGTAGAAAAAAACAGTAATTGATGTTCAAAATCGCATGAAATCCGCTTCATGATTGGCAGTTAATTATTATACAGAAATATTGACTTTGTCTCTATATAGAAAAAATAACCGCCCTCCGGATGGAGAACGGTTACTTTTGGTGCTGCCCGATTATTGGGCAATCTGATCTTTAATCGATTGTAAAATTTTCTTTTCCAACCGCGATACTTGAACTTGGGAAATACCCAGCCTGCTGGCAACCTCAGACTGTGTTTGATCCCGGAAATAGCGGAGATAGACTATGAGCCGTTCTCGCTCGGACAGTGTTCCAATGGCCTCGTTAAGCGCGAGCTTCTCGAACCACTTTTCACCGGTCTCATCAGAGATTTGATCCATTAAAGTGATCGGATCGCCGTCATTTTCGAATACAGTCTCATGAATCGATGAAAGCGGCTTATTGGCTTCCTGCGCGAAAACAACTTCCTCCGCCGTGATCATAAGCTCTTCTGCCACCTCTTTAATCGTAGGAAGCCTGCCAAGCCTTTTGGATAACTCGTCCTTCGTCTTGCGGATCTTATTGGCCAGTTCTTTGAGCGAACGGCTGACTTTGAGTGTTCCGTCATCCCGGAGGAAACGCTGAATTTCGCCGATAATCATCGGCACCGCATAGGTTGAAAACTTCACATCATAGGACAGATCGAATTTATCAACGGACTTCAGCAGCCCGATGCAACCGATCTGGAACAAATCTTCGGCTTCGTATCCCCGGTTCAAAAAGCGTTGAACCACAGACCAGACCAAGCGGATATTGCAGCTGACGAGTGTTTCTCTGGCGAGTCCATCTCCGGATTGGCTGAGGGCGATTAACCGTTTGACTTCCGAATCGTCTAAATAACTGTGAGAAGCATGCTTCAGATCGACATCCATAGATCAAACCCCTAATTGTATAAAGCTTTTTTAGATTCAATTCGCTTCAACATGTTTATTTTGGTTCCGATTCCGACGGCCGTCACAACTTCCACTTCGTCCATGAAATTTTCCATAATCGTGAATCCCATTCCTGAGCGTTCGAGTTCTGGCTTGGATGTGTAGAGAGGCTGTTTCGCTTGTTCCAAATCATCAATGCCTGAACCCTCGTCCTCTATCGTAATTCGGACTATATCATCTTCAATTTTCGTTGTAATGGTAATTACACCATCCGGTTTATTGTTGTAACCATGAATAATCGAATTCGTTACAGCTTCCGATACAACCGTTTTGATATCGGTTAATTCATTCAAGGTTGGATCCAATTGCGAAACGAAAGCAGCAACAGCTACACGCGCAAAGGCTTCATTCTCCGAACGACTGGCAAACTGCAGCGTCATAAAGTTCTGCTCGCTCATAGTGCAACCTCCAGACTGGACATTGCATTACGTTCGTTATCTTGAATGGATACGATCTTAAACATGCCGGAAAGCTCGAACAATCGGTAGACTGCAGGAGAAACGTCACAAACGACCATCTTGCCGCCTTTATTCGTAATTTGCTTATAGCGGCCGAGAATGACGCCTAGACCCGAGCTGTCCATGAAAGAAAGATCCTTCAAACTCAGGATCAAGTGGTGCGTATGCTCTTTGGCAATCGCTTCCTCCATCCTCGCTTTCACAACATCGGCAGTATGGTGGTCCAGCTCGCCTTTCAATCTAACAATCAGCGCTCTTCGGCCTTGCTCGAATTCAATTTGCAGGCTCAACATGTTCACTCCCCTCAGCTGAGAGACTTTGAGCTAGACTCAAAGATCCCTATATTAAGTCATGAAACTTAATTTTCTACAACTGAGACGGGAACTCCTGCCCCCCGACAAAACTAGAAGAAAACCGCTAAAACTAGAACTAAAGTGTGTTTATTCGAGGAATCTCACCATTAGTCCGTATGGAACATGTGTGCGGTCGTCCGTTTGAACAGCTTCCACCAAGATGCTTTATCCACAGCGACAGGAGACTCAAGAGGGTACTCGGTAAGCACATTATCGCCGCTATAAACAACAATTTTGCCAATGGGTTGGCCCATCGTGATTGGCGCTCTCAAGTTCGGATCCAATTGCAGCTCATGTCGAATGTTATCCGTAGCCGTTCCCTTTTTCATTAAAATGCTGTAATTTTGCTTTGCAACTAACGGAACTGTCGAAACCTGACCCTTATTTACGGTAAAACTACCCAGACTATCACCTGATTTGAATAAAGGGTAGTTCGTAAATTGGGCAAAAGCATAGTCAAACAGCTTCGTGACCTCAGCGTTCCGTGTTTTGGTATTCGGTTCACCAAGCACTACGGCCACGACGCGCAAATTATCGCGTTTCGCCGTTGCCGATAAACAGAACTTCGCTTCGCTAGTGTAGCCTGTTTTGAGCCCGTCTGCGCCGCTGTAGAAGCGCACAAGCTTATTCGTATTCACTAACCAGAACGGGGTAGGCGATTCTTTTCGCAAATAGTCTTGATAAGCGCCTGTAAATTTCGTAATCTCTTCATGCTTAAGAAGTTCTCGGGACATGACCGCTATATCATTTGCTGTTGTATAGTGATTGGCGACCGGCAGTCCGTTACAGTTTGAAAAATGTGTGTTTTTCATTCCTAGCTGCTGTGCGCGTTCGTTCATCATTTGCACAAAATTTTCTTCGGATCCCGCGATTTTCTCTGCCATAGCTACAGAAGCATCGTTACCGGAAGCCATTGCAATCCCCTTCAGCATTTCTTGAACGGTCATTTCCTCGCCTGGCTCCAGAAAGATTTGCGAACCGCCCATGGAGGCTGCGTACTCACTGACACGAACTTTCTCATCCATTTTAATATTGCCTTTGTCAATCGCTTCCATAATCAAAAGCATCGTCATGATTTTCGTAATACTTGCTGGCGGGAGCTTGGCATCTTTGTTTTTCTCCGCGATGACCGTGCCTGTGTCCGCGTCCATCAAAACCGCAGATTGCGCATTCGGTGTTAAATCAACCGTCGGCGCTTTCTTCTCTTCCGCATAAGCTGCCGGTAAGATTAGCATCACGCATAACTGTAAACAGAATAAACTTAGTAGCCCTTTTTTTCGCATTGCCATTGTACCCCTCCTGTGAGATATGAAGTGAAATCCAGACGCTTGCAGCTTGAATGACTGCTAATCAGTCTTGACGAATTTCACTCAAAATATTCCAAAGAGAGGGGAAATATAGCAGAAACAACAAAAAGCTATCCCACAGGTTTGAAAGACCCGTAAGATAGCTCCATCCATGTAGCAGGTGTACTAGACAATCACATCATAAATCAATTGCACAGGAGCCGGTTTGCCGGACTCTATGCGATAAGCGTCTTGAATCATCGCCGTGACTTCCTTCACGTCCTGCCGATTCGCATGAATGGTGCAAATGGACTCTCCGGCTTTGACAGGATCACCGATTTTCTTATTCAAAGTGAGTCCTACCGCATAGTCGATCTGATCTTCCTTCTTGGCACGTCCCGCTCCTAGAAGCATAGCGGCAATCCCGATTTGTTCGGCATCAATCTGATTCACATAACCTTCCTGCTCCGCAAGCACCTCGAAATGATGCGCAGCGGCCGGCAGAAGTTCGGGCTGGTCCACCACGTTCGGATCGCCTCCTTGGCTCGCCACAAATCGTTTGAACGTGTCCAGCGCCTTCCCAGTCATCACAATGTCGCGAACGGCCGCCTGCGCCTCTTCAAAGCTCTCAAACACTTTGCCGAGCAGCGACATGTACGCCGCTACAGATATCGCTACTTCCGTCAACTCCTTATCGCCTGTGCCGCGCAGCACTTCGATGGATTCGCGGATTTCATTGGCATTGCCAATTTCACGCCCGAGCGGCTGCTCCATATCCGTGATCATCGCAATCGTTTTGCGATTCAATTTGAGGCCGATATCAACCATTGTGCGAGCAAGCACTCTGGCGTCATCCACGGTTTTCATAAATGCCCCTGAACCGATTTTCACATCAAGGACAATAGCGTCAGCGCCGGATGCAATTTTTTTGCTCATGATGGAGCTGGCGATTAGCGGAATCGAGTCTACCGTTGCTGTAACATCCCGCAAGGCATACATCTTCTTATCCGCAGGTGCTAAATTGCCGCTCTGGCCAACGATGGCGATTTTGTTCGTATTCACTGCCGTTATGAAATCTTCCTTCGACAATTCAATTCGAAAGCCCGGAATCGATTCCAGCTTATCCACGGTTCCACCCGTATGTCCTAGGCCTCTGCCTGACATCTTGGCAACCGGAACACCGAGCGAAGCGACAATCGGACCCACAATCAAGCTAATTTTGTCGCCTACTCCTCCAGTGGAGTGCTTATCTACTTTAATTCCGGCAATCTCCGATAAATCAATCATTTCTCCTGAGCCTGCCATAGCCATCGTAAGCGCCGAGATCTCCTCACTTGTCATGCCATTGAAGAAAATCGCCATCAACAAGGCGGACATCTGATAATCCGGGATATCTCCTTTTGTATAACCATTGACGATATAAGTGATTTCTTGCTCAGTCAGCGCTTCTGCCGACCGTTTCTTATGTATTAGATCAACCATTCTCATACCCGTTCCTCCTAAGCGTTTTCATAATGATTAAAATCGAAAAAAGGGAGCTGCCAGAGCCCCCTTCGAACTATTATTCTCTTTTATTGAACAACTAATTTAGCTTTCATTTTAGCGTGACCTTCGCCACATGGTAGTACGCAATCAATCTCATAAGTTCCTGGTTTGTCGAATGTAATTTCTTTTGAAGGGTTTTCTTTATCCAGCTTAACATCCAACCCTTTAATTTCGATTGCGTGTACGCCTTCTTTCAAAGACAAGGAAACTTTCGTAGGCTCGCCACTTTTGATCGTGTAGTCCGCCGAGTCAAATTGCCAGTTTGAAGCAGCAATCTTAAGCTGTTGAATTTTACTGCTGGCTGCCTCTGCTTCTTTCGCCGCTTGGCGTCCAGAGATATCTTGAAAGAGGACTCCCAGCCCCAGTGCGCCCGCAAGTATAAATAACACAAAGAAAATCCACTTTTGCATGCATATCCCCCTCATAATGTGTTCACTTCATCTATTCTACCTAACATCGCGAGACAATCCCATACAGGTTTAGTGGCAAATCCTTGAATATTTTGTGACGGAATTGTGACTGGACCTTCGTAAAAACATCCCCCTTACCGGGGGATATTATCCTTACTATTTCCCATCATGCCGCAAATTACACGCCGCTCAGTCTGTCACGAATCTGGAAGCCCCCGGATAAAGCCGTTTGTCTCTTTCTCTCGACAGGTTGAAATGTTTGTTGCTTATCATTTAGTTCTTTAATCTCACGATTAATCCGGAACGTGCAGTCTTGGCAAAGCTTATGCTGACGAATCAGCTTCGTGCAGGATGCGCATGGATAGTTCAAATTCGGATAGTCGGTAAGCAGCAGCTTCCCCTCTTTGATCCATGCATACATCTGTTCGCTCGTAATCCCTATCGCAGCGTTTAACTGCTCATTCGTAGAGCGGTGATTTCTGCGCAAATAATCGAGACAACCCTGTAGCAAGGAATCTATGCTTCTGCTGCAATCTGCACATTGATTTCGCAAGTTTTTTTGGAACACTTTTCCACAGCGTGGACAGTTGGCCACCATTAATGATTGGACTGACATGCTCGATCACATCCCCGGACTGGGTAACCCTTACTAGATCACCCTCATATATAGTACTAATTCACTATATATTATCATGACTTCCTTCACATGAATAGGTCCAAAGGTGCGTGTCTACATTAAGAATCGATCAAATGTAGTTTCCAATTATCCCAGCTGAACTTCTCTTACAAAAGCCTTCACCAATGCGATAAACTTTGGTTTCGTCCGATTTGCGACCGCTACAACTTGCTCGTGCGTCAGAGGCTCCAGCTCCTCACCTACCGCCATATCGGTAATGCATGAAATTCCAAGCACGTTAAGTCCAGCATGACGCGCCGCGATCACTTCGCCTACTGTAGACATGCCAATTGCATCTCCGCCAATACGAGCGAGCATCATCAATTCAGCCGGCGTACAGTATGTAGGTCCTGTAATCCCCGCATAAACGCCTTCCTGCAGCTTTAGCGGTACGCCATCCTCTCCTGAAATAGAATGTGCCAGCTTATGAGCGAGTGCCCGGTATTCACGGTTATAGGCTTCAGACATGTCCGGGAAACGGACACCCAGATCGCTGTGGTTAGGTCCGATTAACGGGTTATCGCCTGTCATATTCAGATGGTCGCTTATGACCATGAGATCGCCAGCTTTAAATCCGCGATTCATGCCGCCTGCCGCATTCGTCATCACGACGGTTTGCACGCCGATCGCTTTCATGACATAGACGGGAAAGACAACTTTTTTCATATCATAGCCTTCATAATAATGAAAACGTCCCTGCATAACGATGACTTGTTTGCCTTCCAGTGTGCCTGCCACAAAACGTCCCTCATGCCCTTCCACTGTAGAAACGGGGAAATGCGGCACATCGCTGTAATCGATTGTGATCGGATTTTCCACCTGATTCGCCATATCGCCAAGGCCCGAACCCAATACCAGACCGATGACTGGCGCGGCACTGCCTAATTTTTGTTGAATAAACGCTGCAGCCTCATTAATTTTCTGTATGTAAGTCAATTCCATGTTGATCTCCTTATCAGATAAATAGCCTCAATTTGTGATTAAATAGCCTCAATAATGCCCAGTACTAATTTCAAAAACTTAGGTTTAACCTTCTCCGTCGTTTCCATCACCTCTGCGTGAGAGAGCGGTTGATCCAAGATTCCGGAAGCCATATTGGAAATACAGGAGAAACCAAGCACCTCGATACCTGCATGACGCGCTACGATAACTTCAGGCACTGTAGACATACCGACAGCGTCGCCGCCTAGCGTACGGAACATACGAATCTCAGCAGGGGTTTCATAGTTAGGGCCCAACAGTCCAACATAAACGCCTTCTTGCAGTTTAAAATCTTGAGAAGCCGCAACCTCATGCGCCAGTTTGCGCAGACGCTTGCTGTACGCTTCCGACATATCCGGGAATCGTACGCCAAGTGCAGAGTCGTTCGGCCCGATCAGTGGATTGCGGTATGTTAAATTCAAATGATCGCTGATGACCATCAAATCGCCAACTTGATAAGACTCGTTAATTCCGCCAGCCGCATTCGTTACGATTAACGTTTCCACACCTAATTCTTTCATTACGCGGACCGGAAAAGAAACAGTCTCAGCCCCATAGCCTTCATAAGCATGGAAGCGGCCTTTCATGACTAATACTTGTTTGCCTTTAATCGTACCGACAACCAGCTCGCCGGCATGACCTTCTACTGTGGACACCGGGAAATGCGGAATGCGCGAGTAATCAACCACGATTGGCTGCTCGATGAGATCGGCTAGAACGCCAAGGCCTGAACCTAAAATGAGTCCGATTTGCGGTTTAATATTCGTTTCCTTCGAAATAAAGGCGGCAGCCTCTTGAATCTTTTGAATCATGGATGTCTCTGACATATAAATTCCTCCTAAGCTTAATTTCTCAGCCTGTTTATTTTAAAAGATGTAAGAAACTCTCGCCTTGATCTGTAGGCTTCACGCCGAAATTATCGGCAATCGTAGCTCCAAGATCGGCAAACGTTCCGCGAATGCCCAAAGAAACAGGCGCCTCAAAGCTCGGGCTGTATAACAAAATGGGCACATATTCACGCGTATGATCCGTCCCTGCATGTATAGGGTCATTGCCGTGGTCTGCCGTCAGGATCAGCAAATCTTTCGGACCGAGTTTCTCTTTGAGCTGAGGCACATAGCTGTCGAATTCCTCCAAAGCACGCCCGTAGCCCTCCGGATCCCGGCGATGACCGTAAAGAGAATCAAAATCCACCAGATTCGTAAATGCCAGCCCTTTGAACGGTTCGCCAAGCACTTCAATGGTCTTGTGAATACCGTCTAAATTACTTTTCGTCGATGTCGCTTTCGTGACACCTTCACCATCAAAGATATCGTTGATTTTCCCAATCGCGATCACATCGAATCCGGCATCTTTCAAATGATTCATCACTGTCGGCTCCGGTGGCTTCACTGCATAATCATGCCGGTTCGGCGTGCGTTTGAAGGCTCCTGGCTCGCCAATATAAGGCCTTGCGATAACACGGCCTACGGCAAACTCCCCTCGCGTCAAACGTCTCGCAATTTCACAAGCGCGATACAGCTCTTCCAGCGGAATCACATCTTCATGCGCGGCTAATTGGAAAACACTGTCGGCAGATGTATATACGATCCAAGCTCCCGTTTTCATCTGCTCTTCGCCCAGCTCATCTAAGATTTCCGTCCCGGAGGCTGGTTTGTTGCCAATGACTTTACGGCCTGTCTCCTGCTCAAATTGTGAAATCAGTGCTTCCGGAAATCCATCCGGATATACGTTAAACGGCGTAGAAATACGAAGTCCCATCAATTCCCAGTGCCCTGTCATCGTGTCTTTTCCGACGGATACTTCGGCCATTTTGCCATAGTAAGCTTCTGGTGCTTCAGCTTGCGGAATCCCTTTGATCTCAGCAATACTGCCTAGACCCATACGCTGCAAATTAGGCAGCGAGAATCCGCTTACCCGCTCAGCAATATGTCCTAGCGTATGGCTGCCTGTGTCGCCAAACTCTTTTGCATCCGGTAATTCGCCGATGCCTACGCTGTCCAATACGATTAAACCTATTCGTTCAAAGCGCACGATTGTCCCTCCAAATTGTTTCACAATGTTATCCACCCTTGATTATCGCACTTCTAATCTATGAATGCAAAACAGCAGCTTCTCCAATTGGAAAATGCCGCTGTCATGCTTTTACATATTCGCTCTCGGATGAGCGCTATTGTAAACATCCTTCATTTTGAGCTTGGTCACTTGCACATACATCTGGGTGGATGAAATGTCGGAATGTCCCAGCATCTCCTGAACGGATCTTAAATCTGCCCCATTTTCAATCAAATGAGCTGCAAAGGAGTGCCGTAAGGCGTGAGGGGTAATCTCGCTTGCGATATTCATTTCCCCTGCGTACCTTTTCAAAATTTTCCAAAAGCCCTGTCTCGTCATCCTAGTTCCCAAGTGTCCAATAAATAAAGCTTCTTCATCCGCCGACTTCTTCAGCAATTTCTTCCGATCCTTATGTATATAGGCGGTTAAACACCGGATAGCAATGGAACTAAGCGGGATATTGCGCTCTTTATCCCCTTTTCCCATGCATCGAATGAACCCGAGCTGCAAATGAACATCGTCTACATTCAAAGAAATTAGTTCGGAGACCCGGATTCCCGTCGCATACAGAAGCTCGAGCATCGCTTTATCACGTGCTCCGCTTACAAGCTCCGGCTGAGGGGCATCCAACAATTTGCCAACGTCTTCGACCGAAAGCACTTTGGGCAGCTTCTTTTCCAGCTTCGGCGCCTCAACATAAAGCGATGGGTCTGAATCAACCAAACGCTCTTTCACTAAATACTGGTACAAAGCTCGTATTGAAACCAGATTCCGCGACAAAGTTGCCGAGGCACGGCCAAGCAATTTCATCTGTGACAAATAGCCCGCAATATGGGTTTTACTCGTTTCTTTCCAAGCAGTCACGCCCTGCCGCTGTAAATACATCATAAATTGCTGCAAGTCTCTCTCATAAGATTCCAGAGTATTCTTAGCTAGTCCGCGTTCAACGGACAAAAACCGGATGAAGGACTGCAGATCAACCGTCATCATGCGATTATGCTCCTTCGTTATCATGCCATATTTCTATCTGATAGCATTCAACGATGCATTAGCGATCTCCTCTTTTATTCGCCATACCAATAAAATAATCGCAGCCTGTCGCTCATTCTGCCTGACTCCGGCAGCGTAGAACGCTCGTGCTGTCCAAATACCTTAACGGAGTTGCCAGTTGGCGTGCGATACCGATTCACAGGCTCTATCCAGCCGGAAAGCACCATCATCACTTGATATAAAACAACGGTTAGCGCCATGAAAAGCATCATAAAACGTAAACGAACAAGTAATTTGCGATATGAAAATATCATAGGCCAGCCCCATTTCTGTCCCTTTCTTTAGGACAGGATATGAGGCTTAGGCCCATATTATGACAGTTCGGACAACTTCACAAAGGGAAGTCCCAATGCTTCAGCAACCGCTGGATGTGTTACGCTGCCTTGGTACGTATTTACCCCCAATTGTAAGGCGTAATTGGCTGCGATCGCTCCTGTTAATCCTTTATTGGCTAGCTCCAGCGCATACGGGAGCGTTACGTTCGTTAAAGCTAGCATCGAGGTTCGAGGAACTGCACCCGGCATATTCGCTACCGCATAATGCACGACGCCGTGTTTCTCATAAGTCGGGCTGCTGTGTGTAGTCACACGGTCGATCGTTTCGATCGATCCACCTTGATCCACTGCGACATCTACAATGACGGCGCCTGGCTTCATGGTTTTGACCATCGCCTCTGTTACTAATCTGGGGGCTCGGGCCCCAGGGATAAGAACGGCCCCAATCAAGAGATCTGCTTTCGCAGCGGCGCTTGCAATATTGAAAGGATTGGACATCAGTGTATTCAGCCTTCCTCCAAAAATATCATCCAAAGCACGCATTCGATCCGCACTCCGTTCGATAATCACGACGTTGGCTCCGAGGCCAAGCGCCATTTTGGCCGCATTGGTTCCCACAATCCCGCCACCAAGAATCACCACATTGGCTGGTGGAACACCGGGGACGCCGCCTAATAAAATACCGCGTCCCCCATAGAATTTCTCCAGAAAGTGCGCGCCGATTTGAACGGACATGCGTCCTGCAACTTCGCTCATAGGCGTCAGCAGCGGAAGCGATCCATTGGGCAGCTGAATTGTTTCATAGGCAACCCCCGTTACCTTCTTGCTAAGAAGTTGTTCTGTCAAATCGCCCGCTGCAGCCAAATGCAAGTAGGTGAACAGCAGCTGCCCTTCACGGAAAAAGCCATACTCGGCAGGGAGCGGTTCCTTCACCTTCATAATCATTTCGCTGCGACTCCATACTTCAGCGGCTTCCGGTATGACAACGACGCCTTCCTTGGCATAGTCATCATCACTGAAGCCGCTGCCGCTGCCTGCGCCGGCCTCAACCAGCACTTGATGACCAGCCATCCGCAGCATGCTTGCTCCACCAGGTGTTAAGGCGACGCGGTTTTCATTATTTTTAATTTCCTTCGGTACGCCGATCACTATCGATTGCTGAGTCACTCGCCTCTACCTTCTTTCTCATGAACGTTAGTCATAATGTACCCATGCTTACAGTCCAATTATGTGAAAGGAGATTCTTCTTTCTTCTTACCCAGTATATGAAAACTACGCAAAAACGCCTGTACGCACAGGGTGTGGTACAGGCATTTTCTTTGTATAAACAGCTCTATTCAGACGCTGTTGTTTTGGATTTGTCCAATGAGTCCGGTTTCCCTCGTTCGTTACAGCGATAGCAAATACCTTGAAAATCAAGTCGATGATCTAATACTTGAAAATGAAAATCCTGATCTAGTCTTTCTTCCAAAGGACCAAGCCAGTCTTCCATAATTTCATCCACGGTCCCGCATTGAACGCAGATTAAGTGATGGTGGTGGTGACGCGTGCTGTCATCCCGCAAATCGTACCGGGCTACACCGTCGCCAAAATTCATTTTCTCCAGGACGTGCAGCTCACTCAGAAGCTCTAATGTTCGGTACACGGTTGCCAGACCGATCTCCGGAGCTTTATCCTTCACAAGCATAAACACATCTTCGGCGCTAAGATGATCTTGTTCATTTTCTAAGAGTACGCGCACAGTCGCTTCCCGTTGAGGGGTAAGCTTGTACCCTTGGGATTGCAACTGCTGCTTAATTTTCTCAATCCTTGCTTCCATATGCCTCCCCCTCAGAAAGGTGGGCATCCAAGCCCAATTTTAGCCACTCTTTTTATTATAGGGGGAGCTTGCAGACAAAGTCAAACAGAAACATGTTGATTCTTGTCATCCATAAAGCGGAATTAGCATTGGCGTAACCCATTTCATCATTAATTGCGACACATACCCCTCCCAAAGCGCTGCTCCAAGCAGGAAAACGCCCATTACTAGGGTCAATGTCGTGAAACGCATAAAAGGTTGGTACATGTTACCATTACGACTCATAAAGCGATTTTTGATCATATAAATGGAAAACGACATCGCCGCCACACTGCAGAAGAGAATCGCCGGAATGACAATCAAGTTTTGCGGTGCGATGGAAACGAGCGCAAACAGCATGCCCTTCCATGACATTTGACCAACGAGATAGCCGACAGTAAAACCGATCAGCACACCCTTGAGAAAATCCAGGACAAGGATTAGCGGAAGGCCAATCACCGACAAACCAAACAGCCAGATCAATAAAATCCACTTCATATGCATGCCAAAAGATTGAACGAACGACTGCCTGCTGTCAAAATCGGCGCCATCATTAACTTCATGAAAAAAACTGCCCAAATGCCTCGTCATTTCTTGCTTTTGTTCTAAGGAAAGCGCATTAACCATAACGGCGCCGAACACAACACCTATGAGAAAGAGCACGGAGACGAATATAAATAGCGGCAAATTATCCTTCATATATTGTTTCATCGTTAGGTTCCTATTCACTCTCGCAGCTCCTTCCGTGTGTACAACCTCTACAAAGACAAGCTTATGAGCGAGAGCCGGAAACTATGAACGATTTTTCACTTTGCCGTATCTTCCGCCTCCACCAACCTCAAGTGAAAGTGTGCCTTCACGCGCACTGACAAGGTAGGCAGCAATTTCTTCGCCCACTTCACGCTCGAGCTCTTCCTGCGTCGTGCGATGCAGCACATTCATCTCGGTTCCAAAGCGGTGAAGCAGCTGATTCAATTTCTTGGGGCCAAGACCCGGGATAAACTCAAGTGGAACTTGAAAATGATAAGGTGGCCGGTAGGGAGGCAAATACGGCTCCTCACGATCCGCCAAATCCAAGATCCGATCCATGACACCTCTGACAATTTTATTGCTGCCGCAATCTGCGCAGCGCTCTACCGTGCCCAGCTGATCATCCAGAACCGTTTCACATAACGAGCAGTAGGTGCGGTGGTACTTGCCTAACCGGGGATTCAACCCGTAGTTTGCAGCAATATCACGCCCTTCTTGACGATGCAGCGCTTTTACGAGTTCTTCGTAAGTAGGAGCAGCTAACCGTATTTCGTTATACTCACGCCCTATTTTGCCTAAAGAATGCGCATCTGAATTCGTCACGAACGTAAACGGATCCAGCTCAGATATCAAGCCAGCCATCTCTGAATCAGCGCTTAACCCCAGCTCAACGGCAGAAATACCTTCCAAGTCAAGCAGATTTTCCATCTTGTTTGTCGCGCTGCCGTACACGCTTTTGTGAGGCGTGAAAATATGAGCGGGAATGAGAATTCCCCCTCTACCAAGCACCTCTTCCTGAAGCACTCGCGCGGGCACATAAATACGCTGCGAACTCAGCTCCACATTTTTCATGTAGCCCTTCATCCACTTCGTAAAACCCTGCATCGTCTCCAGATTAGGCAGATACGCCAGCAAGTGCGCAGGCTTCATGCCCGGCTCCCTGACTTCTATCTCACTCCCCAATAGGATCGTTGTATCCCGGTAACGAATCCCCCCGCCAGCCAGCTCAACCATTTCTCCTTGTTCCAGATATGACATGATGTCGTCTTGCACAGAGGGTGAATGGCAGTCGATAATGCCAATGATCTCCATCCCTTTGCGGACAGCCGCTTCATGAGCAATATTGAAAAAAGTGAGATTATTTGCGGCACTAATCTTCACGGCTTGGCCGCTCTCCGTTCGCCCAATGTGAATGTGAAGGTCTACGTAGTAAGACTTCATTCTAAATCCGGCCCGTTAACCGATATAATTGCCATGCATAAACCGCCAAAATGGTTTTCGCATCGCTGATACGTCCATCACGCATGTATTGCTGCGCTTGTTCCAGCGTTATAGCTTCACATTCCAGAAACTCATCCTCATCCGGATTGGCATTCCCTTTAACCAAATCTTCGGCGATGTACAGATGGATGATTTCATCCGCAAACCCAGGGGACGTATAGAAGGAACTGACCAGCCTCACATTCTCAGACCGATATCCGGTTTCTTCCTCTAATTCGCGCAACGCAGCTTTCAGCGGCTCCTCGCCCGCATCCAGTTTACCTGCCGGGATTTCGACCTGGCTTTTCTCCAGCGGCTTACGGTACTGCTCCACAACGATCATCTTATCCCCGATTAATGGAATGACAGCCACTGCTCCCGGGTGCTTTACGATTTCTCTTGTTGCCGTCTCCCCATTAGGGAGCGTAACGGTATCCACCTGAAGCGAAATAATTCTCCCTTTGAAAATAGATTCAGAATTAATAGTGACTTCTTCGAATTTTTTATGTTCAGACATTCGGCACCTCATCGATTTCTAAATTGGAATAACTTGTCCAGCTTTTGCATATCGATCATTATATCAAATTTTAACCGGAAAAGAGGAAGATCGATATGAAGAGTTATGTAGCAGAAAGTCAATTTCGCCTCGTAGGAAAAGCATGGGAAATTAAACGCCAGCTTCAACTTATGCTCCAGCAAGGCGGACAAAGCATCACATTGATTGATTATCTAGCTGGATTGCACAGTCCACAGCAGCGCAAACCCCTTGGAAATAAGCAGGGTCCTGCCATAATCCCCTTCCCATCGAGGTAATCGGTTGCGGATAGGAGCTAAAGGCCTCCGCGATCTCTTCGATCGAGACAACAGGCATCATCATGACCCGATGACGCTCCAGACTATACGCCTGCTCCCCAATCATAGCGTGTTCGTCATCTTCTAATTGCGGCAAGGGTACGACTGCCGGACATCTAGCGGCAAGCTGAAGCGCAGTCAGCGTATGATGGCTAATCCCCCGATGGCGGGAACGTTTATCGGCAAAAGAAATGCGCGGAATCACAATCGGAGTCCCCCCCAGAGCGTGTACGGCATTCACCAATTCGCCGATTTCAATACCCGAATAGCCATAACGCGTTCCTGTCCCTACAATTCCCGGACCCATCGTGACCAGACTAAGGTCCGCTTTGGCTACATGCTTAGCGGCGATTAAGGCGCTAAACTTGTTTATAGCCTCTAGCTTTCCACCGTACGCTTGACCATAGGTAATGGTGCTTTGAAGCCACCTCATGTCCTCCAATTGAGCCGCATGCTGACTCCAAGCAAGCGGGAGTGCGCCGCCGTCCGTCATGATATAAGATATATTCTTCGACAGCTTTAACGGCTGATTTTGCTGCAGCTCGCGGTACCGCAGCCAACACACCGCCGCTGGCAGCATACTATGTAATTCCCCGAGTAAAACAGGCATACCTTCCAAATTCTTATCGCCATTAAAAACAGTATGAAAAATGCTGATCTCTTCTTCAACAGCCAGAACACTCCGCTGTAACGGAGTGTATTTGAGTTTCATAATATGACCTTTCGTTGAACGGCTTGCAGAAGGAAGTTGGCCATTATCCAAGTGCCGCGGCAGAACGATATGATAGCCTCCTGAGCCTAACGACAGCTCCTCTGCCGTTACATTTAGTACAACACTGTCTCCGGGATGAAGCAAAGGTGAAATATCGGTATAATGGACAGCACGTTTCTCCTCGCCGCTGAACCGCATTTCGACGCTAACAACTTGCACCCCTTCCCTGACGGACATAATGCCCCTGACCGTTCCTTCTTCCCGCCTCATCATGCCTGTCTCCTCCTTATGCTCCTTGCCTACTTGCAGCATATGTGGATTAACGCGGAATTAAACTTACTCGGTTGATTTTCTCCAATGACATCTCGTTTACTCATAACACGCATACAAAAAAAACCGATTAGCTTGCCACTATTCGGCAAGTACTAATCGGTTGAACAGACATTTTAAACTTTTGCAGCTTCCTTCACAAGAGCAACGACCAGTTCAGCCGTTTTAACCAGATCGCTGATGGCGATATGCTCTTTCGTCGTATGGATTTCATGGTAACCAACAGCCAGGTTAACCGTTGGAATTCCCATGCCATTAAAAATATTCGCATCGCTGCCGCCGCCGGAATGGAACGTACGCGCTGTCAGTCCAAGCGTTGACAAGGCTCTTGACGTTAGCTGCACGATAGGCGCCGAGTCGTCATGCATGTAGGAAGCATATACGATGTCTGCTGTAAACTCGCAAGTTGTTCCTGCATCTGCCGCTGCTGATTCGCAAGCCTCTTTCATCGCAGCGATTTGCGCTTCCAGCTTATGCTGCACGATACTGCGAGCTTCCGCTTCCATTCTCACTTTATCGCAGACGACATTTAGCGGGCCTTCGCCAGAGAAACTGCCGATATTCGCTGTAGTTTCACTATCGATTCGTCCGAGCGACATGCGTGAAACTGCTTTGCTTGCGACTTGGATGGCACTGATGCCATCTTCTGGATTTACGCCAGCGTGAGCTGATTTCCCATGGAAAATAATTTCAATTTCCGCACGGCCGGGAGCTGCTGTAGCAATATCGCCAATGCTGCCGTTGGAATCCAGCGCGAAGCCGAACTCAGCTTCCATTACGCTGCGATCCATAGCACGTGCGCCTTTCAGACCGCTCTCCTCACCTGCCGTAATAACGAACTGAATGCGGCCATGAGGAATGTTTTGCTCTTTGAGCACTTGAATACCTTCGAGCATAGCTGCGATTCCTGCTTTGTCGTCACTACCCAGGATCGTAGTTCCGTCGCTGCGGATGTAACCATCTTCGCCAATTTGTGGCTTGATGCCTTTACCCGGAGCTACTGTATCCATGTGCGATGTAAAGAAAATCGTTGGAATCGCAGCATTGTTGTCCGTCGCTTCCAGCGTACAAATCAAATTGCCTGATCCATGTCCGCTTTTTGCCTTGGAATCATCTTCCACTACAGTTAAGCCCAAACGGCTGAATTTTTCTTTCAGAACGGCGCAAATTTCTTGCTCAAAGCGGGTCTCGCTGTCTACTTGTACGAGCGAGATGAATTCTTCTACCAAACGGTTTTGCTGAATCATGTACTTTCCTCCGATGCTCACTTTGGGTTACAATAAAAGGGTACAAGCTTTTTTTACGATAAAGGAGTGACTTTTCGTGTTACAGAATAGACGTTGGTTTAAAGTCGTGATTTACGTAATGCTGATCACTATGCTTCTCTCAAGCCTATTGTTTACTGCCGGATTATTTTTTGATTCCTAGTTTAATAAATTTTTGTATCTGCGTTATAGCTTTCTAAATTTTCTTTGACCCTCTGTAGGAACCTACCGCAGATGACGCCATCCAGAATCCGGTGATCCAGCGACAAACACAGGTTAACCATAGAGCGGACAGCGATCATATCTTGAATAACAACAGGCTTCTTCACAATCGATTCGAAGGTCACAATAGCTGCTTGCGGGTAGTTGATGATCGGATAAGACAGAATCGAACCGAAGGAGCCTGTGTTATTTACGGTGAACGTTCCACCCACCATATCATTCAGCGACAATTTGCCGGCACGTGTCTTCTTCGTCAATTCATCAATTTCCCTAGCCAGTCCGGCGATATTCTTTTGATCCGCCTTTTTGATCACCGGCGTCATAACCGAATCTTCCGTTCCTACGGACAGGGAGATGTTAATATCGCGTTTCACAATAATTTTATCTACAGCCCACACGGAGTTGATGATCGGATAATCTTTAATCGCATTGACGACAGCCTTCATCATGAAAGCCAGATAGGTTAAGTTAATGCCCTCGCGGCGCATAAAGTCGTCCTTCACTTTATTCCGCAGAACCACGAGATTCGTAACATCCACTTCAATCATCGTCCAGGCATGCGGGATTTCCGTTACACTTTGACGCATGCGCGTAGCAATGGCATTACGAATTGGCGTCACGTCGATGAAGTGTTCATTGCGAGAATCAAGCGAGTGTCCTTCCGCTTCAATCAGCGGTGTTTGCGGATTCGCAGACAAATGGATGCCTGAGCTGCGAACAGGCAAATTGACCGGCTGCGTTTCCACTTGCGGAGCAGGCGTGCTGTTCACGGCAACCGCTGGGGCTGCATGTTGATTCGTATGTACAGCTGCAGGCGCTGCGTTTGCTTTTGTGCCGCCTCCTGCGATGTATTGTTCGATATCTTTGCGAGTAATTCTTCCACCAAGCCCCGTACCAGCAACACGTGACAAGTCGACGTTATTGTCTTGCGCAAGCCGGTGAACGGCCGGCGAGTAACGGCCGCGCATGCTTTGGTCCGCACCTTCCTGTGCAACCGCACCCGTGCTGCCACCCCATTCCTCGGCTGCAGCCGGCGAACTAGCCGAAGCTCCGGCAGACTCTTCGATCAAACAAATCGCCTCACCAACAGCCGCCGTTTCTCCTTCACCAACAATAATTTTCACCAGTCTGCCTTCAATCGGTGAAGGCATTTCTGTATTCACTTTCTCTGTGAAAAGCTCACAAATTACGTCATATTGCTCAATATAATCGCCTGGCTTTTTAAGCCATTTGCCGATTGTAGCCGAAACGAGGCTTTCCGCCAAATGCGGAACTGTAACCTCCGTTAGTCGACCGTTCGTTTGGTTCATGGGTGTACCTCCTAAATTCAGGAAATGATCAATGGCATGAAATCAGACCAGAAGAATCCATTTTATTTTAAAACATGGCAAGCTGACGCATAGCTTCTTTCAGCTTATCGCTATTGAGCAGGAAGAACTTCTCCATCGGAGGATTGCTGCCCACGGCCGGAACGTCTGGTCCGCATAATCTGGCGATCGGAGCGTCAAGCTCAAAGAGCAGCTCTTCCGCGATGATGGCAGACACTTCAGCGCCAACTCCGCCTGTTTTGTTATCTTCATGTGCGATGAGCACCTTGCCTGTCTTTTTTGCTGCTTCCAGAATCGCTTCTTTGTCCAACGGCTGCAGGGAACGCAAATCGAGCACATGGCAAGAAATACCTTCCTTCGCAAGTTCCTCAGCTGCTTGCAGCGCGAAGTTCACGACCATCCCATAGGCGATAACCGTAATATCTGTGCCTTGACGCTTCACATCCGCTTTGCCGATCGGCACGATGTAATCCTCGTCCGGCACATCAGCAGATAGCGCAAGATAAGCCTTCTTGTGCTCGAAGAACAACACAGGATCCGCATCGCGAATGGCTGCCTTCAGCAGTCCCTTCGCGTCATACGGATTCGAAGGGGCAACGATCTTTAATCCCGGCGTACCGAAGAACACCGATTCCGGACATTGGGAATGGTACAAGGCACCTGCGCCGGTCGCGCCATAAGGCGCACGAATCACGATCGGGCAAGACCAGTCATTGTTGGAGCGATAGCGAATTTTCGCCGCTTCGCTTAGAATTTGATTCGTCGCCGGGAAAATGAAATCGGCGAACTGAATTTCAGCGATCGGCTTCATACCGTACATAGCCGCGCCTATGGCAACGCCGACGATAGCGGATTCCGCAAGCGGCGTATCCAGCACACGATCTTCTCCAAACAGATCGCGAAGACCTTTGGTCGTATTCAAGACGCCACCCTTGCCGACATCTTCACCGAGGACGAAGACGTTGTCATCCTCTTGCATTTCCTCCTGCATCGCAGAACGGATTGCTTCCAAATAAGTAATGACTGCCATAATTTAGTGGTCATCTCCTTCTGCGTAAACGTGGCGAAGCGTATCTTCCGGCTTCGGATAAGGAGCCTGATCCGCATACTTCGTAGCTTCGTTGATCTCTTGCTTGAGCTCCTCCTGGAGTTCAAGGTCTTGCTCCTCACTCCAAAGGCCGCATGCCATTAAATATTCTTTAAATTTCACAATGCCGTCTTTCTGACGGTTTTCCTCAACTTCTTCTTTGGTCCGATACAGCATGTCATCATCCGAAGTGGAATGCGGCATAAGGCGGTAGGACATCATTTCGATCAGCGTTGGACCTTCCCCGCGAGCTGCTCGATCTCTTGCTTCCTTAGTCACGCGATACATTTCCAAGACATCGCTGCCGTCGACTTGAACACCCGGGAAGCCATAGCCCAGCGCACGATCTGAAATTTTACCGGCCACTTGTTTATGCAGCGGAACGGAGATCGCGTATTGATTATTTTCACATACAAAAATGACGGGCAGCTTATGTACGCCAGCAAAATTACATCCTTCGTGGAAATCTCCCTGGTTGCTGGAGCCTTCACCGAAAGATACGTAAGTAACAAAATCTTGTTTCTTCATTTTTGCGGCAAGTGCGATACCAGCGGCATGAGGAACTTGTGTCGTTACCGGGGATGACCCTGTGACGACATGATTTTTGCGATCGCCGAAATGTCCGGCCATCTGTCTGCCGCCGCTGTTGACGTCTTCAGCTTTGCAAAATACGGCAAGCATCAGATCCTTCACAGTCATGCCAACCGCTAGAACAAACGCGTAATCGCGATAATAAGGCAGGAAATAATCTTTCTGTGCTTCCATAGCGGAAGCCATCCCAACCTGACCTGCATATTGACCCATTCCGGAAACGTGGAAAGGGATTTTGCCAGCACGCTGAAGCATAAAGGCACGCTCATCGTATTTAGCAGCGAGACTCATGACTCTATACATACGAATTACGACTTCGTCAGATAACCCTAATGTTCTATGCTTATATAGCTGACCAATGGACATGGAGGTTGCCTCCTTAAAATAGTTTGAGTTCCAAAATAATTATTACCTGGTCCTAAGACTTGACTCTATAAGCTTATTATAAACGCAAAAGCGTATGATTACAATTTTTTATCCGCTAATTGCAATTCCATCCACAGCAAGCATGGCTTCCCCTAAAGCCTCAGACAAAGTAGGATGCGGATGAATCGTTTGTCCTACTTCCCAAGGCGTTGCATTCAGTACTTGAGCCAGCGCAGCTTCGGAAATGGAGTTTGTCACATGAGGTCCAATCATATGAACGCCAAGAATGTCATTCGTCTCACTGTCAGCGATCACTTTGACGAAGCCGTCGGTATCGCCGTAAACGAGTGCTTTCCCAATCCCTTTAAAACTGAATTTGCCTACTTTTACTTGATGGCCAAGCTCGGTTGCTTGCTGCTCCGTATAGCCTACGCTCGCAATTTCGGGTCTCGTATATGTACATTTTGAGACGAGGTGCGCGTGAAGCTCATGAGGCGTTTGGCCTGCGATATGTTCAGATGCCAATATGCCTTCATGCCCAGCCATGTGCGCCAGCATCAAGCCGCCGATCACGTCGCCAACGGCGTAAATGTGGGATTCGGTCGTTTGCATGAAGCGATTTACGCGAATGACGCCTTTGTCCACCTTAATATCTGTATTTTCTAGCCCGATACCCTCAATATTTGCTTCCCGTCCAATAGAAACAAGAACTTTTTCCGCTTGCAAATCAATGATCTCGCCTTGCTTGTCCGCTTGTAAGGTAACCAAACCCTCCGCTGCCTTCACGGAATCAGGGAGCACTTTCGCACCGGTCACCAAATTGATGCCCCGCTTTTTGAATAAGCGTTCCAGTTCCTTGGAGACATCCGCATCTTCTAGGCTTACCAACCGTTTCTCATATTCAACGATGGTTACTTCGACACCGAAATCACACAGCATGGAAGCCCATTCCACGCCGATGACTCCGCCTCCGATGATAATGATCGACTTCGGAAGTTCTTGCATGCGCAGCGCGTCTTCACTCGTCATAATGTGCGTGCCGTCAATAGTAAGTCCCGGCAAGCTGCGCGGTCTGGAACCCGTGGCGATCACTAAGTTGCTCGAAAGCAGCGTTTCGATATCCCCATCCTCTTTCTCAACAGAAACCGCTCCGCTGCGCGGGGAGAAAATGGACGGACCGATAATACGTCCATTTCCAGTATGCACGGTAATTTTATTCTTTTTCATCAGGAACTGCAGCCCCTGGTGCAGTTGATCAACAATACGCTGCTTACGCGCCAACACGCTCTCAAACTTGAGTTCAAGTGAGCCTGAAGCGATCCCGTATTCCTCACTTTTTTTCATTGTTGCATACACTTCTGCGCTTCTAAGCAAAGCTTTACTTGGAATACAACCTTGGTGCAAACAGGTGCCTCCAAGTTTCGCTCGTTCCACTACAGCAACGGTTTTGCCTAGTTGGGCAGCACGGATAGCTGCGGTATAACCTCCGATTCCCCCGCCTAGGACAACGACATCATATCTATGTTCACTCATTATATTTTTCCTCCCTATAACTCTCAGTACCTTCATATGTATACGCTTGTCTCTACTATATTACCCTTTTTTGGATGGGAAATCATAGTCTTATTTGTGAAATAGACAGTCTAACCGATTCAGAGTATGATGATAGAAAACCATGATACTTGATGTAAGGAGCAGCTATGAAAGCACCATTTTACCGATTTATCGCCATACTTCTTCTCGTTATTCCCGGATTGACAGCGACCTATGGATTTCTTTCCATGAAAGACGCTTTTTTCGCCCAGTTCGACACGGACGGCCACATCTTGTGGGGAAAATTTATTCTTGGTCTTATTCTTTTTCTAATAGGCGTTGCTTTTATTGGAGGATGGACCTTTTTCCGCGACCGCAAACGAAATTATGTAGCTCCCCGCTTTAAAGCCAAACGGCGCAAATAGACCGGACCCTCAATCTTTCAAGTCCGGCCTAGACGGTCTAGCCAATTTAAGAATCGGTTCCGCTCGATCATTGCGGTAATGGAACTCACCTCAGCCTGTTGATGTAAAAAAATGAGCACAGCGATCATGAGGCATTGAATCTCCCATGGCAGGGTCATGATTACGGCATATCCAAGCGTAAAACCGAGCAGGTTCGCTCCGGCATCACCGAGCATGCCCCTACCCCGAACATCCATCCGATAGACGAAAAAACCGCCTATGCACACTGGCCATATAGGAAATAGCTCGCGGGCGCTAAAGCCCTTCATTAATAAACCCAGCAGCACAACGGCAAATACACCTGTGAAAAAAAATTTAAAAGAACGTCCTGGGCGCACATCCAGCAAGTTCAAAGTATTCGTCATCATCGTAAGCAAAACCATTTGTCCCCCCATCCACCAGGTGGGGGTTTGTTCATTTCGGAGGGACAACACTAGCCAGCCTGCAGCCGTAGCAATTCCTACCGCTTTGACGGCCCCCATCGAGAATGTTTTCGATTCCTTCCAATACCGATAATGGCCTCTCAAGCCTTTTATCTCTTTGCTGCCGATCAAATCGTCAGTCCAGCCGAGCAAGAAAATAACGGTGGCAGCGAACGTAAATAAGCGTTGGTTCGTTTCAAGCAAGATGATCCAGGATGGGAAATCTATCCGCACATGATCATTTAGCACCCATATCGTCATTTGTAAAATAAGGTCGTGCAGCCATAGAAGCAGCCACAGGGCGCTTCCCACTCCGCGGGGGATCAATTGGCCGGTATAATTGGCCTCTACTTGACCGTGGCTCTCCAGGAACCTCTGAACGTGCGGCAGCAGCCATCGCCCTGCCGCAGCAAGCACAATCAGATCGAGGATCGATCCGATGAATACCATACAGGCTTCCTCTCCCTCCAGCGAGATAGCAGCGTCAAGCTGACCGCGGCAAACTGCTTGCCGCGGTGCATAAACCCGTGCCAATCCCGCCCCGTCTCCCGGTGCGTGATCGGCACGTCCAGCTCAACGATGCGCAGGCCGCGCCGCGCCGCATCGATGGTCAGAGCGACTTCCACGCCAAAGCCGCGCTGAAGCTTCCCAAGCTCCCGCAGCCGATCCGCGCGCACCGCGCGCTGTCCGGATAATGGAGCTTCGGTCTCATAGCCGCTGAGCCGGCGGATGCCGCGGCGGGCCAAGCCCTTCACCAAGCCGAAGCCTGCTTTGGTACGGGACGGCGGCAGCTTCGCAATCGCCATGTCTGCTTCGCTCCGCAGCAGCGGCTCGAGGAGCACAAGCGCCTCCCCGGCCGTAGCCTGCAGATCGGCGTCCAGGAAGAGCAGCAGATCGCCTCTGGCTTCGGCGATACCCGACTGCATTGCCGCACCTTTCCCGCAGCGGCGGCTATGTTTTATCAGCTTGTCTGCCCACGGCCATGCGACTTCATAGGTGTTGTCCCTGCTCCCGTCATCTACCACGATAATTTCGAACCTCATGGAAGAACTGCACAATAGTTCCGCCTGCTCCTGCAAATATCGAAGCGTATGCTCAATACTCCCCCCTTCATTCCAAGCTGGAATAATAATGGATAAGTACGGTTTCATCCTTCACCTCCAAGCTTCCACACGGCATGAGCTACCCGCTTCACGATCCAATGCAACTGAAAGAAGCCCAATGCGATAAAAAAGAGCGACAGAAGAAGCGTAGAACCTGCTTCTTTCGTCCATTTCTGCTGCTTATACAGAATACCTACACTCTTTATATCCATCAGTCTCGCCCCAATTTTCATTCGCACAAGCAGCGTGCTCCCCATGCCCGCCCTTCCTTTTTCCAGAAAATCAATCATATGTGTGCGCGCACCCACAGTAACCAACACTTCGCACTGTTTCTCAAAAGCCAATAAAAGTGCCGCATCTTCGCTTGTCCCGAAACAAGGCAGAACATGGGCAGGTAGCCCCAGCGCATTCGTACGCAATAACCCCGGAGCTGTTCCATCGGCATAAGCATGGACGACTAACTCCGCGCCACAGGTGAGCGCTCTATCCGTTACGCTGTCCATATCCCCAATAATCAAATGAGGCTGGTAGCCGCATTCCAGCAGTGCATCTGCTCCGCCATCCACGCCAATAAGAATCGGTTTGACTTCCGAAACATACGCTTTAGCTGCAAGCAGATCCTTTTTGTACCCTTTTCCTCTAGAAACAATCAATACGTGCCTATCCGCCAAATTAGTTTGGAGCGAAATGGCGGGCAGCGGTTCCATAACCGCGTGCATTTCACGCATGGCATGGGTCAACGTGTTTTCAATAAATTGCTCCATCAGCTTCGTCGTCCGCTCATTCGCTTGCTGCTGCATGCTGAGCCACTTCTCGCGTGTAAAAGCACTGCAAGGAATCTCCTGATCCCCCAAGAAGAGCCGATCCTCATAAACAACAATTTCCGAGTTTGTCGTGAAAGCTTCGAATACAGAGGCATCTGCTTCCCATATTGGAATATGCTGCTGAAGCAGCATAAGAGGACCATGAGTCGGGTAGGCACCGCTCATTGTTTCCTGACAATTGATGACAGCTTTTACTTTCTGATCGATTAGCTCTTGAGCGGCTACTTCATCGAGGTCACGATGCTGGAGAACGACGATGCGGCCAGGGGGTAAATCACGGAGCAGTACTTTCGTGATCGCACCTACGCTAATCTTACCTTTGCAGAGCGGCGGCGGTTTAGAGGAAAACAATGACAGCGAAGACCAATTCAAGATAGACACCGACTTTCCTTTCGTCTATAGATGCTTGTATTTTGTCCTTTGCCATGAAATTCTATGTATAAATTGCCCAGCAGATGGCAAGCATTGAGGTTATATTCTTTAGGAAAGGAGAGACAACATCCATGGAGCTAAACATGAGTGCAGATGAAGTGCTAGGCCATATTGTGCAGCTTCACAACACAGGGGAATCGCTTGCCAAAAAAAATGTGAAGAAACTGCATCCTGATCTGATGAAAAACGCCCTGTATTACTACCCAAGCTGGGAGCACGCCATACAAAAGACCGGAGTAGGCAATATCGTTCACTAAACATACATAAACAGCCACACATATGACAAAGCTCCGAAGGGGTACAACCTCCTCGGAGCTCTTTGTTTGTTAACGCTATTCCCCGATAACTTCCCACTCAACCTGAATCATGCGGTCCACCCAAGTACGGATTTTAATCTCGATTGCGTTCTCAATTTCTTCATCCGTCATTTCACCAAGCTTATGCTCAGCAATTTCTAGCACATCCTGCTTAACCGCTTCTCCGGCCACAGCTAATTGAATACGAATACGCAAAGTCTTCACCCTTTTCTGCCACAAAGTTTAATTTGATTAGTAAAAAAACTTTCCATTGCGGCTGATCTCTTGAATCTTTACAATGAAGAAGTGCAACAATAATTTCAAATGAAATGAGGAACGCCATATGGCCAAATCGCAAGCGCAAAAGCTGCGGCAGCGCAATGTACGGGAAGGCAAGCTCGATCCCGCGATTCATCGTTTACACTGGAACGGAGTGAATCCCGTTTCGAAAAGGACCCCAAGTCTGAAAGAACTGCAAGCCAAACAACAGCATAAACATAAATCAAGGAATTTGAACCATAGGCATGGGGACGATTCCTTTTTTCATGCTTCGTTGATCATTCCTTCAGTTATTTGATCATGATGCCTTGCTCGGCCGCATAATGAATTAAGGCTTCTTTCTCATCAGAACGAAAGCTGTATTTGCAATCAAACCCGTTAAAAAACAACTTCCACTCCGTAACCATTCCCCCGTCATCAACCGCCAACTCGGCTACATACAAAGAATCAGGCTCATCTTCGAATTGCAGGCCAATATGGAGCTGCATCTTCCCATCCGTTATTTCTTGCTCGCAATAATCCATAATCACGGCTTAGGCCTCCTATTGAATAAAATCTTTTTTATTTATATAATATACTAACGCGCCCAAGCTAATAAAGATAAGGGCATGCTAGTAGGAGGAATTTCAAATGGCTTATGATCCGCAAGTAGTAGATGCAACAATAGTTAGTGATAATAAAAAAAATGGTCTTTTCGAAGTTGTCGTCTCGTTGAAAGACCGTAACAAATGCCGTCTATTCTTTGAAAGAGACTCCGAAACCGGCATCGGCAGAGTTACCGATTTGAATAGATTGATGAAAGAACCTTGCCCGATCTGCCGCAAAGATTACCTCTGCAACTGCCTAGACCGTTATAAAGAATCCATTGCAGATCAAGCTTTAACACTCATAAAATAACACATGAAGCTAAAAATGGTTGGACAGGAGGTTATCCTGACCAACCATTTTGCTTTATGTTCTCTTATATTGCTCACAAGCACGAATCCAGTCTTTCACAATCTGCGGATTCGAAGCGAAATGCAAATGCGTGTAGCCTGCTACGAGATTGCCTTTGGCGTACCCCTCGGGTTTTAGACCCAATCTGCCTTTGGATTGAAAAGCGGCCGGAATCTCCGCCCCCTTTCTAGCTTCAAAGGTGGAATAATGGAACTCATGACCTCGCGCTTTATCTCCTGGGGAGAGTAAATAGTTGTCTTCTTCATTACCCGTTACTTCGCGGTATCCAAGCGCTGCTAACTTCTTCTGCATGGTGACCTTACCGGGAACAATTCCAACCATGCTATAGGTGTTTCCTGATGTATCTACAATTTGCTCCGTTAAGTACATGAAACCTCCGCATTCCGCGAAAGTTGGAAGCCCCTCTGCGATTCGGCTGCGGAAGGAGGCTTTTACCTTTTCATCGGCTCCCAGCCGCTCCGCAAACTCCTCCGGAAATCCGCCTCCGATATACAATCCGTCCGCATCTGCGGGGACTTCTTCGCCTGCTAAAGGGGAAAAGAACATGCACTTTGCGCCTCCTGCTTCCAGCAGCTCCAGGTTTTCCGGGTAATAAAAGTGAAACGCAGCATCTTTCGCGACAGCAATGTTAACGCGCTTTGGTGGAGCAGAGACAGCGCCAGCGAACAGCTGAGGGCGACTTTCAACAGGCTGCGCTGCGGCCAGTTCCAGCAGCTGATCCAAATCCACATGAGCGGCTACCTGAACAGCCAACTTGTCAAAAAAAGGCTGCAGCTCGCCTCTCTCAATCGATGGCACGAGCCCTAAATGCCTTTCTGGAACCTCGATGCTCGCATCACGCGGGATATACCCAAGTACCGGAATTCCGCATTCCTGCTCGATCGCTTGCTTCACCATCTTGTAATGCCCTTCGCTGCCGGCGCGATTGGCAATGACCCCGACGATGTTGTCGCCTTGACCAAACAGCTGAAAGCCTTTGACAATAGCCGCCGCGCTTCTTGCCATGCTGGCAATATTCACAATCAGGATGACCGGAGAGCCTAAGATGCGGCCAATATCAGCCGTACTCCCCTCATCCGTCCGTGGATCTTTGCCATCGAACATGCCCATAACACCTTCGATAATTGAAATGTCGGAGCCGCTGCTGCCGCGAATGAATAGCTCTTTGACGCCTTCCCGGCCAACCATCCATGAATCCAAGTTGCGTGAAGGTCTCCCCGTAACGGCTGTATGATAGGTCGGATCAATATAATCAGGGCCGCACTTGAAGCCCTGCACGGATAGTCCACGCTTTTGCAATGCGGCCATGATCCCGATGGTTAAGGTTGTTTTGCCCACACCGCTGCCGGTTCCGGCAATAACGATCCTGCGCTCCATTACGATACACCCCGTTCTGCAAAGCCGGAGGCATGAAAAGCCATGACGCCAACGGAGATCGTGACGTTCCCTGACTTCTTTTTGACCAAAGCCAGTTTATCATGACCCGTGTACAGCTTAACCGCAGGCTCGCTGACGGCATATGCACCCGTGTAGTGAAACACAGTCTCAGAAGGTGCTTCCACATGCACCGTATTCAGTTCTGCCGGAGAATAAGTCTTAAATTCCCAACCATGGCTGCGAATTACTTCCAGTAAGCCGGCTTCGTCCTTCTTCAGATCAATGGAACAGACCGCTTTCACACTGCGGATAGAAAAAGACAGCTCTTCCAGCGTCTCCCGAATGACCTGTTCGATTTCCTCTGCTGATGTTCCTCGGTTGCAGCCGATCCCAAGCACAATCACTTTAGGGCGGTATAAAACGCCGTTAGCGAGAATGCTCTCTTCCTCAGCTTCCAAAAGACGATGCGTTACGAGAAGTACGGCGTTAGGCTCGCTCGCCCGGCCCTCATGAATAGAGTCATATCGCTGAATATTGGCTGGTATCGGTCGCTCATGCGTCCACCAGTTCGGCTCGCCGGATTCTTGTATGACCGCTATCCGTTCTTCATTAACGACCGCAGCGCTGACTGGCGTCAGCTTCTCCGCCGATTCCCACACCCAGCCGAAACGGCGGCCGAACAGATCGACCGGAATCGTTTTCTGAACATCTGAGGCTGTCGTAATCACCGCTCTGGCCCCGATCGCTGCCGCCACTTCGTGGGTCAGTTCATTGGCACCGCCAAGATGTCCAGACAGCATCGAGATGACATGCTCCCCGTTATCATCAATGACGACAACGCCCGGGTCTTTCTTTTTATCCTGCAAAAGCGGAGCAATCATCCGAACAACGGCACCGAGGGAAATAATAATAATGAGTCCTTGGTAAGCCGGAAACAGCGCGGGAAAAAGCAAACGGACACTTCCCTCAAAAAGTTGAATCGAACGCCGCTCTTCATCGCCTTTGGTAAATTTACTCATATAATACACATCTGTGCCGCTCATTTGCTCATTCAGCCTGCGGGCAATCTCAACACCATGCTTCGTGATCGCGACGACGGCATAGTCATTTTGCTGACGGATTGATGGAATAACTCCCTCTGTAAGACGAATCGTCATCACTTTACACCTCGACGAAAACGGTGCGTAAATGATTTATCATACAATTTGGATCGGTATTCCTCTTTGCCGTGAATTTCCGGATCAAGCGCCCACCCCGCCAAAATCATCGCATGCGAACGAATGCCGTGACTCCGCATATCCGCTTCCAGCCCGCCAACCGTCGTGCGGACGATAAGCTGGTCCGGCCACGTGGCGCGCTGCACGACAGCTACGGGCGTTTCCTCGCTCCAGCCCGCTTCCACAAGCTCGCTCACGACCTTTTTTATCAAAGTCGCGCTCAAGAATAGTGCAATCGTACAATGATGCGCAGCAAGATCTCGCAATTTCTCAAGCTCAGGCACAGGCGTACGGCCTTCTGCACGCGTGAGAATGACGGTTTGGGTTAAATCGGGAATCGTTAATTCCGCCCCCACTGCCGCAGCCGAAGCAAAGACGGAGCTCACCCCCGGCACGATTTCGTAGCCAATATTTTCTTTGCGCAGCAATGCAATCTGTTCCATTGTTGCACCGAACATGGCAGGATCACCAGTGTGCACGCGCACAACCATTTTCCCTTGCTTAAGGCGATCCACAATGATATCGACCATTTGGGCCAAGTCCATTCCTGAGCTTTTCAGCACTTCCGCTTCAGGCTTTGCTTTAGCAATCAATTCCTCATTGACCAGTGAATCGGTGTACATCACGACATCCGCTTGCTGAAGCAGCTTTAGCCCCTTCACCGTAATTAAATCGGGATCGCCGGGACCAGCGCCAATAATATAAAGTTTCATCTATTTTCTCACCACCATTAAGGTTAAATATTCCAACTCACGGCCCTGCAACGCCTCAACATTCCGCCAAATCTCTTCCTCGGAGGAAGTAACTTTGGTCAGAACGGACGCCTTATTCACGAGTCCAAGATCTCTTAGAACAGACAGCATCAAGTCGATGACCTTCGCCACCTTAATAAACACGACACAGTCATGTTCTTCGATGGCTTTACGCATTTTGTCATAATCATCCGTAGCCGGTACGATTGCAATTTGTTCATCGCCGTCCGCTAAAGGAATGCCCAGTCGGGACGCGGAAGCGTTAATCGAAGAAATGCCAGGAATCGAGACAGCCTGCACCTCCGGATGGCGCTGGTTCATCAGCCTCATCAGATGAATGTAGGTGCTGTACAGCATCGGGTCCCCTTCCGTCACGAAAGCAACATCCTTTCCTTCCGCCAAATGAGCCCACACGCTTTCTACCGTTTTGGTCCATTGCATTTCAAGCGCTTCTTTATCTCTAGTCATTGGAAAAGTAAGCCCCATCATCTCTTTTTGTTCTGTATTGACATAAAGTTCCGTGATGGCGAGCGCGTAGCTCTTGGCTCCGCGTTTTTTACGCGGATACGCGATGACCGGGCATTCTTTTAACAACCGAAAAGCTTTAACCGTAATTAGTTCCGGATCGCCAGGGCCAACACCCAACCCATAAAGTGTGCCGAGTTTACTCATCGTCCGAACCTCCTTCGTTCTCTGGCTGCTTACGCTGTGCTGTAATGATATAGATCGGATTCAATGCGTCGAATCGTTTCATATGCAGAATCGGCTTGCTTCGCGAAACTTGCACAAGGGAAATCTGTGTCGTAAACCCTACCTTGGCAAACGTCTGATCAGCCTCGTACAACGTTTCAATGGTCGCAGCATTCAAAACAATTCGGCCATTCGGCTTAAGTCTGGACGCACACAGTTCGAGCAGCTCTTGCATCTCTCCGCCGCTGCCACCAATGAAAATTGCATCCGGATCAGCGAAAGCGTCCAAACCTTTAGGCGCTCTTCCGTGAACAGCTGTGAGATCAACGCGGAATTTCGCGCTGTTTTCCAAACAATTCCGGAGATCGTCTTCATTCTTCTCGATAGCAAAAACAGCGCCCTCGCGAGCAATGCGTGCGGCTTCAATCGCAACTGAGCCCGTGCAAGTTCCAATATCCCAGACGACACTATCTGTTTGCAGCGCGAGTTGGCTGATGCTTAATACGCGGATTTCTTTTTTCGTAATCAAACCTTTATCCGGCTTCCGCTGGGCGAACTGATCATCTTCAATGCCTAGCGGCCATACCGGACCTGCGAATTGTCTCTTCAGAACAACAACATTCAACGGGGAAAAGGAGCCCGCGCTCATCTGCTCCAGATCGTACCAAGCGCAGCGTTCGCCTGTGCCGTCTAAGTTTTCGGCAACGAAAGCTTTGTATTCCTTCATCCCGTACGAAAGCAAATAATCCGCAATCGCGCTCGGCGAATTCGTCTCATCCGTGAGCAGCGCCACTTTGTCCCGTCCGTCGATTCGCTGCGCCAAGCCTTTCATGCTTCGGCCGTGCACGCTAGTTATATAGGCGTCTTGCCAGCTCTCTCCCATTCTGGCAAAAGCTAATTGAATGGAAGAAACAGCTGGGTAACATTCGACTCCCTCCAGCTTCTTAGCCACATAACCGCCAATGCCATAAAAGAGCGGATCTCCCGATGCCAGAATGACAACGGAACGTTCCTCGTTCTGAAGTTTCCCCATCAGCTCCGGCAAGCTTCCTTTGATAACGATTTTCTCACCGCGATAGTTAGGGAAAAAGGCCAAATTTCGCTCGCCCCCAACGAGTACGCTGCTTTCCTCAATCCATTTGATATACAAAGGCAGCAAGCTTCCTTGCCCGCTATCGCCAATTCCTATCACTTTCACACTTCTACTCATCTTGATTCGTTCTCTCCCATCTCACTGCGTTTCACGATTGCCGATTGGCCCAGAAGCTCGGCCTTCATTGAAATAATGACCGTCTCGATGAAGTCGAACCCCTCCCGGCCCACTTCCTCCAAACCGGCCAAATTGCAGCGCTCACATAATCGTTCAAAATACCTCATAAAGCCGTTTGCCGCCATGAGATCGCCTACTTGCGAAGCCGTGTTGGCTTCTCTGATCTGCTGAATGAACGTATCAGGAGCTTCCGACTCCACCGCCACTTGAGCGAGGAAGCCGAAATCAACCGGTGCGCTTTTGGAGTGCACCATCATCACACCCTGAGCAACCTTGGAGAATTTGCCCATCATGCCGACCAGCGTCACCTTGCGGATGCCCTGCCTTTGGGCTTGGGTCAACGCGAAACCGACAAAGTCGCCCATTTCGATAAAAGCTTCCTCCGGCAATCCAGGGTACATATTGATGCCGTAAATTTCCGTGCGGCCGCCAGTCGAAAGCACTAGATGTTCGCAGCCGCATTTCACGGCTACACGGATCGCTTGGGCGACACTGGCTTTGTAAGCCGCTGTCGAGAAAGGCACCACGGTTCCCCGGGTGCCCAGAATCGAGATCCCGCCGAGGATGCCAAGACGCCCGTTCAGCGTCTTCTTGGCGATCTCTTCGCCGGCGGGAACGGAAACGAGCACGTCTGCACCGTGCTCGATCTCATAGTGGTCAAGCACCTCCTGCACGGTCTCGCGGATCATTTTCCGCGGGACCGGGTTGATCGCAGCTTGACCGATCTCGACCGGCAGGCCGGGCTTCGTCACGCGCCCAACGCCGATGCCGCCATCGATGCCGACGCCCGGCTCGGCTCGGAAGCTCACGCGCACGATGATTTCCGCACCGTGCGTCGCATCAGGATCGTCGCCCCCATCCTTGATGAGGGCGGCTTCTCCCCACTGCTCCGTGAAGGTGCAGCTGTGGAGGGCAAATTCGACCGTATCCCCGATGGGGATACGGATGTGCACGTGCGTTTGCGGCGCTTGCTCGATGAGCGCCAGCAGTGCCGCTTTGGCTCCTGCGGTGGCGCAGGAGCCGGTGGTATAGCCTTGGCGCAGCGGCTTACCCGTTTGCTCCTCCATCGGCGCTACTCCTTGCGCGCCGCCATAATCGACAGCGCGTTGACAGCTGCTACGGCAACCGGACTGCCGCCTTTGCGGCCGAGGTTCGTGATGAACGGGATGTCCAGCTTAGCCAGCTCCTCTTTCGACTCCGCAGCGGATACGAACCCGACCGGTACACCGACAATGAGCCCCGGCTTCGCTATGCCTTCTTTGACCAACCGAATCAGCTCCAACAGTGCGGTCGGTGCATTACCGATGGCATAGATCGCTCCATCTGCCTCTTTAATCGCTTTGCGGATCGAAATAATCGCCCTCGTCGTATTCAGGCGCTTCGCTTCCTCCATGACATCGGGGTCCGAGATGTAAACTCGCACATCACCGCCAAACTGCTCGATACGAGGCTTACTGATGCCTACTTGGACCATTTGAACGTCGGCGACAACCATTTTACCGGCACGAATTGCAGCAATGCCCGCTTCAATCGCTTTGGGATGAAACATAAGGCTGCGGCCCAGTTCAAAATCGGCGGAAGCATGTATAACCCGCTGTACAACCGGATACTGCTCTGCCGTAAAAGGGTGCTCACCCAGCTCTTCCGTAATCATCTCAAAGCTCTTCTCTTCGATTTCCTGCGGTTGAACCGTCAATGGTTTAAAGTCCGTGTGAAACTCCATAGAATCTACGCCTCCTCAAGAATGGTGTTGTTTATGTATTGGATAACTTCCTCATAATCGGAGTAGTGCGTGCCGTATTCCAGTTGCGGCCTGCCGATCACAATGCTGGGAATGCCCATTTCTAACGCTGCTTCGAGTTTCTCATCCACCGCTCCGACTTTGCCGCTTTCTTTGGTGATCATGAGGGTAACCTTGTAATGATCATACAGCGCTTTATTTAATTCTTTGGAAAAAGGTCCCTGCATCGCCACTATATTTTTCTGCTCGATGCCAAGTTCTTCGCATTTTTCCATATTATCCTGCCGCGGCAGCATGCGGGCGACAAGCCTGGTATCTGCAAGCCCAATCAAGCGATCCGTGAAAATCTTCAGGGTCTTGCTGCCAGTTGTCAGCATGATATTGCCTCGTTTTGTTGCCGCCAGTTCAGCGGCTTGTTTGTAATCTTCAACCGTCGTGATCAATGCGCTCTGCTCGATGGACAGCCGTTGACGCTCAAAGCGAACATAAGGCACCTCCGCCAGCTGAGCAGCCGCCATGGCGTTCTTCGAGGCTTCTTCGGCAAAGGGATGCGTCGCATCCACGACAACTCGAACGGCCTTCTCTATAATCAGCCCTTTCATAGCTTCAGCCGTTAAACGGCCGGTAAGAACCGGGAGGGCCTCCGCCTCCATGCTCTTCGCTGCGCTCTCCGTCACTACCGTCGTCAGTACGTCATAACCGGCCGAACGAATTCGCAAGGCCAGTTCTCTAGCGTCACTCGTACCTGCAAGAACGAGAATCATCGTTTATTGCCTCCCGTATGAGCATGATCGTGGTCATGATGATCGTGTGCATGCTCGTGATGATGCTCATGATCGTTGTCATGATGATGATGATGATGATCATGGTCATGATCATGGTGGTCATGATGGTCATGGTCATGATGGTGATGATGATCGATATGCTTCATAGCCTCCAGACGATATTGGCACATATCGCAGTTCATCTTCACTTCATCCTGCAAAGCCTCCTGAGCACGGCCAATCAAGATATCCTGCAGCAGCGGATGAAAGCCAAAATAAGGCGCCAGCTCAAACTGTTGGTTCGGATATGTGTTCTGATAACCTTGAACCATTTGCTGCATTCTTTGAATTAAAACGCCTGTAAACAGAAAATAAGGTAGAATAATAACTTTCTTAGCGCCTAGCTTCAGGCATCGCTCGACACCTTCATCCATCAATGGCGCAGTAACACCTATAAAGGCCGTCTCGACCCATTTCACCTGAAGTTTCTCCCAGAATAAACGAGAGATTTTGAACAAATCGCTATTCGCATCGGCATCACTGCTTCCGCGTCCTACAATCAAGAGCGCAGTTTCGCCTAAATCTTCATCCACCTGAACACCGAGATCTTCAACTCTGGACGATAAAATCTCCAGAATTTGTTCATGCACGCCAATCGGTCTACCATAGGTAAATTTCACCAAAGGGTATTTCCTTTTGGCATCATCAATAGCTGATGGAATATGAATTTTGGCATGGCCGGCAGCAAACAAAATAATTGGAACCACCACAACATGGCTTGCACCCAACGCGATACAACGGTCAATCCCTTGAATAATGGTCGGTTGAACAAATTCCAAGAAGCAAGTTTCCACAATATGCTCTTTCAGCTTGCCCGCCATTTCCGACACAAACTGGCGGACTTCTTCATTCCCGCCTTCCTCCCGGCTTCCATGTCCCACAAATAAGACAGCATTCATCCTGTTTTCCCCCAATTCCTAATCGCCGCAAGCGGCATTCTCAATTACAAAACCTACCATCTCTTGGTGCCGGTAGCCTTCAATCTCTTTGACGCGTTTAAAAAATTTATGAAACCGCTCATTCGGATGGCCTTCTTTTTGGTAACGTTCTACGATTCTACCAACTAAATCAACTAGCTCCTCAGGGGCTATCCCCTCGGCAACCGGTTGAGCGGCATGCGCATTCCGGCCAACGGTTTTCCCACCCAGGAACAAATCAAACTTCTCCTTGCGGTAGACGATGCCGATATCTTGCGAAACCGCTCCATAACAAGCCATTCCGCAGCCATTAAAACCAATTTTCAATTCTTTCGGCACTTCAAGATTGCCGATCCGATTATGTATGGCTTCCGCATAAGGAATTGATTCGCCCTTTTCCAAATCACAAAAATCACAGGCTTTAATTTGGGCAACATCGCCTATAGGCGACAGCAGCAATCCTAGTGCGCTAAGTTCTTCAGTAATTTGATTGGGACTATCGGTTTGAACACGAACAATCAGTTGATGATGCGGAGAATATTCAATATCTCCCCGTTCACCTACAATCTCGCCAAGTGCGCATAACTGGGCAGCAGTCATTTTTTTATTGGCAATGCCAGGGCTCACGGCAAATTCAAAAATCGATTGCGTTGCAGTTATCGCACTAAACCCTTCGTCAAGCGAAGCCTTCTCATTCCCTTGAGACACAAGGCGCAAAGCCTCTGTAGCAAGCTGCAATGAACTGAGCGCTGCAGGTTCCGGCGAAGTTTTCAGAATGGGAGTTGCTTCCTCTTCAAACTCGTCGTCTCGAAAGTCCTCCCAATCCGACTCTTCGCTTACTTGATCCAACGCCCAAGGCTCCGCCTCCGCTTTCAATCTTTGATGCGGTTTAAGAGGCTGGGTTTCCGCGCCTAATGTGTACTTGCGCTGATACCCGCGCGGCGTAATCATGAGTCCGTCATAAATCTTCGTAGCGGAATTACCGATAATAATCGTCGTCAGCATTCCGATATCATGATTCAGCATATCCTCAAGCGTTGACACAACGACGTGCTGACGGTCTCGATAGGCGCTTTTGACGATACCTACCGGTGTATCGGGAGAGCGATATTTGAGCAGAATCCGCTGAGTTTCTACAATCTGTCTCGTACGTCTTCCGCTTCTTGGGTTGTAGAGGGCGATAACGAAATCAGCCATCCCCGCTGCTTCTACCCGCTTCGCAATCAATTCCCACGGTGTGAGATGATCGCTTAAGGAGATTGTGCATGAATCATGCATAATAGGGGCGCCTAACAGCGATCCCGCGGAATGTACGGCCGATACGCCCGGTATCACTTCCACCTCTACGCCCTTCTCACGCGTCCAGCCTTGCTCCATCAGCACTTCGTAGACAAGACCCGCCATTCCATATACACCGGCATCGCCACTGGAGATAACGGCAACTTTCTTTCCTTGTTTGGCTTGTCGCACAGCTTCTTGCGCGCGGCTAACTTCTTCCGTCATCCCAGTACGAACAATTTGCTGATCGGATAACAAACCAGCAATCAAATCCACATAGGTGTTATACCCGATAATGATTTCACTTTCCTCAATGGCTTCCCGCGCACGCTTCGTAATTTGTTCAAAACTGCCTGGGCCAAAGCCGATAATAAGCAATTTTCCTGCCACTTATGAATCACCCTTTCCCGTAAAAAGCAAATAAAAAAAGCATTCCCAACATATGACATGTTAGAAATGCTTGGTTAATTTCATCAAGTTAAATCCCCAGGGGTAACCGCTCTCTAACACGCCCTAATTCCTCGTAGGGCCAATGTGTTGTTGAACTAGGCAGGTCTCCTGACTTTAATCATCCTCTTGCGTCTTCCCAAGTATATACCCAGTGACATTGTGCAAGCGGCTGCCGCTTATGACGGCTTGATTTTTACAGTGGCGGGTCCGTGCCGGTTTCTCACCGGTCTTCCCTTTTAACCTTACATCCATAGACATAAGGCACCTAATTCCATCGATATGCAATTACGAACATCCTATCATCTATCGAAAGGCTTGTCACGCACTTATTCATAGATGGCTCTATAAAGCCCTTCTAGCAAACTCTGATAGCTGCTCGCCTCAAAGGAAATCTCCGAGAATGAGACATGAATAACTTTGTTGCTTGTCTTGACTACAAAAAAACTTTCATCCGCGCACTCAGGGTCGATATAAGTAAAGCATTCCAGTACGCTGCTTCCCGTTTTTTGACGCAAAAACTCAGTAGCTTCCGCACTTGCATTCGCATATTTAGGCATTTTTGAATTCCTCTCATTCTGATATATGTAAAAGACCCGGTATAGACCGAGTCCTCTGGAATAAACCATATTCATTTCAATGGCGCCTTTTTCCTCTTTAGAGCCAGATATCCGCCAAGCAGCGAAACCGGCACGATGGCTAAGAAGCCAATTAGTTCATACCATAATGGAATACCGTTATTGCTTATCATCGAATCAAATCCGATTGCTGCCCCAATGACACCAATACAAGCAGCGTTAAAATATTCCGCTCGCTTTGCTACCCTAGCTGCAACATATCCGCCAAGGAACGACCAGAACAAGCCGATAACCAAAAACAAAAATAACAATCCTGCATTCGAATAAAATGCATTTAAATCCTGCTCATTCACTGGGCTATTTCCAAAATATAAGCTGCCGAATAACGCAGTTGACATTAAAGTCCCCAAATTATCAACGGCTACACCAAGCAGCACACCCAGAAAATGAAATTTTCTTTCACTTTTTTGCTCAACCATAAATTATTCTTCTCTCCTGATTACTTATCTATCGCCCTACTCATCATAACATGCACATGCGCCAGTATCCAGTTTCTTGCTATTTACAGATCCTCAATTCTTTACTTCCACCAGACAGCCGTCGGCAAATTCGGGGCATGCACGCTCACAGTTTGACCAATTTTCGGCGTCGTGATACGGACTTGATGACGACTTGCTGCCTTTGCCGCGCGCTCCACCGGATCAAACCAGTCATGCAGTGCTAATGTGAAGGCGCCCCAATGGATTGGAATAAGCAGCTTGCCTTTCACATCCATGTGGGCTTGTACTGTTTCTTCAGGCTGCATATGAATATCAGCCCAACGCTCGTCGTATTGCCCGCATTCCATTAACGTCACATCGAAAGGGCCATATTTCTGACCAATCGCTTTGAAGTGAGGCGAATACCCGCTATCCCCGCTAAAAAAGACGCTTGATTGGATGCCTTTGATCACCCATGAGCACCAGAGCGTTGCGCCGCGATCCGTCATGCTTCTACCCGAAAAGTGAATAGCCGGCGTACACGCGAATTTTAGACCCTCATACGTAAACTCATCCCACCAATCGTACTCTGCGATCTTCTCTGGAGGAACGCCCCATCTCTCCAAGTGTCCTGCTACGCCAAGCGGAACCAAAAACCTATTGACTTTATGTTTAATTTTTAAAATTGTGCCATAATCCAAGTGATCATAGTGATCATGCGACAGCACGACAGCATCAATCACAGGCAGCTGTTCAATTTCAAAAGGCAAACCGCCGCTGTATCTCCCCTTTCCGAACCACGGGAACGGTGAAGCCGCTCTTCCAAACATCGGATCAAGCAAAAGCGCTTTGCCATCGATTGTAAGTAGAGAAGCCGAATGGCCAAACCATGTTACTTTTGTTTGGGAATCCTTTTGCAAAAATGGCTTATCCATCGTTAACGATTTTGTCGGACGACGGTCAGGGCTGCTTTTGACGAAGTCCCGCAGGATACCTAGCGTCGCTTTTAAGCCCATATCCTTCATTGTTGGCATAGGATTTTGAAATTTCCCTTGAACAAACTGAGGGGAACGTGATAAGAGTTGTGCCTTTTCCTTGGAAGGTCTTCGCCCAAAAATCGGGTAAACAAACATAAAGAGAATCATAACAACAACAATCCCCACAATAATCGTCAATGAGAGTAACAATTTCTTCGAACCTCCAAGTTTTACCTTACGGTGTTAGTATGATTTGACTAGATGTATAACGTAAAACTGTAGAGAATGGTTCCAATTTTTTTATAACATGCGGGACACTAGCACAATCAGTCAAATCGCCCAAGCATTATTGAAAAATAGTCATAAGCTATCTCGAAACACAAATCAAATCTCAGTTGGAGGTTGATTCGAATGAGTTGTGGAACTGGTGGGTATACTTCTTCAGCAGCAATCTTGGTACTTTTCATCTTGCTGGTAATTATCACTAGCGCGTTTGTTTGGTAATTAAACATTACAGAAAGGCTACCTATTCAATAGGTAGTCTTTCTGGCATTCCCCACATTTCTTATCAGTTAATTCACAACGGCCTCGTTTGTGATTAATTCATATAGATCATTCACTTCACACCCCAGGGTGTCAGCAATAGATATCGCCGACTTCAGCGGCATGATTCGTTTGTTTTCCAAAAAATCATATAGCCTCTCAGGTTTATAATGAAGGGCAAGCGCTAATTCCAACATCGTCATACCAGAATCTTGCAAACGCTCACTTAGCAGACACCTGCCGAGTTCATATTTCATTACGTAATATCCCTCCAGTCTTTGTCATTTAAATAAATAATAAAACCCAATAAACCAAAGTGGTTCATTGGGCCCTGTATACGGTTATAAAGATTCTAACTGTCTCAAGAAACCTTGTGCTCAATTCTGAGCTTATCTGCCACCATGGCGATAAATTCGCTATTCGTCGGCTTCGATTTCGAGATATTAATTGTGTAGCCAAAAATAAAGGAAATGCTGTCGATGTTGCCGCGCGTCCAAGCGACTTCAATCGCGTGACGGATAGCGCGCTCAACGCGGCTGGGTGTTGTTTTATACTTTTCGGCAATTGCTGGGTACAACGTTTTTGTAATAGCACCTAAGATTTCGATGTTATTGTACACCATCGTAATCGCTTCACGAAGATATTGATATCCTTTAATATGTGCAGGAACGCCGATTTCATGTATGATGCTTGTAATATTTGCGTCCAAATTTTTCCCTTTAGGCATGTGTACGACATTTGCACGAGGGGTTGAAGATGTGGAGGTTGTCGCTGTTGTTTGATTGTTTCCTACAAGCTGGCGGACACGATTCGTTAATGTTTCCATGTCGAAAGGCTTAAGTATGTAATAGGATGCTCCAAGCTGTACGGCCTTTTGCGTAATGTTTTCTTGACCGAATGCTGTCAACATAATGATTTTCGGTTGTGCAGGAAGGTTCATTTCACGCATTTTCTCAAGCACGCCCAGACCGTCCAAGTGAGGCATAATAATATCAAGAATGAGTACGTCTGGTAATTCACGTTGTTGTTCTAGGAAACGAAGAACTTCATTACCGTTATACGCAACTCCTACAATTTCCATATCCTCTTGCTCACCAATGAACTCGGATAATAAATGGGGAAACTCACGATTATCGTCGGCTAATAAAACTTGAATTTTTTGCAACGTAAAATCCTCCTTTAGCTACTGGGCGAAGTTTGTAATTTCTCTCTTATGAAAGGTATTCGACACCCCAACTTAAATTCCTTCTGTCGAATATTATTTTTCTTTTCTTTTAATCCACTTTCTTATATAATAATATATTTATCTTCTGCATACTACATTTTTCGACAAATTCAAAGTAAAACGGATATTCCTATGTAGAATCCGGTTAAAATAAAATAAAGAATCAAAGGCCTCTAGCTCGCCTTTGATTCTTTGTAAGACGCTCCGGATGAAGGTCTAAGAATAATCCCAGAGTCCTGCAGCATCCACTCGATAAAACAGCCATAACCACTTGTAGGGTCATTAACGAACACATGCGTGACGGCACCTATGAGCTTGCCATTTTGAATAATCGGGCTGCCGCTCATCCCTTGAACAATACCGCCTGTTTTATCTAATAAGCGTGGATCCGTGATTTTAATGACCATACCTTTGGTTCCAGGCGTTTCCTGTTTGGATACATGAACAACCTGAATATCGAATTTCTCTACCTTCTGTCCTTCCACAACCGTATAAATTTGCGCAGGGCCTTCCTTCACTTCCTCAGCGAAAGCAACAGGAATCGCTTCTTTATCTAAGCTGTGGTCAGGAGCGGCGTACATTTTACCGAAAATACCGAAAGCTGTATTTCGCTCGATATTTCCAATCACTTTGCTGTCTTTGTACAGCGTAGCATGCTTTTCACCGGGATCTCCGTTGTGGCTTTTGGAAATCGAGGTTACATTGGAGTACACAATATCCCCGTCACCAACAATTATGGGTGTTTGAGTGTCCATATCCGTAATGACATGTCCTAATGCTCCGTATACACCTTGATCAGGTGCATAGAAGGTTAGCGTACCAACACCTGCAGCTGAATCCCGAATATATAGCCCTAATCGATAAGACTTGTCTACAACATCATAGACAGGCTGAAGCTTAACAGAAATCTCTTCGTTGTTTCTTAGGATCTTGAGGTCCAGTGGGGTTTTACTCTCTCCGGATTTGGCAACGAGCTCCGCCACTTTGCTGACGTCTTTCGAATCCTTGCCATTGATTTTCGTGATTAAATCTCCGACTTGAATTTTCGCTTCTTCACCAGGCGAAACTTTTTGGTCGGGGGCAATGGTTACCAAGTGATGACCCACAACCAATATACCGGCAGACTTAATTTTCACGCCGATTGTTTGACCACCGGGGATGACCTTCAAATCAGGTACGACATTGACTTTCACCGTTTTAATCGGAATTGCGCCGAACAGCTTGAGCTTCATTTCGGTTTGCCCAGAGCGATCGGATTGTAATGAGATGGGTTCGTTCAGATTAACTTGAAATGAGTGCTGAGCATTGCCGTTTACTTTCACAATGTCCGTGTCTTTAACCGTCACTTGGGCGCTAACGGGCATTGTTAATTGTAACTGCTTCCCTTGGCCGCTAAATAAGCGAAGTTCTTGGGGAAAGGAGGCAAAACTTTGAAAAGGCGGAGACAAACTTACCATACAAACGAAGAAGACGAGCAGGAGTCCGAACAATCTTTTCCTTTTGCTGGATTGCAATATCTTCACGCTCCCTCACACATCCTTAGGCCCTGACGAACTGCGTCGTCAAATGCGTACCTATAAGTTAACCCCACTCCCCCTGTTTTATAACTGAAAATGATGACTATCTATACTTTCATACCCTTGCTTTCTTATTTCTTGCCATGGCAAGCATTTCCCCGGCATGATGCAGCGTCGTTTCCGTCACTTCTACCCCTCCGAGCATCCGGGCTAATTCTTCAATCCGTCCAGCATCCGGCATGTCTTGCACGCGTGTGAAGGTTCTTTCCTGGTCTACTTCTTTACGGATATAGAAATGAACATCCGCAAAGCTCGCGACCTGAGGCAAATGTGTAATCGAGAAAACCTGGCAGCTGCCTGATAAATTGGACATTTTCTCAGCGATCGCCTGTGCAGCACGTCCGCTTACGCCAGTATCCACTTCATCAAAGACGAGAACAGGAATTTGATCGATTCGTGCGAAGATCGTTTTCATCGCTAGCATAATCCGCGACAACTCCCCGCCTGAAGCGATTTTGCTAAGCCCGCGCAGTGGTTCGCCCGGGTTAGGCGCCATAAGAAACTCGATCTGATCGATGCCTTGACGTGAATACTTCACTTTCTTTCCTTCGACCTCAATGCCGTTACGCTCATCAAGCACTTGCTCGACTTGGACACGGAATTGGGTGCGTTCCATCTGCAGATCGCGAAGCTCATGCTCAATCTGAGCAGCTAGCTGCTGTGCAATTCCGCGGCGCAGATGAGAGAGATCCAGCGCAGCAACGCTTAATTGCTTTTCCAGAACAGCTAGCTTCTCTTCAATTTTTCGGATATGCTCGTCCTTGTTTTCGATCGTATCGACTTCTGTTTTTATTTTTTCGAGGTAAGTTAGGATCTCTTTTATATTCTCTCCATATTTTCGGCGAAGAGACGTGATTGTATCCAATCTTTGTTCAATAAAATCCAAACGCGAAGGATTGAACTCAATACCGTCCCGGTAATCCCGCAATTGGTAAGCAGCATCCTCAAGTTGATAGTAGGCAGACTGCGCTTGTTCAAGCAGTGGAGTGAGATTAACCGGGTCCAATTGTACGATATCCTGAATTCTTGATACTGCTTTCCCTGCGGAATCTAAGCCACGATTGGTGGCATAGAGGAAATCATAAGCTTCGGAAGAGCTTTGATACAGTTTTTCCGCGTTTGCCAGCTTGCGCTTCTCTTCTGCCAGCGTCTCGTCCTCGCCAATCTTAAGCTTTGCCGCAGAAATCTCGTCGATTTGAAACCGATATAAATCTAGCATTTGAAGCGCCTGTTTACTTGTTTCCTGGAGCTCTCGCAAATCTTTGTGAAGCTTCATATATTCGTCATACGAAGACTGATATTTTTTTTTAGCGGCAGCAATTTCAGCATCACCGAATAAATCAAGAGAATGAATATGCTCCTCATCGTTTAGCAGCGATTGGTGCTCATGCTGTCCATGAATATTCACCAGCCACTCCCCTGTTTGACGCAGCATGGTTAAATTAACAAGCTGGCCATTAATTCGGCTGGAGCTCTTGCCTGTAGCCGTAATTTCCCGGCGAATGAGTAAATGCTCGCTTGGATCTGCTTGAATGCCAAGCTCTGTAAGCGTATGCCAAACCGGATGGGTCGGAGGCAGCTCAAACATCGCTTCAATCTCCGCTTTATCGGCCCCGTACCGGACGAGGTCAGATGAACCTCTACCGCCGACAATGAGCGTAAGCGCATCGATAATAATCGATTTCCCCGCCCCTGTTTCCCCTGTAAGGACATGAAATCCGCTTTTGAAACGTATATGTACGTGTTCAATAACAGCCAAATTACGAATTGATAATTCAGTAAGCATGTATTCCTCCTGGCTTTAAGATAATAAGGACATAACTTCGTTTACAAAAGTAACGCTGTTCTCTTTGCCGCGGCAAATGACGAGGATCGTATCATCCCCGCAAATGGTTCCCATGACACCTTCCCACTCTAAGTTATCAATCAGTGCACAGATGGTGTTTGCGGTACCCGGCAGACATTTCATCACGACAAGATTATCGGTATAATCAATGCTTACAAAATGGTCGCTTAAAGCTCTACGCAGCCTTTGCATCGGGTTAAAACGCTGATCGGCAGGCATGGAATACTTGTATCTGCCGTCATCCAGCGGAATTTTGATAAGATGAAGTTCCTTGATATCCCGGGAAACCGTCGCCTGTGTAACATGAAAACCGGCAGCCCGCAAGGACTCCACTAATTCATCTTGCGTCTCAATCTCATGATTCGTTATGATTTCCCTGATTTTTACATGCCTTTGACCTTTCATGCCTACACCTCTATATGGAATGTGATTTTTTTGATTTTATTCATGGCCATATCGACATAAAGCACCCCATCAGCCTCCGGATAAATCAGGCTGTAAGCCAGCAACATATCGCGTACCGAGCTGCCTGTCATTTCAAGCGGCTTACGTTCCTTGGCTACTTTAACCAGGTAAATGTTTTCATCCTTTTGGACAAAGTAGTCAATAAATAGACGGCTTTCCAACTGTTCTCTGTCGTTTACGGTCATGGAGATCGGGATTTTGGTTTTCCCGGCCAACACGTCGAAGCCTGCTCCTTCGAGCAGTTCAACAACTTCATCCTGAGGTATTTCCGAGTGTCTTGGAATTCGAGTTCGTCTTTTCTTTGGTCCGTCTAACCACCTCTGAAATCGAAAAAAAAGAAAACCTACTACAACAATCAGAATCAACAAAATGACTGTGACATCGCCTTTCTCCATGTCCCTCACCTCGCCATAGTATTCGCGGATATTGTCCGAAAATCCTTTTTATGAAGTGAAAAAACCCATCTCTGGGCCGCAAAAAGGGTGCTCAAAGATGAGTTTATTTGCCATGCAATTTTTGTGCTTCTTTCACAGTAAGGGCAATGAGGTCTTTCATCGAAGCAGCGTCAGCAAGCGTGGCATCATCATTCGAATCGCTCGACCAATAAGCAAGAAATTCAATATTTCCTTCTCCGCCCGTAATGGGTGAGTAGGTCAATCCTTTTAACCGAAAGCCAAGCTCTTTCGCAAAAGTAAGGACAGTTGTCAGCACATCCTCGTGCACGTCCGGATCGCGTACGACACCGGATTTGCCTACTTTTTCCCTGCCTGCTTCAAACTGCGGTTTAATAAGCGCCACAACGGTTCCCTGGCTCAATAGTATCTCCTTAAGCGGAGGTAAAATAATGCGCAGTGAAATAAAGGATACATCGATACTTGCAAAAGTAGGTCGCGGACCGTTCAAATCTTCCATTGTCGTGTAACGGAAGTTTGTTCTCTCCATCACTTGAACGCGCTCATCATTGCGAAGCGACCAGTCAAGTTGATTGTAACCAACGTCAACCGCATACACCAGCGACGCACCATTCTGCAGCGCACAGTCTGTAAACCCGCCTGTAGATGCACCAATATCCAACATGACAGCGCCAGTGAGATTAATATCGAACTGCTTTAAGGCCTTTTCTAACTTTAGTCCGCCCCTGCTCACATAAGGATGAAGCGCACCCTTCACTTTAAGCACAGCCTTCCGGCTGATCTTCATCCCCGCTTTATCTGCCGGTTCTTCATCAGCAAAAACAAGGCCTGCCATAATGGCGGCCTTTGCTTTTTCCCTGCTTTCAAAATAGCCTTGCTCCAAGAGTAATATATCCAAACGTTCTTTATCCGATGACATTATGTTTATCTTTACCCCTATTCCTATCGTTGCTGCGTTTAGGCCCGTTGTCTTTTGCGAGGTACGAGCTTTTTCACTTCGGCAATTAAATTAAGTGCAGTAAGGCCAACTTCTTCACGTTGTTCTTTGACCGTACCATGCTCTACGAAATAATCAGGAATCCCCATCACATGAACGTGTAATCCTGAGAAATGATTGGCTGCAAAAAATTCCATGACAGCACTGCCAAACCCACCTTGAATCGCGCCTTCTTCCATCGTGATGATCGGTAACGATTCTTTTGCCAGCTGGCATAAATAAGCTTCATCCAGCGGTTTGATAAACCGTGCATTCACGACACGAAGGTTGATCCCCTCTTTTGCTAATTGCACCGCTGCATCTTCCGCAACCTGAACCATTGGACCGACCGCCAAAACAACCGCATAGTCGCCTTCTCGCAGCGTTTCCCACGTTCCGATCGGGATTGCTCTAGGCGCTTCATCCAAGCTTGCTCCAATCCCGCTATTCCGAGGATAACGGTAAGCAATGGGTCCATCGTTGTATTCGAGTGCTGTCTGCATCATATTCCGCAGCTCTTGCTCATCCTTCGGCATCATCAGCACCATGTTGGGAAGTGAGCGCAGGAAAGCAATATCGTATACGCCTTGATGCGTTTCACCATCCGGTCCAACAAAACCGGCACGGTCAATAGCAAAAGCCACATTCAGCTTCGGTCGGCAAATATCATGTACAACTTGATCATAAGCTCTTTGCAAGAACGTGGAGTAAACCGCAAACACCGGTTTTAAGCCTTCACTCGCGAGGCCTGCGCATAACGTAGCCGCATGCTGCTCCGCAATCCCCACGTCAATCATGCGGCTTGGGAATTGTTTAGCGAACTTAAGCAAACCTGAACCGCCCGGCATCGCAGGTGTAACTGCCACAATGCGGGAATCCTTATCAGCTAATTCAATGAGCGTGTTGCCGAAAACTTCCGTATACATCGGAGGACCAACTGATTTAAGCACTTGGCCGGATTCAATTTTGTAAGGTCCTGGACCATGCCAGCTGTGGGAGTCCTGCTCGGCAGGAGTGTATCCCTTCCCTTTCGTTGTGACAACATGCACGAGTACCGGTCCAACCACTTTCTCCGCTTGTTTTAAGGTATCCAGCAAAACAGGCAAGTTGTGACCATCTACCGGACCGATGTAGGTAAAGCCTAACTCTTCAAACCAAACGCCGTTCAACACAAAATATTTGAGACTGTCCTTCAGCTTTTCCGCTGTCTTAGCCAGCGTGCCACCGATGGCAGGAATTTTCTTCAGTAAATGTTCAACTTCTTCTTTAGCCTTCAAATAATGCCGATCGGAACGAATTTTACTCAAATAATTATGAATCGCCCCTACGTTGGGCGCAATGGACATTTCATTGTCATTCAGAATGACCATAATATTTTTCTTTTCGTGACCAATATGATTCATGGCTTCCAACGCCATACCGCCTGTAATAGCGCCATCACCGATGATCGCAACTACTTTGTTGTGCTCGCCCTTCAAATCCCGCGCCATGGCCATACCCATTGCTGCAGACAAGGAGGTACTGCTGTGTCCGGCTTCCCAGACGTCATGTTCACTTTCAGATCGCTTGATAAAACCGCACAAGCCTTTGTATTTACGCAAAGTATCAAACTTATCCTTGCGGCCCGTCAAAATCTTATGCACATACGCTTGATGACCCACATCAAAAAGCAATTTATCATAGGGGCTGTGGAACAAGGTATGTAAAGCGATGGTGAGCTCAACCACACCTAAGTTCGATGACAGATGTCCACCTGTAACGGATAACTTCTCGATCAGAAATTGACGGATTTCACCAGCCAATAACTCAAGCTCCGCCATGGATAGCCGTTTCAAGTCCTCAGGTCGATTGATTTGTTCGAGCAGCACGCTTGTTTCCTCACTTTCAATGTGAAAATACTGAGATTCATTTCACTATTATAGCATAGTTTTGGGTAAATCGTGAAAATCTACCCGGTTAACAACAAAATATGTAAAAAATTAACCTTTAATGATCTCTTTGCATTAAATAATCAGCAAGCTGAAGAAGTCTCTCCGGATTGGTAAATCCGCCTTGCAGCAGCGCCTTTTTGGCTTGCATAGTTAATTCCTTCACCTTCATCTCGGAAGCTTCGATCCCGATAAAATAAGGGTAAGTCACCTTTTGCTGTTTCTCATCACTCTTCACTGGCTTGCCGAGCTTTGTCTCATCCCCGATAATATCCAAGATATCATCCTGAATTTGAAAAGCAAGACCAATCGCGTTCCCGAATTCACTTAACGCTGCTAATTGCGCAGTCGTAGCACCGGCAATATGCGCACCTGCCCGCAAAGAAAATACGATCAGATCACTTGTTTTATGCAAATGGATGAACTCTAATTCCTCAAGCTTCGTTAATCCTTGTTCCCCAAGCATATCGGCCGCTTGACCGCCAACCATTCCCCTTGCGCCTGCATATGCAGCAAGTTCTTCCGTGATGGACAGCACACGTTCCGCTGGAATGCCGTGCACTTTGTGAGCTTGTGTAACACTGTAGAAGGCATGAGTTAATAAAGCATCTCCTGCGAGGATGGCCATGGCTTCCCCATAGACTTTGTGATTCGTCAGTTTACCTCTGCGGTAATCATCATTATCCATCGCAGGGAGATCATCATGAACCAGTGAGTAGGTATGTACCATCTCAATCGCCAAAGCTACAGGCAGTGCCGCTGCCTGAGATCCCCCAAGCGCCTCAGCCGCAGCCAGCACAAGAATAGGGCGAAGCCGCTTGCCGCCCGCCATAAGGGAGTAATTCATGGACTCACGCAATGAAACTGGAACATTCCACTGCGTTGGAAGTGCTTGTATTAATGCCGCTTCGACCATTTCAGCATGCGAAGCAATATATTCGTGAATCGTGGACATTGTTTTCAAACTAATTCCCCTTATCTTCCAAGGCAGGTTGGAAAGGCTTCCTGCTTACATTGCCTGCTTCCCCTTCAACCAGCATCTCAATTTTCTTCTCGACTTGCTCAAGCTTTACACCGCACAAATGAGAGAGACGAACACCTTCTTGATAAAGCTCAATCGCTTTCTCCAAGGGCACGTCACCGCTTTCTAATTGAGCAACAATACGCTCCAACTGCTCGATAGCAAGTTCAAAGCTTACTTCGGTTTCATTCGTTGACATCTTGGTTCTCCTCCATCCCCGATACTTGGCAGTTCAACCTGCCATCCTTGAGGCGAATCTTCACATGATCTCCAACCTTCACTTGGGTGACAGATCGAATGAGCACTTGCTCCTCCTCGTCATACGCCAAGCTGTACCCCCGCTGCATGACCTTCAGCGGGCTTAGGGCGTCCAGGTGACGGACGCTGGCCTGCCACTCCTGCTTCTTCGCACGCTGGAGAGTCTGCATGGCCGTGAGCATCTGCCGCCCCGAGGTATCGAGGCGCCGTCTTGCGAACACGGCCTGCTCTTTGGGGTTGAAGCTGCTGAGCTTGCGCTCCAGCTTCATGTGCCGCTCCGCCATACGCGCTACGCGTTGGCGCATCCGGTAACCGAGCTGCTCCGCCAGCCGGTCGAGCCTTTCCGCAGGCTGCATCAGCAGCTGCCTGCGGGGGTTCGTCAGGAACGGAGAGCGCTTCGCGCGCTCCAGCCGTTCCTGCTTGCGGCGCAGCTGCTGAAGCAGCCCGTAGTGCAGGCGCTGCGCCTGCTGCGACAGCTGCTGCTTCAGCTCTAGCGCGCTTGGCACCGCGAGCTCAGCCGCCGCCGTCGGCGTCGGCGCTCTCAGATCGGCGACGAAGTCCGCGATCGTGAAGTCCGTCTCGTGGCCGACGGCCGAGATAACGGGAATCGCGGAGGCGCTGATCGCCCGTGCTACGGCTTCCTCGTTGAACGCCCACAGCTCCTCCAGTGAGCCGCCTCCGCGGCCCACGATGAGCACGTCGGCTTCACCGAGCCGGTTCATGGCTTCGATCGCTTTCACGATCGATGGTGCAGCCCCAGTCCCCTGTACCAATACGGGGTACAGGAGAATTTGCACCGACGGGAAGCGCCGCTGAAGCGTGATGATGACATCACGGATAGCAGCCCCCGTCGGGGAAGTGATCACGCCGATCGCACGCGGAAACCGAGGAATCGGTTTCTTGCGCTCCGCCGCGAACAGCCCTTCCGTTTCGAGCTTCTTTTTGAGCTGCTCGAAGGCCAGATACAAACTGCCAATGCCGTCCGGCTGCATCGCCGTCACATAGAACTGGTAAGCTCCGTCACGCTCATAAACGGAAATATTGCCGCGAGCGATCACTTTCGTGCCTTCTTTTGGAATAAAACCGAGCCTCTGGTTATGGGAGGCGAACATGATGCTCTTCAGTCTGCCATCGGCATCTTTAAGCGTAAAATACATATGGCCGCTGGAATGATGCGTGAAGTTGGAAATCTCCCCGCGCACCCATACATCTTGAAGGCGGTTGTCGCCTTCTAGCAGCAATTTGATATAACGGTTTAAATCCTTGACAGAAAAGATTTTCGTCTCGTTTCTACCCATATGCTCTGTTATACACTCACATTCGCTTTAGCGGCGCGACTGGCAGCATCCACCGTGTTGCGAAGCAGCATCGTAATCGTCATTGGTCCTACACAGCCTGGCACAGGTGTAATAGCACTTGCAATTTCTTTTACCGCTTCAAAATCTACATCCCCGGTCAGTTTACCGTCAGCAGGACGATTCATTCCTACATCGATGACCACTGCGCCTGGTTTTACATGTTGAGCTTTAATTAAATGCGCTTTACCTACGGCAACAACGAGAATATCGGCTTGCTTCGTGATTTCTTCCATATTCGGAGTCCGGGAATGGACAACAGAAACCGTTGCATGCTCACGCAGCAATAACATAGCCATTGGTTTTCCAACAATGTTGCTTCTTCCAACAACTACGGCGTGTTTGCCGGCTATTTCTACACCCGTGCGTTTCAAAATCTCGATGACACCATGAGGCGTGCAAGGTTTCATGCCGTCCTTGCCAATCATCAAATTACCGACATTCACCGGGTGAAAGCAATCTACATCTTTCAGAGGATCGATTTCATCAACAACAGCTTCTTCATCAATATGTTTAGGCAGGGGTGACTGTACCAGAATGCCGTTAATTCTGTTATCGCTATTAAATTTGTGAATGAGTGTAATTAATTCCTGTTGAGTCGTAGATTCAGGCAAACGGTGCACTTCCGAATAAATGCCTACATCATCGCATGCTTTGGCTTTATTTCTGACATAAACTTGCGAAGCCGGGTCTTCTCCCACGATGACAACTACAAGACCAGGTTGATTGCCTTGCGCCGTAAGTGCTGCAGCATCCGCCCGAATTTCCTCGCGAATCGAACTTACTAATTCTTTTCCATTAATAACTTGTCCAGACATGCTATTTCCCCCTAAAAATGTTGTGAACTTCTTTCTTCGTCAGGAGCTAATTAAGTTGGAGTAACTTTACTTTTCAAATCTTCAACTTCTTTAATCATTTTCCCAAGAACACCGTTGACAAATTTCCCGGATTCATCTGTGCCATAATGCTTAGCCAAATCAATAGCTTCATTCACGACTACCTTAGGCGGAACATCGTCTCTGTACAGCATTTCATAAACGGCCAAACGAAGCACTTCACGATCAATACGTGAGAGCCTGTCCATCGCCCATCCTTTTAGATATTCCTCAAGAAGTTCATCGATTCTAACTTTATTGCTATATGTCCCCTCAACCAGCCCCAAGATGTAAGCTGAATCCATTTTGTCACCTTTGACATCCAACTGCGTTTCGTTATCATTTTCCGCTTCGTGAATCGCAAATTGGACAGCCTCTTGAGGCGTAGCCTCATTCATCTGTATCTGGTATAGGCTTTGTACAGCAATTTCTCGTGCAACTCTGCGTTTCATTTTGTTCCTCCTAAGAGTTTTGCTTTAGCAAAACTGTCTTCGTAAGCATTCACTTTGAGTTTTGCTTTGGCAAAACTGTCTTCGTCCTTCGAAGCCTCTTTCTGTTAGTATACGTCATAATGGAACCAATCCAAACAAAAAAATCCATGGATGTACCAGGGATTTTAGCGAAACATTCTCCATTTTTGCGTGAGATAGCGCCAAATGTCTTCAAGCATGACGAAACTTTCCTTGCGATCCCACTTGTTCCCGATGTAAAAACCGACCAGAACAATGAATCCAAAGATCAACATATCCCAAAATCCAAAAATCAAATAAATAAAGCCGAAAAAAATGCCTGCTGCCACTCCGATCACTTTGCCCCTATGGGACTCCCACAATTCATTCCACATGAGTGGGTTCACCTCTATTCGACTCGGCTTTTAAACGTTGGAGCTGATTGCACGATGTTTGCTACGAATACGGTTACGGAAGCTACAGGAATGCCGGTAATGTCTTCTATGTAACTTTTCACAGTACTTTGCATCTCTTCAGTGAGTTCAGGAATCGAACTTTCCCCATCCACAATGGTTCTGATCGTAATTTCAAGACCTGATTGATTCACTCTTACACGTGCGCGCAGATCTTTGGAGCCTTTCGTACGACCAGCAGCTTTCAAAGATAAATTTTCAACGGTTTCGATGGAAATGCGAATATCACCAAAATCCGTGCGTTGGTCAATAGATGGCGCTTGAGCGCGGCCGCGGCGAAGCGTCAGAATGAGAAAACGAATAGAGATTACCAACATGATCAAGCTAATAATGATGGCCGGATATGCATAGTTCTTCTCGTAATAGAAATTATGTAACGTTTGACCTGCTTGTTCGAACGGGATCCAGCTCGATGCTGTGAACAATACAAGGATAGATGCAACGAAAATAATTAGGCTATAAAGAAGCAGCAAGAGCCTGTCCACAATTTTACCCACGTAAGCTTGTCCCCTTCCTATAGTTAGAGGAAACCCCCTGCATGCTGTAGGGGGTTTCAATGATCCATATGGATGCAGCAATTCCGCCTTATTTCACTCGACCAGCAGCTGCTGTTTCTTCTTCAACCGGTTTTTCTGCCTGTTTAAAATGAACATCATGAATATGAACATTCACCTCAACAACACTAAGACCCGTCATTGATTCGATTGCGTGCTTCACATTCTGTTGAATGGCGCTAGCAACTTCTGGAATGCGATTGCCATATTCAATAATGATGGAGACGTCAATGGCAGCTTCACGTTGTCCGACTTCTACCTTTACGCCTTTGGACAAATTCTTGCGTCCAAGCAATTCAGCAATGCCGCCAGCAAGTCCTCCGCTCATCCCCGCTACTCCTTGCACTTCCACCGTTGCCAAACCGGCAATGATTTCGATAACCTCGGGGGCAATTTGGATGCTGCCCATGTCTGTTTTGACGTAATCCGGAGCGATTGTGCTCATTGTGGCACCTCCTAAGAGTTTGTGTTACAAACTTATATTTCTATCATCGGCTTATGGATAAGCCATCATTAATTTATTAGTATACCATTTCGCCAAAAATATGACAAATGGTTATCTATGAATCTGCATCATTCACATCGTGCTCTTCCAAGAATTTAATATCGTGATCGCCTTTGATAAATTTCTTGTGCTCGAGCAGTTTCAGATGGAACGGTATTGTCGTGTTAACACCGTCAACCGCAAATTCCGTGAGCGCTCTTTTCATGCGGGCAATCGCTTCTTCGCGCGTACTTCCCCAAACAATGAGTTTAGCGATCATAGAATCATAGTGCGGAGGAATCGTGTAACCCGGATAAACCGCGCTGTCGACACGAACGCCGAAACCGCCTGGCGGCAAGTAAAACTTCACTTGGCCTGCTGAAGGCATAAAGTTCCGGTTCGGATCTTCTGCATTCACGCGGCATTCAATCGCCCATCCGTTGATACGAACATCTTCTTGAGAGAAGGATAACGGATTGCCTTCTGCAACGCGAATCATCTCTTGGATAATGTCGATGCCAGTAATCATTTCCGTTACGGGATGTTCAACTTGAATTCTCGTATTCATTTCCATGAAGTAGAAATTACCGTCAGGTCCGAGTAGGAACTCTAGTGTTCCTGCGCCGGAGTAATTAACAGCTTTCGCTGCGCGAACAGCTGCCTGACCCATTGCCGAACGCGTTTCAGGCGTTAAGATCGGACAAGGTGCTTCTTCTACGAGCTTCTGTCTGCGGCGTTGTACGGAACAATCGCGCTCACCCAAGTGAACGACATTGCCGTGCTTATCCGCTAAAATTTGGATTTCAACATGCTTCATGCCTGTTAAATATTTCTCCAAATAAATGCCCGCATTGCCGAAAGCATTTTGCGCTTCCTGCTGGGCTGCCGTAATTTGCGATACGAGTGTTTCCTCGTTTTCCGCAATACGAATCCCTTTACCGCCACCGCCTGCCGTAGCTTTAATAATGACCGGGTAGCCGATATCTCTAGCGATGACGATAGCGTCATCCACATTATCAACCAACCCGTCAGAACCAGGAATGATTGGCACGCGCGCTTCTTTCATCGTTTGCTTGGCAACCGCTTTGTCCCCCATCCGGCTAATGGCGTCTGGTGACGGACCGATGAACGTAATATTGCAGCTTTCGCAAATTTCTGCGAAGTCAGCATTTTCTGCTAAAAATCCATAACCGGGATGAATGGCATCACATTCTGTCAGTGTAGCTACACTCATCAGGTTCGTGAAGTTCAAATAGCTGTCCTTGGACGCAGTCGGACCAATACAATAGGCTTCGTCAGCAAGTCGCACATGCAACGCATCACGATCCGCTTCCGAATAAACAGCCACGGTGTAAATGCCCAACTCACGGCAAGCTCGAATAATACGAACAGCTATTTCTCCTCGGTTCGCTATTAGGATTTTATGAAATTTCATTGATTTTCCTCCTCAGAGTTTTCCGTTAGCTAAACTAACTTACTCCGGTCTGACCAAAAATAAAGGTTGTCCGTACTCAACGAGCTGGCCGTTTTCAACGAGTACTTCAACGATTTCACCTTTGATTTCAGCTTCAATCTCATTCATCAACTTCATAGCTTCAACGATACACACAACGGTTTTATCGCCTACTTTTTGGCCGACATTTACGAAAGGAGCAGCGCCAGGGGAAGCAGACTGATAGAAAGTTCCTACCATCGGTGAAACGATCTTATGTAAAGATGAGTCCTCTTGCTTAGCATGTCCAGCAGTCGCAGGTACAGAAGCTTCCAATGCCGCAGCAGGTGCTGCATGAGGAATGCTTGCTTGACCGATCGGAGCATATGTGTGTTGAACCGGTGCTGTTACATATACAGCCTCTGATTTATTCGGCTTGCGAATAGACAGACGCGCACCTTCATTTTCAATTTCAAGTTCTTGTAAAGAGGATTGATCGACGAGTTTAATTAACTCTTTGATTTCACTCAATTTGAACATTCATGTCACTCCTTCAAAGTTGGTGAACCAGTAAAAATTGCGGTTTCATAGCCGCAACGTATGTATTATACCCATAAACGCAAGAAATGGAAAGAGTCCAGTTTTGTCCGGACCCTTTCCAGTGCCATCCCGAGCAGGACGGACAGCGCTATAAAACTAAGGACGTACGTATTGAATCTTGATGTTTTCTGGAGTTGCACCAAGCTCTTTAACAACCATATCAACGATTGTGACACCTTGGCTTTTCTCCAATTTATCGCTTTGAACGGTCACTTTCCACTTGTTTCCATCTTGATTTACAATCGCTTGAGGGAAATCTTTCATCAGCACATCCTGCAGATTTTCAACTTTTTCTTGAATATCCGTCAGCTTGGATAAATCGTTAGTAGCTTTTGCAACAGCTTCAGGCGACTTCTTAGTATCAATGATAATTTCCATTAAATCAGAGGATGCTTTGGCAAAATATTCACTTTGTTTCATTTGCTCGTTTGTGAAAAAGTCGCTGGCCGATGTCGTTTTAGCTTGCTCTTCCATTTGTTTCAGCACTTGATCATCCGTTTTCACACTTGTATTTGCGTTTGTTTTCACATCTGTTTTTGCATCTGTTTTTGCATCTGTTTTTGCATCTGTTTTTGCATCTGTTTTCACGTCTGTTTTTGTTGAATTTTGCGGAGTTGCGCTTTTTGTATCTACTTTTGTGTCTACTTTTGTATCAACTTTTGTGTCGCTGCCAGTCGTTGCTTTTACGTCCGTTTTTGCAGCATTTGCAGTGTCAACTTGCGACATATCAATTTTGACTTCTTGAGATTGCTTCGCTGTTTCCGTCGTGGCCAGGTCTAGCTTATTCACATCTTCCGTGAACAAGTAATACGCGGAAAGCACCACCATTAAGCTAAGCATCGATACGAGCCAAATTGTTTGTCTTTTTGCGTTCATTGTATATTCCTCCTCAATTTTGATTGCGTATTGGATTTATTCCCCTGTTTTTCGGGGTAAAATGGAAATGCGATTCACTGGGACATCAAGTCCGCGTTCTACAGCTTCGGTAATCATTTTCTTCACCGTCAGATTCTCGGCGCCTTTCGCAACAACGATAACTCCTCTGATCTTCGGCTTAATGTATTTGAGCACAAGCGGCTTCTGGTCGCCTGACACTTGATAGATAACCACTTCTCCGCTTCGCGTGACCTGGGATATATTCCGAGTCGCCCCGCCATTGTCGCGTTCTGTCGTCATCTGCTGGTTGTCGTTGTAATTTTTGTCGACGGTCATTTCCTCCGTAGATTCAATCGTAACCAGCACTTCAACATCGCCGACGCCAACGATTTTTTGTAAAATTTCTTTTAACTGCGACTGATACGCCAGTTCATAATCGTGAAAGCTCGAATTTTCCTTGGATGCACTGCCGAGAAATGTTTCTTTACTGGGAGGCGGAGAGGCTCTGCCCGCAGTGATGGGATCAACCTCTTTAACAGTCATAAATGCATTCATAATCATCAGCGCTGCTCCCATAAGTCCAATCATAATGACCCAAAGGAGCGTGTTCTTACGTTTAGGCCCTCCCGGACCTCCGCCGAATTTGTGCTCCATCCATTGCAGCAATGTTCCCATCGATTCACCTCGCAATCCTTCCATTCCCTTGTTCGATTTGGATATCAATGTGTGCAGGTTCAACAAGCCAATTACGCGTAATGCCTTGTTTCAGCCTTTCAACCTCTTGCTCGAATTGATCTGAAGCCTGAGGCGAGGCGGTTGTTTCTTTCTCATTTGCTTTGATCCTGATGGGATCTACGGGCTTGATCGGTTCCATGACTGCAATACTTTTGGAGCCATCAACCGGCTTAGATTTGCTCTTCGCTTCTATATCATCAAGGGTGACCCTGACTCTCGTAATAGCAGGCTTCCCGTTATTGTCAATTTGTGCAACCACCTGAACGTCTTGGACTGTGAGGTCTGTCTGCGTCTGTATGTCCTCTTTCATCATTCCGGCGAGCTGCGTCTGGATCATCTGCTGTGATTGCTTTTGGCCTGCTGCTTGGAGCTTTTGAGCATCCTTCGTAATCACATCGAGTGATTTCATCCATGGACTTCCTCCGCTTCCGCTGGCTAGCATCGTCTTTTCGTTTTGCTGTTTTTCCGCTTGACTGAGCAATTGATCCACATCCCAATTTTTTTGAAACAATTGCAAGACAGGCGTTAAAAGTGTGAGTAAAATGAATAAGCTCATAACTGTTTTTACATAGCGCTGCATGGTGTTGCTGGGGAGCAGAAGATCAACGAAAGTGGCCAGCATAATGACCATGATGACCGTTTTCAGCCATCCGGCTAACCAGTCCATAGTGAATCTCCTTTCACCGCATCATCACCGAGACATTACTGATCGTAATCATGATCGTTAGAGCCAGAAAGAACATTAAGCTGACGGCTGCCAGAGCGGCAAAAACATAAATCAAACTTTTTCCGATTGTTTGCAGGCAAGCTATGATCGGGCTGTCTCCCAAGGGCTGCATGACGGCTGCGGATAAATTGTAGATGAAAGCTAAGGTCAAAATTTTGATCGCCGGGAATGCGCAAAGCATAATCAGAATGACCACACCGACGAGACCGATTGCATTCTTCACAAGCAAGGATGCGCCTATGACCGTCTCCGTTGCGTCGGAGAATAGCCGCCCCACCACAGGAACAAAGTTCCCGGTGATGTATTTGGCTGTTCGAATGGCTACTCCGTCCCTCACCGCACCCGCAGTTCCCTGGATGGAGATCACACCTAGAAACACAGTAACGAAAACTCCAAGCATGCTCAGGCTTATCGTGCGCAGCAGGTTCGCCAGCTGGGTGACTTTGTATTTCTCGCTAAGCGAGCTCACGATGTGCAGGATAGCCGAGAAGAACAATAGAGGGAAAACAAACACATATATGGCGGTGCCAACCGAATGAATCATGAAGACAATGAGCGGATGCAGGATGGCAACGGAAGTCACATTGCCCATTGAAGCTAAGAGCGTCAAAAGTAAAGGCATGATCGCAATCATAAATTGGATCATCGACGTAATTGCTGTTTTGGCATATCCGATTGCTACGCTGAAGGAATTGATTGCGATAATAATCAAGACCATATACGTAATGGAGTAGCCCAGCTTACTTACCGTGTTTCTTTCAAAAGAACTTTGCAGCGTTTCGAGAATCATACTGAAGATCGTCAGAATCACTATGGAAGCGAGCAGCTTGCCGTTAATGATGATTTCATGGAATACGTAGCGTAAAAGTCCTTTAAATATGCTTTTCATGCTGATTCCCTTAGTGCCCAAGAGCAGTTCCATGAAGGTTGGCGTCTTGCTTTCGGGAAAGTAGCCGCCGTAATCTTTCATGAGCTTATCCCAATATTGCTCGACAGGCTGAGTGTTTAAATGATCGGCCTGCTCCTTGATAATCACGTCTGTCGGCGACTCGGCCGTGGTGGAATTTGACATCCCGAGCCACAGAGCCATGGTCATGATGATCAGGATGATCCATCGGTTGTTCAGCTTCTGGTTCGAATAAAGCAGGTTCATTTCAGTCACTCCTACATGAATCATCTAAGCCGGGAGCAGCTTAACAACGGTCTCGATGATGACGGTAATAATCGGGATTGCCATCACCATAATGAGCACTTTCCCAGAGAGTTCGATCTTGGAGGCGATGGATTCTTGACCGGCATCCCGTACGATTTGTGCGCCGAATTCGGCAATGTATGCCACACCGATAATTTTCAGAATCGTTTTGAGAAACACCATATTAATACTTGATTTTTGCGCCAAATCTTCAAGCACCTGGATGACACTAGAGATTTTGCCGATCAGAAACAAGAAAATCATGATGCCTGTAAAGGCGGCCAGCAAGAACGCAAACATGGGTTTCTGCTCTTTGATGATGAGTGTAAGAATCGTAACGATGAGCCCCAAGCCTACAATCTGGATGATTTCCATACGGCGCACCTCATTGGAATAGGAAGATCGTTTTGATTTCTTTAAATAAATGATCGAGCATGCTAACAACCATGAAAAGCACGACCACGAAGCCAATGACCGTAACCCAATGCGCCATATCCTCTTTCCCCATTTGCTTGAGCACCGAATGGATCATCGCAATGATGATGCCGATGCCGGCGATCTGGAAAATGGCATTTACATCTACGTTCATTCCAGGCACCTCACTCTGTTGACAAGGAACTTCTGTCATCCCGACAAGTCCCCTGCTCCCCTTAATACATCAAAATTACGATTAATGCTCCGATAAGGACGCCTAGGCTTTTCCACATTTTCTCGTAGCGCCTCTGTTCTTCCCTAGACTCGGTTTCTTCGGCCTGAAGTTGGGAAATAGCGAGCCGCAAATGCTTGATTTGGTCGCTGCGGTCGGTCACACCAAGCACTGACCCCAACTGCAGGACAACCTCTTGTTCCGCTTGTTTCATCGAAGTTCTTGCCCAGACTTCCTTTACACTCCTATGCCAAATCTCCCGTGTCGATGTCCCGTCATTCGCCGACAACCGCTCTGACGTTAAGCGAAACAAGGAGGAGAGCGGCTCAGCCACCTGTTTGCCAAGTGAAGCGAACGCTTCTGGCAGCGGTGTAAGGGCATAGGTGATTTCCGTCTCCATGCGCCCCAGTGCAGAGATCAGCAACCGGATTTGTTTAGGACGCCGAACGTAGTGAGCAGCCTGCAGAAAGCCATACAAGGTGGCGGCACTGATAATAAGAACCCCGCCAACGAATTTCAGCATCTTTCATCATCCTTTATGTGCAGGATAAAGTTCCAATGGCTTGCCCAGCCGATCCAGTATGCGAAATGCAGCCGGCACGCCTTTTCTTCGATGCAGGATGACATATCTCGTAAACACACCCTCTTCCAAAAGCTGCTTCAGCACCGGCCTCATGCGGACATCCTCATAATCGGCACCATGTGCAGTGGCAACGATGCGAATCCCCGTATGTACAGCCTCATGGATCGCCGCTGCATCCTCTGGTCGACCGATTTCGTCGACGACGAGTACGTCCGGTGATAAAGAACGAATCATCATCATCATGCCTTCCGCCTTCGGACAACCATCCATAACATCTGTTCTCGGACCCAGATCGAATCTAGGCACGCCTTTGACACATGCCGCTAATTCCGATCGTTCATCGACAACGCCCACCTTCTTGCCTGTAGTGGCGATCGCATTCGCTCCCCACTCTCCGCGGCTGATTAGCCTGGTCAAATCGCGAATTAACGTCGTCTTTCCTTGCTGCGGCGGTGAAATAACGAGCGTGTGATGAATACTTCGCAAAATAGGGTCGAATAGATGCGGCAGCACCTGCTTGCCTACCCCTTGTATTTCGCGGGCAATCCGAATGTTGAAAGAGCTGACATCGCGAATTTGCTTGACGCCACCTTGATCTAGCACTGTACGTCCTGCTAGTCCAACTCGATGGCCGCCGGCGATCGTGATAAATCCTCTTCGCAGCTCTTCTTCATGGGTGTACATGGAATGATTGGTGAGCATCTCCAGCAGGGTAAGACAATCTTGACGGGTTGGCTTGTACGCCCGTTCTTCCTGCGTCACCATTTGACCTCTCTCATCAAGGAAAGCGTACCCGTCACCCCAGGTAAGCTCGAAGGGGCGTGATTCTCTCACCCTAATTTCCTCAACGCTAGCTTGTACGTCCGGCGGCAAACCGGAGAGCAGAATCCGGAGCGTTTGTGGGAGAATGTGCATAATCGTATCGTGCATAGAGAGACATCCCTCCAAGTTGTCCAGTCTTCTATACTCATTTCTATGCTTAATAGAAAGAAATATGACCGATTACTTTTTTAAAATACCTATGAAAAGACAGCTTACTCCCGCAATCACCCAGAGCAGCTTGCTGTAGGATAGCTTCTCTGCTATCCCTACTAAACCAATCGTCGTCGTAGCTAGTAGTACTAGAGGACCTACTAGAGCGAGCGTAGAGTTCACAAGCAGCGCTTTCTCCACCGTCGCCAGTCTTAGCATCACGATGGCAGCAATGATCTCCATGCTGCCCGACATCATCCTCAGCGATGCCATCGTCAGGACAATTTTGTTCATGCTTTTTACTCCTCCCTTAAAAAGAAGCAGCTCTTTTGAGTCGCGCCGCAGTTACTCAGCGGAGCAATTTTATAAAAGGCCGGAAGAGCGACTTTTGCAAATCTGTTCCTACTATCCCGAAGGCCAATCCAATTAGAGGAACAGATTTGCAATGGAGTCTGGAGGTTTTTATAAAATTGCGGAGCCTCTAGCCTAACTTTAATGTTCAGCGCGGTTCAACGGCAGCTCACTCTTTTTACCCTACCTTATGCAGGCTCGTCTGATTTTAGGCATAGTGGGCACCACCATTTGCCCAGATGCATATGCTGTACTCATAATTGATCCTTCGAAGGACAGTGAGGAGAAATACAGATGGAAGTGACCTCTTATTTGAACTGGAACCCCGTTCTGGCCGACCCCACAGGACAAAGGCAGGCCAAACCAAGAACACTGGGTAAAACGATGGTGATGGATAAAGGCTTAGGGCCGAACGCATTTCAAGATATGCTTAGCATAGGCAGCAGCCATCTGGATATGATCAAACTTGGCTTCGGCACATCTCCTCTTTATCCGCAGCACGTACTGAAAAGTAAAATTAACCTTGCCAAAGAAAACGGGATTTGCATTTATCCTGGAGGCACTTTTCTCGAAGTTGCAATCACACAGAACGCAGTGGATTCCTATTTCGATATGATCGTGGCACTCGGTTTTAACGGCGTTGAAATATCCAATGGAACCATTGAGTTCAACCGTAAATTTAGAAATGAGTTAATTATGAGAGGTTTGGATGAGGGATTAGAAGTCATAACCGAGTATGGAAAAAAAGGCTGGGGTTCCGCTATTGAATTAGAGGAGTTAATCGAAACCGTTTTGTTAGACACCGAATTCGGCGCTTCCTTAGTAACCATTGAAGCTCGCGAATCCGGCATGGGTGTAGGAATTTTTGATCATCAGGGGAAATGTAAGGACGAGGAAGTCGGGCAAGTGCTCGCCGCCGTATCCGGGCAGCAGCTTCTCTGGGAAGCGCCGCTCAAAAGTCAGCAGGTGCATTTGATTAGCATGCTTGGATCAGATATCCATTTGGGCAATATCTCACCAGATGAGCTTATTGCCTTGGAAGCATTGCGCAGAGGACTGCGATCCGATACGTTGTCCTTAGGTACCAGAAAGGAATAAAACATGTATATCGAGGTTGTCGCCAACATCGGCGAAGCGAGAAGTGACGATTTTCTTCATAAAACCGTCATTGTCGTTGATGTTATCCGTGCAACGAGCACGATCATCACCGCACTGATTAACGGTTGCAAAGCCATTATTCCCGTGGAGACCGTTCTGAAAGCCAAAGAGTTGTATCGTGAGGGTGATCTGCTGGGAGGGGAGCGATTCTGCAAGAAAATCCCCGGCTTCGATTTGGGTAATTCACCATTGGAATTTACCAAAGAAGTCGTTCAGGGCAAGCGCGTAATCCTGACAACCACGAATGGCACTAGGGGCATTCAAAAAGCGATGAAAGCCGATCACGTGCTGGCAGGCGCATTACTTAACAGCAAAGCTTGCGCGGAGGCTGCCATTGCCTTAAAACGGGACACTGTCATTCTATGTGCGGGCACACAGGACGTCTTCTCGCTAGAGGATGGGCTTTGTGCTGGACTTATTCTTGAGGAATTGGTATCAGCTTTAGGCGAGAAGCATGTTGTAACCAATGATTTCGGGTTGGCTATGCGAGGATGTTATTTGCATGCTAAAAATACGTTATATGAAACATTGTTAACCTGCACGAATGGCAAAAAGATGTGCAAGTCCGGTTTCCAGGCCGATGTTGTGTCCTGCACGAAGACGAATATCACTGATCAGGTTCCGATCCTGGAACAGGATCAAATGGTACTGCTGCAGCTTAGTCAAGGTCGCCGTGCGTTCTAAATACAAGCCCCTCTCATAAACTAAGATGGAAGTTATGAGGGCGAGGGGTTTTGATCATGAATGGTAATATACTCTTAGTTATTCTCATTGTTATAGGACTTATTGGCCGTTCGCCAATTATTACAACAGCTTCCTGCATGCTGCTGGCCATGAAACTAGTCGGATTAGTCCGATTTTTCCCCGCGATGGAGCGCAGAGGCTTAGAGCTTGGCTTACTTTTTTTGACGATTGGCGTGCTTGTTCCGTTTGCCAGCGAGCGAATCTCCATGAAAGACATTATATCTGTATTTACCACATGGCCGGGAATCATCGCTCTTCTAGGTGGAGCGATCGCTACCTATATGAACGGAAAAGGGTTGGAACTGCTAAAAATAGACCCACAATTAATTGTGGGTCTTGTCATCGGTTCCATATTTGGCATTATCTTTATGCGCGGAATTCCGGTCGGCCCTTTAATGGCCGCCGGAATTACAGCTTTTCTATTAAAGCTTGCTTATTTTATATCCGATAAATTCAGTTAAACTTACATTTATCTGCGATCTTGAGGCCCGCCAACAAATGCTTGCTCCGTAGTGTCCAAGCCGTACGCTGTATGCAACGATTGGATTACTTCCGTCAAGTTCGTGTTTTCGATGACACAGGACACTTTGATCTCCGAAGTGCTTACTAAGGAAATGGAAATGCCAAGATCGGAAATCACCTTAAACATTGTAGCGGCAACTCCTGGCGTGCTTACCATGCCAGCGCCCACGATGGACACTTTCACCATATTTACTTCGAAAGTCACTTCACGGAAGCCGATTTCGCCGCGGATAGATTCAATCGCATCCAAAGCTTTTTCACGGTCAGCAAGCGTCGTTGTGAAAGAGAAATCCGCTGATCCGTTGAGAACACCGCTTTGTACAATGATATCTACATCGACTTGAACCTCGGCAAGCGCCATAAATACTTTTGCCAGCTGACCCGGTTTCTCAGGTACACCTAGAATACTAACTCTTGCCACATTCTTGTCGTAGGCGATGCCACGGACAACGATTCCTTGCTCCATCACTGCTTCCTCCTTCACGTTGGTACCTTCATTGTTAGTAAAACTGGAACGTACCACCAAGGTGACGTTATAGTTTTTGGCATACTCCACTGCTCTCGGATGAAGAACCGCAGCTCCTAGATTAGCAAGCTCCAGCATTTCATCATAGGAAATTTCATTAAGTTTTCTTGCGACTTTCACAATGCGTGGATCTGTTGAGTAAATTCCGTCTACATCGGTATAAATCTCACATAGATCTGCTTTGATCGCAGCAGCAAGCGCGACTGCCGTCGTATCCGATCCGCCGCGGCCAAGCGTCGTAATTTCTCCCGCTTCGGTCATGCCTTGGAAACCAGCCACGATCACGACGTTCCCTTGTTCGAGCGCACTCAGAACGCGATGCGGCTGAATATCGGTAATTCTCGCTTTCCCGTGTACATCTTCTGTAAAGATCCCGCTCTGCCAACCGGTGTAAGAAACCGCTTGTTCGCCTAAACTATGTATCGCCATCGATAAGAGGGCTACGGAAACCTGCTCTCCTGTCGTTAACAGCATATCCATTTCACGAGCCGGAGGGGCTCCATCGTAAATTTGCTTAGACAGATCAATCAAATCATCCGTTGTATCTCCCATCGCCGAAACGACAACAACGCAGCTGTGGCCTGCTTGCTTTCGCTCAACGATTCTTTTTGCAACACGTTTCATTCGCTCCGCATCACCGACAGAGCTTCCGCCAAATTTCATCACTATTAGAGACAAAGCTGACCCACTCCTAACGCATACTAGTGCATAACAATTCAATATTATAGCATAAAATGTGCTTTTGTGGTAAGAAATGCACATGCAAAACAAAAAAACTCCCTGACTTGTCAAAGTCAGAGAGGCTTGTCCTAGTTGAAACTAGGCGCGGGAAATATAACGGCCGTCTTCGGTATCAACCGTAAGCACATCGCCTTCGTTAATAAACAATGGAACTTGAACAACAAGGCCAGTTTCCACTTTAGCACCTTTAAGAGCGCCTTGAGCCGTATTACCTTTAACACCAGGCTCAGTTTCAACAACTTTCAAATCAACGCTTTTCGGCAAGTTGATCCCAAGAATTTCACCTTGGTAGCTCAAAATTTTGATATTCATGTTTTCGAGCAGGAAGTTCAATTCCCATTTCAATTGCTCACGGGAAAGGCTGAACTGGTCGAAAGTTTCTGTATCCATGAACGTGTACTCATCGCCGCTTGCATAAAGGTACTGCATTTCACGGTTATCGATGTGTGCGCGGCCCACGTTCTCGCCTGCGCGGAATGTACGCTCAACGGTATTTCCGTTGCGCAAGTTTTTCAGTTTGGAGCGCACGAATGCAGCGCCTTTACCTGGTTTAACGTGTTGGAAATCTAAAACTGTAAAAATATCGTGTTCTACTTCAATGGTAAGACCTGTTTTGAAATCATTTACTGATATCACTTGTGAATCCCTCCGCTAGTCAATAATAAGAAAATCTTTTGTAGAATTTGTAAGTATTTTAATGCCGGTGTCAGTAATTACTGCGTCATCCTCAATTCGAACTCCCCCAAAACCAGGGAGATAAATACCGGGCTCCACCGTAACTACCATACCAGGAGTTAAAATCGTATCCTCGGTTTTCGACAAGCGCGGAGATTCATGAACCTCCATGCCTAAACCATGTCCGGTACCGTGACCGAAGAAATCGCCATAGCCATGCTTCACGATCACATCACGCGCATAAGCATCGCCTTCTCTGCCTGTAATTCCCGGCTTGAGATTGGCTAAACAGTTCAATTGAGCTTCCAAGACAATGTCATAAATTTCTTTATGCTTGTCTGTCGGCTTTCCTAGCATAACTGTTCTTGTGATGTCAGAGCAATACCCTTTATAATACGCTCCAAAATCTAATTTGACAAATTCGTTTATTTGGAGCACGCGATCGCTTGCTTTTCCGTGAGGCAGTGCAGAGCGTTCGCCGGAAGCAACGATCGTTTCAAACGAGGTGGATGTACCGCCATTTTTACGGATGAACATTTCAATCTCAAGTGCAATATCCAATTCCTTCACGCCAGGCTGGATATAGGACAAAATGTGCGAAAAGGTCTGGTCAGCCAAGTCAGCAGCTTCCTGCATAATTTGCAGTTCAGCCTCGTCTTTGACCATCCGGATGACTTCGAGAAGCCTAGCTGTCGGCACTAGCTCGATGCCCGGCAATGCCGCTTGGTAGTTGAGGAAGTCGCCGTAGGATACATCCCCTTGCTCGAATCCAAGCTTCGTAATCCCCTGCTTTTGCAAGAGATCTTTCACTGTTTCCATCGCTTTAGCCTGATGTTCAACCACTTCAAAATGCTTAGCTTGCTGAGGAGCCTGCGTCATATACCGAAAATCAGTTAAGAGGATTGCTCGGTCTAATGTTATAAGTACATAGCCAGAGGAGCCGGTGAATCCAGATACATATGTACGGTTATATGCGTTCGTGATGAGTACTGCGGGTAAGTTTTGTTCTTGCATAACCTTGCGAAGACGTTCAATACGTTTCTCCTGCATCGAAATCACCAATCCTTCCTTTATCCTTGCACATGAGGTATTAATGCTCTTAATCCTAATTCATAGCTTTGAACGCCGAATCCGCAAATCTGACCGATAACCACCGGCGCGGTTACCGAATGATGGCGAAACTCCTCGCGCTTATGAATATTCGATAAATGCACTTCGACGGTAGGCAATTGAACCGAAGCCAATGCGTCGCGGATCGCATAGCTATAATGCGTAAAAGCGCCCGGGTTAATGAGAATGCCATCTTTCGTGCCGAAAGCTTCATGAATTTTATCAATAATGTGGCCTTCATGATTCGATTGAAAGCTCTCTACCTCAACCGAAAGAACTTCAGCTAATTCAGTCAAGCCTTGAATAATGGCCGAAAGGGAAACCGTTCCATACACGCCAGGTTCACGTATGCCCAGCATATTTAAGTTAGGCCCGTTAATCACAAGAACCTTTTTCAACAGGAATCACTCCCCAGCATTTTTCAGTCGCACAGACTTTATGAGCCTATTTAACCTTTGATATTTTACCATAACTTTCATGTCTTGTGTATAGGCTCTCTCGTTCTGGTATCCGTGTATTCGATGGCAATGGAATAACCAATAAACATTCCCCAAAGCAGGAACAAACAGAAATCGCTCAATATGGTATTGATGTCCAAATCCGTAATCCAATACGTCATCCCGGCCAATGGCCCGATGAACAAATAAATCACTGCCCACCAAAGTGCACCATAACCAAGTCCCCACCAAGCTGATTGCAGCTTCCACATAGTGACCATATAGATGAAGGCTGCAAAGATGGAGAATATTGCGAAAAATCCCCACCCAATTAGTATCCCCTGCCATGTCATTAGGAAATCGTGCTTGAAAAACGGCTCGACGAGAAAACCTACGTCAATTTTGGTGAATTTTAAATAATGTTCAATTATTTTCAGTGCTCCCCAAATGAACCCAGCGAAAAAGCCAATGTATATGACAAAAAGCCACCGATTTGTTTTGATTTCCTTCACTTGTTTCTCGCTCATCAGACATTCTCTTCCTTTCTTCTACAGTTACTGCACGTAATTCTCAGGCAAGAATAGTATGTTCTTCCGTTATCGGTAGCATTCAACCCCTGAATCCGTTACAATAAGAAAGTACAAAAAACCGAATTCGAGAAAGAGAAGAAGGTGGATCTCATGGCAGAACAAAACAGTATATATGGAGGACAAGCCGTCATCGAGGGCGTCATGTTCGCAGGAAGAAACGTGCATGTAACCGCCGTGCGCAAGAAAGATGGCTCACTTGATTTTTTAGAAGTCCCGAAGAAAGATATTCCTTGGGTCCAAACACTCAAGAAAATCCCGTTCGTCAGAGGGATTGTCGGCATTATAGAATCCAGCGCCAAAGGTGCGCAGCATCTTAATTTCTCCGCGGAGTCCTTCGCCGAACAAGAAGGAGAAAAAGATAACGCAGTGACCCAGCAAGACGAGAAACCGGGTTTCTTCTCTAATATTTCGATGATTCTTGGTGTGGCGGTCGTGGGTGTCATTTCGTTTCTTTTCGGAAAATTCGTGTTCACCCTAGTTCCAGCCGTCATTGAACAGTTTTTATTTCAAAATGTATTTAGCAATCAAATTCTTCATAACCTTATAGAAGGTGTTATCAAAATCATTTTGCTCGTCGGATATATTTATTTCATATCCCTAACACCTATGATTCGCAGATTGTTCCAATACCACGGAGCTGAGCATAAGGTTATCAGCGCCTATGAAGCTGGTGTGCAGCTTACCGTCAGCAACGTACAGAAATTCAACACGCTGCACTATCGTTGCGGCAGCAGCTTCATTGTTTTCACTGTATTGATCGGCGTCGTTATCTATTCGTTCCTTCACTATGACGGATATGTCGAGCGGATCTTGCAGCGACTAGTGCTTCTCCCAGTCGTCATCGGAGTATCTTATGAAGTGCTAAGATTCACGAATTCCCTTCGTGAAGTGCCATTACTTCGTTACCTGGGCTACCCTGGCCTATGGCTGCAGCTGCTGACTACCAAAGAACCTGAAGACAGTCAAGTTGAGGTTTCCATCGCTTCCTTCAATCGGATGCGTGAAGCCGAAAAAAGAATAATGGAGGGACGGGCATGAGAAGAAGATTTTCGCCGATCGAAGTCGCAATCGGGATTTTGATTGCGATTGGATTGATCGTAAGTTTGCGAACTTTATTCATTCCAATTCTCGTGTTAGGCATTATTTTTCTACTTTACAAATTCCCGCCTTCTCGTTGGAAAAAACCTTCGTATGGCCGCGGGCCATCCAAAGCAAAAAGGAAAAACGCCAAATTTCGCGTGATCAACGGCACAAAAGACACAGACTCCGATGATTTCCCGAAATATCATTAATACCATTGGTTATTTGGACTGACTACGAAGCACGTACTTCTCATAGTCCACTTCGTAAGTTTGGGCGGACCACTTCTTAAAATAGTCTCTAGAAGCCTGATATCCCGATTCATAAAGGGATAAACTTAATTCCTTAGATAAATTAAACTGTGTATTCCCAACTCCCAAAGTAGGAATTTTAACGGTACGGAACCGGTTTTTTTGTTCAATGTACCGCTCGTCGTGCGCACTAAGCATCGTGCCAAATAAGGCTTCAAGCATCGTAATTGGTCCCTTAATTTTGTGCGTAGGCGTTTCGCTTTTTCCGACTAATTGGAAGCCGATAACGGGGATGATCTCCTCGCGATCCGTATCCCGATCGAACACCCACAAAGGATAGTTGCTTAACAATCCTCCATCTACGATATAATAAAATTGCTCTGTGAAAGGCACTGCCTTCTCAGAGCTTTTTATTTTGCGGCGAATCATAACCGGGTCGAAGAAATAGGGAATACTAGTGCTCATGCGAACCGCTTTGGCAATTGAGAACTTCTGCGGATCAATCCCGTATTGCGCAATATCCTCCGGCAAAATAAGCAGCTTGCCCTGCGTAATATCAGATGCAATAATGCGCAGCTGATTATGCTTCAAATCACCAAAAGTGCGAATGCCTTTGGCTGCCAGCTGCGTGTTTACCCAATATTCCAACGCTTCACCGGAATACAACCCTTTTTTGATCAGCAGCCGTACGGCAGGTCCGATGATTTTGGCATTAAAGATCGGTGACCGCTGCATAAACGACTTGAAAGGAGCCCTCATGATCAATTCTCTCATCTCTTCTCCGGTATATCCCGCTGCCAGAAAAGCCGCTACAATCGACCCAGAGCTTGTACCTGCAACTTGATTGAATACATGCCCCTGCCTCATTGCTGCACTTACCCCACCGGCAAGCGCAATCCCCTTAACGCCTCCACCTTCAAACACGCCGTTGATTAACAAATTCGACACCCCTCTCTGAAATCATACAAAAGGGCTTACTTTGTTATGTATGCAGAGGCAGTTTGTTTCTATGCACATAAAAAAGACAGAGCACCGCTAGTAGCGGCCTCTGCCTAATTGTCAGCTTCTAATTCTTTGCGAACATTCATAAGTTCTTCAATCCGATTCGGTTCCCTGCGGAAATATTCGACCAAAGTCTCAATGCATGTAATGGAATCCCAGCTTAAATGATGCTCAATTCCCTCAACATCCTTATATATATTGTCCTCTTGGACGCCTATAATTGTTAAGAAATTTTCTAGCAATTGATGACGGTCAACTAGTCGCTTACCCATTTTCTTTCCTTTTGGAGTTAACATAAGTCCGCGGTACTTCTCATAAATCAAATAATTGTCTTTGTCCAGCTTTTGAATCATTTTCGTCACGGAGGAGGGATGCACTTCCAGCCCTTCAGCAATGTCGGAGACACGAGCGTAACCTTTCTCGTCTATGAGCTTATATATTCTCTCCAGATAGTCTTCCATGCTTGGTGTAGCCATTGCTTTATTTCCCCCTGCTTTTCCTTTATTTCCTGCCTACTTGCTTAACTATCATAATCCATCAACCTTAATGAGGTCAAATATCCCATGGTTCATCTAATCAATGCCTTGGAACACTAAATGCAGGAACGATTATGATCCTGATTTGTTGAAAGGAGCTCTCCATGTCGACAGAATTACTGACCAGACCCGTCCCTGGCACAACGGTATTCGTACCAGAGCTTGTTTATTTTGAACCTGATGCGATGAATTATTCCAAAGGTCAAAAAATCTATGAATGGGCTAAGCAGCAAGGCTTGGAGATTCATATGACAACCTCACATAATCAAATACGCGATTTACCTGGCGATTCCGAGCTTGAAAAATACCGAATTGCCAAACGAACACTAGTTGTCGGCATTCGCAAAACCTTGAAATTCGACACTTCAAAACCATCTGCCGAATATGCGATCCCGATTGCAACAGGCTGTATGGGACACTGTCACTACTGCTATCTCCAAACAACGTTAGGAGCGAAGCCCTATATTCGCGTTTACGTAAATATGGACGATATTCTGGGTGCCGCCCAGAAGTATATCGATGAACGTGTTCCAGAGATCACCCGCTTTGAAGCTGCGTGTACATCGGACCCTGTTGGTCTGGAGCATATCTCAGGCTCCTTGAAGCAAGTCATCGAATTTATGGGGCAGCAAGAGCATGGCCGCTTGCGCTTTGTAACAAAATACCATCATGTAGAGCCTCTTTTGGATGCTAAACATAACAAACACACTCGTTTTCGCTTTAGTGTGAACGCTGATTACGTCATTAAACATTTTGAACCAGGCACTTCAAAGTTTCACGAGAGAATTGAAGCGGCAGCTAAGGTAGCTAAAGCCGGCTATCCGCTTGGTTTTATCATAGCCCCTATTATTTGGCACGAAGGCTGGAAGGAAGGCTATGCGACCCTTTTGGAACGTCTGTACAACGAACTTCCATCGGAAGCAACGCAAGATTTAACCTTTGAAATGATTCAACACCGATTTACAAGAACAGCAAAAAACGTCATCGAAAAAAGGTATCCAAAAACGAAGCTTGAAATGGACGAAGAAAAAAGAAAATACAAGTGGGGTCGTTGGGGCCAAGGTAAATACGTTTATCAAGATGAACAAGCAAACGCACTAAGAGAATTTATCACAGAACAAATCTTTGACAAATTCCCTCAGGCCAAAATTGAATATTTCACTTAATTAAAACTTCAACCAATCCGGGGTTATGGTGTTTAACCAAAGTGTGATCTGCGTCATCTTGCCTGTATAAAGCAAAATCGCAATCACAACCATTAAACCCCCTCCTATTTTCATAATAAGATTGGAATAACGCAAAATCCATTTCGTTGAACCGATAAAAAAAGATAACACAAAAAAAGGAATAGCAAAGCCTAACGAATAAGCAGTCGTTAACTGAAACCAAGTGCCAGGTTCTGTTGTGGCCAACGCAAGAATTGCCGACAAAATCGGCCCCACACAAGGTGACCACCCCGCGGCAAACCCCATCCCAACTAGCACAGAGCCTAAATAGCCCGCTGGACGAAACTTAATCTGAAGTTTACGTTCTTTCATTAGCCATTGCGGTTGGAAAATACCTAACAGGAATAACCCCATTATAAAAATCAAGAGCGCTGCAATTTGCCGCAGCAAATCTCGATAATCAATGAAAAAATTACCTAAAAAACCTGCAGTTAAGCCTAACGCATAAAAAATAATTGAAAATCCAACGATAAAACTAAACGTATGCAGCATCGTTTGACGGCGCACTTGAGAGGACGTCTCGCCAGATTTCAACTCACTTACTGAAATTCCCGTTATGTAGGAAAGATAAGAAGGATATAATGGCAAACAGCATGGCGAGATAAAGGACGCTATCCCCGCCCATAAAGCGATCCATAAATTAACAGAGTCCATGTTAAATCCTCAATCCTCTTTTTAGAATAATCCCGATCAGCATCGCGATGAGCGTTAACACAACCGTTCCGCCCGGAGCGAGGTCCCATACCCCAGCAACAACAAGACCAATAACAACAGCAATTTCCGAGAAAATAACAGCCAAAATAACCGAGTGCTTAAAGCTTCTAGCTATTAACAAACTGCATGCGACCGGGATCGTCAACAAGGATGAAACAAGAAGTGCTCCAACAATTTTGATCGCAACAGAAATAACCAACGCGGTAAGCATTGTAATCATCATATTATAGTATTTAAGCGGAAGTCCACTTACACTAGCTGCATCCTCATCGAAGAACATGAGAAAGAACTCTTTAAAATGAACAGCGATGACACCTACTACTAGAACAGACACACCGAGAACAACCCAAAGATCTTGCTGATCAAGCGTATAAATACTTCCGAACAAATAGCTCATTACATTCATATTAAAACCTTTGCCGAGTGTAAAAAGAATCGTGGCCAGCGCAACTCCGCCTGACATTATGATAGCGATAGAGAGCTCCGCATAGGTCTTATAAGCCTTGCGTAAACGCTCAATAGCAAAGGAGGCAAGCAGAGCAAAGACAAGCCCTACTCCTAACGGGTACACGTTAATGAGAAAACCAAGGGCGACCCCCGCAATTGAAACGTGAGCTAATGTGTCCCCGATCATCGATAATCGCCGAAGGACAAGAAAAACGCCCATTAATGGCGCTGTGAGCCCAATCAATATACCGCCGATTAGAGCGCGTTGAAAAAAATACTCCGTGAATATGTCCAAAATGCCCGCTCCTTACTGAACTCCGATCATCTCGCGGATCTGGCCGATCGAATGTGTCAAATTCGTTTCCCGGCAATCCTCGGGATCATGAGTATGCTTCACATGAAACTTAATGCCGCCGCTAACCTGCTGCGGCTCTGTACCTAAATAAGACTGCATCATATCCATATCATGAGATACCATGATGAAAGTCATATGATGATGCTGATGCATGTGGCGGATCATCCGGAAAAATCCGGTCTGCGTCTCCGCATCGATGCCTACAGTCGGCTCATCCAAAATGAGCAGCTCAGGGTTATTCACAATCGCGCGCGCGAGGAAAGCGCGTTGCTGTTGTCCGCCGGACAGCTGACCGATCTTGCGGTCAGCCAAGTCCTCGATGCGCATAGCGAGCATCGCGTCTTCGGCTTTTTGCAGGTCGGCTTTAGAAAGCCGGCGGTAGATCCGCTTCTTCGAATACATCCCCGACAAAACAATTTCCCTCACCGTAGCAGGGAATAGCGGATTGAAGGCATTTTTTTGCGGAACATAGCCAATTCGTTCCCAATCTTTGAATTGGCTTAGCGGGCTGTCGAACAACCGGATCTCCCCGTCGGTCGGCTTGAGCAGTCCAACGAGCATTTTGAGCAGCGTTGTTTTGCCCGCGCCATTGGAGCCGATAACACCTACGAAATCCCGTTCAAGTACATCGAAACGGAGCTGATCTATGACTTTCTTATGTTCATAAGAAAATGAAACATTCTCAATAGACACGATACTACGGTGGCAAAACTCTTTTGGGCTAATCTCCATTTGTTAACTCCTGACTCGTAGAATGGGCCTGCTCATCTTATTGTAAGGCAATCACTAAATTTTTCAAATTTTTGTCCATGATCGAAATATAATTGTCGCCGGCCTTTACTTGCTCTTGTGTTAAGCCTTCAATCGGATTCAGCACCATCGTATCCACTTTTGCGTCTTTTGCTAACGTTTTTGCTAGCTTATCGGATACAAGCTCCTCAAAAAATATATATTTCAAATTATGATCTTTAATGTATTCATTCATTTTTTTTAGATCTTGAGCGGTTGGCTCAGCATCCGGAGATAATCCCATAATAGCTAGTTGTGTTAAACCATAATCTCTGCACAAGTAAGCAAATGCTTGATGGGAAACGGCAATTTCCTTTTTCGAAGTTTGCCCTAGCTCCTTTTTATAGCGAGCGTCTAAATCAGTTAACTTTGCTGCATAATTCGCATAGTTTTGCTCGAATACATCTTTATGTGCCGGATCAGCGCTAATCAGTGCCATTTTAATATTATTAGCCATTTTTACAGCATTTAACGGGCTTAGCCACGCATGAGGATCGAATTCTTCTTTATTTTCGGAAGTTTTAATCAAATCCGCGCCTTTACTTGCTTCTACTACCTTTAAAGTTGAATCTGGCGATAGACTTCCGAGGAAATCCTTTACCCAGCCTTCAAAACCCGCGCCTTGGTACACGAAAACCTGCGCCTGCGTCATATTTTTAATGTCTCTGCTTTTAGGCGACCAATCGTGGGGTTCTACTCCTGCTGGGACTAAATTGATAGCATTTACATATTCTCCACCAATTGCTTGAGTAAACTCATACAATGGATAAAAGCTCGTCACCACATTGACTTTCCCTTGCACCAGGTTAGCTTTCGAGCTTGCAGCACTGCCGCACCCAGTCAATATAACAGCGAAAATAGCCATAACGGCTATGTACAGAACTTTCTTTGAACGAATCACTATCATCACTCCACTCACGTTCTAAATCGTAATATTTTTTATTAACGAATTGATTATACGAGTACCCCTACTTGAAGTCAATACATCTGAAGGTAAAATAAAAAAGACCAGCTGCTAATGTCACAGCATGGCCTTAATTACAACTTTATTGGTTTCCATCGTCTTTCTTTGAACTTTCCGAATCAGATTGGTCAGAAGAACTTTTATCTTTCTTCCCTGCCCCACCCTCTGACTTGGATTGCGCTGGTTTTTCGCTTTCTTCTTTCAATTTCTTATATCGCTCTTCCGATTGCTTCATTAACTTATTCTCTTGTTTAACCTTATGTTGAATAATTTCATTGTACATCTCATATTGCTTTTTTAATTCCTGATTAATAACACTATTATCTTCTTTTTTAGTGCTGGAAGCCTTAGATTTCGAATCTTTCTTCTCTTCCTCTTTCTTCTTATCGGAGCCTCCTCCAAAAATAGAACAAGACGTCAAAACAAGAACCATCACTGAAACAAAGATTAATTTCATAATAGATCTAGCTCTCATTCATATCACTCCGTGGTTTGTTTCCCTTAGCTTGCCCCACTTAGATGATCGTCCATACCCAAAAGAAACACCCTTTCACTATGAAAAAATAGGGAAAGGGTGTTGTCATTTCGTTATTTTACAATCGAGCCATTGGGCATCGAATCCGGCACAGTAGCCAGCGTCAGCTGGTCGCCATGTGATGCGGCAAGAATCATACCTTGAGACAACTCGCCGCGCAGCTTGGCAGGCTTAAGATTCGTAACGCAAATAACTTTACGCCCAGCTAGCTCCTCGGGCGTATAAAACTTCGCGATGCCCGAGACCACTTGACGCTGCTCATACCCCAAATCGAGCTGCAGTTTTAGAAGCTTATCGGCACCTTTCACAGGTTCCGCTGACAGGACCTGAGCTACGCGCAGCTCGACCTTGGCGAAATCGTCAATCCCGATTTCATCCTTAGGTTCCGGCGCAGGCACAGCTGATGGCGCAGCCGCTGGTGCTGCTTGTTTTACTTCGTCGGCCGTGGCTGCCGCTCCGCCGCCCATTGCCTCGACGATGTAAGCAACCTCTGCCGGTGCATCCAGTCTCGGGAACATAGGCTCTCCCTTTTGCACGATAGTGCCTGAAGGAAGATGCCCGAATGACTGTACGCTTTCCCATGCGGTTAAGCGCGGCAGGTCCTCAGCAGCTACGCCAAGTTGCTGCCAAATCAACTGTGGTGTCTTCGTCATGAATGGACGCAGCAACACAGATGAAATGCGCTGGGATTCAGCCAGCACATACATGACGGAGCCAAGTGTTTCGCGCTTGGCTTCATCCTTCGCCATCGACCACGGCTGTGTCTCGTCGATATATTTATTCGTGCGGCTGATCAACTGCCACACGGCAGAAAGTGCAATGGAAAACTCCATTTTTTCCATTGCTTCTTCATACTTCGCTACCGTTCCTTGAACAGTCTCCAAGAGACTGTCGTCGAATTCGGTAGCTCCAGCCACGTACGCTGGAATCGTGCCAGCGAAGTACTTATCGATCATTACGATCGTACGGTTCAGCAGATTCCCCAAATCATTAGCAAGATCATGATTTACCCGCTCTACAAAGCTTTCCGGGGTGAATGTTCCATCAGCCCCAAAAGGCACCTCGCGCATCAAGTAATATCGAAGCGCATCCAGTCCATAACGATCAATCAACGTCACGGGATCAACGACATTCCCTTTGGACTTTGACATTTTACCGTCTTTCATAAGCAGCCAGCCATGCGCGAAAACTTTTTTAGGCAGCGGTAAATCAAGCGCCATCAACATAATCGGCCAGTAAATGGTATGGAAACGAACAATCTCTTTACTCATCAAATGCACATCTGCAGGCCAATACTTTTCAAAATTACTTGCATCTTCCGAACCATAGCCAAGCGCAGTAATGTAGTTAGAAAGAGCATCAATCCAAACGTAAATCACATGCTTAGGATCACCGGGAACTTTGATACCCCAATCAAATGTCGTTCGAGACACCGCCAAGTCTTCAAGTCCTGGCTTAATAAAATTATTCAACATCTCATTCTTACGAGACTCAGGCTGAATAAAATCAGGATTCTCCTCGTAGTACTGTACCAAACGATCCGCATACTTGCTCATACGGAAAAAATAGGTTTGTTCCTTCATTTTTTCAACAGGGCGGCCACAATCTGGGCACTTCCCATCAACCAGTTTACTCTCTGGGAAAAAGGACTCATCAGGAATACAATACCAACCTTCATATTCGCCTAGATAGATATCACCTTGATCCAGTAATCTTTGAAAAATTTTGGCAACCGCATCTTTATGACGAGGTTCCGTAGTCCGAATAAAATCATCGTAAGAAATATCTAGCTTGCTCCAAAGCTCTTTAATCCCAGCAACAATGCCATCTACAAATTCCTGTGGTGTTGTCCCTTTCTCTTGTGCTTTTCGTTCAATCTTTTGCCCATGCTCATCTGTACCCGTTAAATACCTTACATCAAAACCGCGAAGCCGTTTGTATCGCGCCATGGCGTCGCCAGCCACCGTTGAGTAGGCATGACCGATATGCAGCTTATCACTTGGGTAATAGATGGGCGTCGTGATGTAAAACGTTTTCGAATTCGTTGTCATCCTTAGTTCCTCCTAGCTAAAAGTAGAAAACACAAAAAGCCCTCATCCATCTTGGGACGAGAGCTGAACTCACGCGGTACCACCCAGGTTCCCCCGCCTTTCACAAGCTCGGGGCTCAGTAAGTCTATTACGACTTGCCCATTAACGCTGGGAAACGAAGCCAGCTTACTTCCAACCTTGCGTATCTCCATTTCACACGCATTTTGGACAGCTCGAAGGCTTATTCTCCGGGACCATCTTCCAAACTTATTCCTATACCGGCTTTCACCTGCCCCGGCTCTCTGTTCATAGGCTTCCGTCTGTACTTATCCGTTCATCGAATCCATATATAACATCTTAAGGCAAATATATCGAAAATAAGCGCTGCCTGTCAAGCCGACTGATCGTTATGAGTTAATTTTTCCGACCGCGGGGGTACATAATCAATCCCACCTGAATGAAACGGATGGCATTTACAAATTCGTTTCACAGATAGCCAAGTCCCCTTCAGAGCACCGTGAACTTCAATTGCCTCCAAAGCGTACTGTGAACATGTGGGATAGAAACGGCAGGTTGGCGGCTTTAGCGGCGAAATGAATTTCCGATAGAAATGAATAGGAGCTTGCAGCGTCCTTTTCATATTATTCTTCTCTCCTCACAAAGTTAACTAACCATGCTACTCCTTCATCATGCCTGAAAAACAGATTGGGGTCAAATCGTCATGTGTCAAATTTACTCAAGAATATTGAAAACACTTCAGGAATGTAGGATAAAATTGATTCGATATTGCCATTTTGACATACTTATTTAACAAACTTAAGCAATCATGACCACGATTAGATTGATTTTTCATGTGCGCAAATAATTGAGGTATATTTAACCTCTTATTACGGAACGTTAATTTATTTTGTAACTTGTTTATTTTGGATTCGAGATACATATTTAGATCCCAAGTTGAAGAATTATTTTGAGTTTGAGCGACCTTCAAAGAGGTTTCGGAAAGCTGGAGATCATCAGCAGTTTGTGAATCGGAGTTGGAAACGGGGCCATTTTCTTTACTGAGTAACTTCACCCTGTTCTGCGTATACTCAAATGCAAATTGGATTTTTGTCAATAACAACTGGGCGCTTCTATAATTAATTTGGAGTACCCGCGCAAGTTTGCTGGCTGTACAGTTTATTCCTTCTTTTATTAACAGTTGAATCGCTTGGAACCAAAGTAGTAACGGTAACTTTGATTTGTGCATGATCGTCCCCGCGGTTAGAGAGACCTGCATCCTGCACTCCTTACATTCTAACAATCTACGTGATCTAATATTAAATGCCTCATTATTATCACAACGGGGGCAGCAAAATCCATTTGACCAACGCATATTCGTCAAAAACTGTTCACACTCCTCTTCCGAACAGAAGAAATTCGTGCTCATATCCATATATTGTTGACCCATCTAGCCCACCCCAAAACGAGAACACTTGTTCCTTTTCTTGATTATATCAAATGATTTGCAATTTGGGAAGTTAATTTATTTAAGTTATTTTTTGGTTTTTTTCATCAGGGTGATATATCGGGGAAAATGAAATTCTGTGATATATACATTTGAAGATAAAAAGGCTTTCAATTAGTACTTAAACGAAAATACTACTCTTTCAACTCTCACTTAAATGAAAGTAAAAGAAGCTTCTAACTCTTAATTAAAATGAAAGAAATAAAGACCTCCAACTCTTAATTAAATGAAAGAAAAAAAGACTTCCAACTCTCAATAAAATGAAAGATAAAAGTCCCACAACTCTTAATTAATATAAAATTTTATTCTTAGTAGTAACTTTTTTGTATATACGACAGAAAATGAGAAAAAGAGATATGTATGGTCAGCTTTTGGTTGCCATGTTTCGGATTTGAATGCTGGAGTGACGTTGGTGTTGGATTGGATTGGGTTGGCGTAGTTTAGCTCAGGGTTGGGGTTGGGTTCGGGTTCGGGTTCGGGTTCGGGTTCGGGTTCGGGGCGGCTCTGGTCGGGGCGCTTCGGGGGCAGGGTCTGCTTCGGCCTCGGGTTCTGAGACTGGTTCGGGGCGGGGTGGTGGCTGGTGTGTGGTGGGTGTTGGATGTGGTGGGGTTGGTGGGGGTGGAAGTATAGCGAATGAGTCGGGTAAAGAATTCTTCGTGAACAATGTGCAGATGTGAGTGCTTTGAGATATTTGAGATGTGTCTGCGATGAGATGGGGCATCAAATGGGTAGGCTTACAAAAAACGATGCCATGAACATTTTAAGTTCTGGGCATCGTTTTTAAGGGGAAATTCTTTATTATCGGATTGAGATGAGATCAAGGATAAGTCCTGCTGTCTCTTCAATTGCTTTGTTGGTGACATTGATGATCGGGCAGTCGAGCTGCTTCATAATGGAATGGGCGTAATCGAGTTCTTCTTGGATGCGGCGGAAGGTTGCATATTGGGAACCATCCGGAAGGCCGACGGCTTTGAGACGCTCGAGACGAATTTGTAGAATTTGGTTGGCATCCATGGTAAGACCGATGATGCGTTTGCTTGGGATTTTAAAAAGTTCCGGTGGCAATTTGATTTCTGGAATGATTGGAAGGTTTGCAGATTTAAAACCTTTGTGTGCAAGGTAAATGCTTAGCGGTGTCTTGGACGTGCGAGACACTCCGATGAGGACTACATCGGCTTGAAGCATGCCGCGGTTATCTTTGCCATCGTCATATTTGACGGCAAATTCAATGGCATCTACTCTTCGGAAGTAGTCGGCGTCCATTTCGTGCAGCAAGCCCGGTTTGCGCTTCGGCATGTGTCCATACGTTTCCGAAAAGGCTTCCAGCATCGGACCCATTATATCGACGGTTCGCACACCAAGGCGATGCGCTTCATTTTTCATGGTTTCACGCAGTTCGGGCTGCACGAGTGTGTAGGCGACAAAGCCTCCCGCTGCAGCTGCTTCCTGCAGCATTTGGACGATTTCATTTTGATGGCTGATATGACCGTATCGCTTAATTCTCATCTGTTCGTAATTGAATTGACGAATGGTGGCTCTTGCAACGGCATCCGCGGTTTCACCAATTGAATCTGAGCAAATAAACAAATGCTGTTGTTCGGTCACAATGCACCCCCTTTGAACCTGCTATAAGTGAGATTATACCAAAAATGCAAAGAAACCTCTATCCATAAAGCGATAGAGGCTGGTGGTTTAAGATTAATGTTTTTTCATAATCACGACACCTTTTGCTGGGAGTGTGACGGTATTTTCTATCTTTTGATCAGTGATCAAGTTTGATGTCCTGAGATTACCTATTTCAACTGTCGCTTCGTGCTCATTGTGATTAAGTAGAAATAAATAGTTCTCCATATTTTTGCTTCTGATGGATAGTTCAACACCTGGAACAGCAGCTATCGGAGCAATGATTCCTTTGTCTTGGCATAATTGGCGAAGTAGTCCTTGCAAAAATGATGGCTCCGGACTAGTAGCTACATACCAGGCTTGGCCTGAACCAAATGTATTTACGGTTAGGGCCGGCATTCCAGTGTAGAAATCACTACCATAGACGGCTTTGATTTCGGCACCCTCTGAATGGATTATATCGCACAGCACTCCACATTGATATTCCCCTTCGAGCTCTCCCCATTGTTCACTCATCACGATTTGATTTCTCTTGTCAGGGAACAAAGCATCGATTTCTTCAGCCCAAATTCCCAGTAATTTACGTAATTCGCCAGGATAACCACCTAAGGTGACAATGTCGTTCTCATTCACGATGCCGCTGAAGAATGTAGTAAGGAATGTGCCACCTGCATGTACAAAATCTTCAACACGCTTGGCATAGCCCTGTTTAATCATGTAAAGGACTGGTGCAATGACGATATCATAGCCCGATAGTTCGGCATCGACGCCAATCATATCTACTTGTATGTTTTGTTGGAAAAGGGCGTCGTAATATTTATGCACTTCATCGACATACTTGAGCGCGACGGTGGGGCCGCTGGAAAGCTCAACAGCCCAGCGGTTTTCCCAGTCAAATACGATGGCGACTTTCGCTTCGACTCTTGTATCCAGCAGCTTATCTGACAATTTATGCAGCTCTGTTCCTAATTCTGCGCACTCTCTAAATACTCGTGTATGCTCATGGCCGACATGCTCAATGACTGCCCCGTGGTATTTTTCACAAGCTCCGACGGATCGTCGAAGTTGAAAAAACATCACAGTATCCGCGCCGCGAGCTACGGCTTGATAGCTCCAAAGCTTCATTACTCCCGGACGTTTGAGTGAATTATAGGGCTGCCAATTTTGCTGACTTGGCGTCTGTTCCATCAGCATAAAGGGTTGACCCTGTTTTAAACCGCGCATAAGGTCATGTGTCATAGCCGTTAGACTAATCGGTGTATCCAAGGAAGGATAGTTATCCCACGAAATGACATCCAAATATTTTGCCCACTTAAAATAGTCTAATTCTTTGTAAAGCCCCATCAGATTTGTCGTGATTGGTAGATCCGGGGTATGTTTTTTGATCGCGTTATATTCTAGCTTATAGCACTCTAGCATGCTATCCGACATAAATCTACGGTAATCCAGCGAGATGCCTTGGAAATTGGTATTATCCACACCCCATTCTTCAGACAGAGCATTCGGAGAAACGATTTCTTCCCACTCATAAAAGGTATGTCCCCAGAAGCTTGTATTCCAAACTTTATTCAACGTTTCGAGTGTCGTATATCGTTCTTGAAGCCATTTACGGAAACCATCCTCGCATTGATCGCAGTAACAATAGCCTCCATATTCATTTGAAACATGCCAAATTAAAATGGCCGGATGATCTTTATATCGTTCTGCCAGTTTATCTGCAAGTAGTGTGGAGTATTTACGATATGTAGGGCTGTTTGGACAGGAATTATGTCTCCCGCCAAATTTACGCTTCCGCCCATGGAAATCCACTCGCAGCACATCGGGATATTTATGCGCCATCCAAGCTGGATGTGCGCCTGTGCTCGTTGCTAGGCAAACATAAGTGCCGTTCTCATACAACTTATCTATGATTTCATCTAACCAGGAAAAGTCATAGGTATCTTCATTCTTTTGCTGGCGAGCCCACGAAAAAACGTTCACGGTAGCTACATCAATTCCTGCAAGTTTGAACATCCTCATATCTTCATTCATGACTTCTTTGTCCCATTGTTCAGGGTTGTAGTCCCCGCCGTACCAAATTTTGGGGAGTTTCTCATTAATCATGCTGTCACCTCATCAAAATTAATTAATATAAGAATAAGTCCATTGTATTGGAATATTTTTTATCTTAAAATATAATATTTTTACGAGCTGATATAATAAAATGGAACAGGTGACTATATCCAATGCATAAAAGGTATGAATTAACCCCCTCTACAGCGCAACCGTTTCCAATATTTATTGAGAGTATTGGACATCATGAGGATCAGGAAAAGCTTGTACGCCCAGAGGGCTTCCCTTGTTATCATTGGCTTCAAACATTCGCGGGTGAAGGGGAGTTCATACTCGATGGAAAAAAGTATTTGCTGACTAAAGGAACGGGGATTTTACTTCTTCCGGGGGTGCCTCACACTTACTATGCGATAACAGAACAGTGGTGTACGCAATATGTCACTTTTAGCGGGACTTGTATCGAAGCTATTTTAAGTACGCTGGACTTAATGGAATCTGCCGTTTACAAATGGGATGTCAACGGTCCAATGCAGGCGGAGTTAGGGCACATTATTGAGAGTATGGATATTGGGCCGGATTACTCAAGTTATGATGCCTCAGCCGATTTATATCATTTCTTCATCCAGCTCAAAAAGCATGGTCAAGTCAATAACCGCACCTCGATTCGCAATCAAATTGCGCATTTGCAGCCTTTGTTGCGGTGGCTGGAAACTAACTATCACAACCCCGATACGAGTCTTGGAGAAATGGCTGCCGTTCTGGCTATCACTCCACGACATTTAAGTACGTTATTTCAGCATGCATTTGGCCTCTCGCCTTACTCCTATTTAATTCGTATGAGGCTGCGAAAATCCAAAGAGATGTTGATTCAACAGCCGACGAAAACTGTCAAGGAAGTGGCTGAGCGTGCTGGTTTCCGTGATGTCAGCCATTTTGTAGCCAGCTTTCGCAAACATGTCGGACTGACGCCTGAACGGTTCAGACAGATGAATTAGCTGGCATAATAGGATATAATAAAAATATAGTAACTATTTTTTCTTTAAAAGGAGATTAACTTATTTATGATGATCGAAATTTTTGAAGATATTGTGTGTCCTTGGTGCCGGATCGGCAAAAAGAATCTGGAAGATGCGTTGGCCAATTTCACGGCTGAACCAGTTGAGGTTCACTTCCGCGCTTATCAGCTTGATCCTTCAACACCTATCGAAGGTTCCCCTTTCCGCGAGGTGATGCTGCAAAAATTCCGCGCAGACGAAGAACGATTAAACGGTATGCTGCAGCAGGTCACCGAGGCTGGTAAAGCCTCAGGCTTGCATTTTGATTTCTCTCAAGTTAAGAAAATGCCAAATACGCTTAAAGCTCACCAGCTTATCGCCATTGCTGCCGAAGAATACAAAAAACCGCTCGTCAACGGATTATTCAAAGCCTACTTTGAGGATGGTAAAGACATTGGCCATATAGACGTTCTACTCGATATTGCTGAACAGTTGGGAATGGATCGTGAGCAAACTGCTGCGCTTTTGAATGCGAAGGAGGGGCTGGAGCAGGTCGAAGATGATCTGGAGTTCGCTAGACAAGCCGGTGTTACAGGCGTTCCTTTCTTTGTAATCAACCGGAAATATGCGCTTACCGGCGCTCAGCCTTCAGCTGCTTTCTTGCAAGCTCTAGAGCAAATTAGTACGGAGCAAACTAACAACTAATAACATAATAAAACTAAAATATAGTTATAAAAAAAAACCGACTCGCTTTTCTAAAAAGCGATCGGTTTTCTTTTTTTGAGGTTTAAGCTGCTGCAGCGGCTTTTTTACCGAATATTTGTTTGTACAACAATCCACTTACGATGACCACTGCTGCAAAGATAATGAGCAAATTACTGTATGGAACGGCTGCCAATGAATTCAGAACCGGATTCGAGTAGAACTCCATCATGCCGCCATCCAACAATTTGGCAACAAGAGCCGTGCCCACGGCGCCTGAAATAAAGCTGATGAGGTTAAACAGCCCCATGCCTACACCGGTTTCACTCACTTCCAAGGTCAAGGAAACACGATTCGCCAAAGCGGTCTGCACGAAGGAGAAACCTACATAGGTTGGAAGTAGTGCCGCTGAAATGAACCAAGGCGAATGGCCAACCATGAAGGCAATTGCCGCAAGGCTGATAACTAATAGCCCAAGGCCGATAAAGACGACAAAGTTATTGCCCTTTTTGTCGGCTAGATTTCCGCCAATCGTACCGAAAACAACTGAGCACATAGCGCCTGGGAACAAAATGAGACCGATTGTGCTCGTACTGAGGTCATTCACTTTAGCTAACATGAGCGGAATGACAAACATAATCCCCATGACGGTACAGAAAATGAGAAAACCTACAATCAAACCGCCACGGAGCAATTTATTTCGGAATAAGGATGGTTCTATAAATGGGTCTTTTGCTTTACGGATATGAGCAACAAACCAAATAAGTAACGCTATGCTAGCCGCCAAATAGTACCAATGCGGGAATGACAGATAGACGGTTATACCCGCAACGGAAAATGCGACGAGTGCTGCGCCAAGAATGTCGACACTGCCTGGTTTTCTCTTTTCCGCAGGCAAAATCTGATTAAAGAAAGGGATTGAAATAAGTGTAAATAAAGGAATGATAAACAAGTAGGTCCAGTGGAACGTTGCGGAAACAAATCCGCCGACAACCGGCCCTACCGCGATGGCGAAGGAAACGGTGGAGGTTAAAAGCCCGAATACTTTTCCACGATCTGAAGGAGAAAAATAACGTGCGACAACGACCATCACAAGCGCGGGGATAGCGGATGCGCCAGCACCCTGTACGGCGCGGGCAAAAATGACAGCCGGATACCAAGCTTGAAGCGCAAACCCGAGTGCAGATCCCACACTATAGATGAGAACTCCTGCGACAATCAACTTCTTCAACGAAAAAATATCGGATAAGCGGCCATAAATAACGGACCCTATCCCGAAAAAGATAATAAAGGTGGTGAGCACCCAACTCACGCCTGTCGGCGTAATCCCGTACTGTTTAGCGATTTCCGGTGTAGAAACGTTGAAGACCGTTTCGTTCAATACAGCGAAAAATATAAGAAAAATAATCCATGGCACAGCCTTTCTGGCATCTATGACTTGCTCTTGTGCCATTTCTGTTGCAGAAGCAACGTGTTGCATGGTTCCACCTCCACTTTTTTGTCTCCAGCCATCTTATCATAAGAAGTTCGTCTACCGACCGGAAAAAACAATTCTAAACAATTAACTGTAATACAATTAGTTACATTTAACTGTAATATTAATTATTATAGTTAGTTCTGTCAAGGGGTATCTTTCTTCTTTATTCAAGATATAAGATAATGAACGAATGGACATGTATAAATCGAACAGGAGTTATTTCAATGACCACTTTACTTCAATGGCTTAAGCACTTACCTTCCCGTATCATGATTGTTGTTTTGCCTTTTTTTCTGATGGCCATGGTCGAATATTTGGAACGAGGCTCGTATGACGAGCTTCACAAATGGGCGATGAACCATCCACTCTCTATGGTTCTTGCCTACTTTGTTGTCGGAACCTTGTATGTATTTTTGATCGCTATGACGGGAAAAAGCCGGTTGTCCTTCTGGGTGCTATGCGCCGCGCTATTACCACTCGGAGCGATTAGCGGCAGTAAATTAAAAGCCATTGGAGCGCCCTATTATCCATGGGATCTTTATTTTAACAATCAAATTATGGCGTATAAGTCATTTTTGACAGGCTATTTAAACCTACGGATTCTCGGGTTTGTCGCTCTTTTTCTTGTAATGATCGCCTTCTTGTTCCATCTGATACTTCGTCGCCAAGCAATCCGATTCACATGGATAGAACGTATTATTTATGCTGTCATCGCTATCGTGATGGCGACAAGCCTTTATATGGACAAGCCTATTCCCTTTATGAATCTTTACGGCATTTACACAGTGCCTTGGGATCAAACGATTACCTATGATGAAAATGGCTATCTTTACTCCTCCGTACAGATGCTAGGCTTTCTGAATGTAGCCAAGCCTGAAGGTTATAGCAAAAAAGCGATAACCTCAATTTTAGCGAAAATTCCTGATAAACCAGCGGCAAGTGATAAAAAACCAAATATTATCGTCATGCTAGGGGAATCGTTCTGGGATCCTACTCTGATGAAAAATATTACGTTCAGCCGTGATCCAATCCCCAACCTGCACCAGTTACAAAAGACTTACACGAGCGGCTGGATGATGTCTCCACAATTCGGCGGCAGTACAGCAAATGTAGAATTCGAAGTCCTATCGGGTAATTCAATGCGATTCTTTGGCAAATCCCCCGATAAAATACTGCCTTATATCGAATACATGAACCATGGCGTCGACTCATTGGCCAGCATCATGACCAGACAGGGTTACACGGCGACCTCGATTAACCCTTTCTTCAGCTATTTTTTCGACAGCCGAAAGGTGTATATGGATTTTGGGTTCTCGCGTTTTATTTCCAGCGAATATTTCCCGAATGATTTTGAAGGTCCGAATTATGCTGATCGTGCCGTAGTAAAGAAGATTATTGAGGAAACCGAAAAAAGCCCGGGACCCGACTTTATTTTCGCAAACACGATGGAAAATCATCATCCCTTTAAACCCGGAAAGTTCAGCAAAAACACGATTGAAGTGACGGGAGACATTACTTCTGAATCCAAAGGCATTTTAGAGACGTATGCTCAAGGGATATCGGGAACTGATAAAGCTCTTCAATCTTTGGTGGACTATTACTCCAAAAAGTCAGAGCCAACGATTTTATTGTTTTTCGGCGATCATTTCCCGTTTTTTGAGGATGATTACAAAGTATATCGCGACGCAAAGTATGTCCTTCCTAATGATCCTGATTTATATACAAAAACGCATTATACGCCTTTCTTGATATGGAACAATTTCCTGCCTGCTGACCAAGAACAGTTGAACCTCAAAATGAGTCCTTCATTCCTAGGTCCTAAGCTCCTGCATATGGCAGGCGTTAAAGGGAGTTACTACACGGATTATCTCTATGATCTTTCGCAAAAAATACCGGTCATTCCGCCGAATGACATGTGGGACAAGTACAATATCAAAGCGAGCGACCTTTCCGACTATATGAAGCTTCAATACGATAATTTATTCGGGGGCCGGTACGGTTACGAAGCCAAGGGCTTTAAGGATACGATCGTGCAGCCCGGCTATATGTTAGGCTATGGAAATCCGGTCATTCGTAAGGTGATTCGCAGTGAAAATAAAGTTCAGGTCGTAGGCACGCCATTTTATTCATCATGCAACGTCTACATTGACGGCAAATTGTTTAAGTCTAACTTTGACGGTGAAGAAACGCTATATGTTGATTTATCGGATAAAGAGAATCCAACTCTCGAAAGCAATAGACCTCATGAAGTTGAAGTTCGCGTCTATGACGACAAGAAGATGAAGATCGGTCAGTCGGCTCTCTACCCGCTTCCACAGTCATGACCTTAGCCCTCTTGGAATAGGATGAACCATATCCTGCAGCCAAGGGGGTTTTTGGGTATGCGACATCAAGTTCCGCCTGCTCACGTCCACTTTTTCAAAGTGATGTCATCTACTGATTTAGACCATAATCACTTACTTCGTCTGTATACGTTTAATGTGAATGGCACTTCCTATGATGGCCACGTGCACCAGTATCAAGGCATCACAGGCATTAAATATGGGCATTATCATGCTTATTTTGGGACCACAGGCCCCGCCATAGCACTTCAAAACGGCAACCATTTTCATTTTCTAGAAGGCATCGTCGAACTAAATGCTTTTAACACGCCAAGAGGACATGCGCTTGAGATCTCTGCAAGAATGGAGGGGCTGATTGAAGAACTGCATCAGCACACGTATTCCGGGAATTCAACGCTAGGTTTTGGCTATGAACCTTGGTGAAATAAAAAAAGAGCCAAGAGGCTTTTTCCGCCTTCCCTTGACTCTTTATGCTTTATTTTTCTAATGGTTCAATGTGAATCGACCACTCAAACGTAAATGTCTCCCCACCCGGCAATCCTTGGGCACCGGAAAGCTCAGCTGCAAAGGGCTCGTTAAACACGTTCATAATACTCGTGTATGGTTCAAGAGATACGGCATCCGCCCATGGCGCCGTAAATAGAACATGGATGGGAAACTTGTCTCCCATATCGAACACGAGCCTCGTCCCGCGAGCCTCATACTGGAGCTCGCAAGTTTGCGGGCCCGGCTCCATGCTGAGCAGCTGCGACCCGCCAGGGTACTTCGGCAGCGCCGAAACCGCAACGCCCTGCCGAAGCGCCGCGGACAGCGGCGAAAGCTTAGGCTCGCCAGCGGCGAAGCCGTCAGCGCTCAGCGGCCATTCTGCTGCCGCTGGAATCAAAACGTTCACGCGGCTGGCTTCGCCGTCCGTGTAAGCGAAGTACGGGTGAAAGCCAAGGGATAGCGGCATCGTTTGGCCGCTATGGTTGGCGATTTCACCGCGGAGAGACAGCGTACCGTCCTTCAGCCGGTACGTGAAGCGCAAGCATGCGGCGTGTGGAAAATACGCCAGCATGTCCGGATGCTCCGCGATGTTAAACTCCGCGGAGACATAAGCACCGCCGGCAGCATCCGCGCCGCTGGCGACGATCTTCCACGGCCGCTCGCGCAGCTCGCCGTGGGCATGGTCCGGCTCCCTATTCATAGGGAGCCGGTATTCGCGGCCTTCGAAGGTGAAGGCCGCTTGCTTGACGCGCCCCGGCGGGAACAGAATGGGCACGCCGTAGCGCGAAGACTTGACGCGAAGCTCAGCTACGCTGGCTGGCTTCGCGATGTAGGCATGGTTCCGCACATCGAAGCGGAACAAGTGCAGACCGACGGCCGGAATGATTTCGGCCGTCGCTTGGGCGTCGCGGTCGACGAGGCGAAGCGTCGACTCCCCGTCCCATTCGCTTTGGATGAGTTCATAACGTGACAATGTGAGTCCTCCTTTTGTTGATTCAAGCAAAGCCTGGTTCTTGAGCCCTTTTTCTCGATTGTCGACCGTAATAGGCCATGATTAGAAGCGTTCCTCCCACAAGAATGACGGTGGTTACCAAGCTGCCCTCAGCCCCGAACGATCCTCCGGAAAGGAGCGCAGTTCCTTGTGGGTTAGCCTTGAAAATCGAAGGCATGGGAGTTCCTGAAACTTGAAAGCCAAAGACGCAGCCCTGAAAGAAATTCCAGGACAAATGCATGCCGATCGGCATCCACAACCCTCTTGAAAGTTCGCGGGACACGCCGAACAATAATCCGGCCAAGAGTAAATTCAAGAGCGGCATAGGCGAGCTCCACATCCCCGGATTGAACGTATGCAGGAACGCGAAGACAAAGGTTGATACGCATACGGCGGCAACGCCGCCAAAACGCGCTTTCACAAGTCCTTGCAGGTAGCCCCGTGCGAATAATTCTTCGTTCACGGCTACCCCGATGAATAGCAAGAACCCGCTTAATAATTCAACAACCGTGGCATCTGTCCAAGAATTTGTTTGAATCGTAATGCCTCCTAGCAGCCATATGCCCAAACAGGAGACTGTTATCAGAAGCGCCCCTGCAGCGAAGCCTTCGCCAAATCGTTGTCCAAACCGGCGAAAATGCAATCCCAGTGCCCATCCTTTGCGTCGTTCGAAGATACTGTATGCCAGCATCACGCCGCTTATAAAACCGATGATTTGTGCCCACAAAGCTGCCTTGATAAAAAATGGATCTGCAGCTACCGCTGCCATGCTGATCTCCAGCCCTGGCTGCTTCAATATGGCGATAACGGCTGCAGCAATCGATAAAATAACCGTAATGACAACAATGAAAACAAGGGACAACAGTACTTTTCCCAAAATGGTTAAAATGGATAAGGATTTTCGCTTCTTTACGTCAATGAGGCTTCACTCCCTTCTCACCACTTAATTCGAGAAGAAGGTCCTATATCCTGCCAGTTCATCGTGGAAAGGAACTCTTGTGCAATTGTTGGCTCCATGCCACAATAGAGGAAAAATGGGATTTATTCGACGGAGGACTTATGCTTTTCGTTTTATTTGCCCTTTGGATTATTGCGCTAGGTCTTGTCATGGTTGATCCCCGATCAAGCACGATGCGCTGGATGAGCGCAATTGCTTTCACGGGTGGCTTCGGCGCTCTTGCTGCTGTTCTATCGGAGACTTTCATCCCTTATATCCAGCAAACTGTGCCTAATCCTTCAATCAGCACTTTACTTTATCGCATCATGGGAATTTGCTCCTTAATCTCTTACTATGGCTTGCCTTATTCCTTCGCTATGCTCGCTTTGAAATATAACGCAGCCTGGCAAAAGCCGGCGATCCGCACATGGCTGCCCATCGGGATGCTGCTCCCGCCTATTGCATGCCTCTTGTTTACTCCCGGGTATACCGAGGAAATGCCGATTACATTTCCAATCGTCGCCTTATGGGCAGTACCTTATATTTTCAGTGGTGCCGTGCTGATTGTCATGAAAATGGATCGCCTTCCCGCCATGAGACGGACGCACTTGTTTACCTGTCTCGCGCTGCTGCCGCCTATTCTTTGTGTCGGTGTGCTGAATTACGTCATGCCAAGCTTCGGCTTTTACCGGATGTGGGTGTACCATGTGTGGATTCTCGCTTTTGTTGTCCCTTTTTTCGTGTTTACTTTTTTCAAATACGGCTTTCTTGGCATGCGGCTTCTCATTGAGCGCCGCAAGCTTGACTCCACGCTCCGGGCCATCACATCAGGAACCGCGATTTTAAACCATGCAATCAAAAATGATGTCGGCAAAATGCGGCTGTTCCTCGAAAAAATGAAGCAGCATGCCGAGGATACGAATCAAACAGAACTCATCCAGGACATAGAGGTCGTCATGGGAGCTTCTCAACATATCCGGGATATGATATCCCGCGTTCATGAGCAAACACAGGAGCTTCCCCTCCGGGTTTCTGCAGTGCATCTGGGAGATCTGCTAGAAGAAGTGCTCCTTCCGCTCCGCCCTTATCTAGCCAAAATCGCTGTTCATTCGAACATATCGGAGGAGTCAACACTCCAATTAGACCGTATTCAAATAGCCGAAACATTAACGAATGTGCTGATGAACGCAATCGAAGCGATGCCGCAAGGCGGTGAACTTATTATTCGTACTTTGCAGGCAAAGAAAAATATCGTCTTGGAAATAAAAGATAATGGATTAGGTATGGAGAAGGAGGTTCTGAAGCAAGTTCTGGAACCGTTTTATACGACGAAGAGCGGCAGCCACAGCAATTTCGGCCTCGGCCTAGCCTATTGCTACAGCGTAATGAAAAAACATGGAGGATCGTTGGAACTTAGCAGCTCGCCGGGGAAAGGCACCAGTGTGTTCCTCACATTTCCCGGCAGCCGATTACAAACTTAAGGGGGTTTTATGTTGGAGCCAATTCGTATTTTAATAGTTGAAGATGACCTTGACTGGCTGCGCGGCCTAAAAGCATATTTAAACCGTCAGCCGGATCTATCAGTCATTCATACCGTTTCTACCTCGGAGGAAGCCAGAGAGCTCTTTATGGCGGCAGAACCAGGTGTTGACGTCGTATTGATGGATATTATGCTTCAAGATGAACCTGCTGGGATCGGGCTTGCCGAGCAGGCGCTTCTCTCGTGGGGAGTCAAAGTCATCATGCTGACTTCGATGGAAGAGAAAGATTTTATTTTCCGCTCGTTTCAAGCCGGGGCCATCGACTATCAGATCAAGTCCCGATTCGAAGAACTGCCGGACATTATACGGGCAGCACATGCCCGTAAGGCTTCCATCAATGCCGGGGTAGCCGAACAAATGAGAGAAGAATTTCGCAGGCTTAAGAAGATAGAGCACCAGTTCAAGGTAAAGGAAGTCCGTGATTTGATCACGCCGACAGAGCTGCAAGTACTGGAAATGATTGATCAAGGCCATACGCAAACGGAAATTGCAAACCGCTTTTTCATTTCGCTGCGGACGGTTAAAATCCATGTAGGCCACATTTTGAAAAAACTCGGGAGCTCCAGCAGCAAGGATGCTGCCCAAAAAATAAGAAATTTAGGGCTGTTTGATCGGGAAAAAGATTAGTGGATGTCCTTCTTCTTGAATCTTCCGCCTTTGACATCGTGGATATTGCCGACTGCGAGGAATGCCGATGGGTCAAGTTCATCAACGATGGATTTCAGCTTCGCTTCCTCCAGTCGCGTGATCACACAGAATATCACCTTTTTGTTATCTCCGGAGAAACCGCCTTCCCCTTCCAAATACGTTACGCCGCGCCCCAGACGGTCCAAAATTGCTTCTCCGATCTGTCTGAACTGGTCACTAATAATCCAGACGGATTTGGACTCGTCAAACCCTTCAATCGTTACATCAATCATTTTATAGGCAATAAAATAAGCAATTAAAGAGTACATCGCACGATCCCAGCTATATACAAAGCCCGCGCTGCCGAGAATAAAGACGTTCAAAAACATGACGATCTCGCCTACGGAAAACGGAATCTTTTTGGAAACCAGAATCGCAACGATTTCTGTTCCGTCCAATGAGCCCCCGAATCGGATGACCATCCCTACGCCTATGCCGAGGATAATACCCCCAAACACCGCGGCTAATAAGGGATCATTGGTAAGCTCGTGAACCGGATGAAGCAAGGATGTACCCGCCGACATCACAAGAATAGCGAAAAATGTTGATAACGCAAACGTTTTTCCGATCATTTTATAACCGATAAATAGGAAAGGCATATTTAATAAAGTTAAGAAAACACCTACTTGAATGTGGGTCAAATACGACAAAATGATGGAGATACCGGTAATTCCACCGTCAATAATTTTGTTGGGTACCAAGAAGATTTCGAGTCCGACTGCCATCAAGGCGGCTCCTATAAATAAGAAAACGCCTCGCCTCAATAAGCTGCTCTTCGTCATTCTCCGGTGCTGCGCTCTAATCGACGCTCTTTTCTGTAATTGAATCTGTTCTTTAGCCATTGTTCATCCCCTCCGTCTTCACATTTACCACTCATCTTTTTCTCGATAAAGGCAGCTTTTTCCTGCTTAAATCACGCATTTCTCATGCGTCAAAATGCCTTAAAATAATTAGATAAACTACCATCGAATATTGTCGTTTCCCATGGTATAATGTCAGATGTCATTTACAATTCATCTACAATTCCATAGGAGAAAATATGAAACTACAACTTGCTCGTATACTGCGGCTGCCCCGTCAACTAGTGCCCTTCGTTTTTATTGCTTTAATTCCTGTGGTAATTATGGAAATTTTAAGCCGCGGGCAATATATAGAAATGATTACGTGGAGCTACAAACATGTGGTCGAGCTGCTTTTTAACGAATGGATCGTGTTCAGCCTGTTACTGCTGTTCATCGCCATCATTGGCCGTACTAAATTGGCCTATTGGATTCTATCGGGGATTCTTCTTATCATGGGTCTCGTTAGCGGGATAAAGCTCAAAATACTAGGTGTGCCTTTAACGCCATGGGACATTGTTTTAGCCGGCGAAGCTTCCGATATGGTGCAATATATCAAGAACATTTTTACTTTCAAAATTTTGTTTCTCATCGTTCTTTTCCTAGCCTCCAGCTATTACTTGTTATACCGCACACCCTTATTTATGAAAAAGATTGCGTTAAAAGAACGCGGAATTATCGCGGTTATCGCTCTTGGGATGCTGACAGCGGTTTATACCGATTTGCCGCTTCCGATTCAAAAGTGGTGCGGGATCCAAGCTTCGGTCTGGAATCAGGTTGAAAATACACAAACGAACGGCTATGCGCTGGCTACGTTCCTGAATACGAAGTCTATGTTCAACGATAAGCGTGAAGGCTACGATGATAAAGCTGTGGAAGCGATCGTCAGTCAATCGCCTAAGCCGGTTAAAGCCGGTGATCCCAACGTCAAACCGAATGTTATTGTCGTATTAAGTGAAGCTTTCTGGGATCCAACCGTCATCAAGGGTGTTGAATTCAGCCGGGATCCGATTCCGTTCTTTCATAAATTGCAGCAGACCGGAACTAGCGGGTCGATGCTTTCGCCGCAGTACGGCGGAGGAACTGCCAACGTGGAGTTTGAGGTTTTGACAGGGAATTCGATGCGTTTCCTGCCGCAAGGATCGATTGCTTATAATCAATTCATTTCGCATGAAGTGGATTCGCTAGCGAGTATTTATGCGAGACAAGGCTACACCTCAACAGCCATCAGCCCTTTTTATAATTGGTATTTTAACAGTAATAGAATTTATAAAGACTTCGGTTTCTCTAAGTATATTCCGATTGAATATTTTAAGCCTAATTATTCTGGCCCGTATATCGCGGATAGCGAGGTTGCTGCGAATATTATACATGCTACGGAGCTCAGCGACGGTCCTGATTTTGTTTTTGCGAATACAATGGAAAATCATTTCCATTTTTACCCGGGTAAGTTCCCGAAAAATACGTTTGATGTCAAAGGCGATATGTCTCCCTCTTCTCAAGGTATGCTAGAAACGCTTGCCCAAGGCATCAACGCTTCTGATAATATGTTGAAAGAGCTCGTGGAATACTATCAGAAAAAAGGTGAACCTACCATTATCGCATTCTGGGGCGATCACCTGCCGGCTCTTGGCGATGACTACGCTACATATATTGACACCAAGTATATTAGCGGCAAAGATGACCCGGATTTCTTGAAAAAAATGTACAGCGTACCGCTCGTCGTCTGGAACAATTTCGACACAGAGCACAAAGACAAGCTTAACATCAGCCCATCTTTCTTAGGTCCTTATCTTATTGGATTATCCAAACAACAAGGCAGTTATTATACAGATTATTTAACTCAGCTTGTGAAAAAAGTTCCTGTCATTCCGCCGAAAGACTACTTTCAGGCAATGAACATCAACGAGCAGGATCTGAAGGATTATGAAACTTTGCAGTATGATATCATTTTTGGCGACAGGTATGCTTACAAGGATTACACTGTACCCATTATTAATTCGAAGTATATGCTGGGTTTTGGACCTATTCTTCTTAATAAAATCGAGGCGGATACCGAAGATATCTCCGGGCGCTCCGAAGTGACGCTCATCGTACATGGCAACAATTTGCCGCCGCTAGGCTACGTGACGCTGAACGGTAAACCTATTCCTACGACTTGGCAAGATGAGCATATGGTCATAGCCAGAGTTGAGGGGAATCTGCTGAAAGACGGAATCTGGGACATCCAAGTAAATGTAAAGGATTCGAAGGAAACCATTGTGGGTAAATCAAATACGTTACCGATTGAGATCGGCGGAAGATAATTGAATGGAGACGATATCGTCTCCATTATAAAAGGCTAGGGCAATGTAGTTTCATCTACATTGCCCTAGCCTTTTTTTTATAATAATAACCTGCAATTAGAGCGTAATAATTTTTCCAGTTGCTTCGGACTCGAATGCAGCCAGGATTACTTCCAGGGAACGTTTACCTTCTTCGCCTGAAATACGCGGCTTAGTGCCGCTTACGATGCTCGCCACGAATTCGTCGATGACGCCGCTGACCGTTTGTTTCTCGTTCGTTGCCACTTGGCCGACTTTGTAACGTTCAACCGTGCCATTGCGAAGTTCTACGATAACTTGGTCGTTCGGATCTGTATCGATTTTGATTACACCGTTCTCACACCAGAGAACCGTGGAGTTGTCTTGACCTTTGTAGTAGGTCCAGCTGGCAACCAATGAACCCGTCGCTCCGCTTTTCATACGCAGCAAGCAAGTCGAATTGTCATCCACGTCAGTACCTTCTTTGTGTAGGGTGCCTACGAATGCTGCCACTTGTGCAACCTCGTCAGCCAGCAAATAGCGGATCAGATCCGATTTGTGTACACCAAGGTCGCCCATCGCGCCCATAATCGCTTCTTCTTTGCGGAAGAACCAGCTCTCGCGGCCGTCAATACTCCAACCTTCCGGTCCTGGATGACCGAAAGATGTACGGAACGTCAAAACTTTCCCCAGCTTGCCGGACTCCAAAATTTCTTTCGCTTTCACGTGCGGCGCCATCAAACGTTGGTTGTGACCAACCATCAAGAATACGCCATTCTTCTTAGCAGCTTCGATCATCGCATCCGCTTCTTCTGCTGTAGTCGCCATCGGCTTCTCCACAAGGACATGCGCACCCGCGTTTGCTGCGGCAATGGACACCTCTGCGTGAAGATAGTTTGGCGTACATACGCTAACTGCGTCTACTTTCTCTTCCTTCAACATCTCAGCATAGCTGCTGTATGCTTTGCCGCCATGAAGCTGTGCGTAGTGTTCGGCTCTTTCGATAATTGGATCTACGAAAGCCACAAGCTCAACATTCGGATTCAATGCGTATTCCGGGATATGTCTATGTTTGGAAATGGAGCCGCAACCAACGACGGCCACTTTAATTTTACTCATTTTAATTGTACACTCCTCTTAATGATTAGTTATGGACGTTAATATAATGTTCTTTAACCCAGTTCAAGCTGTTCTCAATGCTCGTAAGCGGAGGCTTTTGGCAGTGATCCTGCTCAACAACAAGCCACTCCACGCCAGCTTGCTCAGCAGCTGTAATTACTTGCTCAAGTGGAACCTCGCCTAGCCCAAGCTCCAACGTAACCAATTTGCCTTCAGCATCTTTGGAGAAATCTTTGAAGTGAAGCAGCGGCAGGCGGCCAGCATATTTCGCAATATAAGCAAGCGGATCTTGTCCAGCGTATTTAACCCAGCATACATCCATCTCTACTTGGATCGCGTCTTTCCCTGCATACATCGCATCAAAGACGAACTCGCCGTCCACTTTATGGTGGAATTCAAAATCATGATTATGATACAAGAACTGTAAGCCTTGTTTGCCCACTTCAATCGCGATTTTCTCGCATTCTGCAATTAGCGCTTTCCATTGGTCAGCGTTTTCACGCTCTTCGGCGCCTACATAAGGACAGATGGCATATTTCGCACCAAGTGTGTGAAGATAGTCAATTTCGCCTTGCAAGTTATTGCGGAATCTATCTAGACTTACATGGCTTCCGATCGCTTTCAAGCCAAGTTCATCGAGCAATTGTTTCATTTCTGCAGCAGGCTTGTCAAAGTAACCAGCGAACTCCACGCCTTCATATCCCAGCTTGGCAACATGACGAAGTGTGCCTTCCACGTCTTTTGCCATATCATCACGAAGTGTATACAATTGAAGACCAATTCCTAAACGTCCCATTTGTTTCCCTCTTTTCCTGAATTCCAATTTTTATTTGATTAACGCCTTTGTAGACAGTATAGCGGAATATAGCTTAATATGACCATTCACGATATAATCAAAACATCTCTTATTTGGCTACGAAAGGTGATTTCGATGGACACTGAGCTGTTAACCTGCGGCTATTCTTTTCATATGGAACCGTTTAATGTGAGTACAAAATCCGGACTCAATTCTTATCTTTTCCGTTTACAGACGGAGGGCACCTGTGAAATTCTCGTTGATGGCCAGATGATTCCTATTGAAGCCGGTCATTTGCTCCTTTATAAACCGGGAGATCCGTACGAGCTGCGGATTGAGCTTGATAAGGAGCAGCCCGGCAGTAAAATTGCCAGCGGAGATTATTATTTATTTTGCAAGGGTGCTTGGATCGATGCTTGGTGGAAACGCAGTCTGAAACAAACCTGCACGCGAATTGATCTCGACGCGCGGCTCATTTCGCTTTGGCGCCAGCTTATTCTTGAAAAACGCAGAATGGAAGAGGAAAACCACGAGCTCAGCGGCTACTTGCTGCAAGCCCTCTGCGTATATGTAGAGCGGGCGGCAACGGAAACGGTCTCCTTGCAAGGACGACCTTTTACAGGCACTCGCATGAAGCGTTTTATTGAAGCCCATGCGACGGCTACGTTCAAAGTCGATGATGTGGCGGATCATGTGGGACTCAGTGTCTCTCGCGCCGTTCATTTGTTCAAAGAATGCTTTGGCAAAACGATGATCCAATACGCACTGGAAGTCCGGTTATCCAGCGCAGTGGAACGCATGCACGATAGCTCCATGTCCTTGGAGCAAATTGCCCTAAGCTGCGGTTTTGGCAGCTATCCCTACTTCCATCGGGCTTTTAAACATAGATTTGGGATCTCTCCTAAGCTGTATCGGCAAAAGGATTCACAGAACTAACGAAATTCACAAATTTTTCATGTAGTTTTTTTTAGAATATGGAACTTTTTTGCTCGCTAAATCGTATATTTATAGACTAATAAAAAGCAACCAGATTGATAGTCCGAAAATGAGGATTTAGGGTGAATAGTTTAAAACATATTCATGAAATGCAAGTTTGTTTCAAAATTGTAAAACTATTTTAATGTTAAATTAATAATCCTCATATATGCTTGATGTATATCCAATTCCTAGGATGGTGAAAAACTATGAAAATGTTTATTACGATTCATAACAAACCCGTGCCTGTCTACTCCGATGAAAAAAATAAAAAGAAATTCAACTTATTGAAATCCGCTCTTGAAGCGAAGGTTAGTAAAGGAAGAGCCACCATTAAGAAATGTTTGGACTCTATCATAAGTATTGAAATCGTCGGTTGTGAAGCGATTCTGCATTCTTTTAATGAACGCGATTCGCTGGCGTTATCGCTCTATTAAAAAAAGTCCAGCAAGGGTAATTTGAAGTTACCCCTGCCGGACTTTTTTTTATACGTACCGTTCTTGTACAACGCTGATATGATGCTGAGCATGGCCCGCGATCACATATGCGAGCGCTCTTGCTGTAATGTCATACGTGCTTGCATTGCCTGCACGCGACCAAGCCGAGTCGGCAATGGTTTTTAGAAGCGTGAAGGTCGATTGCCGAACCGCTTGGAAATCATGTAATAAGTCTTCGATAGACACTTCGTCGAATGATGTGTTTGCAATAAAAACATCCTGATCAAAACCAGGCAGCTTCGTCGTATCTCCGCGAGCTATACGAAGCATCCGGTAGCTCATCACACGCTCCGTATCCGTGATATGGCCCAATACTTCCTTCAGGCTCCATTTCCCCGGCGCATAGCGGTGCAAACCCTTTTTATCATCGAATTTGGAATATAACGCAGTAATTTCCTCTAGTTGACTTTGTAGAAATGATTCGTAATCGCCGTCAGGCACTTTGCTGATATAGGTTTCATAATAAGGTGCGTATTCCTCTTTTTCGGGTCTCTTCAGCATGTCGCAATCAATCTCCCTTCCATAATCAGCCTATCGGTATAATAGACCTATCATAGCGGAAATTACGCGAAATTAGAAGATGTTTTGGGTTTAGCCAAATTTATACGTCATGCCATAACCGCCTTTGGGGTAGACCCAATCGATGTTATGGGACGGACAAGCAATCCGGCAAGTTCCGCATTCAATGCAGTTCTCATAAGCAACCGTTGTAATTTTAAGCTTCTTTTCCCACTCATACACATCTGAAGGACAGAAGAAGTTGCAATCTTTGGTCACGCAATTCAAGCAGGTCTGTTTGTCTTTAATCACGAGATGTGACTTGTCATCGCATTTGTAACGAATGGTAAACAGCTTATCGGAAATGTCGCTTTGGCTCATCCGTTCATCGCCCTCCATCCCTTATAGCCTAGCTTCATCAGGTTCACAGTGCCGCCTGCGGCGTTTTTGATCAGCTTCATCGCCATTTTTTGCTTATCGGCTTTGGCGATGCCATCCACGAGGAACATATTATACGCGGCTTCATTAAGCGCTTTGGGCAGCTTATCAAACAAGAGCTCAGGGTCCTGCTCCTTCAGGAATTGATGCATGCCCTTATACTTCTGCAAATCTTTGTGCACAAAGGATTGGCGTATTTTTTGATCATAGGCTTGCAGCGAAGCGGCTGTGAAATCCCCGCGTTCCTTAGCCTCCACAATCGCTTCTCCGGCCAATCGGCCAGAGGTCATGGCTAAGTTAGTGCCTTCCCGGTGGACGAAGTTGATAAGCTGCGCGGCATCCCCGCAAACGCACCAGCCATTCCCCGAAAGCGGAGGAATGGAGTGAAAACCGCCCTCGGGAATCAAGTGCCCGGAGTACTCTTTCGTTTCGCCCCCCTGAATCAATTTGCGGATCATAGGATGCTGTTTCACCGCGTCTAGTACTGCGTAGGGCTTCACTTTCTTATCGCGCAAATGGTTGACCATCACGCCTACGCCTAACGAGATCGTCTCTTTATTCGTATATAAGAAGCCCATCCCGGCCATGCCAAGCGACGTCTCGCCCATGAATTCAATCGTGACGCCTTCGTCGCCTTCCAGCCCGAAGCGGTCCTCTATTTTCTCCTTCGGCAGCGCAATCACTTCTTTCACGGCCAGCGACACTTGATCCGGCGTCCATTCCTTATGAATGCCCATGGCCTTCCCGAGCAAAGAGTTCACGCCGTCAGCGATGACGACAACGTCCGCATACAGATCCCCGTCTTCCCGGTCCGTCCGAACCCCGACAACCTTGTCGCCTTCACGGATCACATCAAGCGCGACTGTCTCGTAGATTGGGATGGCCCCGGCGGCCACCGCTTTATCTGCAAACCATTGATCAAATTTGACGCGCAGACCGGTAAAGCAGTTGTACGGCTCCTTGTATGCCTCATTCCGATGACCAAATGTCACCATGGATTCTTTGCCCATCATCCAAATGCGCTGCTCCACAATGTAACGTTCCATCGGAAAGTTTTTTTCTTTCCAGAACTCGGGAACGAGCTCCTCAATTTGTTTGCGGTAAAGGACCCCGCCGAAAATGTTTTTGGCACCGGGGAACTCTCCCCGCTCCAGAAGCACAACGGATAAACCGGCGCGCGCCATCGTTAAAGCAGCTGCTGCACCGGCTGGACCTCCGCCAACGACGATTGCATTAAATTTTTCATTCACTTCGCCTCACTCCTTTCCAGCGTTGGCACGGAAGCGGTTGTATCCGATACTTGCTTGCCAAACAATGTACGGCGTTTTTTCACCTCTTGCGTAATCGCCGGAACCAGCTTAAACAGATCGCCAACCATGCCATAATGAGCAAATTGGAAAATCGGCGCCTTCTCGTCTTTGTTAATGGCGACGACAACATCCGCGTTGCTCATGCCGACGGTATGCTGCACGGCCCCAGAGATGCCGATAGCGAAGTACAGCTTCGGCCGCACGGTTGCACCGGTTTGACCAACCTGGTGCTCATGCCCGATCCAACCCGCATCAACCGCCGCGCGGGATGCGCCAACGACGCCGCCAAGCGCGTCCGCCAGCTCGGCGAGCAGGCTGAAGGGCTCAGGTCCGCCAAGCCCGCGCCCGCCGGCCACGATAATCTCGGCATCCTCGAGATTAAGCTTGCCGGTTTCGTGCAGGAAGTCCAGCACCTGCGCGGCGATCTCTTCCTCCCGCATCGTGGCCTGGAAGCGCACGATTTCGCCCTGGCGCGCCGTATCCTTCGGTAGCGCCTGGAACACACCGGCGCGCGCAGTCGCCATCTGCGGCCGGTATTGCTTGCAGAGGATGGTGGCCATCATCTTCTCGGAAAAAGCCGGCCGGCTGGCCAGCAGCAGCCGCGACGGCGGCGGCTCCACGTCGAGCTGCGTCGTGTCAGCCGTCAGCCCCGTCGGCAGGTGCGTCGCAATGGCGCCTGCCAGGTCACGGCCCGTCGCTGTCGCGCCGAACAGCACGATCTCGGGCTTTGCATCCTCGATCAGCTTCAAGCAGACCCGGCTGTAGGGCCGGGTTCGATAGGTGCGAAGCTCCGGCGCTTCGCAGAGGAACACCCGGTCCGCGCCGTAATGCACGGCTTCCTCGGCGAGGTGCGCGACATCCTCGCCGATGACGAGCGCCATGAGCGGCGCGTCCAGCTTCGCAGCCAGCTTCTTGCCTTCGCCCAGCAGCTGCCAGGACACCTTCTTCGCAGCGCCGTCCCGCTGCTCAACAACGATTAACACTCCCCGGTAAGCGGACCAATCGGGCATTGCCGCTTCGGCCTGATCCGTCGTTTGTTCATTGGCCATTGTGACTTCCCCCATTCGTTACGTGATCCTTCCCTGCACTTTCGGCGCTACTTCGTAAAGAGCCCCCGAAGTCCTTGCTATGACCAGTCAAACAGCGTCTGCATTTCCTTCGTCATCAATTGCTCAGCCAGCTGAGCGGCGGCGGCTTCCGGCGAATCATACGCGATCATTTGCGTTTTGACCGCCTTCACTTCTGGCACCCAAGTTTTGGCGACAATCGTCGGTGAACCTTTAAGTCCGATTTTCGCCCGTTCCAAGTCGGGAAAATCAGCGGTCGTCCACACGGTCGGCTTATAACGTGCCGCTCGAATCATGCCAGGCAGTGACGCACGTCTAACCTTGTTCAATTCCTTGAGCGCTGTAATCAGCACCGGCATGCTTGTCTCAACAACTTCGATGCCATCTTCCAAAAGCCGGTGCACACGCACCTTGCGATTCTGTTCATCGACTTGAACCACCTTGTTTACATAGGTGAGCTGCTCCAAATCCAATCGGCAAGCGACCCCAGGACCTACTTGTCCAGTGTCGCCGTCCAATGTTTGTTTACCGCAAAAAACAATATCGACCGGCCCCCACGTCTCAGCAATTTTACGAATCGTCCGTGCAACCACGTACGAGGTGGCGAGCGTGTCCGCTCCGGCAAAACCGCGGTCCGTTACGAGTACTGCATCGTCTGCGCCGAGGGAAATGCATTCCTTCAAGCCCTTCTCCGCAGGAGGCGGTCCCATCGTGACGACCGTCACCCTTGCCCCGGTCTCATCCTTAATCCGCAGCGCCTCTTCCAACCCGTGCATATCATAAAAATTCACAATGCTGGGGACGCCTTGGCGAATTAACGTATTATTTTTCGGGTCAATGCGAATTTCTCTAGAGTCAGGTACCTGCTTGATACACACTACGATATGCAGCATCTCTGCACCCTCCTGTTTCTTCGGGAACTTTTGTTGCATCATTTGACAAAGCACCCGAAATACTTGTCATCATTGTGAAATTTGTCACTTAAATGACGTGTGGAAATCGCTTTCAATGTCAGTTACATAAAATTAACAGCCTACATCAATATATGCAAAATGCCTTTTAACATGTCACTTATTTTAGGCTTGGACGAGCGAACAGAAAGAACCCGCAATTATGGAATACATAATTGCGGGCTTCTTTTAATCGCCTTCGTTAGAATAGAATTCTAGCCTTCATTCTCTCGTGCCGATCCATCGCCTTGGGCTTCATAGCCTATTATCCGCTCTCTAACGATAGTCACTGTGCCACCTTTGTTTGTCAGAGTCGTTTTCACATCCCCGATTTTACAATCTTCACAGATCCAATTGTTAGCTGGTTTCCTGAACCCATTTGTCTTCCCACATTGCTCGCACGTGATCATTCATCTTCAGCTCTCTTTCTGATAAGCTGCCTTTACTATAGTACTTCTAGCAGTTATCTTCTGTGAGAAATATCACAGTGCAGAAGCATGATCATTTGATCGGCATTGTTAAAGTCACAGTCGTTCCTTCTCCCACTTGCGAATCAATTGTTATTTGACCGCCTGTACTCTTAGCTCTCTCTTCCATACTAAACAAGCCTACCCCTTTAGCCATGCTATTTCTGGTAAAACCTTTTCCTCTGTCAGCTACTCGAACTACAAGATATGCCTCAATCTCATGAACGGAAACGCTGGCCTCCGAGACATCCGCATATTTCGCAATATTGGTAAGCGCTTCTTGAATCACACGATAGATCGTAGTTTCCTCAAGTGCGCCCAAGCGTCTCCGCAAGCTGCTTTCCAGCTTTACCTTGATCCCATAATGATCCGCATAGTTTTCAATATAAGTCCGAATGGCCGGTACAACCCCTAGATCATCCAAGACGGAAGGGCGGATTTGCCAAGCTAAGCTTCGTACCTCTTCAATAATCCCAGAGACATTTTGCCTGAGGAGTGTGATTTCCGGGTTCGCTGTCTCCCCCTCTCCAATTAACCGATCCATCTGGATCAGCAAAGAGTAGAGGCTTTGACCGATGCCATCGTGCAGTTCCCGGGAGAACTTGCGACGTTCTTCCTCTTGAATTTGCATAACCTGCGACATCATTTCCTTGAGTTCTTCTTCCACCCGTTTTAACTCCGTAACCTCATTGCGAATAGCGAGATATTGATACGGTTTCCCTTGCTCATCCACGAACGGAACGATGGTTGTATCTACCCAATAATAGCTTCCGTCCTTTGCTTTATTTTTAATCTCGCCACGCCACACTTGCCCTGAGGAAATCGTTTGCCATAGTTGAGACATAAAGGCTTTAGGATGAAAGCCGGAATTAATAATCCGATGATCCTGTCCCATCAGTTCAATGCGGGGATATTTGGAGATTTCACAAAATTTATCATTGACATAGAGAATGGTCCCTTTAGGATCAGTAACCGCGACAATGGACGATTCGTCGAGCGCAAATTTAACATTGGACAATTGTTTCAGCGACTGTCTCAGATCCTGTTGAAATACGGCGTCAGCAATATGTTCATCAAGACGATCCAATAATTCGACGACATGCTCGCCAATGACATCCGGAAACTCCTTATCCAATGTCTCACTCAAAGTTCAACAGTCCTTTCTTCACTGCAAATTTCACCAATTCTGGTCTTGTCTTAAGGCCCAGCTTCTCCATTACATTGCTTTTATGCGACTCTACGGTTTTGACGCTAATGATCAACTGTTCGCCAATTTCTTTATTAGAGAAGCCTTTGGCAATTAAGCCTAATACTTCCCTTTCACGTTCGGAGAGTGATTCAAACTTATCTTTATTTTCACCGTGCTTCAATCGTTCTATATATTCATTCATGAGCCTCTTCGTTGCTGTTGGATATAAATAGGCATTGCCCTCTGCAACAGAACGGATAGCCGTCAACAGCTCTTCGTGCGGAGCGCTTTTCAAAATGTACCCTGATGCTCCGACATGAATGGCTCTGAACAAGTACTCGTCATCATCATGCATGGTTAAGATCAGAATGCCTAAATCAGGCATTAAACGCCTTAGTTCCGTTGTCGCGGTAAGCCCATCCATGCCTGACGGCATGTTAAGATCCATTAATACGACATCCGGTTTTAGCAGCAAGGCTAACTGAATCCCTTCTGCACCGTCTGCGGCCTCCCCGATGACTTCCATATCGTGCTTGCCATGGAGCAGCATCATTAAACCCGATCTCACCACAGCATGATCATCCACGACTAGAATCTTCAATGTCCCATCCTCCTTGTTACCGGCTAGTATGATCAGCCCTTCTTCTGTGCTCTAATCATAACAAAATTAAGAGACTCCCGTAAGGAAATTCATGTCGCAGTTTCTTTGATGATGTCCTCTATGAAAGAAGCTACCGTATGTATTCTCTCTAGGACGGCTTCTATTTCGCTGGCATCAAATCCGGTTTGTTCTCGTTTTCCTATATAAAGTAAACCTATTATCCGTTGACTTGAACTTGCCACTAGCGGGAAGGCAACAGCAGACTGCAGTCGTTCAGCTAGCATAACGGGACAATGCAGTCTTTCCTGGTTTATTCTGGGATTCGTATCATCCAGCTTGGCCCATCGGCCAAGGCGCAGAACAGCACCGGCTAGTCCCAGTCCAAGGCCCACTTTTTTGATCACCATTTGTTGGTACCGGTCATTCCGATTGCCTACTGCATACTTCCAGTAACTGCGCCCTGTGTCATCAGGAAGAGGCGCCAACGCGATGAAATCGCTTGACGTCAAGTTTCGCAAAAGTTCCAGTTCTCCTACTATATTTACCTCGCTAATTGCCACACAGGGCACCTCCGTTTCGACGAAGCCATGCTGAGTTTTTCTAAGCTAACCATTGTAGACGTTTTAATACTTCTTGTAAGTCAGGGAAAACCCTGATTCAAGCATCAGGAAAAAAATAAGGGGTTTTCCCCTAAAAGATCAGCAGAACTCCCGATAACCAAACACAAGATAAGTCGGTATGATGAAGATAACCAAGAAACGTTAAGGAGTTGGTCTCTATGATCATGAGTAAAGGGATTATGAATTTCTTCTCTGAAGAAAATTTCGAAAGACTGCAAAGTATTATGTATGTAAAGCGCGCTGCTAAAGGGGATTTCCTGTTCTGGGAAGGCGACGCGGCTGACAAATTATATTACATCATTCAGGGTGGGGTTCGCATCACCAAACTGTCTGAAACGGGCAAAAGCTTCATTCTTTACCTGCATCAAGCAGGTGATTTATTCGGCCAAATAGATCCCTTTCAGAACTCGTTGCACAGTTTTGGTGCGGAAGTGACCGAGGATAGTCAAATCGGTGTGATGGGGCGCAAGGACCTCGAGATTCTGCTAACGCAGCATGGCGATCTTGCGATTGAATTCATGAAATGGATGGGGCTCATGCACCGCATGACAGAAACGAAGTTTCGTGATTTAATGATGTATGGCAAACCGGGTGCACTCTGCTCTTTATTAATTCGATTAAGCAATTCGTACGGCGTGCCGCAGGGAGACAACATCCTGATTACCTACAAATTGAACAATTCCGAAATGGCAGATATGATTGGATCTACCCGCGAGAGCGTCAACCGCATGTTAAGTGATATGAAGAAAGAAGATGCCCTCGAATTCAACAATGGTCGCATTGTCATTAAGGATGTGACTTACCTTCGCGATATATGCCACTGCGAGAACTGCCCGTTGGAGATTTGTCGCATGTAGGCTATTGTCAACAAAAAAATGACTCCAAATCGGTCATCACTTGCTCGGTTATTGGAAAAACAAGCTGTTCCTCCATGGTTAAGTGGTCGTTTAATATCAAACATGCCTGAACGAGATGCGCTGTAATCTCCGCTAATTGCTTCCTAGAAACATGCGTTGTTATCTTGCTAGCAGCTTCTTGGAATGATTCGATAAAAGACAGGCCGAGTTTATGGTCTTTTTCCAATACCCAGAAAGAAGGCAGGATAGAGGGACCACGGTGACGATCATAATACGTCAGCAGGAATGGAAACAATTCCCTCTCTTCCCAATCCGAATGTCGTTCCAACACTTCTACGAATCGATGAGCCCTTCCTCTGAGCTCTCGGACAAGCTGCATGCCCTTCTCCAAATCATCCGATAGAATCACTTCCTTGGCGCTCGTTTCGAGGATCCTTAGCTTTTCTCTCAATTCCTCATGCTCTGCCCTTAATCGATCGGTCGCAAAAGCAAGCTCATCTGGGTTTGAGGAAGCAATCCCTGATGCGTAGCCAGTGGCATGTATGGCCATACAGTGTCCCTCCCAAAGTCATCATTTCCTTCACTGTATTCAGTATAGCTGCAGTTTCAAATTCTCGCTGTGCGCTAAATCACACTCCCCCTTCATGCGACTTTGCGCTCAGCAAGCCACAAAAAACCTATTCTTCACTCCGGATTGCCGAAGTAGACGAATAGGTTTTTACTAGTGAATCACGGGCGCAGTCTGTACCTTATCTCAATTTTGCTTTTAGATGAAATCGTTCCAAAAGCTTATCAAACCATTTGTGCAAGTAGGGGAGTATCAGATGATCCACGCCAAATTTCCCTGCATTTGCGCCTGCTGCTATGATAAAGAAGCTCAGAAGCACTAACCATGGATTCGAGCTAACCGTACCAGCGAACATATACATGAAATTCATTAATAAGCCGAAGAACACAGCCGCTGTAGTCAGCGCTCCGATCAGTAAGCCGATACCAACCAAGAGCTCTCCCCATGGAACTAAGACATTAAACCACCCGATATGGGGCAGCGCGAAGTTTTTCAAGAAAGCTACATAATTTGCATATACCAGATCTGTCGTTCCACTTTCAAGAACCGGTTTGGCAATCGCTCCTTTTAGATATCCCGTAGCGTCGAAAGCCTTCTCACCCGTAATTTTGTGCCACCCAGCTACCGCCCATTCCCAACCTACATATAATCGAATGATCGTCAACAGGATTGCCGCGTAATTATTTCCTCTTAACCAATTCATCATGTGAACCATCTCCTTCGTATCTTATGACTTTATTATAGGACGGAGAAATTCAGCTGTATGTGAAAAAAATCACAGTTAACCGGATTCTTGCTATTTATAATGAATTTTAGATTAATCCAGTAAGCAACCAGGGAGATGATTCTAATCATGAAAACAGAATTCACCGTTCATTTTAAAGTAATCCATCACAATCGAAGTTCTTTGTTAAGGGGGATTATTTTCTTAGAGGAGAATCACAAGCCAACGATATCTGATTATGAGAAATGCCTTCGCGCTTGTGGGCATGACGTCGTTCTGGAAGATAAGGAACACATCATTTTCAGAGCATTTACACCGGATGAAAACTACATCATTCACATTCTAGAAGAAGAGAAAGCGTCGATTAGAGATGTCATTGTTGAAAATTTAGTCAGCAACCTCATTCATTTAAAATAAATCTTCCACCTAAAAGGAGGCTGTCTCAGCAGGTGTACACCTGGCGAGCAGCCTCCCTTTTGTTCCTATCCTGCTATCTTCTTTCTTTATTCCTCTTCCGGTTCAACCTCATAGGTGCATAAAAACCTCTCAACACCTGGATATTTTTCGCCTAGACTGCGAATTACGAAACCGATGCTCCGGTAAAATTGTACCGCATCCTCATCTGTCTCTGCCATGATTTTCACAGGGTGCATCTCTTCAATCATTTCGAGAATGATCCCCCGTCCGAACCCGGCCCCTCTGCTGTGAGGTTCAACCGCTAGGTGTTGAATGGTCATTTCCTGCGCATCATCGATACGGAAACCGATAATTCCGACGAGAATCCCTTCTGATTCATACCCATACAGCCACATGTTCGAATCGTTCTCATAAAGATTAATCGACTTTTCCAGTTCATCGGTATCTGGGAAAACACTGTAGCTAAGCAGCTCTTGGATAGCAGTCTCCTGAAGCCTGGATTTAACATCTATTAACACTTGCGGTCACTTCTTTCTCTTGATCTTCTGTAATCTATACATAATCTAACAGACTTAACAGCTTGTCAATGTGAGCCGCAGGTTTGACACCCTTTTCCTCCATGGCGGATACCGCAGAACCATAACTTATAAAAGGAATGGCGGCTCCCATCGACGCTTTGCCATCAATCCATGAATCACCGACAGAAATCCACGAATGCGCTTGAATCGCAGAATAATGCCGCAGCACAGCCAAATATCCCGATGGTGAAGGCTTCATCGCCGCCATCTGCTCTCTGCCCACGATCAAATCAAACTGATCCTTGATGCCGGTTGTCTCCAGTGCTCGCAAAGCAGCGGCATACGAGTTATTGGTCACAACGACTAATGTGACAGCACCTTTTAGTTTTTCTAAAAGCACCTTCGCACCTGGCTCCAAGCCCGATCCCTCCATTCCTCGAAGCTCGTGTCCCTCAGCGATCTTTAAGGCGGCAGCTATAATCCCGTCGGTTGCTCCATTCTCTTTAACATGAGCAAGAATAGTCGATGTGGTGTGCTCCTCAATCGGGAAATCACTTGGCAGAAGCCCCTCTCCGCTCAAAAATTGGGCAATCGCCAGCTTCATCGCTTGGAAATCTATGTGGGATTGAAGAAGCGTATTATCCATATCGAAAATAATCCCTTTAACCGGAGTAACTTTGTTGTCCAACCTTTCCACCCCCTCTATATCGAGATTTAGTGCATTTCGACATTATTCGATCCAAACCAACATTAACCGCTATATACACGTAATAAGCAGACCACTATAATAAAACCACCGAAGACTGTCGAACCATGTATCTACTCGAGAAAGGAAATGGACATGCATCTTGCAGATACTCAACGATATGGTTTATATCTCGTCCTACTGGCTTTGGTCATTATGATCTTAGCCTCGTATACGAGTCTGAATTTAACTAGAAGGATTGCCGTTTCGAGCGCTTGGGCTCAAAAACTCTGGATCTCATGCAGTGCAGCAACCTTAGGCGTAGGCATTTGGTCTATGCATTTTATTGCCATGTTAGCCTGTCCTTTGCCGATAGGAATAAGTTACGACATCAATACCTTATTTACCTCCATGGCCGTCGCTGTTATTGGTTCTGTCATCGGTTTTTTTGTCACCAATTGCGCCAAAAAACTCGAAATCCCTAAATTTCTTCTGGGCGGTATGTTTATGGGACTCTCCATTTCCGGGATGCATTTCATCGGTATGGGAGCACTCCATCATGTTGAAATCCACTATTTCCCAATACCGTTTGTCCTAACTATAGTTATTGCTATACTAGCATCCATCATAACCTTATATCGATCTGCTAATTCCAATCAAAGCTTGCTTTCCAGCGCCCTCGTCAGCTCCATTGCTCTTACAGGAATGCATTATACAGGCATGTTTGCAGCTCAGATGACGTATCCGGATATAAGCTTACTTAGCACTAACCAAGAAGCAAATGTAGACGTTTTGGTACTAGCGATGCTTGTGGCTTTCGGTACGGTCATCTTTTTATCGATCTGCATGATTTGTTCCTTGAAAATCGATCAAAAGCTGGCTGAACAATCCACTCTAAAAGCAACCTTGCTTGATACAAGTATCGACTGCATCATGATGTTTAACAGCCGGGGATGGATTATTGAGTGTAATCCGGCAGCAGCCGCAGCGTTTGGATATACCCGTAAACAAGCTTTATCCTTAACCATGTTTGATTTTCTATTTCCTTTTGATCGAAATGGAGAAGCCGCCGCTTCGCTGTTTCAACAATTGGCGCGTCAAGATACTGCGCTGATCGGCAAGCGCATTGAAATGCTCGCCTACCGGGCCGACCGCTCCGAGTTTCCAGCTGAGATCACGATAACCGGATTCCAATTCAAAGGGAAGCAAGTATTTGCGGCTACGATCAGGAATTTGGCCGAACAGTGTCGGCCAACCACAGCTACAGCATCCTGATACCGTAAAGAACCTGAGGCTCAGCCTCAGGTTCTTTTTTTATTTCTTCATGCTGTCTGTTTCGATGTAGATTGAATCGCAAACGGGATGAACATGGACACCAAACTCACGATGAAGCCAAATACGAACATCCCATGGAAACCGCTGTAAAAAACAGTCGCTTTCGTTAGTATTGCCCCCATAATCGTCACGCTGACCGCTGTACCAATATTCCGGGCGAACAATTGAAGCGAAGTGGAGATCCCTTTTTGATGCGCCTCCACAAGCTGCTGCGAACCGATGGTAGAAACCGTGAAGATGAGTCCAAAGGCAAGCCCCAACATCGTCATCGTTGCAAAAGAGTACCAGAAGGACGTGTTTTCGCCCATAAAATAAAGCATGATAGCCGTAATCACGAGCAAGCCGTTCCCTACTATGAGCAGCGGTTTATAGCCATATTTCAGCACCCATTTCCCACTTGGGACAGCAACGACCATCCATCCAATCGACGTTCCCAGCAGTGCGATCCCACTAATAAATAGCGAATAGCCCTGGTTTTGCAAATAAAGTGGTATAAAGCTTGAGGTCCCAAACAAAGCTGCGCAGGAAATAAAGGAACCTGCAATCATAATGGCAACAGGACGATTACGAAGTAAATTCAAAGGAACGATCGGTGCGCTGTGCCTTTTCTCATAGAAGAAAAAGGCAACCATGCAAATCCCGCCTAATCCCCCGTATATGTAATTGTTTTGTTCGACTGTTGTCGTTAGGAGCAGCAAAGAAATTCCTAAAGCGAACAGAACGGCACCGCCGTAATCCACCACAGATTTCTTCGGTTGATACACTTCCTTATAAGGCTTCAGAGCAAAAAGCGAGACTAAGCAAATCGGAATATTAACGAAGAAAATCCAACGCCAGCTCAAATACGTCACGAAAAATGTGCCCAATAACGGCGCCAATACCGCTGCGAGTCCCCACATTGCGGTGAAAAAAGCCTGCACTTTACCACGCTGTTCAACTGGATAAATGTCTCCCGCAATAATTGCAGGGAAGGGCATCATCACGCCTGCGCCAATCCCTTGAATCGCTCTGAACAGGATGAGCTGCAGCATGCTCTGAGATAAACCGCAGAGTACAGAGCCGCCAAGAAACAATAGAATACCCGCTGCATAAATCTTTTTCCGACCAAACAAATCGGATAATCTGCCGGCTAACGGGGCAAGCACTGTAGAAAGTACCATATACGAGGTGAATGCCCAAGCAAACAGGTCACTACCGCCAATTTCTTTCACGATGATCGGCATCGTCGTATTAGCAATGGTCGTATCCATGGATGCCACTAGCATCGCCAATACAATACTGACCATGACTGTTGTTCGATTACTTCGATTGCTCATGCACGTACCTCCTCAAGCTGTCTACATAGTCACATCCATTTATTGTAACTGATTCCCCTAATAATGAATAGCGAATTTAGTGATTTGATTCCCACGTCTCAAACCTTTTATCAAAAATTTTTCTTTACATATGGCTTTACCTTATAATAAAATTAATCCAATTGAAATAGTCGGTAATTGATTGGGGACATGACAACATGACTTTGAGTGTTTTATTTATGGGTGTAATCGTTGGTTTTTTAGTCGGATTGACTGGTGTTGGCGGAGCTTCGCTGCTCACCCCCATCTTGATCCTCATCGGTATTCATCCTTCCATTGCCGTCGGAACAGATCTGCTCTACAATTCCATCACGAAGCTTTTTGGCACCATTCAGCATTGGCGGCAGAAAACAATTGACTTTAAACTTGTCAAAATGTTAGCAATGGGTAGTATTCCGGGCGTAATTATCGCAGTAATTTTCTTGAAATTTTTCAATTCGTTTTATAATAATCAAGAGGACATTATTAAGCACGCTCTTGGCTACGTCTTGATTCTCGTTGCGTTTGCCACCATGTTCAAAGTTTTCTTCGGCCACAAGATCAAAGAAAACCGCTGGCAGCTCAAGAGCCTGGAGGAGAAAAAAGGGCTGACCATCACCATTGGAGCAGTCCTTGGATTCGTGGTCGGCCTGACCTCCATCGGTTCCGGCTCTTTGTATGCCATTGCTATGCTGTACTTCTTCCGCATGGTGCCTGCCCAGCTTGTTGGTACGGATATCGCTCACGCTTTCTTCCTTGCAACGACAGCCGGCATCCTACACGCAAGTATGGGGAATGTCAATTACACATTAGTGATCAATTTGCTGCTTGGCTCAATTCCTGGAGTTCTGATCGGCAGTATGCTCGCGACTAAAGCGCCGACTAACGTCCTGCGAACGATAATTGCAAGCCTAGTATTGATCAGCGGACTTAAATTAATAGGATGATGAGCAAAGCGCCCGAACCCATTCGGGCGTTTTTTTCATGCTGTCACCATGTCGATTCTTGCGATTTCCCGGGAAATAGCGGCGGTATTTACCCATTTTTCCCTGAAACGGGCCATTGCCTACACAAGAAGACTTGCCCTATTCATACGTTGTGATGAACACCCAATGTGATGATAAAGGAGCTACTGCATATGCAGCGACTAATGTGTAAAGGTAAGATCCACCGCGCAACGGTAACGGAAGCCGATCTGAATTACGTCGGCAGCATTACAATAGATGCGTTGTTAATGAGCAAAGCCAATATTTTGCCCTATGAAATGGTTCAGGTTACCAGTCTGCGCAATGCTACAAGGTGGAAAACATATGCTATCCCTGCGCCGGAAGGCTGCGGTAAAATCGGACTGAACGGACCTCCTGCCCATCTATTTCAACCTGGGGATCTTGTTATCATTCTAAGCATGGGACTGATGAATGAGGCTGAAATTAACGTTCTTAAGCCGCAGGTCGTTTTCGTCGATGAGCAGAATCAGGTACTCCGAGTCGAGGAACATGATGTCGTGATCCAAGAGCAGGAAGTGAAGTCCTATGAGTAACCTTAGCACCAGCAAATGGATGAAATACAAGCTGCTCCGCAAATCGGAGGAGTTAAGAAGATATCTCCCGGAAACTGCATGGCTGAAGGAATCCGCCTTCTGGCACATGTTGAATAAATACGGCCAAGTAATTATTAAGCCTACTGGCAGTTATGGCGGACATGGGGTTATTCGGTTTAAAAAAACGGATGATTCTCATTATGAGCTGCAAGACGGGGCAAAAAAGAAAATATTTCGCAATCAAGCTCAAGTAAACGCTTATCTCAAAAGGAAAACAAGCAAAAGTCACATCGTTCAGCAGCGAATTCATTTGGCAACCGTGAATGGCCGTCCCTTTGATCTTCGCGTGATGGTACAGCGCCGTCCCTCTTCACAGTGGCAGGTCACCGGTAAGCTGGCTAAAGTCGCCGGAGCCGGTTTTATCGTTACGAATATCCGCATGAGCAACGGAAAGGTCGTATCGGTCGAGCACGCCATCAAACAATCGCAGCTTAAATCCATGTCTGCAAGAGATCTTCTGGCGAAACTGGACAAAGTCGCATTGAAAAGCGCGCAGCAGCTAGGTCCTTCCTACCGGTGGGTAAAAACGATGGGGATCGATATGGCTTTCGATAAAGAGGGGCATGTATGGATCATTGAGGTCAATTATGCGCCGATGCTTGAACTGTTTCTGAAGCTGAAGGATAAGTCTATTTTCCGCAGAATCAAATCCTTTCATAAAAAATAAACATACCCAAAAGACACAAGCCGTCTCCATCTTCGACTCCCTGTAATAGTCTACATTAGGGTTCGCATGTGCGAATTCATAGGATAGAGACATTCGTTTTCCCGCTGAAAACGGTGAGGAGGCCCAGAGATGAACCAATTGGGGCTTTATTGCTCACGATGTTCCGCAAGGCTCCCTTTCCGCTATCAAGATATGAAATGTACTTGCGGCGGCACGCTATTGGTCGATTACGACTTGGAGCATTTGAGCAGAACATTCAAAAAGGAAGCCTTACAGAATCGCTACCCATCCATGTGGAGATACAAAGAACTGCTTCCGGTGAGCAACCCGGATTGTATCATCACGCTAGGCGAAGGTTGGACCCCGCTCTTACGTATGCAGAAATGGGAACAGAAGCTGCCAATCAGGCAGTTGTGGATTAAGCGGGAGGAGCAGAACCCGACGGGAAGTTTCAAATCGCGAGGATTCTCTGTCGCGGTTTCTTTGCTGAAAGAGTCAGGAGCGACCAAAGCAGCCGTCCCTTCCAACGGCAATGCCGCCGGTGCGTTGGCTGCCTATGCAAGTCGTGCCGGGCTTACATCCACGGTGTTCATCCCCTTGGACTGTCCGCCGTTGATCGTGGAGGAATGTCCTCTCTATGGGGCTGAAACCTACCTGGTGGACGGCTTGATTCATGACGCCGCAGCTATTATTGAAGCCGGCAAACAGGAGCAGGGCTGGGTGAATGTCGGCACCCTGAAGGAACCCGGACGCGTAGAAGGCAAAAAAACGATGGGACTTGAGCTCGCCGAGCAGCTTGGCTGGACGTTCCCCGACGTCATCATCTATCCAACCGGCGGAGGCTCCGGGATTATTGGCATGTGGAAAGCTTACCATGAGCTCAAAGCGCTTGGCTGGATTGACGGACCAATGCCAAGATTCGTGTGCGTGCAGGAAGCAGGCTGCCAGCCTATCGTCGACGGTCTGTCTCCGCCAGCCGTTAGGGAGCAGACAGGGACTGGCGAAGCGAATCCGACGGGAATGCGCGTGCCGCACCCGCCAGATCTCCCTCTCATCCTGTCAATTGTAAAACAAAGCGGAGGCACGGCACTTGCCTTATCCAAAGAGCAGATTGCTGAAGCTACGCGTTCCTTAGGTGCGCAAGGCATCTCCTCGTCACCCGAAGGCTCCGCAACTTGGGCAGGCATGCTTGCGCTCTGTGACAGCGGCTGGCTGCGTCCAACCGACTCAGTCGTCCTGTTCAACACATCGCATGCCATGAAATATGCCAAATTGGGGACTACGCCATCGCTGCCGACGATAAAGAGCTATGCGGACTATAAGTCACTTAGCCGGTAGGCTGACTTGGTCATTACCAAGTTTGCGTAATGATGGCTGCTCACGAGAAAAAAGGGCTATCCGATAAGCCATGAAATGGCTGAGGATAGCCCTTTTTTGCAATCAATAAGAAAGGGTTAAATTAGGATTGACCTAAATTATTTTCTTCATACAAGCGGTACATTGCCTGATTCAGAGGCTCTGCTGGGTCACGATTTAATAAATATAACGTCATTAAATATTGCAGCGGCAGCGCACAAGTGTTGTTGCCTTCCTGCACGGCAACGAAGCCGGCTTCCAGAACCGGGCCATGCTCCTCGTGAAGTTCTAGGTCAACGTAAATCTTTTGATCCGGGAACTCTTCACGTACGGCAGAAGCGCAGTAAGGGACAATATGTTTATCCAATAGCTCTTTCGCCTCGTCTTCGGTTTGCGGCGGATTGGGCAGCGGATGATTATCCGGGCTTCTCAGCAAGTCCACAAAGAAGGAAGACAGCCAAAGTCCCGCGTTCGGATTCGTTTGGAAGTTTCTCATAATTTCATTTAAGAAAAATCCACAAGAAGTGAATTTCTCATCTTTTTTAAGTGTAAAAGCAAACATCGGGCCATAAGTCGGGTTATTTCCAATTTGACCCTCGACTTCATATTCCGGAAATTGCGTTTTCATAACTTCATTGATGTGCTGGAACCAAGTCATAATGATTTGGGCCTGCTCTTGTTCCAGATCTTGTGCGCTATTTTCTTCGGTTTGTGTATCGATCTCTTTTTCAGTCATTGTGATAAAAGCCTCCTGAATCATTCATATTGGCACGAATACCCCTATTGTACCGCATTTGAGCAAGTTCAGAAAGCTAATTGTTGCAATTTTAAGGACGAATGCGGACGACGCCAACTTCCGAAGCGTTCACTGAGATCGAGTTTCCGCCTTGGCCGATGGTTGCGCTCGCGGATTGTCTTACTCTGACTTTCGTTTTTCCATTGCTGTAACTAGACTTTTTGTTGGATTTGCGCTGCATATCTCACCACCCCCTCTCCATCTAGGACACCATTTGTTCGTGTTCCACATCGGAGGGGAGTTAGTGTTTTTTAGGCTTTTTGAAGATTTGAATGTTTAACGCATTGCTGGCCAGTGCATTGCCCATCTTCGCCGATGCCCGGGCCATTTGATAAATATGGATCACGATCACATTCTTTTTACCGATGCGATATCGGTATGTTTTCACCTTTGATCGAAGCATGGTGAGCTCCCCCCCGTCCCTCGTAAGCGCAGAAACAACGCAGCGTTTTGCTGTAGCATATGCAAAGCGCTGACAGGCTGTATCAGCAAGTACATAAGAGGAGCACATTTAGAATATTAAAGGTTTATAGTCGTTTTGGCGTCGGCATGCCAAGCAATTCAAGAGCTTGATGTAAGGTAATCTTAAGCATTTGTGTGATCCATAGGCGATGGGCAATGCGTTCATCACTCCCTTTCAAGACCGGGCATGTACTGTAGAAATGATTGAACAGTGAAGACAATTCAAACGCATAGTGACAAATCAAGCTAGGCGCCAATTGCAAAGTTGCGTTCTCCAACGTTTCGGGCCAGTATGCCAAATGCCTGAGCAGTTGGTATTCCTGAACTTCCAGCAGGCTGTCTGTGAACTTGGGTTCCATCGTTTGCAGACGGTCATCTTTCTTTGCTTTGTCCAAAATGCTGTTCGCTCTAGCGTAAGCATACAGCAAATAGACCCCTGTGTTCCCCGTCACTTCCGTTGCCTGCTCTAAATCAAATATCACTTCCGTTTGCAGCTGATATTTCAGCAAATAATAACGGATCGCAGCCGCGGCGATGGATCTGCTGGATATTCCTGCTTTCCTTGAGCGTTTGACGTCAATGACCTTCTCCATGCGATCAAGCAAGTGGGAGACTTTAATCCCGACGCCTTGACGGCCAGACATCGCGTAGGAGCTTTTGCCTTCAGAGGTATTCATACCTAGACCAGCGGCTGTATCGGGACTTAAGGAAACGACGCCATAGCTCACATGCTTGAGTTGGCTTGCTTGCTGCCCGTACCCAAGAACTTCAAGCGCGAGCTTTACCATCTCTTGTGGATACTGCTGACGATAATCAATAACATTAATGACCATATCCGCGCGCCCAATGGATTTCTTACTGCCTTGTGCGGCCGTAGACCACAGACGGTCTTCCCATTTTTTATATACAAAATCGTTTTGCAGCAATCCGAATTTCCACAGATGATAAGCGATATCCTTCGCCGTATAAGTAAGGATGCCATTGGAGCGTACGAGCACTTTATCCCCTTGAAATTCCTGAGTGTCTGCCTCGGCTTCTCCCCCGTCTTCCAAGTTTTTCAGCACCCAACAGCCCGCCAATTTCCCCTCTGTCACCTTATGAAACATCTCCGTTTTGCTCAGCAGCTCAAAGGTTGTATCCCAGAATCCTGCGCGAACAATGCTGCTTTCCCAAACCAGTACGTCATAAGAGATCCCAAACTGTTTCATTTCGTCCAGCTGCTCGCGAACGATGCGCTCCGCCACCAATGCACCCATCCACGCGAGGTTCGATGTCCCGCTCTCAATTGCATGAAGGACCACTGAACGCTGCTCGGCCAGCTCGGGCTGGACTTTATAGGCTTGATTCACCTTTGCATAGGTTTCCCAGCAAAAATCCCCGAATCGAGGAAAGTTTCCCTCCGTTTGTGTATGAAGAATACCCACCACCGTATCCGCCAATTGATTCCCAAGGTCATCGATATAGTTATGAACTTCCACGTCATAACCGGCATGCGACAGCATACGCGACAGCGAATCGCCGATACAAGAGTTTCTTAAATGACCAACATGCGCCGCTTTATTAGGGTTGATCGAGGTATGCTCCACCAATACTTTGGTCTTCTTTCTTGGATGCGTCTGCTCATCTGAAGCTCGATAAGCTCCAGATGCCCATGCTTCCAAATTGATATAAAAGTTCAAGAAGCCAGGCGCTACGGCAGTAACTTTGCTGAACAGACCTTGAACAAGCCCATTCTGCTCAATGCGGCTCTGAAGCTCCCCAGCGATTTGCAAGGGAGCTTTTCGCCATATTTTGGCGAGCTGCATGGCGATATTTGAGCTGTAATCCCCATGCTCCGGGTGTGCCGGATGCTCGGTTACAATTTTCAGATAAGCAGGACGTTCGTTCCCGGACTCCTGAAATAAAGCCTCGACATGCTGCTCGATTTCTTCGGTTAAAAGCTGATGAATCATCGAATTTCCCTCCCTAATCACGTAAATAACATGCAAAAAAGCCCTCGTCTCTAAATAAGAGACGAGAGCTGTTCATTCCCGCGGTACCACTCTAAGTGTTAAATCAGCAGATTTAACCCCTCTAACGATAACGGCTTATGCCGGATCTCCCTACTTCCGTTCGGAAGACCATTTCCCAGGTCCGTTTCGCTCCTGACATTCGTACCGGTTCCCACCAATCCCGGCTCGCTGCGACTGTCCGTCAAGAACTACTGTCCTGTTCATCAATGTTACTTATCAAGTTGTGAATTGACTGAATATTACTGCAATATTTATGTGTTGTCAAGAGGCAACTAGCTTCATCATCAAAATACCGATGAACGCCAAGGCAAGTCCGGATTGCTCCATCATTGAAAACTTATCCTTCAAAACAAAACGTGTGTACAACAGAACAATCAGTACATTCAGTGCGACAACGGCGGACACCAATCCTGCTTTGCCATGATCAAAACCATGAAGTATGAAAATCATGCCGACTACATTCGTAATCCCTACGACCATGCCAAAGAGAAACGTCCGGCGCTCCGTCCATCCTGAGGAAGTTGCCGCTTTAGCCTGTTTATTGTCTCCCTGCTTCTGATCTTTCAACCACCAGAGCCCGAAACAGATGGTGCCTGTAGTAAACATACAGAACAACGTCGGAAATAACGGGGCCGCTACCAAAGCCGTCCATTTACCGGATAAGTCATTACCGGCAAAAAGAATTAAAGCCAGCGCCCCCCATCCTGCACCCTGCAAATTTTTCAGTGTAATCTCATTGGAATAACGCACGACTAAAATCCCAATAACGATAATGACGAAGGCCACGAACTGCATCATATTTAATCGTTCATCCCAAATCAAATACGCGACGAACACCACAACGACGGACGGCAAACCGGTAAGTATGGCGACCAGAGACGCTTTTCCTACGGCGAAGCCCTTGAACATGCTGGCATTGGCCCCGAAGGAAAACAGTCCCATTTGAACGCCGATCAGCGCAGATACCGTCCATGTTTGTTGTAAAAGGATGGCGCAAATACCGCTAATCAGCGCCCCCATGAAAAATGTGCCGCATAGCAGCACATTCCGATTTAATGATTGCTGGCTGGTCCAGTGATACAGAATGCCCCGCAGCCCGAAACTGAATGCTGCAAGTACCGAATACATGAGCCACATTCGAACAGCTACCCCTTTCTTTTGCATGCAAAGATCGGGTTATTTTACCACATTAATCTTTATTGGACAACACTTTGCTGCAGCAAAAGCCGTTCAAGAATCGCGTCTCCGTTCGCTGACACCTTCACTTCGGCGAACTTCGCATGCTGTTCGTAATCCCGTCCGGTCCCTTCTGGAATGAAATACGTTTCAATCCCATATTCAATCCTTTCGTAGCCCATTCGGGTGCCATTCAAGCGAACCTCCCCGGGAGCAAGCTCTTCCCCTTTTGTATACACGCGGCGGTACTCATACACGCCTGTCGCCATGTTCGGAGCGAGCACTACGGCTATTTTTCGCTTAGACGTCAAGTCTTCGTTGTTATTATCAAAAATAGGCGGCTCGGAGATCGTGTAGCGCAGGCGTACATAATCCCCTTGAATGAGCGAGCGCGGATCCAACGGTTCAAGCTGGAGTTTAATCAGTTGGCCATGCGACAGCAGCCACTCGCTTTTGCCAATTTGTATGGACATGGCCGCGACTTGCAGCAGCACTAACACCCCAATCACGAACCTGTTGACTGAGAAGCCTGATCTATCTTCCGGCTCTGCCGCTTCTAGCCGGTGTTTCTTTTCATACCAAACGGTAAAGCTCAAAATGAAGATACCGATCAAGGCGAGCGTAACCGATTTGTGCAGCAGCCCCCAGGCCAAATCGTAATATTTGTAAACGAGAAATGCCGTCCAGAAGCCCATAGACCAAGCGAAAATCCAACGGATATGCAATTGTCTGCTGACGACTAAGGCAAGCCCGACAATAAGAAAGAAAAGCGCATTCGTCAAATAATACCAGTAAGATTCGGTCATGAAGGTAAGCGCAAAGAGTGTTAGCAGAAATGAAGGGTAGCTGCTGTACAGCACCGGCTGCCGAACTGCAGCATTTCGAATGACCTGCCCGCACGCAAAGAGGATAAATAATACACTCGCTATCACGGTTAGCACAATAATTCCGCTATTGATCCAATTGAAAAGGATGACTGCGGCAATCAAAACCGCTGCAAGAAAGAAAAAAATGCGATGCACCATCCCGGCAATGTAGATAAAAGCAGCTATAGAAAGCGCAAGAAAAATGAATAAAACCGGCACATTTTCTGAAAATGAGGCAGCTCCCGCCCCAAGCAGTAATCCGCTGATGAGAATGGTGTATCGGACTAAAGCATTCAACTTTTTGGCGAGTACCATCGCTGTAACCATGACAAGCCCGAACCCGATCAACACGTTCGCTGGGTCATCAAAACCTAACACCAATGTGACAATCCCGAGAACTGTCAAGCTGCCTAGCAGTGAGCCGATAATAACGACAGAAACTGTCAAAACACGTACGACCCATTTGGTGAAGTCGTTTTCCGGTTTATCACTTTCGTTTTTAACTGAGTCTGTCTCAGTTGGCGCAGCGACGGGCTGCCACGCCCGAATAAAAGTCATAAACTTCACGTTGGCGCCAATGAACAAAATCACAAATAATAAGCTGGCTATGAAGAATAGCTCGTTATAATAGTGCACGATGAGTTCGATGTATTTAAACGTAATTGTGACGGAAATCCACAAGCCCGAGAACATCAAATAGGCTTTGTTTCTCGTGCGATGTGTGTACCATACAGCTGCTGCAAGCACCGCCACCAAGGGCAGGTTCATGAGAACACCATAGTCTTCAAAAGCGTGCGAATTCGAAACCACGAGCAGAATACCTATGCCTGCTTGAAATGAAATCCATTTTAAAAACGGCGACTTCAACGTCCCGCGCTCCGTCAACACATAGAGGATGCCATTTGCAATGGCCATGCCTAGCCAAATCGCGATTTGAACAACTTCTGACGCCATGTTTCCTTCCCATCTCGGGAAAAAATAAATCCCATATGCCAAATGACCGAGCAGGTAAGAAAGGACGTAAAAGGGCTGCCATCTCGTTAGAATAGCTAAAAGGAATGCCGGAATAAACCAGATAGCGAACAATGTGTAGCTGTCTGCATGCGAGTTATAGGTTTGCCCAATGAGTCCAACCCCTACGCCAAATGAAACGCAACTTGCGAACAGGCTGAGTTTACTTAGAAATTGGCGACCCGATTGACGCGAAAGCCAGACAGACAGCCCATAGAAACCAAGGATGAGCAAAAAGGCAGGTGTAAATTTTTCCCAGCGGTTTAATTTTTCCCAGTTCGTTGCAAAGAAATATACAATGGCGGTTAGAAGGGAGCTGGCTCCCAACACATAGCCCAATTGAATTGTAATCCATTTCGATTTCATGATGCATAACCTCCTCTCGTCTTACTTCTAATTGTACTGGAGTTATATGTTTTGAGAAGTACTATCTATTCCTAGTACCAGATCATTAGCCTACTCCAAAAGAAAAAACCAGCCCGAGGCTGGCATATTGCTTTTGAACGTTTATCATTAGCTAGATAATTTAAAGCTTTTAACTGATTTTTGCAGATCAACAGACATTTCAGACAGTTGGCGGATCGCTGTAGTAATTTCCACAATAGACGCACTCTGCTCCTGCGCAGCAGCGGCTACTTCTTCATACCCGGCAGATTGCTGTTCGGTAATACCGGAAATTTTTTGCATCATGCTGGAAATGATCTCGAAAGACTTCACCGCTCGTTCAAGTGTATCTAATAAATGATCTGTCCGATTGGAAAAAACGGAAATACCATTGAAAATTACCTTGAAATTTTCATACGTATCGTTAATCCAGGTTTGACCCTGTTCTACGGCGTGATTTCCTTGAACGATACTTTGCATGACCAAATGGCTGTCTTTTTGGGTCCCGGAGACGAGTTCGGTGATGGAGCTGGCTGCTTTCGTAGATTGCTCAGCCAGTTTCTTCACTTCGCCGGCAACAACAGCAAAACCTTTTCCTTGCTCGCCAACACGGGCTGCCTCAATCGATGCATTCAGAGCCAGCAGATTCGTCTGCTGAGCGATCTCGGTGATGATATTGATGATCGCACCGATTTCTTTGGAGCGATTCCCCAATTGCAGCGCTGCTTCTTGTGATTGCTTCATCTCGCTTTGTATGACGTTCATCTGATGCAGCGTCTTCTCAACAAGTTGTTGACCGTCAACCGAATGGGCTCCTACCTTATGTGCCATTTCCTGCATCTCTTTGACTTCGCTCGTTACCTCCGTCAGTTCCGTATTAATTTCAACGATGGAAGTGGTACTCTCGGAAATTGAATTTACAACCTCAGCTACCCCGTCATACATGCTATTCATGGAGACGGCAACCATCCCTGCACTCGAGCTTGACTCATCTGCAGATTGATACAATTGCTCACTTGTTTGGGTAAGGATATGCGATGAATTGTACATCTGACGAATCAATGATTCCAAATTCCTCCGCATTTCATTAAATGCCGCTGACAGTTTGCCAATCTCATCGATTCGATTGATCGAGACTTGTTCAGTCAAATAACCGCTAGCTACCTTCTCCGTCATTCGCATCAGCTGAACGACCGGTCTCGTCACACTCCGACTAATGAAGTAGGCGATCAAAGTGCCAATAGCCACAACAATGATCGTTAAGATCAACGTCGACCACAGCAATTTTTGCTTCGTTTGCGGGATAACCGATGCATCCAAATCAATACCGATGATGCCAACGTTTTCGCCATTCTTGTTTCTGAGGGGAGCAAATATAGATTTATGAATGCCGTATTCATCTTTATAAATGTTGCTGATCATCGGTTTATCCTGGGCAATCGCCGCGTTCATTTCTGGAGTAAAAGGATACTCAGTGCCGTAGTCGTCTTCAACCCCAGTTAATATAACGATTTGATCCTTATTTTGCATTCTAGTTAACACATACACATTTTCTAGCGTATCGTGTTTCTTGAACTCCTCGAATTGCTTTTTGATTCTTTCATAGCCCGGATTCTTGGTGTCCATAATTTCCTCAGGACGTTCAGGAATTACGGCTAAAAAATTTGAAACGTTTTGAATATTTGACGTTAGCCGCAGAACAAATTGATCTTCGAGCTTCGATGCTAAACTTTTACTGATCCAATATTCGGAAAAGGAAAAGACGCCGCTTACGACCAGAAGCAGCAAAACAATGCTAAACGTCATTTTAACCGCTAGATGCTCACGGACCCAATTCAATAATTTACTTCTGAAACGTGTCGCCTGTTTTGTCAGTCTTTGCATTTGCGTAGCCACTTGTTGTTACCTCCTGCTTATCGTCGATGCTTCAGCATACTTCTCATAGACCTGTGTTACGATTGACTTCAAATGTTCCACAATTTCTGGGACGTGTTCAACCTGCGTATAGGGGGAAATGATGAATACTTTATTCGCATATAAGGGCGTATAACTTTCATCCTTCGTAGGTACAAGGAGGTGCTTCTTCGTATCGCCAAAAAATATGCGATCACGCTGATTCCCAAGCATTTCGAACAAGACTTCATTGAACTTGTTGTTCCGCTCAATCTCTTTATAGGTGCAGCTTCCCGAAATTTCTTCCTGAAACCGATGACTCCCATCTGGGTAAATCCGAAATAGCGTAATAATTCCGGGGTTGTCCTCATTAACAATCTCAGCCTGAGGAATTTCCGACCGCAGCGCCTCCCGGAAGGCGAGATTGACCTCAACGAATTGTGCCAGAAGCTGCTGGTACCCTTGTACGCCAAAAGCGAGCAGAGCACTATAAATGCTAATGGAGCTAGCCATGCGCGAGCATTCCAACGTGTATCCGGTATGGTACTGACCATAACCCCGATGCCCGACATATGGCGTTTCGTCCGGATGTAGGTCCATAAGCTTCAAATCTGCGGCTTCCTTTAGAAGGAATAGACTTGTCAGATACGGTGTTTGCCCCAGCTTTTGAAAATCGAAGCAAAGCGAGTCGGCCAAATGCAAATGTCTCATCCTGCTATGAATGGCCCTTAAAGCCTCAGCAACCTCATCTTTGAATCCAAGCGGATTGCTGAAGAAGTCATAATCTTGAAAGAACGCAAAGAATCCGCCTAACGCCGAATCTGCATGAATATGTGCTCTCGGCAGCCCAAACTGTGCAGCGACTTGGTTAGATATCGTATAAATCTGCTCCAAATCGTCAATTCCCATTGCATCTGTCGTGCCTGTCGTAGCAACAATATAGATCGGTATTCCGCCTCGCGCGATAACCTCTTCCATCTTGATCTTCAAATCGCCCACATCCATGGAGCTGTCCGATTTCGTACGAACCCGAATTAATTTATCGCTGCCGATCCCCGTCGCTTCCACGGATTTAAACAAGCTGTAATGCGCAGCATCTGAACAAAAGGCATACAAGTTGCCGGGAACGCCTTTTTGCAAAGCCTCCGGAGCAAATTTGGCAATCGCAATGCGAAGTCCGGAAAATACAGCTCCTTGCCCGCCCCACGTCGTATATCCGCCGCTTTTCATTGGGTCATATCCGATTAATTTGGACATCATGCTGATCACTCTAACTTCCGCTTCAGCTCCCGCAGGTCCGTAAACATCCCATAGATTGTTGCCGTTCACCATAAAAGCCGCAATCATGCCCAGGATGCCCGGGATGCTCGCCATTGGCAAAATATTCGTTAGGAAATATTTCGTATGGTACGGATGATCGTGCAGCAGCTTTAGCAGCTCGGTGTTTACTTCCTCCAATGGGATACTGGCAGTCGGAATCTCACTATTTTGAATGAGGTTATTATAAAAGTTCCCTGTCCGGTTTTTTTCTCCCTTAAGATTGACGCCATCCGGATTTTTCAGCACATCGACGCCGGTTAATATTTGTTCAATGAATCGCATCATCATTTGACGCGATTGTGGGTTTCCGTCTTCACTCGGAAATAATTTCTGTATATTTGGCAATCTTCTTTCTTTCATAAATTCCTCTCCTATCGATTGAATCTTTTAAAGCAAACGATGAAAAACTGCAGGAAAAACCCCCTCCTTCGACATAAGTCGACATAAAGCTTACATTTTTATACATTAGTATAGTACAGTAAAATAAATATAACAACACAATTTACCAATTGTTTATATTAAATAGTACTTTTGTTATATAGTTGATTAACCACCCATTAATAACCAATGGTAGAATAATAGGACAAAAAAAGCCTTGTCACAGGTTCCTTATCGGAACCATGACAAAGCTTTTTGGGTATATTCACTTTATGAAATGGTTTGTGCTGCGTCCATACTCCCTTGGGAGTGGAGATACAACTGCTCGTAGTAACCATGAAGCGCAAGTAATTCCGAGTGATTCCCTTCTTCAACGATTTGACCTTGACTCATGACCAGAATGCGATTGGCATGAATAATCGTCGAGATCCGATGGGCAATGACAAGCGTAGTTCTCCCTTCGGCAACGATCTGCAGCGCGGTCTGAATCAACTGCTCAGTTTGGGAGTCCAAATTCGCCGTCGCTTCATCCAGAATCAATATTTTGGGCTGGAATACGATGATCCGTGCGAATGAAATCAACTGTCTCTCGCCCGCGGATAAGCCGCTTCCTCTTTCTGAAATGCGCGTCTCGTACCCATCCTTCAGCCTTGTAATCAAACTGTCCGCTCCAACCAATTGACAGGCTTTGATGACATCCTCCGGCGCAATGGTTTCATCAAACATACGCACATTATCGAGAATGCTTCCAGCATATAAATAAGGCTCCTGCTGGACCAATCCAACCATCCGGTGTAAATTAGCCTGCGGGATATCCCGAATGTCAGTACCATCAATCCGGATGCTTCCTTCCTGCACATCGTAGAAGCGGCAGAGCAAGGATATTAGCGAGCTTTTGCCGGCACCTGTCGTACCTACTATCCCGATCATCTCACCAGGCTCTATGAGCAGCTCAAGATCTTCAAGAACAGCAATATCTTTTAAATAACCAAACTTCACATGGTTAAAGTGAATCTCTCCCTTTACCGCAGTGAGCGGGATCTCTTTCACTTGCTCTTTATCCTTCACTTCCGGCTGCGTGGCGAAAATGTTCCATATCCGATTCATTGACACTGTCGTAGATTGGAGTGTATTCCACTGCTGGGTGATATTATTAATCGGTTGAAAAAACTGTCGAATATACGTAATAAACGCATAGAGGACTCCGAACTCGATCGTTTTATCGAAAACGGCCATGCCTCCGATCCACGTAATGAATGCAACCGATAAATTCCCCAAAATATCGAAGGAGCGGTTAAATAATACGTTCGTTCGGATTTCCCGCAAATTTGCTTGGAAGTAGCTTAAATTGCGATCCGTGAAACGTTTCATTTGTTCATTTTCTTGGTGGAAAGCTTGAATGAGATGCATACCGGATAAATTTTCAGCCACAAATGCGACCATTTGGGACAGCCGTGTCCTGGAAAGCTGGTACGTTTTGCGCATATATCTGCGAAAGCTTATAGCAATAAGTGCGATGATCGGTATTACAATCATGCTGTACATCGTTAGGGTAGGATCCAGGTGATACATCAGCACGATGATAAAAATTAATGTCATCCCGTCGCGCATGAGACTTAACAGAACTTGTGTGAAAAACTGATTCAGTGTCTCCGTATCGCTGGATACATGCGTAATCAGACTGCCGCTCGGCGTTTTGTCATAATAGGACATCGACTGTTTGAAAATGTGCTGGAACAAATCCTTGCGGATTTTGGCCACAATGCTTTGGCCTGCAAACTGCAGCAAGTTGTTCTGCAAGTAGCTGAAAAATAAAGAGCTCACCGAAAGTCCTACATAGAACAGGCAAATCAGCAGCAACGCGTGATAATCATTTTTCCCGATCATCAAATTATCATCTATCGCGATCTTCACGAGATAAGGTTGAAACAAATCTGCGGCAATGCCCAGTAATGCACATAGCAATACAGCTGCAAATGTAAACTTGTGCGGTTTGGCATAGACGGATAAGGCCCTGAAGGACGTTTTTGTCGCTTGCTGTTCCTTATTGCTGCTCTCTTTACTCCGCGACATCGTGGCTGCCCCCTTCCTGTATCGCATGAAGCTCTGCATACAAGCCTTCCTGCGCAATAAGTTCTTGATGTGTGCCGCGCTGTACGATTCGCCCTTCGTGAAGCACAATGATCTCGTCCGTATGCTTTAACGCCGAAATCCGATGTGCGATCCAGATGGTCGTTTTGTTGGATCGTTCCTTTCGAATCGTGTCGATAATATGCTTCTCCGTCACTGAATCTACAGCGCTTACACTATCGTCAAGGATCATGAGCGGCGAATCCTTAATAATGCCTCTGGCCAGACTTGTTCGTTGGCGTTGACCGCCTGATAAGGTAACCCCTCGTTCCCCCAGCTTCGTTTCGAACTTTTCGGGAAAGGACGTGATACTGTTCAGAATCTGCGCATTCTTGGCAGCGCGCTCTACCTGCTCAATCGGCAGTTCCCTTTTATAGAAAGCGATGTTGTCTCGAATGGTTGTGGAGAACAAGAATCCCTCTTGCGGCACATAAGCGATTTGATTGCGCAAGCTTTCTAAAGTGACATCCCGAATGTCCGTGTCGCCGATCCAAACGGTTCCTTCAGGAGGATCATAAATTCTCAGCATCAGCTTAACGAGCGTCGACTTGCCGCTTCCTGTTTTGCCGATAATGCCTATGGATTTACCCGGTTCAATCGTCAATGAGATATCATGGAGCACCTCATCCTCATCGTCCGGATAGGCAAAGGACAAGTGCTCAATCCGAATGCCCTCTTGATCAAGATGAGAAGGCTGGGCCAGTTCCGATTGCACAATTTCAGATTTCAAATTAAGCAGTTCATTGATGCGCTCAAGCGACGCTTTGGAACGCTGCATGGCATTGATCACGCGGCCGATCTGTTGAAGCGGGTTGACCATCATTCTTATGTACAGCGTTAATTCAACAAAATTTCCGATCGTAATCCGCCCTTGAATCGTCAAATAGCCCCCAAATGCAATCGCGATAATCAGCGATATTGCGCCCAGAAACGGAATAAGTGCTTCAAATAGGGACGAAAGACGTACCAATCTTAACTGATTGTCGCGAATCCGATCCACCGTGGCGCCGAATCTGCCCATCATGATCGGTTCTACCGCGAACTTTTTCGCTACTCGGATGCCGCCGAATTGCTCCTCGGCTGACTCGGTCATTTTGCCTAATGCTTCTTGTACCTGCAGGGAACGATTTTTAATAACAGGTTGAAATTTCACGGTCAGAACGGGAATGATCAATAATGGCAAGATACAGACGAGAATTAAATACAGCGGAATTGAACTGAACAGCATGGTAAGCACGACAGCAATAATTAAAATCGCCGAGTTCGTAATTTGGTTAATCCCCATCGAAATGGACTCCCGAATAACGGTCACATCGTTCATGACATAGCTCAGCAGCTTGCCGACACCGTTTTTGGAGTAAAAAGTAGCCCCTAGTTGTGTGAAATGATCAAACAAACGGTTTCTTGCTACGAACTCGAAGCGTCTGCCGCTCCGCATAATCAAATACTGGCCGATCGCCGTCAAAACACCGAAAGTAACACCGATTAACAAGAGCTTCAAGCTGTATCCGACAATTAAATCTTTGCTCAAGCCCCCTTGCTGAAGATGATCGGTAAATTCGCCCAGAAGCTTCGGGTAGTACGAATGAACGATATTTCCCACGGAGATTGACAATACTGCTGCGATGTACAACGGCCATTTCAGTTTTAGGAAATCAATTAATAACCTTGTTGACTTCAAACGACATCACTTCCTAGTACTTGTTGTCTGGAATATTTAGTATTCCGAAGGAACTTTTGGACCTTGCCATGTATCCCCCTACAGTATACGCCTATTCAAAGCCACTTCCTATATCAGATATTGACGTTATAATAGAGAAGTCATCTAATTTCCACATATGTTGCCTGGGAGGATAAATCGCATGGACTTTATACTGGATCGCATTGAAAATAAAATCGAGTTTTTTCAAGCCTATGACTTAAAAACGCTCGAGAAGCACATTAACGAACAGATTGATAATAATAAAGCGCTTATGCTGGGCGTCTACGCCATTCAGCATCACACCACTTTTGATCCGAACGCAGGTAAAATGCTTTACAGCGCCGTCGTCCATTTTAAAGCGTAAAAACAGATAAACAATAAAAATGACCTCCCATCCTATCGATGAGAGAGTCATTTTTTGCATTATAAGCCCAGCATGAACTGGAGCGTTTTATCGTTAAAGCCAGGCAAGCCTTCATGACCGAAATCCGGATACAGCTCGTAGCTTTTCGGTGATTTGATTTTGTTATAAGCGGCAAATTGCGTAGAAGGCGGGCATACCGTATCGGCTAAGCCTACAGCCATCATGACTTCCCCTTCGATCCGCCCCGCTAGATTTTGGATATCAATGTAGCCCAGCTTGGTGAAAACTTCTTCTTCACGCTTATGCTGCGGATCATGACGGCGGAAAAAGTCCTTCAACTCTTGGTAAGCGTCCTTCGCCAAATCCATCTCCCATACACGCTTATAGTCGCTAAGAAAAGGATACACGGGCGCTAAACGCTTAATGCGTGGCTCCAGTGCAGCACATGCAATCGTCAAAGCGCCGCCTTGCGAGCCTCCCATGGCTCCTACGCGCGCTGGATCTACTTCCGGCATGCTCATAGCAATGCCCGCGAGTTGGGCTGTATCCAGGAAAATATCCCTGAATAGCAATTGATCCGGATGATCATCGAGTCCGCGGACGATATGACCTCTGAGTGTAGTCCCTTTCATGCCCCCTACATCTTCAGATAAGCCGCCCTGACCACGGCAATCCATTGAGAAGAACGAGTAGCCTAAGGCTGCATATTGAACTTTATCTGACCAGTCGCCGGAATTACCGGAATAACCATGGAATTGAACAATCGCTGGATGAGGTTCGGATGATTGCTTAGGACGAATATATTTGGCATAGATTCGGGCGCCTTTAACGCCGGTAAAATAGAGATCGAAGCATTCCGCAAAAGGAACTTGAAACTCGCTTGAGCGCAGTTCGATTTGCGGATCAACAGCTTTCATTTCAGCGATGGCCCGCTCCCAATACGCATCGAAATCTTCTGGGCGGGGATTGCGTCCCTCATAGGAAAGTAACTTGTCCAACGGCATATCCACTAATGGCATGATCATATCCTCTTTTCTTTTATTTTAAAAGGACCTTATAATCCGTGAAATCCGCAGCATGACCATTTACAAATCTGCTGGCTTCGGAGTTAGGGCCGCTTTTGAAAACAAGTAAATCATCATTCAGTGTTGTGTAATGAATAGCGTAATCATTTCCCGCAGCAGGAGAGTATGCCGGTTGTTTATTTCTCATTACATCTGCAAATTTCCTTAGATCGGCAATGCCCCTCGACTTCGCGTCCTTTGTGTCCATACACTCAAAAACAACGGCATTCTTATTTCCGCTGCTCGTTATTACGGAACGGTCGGCTAGTACTTCTCTTTGATGCGGCTGCTGCACATAGACTGCCATGTATACATCTCCGCATAAGCCAAACAAAGCGTGCTTATCTTCCACCCAATCTCCTGCAGGCAAGCAGCCAATAATTTGATTGGGAATATTTTCTGGAATCTGATAATCAGCTATGACCGTACTCCGATGAAAAAACACTTCTGAATATTCGCTCTGATGCCGCAAATCTCCTTCTCCATTCCCAGGTGCCGGATGGAAAAAATAGGCATGATTGACTCCTTCCGCACGATCAAGCGGTAGCGCTACATCCCAGCGGTGCTGCTCATTGTCAAATTCAAGCACACGTTCGTATATTCCGCCAACGGCAAAGCTTTCTGTGATAAATACATAGCTGTGAAGCACATCCTCTTCATTGATAGCTAATCCAGCTTGTTTGGGAATGCGAGACTTCACTTCGACAGGAACCTGACGGTTCAAAGCAAGATGCCGGGCATCAACCGGAGCCTCATATGCTAGAAAACCGGCATACTCTGTCCGTGGCATTGAGTCAGGCAGGGTGAAATCCCCGTACTGCGCATAATCGTGCAGCACATTCGTATCCCTAGGCATGTCGTGAGGCCAAATCCTGGAATGCGGTCCCACCCATGCGCCTCCTAAATAATAGGTCGAGCGAACACGCCACAGGTAATCTAACAAGCGGGCGAGCTCACCTTTAATCTCTGGATCTTTCATCAGCTGCCAAGCGCATGTAAACGCCTGCACCCAATGCCAGAACCATGGCAATCCCCCGTACTCGGACATTCCAAGCGTTGTGACCCGGTCCAATGTACGGCGCAAGCTCACAATGCCATCTTCCAGTAAGTCTTTATCTTCATAGCGCTGTCCGAAAATGAGCTTGGCAGCCGTGTATTTGGCTTCGTGATGATTGAAATGCTCGACCCTTTTGCGATAGAAGCCGCTCTCATAAATATGGAAAAGCGTTCCTTCGAAAGAGTTGCGCAAGGACTCGCTAAGAACATCCGCGTAACGCTCATAGAAATAAACCATCAAGCTCCCCATCAATTCCACTGGGAGTGTATTTTTCGTTGCTTCATGCGGAGTTGGTCTCAAATTTAGCGGCCAATGACCATAAGTGGGGCTTTTTGCATTTCGGTCCTGCAGTTCAAGTAAAAGCAGAAGAATACTTTCCGCTTTCTCTTTCGCCGAATGGCGGTCTCCTTCAAACGGAATGTCTTGCTCCTGGGATGCTGCAAATAGATAAGATGCGTAGTAGAAGTTATCACGAACATCTTGGTGAAATAAGAACCCGCTGCTCATTAAAGGCAGCTTATATGCCGCTGTGGCAACTTTCGATTTGATTTCATTTTGTCTTTGTTGCAAATTCGTCAAATTTATCATCCCCCTGAAAAAATCGTAAAAGAGCGTTTTCTCTGTTGAATAAAGCGCTGTCTTGATTAGTTGAAACGTTTAACCTCAGTTTATATGCAAACATATACAGCGTCAATGAATAATGAAAGTTTCATTTTTCATATTTTGGCTGTTGCTTAGTCTTGTAATTTCTTATAAAATGATCTACCGTTGGTCAAAATATACAATCACCATTATTTGCATGGAATAGGAGGTATTCATCCTGATTCATATCGATAACTTGCAAAAAGTGTACGAGGATATACCGGGACGTGTACCCGCTATCCAGCAGATCCATTTACATATCGCTCGCGGAGAAATTTTCGGTATCATCGGACACTCCGGCGCAGGAAAGAGCACTTTGCTGCGGTGTGTAAATTTACTGGAACGTCCTTCCTCAGGAAGCATTATCATCGATGGCGAAGATATGACAAGTCTAAACGCCAAACAACTGCAGGTCAAACGCCGCAAAATCGGCATGATTTTTCAACATTTTAATCTGCTTTCTTCATCTACGGTTGCTGAAAACATCGCCTTTCCGCTGAAGTTGGCTGGCACAGGACAAGCCGAGATTGGCGCGAGGATTAAGGAACTGCTTGAACTTGTTGGATTGCAGGAACATGCGGACAAATATCCGAACCAACTTTCTGGCGGACAAAAGCAGCGCGTCGGTATTGCAAGAGCGCTGGCCAATCATCCGGATATTCTGCTCTGCGATGAAGCCACTTCTGCGCTCGATCCGCAGACAACGAATGCGATTCTCGCCCTTCTGCTCGATATTAACCGGAAGCTTGGCATTACGATCCTGCTTATTACGCATGAAATGCAGGTCATTCGCGCGATCTGTGACCGCGTAGCCGTTATGGAGAAAGGTTTGATTGTCGAAACCGGCAAAGTGCTCGACGTGTTTCTTCAGCCGCAGCATCCGGTAACGAAGGAGTTTGTCGGTCAAGTTTCTGATTTTGCCACAAGCAGTGCTGCGGTCGATTCGAATGTACAGCAGGGGGACAAGGCAGGAACGATCATCCGGATTACGTACATCGGTGCGAAAACGTATGAGCCGATCTTGTTTGAAACGGTCAAGTCGACGAATGTGACCTTCGCTATTTTGCAGGGGACTATTTCTTCCATGAAAGGTGTTCCCTACGGTCAGTTAGTCGTCCAATTATCCGGCGCTCAGCAAGAGGAAATTGCTGCCGTAATTGCTAAGCTGAAGCAAGAAGGAATGGATGTGGAGGTGATTGCCCCATGAATATGACCTGGGAAATTAACTGGGCTGAAATTGCAAAAGCAACAGGCGATACGCTTGTGATGCTGGGGTGGTCACTCCTATTCACAGTCATCATCGGCTTAGCGTTAGGCATTATCTTATTTCTGACTTCCAAAGGGCAGCTGCTGCAAAATCTGCCGCTGTACGGAGTTCTCTCCCTGATCGTGAACATCCTGCGCTCTGTGCCCTTCGTTATTCTCATGATTTCGGTATTCCCGATCACGAAAGCGCTCGTGCACACCACCATCGGCGTGAAAGGCGCGATCCCGCCTCTCGTGATCGCCGCCGCGCCATTTCTGGCGCGGCTGGTCGAATCCGCGCTGCGCGAGATCGAGAGCGGCGTCATTGAAGCCGCACAATCTATGGGCGCAACGCCATGGCAAATCATCTGGCGCGTTCTGCTGCCGGAGGCTCGCTCGGGTTTGATCTCAGCTGTGACGGTAACGGCTGTGGCTCTGCTCTCCTACTCCGCCATGTCAGGCGTTGTCGGCGGCGGCGGGCTTGGCGATCTTTCGCTCCGCTACGGCTATATGCGGTTCCGTACGGACATTATGATCGTCACTGTTGTTATCCTTGTCATTTTTGTTCAACTTTTACAAATGCTCGGTGATCGAATGGTCGCCAAATACAACCGCAAATAAGACATCATTGATTATTGGAGGTCATTTTACAATGAAAAAACTTACTGTTTCACTCGTTGCCCTATTCTTCGTTCTGGCACTTGCTGCCTGCGGACAAAAACCGGCTGAAAATCAAGCCAGCACAGCTCCTGCTGCGTCGGCTGCACCTTCTGCTACGACGCCAGCCAAAGAAGTGACATTAAAAGTCGGCGCTTCCTCCGTTCCACACGCTGAAATTTTGAACAGCTTGAAAGCAAAAATGAAAGCGCAAGGTGTTAACTTGGAAGTTATCGAGTTCAATGATTATGTGCAACCGAACGTGCAAGTGTTTGAAAAACAATTGGACGCGAACTTTTTCCAACACCAACCTTACCTGGACCAATACAATGCTGATAAAAAGCAAAACCTTGTAAAAGTCGTTGGCGTGCACATTGAGCCATTCGGCGCTTATTCTCAAAAAGTGAAATCCGCTGCAGAACTGAAAGAAGGCGCGTCCGTAGCAATCCCTAACGATCCTTCCAATGCGGGCCGTGCGCTCGCGTTGATGGAGAAAAACGGTCTGATTAAGTTGAAAGACGGCGTTGGCATTAAAGGAACTGTGAAAGACATCGTTGAAAACAGCAAAAAGCTTCAAATTAAAGAGCTGGATCCTGCCATGCTGCCTCGTACAATCGGTGAGTTCGATCTTGCGCTGATCAACACGAACTATGCGCTCCAAGCGAACTTAAATCCAACAAAAGATGCTCTGTTCATTGAGGATAAAAATTCCCCTTATGTGAACATTCTCGTTTCCCGTCCGGACAACAAAGATTCTGAAGCTATGCAAAAGCTTGCGAAAGAATTGAACTCCGCTGAAATGAAAAAATTCATTGAAGACAAATACAAAGGCGCTATCGTTCCTGCGTTCTAAAACGAAAAAAGCTGCACTTCCAGGTTGCCTGGAGGTGCAGCTTTTTTGCGTTTACGGCTCGTGCTGAGCGAATCCGTTCCCTACGACTTCTCTCACATCGCTGAATGTGACAAAAGCGCAGGCGTCTAAGCGATGAACAAGCGATTTCAATTTAATGATTCTTTGCGGCTTACGATACAATAGATGACTTCCCGGTGAAATCCCGTGTAACCGCCTCTTCCTTCGAGAAACGTAATTCCTCGCTGTAATTCAGACATAATGGCCGTTGCTGTCTGCTCAGGCTTGGCCGTAATAATAAATGCCGCACGCGCTCCGGAAGCCCCCTCCAGCACAAAATCAATCACTCTGGCACCTACAATAATAGCAATAAGCGTATACATCGCTCGCGTTTGATCAAGGTAGATCAGCGATAAAAGCAGGATGATGAAATCGATGGCGAATATCGTTTTGGCCATTCCGATCCCATAGTGCTTCTGCAACATGCGGGCAATGATATCCGTCCCCTCTGTCATCCCTTCGAAACGGAACACGATACCGAACCCTAGCCCAACAATTCCTCCCGCATAGAGAGAAGCTAAAAGGGGATCTGGGAGCGGCATGGAATAGCGCTCGAACAGCCATAGAAATAGTGAAACAGACACCATTCCTATGACTGTGTATATGAAGCTGATACGTCCAAGCAACTTCCAACCTATGAGAATGAGCGGAATGTTAATAAGCAGATTCGACCAGGCCGGATTCCACCCCAGCACATATTTGAGCAAGAGTGCAAGCCCGGTTATCCCCCCTTCTGCGAGACCATTGGCCAGATTGAAGTAGTTCATGCCGAAGGCGATTATTGCAGAACCGGCGATAATCGCAAGTATATTCACCCCATTAATTTTAACAGGCACGATAACCTCCTTGGTAAAAGAACCCTAGTGAGATTATTATGCCCTTGTGCAACTTATCCCATTACTGTAAAAGCGAGTACACATCCGTATATTCATAACCATGTGCTTCCGCAACAGCTTTGTAAGTGACATGGCCTGCAACTACATTGATCCCTTTGGCGATAGCTTTATTATCCAATGCTGCGCGCACAAAGCCTTTGCTGGCAATTTGCAAACCATAGGGAGTCGTTACATTCGTAAGCGCCAAAGTTGACGTACGCGCTACGGCTCCAGGCATGTTCGCCACCGCATAGTGAATGACTCCATGCTTCTCATAGGTCGGTTGATCATGCGTCGTGATGCGGTCAATCGTCTCGATGGAACCGCCCTGATCAATCGCAACATCCACGATCACGCTGCCTGGGCTCATCGTTTTGACCATCTCTTCGGTCACCAAACGAGGTGCGCGCGCTCCCGGAATCAACACGGCGCCGACAACTAAATCTGCGCGCCGCACGACTTCTGCGATGTTATAGGGACTTGACATCATCGTTTTCACGCGACCTTGGAAGAGATCATCCAACTGTCGCAAACGATCTGGATTCAAGTCAACAATGGTCACATCGGCACCCAAGCCAATTGCCATTTTGGCCGCATTCGCACCGACGATTCCTCCTCCAATGACGGCTACCCGACCTGGCTCAACGCCTGGTACGCCGCCAAGAAGAATCCCTTTGCCGCCATGCGCTTTCTCCAGAAAATGCGCCCCGATCTGGACGGACATGCGGCCAGCCACTTCACTCATCGGCGTCAGCAGCGGAAGGCTGCCATTGTCCAGCTGAATTGTCTCATAGGCAATAGCAGTTACTTTATTGCGTGCCAGAGCATGCGTTAGTTCAGCCTCCGGTGCAAGGTGAAGATACGTATATAAAATCAAACCTTCGTGAAAGTAACCGTACTCCTCCGGCAGCGGTTCTTTTACTTTGACAACCATGTCAGCCTTCCACACTTCCGCAGCCGTTGCCACAATGGATGCTCCGGCTTGCACGTAATCCTCATCCTTAAACCCGATGCTTTGACCTGCCGAGGTCTCTACTCTTACTTCATGACCCGCTTTTGTGTAAGAAAGAACAGAACTAGGTGTCATGCCAACACGGAACTCATTATTTTTAATTTCCTTAGGAACCCCAATAATCATTATGCATCTGCCTCTCTTTGGGATCCATCCAAAAAAGGATCCGTCTCTACTTGATGTTTCCAAGTATAAGAGGGATCCGCTTTCGTTCCATTAGACAAATTGTAAAGAAACTGTCCGATTTTTTTTCACAATTTTATATCCGGATGCAGCAGCTGGAAGGCACGGATGCCAACTTGCAGCGCTAAGCGTTTTTCCGGCAGCATGTAGTTTGCGCCCAGCAGCTCCTCGATTTTCTCCAAACGGTAATAGAGCGATTGCCTAACGATAAAAAGCTGCTGAGCAGCGATCTGCTTCGAGCCGTCATTGTCGAGATATACCTTAAGCGTGCGCAGCAGCTCGCTGCCCTTCATGTGGTCATAGTCGATGATCGGCCCCAAATACGTGCGGACAAAGGACTTCAGCATTTGCTTATCGGCAATATGAAACAACAGTTGAAAGACGCCGAGCTCGTCAAAAAACAGCACCTTACTTTGCAGCGTCGGAGCAAGCGATATCGCCTGAAGCGCTTCTTGGTAGCTTTGGTGCGCCTGCATGAAGCTTCGGTTGCTTTGTCCGACCCCGATTGTCAACTCCATCTCTTCCTCCGCTTTCAAGAGCTGAAGCGATTGAAATACTTGCTGCAGGCGCTCTTTGGCCGGACGTTTAGGCGTTTTGTCAAAAGCTACGACAACAAGCCGGTTGTTTTTTAAAGTTAAAAGGGGATGAAAGGTATGCTGTTCGAATATAGAGCGTGCAGCAAGCGAAAGATGAATGCCGGCAGATTCAATTCCGCCGCCATCACCTAAAGCGGGATAATCTTCTGTTTGTTTATGCTCGAACTCGATCAAAATGACATGATAGACCAGCTCGTTTAGCTGTTTAAAACCGTGGCCGATCAGCACTTTGATCTGCTCTTCGTCACGAATCCGAAGGTGAAGCAGATCATCGACCCACAAAGTTTGTGAATATAATTTCCGCTCTTCCATATACCGCTTGCGCAGTAAATCCTGCGCGATCGACAAGGAAGCTGAGTCGAGAATTAAGTATTCATACTCCTGCGGCTTTCGGCTGAGCACAAGCATGATATTGGCCCAGGTTTTGCCCATGGCGCCAACAGGCTGCACAATAACTGTTTGTCCTTCGACTTCGAAGACGGCGGGAGATCCCGCATGCCTGGAGTCTGAGTTCGTGGCAAGGTGGCCGCTCAAATATTCCAGCCACTGAGCGGATTCTCGGCTCCTCATCTGAGGAAAGAACTTGGGCTGCCCATCTTGTGGCACATAGATAACCTGGGCTTTGGTACTGCTTTGCAAAAGCCCTAGCACGTGGGATACGCCTTGAGACGATAGCGTCATGCGATGAAATTCACGCGATATTTTCTCCAGATCCTGGAGCGCTTTATGATGTTGATTAATGATGTGCGCATGAATATCCTGCGTAATGTCGATGAACCGCACCGCTTGAGGGAAAATGATAAGCGGCAGCTGGCTGGCTTCCGCCGCATCGATCCATGCCTGCGGAACGGAACTCAAATAATGGCCCATCTCAATGCAAAGGCAGGACACATTATTATTCATGAGCTGCTCCAGATAGGTCATAAACAGCTTCGTATCGCTCTTAAAGGCGGCTCCGGTTGTCAGGATCATCTCTCCGCCCTGAAGCAGTTCTTCAAACTGAATCACTTCAATGATATGCACCCAGCGCACCAGACGCTGTAAACCCTCTTGACCTGCAGCGATATAGGCTTGCTGAAAGAACGGTCTTCTCAGCACTTCTTGTACCGTTAACTGATAATTTTCATTCAAAAGCGCCACGCTTCTTTCTTCTGGCTCACCAAAGTTATCCACAATCTCTAATTCGGGCTATTTGGGGATAAAGGGAATTAACGTTGTTTAGTATACATGAAAAAAGCGCCTGTTTCACTAGGAAACAGCACGCTTTTTGAGATCCAATTTTATATGGCTTTATCAATAGCAACAGTTTGTCCCGCCCAAACCTTCTGGGAGGTCCAAAGCGCATCTGCCCCTTGCCAGAACTCATCATTCGCCGTCAAGCCAAGCGGCAGAAATACAGCGGAGCATAAGTACAGGCTGCCTGTTGAAATATACGGTTCGCCAAGCTCAGGCTGGTGGCCGCACAGGCCGATCTTCAGCCAGCCCGCTTCATCGAACGTACCAGGCGCTTCAATTAGTCGCTTGATCACCTCGGTCAACGCGCATCTGACTTGAGCTGGAGCTACGCCGACCGGCAGTTCGCGGCGCAGCGCCGTCTGGGCCAGCGACTGGAAGGCACCGAACCGGTAGGCAAGTGATCTACCTATAACAGGGAACGTGCCCTCCGGAGAAATGGATCGCTCCTGCACGGCGGCATAACGTTGAGCGCGGATCAAAATATTCTCACGCATCGCGTCCCAGTCCGGGTACTCCCCATGGACAAGCTCGATAATATCAACCAACATCGGCTGAATCACGAAGCTGTTGTAGTAATCTGCGTGATAGTCAGGCCCGTCGCCGTACATGCCGTCGCCGAGGTACCACTGCTCATGCTGCTTGAGAGCAAAGTCCACACGCATCCGGTCCCAATCTGCACCCATATAACGAAGCGCCGTTTCGGTCATAGCCGCAAACAACAACCAATTGCTAAAGAACGGCTTGCGCGTTCTCGACGACTGCAAAGCTTTCACCAGATTAGCCTGTACGCGGCCATCTAATCCATGCCACAGCGCGTTCGGAGCTCTTAGGATGGCATGAGCCAGAAAAGCGGTGTCAACGACTGGCTGAAACCCTTGACTAAAGTTCAAGAAATCAGGCGACTCAGGATCCGTCGCCGCATCGAGACCTGCGCGCACAAGATCGACGTAGTGCGTCCGAAGCTTTTCTTCCTCTGCATCCAGCGCAGGACTTTCCAGCCATGGCGCCATCCCGACGAGCGTTCGTGCAAAAGCTTCCAGGTGAGAGAACTGGCGCTGCTCTTCTTTTTTATTTTCAACGGGCATCGTAGCCCGCAGCTTTCTTTCTGCCAATGCTTCCAAGACAGGACTTGCAATGCGAAGCATGGTTTGCAACCAGTAAGAACGGGTATTGCCGATTGAAGCTTGATTATTCATACCAGTACCCTTTGATTCCTTTTTCCATACGAACCAGAGCTTCCAGGTAGTAATAATCGCCCCAAATCATGAAGTCGTCAGGCGCGTTTCCGCCGCGCACACTATAAGAGCCTCGCTCGATAAAACCTTGTGCATCGGGCTTACCGATTGTTGCATAAGATTTCACCAGGCCAGTCATGGAACGTTGAATCGCATTTTCTAAATAAGCGCGGTCTGCATCATCAGCAGCCAAATGTTCCAATAATTCAAGCGCACCAGCCGAAGCGATCGCAGAAGCTGAGCTGTCGCGCTTCGTTTCTTCGTTCACTGGCGCATTGAAATCCCAATAAACGACATCATCCTGCGGCAAGCGGTCAAAGAAGTAACGAGCCAGACGTTTAGCTGTTTCTAAGTAAAGCGGATTTTTCGTATAGTGGTACGAAAGCGCAAATCCATAAATGCCCCAAGCTTGGCCGCGAGTCCATGTAGAACCGTCGCTATACCCTTGCGCAGTTCCGCCGTGCAGCGGTTCACCGTTCTCTTGATCAAAATAAAACGTGTGGAATGATGAATCATCGCCACGCACCAAATAACGGCGGCTTAAGTCAGCATGAATGACAGCAACTTCTTTGTACTTGGCGTCGCCTGTTTGTTCGTAAGCCCAGTACAAGAGCGGCAGATTCATCATGCAGTCAATGATAATACGTCCCCCGTTATGCTCATCGCCTTCAGGACCCCACGCTTGAATATACTGGCCTTTCGGTCTCCAACGCTTCATCAACACATCGGCTGCTTGCAGCGTAAGCTGTTTGGCATTTTCATCTTTTTCAATAATCCACTGCGCTTTGGAAGAAAGGGAATATAAGAATCCGATATCATGATGGTCCAGAGCTACATTAGCTTCCAATCTTTGTTTAAAGCTGGCAACTGCTTTCTGAGCAGCCTCTTGAAACGCTTTGTCGCCGCTGTATTCGTAGCCCAGCCACAAGATGCCTGACCAGAAGCCGTCTGTCCAATCCGTATTCGGATTCAGATGATACACATCATTCTCACTTACGTGCGGAAATAGATCTCCAAAACGTTCAATATTCGCTTTCGTTTTCTGTAAAGCATCTTCAATGGCTTGTTTCCACATGAATGAATCACTCCGTTTATTAGAATTTGGTTGTTTGTCGCTCTATAAAAGTAAGGGGGACCTCAATTTCGCGGTCTTCTCCAGAGTCCGCTTTATCGGCAAACTTATGCAATAGCTTCGATATCGCCATTAGCGCTTGATCTTGATAAGGAATGTCCCAGCTAGATATGCCAGGGTAACTTTCCTTTGCAATATACTCGTTATTAATCCCAATAAGCTTTAATCGATTCGGAATATCAATATGCAGTTTATTAGCAGCTGATAAAACTCTCAAAGCCACATGATCATCAAAAGCAACAATGCCTATCGGCTGCGCATGACGCTGCATGAGACCGTTCAAATAAGACTCGACATCCAAGCCCATCGCATCCACGATTTCATGCTTGATCCCGCTTCCGAATTGCGTCATCCCGGCATGGAAGCCGAGTAAACGCTGTTCATCAATCACTTTTGCACGTTTGCTGCCTATGTAGCAAATGGCTTCGCAGCCACGTTCAGCAAGCACTTTCACAGAGTCCCGGCAAGCTCCGGCAAACCCAAGATTGACGGCTCCTGTCGCAATGTCCGCAGGCCAATTCCAACCGTTAATCATCACTAAGGGAGTTCCGCTATTGACAATCGAGCGAGTAGTTTCAAAGCCCATGGCTAATCCATGACAAATCAACCCGTCAACTCTGCGCTGCAGCAAAACTTCCAAGTGTCTCCGTTCAATTTCCGGATCGAATCCCCCGGAAGAAAAAACGGATAAATGGTACCCTGCATTGTGCGCTTCAATCTGTAAATGTTCGGCGAGCGTTCCATAGTAGCTGGTCAGCGCCGGTATGATGAGACCGATTTCAAATGTTTTGTTGCGGCTTAAACCCGCTGCCATCGTGTTGCGTCGATACCCCAGTTGTTCAGCAGCCAATTCGACCTTGCGAATCGTCTCTTTCGACGAACGAATACCACCTCGATTCAACACATTGGAGACGGTGGCAATCGACACACCTGCTGCTTCGGCCACTTCTACAATGGTGACTTGTTTGGGCTTGGTCATCCCTGTTTCAACTCCGTTTTGTTAAACGTTTAACATACACTTATAGCTTAATTTGAAACGTTTAACCTGTCAAGGGGAAAAAAGACCGGTTCCCCCTGTTCAAGCGGAGTCCGGTCTTTTGCTTTGGCGAAGATTTACTTCGCTTTATTTTTCTCTAAAACAGCGTTAGCATCCTTACGGAATTTCGCCGCAGCCTCTTCAATGCTTGTTTTCTTATACAAGATTTGTTCACTTGCTGCTTTAAGCAGTTTCTCGACCTCGATGGAACCAACCGGATTCGGAGGATCCATTTGGGAGCTGTTTTGTTCTGCCCAAGCAACATAATCAAAAATTTTCACTTCGTTTGGTGACAGCAGCGGTTTCAGAGCATCCTTCACTTTGGAGGAAACCGGCACACCGCGATCGCCTTTAATCAATTTGTTCGCTTCAACATCGTTAACGAAGAAGGAAATGAACTTCGCTGCTTCTTCTTTTTGCTTGGAGCTGTTGGCAATAGAGAAGTACATACTTGGTTTCAAGAAAAGGCCTTTATTGCCATTGCGTCCAGGCAGTGGAAGCAATTCAAGCGGGCGGTCTTTGACCAAGTTGGCTACAGCCAAAAATTGGTTGGACCATCCATTGCCGGTCACTGCATTGTTCAGCAAAATTTCATCTTCCTCGGCTACCCCTTTCTTCTGTGACTCTTTATCAAGGGAAAGGATATTGCCGGCATCGTACCATTTTTGATATCGCTTGAAGTAATCAATGAAAGGTTTATCATCGTTGTAGCCTAGCGCTGTTCCGTCTGCGTTATACATTTTTTGATCGACGGAGCGAAGATAGTACGGGAAGAAGACCTCATGGTGGAGTGCAAAACCGCCGATTTGTTTGCCGCCTGCTTTTGCTTTCGCCGCAACCGCATCATAGTCATCCCAAGTCCAATCTTTTGTAGGCATGTTAATGCCTAAGCTTTTAAAAGTATTCACGTCAACGGTCGTCGCCAACGCATTCACACCTAAATTCATAGCAACTAACTTGCCGCCAACCTCACCACCGGAGATGTTGTTCGGAGATATGGAGGAAACATCTATAAGCCCGTTTTTGGTGTAAGGCGTCAGATCAGCCAGTTGATTTTTTCCGCCGTATTGCGTCAAGTAAGAGATATCCATTTGAATAACGTCCGGCAGCTGGTTGGCTGAGGCTTGTGGAGCAAGCTTTTTCCAATAGTCATCAAATGGCGCGTATTCCGCTTCGATCTTTACATTCGGGTTCTGTTTCTCGTACATCTCGATGACTTTGAGCGTGTAATCGTGACGCGCTTGTCCGCCCCACCATGCAACGCGAAGTTTAACTGGATCTTTACTAGGTGCTGTAGTAGCCGCTGCTGCTTTGGATGGTTCCGCGCTGGCCGCAGGTGCTGCTGGCGTATTCGTGCTTGATGAACATGCTGCCGCAGTAAACATGATGGATAGCGACAGAGCTAAAGTGAATACTTTTTTCATCTCTATTCCTCCCCTAAATGAGCCGTTCATATTTGGATAACGCTTACATGTTTATTATCCATCTTTATGGCGGAAAGTTTAATCCAGAAAGTAGAGGTATTTGTTTAAAAAACAGTGTTAAAAGATTATTAAAAAAAAATAAAACCATCCCAATACTTTTTACGTAGTACTGTTTATGCATGACATACTTTCAGGGTTAGGGAGGTTTCTTGCTTATGACAATGACACTCAGGTATTACCAAACCGCTTCAATCCGGGATGCCATTACCATGTTAGTCTGGTATTTACGTAAAAAACGCCGCGCGTAACATGACTTATATGTATCGCAACTAAATAAGTAACAAAGGCTGCTCCTTAGTAGAATATCAACTGAAGGATGCAGCCTTTTTGCTAGTCTATTCGGGCGGCGGGCTTGGCGCGGGAATGCGTGAGCGAGATTCTGGCGGCGAGGACAAAGGGAACTACAGAGCTATATTTTGCCAATACGCTGCGTGTTGGCACGCGAATGTGAACTATGGACCGCTAGTTTGACATTTTTGGCCAAAAATAGGGTCTGACGGGCAGATACGGCCCTGTCGTTCCCATTCGGTACTCAAATTGGCTGAATTCGCAAAAATAGCGGATTACAGTTCCCTTTAGATGTGAAGAAACATTGCGCGGAAAGGGTTGGGTGGCGTACAAATTGCATTCGACTGTGCGCTCACGAGTCTCCAAGAAGGGACATTGCGCCGTCAAAGCGCATTCGGTTGCACGAAAAGTAAAATCAACAAATAATCGAACTTAACAATTCATAGGAACGCAGCCGCTTATCGTAATCAGCAATCGGCGTAACAACCAAAAATTCTTCGACGCCGCATCGCTGTGCCAGCCGCTCCAATTGTTCCCGTACGCTAGCCGCAGTGCCCAGGAACATTCTGCGCTGGGCTAGAGTCTGACCCTCAACGCCAGTTCCAGCGCTAGCGCCACCCTCCCCGTATCCTGCCGACTGCAACCAAGGCATTCCAACAGCTAAAGCCCGCGCCTCCTCCTCCGAATCGGCACAAACTACACCGATCGCGATGATGACACGGGGGCGCTCGCTTTGAACGGACGGCACGAATTTCTCCCGATACCCGCTCACAACTTCCAAAGCATCGCTATCGCTCATAAACTGCCCAAATACATAGCCGGTTCCATGCTCTGCAGCGAATGCAGCGCTTTTGCTGTTCGTGCCAAGCATCCACACGTCTGGCGGAATCGATGGCACCGGCCTTGCCGCTACCGGCTGCCCTTCACATGCAAACCGGCCTTCCAGCAAGGCCATTAACGACTTTAACGTTTCAGGCAGCTGACGAACGTTCTCCAGGAAGTTGCCGCTAAGCGCAATAGCGGCATTGGCCGATCCGCCGGGCGCCCGCCCGATGCCAAGATCGATCCTGCCAGGATACAAGGAAGCCAGCATATGAAAATTTTCAGCCACCTTCATAGGCTTGTAATGCGGCAGCAGCAGCGCTCCTGAGCCGATGCGGATACGATCAGTCCGCGCGCCGATATGCGCCAAAAGAACCTCGGGCGACGTACAAGCCAGCGAGGGCATATCGTGATGCTCCGCGACCCAATAACGCGAATAGCCCCATTTTTCAGCCTGTCCAGCCAACTTGACAGCTTGCTCATAGGCTGTGCCTACATCTGCCGGAGCGATGACGGGCACAAGATCTAACACACTTAGCTTCACTCGAATGTTCCTCCCTATTCCTCATCACTTTCTCATTATGCACATGAAGAGTGTGTTACGCCAATTGACGCTAACGATTTACCGCCTTCTTCGCACAAAGAAGCCCCGCCAATTCCGCATCCGGAAGAGGCAGGGCTTGCTTTTTATTCAGGCTTCCAAATCTTAAACCGGCCGCTCAGCGCCTGCATTCAGAACGTAATATCGCGTTTCCCTTACCTTATGATGAATTAGCTTACAAGGCTTCGCCCTTGCCGCCATCAACATTGACGGACGTTCCCGTCACATAAGAAGCCGCTTTAGACGAAAGGAATGTAATGACGTTCGCTGCTTCTTCCGCATCGCCGATACGGCCAAGCGGAATGTCATGCCTTGCATCTCGCGCGTACTCGTCCCAAGTCAGCTCGGGAGCTTCCCGCTGCCAGCCTTTCTCCAGCTGATCGCTGCGAATCTTTCCGATACAAACCGTGTTGACACGAATGCCATCCCCGGCAAGATCCTTGCTCATCGCATTGGTTAAGGCAAGTCCTGCCGCACGGCTTACACTTGTGGGCAAGGAGGAAGCCGGCGGCGTTTTGGCAGCGGACGTTGTTATATTCACAATGGAGCCGCCTCCGGCTTGACACATATAAGGAATCGCAAAGCGGGAGCAATGAATCGCCCCAAACAGTTTCAGCTCAAGATCGTGCCGCCACACCTCTGTAGCCACCTGTTCAAAAGGCTTCGCTGCGGAAGTCCCGGCATTATTCACCAAAATATCGATGCCCCCGAATGCTTCAACCGTTTGCTCAACGGCGCGTTTACAATCTTCCTCAGACGTGACATCCGCCTGAATCGTTAGCACGTTGCTATCGGTTAAACTCGCAATATGTTTGGCAGCTTCCTGGAGCTGCTCCTCATTACGCGCACAAATGGCAACCTTTGCTCCCTCGCGGGATAACGTTATTGCTGTCGCCAAACCAATCCCTTTACTCCCGCCTGTAATTAAGGCGACCTTCCCCTGCAATCCCAAATCCATTGCTTCATCATCCTTTCATTGACACCAGAGTAGTTCATGCATATTAATCTAGCATACTCCTTTTGCAGGGATTTTTACAAATGATTGTGTATGCCCGTTGCAAAAAAAAGAGAGGCACGAGGCCTCTCCTTCTTCATGTTAAGCATTCAAATAAACGGCTTTCCCCGTACGCGCCGATTCATAAATAGCTTCTAGAATTTGCGAAACGACGTATGCTTGCTCAGGCGTTACGACAGGCTCCGAATCCGTTTCAATCGCCTTGATCCACGTGCGCATTTCCAGATCCGCATCGCTTTCTTTGGCTCCATCATAGAAAGCAACTCCGCCGGCTTTCAGATCCACTTCGGTTGTATACAAACGGCTGTGTTTCTCGCCATTGATGCGAAGTCCGCCTTTCATGTCTGCGCCGCCTTCCGTTCCGCTCAGCGAGCACTTGGCTTCGTCGACTTCAAGCGTATTCAACGCCCAGCTGGATTCCAGCATGATCGTCGCTCCGTTTTCCATTACGATCATCCCGAAAGCGGAATCTTCCACCGTGAACTTGCTCGGATCCCACGGACCCCATGCGTTGGCGGCATTCTCCTTTTGGGATAATTCGTGGTAGGACGTTCCCAACACAACTTTCGGCTTATAGTTATCCATCATCCAAAGCGTTAAGTCCAGAGCATGTGTCCCGATATCAATTAACGGGCCTCCTCCTTGCTTTTCTTCATCCAAGAATACGCCCCATGTCGGAACGGCACGTCGGCGAATCGCATGCGCTTTTGCAAAATAAATGTCGCCAAGCTCCCCTTGCTCACAAACACGCTTCAAATGCTGGCTATCCGCACGGAAACGGTTGTTGTAGCCAATTGTAAGCTTCTTGCCCGTGCGTTTGGCTGTTTCAGCCATACGCTTGGCATCTGCCGCTGTTTTCGCCATCGGCTTCTCGCACATAACATGCTTGCCTGCCTCCAGCGCCGCAATTGCAATTTCAGCATGCGAATCATTTGGTGTAAGAACATGTACGATATCTATCGTCGCATCTGTTAATAGTTCTTTGTAATCTTCATAGACTGTAGCGCCTTCTGCGCCGTATTTGTCCGCCGCCTTTTCCGCGCGCTCGCTAACGATGTCACAGAATGCGACAATTTCAACATTTTTCAGCTTGCTCAAGCTCGGTAAATGCTTCCCGTTTGCAATTCCACCGCAACCAATGATACCAATACGGAAAATACGTGACATAAGATTACCTCCAAAGTAGGTTAAATTTTATAGTTAATTAGGAAGTTCAATGGTGACTTCGCGTTTCTGGAGAGAGGAACGGATTATACCGTCAATAATCGCTTGATTCCGGACAATCTGCTCACCTGGAATCGGCGCTGGCTTGCCGTCGCGAACCGCTTCAACGAAATCGCGGACTTTTTCATGAAACAGATTCTTTTTGTGCTCTACGATCGGAATTTGACTTTCGGTATGATGTCCCAGGACATCATGGAAGTACGTAATGGATCCTACAGATCCGTCAAAAACGCCGCTCCATGGCCCTTTACCGGCAGGCGTCACTTTAAGTCCGCCATCTGTTCCGAGGAACAAGGTCGGTCCTAATGTGTCCATATGCATGGCCCATGAGATTTTAAAATTCAGCACGAGATCGTCTTCAAATCGGATCATCGCAACACCGAAATCCTCCACATCGAAGCGCGCTGCTTCTTTATGATATAAAGGGTTCGTCCCAAAAAAGTTAGAACTGTAGGCGGATACGGTAAGCGGTTTCGGATAACCCATTGCGTTTAGCGCCATATCGAGCGAGTAACAGCCAATATCAGCCATCGCGCCGGCACCGGCGATTTCTTTGGAGATGAATGTACCGCCAGGCATGCCTCTTCGTCTTCCGCCGCCGGTCTCTACGTAGTACACCTTGCCTAACTGACCGGATTGAACCACATCTTGAATGACTTTCATGTTAGGATCATATCTCGGTTGGAAGCCTACATTCAGCATAAAGCCTGTCTTCTTCGACGTTTGTGCCATTTCTAGGGCTTCTTCCAATGTAACGGACATCGGCTTTTCAAGCATTACGTGCTTGCCTGCCAGCAAAGCGTCTACCGTCGTACGGTGATGAGCCACATTCGGCGTGCAAATACTTACTCCGTCAAGGTCCAACTCCAGCAGTTGCCGGTAATCATCAAAAGCTTGCGCTGATGAAAGCTGCCAAAAATCAATAAATTGCGCCGCTTTGCCAGGTACAGCATCTGCGACCGCTACAATCTCTACATCCTCCAGCTCTCGGTAGGCTTTAACATGAGCGCCAGCAATACCGCCGCCGCCAATAATGCCGATTTTCAATGTTTTACTCATCCCATTACCTCATCGCTACATGTAATATTAAGACATCCTACTTAAATGTAGCATAGGAATAATCGGATTTTTAGTCTAACATTAGGACAAATAGATTAAGAAATTGCGACATGACAAAAATACTCTTTGCACAGCCTAACTTATGGCACACGATTGAGCTGCACATAGGCTTGATTGGACATCCTTGGATTTTGTCTAATTTCCTCCAAGGAAACAGCCACTCAAGGCGCCGAATTACTTGCTTCATTGGCCCCCCAGCTTCACGGCTTGTCTAGAAAGAGCACGGAGAAGCCCCTAATCTATTGCTTAAACCCTAAACAAATAAGACTACCATCAACTAGATTTATCTACTTGATGGCAGCCTCACTCAGGCAGTTCCTTCACGATCTGCTTGCTTACACGCTCCCGTCGCCGCCTGTTTTTTTCTGCGCATCCTCCAATAGGCTCCGATAAGCTTGGTGCTCCGGGTGATCACGTACCAAGTCCTCATAGTAGCGAGTGACCCGTTGAAAATAGTAAGGATGAACATCTTGCGTCGGTACAAGCCTGTAAGGATCCCAACGATACGTTTGCACTTGATAGGCTTTATCGTGCTCCTGCACCCAAAGTGCAAGTTCACATAGTCCATCTCTCCCGTCCCGGGTTGGCATATCCTCAATTTCCAAATGGTTATACGTCGTTCCGGGAGGAATCATCCGTTGGAAACCGCTTGCCGTCCACTGGATAATGTCGAGCTCAGAGCGAGTCCCCTCCTGCAGCCAGCCTACGATGACATCCCAACCCTCTCTGCGCGAAACAGGCGCTGCGACAAAATCTGTCACTTCCCTAATTCCTCCCGTGGCAGCGGATGCGATAGGAAACCAGTTACCAGAATAATCCTTGAGTGAAAACAGGTACTGGTTGTCTAAAAATCTATACATTGCCGTGATTTCGGGAGAGCCATCACCATCTACGTCAGCATACAAGATCGCCGCGGGATTCCCTTGCTGTTGCAGCTGTACAATCTCTGCTTCTTTCGGGATACAGCTTCGGACGACGGAAAGGAAATCAATCGGGGTCAAACTCATGGTCATCCCTCTTTTCGCATCATTTTCAACTAAAGTATATGCGTAAGTGGACTTGACCCATGAACAATTCAACCGGATCGGAACAACAAAAGACCATGCATCTCAACAAAGCTGAGGTACATGGTCTTATTTACGCTTTAGGCACTCCCTTGATACACCTGCGTCTGATGGACACAATGGATGAAACGCACTGTCTGCGTTTCGGCTCTCATCACGACCGAATGAGTCTCCGCACGACCACCGAACTGGTACTTCACGCCGCTCAGGAAATCGCCTGAGGTCACTCCTGTAGCTGCGAAGTAAATATCGGATTCTCCGATAAGATCGCGCATGGCAAGCACTTTTGATGGATCTGCAATCCCCATTGCCATGCAGCGTGCAATCTCTTCATCATTGTCCGGCAGCAGCCGTCCTTGAAATTCGCCGCCCATGCAGCGCAGTGCAGCAGCAGCGAGCACGCCTTCCGGCGCTCCCCCCGAACCCACATGCAGATCAACGCCCGTCTCGGGAAACGCTGTCGCCATGGCGCCCGCCACATCGCCATCACTGAGCAAATGAATTTTGACGCCTAGTGTGCGCAGAACCAGTATTTTGTCGGCATGCCGTTTTCGATCCAAAATGGACACGGTTAGCTCTGTTATGTCTTTTTGCAGCAGTTCCGCCGCTTTGCGCACTGTAACTTCAAGCGGATCCTCTAACCGGAGATGACCGGCTAAACGAGGACCTACTGCCAGCTTCTCCATATACATATCCGGAGCATGCAGCAGATTCCCTTTCTCAGCAATGGCAACCACGGAAAGCGCATTGTTTCTGCCGCTAGCGACAATATCTGTTCCCTCGAGCGGATCTACTGCTACATCAAATTCCGGACCCGCGCCGCTGCCAACAGACTCGCCAATGTAGAGCATCGGGGCTTCATCCATCTCCCCTTCTCCTATCACAACAGTTCCACGAAAAGGAATGGAGCTAAAAATAGAACGCATAGCAGAAGTTGCCGCTTCATCAGCGCTATGTTTATTCCCTTTTCCAGTCCACCGTGCGGACGCTAAAGCAGCATATTCTGTAACTCGGACAATTTCCAGTGACAAATCTCTTTGCATACATCCATTCACCCTTTCTATTTGGAGTTGTTTTGAGTATTCAAGTTCTATCGGCCAATATGAGCCCTGCTGTTTCCTCAATTGCTTTCTCACTGACATCGATAACTTGACAGCCAAGCTCACGATACAATTTCATCGCAAAAGCCAGCTCTTCTTTCACCCGTTCCCCTGTCGCATATTTGGCACCAAAGGGAAGCCCGACTGCTTTCAAACGTTCGGTACGAATGCGCACTAGATGATCAGGATTCATCGTTAAACCGATTAGCTTCTTTGGATCTAATTCATATATAATGGCAGGCGGCTTCACCTCGGGAACAAGCGGGTAATTGGCCACCTTATTTCCTTTATGCGCCAAATAGATGCTGAGCGGTGTTTTGGAAGTCCGGGAAGGCCCCAACAAAACAATATGGGCGTGACTCATCGCACTGGGATCTTTACCATCGTCACTATTTACCGTGAACTCAACCGCCTCTACGCGCTGATAGTATTGCTCATCCAATTGGTAGAGCAGACCCACTTTCCGCTTCGGCGAATCTTTGAACGTATCAATGAAAGCCTGCATCATTGGCCCCATAATATCAATGGCATTGACGCTGAGCCGGATCGCTTCCTGCCGCATCATCTCCCTAAGTTCAGGCAGCACAAGCGTGTAAGCAATAAAACCATTTACTTTGGATGCTTCTTCCACTAAGGAACGCACTTCATCTTCCGTTCGGATCGACCCGAAGCGTTTAACCTGCACTTGGCTGGCATTAAATTGACGGATTGTTGCTTGTACGACGGTATTCGCCGTTTCCCCCACAGAATCCGAACAAACGAAAATCGTATGCATCTTCTCTCCCACTTGCACTCCTCCTGATTAAGTCCCCAGCGCTACTTCGAGCAGCAATTTGGTCATCGTCGTTTTCGTAATTCGGCCAACTACTTCATCATGGTCCAGATCAGGCGCTGCGGGCTTAACGACAGGCAGTCCGTCGACTTGATGATGAATCATTTTCCGAGCTGCCTCTAGCACGCTATCGTCAGGCTTCACCGTAACAATGTTCGGATGCCTAGTCATGACTAGTGAAACGGGCATTGAATTTGCCGTGGATTGACCCAGCGTAACCTTAAGTAAATCCTTTCTTGAAACAATACCGACTAAGGCCCCCACTTGATTTACAATCATTAAACTGCCTACATTTTCGAGAAAAAGTGTCACAACGGCATCGCTGACTGTAACGGTTTCCCTTAACACAACGGGAATGCCCATGACATCTTTAACTTTCAGCGCTTCGATATGCTTGAATGGTGAGTTTACCTCAAGCGCAGCCTTTCCGAGAAAATAACCGACTTTGGGTTTGGCATCGATATGCTGAAGCATCACCAAAACGGCTAAATCCGAACGGATCGTTGGACGGCTGATGCCTAAAAGCTCAGCGATACGTTCCCCCGTAATCGGGGCATGTTTGCCCACTAGATCAATAATTTCCAACTGGCGGGTAGTAAGCTCGATGATATTTCCCTCCTAAACGATTCAAAACCACCTATATAGTGTGTTCTATTTTTTATATATTGTATATTATATAGCATAATAAAGTAAAATAATATTGTTTATAGCACATAAAATAAAATTTTATCAACTAAAAAAATGGATCGATTAACCTTAGGCAAATCAAAAAGCCCCCTATCCACTTCCGCTAAGAAATGAAAGAGAGCTTTATTCGCTTTCTTCAGTACTGCTTATTGAAAAAATACAATCCCCATAATGCCCGCGCCAACAATAATAATAAAAGGATGCAGCTTGTACTTAACAATACCCACGAAAGCGCCGACGGTGATTAATATCGTCGCAATCTGCTGCCAAGTGACCGGGAGCTTTGCCTCGCCCCAGCCCGCCATACCGAAATGAATGGCCGCAAAAAAAATCAGGCCGGTTACCACGGGCTTTAATCCATAAAAAGACGACTTGAACCATTTGTTGTTATGCCATTTATACAAAAACGCCGCCAACAAAATAATTAATAACAAGGACGGAAGCACCATCCCGAGCGTCGCCATAATGGCTCCCGGTATGCCCGCCGTCTCAAACCCGATCAACGTCGCACAATTCGTAGCGATCGGTCCGGGTCCTGTCCCAGCCAAGGAAACGACTTGATTAAAATCTTCCGCTGAAAGCCATTGGTTCCGGCTTACCTCGTGCTGGATGATCGGCATCATCGCGTAGCCGCCGCCAAAGGAGATAAATCCAATTTTAAAGAAAGTAAGAAATAAGTCTAGCAGCAAGCTTCTTCACCTTCCCTCATATGCCGTCTGCTATGAAATAATCCGCGGCTCGATTGGTTATTGGCGCTTGCGAAGACGTTTCTTTGCTCGCGAACGGATCTTTCATTCCCCATTTTTGTTTCAGGAACACGACCGCAATTCCAATCACAAAACCGAAGACAATCATTAAAATTGGCGAAATCGGAAGGAAGAGCAGGACTAGCACGGTGACCACAGCAGCAAACAGCGTCATTTTATCGAAAATGGACGACTTCGCCATTTTGTATGCGGCAGCTGCAATGAGTCCAACGATAGCGGCGTGGATGCCCTCCATAATGGCTTGCATCTTCGGATAATTTTGAAGAAAAGCGTAAACCATACTAAGGACCATGACAATCAAAAAGGTAGGAAGCGTAATGCCGATGACGGCTGCTACGGCTCCTCGAATTCCTGCCAAATGGTAACCGACTAAGGCTGATACGTTCACACCTACGCCGCCCGGAGCAGCTCCGGAAATGGCAAGCAATTCCGTCATTTCATCGTCGGACATCCATTTGTTCGTTTCAACCACTTCTCTGTGTATAGCAGGCAGCATGGCATAACCGCCGCCAAAAGTAAGTGGGCTGATCCGCAGGAACGTCCAAAAAATGCTCATTAATTTACGATAGTTATTTATCGGCATGTTGGTTGACCTCCCCTGCACTTAATTCTATTTTGAACTAAAGAGAGAAGAATGTCCAATCATTTTTACTAATCCTTTCTGTTAATCCCCCTTATAATGCAGGATATAACCGTATTTCCAATCCCGATCATCCCGATTAAAGATGTAAGTTTAATTTATTTTGGAATAAAGGTTGGAAGTTATTTACATAGGGGTAAGCAAGCCATAAGAATACCTAACAATCAAACATGGATGAAAGGAATGATGACGTGATGAGCCGAATGATTCAGGCGTATTTTCACACAGAAAATCAAGCCGAGGACGCTAGGGTGCTGCTGCTGAAGTATGATCCGGAAATGCTCGAAGTTGGAAGATTGTCTGAAGGTTACGGAGGAAGCGGACGTCTTCTGCTTCCCTTTATGGAAGGAGGCGGCCTTATAAGTGAAGCCAACATGAACAACAAGTTTGGATTCGTTGATGTCCTGCCGACAGCAGCGCCAGTGTCTTCCGATGATGTTAATGACGGAGATGTCCATGCGCTTCATTATGTGCTTTCAGCCAAGGTCGCTGATGCCGATTATGCTGGTGCGATAGACTTAATACGTCGCAACCATGGGCATTTAGAGGAGTTCGACGAATAAGAAGTACTTTAATAAAAGATAAACAAGAAAAGAGGCTGCCCTCAAGGTTGATTTACCTTGGGACAGCCCCTTTTCATGCAGCCCTCGTCTGCCGCTTTTTCATCGCATAATTCGTTAAATACACCCCTGCCACAATGCATACTGCTCCTAAGAGATGGTATAGCTTCAACGACTCACCTGTAAAAGCCGTTGCAAAAATCGCGCTGAACATCGGGATGAAATTCAAAAATCCAGCACAACGCTGTGGACCGACTAATTCAATCGCGCGATTCCAGCTTAGAAAAGCAACGATCGAAGCAAACAATCCGATATAAATAAGTCCGGAGACCAAGCCCGAATTCCAAGCAATCTGCGGGGATTTGACTGCCCATTCGATGAGCGAAAGCGGAATCAGCATGACCAAGGCGATGGCAACCTGTGCGAGCAGCAAAGGGCTTGAAGGAATCCGGCCCCCTACTTTTTTCATCCCAACGGAATATAGTCCCCAACAAAGCACAGCTATCAGCATAAGCAGGTCACCTTTATTGAAGGAAAGATGAAGCAGAGCGGACAAGCTCCCTCGACTAATGATCCAACTTACACCGGCCATTGAGATGAGAATACCGGGTAACGCCGACCATGCAAACCTTTCTCTTATGACTAGCCAAGTTAGGATGACCACGATGATCGGTGTAGCGGAGTTCATTAACGAGGCATTGATTGAACCCGTAAATTGTACAGCGACATACGTCAAAGTGTTAAATCCGGCAACTCCGGTCGCAGACAAGAATAAGAGCATTTTCCAATTCCGCAGAAATTCAACACGGAGCCCCCAGGCTTGCTTGCCGTAGAACGGCAGCAAACAAAGAAAAGCAATGCCCCAACGCAAAGCAGCAAGTGTAATTGGGGGAATATGCAGAACAAGCGCTTTACCGGCAACAAAATTGCCTCCCCATATACATGTGGCAAGAACTAAGAGTATGTAGGGGGAACGTCGTATCATGTTGGATCATGCTCCTTTGTAAGTCCATCATCTGATCTTTCACTTGTTTATGATAACATATGACGGAATCGGCAGGGTGATGAGTTTGAGTTATTGAAGGAATGTTCACCCGCAATCGCATAGGACAATGGCAATAGTTACATACTAACGTATGGAAATATTGTGAAATCTGGGTCACAGGCGAAAAGGAGATCGACAAGGATGATCGGAGAATCAACAACGGAAATCAGCCTGCTAGAGCAAACCCGGCAGATGCTCTGCGATTGCTCGGATCTGACATTTCAACATCTCCCGCTTCAGCAAGTCGACCTCGTTTATTTCAGCTATCTTGTCAGTTCAGAAGCTCTGAGAAATGATATCTTGGACCCGCTCAATAAACCTGATGTAAATATGGTTTCGATCCTGTGCAAATCTTCCTTTAAACAAAAACTTCAAGCAAGTGAACTCGTTTATGGTATCCTGAACGGCTGTATTGCTATCTTTTATAATCATAGAGCCTATTTGTATGAAGCATACGCACCTGAATCGCGAACGATACAAAGTTCAGAGACGGAAAGCGTCATTAATGGTCCTATGGACTCCTTCACCGAATCGCTCAGCACAAATCTGTCTTTAATCCGAAGACGTATCAAGGATCCGGCGCTCAAAGCGCTTACCTTCACAATTGGCAGCAAAACAGGCACAACATTGAATCTCCTTTATTTGGAGGATCTTGCAGATTCGCTTCACGTACAGCAGTTGAGCGAGATGATTGAAAAACTCAATGTTCCTGTCATTATTGAAACGAATATCCTTGTTCAACACTTAAGCCCTAGCAAGTTTTCATTTGCACCGCAAATATTAACAAGCGTGCGGCCCGATCATATCATCAATAAACTAACCAGCGGCAAAATTGTCGGACTGCTCGACGGGAGTCAAGTTGCCTTCAGCACCCCAACTTCCTTTATTGAATTTTTTATGTCTCCTGACGATTATTATCAACCTTGGGCCGTCGCCTCCGCTGTTCGTATATTACGACTTATTGCCTTATTCATAACGCTCAGCTTCACCGCAATCTATGTATCACTAGTCACTTATCATTATGAGATGATTCCGCCATCGCTGTTGCTAAACTTAATGGAATCCCGTAATAGAGTACCTTTTTCGCCGTTAGTAGAAGCCATTTTTATGGAAATGACCATTGAACTTCTTCGTGAAGCAGGGGCACGCTTACCTACCAAAATCGGGACCACCATCGGCACCGTCGGCGGAATCGTCATCGGTCAAGCAGCTGTTCAGGCTGGTGTAACAAGCAATATCCTCATTATTTCTGTTGCGATTTCGGCAATTGCCTCCTTTGCCATCCCAAGTTACATCATGAGCGCTTCCATTCGCTTAATGCGATTTGGAATTATTCTATTGGCGGGTCTCTTAGGAAATTTCGGTCTGGTTTTCGGGCTCGGCTGGTTAATCGTTCAACTTTCCAGTTTACATATGTTCGGCCTGTCTTATTTAGCACCTTTAGCACCATCGCAACCAAGTCGATGGCTAGATTTGGTTATTCGAGCGCCTGTTCATATTTTGACTAAAATAAATAAATCTCCCCCCAATAAAACAGACAAATAGGAGACACTCATGCGGGCAAAGCTCCCATTTTTTCAAACCACCATTCTGGCCAATTACATTCAAACCGGTGTCGTCGTATTCAGCCTCCCTCGTCTGCTTGCTGAAAATATCGGGACAAATGGATGGGCCGCTTTACTCATCTGTGCGGCGGTCGCGGCTTTCAATATTTTCTTGATATCGTTGGTATATCGGTTCGGCAAAGGGAAATCCATCTTCGATATCACAAAGTCTGCGCTACCGAAGTTCATTGTGATTCCCTTTTTTTGCATACTGGCTGCATTTTGGGCCATTTCCGGCTGTCTGATCGGTAAAGAATTCATTCTCATTATTACGTCGTTGTCGTTCCGGTCGCTCCACCCAATCTACTTGTATGTGATGTTTGAGTTGCTTGTATTCTTGCTTCTGTCCAAAGGAATTTTTACGATCTCCAATACGGCTGTTATTGCTTTTTTTATTCTTACTTGGAATACTTTACTATTAATTTATGCTCAGAGTGACTTCGATTGGTCACGAATGACTTCCTTTTGGTTTAAGGGCGTCGATCATACACTGAAGGGATGGATCCAGATTTATTCAGCCTTTCTGGGCTATGAGCTCTGTTTGCTTCTGTTTCCCTATGTAGATGAAAAATCACACTTAATGCGTGCTTTTCAAATCGCAAATCTCACTACAACATTCTTCTATACTTTAGTTTGCTTAGTTTCCTTTGGCTTTTTCAGCTTGCATCAACTTCAGCATATGAAATTTCCTGTGCTCAATTTACTTTCTTATGTGGAGCTTCCCTTTGTGAAACGAGTGGATGATTTCGTGTTCAATATCACCATATTGCGAGTTCTCATATCGAATGTTATGTTTGCTTGGGCATCCGCTGAAACGATTAAATGGATCCTGCCGGCAGCGAAGTTCCGTTCTATCCCCTATGTGTTCTTAGCTTTTTGCGCAGCAGTTGCCTTTTTTGCCATACCTTCAACGTTAGAAAAAACAGAGCCTTGGTTACTCAGATTTGGACTTGCAGAAACGGGAATCGCTTTCGCTCTCCCCCTCTTATTAATGATTATCCTGCTCATTAACAAAAGCCGGGGGCAAAATTATGCGTAAATCACTGATTGTCATTCTTTTATTCAGTCTCACAGGTTGTACCCATCAGCAGCAGCGGATTGAAAAATTAGGAATGTCAGATACCGTAGCTTTAGACCCCGCGTATGATGACAATGGAAAGCCATCCGATAACCAATTATCGATTGCCATCTCTATCCCAATCGCTAAAATTGACTCTCATCGCATAGAAGTTTTGCAAACAAAAGCCGGTACACCCAAAGAAGCACGGAACCATTTCGCTCGTAAAATTGACAAAATCATTGTTTCAGGTCAATTGAGAAATATGCTTTTCGGGAAGGATCTAGCTAAACAAGGTATATGGAAGACATTAGACTCCTATCGCCGTGATTATACGGTCGGAGAACGGCTTAAAATCGCCGTTGTAAACGGTAGTGCTGTCGATATGTTGAGCCGTTCTTATGCTCAAATGAATTCTGTAGGCATTCACATTGACCAGCTTCTAAACCAAGAGGCCAAAACTCATGAAGTCCCAAATGTCACGCTGCACAGCTTCGTTCGCGACTTTTTTGATGACGGAATTGATCCAATTGCGCCTTCGATCATCTTAAAAAATGATAATGTAGAAATTGACGGAATCGCCTTATTCAAGAAAGATCGCTACATTGGAAAAATCGCCCCAGACAACACAGTGCTGTTTGCCTTTCTGCACCATAACCTGAATAGTGCCGAATTCGTTACGACCTTTATGGACCAATATTCTGGCCAAAAAGAAAGGGCAATGATCAGCTCCATTGTATCCAAAAGAAAAGTGTCGATCATGAAGCAACTTGCAGGCGGCCTTCCCCAAGTCGTTATACAAATTCGACTAAGCGGAATTATTTTGGAATATACAGGCACATCGACCTTCAAAACCGCAGATGAGCAAAAGGCGCTAAACCAGGACTTATCCAAAGCCATTCGCGAACAATTGCAAGCGATTGTTAACCAAGTTCAGCGAACCGGTGGGGATAACTTGGGAGTTGGCACTTACATAAGAAACAGTATGAGTTTCGACGAGTGGAAGAAGCTGGATTGGGACGCTCTCTATCCAAATGCAGAGATCCGCGTGGAAGTAGACACCAAGATTCGTGACTACGGGATGATCCGGTGACCAACTTTTCATGTCACGTTGACACGTCGCTTTCATTTCCATTACGATGGCTAAGTAATTGTCCATAGGTTGGTTTGGAAAATTGACAACTTCCACATTTGATCGTTTAGGAGACTTGAGCCATGAAGCATAGTTATGTATCTCATCTTTTTTGCCCGAAATGTGACACTCGATATACGATCGAGGACAAGCATCAATTGTGTACGTGTGGTTCTCCGCTTTTAGTTGCTTATGATATGGAAAGTTTAGCAGGGGCCTTAAATCCTGCCATGCTGCGTGACCGCGAACCGAGCTTATGGCGCTATCGGGAGCTGCTTCCAGTTCTTCATCCAGAGCATGTTGTCACGCTCGGTGAGGGCCTTACTCCGCTGCTTCCCATGCCAAACATCGGCGCGGACATGCAGATTCCCGGCCTGCTTATGAAGGACGAAGGATTGCTGCCAACCGGCTCTTTCAAGGCGCGAGGCGCAGCGGTCGGAATCTCTAAGGCCAAAGAGCTGGGCGTGACGGAACTCGCCATGCCAACCAATGGCAATGCTGGTGCTGCTTGGGCTTTGTACGCAGCGAGGGCAAAGATGAAGTCAACCGTCATCATGCCCATCGATGCTCCGCTCATTACCCGTAACGAATGTGCGATCTCCGGGTCCAATCTATACCTCGTTAACGGCCTCATCAGCGATGCAGGGCGAATTGTTGCGGATCTTGTACAATCGTACGGTCTCTATGATGCTTCTACGCTCAAAGAGCCATACCGTATCGAAGGCAAGAAGACGATGGGGCTGGAAATCGCCGAGCAGCTGGGCTGGAAGCTGCCTGACGTTATATTGTATCCGACTGGCGGCGGCGTGGGTTTAATTGGCATTTACAAAGCGCTAAAGGAGCTGCAAACCTTAGGGTGGGTTCAAGGAAAATTGCCGCGGCTTGTCGCCGTTCAAGCGGAAGGCTGCGCTCCAATCGTGAAGGCTTGGGATAACCAGGAGAAAGAATCTCAATTCTGGACAGCATCCAAGACTGTCGCCTTCGGTATTAACGTTCCGAAAGCGCTTGGCGATTTCTTAGTACTAGAGGCGGTTTATGCGACAGGAGGATGCGCGGTTTCCATTTCTGACGAGGAACTGCTGCAAGAACAACAGCGAGTGGCGGAGCTCGAAGGCGCGTTCGTATGCCCGGAGGGAGCGGCCACATTCGCAGCCGCAAGAAAGCTGAAGCAAACCGGCTGGATCGGTGAAAATGAGTGCGTCATCGCGCTGAACACGGGCGCAGGGATTAAATATCCGGACACCGTAAACGTGCAGGTTCCCGTATTGCAACCTGGGGAATGGATCACGCGATAGGGGCCGGAGGTGAATTCCAATTGAATAAAACGCTTTTCACGGACATGCAATTATTCGCGGCGGCACTCTCTCAAGTGAATGTCGCCGTGATCCAGCGAACTGCCGATGACATCCCTGTTTTTCTTGCTGTCGGCGTGATCAGAAAGTATACGCCATATGAAGTGCAGGTTGGCGAATACACTTATTTGCGGGAAGAAAGCGAGTTCCGCGTTGAAGAGGACTGAGCCCTCCGACAATTAGTAAAATGTCACTTCACAAAAAGACCCCAGTGGAATTATTTCATTCAAATAACTGTACATGGCTTCCTTCTCTCGATTTTGAAGACTTCTGGTGGCATAAAAATCAAAATAAATCAGACTTTCAGCTGCATCATATTTCACAAACGATAACTGACCGAATGGAAACAGCCGATTAATCGCCTCAATAATGCCATATTGATTCAAATTTCTACGCTTAGCGGTTTGGATAACAGCTTCCGGAATATCATGCTCGAGCGGCACTCTATCCGTTTGCACCATATGATAGGCTTTCACTTGGTAGTAAACATAGGGATACAAGTAACCGCTTGCATATTGCAGCAGGCACGCTGCGTCCTTATCTGTTAAGCGCAGGTCTTCATTCCATGCATAGATGGTCGCCTTATGTTTTTCAGGCGTATGAATCCGGACATATTTCAAATGCGGAAATCGATTTTTCACCAGCTGCTCCGATAATAAACGAGTTCCCACCATGATCACCCCTTCGGATTATTGGCCTTCCCTACAGCATATGCCATAAAAAAGAGGCAGCTAACCTTTTGCTGCGAAAAGGTAGCTGCCTCAACTTATTATCTTATTCAGGTACGGATAAACCAAGACCTTCTGCGATACGAATGCCGTATTCGGGATCTGCCTTATAGAAATGGCCGATCTGTCTCTGCTTGATTTCATCAGACTCAACAGGCTTCATTGCGCCAACAATCGTTTGTACAAGGCGTGTACGCTCATCCTCGCTTAGAAGCCGGTACAAATCGCCTGGCTGCGTATAGTGATCATGATGATCATATCCTACGCTGTCGGCTGAACCTGACACCTCAAATGGCGCGATTTTGCTGTCCGGCGACTCCTTCGGTCCCCCAAAGCTGTTCGGCTCGTAGTAGACCGAGCTCCCACCGTTATCATCCGAGCGCATTTGACCGTCCCGCTGGTAGGTGTTCACTTCGCTGCGCGGCCGGTTGATCGGCAATGCCTGATGATTCGCGCCAACCCGGTAACGATGCGCGTCCCCGTAGGCAAACAGGCGGCCTTGCAGCATTTTATCCGGTGAAACATCAATGCCAGGAACTAGCGTGCCCGGTGAAAATGTCGCCTGCTCAACCTCGGCAAAATAATTGTCCGGATTCCGGTCCAGCACCATGCGGCCTACTTCAATTAACGGATAGTCTTTCTGAGACCATACTTTCGTCACATCAAAAGGATCAAAGCGATACGTGTTCGCATCCTCGAGCGGCATGATCTGCACACACAGCTTCCAAGCCGGGAAATCTCCTTGAGCAATCGCATTGAACAAATCTTCCGTATGATAATCCGGATTGTCTGCCGCCAGCTGCGCCGCCACATCAGGCGATAAATTTTTAACCCCTTGCTCAGTTTTAAAATGATACTTCACCCATACGCCGACGCCTTCGCTATTTACCCATTTGAACGTATGACTGCCAAAGCCATGCATATGCCGCAGAGTCGCAGGAATCCCGCGATCTGACATCAGAATCGTCACTTGATGCAGCGACTCCGGCGATAGCGACCAGAAATCCCACACGGCATTAGGGTTTTTCAAATGCGTCTGCGGGTGGCGTTTTTGCGTATGAATGAAATCCGGAAATTTAATCGCATCGCGGATGAAAAACACAGGCGTGTTATTTCCAACCAAATCATAATTGCCTTCATCTGTGTAAAATTTCACCGCAAACCCGCGCGGATCCCGGACCGTGTCAGCAGAACCGTTTTCGCCGGCAACAGTCGAAAAACGCACGAACAGCGGCGTCCTCTTACCTACTTCAGCAAAAAGGCTAGCTTTCGTATACTTCGTCAAATCTTGTGTGACTTCAAAATAACCGTGCGCCCCGGCGCCTTTGGCATGTACGACCCGCTCCGGCACCCGTTCCCGGTTGAAGTGGGCCAATTTCTCCAACAGGTGAACATCTTGGATCAGTGTTGGCCCTCGCGCGCCTGCGGTTATGGAGTTTTGGTTATCCCCGACGGGAGCCCCCCAGCTGGTTGTTAGTTTGTTCTTTTCCGTGCTCATTGCTCAATCACCTCTTAAGTATAATTGTGAAGCTCCCGCTTAAGCGCTCTCATCGCTGACAGGATATGGATATGACAACTTTCTTTTGCCTCTTTCATATGTATTCGAGAACCTGTCTTGTTATGATGATCCAGGGGAACAATTGAAAAACCTGGCGGAAAGATCACAGATCTCCACCAGGTCCTCAATTTGACCGATTATTTTAAAATGTAGCTGGCTACTTCACTTAGATCCAGAATATCAATCACGCCGTCTGCGTGAACGTCAGCTTTGCTGTTCCAGTTAGGATCAGCGCTCGTTTGTCCGTAGTGGGCAGCAATGAAGGCTAAGTCACCGATACTCACGTCACCGGAATTGTTAACGTCGTATGCATGGCTAGTGTTCACTGAAGCTTGGAATGCGGACAGGGCGGCATTCAGCTCAGCAACCGCTTGCGTAATTTCGGTTTGAGTGACATCCGGATTCGCCTGAACAGCCTTGGCCTTCGCAATGGCAGCCAAAAGCACCGCTTTCGAGCCCATTGGATATTCCCCTTGACCGATACCTTCAACCGCTTGTGCGTAGCTCGCTTCTGCCGTGCTAATTAGCTCATTCAGCGAGGACAAGTCCGCATATCGAATCGTAATTGGTTTATCCACAGATTGGAAGGTCGTTTCTACACCTTCAGCATTTGCGACTTGTGCAGAGCTGTAGACGTTGGTAGCAACCGTGCTGCTGACCGGCTTAGCTCTTAACTGGAGCGATACCAATTCGCTATTGCCCGTCACGCCATAATCCGTTCCTAAGCTGGCTAGGATGATTCGCACCTTGCCAGGTGTACTGTACACATTCCCTACAACACTTACGCCTTCTTGCAAACCGGTTGCAGACACATATTCGAAGTAATCCGGATCATACGTAAAGCTCACATTCTGCGCTACGATCGGTTCCTTTATTCCGTTCAGCCCATATGTCAGCTTAATCGTCTCGCCCGGTTTCAGCGTGCTGCTGCCGCTTAAACTAATGCCTGGTTCTTGCGTTTCACCTGCAGGTACCGTAATATTCGGCATTGGCGGCTGAGTCATCCCGCCACCGAGATAATAACTTACATGAGGCGGCTGGTTGTAGCCGGTATTTTCACGGGCCACACCTAATCGGTAAACAGGATCATGCATAAGCGTATAGAAACGATAATCGGTTACATCGGTTGTCATATAAATGCGCAAAGCACTGCTGTCTTCCAGACGCCACATGGCTTCCTCGCGCCAGTCGCCGAATAAATCGGCTTGCAGACCCGGGTTCCCTTTTGTTCCATTGTTGGAGAAAGTCCCATTCGCTGACAGCAGCGTTTTTACTTGGGAATTCTCATAGTCCCATTTCAAAATGTTGCCGACACCGGTTAAAGTCGTATCGTTGTACGTATGATCAAGCAGCTCGCGCTGGAGATCACCGTCCCACCAAATAGCAAAGTTCGCAGGCGGGATATGCGTGGCTATCTCATTCCCTTTCACGTCGTACAAGCCTCCGGAAGTGCTGTTCCAGCCCCCTGCATCAATGGCCCAAGACTCAGCCCCTTTGTACCGAGGGTCGATATCCGCAGAAACACCACGTCCGACGTCATACGTCGTAGGTTTCCCCCAGATCAGCTCGCCTGTTTTCGCATCGCGGAATTCCATACCGGCACGGTTCGGCTTCTCCTCATGAACCTGGAACACCTCGTATCCAGGACGGTCCGGGTCCAAATCACTCAAGTGCATCGCATCGCCATGCCCTAATCCCGTTGTATACAGGCCTTTGCCATCGTTATCAACAGCCATTGCGCCATAAACAATTTCATCCTTGCCGTCACCGTCAACATCCGCAACGCTCAAGTTATGATTTCCTTGACCTGCGTAGCTGCCATTTCCGGGAGTGTCGGAATCAAACGTCCACACCTTGGACAGCTGTCCGTCTCTCCAGTTATAGGCGACCAGAACGGTTCTTGTGTAGTAGCCCCGGGCCATAATCAAACTCGGATGCTCGCCATCCAGATAGGCGATTGCTGCCAGAAAACGATCGACTCGGTTTCCGTACGTATCTCCCCAATTACCGACTGTTCCCCTTGGAGGTTCATAGGAGGTAGTGGTAAGCGTTTTGCCAGTAGCCCCTTCAAAGATGCTCATATACTCCGGTCCCGTTAAAATATAGCCGGATGAATTGCGATAATCCGCCGCCCCGTTTCCGAGCACAGTTCCGGCTCCATCGATGGTTCCGTCTGCCGTCTTCATCGCGACCTCGGCTTTGCCGTCCCCATCAAGATCGTACACCATAAATTGCGTGTAGTGAGCTCCCGCTCGGATGTTCTTGCCCAAATCAATGCGCCACAACTGCGTACCGTCCAGCTCATACGCATCGATAAATACGTTGCCTGTGTAACCGGACTGGGAGTTGTCCTTGGAATTGGATGGGTCCCATTTCACGACATATTCGTATTGTCCGTCACCATCCAAATCGCCGACACTGACGTCGTTCGCACTGTACGTGTAGGCGACCCCATCCGGTGTCGTGCCGCCAGCCGGTCTCTTTAACGGGATATCCAGATAATTCGTTCCCATGACAGATGCGCCGCTTGAAGCTGTTTGTTCAATCCCGCCCAGCACTGCTCGAACCGTATAGGTCGATTGAAGCGTACCTTCACTATCCAGGAAGTTGGTGCTCGATGTGATCGGTGTGCTGTTAATTTTCTGACCATCCCGGTACAGGTTGAATGAGATCGTACTAGGTTCAGTGCCCAGCAGCCTCCAGCCGACATATACACCATTACTCACTTTGATTGCGGTAACACCGCGCTCCAAACGTTCCATTTGGCGGTAGAAGATTTTTTTAACAGGTGAAATGGCGGTTGCCGTGAGATCGGATAGACCTGCTGTGTTTACGGCTGCGATTTTGTAATAATACGGAACATTCGTTGTCACGGATTGATCCACATAAGACGGAACCGAAGTTACTGCAATTTTACTATAGGTTCCCGTTTCGCTTGCCGATCTGTAAACATAGTAATAGGCAGCTCCTGCAGCTGTGTCCCACCCTAAGCTAACGGAATTCTCCGTCGCGCTCGAAACTTGGAAATGAGCTGGAGCAGCTGGTTTTTGCCCTGTGCTGTCTGCGACAGTTACTGTAAGGGGATCACTTTTAGGAGATTCATAACCTCCGCTAGTGTTCGATACCGCATACGTGTACGTTAATCCAAGCTCAACAGAGCTGTCCGAATAGGCGGTCCCGCTCGAAGTTCCGATTTTGGCATACTCCGTTTGGCCTTCTGCTTTCCTGTAAATGGTATATTCGCTAACGCCCTGCGCCGCATCCCAGCTAAGCTGTACGCTTGGTGCAGGTGTAACGCTCACACTGTCAACCTTGACTCCGCTCATGACAACAGCTGGCGTGATTTCGATGGCATTCACACGGCCGTCATTGCCGCCAATGTCAAAGTTCATCTGACCGTCTGCGACTGTTACTACAGCCGTGATATCCTGGAAGCTGCCGCTGGCTGTATTCGTACTGCCACGATTTACTCCTTCAATCGTAACAGCTGTCTTATTGCTTGCCGTTCCATCGCCTGCGCTTACTTTAACGAAATAATCCCCATTATCCATATCTACTTTAAAGGAAAAACTTTTATCAATGACAAAATCTCTTAACGTATCGCTATAACTGGCTCCACGATCCCTGCTAGCTATCGTTTTGCTCAAACCATATCCAAGTGTACTGCTGTACAACGTGGATTCGGATACTCTCGTAAACCCGGGTGCTACAGGACTTGTCGCCGTTCCAAAATCAAACAGGTAAGCATGCTGAGCTGCATAGCCAGTCTCGGGAAGCAGCGCTGCGCCTGAAAATAAGGTAAACGCCATCGATGCGCTTAGCAAAAGTGGAAACATTTTTTTCATCTTCATTATCACGTTCAACTACCTTTCGTTCGTTTGATGATTCAAAATGATCATAAGCAGCGAGAATCAAAACGCATATGCTAATTGAATCTCGTGAATGGATGAAGGGGAGGAACGCAGCGAATATCCTGCCTTCCTTCCCACGAAGTTGCCTATTTTACAGCTTACAAGTCATCATTCATAATCAAACGAGCCAGCATGGAGAGATCAACAATATCGATCACATGATCGTTATTGAGGTCAAATTTCTTCCAATCATTCCAATCTGTATCCGCCTGCGTTTTGCCGTATGCTTTCACCATGAGCGCTAAGTCGCCGACACTTGTTTTACCATCGTTTGTAAAGTCGCCAACAATGCTAGTAATTACAGCATTACGGAAGGCTTGCAATTTAGCGGAAAGCTCGGCAATGGCCTGATTAATCAGATCTTGCCCAATGGTTGGATCATTCGCTGCTTGAAGCGCTTTATCAATAGCTGCTTGCAGAATTGCTTTGGAACCAGCTGGATATTCACCGACATGACTGCCTTCAACAGCGGTGCTTATCACACCTTGTGCTTCTGCGATCAAGGCATTCAACTGCATCTTGTCACCAGAACCGATTTGAACAGCGTAGGAACCGCCTTGTAATTGCTGCTCCGTACCTTCTTTATTGGCAACAGTCAGTGCAGAGACAGAAGCCATTCCAACTCCGGATTGCACGGAGGCTTTGGCAGTCAAACCGATGCTAAACAAAGGACCATTCGGACGTGCTTGTTTGTCTCCGAAGTGAACGCCGAGAATCCGTAGCTTGCCAGGCGACATTTTATAATCAACCACTTTAAACGTATTCTCATCCAAGGAAACAGGAGGCGAATTGTTGATATCCAGCTTCGTTGTATCCACATCAATTGTGATATCTTCCGCTACAACTTCCGATGGCACATACTGCAAGCCATAAGTAACATTGAAGGATTGACCTGGAGCAACAGCGTCAGGACCGCTTAATGAAGCACCTGCCGCAAATGGCTTCAAGTTCGGAATAGGAACCTTGGACCAATCCGTGTCAGAGGCAAAATAAAAACTTGTATACGCCGGCTGATTGTACGCCGTGTTCTGTCTAGCAATCTCTGCCCGATATTGCGGATCATGCATCAACGTGTACAGTTTGTGATTCGTTTCCTCTGTGCTCATATAGATTCGGATGGCAGAGCTGTCTGATTTTCTTACGAGTAACTCTTCTCTCCAATCGCCGAAAATGTCTGCAACGAGCGACGGATTCCCTTTGGTGGAGTTATTCGTCGTTGTCCCTGTAGCAGTCAGCGCTCTAGCTCCTCCCCACACGTCGATCGTAGGTGTTGAGCCTTCCGCTCCGTTTACAATTTGCGTAGTCATGTTGCCGGCCCATTTGATGCTCATGTTTGTGCCTGGCAATGAAGTTCCTAACGTCGTGCCATTTGCCATTCGCAATGCGGTGGCCCATGTTTCGATTCCTCTTTTGGTCGTGTCTACGTCTCCAATCATGCCACGCCCAGTGTCTTTGCCTGTATAGGCGCCATAGATGGTCTCGCCTGTCTTGGCATCACGGAAAGAGTAGCCGTAAGGTACACTAGTTGCACCCTCATGAACCATGAAAATTTCTAAACCTGGACGGTCAGGGTCAATGTCAGTGACGTGAAGAGCATCCCCATGACCAAGCTCCGCATAAGTGCCTGCATTGGGTCCAGCGGATATCGTATCGCCGGAGCTGTATAATAATTTGCCATCATGGTCAATCGTCGAGGAGCCATAAACGATTTCTTGCTTGCCATCGCCGTCCACATCAGCGCTCGTCAAGGAGTGAGCGCCCTGCGTTGTGAGTGATGCGTAGGCAGGATTGGAGCCCAGTCTGCCGTGAGGAGTGTCGTTGAATGGGTTGGTCATTTTCACCCATCCGCTGTCTACGAACCAATACTCCTCTAAGTGCTTACCGTTCCAGCGGTAAGACACGATCGTACTTCTCGTATAGTAGCCTCTGGCAATAATCGCATATGGATTCGTGCCATCCAGATAAGATACGCCTGCCAAGAAACGGTCAACCCGATTGGCAGGTTCAATTCTTGCCAGCGCGTAATCTCCCCACATGAGTCCGTCATCTTCACGGCCCGGCTTGTAGTGGATCGTCTCCAGCTCCTTGCCACTCGCACCTTCAAACACCGATAAATACTCGGGACCATCTACAACAAACCCTTCGAACTCCCGCAATTTGTTATTCGTGCTGCGGCTAGGAGCATACACATCCATAAAATAATCCGCCAAAAGCTTGGCATCTCCTTCGGAAAGCGGATAGGAATATTGTTTGGCGATACCGAAGCACTCTTCCAAGGTTTTAGGCCACGAACCGTTAATCACCTCTGGGTGCTTATCCCAATTCATGAACATGTTGACCACGTGATCATAGTAGCCTTGTGCGCTCAAACGATAATCGTCAGTGTTAGAGTAACCTGCCGCAAGGTCTTCGCCCGGCATCGTAATGTACTTCGTGGATGTGACATTTCCCTGGGCATCGTAATTGCTAACTTTTGTGCCCGGCGCTGTTTTGAACATCATCTCTGATTTTCCGTCGCCATCGAAATCATAGACCATGAATTGTGTATAGTGTGCACCCGACCGGATATTTACCCCGAGATCAATGCGGTATAAAAGCGTCCCGTCAAACTTGTAGCAATCTACGTATGTATTCCCTGTATAGCCTTTTTGGGATACGTCTTTGGAGTTGGATGGGTCCCATTTGACGAAGTATTCGTACTGTCCGTCTCCATCAACATCGCCAACGCTCATGTCATTTGCTTTGTAGGTGTAGGCTTCGCCTTTCGGCGTCACGCCGTCTGCCGGCTTTTTCAAAGGCAAGTCATAGAAATTGTTGCCCCAAGGCGTAACGGATGCGCTTTTGTCCACTTCATTTCCGTTTGTGACCGCAGCTACATAGTAACGCGACGATGCCGTACCAGTGCTATCAAAATAGTTCGTGCTGCTGTCAATCGTAGCAATCTTTACGCCGTCTCTATACAAATTAAAGTTAGTCCCCGTTAGCCCCGTGCTAGAATAACCTGTAACCTCATTGCCGAGCAGCCGCCAACTAAGAAACACACCGTTGCCTTTGACAACAGCTGTCAAACCACGATCCAAATATTCCAGTTGAACTCCTGATGTTGTTGTTACCTGATTGCCTGACTGTTCATCGGCTGCTGCAGTTCCGACCATGCTGCTAAATAACACCATACAGCCTGCTGATATAGTAAGCGCTTTCTTTGCAATGCTGGATTTTCGCTTCGCCATGCTTTAAGTCACCATCCTCATCGGTTATGAATCGCGTTATTTGTCGAATATTGATACAATACGTCTCTTCCTGTGGATTGCGAGTCATTCATTTGTTGTTTTTACCCGTAAAATGTCGTATAATCAAGCGCGCCGTTGACCACTATAGGTCTTACGGCTTATTTCTCGGAATAACTTCCATAGTCATGACAAAAAAAGCAATAAAACTAACCTATAAAGCGATAAACATACATTATTTGAAGCATTTTATGCAAAGTCTCTTCAAAGCACATCTAACATAACCCCTACATGATTAGCTCGACAATGATCTTATTTGTACACTTTCAGTCTCCTTTCGTCGTACTTAGTGGCTTGATGATGCTTCGTCCATATTTCTGACTACCTCTAAAATGATACATTGTGTATTTTTTATTTACCAAATAAAAAACCGTTATTTTTGTTCAAGAAACAGTTATATTGTTGGAATATCGGATAGTAAAACTTATACTTTCTCTCCTGTAACGATGAGAAACATCGTTACTGCACGTGTGCGCCGCGGCGGAGCACCTGTAGCGATGTAAAACATCGCTGCATGCCGAAAAAGGCCAGGCAGTCTGGCCTTTTCTCTCCTGTAACGATGAGAAACACCGTTACTGCACGTGAGCGCCGCGGCGGAGCACCTGTAGCGATGTAAAACATCGCTGCATGCCGAAAAAGGCCAGGCAGTCTGGCCTTTTCTCTCCTGTAACGATGAGAAACACCGTTACTGCACGTGAGCGCCGCGGCGGAGCACCTGTAGCGATGTAAAGCATCGCTGCATGCCGAAAAAGGCGGGGCAGTCTGGCCTTTTCTCTCCTGTAACGATGAGAAACATCGTTACAGCACATGAGCGCCGCGGCAGAGCACCTGTAGCGATGTAAAGCATCGCTGCATGCCGAAAAAGGCGGGGCAGTCTGGCCTTTTCTCTCCTGTAACGATGAGAAACATCGTTACTGCCGTGAGCGCCGCCGCGGAGCACCTATAGCGATGTAAAACATCGCTGCATGCCGAAAAAGGCCAGGCAGTCTGGCCTTTTCTCTCCTGTAACGATGAGAAACATCGTTACTGCACGTGTGCGTCGCGGCGGAGCACCTGTAGCGATGTAAAACATCGCTGCATGCCGAAAAAGGCCAGGCAGTCTGGCCTTTTCTCTCCTGTAACGATGAGAAACATCGTTACTGCA
>NZ_JAGGKV010000003.1 GCF_017874035.1 Paenibacillus aceris
GTGAGCACTTGAGAGAGTGCGTGAGCACTTGAGAGAGTGCGTGAGCACTTGAGAGAGTGCGTGAGCACTTGAGAGAGTGCGTGAGCACTTGAGAGCGCAGGGGCACTTGAGAGTGTGGGCACTTGAGAGCTCAAGTGCCTGAGCCGAGGCTTGTACTTGCTCAGGGGCAGGCTTGTGCCGCTGAAATGGACCGGAACTAGGTTAGGTGCAAGTGGAGGGAACTACAGGGCGCTAATTGCACAAAAACAGTATAAATGCGAGTTAGGGGGAACTCCGATCCTTTATTATACTGATTTCAGGCGAAATCATTGTGTTTCGGGGAAATAAGCCCCTGTAGTTCCTCCTCGGCGGCTGCAAGGACACATTTCGCCAAAATAGCGCCCTGTGGTTCCTCTATCATATGCACCTGCTCCCAACGGGGAGGCTAGGGTTAGGAGCAGCAATAGACAGTGGTAGATAGTAGCAGGAGCAGCAGGAGCAGCAGGAGTAGACAGTAGTAGATTGTAGCAGGAGCAGTAGACAGTAGACCACTAGACAGTATGCAGTATGCAGGAGTAGCAGCACCAACCACACATGCCCGGAAGTCCTACAAAAAAAAAGAGGAATCCCCGCCAACAAACAGCGGCAATTCCTCTTCATTTTCAGAACGTCACGTTGTCCGGGTCCGGACCAATCCGTTTGTTCTGGTTTAACGAATCAACAAGCGCCATATCCTCTGCGCTCAACTCAAAATCAAAAATATTCGCATTCTCGCGAATTCGATGCTCCGTCACCGATTTCGGAATCGTGACGACACCGTTCTGGATGTCCCACCGCAGCACGATTTGAGCTGCCGATTTTCCATGCTTAGCCGCGAGCTGCGACAGTACGGGATGATCGAGATTCCCCTGCATCAGCGGACTCCAAGCTTCCAGCTGAATGTTATTATCGCGGGTGAACGCGAGCAGTTCTTTTTGCGCCAGCTGCGGATGGTACTCGACTTGGTTCACAGCAGGCACGACACCCGTATCCTCAATCACATGCTGCAAATGATGAATCTGAAAATTGCTAACTCCAATGGCACGCACGTAGCCTTCTTTGTATAAGTGAACAAGTGCTTTCCATGTTTCTCTATACGTCGCCGGTTTAGCCCAGTGAACTAAATACAGATCGATCATCTCGAGACCGAGCCGCTTGCGGCTTGCTTCGAAAGCTTTGAGGGTGGACTCATAGCCCTGATCTGCATTCCACACTTTGGTGGTGACGAAAATCTCGTCGCGCGACACACCGCTTTCCCGCAGTCCCTGACCAACGCCTTCTTCATTTTGATAGATGGCTGCAGTGTCTATGCTGCGGTAGCCCAATTGCAGAGCCGTTTTCACAGCGCCGATAACCTCTTGGCCTTCTTGACTTTTCCAAACGCCGAGCCCCAACCATGGCATCTGAACACCATTATTGAGCTCTACCCCTTGTGTAAATGCTTGCGTTGACATTAGCTAATACCTCCATCATAAAAATATGGTATGACGGCTCTTGAAAGAGTACGCTCAATAACTATCATATCATTAGGGGTATCCAATTACATAATTGTGTGCGCATGAATCAAATTCATCTTCAGCTCCCATAGCTCTGTGCTTAAGTTCACACGGTATCCTTCAGGATTCAGCTTACGAAGATACTGCGGCCAAAACGTCCTAATCTGCTCTGCGTGATACGCTCGAATGTGATCCAACGTCGGCAAGTCATACACCAGCTCGCCTCCCGCAAAAATAGCTTTAAGCAGCGGAACTGCTTCATAGTCCTCAATAAATTTGTAAATATACGTATGGGTGGGATCAAAAAGCTTGATCCGATCACCACGCTTAATGTCTGCTTCATGCTCCAAAGCCAAGTAATCCGCTTCCGCTTTTCCTGTTTTCTTGTTGATGATCCGGTAGGCTTCCTTGAAGCCGGGATTGGACACCTTCTCGGGATTGCCCGAAATCTTGATGACCGGCTCGAATTCGCCGTTCTTCTCCCGGGCAACGAGCTTGTAAACCCCGCCCAATGCAGGCTGGTCGGCCGCAGTTATGAGCTGGGTTCCTACACCCCAGACATCGATTCTCGCACCTTGGGCTTTCAGCCCCTCGATGATATTCTCGTCGAGATCGTTCGAGGCGACGATCTGCACCTCGGGAAAGCCCGCCTCATCCAGCATATGTCTGGCCTGCTGGGATAAATACGCCAAATCGCCGCTGTCGAGGCGAATGGCGTTCATGCGCTTGCCCTGCTGCTGCAGCATGCGCGCGGTCTTGATGGCGTTCGGCACGCCGCTGCGCAGCGTGTCGTACGTATCAACGAGCAGCGTCACTTGCTCCGGCAGCGCTTCGGCATAAGCACGGAAGGCTTCCTCTTCCGTGTCGTGCGCCTGCACCCAAGCATGTGCGTGGGTGCCCTTCGTCGGGATGCCGAACAGCATCCCGGCCCGCAGGTTCGAAGTCGCGTGGAAACCCGCGACGTACGCCGCTCTTGCGCCCCAAACCGCGGCGTCAGCCTCTTGGGCGCGTCTCGTGCCGAACTCCAGCAGAATGTCGTTCGGCGCGACCTGTTTGAATCGCGATGCTTTCGTCGCGATGAGTGTCTGGTAGTTCACGAAGTTGAGGATCGCCGTTTCCACTAGCTGCGCCTCAAAAATGCTTGCCACCACGCGAACTAGCGGCTCATTCGGGAAAACCAGCGTACCTTCCGGCACAGCTTGCAGATCGCCCCTGAACTTAAACGCTCGCAACGCTTCAAGAAAGTCCTCGCGGTAATGCTCCTCCTGCTCCCGCAGGTAGGCAATCTCATCATCCCCGAAATGCAGATGTTGAATGTAGTGGACGAGCCGCTCCAAACCGGCGAAAACCGCGTACCCGCCATCAAAAGGCAGTTTTCGGAAATACACCTCAAAAACAGCCTTGTGTTGATGAGTTCCCTGCAGCCAATGTGCGTACATCATATTGATTTGATATTTATCCGTGTGAAGCGTCAAATTCTCGTAGTTCATACCCTTCATCCTTTCCACCAAGTGTCATAGCATGTGACGGGTCCTCTGCGTTTATGTTCAGTCATCGCGTAGCGTTCTTCAATCCTGCGAGCGACATCAGCAGGGAGGGGGAGGCCTTCCAAATAGTCATCCAATTGCACATAGCTGACCCCCAGCGCTTCTTCATCCGGAAGACCCGGCTTCAAATCCTCCAAGTCGGCCGTCGGCTTTTTCAAATACAAATGATCCGGGCAGCCCAGCCACTTCAACAGTTCCTTGCCTTGCCGCTTGTCGAGACCGTAAATAGGGGCTACATCACAGGCGCCATCCCCGTGCTTTGTGTAAAATCCGGTAATCGCCTCGGCGGCGTGATCCGTCCCCAGAACCAGCAACCCATAATGAGCGGCCAAATCATACTGCACCTTCATGCGCTCGCGGGCCTTAACATTACCTTTATGAAAATCGCTCAACGCCTCACCTGTCGCTTCTGCAAATTGCCGCACCGATGCATCCACAGCAGATTGAATGTTCACTGTAACAACCCGGCTCGCCGCAATAAACTGAATCGCCGCTTGTGCGTCTTCTTCATCCTTTTGGATGCCGTAAGGCAGCCTGACCGCTATAAACAGACAGGCAGCCTTGCCGCTTTCCGCATTCAGTTCATCGATCGCCATTTGGGCCAACTTGCCTGCTAATGTCGAGTCTTGACCTCCTGACATGCCAAGCACGTAGCCTTTGGCTCCCGTGTAACGAAGATACGCTTTAAGAAACTGCACACGGCGCTGAATTTCGCTTTCGGCGTTAATACTGCTCTCTACATGCAATGTCGCTTGAATCTCCGCTTGTTTGTTATTTGTATTTGGCATGGGGGGAACATCTCCTTATTCTTTTTGGATAATACTAGCATTCCTGTTAACCCCGTCATCTCATACTACCAACCGCGAACAACTTTAGCCCCTAATGTACCTTTAAAATGCTGCAAAGCCCACTCATGGCCCTGCTTGTTAAAGCTGGCAACCGCATCCTCATGAACCACGATATCGAAGCCCTTATTGTAAGCATCCATGGCTGTATGCAGCACGCAAATGTCGGTACACACGCCAACCAGGTGCAGCTCTAGAATACCTCTGGCTCTAAGCTTCAGCTCCAAATCCGTACCGCAGAAGGCGCTGTACCTCGTTTTGTCCATCCAATAAATCTGATTCTCATATCGCTCATGAACGTTCTTCAACCTGCCATATAAATCGCGTCCCGAGGTACCGCGGATATTGTGCGGCGGAAACAGCTTCGTTTCCGGATGATAGGGGTCTTGTTCGTCGTGAAGGTCCACCGCCATGACCACGAATTCCTGCTGGGCGGCGAACGCCTCGGTAATTTCACAGATCCGTGCTTCAATCGCAATGCCCGGCTCTCCGCAAGGAAGCTTCCCGTCAACAAAATCAACGGTGTAATCGATAATAATCAATGCTTTCATCCTGAACACCCTCCATTGTGTAGTTTCGATACTATTAATATGACAATATCAAAATGTAAAAGAAAGGCCTAGCTGTAAATGGACAGCTGAGGCACATAATCGGTAAACCGGTAAAGCTGGGCGGCGCGCTGGGAGTACCTGTTAGACATTTTCCCCTGTCCGCTGTGATCCAGCACCTCTTCGATAATTCCCTTGCGGCTTTGCGTAGATGTAATTTTCCGGATAAAATTCGGCTCGTTGAACGTCGGGACGACCGTTTGGATCACTTGATACAATTCGCTGATTGTGAATTCCACGGACAAAAATTGTTTGGCAATTGTCGTCGTCAGCATCTTCATTTGAATTTGCGCGAGTGCATCACGAACGATGATCTCGTGATCAAAAGCAAGATCCATCGCGAGCGCCTCCTCTACAGGGAACAGCCGGACATCTGCGGCGTCATCCGCGGCCTGGCGCTTCTCTAGGAAGCGCTCATGCACCAACGCGAAGAAGGCGTGCGAGATGATCCATCCTCGGGGATCGCGCTGTGGTGTGCTGTAGACGTTGAAATATTCAAGGTGGACGTCCGAAACGCCCGTCTCTTCGGTCAACTCGCGCCGGGCGCTCTCATGAATCGTTTCCGATTCCGTCGAGAATCCGCCCGGAAGCGCCCATTGGCCTTCGAACGGCCACTGCTTTCTTTGAATCAGCAATACCTGTAACTCCCTTTGCGGGAGCGATTTCTTCACTGAGCTCTTCTCCTCGGAGGTAATGGTGAAGATCACGATATCCGCAGGCGCACCGTCTGGCGTGCGATAGTTGCTTGCCTTATAGTTGCTCTCATTCTCTGTATTCAAGGTGTCACCCGCTTTATTGCGAATTATTTATATTGTCATTTTGATATTTTCATTATGACATATTTAAAGTATTTTTGCAACATCTTTTTTACCCAAAACACATATCGCTTCTTCCAAAAAGACAATACCAGCCTGTCCAATTAAAGGCTTACGCTCAACATAATCAAAAACAGGGTTCGCCAGAGCCAGCTCGGGATTGAGCTCTAGTGTTCCCTGTTCGATATTTGTGTATTAATGCTAAAGATCGGAGCATGTCTCTATGTTTCCTCCCATGAAAAGCTGGCTAATAACACCAGTATTATCGATCATTGCTCGTCGGCATACAAGTTAGCGTAATTGACGAGGATGGTTATGAAACCAAGCACGACAAATAAGAAATAGGCCATCAACACTACGTGGAACACATTGGGAACGAGAATGAATATAGCCCCGATGGCCAGGCACACCCAGTTCTGCCAAACCCGCTTCCCTTTTTTGCCTAGAGCCAGCAAAGATATTACGAATTGCAAGCCTCCAAACAGCGCGCAGGCAAAAAGCGCATTCGTTTGAGTATCAAATCCAAACACCCAGGGGCTGACCAAAAACCAGAGTCCCATGCACGCCGACAACACATTTTTTAAATACATGGTCATCTTCCACCTCCTACAAGTTTTGGCACTCGCAAAAAAAATTTACGAGATATCATATTATACGCAAACGCTTTCAAATATGTGATAGGAAAAGCCTCCGGCTCACCCAATTGTTTGGGCGGACCAGAGGCTTTATGTGTTGAAATCTTACTGTTCAATGTGTAACGTGCCGGCATCATCGGTTTTTACTTCAGCCTTCAGAATGTCAGACACAAATTTAAGCGGCACATACAGCACGTCATTGACAATGACGGGGGCTGCGCCCAGCGCGACCGGTGCCATTTTCGCATAGATATAGCTGTCTTTGCCTACGGATACACTCGTCCACTGCGCCCCTTTGTGAAGCTCAGCCGCATACGTCTCTTGGTTCCAGGTCACTTCATAGCCAAGTCCTTCCGCTAGTTTACGCAGTGGCACCAGCGTCACGCCATCGGAATTCGTTTGGGAATCACCCGCTACCAAATCCAAGGTCACTCTCGGTGCCGGTGCCGGGTCCTGTGCCGACTTAACGGGAATCGTCAAATCCACAGGCAGCGGGAAGCGAAACTCCGGCGATCCCATCGCACCCGGTGCGATCGCATATTTGGGAAATACGACGACCGCTTCTCCTTTTTCCACATAAAAGCCCTGTTCGTCCCTGATCCCTTTGAACTGATCTTTAAAGTAATTCTCCGGATGTTCGTCCATTGCGGCGTTGACCCCAGTATCCACCGTTTCCTTAAAGTTATCTCCAAGCAAATCGCGCAAGGTCACGCGCTGTGCTTCTTCGCGGTTTAGTACATTATAGGTGTCCACGCGAGGCATGCCGGTACCGCCTGTAGCTGCATATGTCGTAACCTGTAGGGAAACGAGTCCCGACGGGCTGCCTGTGCCATCCGACTTCAACGCATAATTAATCGTTAATTCATAAGGCCGGTACGTAAACCCTTTGGTTTTGGCATCAGCGGCAGCTTGGTCTGCTTCTTTCTCCCAGTTCTCCAAATCTTTACTGGCGTGAGACAGCAGAATGTCGTTCAGCTGCTCCTGGTATTTGGCGTCCAACATCCCTGCTAGCTGTGGCACTTTAACATTCGTTTTCAAGTTCTCCGTCTTGGAGGTAAGCACTTTCTCTTTGATTTGAACCGGTGTCGCTTGGGCAGCAACCGGTGCACTAATCGGCACAGCTGTTACAACTTCTGCTGATGCTTGGCCCGCTAATGGCAGGACTGCCCCGCCCACACCGACCAGCATCGCACATCCGAGTACACCTATTTTCAACATGTTAAAAGGATTCTTTCTCATTTCACGTCACTCCTCATTCAATATGGTAAAGTCGTCTGGGTTGTTTTAACCTTCACGATAACTAAGACGCATGAGCGAATGAAAAAGTCGGAATGCAGGATTATTTTTTTAAGTAATTCGGAACGTCGTTACAGCCTGATGCAAATCTTGGGCAATGCTCGCCAGATTTCTCGCAGAAGCCGTAATTTCTTCCACCGTGGAAGCAAGCTGCTCTTCCGTAGCAGCAGCTACGGACTGCGCGGTCCCGGAGGTTTGCTGTGCAACAGAACCGACACTTGCTACCGTTGCGGCAACCTGCTCCGACGAAGCAGCCATCTGCTGAGCCGCAGTGGCGGTTTCTTGAATTTTGCTCGCCACTTCCTGCGAAGCCGATACGATTTGACCGAAGGCCATCTCCGCATTGCCTACTTCTTTCAACCCTTCCTGTACTTCCTGCAGTCCTGTGTTCATAACTCCCGCAGCACGGACCGAATCTCTTTGAATGTTCGAGATGAGATCCGAGATGCTGCGCACGGAATCATCAGTCTGGGAAGCCAGTTTGCGAACCTCCCCGGCTACGACCGCAAAGCCTTTGCCGCTCTCGCCGGCACGCGCCGCCTCAATCGCAGCATTTAAGGCGAGCAGATTCGTTTGGGAAGCAATATTACCGATGAGGGTAGAGATTTGACCGATGCTCTGCGAATGCTTCTCCAGCTCTTGAATCACTTTGTTCGCTGCATCAACCGAATGGCTGACGGCTTGCATTGAGGTTTTTCACACCATCCAAAAATTGCTGCTTGATTGAAAAATGTGCGGATTTATGTCACTATATGCATAGGGCTCCGTCTGTTCGGGGCATGCATTTTATACGTATAGGTGGTTTAATCAATGACAATACAAAGCTCTCCATACCGCATTTTGTTGTATTATAAATTCGTTAATGTGATAGATCATGAAGCATTAGCCCGGGAGCATTTGGCTTATTGCAAAAAGCTCGGCATCAAAGGTCGTATCCTGATTGCCCCGGAAGGCATCAACGGAACCTTGTCAGGCACCATCGAGCAAACCGATGCCTACATGGCCATGATGAATCAGATGCCTCTGTTTAAAGATATGGTCTACAAAATTGACGAGAGTGAAGAACATGCTTTCAAAAAGCTGTTCGTCCGTCCAAAAAAGGAGCTCGTGACCTTCCGTCTCGAAGAAGACGTGAATCCCAACGAGTTGACCGGCACACATTTGAAGCCGAAAGATTTTTATGAAAAGCTTCAGCAAGAGGATGTTATTGTCCTGGATGGGCGCAACCATTACGAGTACGAAATCGGGCACTTCCGCGGCGCTATTCGCCCCGAGGTCGAAACGACGCGCGAATTTCCTGAATGGATTCGCAACAATCTCCAAGAATTTAAGGACAAGCCGATTCTCACTTATTGCACCGGCGGTATCCGCTGCGAGAAGCTGTCCGGCTTTCTTATTCAAGAAGGGTTCAAAGAGGTTTATCAGCTCGATGGCGGCATTGTCACCTACGGGAAAGATGAAGACGTGAAGGGCCGCCTTTTTGACGGTAAATGTTACGTGTTCGATGAGCGGATTTCGGTTCCTATTAACCGAACGGACGAGGACATCGTCGTAGGCAAATGCTACCATTGTGGCAAGCCAGAGGATCGCTACATCAACTGTGCGAACGATTTGTGCCATCTGAAGCATGTATGCTGCGAGGCTTGCGAAGAGGAGCATAACAGCTTCTGCTCCAAAGAGTGCGAAGAGAAGACGCTTAGCACGCTCGAGGCTTAATATTTGCGCACAGACCGCTCTCTCCAACAGGAGATGGGCGGTTTTTTTTAATTTTTGTGCTGGGCACCACTTGAGATAAGACCACAACACACGCTTATTATCAGCACAATGGGACATTCGGGCATATAAGCACCCTCAGTTGCCATTAAACCATTGCGTACTGCGTAAACGTCAAAAAAGAGCCCTCAACAAGTCAAATCGACTTGTCAAAGACCCTTTTCCTATGTACTTAAGATAATTGCTCTACAATGCGATCGGCAAGCGGGTAAACAAGCTCCTCCTCCAAAGTGAAATGCCTGAGCAGGATTAAGCAGGCCGTCATTAGCTCCGACGCCATCACATGCAAGAATTCCTCATCTATCGGCACTTTCATTGCATTCACGCCGTCTACGAATGTTTGCACAACCCTTTTAGCCAAGTCATGGTCCTGTTCCAGAACCGTAATAGAGCGAGAAACAGACAGCGCGGTTGTCGGATGCAAATAGGATTGCAGATGAGGAAACAGCTCCCCCTCCTCCCATTCCGAATGCTGTTCCAGCTCCTCCACCAGAGAAAGAATCAGATCTTGGAGTTCAATCAGCTTACACATGCCTATTGAGCAATCCTCCAGGGAGTACAAGGAAGCAGCCATCGTGCGGATTTCGGCAAGCTGCTCGCGCATCTGTAAATGTTCCTCCTTCAGGCGCTCTACGAGCATGGGAAAATAGCCCGGATCCATGATAGACTCCCTATTCGTTTGAATGCTCAAACGGTCGTTCATTCCACATCCTCCTTCGCGTTTTCCTCAGAAAACTTTGATCATAAGCCGACGCAAAAAAAGCTGGCCCATTCTGCATTATCATTCTATGCAGGAAGGGTCAGCTAACATGCGAAGGAAAAATGAACGATTAGGCCATTAACGAATGCGGCTTTCTGTTAATTGGAACTGATTCATGAGCTGGAACAGGGATTGCGTAATCGCCCCGACATCTCCCGTTGTTTGGCGCACATGCAGCATATCCTGCAGCAGCTCTTGCACGGTTTGCTCCACTTCTGCGGAAATTTGGCGGTTTTCCTTGCTCACGCCAGCAACCTTTTCCATCAACGCCACCACTTCTTCTACGACCTGCGTCTTCATGGTGTCGTGGGCGCTCGCGCTGCTTAGAATTTCCGAGGCTGCCGCAACAATTTGCGTCCCTTCCCATACAACCTTGGTGCCTTCTTCCATCGAAAGGAAGGCTTCGTTCGCATGGCGCTCAATCTGCTCAATGGTGTCGTTAATTTCCGTGGTCGACTTCTTCGTCAGATCGGCCAATTTGCGAATTTCACCTGCAACGACTGCAAAGCCTTTGCCATGCTCGCCTACGCGTGCCGCTTCAATTGAAGCATTCAGGGAGAGAAGATTCGTTTGCGCCGAGATTTCTTCAATGACCTTCAGCAGCTTAGGTATTTCTTGCGTAGTCAGCAGGAAAGTTTGGATCGTACTGTTCGTTTCGGCTACCTTAGCCGAAATCTGATCCATTTTATCGCCGATGCGCCCCACTTCATCTTGGGCCACAGCTATTTGATCGGATGCTTTCTCTTCCAGCTCGCGCAGCGTGCCGCTCATATTTTGCGTAACATCCTTAGCGACGTCAATGTCCTTGAGCTGTCCGCGCAAAGAACGAATCATATTATGTATCTGGGTGCTCATGCGACCCGTCGATTGCTCTGTGGAACCTGTCGATTCATTGAGCCGATCCTGACTGACCTGAACCTCAGACGCGGCCTGTTTGACCTGCAGCATGATGCCTTCCAGGGAATCGATCATATTGTTGATCCACTTCGCCAACTCCCTCGTTTCATCCCCTGCAAACTCCTGCACGTGCAAGCGCTGGGTCAAGTCTCCGCTGCCTTCTGCATTTAGCCGAATGAACCTATTGATTTGGGCAAGCTGCTTGACTACCGGCTTACTGCCTTTGCGCCTAATGATACCGGAACCAATCCAACCGTATAAAGCGCTGGCAGCTGCCATAATCGCTGCACCTATTCCACCCGCAACATGACCGCTCAGCAGCCAGAAGCCACCCCCGGAGAGTAATATAAAACCTACAATGAATTTGAGCTGCAGACTGAACATCTTCCAATCGATACTGCGAATCCGGTATACTTCTTCCAAATCTCCTTCGCACATCATCCCCCAAACATCCGGGCAATGCGGCAGCTGGAAGGTAACCCCTTTCCCGATAACCGCTATGTGCCGGTAATCGGAATAACCCGGAAATTCCACGAATAGGTTACTTCCTTTGGCAATGGTCCCCGCAACGCCGGGATGAAGTTGTCCTGTCGCCGGATCTGTGAAAATAAGCTCAAGCTCTGTATGCTCCTTCACGCCAACAATACCGAAATCCGTGCGTACACCGTCTTTTAAATTATCTCCGTGCGTAAAGGTCAGATCCTCAAACCGGCTTCGGGATAACGCCGTACCCGGAGCGATTTGCTTGTTTAATACCGGCTTTGCCATAAATAAATAGTTATCGCCCGAGTCTGGATACACATGTCCGGATTCCCGCTGAATCAGATCCCCGAGCACGTCGTTCGGCACGCGTCCGCAGATAACCCCTTTCCACTCCCCGTTCTCCATCAATGGCAAGATGAACGCCATCGTCATGGCATCGTGGAATGCCGATGTGCTGGGACCGATCTGAACGGTCAGCGGGTCCGAAAAAGGTCCAAACAAACACTTTTTCCCTGTGCGGGTCTCCTCCAACCCTTTCGCAAGCACACTTCCCGCAACATACGTCTTCCCGACATGAGATGAATACGTGGAGTAGACCACTCCTGCTTTTTCATTTAATATAAAAATCTCCGAAAAGTCAGCTCCGCTCTTCAGCGTTGCGGCAAGCATTTTTTGAAGAGCCGTTGCATCTTGGGACAACAGCGAAGAGGCTGATGCTGATTCGGATAACATCGTATGCAGCCTGTCAAGATGACACCAATACGTCTCTACCCAGCTTCGCAAAATTTCTGTCCGCGTATGGGCAATACCTTCGAAGATATGTTCAACATCTTCCTTGAGATGACGATTCAGCCGATATGACCACCAGAGCGGCATCCCTTTTCCAAATCCAAGCCAATCAAACATACCCCATCCCCCTATATTCACATATGGTGTGAATTTTTTTTAACATTTATCTTATTCGACATTTTATAGCTGTTTTTGTTGTAAAGCAAGATAAAAATGGGAATTGTCGCAAATTTTTAATACAATTTGCCCTATTCGGGAGTATGTTATATTAATTTTACGTAAGATATATTGACATAATTTTCTGAAAAATCTACAATATAAGAAAAAAATGGTTTCACCATCAATGAACGTTATATTTCCTGACATAACTTAAGTATTAAGATCAGAAAGAAAGGAGGCCTGGTTTCTACTTCGGGCCCTTATCCACATGTAGCTTCCGAAGGCATAGTCATGAAACCAGGAGGCTGCGATGTCCAAACCCGAGAATCTGGTCACCACCCCCTATGATCCCCACCCTTTTTACGATGAAATGTTTATGAACGCCTATTCGGTTCGGCCCCATTATCAAACGGTGTTCCGTCAGTTCATGACAATGAAGGCCGGCAATTTGAACAAGCGCCAAACAGCCACTATGAAACGGATGATGGAAGAAGGAATTACTTTCACACTCTACAGTCCTGATCAGAATGAGGCGCTTGAACGTACGATTCCTTTCGATCCAATTCCACGCATCATCCCAAGGGATGAATGGCTCAAGCTTGAAAAAGGTCTTCAGCAGCGCGTCCATGCGCTAAATTTGTTCCTCAAGGACATTTACCATGATCAATGCATCCTCAAGGATGGTATTATTCCAAGAAAAATGGTGCTCTCCAACTGTTATTTCCGACCTGAGATGATGCGTCTGTCCATTCCAAATGACGTGTACGTGACCGTTTCAGGCATCGATTTAATTCGCGATGAGCACGGTGAATATTTTGTTCTCGAAGATAATCTCCGCTCACCGTCCGGTTTTTCCTACTTATATAAAAGCCGTTCCATCATGACGCACTTATTCCCCGAGCTTGTTTTTAGCCATTCCATCCAAGATATCGAACATAGCTTAAATGTGTTTCTATCCGCATTGCGCAGACTTAGTCCCGCCGGGAAAAAAGATCCTGTTATCGGGCTTCTAACCCCAGGCTGTTATAATTCAGCTTACTTCGAACATACGTTCCTTGCCCAGCAAATGGGGATCGAGCTTGTAGAAGGAAACGATCTCGTCGTCATCGATCATAAGGTGTACATTCGCGGCATCAAAGGACTTCGCCAAATCGATGTACTTTACCGCAGAATTGACGATGATTTTCTAGATCCGCTTGCCTTTGACCCGAGTTCACTGCTGGGTGTCTCAGGCATCATGAATGCCTACCGCGCCGGGAACATCAACATTGTGAACGCCCCAGGCACTGGCGTGGCCGACGATAAAGCCATATATGCGTACGTCCCGGACATGATTCGCTACTATTTGAACGAGGAGCCTATCCTGAATAATGTGCCGACATACATTCTTTCAAGACCGGACGAACGGGATCATGTACTGCAGAATCTGCACAGCATGGTCGTCAAAGAAACGTCTCTCTCCGGCGGATACGGAATGCTCATCGGACCCTCGGCTTCGGAAAGCGAGTTGGCGGATTTCAGGCAGAAGATCATCGCGAACCCTGAACGATATATCGCGCAACCCACTGTCCAGCTGTCGAGAGCCCCTGTCATGATGGACGGTCAAATGGCAGCGCGGCATATTGATCTTCGGGCCTTCGTTATCGCAGGTGAAACGATTCAAGTCATTCCCGGCGGACTCACACGGGTAGCGCTCAAAGAAGGTTCACTCGTTGTTAATTCCTCCCAAGGCGGGGGCTGCAAAGACACATGGGTAACGAATTCATAGAGATCCACATAACGATGGGAGGCCAGCGAACATGGTAATGATGGGACGAACAGCGGAAGCATTATTCTGGATCGGTCGGTATTCGGAAAGAACAGAGAATCATGCGAGGTTAATTGATGTGTATTACCATATTCGCGAGGAACGAGAGAGCAGCGGTCAATCTTGGAGCCGGTTAATCGATACGATCGGTGACAGGACTGCATTCATAGAGCACTACAGCAGCTTCACCGAGCAGCATGTCCTCCAGTACATTACACTCGATAAAAATAATGTGAACTCTTTGCTAGCTTGCACCAATCATGCCCGAACCAATCTCCGCAATATTCGCGAGAAAATGCCCGCCGAGCTGTGGGATATTATGAATGGTTTATATTTGTGGCTAAAAGAAAAAGATGTCCGCGATATCACGAGCGACTCGCCGCATCTGTTTTACCGTTTCATCCGTGATAACTTATCGATGTTTCACGGGGCCGCCACTTCGGTCATGCCGCGCCAGAATGAATGGCATTTCATTGAAGCAGGACGATATTTGGAGCGAGCGGAAAATTTGCTTCGCTTACTGCAATCCTTGTGCCAGGATTACGCCAGAGAGGAAATGTCTTCTTACCCGCTTATGCTCTCAGTGTTGAAATCGGTCAGCGGCTATGAATCGTTCCGCAGGGAATATGCGGATACCGTAAACCTAAGTAACATCATCAAGTACCTGATGCTTCATGAGGCTTTCCCGCGATCGATCAGCTACGCTTTCCAAGCGCTGGAGAAATCGTTAAAAAGCATTCAGCTTGAAGACACGGATTTGAATATGACGGTACACAAACTCGCCAAGCTCGCAGGGAAAGTGAAAGCTAACCTTGCTTGCATGGACGAGGATGATATTTTATCCGGTAAATTGGAAATGACGATACAGGCCCTTCGGGAATCGTGCAACTTAATGGGCATGCGGATGTCCAAAGTCTTTTTTCCCTCCAGGGAGGAGGTCATTGCATGAAGAAGCTGGAGATTACGCATATCACACGCTATTCCTATACAGAGACGGCGCAGGACAGTGTCAATGAAGTTCGTCTAACGCCGCTGACCGACAACCGTCAATCCTGCTACCATCACAGCATTATGACCGAGCCTGTATCCGCCTTTTTTACGTATTCGGATTACTTTCATAACCGCGTGCATGCCTTCACCGTCAATAAGATCCATCGCGAGCTGACGATTAAAATGAAATCCACCGTTGTCACGCACGATAACGATAACATCCCGAGTACAGTCCTCTCGCCCTATGAGGAGAAAGCGCAGCGACTCAGCGATGATTTCCAAAATGAACATGCAGAATACCTGCTGCCCACAGGCTATACGGGGCTCACCAACGAAATCAAAGCCTATTCGGATGCCATTAACGATCAACAAGTTTCCTTATATGACTTGCTTAGCACCATCAATACAACGATTCATCGCGACTTCACGTATGATCCCTCCGCTACGTCCGTACAGACCACAGTGGGGGAAATGCTGAAGCTTAGACGAGGCGTGTGTCAGGACTATTCGCACTTGATGATCGCCATTTGCCGGGCTAAGGGCATACCTGCAAGATACGTGAGCGGCTATCACTTCGTCGGCGATTTGCAAGGAGGCAGCGCCGAATTTACGCAAGCCTCCCATGCCTGGGTTGAGTGCCTGATCCCAGGCAGCGGTTGGTTCGGCTATGACCCCACCAACAACTGCGAGGTCAACTGGCGCTATATCAAGCTAGGGCATGGCCGCGACTATAACGATATCGTTCCCGTCAAAGGCGTCTATCGAGGATCCGGCGGGCAGGACCTCGAAGTCTTCGTAGACGTTAAACTGATTGAATGAGTTCTTGCCCTGTTATCGATGTATGAAGTAAATAAGCACCTTTTGCCAATTGGTCGTGCATTTTTCTTATCTCATCGCCGGCCAACATGACGATCCCCGTCCCGTGCGTATCATTTTCGACCCAGAGCAGGTCGAATTTGTAATATGCCTCCGAGAACGAGAAATTCGACCCACGGCACACGCCGTGTACATTGCCAAGCTCGTCCACGCTATGTTTGCTCAGACCCTGCCAAGCTTTGTCTACGGCAGCTGCGTAGGGCTCTGGCGCAGACAACCATCCATGACGCACCCCTTTTGCAAAGCCATAAGTAAACATAGCCGTGCACGAAGTTTCCTCATAGGATTCAGCATCTGTCAGCACTTGGTGCCACAATCCGTTATGCCCTTGCAAGCGAAGGTAGCCTTCGCACAGTTCTCGATAGAATGCCAGCAGCGGCTCCTGATCTTTGTGGCCGTCCGGCAATGCTTCGAGCACTTCGGCAAGGGAGAACAAGACCCATCCGTTTCCGCGTCCCCAAGGCACATACGTAGGCGTTTCATGTTTGAAATCATACACATGGGACATAATTTGCAGTTCTGGCATGTAAAGATACTTTTTAAAAAGAAGAAATTGCTGAGCTGCATCGTCGATATATGTAGTTTCGCCCGATAGCTTATAGTAGCCCGCTAGAAAAGGCGTACTCATATACAAATCATCCGCCCACATCGTATCATCGCCGCGATAAAATGCCCCGTCCGTTCTTCGGATTTGCTCATTTTTCATATACGCTGCGATGGTTTGAAGAAGCGGCAAATAAGCGCTATTCTGCGTCTGCTCATAAAGCTCCAGAATAGCAGCTCCAAAGGCCCCGCAATCATCCAAAGAATCCAGCTCAACAAGCTGCTGATTGATTGATTGGTACCCATACTTATCGCGATCAAAAAGCGAGTACTCGTACATATTCACACATTGATCGATATGTTTCGCCGCATATTTCCGAACATCTTCCCGTCCGAGAAGCTTGGCAGTCCGCAGAAGTCCGTTTAAGGTAACACCAAGATGATAGTTCCATCTTCCAAAAAGTTTATTTTCCAAGTAAGGTCTTACGCAGAACCCCGGGCTTTCCAGCTTCCAATACACCCCGCCTTCACGGTTAACATGCAGCTTGGATAAGTCGGTTATCCCGCTCGGGGGAGCTGGAAGCGAATCATCGAAAGGTCCCAGAAACATCCAACTACCGGATGCACCTTGTACGGGATATGGAAGAAGCAAATCACGCTGTCCCCCGCCTACCCCGGCTTCAAGCGTAAAGCCCCATTGCTGTTCGCCAGTGCATGATTCCACCACAATGTCGTGGGAACCATATGAGGCCTTCCATTCGATATGGATATCGCCATTTCCCTGCTGGCTGAGAAGTTCATGATCATTGACCCAAATCCGGATTCCGCCGGATGTCTTCCCACTTAACGTACAAATACCCCCGCCGATCTCGCTGATGAACAGCTTGGACCATCCGTACGCTACGCTGCCTGAGCCGCTTTGCCCGAATAGACGCGTGCATCCATCGGTATCTTGAAAAAATGCTGCCCCTTCATTTGGCGTAGGATGCCACTGGATTCCCGTGCTCTCCTCCATTTGATGAATGGAAAGCTCGTTTCCTTCAGGGAATACATCTACGTCGCTTAAATCCGAATAAATCCAACCTGCTCGACCAAGCCTGCCGGCAAAAGGAGACATGAAATGAAGCGGCGCCCATTTGCTGCTGGTCGATCCAAGTTTGCATCCGAAACCCGTTGGAGATTTTTGGATTTTGACAAGAAAGCTGTTCCAGCCTTGCAGTAAAGGGAGAACCACGGTTGTGCGAAGACTGCTGTCTCTTTCCTCCCCAATACTCGAACGGTAGACCTGCTTCCCATTAAGATAGAGGCTGGTAGGCGACTGGACGCTCATGGACAGATAACTATCCGCTCCACTGTCACTCCATAACATAGCGTAGACATATCCATACTGTCCCAGCTTAGCTGCCGGAAATTTGGCCCTCAAGTCCAGATCGTACAAGCCTTTTTTCGTTTGGATGAAACCGTTCTCACTAAAGGCTCTCATTTGAAACGGATAAGCCGGATTATTCGCCATGTACCGATTAGCAATCGTCTCGAGCGTATCCGGGATGTTGTCTTTCATTTTATAAGCTAAGCTCGCTTCATTCGGAAAATAGGATGGCATCCTGCTGCACCTCCATTATGATTTGGGCACCCAGCATTGGCGCTCTGTCGTGATGGTTTCACCGGTTTGAATCGCTTTCTCGATCATCATCCCAATATACTGGTCCTGCGAAGCCTCTTCAAGACTATAGAAGCTAGGTCCGCCAAACGTGTAGTCCGCCATTTTTTGCAAACATGCGGCAATGGCAATCTCGTCATCGTATAACCTCGCCGGGGCGAACGGATTCTCGTAGACCCATCGTTCTCCGCAAAGAATCCCTTTCAAATAATACCCTTCTGCATTTTCCAGCTCGCCTTTATTCATACGCTGCAGCTCCATTCGAAGCTCCGTGCACGATTCCTGTTGAATCAGGACCCGGTTATCGAAGATTTCCCCGCGCTCTCCTCTGACAGATAAATGATTCGAGCGTGTCCATGAACGGTGCTGGTCTTTCGTAAAATCATAGATTCCCAGACGGTCCCCGAAGTCCAACCATGCCAAATCCCTCTGCAATGGAATCCGTTTATCTTCTGTGGGCGGACCGCTGCGTGTAGGTCCCTGAACCCACTCCGACTCAAAACGCATCGCCTTAATGCGCACGTCTTCGAAGTTCACCCCGAGCATTTTCCGAATTAAGCTGACGCCATGATATAAATGTGAAATCGATACAGTCGTTTCGGTAATTTTACCAAGCCGACCTGATTGGATAAGCTCCAATCTAGCTTGCTGCACCGGGTGAAAATGGTACTGCTCCGCTACCTGAACACGAGCACCATGAAGGGTTAATTTATCATGCAGAAGCTGGAGTCCAGCCAAATCTGGAGCAGGCGGTGTTTCCAGCAAGACAGGGATACCAAGTTCTGATAGCTTCAAAAGATAATCCAGACTTTGCGCAGGTGAGACAGAGACGACCACAAAATCAGGCTGCTCTTTCTCAAGAAGCTGCTCAAGCGTTCTGTATGTCGACGTTCCCCACTTCGACTCCATTTCCTTGGCTTTGTCCTCGCTCCTTACAACCATTCCGCTAATTTCAAACCGCTCTGGCAGTGCCTGAGCAATTCTTAGAAAATATTGCGCCCGAAAACCGGCACCACCGATCAAGCTAAATTTCACTGGACTCAACTTAACTACCTCCCCATACTCGGCTTATAGAACTTCGTTCGGATATACCATGACCTTCAGGCTGCCGCTCTTATTATGAATGGCGCGCTCCAATGCGTCCTGCGTCTGCTCCAGCGGATAGCGGTCTGTAATAAGCGCCATTGCGTCAATCCCGTCTCCGGCAAGAAACTTAATGCCTGTCGGATACGTATTTGCATAACGGAAAACCCCATAAATATCAATTTCATTGTCCGCCATGAACGGGACATTCAGCGGAATTTCATCCTGCGCAGGCAAGCCTACGATCACAAGCTTGCCGCCTCGGCGCAGTGAGTAGAGCGCCGATTGTAAAGCTCTCGCATTGCCGGCAGTCTCCCAAGCGGCATCCACGCCAAGCCCATCCGTCATCTCCTTGATGCGCTGAACCGCATCTTCTTCTTTGACGTTGATGACGTCCGTCGCTCCCAACCGTTTGGCAGCATCCAATCGTACCTGCTCCAGATCGGTGACAATAATCCGGCTTGCACCGAATGATTTTGCTGCCGCAACGGCCATTAGGCCGACTGGGCCCATGCCCATGATGGCAACCGTCGAACCCGGCTGCAAGCTGCAGCGCTTAGCCGCATGAATGCCGACCGAGAACGGCTCGACCAGTGCCGCCGCCTCAAAGGACAAATGATCCGGAATGGCGAACACCATATCCGCGCGGATTTTCATATACTGGACGAAAGCGCCGTCCACTGGCGGTGTCGCCAGGAACTGCACATCCGGGCACAGATTGTAACGGCCTTCCTTACAAGCCTGACAGTGTCCGCAGGTCACGCCGGGCTCGATCGCAACGCGGTCGCCGAGGCTCACATTCGTTACGGAGGCTCCTACAGCCGCGATAATTCCGGCGCATTCGTGCCCAAGAATAATCGGCTTTTCAACAACATAGCGGCCAATTCTGCCATTTTCAAAATAATGAACGTCCGAACCGCATACACCGACCGCCATCACTTTGATTAACACTTCATTGGCGCCAACTTGCGGGACAGGGCGCTCCTCCATCACGATCGTTCCTGGCTTCGTCATGACAGCCGCTTTCATCATTGCTGGTAGTTGTTCTTTCATTTCTTCCCGCTCCTTCTATCTTTATTTAATGAGCTCTGTCGGATTCATGCCGGTAAATTTCTTGAAAAGTGTGCTGAAATAGGGCACGTTTTTGTAGCCAACCTGCTCCGCTACCTCATAGACGAGCATATTTCTTTCCAGCAGCAGTTCTCTTGCTTTTTCAATGCGCACACGCGTTAAGTAGGTGTTGAACGTTTCGCCTGTCATATTTTTGAAAATGATCGACAAGTGATTTCGCGAGATATACACCTTATCTGCCAAATCGGCAAGTGTCATATCATCCGCGTAATGCTCATGAATATATTGTGTCATAAAATCGACGGCTTGTCTGTGTTTGCTGTTTCCTCTCCACTGCCGGCTGTTGAAAATAACAGATATTTTGGCAGTAAGCCATTCCGATAATTGCTCCGGCAAGGTCAGTCCGACCATTTCTTTCACTATCTGGTCATTCGGGAAAATGTCATCCAGCACCATACCAACCTCATAGAGACAATAGGCGAAAATCCCCCACAGCTCTCCGGCCAGCATCTGCACGTAATCCGGCGTTATCCCTCTTTGCTCTTTCAGCTGTTCGATATATTGGGCCACAAGCTGCTGAGCCTGAGTTTCCTGAGAAGCCTTCATAGCGCCAGCCAACTCAAAATAAAACTTGGCCGGCCGGATCACTATCGTCCCCTGATCACTTCTCATTTCCTCGCTATAGGCAAATAAATCATAGGCCGGAGCAACACGCCGAGCTCTCAAATCAATGGCGCGGAACGCCTCTTCCGTCGAATCCGGCATTTCCGTCCAATCATCTTTGGTGCCTCCGATGCCGACACGAATGACCAGATTCAAATAACTTTTGATACAGTCAATAAGCCTGATCCCAAGATCGCCAAGCTCCTTTTCCAGCTCTTGCTGCGAGCAGCAGGCCTCCGGATGAAGAATAAGAACAGCTCGTGTTCCATGAAGTTCCACATATTCAATCTCACCAAACGTTTCGCGCGCGATCTCGCAGGCGATATTGCTAATTGCAAAACGAAACAAGCTCCAGTCAGGCAGCGACAGGTTCGCAGTGCGAACATCACGAATTAGATCGATGCCAATGACAACATGTTTGCTCTCGGCCCAAAAGCGGTAAGGCTCCGGCAGCCGATCCTCATTGCGATAAGAGCTGTCCAAGGTGCCGGCGACAGCCGACTTCACCCATTCCTTTTCGATAAATGGCTCGTACATCATCAATTTCTGTTGAAGCTCGTCCTGTTTGATTCGCTTCTCTTCTTCTTCCATCAGCTCCTGCGCGACTTTATTTAGAATTGTTTTCAACGTAGGGACACTGATAGGCTTTGATAAATAATCGGTGACATTGTACCGAAGTGCTTGCCTCGCGTGCTCAAAATCCTGGTAGCCGCTCAGAATAATGATTTTTCCGCAATACCCTTCATTTCTTAACTGTTCAATCATATCAAGGCCGTTCATAACCGGCATATAAATATCTGTGATGACAATATCCGGCGCAGATGATCGAATGAGTTCCAAACCCTCCTCACCGTTCAACGCTTCCCCAGCCCATTCTGCGTCCAGTTCATCCCAAGGTATGGCTCGTTTCATTCCCTGAAGAACTTGGCGTTCATCGTCTATGATGGCAATCTTCCACACAACGCTGGCCTCCTAACCTTCAACTAATGTTAACTTAAGCGACTGCTATGTCATATAACTTTGGCCCGGAACAGACATTAGTTCCAGGCTTAATTATTCCATATATCCAAACATACTTTCATAGTATCAATCCATGCTCGTCTTTGAAATAAGAGAGATGCACGATTTATTTTAAAATACAACGAACTACTCCGCTTTAACCAGTTGATCTTTCGCCGGGGGCTCAGTCAGCCGGGGAAGATCAATGATGACACGTGTACCTCCCTCTGCCCGCTCCGTCAAGGTAATGCCATGATCTCCGCCGAAATAGCCGGCTATTCGTTCCTTCACATTGCGGATTCCGTATCCTCCGGTATGCCTTTTATGTTTCCTTTCCACTGCCTGCTGAAGTCCGACCCCATTGTCATCGATCGTAATTTGGATGCTATCCTGCCTATCCTGCAGCTTAATATGAATGTGGCCCTGACTTCGCGTATTAAAGCCGTGAACAATTGCATTTTCCACGAAAGGCTGAAGTGTCAACTTAGGGATGAATAGCTCTCGAATGTCCGGAGATACCTCAATTTCGTAGTCGAGTCCCGTTCTCCACCTTAGCTGCTGAATTTCTAGATAGCACTCGATATGCATAAGCTCCTCGCCAATGGTGATAAAGCTATCCCCGTTCGAGAGGCCGATCCGAAACATCCGTCCCATTAACTCCAAGATGCGGCTGATTTCGTCCTGCCCTGCTTCAATCGCCATCCAATTCAGCTGATCCAGCGTATTGTAAAGGAAATGCGGGTTAATATTTGCTTGAAGCGCCTCAATCTCCGCTTTACGCTGCTGCTCATATCTGCGCTGCAGGGAGAGATACAGCTCTTCGATTCGCTCATTCTGCTTACGGTAGCCGGAGAATAAATAACCGAATTCATTTTGATAATCGACCGGAAGCTCCACATTATTACCGCCTACGGAATAGACGCCCATTGCGTTCACAAGCTTTTTGATCGGCTTTGTGAACTGTTTGCTCAAATAATGCGTCAGGAGCAGCGTCAACAGAACAGCCGCAATCCCGATCAAACCGATCACTTCGGCCAGCCTGATACTGCCTTCCGTAATGTCGTGCCATGGCGTGATCTCAACCAACGTCCAGTTGGAATCGAGTAGCTTTGAGTACACCAGAAGGGAATCGCCCGCTTCGGTACTGCTCTTGGTGCGAACAAAGCCCGATTGCTTCATTTTTGCATCGCCGTCAATCCACTTAGACAGCTCGTTATGGTCCGGGATTTGGCCAATTTTCAAAAATTGTTCTCCCCGCGAGTCAATCATAATCCGGTTCGATATGGATGAATGTCCGGCGAGCAGGCTCCTAATTTGATCAGCTTTTACGTGAATGACCAGAACCCCTAAGTACTTATCGTCGTACATAATTTTTCTGGCAAAACTCAGGACCGGCACATCCCCTTGAAAGCTTGGAATTTGATGCTCGATGGACCATGTAAAATCATTCCCCGTCAGCAGCTCAGCCCAGGGCTGCTTATTCAAATCCGCCATATCTCGGAACTGAATATAGCTTTTAGCATCGCCTTGAAGCGGACGGTTCATATACAAATCAATCCCTTGGATGAGTGGAATCGAATAGGTCAAATTCGCAAGCGCCTTTTCAACGCTCATGGATCCCCGGTACCGGTCGAACTCATCCTGTTTATTGGTCAAAAAGGTAATCAATTCATTGTCGCGAGACGTAGACAACGAGATTTGTTCAATGGTAACCAGCCTTGTCGTAATTTCATTATTCAGCTCGTCCAGCAGCTTTTGCTGGTACTGAAACGTAGTTTGGGCAAGCTCCTTCGATGATATGCTGTAACTGGCCCATACGCTGCAAGCCAGCACAACAATAATGAACCCCGCAAAGCTGCGGAAAAACAAATGATCGATTCTAAACTTTTTGAAAGGATTTGTCATGCGGTTTGCGCTCCCGTTAAGTATCCGATTAGGCGAAAGAAACGGTAAAACAACGAAATGGCTTCGCTGCTTTACCGTTCTATGAATTCGTTATTTGTTTTTCATCTTATCCTTTAATACCTGTCGTTGCAATCCCTTCGACAAAGTACTTCTGCAAGAACATGAAGACAATTGTCGCAGGCACAATCGATACAAGCGACATCGCAAGCAGTTGTCCCCACTCCTGTCCCGATTGCGAATCATTAATCATCCGCAGGGCTAGACCGACGGTATACTTATCGACTGAGTTAATATAAAGCAGATGGCCCAGGAAATCATCCCAATTCCATAGGAAGCAGAAAATCATGACCGTAACAATCGCCGGCTTCGTAAGCGGCATAACAATTCGCCAATAAATGCCGAACCACGAGCAACCGTCCATTTTGGCCGATTCATCCAGCTCTTTGGGAATCCCGCGCACGAATTGGATGAGCAAGAAGACGAAGAACGTTCCGCCTGCACCGCTGGCGAGCAAATGCGGCACAATAAACGGCAAGTACGTATTCACCCAACCTAACTGGTGGAACATGGCATACTGCGGAATAATGAGCACTTGCCCTGGAAGCATCAGTGTGACCATGAGCAGAGAGAACCAGAAGTTTTTCAGCGGGAAATCCAGCCTGCCGAAACCGAACGCGACAAGTGTGCTGGAAAGCAGCGTTACAGCCAGAACGGCAATTTCAAGTCCGAACGTGTTGACGTAAAAGTCAGTGAAGGAATGTCCCGGAACCGAATTCCAGCCGTTCACAAAGTTGCTCCATTGCGGCGTGGAAGGGAAAAGATTCGGCGAACTTAATTCAGCATTGGATTTCAACGATGCGCCGATCCACCAAAGGACCGGATAAGCCATCAATAAACTGAAGGCGATCATGAACAGATGTCGGACAGCTTGGCCCCATTTAATGGTCATTTGCTTTTCTTACCTCCCGTATCCGTTTCGTAAAACACCCAGTATTTGGAGGTACCGGCAATAATGGCCGCCACAATCACGATCATGACGAGCATGATCCATGCTAGTGCAGAAGAATAGCCTAGTTGATAGCGGCTAAACGCCCGTTCATATAAGTACATCGCATAGACGTAGGTGGAGTTCATCGGTCCGCCATTTGTAATGACATATGCCGAGGTGAACATTTGAAACGCATTAATAACGCCCATAATCAAGTTAAAATAGATTGTCGGAGATAGCATCGGAAGTGTAATCTTAAAAAATTGCACAAACCGGTTCGCTCCATCTACCCCTGATGCTTCATAGAGATCATTCGGGATTTGCTTTAATCCAGCTAGAAAAATAACCATCGAAGATCCGAATTGCCATACGGTTAATAAAATTAGCGTCCACAAGGCTGTGCTCGGATTTGTAATCCAGCCAATCCCTTGAATGCCGAACTTGGCGAGAATTTCATTGAAAATCCCGTCAACGCCGAAAATGTTCCGCCATAGCAAGGACACCGCAATACTGCCCCCGATCAAAGACGGGAAATAGATCGCCGTACGGTATGCCGAGATCCCTTTCATTGCCTTATTCAGCAATACGGCCACTAGCAGAGCCGCGGCCAGCTTCAGCGGTACGGAAGCAAGCACGTATAAGAACGTGATTTTCACGGATTGCAGAAACTTGGCGTCCGCTGTAAAGATTCGCTCATAGTTATGAAATCCGACCCAGTTGATGGATTCCATCAGCGTATAGTCAGTAAAGGAGTAGTACAACGATAAAAACATGGGATAAGCAGTTAGCCCGAAAAATCCGAGCAACCACGGCAAAATAAATAAATATCCCGCAATTGGCGCGTCCCAACGACTTAGGAAAGAACGGCGTTTCTTGGTGCCCGCAGCGGCTTTCACGGCAACGGCTGTGGAACGATTCATGTAGGTTCACCTCTGCAGTTTGTCTGATTGCTTGTATAGATCAAGTATAAAGGTTGTTTCACATGTACTAAATGAGAGGAATAATCGAATTCTTTCAAAATATCCCGATTTACAAAATTAAGAGCCCCCAACGTCTCCTATTTCATTCAAAAGTAGCTATTCTCATGAAAAAAGAGTCCCGAGGGACTCTTTTACATTTATTTTTCTAGCTGCAGTGGATGCCGCCATTAATATATCTTTCTCCCTAACGCATCTGCAATGCCGCTCTTGCGGAAGAAGTACGTGTTGATCATATCGCGCCATTCTTTCGCATGCCCAGCTTGCTCAGCAAGGCGCTCCCCTACGTGTTTGTGCACAAGCTCGCCCACGCTTCCTTCAAGGCTGGCCCATCTCGCCACCAACTGTTCAGCCCGCTCCACGCCTTCAAAATGCGTGTTATAAATGTGCTGAATCACGGTTTGGCCTGAGTGCAGCACATGCGTGTACGGCACATGATGGAAGAACAGCAGCAGCTCATCGGGGCAGCTTTCAACCGACTCGTACGTGTCGTAGTTCGCACCTTTGTACTGCGCCGCGTAACCAGTTCCGGTTGCCTTCGTCCGGTCGACACCGATGCCGTGGCAATCCGCAAAGTGATACGTTCCCCACTTCGAATATTCGTAGCCGTCTACGTTTGGTCCGTAGTGATGGTCTGGATTCACCATCCAGCCAACGCCGAGCGGCGACGTATAGGCCTCATAGATGCTCCATGAGTCCATGAGCATGCTCATCACCACACTGACGAGCTTCTCGTCACCGCCGAAGGTCATGCGAATCCATTCCTCCGCAATTTCTTCAGCGGACAGATCCGGATTCCATGCCAAGCGGCCATATCCGTACAGATTCGCCTGTGCAAGCAAATGGCCTGTCCAATTGACATCGTCTCCAATATTGGACACGGCGGCAAAACCGCTGAGTTTATTGCCATGCAAGGACCCATCAACAATACGTTTAATGCTGGACCCCTCACCCTTTGCATAGGTTTCGAAATCAAGCACTTCTTTCCACTGTGGTACGAGATAGCACAAGTGGCGCTGTTGCCCCGTATATTCCTGTGTAATCTGGAACTCGATCATCTGGTTCGTCGTCTCCATTGCTCCAATCAGCGGAGAAACAGGCTCCCGCACTTGGAAATCCATAGGGCCATTCTTCACCTGCAAAATGACATTATCCATGAATCTTCCATCCAGCGGTTTAAAATGATCATAAGCCGCCCGCGCCCGGTCAGTCGCCCGGTCACGCCAATCCTGCTTGCAGTTGTACACGAAGCAGCGCCAAATAACAATGCCACCGTAAGGCTTAAGCGCCTCTGCCAGCATATTAGAGCCGTCAGCATGATCGCGGTCATACGTAAACGGTCCCGGGCGATTCTCCGAATCCGCCTTCACCAAGAAGCCGCCAAAATCCGGAATCGCGGCATAAACTTCAGCTGCTTTGGCACGCCACCATTCACGCACTGCAGGGTCGAGCGGATCAGCTGTCGATAGCCCGCCGATTTCAAGCGGACTCGCATAGTTGACGCTCAAGAACAGCTTGATGCTGAACGAACGGAACACAGCAGCCACCTTGGCTACATCCGGGAGGTACTCACCCGTTATGAACTTCGATTCCCATTTATGAACGTTCACATTGTTGATCGAGATCGCATTGAGCCCCGAAGAAGCCAGCAGCCTTGCATAATCGCGAACACGTGTCAGATCCGTTGTAATACGGTTATTTTCAAAGAAAATCGACTTCCCAGCGTAGCCCCGCTCAATACTACCATCGATGTTATCCCATTGATTGATCATGCGCAGCATGTTCACCGGGTTTTCAATCACGTCTAATTCGTTCACAGCTTGTTTAGTACTGAAGAGTCGAAGCAAGTGAAAAGCTCCATACAAAACACCGGATGTCGATGATGCGCCAACCACGATACTGCCGCTCGCTTGATCTATCTTGATCGCAAACCCTTCAGGCTTAATAGCCGAACGCGTCTCTTCGCCAAAAGTACGATCTACAAGCGCATTACCGCCGCCGAACGTACCCAGCGCAATCACAGCGCCTCCTGCATCACTTTCAGCGACGCGAATCTCTTTGCCCAGCAACTTGCCGATACCCTGGGACAGTTCTTGGACAGCCGTACGAATCACTTCGTCTTTTTCCGTGCAAACAATTCGGCTGTGCACCGCATATTGGTCATAACGCTCGCCGGGCGCTATCGGATGAAATTCAAGCCAAGCATGGTAGCCGGTTTGTTTTGTTTTTGTATCGCTCATGAGAAAATCTTCCTCTCCATGTATTCGTCATTCTTATTCATTACATTTATGACATTAGTTAAATTGATTGAAAAACTTGCTTTTCCGGTATGAAATGCACCGGTAGATCAGGATACTTACTCGTCAGCATCTCAGCCAAATACTTCATACCAGGTTCTTCGCTTTCGGCATGCCCAAGTGCAATGAAAGCTCTTTTCCTGCCTTGGTGCAAAGCATCACGCACATATTCGGGCGTCTCCCACTCAGGGCCTTCGCCTGCAAGGATTACATCGACATCGTCATTTTGAAAAAGTGGAATCGCCATCCTACCTCCGCCTCTATATCCCGCAAGAAGACCAATTCGTGTGCATTGCGCGTTCAAATCTCCGGCTGCTCGGACGAATGAAATCCCCAGCTTGCTTTTTACATATTCCGCGAGCTCCTTCACCGTCATCGCCGGAACAGTCAGCAAAGAGGCTGCCGGTCTATTTTCAGTAACATAGGATGACCAGTCTAAAGCTTGAATCAAGCCTGTCATAATGCCATCCGGTCGATACCGATGCCAATAATCATGAAACCGGAAGATCGCAATCCCTGATTCCTCGATGAGTTTTTGCTTTGCTAGGTAGATGGGATCATTTAAAAGCAGCTCAATCTGGTCATGGTGATGATAAAATGTACCTTCATGTGTAATAAGCAAATTAACGCCCAAGTCAATAGCTTTCTGAATCACATGATGTGTCGCCATGAATGTCGTCGCAATGCCTTTCACTTCCGCCGACGGATCACCCGACTTCAGTGTGTCCACGGTTACGTCCAGTCGCCCGATCGGTTCAATCAACTGGTCCAGAATATCTTGAACGCGGATCGCCATAAGCTCACTTCCTTTCCTCATCCACATTGTCCCGTAAAAAAGCAAGAGCCGGAACAGGCATGTTCCGGGCTCGTTTTTGCCTTATTTTTCGTAAGCTTGTGCAGCTACTTTCAATTGGTCAAAAGCTTTCTCCGGTGTTGTTTTACCGAAGCTCAGTTGATCGCGGACTAGCGGCCAATCCTTATCAATGTAGTTCGTCCAGCCTTTTACGCCGGGATTCCATGTTTGTCCGTCTTTCTCAGTTGCGTGCAGCAGAGCAGAGCCGATTTTATCAACGTCGCTCATACTGGATTCCAGGGAAGTAGCAATTTCTTTGTTAACCGGCAACCCGCGTACCGTTGTCAAAATTTTCGCAGCTTCCGGATCGTTGACGAACCAATCCACGAATTTCTTCGCCTCTTCCGCTTTTTTGGAGCCTGCGGAAACACCCAAGTACAAGGATGGTTTCAACCAACCGCCGGCTTCAACACTGCGAGGCATTGTTACTAGCGCATAAGCGCCTTTTTTCAAGCTATCCCATGAACCGTAGTTGCTGGAGAAGCCCATACGGAACAAAATTTTACCGTTAACCATCAAATCCATTTTCGGGTCAAACTCTTTATCAGAGGAGTTCACATCCGCAGGAGGCACAATTCCATTTTTGCGCATCTCGTCAAAATTCCGCGTCCACTCTAAGAAAGTAGCTTGATCGACATTGAATTTCCCATCCGCAGATACGACCATACCTTTCCCTTTTGCATATTGGAATGCAGAGTAAGCGAAATAGTCGCCGGCATAATCTTTCGTGAAGTACTGCCCTTCCGGAAGTTTCGTTTTCGCTTCCTTCGCAAGTGCGAAGAAGTCATCCCATGACCAGCCATTTTGCGGAGCTTTCAATCCAAGCTTGTCCATAGCGGCTTTATCGTAAATCATTCCGTAAGCTACTGAACCTAATGGCATTGCATATTGTTTGCCAGCGGCTTGGCCCCCGGACAACACTTTTGCATCAATTTTGCTCACATCAACACCCGTTAGCGGAGCCAATTGATTGCGGCCTGCCCAATCCGAAATCCAGCCTGGATCAAGCTGCATAATATCCGGAGCGTTGTTCGCGGCTGCTTGTGTGGACAGCTTGTCCAAATATCCGTCAATACCGGAATACTCCGGCTCAAAAGTCACATTCGGGTGTTTTTCCGTATACAATTTAAGTGCAGCGAGCGTCGCCTCATGACGAACCGTAGCCCCCCACCACATAATGCGCAGTTTGACCGGTTCATTGGATGCCGCAGCTGTTGCTGCCGCCGTGCTTACGGGTGCTGAATTGCTATTTGATTTGCCGCCGCTTGCACAGGCTACCAGTGATCCGGCTAGCGCGGTCGCTAATACTAACCCCAGAGAACGCTTCCATTTAGTCATCGTGTGTAATCCCCCTATACTTCATCAGTGATGTTTTGCTTACATTTATAGTACCAATAGTGATCTATGGTTTATATAAGAGAGATGCACGAATTATTTTAAATTTGCCCGAAAATGATCCCCTTCTAGATGTTCAACATAAGAAAACCTAGCGGAACATGATCCGCTAGGAATTTTCAATGACGTTTACCTTGGACGAATTCCAATCAAGCGAATGTCCAGGCGTCCGCACCAATTGCTTACTGCTCTTTTTAATCTCAATTTTACTTTGCTTGCTTAACCTTACTTCACAATACCAGCTCTCAGCTTCGTAACGCCGAACTCCAGATATGCTTTAAGGCAAGTCAACATATATACCCAGCCTTCTTTGTTATCAATCAATAGCGGGATAAGGTCCTTATCGTCTGCATCAAAGCCTTCCTCAATCACTTCAATAATCGTCGTCGAAGCATCCGCCGCTTCCAGCGACATCGTCACCACATGGCCTTTCTCGCCTGGCCACTGGAACACAATTTTCTTGTTAGCCTCAACTTCCAGCACATTGATATCAACTTCGGCATGGTACTCTTCATATTTCAATGTAATCCGCTTCCCTGGCTCCCATCTTCCAGAACCGGAGGAGAACCAGTAATTTGACATTTGGGTTGGATCGACTAGAGCTTCAAAAACGTCCCCAGCTGGCCTCGCAATGCTAAATTTCGTTATGTTGTTCATTCGCGTTCAACTCCTTTGTCCACATTATAGGCAACCTATGGAACATATGCAAAGTTTAACATAATACCTGCAAGTAAATAAAAGGAATTCAAGTTCAAATGTGGAATAGTAGTATTTATCAAAAAATGAAACGATTAATCTTAAAATGCCTAGGAGGCTGTTTAGCATGAGATCAACAGGGATTGTAAGAAAAGTTGACGAGCTAGGACGCATCGTATTGCCAATTGAACTTCGTCGCACACTGCACATCGATATTGGGGACGCAATTGAGGTTTATGTCGATCCGGAGCGTATCACACTCAAAAAGTATATGCCCGCTTGCGTGTTTTGCGGCAATTTCGAGAATATGACCTATTTCAAAGGTAAAATGGTTTGCAGCTCCTGCGTAGATGAAATTAACTAAACAAAAAGCCTCTGTCCGCTAAGCTGACTGTCATCAACTGCCGCGGTACAGAGGCTTTTTCTTCTGTATATAAACCCTAAAAACGAGAGAGTAAGATAGATACAAGCATGCCCGCAATCGCGATCCAAAATAAATAGGAGCGCAGCACACGCTTTAAGCTCTTGTCCTGACGTTCCATGACCGCCTTTTTTCGAGCAGAACTAGAATTCGTCTCCGCATCTAACTCATCTGTGACTTGTGAGCGCCAATTCACGAATTGAAACCCAATCCCGCTGACTACAACGGAAATCATAAGTAAAATCAAAGAACCCATAAATAATTTGTCCGATATGGACTGCATCATATATCTAACCTTTCTGTCTTCGCCTCATTTGCTTTTCTATTATACTGCAAATACAGCATCGAATACATACAAAAGCCCCAATCCGCGGATCATACACGGAAAGGGGCTTGTTGATTCAATCTTATAACGTTTTATCTCCTGGCTTCCAGTTCGCCGGACAAAGTCCTCCGGCTTGAAGCGCTTGAAGCACACGGAGTGTCTCATCTACAGAGCGTCCGACATTCATGTCTGTGACGACTTGATAGCGAAGCACGCCTTCCGGGTCGATAATGAACAAGCCGCGGTGAGCTGCGCCGGTTTCATCATCCAACACGCCATAAGCGCGAGCTGTTTCTTTGGAGAAATCGCTGACTAGCGGGAATTTCACGGGGCCGATGCCGCTTTGATCACGCGGCGTTTGGGTCCAGGCTCTATGCGTGTACACGCTGTCCACGGAAGCTCCTACGATTTCGCATTCGAGATCCAGGAATTCCTCATAGTGATCGCTGAAAGCTACAATTTCAGTTGGACATACGTAAGTGAAATCGAAAGGCCAGAAGAAGAAAACGAGCCATTTGCCTCTATAGTCCTCAAGTGAAATTTTTTCTTCTAAAGTTTCCATATTTTTTGTGGACAGCAGCGAAAAAGTTGGAGCTGGCAGCCCTATTTTAGCAAATGGATGGGAGGGTTGTACGGTTAATTGTGTCATGGCTCTCTCTCCTCTTTAATCGAATTTTGTTTGATTAGACAGTTACTTCAGCCAACGCTTTTTTGAGCTTCGTCACATTGAGACCTAGAATTTTGTGTTCGCCAATTACCGTTACGGGCAGCGACATTAAGCCCATATCATGAAGTTCTTGACCATATTGATCATTTAAATCAATGTTTCTTTCTTCATAAGCAACTTGTTGATCCGTTAAGTATTTTTTTAACTGCGCACAATAAGGGCAATTTGTACTGGAATAAACAATGACATTAGACATAGAAATTCATCTCCTTGGAAGGTATAAGATTATTTGTACTGCGGGATCAACTGAGCCCGTTTATTAATAAATTTATCAACAGCCATGGCCGCAATGGCCCCATCCGCAGCTGCTACGACGGCTTGCTTAACAGGTGTTCGTCTAACTTCCCCCGCTCCAAAAACGCCCGCAACCGGTGACTGCATGGAGCTATCAAGAATCATGAAGCCTTCCTCATCCAGCGGAACTTGGTCCTGAAGAAAGTCTGTCCCAGGCTTGCTGCCGGATAAGAAGACGAATACTCCGTCCACATTGAGCACTTCCTCAGTCCCCGCACTGGTGCGAATGCGAAGACCTTCTACCTGATTGTCGCCTAGCACTTCAAGCGGTTTGGCTTTATAGAGGATATCCGTTCCCGGCAGCTCCGGGGTGTGGTGAACGCCTTGCAATTCAGGGCGTGGCACTACGAAGTAAATTTTATCCGTGAATTTGCTTAGCGCTTGCGCTTCTTCCAAAGCCTCTTCCGTATCCCCGATGACAGCGACCGTTTTCCCTTCAAAGAAAGCTCCATCGCATGTCGCACAAGTACTCACACCGCGTCCAAGTAAATTCTCTTCGCCAGGCAGCATGCGATTGCGTCCTTTAGAGCCTGTAGCGATAATAATCGACTTGCCTTCATACATACCGTCAGCCGTAAACACAACCTTCGTCTCGTCTTCCACATCGACAGCTGTGATCGTCGTTTGAATAAATTCAGCGCCAAAGCCTTTCGCCTGCTCGCGCATTGTATCCAGCAGATCCTTGCCCGACATTTCTCCGAGTACTCCCGGGTAATTCGCAATTTTGTGCGTGATAGCTAAAGCTCCCGTATTCGGCGCCTTGTCAATCACCAGCGTCTTCAAGTTTCCTCTTGATGTATATATGGCAGCAGAAGCTCCTGCCGGCCCGGCTCCAATAATAATGACATCATACATTGCGGCTGCACCCTTTCTACCATTCAACTGCTTGTCCACTGATAATCAATATCAGATAATAATTATTATAAATAAAATAATATAAAAGTCAATCCTTTTTAATAATAATTATAATTAGTAGTAGTTAGTATGAAAAGAATGAGTTGCACCAACAAAAGCGAGTGGATCCCACCTTTTCTTATCAGCAATGTCTAAAGCTTTTTGAATAACACCCCCAATATATAAAAATACCAGCTTATCCCAAAAGGAACAATCTGGTTATTCTAACTTTTTATAACTTTTCATTCAGCCAATTTCTCTTGCGTGCACCCTAAAACTGAGCATATCGGAGATTGCTGAGCGCTGCGAGGCATCCCATTTGACCTCAGAGCCTAATGCTTCACTGACAAACAGGCTGTCCCTCTTTCAAGACAGCCTGTTATCCATTATTTAGAGTTCATATATTTACGCATATCAAAAGCTACCGCAGCAACAATAATGACACCTTTAATGATCAACTGCCAATATGGACTAATACCGATAAACGTCAGACCGTAGTTGATAACGCTGAAGATCAATACCCCTGCCAGAACGCCCGGAACCGTTCCTATACCGCCGGAAGTCGATACGCCGCCGACTACGCAAGCCGCAATCGCATCAAGCTCGTACATATTTCCGTAGTTGTTCGTTGCACCGCCGGTTCTTGCTGCTTCCAGCACCCCAGCCAATCCATAAAGCGCGCCTGCGATAGAGTAGATGTAGATCAAGTAACGGTTTACGTTGATCCCCGAAACAACTGCAGCGTGAATGTTGCCGCCGATGGCATACATGTATTTCCCAAGCTTTGTTTTGTTAAAAACAATCCAAACGATAACCGCCACGACGATGGCAATAATAACGATGTAAGGAATGGAGTAAGTCGAACTGGAACCGATTGCACCAGTACCAATCTGGCTGAAGTCAGATCTCAATCCGCCGATCGGCTGGGACTGGTTCGGTTTCATATCAAAATACAAGGAGTTGGCACCGTATACAGCTACCATCGTACCGAGTGTTGCGATGAACGGCGGAACTTTAAACTTAGCGACGATAATCCCGTTGATAAAACCAATCAAAAGTCCGGCTGCGATCGCAATCAGAATTGGCACAAGCAGCGGCAGATACGGAAGGTCCGGGAAAAATTTGCGGCCGTAATCTTCCGTTTGCAGCATCGAAGCCGAGATAACGGCACTCAAACCGACGATCCGTCCTGTCGAAAGGTCGGTACCTCCCGTAATCAAGATAAAGGCTGCGCCCAAGGCAATAATGACACGCGTAGACGACTGCAGCAAAATATCACGAAAAATACTGACGGATAAAAAGCGCGGATCATAGATCGTAATGCCGACAACAAGCACGATAAGAACGATATAAATGGCATATTTACTTATAAATCCGCTAATGTCTCTGGACTTTATTGTTTCTGTTTTTGTACTCATGGTTTCTTAGCCCCCCATTATGCCGTATGCTGTGCAGCAAGGCGCATAATCTCTTCTTCTGTTGCTTTATTTCCTTCTACGATCCCCGTAAGGCGCCCTTCACACATAACCATGATTCGGTCTGACATCCCAAGCAGCTCAGGCATTTCAGACGAAATCACGATAATACTTTTTCCCTGCTTCGCAAGGTCTGCAATGATGGAATAAATCTCAAACTTCGCGCCTACGTCGATGCCCCGAGTCGGTTCATCCAGCAAGAGCACGTCCGGCTCTGTGAGCAGCCATCTCGCCAGCAGCACCTTCTGCTGGTTACCGCCCGAAAGATTTTTGATCAGCGCATGCATGTTCGGCGTCTTCACGCGAAGCATTTCAATGCTTTTCTCCACTTCGGCTTTGCGTTTCGACTCTTGAATGAAACCAAGCGGATTCATATACCGGCCCAAGTTCGCGATCACCGTGTTTTCCAATACGGACAGCACCGGGAAGATTCCCGTTACGCGACGCTCTTCCGTGAGCAGCGCGATTTTATGCTTAATGGCATCAATCGGCGACTTCAGGTTCACCTGCTTGCCATGGATCGAGACCTTGCCGGAAGCAATCCCACGCAGTCCGAACAAAGCTTCAATCAGCTCGGTCCGCTGCGCGCCCACTAGGCCGCCTACACCAAGAATTTCTCCCTTACGAAGGTCGAAAGAAACGTTCTTAAAGGATCTTGGAATGACCGAAGTGAGTCCCTCAACACGCATTAATACACCGTTCGGCACATTGCTTCGTTCAGGGAAACGCTCTTTGAGATCACGTCCAACCATCTTCGAGATGATCATATCCGTTGTCAGCTCTGACGATGGCCACGTCCCGATTTTTGTTCCATCACGCATAATCGTCACTTCATCCGAGATTTCGAGAATTTCTTCCATTTTATGTGAAATATAGATGATCGAGACGCCACGACTCTTCAAGTCGCGAATGATGCGAAACAGTTGCTCCACTTCATTGCCTGTCAGCGACGAAGTCGGCTCGTCCATAACAATGACTTTCGAATTGAAGGAAACGGCTTTGGCAATTTCAATGGATTGCACTTTGGAAACCGACAGCTCTCCAACGAGTAGATCCGGATCAATATCCATTTGAAGCTGTTTAAACAAGCTTTCAGTATCTTTACGCATCTTCTTGTGATCAACTAGTTTCAAAGGTCCGATACCTCTTTGCGGGAAGCGGCCCAACCAAATGTTCTCCATCACGTTACGGTGTGGAACCGGGTGCAGCTCCTGATGAATCATGGAAATGCCGCTTGCCAATGCATCCTTAGAATTCAGAATGGAAACGGATTCCCCATTCAGCTTAATTTCTCCGCCATCCGGCTTATAAATGCCGAATAAGCATTTCATCAACGTCGATTTACCAGCCCCGTTTTCTCCCATCAAAGCATGCACGCTTCCTGGGCGTACCTTCAGGGTAACGTTATCCAGCGCCTTGACGCCGGGGAACTCTTTGGAGATTTGATTCATTTCCAGTAAATACTTATGTAATGTCATGGTAACTCCCCCTACCAGCTCACGATAATCCCCACAAAGTGAAGCCATTTTTCTATGCTTATTTCTCTTTGTCTCTGTACGAGTTTTCAAATATGAGGGCAAGAGCGGAAAACTGCTCTTGCCCGCCTCTATAAACAGACAGATTACTTCGCTTCGTTCATGTTAGCTTTTGTAATCTTTTTGTAGGAAATCCAAACATATTTACCGTCTGTAACATCATAGCCTGTCGTTTCTTTGCTTGGTACTAGACCATTAGCAAGAGCAGTTGCTACATTCGTTGTTGCAGCACCTTGGTTTTTCGCATCGTTCAGAACGGTTCCAAGCAATGTGCCATCACTAAGTGCCTGAAGCGCAGGAGCCGTAGCATCAACGCCTACAACCGGCAAGTATTTGTTGTCCTTGAAGTAACCTTTCGCTTTCAAAGCTTCAATAGCGCCGAGTGCCATGTCGTCATTGTTCGCAAGTACCGCTTCGATTTTGTCCTCGTTGGAAGCCAGGAATGCTGCCATTTTTTCTTGACCTTTTACACGATCCCACATCGCCGTATCTTCAGCTACTTTTTCTACGCCTAGACCAGCATCTGTAATCGCTTGGATGGAGAATTTCGTGCGAAGCTCAGCATCTTGGTGACCCGGCTCGCCTTTAAGCATAACGTATTGGATTTTACCGTCTTTATTTTTGTCCGCTTCTGGATGAGCTTTGAAGTAGTCAACCAGCAATTGACCCTCCATCGTTCCGGATTGCTCGGCTTTAGCGCCTACATAGTAAACTTTGTCCCATTTCTTCATGTCGTCAGCCAGCGGCTCACGGTTCAGGAATACAACCGGAACATTAGCTGTTTTGGCTTTATCGATGATAACGCCTGCAGCTGTACGGTCAACCGCGTTAATCGCTAGCGCGTTTACTTTTTTCGTGATGAAAAGGTCTACTTTATCGTTTTGCGTCGGTTGCGAGTTTTGGCTATCTACGATATCCATGGTTGCTTTGTCTTTCGCAGCATCAGCAATCGCAGCGCGAACACCGGACATGAATGTGTCATCAAATTTATAGATAGCTACACCGATTGTTGGTTTTTTGCTATCTGTTTTAGCTGGAGCTGTTGTTGCAGCTGCACCCGTGCTTGCTGCTGGAGACGTCGCAGGCGTTTCTGTTTTATTGCCACATCCTGCCACAGTTGCAACCAAAGCGCTCGCCACTGCAAGGGTAATCAATTTTTTCAAGGTAATGCCCTCCCAAATAGGTTGATTTGTTTAATTACGTTACCTACTATATGGCATGGAAACCGGGAAACAAAATGCAATATCCTCATGTCTTCTATCAAAATTCTCATCACTTTATAAAATAGAAACAGCCGTTTTTGATTGTGTAGAAAGTATCATGTTTTGGATAAGAAATATCATTTTTTCACGGTTTAATTAGATGTATACTAGGGGGTGAAAAATTGAATCTTCATAGATTTCAGCTGAAATAAGTTCAATTAAATAAATTCAACAGACTTTTCCCATTTAACAAACAAAGGATGGATTAGATCATGAAGCGCAAAAAAATTTTAACAACTATAGCTTGTAGTCTTAGTTTAGCTCTTACTGCAATGCCTTCCTATGCGAAGGATGTTGCTCAATTCGAGCTGGTTGCTTCTAGCGCCGAGTCCGTTAACGGCGAATTCACCGTGACATTAAAGGGACACAATATCCAAGATTTATACGCATATGAAGTCAAATTAGATATCGATGCGAACAATGTGGAAGTCATCAAAGCCGATACAGAGATAAAGGGATTCTCGGTATCTCCGATGGTGAATAACAATGTAGTTACGTTCGCTCATACAAAACTTGGCCAAGTTGACGGTGAGAAGGGAGATCTGGATATTGGTACCTTTACCTTCAAAACGAATAAAGCAGGAACAACAAATATTAAATGGAACTCCGTTAAAATCGTTGATCACACTTTAACTAGCGAAAATTTTACACCGAACGAATCGGTTCGTTTCACCAAAATTTTCAGCGATCTTGCTGACCATTGGGCTAAATCCGATATTATGCTAATGGTAGACAAGAAAGTTGTCGAAGGTATGGATGATGACCATTTCGCTCCCGATACGAATGTTACGAGAGCCCAGTTTGCAACACTGCTGACCAAAGCATTAAACCTTCAGGTTGGCGCAGGGCAAAACCCGTTTGATGATGTGACATCAGGGTCTTGGTACGAGAATACGGTGAAGAAAGCTTATGCAGCCGGTTTAATTAACGGTATTGCGGACAACAAGTTCGCGCCGGAACAAAACATTACGCGTGAAGAAATGACCGCTATGCTCCTTCGAGCAAAAGCATACGCCACAGGGACTAAAGTAGAGGATATGCCAGTTACAGATGCAATCCATTTCAACGATGAGGCAGAGGTAAGTGAGTGGGCGAAAAAATCTGTAGCGCTTGCAGTGAATTTCGGATTCATGAACGGAAGAACAGAGCAAGTGTTTGCTCCACTGGAGCAAGCCAGCAGGGCTGAAGCGGTAGTCGTGCTTAAGCGATTAACAGCCGGATTAAAATAAACGTAAAAAAAACAGCAGTCCAGTGACGGACTGCTGTTTTTTTAATGCTGACCGTCTCTTCTTCGAGCGTCAGTGCTACTGATACATTAAGCCGTTTAGTTGAAAATCAATTGTGCAACGGCTGACAGATCGAGGATGTTAATCTCTCCATCATGGATTATATCCGCTTTCTTTGATCTTCTCATTTGCGATTACCTCCTTTATGTTTTACACCTTTATCATAAAGGTAGGGCCATCCCTTCGCCATTTCCATGGCAGCGGATAGCCCTTCGTCTTACATGTACTACTCCATCATTTTTCTGGCCACGAACGCAAGATCTTCAATATCGATTTTGCCATCGCCAGTTACGTCTGCTTGCTTGATTTGCTCCCAATCCGGGCTGGAAGAAGTTTTGCCGTAATTTGCCGCAACGATTGCAAGATCGCCGATGCTTGTTTTATTGTCATGGTTGACGTCGCCTGGCATTCCGGGAGGCTGTGTTGTAATGCTCACGCTCACCGTAGAGGCTTGTGCCTTCGTTTCCGCTCCCTGCGCATCACCCAACGTGGCATCGGTTACAGCAATCGTTCCCGTCGCTGGCTGCGTCAAAGCTTTGGCCTTGAACTTCAGTTCCAGCATTCCGCTATCGCCTGTCACAGCCTTGCCTAAGCTTGCGAGAATAAACCGAAGCTTGCCCAGCGTGTTCTTCACCGTATCTACAAGCAGAACACCATCTTTCACGGCGCGGGCCGAGACAAAGTCAAACACGTTTGAATCGTAGTCCATCTTTATATCTTGTGCGTATACGCTTTGCGTGACGCTGTTCAGACCCAGCTGTACCGTGAATTCCGCGCCTGTCTGAACGGTGCCGGCTGCAGATAGCGTCGTTATAGCGTTCTGCGTACTGTCGCCTTTTTGTACTGTAATATGGCTTACCGCTGTGAAATTGCCGCTAACCGTGGTGACCGTAATGTCCGCCACTCCCGCTTTCAAGGCGGTTACTACTGTTTTGCCGTCTTTCACTTCCACTTTCGCGATGGTATTGTCACTGCTCGCCCAAGTGACATTTTTATTTGTTGCGTTCTCAGGAAGCACTGTTGCTACCAGCTCTGCCGATTGTCCTTCTTTCAGCGAGACTTGCGGTTTATCTAACTGCACGCCGGTTACGGGCACCCCGATACGATAGACGTTAATTTCAGCTGCAGATGCCCATCCATTATACCCGGCAGTTGCTTCCAGTTTAATAAAGGACGCTCTCGTCGCCGGGAACTCCGCCGTTTTCTCCTCGCTGCCCATAGCCCAAGTTCCACTTGAGACTTTGGTGTACTGGACGCCATCCGTACTCGCATAGACATTGTAAGCCGTGATGATACCGTTAATTCCCCCGCCTTGTCTTGGGAGAACCTTAATTTTATTCACGTCGTACGTACCGCCAAGATTCAATGTGATCGACTGCGGCAGCGAATCAGACTTATCCCACTTCGTATGCCAAATCGTATCTGGATCTCCGTCGAGCACGTTGGATGCCCCGTTCGCTTCATTTGCCAATTCCTCGCTTGTTGCCGTTGCCGTCATCTGCGACTGCGGAATTTGGTTCGGATCGACGACCAGCTCAGATTCCGGTGGTAGATTATCAATGACAGCTGTTCCTTCGGGATATGCTTCGTAAAGAACAATTGAATGTGCAGGTATGGTAATGGCATATGGGACCCCGGCTGCCAGGTGCAGATCCGTTTCATTTTTGAGTTTGTTTACGAGCTTGTAGCCTGCCTTAGCACCGATTGGCAATACAAATGCCTCATTGACGTCTACATTAATGGTTTGGCTTGTATTTCCGGGATTTCTTAACATGATAATTCCTTTTGCCGCTGAATAAGAGGTTATACCGTATAGTTCGCCCGTGCCAGGGTCTCCGCCAATGAAGTGTGAGTCAAGCAGTACGTCATGGTTTACCTGTGCCCAAGCAGAAGCCTCGGCAAGAATGTCCCACATTTTATTCGTTGTGTAATCGGAAGTTGGACGAATGTATAATTCCTGGAGGTTATAGCCGGATGCAAAGTAGGACCAGACCTCATCTGCAAAATCCCTCAGATTCGCTGGGTCGTTCATATTTAATAACGGACCGTTTTCATTTCCTCCCACATGGCTCATCCACGCGCCCTGACCGAATCTTGAATGTACAATACCGTGTACCATTAAGGAGTTCAACGGATAGAACGGATTCGATTTCAGCAGATCCTTGCTCACTTTATCGCGATAGTTCACCCACTGCTGCCTAATGGATCCTGTTCCTGTCGTACCCACATCTGCACCACCGCGCCAGACGGAATCCACATAGAATGTAAAGTAAGGGGAAGCCCATGTTCCAACGGTCGCATTGATAAATACGGACGGGTCGTTCTTCCTCATATCTTGGGTAAGCTTCAGGAGCGCGTGAAAGTCTTCAATTCCTTCCGTCCTGTCAAACTTGAAATGATTCGCACCTTCCTCTAGCTGTTTCTTGGTAACAGCATTTTTAAATGCATTATAGTAATTAGGGCCGCTCATTTTAAATATTTCTTCCGTTCCGCTTTTCTTGGTTTCAGTAGGAGGATTCATCCTCTTTCCGACAGCGACCCTTTTCGGCAACTTAGCTTGATATCCGCCTGTTGGACTCATCCAAAAGCCAAGACTTGCTCCGTAGCTCTCGGCTGCGCTCTTCAACTTTGATGCCCCGTTCGGGTATGTTGCAGGGTTAAAATTCCAAATCGTTGGTGCCGCACTGCTGTAATCATCGTAACCATCGTCCAACAGGAAGTTTTTCAAAGAAGCTCCTCGCTCTTGAACAAATTTCTGCCCCCAGGTGTTAATGGTATTTAATGTGTCGGCCTCCGTCATGTAGGTATCTGTATTCCAACTTAAGTCGTACCAAGAATTATAATGGAGGAAGCTATAGTGCTCATGCGCCCTCTCCCTTTCAAGATAGTACTGAAAGGCTCTTAGCTTCTGATTGCCTGGATAAAGGCCGATGACCGAGCTTTGTGCAAAGGATTCCCCCTGCTGTGTTGCCTCTCCTCTCTCCACATAAGCCGATGCCTTATTACCAGTAATGCTAACCTTGGCTACAGGTGTTTGTTGGGCAAAAAAAACCTTGCCGGCAAAGAATGGTGAACCGTCCACCTTACCGACCTTCTCCACTTTAGCAGCTGTAATGTCTATAAGCTTAACCTTGGTCACATTCCAGCTTCCCGTAACTGCCTTGTAAGATACGTCCTGTATAATATAGTTGGAGCCGTCACGCAGTGTTGCGGACCAATTCACCGTCAATGTGTTTCCTCCGCTTGTATAGGTGAAAGGCACACTTATTTTCCATCCGCTGTACCGATCTGAAACTTTTGTGCTGGCAGCCTCCCCGGTAATTCGGGTAAGAATCGGTGTTCCCACCGTCATATCGGTGTCAGCCAAGCTTGTTCCGCCTGATAATTCAATATTGAATAGTCTGCCTACAGTTATAGGGTTTACGTTTCCTGTCATTTTGTCCTTGAACTCCGCCAGTTTCAGGTTGTTCCCTAATAACTCAAACTGGGCTGACAGTATAGCATTGCTTAGCACGTACACGCCCGAGCTTGGATGGGTACTTTGCGCTTCCCCTGGTTCAGGTCCCATATATCTGTTACCGGCATCAACAGGAACCAGTGTTGTACCGCTAAAGGGTGTACTCCATTCGCTTGCTCCTAAATTATTTTTGGCTCTTACCCTGTAATTGTGTGTTGTTCCCGCAGTAATGCCGATGTGGCCGTAAGGCATCGGTACATCGGTGATTACAGTGCCGTCAACCTCGATGTCATAGCCAGATGCGCCATCAGGCAAATTCCAGCTTACATTGATGCGAGATGTCCCCATAGGGTAAGCATAGCCAATCGGCGCTGCTAGTGACGATGTTGGAGGAAGCTCTGCAAGCGCTATTTTATTAATTAATGCAGGATTTGTTACTGTGCTTGCGCTGGCATTATTAACATTTATAAACGAGGTCATAAGTACAGGTAATGTCAGAACTAATGCCAAATGCTTCTTCACGCTTGGTATTCCAGCAATGTGCATTTCTTTACCTCCCACTATAAAATAAGATTTTCTACGTTTATCTCACTGAATCTCACGATTTCAGCCATTGACATTTGAGGGAATAGTGAAGTCATGTAAATGGACCATAATTTACCTAGAAGGGCCTATGGGGGAGCAGAGCTTGAAAGTTAAATTCCCAATCCTTGGATGCGAATATGATCGCACTTAGGATCTCCACGAATCACCCTTGGGGATTACCCTCCCATGTCACACCAGGTCATTGCCCTTACATTCCTTCGTTCTTCCTCTCAAAGGGTGGAGGCCGTTTCTTGCTCCTTTAAGGTGGCGTTGCCCTTATGGTGAATGAACTACGGCTTCTCCATGCTTCAATTGTCTCTTGGCTTCCTTTGCTATATTCAGGAGTAAACGATGTTGAACTTGTTACGCTACCATCTGAAACTGAGTGGCCTTTTGAGGACCTAGTACATCAACTGCGTTATAGGGCTTTATCTTCGTTCCTAGCGTGTGTAAGACTCGTATGAGCTTGCAACATAGTGCAATGATCGACTGTTTCTTCTTTAGCGGATTCACATTCCGTTTCGTATAATGCCGATGTAACGCCTTAAATTCTTGATTTTTAGCCACCATGGGCATAACGCAACGGAACAATAATGCCCTTAATCTTGAACGTCCCCTTTTGGTTATTCCGGGTAGTCCTTTTCGTTTGCCTGAACTATTTTCTTTTAGATTGAGGCCGGCTAGCCTAACGATTTGTTGGCCGTGTTCCTAGTCTGAAAGATCGCCTACTTCAGCGAGGAATCCCGCTAGCGTGACGATGCCTACGCCAGGAATGGTAAGCATCTTCGCGGTCCCTGGTATGCTCTCTCTAGTAGCTCCGCGACTTGCCCCATAATATCGCTTTCCTGACGCGACCAGCCCTTGGCGCAAGCCAATCGACATTTTCGCCGCAGCAACAGGCTTCGCTGTGCGCTTTACTCCAACCGCCCGTTTAATGTCTTTCTTCCAGCGCTAAGCAATGCTTTGTGTACCTAAGGAAACAATCTCTTCGGGCGTTTATACTTCATGTTGAGCGTCCTCCTTTTAATTAGGGCATGAATGTGATCGCATTCGAGACCCAGCATACAGGAGGCGCTCTTTTTGTTCAAACCTCAAATTATTTCATTACAGGAATGGCTCCTCTTTTCATAAAGCTCCCAGGATAAACAATCTGACAGCGGTAGAGTACCGATGCCAGATTGCAATTTAGGGGTGTCCCCTCTGAAATAGGGAGACATATCCCTGAATTCCATATTGCAAATCCAAGGGATTTATTCCAAAATCTTCTGTGCTATGAAGGCTAGATCCGTAACATCGATTTTGTTGTCATGGTTCGAATCTAAATGCTGGATACTCGCCCAATCCGGACTTGCCGACGTTTTGCCGTAATTCGCAGCCACTATACCCAGATCACCGATCGATACTTTACCATCATGGTTTATATCTCCCGGAATGCCGGCTGGAATAGTCGTTACTTGTACGCCGATTGAGGAGTTTGCAGCCTTTGACTCATTGCCATGTTCGTCCCCGAGGATCGTATTCGTTACCGCGATTGTGGTCGTAAGAACCTCGGTAACCTGCTTCGACTTAAAATTAACCTTCAACAGCTGCACATTGCCGGTAACAGCATGCCCTGCACCTTGACTGGCAACAATCAGGCGAAGCTTGCCCGCTCCGTCATTCCCTGTCTGTACAATGCTCGTGTTCGAAAGAAGCGGCTCTGCCGAAGTAAACTCCATCACATTTGGATCGTAGGTCAGCGAAATGTCCTCTGCGTAAACCTGCTGCGTAATTCCATTCAAGCCATATGTCATTACGAGCGGCTGGCCGCCTTGAACACTGCTACTTCCGGTCAATGCTGTAGTCGGAGCCCCAGGATCGGCCATTTTGACAACGATCGTTGCAGTCGCCTGCTTCCCTCCGTACGTTGCAGAAATTACGGTTTCACCATGTGAAATACCGGTGATCATTCCATTTGCTATCGTTACGAATGAGGAATTTGCGATCTCGAATACGGATTGGGCCGTCACGTCTTGATGGCTGCCGTCCGAATACTGAGCAGTAACTTTCACTGCTGCGGATTGGCCTTCCTTCACTTCGTAGCTGGATGCATCGAGTGTCACTGCTTTCAGCGCAGAGGCGTCATCTTTCTTATACACGTTCAACTCGGCTGCCGAAGCGTAGCCGCCGGCCCCTGCTGTTGCTTCAAGCTTCACATAACCGGCAAGGACAGGAGCAAAATTCACTTCTTTGACTGAATTGTTCTTCAGCCACATGCCGGTCGCAACCTTCGTAAACTGTACGCCATCTTGGCTTACATAAACGTTATAGGCTGTGATAGTACCGTTGCCGCCATCCGGACGGGGCATATACTCCAGCTTGCTGACGGTATGCGTACCGCCCAGATTTAAAACAATCGATTGCGGCAGCGGATCGACGCCGAACCATTTGATGTGCCACCATGTATCCGGATTGCCGTCAAGCGCATTGCTCGGATCATCTCCGGGTTGGGAGCTTGTTGCTGTAGCCGTCATTTGGCTTTGCGGAATTTTCACCAAGCCATTTTGTGCCGTGACGGTGATATTCGCAGCCGCCTTAAAGCCGCCTTCCGCCGTTGTGACGGTAATCGTTGCCGAGCCTGCTCCTTTCGGAGTGACAACGCCTTTCTCATCGACCATCGCAACGCTCGGATCACTGCTGCTCCACGCAACCGATGTATTCGCTGCATTCAGAGGCGCAACCGTCGCTTCAAGAGCGATTGGAGCATCAAGCACATTCATGTGCAGTTCCGTTTGATTCAGCGTTATACCGGTTACAGGCGCCGTGCCGATGATAGGCAGGCCGATCAGCTTCACATCTGCGATGCTGGCTTTCATAGCGGCGTCAGGAAGACCTGTAATCGTAATCCGCACGTAGCGGCCTTGGCTGCCGAACGTATCCTTCAGCACAGCGCCTGCTTCCGTATTGTTCATGCGGTCTAACACTTGAATCCAGTTACTGCTACCAGCCTCACGGACTTCCAGCTTATATTTATACACTTTGTCGCTCTGTCCAAACGAAATCTCAATGCCTTGAATCGAGTACATTTTACCCAGGTCTGCAGACCATACATGGCCCGGGTTTGTGTCAGCAGCCGACCACATCGTAGCCGGATTGCCGTCGTTGGCCTGGCTTGCCGGGAAGGCAGCATCCTCACTGTCTGCAGTTGCCGGCTTACCTCGTACAATATCGCCAAGCGCTGGCGGAGCCACAGGCGCTTCATAGACGTCGATTTCGGCTGCGGATGCGTAGCCCCCTACTGCAGCCACCGCTTCCAGCTTGACATATCTGGCGTCAACTGCTGTGAATTGGATGTATTTCTTCAGATTGTCCCGCACCCAATTCCCTGTGCTAATTTGCGTATAGTTCGTACCGTCTGTGCTGACGTACAGTTTGTAAGCCGTAATCGTTCCATTGCTCGCATTAAGCCTTGGTGCATAACGGAATTGGCTGATGCTCCGGACTTTGCCCAAATCCACGATAATCGATTGCGGCAGTTTATCGGAACCGTCCCATTTCGTATGCCAGAGGGTACCAAGATTGCCGTCGATCGCATTCGAGGGTTCATCACCAGGCTGGAAGCTAGCAGCCGTTGCGGTCAATTGATTTTTCGGAATCGGCAGCGGGATCGCTATGGAACCGTCACGATAGACATTCAATTCGGCTGCAGCCGCAAATCCGTTAACGCCGGCTGTCGCTTCCAATCTCACATACTGCGCTTCGGCAGTATCGAAAGTCACCGTTTTTTCCAGCTTATCCGCATTCCATGTGCCGGTGGCCACCTTCGTAAAATTCGTGCCGTCCGTGCTCACATAAATGTTGTAAGCGGTAACAATTCCGTCGGTCCCCATGTATTGTCTCGGCAAATATTTCAGTTTATTTACTGAAAATTTCGTACCGAGATTTAATGTGACCGATTGAGGCAGCGGCGTGCTGCCATCCAGCTTCGTGCTCCAGATCGTTTCCGAGTTGCCATCCAACACATTCGCAGCAGGCGCAGTCGGATCGGCGCTCGTAGCCGATGCGACGATATCCTCCTGCACGATTTTCGTCGGATCATTATCAGGTTCGGGCAGCGAAATGACAGTGGCATCCGTAAGCGGAGTCGTATCTGCGACAAAACCGGATACTTTCAGTTCAAAACCTTGATTGGTCGGCAGATCCTGTGTTTTTACATAGACTATGCCGCCTTTGTCCGCGTTATCAAAGTACCAGCCGCTTGCGGCATTCGTCCATTCCGCTTTACTTGCCAATTCCGTATAGGCAGAGCCTCCGACTTCGACACTAGCCGGTTTCGTATGCATATGAATCTGGAATTGGTTCGTCCGAGCCGCCAGTTTGCCATTGTAATCACCGATGCTCGCCCCGACTTGAACTTTCAAATCGCCTGTTCCGGTTTCTGGCGCGATCGAAGTAATCACTGTCTTCGCGAATTTGCCGCTGCGATGCTCCCTCGATACACCGTCATCCTCATACATCGTGAAACTGGACGTTTTGTACGGATAGATGTCATAGGTAATCGGATTTGGCGGCACTTGGCCGTCATACAGAGACTCCGGATACATCGGAATGATCGCACCCGCTTTGACGAGCAGCGGCAAACGGTTCAGCGGCGCGCTGTATTCGTCAAGCATTTTGGACCCGTAATGTTCCATGCCTGTCCAGTAGTCGATCCATTTGCTCTTTGGCAAGTAAATGCCGTTGCGGACCATAGCATCTTTGTAAACCGGTGCAACGAGGAACGACCCGCCGGACATGAATTGGTACTGGGTCAGCGTACTCTTCGTATTCGGATCGTTCGGGAATTCGTAAACCATCGCTCTCGCAGATGGCGCTCCCGATTCGTAGGCTTCGTTCAAATAGGTGTAGAAGTAAGGCGTCAAACGCTGTCTGAGCTTCAAAATATCTCGATTATAGCTTGTGTACGGATCTCCATAGCGCCATGGCTGCTTGTCGACAGACGCCCAACCGGACATGCTCATCAGGATCGGCGTGAAGGCTTTCCATTGCAAATCGCGCACATAGGTTTGGGGGCTACCGCCCCAAATCCCATCGATATCACCGGTCGCATAGGTCATCCCCGACAGCCCGGCACCGATCACGGATGGAATGTGAAAACGGATATATTCCCAGTTGCCGGTTTGATCCCCGGACCAGACGACTGAATTACGCTGCGTGCCGGCCCATCCGAATACAGACCAAACGAAGCCTCGGTCGTTCGAGTTGGCTTCAAGTCCTTGATGAGCCTGTCTCGTTGCATCCAGCGCAAAATCATATCCCGGTCCGACCCAAGCCACATCCAGCTTGTTCAGCCGAGTGCCTGCAACGCCCACTTCCGTTGCAATATTCGCAAGTCCGTTCTGCGTCCACAAGCCGGTGTAAAAGCCTAAATCATGAAGCTGCTTCACCGTGCTTGGCAGCTGGACATAACCGCAACCGTAGCCGTCGTTCGGCAGCAGCCAGCCACCCGGCATGTCGTTGGCGCGGTAGTCCTGCGCAACCTTCACCACATCCGGCGTCGTCAGCTTGCCCGGCGTATTTCTTCCGGTGTTGCTCGTATTGTAGCAATCCGAGTCCCCCATGCTCATGCCCCATCTCGGAATGAGCGAAGGCTTACCTGTTAAGTCCGTATATCCGTTCAGAATATCTTTGAACGTCTCGCCGTAAAAATAATACGCGTCAAAGCGGTTTTCATTGTGCGTTAACTGAGCAGGACTGCCGAAGTTGTAAGTTCCGTCCTGGAACGTGTTCCGCAGCACCCCGTAGCCTGCCGTACTCAAATAAAACGGAGAAGGATTGGACACGGTCCCGCTACCCCAGTCACCGCGTACATCAGCAATTGTAATCGTCTTGTCGCGATGGGAAAAAAATCCATTCTGCATCCCGCCGCCGTAGTAGTACTCATCAGATCCTCTACCGAGCGTCTGGGTTGTCGACGCAGCGCTGTAATTCAGCGGAGACTGCTCTTCCCATACGACAGTCTGATTATCGCTTTTGTACATGGCGAATTTGAGCGGACTTTTGTAGGCACGCAGAACAAACTTGCTTGTCGCCATTTTGTAGTAGCCGCCCTCATCGGACCAATTGACTGCCACCGGACCAAAATCTTCCTTGATCACGATCGGCTCTTTAGGCGTAGATGATTCTCTGCCGGACAGCGTTTGGAAATTGCCGCCTACGCCAAGCCATATGCGAACAATGTCGTCGCGATTAAAAATGACTTTCACCTGATCGGTGCCTGACGTAATCATGAAAGTTTTGGCGTCCGTCTTCTCAAATCCTGTTATGTCTCCTACCGTCGAAGCGTATGTCTTCGTCCCGCTGATGAACATGATGATGAATACGAACACTAGGCAGAAAGTAAAACCCAAAGCTTTTTTAAGCGTTTTCAATTCAGGCACTCTCCTTATTCTTCCTTAACCTCACTTGGCCAACCGACCGAGGCGCTCCCGGTGTCCTGCGACAATCCCCCCTTTCAAGGTATACCTACCTAGCCTTTCAATGCACCGGCCGTAATGCCTCCGGTAATTTGCTTTTGAAACAGCGTATAAAACACAATCGTAGGTCCCATCGAAAGGATAAGAGCGGCAAAAAGCGGTCCCCACTCGGTCCTATACTGCATTTCACCCTGCATGACTGCAATTGCGACAGGTATTGTATATTTCGTTGGATCATTCATAAGAACGAGCGCGAACACATATTCATTCCAAATATTCAGCACGGTAATAATCGCTACCGACATTAAGCCCGGTTTGGCCAACGGCAGCATAATCCGGAAAAAGATGCCGTAATGCGAAGCGCCGTCCATTGCTGCGGCTTCTTCCAGTTCACCGGGCAGCGATTTGAAAAAACTGACCAATACGAAAACAGCAAAAGGTACGGCGGTTACCGTATAAACTAAGATTAAGCCCAATAAATTGTTCGTTAAATGCAGATCGTTCAGCAAAAAGAATAAAGGGATGATGCCGAGAAAGGATGGAATCATCATGTAAGAAAGATAGGAATAGTACAACAGGCCATTCCCTCTGAATGTAAAACGGGCGATCACGTAAGCCGTCGTGGCCGATAGAAGCACGCCCACTAAGGTGCTGATGATCGTCACGACCAAAGAATTCATAAAATTATGTGCGAAATTATATTTTTCCCACACAAACGTAAAATTGCTCCATAGCAGCGGAAGGCTCGGCAAAGCCCAAGGCTTTCCGAGGAAAAACTGCTTGTTGTCTTTCAGCGCGCTTAAGACTGTCCAAAGCAGTGGATAAAGGACGCAAATCGACCAAGCGATCAGACAGATTATGAAAAAAGCACGGCTAATTGGATGGAGAACTCGTTGACTCATATGCATAGCCCCTCTACGTTATTTCAATGGTATCTCTCTTCATTAACCTCTGCAGCGCTGCTGTCGTTATGAAGGAAAGAACCAGAATGAGCACGCCAATCGCAGAACCATAGCTGAATTTGCCGAATTTGAATGCATTCAAATACAGATACGATCCCAAGACCTGCGTGGCATTGTCTACGCCGCCCTCGAAGGTCATGATCGTGACGATGACGAATGATCCGTTCAGCGTCGTCATGACAATCCAAAGCACGGAAGTCTTAACCTGCTCCCACGACAGCGGCAATGTAATTAGCCAAAATTGGCTCCACTGTGAAGCTCCATCGATGTCAGCGGACTCAAATAAGGATGAGGGGATGCTGAGAATACCGGCAACAAGCAAAATGATGGTAAAGCCGATACCGGCCCAGATCGATGGCGGCAGCAGCGCAAAGATCGACCATTTATCGCCTAACCAGGCGAAATCAAAGGGCTTATCTGTAAATAAGGAGATTAAAGAGTTCAAGAATCCTAGGTTCGGATTATACACGTAGCGCCAGAGAACGCCTACGACAACAACCGAAAGCACATTCGGAATAAAAAATATGATGCGATAAAATCCAGAACCTTTGATGTTGAACCGGGTAAGCGCTACTGCAAAAAACATCGACATGATCATAAACCCGATCACTTTCCCGATCACGAGTATATAGTCGTTGCGGATGGACTTTAAGATCACAGCGTCATGCAGCATCTCTTTGAAATTACCGAGACCGATAAAATTATAGGTTTCTGAGCCGCCCGACCAATCAAACAAACTCAAATAGATGCCTTTAAACAACGGATAGACGGTAAAAACGAGATAAAGTAGCAATGTTGGAATAGTAAAGGAGAGAATGAACATATTCCGCTTCATCTTCGCATTGCCGTTTCTAACAGTCTTGCGCTCTTGCATACTTGCCTCCAATCTAAATTTCCGAATGATACAAAGGGAATCCGAAGTACTCCCTTCGTATCATTCAAAACCTAATGAGAGTCTTATTTCTTTTCTTTGGCACGGATTTTCTCCGTCGCTTCTTCCATGCGGTCCGCCCACTGCTGTGGCGTAATTTCACCTTTGGTTAACGCAACGGTCGCGTTGTTTCTAGCTGTTACGAGTTCCTCCGGAATGACGATCTCAGGCGCAACGACCGTATTCGGGGAATTGTAGAATTTGGCGGCCTCTTTCGTAAGCGCAGGAGCATTCGTGCCTTCCAGATCTGCTTTAATGTTAGAAGGGGCTTTGGATAGTTCCGCCCATGCTTTACTTTGCTTTTCCGTGAAAATATATTGAATGAATGCTTTAGCCGCTTCCGGATTTTTCGCTTTTTTCGCTATGGCAACTGTTGCCGTGTATGGATTCGCGACGAACTTGCCGCCCTTGTCTTGGCCGATAGACGGTAAGAAACCGAATTCAAAGCCTGCCGGTACATCCTTCGCCATCTCGCTCTCAACCCAAATGCCTGTCGGGATGAACGCCGCTTTGTGCTGCAGCCATTGGGATTGGGAATCCGTATGATTCAGCGCCGGAGAACCTTTGTCGATGAAGCCCTTATCTCGCATTTCCACAATTTTATTAAGCGATTTCATAACCGGCTCGCTTTTCCAAATGCCTTTTTCAAGCGAATTGATACGCTTAAAGATCGAGGTATCGTAGTTGTTCATTGCGATAATCGTCGGGTCGAGCAAGCCGCCGTTGATGTAGTAAGGATAGACACCTGTATGGATGTAAGGACTCATGTTGCCCTCAGCTTTAATTTTGTCGCCTAACGCAAGGAAGTCTTGGAAATCCGCTGGTGCTTGCCAACCTTTACTCTTGAACATCGCCTTATCATAGAACGTCCCCCAAGATCCGAATACCAATGGAATCGCATAGGATTTGCCCGGCTTGTATTCTTCAGGCTGAGCGATCAGGAGATCCGTAATTTTTTTACCGTCAACGTTCTTTGCATCCTTCATCCAGTCTGTAATGTCCATAAGCTGATCGTCGTTCACCATTTGCCTTGTGTTGGATCCGGCTCCGTCAATGTATACAAAATCGGGCGGATTCCCTTGCAGCCAGCGAGGTTTCATTTGATCGTTGATTTTGGGTCCTGCCGACTCTTTGATCTTGAGGTCTGGATTCTGCTTTTGGAAATCGGCTATGACTTGCTTCCACCAAGCATCGCCGTAACCACCGACGAAATATTGGATTTCAAAGTCCCCGGTAAGCTTAGAGCCCTGAGGCTGACTGCTGGCAGCCGATACTGCGCTTTCAGTCGATTTAGCGCTTTCGAGGGGCTTCTCCGTCACATTGGATGAGTTCGTGCTGCTTCCGCAGCCGGTTGATAGTAGGACTGTTGACAAAATCATGCTCCATGCCACTGCTTTTTTGGAATTTCTCATTTACGATGACCTCCTTAAAGTTTTACATCCTTATCATATTGATTTATCCAGCGTACAACCATTGAATTTAGTCCTGTAATTTATTGAAAAAGTATTATCTTTGGGGCACAAGTTGTAAGGGAGTATTCATGCAATCTGCTAAACGCAAAAAAGGAAGGGCTTCCCTCCGCCATTTCCATGGCGGCGGAAAGCCCCTCCTCTTTCATTGATTTTTGCTTGGCACAATCGCACCAAGCACTTTGCATTGCCATTCATTCCTGAATGATTTACTCCATGATTTTTCTAGCCACGAACGCAAGATCTTCAATATCGATTTTGCCATCGCCAGTTACGTCTGCTTGCTTGATTTGCTCCCAATCCGGGCTGGAAGAAGTTTTACCGTAATTCGACGCAACGATGCCAAGATCGCCGATGCTTGTTCTATTGTCATGGTTGACGTCGCCTGGAATTCCCTGTGGCAGCGTCGTAATACTTACGTCCACCGTAGATGCTTGCGCCTTCGTTTCTACGCCCTGCGCATCGCTCAGTGTGGCGTCGGTTACAGCAATCGTTCCCGTCGCTGGCTGCGTCAAAGCTTTGGCCTTGAACTTCAGTTCCAGCATCCCGCCATCGCCTGTCACTGCCTTGCCTAAGCTTGCGAGAATAAACCGAAGCTTGCCCAGCGTGTTCTTCACCGTATCTACAAGCAGAACGCCATCTTTCACTGCGCGTGCCGAGACAAAGTCAAATACGTTCGAATTGTAGTCCATTTTAATATCTTGCGCATACACGCTTTGCGTAACACTGCTCAGACCCAGCTGAACAGGGAATTCCTGGCCTGCCATAACGGTGCCTGCTGCCGATAGCGTCGTTGAAGCGACGTTTGGCGCGATATCGCCTTTCTCTACCGTAATTTTGCTTACCGCTATATAATTGCCGCCTACCGTGGTTACCGTAATATCTGTTACTCCCGTTTTCAAGGCGGTTACAACTGCTTTGCCGTCCTTGACCTCTAGGCCCGCGACCGTATTGTCGCTGCTCGCCCAAGTTACATTTTTATTTTTTGCATTCAGAGGAAGCACAGTTGCAACCAGCTCTGCCGTTTGTCCTTCTTTCAGCGAGACTTGCGATTTATCCAACTGTACGCCGGTTACGGGTACATCGATAACGCGATAGACATTCATTTCAGCTGCAGATGCCCATCCGTTTACCCCTGCTGTTGCTTCCAGTTTAATAAAGGACGCTTTCGTTACCGGGAACTCCGCTGTTTTCTCAGTGGTGCCTTGAGTCCAAGCTCCAGTCGCGACTTTGGTATACTGGACACCGTCCGTACTCGCATAGACATTGTAGGCCGTAATCATACCGTTACTTACCCCACCTTGTCTAGGGAGTACCCTGACTTTATTCACGTCGTAAGTACCGCCAAGATTCAAAGTGATCGATTGCGGCAGCGGATTAGACTTATCCCACTTCGTATGCCAAATGGTGCTTGAATCTCCATCGAGCACCATGGAGGCGCTGTTATTCTCTCCCGCCAATTCCTCACTTGTTGCCGATGCCGTCATCTTCGACTGTGGTACGGCGACTGTCATCGCAGGCAATGTCGTATCCTGCGCTATAAAATAAATCGTGTAGGTTTGCGTTTTGGTACCACTCTCCGAAGTCACGTTGATTGTAGCCTTGCCCGGAATTTCACTCGGGTTAGTAACTGCAACCTGGGCGAATTGATCGGATGCTGTTGCTTTGACAGACGGAAGCGCTGCCGACGACCATTGCATCTCATAGGAAAGCGAATCAGCTTGGAATCCGGCAAAAGGCTGACCGTTAATTTCAATTCCGCTTAATGCTGCGTTATTCCCCAAATTAAAGCTTAATCCTATGACTTCCATTTCCGTAATCGCCAAACACTTGCCAGGGGCGCTATTCATGTTCACTCTCACTTTCGATGTAGGAACAGCGTCAAAAGTGATCGTATTCAAATTTGCTGCAGGTACAGCCGGTACATTTGATACATTTGTCACGTCAACCCAATCCGACCCGTTCCAATATTGTACATTCATGGATGTCGGAGGAGCCGCGCCTGAATCGGTAAATACATGCATCTTGACTTGATTGATCGTCTTTGTTTGGCCAAAATCGATTTGTACCCAATCTGACGCTCTAGACTTAGGGTCCCAGTTCGTCCACCGGTTTTTCGGTGAGTTCGTATAGGAAATAATACCATCGTTCAAAAACTTTTCAGGATCAGAAGAAAAAGTAAACGACGCGCTTGCTTTCGGATAAGCTCCACCCTTATTCACAGAGACATTCGTTTGAACAGCCGGCATCACCTGAACAGACGCAACCACGGTCAGGTCTGTTCCTGCAATACTTCCTGCTACCGTAAATTCTCCTTCAGCCGCATACTTCGATGGAGCAATCACTTCCCAGGTTACTGGAGTCAAGCGATGCGATCCGTCCGTGAATTCCGCGTCAACCATGCTTGGAAGTCCTGGCGCTATACCAACGCCTGTTTTGATGATTAGAGAGTTATCAACCTTTGTAATGCCTAGGATCGATACGTTTGCAGACGCTTTAATGGATGTCTCTTGTACCGTACCGCTGACGGTAAAGGTGCCTGTCTTCGCGTATTGCGCCGGATCAACCGCATCCCAGGTTACTTGAACCTGTCTTTGTGTACCATTTTTCTGGATCACGTTTACTTTCGAAGGCAGAGTTGGCGCAATGCCTGGTTTGGATTCAACAGTTACCGGTTGAATGCCAATAATCTCCGTACTAGTTGGATCGATTCCCGATTGTGCAAATACTTTTACATGATCCGGTGCCACATTGTATCCTGTCGCATTGACTGCAATTTCACCGGCAGTGTTAGACGGCTGAACGATGACCAATGCCTTGCCGCTAAAGGCTTTACGGCTTGATGCTTTATATCGTTCCAAGCTTATGGCATTGCCGTTGTCGACACCGACAATGGTTCCGCCCGTCACGCTAAAGTTAATCAAATTGTCCGCATTAGGAACAAGTGTGCCATTGCTATCTACGACATCAGCTTCAATAAAAACAAGGTCCTTGCCGTCTGCCTTAACGGCAGCTCGATCCGGTTTCAGCACTACCTTGGCAGGTTCACCTGCTGTCTTCACTTCATCCGTTGCTACGATGGCGCCATTTTTCTTGGCAACGGCTTTCAAGGTACCCGGTGTAAAAGGAACATCCCATTTCAATTGCAAGTCTCCGGCGGCAAATGTTTTTTCGCCCAGAGATTGACCGTTCAAGAACAGTTCAACGCTGTCCGCGTTGGAGTATGCAATGACCGGCACGGTGTCTCCCGCTTTCCAATTCCAATGAGGCAGCAAATGCACCATCGACTTGCTTGTCCAGCGGCTTTGATAGAAATAATAAATATCTTTCGGGAATCCTGCTGTATCTACGATTCCAAAGTAAGAACTCTTTGCAGGCCACACGTAATATGGAGATGGTTCGCCGAGATAGTCAAAGCCGGTCCAAATAAATTGACCTGCAACAAAATCGCGATCTTTATCCAGTTTGTACGAGTCTCTAGCACTGCTTCCCCATGGAACTACACTATTATCGAATGAAGAAGTTTGAAAATCCGGATCGGTCAGTATATTCTGATCAGCCGGCAGGTGATAAACTCCGCGCGATCTGACCGCAGAGGATGTTTCGCTTCCAAAAATGACCCAGTTAGGATGTGCTGCGTGATGCTGATCGTAAAGACTTTCCGCGTAATTGTAGCCGACTAAATCTAGAACGTCTGCAACTTTTTGCGTAGTTGCATCATACATGGAAAAGAAGCCCATGGTGGTCGGTCTTGTATTATCGATTTGTTTAACCCAGTTCTTCAGGTTTTGCGCAGTTGTAATAGCTTCTGTATGAACTGTATCCGGAATCTCGTTGCCAAGGCTCCATGCGATAATAGAAGGATGATTCCGGTCGCGGCGTACCATATCTTTGATGTCGGTTTCAGCCCACTGATCAAAGAAGCGGGAATAATCGAACTCCTTCTTCGGCTCTTTCCAGGCGTCAAAGGCTTCTTCAAGGACGACGAATCCCATCCGATCGTACAAATCGAGCAGTTCGGGCGCCGCCGGATTATGGGTGGTTCGAATCGCGTTCACGCCCATGTCTTTCAGAATCTCCAGCTGCCTTTCCATCGCTCTGGTATTAACGGCAGACCCTAACGCTCCCAAATCGTGATGCATGGAAACGCCCTGCAATTTCACATGCTTCCCGTTCAGGAAAAAGCCTTGGTTGTTATCGAATTTGAATGTCCGGATCCCAAAAGTCGATTGATACGTATCGACGACGCCCCCGTCAACTTTCACTTCCGTATCCGCCGTGTAACGATAAGGTGAATCGATGGACCAGAGCTTCGGATTGGCCACCGTCATGGTCTGATCGAATTCATTCTTCCCGCCGGCGGCGATTGTTGTTTTCGTTTCAAGTACGGCCTTCGAAACTCCCTGCTCATCCCGAATCGTAGTACTTAATGTTACCTCCTTGCTCGCAGAGGTTTCGTTCATGACCGTCGTTTTCACGTTGACATCTGCCGAAGCATCGCTAACCTGCGGCGTTGTGACAGAGGTGCCCCATTGTCCGACATGAACCCGTTCCGAGGTCGAAAGCCAAACATGACGGTAAATCCCGCTTCCCGAATACCAACGGCTGCTCGGCTGCTGGTTGACCACTTTGACGGCAATGACGTTCTTTTCCCCGTTAAATTTCAAGTAAGGGGTCAAATCATATTCGAACGAAATGTATCCATTCGGACGATTTCCAAGAACTTGTCCATTGATATACACCGTGCTGTCCATATAGACGCCGTCGAAGGTAATCGTTACTTTTTTTCCGGCCGCTTCATTTGGCAGCGTGAATGATTTCCGGTACCATCCGGTTCCGCCATCCAGGAACGCAGCGTCTCTACCGGCAGCGGAATCTTTATTAAAATTCTTTTCAATACTCCAATCATGGGGAACGTCCAATGTTCTCCAGGAAGAATCATTAAAATCGGCGGCTTGCGTACCGACCGCATCACCCAGATTAAATTTCCAGTTGGAATCAAAGCTTTGTTTTCTTTCATTTTGGTTTAAACCCATATTAGTTGTTAGATCTGCAGCATGAGCCGTTTCAACCAGAAAATCTGAAGTTAATGGAATAGATCCATATAACAAGGAACATAAACATGCTATCGTTGTTATTTTTCTAAACACTTTACCCTCTCCTATACCGTAATTAAAAACTTGCATGACCATCTAGTTCATGATTCCCAGAACGCTTGGCATACTTGTTAAAGCGACTAAATCTTTCATCCTCCTTTACTAGGAATACAGCCCATTTGAAACGCTTTCAAAACGATAATAATAGGATTTCGGCCTTTAAACCATGATATATTCTATGAATTACATGATATATTCTACTAATCAATGATACATTCTACTAATACATGAGATATTTTAAGGAATATATGAGGATTTCTAAGATTTTCCCCCGCAGTTATATTTCACACCCTCCACCATTTCCGTGATAGCGGATGGCCCTTCCTCAATCATTGGCTTTTGCTAAGCGCAATTTGCTGCAGCCGATCCAACGCTAATTGAGGCGTCATTTGCCCGAGCAGCACGGCCTGCCCCATGTTTCTGGTCGCGTTAAGCACAGCGGACCAGGCGGGATGCTGGATCGGATAAAATTTGGCGTGTTGAATCCAATCGAGATTTTGCCTCATGAGTGAATCATTCTGCGCCAGCTTCTCGCCTACCGTGCTGATCGTCGGTATGAAGCCTTCCTGGATAACAAATTCCTCATAGCGCGCATCCTCATAAATAAAGTCGAGGAATTTGGACAATGCTTCCTTGTTCGTATGATCCGTCCGGAACGACATCCAAATATCTTGCACGCCTAGCACAAGTGGCGTTTGGCCTTCCTTAACCGGAATCGGCCCTTTCCCCCATTTTAACCCGGGAAATTCACGGGGTACGACGCTCTCGAAATAATTGCCTGATATGAGCATGCCTAGCTTGCCATTACCGAGAATCCGTTGCTTTTCATCACGCGTCGTGACCGTGGGCTCAGGATCCGTCAGCCCTTTTTCATAAAGCTCCTTTAGGAAGAGAATGCCTTCCACATTTTTGGGTGAATTGATCGCCCATTCGCCATCCTTCATCCAGCCTCCCCCGGCACCATAGAAAAAATAGGAAAGATAAGCCCAAATCTCGTTATCCGTCAGATCGAGACCGAAGCCGTCAACTTGTTTCGTACTCTTGATTTTGCGCGCAGCGTCTTCCAGCTCTCTCCAAGTTGTGGGAGGACCGTCAATGCCTACTTCATTGAAAATATCTTTGTTGTAGTACAATTCCCGTATCGTCGCAGCGTAAGGAACTGTGTAGCGCACGCCACTCCATTTGCCGGTTTCAGTGAAATAGGGATAAATTTTCTTCCGAAGCGCGGGAGAAAGCAGCTCATCCATGTTATTCAGCAGGCCATCCTTTGCAAAATGCGCATACATGTTCGAAAGCAGCAAGTCCGGGGGCTGGTTGCGACTAATCATCGTAGTGTAGGCACTGTCCAGATGATCCCAGTTAATCACTTGAAGCTCGACTTCGATATTCGGATATTTCGTTTCGAAATCCTTCACCGCGTTTTCAAAAAAAGGTTTTGTCGCCGAGCTGTACTCAGGAGCAACGAAGGAAATAAAAGCCTTTGGTTCAGGCTCGGACAAAGCTGTGCCACGTTCCTCTTTCATGCATCCGGTGAGCGGAATTGCTAAAAGCAAAAGCGGCACGCCGGATAACAATGCTAATTTACGCACAACTGCGTTATTCATTTGTTCCCTCCTCCATATCGTTACTTCTCCACTAAAGGAAAGAGCAGCTCTTGATTTTGCTGCGTGTACATGTTGTCTTTGGTGATTACTAACGCCTTCATCTTATTGATCGGTTCGACTTTCATCCCGTTCAAAATCTTTACAGCGGTTTCTACCGACAAATACCCCATATTGAACGGCTTTTGCACAATCGTTGCCTGCAAACGTCCCTCTTCCAAAAGCTTGACTTGATAAATGGAGCTGCCAAACCCGACGAGGTTCACGTGATCAGTCCGTTTATATTCTTTGAGGGCCCTTGCGGCTCCCAAGGTTGCTTCTTCATTCAATCCGGCTATCCCCTGGACGTCCGGGAATAAAGACAGCAGCTTTTTGACTTGCTCGTAGGCTGCGTCTTCTGTTGAATCAAAATAAAAAGTGCCTGCATTTTCAACGCCAGCAAGGCTTGCAATGGCTTCTTTAAATCCTTGCTCTCGCTCCTCTTCAGCCCAAAGGCTCTTTCTGTCGCTAATCACCAGCACTTTTCCGTGTCCACCATTCCGTATGCCTGTCAAGCTCATGCCGATTTTCTTTCCCTCTTCAAAATTGTCGGTAGCAATGAGGCTCTCTCCCTCAGCACGATGGATACGCGATTCGATTAAAATCAGCTTGGCTCCGGATTCTTTTATTTTCTTAGCCATCGGCGCAAGCTTTTCAGCATCGGTTGCTGCAAGGATGATGGCATCGGGCTTTCCGGCCAGCACTTCGTTCAAATTGCGGATTTGTTCGTCTGTATCCGTCTCGGATAGCGGTCCGGTGATGCCGATATGGATATCGAATTCCTTCGCAGCCGCTTTCACGCCGCTGCTTACCATCTGCCAATAGTCAGAGTGAATATTGTTCGTTTTCAGCACGACAGCGATTTCATATTTTCTTGGATTCGTCAAACGAAGCGTATCAACGACATGTACGGCCAGCAATCCAATGAGAACAGCCAGCAGTACGGCCAAAAGTACGGGGTTCTTATGCGCCATCCCCTACTCCTTTCCGAGCGTTCAAGGGAACTACAATCGTCACCTCGGTGCCTGCCCACCGCTCGCTGCTAAAACTTAAGCCAAACTCATGACCAAATAGCTTGATCCGCTCATCCACATTGCTGACCCCGATCCCTTTCATGGTTCCGTTCTTCGCTTTCAAAATTTGATCCAGCTTGTCCGAATCCATGCCGACCCCGTTATCCTTAACGACAAACACGATGCTTTCTCCTTGCGCCTTCCCGGTGATTTGTATTCCGCCAGGCTCCAGCTTATGTTTTATTCCGTGATAAATCGCATTTTCAACGATAGGCTGCAAAATAATTTTGGGAATGTGATGCTCAAGAATGTCCGGATCCACGTCGATAGCAAAGTCAAGATTCTCTTTGTATCTAAGCTTTTGAATCTGCAAGTAGTTGGTAATATGCTCCAGTTCTACGCGAACGGGAACCGTTTCATCATTCTTATGAATAATGGCGCGAAACAGTTTAGACAACGAAGAAGTCATCAAGACGACCTCGTCATGCTTCTTACGTTCGGCCATCCAGATGATCGAATCTAGCGTATTGTACAAAAAATGGGGGTTGATCTGCGCTTCCAGCAGCTTCATTTCGCTCTTTCGTTTGAATTCCTCGTTTTGAATGAGTTGGCTCATTAAATCTTTGATTCTGCCCACCATCATATTGAACGCCCGGCCCAGTTGGCCGATTTCATTCTCGCTGTGAACTTCCGAGCGAATGTCGAAATTGCCTTTTTCCAACTGCTTCATGCTGCTCTGAAGCATTTTGATCGGTCGCGATAGATGTTGGGAAATGGTAAAAGAGAGATATAAGGCAATGACCAACGCCAGTATCGTCCATAAAAAATAAGACAAATTGATCTGATATTGGTTGGCAATCAGTTCGCTCTCATAGGCAACTCCGATGATTTTCCATCCAAAATGAGTTTCTTGGATCGAATAAATCCGTTTTTTGTTCCCCACCCCCGTAACGAAACTGCCGCTGCCGGCTGATCTGACTTCATCAATCAACTCCGTTTTGAGATTGCTGGTAATGAGCTTTTGCTGGGGGTGATAGACAATGTTGCCGTCCTTATCGACGATGAACACGTATCCTCTTTTCCCAAGGTTAATCTGATTGCAAATTTCGTTGATCACGCTCAGATTCAAGTCAACCAAAAAAATGCCGTCTCCCGTAATGCCGTCAGCACTTTTCAGTTCCCGGCTCAAAGATACGACCCAGCGATATTCATTTTGGATAATATTTTGGACATGCGGGGCAGTGATGACGGATTTGCCTCCCTCCGTTCGCGCGCGTTGATACCAGGGCTGCTCCTCAATTTTGGCATTCTCGTTCAAGCTTGTGATTCTGCGGTCTGAGACGAACCGTCCGTTATAACCGAAAACCATGATCGAGGCAATATCTTTGCGTGTAATCAAGATGGATTGAAACAGATCGGAAATTCTTTTCTCATAGGGCCTTCGCTCTTCTTCGCTAATAAAGCTTGTGCCTGATATATAATATTTCACGTCTTTGTTCGTCAAAGCGAGCATCCCGATATTTTCCATATTGGTGATGTAAGACTGAATGTTACTATTTACCTGTTGGATGATTTCCGAGATGTAGTGCTCCGAATTCCCTTCAACCGCCTCGGCCGACAAATGATAAGAGATAAAGCTCGTGATTGCGATCGAACCCAGGATCAGGAGCGAAAAAGCGACGGAAATGCTAGATTGAATGCTTCGAAATTGTAAAAAATGAAACCCGGCTTCCCGTCCTGTTCTCATCCGGTCGTCTCCTTCGCAAGCTTTTCCCGGTATTCGGTGAGACTTGTCCCTGTATGCTTTTTGAAAAATACACTGAAGTATTGGGGGTCACTGTAACCAACTTTCGCAGCGATTTCGTAGAATTTCATGGGGGTATGCCGCAGCAAATCTTTAGCTTTGTCCAGCCGGATCCGCGTTACGTATTCCATGATCGTTTGTTCCGTATGCTGCTTAAATAAGGAACTGAGGTAGCTCTTACTTAGATGTACGTGGCGGCAAAGATCATGGATCGTCAAATCCTCGTTATGATAATTTTCTTCGATATAAGAGATAACACTTCGGACCTGCATTTTCGTCAAATCGTTCCGCTGCTCCGCAATGTAGGCAATCGATTCATTGCAAATTTCCTGCAGCCACTGCTCGATCTCGTCTAACGTTTTTAGGCGGTTCATATTTTTGAAAATCAACTCGTGGCCTTTAAAGTGAACGATTTCGTCTCCGACTAATTTGTGAATCGTATTCACAATCTCAATAAGGATCGATTGAATCTGCAGGTAACAAGCACCGATAGGCATCAATGAGGATTTCAGACTGAAGATTAATTGCCTAATGAGGGCATGAGATTCCATGCTCGTACCTGTTTTGATCATGGTGGCAAACCTGTGACTCCATTCCATATCTAGCCTATGCATGGAGTTATGCGCTCCCTCCATATCCTGAATGGAGAGAACACGATTACTCCCCAGCAAAAAGCGGTAATCCAACGCGGATATCGCACCCTTGTAAGAAATAGACAGCTCGCTTAGTGCACTGCATAATGTACCGAGACCAACGGTAACCGTGAATTTCAAATATTTCTCTATGCAAAATCGTATCACCTCTGCTAAATTGAAAGCCGCCTCATACAGCGCCTCTTCCGCTTTACCGTAAAATACGACTCCAATTCGTTCTTCCCTTGTTCGGAAGATCACCGCTTCTTTGCCTTCCATGACCTCTTGAACAATATTGTATGCCGCAGAACGGAGGAGCTCTGGATCGTTGTCCCATTTGCCTTTCGTTATTTCACTAAATTCGTCTATGTCAATTACTGCAACCAGATAAGGAGGGGGCATTGCCGGAATGCGGAAATATTGGAGCCTCTCTTGAATACGCACCTCGTTTAAGGTGCCGCTTACCATCTGCTCGAGAAAACGTTCCCTTAATAACGGCAAACTCTGCTGAAGCTGTATTTTGAGATGGGTCAAATTCTCGCGGTGCTCTGCTTCGTTGTCCATGGCTGATCTCACCTTATCCAGAAGACTTCGGAGTTCAAACGCGGTAATCGGCTTGACGATATAATCGTAGACGTTTAACCGTAGTGCCTTTTGGGCATAATCAAATTCATCGTGACCGGTAAGGATAATCACTTTGATATAGGGATATTTCATCTGAATGTTCCGGGCCAACTCGATCCCATCCATAAACGGCATGCAAATATCGGAAATGACTAGATCCGGTCTCAGTTCTGCGATTGCTTCCAAAGCCTCCCTTCCACTCGCGTAATCTCCTACGAGTTCAAAGCCGTGAAGCTCCCACTCGATACTCTCCTTGATGCCTTCCCGTACTTCTGATTCGTCATCTACGATCATGATTTTATATATAATAAGCACCTTCCTTACCCATATATGGACTATCATGCAGTACTTTTTTCCGATTCAAAAAAGAGCAGCCGCAATAGCTGCTCTCATTTAAAACGCTCGCAAAATAATTTTAATGGGTTTCCGGCTCTTAGAACATGATATTTTATACGAATTTCCTGATATTTTCTACAAATTTCATAATATTTCCTGTAATTAGTAGGAAGGGCCATCCCTTCGCCATTTCCATGGCAGCAGATAGCCCCTCCTCATTCATTGACTTACTCCATTATTTTTTTGGCTACAAACGCAAGATCGTCAATATCGATTTTGCCATCGCCGGTTACGTCTGCTTGCTTGATTTGCTCCCAATCCGGGCTGGAAGATGTTTTGCCGTAATTCGCTGCAACGATGCCAAGGTCACCGATGCTAATTTTATTGTCATGGGTGACGTCGCCTGGCATTCCCGGAGGCTGTGTTGCAATGCTCACGCCCACCGTAGAAGCTTGTGCCTTCGTTTCCGCTCCCTGCGCATCGCCCAGCGCTGCGTCGGTTACAGCAATCGTTCCCGTCGCCGGCTGCGTCAAAGCTTTGGCTTTGAACTTCAGTTCCAGAATCCCGGCATCGCCTGTCACTGCCTTGCCTAGGCTTGCGAGAATAAACCGAAGCTTGCCCAGCGTGTCCTTCACCGTATCTACAAGCAGAACGCCATCTTTCACGGCGCGGGCCGAGACAAAGTCAAACACGTTTGAATCGTAATCCAACTTAATATCTAGTGCATATACGCTTTGCGTGACACTGCTCAGACCCAGCTGCACAGGGAATTCCCCGCCTGCCGTAACGGTACCGGCTGCAGATAGCGTCGTTAGAGCGTTCTGCATGCTGTCGCCTTTTTGTACTGTAATATGACTTACCGTTGTGAAATTGCCGCTTACCGTGGTGACCGTAATGTCCGCCGCTCCCGCTTTCAAAGCGGTTACTACTGTTTTGCCGTCTTTCACTTCCACTTTCGCGACGGTATTGTCACTGCTCGCCCAAGTGACATTTCTATTTGTTGCGTTCTCAGGGAGCACTGTTGCTACCAGCTCCGCCGTTTGGCCTTCTTTCAGCGAGACTTGCGGTCTATCTAACTGTACGCCGGTTACAGGCACCTCAATCATGCGATAGACATTAATTTCAGCTGCAGATGCCCATCCATTATACCCGGCAGTTGCTTCCAGTTTAATAAAAGATGCTCTCGTCACCGGGAACTCCGCTGTTTTCTCCTCGCTCCCCATAGCCCAAGTTCCACTTGAGACTTTGGTGTACTGGACGCCATCCGTACTCGCATAGACATTGTAGGCCGTGATGATACCGTTACTTCCCCCGCCTTGTCTTGGGAGAACCTTGATTTTATTCACATCGTAAGTACCTCCAAGATTCAATGTAATCGATTGCGGCAGCGGATCAGACTTATCCCACTTCGTATGCCAAATCGTATCTGGATCTCCGTCGAGCACGTTGGATGCCCCGTTCGCTTCATTTTCCAATTCCTCGCTTGTTGCCGTTGCCGTCATCTGCGACTGCGGAATTTGGTTCGGATCGACGACCAGACCGGAATCCGGCGGTGGATTTTGGCTTACATCTCCTCCAACGCTGACGACCAAATCATCCATGACAAAATCGGTACCATTCCCCGTCTTCTTCCTCAACCCAATCCATGAATTTCCTGAAGATGACGCGACAAATGCGTACTTGAATGTTTCAGGAGAGGTAGCTGCATGAAACGTAGTCGTCGATGCTGTTGTCACGCCATCGCCAACAACGAACGCATAGTCCGTCGAACCGCTTTCGTATTTGAAACTTACCGTATATGTCGTTCCCGGAGCGAAGCGTAATGTTTGAGGCAATGTTCTGTAAACTAGGCCTTTATTTTCCTTATGCGATACTAATGACCAATTCCCGTTAATCGTATGGTCGATCGGGTTGCCGTTCCAGCCCTTTTGTGTATAAGGAGCATGCAAATTGGCCAAAGAGGTTCTAGGATCGGCGGTTGTTCCTCCCGCATTACCCTTCACAAACGGATACCAGCCTGCATCCACGTGTTCAAAATCTTCTGCGAAATAAGCCCCTGTCGGGTTTGCCGCACGTTGTACTTTCATAAGATGAACATCATCGAAAGTAATGGCGGCGGTGCCTGGTTCACCTTGCAGATACAGAATCGCTGTCGTTTGTCCAGTCGGGACATTAAAAAGTACGCGCATTCTCTGCATTTTGGTATTATTTTTAGAATCTCCGCCAATTTCATTAAGGGCAAACGAGCTATCCGTATAATTACTCACCTCGGCACCGCCGTAATCTTTGACCCCGATTCGAGCACGGCGCGTACCGTCCACTTGTACATAGACATAAGCTGAATAAGTCCCCGGCGAAAGTCCTGTAAGCTGCTGGCTGACGCTCACAGATTCGCCGCTTGCGATTTTCAGCTCATATTGTCCGCGTGTATTTCGCTGAACGGATGCAACCTGTGTATCGCCGGTTACCATCCAGGATGAGAGTCCGCCGCTATTGAAGCCCGGATCTTTTAATGGCGTTCCTTCTCCCCAATTCACATCCGGCGTTGCCGAAGCGGCTCCTTTGTAAATTACATAAGGCGTATTTGCAAGAGCATTGATGGTCACCTGACTGCCAGCCACCGACAAATCCTGAATAAACTGTTTGCCTTGATCCGTCAGCTTGTAAAGCTTGACTGTATTAAGCCCTGACCAGCTTAACGGAAGTGTCCAGGTCGTGGTGCCTCCGCCTGCATTCCAGTGATATAGTTTATCTTCCGTTGTCGGACTCCAAGGAAGCAGGTAAGATGCGCCATTTAAGACCGTAATGCCGTCCTTCTTTATGACTCTCGTACCGGTAGCGTTGCTAACGCCTACATGATTTGTAAAATCGATGGTGTCATTGGTCCACTTTAGAATAGGGAAATGCTGCATATACTTCGTCGGTAGATTCGTCGCAAACGTCTTCTTGATCATATCGTCATATTGAACTCTTCCTTGCCAACCTTCGAATGCTTCGAGCTCTGTACCCCCAAGCAGCGGATGGCGCGCGATCCAGGTATCCTTCTGATGATTGCGGATAAATCGGGCAATTTGACTGTTAAATCCCTTATGAGAGGCACTGCTATAGTCGTACTCAACATTCTGATGAGCCCAAACTGCATCATCTTCTAGCACATATTGGTATTCTGTAGCAGTTGTCCATCCAAGTGATTTAAATTCCCGAGCAAGTTCCCGGCCGTTCCAGCCATTTTCAAGCCAGGCATCCGCATAAATGAAGTCAAGATTCGGAACATGATCCTTCAATTCCCGCAAGCGGCTTAATCTGGCCCCTGTCGCAGCTTCGTTGCGCATTTGCTCTTTGTTATAGTCAAACGATAAATCAAGCCAATCCCATCCAGGTTTATTCGGGTCCACCAGGTTCTCGCTAAAATACTTGGCTTGTGGATTTGCGCCTGTGGCGCTAATGTGCACCCCGAAATAACCACCATATTTATGGCCTTCATTCACAAGGGTATTGATATCCGCATCTCCGCCTTGTCGTATGCCGATATTATTGCCGTAATCCGCATGCGCGGAATCATGGCCTTCTTGTTGATATCCTTTCAACTCAATAAACTGCTGCAATCCATCTGTTTCCAGATAAATTCTCTTCGTTTCATCCAATGTCTTCAAGAATGGATTCGTAGCCTGGCTGGCGAAATTAAATGGGATACGTTGAACAACCAGATCGGGAACTTTCTCACTGCCAAAGGGAATATTCATAATGCTGCGGAACGCAACGGCCCCGTCTTGCCAATCAACGCCGCCATCTCCGTTTACATCCGGCGTAATGACAACTTTCTCGCTTGGCAGCGGTTCGGTTGTGCTCATGCCTTCCGGTCTGTATACCCATGGCGCGCTCCAGACACCGGTGCGGTAATAGCCGGTTTTATCTACCGTTTGTTTGCGAAGTCTTTCATTATCCTTATCCGATGAATAATCTGAAATCGCATTCGTCCAGAGGGCTCCCGCCAGTTGGTTTGTATTCAAGATGGAGTACAAATAATTATTAGGAGAACTATCAACTGCAGGAGTGCCGGTTACATTCATGAACGTATCTCCGCTTCCGGATATATTCGTGTGCATCCTTGTACCTGAAAATGCAGCTCCTGTTTGCGTACTTCGAATGGAAAGCAGATTAAGATTCGGAATCTCAAATGTGCTAACTTTGGTCGTACCACTCTCCGTGATATCGGTTACATTATAATTTAATACGTTTTCGACCACTTCCAGATCAATATTCACCGTTACGTTGATTGTCGGAAGCGATAATGCGTAGGACGCCTTCGAACCCGTCTTACTAAACGTTACAGTCGGTGTATAGCTTGTACCATTGATCACGACTTGATTTAATTCATCTTCTTGACCATACATGACAGCATTATTAGCTAGCCATTCATATTGCAGCACTCTAGGGAATTTGTCATCAATGGTCACTCTCATCACAGAGGACTCTAGGGATTGTGACTGAGATGCTGCAGACGTAATAGGAGTTGTAAATGTTGATATTGTTGTATTGATACTCCCAACTGCTTGAATAGACATACATAAAGCTAACATAACCGAAAATTTTCTGATCAATCTAATCCTCTCCTTTAATCAATCTTACAACCGATCCACCTTGCAGCCTCAAACAACTGAGAGCGAAATTCTCCCAATAGATGAGATGTCGTTTTCGCCTTCGGAAGCCCTGCAAGTAAGAAGGGCCATCCTTTCGCCATTTCCATGGCAGCAGAAAGCCCCTCCTCATTCATTGACTTACTCCATTATTTTTTTGGCTACAAACGCAAGATCTTCAATATCGATTTTGCCATCGCCGGTTACGTCTGCTTGCTTGACTTGCTCCCAATCTGGGCTGGAAGATGTTTTGCCGTAATTCGCTGCAACGATGCCAAGGTCACCGATGCTAATTTTATTGTCATGGGTGACGTCGCCTGGCATTCCCGGAGGCTGTGTTGCTATGATAACGCCCACCGTAGAAGCTTGTGCCTTCGTTTCCGCTCCCTGTGCATCGCCCAGCGCTGCGTCGGTTACAGCAATCGTTCCCGTTGCCGGCTGCGTTACAGCCTTGGCTTTGAACTTTAGTTCCAGGATCCCGCTGTCTCCTGTCACAGCCTTACCTAAGCTTGCGAGAATAAACCGAAGCTTGCCCAGCGTGTCCTTCACCGTATCTACAAGCAGAACGCCATCTTTCACGGCGCGGGCCGAGACAAAGTCAAACACGTTTGAATCGTAGTCCAACTTAATATCTAGTGCATATACGCTTTGCGTGACACTGCTCAGACCCAGCTGTACAGGGAATTCCCCGCCTGCCGTAACGGTACCGGCTGCAGATAGCGTCGTTAGAGCGTTCTGCGTACTGTCGCCTTTTTGTACTGTAATATGGCTTACCGCTGTGAAATTGCTGCCTACCGTGGTGACCGTAATATCCGCCGCTCCCGCTTTTAAAGCGGTTACTACTGTTTTGCCGTCTTTCACTTCCACTTTCGCGACGGTATTGTCACTGCTCGCCCAAGTGACATTTTTATTTGTTGCGTTCTCAGGAAGCACTGTTGCTACCAGCTCTGCCGTTTGGCCTTCTTTCAGCGAGACTTGCGGTTTATCTAACTGCACGCCGGTTACAGGCACCTCAATCATGCGATAGACATTAATTTCAGCTGCAGATGCCCAACCATTATACCCGGCAGTTGCTTCAAGTTTAATAAAGGACGCTCTCGTCACCGGGAACTCCGCTGTTTTCTCCGTGGCGTCTTTGGCCCAAGTTCCACTTGAGACTTTGGTGTACTGGACACCATCCGTACTCGCATAGACATTGTAGGCCGTGATGATACCGTTACTTCCCCCACCTTGTCTAGGGAGGACCTTGATTTTATTCACATCGTAAGTACCTCCAAGATTCAATGTAATCGATTGCGGCAGCGGATCAGACTTATCCCACTTCGTATGCCAAATCGTATCTGGATCTCCGTCGAGCACGTTGGATGCCCCGTTCGCTTCATTTTCCAATTCCTCGCTTGTTGCCGTTGCCGTCATCTGCGACTGGGGAATTTGGTTCGGATCGACGACCAGACCGGAATCCGGCGGTGGATTTTGGCTTACATCTCCTCCAACGCTGACGACCAAGTCATCCATGACAAAATCGGTATCATTCCCCGTCTTCTTCTTCAACCCAATCCATGAATTTCCTGAAGATGACGCGACAAATGCGTACTTGAATGTTTCAGGAGAGGTAGCTGCATGAAACGTAGTCGTCGACGCTGTTGTCACGCCATCACCAACAACGAACGCATAGTCCGTCGAACCGCTTTCGTATTTGAAACTTACCGTATATGTTGTTCCTGGAGTGAATCGTAATGTTTGAGGCAACGTTTTGTAAACAAGGCCTCTATTTTCCTTATGCGATACTAATGACCAATTCCCGCTAATCGTATGGTCGATCGGACTGCCATTCCACCCTTTTTGCGTATAAGGGGCATGCAATTCGGAAAGATGCGTACGCGGATCATTGATCCCGCCCGCTTCCGCTTTGACAAACGGATACCAGCCTGCATCCACATGTTCAAAATCTTCAGCGAAATACGCGTTTGTTGGATTCGCCGCCCGCTCTATCTTCAGAAGATGAACGTCATCGAAAGTAATGTTTGTTGTACCTGCCTGACCTTTTAGATAAAGCGTCGCTGTCGTTTGCCCCGCCGGGACATCGAACAGTACGCGCATCCGCTGCATATTGGTACCATTCTTGGCATCCGCCGCAATATAATTGGAAGCAAACGAGCTGCCCGTATAGTTGGTTACTTCGTCTCCGCCATAATCCTTGACCCCGATTACAGCACGACGAGTGCCTTCTACTTCCACATTGACATATGCGGAGTAAGTTCCTTGCGAGAGTCCTGTCAGCTTCTGGCTGACGCTCACTTCTCCTCCGCTTGCCATCTTCAGCTCATATTGTCCGCGACTGTTTCTCTGAACAGCGGCAGACGCCGTATCGCCCGTTACCGTCCACGCAGCAAGCCCCCCGCTATTGAAGCCCGAATCTTTGACCAATGAGCCTTCTCCGTAATTCAAGTCAGGAGCTGCTGGCGCGTCACCTTTGTAGACCACATAAGGGGTATTCGCGACTGCGTTAATCGTAATTTGATTGTTTGACACCGTCAAATCCTGCACCCATTCTTTCCCCTGATCCGTCAGCTTGTAAAGCTTCACTGTCGTGAGACCCGACCAGCTTAACGGAAGCGTCCAGCTCGTATTACCGCCGTTTGCATTCCAGTGGTACAGCTTTTCTTCTGTTTTCGGATTCCATGGAAGGAGGTAGGCTCCACCATTCAAGATCGTGATGCCATCCTTTGTCATCACTCTTGTCCCGCCAGCATTGCTAACGCTTACATTGTTTTCAAAATTGACCGTGTTGCCCGTCCATTTGGTAATCGGGAAGTGCTGCATATATTTCGTCGGCAAGTTCGTTGCAAACGTCATCTTGATCATATTGTCATAGTTGACCTTGCCTACCCAGCCTTCGTATGCCTCCAGTTCCGTTCCGCCTAGCAGCGGATTGCGGACGATCCATGTATCCTTTTGATGATTGTGGATAAAACGGGCGATTTGGCTGTTAAATCCTTTAACCGTTGTCCCGCCATAGTTGTATTCAGTAGCCCAGTGGTACCAGATCGCGTCTTTCTCCATCACAGTAGGGAATTCCGTAGCAGCCGCCCAACCCAATTGTTTCATTTCCCGTGCTAGCCTCGCGCCGTTCCAGCCATTCTCAAACCAAGTATCCGCATAAATAAAATCAAGGTTCGGTACTGCTGTTTTCAATTCTTGCAATCGGTTAAACCTGGCTGCGGTCGAAGCTTCGCTACGCATTTGAGCCTTATTATAGAGGAAGGATGCATCCAGCCAATCCCAGCCTGGTTTATTGGGATCTACCAGCGTATCGCTAAAATATTTCGCTTCAGGGTAAGCTTCGGTCGCATTAATATGCACCCCGAAATATCCGCCATATTGGTGACCTACATTGACAAGCGTGTTCATATCTGTCGCTCCGCCTTGACGAATTCCGATATTATTGCCGTAATCCGGATGTGCAGAGTCATGGCCTTCCTGTTGATACCCCTTGAGCTCTATAAACTGACCTAATCCGTCCGTATTCAAGTAGATTCGTTTCGTTTCGTCCAACGTTTTGAGGAAAGGGTTCGTTGCTTGGCTGGCAAAGTTAAATGGAATCCGCTGAACGACAAGATCGGGAATCCGATCACTGCCTTGAGGCGTCTCCATGATGCTGCGATATGCAATAGCTGCGTCTTGCCAATCTATGGCGCTGTCCTTATTCGCATCTCCCGTAATGACAACCTTGGCGCTTGGCAGCGGTTCAGCTTCGTTCATACCTTCTGGCCGGTATAGCCAGGACCCGCTCCAAATGCCGGTAAGGGCATAGCCAGCTTTGTTTACCGTCTGTTTATGAAGCCTTTCATTATCCGTATCTGTCGTATAATCTGAAATCGCATTCGTCCAGATGCCTCCCGCAAGCTCACTCGTATTAAGGAAAGTGTACAAATAATTTTGTGGAGATGCATCCGCTTGAGGGGTTCCGGTTACATCTCTAACTGTATCGCCTGTTCCCGCAACGGCCGTATACATCCGTGAACCGGCAAATGTCGCTCCGCTTTGCGTGCTTCTGACAGAAAGCAAATTATGATTCGGTATTTCAAAGGTTTTGACTTTGGTCGCACCAGTCTCAGTAATGCCTGTAACGTTAAAATTCAACGTATTCTGAGCGACTTCCAGAACGATGGTCATCGTGACGTCTATCGTTGGAAAGGTTAAGGTATAGGATGCTTTAGAACCCATGTTGCTAAACGTTACATTAGGCGTATAGCTGATTCCGTTAATTTTGACCTGCGATATACGATCCTCTTGACCGTACATTACTGCGTTACCATATTGATATTGAATGACACTTGGGAAATTTTTGTCTACCTCAACACGCATTAGATTCGAAGCAATGAATTCGGATTGCAGGTCTGTCGCTGACAGTGGCGCTGCACCGTAAACGCCCTCCTCTACTGAAGTATCCCTTGTTATAGACGAACTATCCGTAGTTGTGCTGAAACTCTCCATCGCAGATATTGACTGTACAGTTGAGCATGAAAGAAACATCTGCAGTGCTAGAGTAGCCATAGAAAGTTGTCCCAAATGTTTTCGTTTTTTACCGTTTACCATTTGTCTTCACCCTTTCCTTGCGATTTAGCTTTGATACATTTTTACCACCAACCTATTGTATCCGACTTGCAAGCGCATTCACATGATCTTTTTACACCTTCATATGATATTTTAATACTGAATAATCCTACTTCTTCTTTATGATTTCTCAAAACAAAGCTAGGTGCACAATGCAACAATCATCGCACCATGCACCTAGCATCGCCATTCGTTCCTGAATCATTTAGTTATTAAGGTGCTGCAGTAGTGACAGGAATGCCGAATACGTTAATTTCGGCTGCTGATGCATAATTATTTACTCCCTGAATGGCCTCCAGCTTCACATGCGTTGCTGTTACCGGCATAAATGTTGCACTCTTCAGCGTTGAAGATTGGACCCAGGTCCCCGTCGCTGCTTTCGTGAAGTTTACACCATCTGTGCTTGTATAAATATTGTAGCCTGTAATGATGCCATTCCAATTGCCGTCTTGTCTCGGCAAATAATTCAGCTGGCTGACTTGATAGCTTCCACCCAAATTCAGCGTAATTGACTGCGGCAACGGATTGGATGAATCCCATTTCGTATGCCAGATTGTCGAAGAATTCCCATCCAATACATTCGAAGCGCTGTTATTCTGATTTGTCGTTTCCTGGCTACTGGCGGTCGCTGTCAGTTGCTTTTGTGGAATGACGACCGGCAGCATGTAGTTCACGTTGATTTCTGCTGCGGATGCATAACCGCCAATACCGGCTGTTGCCTCCAGCTTCACATATGAGGCCGACGTTACCGGGAAAGTAGCATTTTTCTCCGTCGCATCGTTGGCCCAATTGCCGGTAGCTACTTTTGTAAAATTCGTTCCATCGTTACTCACATAAACATTATAAGCCGTTATGATGCCGTTCACGCCGCCAGCCTGTCTTGGCAAATATGTCAGATTTGACACATTGTAGGTGCCGCCAAGATTCAACGTGATCGATTGTGGCAGCGGATTGGATTTATCCCACTTTGTATGCCAAATGGTAGATGGATCTCCATCGAGTACGTTGGAGGCTCTGTTATTTTCGTTTGCCAACTCTTCGCTCGTTGCCGTCGCGCTCATTTGGAAGTGTGGAACGGTTTGCGATTTGCCGATATCCGCCGTTAAATGCCAGATTGGATTCGTTGGCTTAGGCAGCCCAAGAGCAGCGACGGCGTCACGCGCATTGGACGAATATTTAAATCCCCAGCGATCAAAAAATTCCAGCAAATTCTCCCCCGCCATGCGGGAAGCCGTGAGTACGAACTGATCTTTCTGCTGCTGTAAGTTGGCAGGCAAACTGGTTTCGTTCATTTCTCTATACGCCGTATGCAGCTTCGCATAGAAGTCCCAACCGTAAGCATATTTCAACTGAGCGAACATCACTAATCTCATAAACACATCGTCGATGTTTTCGAAATCTTTGCTCGAGTCTGTGTTTGCCACAAATTGAGCAGCCTGCGGGAATACATCTTTCAAACGTAACTCATTTCCGTAATACTCTTGGACATGCAGGGAATGAAGATTGTTGGTTACCTCGATATTGCTGCCCCAAGTCCATGCATACATCTGAAAGTTATGGCCCAGCTCATGCCAGAACCCCCAACCGTTATGCTGAATATCATCGAGGTTTACCAACATTTTAGAAGTATCGCCTTGATATAGCATGATGGGATAACCAGCGTGCATCCAACCGTTGGTGATTTGTTTGTCGGCAACATAACGGAACGGCCAATTATCTAAACTTTTGTTCGGCAGCGGTTTATCTGGAGCCAATCCGGCCATATTTTCATATAAACCATAAATCTCATCCCATTTCGCCATCAACTGCTGCGGGTTATCGAGCGAATGGATATCCTCCGACGGCACCGTCAGCGCGATATGATTGCTTTGAAGTTCCGCCCATGGTGCGGGATTATTGCGAATGGTGTCCTTCCACTCTTGTTCGCTGGTTTGTCCGAGAACAAAATAAGGAGCCTGGATGACACCGCCAATATTGACGTTCACCGTTCGTCCAGGTTTGGATTTCGACGGGATGATGTACACCAAGCCGCCGTAAGGGCTGCTGATGCGATTGAGACCGGGATTCAGCTTTTTCTTCAGAGCGACAACCGGTAGACGATCCCACTTTGTAATTTTAGCCCAGTCAGATGTCAGATCGTCCGTATGGGCCCCGATTTGTACAACCAAATCTGGTTCGTCAGCAGGAACCTCCACGGTAATTTCCCCGCCGGCAGGCGCATATGTTCCGGTGCTTACCCAATGCCCGGGAGGAGCAGACATTCGTAAGTAGCTAGTGTCTGCATATTCCATATTCACAGCGATCGTTTTGGCGACCCTCGGTACCGAATTCTCTACCTTGCCTGGAAACACGTCTGCTCCGGCAAACTTTACACCCGCATCATCCAAGCTTGCAACAGATGACCTGTATTCAACTAGTGCGCTCGTATAGGGCTTCTGTAAACGATCTAACGGCATTGTTAGCGCACTCATAACCGCATCGCTTTCGCTCTTTATTCCGCTCAGGTAGTTACTAGTGGGGACAATGGATTTCCAGCCATTAAGAACGCTTGAGTTGATTCTTTCCCACACATCCTGTGGCGAATTCTCACCTGCTGCGGCATAATCCATAAAGGTTTTGGCATTGCCCTCGACTTGCTGCAGCGCATCGGTCAGTGAAGAAAGCTTGGTCTTGTTCACTTGATCTAAAGAAGGCTTCGGATTAGGGTCATTTATGGTAATACTATCGTCGTTAATGCCCAGACCGGCTTGATTCAGCAACCATTGAGCCGGATAATCGGTTACTTTGACGTGCTGCGGATCTTTCGCTTGTGAACGGACGTCATCCGGCGGATAGGATGTCATGACCCAGCCCTTTGATTTAACAATGATGCTCCCGCCATTTTTAACATACGCCTCCAGTGCAACTGCTTCCGCAGAGTTAACGAATCTCGGATCGACACACGCGACAGGGTAAACGAGGGGGTCCAGCGGTTGACTTGTCCAACTGCTGACAACGGTTTGATCGATAGGTAGCGCATTCCCAGGCGTTAAATCACTTTTCGTGATCAGCTTGAGTCTTTCATTGCCCACAAGTGCATTCGAATAACGATTCGTGGTGCCTGTTGCCGGATTCGGAGACTTGTCTTCGGTCAGCCAAAGCAGCATGTTTCTTGCTATTGTTCCGTCTAGCGTATTCGAGCTTGCAGTTAAATTAAAGTAGCTCCAATCACCCGCTGCAATGACACGCCCTTGCCCGTAACGCGAAGCGCCTACAAGCGCAGATTTGCCCTGATCAAGAGCCACCGCAAATGCGTCCGCCCCAAATACGGTTATGGTCGACTCGTTCTGATAATCCGGATAGCTTGGCAAATCGGTATACAAAAGATTCAAGTCATGATCCACGCTTGAATAAACGGAATCGGATACACTTACTCGTTCAGTACTTGAGGCAGCTGCCGCAACCGAAGGAACTGTAAAATAGGTTTGGCCAAAGGGCAATACCAAGCTTAGCGAAAGTAAAACCGCAATTTTCTTTTTTCTCATCATTTGTTTTAATTCACTCCTGTCAAATTGTTATTCCTGCATGGCGAAAAAATTGTAATTGTCACCTCCCTTCAACATCTGAATAACATACAGCAAAAAGGCACAAGCCAAAATTTTAAAGCGCTTTCAAAATAATTCTATTCAAATTTTAACCCCGAAGGAATGATATTTTCTACGAATTAACCCTCATTTTCAACAAAATCCGGTACGATATATTATTCCCGACTCACAAAAAGGCCAGTCAGCAATCGCTGGTTGGCCCAATCCGAGATAGAAGATGTTTTATTTTTAATTCGCTGCACCGATCCCAAGATCACCGATGCTTGTTTTATTGTCATAGTTGACGTCGCCTGGCATTCCCGGAGGTGACGTCATACTCACGTTGACCGAAGATACTTGCGCCTTCGTTCCCGCTCCCTGCGCATCGTCCTGCAGCTTAGGCGACCCAAGATCAACACTGGCATCAGAATTCTCAATGAATTTTTGACGCAATAAAGTAGAAATCAATGGCTGATTTTCATTGGAGCGAAAGTACCGATCGGCATGAAGGGTGATCTCGCTCAAATATATTCGACCTTTGTCGTAAAGCTCGTTCATACTAGTTTTTCGCAGCTTTGGACCTGCCTCTGGATGGGCATACAGACTATTTACGGTGTCAAAGATCAATTTAATCTCGGGTATGCGATTAGCCATAGCAAATTCCTTGTTTCCGGCGAGTTTATTGTCAATGTCTACACGCAGGTATTCAGAGTATTCTTGCCATACCTCCATATCTAAAAACTTCATCATTTCATCGTGACCGTACCAATAGAAAATATCAGTTTTTCGCATTTCATCGTAGAAACCTTTGACGATCTCCAGTTTACCGAATGCGATAATTTTCTCCTTGTGGTCAATTACATGTGCATGTGTATGTGTATGTGTATGTACCATGCGCTCCCCCCCTTTTTACACCTTTATCATATTGGTTTATCTGGCGTACAACCATTGAATTTAGTACTGTAAATATTTGAAAAAGTACTATTTTTGTGGTTCTTGACATGAATAAACCGTGAATAATTCCCGCTATCAAGTATCAATTTTCATTGCCGCCCCTAAACCAAGACTCTCCCTATAAGCCCTCGGACTTACACCTGTAGCCTTCTTAAATACTCGGCTGAAGTGCTCCGAATTCATATAACCGATCTTTTCAGACAGATCAATGATTTTATATCCCTTTTTTAACAACCGTTTAGACTCTTCGATACGCAAATTCGTTACATATTGAATGAAACTCTCGCCGACATTTTTCATAAATAGCCTGCTGAAATAATTTTCACTGACCCCAACCCATTTGCTCACCATGCTTAGACTCAATTCCTCGCAATAATGCTGATGAATGAACTCTTTTGCAATCTCAATGATACTATAGGGCAAATTTGCTTTTTGGCTTAGCTCATGAATAAAACGATAAATATCTGAACAGACCTGCTTGATCCATTGTAAAGTATCCTCAAGGGTATGAAACTCTTTTAACTTTTCGAAGGGATTACTATGGTCAAACACGCCGCCCCATCGAACTTCTTGGGTACTTAGGAATGAGCTAAGTTCCCATAGGAAATCGATGAGTATCAACCTTGTTTCATGAACTTCAAATCTTACCTTTTCTTTCAATAGCTTCACATATTGGTCAAATTCAAGCTCCCATAGCAGTTCATTCTCCAGCTCAAGCAAACGTACGATCTCAATGCCTATGGCTATAAGCGTAGTTCGTACATCACCACTAGTTTCCATGCATGTTTTGATTTCACTCTCTGGGTAAAAGAACTTGTCATACCCTTCAAAAAAGCACAAAGAAATTAGGCTTCGCGCCTGATTCAGTAACATTTGCCAATGCTTTTTCCCATCAACGATATCGCTAATTCCCATTGTTACACGGACATTCATATACTGCTCTAGTCTGGTTTTGATCAATAAGAGCGTAGTGTGAATCCGTTTACGAATCGCCGTTTTACTTCTGAGCTGTGGAACCGTTAACAAGATGAATATGTCGTTCGCGTCCTCACAATAAACGATATGCTTGAATGACGCCGAGTCCATCTCTGTTTTAATCGTTTGCTTAATCGTCTGCTTAATCGCCTGCTTCAAAATCATCTCCGCAGAGCTTGTAATCGACACCGCAACGGCCACTTGATTGCTCTCGCCCAGCCAATCGCTCACTTCAGAAACGATTCGGGAATACTCCATAACATGGGATTGGATATCTAAGGTGAGAAGCCCGGCGATCACGTTTTCCGGGTCAGCTTTTTCTTCCACCATTGGACCTATCATTTGTACATCATTCGAAGCAGCAAGCTTTTTTAACTTTTGATCGGCTTTTTGCAGAATTGGCAGAATGTGCTCCTCGTCCATATCTACTTTAACAATATAATCAAAGGCGCCAAGCAAAAAGGCTTCACGAACATAACTAAAATCATTGTATGCGCTTAATATAATTGGAATTGGCTTCTTCATCGTATCTACAGATTGAATAGAACTTAACAGTTCAATGCCGTTCACTTTAGGCATCTGAATATCAACCAGCAAAATATCGATATCATTACGCTCTTGCAAAATAGCCAAAGCCTCCACTCCATCATCAGCTTCAGCTACAATCTCCATATTAAGTTCTTTCCACAAAATCATTTGGTGCATGGCCAATCTCACAAGAGGCTCATCGTCTACAATCATAACGTTATACAAGCATCCATCATCTCCAATAGAAGATTTCATACCTTGCTAATTACCCTTTAACCGCACCATCCATCATTCCCTTAAATATTTGCTTGTAGAAAATGATATAGATGAGCATACTTGGTATCAATGCAATTGTGATAGCCGCACATAATGAAGCCAGATCTGAGTTGCGTTGACCCACATAAGTTGTTAAGGACGTAGCAATGGTCAATAACTTTTGCGATGGCATATAAAGCTGTTGGACGAAAATATCGTTCATAATCGCTACTCCCTTAAGAATGCCAAGCGTAGCTGTAACAGGGAGCAGCAGCGGAAAAATGATGGATCTATATATACGGTAATAGGAAGCCCCGTCTAACATGGCACTTTCATCCAGTTGTTCTGAAATTTTCTCTAAAAACTGCATGTACATATAAATTTGCAGAATATCAGTGCCTATATAAATAATAATTGGAGCCCATATCGTATCATAGATTCCAAGCTTATGAATCAGTTGAAATCGTGCAATTTCAGTCGTATACGTAGGGATAATCATGGCAAACAAAAATAAAGCAACAATGATCTTCTTACCAACAAATTGAAAACGATTCAACACATAAGCTGTCGATGTCCCAAGCAATGCGTTGCCAATGAGACTTACGCCTACAAGTAAAAATGAGTTTTGCACGCCTCTTAGCAAATGGCCCTTGTTTATCGCAATCTTATAATTCTCCAGATTCAAAAAATTCGTTGGCAACGAATACGGAGATGTTGATGCTATCTCCATATTATTTTTAAATGATCCAAAAAAAATGAGCAAAATTGGAGCGAACACAACAATTGCTATGCATGTAAATAAGATGTAATACAAAGAACGGTTCAGAATACGCAGCATCTACAGCTCACTCCTATCTTTAACCAGCCATTGCTGCAGTTTGGAAAAAATAATAACCAAAATCAAGAGTACGATCGCCATTGCAGAAGCAAGACCATAACTATTGTTACTAAATGCGGTACTTAATGCAAACAGACCAAATGTGCTGCTTTCAACCCCCGGTCCGCCGCCGGTTATCACTAGCGGTATATCATATTGAAGAATAGCTCCTGAGACGTTAAGGAACAAAATAATTTCAATGACTCGTCGAATACCAGGCATTGTAATGTATAGTTGTTGATGCCAAAAGTTGGCCCCATCTATTTTCGCAGATTCGTATAAATCATTGGGTATAGATTGAAGTCCTGCCATAAAAAGGATCACATGCACACCTGAGAAGCGCCAAATCGATACGGCTACGAGTGAGTAATTAACGACATTAATATTACTGATCCACCCTGTAATGAGTGAATCAAGACCCACAAAACTCAAAAATGCATTTAACGGTCCATTCACCGGATTATAAATATAAGTAAACATATACGCTACAGCAATGCCGTTAATAATGTAAGGCATTAGAACCGTAAACCGGTAAAACGAACTACCGAACAGCTTGCGATTTAGCAGTACAGCAGCCACGAGCTCAACCGGAATCATACATGCATGAATAATAAAATAAAGGCTGTTATTTTTCAAAGCATGCCAAGCTTCTGGAAAATCAAAAATAATTCTTGAATAATTATCAAAACCTATATATTTAAAATTTTGACTGTAGCCGTCCCAATTCGTAAAGCTGTATCGAACTAACTCGATGGTTGGATAAATAAGAAATAATAAGAGCAGCGAAATGGGTACGAATAATAATGTAACAATCGTTACCTTCTTTTGCAGGTTGTAATTCATTTTCTCTCACCCCTGATGGTAAAGAAAAGGTGCTATTCCCAGATTGCAAAGTAGCACCTTCTCTTCTATTTATCTATTATTTGCTGGAATCAATGGCTTTCTTCCACTTATTGTTCAAATCGCCTTCGATCTTGTCAATTGACTTCCCGGCAAAAATATCTTGAGCTACTAGAGAAGGATCATACTGAGCGGCAGCTTTCACCTTGTTGTACATTTCATCGGTGCCGTTATACACAAACGGCTTGAAAGGCGTCTTCTGCGCTTCTTTAGCAAAGAATGGATTATCGCTTGCTACTGTTGTCATCGTAGACATTTGTTTACTCGTGCTGATATAGGCGCCATAAACATCCTTGCTAAATACCCATTGCAAAAATGCTTTCGCTTCTTCAACGTTTTTCGAATTTTTATTCACGCCGACATGCATATCGGACATCGTCATCGTTGTTAATGGTTCGCTTTCACTGTTTCTCCAAGGCAGAACAAACGCACCAAGATCATCATCCGCTTTCACTTTTTCCATATAACTTGGATAATACCATTGACCTAGTGCAATGGTTGCGGCTTTCTTAGCCTCGAATGCTTGTGTTTCCTGATCGAAAGAGATCGACAACGGATCTGGGCCAGCGAGTTTTTTCGTTGCAATTTCTTGCACGAACTTCGCAGCCTTGTCAAAGGATGAGTTGGCCGAGAACGGTGCTTCGTTTTTTGTAAGATTTGTCAAAAAGTTTTCGTCCCCGGAAAGCATATGCGGTCCGAATTCCATTAACGGATAAGAGGTCCAGCTGTCTTTCATGCCAAGTGAAAGCGGAGTGTATTTGCCGCTTGCTTTTACTTTCTCCAGCAAAGCAATGTATTCAGGCATTGTTTTAGGAACTTCTAAGCCTAGTTCTTTAAAGATACTTGGGTGATAATAGACAACTTCATAGAACGATACCAAAGGAAGACCGAGCGTTTTGCCATCAACTTTCGATGTGAACTTATTGTCCTTCGCAACTTGCAAATCATCAAGCGGCAGCAAAGATTGTTTATAAATTTGCAAGGCGGCCGGTTTCATGTAGAACACGTCCGGCAAATCGTTTGCCGCAAGATTCACCTTTAAATATTGTCCTTTATTATCCGGAACTTTGAGAACTTCAACGGATACATTCGGCTTCAATTTCGTATACTCTTTGACTTTCTCTGTCCAAAAATCGAGATCCCCTTGCGCTTCCCACATAGCAAATTTCAGCTTGACCGGTTCTTGCGTTAATTGTGTTGCTGCCGGAGCTGTAGTTGGTGTAGATGTTGTTTTTGTTCCGCAGCCTGATACCACGCTTGCCATGACTAACGTAACCATCCCTAATGAAGCAATCCATTTTCTATTACTCAATCGAAGCACCCCTTCACATTAGATTATTTTTAGATTATGATTAACCTGTTATTCATCATACAATTATTGAAAACGGAAACAAATGATAGAATCTAACACAAACATGATATTTTCTACACCTCTCGAACCCCATGTTATTGCAGATCATTATCCTCTGATCTCGTTGTAATGAGCGGCACATTGTCAACGCGGTCTTTGGAAATCCACTGGATTTCAAGCAATAAAAATGGTCAACCAACATTGCTGGTTGACCATTTCTGTTAGGGACTACCCTCTGGAGGCTATCCTTGATCTGTTTTCATTGTTGCCCCTAAACCAAGACTCTCCCTATAAGCCCTCGGACTTACACCCGTAGCCTTCTTAAATACTCGGCTGAAGTGCTCGGAATTCGTATAACCGATCTTTTCAGACAGATCAATGATTTTATATCCCTTTTTTAATAACCGTTTAGACTCTTCGATACGCAAATTCGTTACATATTGAATGAAGCTCTCGCCGACATTTTGCATAAATAGCCTGCTTAAATAATTTTCACTGACCCCAACCCATTTGCTAACCAAACCTAGACTCAATTCCTCACAATAATGCTGATGAATGAATTCTATCGCCTTCTCAACGATACTATAGGGCGGCGAATTTACTTTTTGTCTTTGCTCATGAATAAAACGATACATATCTGAACATCCCCACTTAATCCATTGTAGGGTATCCTCAAGGGTATGGAAGTCTTTCAACTGTTTAAAGTGATTACTATGGTCAAACACGCCCCCCCATCGAACTTCTTGGGTATACCTGAATGAGCCAAGCTCCCATAGGAAATCGCTGAGTATCAACCTAGTCTCATTAACTTCAAATCTTGCTTTTTCATACAATAACTTCACATATCGGTCAAATTCAAGCTCCCATAGCGGTTCATGCTCCAGTTCAAGCAATCGTACAACTTCAACGCCTTTGGCTTTAAGCATAATCCTTAGATCAACGCTAGTTTCCGTGCGTGGTTTAATTGCGTTCTCTGGATAAAAGAACTTGTCATACCCTTCAAAAAAGCACAAAGAAACTAGGTTTCGCGCCTGATTCAGTAACATTTGCCAATGCTTTTTCCCATCAACGATATCGCTAATTCCCATTGTTACACGGACATTCATATACTGCTCTAGTCTAGTTTTGATTAATGAAAGCGAAGTGTGAATGCGTTCACGAATCGCCATTTCACTTCTAAGGTGTGGAACCGTTAAGAGAATGAATATGTCGTTCGCGTCCTCACAATAAACGATATGCTTGAATAACGCCGAGTCCATCTCTGTTTTAATCGTCTGCTTAATCGCCTGCTTCATAAGCATATCAGCTGTGCTTGTAATCGACACCGCAACAGCTACTTGACAGCTCTCACCCAGCCGATTGCTCACTTCAGAAACGATTCGGGAATACTCCATAACATGAGATTGGATATCTAAGGTGAGAAGCCCGGCGATTACGCTTTCCAGGTCTGCTTTTTCTTCCACCATTGGACCTATCATTTGTACCTCATTCGAGGCAGCAAGCTTTTTTAACTTTTGATCGGCTTTTTGCAGAATTGGCAGAATGTGCTCTTCGTCCATATCTACTTTAACAATATAGTCAAAGGCGCCAAGTAAAAAGGCTTCACGAACATAACTAAAATCATTGTATGCGCTTAGTATAATTGGAATTGGCTTCTTCATCGTATCTATAGATTGAATAGAACTTAACAGTTCAATACCGTTCATTTTAGGCATCTGAATATCAACCAGCAAAATTTCGATATCTTGACGCTCTTGCAAAGTAGCCAAAGCCTCCACTCCGTCATTAGCTTCAGCTACAATTTCCATATCAAGTTCTTTCCATACGATCATTTGGTACATTGCCAGTCTCACGAGAGGCTCATCGTCTACAATCATGACTTTATACAAGCATCTATCATCTCCAATGGAAGACTTCATATGATATTTTCTATACCTCTGGACCCCCATGTTATTGCAGATCATTATCCTCTGATCTTGTTGTAATGAGCGGCACACGAATCACAAATTTCGTACCGGTCGGTTCATTCGGTTGTATCGTTAAACCATAGTGCATGCCATATTGCACTTGGATACGACGTTTTACATTGGAGATCCCCATGCCGCTGAACTTGTTCTCATGATTCTGGTTCATCCAGGAACTCAGTTGTTCATTCTCCATTCCGACTCCATTATCTGCAATTTCGATTTGCAAACTCTCATCGACAATGCAAGTATTCACCCAGATCTGTCCATCTACGTCCTTCTCATCCAACCCATGCACAATACAGTTTTCCACGATTGGCTGCAGTAACAGTTTTAGAATATAGAGAGAAGACGTTTCTTCCGCTACATTCCACACGACACTTATTCTCTTTCCAAACCTGTTTTCCATAATGTAAAGATAATGCTTGAGATTCTCTATTTCCTCCGAGAGCGGATTAAGGGTACTCCCTCTATTAAAAGAAGAAGAAACCAGCTTCATTAACGCGACGGTTATATTACGAATATTGTCTACTTTATTAACTAGCGCTATAAGCTTGATGACATTTAACGTGTTTATTAGAAAATGAGGATTAATCTGTGATTGCAATGAATCAAACTCTGCGATCCGTTTGGCTCTTTCTTCTTCTTTGTTTCGCAAAATTAATAGATGAATATGATCTAGCATATAGTTAAATGTATGCCCCAGCGTCACGATCTCGGCGCTCCCCGATGCAACAATCTTGGCATTCAAGTTCCCTCCCATAACGCTGGTCATCTTCCGAACCATCATATGAATCGGCTTCGTCAGACTGCGTACCATGAAAAACGAGATCACCAAAAACACACCGGTACAGACAATCGTGAAAATGATAACCACTCTGAAAATTTGATCGTAAGTTTGCGTAAGATGGCTGTAGGGAATTTGGTGAATCACCTTCCATCCTGTATTAGCAACGGTTGCATAAGTGATCAGTATCGTTTTATTGTCTAATTCGGAAATAAAATGACCTTCCTGATCGTTGTTAATTCTCTCAAATAAATGCTCATCCACATGTTCGAGATTGGATAATCCAGAGCTTGATGCAATGATTTGTCTATTTTTATCAACGATTAGAAAATCAGAATCAATGGTATTGCTATTTCCTCGTAATAAGTTCTCAAATGAGCTGCGATTGAAAGTACAGTAGATCAACTCGACGGTTTGCAATCCCGGTATGAACTCGGGTGAAACAGCAGCGGTAATCACATATGGCTTTCCGCGATCGAACAATACATTTTTTTGTAAGCCAATAAATTGAACCTGATTCGCATTGGAAAGCGCCTTTGTATACCACTCCGAATCATGGATGACTGGTGTATCTTCAATCAAGTTTCGACTATAAGAGAAGACCCCTCCTCCCTTAAAAAAGAAACTTACCGAAAGGATATAGTTATTGATCGATGCGTTATACCGTGTCAAAGCTGAATTTATAAAATCAATGTACATTTGACTGTTGCCGCTGTCTGCTTGCGACATCCGTGTGGCATTGATCAAAACTTCTTGATCCACCCCAATATTTGCAGTGATATACATTATTTTTCTAGTTTCCTGTTCTGCGGTGTATGTGATGGAGTGTAAGGTTTGCAAGGTTCGATTGGTTGTTTGTACTAACAAATCGTGCTTATACACCTGTAAAATGATGGCGGATAACGTTGTCAAAGGTACAACCACCATGATAAAAAGAAGAAGATAAAGGAGTGTCGAGATTCTCCATGGCGTTCTTAACCTATTCATCTGCATGAACCTCGTCCCATTCAAAATTCGAAAAGCAAAACTAGGTGCAGGATGCAATAACCATCGCACCATGCTCCTAGCATCGCATCATGCACCTAGCATCTTCATTCGTTTCTGAATGATTGTATTCGGATGTTACTAATAAGAGAATGATATATTCTACGAATTTCCCTACATTTTTTAACCAAAATTCCTTAAACGATGACTATGCTCCATTTCAACCAATCGTGAAACTCCTAACAGTACCGAAGAATCTGGATCCTCCGCAACGACAAACCGGACATTTCCCCAAGGCGTCCACGCGTTCTTAAGAACTTGTTCCTGGAGCAACGGTACAATGTCTGCCTGAGATTTCATCAACTCTCCGCTTAAAATGACAATTTCCGGGTCAAAAGCATGAATAAGATTCACAATGCAAGTGCTCCAATACGGAATTAATTTTTTAAATGTATCGATGCCTACTGCATCATTGTTCGTGACTGCTTCTAGGTCTGCGACAAAGTAATCACTCAATATACCGGCTTGATGATGGCGGCCACGTATAATTTGACCGTCCATCATCGCTGCCGTACCGATACTGGTTCCGATCGTCATTAGGACAGCATCCGTTTCGCCTCTTGCCACGCCATAAGCAGCTTCACCGATTAGCGCAGCCCGGGCGTCATTTTCAAGGATACAAGGCAATCCGAACACCCCATTAAACCACTCTTCAAAAGGAAACCCTACAGCATCTGAATATTTATCGTTAATCGATGCTAGGGTCCGGCTGGTTGCATCAACCACACCGGGCACTGCTATCCCGATCCCTGTACATTCGGATAGGGAAAAACGGCTATCGGAAAATAATTTGTAGATGGCTCCTATTATGTCCGAAAGACGCCTTAACAGCCCCTCTTTCGATAGGGCTGGTAATCTCGTTTTTAAGATAACGGTCCCATTGTAAACCAAACCGATGTTGATATCCGTCCTCCCGACGTCGATCGCTATGTGCATGTAGACTCCGCCCTCCTTTCTTAATCTAATACACAGCTCACCAGTCACCAATTCTCTTATTTAAGGAAATCTCCAACTCGCGGCAGGCTTTAAGTGCCCATAGAGCTTAGATGATCCCCCCTTCATATCCAGAATGCCCGGTCCATACGCTCTGTTTCCTTCTACACAGTAGGACAGCCTGCCTACATGCCAATTGAAGCTGTCATAGGGGACAACGGAGCCAGTAATGTTGCAAGCGCATTCACAATCTGTCCAAAATTTTTGCATCATCCAGAATGATGCCCACTGCTCTCGCCATACCCACAATCTAGCTTCCCGGAACCGTTATGGAAATCTCGATGATTTATCACCCGTTGGTTAATAATATTATGCTAGATGTCAACCAACAACTGACAGTAATTTACCGACATTTCGTCCTGAATCGAACTGCCAGACAATCCAGATCATTTTTGGGATACTCGTCTGAAGAGCCGCCATTATTTTTCACTGCAGAACACTGCGTTTAAAAAAATGACGGTTCCTTGTGGGCCATTATTTTTTCGTTATTTCCGGCACATAGATCATTTCATCCGTTCTGGGTTTGAAGTTGATTGTCTTTTTAACTCCATACAAACCCTGCTCATTGTATAGATAAATGTGCGGCCTTTCATTCGCAATAATCTTTTGGATTTGTTGATATTGGGCAATACGATCTTTAGGATTCATATTAATTAACGCTGCACTCAGCAGATCGTCTACCTCTTTGTTGCTGTAATCAAGTTCCGTTTTGGCTTTTCCCGAACGATATAAGTCAAGTGCGTTATCGGCATCGAATAACGAGTTCCCATAAGACAGAAGGAGCAATTCTTTATTTTTTCCTGCAGAACGCATTTCACGAAGCTTCGTTCGATCCATAAGTTCTAAGTTCACTTTGATGCCCACTTTACCCAGCATCGTTTGAACCATCTCAGCAACTTCTTTATCTTTGGTATAAACTCCAAGAGGTGCTGACAAAGTAATTGTTAACCCGTTAGCATACCCTGCTTCCTTTAAAAGTTGCATAGCTTTTTCCGGATTATATAAAGAAGTATTGAATAAAGATGGATCTGCCCCGAAATTCCCAGGCGTGACGCGGGTACGAGTTTGTATGCCGTATCCTCCAAGAGCGTTGTCGATCAGAGCCTTCTTATTTATTGCAAGATCAATGGCTTCACGTACTTTAGGATTAGCCGTCGCTAATCCTTTCGTGTTTCGAACAGCAAGCAATCCAACACGGTTGGAGGCAGATGTTAAAGTTGTTACATCATTTTGTGCGCTTATGACTTGAACCATGTCCGGAGGAAGGTTGACAGCAATATCTATTCCTCCTGCTTTTAGCTCATTTACTCGATTCAGATCCACCGGAAGTTTACGAAACACGACACGATCCCATTCTTTAACACGTCCTCCATAAAATTGATCGAACGCTTCCAATGTTATATGATCATCGCGAACCCACTCGACAAATTTAAAAGGTCCCGAACCAACAGGATGAGTCAGAAAATACTCAAATCCATTTTTTTCAATATAATTCTTTGGCAGTATACCCGAACCTATTCTGGATAATCGGTTAAGCAGCGCAGGTTGCGGACCATTTGTCAAAATCAGGAAATTTAGATCGTCAATAATTTTCACTTCTTTGATTTGTTTATAGTTAGGGTTCTCTTTAAGAGATTGGTCTTTGGCTACACGTTCTAATGTATATTTCACATCTGCAGAAGATAATGGATCGCCATTATGAAAAGTAATCCCCTTTTTTAGTTTAAAATTCCAGGTCGTATCGTCGACGACTCTATAACTTTCTACAAGATCTGGCTTAATTTCCAAGTCTGAATTCCTTTTAAACAAATAACTGAACATATTGATATGAATAGCTTCTGTTGAGCTGATATTGTGGTTGTGGATGTCAAATGTTTCCATGTCAGTTGGCATACCAATTGACAAAAATTTACTGATGTTGTTAGCACTTTTGTCTGCAGTCCGACTATCCGCTTTATAAGGAGGCTTAGAACAACCGGCCAAGACGAGGAATATGCAGAATATAAAATACAATAGCATTGCCCACGCACGCCTGCTCTTCATCAATTCCTGTTCCCCCCATTACTCCTAATGCGATATTTGCCAAAAGCTGCATCCCTGTTAGGATGTTCTAATATTCGAGCATTTATCATTCCCAGGATCATATTATTATTTTAGTTGCTTAGATACTCAAAAAAAGCAAAGCCAGATTGGCTTTGCTCTAGTCATTTGCGATGTTTGTACCTTTAGCTTTTGTTTTGCATCCGAAAGTTAGCCGGCGTGGTGCCTGTTACATTTTTGAAAACGCGTCCAAAAGTCCTTTCCGTATAGCCAACCGCTTCTGCTATTTCATTTATAGATAAAGCACTGTTTAAAAGCAGGTGCTTCGCCTTTTCAATCTTTAAATTAGCTGTAAATTGAACAAAGCTTTGGCCCGTCATTTTCTTAAAAATCCGGCTTAAATAGGACGGGTTAATTCCAAATTGTTCAGCAACTGAGGTCAAAGACTGCATTTGAGTTGCGGACTCATACAAATATTGTTTGACTGCTTCAACTGTTTGATGCCCTCTGTTTTCATTCGTGAGCTCGATTGCTCTAAAAACTTCCGGGAAAAAATCGAATTCAAACCAATACACAAGTTCATCGACGGTCTTCCATTGGGGAGGCGGCGATAAATCCCATTGAGCAACTAGTGCTTGGTTATCCGTGGTTTCATATAATATTCGGAGAACAGAGAAATATAACATTTGTGAAGTTTGCAGCAATCTACGTGAGTTAACTTTCGCATCGAGCATATATTGAATCATATTTTTGAATACACGCAGAGTCTCTTCCTGATTGTTTTGTTTGAGCGCTTTGATCATCAATGCTTCTAATTCGTAAGGATATTGAAAAATAAAAGGAGCCTTCATCTCCCGAATCGTAATGATGCTTCCAGATCCTTTTACTAACCGTTCCATTAAGCATTCACTTGCTTCTCTATATGAATGGTGTATCCCTTCTCTGATAGAATAAGCATTCCCAACACCAATTGAGACTGGAATGTTTAAATAATTATTAACCGTACTTTGAATGGATTCTGCAACTTGCGCTGAAATTCTAGCGATTTGACGTTCATTCATTTGTGAAGGCGTGAAGCAAATAACAATGACTTGCTTCATATCCAGAGACGGAAAGATATGAGCATCACTAAAATTCTGTTTCATAATCTCTTCGCATAAGTTAGAAATTGCGAAAATTAGTAAAGCAGGTTCATCTTCACTGAATTTAGATTCTGTAGATGATAAATCAGGTTCCACGATTAAAATCCAATATTTACTGTTTTCATCCAACGAATTTTCATGAAGAAAAGCATCACTAAACGCAATGAATGATTCGGGACCTTGAAGTAAACGATAATACGTTAATTCTTTTATTGAAACGGTTTGTCTCCGATTTTGTTCCTGTAGTTGAAGGATTTCCTCCTGCTTGTGCCGTAGAAACTCCGCAATGATTTTCCGCTCATCAAGAAATCGGACCTTCTTGTCTTTTACAGTATCACCAAGTTCTCTAATCAACCGTGTCACTGGTGAAAACAGATAAGAATAGGATGAGATCAGTATGAGAATCGCGCCGATCATAACAATGAGTTCAAGTTTAATTAAATGCCAAAAAATATCTCGCTTATAAGAGAAAAATGCATCCAATGGATACCTAATCGCCACGATCCATTCACTTGATGCAAGCTTGCTATAGGTGGTAAACGTATTTCTCGAACGATCTATTGTATAGCCGGCACTAGCAGGTGTATCCAAGATATCCTTTAGCATCTTTTCCATATCCGCATCCAGGAATTGACCCAATGTATTCTTATTTGCAGAGGATATTATTTTTCCTGTATCACTAATGATTAGAGATTCGATAGGCACATCCTGACTGATTGTGATGATATTGTTTAATGCTCGTTCTCTAATATGAATCGTTAAATAAGCTTGAGGAAAGTCAGATTGTACCGGCAATGGTTGAAAAAACGAAATCATATTTTCTTGTGTGGATTGGCGGGTAAACATCCACATTGGTTTACGCAATGCCTCAATCGTTTGATACAAGCGCATCGTATCATCAGACATTGATGTGGAGGGTATTATCCCATTTGCGCTTGAAATAAGCAACACAGAACTGGGTATATATAAATCAACGCTATAAATATCTTTTACAGTGTTGGAATAAGCATTTAATTTATGCTGAATTTGTAACATCTTATCCGTTTGGTGTTCCAAATCCCTTACATAAATCGCCTGTAGGATCTCCTGATCCATCATCATATTGGAAGCGCCTTTCACAATGGATTCCAGCAATGCGTCCACATGAGAGGAAATCAAGCCATTCATCCTGACCTGATCATCGATATGATGCTTGTCAAAAACATTCGTTACGTATCTATCGCAACTAATGGTGATAAACATGGAAACTGCCATGACAGTTAAAAGGGATATGGCTATTGCTTTAATAAAAAAATTCCCCTTAAACAAATTCAATGATCCCTGCCCCCAACTATATTCTAATCTCTTTATTTTTACACTTTTGACTAAAGTTATCCTATGTTTTATAGCTCGGATTAAACTTTACGTTGAGTTTAACTTATGTTGATCTGCTTCCGTTATTTTTGCTGGGACCGGACGGAACTCAATGAATTATCGCTAATCATGGCAGTAGACTTTGACAAAGCGGAAAATACCTAATTCAAACTACGGTGCAAATATCAATAATCGCTACTTGCCGTTAAAGATTCTCCTTGGACAATGGCAACAGAGGAGCTCGTCCCAATCCTTGTCGCCCCGGCAGCCAACATGGCAAGTGCATCCTTTTGACTTCTTACCGCTCCCGAAGCCTTTACACCCATGGAAGGTCCTACTGTTTCCCGCATCAGTGCGATATCCTCCACCGTAGCGCCTCCGCCGCCAAATCCAGTTGAAGTTTTAACGAAGTCAGCGCCCGCTTTCTTCGCAAGGAGGCAGGCCGCTATCTTCTCTTCTTCCGTCAATAAAGCCGTTTCCAGAATCACCTTCACGATCGCTTTGTTGCCTGCAACTCGAACCACCCCACGAATATCTTCGTACACCGACATGTAATCTCCCGATTTGAGCTGTCCAATCGAAAGAACCATATCGACCTCAGTCGCTCCATCGATCAAAGCAGTTGCTGCCTCGATCACTTTCATTGTAGGTGCCGAAGCTCCCAGTGGAAAACCAATGACCGTACACACCTTCACTAAACTGCCTGCCAACTTCTCGGCTGCAAGCCTTACATAAATGGGATTCACGCACACGGTAGCGAATCCCCACTCCGCGGCTTCCTCACACAACTTAATAATCTGTTCGGATGTAGCTTCCGGCTTCAACAAAGTATGATCAATGACAGAAGCCATTTTCTCCTGAGATAGAGGGACGAACTCCCCCTCCTCTGTCATTAAGTTAATAATCGGTTCAAGCTTACTTTTTATCTCTTCGATTTGCTGGCGCATCATATGCCATTTCTCCTTTTCTATAACGCTTTGATAATACCAAGAACCAATTGCAAAAATTTCGGTTTCACTTTCTCAGCGGCTTCCATCACTTCATCATGGTTTAACGCCTGCTCCAAAATACCTGCCGCTTTGTTTGTAATGCATGAAATGCCAAGCACTTCAATACCAGAATGTCTTGCAACAATAACTTCCGGGACCGTCGACATTCCAACCGCATCGGCACCTAACAGCCGCGCCATACGAACTTCTGCCGGTGTTTCGTACGTAGGGCCTAAATTGCCCATGTATACACCCTCACGGAAGGTGAAGCTTTGCTCGTTTGCAACACCGTGAGCCAGTTCAATCAGACGCTTGCTGTAGGCCTCGGTCATGTCCGGGAAACGAGGACCAAGCTCTTTATCGTTATGCCCGATCAGCGGGTTCGTTCCCATGTTATTAATGTGGTCGGACAGTAGCATCAGATCACCGACTTCAAAATCCATATTCACGGCGCCCGCTGCGTTAGTGACGATAAGTTGGTTTACGCCGATCGCTTTCAAAACCCGTACCGGGAACGTCACAAAATCGGCGTCATATCCTTCATATAAATGGAACCGCCCTTTCATCATAACAACAGGTTTCCCCTTTATTTTTCCTGCAACCAATTCCCCCGCATGCCCCTCCACAGTTGAGACCGGAAAGTGCGGAATGGCAGGGTACGGGATGATTGTTGCTTCTTCGACGAGATCGGCAATAATGCCCAACCCTGAACCGAGTATCAGCCCGATCTGCGGCTTAAATCCAATCATATTCTCAATAAATGAAGCGGCCTCCTGAATTTTCTGCTTGACGGTATTCATGAACTTTTTTCCCTCTTTCTACGAAACGCATCGACCTGATGGCCTTACGTTGATACGTGATTTTCATCAATCAAATTAACAAGACCAGGTTTAGTTATTGATCTTTAATAGATTCAAAAAGCTTTCCCCGATGCCTGTCTTGGCGACATCGAAATTGTCAGCAATAGTTGCAGCTAGATCGGCAAAAGTGTTTCTTATACCGATCGAAGCGGTATTGGATGAGAGCTTAGGGCTGTAGATCAAAATGGGGACATATTCGCGAGTATGATCCGTACCTGGTGCTGTTGGGTCATTCCCGTGATCGGCTGTAATGATCAGCAAGTCCTTTTCTCCAGTCTGTTGCATAAGTTCAGGTAAATATTGATCAAACTCTTCAAGACAAGCAGCATACCCCTGTGGATCACGGCGATGGCCATATAAAGAGTCAAAGTCAACTAAATTTGTAAAGAGCAACCCTTTGAATGGACGCTTCAATAAATCAATGGTAGTCAGAATTCCGTCTAAATTGCTTTTCGTTGGATGAGATTCTTGAATCCCTTTCCCTGTAAAAATGTCATTGATTTTACCGACGGAGATAACAGTATAATCTTGATCATTTAGGCGATTGAGTACCGTATCACCAAATGGTTCAAGTGCATAATCGTGCCGATTCGATGTGCGTGTAAAGGCTCCTGGTTGTCCTATATATGGTCTTGCGATAACACGCCCAACCATATATGGATCGTTCAAGGTTAGTTCCCGAGCGATTTCACAACCATGATACAACTCCTCAAGTGGAATAATATCCTCATGTGCTGCGATTTGAAGGACACTGTCGGCCGAAGTATAAACGATCCATGCTCCAGTGCGCATTTGTTCTTCACCGTACTCGTCTAGGATATCTGTCCCGGACGAGGGCTTGTTTCCAATCACCTTTCTACCTGTCAACTCTTCAAACTTCGCAATAAGCTCATCTGGAAATCCATTTGGATAAACCTGAAATGGAACTTCTACTTTTAACCCCATTAATTCCCAATGGCCGGTCATCGTATCTTTACCAACCGACATTTCATTCATTTTTCCATAGAAGGCTTGTGGCTTCTCCATCTTAGGGATAGCGGAAAGTGGTGCAATATTGCCCAAACCAAGTGAAGTAAGATTTGGCAATTTGATCTCAGGGACCTGCTGACAGATGTGTTCAAGTGTATGGCTTCCTTGGTCACCAAAGTTGGCTGCATCAGGCAATTCGCCAATACCAACACTATCGAGGACAATCACACTAATACGTTCGAATTTCATATCGTTTCAGGCTCCATTCTTGAATGCTGGAATAATATTACCTCTGAACTAAAATACTAAAGAAATTGAATGAAAGGATCTACAACTGATGATTACTGACCTCTCTGATTTTACGATCTTCTCAGATCTTCCTAAGGATTCCTTATCGCAAATCGCGCCTTTATTGAAGGAGCGTAATTTTAAAAAGAACCATGTACTCATATTTGAAAATGATCTTAGTGAAGAAGTTTACTTAATTCGATCAGGGAAGCTGAAAGTGTATCGCCTAAGCGAAGATAGAGAAATTATTCTTAAAATTGCTTCCCCGGGTGAAATTTTGGGTGAAGCAGAAGCATTATCCAATCATAATTATCGAATTAGTACAGTTGAAGCTTTGGAGAATGTTTCTGCTTGGCAACTGGAAAAGCAAGATTTTCTTCGTATCGTCGAGCAATATCCTTCTGTTCTAAGAAATGCGTATACGATTCTTATTGAGCGAATTCGCATGCTCAATCGATTAATTCGCTATTTGTCATTTTATGATGTTCGAACAAGGACAGCAAATTTAATCACGGATCTGTATTATAACTTTGGGCAGTGGGAAGATAGCATTTGTAAAATAGACCTAAAGATAAGTCAATCTTTCCTGGCTAATATGATCGGAGTTACTAGAGAATCCATATCCAAAACCCTGGCTGAGTTTCAAGCCGAGGGAATTCTCGATATTCGGAATAAATATTTTTATGTCATAAATAAGAGTAAACTTGAATCGATTTGTAACCATACTGAAGAGTTTCCAGAACTTCGAAAATGGGATAACCAGTAGACATGTCATGAATCAAATATACCTCTGCAGGTTTAATATTTCAGTTAACGCTTTAACGATTCAACTGTGAACCAGTTAACAAAAGTGATGAGAAATCGCTGACAGAATGTGAATTTACATTGTGATATGCTGTGTTTGAATCGTTTTCTTGAGATATCGTAACACCATAGGAGGCAATAACATGAGTTTTCATATTGAAGCTAAGGCTGGGGAAATTGCAGAATCTGTTTTATTACCCGGTGATCCATTACGTGCAAAGTACATTGCAGAAACTTTTCTGGAAGGCGCTGTTTGCTACAATAATGTTCGTGGTATGCTCGGTTATACAGGAACTTATAGAGGAAGCCGTGTATCGATTCAAGGCACAGGAATGGGCATGCCCTCTGCATCCATTTATATTCATGAATTAATAAATAGTTATGGAGCAAAAAATCTGGTTCGTATCGGGACTTGTGGCGCCATACAATCTGATGTGAAAATTCGAGATGTTATTATTGGACAAGCTGCCGCGACGGATTCGTCCATTATTCGCAATAACTTCCCAGGATATGACTTCCCACAAATCGGGAACTTTGGTTTAATCAAAAAGTCATACGAAATTGGAATGGCTAAAGGTCTTAATCTTCACGTGGGTAATGTGTTGTCTTCAGATATTTTTTACTCAGATGATAATTCTTCAGTGATTAAACTTGGCCAACACGGCGTATTAGCCGTAGAAATGGAAACAGCAGGACTTTATTACCTAGCTTCTAAATTTGGCGTAAATGGGTTATCTCTTTTAACGGTCAGTGACCATCTCATCACAGGTGAGCAAACCACCGCGCTCGAAAGACAAACCACGTTTAACGACATGATCGAAGTTGCTTTGGAAACGGTAACTCAATAAAAGCTTCATTGTAACCAAAAGTAACATTCCGCGGTAATTTTGGAAGCGCTACCCTACATCATGAGAAGGAAACAACAAAGGAGAAAAGATCAGCTATGTCTACATTAACCACAGATGTGCGCATAAAGGAAGCCCAGGAGATTAATATTAAGAAAGCAGTGCCTGTTACCTTAATATTATTTCTACTTTGCTTGATCATTGATAATTCGTTTAAGATCATTTCTGTTGATATGGCAAAGGAATTCCACATCTCAGCGACAACAGTCAGCTGGCAATCAACCCTGGCTGGCCTTGTGATTGGAATCGGGGCAGTGGTTTACGCAACATTAGCGGATTCCATTAGTATCCGAAAGCTTTTTATCGCTGGGATCACTTTGATATGTGCCGGTTCAATCATGGGGTATATGTTTCAACATTCGTATTTGCTCGTTGTGATCTCACGAATTGTCCAAACGGCAGGTCTAGCATCAGCTGAAACATTATATGTTATATTTGTAACCAAACATTTGCCTGCCAATGAACAAAAGAAATTTCTAGGATTAAGTACAAGCAGTTTTGCTCTTTCGCAGCTTATTGGTACATTAACTGGCGGTTACGTTTCTACGTATTTCCACTGGACATCTCTATTTTTAATTTCTTTAGTAACACTGTTCGCCCTTCCTTTTGTTTTAAAGTATCTTCCTAAAGAAGAAACGAAAAACAGTCATGTCGATGTATTAGGATTATTCCTAGTAGGAGCCATTTCAGCAGCCTTACTCCTGTATATTACCGATTTCAATTGGATGTACCTGATTTCCTTTCTTGCTTGAAAAGATTTATGGCTTGAAACTAGATACGATTTCACTATTAATGATTCCTGGCTTTATCGGAGCTACGATCGTCGGGGCTCTTTCCGGAAAAATTGCGAAGTATCTGGGAAGCAAACAATGCATTACAATCGCGATGTCTTGTATTGTGGTAAGCTTATTACTAGGCGCATTCTTTGTACAAACTTCGGTTGTTGTACTCGTGATCTCCATGGTGTTATTCTCTGGCTCATTTGCATTCATGTACGCACCATTAATTGATTCTTGTATCCGTACGATAGAAAAAGAAAAAGCTGGAACAGTAGTCGGATTTTATAATTTAACACTTAGTGTCGCAATGTCAATCGGAATTGCCTATACAGCAGCCATGATGGACAATTCCTCCATGCAAACAAGCTTCCTAGGAATTACGAACAATTCGAATACATCCATGTTTAGTAATATCCTATTCATTCTCGTACTCATTACCCTTTTGAGTTTATCTCTGTACTGGGTATTAGTAGGACGAAAAGCGACGAAATAGATTGCGAGTCTAGTTCATAAATAGAACCCTAAAACCAAATGTTTAGGGTTCTTTTTGGATTGATGTTGCACGCAATTTCTATTCAGAAACCCCAATACTTCCAATGATGACTTTAGGAGTAACATGTACCGTGGCTTCAGAAAGCGCTTTTCCCCAGTTATCCTCTACCTTCTTCCAGTTTTTATACTGATATGCACGTACATGAATGCCAAACTGAAAGGGATCCACTTGATATTTTTGAGCTTTCTTGATTAAAGCCTCACATTCTTTTTTCAACTCTTTTTCAATCGCTTGTTCCAGCTTTTTTTTCTCTTCCTCTAGGTTTAACATGAACAAGCGCTCCGTCAAATCGATCCGAACCTTCATCGCAATATCGATGGTAAGGTGATCATCTTTGAAGACCGCATTGAACGTAGGTTTTACTTTTTTTATGTTGAAACTTACAAAGGAGGTTCTTTCATTCGTATGGAACATTCCAGGAGGTATATGAAACGTTAACGGTATGTTTTCTTTCGTATCTTGCTGCAATAATAGGAGCAGAGAACTTTCTTGCTGATTCAAGGAGACCGCATAGGTACCGTCTTTATGCAGGAGAGCTGTACCGGTAATGACGAGATCATTTTTCTCTGGTTTCATTTCAGTTAAAGCCGGCGTCATTCCTTTATCCTTCATTTGTTGATGAAATTTCTGAAGTGTCGTTTGCACGGTAATTCGGCTTTTATAGGAAGCATCTACCAATTGCTTGATTACGGAGGCGATACGGCCTTTATCGCTCATATTTGTATACATCACATCTTTAACTGCTCCATTGATCATTATGACATTCGCATTGATCTCATTTCGGGAGTCACGGATAAGAACATCCAAATAGGGATAAGCATTACGCTGCTGGAGCAGTTTGTTCCCTATAAGCAAATTTTGCGATTTTCCGTATGCAAGGCTGCCGCTTGTCTTACTATCAATCAGCCATTTTGATTGGCGCAACGTATTTGCATTTGTGGATGTGATTTTATATTTGTCCGTGGCTTCTTCATTGAATACAGGAGTTGACGTGAACACGACAAGCTTATTGTTCTCATCAAAATCCAAGGCTTCAGTGAGAACAAACTGTTGGTTTTCTATATAAACGGTACTACCGCACCCTGTAGGAAACAACAAAACTGCCCATGTTATAAAAATATAACCGAATCTATTCATTATCTTACTTCCTTCCTAACGAAATGAAAAATCCATCCATAGATCCAAAGGAAAATTGGGAACACATAAACGCTATATAAACCTGTTATCCCCACCATTTTGACCATTTTAGTGATTTGAGAATCCGTTGGGATAAAAAAGAATGACAATAAAATCCATAAGGTTATGACGATTCGTAAAAAATTTCGATGATCCTGCTTGCCTAATATTTGACTTGTTCCGAATGCAGCCACATAGAGGAAAGGAATAATCGTCATAAAAATGAAAACCAAATACAGGGGCAAACAGATAATTTCCAACCGCTCCAAAAAAGGCAAGTGGATTAGCTTTAATAAGTTGAGCGTGGGATAAACGTAATCCTTGATCTCGGTTCTAGAGAATATAACAAAGCAGACGATTGTAGTCGTTAAATAGATCATCATTGATATTGAATTTGCAAAAACAATTCCCTTGAACGCTGATTTCTTGTCCTTTAGAAAAGGATAAAAGAAGAAAGCCATTTCAAATCCGGTAAAAGAATATACGGTAGTTTTTACGGATGATAAAATGGGATATATCCCCTCTTTTCCAATCGGTATAAGGTTCATCCATTGCGCATCCTTTAACGTTAGGATCAACAAGAAAGGCATCCACATCGTGACAATAAGAACGAGTTCGGCAAACTGTCCGATCCCCTTTACTCCCTGCTTGGTAATCATATAGATCGGAATGGCAAACAAGGTCATTAACATGTAGTTCGGTGTTCCCTGAATGATCCAAATTTTTATGATATGAATCGCTGAAAGCATGGTTGTACTTGCTGCACATGTGTAGAGCAGAATCCATACTGCTGCTAAAGCGTTACCCACCCACTTTCCAAAGTATTTAACTAATACTTCGAATAACGTATACTCGGGATTTTTTTCCATAATTCGTATGATGACTAAGCTCAGCAGCATTGCCAAAATCCAGCCCAATATAATGGATATCCATCCATCTGTCCCGGCCGATTTGGCTAATTCGCGAGGAAGGGATAAAATTCCGATCCCGACTTGGTTTTGAACTATGATCAGGATGAATTGTTTTAAGGAAATTTGATTCATCGAGTACTTGTTCATTCGGCAACTCCAATATTTCTAATGACAACTGTAGGAGAATAATTTACGGTTGCTTCAGAGAAAGTTTTTACCCAGTGCTCCTCTACCTTCATCCAGTTTTTGTAGTCGTATGCCGACACATAAATCCCGAAACCAAAGGGATCGACTTGGTGCAACTGAGCTTTCTTAATTAAAGCCTCACATTGTTTTTTCAGCTCTTGTTCAATGGCTTGTGCCAATGTTTTACCTTTCTTCTTCATGTCAAAGGTAAACATACGCTCCGATAATTCGATCACAACCTTCATCTGGATATCGATCGTTAGATGGCTTTCATCAAATATTGGCTTGAAGTCAACATTTATTTTTCTAATATTGAAACTCGCATAGGACATTTCTTCATCCGTAAGAGATATCTCACGAGGAATGTGTACAGTCAACGGTATGGGTTTCTTCGTATTGCGCTGCAACAAGAACAAGAGTGAACTTTCTTGATGATTCAAAGAAGCAGCGTAGGTACCATCTTTATGTAAAAGCGCGGTCCCTGAAATAACAAGTTCATTCTTCTCTGTTTTCATTTCTGGTAAGCTTGGCGTTATTCGACTATCCTTCATCTGTTGATGGAATTGTTGCAGTGTAGTGATCACGGAAATTCTGCTTTGATAAGTGCTTTCAAGTAATTGTTTGATTACACCGCCCAATGAGCCTTTATCGCTCATATTCGTATACATCACATCTTTCACACTTCCATCAACCACAATCATATTTGCATTCGTTTCATTTTTAGGATCGCGGTAGAAGGCATCCAAATAGGGTAATACATTGGTCTGCATCAGTAAATTTTTTCCAATCATAAAACTTTGCAATTTTCCAGATACAATATTACCGTTTATTTTTTGCCCCACTTTTATTCTAGTTTCACGCAATGTATCTGCAGTTGCAGCTGTGACTTTATATTTATCCTTAGCTTCTTTACTGAAGACCGTAGATGCCGTGTAATTGACCAACTTCTTTTCCTCGTCAAAATCTATGCCCCCAGCAATCACAAATCGTTGTGTCTCTATATAAACTTGCTTACCGCACCCGGTGATGACCAATAATGCTGCCCAAGTGATAACAATGCCGCGCCATTTCTTCATTGAACTTGTCCCTTTCTAACTAGTTGAAACAGCCATCCGTAAATCCACAAGCATACAGGGAACACATAGGCGAAATATGTACCTAACTGCCCCCACAATATGCCCAATCGAGCTACTTGGGAAGAAGATGGGGAGAAGAAGAATGAAATTAGGATCAACAGCCCTATGAATATCCGCAAAACAGTTCGATGATCCTGCTTGCCGCATAATTGACTTATGCCCAGCACAGTTGTATAGAGGTAGGGAATGACCGTTATGAAGAGGATAAGCAGATAGAAAGAAAGAAAAGTGATCTCCAACCGTTCTAAGAACGGCAATCGGATGACCTTCAACAAGTTGAGCGTAGGGTAAGCATAATCTTTGATCTCATCCGGAGAAAACTTGATATAACAGATGACTGTAACGAATACAAAAATAATCATGCTTAACGAGTTTGCAATCACAATTCCTTTCGAAGCGGATTTTTTGTCCTTGAGAAACGGGTACAGAATGAAAGCCAATTCAAACCCAAGGAAAGAAAAGATGGTCGATTTTACGGTAGACAAAATAGGAAGCAAGCCTTCTTTAGCGATTGGAAGAAGGAAAAGCCAGTGGAAATCCTTGAGTGTAAAGAACAAAAAGAAAGGCATCCATATTGAGACTAGAAATATTAACTCTGCGGAGACTCCGATGATCCTAACACCTTGCTTCGTGACCATATAGATGGGAACTAGAAACAAGATCATCAAGATAAAGTCCCACATATCAGGTATGATCCACAGCTTAATGATAAAGATCGTTGAAAACATGGCCACGCTTGCTGCAAAAGCCGTATACATAATCCAAAGAACAGAAAGGCCTCTCCCCATCCATTTCCCAAAGTTAGCAGATAAAATCTCGATTAACGTATATCCAGGGTTTTTATCCATAATTCGAATGACAAATAAGCTTGCCAATATACACAAGAGCCAACCCAATAGGATGGAAAGCCAACCATCGGTACCGGCAGATTTAGCTAAATCGCTGGGAAGGGATAAGACACCGATTCCAATTTGCGTTTCAGATATAATGAAGATGTACTGTACCAAAGAAATTTGATTAAACGAATATTTTTTCATGGTTGATCTTCACCTTCTCTGTTTGCTCCTTGTCTGATAAGTTGAGTGGGATCGGCCGAGAGAGGTCGTTTTTTCATTTTCCACATCGGGACTCTGATCCAAACATCTTTCCAATCAGACAATCGGATGGGAGCAATGGGGCTTCCGTAGGATAAGCCGAACGACTCCATTGAAATCAGGTGAGCCCCGATAATCATGAGCCCAATCACAATGCCCACCATACCGAACAACGCGGCCATGAGCATCATTGGAAAACGGAGTAATCGCAGCGAGGAGGACATGTCGAAATCAGGGATAATAAAGGAGGAAATCGCTGTGATCGCAACGATAATCACCATAATATTACTTACAATCCCCGCTTGCACCGCCGCCTGACCAATGACAATCCCCCCTACGACACCAATCGTTTGTCCAATCGGACCCGGAAGACGTAAACCTGCTTCCCGAAGCATCTCTAGGGATATTTCCATTAGCAATGCCTCTATAATCGGAGGAAAAGGTACTCTCGCTCTGGATTCCCCAATCGATACCAACAAATCCAAAGGTAGTACTTCATAATGAAACGACACAATGGCGATATAAATAGCCGTTAAAGACATTGTCGTAATTAAGGCGATATAGCGCAATAAACGTAAAAAAGAGGCAATGATCCAGCGATTGCTGTAATCATCGACACTTTGGAAGAATGCCGAAAACGTTACAGGGGCAATAATCACACTAGGTGAATGATCTACAACGATGGCTATCCTCCCTTGCAAAATGTGGGCCGCAGCAGAATCCGGTCGTTCCGTCATCATTAATTGTGGAAAGAGGCTTATCGGATGATCTTCAATAAACTCCGCTAATTCTCCCGTATTCAAAATGGCATCCACATGAATTTGAAGAAGCCGGTCCTCCATTTCTTTCACGAAATCAGGTTGCACAATATCTTCAAGATACATCACTGAAACTTTCGTATTACCGCGAGATCCGATGGAATATTCTTTAATTTTCAGTTCGCGATTAGGAAGATATCGTCTGATGAGGGCAATGTTCTGCCCGGATGTTTCTACAAATCCTTGATGTGCCCCCTTTAACGTCGATTCGATTTGGGGCTCTTTAATCGATCTTTGGGGCCAGCCTTGCGTATGTAAAGCTAACGAGCGTGTCTGTCCATCTATAAACAGAATGCTCTTGCCTTGGAAAATGGAGGACTCAACATCGGACCACAAGGTTAAAATTTCTGTTTTCGCAATCGTTAGTGAAGAATTCCAAATATCGTTAACTGTCTCGATTTCATAGATAAGCGGGTTTAAAATGTTATTATTAATCGCTGATTTATCAATGAGCCCCTCCAAATAAACAAGCAGTGCACGATCCCCTGTTCTTAATTGAAACTGACGAGTAACCAGATCCGGAGCGTAAGTAAAAACGGTTTGAATTGTAACTAAGTTAAGTTCAAGAACTCCTGAAATCGGTTGCTGAAGATGATCAGATGATTTCGTTTTTGGAACTGATCTCCATCCATTCAACCATCTCCGGATTGTTCCCATCCTTGCACCTCCATTCCTTTAGCATGTAATTAAACGTTTCCCATATATAGGTAAAATTATTCGGAAATCAATGGCAATCAAACAAATACAAGAAGCCATCAGGATGTATCATCCAAATGGCTGACAAATAATTAATATCAAAAAGGAGAAGTCGTGCATATCTTTCTCATTAAATCTTAAGGATTGTATTTTAATATAATAATATGTTTTTAAAAGAGAGGTGATATTGTATGAATGGTTATCAAGACTATGTCTTAGCTCAACCAATGAAGCCACAGCAAAAGCCGCGTCGCAAGAAAAAATTAAGATTTTTCGCTGCAGTTATATTGTTCTTATTTATATCAACTTTTATTTTTATCGTTTGGTTCTATTTTACTGTTTCTGGGACCAATTGGCGTTATATGCTGGCTGATACGTTGATTACATCTCAACATCGTGACTATGCGAAGTTTTTGATTGGGCAAAGTGAACTGGACCTGCGGACAGAAAATTACGCAAAGCAATTTGATGATATGGGAATGATTCACGATAATCATGAGATTTCAATGAATTCCAAGAAAAATAATGATGTTACGATAGAACCGGTTAATGGGAAGAAATTCAAAGGATATCTGATGTTTGTTCGCAATCCTCAGATGATTCGAGTTGTAACTACGAGCATGAAAGGGCAAGGAGAACAAATTCTAAGCATGGTCAAAAGAACAGGGGCAATTGCGGGTGTTAATGGTGGGGCTTTTGACGATCCGAACTACGATGGGAATGGCTTCAGACCCAGCGGGGTTGTAATGTCAGGAGGAAAACTTCTTTATTCTGATGGAGGTATGGAGGATCCTGTTAATGTTGTTGGTCTTGATCGTAAGGGTATCATGGTAGCAGGACGATATAAACCGTCCGAATTGTTGAAAATGGGTGTAAGAGATGCTGTCTCTTTTCAGCCCAAGTTTATCGTAAATGGGAAAGGTCTAGTCAAAAACGAGGCGGATGGTTGGGGGATTGCGCCCCGAACTTGCATGGCTCAAACAAAAGATGGCACAATTATCTTTTTAGTGATTGACGGAAGACAGCCCGGCTACTCTATTGGTGCAACTTTATACGATGCACAACAATTGTTGTTGGAGCACGGGGCTATTACTGCAGCGAACCTGGATGGTGGTTCTTCTTCTGTATTAATTAAAGATAATCAAGTTGTGAATAGACCATCCAGCAGTTATGGAATGCGTTACCTACCAACTGCTTTCTTGGTTTTTGACCACCCAGATAAGGTTGCGGTGTCCAATATGTGGAGTGATGTAGACATGAAGCATTTTAATTCTGCTTATAAACCCTTTTCTGCCAAACAATAAAATATGTACTTGAGATTATCATTACTTGGAATGCGAAGATTTGGGTTTGAGTATTTAAATTATCTCCAGAGAAGGAAGAACTATGTGTGATAAATGATTTGGTGCTAAAAGCGAAAAAACTGGATATGATGATTATCGCTTTACTATTATGTTTTATGGTTGCTAGCACTATCGTGATCTACAGTGCCACTACTAATACGAGATTTGCTGGGTTACATGTGAATAATTTGGTTATGTTCGCTGTTATGTTTGTGCCAATGTTGCTCTTGAGCATGCTAGATTATCGGGGGATTGTACGTCATTTATCGGTATACCTATATATATTCGGCATTCTGCTTTTAATCTTTGTTATGTTTAAAGGCATGAACATTAATGGATCGCAGCGATGGATCAATCTTCACTTTATGCAGTTTCAGCCTTCGGAACTAACAAAGGTCTTCGTCATCCTGTTGTTAGCCAAAATGTTGGAAAAACGTAAAGGGGAATATCTCCGATTCGTTCAAGACATCATTCCGATGATGGGTGTTGTGGGAATTCCTTTTCTGCTCATCATGAAACAACCCGATCTGGGAACAGCTATCGTTATTCTATGTATATTTCTAGGAATGCTATGGATAGGGAAAATTCGATTCAAACATGGACTCGTAGGGCTATGTATAATTATTGGGATTATTGGCAGTATCATTGCCCTATATTTTGTTGATCCCCCCATTTTCAATAAAATTGTAAAGCCGTATCAACTTCATAGAATTCAAACTTTTTTAGATCCAACTAGTAATCCCGATCAAAGTTATCAGGTTGTGAATTCCATGAAGGCAGTGGGTTCAGGGGAATTATTGGGAGAAGGGTACCTTCATGGTATTATGATACACAACGGATATATTCCATATGACTATGCGGATTCAATTTTTGTTGTTATTGGTGAGGAATTTGGTTTTGTTGGATCTGCCGTACTTTTGCTGCTTTACTTTTTTTTAATTTATCGAATGATTCGAATCGCTATGGAATGTGAAGATTTAACGGGTTCATATGTGATAATAGGTGTGACATCCATGTTTACTTTGCAAATTTTTGAGAATATAGCCATGCATACAGGACTAATGCCACTTACTGGAATTGCACTTCCATTTGTTAGCTATGGAGGAAGTTCTCTTCTGACGAATATGGTATCTATGGGGTTGGTTCTTAGCGTAATGGTTCACCAAACGAAATCTTTTCATTTTGGCGAAGAACAGAATTTTTAATCTGAAGAGTAAACTAATTATTGTCTTTGTTCCAAAGAGTTTTTCTATAACTTATTAAAGGCAGAAAATAGCTTATAAATAAGATATATAAAGAAAATCAAAAAGTCTGCCCAATCTCCCGTGGCTACGCTTCGGAGATCAGGCAGACTTTTTTAGTTATCTGACGAGTAACCAGATCCAATTTGGATGTCTCTTCCAAATGGCCGTCAAATTCTTTAATCAAGACTTTCCTTATAAACCTTCGGACTTACACCGGTGACCCTCTTAAATACCCGACTGAAGTGCTCGGGGTTCGTATACCCGATCTTTTCAGACAGATCAATGATTTTATATCCCATTTTTAACAACCGTTTGGACTCTTCGATGCGCAATTTCGTTACATATTGTATGAAACTCTCGCCGACGTTCTGCATAAATAGCCTGCTAAAATAATTTTCTGTTACCCCAACCCACTGGCTAACCATACCTAGACTCAATTCCTCGCAATAATGCTGATGTATGAATTCTTTCGCCTTCTCAACGATATTATGAGACGAATTGACTTTTGGGCTAAGCTCATGAATAAAACGATAAATATCCGAACAAACCTGCTTGATCCATTGCAATGTATCCTCAAGAGTATGAAAGTCCTTCAACTGTTCGAAGGGATTACTGCGGTCAAACACGCCCCCCCATCGAACTTCCTGGGTATATAGCAAGGAGCTAAGCTCCCATAGGAAATCAGTGAGCAGCAGCCTAGTCTCGTGAACTTCAAATCTTCCATTTTCTTTCAATAGCTTCACACATAGGTCAAATTTAAGCTCCCATAGTATTTCATTCTTCAGTTGAAGCAATCGTACGATCTCAGCACTTTTGACTTTTAAGGTCATTCGCAGATCAGCGCTAGTTTCCATGCATGTTTTCATTGCACTCTCTGGATAAAAGAACCTGCCATACCCTTCAAAAAAGGACAAAGCAACTAGGCTTCGCGCCTGATTCAGTAATCTTTGCCAGTGCTTCCTGCCATCCAGTATCTCGCTGATTCCCATGGCTACACGAACATTCATATATTGCTCAAGTCTTGTCTTGATCATAGAGAGAGTAGTGTGAATAAGTTCACGAATCGCCGTTTCACTTCTGATCTGATGAACCGTTAAGAGGATAAATATTTCGTTCGCGTCCTCACAATAAACGAAATGTTTGAATAATGCCGAGTTCATCTCTGTTTTTATCGTCTGCTTCATCAGCTTCTTCGAAATCATCTTCGTTGAGCTTGAAATCGACACCGCAACAGCCACTTGATTGCTTTCCCCCAGCCAATTGCACACTTCATCAACGATTCGGTAATACTCCATCCCATTCGATTGGATATCTTCGGTAAAAAGCCCGGCAATCAAATCATCTGGATCTGCGTTTACTTTTAGGATGATTGGAATTGGCTGCTTCATCGAATCTATCATTCACTTGCGAAATCTGGAACAGGCGTCACTTGTACGACTCCGCCACCTGAGCGAAGCGACTTCGTCGCCGCACAGCCTACGGCTACGCTCATGCGCCCTGCCTGAGGCGATGCCACGGGCCTTTTACCGGTTAAGATCATATCTACAAAATCTTGGCAGATGATAGGATCAGCTCCACCGTGTGTTCCTTCAGCTTCCTTAATTTCGTACACGCGATTCGCCAGCTCGCGCTCCGTATTCGAACGTCTCGTGTAAACAAACACTTTGTTATCCGGCTCGGAATTTTCAAGCCTTCCTTCCGTTCCGATGAACGTATAGTTACGGTGATAGTCGGGGGTAAAATGGCATTGCAGGTACGATGCCTTGATCCCGCCCTCCAGCTCCATAATCACAACGTTATTGTCCTCTACATCAACTTCCTTACGAAAAGCACATTGGTTCAAATGTTTCCCGCTGTACTCGGTGCAGGTGTCTTTCTCCGCGCAGTTCGGACAGGTGAGATCGTCAGGTTTGTCGCCGCCGTAGAAATCCAGCCCGCCGAAGGCGGAAACTTTTGTTGCGTAGCGCCCTGTAATCCAGTGGATCATATCGATATCATGCGAACCCTTCTGCAACAGCAGGCCTGTGGAGTTTTTCGAGTTCGCGTGCCAATCATGGTAATAGAAGTATCCTCCCCAACCAACGAAGTGGCGAACCCAAACGGCTTTGATCTCGCCGATCACGCCGGAATCGACAATTTCCTTCATCGTGCGAAACATATTCATGTAGCGCATATTAAAGCCAACCATGAGATGCTTGCCGGACTTCTTCCAAGCCTCGAGAATGCGGTCGCAGCCTTCTGTCGTAATAGCCAGCGGCTTCTCACAAAAGACATGCTTACCTGCCTCCAGCGCCGCAATCGCGTGCTCCTCGTGGCAATAATCCGGCGAGGTTACGGCAATGGCGTCGATATCACCGCGCTGCAGCAGCTCCCGGTAATCCAGTGTGACGAAAGCGTCGGGATTTATTTTCTGCTTGAACGTCTCCAGTTTGTCCGGAACAATGTCGGCAACCCCTACGACAACGGATCGCCCTTCCGGTTTGTGCCAGTACGCAGCGATGCCTCCGCGACCGCTCGCACCGATTATACCGATTCTTACTTGACCCTTCATCTCATCCAATTCGGATCTCCTCCTCATTCTCTTTCGGTGGATGACATTTTTCTTCTGAACTCCTGAGGCGTCATCCGATTTTGTTTTTTGAAAAATCGTATAAATGCCATGCTCGATTGATAGCCCGCTTTCATCGCGATATCTTGAATTTTTAATTTGTTGCCCTTCAGCAGCTCCTTCGCCTTCGTATTGCGAATATCTGCAATGTAGTCGGAGAGCGAAATCCCCGTCGTTTGCTTATAAAACCGGGAAAAATAAGAGGGGTTGAAGCTCACCTGTGCCGCCAGTTTAGGAAGCGTCAGGTCTTCCGCCAAATGCGCCTCAATATACGCATTCACTTTATCTATCCACTCTTGCGCATTCCCGCTCGATATCGTTCGCTTATGCTCGAAAATAGCCGATGCCATTTGCCTGTATTGCTGCTGCAGTTTTTCCCACGAGCTGATTTCGCCAAGCTGAATCTTATTATATTGTTCTAAAGCCGTTTCCAGCTCTTCAGTCATTTTGCAAGCCACCATGTTAGATTCGAAAATGGCATGAAGCGCGTGGAGGCATTCCAGTTTGTGAAGTCTGAACGTAGAATCGGCCACAAGGAAAGCCTTCCATTCATGAAACAACTTAAAAAAATCCGCTTCATTTCCGTTCTGCAAATAATTGTCTAATAAACGGACTTTATACAACTGAAAATAATCCGAACCGCACTCCGCTTTCGTTTCATCTGTGTCCTGCCGTATGGCCGTTACAGCGAAAGCTGTCATTTCCGTCGTTTCCGAGTAAACGCTAGTTCCGTGAAAGAGTGCCCCGCGTAAATCCTCGAAAGCTTGATGAAGCCCGCACCATCCTGCCGGTAAACTCTGCAGTGCCAAATCGATCCGGATATCCAACAGTTTTCGGCACGTTTGCCGAATCGGTTCCAGCGCGCTGCGAATGAAGGAAACGGTTTCATTACCATCGCTCTCGCAGCCGTACGGTTGAATCAGCAGCAATAATTGGGAATCCTTACTGCACATCGATATCAAACGGGCACATTGACTCGTATATTCCTCTATTATGTTTTGAATAACGGAGAGCTGTCCGGCCTTATCTTGATCCATGATACTATCCCATTCTCGAACGTCCCCAAGCACCATCTGCAAAGGCAAATCAGCACGAACAGGAAGATTCATCTCTGACAATACTTGGATCACATCGTTCTCACTTGTTTCAGCTTCGCTTAGAAGCTCCCATACGAATGCTTCTTGCGAAGTTATATCGGTCAAAGTCACTTGCTTATCAGCGCCGTGAATTAAAGTTTTAACGACATTTTCTTCGTTCAGGCTGTAAATCGCTTTTTCAACGGTTTGAACGATTTTATCGTCGCCTTCGATTTTCAAAATATATTCGAATCCGCCGAGGGAAATCACGCTGCGCACATACTCAAAGTCATCGTATGCCGTTAGAAAAATCACCTTGCAGTTTGGCCAACTAACGCGAATCTCCTTGAGCAGATCAATTCCTTGCATACCGGGCATTCGAATATCACTTAGCACGATGTCAATTTCTTCCGATCTGAGGATGTCGAGCGCTTTGGTTCCGGAATATGCCTTGTACAGCTTCAGGTTCAAATGAGTAGTGTCTTGCAGCAACCCTACTAAGCCATCCGCCACAATGGGCATATCATCAACGACGAGCAGTCGATACATCGAATCCCCCTCCCTGCCATGGCTTAATTTTCATCTGTACGTGCAGTCCGCCCAGAGTCGATCTCTCGAACATAAGGCCGCAATCTTCCCCGTACCTCATTTGAATGCGTCTGTGAACGTTTACGATGCCGATCGAGCTTTCGTCTTCATCCGCTTGATTGCTAAGTTTGCCGTTCAACAGTGCGATTGCCTGATCGTCCAAACCGCTGCCGTTGTCCTCCACATGAATGTACAAATCGTCGCCGCTCTTTTCAAAATGAATCCATAGAAACCCTTCGCCTTCTTGATGATCGAATACATGCTTATACACGTTCTCAATAATGGGCTGCAGGACGATTCGAATGACAGTTCCCCCGCTAACTATCCATTCCGGAACCTGGAACTCAACTTTAATGCGATTGCCGAGGCAAACGGTCTGAATATCCACATAAGTGCGGGCATGCTTAATTTCCAGTTCCAATGGGATTTCATCCGGCTTGTCGCGAGTCACGAATTGAAAATAGTTTCCCATATATACACAGAATTGATAGGCTTGTTCAGTATCAACCTTCTTGATCAGTCGGCTCAGGACAAAAAAGCAATTATACAAAAAATGCGGATTGATTTGTGATTGCAGCCACTTCAGTTCTGATCGTTGACTTCTGATCTTTTGTTCGTAAACTTCCTGGATTAAGCACTTTAACCGTTCGACCATCTTGTTAAAGCCCTTATATAAATAACCGAACTCATCTTTTCGATTGGTCGGTAATGTCGGATATGTATGAATGTCCCGCATTCTGTTGAATGCTTGAATGAGCTTCCTCATCGGGCGCAAGATCACTTTATTAATGGAATAGGAAAAAAAGATAATGATTAACACGGATACACAGGACATCACCCAAAACCAGTTTTTGAGGGTAGTCAATGGACCAAGCAAATACGCTTCCGGTGTAAATGTTACAAGATAAGTGTTAATCGCAGGTGAAAATTTGTACGATACAATTGTTTGTTTTTTATTCAGGGTAATCGTCGACAAGCCGCTCTGAATGCCCTTTTCCTGTTGGCTTTGCAAGAAAGACTGTAACCCCTGGGCTTCGGTTTTATTCACTTGGGCACCGATTGACCAATTCTGCTTCAGATTGATGAGCATCGCATTGCCTTGACCTGGTCTTGCCACGGAATTTAGCATCTCTTGCATTTGCTTAATCGACAATTCGATCCCAAGTACAAATATTGGTTTCCGTTTCGCATTCGCCGGATACGCCAGACTCAGAAATAGACGATCGTTCCAGTAGATCATTGGCCCGCCGCTATTCTGATGCTGCAGCGCATCAAATTCCGGTTCATTAATGCCTTCTTCGTAATTGGCGGATGTTACGGTTCTTTTGATTAACGGGACGTATGCTTTGGCATCCGCTATAAACAGGCTGGAATACTTCATTAAGTAAAGCCGCCTTTGTAAGGCATTGACAAGCGCTATCCGCTCATACTGGCTGATCTGGTCGCCGATTGAGCTAAGGTTCCGAAGGTCCTGATCTATGACGTATTCGGGAAGAGAATCGGTTATTCGACCAATCTCACTCTCGAGCATGTTCATGAAATAATCCGTTCTGGCTTGAATGGATTCAGACATTTCGTATCGGATTCCTTCCGATCCCTGCAAATTAATTCTTAACGTAATCAAATAAAGCGGTGTAATAACTAGAAAAAAAGTGAGAAACAGCTTCAGAAAGATCGAAGGGGGTTTCATTGATTTCAACTGATTCATTATGTTCATAATATCTGCCCCGCTCAGCTCGTATTAGGAAATTAGCTTCCTCCTCTAATCATGACATGGGTGTAAACGTTTAGGCAATACAAACATGCACACGCAATCTTAGACTCCCATTATTCTTTTACGCTTCCCATAACAATTCCTTTAATAAAAAAGCGCTGCAAAAACGGGTATATCATCAGAATGGGAAAAGCTGCAACGAATATTTGTGCGGCGGTGCTTGTTCTGTCGGATAACTGTTTCAAAATGTCCAGGTCGTCCGAGGAAATGAACCGGAAATCTTTCTTAATAATGACCGTCTGCAAAAAAGTTTGCAGCGGGTAATGCTCGGGACGATTCATCAGCACAAGCCCGTCAAACCAGCTGTTCCAATGACCTACGATCGTGAACAGGCCAATTGTCGCTAGAGCCGGAGCCGATAATGGAAAATAAATCCTGAACAGGGTGACGAACTGGTTGGCACCGTCCATTTTAGCCGACTCCTCCAGCTCCTTGGGCAGCCCGCGGTAGAAGTTTAACAGCAAAATGACGTTAAAAACCGGCACAGCCCCAGGTAACACTAGCGCCCAAATCGTATCTATAAGCCCCGTCGCTTTAATCGTCATATACCACGGGATCAACCCTCCGCTGAACAAAATCGTGATGACAAAATACCAGGCATATACAGTCCGAAAGCGAAAATGACCCGGCTCCTTGGATAACGGATACGCCGCCAACACGGTTAACAACATACTGATGGATGTACCTAACACAACCCTTTGCATCGTAATCAAGAACGCCGTGAAATACTGCGGTTTGTTCAAAATATTTTCATAAGCTGCGGTCGTAAATTCAACGGGCCATAGTGATACTGTCCCTGCAGCGGCAGCTGAGCCCGAGCTGAAAGACAGAGCAAGAATATGAAGCATAGGCAGAATGCATAGCAAGGAGAGTGCGCCAAGAAAGAGATAGTTGATCATCAAGAATAGCAATCTGCTCCGAGTTACATGATGGATCACAAGGCCTTCCTCCTTTCCCCTAAAAAATTCTGTAATTAGCTAATCGGTAAGCGAGGAAATACGACACCGATATGAAAATCAGTGATACGACCGATTTAAAAAGTCCAATAGCCGTCGCGACGCCGTATTGGAACTGTTCCAAGCCGATCCGATAGACGAGTGTATCAATAATATCGCCGCTTTCATATACTTGCGGACTGTACAAATTAAAAATTTGGTCAAAGCCTGCATTCAATACGTTTCCCAAGCTTAATGTCGCTAGTAAGATAATGACGGGAAGCATCCCCGGCAGTGTAATATGCCATGTTTGCCTCCACCTGCCCGCGCCGTCCATTGAGGCGGCCTCGTATAGGGAGGGATTAATTGACGTCAGCGCAGCTAAATAGACAATCGTGCTGAAGCCGAATTCTTTCCACGTGTCCGAAAGTACGATAACGAAAGGAAACCAGTGGTTGTTCCCCAGAAAGTAAATGGGGGAGATTCCGCATATACCCAACACCTTATTGACAATCCCGGTCGAAGGCGAAAGAATATCGATCAAAATGCCTCCTAGCAGCACCCAAGACAAAAAATGCGGCAAATAAACGAGTGTTTGAAACACTCTTTTGAACAGCACCTTACGAACCTCATTCAATAAAAGGGCTACGATCAGCGGCACAATCAAACCGGCTACCATTTTCATTAACGCAATGCTAATTGTATTGAACATAATGCGCCCAATATCGGGGTACTCGATAAAAAATTGAAAGTTCTTCCACCCCACCTTCGGTGAATGAAAGATCCCTTTTGATGGAATGAACTTTTCGAAAGCGATTGTAATCCCAAACATTGGTATATAGCTGTAAATAAAGAGAATAATGACACTAGGAAAAATCATCAGATGCAGCGGCCATTCTCGTATCCACCGTTTACCCAGCAAGCTTTACACCACCATATCTGTTCTAAATATTCAAAAAGAAAGACGGCAGGAGGGTCTCCCCTCCTACGCCGTTATTACTTGCCATTATTATTTTTGCTTCGTATACCAATCATTGACTTCCTTCGTAATCTTCTCGCCCCCAAGGTTATTCCAATCGGCAACGAACTTGTCGAATTCATCAATAGATACTTGATTCATAATGATTTTGGTGAAAATTTCTTTCTCTTTTGCATCCAATACCGACTTTTTATCCTGCATCGTTTGCGTCGGTGCTCCAAAGAATTGATCCTGCTCATAACGGCTATCCTTCAAATATTGATTCATGATCGAGAAGGATCCCCCCGACTTGGCGATCATCCAGTGAAACCAACCGCTCACGTCGCCTTTCAAATAGTTTTGCGCCGCAGCATAACGATTCATCAGATCCGGATCGTTTTTCAACATGCTCGGATCTTTCGATTCGATCGCTTTTGGCAGAATACCTCCAGCTTGAACGTTACCATCTTGTGCGAACAGACGAATCGGATTCACTTTGAAATAGAGCTTGCCCTTATCTTCAAGTTCTTTCCCGTTAATATACACTCTCTCTTTATCTGTCATGCTGATCTGCAGTTTGATCCATTGGTTTAAAATCTGAATGACCGCTTCCGGGTTTTTGCAGTTTTTTGAAACCACCACATACCCGTTAACGCCTAAACCTATCTGTGATTTAGCAGCCGTTCCATCAATAGAAGGAAGTCCGTACACTTGCCAATCCTGGACCAGCTTGCCATCCTTAATCGCAGCGCTTGCTAGCGGCCATGCGCTTAAATAGAACGCACCGTAAGCCATCCCGATTTTATTGGCCGCTACCAGTTCATTTTCTTTATCCGGATCTTTGGCGCCGAATTCCGGATCGATTTGACCTGATTTGTACATATCCTGCAGTTGTTTCAAAGCGACTTTCATCTGCGGTTGTATACTTCCGTAGACCAGCTTACCGTCCGTGCCCTTCTGCCAGATGCCCGGATATGCATGGTAACCGTTAAAAAATCCAGTCAGCCCATAATCATCAAGAAGATCCTTCTGCAAGGTCAGTCCAAACGATTTGCCCGTTCCCCCTGGATCTTTCTTCGTAAACTCCTCGGAAATTTTCAATACATCCTGCATCGTTTTCGGCTCCGGAAGGTTGAGCTTACTGAGCCAATCTTTGCGCACCCAAAGATAGCTCGACGAACCGTACGGATCGGCAGTAAGCGGTATCGCCATTAGTTTGCCGTCCACTTTCGCGGATTTCATCTGGTTTCCGCCATCTTTGGTGAACCATTCTTTGGTTTCGCTGCTAGCGTATTTATCGAATATTGCGCTCATATCCATCAGCATATCCGCGTCAACTAACTGTTGCAGTTGTACCTGGTCAGCGACGGAAAAAAAATCGGGAATATCATTGGATGCAATCATCATGTTAAGCTTTTGAGCAAACTGTTTCGAATCCGCAACCCACATATTCTTAATACGAATACCCAAATCTTGCTCGTAGGCGTCGTATACCGAGTTTTTGTCCATCGATTCGCCCGGATCCCATTTAATATCCGATGGGTTACTGCGAACAGTCGTCAACTGAACGATTTTCTTTTCCGAATTAGTCGGCGAAGTTGATGTCGTCGGGCTTTGTGCTGCCTCTTGAGAATTTGTTGAACTACAGGCACTTGCAAATACGAGCGTACATGCAACGAGACCAAAAGCCGTTGTTTTCTTCCACTTATTCAATGTGTGTCCCCCTAAACGATCTTCAATAAGAATCCGCTTTCATAAATAATAATAGAGCACTGGTGAATTGAAATCCATCTACCTGTTTTTACTTTGTATACGTTTATTTACTTGTTACTCGATTACGATAATATGCTGCCTTGGCCATGATGTAATCGGTGCAGAATGAGTTGAGTCCTCCTATCGTATTTCCACATACAAAAAAACCAGCTAATTGATTATCAACACTTGGGTTTTGAAGGACTTGAAATAATTCATTGTACTGTTTTTTAACATAACAAGTACCTCTCATCAATTTGGTGGTATATGGAAAGATGAGTTAATAGTGAAGGTCGGCTCTTCTTTTCCAGATAGATTATTTCAGTTAACAGAAAAGAAATTTAATAAAAAAACAACAGGCTATCCCCAGTCATTTCTATGACATATGGGACAGCCTCATATTAAACCGATTTTAAATAAATATACACCATATTGTATTAATATAAACCCTAACGGATTATGGAACAAATCGTCCAACGAGTTCTGCAACAACTTTATAAAGAATTATCGAATTCTATTTATATTTTTGTTGGGGGTGGGGAGCAGAGCGAAAAAAACAGTTTTGAGTTTGTTGAGTAACTTATCTGTATCAAACAAGAATTCGAACATAGGATCTATCTTTGCACCTGTTTCTATTTCAGTTTCACTAATGTTCGAATTAGGAATTAAAGCTTTAGGAAAAAACGTCTTACTGAGGAGGTGAAATTATTAGTGGAGAGGAGGGAGTCCAAGTGTAGGATGAGAAAACCAAAAAAGCACCCACATATATAATGGGGTGCTTTGTAAATACTTCAAGACTTGTAAATGATGAATTCGATCCAACCGATAATGGAAAGCCAGAGGGGAATACAACAAAGGAATCCCCATAATAATCCTTTAGAAAATTTCTGAAAATCATCCATTGGATCAACTCCATTGCGTAGCGTTGGGTTATTTTCTCTTTTATTTTAAACCTTAAACTTGTTATTGTAAACGATTTCATTTTTATTTTTAAAGGAATTCCCGCAACTAACTTTATTCATAACAAAAGAAAAAGCACCCTCTAGGTGCTTAATCTATGTTCGTGATAAGTGATTTTACGCTTAAGATCTCTGCTAATATTTTCGTCTAAACAACCCTCGAGCAGCACAAGATGATAGTTCCGCCAAAACCGATGCCAAGTGCGTTTCCATTTTGATGTAATCTCCATTGAAACAACCTCCTAGTGGTTTAGTTGATAACTATATTGTTCGGATGTGATACCGGGATTGCGGGCGTCTAGAAACAAAGTAGCGGCATAGTTTAGTACTCCGCCTCTTTACTAAATCTGAGGAAGCAACAGACCAACTCGAAACAAAAGTAGCTGCTCATCGGGTACACAATCAAGCATCTCACACAAAACAAATAAAACCGAGGCTCCCCTCTAGAGAAGTTCCTCGGTTTTATCAGTTCGTTTTAAATACCTGGGTAACCTGGCCCATATGGATAATAAGGGTATGGCGGATAGGGATACGGAGGATAAGAATACGGATAGTAGGGATCCGTCACACTCAATAACAAAGGGGCTGCGACCCACGGAAACACATTGTTAAAGCCATCAAACCCGAAATGGTTGAAGCCATGCCCAAAACCAGGGCCGAAGTGCCCTGGACCAACGTGACCAAAGCCAGGTCCGATATGACCAGGGCCAACGTGACCAAAACCAGGGCCGATATGTCCAACATGCCCGAAGCCGCCCGGTCCACCATGTCCAATGCCTCCGCCGTGCCCGATGCCACCACCATGTATACCGCCACCTACGGGCGGACGAAATTCATGATTTTCAGGTTTCGTCACTTCAGGGATCACTCACATTCTTGTATAGTAGTTAATAGCCTAATACACTTTATGTGTGTGAATGCCTAGTTGGTGATTCAGTCGCAGAAAATGGGCGAAATAAAAACCGGGAGCCGTCCGTTAAGGATGCTCCCGGTTACATCATTATTTGCCTAAAATATCATTTTTTGCATCTTCTTTGATTTGTTCGTACTCTGCCCTATATGTATCAACAATACTTGTATCATACCCATTATTCGATAGCTTCGTGTTCAAATCGCTCATGAGTTGATTAAAAGTTGAATCAGCCTCATCGATTTTCGTCGATGCATCTGCAATTAAGCTTGTATCATGTGTACTTTTATATTGATTATACAGCGATGTGAGTTCTTCCTTGCTTTTGGTTTGAAGATCTCTCAGTTGTGCCTCGGTCTCGGATTTAATCGAATCCAAAGATGGCTTCGTGGAACCTCCGCCTCCGCCGCCACCAACAGCACCTCCACCGCCGACTGTACTGCCTCCAGCTGCTGGTGCTGTCGGTTCAGTTTTAGGAGTCTCTGGTACTATTACCTCGGGATCTTTCTTAACCGGAGTAGTCACAGCTGAAACTGTGTAGGTTTTTGGATCCCAGTTAATCGTTTTGCCAACAGACTCTGAGAAGAAGCGAATAGGCACATAAAGGCTGCCATCAACAATATAACCAGGCAAATCGTCTGACGGGCTTTTCGCAACGCCATCGAATACATAAGCAATCTTCTCTTTGTAAACATTCAACTTGCTGGAAGTCAACTTCGCTTTATCTAGCTTCTCATTGCTTTTCGAATATACCTGTGCGTTGAGCTTGTACTCTTTGATATTAATTTTGTCTGTTTCTTTAGGTTCGGAAATCGTAACCGTGTATGTATCAGCATCCCATTTCACCGCTTTATCAAGGGAATAAGAAATGAACCTGATCGGGACATAAGTACTACCTTCATAGATAAAACCCATTTGCCCTTCCGGTGGTGCATACTCTTTACCGTCAAATGTGAAATGCATAGGCACCTGATAGACATCCAAATCTATAGGAGCTTGCGCCGCGGATGCCCCAGTACTCATTCCCATAAACAATGCTAAAGATAATCCTGCTGCTGCTTTGATTCGATTTGTCACTTTCACTTGAAGCACACCTCGTATATGATTATTTGGTTGTAACCACTTTCTGAACTGCTGCTATTTCAGCATCTGTAAACTTGGAATAGGCAATCTTCTTCAGCTCTGCCTTTTCCTCAGACGTTAAACCGCCGCTGGCCATCTGTCGAAGCTTGTTCAGCTCAGCTGCCGAAAATCTGCTCATTGCAAACTTCACAGCCTCTTGTTTACTACTAAAAGATAACGCAGATTGCTTGTTGCTTTTCTTCTCTGTTGAAGCGTTATGAGTTGTTTCATCGCTAGCTGAAGCCTGTTCCTTCGAAGGCTCTTCTCCTTTGAGATCAGATCTCGAATCTGAACTTGGAGATTGAGAGCTTAGCTTATCCGCCGTATTTGGGCTCGCAGCAGCTGACTTGTCTTGGAGAGAAGTTTCCTCCGGTGTCTGCGGCAATGTCGGCAATTCTATTTGCTCAAACAACTGCTGATTAGTATCAGCCTCAGCTAATAGTTGAGTTGACAGTTTGTCTGCGATTACATTTATCGAATAGGTATAACCGGCATATCCGCCAATACCTAAAACTCCCACACCGATCAAAAGCACTAACCATCTTTTTCTCATTTGTGAGACTCCTTCTTCGAATCTTGGTAGCTCTTCCCTTGGCTTAGACCATATTTTGCTGCAATCTGAATCAATTGGTCATACTCGTCTTCAGATAGTTTTTTTAGAATGATCTCCTTAGCATCCTTCTTCTCCTCAACCGATAAGCCATTGCTAGCCATCTTCGCAAACAGTTGAAGATCTGATGCACTCAATTTCTTCAATAGGACTGAAGTAACCGTTACCTTCTCCTTAAGAGAAATGGAATCTTCTACCGCTTTCGCTTTATCCGTTGTTATTTGGGCTTGGTAGTCTAACCCGTCATTAGCTGCCTCTGGCGCTGGCTTTTGTAAGTTTACGATATTTGCTTTCGGAGATTCTGGAACCTCATTATGGGCCTGTTTGGGGGAATCCGCAGTTTCGTTAACCTGTTCAACCTTATCAATTTCTTTCTTTTCACTTGATTCCTGAAACTTTGTTGGAGCCTCTGAAGCATCACTAGTTACTTCTTTTGTACTAGTACTTTCAATCGGTCCTTTAGGATTATTCACTTCTTCAGCAAGGTCACTTATAGAAGCAGGCACCTGAGGAACCATCGACTTCAGTACATAAGACACAGCCATATTCGCTCCAAAATACCCAATTACAAGCAACACAACCACGCTGCTTACTACCCATAACATTCGTTTCTTCCATTTTTTCTTTTTCAACCTATCACCAACCATATTAAATAGGGAATAAGTACTATTATAAGCTTTAATAGTAAATAAGTCACATATTGGATGTGAATTTACAATGAAAATTTTTTCACTGACTAATTTCGACTTACTTTTTAATAGGAAACTGATAAAGTGTACCTTGGAAATTCAGATGGAGGGTGCAAAAGCTATGCCAAATTACTATTTTAGGGAATTTTGGACACCATTAAGCTTAACGGGAATTAAACTCTTTAAGGACGACGAAGGAGTGCTTTGGATCAAATACTGGGGATATAAGCGAAGAAGACTTAGAAAAACTTCCGAATTAAAGTAAAAAGCTGGTGTCTGCACACAGACACCAGCTTTTATTACTTCTATAGCTAAGAGAAATTCAGTCTTCGTTCATGATACTGTGCCTTACGCAGCAATTGCAGCTTTATTTCCTTATCAATACAACTCTCATACAGCTCTAAATTATACTTGAACCAGAAACGATGCCAAATCGTCGTAAGTATCATCCTATGAATTCCCCCCTCAAGTTTTGACGTTACCTTTATATTATAAAATATATATAAAGTTTCGACAAATTTTGAGGGTCTAAAGGCGGGGTTTGTAGGCCTATTTTCCAAAAAATCGGTAAATCAAGGAAAGATAGAGACTTTGCGTATTAAAGTGCTTTGTCGCAATTATCCGGCAATAGTTATACATGTTTTTTATTAGAAGTGCCATATCTCAACACATGTTATTGATAATATTCTATAACGACCTAATCTTATAAGTTCGAACCAACTACTGTTACTCTATCACTATTTTCTTTTTCAATCGTCTTTATTAAATACTTCAAGAACTCATCTCTTAAGTCATCTCTTTTAAGAGCAAATTCCACTGTCGCTTGCAAAAATCCTTGCTTGTCACCTACATCATATCTTCTTCCTTCAAAAATATAGGCATACATAGCTTCTCTTTGTGCTAGTACCTTAAGCGCATCAGTTAGCTGAATCTCTCCTCCTTTACCTGGGTTAGTGTGCTCTAAGATTTCAAAAATAGCTGGAGTGATTATATACCTTCCTAAAATCGCTATATTAGAGGGTGCATCTTCAGCCGTTGGCTTTTCAACTAACCCTTTGACTTTATAGACACTCTCCTCGATATGCTTTCCATCAACAATTCCATATTTGCTAACATCAGCTTCCGCGATCTCTTGCACGCCTAGTATTGTAGTTTTATATTGCTCATACATTTCCATCATCTGTTTAAGGCAAGGCTTGCTATTCACAACAATGTCATCACCTAGCATAACAGCAAAAGGTTCATTTCCTATAAAACTTTTCGCACAGTATATTGCATGGCCTAATCCTTTAGGCTCTTTTTGCCTTATATAGTGAATGTTCACCATATCAGATATACTTCTTACTTCTTTTAATAAATCATATTTCCCTTTTGCTTCTAACTCATATTCAAGTTCAACGGATTTGTCGAAATGATCCTCAATGCTTTTTTTATTTCTTCCAGTAATAATCAAGATCTCTTCAATCCCTGACTCAACTGCTTCTTCAATAATATATTGAAGCGTAGGCTTATCTACGATAGGCAGCATTTCCTTTGGTTGCGCCTTCGTCGCAGGTAAGAATCTTGTTCCAAGTCCTGCGGCAGGTATAATTGCTTTACGTACTTTCACTAGATATTCCCCCTCTGATCTTAATCTAAATAAACAAAAAAATTTTATTTCACACCATAATACTCAACATACCAATTCGCAAACTTTTGCAATCCTACCTCTATTGAAGTGTCAGGCTTAAATCCAATAGCTTCCTGCAAAAGGTCTGTAGATGCGTACGTTGCAGGCACATCTCCAGGCTTGATGGGTTCAAATATCTTCTCAAATAATATTTCTTTGCCTAATACATTACTTAAAACCTTCTCTAAGGTTTCTATAAATACCATCAACTTTTCAGGACTGTTGTTTCCAATGTTATATACTTTATGAGAAACTGGATCAGTAGGCGGTTTGACTAGAAGTCGCTCAATTCCTATAACGATGTCATCTATGAATGTGAAGTCACGATAGAGGTCATTTTCAAAATCACCATTATTAAATATCTTAATTGGCTTACCAGCAAACAAATTATCAGTAAAGCCGAAGTACGCCATATCTGGTCGGCCCATCGGACCATAAACGGTAAAGAATCGAAGGCCTGTAGCTGGAATTTTGTATAAGTGACTGTATGTATGTGCCATCAATTCATTTGACTTTTTAGTAGATGCGTAAAGTGATACTGGGTTATCCACGAAATCAGACTCTTCAAAAGGTACTTTTTTATTAGATCCATAAACAGAACTGGAAGATGCATATACGAGGTGGTCAACTGGATAATATCTGCAAGCTTCGAGGATGTTGTAAAATCCAATGATATTACTTTGAATATATGCATCAGGATTCTCTATTGAATACCTTACTCCAGCTTGGGCTGCTAAATTTACTACAACATTCGGCCTATATTGTTCAAAAATAGTTTCGAGCATGGATTTGTCTGAAATATCACTTTTGATAAAGGTGAATTTTCCATATGGTTTCAATTGCTCCAAACGAGCATATTTAAGATTTACATCATAGTAATCGTTCATATTATCAATACCAATCACTCGACAGCCTTGTTCTAGTAGTTTCTTAGATAAGAAATATCCAATGAAACCAGCTGCACCAGTAATAAGGTATATTTTACTAAGATCTAGAGGTTTGTAATTCAAGGTTCTTCGACTCCTTAATGTCTTCTCTCCTTGCAGATTCTCTTCCAATTGAGTGATATTCCACTCCTGCTTTTCTCATCTCTTCAACGCGATAAATATTTCTTCCATCATATACTAAAGGAGTCCGCATAAAATTCTTATAAGTTTCAGGTGAAACTGCTTTTACCTCTCCCCATTCAGTAAAGATAAAGCAGACATTAGCACCTCTTAATGCATCCTCTATATTCGCTACATATGTCATTCTACCTTTGCTGTTCCCACCTTCTGGATACACTTTGGCAAAGTTTGCTGCTCCTATTGGGTCATATGCGAAGATATCAGCACCTTGCTCTAATAATAAAGGTACATTATCTAAGGAAGCTGCTTCTCTTAAATCATCAGTGCCTGGCTTAAATGTCAGCCCTAATATCGCTACTTTAAGACCGTTAAAAGTAATGAGTCTTTTGCTAGCTTTTTTATATAACATCGTTTTTTGATCATTGTTTACATCAATGGCAGCTTTAACGGTTCTTAACTCATAACCGTGTTGTCTTGCAATATACTCAAGTGCTTTTGTATCTTTTGGGAAGCATGATCCACCAAAACCAATTCCCGCATTTAAAAATTTGCTTCCGATGCGTTCATCAAAACTCATGCCTTTTGCAACATCATGAATATTCGCACCAACCAGTTCACATAGATTCGCAATATCATTCATATAGGAAATTTTAAGGGCAAGGAAGTCATTAGATGCATACTTTATCATTTCAGCGGATCTTCTATTTACTGAAACAATAGGCAATCCAAACAGTTCATATATCTTCATCAACTGTTCTTCAGCCCATTTACTTTCTGTTCCGATAATAATCCTTTCTGCATGAAGCGTATCATGTACAGCAGATCCTTGTGCTAAAAACTCTGGGTTCGATGCTACTTCAACTCTCACATTATGAACTAAAAAGTCATGAATAAATTGCTCGACCTTATCATTAGTTCCAACTGGAACTGTAGATTTTACCACTACAAGACAATCCTTTTCTATAGTTTCAGCAATTTGCCTTGCAACAGTTGCTATATATGAAAGATTTGCAGAACCATCTGGCTGTTCTGGAGTACCTACACCTATAAAGATCGCATCTGCGTCCTTATAGGCAGCTTTGTAATCTGTTGTATAATCTATTCTCCTAACAGCATAATTCTTCTGCATCAGTTCTTCCAAACCGGCTTCGAAAATTGGAGAAACACCAGACTTCATTAACTTCACTTTATTTTCATCAATATCAACACATGTTACTTGATGACCCACTTCAGCAAAACAAACGCCTGCTACTAAGCCAACATAGCCAGTTCCCGCTACTGCGATTTTGAACATATTGTATACTTCCTTACCCTAGTATTTTTATTAAATTCTTAGATCTCCAGATATTATTTCTCTCATTTGAAGAACGATGAAGAATGATATAGTATTTATTATACTTGAAAGGAATTGAAAACAGCATCGCTATAATTTTGTACTTAATAATTATGACTTTCCAGATGACTTTTTTTTTATCTCATCATTTAAGATTTTTTGAGACATTAGAAATGTATTAAAGTAAACTAAAGAGAGGGCTGATGAATAAATGCCTACGGTCCAAAATGAATTCAAAAGTAGTATTTTTGAAATTGCAAAGGCGAAAAGAACCAATACTAGCCTAGCCGTGTCTAAAAAGAAAGCTTCTTTTTGCCTTTCAAATACTTCATAAACTCTACTTATAGGCATAAAAACCAATCGGGAGAATACTGAAATAGAAATTAATTGTGCGTATACCCCAGCATCACGCCACATATCACCAAATGCCAGTGAAAATAGAGAAGGACCCAATAATAATACAATACACATTGGGATTATCCCTATTAAAAACAGTTTTTTTAATAGAATTCTTGACAAAGACTTTAATTTCTGAGGATCCCTTTTCCCTATGTTTGCTGCTTCGCTATAAAAAACATCACTTATTGAATTTCCAATTAATGTAACAGGCATATTTATTACGGTTGTTGCTAAACCATATAATCCTGTAACTTGAGTACCAAAAAAAGCAGTAAGAAAAAACAGTGGAAGTTGGATTCCAGCAGCATTAAGAAATTGGCTAGGGGTTGAAAATAAAGGGAAATTTTTGTAGCGCTTTACCCCCCATAACATCTCTTTTTTACTAATTTTTTCAAGTGTAGTTCGCTTTAATATTGGTTTAGAAAGGCTAACCATTCCCGCGCTTTGACCCGCAATCTTTCCAACTATCAATCCAACTGATCCAAAACCAAATGAACCAAGAAAAATATTAAGGGTGTTTTGAACTATACTCTGACTTAATTTGGTATTTGATATAGTCTTAAAATCTCGTTCTCTATAAGCCAATTGGATAAAAATATTATATAACCCAATAAAAAATAATCCAAAAGATATAAATAATTTATATTTATATAGGATGTCTAACCCCAATAATTGCAACAATGGTTGACTTACAAAAGCCAATATAATACTAATAATAATTGTTATAGATAATAATATAATAATACTTACTGCGACCATATTAATTGCAACATTTTCATTCTCCGCAATTGCTATGGAAGATTCATACCTTAAAGAACCAAGAACTGATAACATACCAATTACTGCAGCATAAGCTGCCAAGACCCCATATTCCTCAGGTAAATATAACCTTGTAATGATTGGTGATACTAAATAGTTAATTACTTGGGCTAGTACCGTACCTCCAGTTATTAATAAGACACTTTTTACAAAAGTATTTTTTAATAATTCCCCATGTTTGATCATAATTTTCTCCTGTTATCTCTACCTCTCTAACTTACTTTGATACTCGGATAAACTTATCTTTTTAGATATTGATAGTATCATTTAAAACCTGACTCCATCTGTTCTCCCATATATTAATATTGAAGGCCTGGGAGATAGTCTGATATCCATTCTCCCCAAATCTTACACGTAAATTTTTGTCTAATATTAAACGTTCTAATGCATTAAAGAGTTGTACTTCATCTGGATTTACTAAAAGACCGTTGTACTGATCTACTACAACATTAGTAATTCCCCCCACATTTGTAGCAACTACCGCACAATTAGATGACATTGCTTCTAATAATGATAGAGATGTACCCTCTGAACCAATTGTTGGAACAACAGCTATATGATACTCACTATGGAAAGAAAGACTATCTTCGCTTCTGTATGTTAAAAAGTTAACTCTTAAGTTGTCTCGAAAGATATCTTTTAAGTATTTTTCATCGGGCCCACTACCAGCAAAAGTAATATTTACGTTAGTATACTTTTCTAAGAGTTTATGTGCCACTGCTGCAAATAACCTTGTACCTCTATACTTTTGGAACCGCCTTGCAAAAACGATATTAATTTTCCCATCTTGTTTTTTATTCGATTTATTTAATCGAGTACAGTTCGGTATTACTTCTATCTCTCTTTCAGTGTATGCTACCTGGGTTCTATACCAATTAAGGAAATTGTAGTCTACAGCTATTAGCTTTTTAATATCATTGAGTCTCTTGATAGTTTTGTAAGCTTTTATTGCTCTCCAAAAAATAAACAACATATTTTTTTGATGAGAGAAATGCTCATGTCCCCTTACGTCCCATGTAATCCCATGCTGAATCCCAATGATTCTTTTTTCAGTATTTTTTACCGACATAGTCTCACATGCAAAAATAATAATATCATTTTCATGGTTATAGTACTTCTTACATTCATCAAACAGAACTTTATTTTTTCTTTTCTTACTCCACTTTTTCTCCATTTCAATGCCATATACACTTATGCCATCATATATATTGTTAAAATTAATATTTGAATATTGAAAAATAACTGGTTCTAAGTTGTTTTCCTTTATTACTTTCACCAACATCTTTATATATGTTTGAATACCACCAATACTTAAGTCTTTCCCATCAGGCGTATAGAAGTTCTCATATAAAATAAATACTCTTCTCATTAATAATCGTTTCCTTACATTAAAGTAGTTTTGATTAAATCATTCTTTTAGCCATTGCAAACACATTATAAAGATTCTTTTCCAAAAATACTTTTCCGGATAAAGCCCAATAGAGCGTTTTGATATTCCCTCTGTGGATTAAAGAAATGATTAACCTCTGGTATCTCATTTGGTATCTAAGCGGTAAGTTTATTTCTCTTAAATTAGCATCAAGAACTGCTTGAACAATCCAATTTTTTCTTTCTTTTTTATTAAATCTCATTTTATTTGAAAATGATAATTCTAATGCTTTTATAATATTGCAAATATATTCTCGCTCTACGATATCTAAAACATTTTTGTTTTGTGGATTCCAACTAACTATTGTCTCGTCTCTATATTGTTTTAACTGATATATTATCTCTAGATAATTAACTGGGTACTTATCCCAAACTTTATTTAAATCATTTGTTAGATAAGTGTAAAATATGTGATCAATAAAACAAACATTTTCAGTATAGCTAATGTATCTTGATATAAATACTTCATCCTGATGTCTCCTCAATGGAGGAAATTCTATGGCATGCTCCTTGATTTTATGCAAGTCAAAAAACTTATTCCATGGTGCTCCCTGAATACCAAAATCACTATCCATAGTAAAAAACTTTTCATAGTTTCTTCGAATTTCTTCTCCTGAGAAACTCTTTGGTTTAAAATTTTTTTCACTTATAGTTTTGCCACCTAAATTAACATTTCTATATCCAAAGACCACTAGATCATAGTTATTGTTTGACATCGACTCTACTAATACTTCAATCGCGGTTGACTCAAGAAAATCATCAGCATCAGGAAAGTATACGTAATCCCCGCTAGCTTTAGTTATTCCATAATTTCTTGCTGGACCAGATCCCTGATTACTTGTATGGAAAACACTCACATTAATAAATTGTAAAGAAAGTTCCTTGCATTTCAAGTAACTTTTATCCTTCGAACCATCATCAATTAATATTATTTCTATATTTGAATATGTTTGTTTCAACATAGATTCTACGCATTTAACAATTTTATCTTCCATATTATAAACAGGGATAACTACACTAACTTTTTTCATTTTTCACTATCTCCCCAGTCTTGAAACACAAATTTAACATTATAGCAATATATATATAAAAATTACCCTCGATCACGAAACTTCCCGAAATAAAGTATCTTAGAAATAGAGCAACAGTAAAAATCATTGCCATATTCTTGATTATTTCAATTTTGCTTAAAAGTATCGTTCTAACAATAAGATATAATATTATCAAAAGAAAAATTGATCCTAGCAAATATCCAAAAGATAATAAAAATTCATAAATAATATTGTGAACATAAATCGCACTAACTAATTGTCTATCCCCAAAAACTCCATAAATCTCCAACCCCATATTTTCCAAAGCATAATTTGCCTCAGTATATATAACATCTCTTCCTTGAGATTCTATTAATTGATTGTTAAAGATTTTTGTAAGAAATCTACTATTACTAGATTCCGCGAATTGCATTAATAAATTTGTAAGTGCATCATTAAAAACAAAAATAGTTAATATTACTGTTGAGCCCAATATTAAAAATATAACTATTGTAAATTTTCCTCTTGCCTTAAAATGAATGATTTCGTACATTATGATAAATAATACTAAAAAAAGAATTGGTGCTCTAGCTCCAAATACAAGTACATTAGCAAAACCTACTAAAAAGGCAATAAAATTAATAAGTTTTGGCTTCCGGCGAAAACTGTAATATATAAAAACAATAAAAGGTAATATGGAATATGAAAATTCCATATAATTTAGAGAATTCGAGTAATCAACTAACGTTATACCTATTGAACCTAAAATAATTGATAAATATGAAAATTTCTGAAATATCTCCGATGCATAACTCCAATTATCTATTTGAGCTACGACAAAAATAGAAATTGGAATATAGTAGAAATACACCAACATCATGTTTGTCTCAGATAAATAGGAGCGACTGTTTTCAAATAATATATAATTTAAGAAAAAAAACAAAAGCACTAATAAATATATTCCCACTCTATTAACTGTAAAACCCCTATACTTAAAAACTTGTATATAAATAGCGAGTAATAATACTATATATATAGATAAAGTAATTTGAGTTGTACTCGACATTCCAAATTTTACTTTCAGTATGGTATTAATAAAATCCAGAAAAACACTTAGAAGCAATACCCAACTAAGGGATTTTAGATATGCAATATTTCTTTTTTCATCAAATCTTCTTTTATGAGTACAGGCACTTTCACTAACAATCTTCATTCTTTCACTTCCAACATTTTTTTTGACTCACAACACGTTGGTATTCACCTAGTTACAAGTTTATCACTTATTAATAGTAAATTTCTCTTTTGTTCTTCATTCAATGAATCAGTATTCATAGCATAACTTTCAATTTTCTTTGAAAATGTTTCCCAATTACCCAGTTTCTTAGCTGGATTTCCGCCTATAATAATACCTGACTCGTTAAAAGATTTTGTAACCACACTTCCTGCTGCAACAATTGTATTGTGCTTCAACTCAACTCCATACATAATCACACTTCTTGCCCCCAAAAAACAGTTATTTCCGATAGTTATCTTCCCAAATAAGTCCGTCATATTGGGTAATACCTTACAAATGCTGTTATCATGAGTGATAAATTGTACATTATTAGATATTGTAACATTTTCACCTATTGAAATTAGATATGGTTCTGGTGTCATAATATTGGAGCATAAATTTGTTCCGGTTCCAATGTTCATACCATGTTTTCTAAAGTAATCATTTATTATTTCTTTATTACTACCTAGTAATTTATATTTTAATTTTGCTAGAAAATATCTTAATTCATACATTTGGTTCCCCTCCACTTACATACCTACCAATTTTGTGTGTACCCAACTTAGAAAACGAAGTCCGCTTATAAATTTATATTTGGCACAAACAAGGAATACTCTTTTGGGAGTTGCTAGAAATGAAATTGATGAACTTCTAAACCATTCTGGGTTTTTGTTTCCATATTCATTAATATAGGTCATAATATCTTTATTACTTTTCCTAGCCTTACACATCATTAACAAACCACCATATAATAAATCACGTACAGATTTCTCATTAATTTCTTTAGTATATTTCTTTTCAAGATTTTTTCTTAAAATCGAAAAGGAATGCACCATATCCTTTTCATCCATGTTCCTATTATTTGACAATGAATTTTTTCTTTGAAAATAATAATATAAATTATGTTTTAAATAATATATAGAATCACATGCATCGAGTGCTAGACAAGTAAATGCAACATCTTCACATCGTCTAGTATTCGGAAAATGGACATTCTTTTCCTTTAATTTACTTAGAGAATAAAACTTACCCCATGTGTGATTGGATATAAAGGTAATCCCTTCAGACTTTGAGATAATCCCCTCATCTCCACGAATCATTGTCTGCATTGGTTGCCGTTCCCTATCACCTTTCAAATAATAATCATGAATTACACAATCAAAACCGTTGTTAGATATAATTTCATTAACTTTTTCTAACCAGTTCAACTCAACCCAATCGTCGTTATCTACAAAAGTAACCCAATCTCCTGAAGCTTTAGCCAATCCAAGATTTCTAGCATACCCCGGCCCCATATTTTCAGGTGTTTGTAAAATTTTGATGTCCAAATTGCTATTTTCTGCAAACCCCTTAATGCTTTGATAAGAATCGTCCGTTGAACAATCATCAATTAATATGATTTCAAAATATTTCAAAGTTTGGTTTTCCAAGCTATGAAAGTATTGCTCCATTAAATAAAAAGAATTATAAACAGGTGTAATGATTGAAAACTTCATTATTATTTACTCCTTTACATTCACCACATACAATCCTCTCTGCCCTTTAAAGACAGAATCAAAGCATATCTTATCCCCAGCTCTGTTCCATCTAGGATGCAGATCACATCGTACTTCGTTATCATATTTAAATGGTGCAAATACTTTTGCTAGTTCGCTAATCTTATCACCATTCAAACAATATACTGTGGCTACCCTTGCTCTATTAGGGTATGTATCCGTTGCAACCTTACTTCCATCAGGAGAATAGCTCGGGTGTCCATCAGAAGTTAACTGAGTCCAAAGTAGTTGATAATTTTTCGTTCTATCTCCCATAAGGTAATATCCATTACCCTTAGCATTTTTACGAGCAAATGCTAGTACCTCAGTATTATTCTTCCAATAACAATGTGATGTCATATTATCATCACTTAAATTAAACATTTCTGTACCATCAATGTTTACAGTAACAAGTCTAGTATATTTTCTAGAGCCATCGAACCATCTATGGAGTATCATAAATCGATCTCCCGATGGATTTATCATAATATGGTTGACTTTATGCTCTGCATCTTTCATTTCTGGTCTTGGTTCAAAGTTTGCAAAGTCTGTATATTTCATTAAGGGACTTACTTTACCATTATGCAAATCAATGTGCCACAAACATGGCGTAGATGGACATTTTTCATTTTGAGTTTCTTCTGGTAAATTAGAATATCCATAACCTTTACGTAACCGATGTAAGCGAGAAAAATCCAAAGTTATCGCAAACTTTCCGTCTTGAGAGACACTGTAAACTGGCATATCAATGATTCTCTCTTGGTTGGTTTTAATATTTAATATTACAGAACAGTATTGCCCTTTTCGGAAATCATTGTATATAATATTTTCTCTATAATCAGGGCCTAACCATTGAAGCATACAACCTTGCTGTACATTCCATGAATTAGTTTTTCCAATCACTTTGTATGAGTTATTATCTTTAGTGTCAAACAATAAAATATCTGCCGCTTCATAAGGTGCAACATCTGAAGAAGTATCCTTTGCTCTTAAGCAAAGCATGTACCTATCACTAGCATCCCATGGAGATTTATCATAATATCCAAAAAAGTACTCCATCCCATCATTTGGGGTAACCGCTATTATATTCCCCTCCGATTTAATCTTGGGCGATAAGGCATACATTGAAATTTGATATGCTCTTTTGATAACTTTTTTTATCGTTGGATATTTATTTAGTTGATAATTTATCTTCGCTTCTAAACTATTCAAATTGACACACCTCTACGACTTTCTCAATAATTTCTTATATAACCAATTTTGTACATATATAGGACATAAAAACATCGCCGTCTGTCCTACTGCTACTGTTACGTAATCTCCAAAGCCTGAGTAGCCGAGCTTCCACAGGTTACGTATAGTTTCTATATAGCTTTTAGTATTCTCCCAACTTCTACGACGCTTCGAAAGATCATTATTTGAACGAAATAACAATAATGACTCATTTATGTTTGCCGCCTTAAAACCTTTAAATAACATACGGCCAAATAGATCGACATCCTGGTTACGCCGTAAATCAGAATAACCTCCACATTCTAATACTTTACTCTTTTTATACATAACTGTCGGATGATTAAATGGACTTCTTCTTTTAGCGAATTCGTATATATCATCATGAGTTGTTGGAACAATTCTTGATGATATTATTTTTTTCGGTTCATTAAAAAACTCATCTATCATAGTTCCAACTATAACCAGTTGTTTATCTTTCTTAAACGCATTTAATTGTTTCTCACATCTATTCGGCAGCGAAATATCATCGGTATCCATTCGTGCTACAAGTTCATTTTTACAATGTTTTAGTCCAAGATTAAGAGCTAACCCTAAACCGATATTCCTCTCACTTACCACAATATTAAAAAGTTCTGAATATCTATCCTTGTACTCTTTTAACACGCCATCCAATTCGTCTGTTAGTGGTCCATCTTTAACAATAACAATCTCGTCTGGCATTACTGTCTGATTCAACATACTTTCAATACTTTGTTTCATAAATTCTGGTTTTTCTTTTTTATAAAGGGACATTAATACACTGTATTTTTCCATAAAGTCTTACCTTTCATAAATCAACTTTAAAAGCATACTAACAATTCATTAACCTTTTACTATGTTCCATAGCGGCAGAAAACTGTGCTTTGCTAATCTTCCTTTCCCGTAACAAATAAATACCAAAGTCTTCTGCAGTGTCCATACCTACTGCACTGATTCCATCTCTTTTAAAGACTTTAGCTACAGTCATAAAAATAATTTTCCAATCTCCTACGAATGTAATATTGGAAACGTATTGTAAATCAAGATGAAGTTTTTCTTCCCATGTAATATAGTTCCGACCGTTTACTTGAGCCCACCCTGTTAGTCCAGGCAAAACACTATGTCTCTCCCTTTGTTCCGGAGTCATAAAAACCATGTCCCTTACCAGCTGTGGCCTTGGCCCCACTATTGACATATCGCCCCTTAGAATATTAAAGAGCTCCGGAAGCTCATCAACAGATGTTGAACGCAAGAACTTCCCGAACTTCGTCAGCCTAACACTATCAGAGAGTAAATTTCCGTTTTCATCTCTTGCATCCGTCATTGTTCTAAATTTGTACATCATAAATATCTTCTCATTCAGTCCTGGCCGCTGCTGTTTAAAAAGCACAGGACTCCCCAGCTTAACCCTTACTAATAAAGCCACTACAAGCAGAGTTGGACTAGCCACTATAATAGCCATCAAGGACAATAAAAAATCCATCGGCCTTTTTAAAAATCTACTATAAATACCGGCATTTGAAGGTTTCATTTAGGCCCACCATAATTTCTTTATAGTTTCTACAACTCTTTCCAGATCCGTCTCCGTCATCTTTGTATCCGACGGCAAGCAAACACCGTTCTCAAACAGCTTTGCCGCAACATCCGTTCCAACAAAGTCGTACTTTTCGAAATACGGCTGCTTATGCATTGGTTTCCAGATCGGCCTTGATTCTATGTTTTCTTTTTCTAGAGCTTCCATAATGTCAATCGGCCTTATTTTACCATTCAGAATCATTGAACTTAACCAGAAATTCGGTTCATTCCAATCATTCTTAGGCATGAATTGCACACCTTCAAGTAATCCTAACTCTCTACAATAAAATTCGAAAATGTGTTTCTTCTTTTCAACTCTCTGATCTAATATCTTAAGTTGCCCTCTACCAATTCCAGCGACCACATTACTCATACGATAATTAAACCCTAATTCACTATGTTGATAGTGTCTTGCTTGATCTCTTGATTGTGTAGCCCAAAATCTAGCCTTAGCAATTCTCTCCTCATTATTAGAAACTAACATTCCACCACCGGAAGTAGTGATAATCTTGTTTCCATTAAAAGAGAAGATTCCATAATCCCCGAAAGTTCCAGTATGCTTACCTTTGTAGTATGTGCCTAATGATTCAGCAGCATCTTCAATCAATGCAACATCATGTTTCTTACATAATTCAACTATTCTGTCCATGTTCGCAGATAAACCATAAAGATGCACCACAATAACGGCTTTCACTTGAGGATATTTTTGAATAGCTTCTTCTAATGCTATAGGGCATATATTCCATGTTTCATAATCACTATCTATAAAAACTGGAATAGCATTTTGATAAATTATTGGATTGGCTGTAGCTGAAAAAGTGAGTGTAGAACAGAAAACAATATCTCCTTCACCAACTCCTGCCGCTTTAAGTGCTAAATGAATCGCTGCTGTTCCAGAAGTAAGTGCTGCTGCAGATCCAGAACCAACCTTTGCCGCGAGTTCTTTTTCAAATTGATTTACATTTGCCCCAAGAGGAGCAATCCAGTTCGTATCAAAAGCTTCCTTTATATATTTCATTTCATACCCCTCATCACTCATATGCGGTGATGAAAGGAATATTCTATCTGCCATTGTATGGTTATTCAGCTTCATATAAAATTTGATACCCCCACTGACTGTTACTACCACAATTAATACTCACACTCCTTACTTCCCGTCGCATAAAACACACAAAAGCCATCAACCCACATTACTAAAATTCGGCACCAAATGCTTCACAGCCTCACGAACAGTCCCCTGTTCCTCGCAAACAATCTTTTCCAATCGCACGATCTCTTTCGCAAGCTCACTGTGACTTATCTTCGACGGACTACCCACAAAGATCCGATCATGCGTGGTATTTCCGATCCCTTCTTCACTCAGAAGCAGCTCCTCGTAGAGCTTCTCCCCAGGACGCATGCCAGTGAAATTAATTTCAATATCCACACCCGGCTCGAATCCAGATAATCGTATGAGATCAGTTGCCAAATCAACAATTTTAACAGGATCGCCCATGTCTAAAATAAAGACTTCTCCTCCCTTTGCAAATGCTCCGGCCTGGATAACAAGTTGAACAGCTTCAGGAATTGTCATAAAGTAACGCACCATCTCTGGATGGGTAACGGTTACGGGTCCGCCTAAAGCGATTTGTTCTTTGAAATGCGGTATCACACTACCGCGACTCCCTAGTACATTACCAAAGCGTACGGCCACGAATTTAGTCTGACTGACACGATCCAAGCTTTGGATGATCAGTTCTGCAATTCGTTTTGTGGCACCCATCACACTTGTTGGATTAACTGCTTTGTCTGTTGAGACAAGAACGAATCTCTCTGCTTTATATTGGTGTGCGCATTCTGCAACATTTCTGGTCCCAAATACGTTATTCTTAATAGCTTCTGCAGGATTGCGCTCCATTAGTGGAACATGCTTATGTGCAGCTGCATGAAAAACAACCTTTGGTTGGAAAATACGGAAAACATCTTTCATCCGTTCTAGGTCCTGAACATCGGCTATCACCGGTTCTATTTTCAAAGCAGGAAACTTTCTGCTTATTTCTTTCTCTATCACATAGATACTGTTCTCTCCATGACCCAGCAAGATTAACTTGCTTGGTTGAAAGTGAGCGATCTGTCTGCATAGCTCGGAACCAATAGATCCGCCGGCGCCAGTGACTAATACGACTTTGTCTTGTACATAATTAGCTATCCCATCTAGATCAACGTTAATCGGGTCGCGACCAAGCAAGTCCTCGACTTGCACATCTCTGATGGCATTAATCGAGACTTTGCCTTCAATTAAATCATTGATCCTAGGGATGATTTTCATTTTGGCTTTGGTATGCTTGCATATATCGATAATCTCAGATACTTCTACTTTCGATACAGATGGCATAGCAATAATAATTTCTTCAATTTCATATAATTCAGCGATTCTTATAATCTCATTTCGCCCGCCTAGTACAGGGATCCCCATAACCAAGTGCTTGTACTTGAATGGGTCATCATCGATAAATGCGACTGGGTATACAGGAGCGCTTGGGTTAAATTTCAACTCTTTAGCTATGATGATTCCACAATCACCAGCACCTATGATGAGGGCGTTCTTCTTGTTCGTCTTCTTCTTATAGTACTTATCTCTTAAAACTCTCCATAGAAATCGGCTCGCTCCAATGATAAGGATCATATTCTCCAGTACTCTAACATAAACGGAGAAAGGGACCCTCGGCTCATGAAGCAAGAGCATAATGAGATAGGAAACTGTACATGTCACTAATACTGCTTTGATTATGGTAATTACTTCTCCGATACTTGCATATTCCCATACACGCTTATACATCTTGAAGTAAATCAAACTAGCTGAACCTACAATCATAGATACAGCTGCATATGCTATAAATTGATTCAAATAGGCATGCGGGATATGCAAATCAAACCTTAATAGATAGGCAATGAGAATGCTTAGACAAATCAGAACCATATCGAGTAAAACGAGTATTGTCTTTCTGCTCCCAAATTTCATTTGAATCCCTCACTAGTAAATCATTCTATTTACTCTCACCATAGTAATAGTAATAATAAGCATCTTTATTTTTCCTATCTACATTGTTAAGAACAACTCCGAGTATTCTAGCCCGTACGTTATCAAGATTTTGTTTCGCCTTTATCGCAGCGTCTCTTTTCACTTTGTCAGAATCGACAACTAAGATGACGCCGTCCGCGCGAGTGGCTATGATTTGAGAATCGGTCACTGCAATAGCAGGCGGAGCATCGATAAGAATAATATCAAATTGCTGCTTCAGCTCATCTAATACGCTAATCATTTTTTTGGAAGCGAGAATTTCAGATGGGTTAGGTGGAATCGGACCGGAACTAATAATGCTAAGGCTCGGGATAGTAGTTTCTTGTATTACATCAGGAATTGTCAGCTGATTGGTCAATAAATTAGTAAGTCCAAAGCGGTTAGAAACTTGCAATGTATGATGCATCGTTGGTTTTCTGAGATCTGCATCAATAACTAATACTTTCTTATCTGCTTGTGCATAAGCTACTGCGAGATTGACAAGGGTCGTTGATTTCCCTTCCCCAGGTCCTGCCGAAGTAACCATAATCACTTTCAATTCTTCATCAATCGAGGAGAACTGGATGTTTGTCCTCAGCGTCCGATAAGCCTCAGAAATCGGGGATTTCGGATTTTGGTGGGTAATAATCGGCCTTTTATTGGTTGAGTTTGACATGTGATGGCTCCCCTACCCTTTGTTCAAATGTTTTCTTACTTTGATTTTGGTAATCTTCCGGCCTCATTTTCGTAATCATCGTTAAGGTTGGCAATCCCAAATACTGCTGCACTTCTTCCTCTGTCTTTAATTTATCGTCCATATACTCCAGTAAGAAGGCTACGCCTAAAGCAAGCATGAGAGAGACAACAAAGCTAATCGCAATATTTAAGTTCTTATTTGGTTTTACAGGTATCGGTTGTTCGATTTCTTTTGCTTCATTCAGCAGTGAGATATTGTCGACTTTCATAATCTTAGGTATTTCACTTTGAAACACTTTAGACACGGCATTCACGATATTCGCCGCTCGCTCATAGGAAGGATCTTGAACGATAAGGGTCATGACTTGTGTATTATTAACCGAGCTGACTTTTACTGTTTTGACTAATTGCTCGGCGCTTATTTTCAATTCCGGGTAATCGGTAACTACCTTGTCCATAATTCTTGGAGTTCTAATGATTTCCTTATAAGTATCAATCAATCTAATATTCACATTCACTGTGTTAATGTCGACTTGAGATAACCCAACTTGATCATTCGATTTATTCACGATTAATTTCGTTGATGCCTCATAAATCGGTTGTATGAAAAAATAACTAACAACACTTGTTGCAATCGTAGCTAGTAAAACAATTGTGACTATCATCCACGCCCTTTTTTGTAAAATTTTTAAGTAATCCTTTAAATCCAGTTCCATTCCGTTCCCTCCGTATCCTATCTGTCGATATGTGTCGGTTTTTGTGAAAATTCAAGGAACCCCCCCCTAATTCTAGAGGAGGGTTCCTCCATGAGCTTATTTATTCAATAAACGGTAAATGACTACAGCTGCTTGAGCACGGGTCGAGTTTGCATTTGGATTGAATGTATTGCCTTCTTCTCCGATAATGATGCCTTCGCTTGCTGCAAGTGCCACGCCATCTTTCAAAGAACTGTTGATTTCACTGGAGTCAGTGAATCCTTTAAGTGCTTCATCGACTTTAGCCGGAGTGAGCGATACTCCCTTAAGTGCAAGTGCTCTGGACGACATAACCGCCATTTCTGCACGTGTAATTTGTCCATTCGGATCAAACTTACCTGCTTCTTTCCCATTCACAATGCCGTTCTTGACAGCAGAAGCAACATACACTTTGTACCAATCGGAATCACTCACATCATCAAAGTTTTCCGTTGCACTTGCGTTTTCCAAAGCGAACGTTTTGACGATCATTTTAGCAAATTCAGCACGGGTCACAAATCCATTAGGATCGAAAGCATTCTCCGCACGTCCTTCTAAAATCCCTTTGGCAGCAGCCACTTGAATCTGTCTTCCTGCCCATGCCTTGACTGAAGCTGTATCCTCGAAGGATACTTTATTTTCGACTACGGTATACGTGGAGAAGGAGTTACGAACACCTTTGAATGACCCATTTCCATAGCTACCGCCGTAAAATTCTAATTTACCGTCTACGATTTTGGCTAGTGACAGCAACTCGGTATCGAATTTATCGCTGTTAGGTACCGGAATCGTTACTTCAACAGGCTTATTGAAGCTTCCTACTTTGCTTCCCCCTGAACTAAATTCGAATTCATATACACCGGATGCAACTGGCAGCTGAGTTACACTCGTTGCAACTGTTGTATCTTGGTTAGTTACTTTGAGTGTTGTATCCGCACCGAATTCAGATGGACTAAACCCAAGTGAAAGACCATTCATGGAAATAGCGATCGTATCTCCCCCATTTGCGATAGCAGCAGCTAACAGATCTTTAGGCAACGGAATTTCAGTTGTTTTGGCAGTAATAGTCCCGAAATCAAGGGTAAGTTGAACTTTTACTTCCTTCGCTTCCGGATTCAACGCCTTCAATTGATCGTTAAGCGCTTTGGCTTGTGTTGCAATGTCCTTGAGTTTATTTACAAGGTCAGTTACATTCAATTGAGGCTTCGCAGTATCGCCTTCGACTTTAATTAATGATTTAAGATCTAGAGTTGCCAATTGCTTAATGGCATTTTCAACTTTGGATTGAGCCTCTTTGAAAATCTCTTGTTTTCTCGCTTCGGTAGCGTTTTTGAGCTCGTTGCTGAGCTTATCAAGATCTTGTTTTGCTTCTTGTGCTGGTTTGTTTGTGTTACTTCCGGCACCGGCACCACCGCCACCGCCTACGCCGCCACTACCATTACCGTTTCCGCCACCTGTATTTCCGCCACCTGTACTAGCAGGCTTTAACGTTATAGCATCCTTAGAAATATAAAGCAGTAAGCCGAATTTCGTATCACGCGCTTCAATTTTAGCAGAAGCTTGCGTGGAGCCAGTCAATACGAAAGCTTTCGCAGTCTCATCGTATTTAATGCCAGACGCCGCAGGAGCACTCCATTTTATGTAACTTGACACCGTAACTTCAGTGCCCATAAAGATCACTTTAAGCCCTGGCTTTTCCACAGAATCCGTGCTACCGGTATCTTTTACATAAACAATCTTGTCTCCCAAAAGATATCTCAATCCAGCAGATTCAACGGCAGTTCTAGCATCCTTCGCAATCGTTGAGCCCGACTGTGTATCGATATAGGTAGCAATTCTATTTTGCACAGCATTCAGGTCGCCTAACGTAATACCATATTTATTCAAAAATTGAGAGATGAGCAGTTCTTTATGTGCTTCTAAGACATCTTTTGTAACAATCTCATTGATTTCACTTTTAATGGCTTCCGAATCTATAACGCCACTGGCAATAACTTCAGCAACTTTTTTCAACAATACGTCTCTTTTGCTATTCAAAGCATCAAGAGCTGCTTGTTGGAAGGCAACAACATCACTCTTTTTCAAGCCGTCTGGCTCATCAATGCCTGGAAGACCGACGGATGTGAACAATAAACTAATCGCATCCCGATTAGCCTGAACTTTGACTAATTCATCAAAGGACTCTCCGGAGTCGCCGAAAAACAGGTCTAATCCATTAACAAGTTGAAGAACAGCACTATATTCCAAAGTTGGCGCATTATCCTTAACTTTATTCCAAACTTCTGCCGTCAATTCATGCTGCAGGTTCTTATCTGTAATAGGGTGGTCTTTCAGGTATTGCTTAACTGCGTTTACGCTGGCAAGACCTGTGGTATCCTTTGTTAATTCCGCATGTACAGCAGTAAGTTGATCCAAATATGTATTAGCTGAAGCCACGCTAACAGTCAACCCAAGCTTGCTCGCCAATCCTTTCTCGCTCAATGGAAGTCCAGCAATAGATGCAAACATCATGCTTGCGGCCAGTGTAGTAACAGTTACTTTCTTTTTCATCGTCATGCTAAAATTCACCTCAATTAAATTAGTTAACCTTATATATTAGATTTCCAAAACTGAAACCATTTTGGTTTCGCCCAAACAGGTTGATAGCTCTCGATTTCTGTGTCATGGATGATACTGTTGGCGTTATTTTGGAAGGTGTTCACGGTATCTATTCCCAACTTTTCCTGCAATATGTGATAGGCTCCGGCAAGAGCGAATCCTCGATTCGTTGTATTATGAGCATCAGATGAAACAAAGTGGGCCAAATGATTTCTGCATAAATGAATCGATAAAGTCTGAATCGATTTGCCGAAATGCCCTATTATTGAATGAGCTGTTATTTGAGATAAAGCACCTAGTTGTACAAGTTCAAGAAGCTTCTCAGGATTCTGGACGATCTCCCGGTTACGCTCCGGATGAGCAATAATCGGCACAATATTCATTAACCGCAACTCGTGCAAAAGCTCATGAATGCCAGACGATATTCGATCAGATGGGAATTCTAACAGCATGTAGCGGGAGCCATTCAGCGTAGATGTTCTTTTAGCCTCAATATCTTCTACTAAATTTCGATACACTCGAATCTCCTGACCGGCATATATGCGAAGCGGAATATTCCTTTGTTGCAGTTCTTCTTGGAACGCTTTGACTTGCGATTCAACAAACCGTGCGTCATTCGTAAATCTGCCGTTTTCATGATGAGGTGTAGCAATTACAGAGTGTATGCCCTGTACGACAGCTTCTCTTGCCATCAAAATAGATTGTTCCAAGTCGTCTGACCCGTCATCGATATCTGGCAGTATGTGACTATGTATATCAATCATTTTGAAACCCCAATCCAACAAAAATATGTAAAGAAGAGATATTAAGGGAAAAATACGACACTTTTCTACGTTAAAGACTCATTTTGAATTTTAACATATATGCAAATGCCTGCCTACACCTAAAGGCATATTTATGGTACTTTTGTCGTAATTTAATCTAATCTTTATGAAACAAAACATAGGTCAATTATCCTGACGTTCCCTCATATAGCTTAATTCATACAAAAATCGAGGGACTTGTACGACTTAACTCGTCACTAATCTTTTTGTTTCGACAGCAATCGACATATATACCCACGCTTTCGACACGAACGTATATTTTCAATTTCGAATTTTCAGATTGTTCAGAGCACCGATACAAAAATAATAGCCTCAATTTATTGTTCACAAATTTGAGACTTGATTTTTCAATAATGCTAAATTATCCCTTTCTAACTTTCATAAGATCGCACAACCCAATAAAAATTACAACTATCGTGGTCATAACAATAAACCTAAAATCCCATGCATTGGGGAACTCATTCACTTGCGTACCCGATATACGAAGTATGATCACAAATAAGAGGAGCATTAAGTCAAAAAACATACAGTACGCCATACGAGCTGAAAGCTTGTGGAGTGGAAGTTTGTCCATCATACGACCGAATCCAAAAATATCTGAGGATCTGCTCGGTTCATTGGATTTATTCTGGGGGGAATTGTCCTTTGGAGGTTCATTGCTCGGCTTTTGTTCGACGGTCATCTTTTTCTCCAGCTTTTTGCAATGGCTCATTGACATCCAGCACATCCAGCCACATTATAATAGCTGCGCCGAAGCAAAGTCCCACAAGGCATATCCCCCCCCAAAGTCGATAATAGATTCATTTCCCAAGTCATGATTACAGCAAGAAAACTCACAAAAAATAAGAATACAACGCCTGATTTTTTCATGAAGTTTCCTTTCATTGTCTGTTTCACCTCCCTCGTTTCTAAAGTTAAATTAGTATATGATAGATTGCTAGATTCGGTGTTAGTTCAACGTAAAAAAGACCTGTGGCCTCATCAGTGCCCCAGGTCTGAATCGATCTGTTATCTGTTCAACAAGCTTCCCACGTAACGCAGCAATTCATTCGCGCATACCGGGCAATAGCCATGCTCATCGATTAACTGCTTCGTGACATCATTGATTTTCTTCAGCTGCTTCTCATCCGGCGTTTTCGACGATGTCGTAATCTTCACGATATCCTTCAGATCGGCGAACAGCTTCTTCTCGATCGCTTCACGCAGACGTTCGTGGCTGCTGTAATCGAATTTCCTGCCTTTGCGGGAATAGGAGGAAATGCGAATGAGTATTTCTTCACGGAACGCTTTTTTCGCATTTTCGGAAATACCGATTTGCTCCTCGATCGAGCGCATCAGGCGCTCATCCGGATCCATCTCCTCACCGGTAAGCGGATCCTTGATTTTGCCCCAATTGCAGTAAGCCTCAATATTATCGAGATAGTTATCGAAAATGGTTTTGGCTGACTCTTCGAAGGAATAAACGAATGCTTTCTGCACTTCTTTCTTGGCGATGTCATCGTATTCTTTGCGCGCGACGGAGATGAAGTTCAAGTACCGTTCACGCTCATCCTTCGTAATCGACGGATGCTGGTCAAGGCCGTCCTTGAGCGCACGCAGCACATCCAGTGCATTAATGCACTGCAGATCTTGCCGGATCAGAGCGCTGGAAATCCGGTTGATGACGTACCGCGGATCAATGCCGCTCATTCCTTCTTCTTGGAATTCGTTTTGCATTTCCTTCAGATCCGCTTCCTTGTAACCTTCGACGACTTCGCCGTCGTACATGCGCATTTTTTTGACCAGATCCATGCCTTGCTTCTTCGTTTCCTTCAAGCGGGTCATGATGGAGAAGATCGCAGCCACCCGCAGCGAGTGCGGTGCCGTATGAATGTGCGACATATCGCTCTGTCCGATGAGCTTGTAGTAAATTTTTTCTTCATCGGATACCCGAAGATTATACGGGATCGGCATAACAATCATCCTGGATTGCAACGCTTCATTCTTTTTATTCGCAATAAAGGATTTGTACTCCGTTTCGTTCGTATGAGCCACAATGAGCTCGTCGGCGCTAATAAGCGCAAAACGCCCGGCTTTGAAGTTCCCCTCCTGCGTAAGAGAGAGAAGGTTCCAGAGGAATTTCTCGTCGCACTTCAGCATTTCCTGGAACTCCATAATCCCCCGATTCGCTTTATTAAGCTCCCCGTCGAACCGGTAAGCACGCGGATCGGACTCGGAACCGAACTCGGTGATCGTCGAGAAGTCGATGCTTCCCGTCAGATCGGCAATATCTTGTGATTTGGGATCCGAAGGACTAAACGTCCCGATACCGACACGGCCTTCCTCGGATACAAATACACGCTCCACCAAGACGTCCTCAATGCATCCGTTGTAGTCGGTTTTCAATCGCATTTGGCAGGAAGGACATAAGCTGCCTTCGATTTTTACATTTAACTCTCGCTCGATCTCGGGACGCAGTTCCATCGGAATCAGATGAAGCGGCTCCTCGTGCATCGGGCACCCTTTGATCGCATAGACGGCCCCTAAATCTGATTTGGCAAACTGCTCCAACCCACGTTTCAGCATCGTCACAATTGTGGATTTACCACCGCTTACAGGACCCATTAGCAGCAAAATACGTTTACGAACATCCAATCGACGGGCAGCGGAGTGGAAATATTCTTCTACCAGCTTCTCAATAGCTCGATCCAGACCAAAAATTTCTTGGTTGAAAAATTTGTAAGACTTGTGCCCAGACTGATCGTTAATCCCTTGCGAAGCAATCATATCATAGACTCTGGAATGTGCTGTTCTTGCGAGTCCAGGATTTTTGCGAAGCAATTCTATGTACTCCGCGAACGTACCGGTCCAGCTCAATGCATCCTTCTCCGTACGATGCTCCGAAATTCTTTTGAATATGTCCATGGGTACCTCCTTTCACTGCTGCCTTTCAAATATAGGTCAGCTCGTGATGGTGAATTGTGTACTACAATCCTATGCACCCACAGAAGATAACTTGCCCGAAATTTTTATGAGAATTGGATTTCACAATAAAGTTCATACGTCTTGCCAGCTTCTACTGCAAACTCAACCAGCTGCTGTCCGTCACTTACAAGGATGTCATCTCCCCCGCATCGCACGGTTACCGCATGAGCTGTCCGAACTCTGCACAAGCCGCTCCTCGTCGCATGAATATCTGCCTTAGATAGCTTTCCACTGCGCCACGTCAGGTTAACGATGTAACCTCCGCGGCCTCTTAACCCTGCTGCTTGGCCATCCGGCCACGCGGAGGGCAGCGCAGGCAGCAGGGCCAGTTCACCGGCATGCGACTGCAGCAGCATTTCAGCGATTCCTGCCGTAGCGCCGAAGTTCCCGTCAATTTGAAAAGGAGGGTGCGCGTCAAACAGGTTGAGATAGGTTGATTTGCGGAGCATATGTTTCAGATGGGCATACGATTGCTCGCCGTCTTCGAGTCTGGCCAGCATATTGACGATCCAGGCGCTGCTCCACCCCGTATGCCCTCCTCCATGCGCCAGCCTGCGCTGAAGGGTTGCTGCAGCCGCCTTTGCTAGCTCAGGAGTCCGATTCGGGCTTATTTGGGTTCCCGGATGAAGAGCAAATAACTGTGAGATATGCCGATGGCCCGGATCAGCCTCTTCATAGTCTTCCAGCCATTCCATGATTTGTCCGTGTTTGCCAATCTCCGGCTGAGGCAGTCGCTCTTGCAGATCGGAAAGCCGCTTGTACAGCTCAACATCAACCTCTAGGTACAAGCTGCTCTGTTTGCAAGCTTCAAACAACTCGTAGATGATCTGTGAATCCATGGAAGGCCCCATACATATAGCGCCCTTGGTGCCATCCGGCAAGAGGTAGGCATTCTCAGGAGAAACGGAAGGTCCGCTGACTAGCCGGCCATCCGGCGACTCTACCAAATAATCGACAAAAAATGCCGCTGCCTCTTTCAGGATGGGATAAGCTTTATGGCGTAAGAAATCCATATCTGCTGTGAACCTAAACCGCTCCCATAGATGCAGGCTTAACCAAGCTGCCCCCATCGGCCATATCACACAGGTTGGAAATAAACCTTCAGGCCGTGTTTCGCCCCATATATTCGTGTTATGATGCGCAACAAAGCCGGAGCAGCCATAGAGCTCCCTTGCGGTCTCGCGGCCGCTCGGCTGCATGCATTCTATATGATCGAACAACGGTTCATGGCATTCTGTTAAGCCGCAAACCTCAGCCGGCCAATAATTCATTTGTGTATTGATATTAATCGTATATTTGGACTCCCAAGGCGGCGTAAAGCTTTCATTCCAAATGCCCTGAAGATTGGCAGGCAAGCATCCCGGACGGGAGCTGGCAATGAGCAAATACCGGCCGTAATGAAAGTAAAGTTCCATTAAGCCCGTATCTTCTCTTTCACTGGACTCCTGCAGCAGATTCAACCGTACATCGGTGGCGATAGCATCTAACTGATCCTGTTCCGTCAAACGAAGCTCGACGCGATCGTACAAGGCATGATAATCCTCGATATGCCGGAGCTCCAGCTCGCTATCTGCGAACCGGTCAGCTTCATCGAGCTGACGCCGGCATGTCGCCATAGGGTCGGCCTCACGAAACGTACTGGCTGCTGAAAGCATTAGCGTAACGGAGCTGGCGCCTTCAACCGATAAGTAATCGCCTATTACAGAGATATGGCCATCGACAGAACGTGCTTTCACCATGCAGGCATATTCTACCCCGTCTTTCCCGCATTCGCCGCTCATCCAGATGCGATCCGACGACTCTGAGCCGCTTTCGCCTTCATAAGGCCTGCGGTTTAAATTGGCTGAAAAGTTCAGCATCCCTGGCTTGTCACATTCCAAGCGTATGATGAGCAGTTGGTCCGGGTAGCTGGCATACATAACACGTTGATAGGTGACACCATTTATCTTATATGTCGTTCTGGCGATAGCTTGATTCAAATCCAATTCTCGCCTATACGCTTCAACATGCCCCTGCTGACCATGAAAGTGCAGCCTTAAGTCTCCTAAAGGTTGATAGGGATTATAATATTTGGGCGTAGAAAAGAGAGCCAAACGAGTTAGTCTCGTGGCCTCTTCTACATTTTCTGCAAAAAGATGTTCGCGAATTTGATCTAAATAACGGGGACCATCAGGATTCAGACCTTTCTTAGGGCCTCCGTACCAGATGGAATCCTCATTTAATTGAATTTTTTCCTCTTGCACTTGACCGAAGATCATCCCGCCTAAACGGCCGTTTCCGATCGGCAGCGCCTCCACCCATTCTTTGGCAGGCTGCGTATACCATAACTTCTCACGATTGCTCAAAAAAAATCCCTCCTCTGCGCCATTCGCCTAGACCGCATGGATAGACGATGTCGGCATCACCATGGTCATCTTGGTTCCTTGTTCAATGATGCTTTCGATTCGCAGTCCATATTGCTCTCCATAAACCATTTGAATCCTGCGGTGAACGTTTAAAACGCCGATACCGCCCTTTTTACCCGCTTCATCCACTTCTCCATCTGCCAATCGGTTGGTATTCAACTTCTCTTGAAGCTGTAGGAGTTTCATTTCCGACATACCGGAACCATTATCTTCTACACTGATCCAAAAGATGCCATCGCTAACTCCCCCATCGATCCGGATAAAGTGATAATCCTCCAGACCGTCCGGAAAAGCATGTTGAAACGCGTTTTCAATTAGCGGCTGAAGGGTCAAACGAACCATGACATGAAGCAAATATTCGGGCTTAATCGCAACGTCGATCTCGAACTCCCGGCCTATACGATGCTTCAATACGACCAGATAATACATAACATGCTTCAACTCATTAGCCACAGTAATTTCTTCCAGATTCGTCTGAACGGAGTAGCGCAGCATATAAGCCAGCGCCTTTACAATTTCAGAAATCTCCTCGGAATCCTGAATGGTCGCGTAACAAACGATTGTCTCCAACGTGTTGTACATAAAATGCGGATTGATCTGCAGCTGCAGAGACTGAAACTCCGCCTTCTGTCGCTCCATCCTTATTTCAGAATTGCTTAACTCCACTTGTACCACACGATCTACGGCTTCAGACAACCGTTTAACCATCAAATTATAACGGACCATCAACTCAACAATTTCGTCGCGATGAGGTGGGAGCGGAATCGTTGCCCAATTCCCCTTTTCCGTCTCCCGCATGCCGGATTTGAGCGTTTGGACCGGTTTGGCAATCGATTTGCCGAATCTGTATGCAAGCAGGATCGCCAAAATCAAAGTGAACAGACCGACAACCAGTGTAGTCGAACGTATGTTCGAGAGTGGCTTGCGCAGCTCGCGAAGCGGCATGGACACAACAAGCTGCCAATCTGAAAACTCAGATTTGCGGGCTACATACATGCGCTCGTCGCCTTCATTAGCGTCGATAAAGGAACTCGATCCGGCCTGATTCAACTTTTCAAAAAAAGCCTTTGGAACGTCCGTTCCGACTTTCCCACCATTCGGATGATAAATGTAGCGCCCTTTATCATCAATGATAAACAGGTAGCCATACTTCCCTAAATCGATGCCTTTCCATAGAGCGGATAGATCGGCCGACCGCATTTCAATTGCGAGTAAGCCAGACAATTCAGGGGACGTATAGCCGCGAATACGGCGGACGATCGTCAGCATTTGATTTTCTTGCCCTTCAATAATCGTGTGATTCAATATGCTTAATTGCCCGTCAGCCGTCGTATTCGCAAGAAAATAATCGCGCTGCTTTTGAATATCTTCTGCATTGAAGGACTGCTCGTTCACATTATTATAATAGTAAACCGCATTCTTCTTATCGCTGATCAGATAGACAGAAGCGAGTTTGGGATTGCGTATAAATAAAGGATCTACGCTAAATTCCCGTATCGTTTTTCGATACAGATAGTAATCATATTCTTCCCTTGTGGCAGGCAGGTCAATGAACTCCATGATCTGCCTATTCGTTAACAAGGAGACAATCGAGCGCTCGTAGTCCTTCAAATACAGATCGGTATGATGAACGGCGTTTCCGGCAATTTGATTCATTTGGTTCTCTACCATTTCCTCCAGCTCACCGGAAGTAATCATATAAGAGAAGAACCCTACACAACTGAGCGAAAGGATAATGACAATGAGAAAATAGACAAATATCTTCTTCGTAAAACCTCTGATCTTCATTTGATACCTAAACTGGAGCGGTACTCCGTCGGGGAAACGCCGACAATTTTTTTAAAGGTTTTCGTAAAATGCGGGTAATCGTCATACCCTACATCCGCCGCGACATCGACGATTCGAACATGCGGAGCAGCCAACATTTCTTTCGCTTTGGCCATCCGTTTGCTGATCCGGTACTGCACGAAGGTCTCTTGGGTTATTTTTTTAAAAAGCGAGCTGAAATACGTCGGCGTCAATCCGACCATGGCAGCGACTTGATCCAAGGAGATATCCTCCGACAACCTGCTGTCGATATAAGCCTTGGCTTCTTCCATCGGATCTTTGAAATGTCCGCTGCGCACAGCATGCAATCCGCTGATCATGCTCAGAAGGCCTTTTTCAAACGCGTCCAGCACTTCTTTGACACTATCCGCCTGCAAGTGGGCAGGAACCGACGAGGGCGAGTAATGGCGGGCTTGGAAGCGTTTCACCAGCATCGCATTACAATCATCCAGCAGCTCTTTCAGCTGGGCAAGCGAGATATTCGCAGACAGGCAATACTCGCGCCAGCGTACGATGAGGCTTCCGAATTCCTCCATTTGCAGCGCCCAAATCTGCTGCTCCATTTGATCGATCCACTCGATATAACGGGACGGCGATAAATAACCCTGTTTAGGTTTTTTGATCAATTGATCCAGCATGTCATGGACATCGCTTTTGGTAGCCGGTTTCAACAAATAGTGCCTGACACCGTAATTCATGCTTTTTTGTGCATATTCAAAGTCATTGTATCCGGATATGACAACGGTTTTTATATGAGGGAACTCCTCATGAATAATTTTGCATAATTCCAGTCCGTCCATTTTGGGCATGCGAACATCCGTCAACACCAGATCAGGCTCTGACGCCCGAATTTGCTCCAAAGCAGCTTCGCCGTTCTCGGCTGTCTGAATTTTGGAGAAAGCGGGGGCGTACAGTTCCGCCATTTTTACCATCCCTCTGCGAATAACAGGTTCATCGTCTACGATCAATACATGCATGTCCAGACCTCCTTATGCTTCTCAACGTTGTTAATCCAATTATGACTCATGACAGCTGGTTCATCAACCAATAAAACCAGCTATCTATTAAACTTTCATCGCTCCGTTGCTGTCAAACGCGTTTGCGAGAATCGCCAGTTAACAACGTGATAGGAGGACGATGCTTCGTCTACTCCCGTCCATACACCGGCATAATTGCCATCTTGATCTTGGGTGACCGTCACCTTCTGCCAGCTGCATTTGCCATGCTCGTAATCGAAGGTTTCCCCATCATCGTCATATAACCATGCTGTGCCGGATTCGGTGCCGAAATGCACGAGTTCTATCTCTGTACGCGTTCCTGCTGCCGGAACATGCGGCAGTGCAGCCATCATCGGAAGGATGGATCCGCTTTTGACAAAGACCGGAATATGCTCCAATCCTGCTTGTACCCGGATCACGCAACCGCCGGTGTAACGCTCTCCGGTCTCCAAGCCGTACCAAATGCCTGCCGGCAAAAGCACTTCACGCTCCGTCTCCCCCTCAACCAATGGAGCGACTAGCAGCGCGTCGCCGACCATGTACTGATCATCCCACTCTCTTACTTTCTTCTTGCCGTATGCGGCATCTGTCGTATTCAATAGCTGCTGCTCGTCTGCGACTATTTTCGCTTCAGCTTCCGCGATCTCAGTTGGCGTTAGAACGAGAGGCATCGCCCGGAAAGGCGGAATCCCTTGCTCACGGTATACGGCAAAAGCTGTGTATAAATACGGCAGCAGCCTCATCCGCAGCTTAATATAGTGCCGAACAATGCCCTCCACTTCGGGGAAGGACCAAGGCTTTGTCCCGTCTCCCCAAGCATTCAGCATCGCAAGTGGCGAAAAACATACGGTTTGCATACGCCGAACCCAATCTTCGGCATTTCTCTCCCTGCGCACCTCAGGGGTCCACAGCAGGCCGCTAAAGGAAGAGTTGCAGAGCGCCCGAATAAACTGCTTATGGTCGTATAGATCCGAATACAGCACATAAGGCATCGATGAAGCAGCACCATTAGAGGCTCTGACGAGTCCGTAGGTTCTGCGATTTTGATTCCGAAACAGATCGGCCGTCATTTTTTGGAACATTAAGCCGTACATTTGTCTCATCTGCTCGCCGTCCAGGCCGGATGGGAACCGGGCATGCGCCGGGAACATCCAGGAGTTGTTCGTCAATTCGCTGCCGTCGCATTCATCCAGCTTGTACCCGGACACCCCAATGTTGATGTGCTGCTCTTCATGCTGCTTCTTATAGAGCTTGGCTGCCTCTGGCAAAGCGTAGTCCGGGGCAATCCCACCCCACACGGTATGGCTTCCCGAAAGCGGCTGCAGCGCTGCATACAAATCGCTCTGCGGCGAGACGTAAGGGTGCTCCCAGAGGTTCACACGGAAGCCCTTTTGCGATAGCTCATCCACAAAGCTTTCGGGGTCAGGGAATCTGCTCTTTTCCCATTCATAACTGACCGGATAGCTGTGGCTGTGCCAGCCGGGTTCCAGTCCGATCACATCGCAAGGGATATCGTGAAGACGGAACTGCTCGGCTTCTTCAATTACTTGCTGGTCGCTATATAGCGTCGGGACGCGGTGCCAGAATCCAAGTCCCCATTTCGGAGGCAGTACGCCTCCCCCGCAAAACAAATTATATCTGGCTACCACATCCGAAAGGGTAGGCCCGCCAAATAAGTAGATGACTGCACCTTCGGCAGGAAGCCGAACTTCCACCCGCGAGGCTACCGGCGTTGCCTTCCATCCCTTATCTGTATTGCGATCGCGAATTTCATCGTTCTGCGTATCCTCTTGCTTCAAAGTAGAACCGCAATACAGCGTCACGATACGGGATGTATCGACCCATACACCGTAACCCTGATCGCTCACATAAAAAGGTACAGGCGCATGCGTTTCACCGGTATCCTGCTTAGGATCGCTGTTTACACGCAAATAACGGTTTCTTCCCCGTTGATTCATGCGCATCAGCTGAAGGCCTGTACCATACAGCTTCTCAGTACGATTCAGAGGAAAGGACAGAATCAGGCCCCCTCCTGCTTCCTCAAGCTCAATAGCGTCCCAGGCAAAAGGCGGCTGCACTTGCGGCATTTGCTGCAGTGCCTCATCCTTGGGCGAAACGTCCATCCAAGTTAGCGGGGTAATGCCCTGAGGCTCCCTAATTGTTAAACGCCATATGCCTGGCGCCGTTTGTTCCCAATTGTTGATAGGCATGCTCGAATCTCCATTCATCTATATAGTTGGAACTTCAATGACGTACGTCCGACCGGACGCGCTAGCCAACTTGGCATAATGCACAAGTGCTTGCGTTTTCAAATAATCCCTGCCGCTTGTTTCCGCTTCCCGCCCCTCTCGCAGCGAAGCCAAAAATTCTGCCAGCGTATCCGTTTCATCCACGCCGCTGTAATCTGCGATCAGCTGTGCCTTGCCGTCCCTGATGACACGAATTTCCTTGTCGACTAACTCGATAGCTCCCTCCGTGCCCTCCAATCGCCAATTCCCGCTCCATGGTGTTTCGGTCCCTCTGGCTGAGATGGATGCGCTGTACGAAGCCGTAATACCGTTGTCCATTTCAAAGAACGCATAGGCATTAATGATAGCGCCCTCCTGTTCCCATGCATGGATTGGATTGTACAACTTAGCCTGAACCGATTTCCCTTCTCTTCCGCTTAAATAACGAATCATATCCAAATGATGAACACCGATGTCATCCAGAATGCTGACGGTGTATTTCCTTTGCACATTGTGATATCTATAAAACTGGATATCCATAGAAGACAGACTTCCGATAACACCCTCGTCCAGAAGCTGCTTCATTTTACGGATATACGGCATTCTTCGGTAATTTTCTGCAATCATAAAAGGCAGCTTTTCCTGCTCTGCCCGAGCGACAACCTCAATCGATTCCTCATAATCAAAAGAAATCGGCTTTTCGCACAAAACAGCCAGCTTGCGGTCAAACACCGCATGATTCACCGCTGTGTGCATCATCGGCGAAGTCACGTTGACAAGAAAATCCGCCTGCTCATGCTGCAATGCATCCTCTAACGAAGTATAAAAGGGAAAGGGATCATCCCCCATTTTCTCTTTCATCGCCAAATCAACCTCAACAACGGCTGCCAATAATCCCTGATCTCGCAACCGTTTATACCAGCTAAACCCTGCAGAGCCCAAACCAACCAATATCGCTTTCAAATGCAAGCCACCTCTCCATCGTTTCGTTGCCTTCATTATAGAAATTATTCAGACACGCAGAAAGGATAAAATTAAGATCGTATGTCATTTTTTACGATTTCACCTAGAGAAAAAAGTATCCTTCAACAGACTGCTCGTCTGTAAGGATACTTTCTTGTTAAACCGCTTATTTAATATCGATTTTAATCGCGCCTTGCTTCTTGTTCCAGCGCTCCGTCGCTTCTTTAATAATTTCGACGCCGCCTTTGGCCTTATACTCTTCGATAACTTTTGGCCAATCGGAGATAGGCTCTTTACCGTAAATCATTTTGATCATGTGATCGACGATAATTTTGGGACCAACATCGGGTTGTGGCGCTGCAAGATCAGGGAATTTAGAGAACGAGCTCAAATCCGGATAAAATCCGATGCCTGACAGCCCTTCCTTCGTCAATATCTCATCGAATGCTTTCAGAGTAGCTTTACCATCCTCATTCAGCAGCAATCTCGGTTTATTGTAAGTGGAGTCATGCACGGCCCACATCGTTCCGCTGCGGAACCCTTCTTCGTCCGTCTCTTCCTTCGTCGTCGGGAACTTATAGTTGATGTTTCCGCTGCTGTCCTTGGTGTAGGTATCCCCTTCAATTCCGAACGTGAAGAACGTTTCGGCTTCCGGTGAAATCATCCAATCGAACATTTTAATAATGTTTGCGGCTGTATCTTGCTTCACATTTTTGTTAATGAAGAAGGTACGGATGACAGGCGCATAATAGAAGTACCCGCCTTTCCCTTCAGGACCTTTCGGCGAAGCGACAATATCTACCTTGGACCCTGGAACAGCTTGCTGGATTTTCGTACGGTAACCCGGTAAGCCTGAAGCGTTCTGCGACCAAATCCCCGCTTTACCCGATTCAATATTTTTAGAAAAATCGGTTGAAGAGATCGTAGCGAACTCCTTCGGAATTAAACCTTCCTCATACATTGTTTTGTATGTGGTAAGAGCTTTCTGAACATTTTCTACATCGAAAAATTTCGGAACAACCTGACCATCCACCAATTCAAATTGATCCTTATAAGGCAGTACGTCATACGCTCCCAGAATAACGTCCGCATACTTGAAGTTTTCCCTCATTTGATACGGATTCTCTACACCCATCTTCTTGAACGCCCGCAGCACATTCAGAAATTCATCAACCGTTTTCGGCGCCTGAAGTCCTGCCTTTTCCAGCAGATCCGTACGGATGTACGTAGAACGGCGGGAAGGATTGCTCAAATATTCAGGAACCCCATAAATTTTGCCATTATACGAGACGCTATCCCAAGCGGCTTTAGGAACCGTTTTAAGCAAATTCGGAGCATACTGCTTCAGCAGATCGTCCAGCGGCATAAATACGCCGTTTTCGACGGAACCGGACATCGATTTACTGCCGGGGCCGCCAATACTGCCAACAACATCAGGGATATCGTTACTTGCGAACATGACGCCGAATTTGGCATCCTCCATGACCTTAACGTCCATATCTGTGTTCGTTAATTGCTCAAGCTTCAGCACCCATTTGTCCTTGTTCAAATCCGGCACACGGGTATGATAGCCCGTACTTACAGTCGTTGGAAAAAGGATTGAGAATTTCGTCGGTTCTTTCTTCGTACTTGCAGACTGTTGCGGCGATGCGTTTTCGGCTACTTTTCCATCTGTTGAACAAGCGGTGAGCGTAGATGCTGCCAGGATGACAGCCAGAGTGAGACTGATCGGTTTTTTCATATAACCCCTTCTTCCCTTGTTTGTTTGCAAGCGGTTTCACTGTTCTGTGTTATCATAACGATTACTTGGAATTTTTTGTATGTATAAATTTAAGGAGGTATGTGATTTTATACGATGCCTGAATCCCAAGTTAGGACTTGACGGAACCCACCATCATGCCTTGAATAAAGTGCTTTTGCAAGAACGGATAGACAAGAAGAATGGGGATCGTAGCGATGACGATGACCGCCATCTTGATTCCTTCCGGCGAAAGAAAGAGCATTAAATCCGAAGACAAATCCGATTGGCCGAATTGATCGGTGAAGACGATCTCCCGCAGCCTAACCTGCAGTGGAATCAAGTTCCGGTGATCAATATAAAAGACGGCCTCGGCGTATCGATTCCAATGTCCAACCGCATACATGATTCCCATCGTAGCCATAGCGGGCTTAGAAAGCGGCAGTACAATGTTCCACATGATCCTAAACTCACCGCACCCGTCAATTCTTGCCGAATCCAGCAGTTCGTTCGGAAGGTTCAAGAAAAACGAGCGCATGACGAATAAATTAAAAGCACTAATCGCCATAGGCAGCATTAACGCCCAAAGGGTGTTCAGAAGCCCTAATTGCTTCACCAGCAAATAATTTGGAATTAACGGAGCGCTGAAAATAAGCGTAAACAGCACCATCACCAGAATGGTTTTGCGGAATAAATATTCAGGTCTGGACAAAGGATAGGCTAACGTTGTTGTCATGAAGAGATTGATAAAGGTTCCAAAAACGGTAATGATGACACTGTTCCGAAACCCCAGCCATATCGTCGGATCCTGCAGAATCAGCTTATAGCTTCCCAATGTAAAACCTACCGGCCATAGCGATACTTCGCCTTTGTTAATTGCAACGTTGTTGCTTAAGGACTGTGCAATAATATGAATAAGCGGGAGCACCATACTTAGCCCGAGAGCTGCGAGCAAAATGATATTGAATATATTAAATAATTTATGACCTCTTGTCATAATCATAGTGTTCTACCTCCTGTCTCCTTCCGCATCAATACAGCCCTTCCCCCGTCATCTTTCTACTGAATGTATTGCTAAGCATAATCAATCCTAGACCTACAACCGATTTGAATAACCCGATTGCGGTCGTGTAGCTGTATTGACGATCAACAAGTCCAGCACGGTAAACGAATGTATCGATAATCTCCCCATTTTCGCTGTTAAGCGGGTTAAGAAATACAAATACGCGTTCGAAACCGAAATCAAGAAAATTGCCGATGTGGAGCAAGAACAAGATGACAATCGTCGGTAGAATGCTCGGGACGGTGATGGAAAACACCTGCCGAATCCGGCTCGCGCCATCCATCTGAGCGGCTTCATACAGATCCGGATTAATGCCTGCAATAGCTGCCAAATAAATAATGGTTCCCCAACCGCTATCCTTCCAGATACCCGAACTGATTAAAATGGTACGGATATAAGAATTTTCGCCTAAAAAGTAAATCGGATCGATGCCAAATAACGAGAGCAAATGATTGACGATACCCGTGGAAGGCGATAACACACCTACGACAACCCCGCCAACAATGACCCATGAAAGAAAGTGCGGCATATAGACCACCGTTTGCACAATCCGTTTGTACGCCATGACCCTAAGTTCATTGATGAGCAGGGCCAGAATAATGGGCACCGGGAAAGCGAAAAACAAATCGTAAATACCGATCAATATCGTATTTTTTAAAATCTGAATGAACTCCGTATACTGAAACATGCGCTGGAAATTTTCCAGGCCGACCCACGGACTCCCTTTTATTCCTTTGAAAATGTTGTAGTTTTGAAAAGCAATGACAGAACCGAATAGCGGGATATATTTAAAGAGCAAGAAATAAATAATTCCCGGTAAAGAAATCAAATAAATTGGCCAATGTTTTCGCATAAAAGCCCATTTCTGACTCTGCGATGAGAAATCGTAAACTGTTCGATCGGATGGCTGAATTTTACTGGCCATGTTCTCCTCCCCTTCATGCGTACAGCATTCATCTACTCTTTTATCTTACAAGGGTTGGCAGTAGGTAGCGATGGTGTAACTTATAGCGCTTTGTGTTTTTTTACGATTGCAAAAAGTACGCTCATGTTCGATTATTGCTCAACTCCGTACCGCTTTGCCGCACTGCGATACAGCCAGTCCTCAGCTATTTGGACTGCAGTCGCTTGATTAATCCAACCCGCTTCGATTTGGTTCCATAGGAACTCGCCCACTAACCGTTTGATCACGATGATTTTGCCGTAGCTCCACTCCATGCAGCGGGCATCAGACACAATCAGCGAGCTCTTGATGGCCGGAAGTGCTTCCAACCTGTACTGCATGCTGTCACGGTATGTGCTCGCCCGGAAGTTAAACCACCAATGACCGCCGACATGTACGTTTGGAAAGTTCCAAGCCGCTTGCACAATATCCAGATTGTTAAGCTCTGAAGCCACGACTAGCTCAAACGGACAGGCATACGCTTCGAATAAGGCGGATAGCTTCAAAATACGAGCCGGGTCATTAACAGGAGTGGCGGTTCCGCACCAGGAGCGCTCCACGCCAAGAAATAATTGAAGGAGCAGCCCTCTTTGTTCGGCAGCCGCACCTATCTCGTGCAGAAGCATCATGAGAATCTCGTCTTTGGTGCTCCCCTGCCCGATGACAACCTTTCGGTTGGCGCTAGCTGCATAACTCGGCAGAGTCGTCATGATGCCTTTGATACCATCCTCTTTGTACGCATCCAATAACTGCGCCAGCTTCAGACGTGTTTGCGCAAATGCGGCAGCCGGGTCATTCGACGATTCGATCTCTTTGACCCACGGGCCCAATTTCCCGTCAATACGCGGGATAAGAATGGCATTCTGCCTCATGCCTTGAAATTCTGCATGCTCAGGGATATTAACGACGAAGCGGCGCGCTTGCATCCGGTCTGCTACGTCTTGTGCCCACTCGGCTCTTTGGGCAGACTGCTTGACGGCCCTGTCAGCTTCCAGCACGGAGGCCTTGTCACGAATAACAATGCCGTAAAGATCTTGAAAAATGTGAGTGAACGCTATGTTCATCAATGTATTTCTGGTTCCATGATAAGCCTCCAGGAACGCATCGATCCGCAAATCCTCCGGGAGCTCCATCGCGTTTGCCGGGTAGCCTGCTGCCTGTAGTTCACGAAACAGCCAGAAATAGTGGGCAATTTCCCAAAAATCCTTAGCCGTGAGACGATCTCCCACCAGGTGGGTGTGTGTGTCCAAAACCGGCTGCTGCAGAATATGCTTAGTGAACGCTTCCTTACTAAGTTGAATTCCCATGCTCATTCCTGATTCCTCCTCCAATAACAACGATATCCCGAACGTTATCCAGCCAGAATTTGGTCGATAAGAGCTAATTCATCCTCTGTGAAATGCAGCTGCTTCAAGGCCGCCACATTATCCTCTAATTGCTTCACTTTACTTGCCCCGATTAAAGCGGAAGTCACATGTCCCTTGCGAAGAACCCATGCCAAGGCCATTTGGGCCAAACTCTGTCCTCGTTCCTGCGCCAGCGCATTCAACCGGCGAGATTTCGCGATTTTCTCCTCTGTAATGTCTTCTGGTCTCAGAAACACACTGCCCCCGGCTGCTCGCGAGTCCGCCGGAATGTTCTCCAGGTAACGATCGGTGAGTAACCCCCTGGCCAAAGGACTGTAAGCAATCGAACCAACGCCCTCTCTGGCTAGCACGTCCTGCAGGCCTTGCTCCAGCTTTCTTTCGAACATCGAATAGTGTACTTGGTGGATCACGAATGGAGTTCCGAGGCTTTTCAAAATACGGGCAGCTTGCTCTGTCTGCTCTGCATTATAGTTGGACACGCCAACATACAGTGCTTTCCCTTGACGTACTGCTTGATCCAGCGCGCCCATCGTTTCTTCGAGCGGAGTCTCGGCATCAAAGCGATGTGAATAGTAGATATCGACATAGTCCAAGCCTAGCCGCTTCAAGCTTTGATCGAGACTGGCCAGCATGCTTTTACGGGAGCCTCGCTCTCCGTAAGGACCTTCCCACATGCGGTAGCCTGCCTTCGTGGCGATGATGAGTTCATCGCGGTACGGGAGCAGATCTTTTTTCAAAATTTGGCCAAAAGTTTCTTCCGCAGAGCCTGCCGGAGGCCCGTAATTATTCGCAAGATCGAAATGTGTGATCCCCAAATCAAATGCGTGGCGAGCCAAAGCCCTGCTGTTCTCGAAGGTATCTACGCCGCCAAAATTATGCCATAAGCCAAGCGAAATCGGCGGAAGCTGAAGCCCGCTTTTACCGGTCCGGTGATAAGTCATTTTGCTGTATCGCTGTTCGTCAGCCAAATAGTTCATGAATGTAACCTCCTATATACGTGTCTTCGTTGGTTATGAAAAGATTAGGGTTGCAACGCCGGAAGCCGGAACCGCGAGCTTATGAACGCCGGTCGTAAGCTGGGCGGACAACTCCTCCACAATTTCTCCCGTGCAAGAGGTAATAACGATTTTAGCTGCTGCCACACAAGACATCTCTATGTAAAGTCCATCCTCTCTTCTGCCGTTCACCACAATCCACTGAGACACAGCCGTATCCATGGGCACAATCTTTTCATGGTAAGCGACAGCGATCCCTTTATCCCCTTTCACCGAACGTACAAGCGGATATAACAACTCCGGGTTCAGCGGTTGGATGTTGCCATCTAGAAGAAGTTCCTTGTTCTCTTTCCAAAAAGCAAGCCAGTAGGCCAGCATCGACAAATGATCGGATGGCAGTTTATCCAGCAGAACAGAAACTTGAGGCACGGAGAACAGGCAGTTAATCAGCTGGAGTGCGGCGCTTTCCACCGGCTCCTCCGGATGCCACATGATCATATCGGCATGGGCTGCCGTATTTCCGCAAATCAGTCGGATATCCAGCGTCCTCACGCGGTTCTGAATGCTATCGTTCGGGCAATCCGATGCCCGGAACATATTGCCGTACTTGCGCATAGCCGGTCCCACATACATTTGACGGAATTCGATCATCATGTCGGATTTCAAACCTTTCAACCTGCCGATCGAATCCGTTAATAGACGGTCAACAGCAGCCGGTATCGACTCATAATCCTTCCCTTCCGTCGTGGAGGGGAGCTGCTGCTCCGGTGAATAAAACGTATCGATGAAATCAAGCTTAAATCCGTCCAAACCCCATTCCTTCACCGCTTCTTCATATTTATGAATGATATATTCCCGGACATCCGGGTATCTCGGGTCGAGCACGGCAGCTCCATGATTCTCATTAAACCGCAGAATTTTATCCTTAAAGCGATCCCACACCTTGCTGTATTTACCGATAAAAGGCACCGAATACCAAAGAATAAACTTCATGCCTAGCTGATGAACCGCATCCACATGCTTTTTCATATCGGGGAATTTCCCCTCATAGGTCTCCCAATCTCCGCAGTACGCATACCCCCTGCGATTATCCTCCGTCTGCCAGCCATCATCGACGATAACAGCTTCCATGCCGAGCTTCTTAGCGAGAAGGCACTGCTCTTCAATGCGGGAGTTCGTTACATTCTGGTGCATGCTGTACCAAGTTGAGTACATCGGTTCCTTGGCTGCCGCAGGAACGTATGCAGGACGATATTCAGGCATAGCGCTCCACCACTCCTATACACTTTGCAAGCACTCAAAGTAAGGAAAATCTCTCGTATCCACGAGAAGCTTGGCTTCATAGACTTGGAAAGGGGCTGTCGTTTCTGCAAACAATTGAACCCTGCAATGAAAGTCAGCCTTTTCCTCGCTGATAGCTCCCGAATAATAAACGGTATTCAGTGCATCCGAATAAGCGAATGTAAGCCTATTGCGGCCTGCGCTGTTAAACAAAGCGTAAACAGGAGCCGAAGCAGCCGCGTTCGATCGCAAAGTGCGCATCCAGTCGGCTTTAAAGCTTTTATTCCGGTCTTGGGCAGGATGCCAGCTGGCCTGAATGTCACATGCGGGATGCGACCAGCACAGCGTGAAAACAGGAGGCACCGTCGCCTCAGCAGCTTCCAACCGCAGCGTAATTAGATCAAGGCCATCGTGAAGCTTTTCCGCGGAAAGAGAGACCGTGAACGGATGATCCTCGCTAGCTAACGTAAAGGTATGAATATCCGTCGTTATCTGCCTTTTCATACAGACTCCTCCTGCTGTTGATTCTTATGCCGGTTTGAGCTTGCATGGCACCACACCGTTACTATGGGATCAGCCTCACTCGAGTTCAGATGGTGATCCTCTCCCGGCTCAACAATCACGATATCCCCTGTTGTAACGGGAAAATGCTCCCCATTGATCTCCATCGTTCCTGTCCCTTGCAAAATAAGGAATGCTTCACAATCCCCGTGAATATGATAGTCTCTCCCGTCCGGACCGTCATTCGTGTGGCTTCGCTCTCCTCGTTTGGCAAAAGAAAGACCGCCTGAAGATAAATAATCACCCGGTAATACGCCCTGCAAAATATGCCCGTTCTTTGTATCCTGCAGTTCACTCAGACGCAGCTTTATCATCGTTACTCCTCCATTTTCAACCGGTAAAGGCGGCTTCGGAAATCACCTTTCCAGATCGGTAAATTCAGCCCAATATGCATTAACTCGTCACCGCCGAAGCATGACGCCTCCGTCTCGTCCGGAGCATCTGCATCGTAAACATGATAATTGCCGCCTCCCTCCAAGCCCTTCAGCCTTAGCTTCTTAAGAGGAGCGTTCGGCTCAGCCAACACTTGAAAATAAGCGACCAGCGCTTCCTTCCGGTCATCCGATACAAACATCCAGGCGGCGTCAACGCCTTGAAAAGGGCTGCTCAATCGGTAATATTCTCCGAATTGGATCAGCGGACGCAATTGTTTATATAGCGCAACCTGACGCTTCACAGCTTCTTTTTCTATCTCCGTAAAAAGGGTCAAATCCAGCTCGTAGCCGAAGTTGCCCGACATCGCTGCATGCCCCCGCATATCCAGAGGTGTCGAGCGATGCACTTGATGATTCGGGATCGCAGAAACATGCGCTCCCATAGCGCTGATCGGATACACGATGCTTGTGCCGTACTGGATTTTCAAGCGCTCCACCGCATCCGTATTGTCACTCGTCCATGTCTGCGGCATGTAGTAGAGCATACCGGGATCAAACCGCCCGCCGCCGCCTGAGCAGCTTTCGAACAACACGTTCGGGAATGCGGACGTTATCCGCTCCATCACCTCATAGAGACCAAGCATATAGCGGTGGGCCGTTTCCCGCTGCCGCTCCGGCGGGAGATGCGCTGAGCCGATTTCCGTCATATTGCGGTTCATGTCCCATTTGACATAGCCGATTGGACAGCTTGCAAGGATGTCTGTTATGACCGTTACGATGTAGTCCCTCACATCTTCACGTGAATAATCAAGAATCAGCTGCTGCCTCGCTTCCGTCCTGCGCCGGCCAGGCACGTGCAGACACCAATCGGGATGAGCTCGATACAAGTCACTATCGGGAGATACCATTTCCGGCTCAAACCATAGACCGAAGGCCAGATCCTGCCGATTCACACGGCTAACCAAGTCCGGCATGCCCTCAGGCAGTTTGTTTCGATCGACGAACCAATCTCCGAGGGAGCTTTTGTCATTGTCCCGCTTACCGAACCAACCATCGTCCAGGACAAGAAGTTCTAAACCGAGCTCCTTTCCGACCTTGGCAAGCTCTTCGATTTTATCCGCATTGAAGTTGAAATAAGTCGCTTCCCAATTGTTGATGAGAATCGGTCTGTGACGATCCCGAAACTCCCCACGGCATAACCGTGTGCGGTACAGCTTATGATAGGTGCGCGACATCCCGCCAATACCATCTGCCGAAAATACAAGGACGGCCTCAGGCGATTGAAACGATTGCCCCGCCTCCAACAACCAAGAAAAGTCAAAGGCGTTAATCCCCATGACCACACGGGTTGTTCCGTAAGGATCTACCTCTGCTTGTGCAACAAAACTTCCGCTATAGACCAAGCTGAAGCCATAGACTTCACCTTGATCTTCATCCGCCTGCTTGGTCAGCAGGGCCATGAACGGGTTAAGCGAATGGCTGCTGCTCCCCCGACGGCTCTCAATCACAGACCCGCCTGTTGCAATAGGGCGTCTTTCGATGTGGCGCTCGCGCGCCCATGAGCCTGACAAGTGCAGCATATCGAAGTCAGAATGAGATAAATCGATGCCAAAGCTTAAAGCTCTAAGCAGCTTAATCGAACGGTTTCCGGTGTTGATGAAACGTACGGATCTGGTCACTGCATCATGATCGCAGAATACCGTATACGTAAGAACAGCCTTCAAGCCGATCTCTGGATCCGCCAAAACAATATCCAAGCTCTCCGCTTCGCTCTCCTCTTCCACATAGGTAGCAGGCAGTCCCTCAAGCTGCGGTTTACCCGCATAAATCCGATGGGATTCATAAATAAGCTCACTGACCGTCGTCCCGTCATCCATCTGAACCTGATAGGCAGGTACGCGGAAATCACTGCCTCCGTACGCCGGAAACTCCTGCGGCAGCGTGTCCAGCGACAGCGCTAGATCGTTCGGATCTGTAGATGGCGAGAATGAGCAGCGGCGTCTACTAGCGAGCAAGCCCCCAAGATTGCTTCCGCGTACCTGCCGCCCCCAATGAACGTGTGCAAGGTATTTGGATTTAACCAACTGCATGATATAGCTGGATGACTTCCCCTGAAGATGGAAGGTTTGCGACTTTGAATCATAACTAATCCCCATATCCCGCAGCTCCTTTCTTGGCATTAAACCTTTACATGTTTCCAAACCATGCGTTTAAACCTGAAGTAAATCAAATTTGACCGCAAAAATTGATCGCAGGCAACGGCACTCCATAAGCCGAACATCCCCCACGAGAAGACGTAAACAAACAGATAACTGAGTAAAACCCGCACGCCCCAGACACCAATCAAAGTCGAGTATAAAGGAAACCGAGTATCCCCGGCTCCTCGCAGCGCTCCACCCAGAATGAACTGCGAGATTTGGGAAACCTGGATGAAGCCTACGATCCGAAGGGCCCAAGCTCCTTCACGGATAATTGTTGCGTCACTCGTGTAAAGCCTAAAAATATATGGAGCAAATAAGATAAATCCCGCTCCCATTACACCGGCTACGATCATGCCGTACTTCCTGATTTGCCATACATACCGCTCAGCGAGGTCGGGTTTGCTGACCCCAAGCGTTTGACCGACCAGTGTTGAAGCCGCTATGGCAAAAGCAGCCCCAGGCATAAACGAAATGCCAATAATACTCGTCACAATTTGTGATGCCGCTATGGCAACCGTCCCAAGTCCTGCGCATATTTTGACGAACGTCATAATCCCCAGACGCATAATGAGCTGCTCAAGACTCGACGGTATACCGATTTTCAACATGCGGTAAATCATGCTTTTATCCAAACGGCTAATTTCCGCCCAACCGATTCGAACCGCAAATTTCCCGCTGAACATGACCGATAGAAAGGTGATCATCGCCCCGGCTTGAACCACTAAGGTGGAGATGGCCGCCCCCGTAACACCCATTTTCGGCAATCCCAAATGGCCGTAAATCAACACAAACCCGAGGGAAATGGACAGACACCCCGACAGCACATTAATTTTCATCGGTGTCCGGGTATCTCCCGCACCTCGCAAAATAGCGGACAACGCCGAAGAGATGGAGGAAAAACCGATGGACAGAAACATCAACCTGGCATAATGCAGTCCGTATAGAGCCACTTCTTCGCTAGCCCCCATCATGCGGAGCAAGTATTCCGAATATGTGGTACCAAGTACAACGACGAGGATAGAGAGTAAGGATCCGAGCAGTAGAGACTGGCCTGCGGCGCGATTGGCATCGCCCACGCTTCCCGCTCCCGTAGAACGGGCCACAATAACTGTCGTCCCTGTATTAAGCGCCGCAAAAAGGACGCTCATCAACATATAAGGTTGACTCGTTAATCCAACGGCTGCAACAGCAATCGCTCCTAAGTGGCCCACCAGAATCATCATCATCATTTGGGTCAGGTTAAGAAGCAGCATCTCTGCCAAAGACGGACCTGCAAGCCTGAAAATGATCCGGCGAACCGCCTTGTCATCATGCGGATCAATGGCGGTGACAGATGCACCATTGGGTTCTAAACTCATGGCCGCCCCGCCATCAGATGTTCCATCCAGGCAAATAGGCTTTCGTATTCTCCAGCATCTGATCGAACAGCGCCTCAGCTTGGTTCACATCGATATTCACAAGCGGATCGTTTACGAACGCATTGAACGCTAAGGCTTTATCCTTTTGAAGAGCAGCCTTTAAAATAAGCTCCTGATTCACCGTATGCTGCAGCACCAGGTTGTTCACAGAGAGTGGAAGTTCGCCTGCATAAACAGGGCGCAGACTGTTCGCAGAGAATACAGCATTCGTCTCCACAACAGCGCCCAGTGGAATGCCCTTCATCTGACCCACATTCGGAACGTTGACATTGGTCACGAAAGGTTGAAGACCGATCAAACCTTTGAGCTGTCTCACTTCTTCCTCTCCCGATGCCTTAAGCGGCAGCTTCTCCTCTCCGTTCAGCAGTTTGCCATAATAAAGCTCTGTTGCAACGTGCTTCTCGACACGGCTTTTGACCGTAGTTAAACCAAATTTCCAGAAACGTACCGTTTCCGGATCTTTCATATACCAAGGAGGCATAAATTCTGCCAAATGGCGATCCCCTGCTGCCGCAATGATGCCATAACGCCGGAACAAATCGAACTTCACACGGTTAGCGGCTGTATACGTGTTCGTCATCCAGGCATCTTTGTTGTGCTCAAAGCCCGACTCATAGTACTTATCTACAAACTTCCGGTACATGGGAAGCAAATCTGTCTGCTGATACGTGGCTTGATCAATCCATGTAAAATGATTAATGCCCAGCACGTTCACCTTCACATCATCCCGGTGCACGCCTTCCAAGCCTTCCATGTCACGCAGCATGCGAATCAAAAGCCCTTGCGTGCCGAAAATTTCATGGCAGCAGCCGAGCGCCTTTATGTTAGGGAAAACCTCATAGAGCGTCCGCGTACAGAGCGTCATCGGATTCGTATAGTTAAACACCCAGGCATCCGGTGAAAAGCGCTCAATAGCCTGAGCAATTTCAACATACATCGGAATCGTGCGCAGCGCCCTAACCAGTCCCCCAGGTCCGGTTGTATCGCCTACCGCTTGGTAAATGCCGTACTTCTCCGGCTCATGAACATCCGATGCCATCTCGTGGAACGTTCCGGGAAGGATCGAAATGAACACAAAATCACATCCGCTAAGCGCCTCCTGCAGGGTCGGATAAGCCTTATAGGTCCATTTGGATTTCGCTTCGGCATAATCGGAAACTGAGTTGCCTAATTTCTCATTATTTTTGGCCTTGTCATAGTCAAGGTCATATAACCTGATCGTCCCCGACAGTTGGTCATCCAGCGCTAGATCTGCAATGAGATTTTTCGCCCAATACATCGAGCCTCCGCCAATATAAGCAATTTGTATCTCGCTAACTTTCCCGCTATTGAATTTCATCCTGTTCCTCCTTAGGCGTCATGCATATGTCACAAGTATAGAAAACAAACGCCATTTAAGGGATGGCAAAAATTTAGCGGGGTTGTGATTTTTTACACTTTTCGCCAACCACAGTTGGAACTCCATTCCCTTATTTAGGCGAAAAGCGGCATGTCGGGGTTTGGAGGGGAACTACAGGATCTTATTTCACCTCAATCGTCCAAAAGCCATCCAGAATGGGGAAATAGCGGACCCTCGTTTCCCCTCCCTTGCTCAAAGGGCTGTTTTGGACAAAATAGCGACCTGTTGTTCACTTATCTACGTGCAAGGAAGTCCCGACTAGGCTCAGCACAAAAAAATCCTCCCCAGCGTAGGGGAGGATTGATGTCATTAGCTCTTATAACAGCCTCAATAGCCGCAAAATCGTAAACCGGTTGCGCACAAACAGCGCATCCTTCAAGGACGCCTCCACCAGCTCCGGCTCCACGCCGAGCTGCTCGGGCGTCAGCGGTCCCTGCACGGCCTCGAGCCAAGCGATGAGCTGCTCGGGCGCAGGGACCGCACGGGCGATGGCGTGCACATCGCCCCACCTCGAAGCGATGCGCGCCTTCAGCGCCTCGCTATCAATAACAACGCCATCCGCCGGAACATTCTCGGCGATGACCTGCTCCGCCATGGCCCCATAGGCCCTGCGGATGCGCTCCGCATCCGCGAGCCGGCTCGGGGCCTGGCTTTGCGCTAGGCGCGCAGCGGCCTCAGCGGCCGTGATTCCCTGCAGCGATGCATATCGCTGCGCCATCAGCACGGTCGCGACGCCGACCTTCGCGCCGTGCAGCAGCGCCCGGCGGCGCTGCTGCAGAAGCACCATCTCCCAATAGTGGGAGAGATGGTGCTCAGCCCCGGAGGCCGGCCGGGAGTGGCCGACCAGGAGCATGGAAAGGCCGGACAGCAGCAGGCCTTCCATAAGCTTTAACAACCCGAGATCCGTGCGCTTCGCGATCTCGTCCAAGTGAGCCGTGCATAGCTCCACGGCTTCCAGCGTCAACCGAGCGCTCAGCTCGCAGTAGTGCTCGTCAAGCAGCACGCGGCCAAGCGACCAGTCCGCGAGCGAGGTGTGCTTGCCGAGCATGTCGCCGACGCCGGCGGCGATCATCGCTTGCGGTGCCTCCGCCAGCAGGGCGAGGTCGGCGAATATCGATTCCGGCGCGTTGGCAGGAATCGTCTGTTTGAAGCCGCGCACGATCAGCGGCGCGCCGACCGAGGCGAAGCCGTCCACTGACGGCGCTGTCGGCACAGACAAGAAAGGCCGCTTCGTGCGGTGGCTGACGAAGCGCACGATATCGTGAAGGGTCCCCGCCCCCACGGCAATAAGAGCTTGCGACGCTAGCGGCGTGTCCAGCAGCACCTGGACGATCGCCTCCTCGTCGGCGGCAACTTCCCCCATCGCGTTCTCACGGATCACGCTGATGCTGACCTTGACCTGCGCAGCCTCGAGCTGCCCGCGCAGCTTCGCGCCAGCCGCTTGGTACGTCTTCTCGTCCGCAACAAGCGTCACTTCACCGTAGCCGGCATCCTTCACATAGCCGGCCACCTGTCCCAAGGCATCTCGTTCAATGACGATGCGCCGAATCGGAATTTCATGCTTCTGCCCACAGGTGCAATCGATCGTACGACCTAACCACGTATCCAAAACCTCACTCATCCCCATCATCCTCTCCAACAAATCTCACATCGTCCGTCTAAACCCCAAGATGTACGTACAAGTACTTTCCCCTATTTTAGCAAAACCTGTGCTATAATGATACACATTCTGACTGCCTTCATCGCAAGTAGGAGGAGAATATCCACCATGCCCATTCAAACCGAGACGGAGCTTTATGCTCCGATTAAACAATATTTTGAGCAGCGCGGTTATGCCGTTCGCGGCGAGGTCAAGCACTGCGACTTAGTTGCCATCCGCGGTGACGAGCCCCCGATTGTCGTTGAACTCAAAAAAAGCTTCAACATCCCGCTCCTTGTGCAAGGAATCGACCGTCTGCGTCTAACCGAGCAGGTGTACGTCGCTTTTGAGCTGCCGAATAAAGGGAGAGCTCCACATCGCTTGCAGTGGGAAGACATTCGTCGGCTCTGCCGCATGCTGGGACTTGGCGTCCTGACTGTTCAATTCTACAAACGCAAAAAGCCCGCAGTCGACCTTGTCTGCGAGCCTACGCCATATACGTTGCGTCATAACAAAAGAGCAGCCTTGCGGGTCGTCAACGAGTTTCATGAACGCAGCGGCGACTACAATGTGGGAGGCAGCTCCCAGCAGAAGCTGATGACCGCCTACCGTGAGAAATCGCTGCACTGCGCCTATTTGATGCGAGAGCACGGACCTCTCAGTCCGCGGCAGCTGCGTGACCTAACGAATAACAAAGCCGTCAGCTCCCTTCTCCAAAAAAACTACTACCGCTGGTTCGTACGCCAAAGCCGCGGCATTTATCACATTACTCCCCTCGGTGAGAAAGCGTTGGCTGAATACATACACGTTACCGCAGCCTTTTCTACCTCGTCCGAAACGACTGAACTTCCCTAAGAGCGAACGACAACCCGATTGGCGTTCGCCTCTTCTTTTAACATGAGCAGCACTTTATTCATCCAGATCGCAGCTTGCGCGCCTTCACCCATAGCAATCGTCACCTGCTCTGCGTGAACGCCTACATCACCAGCTGCCCAGAGGAACGGCACGCTTGTCATTTTGGAACGGGAATCTGTCACGATATGCCGATTTTCCATGCGTTCCGCACCTAGCTGACGGGCCAGATCCGACTTCACTTCATTTCCTCCAAATGCGATAAAACCGCGCTCGGCTTCCAGACGCTGCCCAGTTACCGTTACGAGGCCTCGAAATAGACCATTTTCCTGTACAATAACCTCTTGAATGTCATCCGATATGTAGGTAATCCCATTCTTCTTTAGCTCTTCCAGAAAACTCATTCTCACTGCGCACTGCCCATGGTTAACGTAAGTCAGCTTATCCGTCCTCAGCCTCAGCTTCAGCGCCATGCCCGCTCCGGCATCGCCTGCGCCCAGCACAATGGTTGTTTTATTTCTGATTTCATATCCATCACAGTCCGGGCACACATAGATCGTTAATCCCAGACATGACTTTAGCCCTGGAATTTCAGGAATACGATCCATTAATCCTGTCGCTAAAAGCAGCGTCGGAGCTTCATACCCATTGCCCGACTTCCCCCATAACTCGAAACCATCTCCCGGCTTCCCTTTGTTTACTGCTTGTACAACTTCATCATTGGCAAAAGCAACCCCCAGCTTCTCGGCCTGCAGCCTTCCCAGCCTGCGGAGTTCTTCACCTGAAACGCCATCCGGCCAACCCAGCAGGTTGTGATAGCTTTTGCACAAGGTCGATCTTCCGTAACCGGCATCAATAACAAGAACTTTATGCTCATATCTGCCAAGCTGAATGGCCGCTTGAAGTCCGGCAATGCCTCCTCCAACGATCACACTGTCATACTGTTTCATAACCTGAAGTCCCTCTTCTCCTATCATCTATCCCTAGGATAACCTTGTTAGGACGCTTTCATGCTCCCTTCAACGATTCTTAATGGACCAGACTAAGGCGAACTGCGTAAGGGAAGCGGCCATAAGAATCCACGGAATCAGTCCGCCATCCAAGTCACTTCCGAATGTAATGAAGCAAAAAATCGAAATCACACGCCCGACATTGAGGAAAAGCTCCCGAACGACAACGCTTTCTACTTTCAACTCGCCCTTGAGCGGCAGTTTGGCGATGAGTCCATAATAGTAACCCGTCATCGTATTGCCTTGCAGCGGAGAGAAGATGGAGTAAAGAATCATAAACCCTACGACAGACCAGATCGTGATACTCCCCAGTAAAAAGGAAACTCCAACTAGATAGCCGACCGTGGATAACATTAAATACAGACGAGACTTACTGCCCTTCGCATATTTGGAAATAAACATCCCCATCACAATACTTAAACTGGAGTAAAGCACGCCTAAGTAACCTACAATATCTTCCCGCGGCATCACTTTAAATAAAAGAATGTTCGGAAGGAACAGCATAATGCCTTGGAGCAAGCCCATCCCGAAGAAACCGAGCAAAGCCTTAAGCCAGTCCCTTTCTTTCTTCATAATCAGACCGGTCCACTTTAAGTAATAAACTCTATGGTGCCCGCTGGATGCTTTTATTTTCATAGAAATCATGGCTGCTAACAGAAACATACAGAATGCAATAGAAAAGACAATCGTATATCCGCTAAGTCCCTCTTTCAAACGGATAATAAACCCGGCAAGCGCCGGTCCTGCCAAAGAAGCCATGGTGAAGAAAATCATATTATAGGCCAAATATCGAATCCGATTCTGCTCGGTTGACACATCATACATAAGTGTTAAATAACCTACCCAGTAAAATGCACCGGCCAACCCATTGAAGATGGCAAACGCTATGTAATATTCCACGAGGGCTTCTTGAGCGATAATGACACTCAAATAAAATAGACCGATCAGCATGATGCCTAAGCGGTATGACACCATTCTGTCTTTCTTCTTGATCATCCAGCCGCCAATGGCAAAACCAATCGGTGTCAGGAGGTAAACGATAATGCTGTACGTTCCGTTTACGGCTACACTGTGTGTTAAACGCCAAAGATACAAGTTCAGAAACACACCCGACATGGAAGCGCCGAATTGAAATGTCGAATGAATAATGAGCGAAATAACAGCTTCGCGAGTTAATCTTTTCTCTTGCGGCAGAGAATTTCCTCTGCTTTGCAGCCAAGTCCTAATTCTTAAGTACATCGTAGCCCCCCGCTCCTCAGTCATCCTTATTGTAACAGCCCGAATTCCTTCTGTTAAACGGCAAAAAGCCCCAGCATTGGCGCTGAGGCTTTATTACAACCCACTATTGTATTACTTCTTCAGGCTATCCCATGTTTTCTGGAATTCATCCAGCATTTGATCCTTCGTATACTTCTTCGCGACATAACCTTGCATAATATCGCCGAATTTTTTACTGGATGCTTCGCCGCCTGGGAATTTGAACCAGTTCCAGCTAAGTGTTTTACCAGCTTTGCTGTACGTGATGATGTCTGCTGCTAATGGTCCAAGTACTTTCTCGTCAGCAGGAATGGATTTGAAAGCAGGGATGAACTTGAATTCATCTGTAATGTATTTTTTACCTGTATCGGAAGTTACCATCCAGTTCAAGAATTTCTTCGCTTCGTCTTTCACAGCGGAGTTTTTGTTGATAACCCAGTTGTTAGGTACGCCTACGAACAATTTGTCGTTCGATGCAGCATCATCGCTGATTGGCATTGGCAAGAAGCCAATTTTGATATTCGGGTTCGTTTTGGAAATTTGAACTTGCGTCCAGTTACCTTGTTGCGTCATCGCCGCCTTGCCTGTAGCAAAGTCAGTTACTTGTGTATTGTAGTCCGTTTGCAGCGGGTTCTTGTTGCCGTATTGCAGCGTCAGATCAAACAATTTCGACCATTGGTTGAATTGCTCGTTGCCTGTAATCTTCGCTGTTCCTTTGTTCAAGCCGTCGATGAACGCATTTGGATCTTTTTGGTAAGCGAAAGGAAGGTTTACAAAGTGGTTACCAAGTACCCACCACTCGCCATAGCCGTTCTCGAAAGGTGTAATGCCTTTAGCTTGCAGCTTTTTAGCGGCATCTTCCAGCTGTGAAATCGTTTTTGGAAGCTCTGTGATTCCTGCTTGTGCGAACAGATCTTTATTATATTGGAAACCGTAGCCTTCAAGGTTAAGCGGTTGGCCGTAGATTTTACCGTTTTTCGTCATTGGTTCTTTGGCCACGTCTACCAAATCGCTCACCCATGGTTGATCGGAAAGATCTTCCAGGTTATCAATCCATTTATCAAGATCGGAGAAGCCGCCGTTGTTGAAAATGTCCGGTTTGTCGCCGGAGTTGAACTTCGCAAGCAAAGCTGCGCCATAGTCCGCACCGCCGCCGACTGTGTCGATTTGAATTTTCACGTTAGGATTCAGCTTTTGATATTCTGCAACCAATTTACCTAATTGGTCAGCGATTTCTACTTTAAATTGGAACATTTTAATCGTAACCGGTTTACCAGCTGCAGCTGGAGTTGCGGATGCTGCTGCTCCCGTTGAAGCAGTCGGCGCAGGTGTCTCTGTTTTCTTACCGCAGCCGGCTGCGACCACAGATAGTGTGAGCAAAGCCGCCATACTGATCATCGTTAATTTTTTCATAAAGGTAAAGCCTCCCTTTTTTTGTTTACTCAGCTTACCCTGATAACCATCAGAGGATTCATTCGCTCGTTGTCATCAGTTCACATGGTTTATTGTAAACACTTTCTTAAACCCTTAACACAGAGAATATTGAACATAAAGGTGGAAGATTTTGAACATCTTAACAAATCTGTTACCCTTTAACCGAACCTGCTGTAATTCCTTCAACAATATGTTTCTGCATGGCGAGGAAGAAAATAACGATCGGTAAAACGCCAAGTGTCAGACCGGCCAACGCCAAATCCCATTGCTTCGTATATTGTCCAAAGAAAGAGAACGTCGCTAAAGGTATTGTTCGCAGATCAGGACTGTTTAACACTAGCGAAGGCAGCAAGTAATCGTTCCATATCCATAAGCTGTTCAAAATAATGACCGTTGTGGACATCGGCTTAAGCAGGGGGAAAACAATGCGCCAGAACACACCGTATGGTGAACAGCCATCCACTGTAGCGGACTCTTCAATTTCCAAAGGAATCGATTTAATAAAGCCGTGGAACAAGAAAACGTTTAGAGAAACACCGAATCCAAAATAACAAACAATCAAGCCCCATTTGCTGTCCATCAGTCCAACTTGACTTGCAACGCGAACCAGCGGAATCATGATGGATTGAAATGGAATAACCATCGCCGCTACGAAAGCCAGGAAGACAAGATTGTTGAATTTGCTTGGCTTGCGCACCATCCGATACGCCGCCATGGAACTGATGACGACAAGCCCTACATTACTGAAAACCGTAATGATCAAAGAGTTCATGAAGGCGCTTGGGAATTTCATGATCGTCCATACTTTTTTGTAGTTATCTAAATATAAGCTTTGCGGAAGCTTCGCTGTACTTGCGGCAAGCTCCGGGAATGTTTTGAGTGAGTTGACAATGACGAAATAGAACGGAACTAGAAACAAGAGAGCGATCAAGATGCCCAGCACTTCCAGTGTGAACAACCGTCCTGAATATTTTTTGACTGTTTCCATTACACTTCAACCTCCTTGCGTTTCGTATACATGACTTGGATGGTCGAAATAATGGCCACTACAATGAAGAACACTAATGCTTTCGCTGTTCCTAAGCCATAGTTGTTATTTCGGAACGCTTCTTGATAAATATTGATGGAAACGGATTCTGTCGAGTTGAACGGTCCGCCTTTGGTCAAGGAGAAGTTCAGGTCAAACATTTTGAAATTCCACGAGATCGTCAGGAACAAACATACCGTAACCGCCGGCATAATGAGCGGAACTATGATACTTTTGAGCACCTGAAAACGAGTAGCACCGTCAATATATGCAGCTTCAATCATATCTTTGGGCACATTCGAAAGCGCCGCAATATAAATGATCATTAAATACCCGGATCCCTGCCAAATACTAACGATCGCAATCGCCCAGAAAGCGGTAGGCGCATCGCCCAGCCAAGGCAGTTGGAAGAAACTAATATTTGTCAAATCGCCAAGCGTTGCGAAGCCTTTTACGAAAATAAATTGCCAGATGAATCCGAGCAAAAGCCCGCCGATGACGTTCGGCATGAAGAAGATGGTACGCAGCATGTTTCTTGTTTTAAGCGCCTGCGTAAGCAGTAATGCGAGAAGGAAACCAACGAGATTTGTCAGAATGACATCCGTTACGGTAATCCGAGTTGTAAACCAGAAGGCATTGCGATAATCCTTGTCATTAAATAGAAGGTGTTTAAAATTGTCCAGCCCGTTGAATTTCACGTTGGTCGTTACACCGTTCCATTCTGTAAATGAGTAATAAATACTCATGAGAAAAGGAACTAAAACGATGAGTGCGAAAAAAAGTAACGCAGGTCCGATAAACACCCATTGCTGTAATAGTCCTGATAACCCCTTGCTTTGTTTCATGGGAATTTCCCCCTTACGATTAGGTAACTATAACCTATAGTATAAATACCTTTATCCTGGTGAAACACAGATTATCGTGATGCATTAGGTGGAATTTGTTGACCTCTACTGCTACAATATAGGGTGAAAAGTCTACGAAGAAACCGAGCTGATTCGACATGTTCCGTCATAGTATACGCAATAAGCTGATCCTTTTTTTGCTGATCGCGACACTCGTTCCGTTTATTACCTCCATCGTTGTCTCCTATATATTCACCAAGGAAAAAGTCACCGAAGACACCATCACCAACAATTCGGCCCTCATCTCCCAAGCAAAATTGAATATATTAAACTACTTAAACGGGGTTGTCCAAACGTCTACAACGATTTATACAGGACAGCATTTGTCTGAACTCGGGCAATTATACGATATCCTGGAACGAGAGCATGATATCGATTATATGAGTGATAAAGTGATCAAGAGCGGATTGCAGGTCATGTCTCATGCGGTTAAAGAGTTCAAACAAGTCTATTTGTACGCTTCTGTCAGCGACCGTTCTTTCTTGTCGAGCAACGATTTTCAAGGAAGCACAACCGGTAAATATAAATCCCTTCGTCCTTTTCCTGAAGACAAAACCGTTTATTTCGAGACTACCCATCTGAGCCACAATTACAATATTGCACTCAACGTGTATTCTGCTCCAACACCTGTCCTGTCTATGCATCGCAAGCTGATGTATTCACCGAATAACACATCCATTGGGGAGCTGATTATTGATCTTCATTTGGACCTTATTTCTGAAATTTCACAAAGCCTGTACACACATGACGAGGAAGAACTGTACATTCTTGATGATGAAGGCAACATTGTTTTCGGTCCCGATCCTTCGAAATGGGGTCAGATGCTGGAGGGAAGCTGGGGAAATGAAGCCATTCACAGCACGCTTGATAAAGGGTCGTATGAATGGAGTAAAGGTGCATACGCGGGCATAAATGTTTACGAAAAAATGAAAACTGACTATGTCAGCTGGACGATCGTCAAACGTCTTCCTTACGAACAATTAACGAAAAATGCCAAGCAATTAACGTTAATTAACTCTCTTGTACTGACCTTTTTCATGTTAATTGTCATTGGAGGGACCATTTACATCTCCATTCGATTTACAGAGCCTATTAAGCAATTGATTCGTTATATTACACGCATTCAGGCAGGTCAGGTGCAGCTTGGACAGATGAATAAAGACATTGAATTGACGCGCACGGACGAAATGGGAATTCTCGCCAATCGTTTCCATGGCCTTATGCAGGATTTGAATCAAATGGTCATGCGCGAATATCGCTTGGAGCTTGCGAACAAGTCCAATCAACTCATGGCGCTGCAAGCCCAAATCAATCCGCATTTTTTGAATAATGCCCTGCAATCCATCGGTACGTTAGCTTTGCAGCACAACGCGCCAAAGGTTTATGCACTTATCTCCTCCCTTGCCAAAATGATGCATTACAGCATGAATACGAACGAATCCGTCGTACCCTTAGGCAAAGAACTGGAGCATGTTAAAGCTTATCTAGAGCTGCAAAAGCAGCGCTTCGAGCATCAATTCCATATTGTTTATGATATCGAAGAAGACACGAAAGCCCTCTCCGTGCCGAAGATGATTCTGCAGCCGCTTGTCGAAAACTACTTCAAGCATGGCTTTAAGCCAAGTGCTGCAGATGTGGGACTATTGCGCATTCAAGCAACGAAGCTTACCGAAGACGGGTATGAGTTTCTACAATTGGTTGTGGAGGATAACGGCATTGGCGTTACCGAGGCACGGCTGCGCGAAGTAAGAAACAGACTGAATGCCCCCTCGACGGGGGATGAAGCTTGTATTGGGCTAAGCAATGTGTTAACCAGAGTGAAATTATATTTCACCGATGATGCTGCTCTTGACATTGAACATGCACAGCCCCGAGGTCTAAGGATCGTCATCCATATACCGATGAAAAAGGGAGCTATCTAATGAAAGTATTACTTGTCGATGATGAGAAACATGTACGTGACGCCATCCGATTGCTAGTCAATTGGCAGCAGCACGGAATCGATACCATCCTTGAAGCACCGGATGGCGAATCTGCCACCGAGCTCATAGCCCGGCATCGCCCGGAAATTATTATGACCGATATGATGATGCCCATCATGAACGGCGTGAAGCTGCTCGAATGGCTGCAGGCGAATGCGCCGGATTCCAAAACGATCGTCATCAGCGGTCATGACGACTTCTCTTTACTGCGACATACTTTGAAGTATGGAGGAACGGACTATATTCTTAAGCCAATTGATCCCGATCAGTTGAATGAAGCGCTGGATAAAGCGATTCAGGCTTGGAACAAGGAAGAAGAGCTTCGTCAAACGAACCGCGAGCTGAATATCGAAATGAATACTATTAAGCCAATGTATTGGGACAAGCTCCTCTCCGGCATGATTGCTGAGCCGTCCACTTACGATAGCGTTGCTGAACAGCTCGACAAAGCGCTGCATTTGAATCGGAACATTAGTGAATGCCGGGTTGCCATTTTATCATTGGACACGATGGAACGCAGCGTGAAAAATAAGTTCAGCCAAAACATGGATCTGTTGTTTTTCTCGCTGATCAATATTTGCAATGAATTTCTTACGACAGATGGACGCGGCTACGCTTTCCGCCATTGGCACAGCGAAACAGAAATTGTATTGCTTTTATGGAAGGATTTACTTAGCGCCGAGGCTTATTTGGAGAAAATTAATGAAGGCATGCGCACGACGCTGCACTCCCGTGTTGATTTTGGGATTGGGCGCGTTCATGCTTTCCCGGCTGATTTGACCTTGTCCTATCAGGAGGCGCGTGATGCGCTCAGAAAGCGAAATCTCAAAGCCAAAGAGACATGGATTCACAGTATGTTGAACCCGGCCAAATCGCCTCAGCCTGCTCTGACGTTCAGCCACTATGAGGAGAAAATTAACCTTGCCATTCGCAGCGGCAGCATCGAACAGATTGAGGAAGTCATTCAGCTGTGGATGGATTCCGTCAAGCAAAGCGAAGTCATTACACTGGAGCAGCTTGACCATTGGTGGCGGGAATACAGCGTCATGAAACGCCGCTTCGTGCAGCGATTCTTCTCCGGCGGCAGCGAAGACAAAGTAAAGCAAATGCTGTCTGATGAGCCCACAAGCGTCATTGTTCCGCTGGATGAGCATGGAATTTTGTCGCTTTCCCAGTGGCAGCAAGAGCTTACCCGAAGCATTGTGCACATGTCCAAGCTGCTGCTCGAAAATCAACAGAAGGACAAAAATGTTATTTTTGAAATTGCCGAATATCTCGAAAAGCATTATCACGAAGACGTGACGCTGCAGGACATAGCTGGACGGTTTTATCTGAGCCGCGAATATATTTCCCGTAAATTCAAACAGGAATTCGAGGTCAACCTTTCCGATTATTTAGGTCAAATCCGTATGAGCAAAGCGAAAGTGCTGCTGCGCAACCCGCATCTTCGGATTTCTCAAGTCGCTGAGATGGTCGGTTACCAAGACGAGAAGTATTTCAGCAAAGTTTTCAAAAAATTAGAGGGCATCACCCCCAATGAGTATCGAAAAACAGCGAATTCTATCTAATATTCTGTATAAAATTTGGAATATGTTATACTAGAAAACAGAGGTGATTATCGTGAGCATGCAAATCGAGTCAACGACTGCGAATTCCTTCCCAAGGGCTGGCAAAGCCACAAAAACAGGAAGAAAAACGTATGTTTACTTGTTTCTTGGTTGGGTCATGCTGATCGCAATCGGAGTGGCAGCAGCAATGCTGTATACAGAGCATTTAAGACAAAAAATAACAACCGATATCGCACAGCAAACCCAGCAACAACTGCAAGTCGTGCAGCAAGATTATCAGAAGCAGGTTTCCCAACTGAAAGACAGCGTATCAACGGACATGAAAGCTTTGCAAACCAAAGTAGACGCTCTGAATGAATTGCTTGCCTTTACGAAGGACAGCGCCAACAGCAAAACAGATAACAGCAACCAACTCTACACCCAGCTGGCCGAAGTGAAAAAGAAGCTGGAAGAGCTGCAGAAGAATTTGGATGTGTTGAAGTAATGAGTGCTATCCAAGGAATCAATCGCATCTTTCTCCTTGCTTGCGCCCCATTCGTAGGTATGTTGATTTGGCTGCTTTTCGTTTCCGTGAGTATTCCCATAAGTCCTTGGTCAATTTCAGCGCCTGCTCCCGTCTCTGTTCACCAAGAAGCGCTCACCCTGGACAGCTTGCTGACGAAAGCAACGAATGATGCTGCGCAGACCAAGGCTATCATTCAGCAATATTTTGAGTTGTATGAGAAAAGCACGACGGAAGTCACAGCCGCTCTCCAGAGCGCCACAGCCCAAGTAGCCCTGCCCGGCATCATCTATGATGCAAGAATTACGGCGAAGCTCGGGAGTCCTATCAGACAAGCCTCCTCTGAAAATATCGACTTGAAGCTGTTTACATTGAATGAAAATAACTACAAAGGTTATGCACTTAAAGTAAACCTCAAGAGTGATAAAGCGATCAAGCTTGTTCTGGGCAAAGATAAAATGGGCTCCAGTGAAACGACCTTGGAGGCCGTCTCACGCTACGGCGCCATTGCCGGCGTGAATGCCGGAGGCTTTGCGGATGACAGCAAAGGCAGACGTTATCCGCTCGACACGACGGTGATGAACGGCAAATATGTGAATGGCTTCTTCCCGACGAAGAACGACACGACTTTTATCGGTTTGAACAAAGACCGCAAACTTATAGGCGGCAAGTTCAGCTCGCAAGCCGAGCTCGACAAGCTCAATCCGCTGATGGGGTCGACCTTCGTTCCCACGCTCCTCAAAAACGGAGCTAAAACGACCATCCCGTATCAATGGCAAAGCTCGCCTGCACGTGCAGCTAGAACCGTCATGGCTAATTACAAAAATGATCAACTGTTGTTTATCGTTACTGACGGCTATGATGAGAACGGCAATTCAGGAGCGACGCTCGCTGAACTGCAGGATAAGATGCAGCAGTTAGGCATCGTTGACGCTTATAACCTTGATGGAGGCGGCTCTACTACCTTGGTCATGGGTGGCAGCGTCATTAATCGTCCGTCCGATGGAAAGCTTAGACCGCTTGCGACGAACTTTTTATTTTTCAAATGACCGCATTTATTCACATTTTATTCAATATTTTTTTTAGAATGTTTGGGGTATAATAAGCTTTAACTATATGCTTTTTACGTTCTTTAACCCTATAGGAGGTGCAGCAATGTTTGGCTTATCCGCAACATTTTGGCTCGTTAACACCGTTTTTGTACTATTTCTCGTCGCTATGATGACGGCTTCCTATAACGAGGACAAAACAAAAGGCCTGTAAGTTAGTTTCCCAAAGACCGTCAGAATGTATCATTCTGGCGGTCTTTTCACGTTTGGCCGGTGAGTCTGTACTGAAAAACATCGTTGCAGTGTTCTGCTGTACCTGAGTCGCGGGAATTCCCGCGTACAGCAATGAAAAACATCGTTGCAGAGCGCAACGATGAGCCTGCCTCTACCGCAGCGATGTAAATCATCGTTGCGGTGTTCTGCTGTACGCTGAGTCGCGGGTACTCCCGCATACAGCGATAAAAAGCATCGTTGCAGAGCGCAACGATGAGCCTGCCTCTACCGCAGCGATGTAAATCATCGTTGCGGTGTTCTGCTGTACGCTGGGTCGCGGGAATTCCCCGCGTACAGCGATGAAAAACATCGTTGCAGAGCGCAACGATGAGCCTGCCTCTACCGCAGCGATGTAAATCATCGTTGCGGTGTTCTGCTGTACGCTGAGTCGCGGGTACTCCCGCATACAGCGATAAAAAAGGACCCCTCTCGGAGTCCTCTCTGACGATGAATATGGAATTTGTCTTGATCCTTACTTCAGCTTGGTTTTTACCTCATCACATTTATTGCAGTATAGGATACTACATTTAATGGCCTCCGGCACATCTCCTCGCTTCTATACGGATTCAACAACAACCTCTCTGGTGTGCATGATCTTTGACACAACACCTCTCTGCTTTCATCGTCGAGAAATAGTATGTCCAGATAACGTTGTTGTATGTGCGAAGTGAACAAAAAAAAAACACCGCTTTCCTCAAGGAAAGACGGTGCTTCTTCGCATATTACGCTCTTACTTTAAGCAAATTCATTTCCGTTACGCAAGTACTGCATATGTAACGTTCTTTAAACTCACTCACGCTTTCCATACTGCCGCAAAAAACACATTTCGGGCGGTATCTTTCCAAAATGATATGATCACCCTGTACTAAAATTTCGACAGGATCTCCTTCATTCATTTGATATCGTTTGCGTAGCGATTTAGGCAGTACAATACGTCCCAATTGATCGACTTTACGAACGACTCCGGCTGGCTTCATCATAGGACTTCACCTCTCTTCCGCTCACATTTTCTATGCTTAGCGTTATGGCTTCGCATATCTATACGGACTGATAGGGAATACTATTCGCCGTTATTTAAGAAACTCCTTCTAATTAAAAGCTGAAATTTCTTTTATTGTCAAATTTGTCGACCCAGACCTAATCAAACCCAATCAAAATTTAGTCAAGCCCTGTGAAGCCCGTCTGCCGAAGGCCCTCATACAGCATAATCGCTGCAGAATTGGATAAATTAAGCGATCGAACATTATCCGACATCGGAAGTCGCAGCAGCGTCTCCGGATGCTGGCTCAGAAGCTCTTCGGGAAGCCCCTTCGTCTCTTTACCGAATACAAAAAAGTCGCCGTCTTGAAATGTAAAGTCCGTGTAACGCTTCTTTGCCTTCGTTGTTGCAAAGAAGAAACGATGTCCCTTATACATCTCCAGTACCTCGTCAAACGAATCGTGATATTCGAGTTTAACCGAGTGCCAGTAATCCAAGCCCGCGCGTTTCAGCGTCTTGTCGTCTGTCTGGAAGCCAAGAGGTCTTACCAAATGAAGATGCGTACCTGTAGCCGCACAAGTCCGTGAAATATTCCCTGTATTTGCAGGAATTTCAGGTTCAACTAATACAATATGAAAAGCCATCTCTGTCAAATTCACCTCATCTTCTATCCTATTATATGCGCATGCGGAATGCAATTTTACACAGGGTTAACTTTATCTTAATATGTCGATGATAGAGCACTGTCATAATAGAGTTATCCTTCTCGATAAAAGGAGTCAACCTAATGATGAAAAAAAAGATCCTCGTTGTCGATGACGAACCTTCCATCTCCATGCTTATAGAGTTCAACCTGAAGCTCGTGGGCTTCGAAGTACATTGCGTATTCGATGGAGAAGCCGTCTTCGATGCTATCCAGACGTTTCGCCCTGATCTCATCGTTCTGGACCTGATGCTGCCCAAAATGGACGGCTTTCAAGTATGCCGCAAGCTTAGAAACCAGAACAACCTAGTACCGATTATTATGCTAACCGCCATGCAGGATCTTACGGATAAAATTGCCGGATTGGATAACGGAGCCGACGACTATATGACCAAACCATTCTCGCCGCAGGAGCTCATCTCTCGTATCCATGCCATTCATCGACGCATTCAAACCTTACCGTCTGCGACGGAAAACGCACCGATCACAATCGGCCAAATTTCGATTAAAGCCGACCAACGGGAAGTGACCATGAACGGCGCTCCGATCGAGCTCACACCCAAAGAATTCGAGCTGCTGCTGTTCTTATGCAAGCACCGCGGCAAAGTCCTGAGCAGACAACAGCTGCTTCACGGTGTCTGGGATTATCATTTCCTCGGCGATACCCGGATTGTCGATGTGCATATCTCCCATCTGCGGGACAAGATCGAGCAAAATGCCCGCAATCCGGAATATATCATGACCATCCGCAACGTCGGTTACAAGCTGACGGAGCCTGTGGTCAAGGAATCGTTAGCATAACCACGGGCAAGATTCTGTTCTGTTTGAACCTTCATATGAATCGTAAAAACTACCTTGAAACCACGAATGAGATGGCTTCGAGGTAGTTTTTTGCCCGCTGCGGGCGACTAATACCTGTCTGATAAACGACTTCGTTTTCCTTTTTTGGACGAGCATGTTTGTCAATCTACTAAAAAAGGCACCCAGAGGGCACCTTTCCTCAAAGACATATTAAAAAACAAAATCATCATCCGTCAACGCTTCAACGTGAATCGTACGCACATAACCATTCCCTTTCTTAGAGAAAAAGTCATGCTGCTTCGTCTTCGTGCTGAGTCCGTTCAGAACAATCGGATTAATCTCTTCTTCTTCGAAAATCGGTTCTACGCCAAGGTTCATGAATGCTTTGTTCGCATTATAACGAAGGAAAGCTTTGACGTCTTCGGCCAATCCCAGAGGCCCATAAAGACTCTCCGTATAACCTTCCTCATTGGCATGAAGCTCCTTAAGCAAAGTACACAATGTCTCATATGCTTCATCCTGCTCGGCAGGACTTAGCTCGGCATAAACTTCTTGAGCCAGTACACCTATGTACAAACCATGAATACTCTCATCACGCAAAATCAAATCAATGATTTCGCCGCTACTCGTCATTTTACCCTGTCCGGCCAAATAAAGCGGATAATAAAAGCCGCTGTAGAACAAATAACTCTCCAGCAGAACCGACGCTGCCATTGCTAAATACAGCTCTTTGGTTGTCGTAATATTTTCATAATAATGGGAAATCTTAGTCGCTTTGAACTGCAAATAAGGATTCCGCTCTACCCATGCAAAGAGCTCATTGATCTCTTCCGTCGTGGACAGCGTCGTGAAAATAGAGCTGTACGATTTCGCATGAATTTGCTCCATCATGCCCATAAAGCTGAGCACCGCTTTGCGCTGAAGCCCATCGACGTGCTCGAGAATCTTAGGCATACCTACGCCGCCTTGCATCGTATCCAGAAGCGTAAGTCCGCCAAGCACCTTCATATAGAGCTCGCGCTCAGCCCCGCTGAGCGTGATCCAGGACATTTTATCGTCAGACAACGGGATTTCCTCGTCCGTCCAGAACTGCATAATGTTCTGATTCCAGAACGTTATCGTGAAATCATCATCGGGCCGGTTCCAGTTCACGGCCTTTTTGACGATTGGATTATTAACGGTAGTTGCCGTACTCATCTATGTTCAATCCCCTTCCCAATTACACCGAGCAGCTTACGCATTCCTCAACAGATAGCTGATTTGTTCGCGTGTAGTAGAGCGATTTAAGTCCTTTGTGTGCCGCATACAGGTACAATCTAGCCAACTGTCTGGTGGACACATCACTATTTACGTGCAAAATGGTCGAAATGCCTTGATCCACATGCGCTTGAATTTCTGCAATGAGATCGAGAATTTTGAATTGATCCATTTGATACGCGGATTTATAGTAAAAATAATTGTCTCGTGCCATGAAAGGCATCGGGTAGTACGTCGTTGAGTTCGCGTAAGTGCGCGTCTCGATAGGCTCTACAATCGGCATAACGCTCGATGTTGAGTTTTGGATATACGAAATACTTTGTGTCGGAGCTACCGCCAAACGGTAAGCATGATACAAGCCGTGCTTCTGCACCTCGGCCTTCAGCTTGCTCCAATCGCTCGGAGACGGGATCTCCATCCCCTCAAACAAGTCCTTCACTTTATCGGTAAGCGGACGGTAATCCGTTTCTGTGTAACGGTTGAAATAAGCGCCATTCGCGTACTCGGACAGTTCAAATCCTTCAAAAACCTGCCCTTTCGCTTTGGCAATTGCCATACTTTGCTCAATTGAATAATAGTTCATCGCCATGAAGAACGTACGGACGAAATCCTTCGCTTCTTCGCTCTCATAGCTAATTTTATTTTTGGATAAATAGCCGTGAAGATTCATGACTCCAAGTCCCACGGAGTGCAGCTCACGATTCGCTTTAGCCACACCAGGCGCATTGCTGATCGTCGTCATATCACTGACCGCAGTCAGGGCTATCATGCCTTCGTGAACAGTCTCGCGCAGCTTCTTGCGATCCATCACATTCGCAATGTTCATGGAAGCCAGGTTGCAGCTGATATCGCGAAGTATCACATCATCTTGGCCGTAATCATTAATTTCCGAAGTTTCTTGCAGTTGGAAAATCTCCGTACAGAGATTGGACATTTTAATGGTGCCGATCCCTTTCAGGGCATGATCCTTGTTCGCATTCGTGCGATTCATGATATATGGATAACCGGATTCCAGTTGGGTTGTCGCAATTTTGACCAGCATGTCACGGGCACTCATCACTACTTTTTTCTTTACTTTCGGGTTTGCCAACAGTTCATCATACATTTCATCAAGATCCAGATCATCCAGATGCTTGCCGTAAGCTTGTAAAACCGTGAATGGTGCAAAAACGTGAAGCGGCTTGTTCTCCTCCGCCAATTTGTAAAACTTATTCGGTACAATCAGACCGATCGAAAGTGTCTTCAGACGGGACTTCTCATCCGCGTTAATTTTCTTACTATCCAGGAACTCCATCAGATCCCAGCCGAAAATGTTGTAGTATGCCGCGCCGGAACCTTTGCGCTGACCCATTTGATCCGCGTAGGAGAAAGCATCCTCCATGAGCTTAAGCACCGGCATAATGCCTTTGGCCGCGCGTTCCACGCCTTTGATGGATTCTCCGCGCCCGCGAAGCTTCGACAAGTTTACGGCTACGCCGCCGCCAATTTTGGACAACTGCATGCAGGTCGCCAGCACATAGTTAATGGAGTTGAGGGAATCGTCCATTTCCAGAAGGAAGCACGATACCATCTCGCCCCGGCGGCTTTTTCCTGCATTGAGGAAAGTCGGTGTTGCCGGCTGCAGACGCTGCTCCATCATCGATACAGCGAGCGTACGGGCAGTTTCTACATTACCGCGCCCCAAGTAAAGAGCTACAATCGCAACGCGATCCGGGAAATGCTCCAGATATAAAGACTTATCGTCACTGCGTAAAGCATAGTCTGTATAAAATTTAGAGGCTGCCATGTAAGAGGCGAACTCGAATTGATTATCGTGAGCCACTTGATAAACTTCGTTTACTTCATCTATCGTATAGTGCTCATAAACGTTCTCGTAATAGTTGTTATCAATCATATAACGAACTTTCGAAGAGGTATCGGGGAAAGTAAGGCTTTTGCTCTGTACATCCGTCATAAATACTTCAACGGCTTCTTTATCCTTCTCTAGTTGAAAAAAACCATCCGCTCCGCGTTGCATTAATAAATTATTCAGCTCAATGTGCCGCAATTGCATGTACCCCCTGAACAAATCGTTCTACATCATTTTTGGTGCCTGATAACTCAAACTTCGTTAACACAGGCACATCATACAGCTGTGAGATGGTGTCTGCGCTTTTGGCAAACCCGTCTCCCCAGTTACGGTTCCCGCTTGCTGCTACTCCGATAAGCTTTGAGGAGTTACCTTCCAGGAAAGAAGCAACCTTCTCAGGAACTTGACCAAAACCGGTAGTATAGGTAACGAGCACGAAAGGCTCGTCCACTTTCATCGCTTCCTCGATTTGAATGGCAGGCATTTTGAGCTTGGCAATAAATCGGCGAACATTTCCCGTTTTTGAATCGTAAGCAATCAGCATGGTCTCCGTCTCCTAACATTTCTATCATTCATTCAAGCATTCACGATCTTGCGTTTCTCGTATGTAATAAACCTATATCTAGTAAGTAATATAAATCTTACCGTCCATCCATATCTAGCAAAACCACCGTTTCCTCGACAAAATAAACGGATTTTCGCGAGCGTGAAAACGGCTGAAAACAGAGGTAAATCGGGACTTCACGCCGTATTACGCGGTATTTTCACTACGAATCTTGCTTATGTACAATTCGCTTTTTCCCACGACATCTAGTTGATAGATTCAAATTTATATCAATATATTGTGTTTGTCAACGTGTCATATGACACATTTCTGCGCCCAGAATAGGCAAACCCAGGCAGGGCGTGGCTCGGGAGGATTTGAAAAATAATTTTCATTTTAGACTTGAAATTTTCACATTTGTCGAAAGGAATAGGGCTTGGAATCTCCACACTCCCCCTACTAGATTTAGTTCCTCAGCCCATGAAAAAAAAGCCCGCCAAACCGTCTCAGAGGGCATCTTAAGACATTGTAAACGAAGAACTGACCATTCTATTCCGAGACAAAAAAAAGCTACTCACACGCACACGAGGGTGCCGTGAATAGCTCATGAACAGCATTCGATTCGATGTTAACCGTTACGTTTGTGGAAATCAATCATGAAATCTGCGAGCGCCTTGCAAGAAGCGTAAGGAACCGCATTGTACGTAGAGGCTCTCAAACCGCCTACACTGCGATGGCCTTTTAACCCGACAAACCCGTTCTGCTCGGTTTCCTTGATGAACTTCTTCTCCAGCTCTTCATCCTGCAAACGGAAAGTAATATTCATCGCGGAACGGCTTCCTTTATCGACAGGACCACGGTAGAAACCGCCGCTTTGATCAATTGCACTGTAGATCAAGCCTGATTTCTCCAGATTGTTTTTCTCGATAACAGCTAGTCCGCCTTGTTCCTGAATCCATTTCAGCACGAGGTTCACCATATAGATGGAGTACACCGGCGGCGTATTATACAAGGAATTGTTTTTGCTGTGAATTTCATAACGAAGCATTGTCGGAATTGTTTTCGGCAGATCCTGCAGAAGATCTTCTTTAACGATAACAACGGTCACGCCGGAAGGACCTAGATTTTTTTGAGCGCCGGCATAAATCATGCCGAACTTCGAAACGTCAACAGGACGGCTCAAAATATCGCTGGACATATCCCCAATGAGCGGCACATTGCCAGTATCCGGGTAGCTTTGGAACTGAGCGCCTTCGATCGTCTCGTTGGACGTCAAGTGCAGGTAAGCGGAATCCGGGTGAATGTTGATCTCGCTCAGATCCGGAATTTTCATGAATTTATTTTCTTTGGAGGAGGCAGCAATCGCAACTTCCCCGAAGAGGCTTGCTTCCTGTACCGCTTTCTCTGCCCAAGCGCCAGTCAGCACATAGCTGCCTACTTTGCCCGGCTTTAAGAAATTCAGAGGAATCATAGCGAATTGGGAGCTTGCTCCGCCTTGCAGGAACTGAATTTGATACCCATCCGGAATAGCGAAAATTTGTTTTAATAATTGCTGTGTTTCATTATGTACTTGCTCATATTCCGCGCTGCGATGCGAAATTTCCATGATCGACATGCCGATGCCTTTAAATTCGACAAGTTCCTCTTGCGCTTTCTGCAAAACTTCGAGCGGTAATGCCGCAGGCCCTGCGTTAAAGTTATAGGCCCGATTTCCCATGAATGACCACACCTTTGCTTTTGTATTATCGCTATGATAGCAATATTCTCCTCATGCATCAAGTAAAACCTTAGTTGGCAATGCTAGTTGAAGCAGGAAACCACAACCACGATACGGGTCAAAAAAAACGTAAAGGAGCCATTCGTTTTCATGCATCCTTCCGAACATTCGACAAAAACGCTTTCAACACCATCCGACAAGCAACGGCTTTTTGTCGGCATCCAGCTCCCGCCTGAAGCCCAGCGGGAGCTCGCCCTATGGATGGGCAGCCTCCAGGAGGCACTGCCCTTCCAGAAGTGGACGCATCCGCAGGACGTCCACGTTACATTAAGCTTCCTCGGCGACACGTCCGCCGAGACAGCAGACGCGCTGGCGGGCGAGCTTCGCCAGCTTGCCGCAGCTGCGCTGCCGCTGACCCTACACGCCGACGGGCTCGGCGTGTTCGGACCTCCGGCAGCGCCGTCGGTGCTGTGGGCGGGCGTCGCCGGCGACCTGGACGCGCTGGCTGCGCTGCAGCGCGCGGTCGCGGGCGCCTGCGCCCGCCACGGCTTTCCGGCCGAGGCTCGCGCCTACCGGCCGCATCTCACGCTGGCCCGCCGCTACCGGCTAGCTGCGGGACCGTTCTCGCGCGCCGCCTTGGCGGCAGGCGCGCCTCCGGGCGGCCAGCCCGCGTGGCGGGTAGAGGACATTGTCCTCTACCGCAGCCACTTGGGCCGGTCGCCGGCGTATGAGCCGATCGGTGTTTTCACTTTCGGCTCCGGCGTATAATTTCCATTATTTTCACAAATAATGTGTAAACTTTCATTTTTAAGTTTGTCTTTAACGGTACAAAACTGGTCAGCATAGACCCTACATCCTCTTCATTGGCGTAGCCATTGGTGACGGTATGGCTCGCATTAGATGAGTCCGAAATGAAACTGTCGAGATTCCGGCGATATGAAAGACCTGACGGATGACTGGATTGCGATTTGGCGGACTTTTTTACTGGGATGGGATGGGATGGGATGGGATGGGATGGGATGCGATGCGCCTAAACAGGGGAACTATGATCCTCTATTTACAGTGATATTCAAGCGTCTGGCAGCCAAAGGGAACTACGGTCCACTATTGCGCCAAAATTGGCTTAATTCTAGCTTATCAAGGCATATAAGACCCTACAGTTCCCACTGACATCAAAAATCGCCAATTTTCGCTCAAATAGCGCCTTGAAGTTCCCCTAAGATCAAGCGTTAATATAAGGCGCTGTCAAGATCACATAGGCCGTCTAAAAGCAGACAGAACATTCTTCTTTCGGGACAGCCCCTTTATTTAGAGCAGTTGCTTTCAACTGCCCCCTATACATTCAAGATAGCAAGGAGGAAGCCACGTGCCAAATGCGTATGAAGTCATTGTACGTACCTTATTAGCGGTTGTCGTGTTGTTCATCATGACCAAAATACTTGGAAAAAGACAAGTTTCTCAGCTTTCCCTGTTCGAATACATCACAGGCATTACTATCGGAAACCTGGCTGGATCCATTTCATTGGACATCGAATCGAAGTGGTATCTTGGCATGATTTCGTTAACGGTTTGGATCGCCTGTTCGTTAGGCATCGAATTTTTACAGCTTAAAAGTAAAACAATGCGCGATTTTATTGACAGTAAAGCGACCGTACTCATTAGAGACGGAAAGGTTTTGGAAGATAATTTGAAAAAAGAACGACTCACCACGGATGAACTCATGGAGCAGCTGCGCAAGCGGTCGGTTTTCAAAGTGGCGGATGTTGAATTTGCGATTATGGAGCCTAGTGGAGAGATTAACGTTTTGCTCCATCGTGAATATTTGCCGCTTACTGCGAAACATCTGGGCCTCAAGGTTGCACCCGAGAAAGAGCCTCAGGCCGTCATCATGGATGGCGAAATTATGGATGAAGCTCTAGCTGCCTTAGGGTTTAACCGGGGATGGCTAAAAACGGAGTTGGACAAGGTCGGAGTAACCGTTGAGAATGTATTTTTCGGTCAGGTGGACTCATACGGCCAATTGTATGTGGATTTATATGACGATAAAATCAATGTCCCTGTACCACAGGAAAAAGCTACCCTGTTCGCAAACCTAAAACAGTGCGAAGCGGATCTGATGCTGTACGGGCTTACGACGAATAATAAGGATGCTAAAGCGATGTATGAGCAGTGCTCCAAGAAAATGGAGGACATCCTTGAGCAGCTGAAGCCGATCCTGATGCGTTAAATAAAGGGGCAATCATCCACGCAGCTTCTACGCGATAATTGCCCCTTGGCTTTTAATCCAGCAGCACCTGATCTGCTCCCTGGCCGCGTGCAAGCTCAAACATCCGCAGCACCTGCTCGGCGGTGTTCCGTTCGATCGAAAGCGGCGGCAGCTCGCTTTCGCCGAAAAACCCGACCTCGGTCGTTTCCAGACCGGCTTCGAGCGCCACCCCGCCCACCAACTCGCACAAGATGAATATCTTGTATACGTAGTTGGGCGAGGGCGGATGCGCATGGCGCTTCTTATCCAGAACCGCCAGCAAACGTACGGGCTTGACGTCGTAGCCTGCCTCCTCGCGAGTCTCCTTAACGGCAACCTCGGATGGCGTGTAGCCGATATCCGCCCAGCCCCCCGGCAATGCCCAAGCACCGTCGGTTCTTTCCTTCACAAGCAGCAGCTTATTCTCCTTCAGGACAACAGTCCGAATATCGACCTTCGGCGTCTGGTACCCCGTATCGCTGGCGAATAATTCCGTCACTTTGTCAATCGGGGTGTCTGTGAAGTAACTCATCATCTTCACGCTGATCTTGCGAAGCGCCTCATAGCGTTCCAAATCGTAGCCATTCTCGCCATAGGCAAGCCCAGCCTGACTAATTGCTTGAATTTCTTTAGCCCAATGCAGCCACGGTATATTCATCCTTTTTCCATCTCCATCCCGATAAATGTCTTGATTCCGCGATAGATAGCGACCATTTCCTCCAGTTTCATCCGAACGAGCCCGCTGGAAGACGGGCAAACATATTCGACAACGCCCTCTACGATAGGGTCCAACTGGCTGCCCCATTGCATGCCTCTGCGACCGCTGTACTGCTCGTAAACCCCCTTGCCCACAAAACATACAACGCGCGGCCGGTATTTCTGAATTTTTTCTCTTAAAATCAAACGGCCTTCCCGATATTCCTCAGGTGTGATTTCAGCAGCCGTCAGAGAGGGTCTTGCTACGATATTCGTAAACCCATAGCCAAGTTCAAGCAAATCTTGATCTTCTTGAGGCTTGTAAAGCCGGGGCGTTAATCCTGACTGGTACAAAATGCGATAAAACCGGTTGTTCGGATTCGCATAGTGATGGCCGGTTTCACCGGATCGTATACTTGGGTTATATCCAACGAAAAGGATGTGCAAATGCTCCTGCAAGTGATCCGAAATCGGCGCAATCTCCATCCTTCCAGCCCTCCTTTCCTTTCGATTAACGAAGACTTCGCCTTTTCTATTAGGTTACCATGAATTGTAAATAAAGAAAAACGCGAATGACTGCCTAGGTACAGCTGAGAGCCCTGTCCTCTTCGGGAACAACAAAGCCGAAGCATCGCGCTCCGGCTCTTTTTTATATAAACTTCAATGATTCATATGGTTTTCCAATCACGGCCGTGACATCGCCTTTTAACCAGTGATCGACTATGGTGCTGTACACGGAACGGAAATCCACCTCGTATTTCAAATCCCCATTATCCAAGCTGCTTAGACTCGGGTATGCCCCATAGAGACCGCCCTTCACTTTCCCGCCTATGACAAACATCGGAGCCGCCGTTCCGTGGTCAGTGCCCCCGCTCCCATTTTCCTTCACACGACGCCCAAATTCGGAAAACATCATAATCGCAACCCGGTTGTGCAAACCCTGCGCCTCCAAGTCCTTGTAAAAAGCTGCAAGACCCTCATCTACCTGCGTCAAAACCCTTGCATGCTGCGCCTTTTCGTCAGCATGATCATCAAAACCGCCGATTTGAACATTGAATACTCTTGTACCTGATTTCCCCGCTAGCAGTTTGGCTACTAATTGAAGATCACTGGCAAAATTCGTTTTGGGATACTCAATCTTATTCGCGTAAGAAGCTGTTAACGATTGAATGGCTTCAACGCTTTTGTAAGCTTCATACCCCCGTCCCGAAACGACACGCAGCTGTTCTACTTGATTCTGAGCGCCTCCGTACATGTCCATAAATGCTTTGGATATCCGGTTTTTGTCCATCATCGCAGTCTTCGGATCGATCACATGATACGAGTCCAGCGATTGAATCACAGGAAAATTCATCTTTTCCGAGGCAAAAGCTTTGCTGCCTGCTGCGCCAACCTGAACCGCTTTGAGCGGGTTATTGCTATCGCGTAAAGAAGACTCCACATAGCGGGCCAGCCAACCGCTCCTGCTTATTTTCGCCGGCTCGGCCGTCTGCCAAATTTCCATGGACCGGAAATGAGAGTGATCGGGCTCCGGGTAGCCTACGCCTTGAATGACCGCCATGTTCCCGTTCTTGTATAGTGCAGCGAGCCCTTTAAGACTGGGGTGCAGGCCCACCTGATTATCTAGGGCGAGTATTTCCTTCTGCTGGTAGGACAATGTTGGCCTTGAATCATAATAGATGCCTTGCCCATACGGAATGAGTGTGTTCATGCCATCGTTGCCTCCGCTCAGCTGTACAACAACCAAGACAGGCTCATCAACATCGTCCTCGACTGCCCCGGCAAAAATCGACTTGCCGGTTTCCGTAAATAAAATCCCTCCTAGGCTTAGAGTCGCAAACATCGCCGTACCTTTCAGCAGAAATTCCCTTCTCGATAACTTCAATACATTCACCTCCTGTTATTTCATTTGAGCTTCCGGACTGATCAAGATGAGTTGAAGCAAACCCCGCAAGCCAGCGTTCTTCATCTTTGCATGTACGACGGTGTCTTCCACATAGCCGCTTATCCCCTGAAGCGTCTTATCGGACAAATTCGTGATTCCCAGACGCTCGCTCCACAACTTCACCCACTCCTCTGAAAGCTGGGGCCGCTGAGGCGTTAGCTCCGGCGACACCAGCTTCTTGCCGGTTATTTGCATGGTAATGGACTCTGCGAACTGATACCTCGCGAGCAGCAAGTTTGTATTCAGCCATGAGGTTCCGCCTCTCCAACCCGCCACATCAGGCGGGGAAAAGAGCTCCTGCCCCATTCTCCTCATCGCTTGCGCATGTCCCTTGGCAACAGTTACTTTCAACATTTTGAGAATGCCTGCCACGTAATCAGCCGGTGTCTTAATGAGAGATAATCGTAGCGCTGGATTGTAGAAATCGTCTGACAGAAACAGCTCCGACAGAACTTCTCCGATTGTAGCCTTCTCTGCAATGTGCCCTGCCACTTGCTGTACCCAGCTTTCGGAGGGATTGTCCGCAGCAAAGTATGTCAGCAGCTTCGCGGCCAAAAACGTTGTCAGCGACTTCTGATGAAAAATAACATCAATGGCCTCATCGCTACCCAAATTCCCTGTCTCTCCAAGCAGTGTTTTCGTATCATTGTCATGTTGTTTGGAATTGAATGCTACTTTATTTTCCTTCTCGCTATAAGTCCACCCCGTGAAAGCGCGAGCTGCTTCCTTCACATCCGTTTCCGAATAGTGGCCAATTCCAAGTGTAAAAAGCTCCATAACTTCGCGGGCGTAGTTCTCATTCGGCTTATTTTTCTTATTGCGGTTCACATCCAGCCAAATCATCATAGCCGGATCTTTGCCTACAGCGAGTACAAGCTCCTTAAAGCTGCCTAGCGCATGGTTGCGGAACAACGTATTTTGCTGAACCATCAGCGTGACATCTTTCACTTTATAATTTGCCGTTGCAAAATGCCCGTGCCAAAACAACGTCATTTTCTCAACAAGCGGCGCGCTGGAATTCACCATCCGGTATAACCAGTACATTTGCTGATCAGCCAGCTGTAATGGATCTAGAGACTTCTTGCCTTCTGCATGTAGTTGCTCAAATGGTGTCAGCGGTGCCGTTTCGATCAACGCTTCGCCAGCAATAAGCCGTCGCACCGTTTCCTCGCGCCCGAGCGCTACACAGGCGTTAACTTCTTCCGTTGTCGAGCCAAATCCGGCACGAAGCAATAAATGAACAACTTCCTTGTTCGTCCAAGTTATTCCCATGATCTCCCTCCAGGCCTAATTTTCCATACTTTAGCACATAGATGTGTCAAAAGTGTGTAGAAAAAAACAAAAGATAGAGACATCAGACTCTGTCCGATTCTCTATCCTCATTAGGCGTGTGCCCTTGCATCAACAAGAGCTCATATGTAGCAATAATGCCTCCGTGTGTGCTAAACTTCGCCTCGTACACGTTGTACATGCTGGCGAACAACTGCCGACTACTTAAGCCAGGCACGGCCCGAGCCTGCGAGGTGCTGGCTCCCATTGCCTTGACTGCAAGTAGAAAATCCCTTGCGGAGGGGTACGTTTCAACGTGAAAGGAGCATTCATCTTTAATGTTTGAAAAGCCCGTGTCTGCGAGCATTTTACTCCACTGCGTCCTGGACTGAAAAGACAGCCCGTGCCGCTGCGGCTGCTGCCCCCGGCTTTGATACACTTCCCTGAAAGATTCGTGCAGCTCAGCAAATGTTTCCGGCCCGAAAGTCGTGAACACCAACAGGCCGCCTGGTCGAAGCAACCGTCGAAGTTGCTGAATCGTTTGTTCCGGCTGTTTCAACCATTGAAAGCAGGCGCCAGAGACAATTAGATCAAACGTTGCAGCCTGTGCAGTTGTTGACCATTCTTCTACATCACTCTGGATGAAACGTATATCTAAACGAGCTTGCTGCCGGACACGCCGCTCCGCGGCTCGCAGCATCCCAGGCGCAATGTCCAAAGCGGTCAACGCCGCTTCAGGCCATTTGTTAACGAGTCTGCTCGTCAGAATGCCTGTTCCGCAGCCAATCTCAAGAATGTCGCATACGCGCTGGCCTTCTCCTTCGCGCTTCCACTCGTCCAGCACTGTAATCAACTGCTCCGCCATCATTCGCTGAACATTAGCGTTCCGATCATAGGACCCCGCCGAGCTCCGTTGAAATTGTCGCTCAACCTCCATGCTGCTGTTCATTCCACCACCGCCTCACTTCTTCCGCGATCTCCTTCTCTCTACCCAGAAACGGTACATGCCCGCAGCCGGGGATGGAAAGTAACTGGGCTTGAGGCAGCCCGTCCGCAAGCTCTTTCGCCGCCTGGTAAGGGCATATCTCATCCTCCACACCGTGAATCAGTAGTACCGGGCAAGCGATCTTGGAAAGGACTGACTTAACTTCCTCATTCCTCAGAATATGAAGGCCTGCAAGCAGCGCCGGTACCGCCCAGCCGCCGATGGGTGGCAGCTTATCGCATTTGCCAGCCCTTTGCTCATCATTTGTCCACAGACGCTGTCGAAATTTGGTTTCGACCACTGCCGCATCTGTTGTCAGTGCTCTCATCATCTGCCTGACGTAGGCATCAGGCTGACCCAGCTCCGCTTCGTCCTTCGGACGAATAAACCGAGCCGTGGCTGCAAACAAAATGAGGCCATCCGTCAAGCCTTTAGCTGCTAATCGGAGCGCCAGCAACCCGCCAAGCGACCAACCTCCGATGATTAGAGGACTGTTCTCAGTCGAATTGGCACGCCATTTTGCTGCCGCAGCTTCCGTGAGCGCCAGCATATCATCCGGTGCTTTGGCATTGCTGTAATCGAGGAGCGCATGATGATAGTCAGGCAGCTCACTGCGCAGCTGATCGAAAACCGCAGGCGCCATGCTCCACCCAGGCAGCCATAAAATCGTGCCTCTCCTTGCTGTTCTCATCGTCCGAGCACCCCAAACTGCAACCCTACTTGGCGAATGCGCGCTGCAGCATCCCGCAGTTCCTTGTCCGTATGGGCAGCGGACAAGGAAAAACGTATTCGCGCTGTCCCCTCAGGAACCGACGGCGGTCGGATAGCAACCGCCGCGATTCCATTCTCCTCCAGCGCAGCGCTGAAACGTAAGGCGGTTTCATTATCGCCGATAATGATCGGTACGATAGCGGAATCGCCTGTCGGGATCAGAAAGCCTGACTTTTTCAGCGAGGATCGGAAAAAGCGGACAGCCGACCCCAGCCGTTCACGCCGCCAGTGGTCCTGCTGCACCAGCGCTAAGGCTTGAGCAATACCTGCCAATAGGGCAGGCGGCATCGCCGTTGAATAGATAAGTGGCCGCGCCTTATTCACGAGGTAGTCAATGAGCGTGCGGCTGCCGCATACGTAAGCTCCATAGGCGCCGAAGGCTTTACTGAACGTTCCGATATGAATGTCCACCTCGTCCTTGACCCCGAGTTCGTGGCATAATCCCTCGCCATGCCTGCCATAAATCCCCCCGCTATGAGCTTCGTCCACCATTAACATCGCTCCATACTCATGCTTGAGCAGCTTGAGCTCATGCAGCCGAGCCTGGTCTCCGTCCATAGAGAAGACCGCATCGGTAACGATCAGCTTTCGCCTTTTGTCCCGGTGCTTATGCAGCATCGCTTCCAAATGCTCCATATCCAGATGGCGATACCGGACCAGCTCCGCACGGCTCATCAAGATGCCATCTACGATGCTTGCATGGTTAAGCTGATCGCTAAACACAACATCGCCTCTGCCGACTACGGAACGAATAACACCGGCATTTGCCATATAGCCACTCCCAAAAACAAGCGCCGCTTCGCAGTTCTGCCATTCGGCGATGGCTTCTTCCAGCTTGGCATATGCCTTCCGATTGCCTGTCACAAGCCGGGACGCCCCAGCGCCTAGCCCTTCCTCGAGCAGGGCCTCCCGCATTGCTTCAATGATGGCGGGATGCTGGGAGAGTCCAAGATAGTCGTTGGCGGACAAATTGAGCAGGCTGCGCGATCCGGTTCCGCGAAACATGCGACCCGGAGACCCTGGAACCGTGTAACTTTCGCGAAGGGATCGCTTCAGCGAGGCTTCTTCCAAGGAAGCAAGCTCCTCTTCCATCCATGTCAAAGCTGACATCGCGTTCATTGTCGCACCACCTTACAAAGCGTTTAGTTCAATCTCAAAGCCCAAATCTTCAATGATTTGGTGATCTACGCCAATCGCTTGGCCGGCTGTTGTCAGGTAATCACCGACAAAAAGCGAATTCGCCGCATACAGCGACAAGGGCTGCAGGGTACGGAGATTCACCTCACGGCCTCCCGCAACACGAATTTCTTTGGAAGGACAGATGAAGCGGAATAGGGCTAGCACTTTCAATGCTTTCATCGCGGGCGTGCGCCCTGCATGCTCCAAAGGCGTACCCGGAATGGCATTCAAGAAATTAATCGGAATGGAGTCGCTGTCCAGCTCGCGCAGTGCATAGGCCATTTCCACAATCTCTTGGTCGGTTTCACCCATCCCGATAATGACGCCGGAGCAGGGTGACATTCCGTATGTTTTTACTTTCTCCACCGTCTCAACACGCTGGTCATAGGTGTGAGTCGTCGTAATTGACGGGTAATTCGCTTTGCTCGTATTGAGATTATGGTTATATCGATGTACGCCTGCCTCTGCAAGCTTTTGAGCCTGCTCGTCCTTCAGAATACCCAGACAAGCGCATATTTTGAGCGGCATCGTTTCACGGATTTCTTTTACCGCGTCCACCACCTGCTCCAATTCCTTATCTGTCGGACCTTTCCCTGCCGCTACGATGCAGTACGTTCCGGCTTTACGCGCCAAAGCTTCACGAGCTCCAGCAAGCAGCGTATCTTTATCGAGCAGGGTGTATTTCTGAACCGGCGCGGTTGAAACAATGGATTGCGAGCAGTAGCCGCAGTCCTCCGGGCAGAGCCCGCTTTTCGCATTAATAATCATGTTCAGTTTGACTCTCTTGCCATAGTAATGCTTTCTTACTTGGAACGCGGCCTGCAGCAGCGGGAGTACCTCATCATGATCGGCTTCGAGTACAGCCAGCCCTTCCTCTGCGGTCAAACACTCCCCGTTTAATGCTTTTCGGGCCAACAAGGGCCAATCCCTATAGGCAGAAATTGTGTTCATGTTTTCCTCCTTGGCGTTCAGTGCCGTTTAGCTCCAACGCTTGTTTTATTGGCGTAAGTTGTATGGATTGCCGAACCGTATGTATCAGAAGATCTGTATGGACATCAGTAGGCAAGCGGGGGAAATGACCGAGAACGTTAAGCCCGCTGTACTGCTCGATAAGTTCTGCATTCGTGGCAACGCTTGGATCGCCCGGTGAATCCGGACCATCGCCGTCATTCAGGATGACGCCTATTATGGGGATTCCGTAGTGCCGAAGGAAGGCTGCCGTGAGAAGTGTATGGTTAATCGTGCCGAGACTGGAACGAGCCACGATAAGTGCAGGAATTTGGAGCTCTGCGATCAAATCCGCCATCAGCGTATCATCGCTCAGCGGAACGGCCACACCGCCCGCGCCTTCAATGAGCAAAGCTTCATATCGCTCGGCAAGCGGTTTGCCGGCAGCGATCAACTCCTGCAGTGTTAAGGTCACACCGGCATGCTTAGCTGCAAGCATAGGAGCCAGTGGGGCTTCAAACGTGAATGGTGCCACCCTCTCTGGCAGCTCATTTATACCTGTTAGCTCCACCAGTCGTTCCGCATCCGTTGCTCCGCTGCCTAAGCTTGCGCCTGACTGTACAGGCTTCCAAACGCCTGCATCACAGCCCTCAGCTCTAAGCGCCGCTGTCAACGCTGCAGTCACCATCGTCTTGCCGACTCCTGTATCCGTTCCCGTAATGAACAAACCACGAATCGGTTCTTCGAAGACTTTGTTTATGACCTGACGCCTCCTTCCGTGACATGAACAATCGATTTTGCCAAAATCTCTGTCATCTCTTCAAGCTCAGCCTCAGTCGCGGCTAACGGCGGAATGAAAACAATCACATTGCCTAGCGGTCTCGTTAGCATGCCAAGCTCTCTTGCCCGCTGACTCGCCCGCACGCCTATTCGTTCTCCCCACTCGTACGGTTCCCGTGAATCTTTATCACGGACGAGCTCGATCCCGATCATCAGTCCTTTTTGACGGATTTCACCGACGTGTGGTCTGTCACTCAGCGGCGCTAGTCTTTTTTGGACAAATAATGCCTTCGTTCGGACTCCCTCCAACATGCTTCGCTCCTCAAAAAGTCCCAAACTGGCCAAAGCAACCGCACAACCAAGCGGATTCCCCGTGTAAGAGTGTCCATGGAAAAAGGTCTTCTGCTCCTGATAATCCGCATAAAAAGCACTATAAATCTCATCCGTAGCCAGTGTGGCTGCCACAGGCAAATAGCCGCCGGTCAGTCCCTTCCCGACTACCATCAGATCTGGCGTTACACGCTCCAAATCACAAGCAAACATCTCTCCCGTCCGTCCGAAGCCTGTCGCCACCTCATCGGCGATAAACAGCACGTCATGTTTACGGCAAAGCTCAGCCATCTCGTGCAAGCATCCCTCCGGCATCACAACAATTCCACTGGCCCCCTGAACTATGGGCTCCACGATAAGGGCCGCTATCTCGTCAGCCCGCGCTTCCAGCAATTTGCGCAAAGCATTCAAGGTTGCTTCCTTGGCTCCCTCCGCCCCCCCATCATGGCGATACGGATAAGGGTAAGGGATCGTGTGCGACTGGAACAGCAATGGACGAAACACCTCATGATACAGCGGAATCGCCCCTACGCTAACGGCACCAACCGTATCTCCGTGGTATGCCTGATTCATCGTAATAAACGACTTTTTGCCCCGTACCCCTTGGTTATGCCAGTATTGAAAGGCCATCTTAATTGCAATCTCAACCCCCGTAGCTCCGGAATCCGAATAAAACACTTTGTTTAATCCATCCGGCGCGATTTGCACCAGCCGCTCGGCTAGCTCAATTGCCGGGATATTTGCCATGCCTAGCAGTGTTGAGTGTGCCACAAGCTCCAGCTGATTCGTTAATGCCTGATTAAGCTCCGGGACATTATGTCCGTGAACATTTAGCCAAACAGAGGAAAAACCATCGAAGTAGGCTCTTCCTTGGACATCATAAAGCTTGACGCCTTCACCGCGTTCAATGATGAGAGGGTCCTCGTTGTTGTAGTCCTTCATTTGTGTAAAAGGATGCCATACATGTGACTTGTTTAGGGCAGCAAGGTGTTCATAGGACTTTGACACGAAAATCCCCCTAGATAAAAATTTATTGTCAACTTAAAAACTTATATTTTGGTTGACAATAGAATGTCGTAATTCTAGCAGATCATATCGTCTCTGTAAACACATTTTCATTTATCCCACGGTTAACATAAAAAAAGAGCAACACAAAGCGTCATGAACACTTTGCATTACTCATCTTTAAAAATTGTAAATTAAAAAGGTTTATTGTCGAACAACCTCTTGTCGAACAGACAATAATGCTGTCAAATCCAGGAATGAATTTACGACACGTCGAACGCGTTTATCGACATCAGGATGAATATCGCTGTAAGCTATTCCGGTCTGAAAGCTCTTCCGCTGATCGCCGCCAATCGAAATCCACTCCGGACAGTTTATGCCATGAAGATTTCGAACAATTGTTTGCAGCTGTGTTAGTGAGCTTACGGCTACGGCGCCGCCAGATGAACTTACAGACAGTACGGCTTTGTTGTTAAAATGGTCTTGTCCGAGATGATCAAGCGCATTTTTCAGAACACCCGAGATTCCGCTATGATATTCGGGAGTTGCCAACACAATGCCATCTGCATCAAGCATCGCACGCTTCAATTTCTCCAGTGCCTCATGTCCTCCATGCGCATTATCTGGCGAATAGAACGGAACAGGCGTTTGGTGCAGATCAATCAGAGTAGCTTGATGTCCATTCGAAGTTACCAAGTGCTGGATATATTCGGCAAGTCTCGTACTTGTAGCTGCCTGGTGGTTACTTCCTGCAATAAGGGTGACTTTCATAAATATCTTCCTTCCTGTTTTTGGAGTTATGAGTAGGTAATGATTGAACGATGCTTCTATTATACCTCATTTTCATTAAATTTCCAGCATTAATTAGAATTATTATCAAAAAGGTTTTATTATCATAAAAGTAAAAAAGCTGCCCCGCCATGGATGACCACGGCAGAAGCAGCTCTATTGTTTATGAATTTATAAGTGCTAAGGAATTAGCAATCGAAGTACAGGTTGTACTCGTGCGGGTGAATGCGGATTGCAACAGCTTTTGCTTCGCCGCGTTTCAATTCGATGTAGTTATCGATGAAATCTTGTGTGAATACGCCGCCTTCAATCAAGAAGTCGGAATCAGCTGCAAGTGCATCCAATGCCTCATCTAATGTGCCAGGAACGCTGCGGATTTCAGCTTTCTCTGCATCGGACATTTCATAGATGTTTGTATCGAAAGGACCGTATCCAAGTGCACGTGGATCGATTTTCTTTTTGATACCGTCAAGACCAGCCATCAACATTGCTGCGAAAGCAAGGTATGGGTTAGCTGTGCTATCTGGTGTACGGAACTCGATACGACAACCTTTAGGTGTCACAGCTGCGATTGGAATACGAACTGCTGCAGAACGGTTACCTTTGGAGAATACAAGGTTTACCGGTGCTTCGTAACCAGGAACTAGACGTTTGAAGGAGTTTGTACTTGGGTTTGTCAATGCAATCAAAGCTGGAGCGTGGTAAAGAATACCACCGATATAGTTGATTGCCATTTCGCTTAAGTTCGCATATGCTCCTTTTTCATAGAACAAAGGCTCGCTTCCGTCGAAGATGGACATGTGAACGTGCATACCGCTACCATTGTCACCGAACAGTGGTTTAGGCATGAAAGTTGCTACTTTACCATATTCTCTAGCTGTGTTAGCAACGATATATTTGTATTTGAGCAGGTTATCTGCTGTTTTTGTCAAAGTGTCAAAACGGAAGTTGATTTCAGCTTGACCAGCTGTAGCCACTTCATGGTGGTGACGTTCGATACGAAGACCTGCGTCAGCAAGCTTGTTACACATTTCGGAACGAATGTCTTGTTGGGAATCGATTGGAGCTACTGGAACATAACCGCCTTTAACTGGAACTTTATAGGCAAGGTTTCCGCCTTCTTCTTTGCGGCCTGTGTTCCAACCTGCTTCTTCGGAGTCAACTTCGAAGTAAGACTTGTTCATACCATTTTCATAACGAACATCATCAAAGATGAAGAATTCGGATTCTGGTGCGAAGAATGCTGTAGTACCAACGCCTGTTGTTTGAAGATATTCTTCAGCTTTTTGAGCGATGCTGCGCGGATCGCGGTCATAGCGTTCGCCTTCAGGTGTATGGATGTTGCTCATAATGATCAATGTTGGGTGAGCTGTGAAAGGATCTACATATGCAGTTTCCGTATCTGGCATCATTACCATGTCAGATTGTTCAATACCACGGAATCCTGGGATGGAGGAACCGTCAAAAGCTACGCCGTTTACGAATGTATCTTCGTCTACTTCAGAAGCAGGCAAAGAAATATGCTGCGCTTTACCGGAAAGACCTACGAAACGAAAATCTACCCACTCAATATTTTTTTCCTTGATAAGGTTCAACACGTTTTGAACTGACATTTAAAAAACCCTCCCATTTCCGTACATTCAACGTACTTTACATGATTAATGTTCAACTTTTTGTTGTTATCTTGCACATATTATATAGCGATTAAGCTTTCACAGTCAATACTTATGTCAGGTATTTTTTATCGATGTGTAAGCTATGCTCACACTATTTCACATTCTTTTCTTATATACAAAAAAAGGAAACGAGTTCTTCTATAGAAGAAACTCGTTTCCTTGAGCATGAATTTATGTCAAAATAGCTTCTTTATGCGTATCGAACTTTTTGCCTAGCAATGGGGCAAGCTTCTCTAAATCAACCAGCAAATTCGCGAATTGCTCAGGGAACAGCGATTGTACGCCGTCGCCAGTCATGGAGTTGTCCGGATCCGTGTGCATTTCGATGATCAGACCATCCGCTCCTGCGGCAACGGAAGCTTTCGTCATCGGCACGACAAGTTCTCTGCGCCCTGTGCCATGACTTGGATCCGAGATGACCGGAAGATGGCTTAATTGTTTAAGGACTGGAATGGCAGATAAATCCAACGTATTTCGCGTGTAAGTTTCGAATGTTCGGATTCCGCGCTCACAGAGCATAACATTCGGGTTGCCGCCGGCAAGAATGTATTCCGCTGCATTCAAGAATTCATCATAAGTGGAGCTGAACCCGCGCTTAAGCAAAACAGGCGTTTGAATCGTACCTAGCTTGCGAAGCAGGTCAAAGTTTTGCATGTTGCGCGTGCCTACTTGCAAAATATCAGCGTATTGCGCACACACATCGACATATTCAGGTGTCATAACTTCCGTGATCGTCAGAAGGCCATGCTTTTTACCGGCTTCCGCCATCATGATCAAACCTTCAACGCCGACGCCTTGGAAGCTGTATGGTCCTGTTCTTGGTTTGAATGCGCCGCCGCGCAATACTTGACCTCCCGCAGCTTTAACCAAACGAGCGATCTCATCGATTTGCTCCGGGGTTTCTACGGCACAAGGTCCGCCCATGACAACAAGCTGCTCGCCGCCAATTTCAACGCCTTTAATATTGATAACGGTATCTGCCGGATGGAAGTCACGGCTTGCTAATTTGTATGATTTTGAAATTTTCACGACTTGTTCGACTCCTGACATTTGGCGCAGTTGCTCTGCTAATTTAGGATCTGCTTTACCGATAATACCGATGACTGTGCGATCTTCACCTTTGGAGACGTGAGCTTGCACACCTTGCTTCTCGATAAATTGGACAATTTCTTGAATACGCTCGTCGGACGTTTTGTTAGAAGTAATGGCGATCATGATATACACGCTCCTTATTTATATGGGTTGTTCCACTTAAACACTTCAACGCTTGTTCGCTTCTACGCTTTTAATCACTAAAGTAAATATACAACGCTTGACGAAGATTCGTCAAGCGTTAATTTATTTGCTATTCTTCTGATTTTGATGAGACGAGTTGATCCTTACGGATTCTGCGTTTTTCTTTGCGACGATTCGTATGATACTTGAGGAAGAGAACGACAGGGAAATAAGCGATAATACCAAGGATGGTTCCAACCACCATGCCACCAACAATCAAATCCAAACCACTTCGAATGATATTGGACAGTATATGCGGCAAATGATGAATCAGATAAATCTTAACGTGTTTGGGTACCAACCAATCCCCTACCTGTTTGTTAAGAATTGAGAACGGAATATAGATCACTTTCCCAAAAACAAACCCAATTAATGCCGCGGGAAAGTTAGCTCTTAACAAATAAACCAAGGGGAAAATAAGAACGAAAGCAAACCCAGCTGTAGGCAAAGTAAACATCTCTATAGCCAGACCAATTGAAAAGCCGCGCGCTACCTTAGAAGGGCCGCCTTTGGCACGTAAAAGAAGTAAATATTTGTACCTGAACCAGCGTTTGCTGCTTTTCCAATCGTAGCGAGTTTTCATCATTTTCACCTTCTGAGTGCTCTGCATGCTGGTCACAATCCCGCCCTGTGGAATAAATAGAAATCACTCACTGCTTGCCGATTTGGATTTAACAGCCGGAATGAGCTTCTTCATATTAATAGTACGTGTAACAGCCCAAGTGGTTTCATCTTTCGGATCGTAACTTTCTAGGTAAGAAATGACTTCTTTGGTAATTGGCGTCGGCGTTGATGCCCCCGATGTCACCCCAACCTTTCGAACATAGGTTAACCATTCACGATTCAGTTCGGTAATATCAGCTACTCGATACGCCCTTACTCCAGCAATTTCCTCTGAAACTTGCGCTAAGCGGTTAGAGTTATTACTTTTGGGATCTCCGACAACGATAACGAGGTCAGCTTCCTTAGCTTGCTCAGCAACTGCTTCTTGCCGTACCTGTGTTGCGAGGCAGATTTCATTATGAATTTCCGCCTTAGGGAACAGCTCTAATAAACGATTCATGATATGCCTGATATCCCACTGGCTCATCGTTGTTTGATTCGTAATAATGATACGCTCAGCCTTAATGTTCAGACGATCGGCTTCTTCCAACTTTTCAATCAAATGCACTAAGCCAGGGGCAACACCTACTGCGCCTTCCGGCTCAGGATGCCCCTTCTTACCAATATAGATAACTTCATAACCGTCTGCTACTTTTTCGCGAATTAAATCATGTGTTTTTGTAACATCCGGGCATGTCGCGTCGACAACCGTCAACCCTTTGTCCCTGGCAAGACGTCTAACCTCTGGGGAAACGCCATGTGCGGTAAATATGACAGTTCCTGTCTGAACTTGTTGCAATATTTCAAGACGGTTCTCGCCGTCAAGGGTGATGACTCCTTCTTCTTTGAAGAAATCAGTGACGTGTGCATTATGCACAATCATACCTAATATATAAATAGGTCTCGGAAGATTTAAATTTTTAGCCGTTTGCATAGCTAATGCCATCGCGTCTACGACGCCATAACAATAGCCCCTTGGAGATATTCGAATGACTTCCATGCCTTCCACCTGCCTACATCATCTGTTTTCCTTTCATTATAACGGATTACACAGGTATAGGAAAGTTAGCTGGCAGCCATATCATAAATGTACTGCCCTCGTCCTTACGTGTCGTCACTTCAACGGATCCGCCGTGCTCATCAATAATCCATTTGGCGATCGACAAGCCTAGTCCAGTGCCCGTAGTGAGCCCTCTGGATAAGTCCGCACGATAAAATCTGTCGAAAATATGCGGGATATCTTCCTTGTCCATGCCGATCCCCGTATCCGTGATTTGAATGCCGATAAAGTTATTCGTCCGCGACACCTGGAACGATACGATTCCATCTGGCGTATATTTGAATGCATTCTCAATGAAAATAAACAACAGCTGCTGCAAATAATCTCGATTCCCTTGCACAATGGCATGATCCAGAACGTCGAGGTCACCAACCTGCCACTCCGCAGTATGCTCCAGCAATTGAGCCCTTCTCACAACCTCCTGCACGAGCGGCAGTATTTCGACAGGACTCTTTTCCATGATAACACCTGCGTCTGCTCTAGCCAGTGCAAGAAGATCATTTACGAGCCGGCTCATCCGCTGAGCTTCTCCCGCAATATCATGCATGGCTTCCAGAGACATTTGCATCTGTTCAGGGGTAGCGAGTTCTGTCCCTGCTGTTTTCTTCCACATTTTTTCCAAAAGGTCTACATTCCCTCGAATGGTCGTAAGCGGTGTTCTCAGCTCGTGAGAAGCGTCCGATACGAATCTACGCTGTGCGCGATACGCTTCGTCCAGCTCCAGATAAGTAATCTGGATGCGTGAGAGCATGCCGTTAATCGTTTGCGTGAGTCGGCCGATTTCATCCAGCGGCCCTTGGTACTCGATGCGTTTCTCCAAATCATCCCCGCTGCCAATTTGATTCGCAGCATCAATCACACGTTCAATCGGTTGAAGCGCTTTGCGTGACAAAAACCATCCGAGCGAAGCGGCAACGATAATCGTAAGCAGCGCCCAGATCATAAGCGTATAGCGAAGGGTAACGGCCGTTTTCTCATAACTGCCAATGGGCACAGCAGCTTGCAATATTCCGATCAGCTGGCTGGCTTGATCATAAATCCCTTGATAGTAGATGAGAAAATCCTGCCCCAGAACTTTTGTTTTCTGAAAAAAGCCATTATCATCTACCATTAATTTATCGATGCTGGATTGATCTACTGGCAAAGAAACATTGTAAAATTGCAAGTTCGCCGAGCGATTAAAGCTTTTGAGTTTCACATTGTATAATTGCAGGAACGTATTCGTAGAATAAAAGTCTCTGTTCTCCAGCTCCAATTCCACGACTAGTCCCTTTTGTGAAAGGGCAATACTTTTCTGAATACGCAAGGAGGTATTCCCTGCTTCTCTCCTCAAGTCTTGACGGATCTGATCGTACAAAAAGTAATTCAGGAAAAAATACAGCACGAACCCGAAAAGCAGCATGGTCAGTGCCAAAACACCCGAATACCAAAGCGTCAGCCGCAAACGAAGCGACATATCAAGATTCTCCTCTCAACACGTAACCCGCTCCCCGGACGGTTTGAATCAATCGTTTATGGCCGAACTCTTCGGTCTTTTGACGCAGCAGCGCTATGTACACCTCGAGCACATTGGATTCGCCGCTGTAATCGTAGCCCCATATTTTTTCCATAATAATATCGCGGGAAAGTACTCTTTTGGGATTCTGCATAAACAGGTGAAGTAAATCAAACTCTTTGGTTGTCAACTCAATTAATTTATCGTCACGGAAAACCTCTCGGGTATCCAAATCGAGTATCGTATCTTCGTAGGTCAAACGGTTCGTCGGCTGTTCAGCCCGCTCCGTTCTTCGGCGCAGAAGGACACGCACCCTTGCGAGCAGTTCCTCAAGCGCAAAGGGCTTGACCAAATAATCGTCAGCACCAAGATCTAAACCTTTCACACGGTCGCTGATTTCATCTTTGGCCGTAAGCATCAGAATCGGTACCTCGCTCCCGCTTTCACGGACACGGCGTACAACCTCCCAGCCATCAATATGCGGCATCATGACATCCAAGATCACCAAGTTCGGCTCCGATCTTAGCATTTGCTTCAGACCCTCCGAGCCATTGCTGGCCGTTTCGACGGAATAACCTTCAAATGCCAAGCCTCGTCTCAACATAGACGTAATTTTCTCATCATCATCGATAACCATAATATTTTCCCTCATTGGTTGGCCCCCTTCTTTCTCTTCATTGTATCAAAAACATTTATCCAAGCAAAAAGAAGCGGAGCCAGCAAGCTTGCAGCCCGCGGGTCTCCACTTCCTTTTAACCGTACGTAGTCATTCTTCAGGTGCTGTTCTATTATTGAGCGGGTGTTTCAGCCAGCGTATTTTTGTCTCCAACCGTAAGTGGTACTTCCATACGCTTGCCGTCTCGAATAACACCAAGCGTTACTTTGTCGCCAACTTTTGTCGCTTGAACTTTCGTAATCAACTCTTGTGAGTTTTTGATCTTTGTGCCATTCAGATCTACGATCACATCATATTGGCGCAGACCGGCTTGGAAAGCAGGACTTTTGCGTTGAACGCTGCCAACTAATGCTCCGTCTGTATTCGAAAGCTTCAATTCACTGACCCAGTCTTTACCGATATCCTGCAAGCCAACGCCTAAGTAAGGAACAGGCTCTTTTGGAATTTGAACGTTATTCTTCAGGTTTTCCAATACAGATGAAATCGTGCTAGTCGGAATCGCGAAACCGATACCTTGCGCTTGAGAACTTACCGCTGTGTTAATTCCGATAACTTCACCGTTTAGGTTAAGCAGCGGACCACCGGAGTTACCAGGGTTAATGGAAGCGTCCGTTTGCAGTAAATGTTTGTATTCGCGTGTTCCTTTCGTATCCGGAATGCTGATTGGACGTTCCTTCGCACTTAGCACTCCTACCGTTACTGTGTGGTCAAAGCCATACGGGTTACCGATTGCAACAACCCAATCTCCGACATTAACATCTTCAGCCTTACCGAGAGGCAGAATCGGGAAATCTTTGTCACCTTCGATTTTGAGTACAGCCAAGTCTAAATCATAACTGTTACCAAGCAGCTTTGCTTTGAACGGTTTATCGTAGCCTTCTACTGTAATTTGAACTTCGTCTGCACCGTCTACAACATGCTCATTCGTTAAAATATAACCGGTTTTCTCGAAAATAAAGCCTGTTCCCATCCCCGCAGGCTGAAGTTCGCCGCTGCCCGAATCTTGTGTGCCGCTCTTCGGTGTTGTACTGCCACCACCGCCATTGTCTCCGAAAAATTGACGGAAGAACGGATCATCGAAAAGCGAATTACCGCCGCGAGTTGACTGCTTCGGTTTCACCAAAGATTCAACCTTAACGATAGCCGGTCCGGCATTTTGAGCAATTGCAGAAATATTGCCTGGGCGGACAACGTCAAGCCCTACATTTTTCACTTCACCGTTATCGCTTGAACTCTTCGTCGAAGCCGTTGTCGTACTCCCGGAGGCTAGCGGCTGGTTGCCTGTGAACATGTTCAATTTATCAGCACTGAACATGAGTGCGCCTACGACCAGAGCACCTGCCATGAAAGCTGCGAAAACGCTTTTTACGGATGAACGTTTTTTCGCGTGCGCATCCCATGGGCCAGGTCCTTGTGCAGAACCAATTTCAGGACCGAAACTGAAAGGGCGAAGGTTCTTCGGCGGTGTGACCTCCACGCTGGAAGTTCCATCTGTGCCTGAAGCAGAAGTTGTAAGTGCTTCCTGTTCGTTGTTTTCGTTAAAAGCTGATTTGTAAGGTCCGTAAGAATAATAATAAGAAGGTCTTTCTTTATTAGGTTCTTGCGGGTCGTGATGATTAGATTCTTTGTTCATGGAATCATTCGAATCGCTATTGTTATTCTGCGACTTGAAGAAGTCGCTGTAGTCTTTTTTGTTATCGTCCATGGTTCTTACCTCCACTTGTTTAATAAGTTATAATGTGCATGTTCGTTTGTAGGATTATGTCTTGCTGTTTATGGTTCTATCATGCACTCACAACCTTAAACGAATATTAAAAAACAATAAAATGGAGGTAAAAAAAGGACACTTTTACTGAATCCAAGCTTGCTCAACCTTTTTTAGCAGACCGGCGGCTTCTTTCATCCACTTGTCATCCACTTCGGCATCTGGATCCAACGGTGCTTGAAACTGATCAATCATCGCTCCGTAGGTTTCCGCTTCTGCCCCTTGATCAAGACCTTCATTGTAAACATGCTTCAATACAAAAGGCGTCCCCACTTCCACGATTGCATCCGTCGCTTCCGTGTCGCCATCAATTCTTCCAGTAACAACTTGAAATGGAATGCGCAGCCACACTTTATGTGCTTCATCTAAATAACGGTCGAAATAGCCATGATCGTAATCCCAGTTTCCACCTAAAGCAAAATCAAACTCATGCAGGTGGTCTCGTACACTGTCGAAAGACTCTTTGACCTGTTCTAATGATGATGATAATGTTTTCATTCAGACACTCCTTAAGCGCTCATATTAATTACCTTACGCATAGAGTGTGCCAAAATGTAGTTTTTATGTGTCCGGGATTCCTACGTCCTACTTCATCAAACCCAGCCTTTACGGTGTGCGAAAATAGCCAACTGTGTACGATCATCTAATTCACACTTCATTAATAAATTGCTTACGTGCGTTTTCACTGTTTTTATACTAATAAAAAGTTCCTCAGATATATCCTTATTGCTTTTGCCTTCCGCAATCAATAGCAGCACTTCCTTCTCGCGCGAAGTCAACCCTTCTTCCTCCGGTTTCGCATTGCGTTGTCGAACACCTCTCGTAAGGGCCAAAGACACTTCCGAATTCATTACGGGCATGCCGCGGTAAGCACTTTGAATGGCATGAATTAATTGGTCGGAAGAGACCGTTTTCAACATATAGCTGATCGCTCCCGACTCTACTGCCTCCAGCACTTTGGTTTCCTCCAAAAAGCTTGTCAGCATAATGACTCTGATCTCCGGAAACTTGCCGCATATTAGTTTCGTGGCGCCTATCCCATCGAGTACAGGCATCGTAAGATCCATCAAAATTACATCAGGAAGCTGTTGGGACAACTCTCCGTTTAACTTGTCGAAAGCCTCCTGGCCATTCCCGGCCTCCCCTACTACCTCCAGCCCCGGTTCCATGGAAATATAAGTCCTTAATCCAACCCGAACCATATCGTGGTCATCAACAATCATTACTTTAATGTTACTCATCGCTTTCTCCCTCTCTTTCCTTTGTGACGAATCCTGATTGTCCCGTAAAACGCGGAATGCGCACCCGCACTCGGGTACCTGATCCTAATTTACTATCGATTTCCACATCGCCGCCGAGCTTTTGTGCCCGTTCTCTCATCGTGGATAATCCATGGGAGGCTGACGGGATATCCCTGCGCTCGAAGCCTTGGCCGTCGTCCTGCAGTTGAAGCACATATTGGTGCTCCCTTTCATAGATCGCAAGCCGAACCCCTTTGGCAGAAGCATGCTTGACGACATTCGCGAGGCCTTCTTGAATAATTAAGAAAAACTGATGCTCAATCGCTTCCGATATCGTTTCATGCAAAGAAACATCAAGCTGGCCCTGCAGTTCATGGGTCCGGCAATATTCCGGAAACCATTTCTCCAGGGCTTCTTGTAAGCTCATGTCGTTTAATTCAATGGGTCTAAGTTGCGAGATCAAACCGCGCATCTGCTTCTGGGCATGGTGCGACATTTGAATAAGTTGATTCATCACAGTAGGAGCCGCGTCAGGGTTTCGCTCCAAAATTTTCGGTAAAGAGGAGGCGGACATATGAATAGCGAACAACTCTTGACTGACAGTATCATGCAAGTCACGGGCAAGCCGGCGCCTTTCCTCCATCACTGCATTCTCCGTAAGCTCCTGATCGCGAATGGCTTCAGCCTCGCCTAATTTCTGCAGCAGCTGAACGCGCTCTTCAACAGAGGCGGCCATTTTATTGAAAGCATCATATAAATACATAAAAGGTTCTACAGGCTCAAGCTCAATCCGGCTGGAGAAATTCCCCTTGGACAATTCAAGCATAGCCACATGAAGCTCATCGACCTTGCGCTGCCATCTCTTGGTTGCTACATAACCTACTGTTAAACAGACCGCTAAAATGGCAATGAGAAACCACATTCGGAACTCCCATGAAGCAAGCTCCCGATTGTAGTATTCAAGCACAATAATAATACTTGAGACGGTCAGTAAACTCGAAATCAGAAAGTAATTCAGCAGCTGCCACTTCATATTGAACATTCGCAATTTGTACATGCTCCATCCTTAACCTATCTTTTTGATTGTGATGTCACCAATAAACATGCTAGTCGTGACAATAAGTTTCCGCTCGGCCTCCTCATAATGCGAGGTTTGAGTTCTCACGCTGCGCAGAAAACCGCTCTCACGCCGATCAAGCACCTTCATATCTCCTATAAAAGAACTGGCCATAACGCGAACTTCTACATCAAGATCATTCGGAATAAAAATTTTCACATCACCGATAAATGCCGTAACATGTATCGTTGTTTCACCAAGGGGAATTGCTGCCCGGGTTAAGTCAATAACTGAATCTCCAATAAAGTGTGAAATTTGTATCGGCTTTAACTCCCAAGCTTCTTGGCCGAGATGAACATCCCCGATAAAGCCATGCCGATGAAGAACGTCACCGGAATCAAAATTGCGCACGAAATCATCGTATCGATGGCCGTTTTGATGAAGATTCTGCGTTTTCGGCTGTGCATGCCGCTCCGATTGAACTGGCTGCACCTTAGATGCCGGCTCTTCAGAATCGAGCCACTCCTCCACATGCTTCGTATGAAACTCGCCGTGGATATCCTTGAGAACCTCTTTTTCCTCATCGCTAAGTTTATGTTTGGTTTCATTTCCCGAGAAATGACCTTTCTCTACCTTGTCCTTATGAGCTGACGCTTTCGATGTAGGCTGATGCCAATTCGAGGAATCCCACGGATTACTATGTTTCTCGTGTTCCTTCCGTCTTGCCTCCCGCCTTTCTCTTCTTGCTCGTTCTCTCTCTTCTTTCATCGCGAGCCAATCAGGCGACTCTTTACGCCCCGGTCGGAAGATCACATTCAGTCCGAAGAAAATTAAGGCAATGGGCGCTAGAATCTTAAACATTTCTCCAAGAGAACGATCGGTCAAATTCAAATTCTTTAGGAGAAAAATCATTCCGATCCCGCAAACGAGCAAACTCCAAATCGATCCTCCCCAATGATACTTACGCTGCCATAGAAATCCAACAAGGCCATAAAATATTAGAATGACAGGCCAATACGTGGAAAACATATAGGCAAGATCAATATGAATGAACCCCAGTTGATTAAGTAAAAATAGGCTGCCTGCCGTCACAAGGACAAGCCCCCAAATCATGCGTTGAAACATATGTGGATTCATACATTCTTCCTCCATTTGTGTACATCGTTGTTAAGATACTTCTAGTCTATAAGATACAAGCAAGATTGAAAAGAGACGAAGGATTGAAGGCCGCCTCGGTCTAGAGACTGAGTTTTTTCAAATAAATAGAGAATAACTGACATGGTTTTTGGGAGATACGAACATTAACCTTTACATGTTATGTATTCTTACGCATTTCGTTGACATGTTTATCATCAGACCCGTATAATTGTTCCATTAGAACGCTTCGAATATAAGGAGAGATTACAAATGGATCAAATCCAACAGCTTTCCAGCGGTCTAGATACCATATGGGTGGTTCTAACTGCTGCCATGATCTTATTGATGGAAGGGGGCTTCGCGTTACTGGAAGCAGGCTTTGTCAGGCAGAAAAATGCTGTGAGTATTATTATGAAAGTGTTTGTTGATATCGCTTTCGGAGCACTTATTTTTTATTTCATGGGGTTTGCCCTTATGTACGGCAAAGACGCGGGTGGAATCATTGGAACGAGCGGCTTTTTCATGGGAGGAGATTTAACACATATTCATTTAAATATCTCACATGAGACCTACTGGCTTTTCCAATGCGCTTTCGTTATCGCGGTTATCTCCATAGTATCGGGGGCTGTTGCAGAACGTATCAACTTCCGAGCTTACATCCTTTACACCATTGCCATGACAGGCCTCATTTATCCGATTGCCGGTCACTGGGTATGGGCTGTAGGTGGCTGGCTGGGGAAATTAGGGATGGTTGACTTCGCCGGATCGGCTGTCATCCACGCCCTTGGCGGCTTTTCAGCGCTCGCAGCTGCCGTAATTATCGGTCCGCGAATCGGAAAATTTTCTGCAAACGGCTCAGCCAACATCGTTCCTCCCTCCAATTTACCTCTAGCTTCCGTAGGTGCCTTCATCCTTTGGTTCGGCTGGTTCGGCTTTAATTCCGGCAGTACACTGAGCGCCACCAATACATCGATTGGCCATATTGCCGTAACGACTATGCTGGCTGCGGCAGCAGGCAGCGCCACCTGCATCTTGTTTACCATGATGCGCTATCGCAAAGCCGATCCACCGATGGTTATCAATGGCGCACTCGCAGGCCTGGTCGGTATTACGGCAGGTTGCGCTTTTGTCAGCGATGCTGCCGCTATTTTCATCGGAGCCCTTTGCGGTATCGCGATGGTCTACACTACAGAAATACTGGAAGCCAAACAAATTGACGACCCCGTCGGCGCGTTCCCTGTTCATGGCATCAGCGGAAGCATTGGAACACTGGCTGTAGGCTTATTCGCACAACCTGACGCCATCCGCGAAGGGACTGCCGGTTTATTTTATGGCGGCGGATTCGGACTGCTGGGTGTTCAAGCATTAGGTCTTGTTACAGTTTGTATTTGGGGCTTCGCCCTCACTTGGGGCGTCATGAAGCTTATTAATCTTATCGTTCCTTTACGTGTGAGCAGAGATGAAGAACTTGTGGGCTTGGATGTAGGGAGTCACGGGGTTCCGGCTTACAGTCAGGAAGATGGTTTTCTGGATTTGGAGCAATTGAAAAAAGGATAAATAGACAACAAAAAACCCTTCCATCAGGAAGGGTTTTATATATTCCACTCAGTCAGAAAGCAGTTCTTCAAATCCTTCTGGAATGGTGATATCATCGCCTGGCTTGGATTCATTCATAATCTGTCTGGCACGCGCAATCTCTGCACGCAGCTTATTCACTTGTTCCATCGGTTTCTTCACATAATGGATATACTCAACAGCAAGATGGTGGTCAGGTTTCTTGCCAGTGAACATGCGACGAAGTGAAGACATCGCCTGATAAGCTCGCTCTTCCTTCATTCTCTTCATTTCGTAGCGCTCCACTACCTGCTCAATCTCTAAAGCCTGCTGTTCCTTGCGGGCAATGTAAGCTTCCAAGAAAGGAAATACCTCCGCGGCTTTCCTAGATGTCCTTTGAGAATTACCGTTCAATCGCATAGCACTCAGCATAGTCACTCACCTATCTCCCCATGTCAACATTCATCACAGTAATCTTATTTTACACTATTAAAAGGGATTTGAGAACCATTATTTCAAGATTAAATCGATTCCTACGACACCGATAGGGGTTCCCGTGTCATCTTTTATCGCTTTTGATAAAGTAATACACGGTTTTTTCGTAATAGCTGACACGTATTCCTGCGAAATAAACAGTTCACCGGCCATCGCCTGCTTCCACCACTCTCTCCCCTTCGCATTGACCAGCCCGGCTTCAGGCATTGAAAAGATGAAGGTACCGTCGGCCCGGTTCGACCATATGGCTTCAACCCCCTCTGTTTTCCTCAGAACTGCGCTTAACTGATCAGCATGCTTCATATCAACTAAAGATGTGATGTCAGGTATTAGCACAAGTGAACTAAGCAGCTGTTTCATCTCTTGGATATTGACGTTAGTTGTTCCTTTCTTAATCTGTAAACCAACGGCTTGAATGGCTTGGATCAACTCTGCCGAGGACCGATCGAGGTTTTGGTTGATATGCTGCAGCATCGAAACTTCTTCACGCTGCTTCTTCATTTGCGTTAGCGTGTTCTCTACACTATCCATGGTCTCATTCATCAATTCTACCACTTGTCCCAAAGAGAACCGCGTGCCAGTCACCAAGGTGGATTGCGTTTTAGTGGAACTTGTCGTACTCGCTACCAGATTATTGACATGAAGAATTAACGAGAAAATCGTATCGATTTTTTCTTTCATAACTTTCATTTCAGTAATTCCCAGAGCGACAGATTTCTTTTCTTCTGCAACTGCTGTCACCACTTGTGCAACGCCGCTCTCGATAGCCGTCAATATTTCTGATGATTTCGTCACTGCTTCATGACTTTGCGCAGCAAGCTTCTTAATTTCCTGAGCAACAACAGAAAAGCCCCGTCCTTGTTCGCCGGCTCTTGCGGCTTCAATGGAAGCATTAAGAGCAAGCAACGACGTTTGCGAGACGACTTCGGCAATGAATGTATTGATTTCTTCAATTTTTGACGTATGCCCAGTAAGATCCTGAATCTTCCGCTGCATCGTATCATTATTGATGTGCAGATCATTCATGACTTCATCCGTAGCGTTCAGGGAGCGGCACACATCAACCACCGTTTCTTTGGTTTGTTCGCTCTCCTGATGCATATGCAAAGAGGAATCTAAGATTTGGTCAGCCGCCGCTGCGACCTGCTGAATCGCGGCAAAAGCCTCCTGGAGCTGCCCTACTGCTTGATTGCTGCGCTGTTTCAAATCCTCTTCTCCTTGAATGGAAGCGTCGGCAATATAAAGCAGTTGGCCAATGGAACGGTTCACTTCCTCCACCGCCGCAGCCAATCGATCTGCAACAACCTGAGACTCCTGTATAAATGTTCTGAACTGTTCCTGTTGATCTTGGATTGCATTGCGCTCAGAAGACTTTCCAGCTTTACCGGCGGCAATTGCCACAATTCCTAAAAACAAAAAAACAGCCAAACCTGCAGCTGTAAACCAACGAGATGTAGAAAATAAATTGATTACACTTAATGCAATACCAATGAGAATAAGTCCAAACAACCAAGCTTTCTGTTTCATCTCTGCCTGCATAAGCAATTGCTCTCCTCCCAGAAGGACAAATGTTAGATTTTGCTACATTATATCGAAAATAGGCGACGATGAAAAGGAATAAAAAAAAGCAGAGACCTCACGGTCTCCGCTCTTTTTATTCTCATATTATTCGTAGTTCGTTATTTGTTTTGATTTTGAATGTTGTTTTGTTGCTGCTTATTAGCTACCGAAGTTTCCGCAGCGAATTCTACGTCTTGAGCTACTTTCGAGTTCATGTTGTTGTTCTTGTTGTTTTTGTTCTTAGCCATGTTCAATCACCTCCTGTATGTATATGGTTTCCCAAACAGGATTTTTTATGATGGAAATGTTTAAACAAAACTAACTTTACAACGACTTGGTCGGGGATAGGATCTCGTCCTTCAGCTGATTCCAAATAAGCTCAGTCACCTTGCCATTCCCTTGCTTGACGATAAATACTTTGACGGTTTTCTTACCCCATTCTTTGTATACCTGATCTTTCGTGTCAAAATACAAGTCAATTTTCTTCCCTTTAATCGCGCTTCCTGTATCAGCAACTACGCCATAGCCATAACCCGGGATAAACAAGACTGTTCCCAACGGGAAAACTCTCGTATCGGCAGCGATGGTCGATAAGGCTTTATCGTCCCGCTTTACTTTAATCCCTGAATAGGTAATCCCGTACTCAGGATGATCCGGATTCTTGCCGGTGGATTCTTTGCCCGCATAATATCCGGTAGCCGTCACTTCAACAGATTTAAGCTTGGACAAATCAGAATCCAGCTTCGGAACATAGCGATAATTGATTTGTTGTCCTCGTTCTTGTGCTACCGGCACTGAAACAGGTTCCGTTTCCCCCGGAATATCCATTTGATGCGGCGCTTGTATATGGCTTACGGTGTTGGCCGTGTCCCTTGTTTCTTGTCCGAAAAGCGCAATCAAAACATTCATGATCATCCATGTACCAAGCCATCTGGGCTTAGTAAATAAATCAGTAAACATCGTTTTGATACCTCCCCTACTATTGCAGGTTGTCCAGTTCATTCCAGAATTAAACCTCCATATGCATACTCACTGATTAAAATGCCCCCTTTTCGTTCCCTTATACATACCCAAATGCCTTATTTTGAAAACAAAAAAAGCAGAGAAGACGTCGTCTTCTCTGCTTCGCTTTTATGAATTTAAAGTTTTTTGCTAATCTCTTCATTGATCATGCCAATGACCTGTTCAATTGGGTGAGTGCCCAAGTCGCCTTGACCGCGTTTGCGGACTGAAAGGCTTTCATTCGTCACTTCATTTTCACCGACAACTAGCATGAATGGAATTTTCTCCAGCTGTGCCTCGCGAATCTTGTAACCCAGCTTCTCATTGCGGTTATCCGCTTCAACACGAATGCCTGCAGCCAATAAACGCTCAGTAACCTTATTCGAGAACTCCTCAAATGCAGGCGATACCGGAATAACTTTGGCTTGCACCGGCATTAACCAAGTCGGCAATGCACCTGCAAAATTTTCGAGCAGGAAAGCTGTCATCCGTTCCATAGTCGAGATGATTCCTCTATGAATGACAACCGGACGATGCTTCTGGCCATCTTCCCCTGTATATTCAAGTTGGAAACGCTCTGGCAACAAGAAATCGATTTGCGCAGTAGAGAGAGTTTCCTCTTTCTTAAGCGCGGTTTTGATTTGAACGTCAAGCTTAGGTCCGTAGAATGCCGCTTCACCTTCAGCTTCGTAGAACGGTAATCCTAACTCTTCAACCACTTCACGCAGCATGCGTTGGGAAGTTTCCCACATTTGATCGTCTTGGAAATATTTCTCGGTATCCTTAGGATCACGGTAGGATAAACGGAAACGGTAGTCAGTAATCCCGAAATCCGCATATACTTGACGAATCAGAGTGACAACGCGAGAGAATTCTTCCTTGATCTGATCCAGACGGCAGAAGATGTGCGCATCGTTCAATGTCATCGCACGAACACGGTGCAGTCCAGTTAAAGCACCGGACATTTCGTAGCGATGCATAGTGCCAAGCTCAGCAATTCGAACTGGCAGATCGCGGTAGCTGCGCATATCGCTCTTATAGACCATCATGTGATGCGGGCAGTTCATTGGACGAAGAACAAGCTCTTCATTGTCCATCACCATTTTCGGGAACATATCTTCGTGATAGTGATCCCAGTGACCGGAAGTTTTGTACAGCTCCACGTTAGCAAGCACTGGAGTGTAAACGTGTTGGTAACCTAAACGTTCTTCCAAATCTACAATGTAGCGTTCCATTGTGCGTCGCAATTTAGCGCCGTTTGGCAGCCAAAGCGGCAAGCCTTGACCAACTTCGCGGGAGAAAGCAAACATTTTAAGTTCTCTGCCCAGCTTGCGGTGGTCACGTTTCTTGGCTTCTTCAAGCAAATGCAAATGCTCATCCAGCTGCGCTTTTTTAGGGAATGCTGTTCCGTAAATACGCTGCAGCATTTTGTTCTTAGCGTCACCGCGCCAGTATGCACCCGCTACGCTTAGCAATTTGAAAGCCTTAATCTTGCCAGTGGAAGGCAGATGCGGCCCGCGGCATAAATCAAAGAATTCACCTTGGTCGTAAATAGTAAGCACGGCATCCTCAGGCAGATCGCGAATGAGCTCAAGCTTATAAGGATCTTCCATTTCAGTGAAAATGCGAATCGCTTCCTCACGGGAAACCACGCGGCGAGTAATCGCCAGGTTCTCATTGGAGATGCGTTCCATTTCCTTCTCAATTTTCACCAAATCTTCAGGATTCAGCGGTGTTTCCAAATCGATGTCATAGTAGAATCCATCTTCAATGACAGGTCCTATTCCTAGCTTTACAGCTTTGTCGCCATAAATTCGTTTAATAGCTTGAGCCATCAAATGTGCAGTACTGTGACGATACATTTCTAAACCCGCTTCATTATCGAGCGTCAAAATTTCAACATCTGCATCATTTTCCAAAGAGAATGACAAATCGACTGATTTTCCGTTCACTTTGCCGCCTACCGCATTTTTCTTCAGCCCGGAAGAAATGGATTCCGCCACTTGTTCAATGGTCGTTCCAACTGCGTACTCTCTCACTGCGCCATCTGGTAATTTCACTTGTACAACCATTTTCGTTCCTCCTGTATATGTGATTGAACGCAAAAAAGCACACTGCATCCCAAAAGGGACGAGTGCGCTCAGCTCGTGGTTCCACCCTAGTTCGATTCGCTGCATGACCTACAGGCACATGGCGAATCCTCATCAGCATTCGATAACGGGAATGACTCCGGTGTTGTATACTAGCGAACCTGCAAGTCAGGCCGAATTCCACAACACGGCTACAAAGGGGTAAACAATCTGATTCGCTGAAGGAGATTGCAGCCTAGTCTCCTCTCTCTGTGCAGTTCTTGCAGAAAGTTCCTGTCTTTGATTTTAACGCCTTCGAACATTATTATAATTGGCTCTTCGTTCAAGGTCAAGGGGATAGTTGATCCTGCTTCTTAGCTTCCCCTAAATAGATGTCACATGTGCGGCAATATGAACACACTGTAGTTCGATCCTCAAAGATTTGCCTGATCGTTTTGATCACCGTCATCTCGGGATCTCTTGTGTGAATATAGATATTTGCAGGAGATACCGTTATCAATGTACTAACAATCATATCTTCGAAGTTAATATCCTTCTCCAGTACTTCCAATTTAAACGTAGCATCAAATTCATTCGCATCAATAAGCTCTAGCCGATCATTCAAAATAACAAACTCGTGCCCGCCTTTGTGAATGAGATGAACAACCGGAATTTTGGCCTCCTGGATATACACAAAATATTGCAAAAGAGAAATAAATTCCTGGTACTGACGATCCATCAAATATTCATCAATCGCATATTCCGCAACTTCCCGCAGCTCGTCCGTATAATCCTGCAACCGGAAGAGGAGAAAGCCATCCAAGCTAAGCCGCGACGATTCCTCTAAGGCCAACATCAGCTGCTCGACTAATACTTGCTTGCGGCGCTTCATGCCAAAGCTGCTGTTTAGAACGGGTAAGTCCTCCAGCCCAGTTTCCGTATGCAGCGATTGCTTACAATACCCTTCAATTGCTTCTAAGTCCTCTATGGCATCATATTTAAATTCCTTCATAAGCAGATTCCGCAAAATGCCTGATTCCTTATCCGTGATGATATGATCAGCCAAAACACCGGCTAGACTCGGCATCATTTGATTACGAATTGTTGGAGCCTCCTGCTCCGACAGCATCGCCTCCAGGCGAATAAATGCATGTGATTCTGTCCATTCGTAGTCGATTGTCCATTCACTTTCAACGATATGTAAAAGCTGCAGCTCACGTTCTATTTGAGCGCTTAGCGAACGCACATATAGCTCATCAACTTTCATGATCACGATAGCAAACAGTTCCATGTCCTCACTCCTTCCATCTATACATCCTCCTCTTAAGAGTATATGGTCGATAGGTAGGAGATATACAACGAACAAATTGCCATTTCCTTTCAGCTTTCTTTATCAAATCTTTATGTAAAGTGACTCCATTCCCGTAAGTTTTCATGCTATGATATTCATTATAGTGCTTTAGACGCATATTTGGAGTGAGTATCCATGCATATTGACGCATACCAATTGCACAGACACGGTTGGAACCGTAAGTTACTGAACACGTATTGGTTCCTTGTGATGCTTCAACTGCCCTTCGAATTTCTCTATTCTCTTACAGCGCAACGGGATGTATCCAGTATACTGGGTCATTTATGTAATTCTGTTCTCATCCTAATTCTGCTAGAGATCACAAATAAATGTTATACAAAGCTGCTGGATTATCAAATCATTAGCGGCGGTGCGATCTTGTCATTCACCATTATTTACTTCAATTATGAAGTTAAAATGGCTGTCCTCTATCTACTGCTCCCGATATTTGTCTCTATCTTTTACCATCAACTTTCCAAAATCGTTTATTCTGTAGCCTTGACCCTGCTATCATTATCCATACTTTTTGCTGTAAGATTGAGTATACTCTCAGGTTATACATTTGCGGATCTTCTGACCATTCTGCCGGTGCTTAGTATTTTTTCGATTATCATATCCGGGATTATGAAACGCGGCGTCGAGATCCTGGACAATTTACAGGCAACGACTGAGCTGAAACAGGAGCTATTGATCAAAAATATTATCATGGACAAGCTTTCCAAGACGGATGCGTTAACCGATCTATACAATCATATTACCTTTCATGAGTACTTAGATGAGCTGATCACGCAAAACGCATCAGGTCATTTCTGCTTCCATATCGCCTTGCTCGACATCGACAATTTCAAAAAAGTCAACGATACCTACGGTCACAGAGCAGGTGACGCCGTCTTAAAAAACGTAAGCAGCACCTTGAAAAATCGTGTAGGTCCCAATGATTTTGTGGCTAGATACGGCGGTGAAGAGTTTGCCATCATTTTCACAGAGAAGAACACCGATGAAGTGTTTGACTTGCTGGAACGAATCCGTTGGCATATTTCTCAAGTGAAACATGAGGAACTGAACGAAAACTCGGTCACGATCTCGATCGGACTCTGTGAGTACATGCCAGGGACCTCCAAAGAATTGCTTTTTGCAGGCGCCGATCAATCCTTGTACATCGCAAAGAAAACAGGTAAAAATAAAACGGTCATCCACACAGCCCCCTTAAAAGAAGCAAACTAAACTTAAAAACAAAGAAAAGCCTCCATCCACGAAAAAGTGGTATGGAAGCTTTTTTATTCGCAAATAAAATTAGTTCTGCATCACGAAATCTTTATCGACTTTGACATTCTCGTCATCGAAAACACGCAGGATCTGGTATTTCGTATTCCGCTGCGCCGGGATTTTGCCCGCTTGGCGGATGATGTCCAGCGTTGAGGAGACGTTGACCTTATGCGTCGTACCCGCCGCGGAAACCACGTTCTCTTCAATCATTGTAGAGCCGAAATCATTGCAGCCATAGCTCAAAGTCTGCTTACCGACCTCAGGTCCCATCGTTACCCAAGAAGATTGGAAGTTAGGTACATTATCAAGCATAATTCGGCTGATCGCCAAAGTTTTCAAATATTCTTCAGGCGTTACTTTCTCCGCCTTCATGTTCGTGTTATCCGGTTGGAACGTCCATGGAATGAAAGCCAAGAAACCAGGCGTGTTCAGCTTCTGCATCAGCACATCGTCCTGAGCGTCACGGATACGCAGCATGTGAAGCGCCCGCTCTTCCATCGATTCACCGAAGCCAATAACCATGGTACCCGTGGTATGCATACCGATTTTGTGAGCTGTTTGCATGACGTTCATCCAATCGCGCCATGAACCTTTGAGCTTGCTGATTTTGCGTCTCGTCCGGTCATCCAGTATTTCGGCGCCGCCGCCAGGCAGAGAATCCAGTCCGGCTTCATGCAATTGACGAATGACTTCTTCCAGCGACAAGCCGTCAGAGACGTCTTTCATTTTCATAATTTCAGCTGGCGAGAAGGAGTGCATCGTAATATCAAAACGTTTCTTAATCTCACGAAGGATATTCGTGTAATAGCTAAATGGCAGGTTCGGATTCGTTCCGCCCTGCATCAGAATTTCAGTACCGTTCACATCCAAAGTCTCTTGAATCTTCTGGAAAATAGTTTCGTCCGGCAATACATAGCCTTCCGCCGAGCCCGGTGCACGATAAAACGCACAGAATCTGCAGTAGACGTCACAAATATTCGTATAGTTGATATTCCGGCCAATAACAAACGTTGTAATTGGATCCGGATGCCACTTTTTCATAATCTGATTCGCAGTGTCGCCAATTTTCTCTATTTGATCGGATTCGAACAGTGTAATGCATTCTTCTACATCAATTCGCCCGCCTGATTGTGCTTTATTTAAAATACGATCGATCGGTTTCACAGCTCTTCACTCCTTTAATTTCTGATAGCTCGTATCCATTTATCGTACCATACTCATGTCAAAAAAGCAGCAAAATGCTGCTTTTCATCAGGAGGAACCTTTTGCAAATATGACTATTCTGGGAATTCCGTCACGTTTATCCGCGAAGCGCTTGTTCCAAATCTTCAATGATATCTTCAATATCTTCAAGCCCTACCGAATAGCGGACAAGGCCGTCTGTAATTCCTCTCTGCAAACGAACTTCCCTTGGCATAGCTGCATGAGACATCATGGCCGGATAGGATAAGATGCTTTCAACGGCGCCTAGGGAAACGGCAACGAGCGGAATGCGAACTTTGCTCAACAGTTTCTTCGCTTTCTCGCCGGAGCCTACATCGAATGAAACAACCGCTCCATAGCCAAGGGACTGCTTCTCGTGAATCTCTTTGCGAGGATGGTTCGGCAGGCCTGGATAATAAACAACCTCAATGTCCGGCTGCTCAGACAGCCATTGCGCCAATCGTCTGGCGCTTGTCTCGGAAGCTTCCATACGGGCCTTCAAGGTTTTCATCCCGCGGATGAGCAGCCAAGAATCTTGAATGCCTAAGACGTTCCCTAAACCGTTCTGAATCTGCTTCATTCTGCGGCCCAGACTTTCATTGGCTACTACAGCCAGTCCAGCCAGAACGTCACTGTGCCCGCCCAGGAATTTGGTAGCACTGTGAAGCACGATATCAATACCAAGCTCGATTGGACGTTGATGATAAGGTGTCATGAATGTATTGTCCAACATCGTCAGCAAATCGTGCTCTTTGGCAAAAGCAGCGACCTCCGCGATGTCTGTAATTTTTAGCGTTGGATTCGAAGGAGTTTCAAGGAACACCGCTTTTGTGTTAGAACGCAGCGCTGCACGAACTTGCGCGATATCGGTCATATCCACGAAAGTGGACTCGACCCCCATCCGATTCATAATCGTTGTAAGCAAGCGGTATGTACCGCCATACACGTCTTCCGTTACAATGACATGATCTCCTTGTGAAAGGAGCATGAAAGCCGAGGAAATCGCGGCCATGCCGGAAGCAAAGGCGAAGCCGCGCGTTCCCCCTTCGAGTACTGTAATATAGTCCTCCAGAGCTTGACGGGTAGGATTGCCAGAACGCGTATAGTCATACTCTGGAGAAACCTCCAAATCGGCTTGATGGAAGGTTGACGCCTGATATAAGGGCACGCTGGAAGCGCCTGTTGCTTCATCAATCTCAGCGCCAAAGTGTATGAGCCTTGTAGCGAATTTGCCGTGAGGCTTGCGTTTATCGTTAGATGAATGGCTCATTACAGGGATTCTCCTTCTAGTTCTGCTTGTGCTTGACTGAGCGCATTCGCTAAATCAGCGATAAGGTCATCCTGATGCTCGATACCGACAGAGAAGCGCAGAAGGCGGTCATCCACGCCAATTTGTTGGCGAATTTCAAGCGGAATATCAGCATGAGTCTGAACAGCCGGGTAAGTCATCAAAGACTCAACCCCGCCTAAACTCTCAGCAAAGGCGATAAGCTGAATGTGACGCAGAATCGGCTCAACCAGTCTGGCGTCTTTTACTTTAAAGGAGAAAATCCCTGTGTTTCCGCTCGATTGTTTGTTTTGAATGGCATGACCTGGATGAGATTCCAGTGCCGGATAGTAAACATCGCTGATGAGCGGGTGCTCCAGCAGGAAGTTTGCAATTGCTGTTGCATTCTGCTCATGACGCTCCATACGAAGCGCCAGCGTCTTCATGCCTCTCATGAGAAGCCAGCTGTCTTGCGGCCCAAGAACAGCTCCGATGGAGTTGTGAAGGAACGCCATTTGTTCCGAAAGCTCCTTGCCCTTGGTCACGATCAGACCGGCTAGGACGTCGTTGTGTCCACCCAAATACTTGGTCGCGCTATGGACGACGATATCTGCACCCAGTTCAATCGGACGCTGTAAATAAGGCGTCAAGAGCGTATTATCAACGATGGAGACAATGCCCTTTTTACGGGCCCATGTACATACAAGCTCGAGATCCGTAATCATCATGAGCGGATTCGTTGGCGTCTCAATGATCAGCCCTTTGGTGTTCGGTTGGTAAGAAGACTCTAAGCCGTCCAAATCATTCGTATCGACATACGTAGCGGTTACACCGAAACGTGACATGATTTTCTCAAGCAGACGGTACGTACCTCCATATAGATCCAAAGAAACAATCAAATGATCCCCTTGGCTGAAGTAAGCAAAAACCGTTTGCAGGGCGGCCATTCCGGATGAGCAAGCGAAACCGGCATCTCCAGATTCCAACTGAGCAATCGCATCTTCAAGCACTTTGCGAGTCGGGCTTTTGGTACGCGCATAATCAAAGCCAGTACTTTGACCGAGCTTCGGATGACGGAAAGCTGTTGCTTGGTACACAGGGAAGGAGACAGCTCCGGTAACAGGTTCTTGAATAGAGCCAATTTGGGCGAGACGACTTTCGATTTTCAACAAAGGGGGTTCCTCCTCAAGAGTTAGGTTCGAATGATATTACAATTGCGCACTTGCCAGGCTTTCGTTGATGTTAGCGTTTAGCTCAAAAGGCGTTTCTTGATACACATAGTAGTTCAACCAATTGGAGAACAGCAAATTCGCGTGAGCTCTCCAAGTGTTATATGGCTGTCTGCTTGGATCATTGTTCGGATAATAATTTTTGGGAATTTCAATGGAAAGTCCCTTGCTTACATCCCGATCATACTCCCATTTCAATGAGTTCGCATCATACTCCGAATGGCCTGTCACGAAAATATGTTTCCCATCCCGGGTTGCCACGATATACACACCGGAATCTTCCGACTGAGATAGAATCTCCAGTTCCGAACATTGCTCAATGTCTTCACGGCGAACGTCGGTATGACGCGATTGCGGCACATGGAAAACTTCATCAAAGCCGCGAAGAAGTTTCGTATTGGGCACCTCGACCGTGTGCGGGAATACGCCGAACATTTTGTTATCCAGAGCAAATTTACGGACGCCGAAGTGATGATACAAACCTGCTTGGGCCGCCCAACATATATGCAAGGTGGAAGTGACGTTTTCTTTGCTCCAATTAAGGATTTGCGTCAACTCTTCCCAGTAATTCACATCTTCAAACTCCATTTGTTCAACCGGTGCGCCGGTAATAATCATGCCATCCAGCTTTTCTTCTTTGATATCGTCAAATGTTTTATAAAACAATTCCAGATGTTCAGCGGACGTATTCTTGGAAGTGTGAGTTTTTGGATGCAGAAGAACGAATTCCACCTGCAGCGGCGTATTCCCTATCAAGCGCAGCAGCTGCGTCTCCGTCGTTTCTTTCGTAGGCATTAAATTCAACAATGCAATGCGAAGTGGACGTATATCCTGGTGATACGCGACAGATTCGTCCATGGTGAAGATGTTCTCTTGGTTTAAAATTTCTTTGGCTGGCAGGTTGTCAGGAATCTTGATCGGCACCCTGTTCACTCCTCTTCATTAGTTTTTTAGTTTAGTTGGGTGTAACTAAATGCAAAAATGACCTTCTCCGGAATCAGAGAAAGGCCATGGAAAGTCAAAGTCAATGTCCTTCTCTTATCTCCCAGATTCGCTTAGCACAGCGTTTCCGCAAGAATTAGCACCGTGCATCCCTTTGCTTGCAAAGGTTTGTCGGTTGCCGGGTGTCATAGGGCTAGTCCCTCCACCTACTCTTGATAAGAAAATGTAACGTATGCAATTAAAATCATCATACTATAAAATTGGGTAAAGTCAAGACATTAACCATACCTTAACTTATGCCAAAACGAAGAAATTGCATCTCGTTGTCTGTCTATGATAAAGTCGATACGAAATGTATCCTGATTTGGTGTTTCAAACATCCGGTAAACGGGTTAAAAAGATATCAGACGATACATACTTGACTAATAAAAGGAGGTTTATTATGTCCGCTCCGTCCTCGGATAGTTTCTCTGCTTTCGCTTCATTAAATCGGTATTTCGCCTTAATCGAGTCCTCAAAACCGACTTTGCAACAAGCGGAGGATGCTGCTGCCTTGTTATGCCGAGTTTACGGTGCTGAAAGTGAAGAGGACCTGCTGCTTCGCGGCGATCCTGAATTGATTGACTTGTATAAAGAAATGAAAGGAAAGATCCTAAAAGCCGCCATGTAACTTCATGGCGGTTTTTTTGACACCTATCAGGTCCTTATTCCATACAGTATCTAAAGCGCATTTCCGCTTGTTTCGCCAAACTTTTTGGCTTGAAACGGGGTATATGAAGGGTTATACTAGACAAGTATTATTCGACACGGACGCAAAAGGGGGGCATACGTTTGGACGGGGAACCGAGGAGTAGCACCTGCAAGTTTTGTAAATTTTATAGTGTAGGAATGCAGTCGGTTATTTCGTCATCCGTAGCCTCGCGCAATTGATGAACTGTAGCCGGCTGATTCCATGCAAAGGGGTGGATCAGATGAAAACACGGTGGGTTCAGAATGGCATATTTACACTGGTCGATGACGTGTCTGTCGCACTTACACCTCCAGACAAAGGCTTTTATTGGATTGATGCAGGGATCGAGGATTTAGAACTTCTTCAACCTATGTTCCATCTACATGATTTGGCCGTGGAGGACTGCTTGAGCGAAGAAGAACAGCGTCCTAAAATTGAGTTTTATGATTCGCATTATTTTATCGTTATTAATAGCATTCGTTTCGATGATGAAGAAATTTTTCTACGTGCACTTAATCTATTTCTTAGCAAGCATGTCATTATTACCGTTACTAGACAAAAGATTAATGAATTGCGCGCCTTAAAGCCTTTCCTCTGGGAAGAGGAGGTTAACAGTGCCGACCGTTTCCTATACCATCTAGTCGATCTTGTCGTCGATAATTATGTTGCGGTAGGTGACCGTATCGAGGCCAAGATTGAAAAGCTGGAAGAAGATATATTGGTAGCGACCAAGAAATCGCATCTGAATGAGATTATTGGACTTCGCTCGGAAATTCTGTGGCTCAAAAAAGTACTCGTTCCGCAACGCGATGTCATCGGCACGCTTGGCAAGAAGGAGCTTAGGCTGATCGATCATCAGCTGCAAAAGTATTTTGGTGACATTTATGAGAATGCCGTGAAAATTGTCGATACGTTCGATACGCTTCGCGATCTCATGGGGAACTTACGAGAAGCCTATCAGTCCAGCCTCGCTAACCGGGCGAATGATATCATGCGCGTCTTTACCGCGCTGACCACGATTTTCATGCCACTGACGTTTATTACCGGAGTTTTCGGAATGAACTTTGATAACATTCTCGGGCTTCATGTCGCTCACGGCGATGAAATCGTTTTGGCATTTATGGGCGTGTTAGGCGTTGCCATGTATATTTTATTCCGTAAAAAAGAATGGCTTTAATGAAATGAGAGGAAGGGCTTCTTGAAGCAGCAGACCGCTGATCAAGAAGTCCTTTTTCTTTTTCTTTTTCTTTTCTCCATTCTTAACCCAGCTTGATTCTCACAAATTTGCGTTTCCCCACCTGAATAATATCGCCATCCTGCGGGCTCAGCGACTCATGGATATTCGTAATCTTCGCTTCATTGATTTTTACCGCGCCTTGCTCAATACTGCGTCTTGCCTGTGCGTTGGATGTTTGCAGTCCCAGAGATACAAGCAGCTTAATGATGGAGATTTGGCCTGCTTCCAGCAGATTGACGCTTATCGGCATTTCTTCGATATCTTCAGGCAGAGCCCGCTTTTGAAAGACGGTTATAAAATGCTGCTCAGCTTCTTGAGCCGCTTCCGCACCATGATACATACGGACGTATTCCTTAGCCAACCCCAGCTTCGCATCTCTTGGATGGACGGAACCTGCCGCCAGTCCCTCTCTTAGCTCTTGAAGAGCCTCGCTAGAGACCGCAGTCGTCAGCTCATAGTATTTCAGCATAAGGGCATCCGGGATGGACATCGTTTTGCCAAATATTTCGTTCGGAGCTTCGTCGATCCCAATGTAATTTTTCAAACTTTTGCTCATCTTCTGCACGCCGTCCAGCCCTTCGAGCAGCGGCATAAGAATGGCCACTTGCCCCTCTTTCATCTCATAAGCGCCCTGCAGCGTGCGTCCCATCAAAATGTTAAAGGTCTGGTCTGTCCCCCCGAGCTCAATGTCGCTTTCAAGTGAGACCGAATCGTAGCCCTGCATCAGCGGGTAGAAAAATTCATGCACGTGAATCGGCTGATTCGCTGCGTATCTTTTGGCGAAATCGTCCCGCTCCAGCATCCGCGCAACCGTCACCTTGCCAGCTAGTTTCAACACATCATCGAATTTCAAAGCGCTTAGCCAACTGGAGTTGTAGTAAAAGGTTGTTTTGGTAAAATCCAAAATTTTGGACAGCTGTGTCTGGTACGTTTGCGCGTTATGTTGAACATTTTCTTCTGTCAGCTGCTTGCGCGTTTCCGACTTCCCCGTCGGATCGCCAATACGTCCCGTGAAATCACCGATAATAAGCTGAACTTCGTGGCCCAGATCTTGGAATTGGCGTAGTTTTTGCAAAACAACCGTATGCCCGATATGAATATCCGGCGCGGACGGATCTAGCCCCAGCTTCACTTTTAACGGTTTTCCCGTTACGACTGCTTGAACGATTTTCTGCTTGAGCGCATCTTCCGGGATAATTTCAGCCGTTCCGCGCTTAATGATTTGAAGCTGGCGCTGGACTTCCTGCTGCTGAACTTCCGTTAACTCATTCCACATCATCTACAATCCCTCCCCATTGTGAGAAAACAAAAAAGACAACCTTATCGTCCACAAAGGGACGAGACGGTTGTCTCGCGGTACCACCCTAATTAAAGAGAGGGAGCCTGCGAGTCTCATTCGCGGCCATCTCTTTCACTTAGATTATATAACGGCACAGGAATGCCGGGTATAAGCTACTGATACTCTTACCTGAGCATGTTCCCTTATCCAACTCGGAACGGTAATTCGGAGCCATACTTGCATCGGTTTGCACCTTCCACCGACTCTCTGCAGCAGCGGCATTACTCCTACTAAGGGCTTAGCCCCTGTTCGTCATCGCTTTAGTTGCTATTCGGATTATTGACCATTTAATCATATCCGCCTAAGTCCTGTCAACACTAGCTTGCGGCTTGAGAATGCACACCCTCCTTCTCCTTGCGGAAACGCAAACGAAGCAGTCGCAGCCATTCATAAGCGCGGTCAAGCTCTTTGCCCTTCAGCTCCTCCGTACCGCCCATGCGCTGCAACACCGGTTTCAAGTAGCGGTCTCCTTCTGATTCAAAGGCATTCCAGGCTTTTATCTGTTCCTCCTCCGGGATCGAAGTGAGCTCCGCTTCCACCAGCGGATCCATATCGTAGCCTTCACGGTCCAATTCCTCCACCCACAGCAGGAGTTCTCTGCGAGGCATCGTTAAATCAGCTTGGAGATCCGCCAGGCTGCCTCCCCGGGAGGCAATCTCCAACAGCTTGCGCTTGCTGACCTCACGGTCCAGCTCCATGCGCAGCTTCTGTTCCTTTTGCGCGAGGAGCCATGCCTCGAACTTGACGTTGTCAACGCCCTTGGCAACCCAATCCAACGGGAAGCTGTTCGTCCGCTTGATCTCCGCGGTTAGCTTTAGTACATCCCCAGCATACATACTGGTCTTCTGCTCGCCAAAGCCGGGAATCTGCTGCAGCTCCTCCTTGCTTTGGGGCAAAAAGACGGAAATCATGCGCAGCACCCGATTCGTTGCGAGTATGTACGGTGCCTTTCCTTCGCGCGAGGCTTGTTCGCGTCTCCAGGCGCGCAGCTGCTCAAATACCTCCTCGTTGGGATGTTCCTCACAGTAATAAGTAAGCATCTGGGTCATCCTGGCTTTGCCGGAAAGTGCTTGGGCAGACTCCAAATCAGAGCTCACGATCGGTCGGAATCCGCCGCGAACCTTCTCTCGCAGGCCCTGCCGAAAAGTGCTCAGCATCTCATCCCAGCTCATTCCCTGATACCATTGCGCTTGCTGCGGCTTGCCTGTGCTGTCGGGCTCATTCCAAAAGACATTCCAAATGCCCTGTTCCTCAGCAATCGATACCTGTGCCGATACTACGCGATGCTCCCCCGTTTCTTTCTCCAATGTGTTTAGAAATACAATGTTCATGCTTTCCTCCTCCAGACATTCACGAATAATTATGTCAGAAAAACGAAAAAGCACCTCTTCAGCTATATGCTGAAAAGGTGCTTCCCTTTTTTCAATATCCAAATCATACCATGTTTGTCAGATGGGCGCAACCTATGTTTTGTTGACAAGCCCATTTGGGTTATAATGAGAGACATACCAGAATGAAATGAGGGCCCTTATGTCTGATTATGACTTTTTATACGACCATCAAGAAGAGACGACAACGCGTTTTGTGTGTTTCGTCGGTAACGCGCTGCACCGTTTTGATCTTGCCATTATGACAACGACCCGTTATTACGGCAAAAAGCTTGTTATTGATTTGCAATCAGGACGCAGCGCTGTTATTGGTCCCGATGACTTGGCGGAAGAAGGATATCTGGAATATGTGTTCAAGCTCAACGAAGAACAAGCACTAGAGCTTAACGAATTCTTATCGCAAATTATCGGTTCCATTCATTTCACGGATATTTAGTGAAGCGGCGGGGGACACTGGAAAAAGCATGCGCAACCCAAATGAGGAGGCATTTTCCATGAGTGTTGAAGAATCCGCGAATGACAAGTATACCGAAACAAAAGGGTTCATACCCGAGCAGAGAGATGTGTATGCCGATTTGGAGACGGTCGAGTCACAGCGAAATGACCTGATTCCAGAGGAATTTCCCGAAGGTCCCTATGGCACAAGCCTAAACACGGAATCGCTGGGAAAAAGCACTCCATGGCGGAAAGATCAACGCCCGCCGAACCAATTTTCCTATGAAAATCATGAGCTTCATGAAGGCATCAAACGGGACTATCCAGGCGCAGACGATACCAGGAATGAACCCAACAATCAGCAATAAACGAAAAAAGGGCTATCCACGAGTAGATGAACCTACTTGTAGATAGCCCCTCTTGTTTTTATTTACCCAGCAGCTCTAAATGTCTGCCAATATGATGGCGAAGACCTTCGGCAAAAGTATCTTCTTGCTCCGTCATCGTTTGGAAAAACTCGTCAGCGAATACTTTGCTGCCATCGGCATTTTTCGCCTGCAGCAGCAGACCGTACGTGATGTGCAGCAATTGGCGGGCATTGTTCTCTTCCATGTAGTCAGGCAGCTGCGCATCGGAAACTTCGGCAAGCGGAGCGATCGCCTCAATGTCTGTCGTAACATGGTAATACGCTGTCGCTTCTGTAAAATGATCCAATGCAAATTGGTGCATGCGGCGGTAAAGAGTTGGATTCACCTTCGCGATGACACGTACCGCTTCAAGCCAGTTTGTGCCGGCTGTTTTGATATGGAAGAGTCCGTTCGTGTATTGTCCGATCAGTGGGAATACACTAAATTTGTCACTGCCGGAGTGGATGCTTAGTTTGTATTCAAAATGCACAGCAATCGCTGCATGGCTCGCTAGCTCACGCTCAAATTGCGCGATATCGCCGATATAGTCGATGCCTTTTTGGAATTCCCCGCAGAAGCGTGGCGCCATACTGAAAATCGTAACTCCACGGTCACGCAGCTCGTTCGCAACCAAATAATGGGCTTCCGGCGAAGTCGGTGTTGCTGTTTCATCAATGGAAATTTCGAAATCAACAGCACGATCCAGAGGCGCGATATATTTGCGGAAAATCGCTTCCATGAAATTAATCGCTGCGTCGTAGATCAGCACATCCTTTTGGAGCGCTTCACGCGTATAGTTCAGTGTTGCGCCTGGAACGTTCGCAGGCGTTTCCAAATAGCGCTTCTCATAGTGCTCACGCAAGCTGGCTGGCAGAGCTGCATACTTCGCTGCGACTTCATCTGCGGACATCGTTTCAATCGTGTTGTCGATATTCTCGGAGCAATCGAGCGTCAACATCGTAAAACCAAGACGCAGCGCATACTCGATGTCTTCCTCTTTCTTCAAATGGTCGCCATCTGCGCCATAGCCATCTTTGTAGCCTTCTTGGAACACCGCAAATGCTGCTGCGTCCAGAACATCCTCATACGTTCTGCCTGTAAGCGCGAGCTCGCGAATACTTTGCTGTGCCAGTACCGGACGAATGTCTTTGCCGCGAATCGTTTGAATATGTCCAGGGCTTGCAATGCCAAGACGATCGCCTAGACCCATCGTAGCAACCTGTGTGCCAAATGCCTGAGGTGCTGTGTAAGGCAGATATTGATTAAGTGTCAAACGATTTTCGTGGGATAACGGGGTAACTTTAGCGCCGTCAACGACTTCCCCTTTCAATTGCTCGTACAAATCACTTTCGCCAACCGCAAGAAGCCGTTTTCCAGCTTCCGTCCGCACCATAAGAAGTGTTGTGTTCCCAACTTGTGTCAAAGATGATGCATATACTTTAACGCCAGGTGCCGATAGCGTCGATGTATTGCCTGATTGGATTGCGTTTATAAGCTCTTTCAATGTGTGAACCTCCCTTAATTTGCAAACGTTTGCTAAATTCCTATAAGTTTATCATATCGCAAGTTAGGAGCGTTTTCTCTTCATCTATTCCTATTTTCAGCTAAAACTATTCATATTTTTCACTCACTTTATGTTATACTTCCTTTAACTACGTTGAGAAATAAAGGAGTACTCCTATGCCCAGCACCGTCACGTTCGGCAATGAAGATGAAGGTCCTTTTTATATTCAGCATATTCATCGGTCCGGATCGTTCGAGAGGACTCAACACATGCATGACATGTACGAGCTCTATTATTTGTACGAAGGAGAGCGCATGTATTTCATTCGGGATCGCTCGTATCTTATCCTGCCAGGAGATTTGGTGCTCATTAACCGGCGCGAGCTTCACGCCACTTCCGATTCAGATAAACTGGGTCATGCGCGTGTCGTCATGAATTTCAGTGACACCTTCTTGGAGAGTGTGAAAGATGACGCCCCTTTCCTGCTCGATGCCTTCACGCATGCTACGCCTGTGCTGCGTCTGGATCTCCCAACCCGGCGATTTGTCGAAGACATTCTTGGCAAAATGATTCTAGAAGCGAAAGAAACCCATCTTGGGCAAACATTCGCCTTACGCCATTTTCTGATCGAACTACTGCTATTCACCGCACGGTTTGTCCGTTTGCATCCTGTCACATCGCCCGAGCACGTCTCTCCTTTGCATCGGAAAATATCGACGATCGTGCGTTTCATCAATACTCATTTTGCTGAATCTATGCGGTTGGAGGAGCTTGCGGAAAGGTTTGAAATCAGTCCTGCTTATTTAAGCCGAATGTTCAAGGAGATCACTGGATTTTCTCTCGTTGAGTATGTAAACCTCGTTCGTGTGCAGGAGGCGCAGAGGCTGCTGACTGAGACCAAAGTGAAAGTCATCGTGATTGCTGAGCAGGTCGGTTTCGGCTCCTTAGTCCAATTCGGCCGTGTCTTTCGGCAGATTACCAAAACGACGCCCCTTCGTTACCGGCAAACGGCAGTAACTTAACTATATGTAACTAAGTGTATAAATTGTGCGTCATTGTCAGCCATCCTCCCCCCCTCTTATAATGGCAGTAAAGCAGCAGAATAAGAGAGTGAGAGGATGAGAACGGTGAAATATAGAAACGTTGGCAATAGCGGATTAAAAGTGAGTGAAATTGCGCTCGGAAGTTGGCTAACTTATGGTACAGCCGCTGAGCAAAAAGCAGCCGACGCCTGTATTGAAAAAGCGTTCGAGAGCGGCATCAATTTTTTTGATACCGCCAACGCTTACAATCGAGGGGAAGGCGAGAAAGCGATGGGGGCGGCATTGAAGCCGTATACGCGCTCATCCTACGTGCTTTCGACGAAAGTTTTCTTTCCCATGGGCGACGGTCCGAATGATCGTGGTCTCTCTCGCAAACATATTTTTGAGCAATGCGAAGCAAGCTTGAAACGACTAGGCGTCGATTATATCGACTTGTACTTCTGTCACCGCTTTGACGCTCAAACACCGCTTGAAGAAACACTTCGCGCTTTGGATGACCTGACATCTCAAGGCAAGATTCTGTATGCCGCCGTCAGTGAGTGGACAGGTGCTCAAATTACCGAAGCTGCAGGAATTGCTGAACGTTTGAACCTGCGCCCGCTGATCTCTAATCAGCCGATTTACAATATGTTTGAGCGCTACATTGAGCGGGAAGTGCTGCCTGTCTCGGCAAAAAAAGGCTTAGGACAAGTGGTGTTCTCCCCCCTTGCTCAAGGCATTCTAACCGGCAAATACAAGCCGGGCGCACCATTGCCGGCTGATAGTAGAGCTGCCAACAATTCCGTCAACAGCATCATCACGAGCTATTTGAACGATCAGGTGCTCCATGTTGTTCAGGAGTTAGAACAGGTGGCCCGCCAGCTAGATATCTCCCTGGCACAGTTAGCACTGGCCTGGGTACTCCGTCAACCGGGGGTGAGCACAGCTCTCATCGGAGCGACCAAGCCTGAACAGATCGAAGAGAATGTGAAGGCAGTCGACGTTCAGCTTACCTCCGAGACGGTGGATCAAATTGATGAAATCCTGAAGCAAGTCGCACATTTCTCGCCAAAACGGTAAATGAGAGGGAACTATGGTCCCGCAGTCGTGGAAATAACAAGGGACTGTCTAAGAAGTAATAACAACTACTTCTGAGACAGTCCCTTCACTTTTGTTAACCGATTAATTTGATTAAACCTTTATAAGCGATTTCCTCGAACTTCGCAATAACCTTCTCTCGCTCCATCGCCCAACCGCAGTCTTCCAGCGCGCAGGCAACAGGCGCATCCAAGCGAATCGTTGCCAAATCACGGGATAAATGCAGCATGTCAAGCTCCGCTTCGATTTTCGCGCGAACACCTTTCGGCAGTGCCGCCAAATTTTCCAAAATGCCTCCGATATCCTGATATTCGTTCAGCAGTTTGGTCGCTGTTTTCTCTCCTATCCCTTTGACACCCGGATAGTTATCTGCCGTATCGCCGGTTAAGCCTTTCAGATCAATGATCTGCGCTGGTGTCAGACTTTTCTCTTCCATCAACGTTTCCAGTGTATACACCATATAGTTGGAGTGACCTTTTTTCATAATAATGACTTCCGTATTCTCATTCACAAGCTGGAGCATATCATGATCTCCTGTTAAAATCTGCACCTTCGTCAGAGGGCTGTATGTACGGGCAAGTGTTCCGATACAATCGTCTGCTTCGTATCCGACTACACCGATATTCGGGATGTTAAAGCTGGCTGTAACCTCTTTCACCAAATCGAACTGAGGAATTAACTCCTCCGGGGCAGGTCCGCGATTCGCTTTGTATGCTTCAAATTTCTCCGTGCGGAACGTTTTGCTCCCCATATCCCAGCAGCAAACCACGTGGGAAGGCTTGAAGGTTTGAATCGCATCGAGTAAATATTTTAGAAAACCATATACGCCATTAATCGGCACGCCGGTTTCTGTTCTCATGATGTAACCGCTGGATGAAGTCGCGTAATAACCGCGAAATAATAAGGCCATGCCGTCTACAAGCAGCACTGAACCAGATGAATTCTCTGACAACATAATCGCTCCTATCAAATAAATATATGTTCAGTATAGCACGGGAGCGCTCTCCCCGGCACGAAAAACCGCCATCAGTAAAAGTTACCAATGGCGGCTGTGTGATATCTATTCCCTTTTAGCGGCTGGTATGCCAGTTAATTTCTTGTACAAACTGCGTCAAAGACTCCTGCAATCGCGTGGAGATTTCATCATCCAAAATGGCTTGTCCCTGATCGCCCCAAGTCACTTGTTTATCCAGCACATACACGCCTTGCAAAATATTTTGCGCGCCTAGTGCGGACAGCACCGGCTTGAGGGCATAATCGATCGCGAGCAAGTGGGAAATCGTACCCCCTACGGCAAGTGGAAGCACAATTTTGCGTTCCAGCCCTTTTTGCGGGAGCAGGTCGAGGAAAGCTTTCAGCACACCCGTATAGGACGCTTTGTAGATTGGCGTTGCTACGAAAACAGCATCCGCTGCCGCAACAAGCGCATTCGCGTTCACAATGGCTTCGCTGTCAAACTTGGCATATAACAAGTCCTCTGCAGGGATATCGCGTACTTTGATCCAGTCCACAGTAAGTCCTGCTTGTAACAGTTCGCTCTTCGCTACTTCAATGACTCCATGCAAACGGGATGTGGGGGTTGGACTTCCTGAGATAATCACTACTTTCGCCATTTCATTCACTCTCCATTAAGGTTTTGATGAAAAAAGAGACCCCGCTTCCTTTGTTCGATAAAAGGTGGGAGTCTCCTGCTGTTAGGTCGACTTTTTAATTCATAGTAATTTACTTGGGATTATATTACCATTGCTTTTTGGGAACGTCAATAGCTTTCTTTAAAAGAAGTTCCAACCCGGCAGCCACCGGAGGAAAAAGGAATAGGTCGATGGAATAATCATCCCCGAAAGAATCGGATAGAATAGAGCAAACATCACAAACACGGCCAATAAATAGCCATAAACCCATCTTCTTTTATGAAGCGGTCCCTCTTCCAAATACTCTTTGATGTAGTAGGTCAGAATGAGCACGAGGAACGGCACCATGGCAAAATAGTGATAAATGAAAGTGAGCCTAGGCACCAGCATCCACGGCAAATACTGCGAGCAATAAGCGATCAGCAGCATGCGCAGAAGCTTATCCTTCCTCTTAATAGCGATGTAGAACGAGAAGAGCACAGCTACAAAGCCAGGCCACCAAACGAGCGGATTACCGAACGAAACAATGCTTGAAAGCATGCCTTGCGGCATGAATTTAGCTTGATAATACCAGATCGGACGCAGCATCATCGGCCACTCCCACCAAGGTGAGGAAAACGGATGCGTCGCTACCAAATCCTTATGATATTTGTACATGTGCACCTGATAGGTGACAACATCCTTCAACTGGTGTCCCGGTCCCGGAACCATCATGAACGGAATATAAGACAACGTGTAGATGCCTAAAGGGATGATGACAAACATCAATACACACCACATCAGTGTAAGGACGGTATTTCTTGCAAACAACTTCTGCACAAGCAGCAAGCGGCTTCGCTCCGACTCTGTGAGCGCTGGCTTCGCTTCCTCGGGTTCTGGAGGAGCCTCCTCCTGCAGCAACCGCCGAGCGAAGCGGTATTCGCTGAATCGTTCCAACAGGGATAAGAGCAGCAACAGCGCAAGGCCTGCGCCGCCATAGATCACAATCCATTTGGAAGCGGCACCGATCCCGAAGAAAAGACCGGACAACCCTAAAGGAATTAATGTGGTCCATAGCTTTTCGCGATAAAAGCTGAGTGTCGTGTAGCGGTACATGAAAAAAAACATCAGCATGATAAAAAATACGCCGTATACATCGATGGTCGCTATACGAGTCTGTGCAAAGTGCATAAAATCAAACGTTAAGAGGAAAGCGGCGATAAAGGCATATTCGGAGCGGCCAAACATCCGCTTCGCAAACACATAGATTACGGGAATCATGCCGATTCCAAACAGTGTTCCGACTATACGCCAGCCAAACGGATTAAGTCCGAAAATGTAAATACCGATGGCCATCAGCACTTTACCCAGTGGCGGATGCGTGCTTTCATAGGGCTCTATTTTGTGAAGATGCTCGTAGGCCGTCCTTGCGTGGTAAATCTCATCGAAATAAGTTCCGTTCATGTATGTAGGCGTGTACGGTACTACGCTGGATTCATCGAATAAATTCGCTGTTTTCCCTTCATCCGCCGAGTTTACATCCTGCTCCTTAACTTCCGTAACCGGTAAAATAGCCGGGCTGCCATCTCCGAAAATACCGATTTCATGCAGATGAAGCGGTGCGCTTTCCTGCCCGTCAATTACCATTTTAATATAGCGCGCATCCTTCTTTGGTTCCACTGTGTTCCAAGTGAAGACCTTGGTATGATCCGATTTCACGGCGATTTGATCCTGCCACTGCTGGCCGTCCTGTGAAAACCAGAAGGAATAAGAGCCTTCCCCAACACCTGCAAAGGTATTAATTCTTGTAATATTATGAGAGCTGCCCAAGTCAGCGATGACCGTTTCTCCCGCATTCGTCGGCTTCCAAAACGTTGTAGGCGCTTTGTGCCCGCCCAGATGGAATAAAGCGACGATGGTATAAATGACCACCAGCAGGCCGAGATACAGCACATCTTTTTTTGAGAAAAAACGTCCCTTCGGGCTTCGTTCTACCCCGTCCAAGCTTGGTTTGAAAATGGCATTCCAGCGCTCGGTCCACTTATCCGTGGTCGTCGAAACTATGGGTATCGGAACGGGTTCCTCTTGTAGTTTCTGTTCTTGTTGTGATTGCACAAAAAGCCTCCATCCCAAAATACATGCATAAACAAATAATATAACATTGATGGCTGAAACAGCCAGCATCAAAGGATCATAACGCGGAATATGATAATCTTGATGAAAGCTTCGCAGCAGCACATCCGCGATATTGATGAAATGTGTCAAACTAAACCCAATAAAGAGGCCCAGAATGCGGCGATCTTTAATATAAATAAAACTCATGAGAGCCAGCAGCAAGCCGTAGTGCAAATAGCGCTCATGCATTTTGGTCATGCACATAAAAACAGCCGTTATAAATAAGAAGGCCACATATAAAACAGCACCGCGCTGACCTTTGCTGCGGATATATAAATAGCAAGTGTACAAAACGGAAAGTATCATGAGCACTACACCCAATCTTTCGTAGGAAAGATACAGGAAGCTCGTTTTCATATCGATAAAATTGCCACCCAAAAGCGCCATGAGATTAAACGCATTCAAGGAAGCATAAGGATATGAGGCTAAAGTGCCTGAGTAAAGCTCGATCAACCACCCATACCCTCTTCCTATGGCAAAAGGCAGCGATACGACCGCGACCGTCGTCAAGCCGCTGAGCACACTCAGCAGGAATACCATCAGGTTGCGTTTGCGTATAACATCAATGAGCAGAAAAACACCGAAAAGAAGCGCCTGCGGTTTAAGCAGAAGAGCTAACGCAATAAACACGGATGCCTGAGGAAGTTTACCGCGCTGCTGCAGTAAAAATGTCGCTGCAATAAACAGCATGAAAAAGGAATCGACCTGTCCCCATATCGCCGAGTTCGACCAAATCGCAGGATTAAAAGCAAACAATGCAGCAATTCCTAAAGCTTGCAGCCATGTGCGTGCTCCGCCTTTCCAACTTGAAGCCAATCGAAACAACACGTAAACGGTTACGATATCTGCCAAAATGGCAGGAAATTTAAGCAGTAAAAGAGACTGGCCGCTCTCCCAAGGAATAGACAGCTTATGGTGCAGCCAACCTACGATATACAGGACATACATGTAGCCAGGCGGGTAATCCAGGAAGTAGTCCTTGGCATTGGTATACATGCCGGACAAGCCCACGGTATAGGCACGATCCGCCCATGCCAGGAAGGTTCGGACATCCGTATCGTAGCCCATCCAGATCGGTGCTAGATAAAGTCTTAGTAATAGCGCTGTCAGAAGCAGTAAACCCAGAAGTAAGAATTTATAGGGCGCTTCGCCCACTTGCTTGAACCAGCTTACCATGCGGCATCTCCTTAAAAATAGACTATTACCATTATACTCGTCCACTCTCTAGCAGAAAAGGAAAAAAGCACCGACCCTCTCGGTCAGTGCTTCGGTTCAATCTTTTCGATGCGCTCGCATATTTCGTGCAGCCAATCATAATCTCCGGTAAGCGATGCGCAAAGCGATAAATTTTCTAGTTTTAATCGGTTCCATACATATGTCGCGTTAGCTTCCATGCACAGCATTAACTCATCCTGCTCTGCTCGCGTCAACTCCCGCGCTCTGCGTAATGTCCATAACTCCGCCATGCGTTGATGAACGGCCAACATGGTTCCAAGACCCTCCTGCTTGATAAGTTGCTAACATTATGCAGTATGGTCAAAGTTGGGAAGACTGAAACAACCGGACTATCATAAAAATGTGTACCTGTTTTTGCGTTCGCTTTCGTCCGTTAGAAAGGGGTTGGGAATCATGTCCATTGTGATCGAGGCCGTCTACCATCGTCCAAAATTAAATTGGTCTTACGCCTATGACGAGAAAACCGTACATGTACGAATACGTACCAAGCGGAATGACGTGAATCAAGTGTTCGTACATGCAGGTGATAAATATGCCTGGGAGCGTACGGCTTCTTATGTAAAAATGCGTCTTCTCACAAACGATGCATCCTTTGACTATTGGGAGGCTGCCATACAGCCGCCTTACCGGCGCCTGCGATACGGCTTCAGGCTGGAGTCTGGCAAAGAAAGGCTGTGGCTTACCGAGCAAGGCTTTCAACGTAAGGAACCAATCGATTCGGCAGGCATGTTTGAGTATCCCTTTCTCAATCCTGCTGATATTCTAAAACCTCCGTCATGGGTAAAGGACGCTGTGTTCTATCAAATTTTTCCTGAGCGCTTCGCAAACGGCGATTCCGCTATCAATCCCCCGCAAGTGGAATCATGGGGCGCACAGCCGACAGCGACCAACTTTTTTGGCGGAGATTTGCTTGGCGTGATGCAGCATCTGAATCATCTCGTAGAGCTGGGAGTGACTGCGATTTACTTTACGCCGCTTTTTGAAGCGACGACCAATCATAAGTACGATACTCGGGATTATCTGAAGGTGGATCCCCAGTTTGGCACGAACGAGACATTAAAACAGCTTGTAGAGGCTTGCCATCAACGTGGCATCCGCGTTCTGCTAGACGCCGTATTCAATCATTGCGGCAAAACATTTCTACCCTTCATCGATGTGATGGAAAAGGGGGCTGACTCCCCTTACGCGGATTGGTTCCATATCAAGGAATGGCCGCTGCGGGTAAAAGACGGCATTCCAACCTATGAAACATTCGCTTTTGAGCCTATCATGCCTAAGTTGAACACGGAGAATGAAGAAGTGAAAGCCTACTTACTCGAGGTCGCGGAGTTCTGGATTCGAGAAATCGGCATCGACGGCTGGCGGCTGGACGTAGCCAATGAGGTCGATCACCGTTTCTGGCGGTCGTTCCGCGACAAAGTGAAGCGCATGAACCCTGATGCCTATATTCTAGGCGAAATCTGGCATGATGCCATGATGTGGCTGCAGGGCGATCAATTCGATGCTGTTATGAACTATCCCTTCACGACAGCTGTGCTCGATTTCGTGACAACCGGCAAGCTGGACGGCGCAGGCTTCGCAGATGCAGTTGGAGCGCAGCTGGCCAGCTATCCGCAGCAAGCGAACGAGGCTGCTTTCAACCTGCTGGACAGCCATGACACCCCCCGCCTGCTCACACAGTGTGACGGGGATAAAAGGCGTATGAAGCTGGCCGCGCTGCTTCAGTTCACGTTCCCCGGGACGCCGTGCATCTACTACGGCGACGAGGTTGGCATGAGCGGCGGCGGGGATCCCGATTGCCGCCGCTGCATGGTGTGGGACGCGTCCCTCCAGGACCGCGACCTGTTCGAGTTCTACCGCAGGCTCATTGCCCTGCGGAAAAGCAGTGAAGCGCTGCGCACAGGCGCATTACGCTTCTTGCACGCCAAGCCGGGCGATGCGCGGCTTGTGTTTGAGCGCGTTAACGAAAATGAGCAGCTGCTCATTTTCGTTAACGCAAGCAGACGCTCGGCGCAGCTGAGCGTCAATGCGGGCGCCGCGCGCAGCTGGCAGAGCGCGCCCCCCGGCGCAGCCGTGCCGGCGATGGCGCCGGCGGGCGGGAAGCTTCAGCTGAAGCTTCCGCCGTTCGGCTACGCCGTGCTCCGCGCGGAGTAGGCTGCGGCATGCCTCGCGCGCATGCGACGCTGCTCGACTCGGGAGCTCCTTCTCCTACTCCTTCTCCTACGCCGCCGGACGATTGCTCCTCTATGACACCAACTGCATCGTAAAGTTATTTTCAAAAAAAGAGACTATCCATTAGATCATTTCTGATCTATCAAGACAGTCTCTTTAAAACTTTTTAATTAAGGGATGTGGATAACGGCGATTCTATCAATCGGAAAGAAGAAGACAGTACCGTTATTACTTGCAAGCACGACGTTACCATGTTCAATACCAAGAAATCTACCAGTGTGGTTCGGAGTAGTACCGGCATGAATAGTAATGACTGTGCCAAGGCTGATACGAGACAATGTAGCAAATACGGAGCAACTCATCGTTTTCTCCTCCTCTCAAGCTTTATAGTATATAGTATTCTAGCGATAAGTTCTGGTATAGACGAATGATGGAAGGAATTCGTACATTTCGTAGATTAGGCTTTATGAAAAACTAGCAGCAATAACGCTGCAATGACGAACTTCGAACTTCCGAAAAAATACAAAAAAGCCTTTCTACTCTCAACATTCATTGAGAGAGAAAGGCTGGTATTCGAAGATTTATGCAGTAGATTCTTCTTCCCCTGATGCATTATCCGAATCTGTACCTTCGAGGAAAAATTGGACGAGCTTCGCATGCTTTTTCAATGACTTCTCATGAATAAGGTTGATTTTACCATTATCCAAAGCGCCGAAGACATAGATTAATTCCTCATTCTCATGCGACCAGTCAAAGCCTTCAAGAATTTGGAGACAATCTGTCCATTCCTCGTTATACTGCCCATTTGGGAATAAGAAACGGTTTGAATAAAGCGCGATACTTTCTTGGATAACCCGATTCGCTGACGTGTATTGCGCTAGTCCCGGCTGCTCCGGCATCATCGGCAATAAGGTATTGAAAAATTGGTGCAGAATCTCCACATACGTCGAAGGATCGTGGCGTATTTTACGCTGAAGCTCGTAAGACGGCTGCATTCTGCCTGAAAACAACATCGTTGCTGTTGCATATAACCAGCTGAAACATGTGAAATTCCGGTTAAATGATGTCAGGTTGCTGCGCCGCTCCACGCCGACAGCTTTGAGATACACGTTGTGATCAACAACCTGCTGAATAACCAGATTAAGCGGGTCGATGGAATCGAAGGAATGTCCAAGCTCCTTGCTCACCAGCTGTACTTTGGAGTTGATATCCCCGAACAACTGCTGCTCTTCTTCCTCCGTTAAGCCAATATAGATTTGAACAGCAAGCTGTGTCTCCATCAAATCAAGTCGTCTGCTCTCCAGTTGATTAATCGTGCCTTCCGTTTCCTCAACTTCTTGCTTAATATCCGCGTCTTGTGGCATTTTACGCTGTTTTATTTTCAGGAGGACAAGCTTCTTCTCGTAGCGTCTTACTTCCTTCTGCATTTGCTCATTAACATAACCAAGCGCCAGAATACGGTGCTGTCCGTCCAAAATAGAAAGTTTCGAGCCATGCTTCAGCAGAAACTCCTTCTCGCCTTTGGACAGTTGATTCACTTCGCGCAGCGATAGCGTAACAGGTCCGAAAAACACGTGATCCAACTCACGTTCTTGCAGGTAGGTGGAAATTTTGCGTCTTTGCATATTGCTAAGTTTCCGCTGCACCATTGGGTCGATCATCGTATAATTTAGCAAATCCTGGACACGCAAGGCAACGGTTGAAAGACCGAATTTCTCGCAAAACGGATGAATCGTCATTTTAAGGCGTAATCCTTCCATTAGCCAACGTCCTCCTTATCGCTAATTAGGAATGCATTCTGTTCGGTATAAAAGTTTTTGATGAAATTGTACGCTTTCATGATACGGGTACGTCTTGGTAAACGATCTTTCTCGTCACCCGCATAGATCCCGTTCCAGTTCACATGAGGAAGTATTTTCAGAGCATGTTCAAGCGCATAGCGATTGAACTTACCTGTTTTCGTAGCTTCTTCATGAATAAACAAGGCTAATGCAATTTGGATATTTTCTGTCCATACTAATTCGCCTTTAGCTGGGGCCTCTAAATAATTCAACAAGCCGTTGAAGTAAGTCCCGGCTAAGGACACAAGATCCTGCAGATCTTTATCCTCATATTGATAACCGTTATTCCGTGCAGCTGATTTCATTCTGCCTTCAAACAAAGCCACCAAAATTTCAATCAGCAAGTGATAGGAGAACAGATACTCCGGCGACTTGCCGCGTTCAGAGAACATATCAACTGTCAGCTTCTGCATGGCAGGCGCTTTGGAAGCAAGCTCCGTTGCAGCCACATGATAAAATCTGCGTTGATCGCGAAGTACAGCCAGATTACCGCCCAGTTTCCGTGGAAGCTTGTTAATGTCTGAGAACAGTTGGCGCTCTTGACGGGCGTTAATGTCCAAATACGTCATGGTCGAAATCGGGAATGCATACAGACGGCGCAACTTCTCCGTGATTTCTTCCATTTTGTCATATTCCCGGCGATCTTTGGCGCGGGCCATCTGACTTTGCAGCGTTTCCATAATACGCTGGAATGCCGCCAGCCTGTGTTGGCCGTCCACCACATACAATTTCTCAATCGGCTGCAAACGAAGCGCTTGTTGATCATCATCATATTGTCCTGCGCCTCTTGCCGAGAAAATAATCCCTGGGAAATAGATGGGTTGACGATTTTCTAAATACAGATTAACATAATCGATTAATTTAGAAAGATTGCGTGGAATAATCGCACGCTGAACTTCTAAATCAACTTCATAGAGTGAAAACAACTTGCTCATAGGTAATGTAGCTGCAATTGTCGCTTGCCCAAACGTCTGACCCAAGACTCCTGGAATTTCTACAAACGATGAAGGCTTCTGCTCAGCTAAAAGCTCTGATAATGAGGAAATGGCGTCCATATGCTTACCCCTTTCAACTATTAAGGTTTAATTTTACTGAAATGATTTAATATATCTCTCATTCTCCTATTTTTACCAAAATCTCTAACTTTCATTCTACGGTTCGAAGCCAATCGCCTATGCGCCTTGCTGCCTCAAGTAATCTGGCTTCATCTTGCACCAAAGCAATTCGCACAAAGCCTTCTCCTTCTGCTCCGAAAGCGTCTCCAGGTATAACGACTACACCTGCGCGATACAGCATTTCCCGGGAAATTTGTCGAGATGTCCATCCTTTTGGAATGGGTGCCCAGATGAACATGGTTGCCTTGGGGGGCGGTATCATCCAACCCGCATCCTTTAAAGCCGAAATAAATGCATTACGTCTTCTTTCATAAATGTCGGCAACAGAATGATCGTGTTCCATATCTTCCTCTAACGCTGCAATTCCAGCCGCTTGAATGGCTCCAAATACGCCATAATCAATATTTGATTTGAGCGTTCGAAGAGCCTTTACCGCAGAAGCATTACCGGTGAGGAAAGCGATCCGACAACCTGCCATGTTAAAGCTTTTGGACAGAGAATGAAACTCGACAGCAACCTCCTTAGCGCCTTCGATCTCCAAAATGCTGATGGGCTTATAGCCATCAAAAGCCATTTCAGAGTAGGCTAGATCGTGTACGACAAGCAACTCATGCTTTTTGGCATAGGCAATCAAATGCTCAAAAAAAGCACGATCTGCAACAGCAGACAGCGGATTGCTCGGATAGTTTAACAGGATGAACTTCGCCTTGGCAGCCACGTCTACTGGAATGTCATCTAGTTGAGGCAAAAAATCATTTACAGCGCGCAGTGGCAATAAGTAAGGCTCAACTCCTGCCAGCACGAGACTTGCCGAATATATAGGGTAACCCGGATCGGGAACAATCGCGATGTCCCCAGGATCACAGAGTGAAAGCGCCAAGTGAGCAAGACCATCTTGTGAGCCCATTAACGTCAAAATTTCATTTTCAGGATTAAGCTCTACACCAAATCGGTACTGGTACCATCTGGCCACCGCTTCCCGAAAGGCTAAGCTTCCTTCCGATGTTGGATATCCATAGTGCGCCGGGTTGCGCACAGCCTCGGTGATGGCGTTAATAATGCGTTCAGACGGGGGTAGATCAGGACTTCCTATACCTAAATCTATGACATCTACCCCTTGGTTCATAACCTCTCTCTTCCAATCTGCCACTTCCGAAAATATGGCCGATCCTAGCTGACTAAGCCGTTTTGATCCTATAAATGTCATGATAGTTATCCTCATTATGATGTATTGAACATTTAATCCATAATTCCTGCTTGATGAACCAGCCTAATCATAAAAAGCAGGAACAACACAAGTCCCAAATAAGCGGCTCCGAATTGCCAGCGTGTTTTGGCCGGAACCTCATAGTAACGCTCCCCATTGCCGATAGGTGAAAAATCGACCTGAACCTGCAGACCCAGATAAAATCCGCTTTCTTTCTGCACACGGTCTACTTTGACGAGCTGCACTCTTCGGATCAACGATTGTTGCGGTAAATAAGCATGACCCTCAAACCCAATCCCCTGCCAGTACATCACGATTGTTTGCCGTCCATCGCCTGCGCCCTGCAAATCCGTATATGTTGTAAAATCCAGCTCGCGAGTATGATTTTCTCCCGGGATTATGTACCCTTGCTGGAGCAAATGGTCAGCAGCAAATTCAAAGCGGGTAGAAACCGAAACTAACTGTTCTCTTTTTCTGTATTTCACGTATTTCTTATACAAATCCCAGGCAAACATCGCCCAGATGACAAAGAAAATAAGTTGATTGACATAATGATCCAAATAAAAGATAAAGACTAAACCGCCTATTAAGCCCACAATCCATAGCCATCGGGTCACTGCGGTAGCGATTCTCCCGCCATCCAGCGGATGAATCGGCAATAAATTAATTAAATTCAGGTAGAACGCAGCATAGGCTACTGAAACAATGACGGGGGAATTTGTATATACGCCCAAAGCAAAAGCGGCAACACCCCCAAGAGTTCCTAGAATGGGGCCTCCAATCCCGATGAAAGCTTCAGTTGCTGCATCGGTCGGATTCTTTTTCATTGTAATTAATGCGCCAAGGAACGGGATAAAGACAGGCGCAGAGACGGGCAGCCCTTTCAACTTTGCCGCAAAAACATGACCGAGTTCATGAATCAGGATCATCACAACAATGCCAATGGCAAAAGGAAGAGGGGCCAGGTACGCGTATGCCCAAATCGTAATAAACATCGATATGACAGCACCGCCGACTTTGCCAACTTTTAAAAATGCCAAAAGCAGCTTTCCTTGCGATAGCAAGACAGCCAGGAAGCCGCCTATGGCTAGAGGTGACTTTTTGCGTGATGGTTTCTGCTTCTCTTCCAACCGCACCTCACCCCTTTGCCCATGCTTCCTCAAACTCTGCTTCCTTAAAGCCAACCGTAACCTTCATGCCATCCGTCACAATTGGGCGTTTAATCAACCTGCCGTTTGAGGCTAAAAGATCAAGCATTTGGTCCTGCGACATGCCAGGCAGCTTGTCTTTCAAATTCATTTCCTTGTACACCTCACCGGATGTGTTAAAAAACTTTTTGATCCCGAGTCCGCTATCGCTTACCAGCTTGGCCAATTCTTTGGCGGAAGGCGGTGTCTCGAATAACGGTACGTTCTCTGCCACCTCTACGTTATGGGCTTTCAGCCACTTCAACATGCTGCGGCATGTCCCGCATTTATCATAACAATATACTTTTACTCCCATGATGTAAGGACTCCTTTATGTAAGTGTAAAGCTTATTTCATAATTAATTAAAATTTTGGGCTAATTCAAATGGAAAGTCAAGTTATTCGAAACAAAAACCACCCTAGAATTTGGATGGTTTTTGTAAAACTAGTCATTTTATTGTAACCAAGCTTGTAAAGCGGCCAAATCTGCCGGAAGCGGAGCGTTAAACTCCGTCCATTCCCTCGTACCTGGGTGAACAAAGCCCAGTTTAAAAGCGTGCAGCGCCTGGCGAGTCAGCCGTTCACCAGCCTCAGCCGCATCGGGGCTTGACTCAAATTCAGGCAATGTATACATCTTGTCCCCAATCAGCGGATGACCTAAGTGCCTCATATGCACGCGAATTTGGTGCGTTCTCCCTGTCTCTAGCCATATACGGACTAAAGCAGCTTGTGAGTATTGTTCCACAACCTCGTAATGAGTAACTGCCGAGTAACCCTCTGGCGTGACAATGCGCACATGCGGCTGCTCGGGATCCCGGTCGATAGGTTCATTTATCGTTCCCTTCGTATCCGTGAAACGCCCCCAAACAAAGGCCAAATATTCTTTTTTTACCTGGTGCTGAATCATCTGCTCGGATATTTGCTGGTGAACATAAGGCGTCTTAGCGATTGCCAATACGCCCGAAGTTTCTTGATCAAGCCGATGCACAGGGCGGAAACGGCAAGTAATGCCGGCCTGCTGCCAGTGATACACAACGGCATTGGCAATCGTATTCACGTAATGCCCGTGCGTGGGATGTACTATTACGCCTGCCTCTTTGGCTAGAATCAGCAGATGCTCGTCTTCATGAAGAATATGCAGAGGAAGGTCTTGAGGCAGTATATCCTCAGACGTTTCCTCCTCCATGCGGATCTCCACGCGGTCGCCGGCTTTCACCTTGATGTTAATGTATTGCCGGACTCCATTGACCGTTATCCCCTGCTCCGTCAATTTGATGCGTGACAGCAGCTTGCGCGACACCATCAATCTCTTTTGCAGCACCGTCTTCAGAATAAAGCCTTCTTCCTCCGGCGGTACGATATATACTAGCGGTTCATAATAGCTCATGATTTACGTCTAAACACCTCGGCGCTGCGCACATACTCCACATCAGCAATCCCTTCGCGGTGGTTCGCCGTGCGGGCAATCGTAAAGAATAAGTCGGACAGCCGGTTTAAATACCTGCGCACTTCCGGATTAATTTCCTGCGTGCGGGCCAGCGTGACGACCCTGCGTTCTGCTCTGCGGCACACTGTGCGGCATACATGAAGCGTAGAAGAAACACTTCCGCCACCCGGCAAAATGAATCGCGTAATATCCGGCGTTTCCGCATCGTATTTATCGATCCATGCCTCTAGCGCATCCACCATCGCTGCTGTAACTTTGTAGGGACGCAGCTCCTGCTTCAAAAGGGCAAGGTCCGAACCGCAATCGAACAGTTCATGCTGCACTTGAAGCAAATCCGGCAGTAAATCCGGATATTTCGCCGGGTCCATAAAGCTCATCGCCTGACCCACATAACAATTCAATTCGTCTGTCGTTCCGTAAGCTTCAACACGAGCATCGTCCTTATCCACACGACCGCCAATTACACCTGTCTGACCGGCATCCCCGGTGCGAGTATAAATTTTCATTCTTTGACGTCCTCCCTTTGACAAGGCTGTGATACCTTCATCATCTCATAAACGCGCTGCATATCCAAGTGACTTCTAACATGGTCAGCCAGCCTATCGAATGCGGCTTCTCTGCGCTCTTTGAAGCGTAGACCTCCGTCGACAGGCGCAAGCCCCTTCATTTTCCGAATGCGGTTTAACCAAGCCCTCCGGAAATCATCATTATGCAAAATCCCATGAACATACGTCCCCCAGACACGTCCCTGATCTATTGCCGCACCGTCTCCGTGCAGATCCTTATCTGAAGCAAATGCCTCATCATTGGTATACGCCTTGATTTGGAAAGGCATGACGATATCTTTCAGAAACCTTGTCCGCCCCATGTGGATTTCATAACCATCTATGAGAAGTTCAGGACTGCCTTCTTCTATAAAAAGCGACGAGCTTCCCCGCACTTGAACCGTGCGTTTGCTAGATGTAAACACCGTCTCCGTCGGCAAAAGACCTAATCCCTCAAGTTCAGGATGATCGGATTCGTAACCTTGCGGGTCAAGCAGCTTCTCGCCAAGCATCTGATAGCCTGCGCAAATGCCGGCGACCCATCCATTCTCATCCTGTGCGAAAGATTTAATACGCAGTGCCAAACCGGATTCGTTCAAGTATCGCAAATCATCCATCGTATTCTTGCTTCCCGGGAGTAAAACGACATCCGGTGTCCCCCAATCGGAGAGATGGGCAATGTACCTGAAATGAACATCCTGTTCTTCCTGAAGCGGATCGAAATCCGTAAAATTAGAAAGACGAGGCAAGCGGATCACGGCTACATCCAATTGATCCTGCGACTTCTCTGGCATACTCTGTGCCATCTTCCGCATGCGCTTTGAGTCCAAAGAAGCAGAATCTTCATCTTCGATACCTAGCTGAGGCAAATAAGGAATAACTCCAAGTACCGTCTTCCCTGTCCGCTCCTCAAGCCAGTCCAGGCCAGGCTTCAGCAAGCTGACGTCTCCACGAAATTTATTAATAATAAAGCCCTTCACGCGTTCTCTTTCTTCCGGCGCCAAAATCTCCATCGTCCCGACGATCGAAGCAAAAACACCTCCGCGATCAATATCCGCGACGAGTAGAACAGGAGCATCCGCCCACCCGGCTAAGCGCATATTGACGATGTCTCGATCTTTGAGATTTACCTCAGCGGGACTCCCTGCTCCTTCCAGCACCACAATGTCATATTCGTTGCGCAGACGATCTAAGGCATTTTTGACAATCACTTCCGCCTGCGGCAGGTACGATTCCCGATAGGTCCTTGCGTCTAAATCGGAGTATGGCTTACCGTGCACGACAACCTGTGCCACCATGTCCTGCTTCGGCTTCAGCAAAATCGGATTCATATCCGTTGTGGCCAAAATGCGGCAGGCGTCTGCCTGTACCCCTTGCGCCCGACCGATCTCTTTACCATCGAAAGTAACGTAAGAATTGAGGGACATATTCTGCGACTTGAATGGCGCAGTATGCCAGCCATCCTGAACGAGAATACGACATATAGCTGCCGTTAGAATGCTTTTGCCTACATCCGAAGCTGTCCCTTGAATCATCAGTGTTGCTGCCCGTGCCACCGCTTTAGTCATGATTTTGTCCTCGATTCTGCGCCAAAAGCTGCCAGCATGAGGCGCAGCCCTTCGATTAACCGCACATTGTCCTCGCGAAGCCGGATAGCAACACGGCAGTATCGTTCACTCAAGCCTTCAAAAAGAGAGGCGTCTCTAATGAGAATGCCCTGCTGTCCCATATACTTTTGCGCTTGTTTCACAGTTAAACCCATTGGCTCAGGAAATGAAAACAACACGAAATTCACTTCAGTAAACACAACATCTAAGCCCAATTGCCGAAGCTGCCCAGTGAGCCAAGCTTTCTCTTCCTGCAGCCAATGACGGCTGTTCCGCTCAAATTTTTCATCCTCCAGCACAGCCGTACCGATGCGCTGAGCCAAGTAATTGACGCTCCACTGCACTTGCTGCTGCTGGATTTCCCGAATCGCCTCCGGGTGTGCCACCATGAAACCTAACCGAATTCCAGGAATGGAATAAAATTTCGTCATCGACCGAATGACGAAGAGCTGCCTGCTCGTTGAAGCCAGTTTCAAGAGAGAGTGCTCCTGCTCATCCGCCACAAAATCCATGAAGGCCTCATCGAGCACACAGCTGCGACCGCTCTCTATAAGATTACTCAGAATGTGCCGAGGAATCAGCTTTCCTGTTGGATTATTGGGATGACCTAGAAAAAAGAGATCCACTGCCGAATATGCAGCTTCCATATCCTGTTGCTGCAGCTCAAATTGATGAGACGATCTCAGCGGAATATTGTAGATACCGCCGCCTGTTTTATGAATAGCTTCCTCATATTCGCTAAAAGACGGCCTCGCTAACCCCGTTACGGAAGGCTTCAGTACTCTCGCGATCAAATCAATCAGCTCTGCCGCCCCGTTGCCGACCAAGATGCTCTCCATCGGAATTTCATATTTCTGTGCGAGCTTGCTTCGCAATTCACGGACCGCAGGGTCAGGATACTTGACGATATCCCGCCATGCATCGCTCAAAATTTGTTGAACGACAAGAGGGGGACCTAAAGGGTTCATATTCGAACTAAAATCGAGAAATTGGTCCTTCGGCCAGCCGAACGTTTCTTCAGCAGTCCAGAGATCTCCACCATGTCCATAGCGTTCTAACATGAGTTCCTCCCCTTTCTTTATTGAGTTGCAAAAATGACGACGCCCAGCAGCAGAACAGCTTCAAGCAGCTCGTTTAGAGCGCCGTACGTATCTCCGGTCAATCCACCTAATTTGCGGCTTATGTAGGTTGCCATTAGCCAACCGGTTATAAATGTGCAGCCTGCAAAGCAGAGTAATACAGGCCAGATGGCAGTGGCTAAGCTTATATGTGTGAGCCCTAACACTATAGTAGTAGTTAACAGGGCTACTAAAAATGAGATTAGAACATGCCCCCTGCTCACTCCCTGAAAAAAACTGCCTAAGCCCGATTCTTTCCGAGCATAGGGCCATCCCTGAATCGCTGCCGTCATAAACCATCGACTCCAGATCGGAACGATGGCGAGCAGGAAGAAGCCGTCTCCGCCTCCATCCTTCTTATTGATCTCCAACATGGTGTAAAGGAGCGAAAATTTGAGCAGCAGGTGAAGGACCGCCACGATGACCCCCATGGCTCCAACTCTGCTGTCTTTCATGATTTCAAGCATTTGCTCACGCGGCCTGTGGCTAAGAATACCGTCAGCGGTATCCATAAGCCCATCCAGATGCAGGCCGCCTGTTAAAATGACCCAGAGCCCCAATAGCAGCACCGCTGCCGGCATAGCGGGCAAAAACAGGCTCAGGCCTTGCCCCGCCAGGACCAACAGTAGACCTATCACGCAGCCGGCTAACGGATAGAAGACCACGCTGCGCCGGAAAACAAGATTGGTATAATTAATTTGCACCGGAATCGGCAAACGGGTAAGAAATTGAAAGGCTGCGATGCAAGCACGCAGCCAGTCTAGAACAATACGAGCAGTACGCACAGCAATCCTCCCATTACTACAAAGCTGACGCCGTAGAGCATTCTAACGGCGTAGACAATATCCTGCTGCGTCCGCGGCCGCAGCGGCCAGCCCAGGCGAGCGCGCTCGCTCGCCACGCCGCCGTAGACGTTCAGCCCGCCAAGCTCAATTCCGAGTGCCCCGGCGACCGCCGACTCCGGAATTCCGCTGTTCGGGCTGGGATGCAGGTGCGCGAAGCGGCGAATCGCCGCCGCTGCGCGTTTCGCCGAGAGTCCGCGCTGCAGCATGGCGACGAGGATCAACAGGAGGCCGGTCAGCCGGGCCGGGATCCAGTTCATGACGTCGTCCCAGCGGGCCGACGCCCAGCCGAAATGACGGTAACGGTCATTTCGGTAGCCGACCATCGAATCCAGCGTATTCGATGCCCTATACAGCATCGCAAGCGGCGCTCCGCCGATCAGCGCGTAGAAGAGCGGCGAAATCACCGCGTCTACGATATTCTCCGCCACGGTCTCCACGACCGCACGTGTCAGCTCCTCTTCGCCGAGCGCATCCGTATCACGGCCTACGATGTAGCCCGTGTACTTACGAGCGTCGGCAAGATTGCCTTTACGCAGCGGATTGTACACGAGATAAGCGGCATCCTTTAGCCCTTTGATCGCAATCGTGGTTGAAATCAGCCATGTGCAGACTGCGTAGCCCAGCCATTCGTTGACCGCTCGTGCGGCCAGTATGATGGTTAGCACACTGCAGAAGCTTATCAACACAGTAGTAGTTGTAAGAAGAACTCCTTTAAGCCTCAAAGCTGTCTGCCGATCATTTTCTTTGCGCAGCATGCCTTCCATCCAGCGAATCCAACGTCCAATGAGAATAACCGGATGTGTCGGCCATCTCGGATCGCCAATGATCCAATCTAGTGCAATGGCAGCAGCCGTCATCCAGACGATCTCCTGCCAAGTATATATCCACATAGTAATCACCGTTCCATGGTCTTAAGACTACTTGCCCTCATCCAGATCAAATCGATAAGCCCGGCTTTTTAGCTCGATTGGGATGCCAACCGTTACCAGAAATACCTGCTCGCAAACCTCAGCTAAACGCTGATTCATGCGTCCTGCCAAGTCGCGAAAGCTGCGGCCGAGCGGATACTCCGGTACAATGCCGTCTCCGACTTCATTCGTAACCAGAATGAGCCGGCCGCTGTATCCGGACACGCCTTCTACCAGTTCCTCAATACGTTTCATGACCAGCGCAGAAGCCTTGTCATCTCCCTCATATTGGAGCAGCCAGTTGCTTAACCAGAGCGTTAAGCAATCGACCAGGACAACAGCCTCCTCGCCGCTCTCATCCAGCTGCTTCAAGAGCTCGCACAGCCGGAACGGCTCCTCCCGGGTATCCCACGGATACCCGGAACTGAGCCTCATCTGCTGGTGCAGATCAACCCGCTCCCTCATTTCCTCATCGTAGATGTGGGAGGTGGCAATATAAACCCCTCGCTCGCTGCCATGCATTGCGAGCTTCTCAGCAAAAGAGCTCTTGCCGCTGCGCGCGCCGCCCGTTACCAAAACCGCCATGGCGCCTTCGCCTCCTTCTCTTGCCGCCTACTCTCGCGACACGCCTGCGCTTTCGAATGTCGCCATCTCTCTCATGATCTTGCCTGCCGCCTCGATCAAGTTAAAGACAAGCACCGCGCCTGTTCCTTCGCCTAGGCGCATATCCATCTGCAGCATCGCAGTGAGGCCAACCGTCTCGAGCATCTTCGCGTGCCCCTGCTCCTGCGATAAGTGCGAGGCGAGCATGTAAGACGCGCTTAGCGGTGCTAATCGGCTCGCCACGAGCGCCGCCGCCGACGAGATGTAGCCGTCGACGACAACGGGACAACGATTCTTCGCTGCGCCAAGAATCACGCCAACTAGTCCGGCGATCTCCAATCCGCCGACCTTGCTCAACACCTCAAGCGCGTAATCGCCGCTTGACGTGTCTGCTGCGTTGTCCTTCGCCGGGCGAAGCCCGTTCACGTCCAACGCCTTATTGACAACCGACTGTTTATGCAGCATTTTCGCATCATCGATACCCGTACCACGGCCGACGGATATTTCAGCGTCTACGCCTGCCAGCGCGCATAGAATAGCTGCACTAGCCGTTGTGTTGCCGATTCCCATCTCGCCGGTAGCAAAGAGACGGTAGCCCTTTTCAGCGAGATCATCCACAATTTGGACACCTGCCTCGATCGCTTGTACCGTTTCTTCCAACGTTAGTGCTGCTTCACGCGCCATGTTGCGCGATCCTTTTCTGACCTTGCACGAAACCAGGTTCGGATGCTCCAGATCCGCGTTAACTCCCATGTCTACGCAGACTACGTCTGCTCCCGCGTGCCGGGCAAGAACGTTAACCGCCGCGCCGCCGTGCAGGAAGTTCAGCACCATTTGCGGGGTGACTTCCGCCGGGAACGCGCTAATGCCTTCTTCGCAAACGCCATGATCACCAGCCATCACAATGACTGCTTTTTTATCAAACAGAGGCTTTACCTCACCAGTAATCCCAGCAACTTGACGTGCAATATCTTCTAATTTGCCTAAGCTTCCCTGCGGTTTGGTTAATTGATTCAAATGATCATTCGCCTGATTCACCATCTCTGAATGAATAGGTTCGATAGCTCCGATAATTGCTTGCAAATTACTCACTTGTCATTCCTCCGTTGCCTAATCATTATTTTTCAGGCTGTAATAAAATCTGTGGTGCTTGGTTCACAGGGTGCTGAAGAACAATCGGCTCTGTTCCATAAACCTCTGTAATTAACTCGCTTGTAATGATCTCGTCAGGCGTTCCTATGGCTGCTAGTTCGCCGTTATGAACCACCATGAGTCTAGTGCAATATTGTGCTGCCAAATTCAAGTCATGCAGGACGGCAACTACCGTTAACTGTGATTCGCGCTGCCATTCCCGGATGTAATCCATCATTTGCACTTGATACCCAATGTCCAGAAAGGTCGTAGGCTCATCCAGCATGAGCAAACGCGGCTGCTGAGCCATGACTTTAGCAAGCGCTACCCTCTGGCGCTCCCCGCCGCTGAGGCGCTCAATCGTTCGTTCAACAAGCGGTTCCAAGTGCAGCTTCCGGATGATGCCCTCGATCAATTGCTCCGCCTCCGCCGTATCCTCACCCAGCCAATTTTGGAAAGGATAGCGGCCCATTTCTACGACTTCACGAATCGTAAAGCCAATCGGCGGCAGCGCATCCTGCTGCAGGACCGCCAGCCATCTTGCCAGTTCTTTTCGAGAATAGGAGGACGCCGGCCGGCCCTCCAGCTGGACGGACCCCTCTTTTACCGGATCAATCCCGGAAAGAAGACGAAGTAACGTCGATTTTCCGCTGCCATTAGGCCCAATAATGCCAAAAAATTCACCGTGTTTGACATCAAAGCTAATATTTTCAAGTACCTGCTGTTCATGAAAGCTTTGGGAAAGCTGCTCCACTTTAATCATTTTGTTCAACCTCTTAACGTTTTCTTATCCTTATGAAGCAAATAAGCAAAAAACGGTGCGCCCAAAAACGCCGTGATGACACCAAGCGGAATCTCTGTCGGACTAAGCAACGTACGAGCGAGCGTATCTGCCCACAAGACGTAGATGCCGCCGCCAATCGCAGACAAAGGAATAATGAGACGATAATCCGGACCCGCCAACAGACGCACCAAGTGCGGAACGATAAGTCCTACAAAACCTATAACCCCAGCTACGGATACAGCTGCAGCCGTAATGAATGTAGCGACAACCAGCACAATCAGCTTTGTACGCTCTACATTCACCCCAAGATGAGCCGCCTGCCGCTCTCCAAGCGCCAACAAATTCAATGATCTTGCATAACTTAGCAGCACTACTAATCCTATGATTAAATAAGGTGAAATAATCGTTATGTAAGGCCAACCCCGCATCGCCAGGCTGCCCATTAGCCAAAAAATAATCTCATTGATCACCTGCTTGGAAATGGACACCATGAAGGATACAATCGCCCCTAGAAAAGCCTGCATGACGACACCTGATAAAATAAGCGTCTCCATCTTCAGCTTTCCATCGATCTGAGCCAATCTAAGAACGAGAAACAATGAAATTAGCCCTGTCGCAAAAGCAACAATCGGGACAGACCATTGCCCAAACAAGGCCATCTGTAGCCCGAAGTAGATGAGAAACGCCGCTCCGACCGATGCACCCGAGGAGACGCCTAACGCATAAGGATCAGCAAGCGGATTACGCAAAACGCCTTGGAAGGCAGCCCCCGCTACTGAGAGGGACGCCCCAACGAGAATCCCGAGCAAAACGCGGGGAAAACGTACTTTGTTGATAATTTGCTCCGACGATTGCTGCCAATTGACGTCGATAAAGTCACCCACCCATGGAATATGTTTACCCAGGATGCCCGCAATTTGGAGAACCGGAAGATTGGCCGTCCCCAATGATAAACTTGCCAGAATAGAAAGAAGAAGGAGTATACCTCCTACTCCTCCCCACAGCATTAGTTTTCTTGTCATTTATTTCACCAGTTCAGGATAAATGCCTTTCGCCATCTCCAGCAATCCATCCGTCAGTCTTGGGCCTGGACGGCTCAACAGGTTCTGATCCAGACCGATCACCTGTTTATTTTTCACAGCGTCAATGGCATCCCAGCCGCTTCTTGTGCGAATAATTTCGTCAAGTGATTTCTTGCTTTTACTATCAACAACACCATTCGCGAAAAGAATCACCGCCGGGTTTTGACCGATGATTTTCTCTTCGCTGATCTGGTACCAGCCTTTCCCGTCGCCTGCTACATTAATACCGCCGGACAGCTTGATCAACTCATCCATGAATTCACCGCTGCCGACTGTCCAACCAGGGCTGAATTCAATATATACTTTTTTCTTATTTTCTTGTTTCACGTCTTTCACGGCATTGACAACCTTCTCGCGGTCAGCCTTCATCTTGGAGACCACTTTCTCCGCTTGATCTTGACGATCAGTAATTAAACCGTAAGTTTGAATGTTCGCAATGGCGTCATCCAATGTTTTGGGCTCCACTTTAAACACGTTGATATTCAGTTGTCGCAGCTTTTCCACCGTGTCAGTTTTCATCGAGACACCTGTAAATACAATATTCGCATTGGAGGCGATCAAGGCTTCTTCGTTCGGCTTCGTAATACTGCCTAATTTCGGCTTCGACTTCGCGGCTTCCGGATAATCATCAAAATCAGATACACCTACAATATTAGCATCTAGACCAAGGGCGAACAGACCTTCCGTTTCTGCCGGAGAAACAGACGCAATCCGCTCAGGCGCTTTGTCAAAAGTAAACTCTTTCCCCGTAGCATCTTTAATTTTCAAAGGATATGCCGTCTTTTTCGAAGCAGCAGGCGTTGCTGTTGCGGCAGGCGCCTTCGTCCCTTCTCCGCCGAGCTTAGACGGATTCGTTATCTCCGCCTCTTTCTTACCGCATGCCGTTAAACTGATGGCAGTTGTTAAGGCAACCGTAAGGATTAACGCTTTCTTCATCCATTTTTTTTGCATCAAGTAAACCCTCTCTCTAACATTTATTTCGATTGATCCTAATAAAAAAGCCCCTCTGCTCCTAAGGAACAAAGGGGACGATAAATCGCGGCGCTCAGCAACCTGTAAGTTGCCTCCTGATTTAACGCGATCCTTTTCCTCGAAGGATGTCGTAACGGCACCATGGCAGGTATCCTGGCTCTCCGGCATACGATGACCTTCCGGATTACAGTGGCGGGACCGCGCCGGACTTTAACCGGCTTCCCTTTTAAGCGGCAATTTTCTTTGCCGACACCAATGGCTGCAAATTTGACTATCAATCTATTTGTCGATTATAGACGTCTTACTACTTTTGTGCAATTACTTTGAGTACTTGTTTCGCTTCCTCCAGCTTCGGCGCATTGACAGGTATGAAAGCAACGAGCCCTTTCCCTTCAAAGCCTTGCTCCTTCATCCACTTATTCCCTGCAAGCGGAATCCCATACAGATGCTTCTGTGCGGGCTTGCCCTCTTCCGTAATCTCGATGACCCCATCCGGGTAATCTTCAGGCTTAATCGTTTCGTCCAATGAAACGAAACCTGCTTGATTGCTCAATGATTTGAATTGCTCATCAGCAAGAATAAAGATCCCGTTGCCTCCGGCCGCCAGCTCAACGATCATTTTCTCCATGGAGAAAATAGGTGATGTATTCAGCTTGACGGTAGGAACCTCACCGATCTTCGATTTTAACGATGCCTCCAGCTTCTCTCCGGCATCACTCGGGAAACCATTTTGACCCATAACAAATATAGAAACATCAGGCTTCGGTCCGCCGCAACCTGCAAGCATTACCATAAGCGCCGACACCAGCATTACCAACAACAATTTCAATTTCATGTTGTAAAAGTACCTCCGTATATGATCTAAATATATCGATAGTCGCGAGAAAAGTCGGTTTTCACCGACTTTTCTTTCCGTTATTCATATATTCATTTATTTTGAGATCAAGCATCGTGCTGAGCTCCACAACGGAGTCCGATGTCATTTCTTCCCCGTCAAGAACCATTTGCTCCAGCCTACGCCGCAGAGAATGTATCTCTTCTTCTAGTAAGTTTAGGGAGTTACGTTTCTTAGCATGCTTAGTCAACCAACGTTGTCCGAAATCTTGTTCATTAATTTGCATATGTTTTCGATAGGTTGATAGTTGGTATTCCAGAAAAGCCATGCTCATCCCTCCTTACTACAAGAATACCAGTTTTCAAGCATAATTAACATAGATTTTTCGAGCAGAATTACAATTTTCTCAGAAATTTTCCTATTCTCTCCAATGCTTCGTTCAATTGAGAAACGCTATAAGCATAAGAGCAGCGCAGGAAGCCTTCTCCGCCTAAGCCAAACACATCACCAGGTACGGCAGCGACCTTAGCTTCGAACAAAAGCCTCTGAGCAAATTCATCTGATGTTAGTCCAGTAGCAACTATACTTGGGAATGCATAGAACGCGCCCTGTGGTTCATGGCACTCAAGCCCAATGTCACGGAAGCCTTTGACGACCAGACGTCTCCTTTGATTATAGGACTCTATCATACGGTCCTTCTCTTCCAAACCATTCGTCAAAGCCTCGTGTGCGGCTACTTGACCCATAACCGGTGCACACATGACAGTGTATTGATGGATTTTGGTCATAGCCGAAATAAGTTCTTGATGGCCGCAAGCATAGCCCATTCTCCAACCTGTCATTGCAAAAGCCTTGGAGAACCCGCTAACCAGGATCGTGCGGTCTTTCATGCCAGGGACAGCCGCAAAACTCACATGCTTCTGACCGTAAGTTAATTCCGCATAAATTTCATCCGAAATGACAATGAGATCATTCTCTTCCACTACTTTTGCAATCGGCAGCCAATCCTCATAAGTCATAATTCCGCCTGTCGGATTGCTAGGATAGCATAGGATTAAAATTTTGGAACGCGGTGTAATCGCATCGCGGAGCGCCTTCTCCGTTAGTTTGAACTGATCCTTCGCGAAGGTTTCGATCCCAACGGGAACACCGCCGCTAATACTCGTAATTGGCGAATAGGAGATGTAACAAGGCTCCGGAATCAGAATCTCATCCCCGGGGGTGATCAAGGCACGCAGTGCCAAGTCAATGGCTTCACTGCCTCCGACGGTCACTAGGACTTCATTCGACGGCTCATATTTCACCTTGAATGACGTATACAAATACTCGGCAATGGCTTCACGAAGCTCTGGGATACCTGAGTTTGGCGTGTATTTTGTTCTGCCGCGCTCCAAGGAATATACCGCTGCTTCGCGGACGTGCCACGGAGTTGAGAAATCCGGTTCGCCAACGCCGAGAGAAATAATATCGTCTTTGCTGTTGCTCACCAAATCAAAAAACTTCCGAATACCTGAAGGCTTCATTTCGCGTACGGCAGGAGCGAGATAATTCTGCATCGATTTTTCTTTGCTCGGTTGGATTGTTGTCTCATTATTGATCATGGCGTTACCTCTTCCTTACGGAGAGACCAGCATCCGATGATCATCTGCTTGATCCTCGAAAATGATGCCGTCTTGTTTGTATTTTTTCAAAATAAAATTCGTTTTGGTTGAAAGCACGCGATCAATCGGTGATAGCTTGTTAGATACGAAAGAAGCGACTTGTTTAAGCGAATTTCCTTCGACTTCAACAAGTAAATCATAAGCGCCAGACATAAGATACACTGATTTGACTTCGGGATATAAGTAGATCCGTTCCGCAATAGCGTCGAACCCGCGTCCGCGTTCAGGCGTAATTTGCACTTCAATCAGGGCGGTAACCTTTTCGTCATCCACTTTACTCCAGTTTACAACTGTGGCGTACTTGACGATGACCTTATCCGCTTCCATCTCGCTTATCGCTCGCGCCACCTCGGCCTCCGCCGTTCCTAACATTGTGGCGATGAGTTCCGCACTCCGGCGGGCGTCTTCCTTCAGTAGTTCGAGAATTTTAAGCTTCAAAGCATCCATGGTTAACCAACCTTTCTGAGATCATAATCGTTCATCCTTTAATCTTACAATGAATTGCTGTCCTAATTCAATTACTCCGCTTATCTAATTTTCAGATAATTTGTGTATAGACGAAATTTCCTGGCGTACAACAAAGAAAAGCCGCCTGAGACACAGGCAGCTTAAAATTTTAAAGCGTTAGGATTGTGCGTCAACCATACCAAACTTGGATTCGGCTTTCAGCAGTTTGGACACCATATGCTCGATTTCACGATGCTCATACGTAGGACGCACATGAATATTAGGCTCCCCAGCCATACAGCCAATTCCGACAAGCGTATTTTCATCATAAACTGAAATTACATTCTTGGACTGTAGACGGTCCCAGTTAACTTGACTTTGTGCCCCTGACGATATGCATTCTTTTGTATATGATTGTATGAACTCATGTAATTGTTCATTTTCCGGATATGCATTAATATAGGCTAATTTCAAGATAATCCACCTCTCTGCATGCGTGTTATTACTTCTATAATTATACTCAAACATGAATTTTTATTCAACATTTTTCTTGATTTGTATAAAAAAAATACGGCCGCCGGATGTTAAATCCCTTTAGCCATATTCTATGCATACCGATTATTCAAAAAGGTCCATACTCAAATATCTTTCACCTGTATCCGGTGCGATGCATAGCACCCTTTTTCCTGCTCCCAGCTTGCGGGCAACCTGCAGCCCCGTCCATACCGATGCACCGGCAGAGGGCCCAACCAGGATGCCTTCTTTGCTTGCCAAATCTCTCATAATTCGAATGGCGTCTTCATCGGCCACTTGAACGATTTGATCGTAGACGCTTGTGTTCAAAATAGCCGGCACGAAGCCAGGGCTCGTACCAACAAGCTTGTGAGGCCCCGGGCTTCCTCCAGATAAAACGGGAGAACCCTTCGGTTCAACCACATAAATTTGGATGTCCGGCAGCTTCTCACGGAGCACCTCCCCCGTTCCGGTGATGGTTCCTCCGGTGCCTGAGGTTGCGATGAATGCATCCAACCGCCCCTCCATTTGCTCCAAAATTTCAGGAGCGGTCGTGACTCGGTGAATGCTCGGATTCGCCGGATTCTCAAACTGCTGAGGGATAAAGCTATTCGGTATTTGATCCCTCAGCTCTTTCGCTTTGGCGATGGCGCCCGGCATTCGCAGCGCAGCGGGAGTAAGATAAACCTCTGCGCCATAAGCCTTGAGCAAATTAATTCGTTCTTTGGTCATATTATCCGGCATGATGAGAATGGCTCTATAGCCTTTGGCTGCGGCATTCATCGCCAAACCAATGCCAGTATTGCCGCTCGTTGGCTCAATAATAGTTGCGCCAGGACGGAGCAATCCATCTTTCTCCGCCTGCTCGATTAGATTAAAAGCCGCCCGGTCTTTCACGCTGCCGCTTGGGTTAAAATATTCAAGCTTTACATACAATTCCGCATCGCCAGGCTCAACCAAGCGATTAATACGCACCGCAGGCGTATCACCGATTAGCTCGGTTATGCTTTTCACCATTTTTTTATGTGTCAAGGGTTTCCCCCTCCTCTTCCCAATGACCGACTCTATCCACATTTTTATCGGGAAGCACTTGAGATGTCAAGGTTTAATTACAGATAACTGCTTTTTCATAAAATACCAACTAAAAAGCGGCGAGCTGCCAATTATCAACAAAAGCACATTAATGACAAATGGCGCCTTGCTCCATGAAATCACACTAATGAACAGGAGAACACCACAAACCCTGCCAACATTCAAGGCAAGCTCACGGAGCACAATGTACTCCTCCCTTTGCTTAGCGCTTTCTTCCGTCGAACCAATTAGATCGAATACGGCTGAAACCATAGGCACGGAGTACATCGGAAAGAAAAGCGCAGAACCCAACCCGAAAATAAGCAAAGTGCTATATCCCATTTTCCAGAAAAAAGGAAGAATGATCGCTACAACCATAGTTGAACCGATAAACATGCTAACTTTGCGAAACCGCGGTTTTATAAACCGGCCCGCTGCCCAAAAACTAACTAATGACACCGCAGAGGTAATCAACACAAAGTTCCCTAAGCTCGCTTCACTCGATGTGGATATATAGACGAGGAGTGCAATCATGAAACCGAAGACTCCCTCTCTAACACCTTGAAAGACCAAAGCTAAGCTTACGCGCTTCCATGGTGTTTCCGCTTGCCGCAGGCTTCGAATGGGGAACATCCACTCGTAACTGCCTTGAACTTTTCTCTTTTTCAAGAAAAAGCTAATGATAACACCTAACAGAAAGATGCCCAATGAGATTGAAAAAATCAATCGGTAACCCGCCACGTCCCCCAAGCTTACGATGAGTAAGCCAGAAATCCATGGGGCGATAATGCCCGCGCAAGCACCAAGCAGTCCGACTGAGCCGTTAAATCGATCGCGGTTGTCGGGGTCTGTCACTTCAAAATAAACAACATTAAAAGCAACCCAGAACAACCCCGCTGAAATTCCTTGCACGATCCCCAACCAAACAAAATAATGAAAACTGTTAGCACCCAGCCACAAAACCAGCATATAAAAGACAGCTGAAACCGCGACACCGATCCGCAAACAGTTCATTTTATTATGTTCCTTCACCCATTTCCCTGCTAGCCAGAAAGTGATGGCCATAGTCAGGTGGGTCGCTAACGTAAACCAGCCGATTAAAGCGTAGTCATTTTTTGCCTTCCACAAATAGACCCCTACGAAAGTTCCTGACAGGGCATTTGCGCTGCCAAATAGCGTATGAACAATAAGCAGGAGAATCGCCTGTGAATCTAGTCGGCCTTTTTTTTGCGGTTTATTTTCCTCAGCCGTTGGTGTATCGCGACCCTCAAAATAGTTATTTTTATCTGATTTTAATTTACCTGGATGCGTTCTCTGCATGCTCTGATCGTTATGCATACTTCTCCTCACCTTTCCCCGTGGATAGGAAACAGCTCTAGTTAAGCTTCCCCAATCGAGTGAAATTATGAGGTTTTTCCATATAAAAAACCGAATCCCTGAAGGACTCGGTTCTCGGCTTACTCTGATTTAATGCGTTCAACCATAAGTAAGCGGTCTGTATCAGATAAGATTTTTTCGACTTTGAAGCAAGACGGGCAGACATACACATTCATCGTGAAGGGAGCTGTAAGGAAAGCACTTCCCAGTGTTTTTGGGATTGTAGGCGTGAACGTAGCTTCACTTACAACCTCACTTCCCGCAAGAAGCAGCAGTTCGTGACAGCTCGAACATTCAGGTGCTTCTTCTTGCTCGTCAGTGATATGCTGCACTTTTTCGCCGTACTTATCAAGCGGCTCATCCGAGTCATCCCAAGCCAAAGATAAATCCTCATCGGAATCAGGATATTCCTGTTCTTGGAAACGGAGTGGTTGGCCTGTTAGTTTCACCTTTAAATCAATACTGCGATAATCATTCAACTCATTAAAACAATGTGGACATTCATCCTCAGGTCCAATTTCAGGATCCCAAACGATCTCCGTTTGACACCAAGGACAAACAATTTCTTCATTCGCGCTCATGTCATAATCCTCCACCTATTGCACTCAAGCAAATTTCATTAAATAATAAATCCCCGCCGCCATAAAAACAAATGCAATGGCAAACAAGGTGCCCCACAGGTATTTCATGTTCAAGCCTCCAAGACTATGTATGATTCTAAGTTACGCATGCACCCACTACATAAGAAAGAGAGACAGATAGCGTCAAGGACAAGAAACCTACAGCACGATTATCTTTTTTGATTTCTTCATCAATTTTAAAATAAGGCGTTAAGAACTCAAAAATAAAGTAGGCTGCCAGCAATAACAAAAATCCATAGCCTGCCCAAATGAGAGAATGCATCATCGTGTCATTGTTCAAAATAGCAAACCGGAACAAGTTACAAATCCCAAAAATCTTGCCGCCTGTTGCCATTGCGACAGAAAGGTTACCTTTCTTGATTTCTGCCCAGTCATCATATTTTGTGACCATTTCGAAAATCGTTAAAAATACGACCAGCGCGATGACCGCAACTGCAAAAAAAGCAAGCGTCGATAAATACGGATTACTCAGCAACACATCCACCTCTTCGTTCATATCGTCTCCTGCCTTCCTTCAATGTAGAGAGTTTAAACTTCGTTTAAAAATCCCTATATACGGTAGAAGAGACTGAGTTAGGCTCAGTCTCTCGCAGGTACTATTAGTATATCATTAAGATTGTTTTTTTTCAGCAAGCTTTGCTTTCAGAGCTGCCAATTCATCATCAATGCCGCTTTTACTAGTGCCAAGTCCATCAAGCTCGTCGTCTAAGCTGCGGTTTTTAGCGCGAATCTCACCGCTTGCCTGCGCTTCAGCTTCCATCTGAAGTACTTTCTCGCTCATGCGGTCAAAACCTTTAGCAGCGTTGTCCGTACCAAAACCTGACATCGCTTGATTGATTTGCTTTTGCGCTTTCGCTGTCTCAGCACGTGCAATCAGCAAATCTTTCTTGTTTTTCATTTTGTTGAACTCGTCTTTCATCTCCGATAACTGGCTGCGAAGTTGATCCGCATTCGTTTTGGCAAGATCATATTGACGTTTCAACTCATCAAATCGAACTTGATGTTCTTTCTTATCTTCCAACGCGCGGCGGGCCAAATCTTCATTACCCGCTTCAAGAGCTTTCATCGCTTGCTCCGTACGTTTTGTAACCATTTCTTCCGCTTCTTCGAACTGAAGCTTGAATTTTTTCTCGATTGCAATTTGCTTAGCTACAGCGGATTCTGCTTCCAAAATATCTTCTTCCATGTCGCGCAAAAACTGATTTAACATTTTAACCGGGTCTTCTGCTTTGTCCAGCAAATCATTGATCGAAGCCATAGTCATATCGCGAAGTCTTTTAAAAATACCCATTTTTGAATTCCTCCTAAGGTTTATCCATATTCTTATTTTTATAATTGGTGTTGCGTTTTCTTTTCTAATCACCGGTGCTTACACACATTAAATACGCAATCCCAAAGAATGAGTTTCAAAAAGTTGAAAATATTTTTAAAAGTTATTTCAGTTCGACAACCGTAACGCCGGCTCCGCCTTCATTGTAGTTCCCCATCCGGTAACTTTTCACGTGTTTGTGACGCCGCAAATATTCCTGCATCCCTGTGCGCAGCACGCCTGTTCCTTTGCCGTGAATTAAATACACTTGGCCCAGATTACTCAGAAACGATTCATCAAGGAATCGGTCAGCCTCAATCAACGCTTCCTCCATGTTCAGACCGCGCATATCCAGTTCCATTCGGATGCTGTCATCCCGTGTCCGTTTAACCGTTGTCGCCACCTGATGAACAGTCTTTTTCTGAGCAGGACTGCCGATTTTCTCGAGATTGGACAACTCGACCTTCATTTTCATAATCCCTAGCTGCACGGTAGCTTCCGTGGAGCTAACGATCTCAACAACGTGACCCTTTTGACCGAGGCTCACAACACGGACTTCATCACCGGCCTCAATTCTCTCAGGCCGTTTCTTCGCCGCGCGAACCTGCTTCTCGCGCAGTTCAGGTGCCGCCTGATCCAGGCGGCGCTTCGCTTCAACCAGCCGGTGGTCCTTGACCCCTCCGGCTTCTTCTTGCGCCATGCGCCGCAGGTCAGCGATGACTTCGTCCGCCTCGCGGCGCGCTTTGGCGACAGCCTCACGCGCGTCGCGCTCGGCTTTCTCGAGCAGCTTATCGCGCTGCTCGTCGAACTTGAGCTGCTGCGCCTCTAGTGCTTGTCGCATCTCTTCCGCCTCGCGCCGCAGCCTCTCCGCGATTTCACGCTCCGATTCGGCGATCAATCGGTTTTCTTCGAGCGATGCGATCATCGATTCTACGCGTTTTTCTTCTTCGCCAACCTGAGTACGCGCATGCTCAATAATACGCCGTGACAGACCAAGCCTTTCCGCAATCGCAAAAGCGTTGCTTCGCCCTGGAACGCCCACAAGCAAGCGATAGGTTGGACTTAGCGTTTGTATATCAAACTCCATACTCGCGTTAATCGTGCCACGTGTTTGGTATGCATATGCTTTAAGCTCTGAGTAATGGGTTGTAGCAATGATTCGGCAGCCGATTTGATGAATATAGTCTAGTATCGAAATCGCCAAAGCAGATCCTTCGGCAGGATCCGTACCAGCCCCAAGTTCATCAAGCAGCACTAAACTCTTTGGCGTCATATCCCGTAATATGCTGATGATATTCTTCATATGACTTGAAAAAGTACTTAAATTTTGCTCAATGCTCTGTTCATCCCCAATATCCGCGTAAATAGCATCGAAAACACATAATTGACTGCCTTCCTCCGCAGGAACAAACAAGCCTGACATCGCCATCAAACTTAACAGACCTACCGTTTTGAGAGAAACAGTTTTCCCTCCTGTATTCGGTCCAGTCACTATGATCTGCGAGAAATCATTGCCTATCTCCAAATCAAGCGGTACAACAATATCCGCCGCGATTAGCGGGTGCCGCCCCCGTTTAATTTTAATAAATCCACGGTCATTCAACCTCGGCATAGTTGCCTTCAGTTCCCTGGCCAGCCCTGCTTTGGCAAACGTAAAATCCAACTCAGCCAACTGATCCACATCAAACACAAGTACATCTGCCTGTTCAGCTACGAGCTCGGTTAAAGCACGCAAAATTTTCTCAATTTCCGCTTCTTCCTTAAACTTAAGCTCACGAATCTTATTATTCAGTTGAACAATTGCATCCGGTTCAATGTACAATGTCGCTCCCGAAGCTGATTGGTCGTGAATCATCCCGCCAAAGTTAGAACGATATTCGGCTTTTACTGGAATTACATATCGATCATTACGAATGGTGATTAGCACATCTTGCAGCATCTTCTGCACGGATGAATTGCGAAGCATTTGTTCCAGCCGCTCACGCACCCTGCTCTCGCCTGTGCGCAGTTCACTGCGTACACGACCAAGTTCAGGGCTTGCACTATCGACTACAACTGCATTCTCATCAATACAGCTATTAATTTTATCTTCCAAAGGCTTATTCTCTGTAAGCAGTTCAACCTGCTCCTTGAGCATCGGAATCGTATACTCTTCGTGAACAGCCAAAATAAATCGTTTTAATCTGCGGGTTCCAAACATCGTCGTGGAAATATCCAGCAATTCCGTCGGGTTCAACATTCCACCAATTCTGGCACGATGTAAAGAGCCTCTTATATCCCTGATCCCGCCGAATGGAGCATTTCCCTTTAAGCGTTCCACATTAACTGCTTCATCTGTCGCTTGCAAACGTAGCTTTACAAGTTCAAAATCACCGTTTGGTTCAAGTTTCTGGGCTGCATCCTTGCCCAGCGAAGTAGCTGCATGATGAGCAAGTTTATGTAAAATCTTCTCATATTCTAATGTTTTAATTATTTTTTTGTTCAACTGTCCCAACCTCATTTCTCTATCCTTTATTATAAACCAAATTGAGCATGATTAGCTACGGAGACAATTGTTATATGGGAGATGCTACCTGCCATAATCTTATCGACTGTTGGATACACTAAGTTGTGCACCTATTCCTTCTGCCAAAGGAATCGAAATAACAACACACCAAGCATTAAATTCAACAAAAAATCATCTTTTCTAGTCATGAGAGAGTTTTTCTCATAACAGAAAAAAGGAGGTTCTCGAATGCATCTTCTGGGACATCTGGTTAGGTTTATTGTATCTGCTTTGGTATTAATGTTTGTCAGCTGGCTAGTGCCTGGGTTTCAGGTCGGTGGATTCTGGAGTGCGTTTTTCCTTGCATTGGTCATTGCCGTTGCTGCTTGGATCATCGAAGGAATTTTTGGCAAACAGATCACTCCCTTTGGCAGAGGAATCGTTGGCTTTCTGGTAAGCGCACTAGTCATCTGGGCGGCCCAGTTTGTCGTAAGTAATGTATCGACGAGTGTTATAGGTGCGATTTTAGCCGCTTTAGTCATTGGAATAATCGACTTGTTCATTCCTGTGAAAACCCCTTTTGAACAAGGGATCACAGGAAGAGAAGATCGTCGATAACCTTATCAGTCTTTAACCTGATATCCATGATAAAGCCAAAAAAGATCGGTCTGCTGCGTATCCAATCGCCGGGCCGATCTTTTCTTTGTGTTCAAACCGTTTCGAACTCTTTCACTAGTTTGTCACTGTTTTTTCTAAATGGGTAATGTACAATTATTAAGAGGAAAACAAATACAATTTATATATCGGAGGGTAACATGAAAAAACTACTCGTTCTTTTAATGGGAGTTGCCATAGTCATTGCAATAACCGCATGCGGAAGTAAAGAAACAAAGCCTGTGGAAACAAATACTCCTGCCGCAACAACACAGGCTGCCGGTGGTCAAAACGTTGTTTTGAAAGCAACTAACTTCAAATTTGATCAGGCTGAATATCGCGTTAAAAAAGGCGAGCCTGTTACAATTACACTCGATAACTCACAAGGCATTCACGGCGCATCGATCAAAGAGTTCAATATGAAACTAGATAACAGCAATAAAACGTTTACTTTTACACCAGAAAAAACGGGCTCATTCCCAATTACCTGCTCCATCATGTGCGGAAGTGGCCATGCAAATATGAAAACAACATTGATTGTTGAATAACGAAAGCTATTCATTGCCTTATCGCGATAACCCGCGGTAAGGCATTTTTAATAATTAGAACAATTGGTGATACCTTAAATATACGGGATACAAATAGACGGATAAGAAAGCATTCATCCACTTCCTAAACAAAATTTCCTCATCGTACTTGATATTCTTGGAATTTACGAAAATGAATTTACAAAAATTCGTAATTTTTTTGCTTGTACTTCCTTGACTCTTACTTAGACGCTTGAACTGCTTATTTAAAGCTTGTTGGATTTTCTCCAACATTAACTTAGCAGTCCGATAATTTACATTTAACAGGCTCGCAAACGATCCAATAGTGTGCGTCTCTTTTTCTTGAATTAACGCTCTTATAGCTTTAAACCATAACATTAAGGGGAGCTTGGACTTATGCATAACAGTTCCAGCCGTTAAAGATATTTGAGTGCGGCATTCTTTACACTCCAATAAATTTCGGGTTTTTACTTTATAAAATAAATGATGGTCGCATTTCGGACAGCAAAAGCCATCCCCCCAACGTTTCTTCATCAAAAATTGCTCACAATCTTCCTCGGTTTTGAAGGTAACGTCCAAAGATTCAAAAGTAAATAGATTCACGGATTCCACCTCCAAATATTAAAACGAACATTTGTTCCTATTTATTATTATACAGAACATTTGTTTCCATGTAAAGGAAATTCTGTATTTTGGAGTTAGATATACCTTAGTGAGCTATTTTCTGTGTTATCTACAAAAATGGTAAAGGAGTCACGTACAGGCACGCGGGTTTGAGACGTTGGCTGTGCTCAGGGTCGAGGGTGAGTGTGCTGTCGGGGACATGATTGGGTCGGGGTGCGGGATTCGCAGGCAGTGGCGGGGCGGCTCACATTCGGGGTTCAAGGTCAGAAGCGCGGTCCGGTCGGGTTCGGAATTCGCAGGCAGCCGGCTTCGGGATTCGCGGGCGGGGGCGGGGCGGCTCACATTCGGGGTTCCCGGTCAGGAACGAGGTCCGTTCGAGGTCGGTATTCGTGAGCTGGAGGGCGGGGCGGCCCAAGTTCGGGCGGGGTTCCCGGTCAGGAACGAGGTCCGTTCGAGATCGGTATTCGTGAGCTGGAGGGCGGGGCGGCTCACGTTCGGGGTTCCCGGTCAGGAACGAGGTCCGTTCGGGGTCGGTATTCTTGGGCCGGAGGGCGGGGCGGCCCAAGTTCGGGGTTCAAGGTCAGACGCGCGGGCCGTTCGGGTTCCGAATTCGTAGGCCGGAGGGCGGGGCGGCGGGACTCTAGTTCGGGGTTCCCGGTCAGGAGCGCGGTTCGTTCGGGTTCGGAATTCGCGGGCGGCTCGGCTTCGGGATTCGTAGGTGGGGTTAGGTCGAGGGTAGTGTAATAACAGCGTGGTCGGGTATTTGTAGATACTTCAGAAAATAGGTTTTCGATATATAGAGGGGCTCAGGTTGGGTGGCTCGGCTTAGGGGCTCGGCTTCGGGACTCGGCTCGGGGGCATAATAAAAGCCACCTCTTTCTAGAGAACTAGAAATTGGCGGCCTTTATAGGGGGATTCCTTGTTTCCAAAGCTCTTGCAGTTTACCTGCAATATTGGGCAGTTCATTAATTAGGTATGGAGCTAATGTTGAACTTGAGAGTAGTTTTTGAAGTCCATCTGATGGAATGATGGTGATGACGTTTACTGCAATGATAATGATTAAAAGTGCTTCAGCTAATCCTAGTAATGCTCCACTCCAGCGGTTGATGAAGTTCAATCCTGGCGTTTTAGCTAAAATATTCAATGCTCTTCCTATGAATACCAATGCGAATTTTACACCAAAAAACAAGATCGCAAAAGCTAAAGCATTCAAGATGTAGGTGTCTAGATTGAGCCCTTTTACGATAAATTCGTACTTCTGATAATTCTGATAAGTGGGCAAGGAGACTGCGTTACGAAGCAGCGGCGCAAAATCCTTGTAGAAGTAAAAGGCGACTAAGTAAGCCAGTACAAAGCCTGAAATAGAAACAATTTGAGCTATAAAACCTCTAAAATAACCAAGCAGTAATCCCAAAGCGACTATAGCCAATAAGACATAATCCAATTTGTTCATTATCACTCGGATTACCTGATAGGGCTGTCTGTTTCAACTAGCTCGATCCATTCATTGTACTCATTTTGCAGTTTAGCGTATTCCTCGCGCAATTCTCTATACTCTTCTTTTATCTGTTGAAGTTCCTTTTGCTGAGCTTCATCATTCAAATTCTGACTCATTAATTCTTCTTTTTCTCTGGCGAATTGATCGAAAAGGCGCTCTTTTTCTTCTTCAAAATGTTGGTTCAACAACGTTTTTTCCTGCTGCTGCTGCTGAACTAAAGTTTGCATTTGAGTGTGGAAATGCTGAATAATAGATAATTTTTGCTCTTCATACTGCTGAACAATGTTTCTTTGTTGTTCCTGGAATCGTCCGACAAGGTCCTCTTTTTCTAGCGCTATGCGTTGAACACTAGCTCGAAGCTCCTCTTTATGCAAGCTTTCCGCAGACTCGATTTCCTCTTGATGCAGTTTGTGGACGGATTCTTTTTCCTGTAAATAACGCTGTACAAGCGCTTCTTTTTCTTGATGAAACTGTTCATTTAGCTTTTCTATAGCTTGTTCGTGGCGCTGAGATTCCATCATCGCTTCTTCATGATGCTGTTTATTCAGAGCTTGAACTTGCTGTACCAATTGTTGCTTTTCCTGCTCGAGTTTCTGTCTAGTTTGAATGTGCTGCTGTTTCTGTTCTTCGAATAGCTGACCTTCTTGCTGCTGCAGCTGTTTAATTTTTTCTTGCTGTTGTTTTTGTTGTTCAATCAGCTGCTTTTGTTGCTCAATCTGTTGTTTGTATTGTTCATTCTGCTGTTTGTATTGTTCATTCTGCTGTTTGTGTTGTTCAAGTTGTTGTTTAGCTTGTTGCAATTGCAGCTTTAGCTGTTCTTGTTGTTGTTTTTCTTGTTCGGATTGTTGTTTAATCTGTTGATGCTGCTGTTTTTCTTGGTTAAGCAGTTGCTGCACTTGCGTTGCCTGTATTTTCTCTTGTTCAAGCTGTTGTTTGATTTGCTCTTGAAGAAGAATAACTTCCTCATTCTGCTGACTAGCTTGTTGTAATTGCTGATCCAATTGTTCTTGTACTTGCTCGTATTGTTCTAATTGTTGTTGTAATTGTTGTTCCAATTCTAGATGCTGCTGATTTGCTTGCTGTAGTTGCTGTCTCAGCTGTTCTTGTTGTTGTTTCTCTTGTTCGATTTGTTCTTTGGCCTGTTGATATTGCTGCTTTTCTTGATCAAGCAATTGTTGTATTTGTGCAGTTTGCTTTTTCTCCTGATCAAGCTGTTGTTTGATTTGCTCATGTGCCTGTTTAGCTTGGTCTTGTTGCTGTCTAGCTTGTTCTTGCTGCTGTTTGGCTTGTTGTAATTGCTGCCTCAGCTGTTCTTGTTGTTGTTTCCCTTGTTCAATTTGCTGTTTGGCTTGTTGATTTTGCTTCTTTTCTTGATCAAGAAGTTGCTGTACTTGTGCAGCTTGCTTTTTCTCCTGATCAAGCTGTTGTTTGGTCTGCTCATGTACTTGTTTAGCTTGATCTTGCTGCTGTCTAGCTTGGTCTTGTTGTTGCTTAGCCTGCTCCTGCTGCTGTTTAGCCTGCTGCAATTGCTGTCTCAACTGTTCTTGTTGTTGTTTCCCTTGTTCGATTTGCTGTTTTGCCTGTTGATGATGCTGCTTTTCTTGATCCAGCAGCTGCCTCGTTTGTGCTACTTGCTGTTTCTCCTGATCAAGCTGTTGTTTGATTTGCTCTTGAAGTTGTTTAGATTGGTCTTGCTGCTGTTTAGCTTGTTGAAATTGCTGTTTGGCCTGCTCGTTCTCTTGTTTACTTTTTTGTACTTCCCGCTGAAGCTGTTCCTGCTGTTCTTTGGTTTGGTCTAGTTTTGTTTTTTGTTCAGTTATGACTGTTTGTTGTTTATCAAACTCATGCTTCAATTGGTTGTATGTAACGTTCACTTTCTCATAGGCGGCTTTGATCGCTTCTTGCTCTTTCTGCGCTGCGCTCAACTCTTCCATAACTTCGTTCATACGGAAGCACTCATCGGCCATGTTCACGGCAGCAAGTACAGCAATTCTCTGCGAATCTAGCCGCGGATACCCCTTGGCGATGCGGAACATTTGGTCATTCACGTATTCAGCGACACGCTTCATATAGTTGGTACTGGTGTCTGCTTTTAATTTGTATTGATTTCCATATATGTCAACGGTAATTTTCGTTTTGTCTTCAGCAGTCATATTATTTCCCCCTTAGATGAAAAGGCTGGCCTTATCGAGGTTAATTTCGATAAGACCAGCCTGTTTTCCTGCAACTTACGTGAAAGTTGCTCTATTTTCTTAACTCTGCCTCGTATTGCTGTTCAAGGGTTTGAACCACTTTGGCATGGAGCTCCGTTACCTCTTCATCTAGAAGCGTTCTTTCAGCGTGACGGTACACAAGAGCTATAGCTACGCTCTTGCGATTAGCCCCAAGACGCTCTCCTGTATAGATATCAAAAACTTGGATGGATTCCAACAAATCCCCGGCAACTTCAGTGATCGTTTGCTCCATGAGACCGACCGGTACGCTTGCGTTGACAACAACGGCAAGATCACGTCCAATTGACGGATAACGTGGCAGCAGCTTATAGACAATCGCATCGCCTGCGGCTTCAAGGATAGGCTCTAACTCAACTTCCAGCACATACGTATCATCCAAATCACGCTGCTGTTGGACAGTTGGATGCAGCTGCCCTATACGTCCAATAACCTTCTGACCTTCAGAAGAAGCTAACTGAAGCTCAGCTGTGCGCCCCGGATGGAAACCATCTGGCGACGCAGAAGTGTAGGTAAGTCCTTTGACACCTAAGTAGCTAATAAGGCGGTCAAAGATTCCTTTGATGTCATAAAAGTCAACATGCTCAGACTTCTGAGCCCAGTGCGCCCCATGTCGTTTGCCTGTCAATGCGATGGAAAGGAGAAGCTTCTCTTGAGGCAAAGCTGTAAGTGCAGACTCATCTGTGATAAACGCCTTGCCCATTTCGAAAATAGCTACGTCATCCATTGTACGGTTGCGGTTGTAGCTCACAACTTCCAGCAAATGCGGCAGCAAGCTGGTACGCAGTTGGCTGCGGTCCTCGCTCATCGGCATAGCGAGAGAGATCGGCTTCGCTGCTGGATACAAACCTGGCAGCGAAACGGTTTGATCCGGGTGCGTGAAGGAGTAGGTGATGACCTCATGCAGCCCGCTTTGGGTCAAAAGATTCCGAGTTATGCGACGAATCGCCTGCTCTTTGGACAAGGACCCGGGCGTTGTCACACCGGTCATCAAGGTTGTCGGGATGTTGTCGTAGCCGAAGAGGCGTGCCACTTCTTCAATCAAATCGACATCCCGTGTGATGTCTCCGCGGCGGCTCGGCACATGCACGAGCAGCTTGCCTTCTCCCGCTTGCTCGAAGGTGAAATGCAGGCGTTCGATGATTTGGCCCATCTCGGCCAGAGAAAGTTCTGTGCCGAGGTAGTTGTTCACGCGGTCTGCAGCAAGCTCGATGCTGACCGACTTGTGTGAACCGGCAACGGCTTCTACGATGCCGTCTGCGACTTTACCGCCAGCGTACTGCGCAATTAACGCAGCAGCACGGTTCAATGCCGGAAGCACCGCTTCCGGGTTTACTTCTTTCTCGAAGCGAAGACTCGCTTCGGAACGAAGACCTAGCTGGCGCGATGTACGGCGCACTGAGGAACCTGCGAACTTAGCGGATTCCAGTAAAATGCGCGTAGTACCATCGGTCACCTCAGAATTCGCGCCACCCATTACTCCAGCAATCGCTACAGGCTTCGTACCGTCCGTTATAAGCAGCATGTGCGGTTCAAGGGTACGTTCTACATCATCAAGGGTAACGAGCTTCTCGCCGGCCTGAGCGAGGCGTACGTCAATGTGACCGTTATTCAATTGCTCTGCATCGAAAGCATGCAAAGGCTGACCGTATTCCAACATCACGAAATTCGTGATGTCTACAATGTTGTTGATGGGGCGGATACCTGCCGCCATTAAGCGATTTTGCATCCACAGCGGAGAAGTACCCACACGCACACCTTCGATGAGTCGGGCTGCATAGTGCGAGCACTGCTCGGTCGCTGTGATCTTCACGCTAATGCGGTCTGCAGCTTTCACACCGGCTGTTCCAGCCGCTTTAAGCGCTGCTTCCGCATCAGGAAGCTTGACACTGCGGCCAAGGATAGCAGCGATCTCATAAGCTGCTCCGAGCATGCTCAAACAGTCAGAACGGTTAGGTGTCAGGTCGAGCTCCAGCACTTTATCATTGATGGCCAGAACATCAAGAATCGAACTACCGATTTCCGTTTCTTCCGGAAGCACCAAGATACCTTCTTGGATTTCTTTAGGCAGCAGCTTATCATTCAATCCAAGCTCTTTGGCTGAACAAATCATCCCTTGCGATTCAACGCCGCGCAGCTTGGCGCGTTTAATTTGCAGTCCGCCCGGCAGTACAGCTCCGATCATCGCGACAGGCACCTTTTGACCCGCATCGATATTTTTGGCACCACACACGATTTGCAAGTCTTCGCCTTGACCGGCATCAATGACACACACGCTTAATTTATCCGCATCCGGATGCTTTTCACGGGATTTGACAAAACCCACAACAACGTTCGTTACACCTTTATTTCGATCCTCCACGATATCCACTTCAATACCGCTTCGGGTTAATTTTTCTGCTAATTCTTCAGCAGTGAAGCCTGATACATCTACATATTCGGATAACCATTGGTATGAAACATTCATGCTTAACCCCTCCTTTTCCTGTTGCTTACAAATGTAAGAATTGCTTTAAGAAACGCAAATCATTGGTATAGAAATGACGGATATCTTCGATTCCGTATTTCAACATGGCGATACGCTCGACGCCCATACCGAATGCGAAACCTGTATATTCCTTCGGATCATAGCCACCCATCTCAAGTACGCGCGGATGCACCATACCAGCTCCGAGAATTTCTAACCAGCCTGTTTGCTTGCAGGTACGGCAGCCAACGCCTCCACACATGGCACAGCTGACATCGACTTCAACGCTCGGCTCTGTGAACGGGAAGAAGCTTGGACGCAAGCGGATTCTTGTTTCTTTGCCGTACATTTCTTGCACGAATTGCAGCAAGGTGCCTTTCAAATCGCTCATCCGTACATTGCGGTCAATAACCAGACCTTCGATTTGCGTAAACATATGAGAATGTGTCGCATCATCGTCGTCGCGGCGGTATACTTTGCCCGGACAAATGATTTTGATCGGAACTTCTCCTTTACGCTTCTCCATTGTTCTAACTTGAACCGGAGAAGTTTGGGTACGCATCAAAATTTCTTCCGTGATATAGAACGAGTCCTGCATGTCTCGGGCCGGGTGATCTTTGGGCAGATTCAGCGCCTCGAAGTTGTAATAGTCCTGTTCAACCTCAGGACCTTCCGCAACGGTGTATCCCATCCCGATGAAAATATCTTCAATCTCTTGAATAACTTTGCTTAAAGGATGCACGGCGCCTTGCTCAGACGGACGTCCCGGCAGTGTAACGTCGATCATTTCAGCACGAAGCCGGTTTTCCGTTTCTTGTTGTTGGTACGCTGCTTGCTTCTCTTCGATAACCGATTCAATTGCGGCGCGAACATCGTTCGCCACTTGCCCGATAATCGGTCTTTCTTCCGCACTTAACGCTCCCATGCCGCGAAGCACCTCGGTTAACGGCCCCTTTTTCCCCAAATACTTAATACGTAAATCGTTTAGCTCCTGCTGACTTTGTACGTCGCTTAGCTCTTGCAGCGCTTCCTGCTTTAAAGCTTCTAACCGCTCTTTCATTGCAATCCCTCCTGAATTAGGCCCCTCAATCAACCAAAATGAAAACACAAAAAAGACTTCCCGCTCCCTCGCAAGGGACGAAAAGCCGTGGTACCACCCTAATTAGATTCAATTCCTGCCTAATCGGCAAAGAAATGAAACTCACTTCATTCCAGATAACGGACGATGCGTCCGGTTCCCTCTACTTAAGAAGAAGCCAAATTGGACCACTTCTGTTCAAAGGACTGCTCGGGAGCGAACTTCTGCAGCCTGATTCTTGGGGCCAGCTCTCAATCATCGGCTTACCCTCCCTGTCAAGAAGCACTGCGTACTCTTCTCCGTCAAAGCATTTTCACGTATATGTACCAGTTATTATATGCAAGATATGACCTATATGCAAGTACGCACGCCACAGATCACGTATTTTTCCAGTTGACTTGGTAAGCAGATGAGCGTATATTTTGTTAAACAGTTTAAATATTAATATTCATAAACATTTTATTATTTAATATTTATATCATTTAATCAACCAAAAGGAGAATTGTCGATGGAAGATGAATTGATGGCCTACACCAATCGTTTCCGCACAACTTTTGAGACGGCCCATCGAAAAATCAGCAACATTGTACTCGCAGAATTGAAATCGGAGTTAACAGGACCGCAAATATTTATGCTCTTCATGATCGCCAAAATTGGAACTCCCAAACAGACTGTTCTCGCTGAAAAGATGGGCGTTAAACCCAGTGCGATTACAGTAATGATTGATCGTCTTGTCCAAAGTGGGCATGTTATACGTAAGCACCATGAAACAGATCGACGCATCGTATTGGTGGAAAATACGGAACGCGGAAATGCTGTTCTTTCCAAAGCGGAAAGTGTTCAAAAAGAAGTAATGGCACGCGGACTTTCCAAGCTTCCGCCGGATGAGTTGGACGTCCTTGTCAATGCTTTTGAAAAGCTGACAACCTATTATTAATTCATTTAATTTCTTAAAGGAGTGATTTACAAGTGGAAACTATTCAAAAAACAGCCTCTGATGAGAACCTCACCGAATCAGCGGCACCAGAACTTAAAAATCGCGGACTCCTGCTGACAGGACTTATCATTGCAATGCTATTTGGTGCTCTCGATGGTACGATTGTCGGAACTGCCATGCCGCGTATCGTGGGTGAGTTAGGTGGACTTGGACTCATGGCTTGGTTAACGACAGCTTACATGCTGACTTCAACCGTAGTTGTGCCAATTGCCGGTAAACTGGCTGACTTGATCGGGCGCCGCGTAATTTATGTAACGGGTCTTATTATATTTATCGTAGCTTCTGCGCTCTGCGGAATGTCCCAGAACATTACAGAGCTAATCTTGTTCCGAGGTTTGCAAGGTCTTGGCGGCGGCATCATGATGCCGATGGCGATGATTATTATCGGGGATTTGTTCACCGGTAAGCAGCGCGCCAAATGGCAGGGTGTCTTCGGTGCGATTTTCGGCCTATCCTCTGTGGTTGGACCTCAAATCGGCGGTTGGATCGTTGACGCATTAGACTGGCGCTGGGTATTCTACATCAACCTTCCGGTGGGTATCATTGCTGTTGTCTTAATTGCCATTGCTCTTCCTAAACACAAAGCTATCGGTAAAGTGAAATTCGACATTCCGGGTATTGCCACTATGGTAATTGGTGTGGTTTCCTTATTGTTGGCCTTGACTTTCGGCGGTAAAGATTACGCTTGGTTGTCTTGGCAAATCATTAGTCTTTTTGCAATAGCCATCATATCGTTGGTGTCCTTCGTTGTCATTGAAAGCAAAGCGGAAGAACCAATTCTTCCCGTTCGATTGTTCAAAAATAGAACTTTTACAACTATTAACGGTGTAGGCTTCCTTATGGCTGTAGGGATGTTCGGTGCGATTATGTTCGTTCCTCTCTTTATGCAAGGCATTGTGGGGATCAGCGCTTCCGCATCCGGTACTGTGATGACGCCTCTCATGATTACGATGATTGCAGCCAGTGTAGTTTCCGGTCAATTTATTCATAAAATCGGTGTGCGCAAACAAATGCTTACCGGAATGATCATCATGGCTGTCGGCTTCTATTTCCTCAGCACGATGGGCATAGACACAACGAAACTGACTGCTTCTGCCTATATGCTGCTTTTAGGACTCGGTATGGGGCTTGTTATGCCGATTCTGACACTTGCTTTGCAAGAAAGCTTTCCGAAATCTGAGCTTGGCGTGGTCACCTCTTCCAGCCAATTTTTCCGTCAAATCGGCGGTACATTCGGTATGACGATTCTCGGCGCGATTATGAACCACAAGTCAACTGTGCTCTTGGAGCAGGACCTGACGCCAGTCGTGAAACAGCTACCCGCGGAAGCGAGCGAGTTGTCTACACAGATGACAAACATGATTCATACCAACCCTCAGGGCTTGTATTCTTCATTGCTCAGTCCTGAAGCATTGGCCCAAATGCCAAAAGAATTCGTACAGCACATGCTTCCTATTTTGAAAAATGCATTGGTCTCATCTCTTCATCAAGTCTTCATTTTCGGTCTCGTATTCGTATTGCTCGGAGCCATTCTTACGCTATTTATCGGCAACATTAAAGTATCTGGCCGTAAATCCAAAAAAACAGGCACAGAGGATGAAAAAGACCTTTCCCCTGGGCTCGCTTAACCTATAATCCCAGCTCCCGCCTTTCCTACAAGGTTGGGAGCTTTTCTTATGCAAATGTTGGATTTATTTTTTTTGACATCAATCGGTCAATAGCGTTTAATGAGGTTGGATACTATAAGAGGAGAGTGATCGCCATGAAATATCGCAGACTTGGGAAAACAGACTTAAAAGTTTCCATTGTTGGTGTTGGAACTTGGCAATTCGGAGGAGAATGGGGACTTACGTACACACAGGCAGAAGCAGATGCTATTTTGGATCAAGCCGCTGATCTTGGCATTAATCTAATCGATACCGCAGAATGCTATGGCGACCATCTTTCCGAATCATTTATCGGCAATTATTTATCCAGACGCAATCGCGAGAATTGGGTTGTAGCCACTAAATTCGGCCATCACTTCCACGATCTGTTCACCCGTACGGATGAATTCAATGCTGACAGTGTCATCAAACAGTTGGATGCTTCGCTCAAAGCTTTGCAAACGGACTACATAGATTTATACCAATTCCATTCCGGACCTGATGCCGTGTTCGACAACGATGACTTATGGACAACATTAGATAAACAAGTCCAGGCAGGGAAAATCAGACATCTGGGAACGTCCATCGGCAGCAATGCCAACATTCATCAAACTGATGCTTCCACCAAAGTCAACTCCAAGGCGATTCAAGTCGTTTACAATCGTTTGGATCGAGCGCCTGAAGAGCTTGTCTTCCCTTCCTGTGTGAATCAGGATCTTGGCGTACTGGCACGCGTGCCTTTGGCGAGCGGCTATCTGAGCGGCAAGTACAAGCCTGGAGCGGTGTTTAGCAATACGGATGTCCGTCATCGCCATGACGCGGATAGCGTGAGACAGAAGCTGGAAGACGTGCAGCGCATTCAGAAGGAAGAAGTACCCGAAGGAATGGATATGGCGAAATGGGCGCTTGCATGGTGCTTAAAGCATGATGCCGTAACTACCGTCATTCCAGGCTGCAAAAATCCCGAGCAAGTCATCGCAAACGCAAGCGCAACGGAGCTTATCAGCGACAACCATCCGCAAGCCTGGAAAGCCTGAGCAACAAGGAAGGAATGACTTCTAGATGAATCAGAGCGAGCATACAACAACTTGGAAGCAGCTTAACGATCATTTGGCTGAGTGGGTTCTGGCAAGCAAAGCCCATACCGCAGATGGCCATGTTGCTTCCTACATTCCTGAACTTGCGAATGCTTCCGCTGATGTTTTGGGTATCTGCATCATGGATATGGATGGGAACACGGTTGCAGCCGGCGACACCGGCTATCACTTTACACTGCAAAGTATTTCGAAAGTGTTCACGCTCATTCTGGCTTTAATGGATAATGGCGAAGAAATCGTGTTTTCGAAGGTAGGCATGGAGCCTACAGGAGACGACTTTAACTCCATGTTGAAACTGGAGCTTGTAGAGCCTGGGATTCCGTTCAATCCGCTTATTAATGCCGGAGCCATCGCGATCTCATCTTTGATTGCGGGGAATACACCTGCGGAGCAGATTGAACGAATTCTAGCGTTTTTCCGGAATATCGCGGACAACCCGGCGCTTGATATCAATAAGGATGTATTCAAATCAGAATCGGATACCGCTCACCGCAATCGTTCACTTGCTTACTTTTTGAAAGACAACGGGGTACTTGACCAAGAGGTTGATGATGTCCTTCGGGTCTATTTTAGCCATTGCTCCATTCAGGTCAATTGTACGGATTTAGCCAGAATGGCCTTAGTTCTCGCCCATAACGGCGTCGATCCAATCCGCAACCAGCGCCTTATTCCGCGGCGCTTCGTGCAAATCGCGAAGACGTTCATGTTTACCTGCGGGATGTATAATGCGTCAGGCGAATTCGCAATGAACGTAGGCTTGCCAGCCAAGAGCGGCGTGTCAGGCAGCATTTTGACGATGGTGCCCAGACGCTATGGCATCGGCCTTGTCAGCCCTGCACTGAACCGCAAAGGCAACAGCACCGCAGGTGTTCACCTGCTTGGCAAGCTGTCGCAAGAATTTGATTGGAGCTTATTTTAACAACAAACAGCGGTATTCGTATGGAAACGAATACCGCTGTTTGATATATAAATCACAGGCTATTGGATAGCTTGTTTAATCCGCTGCAAGGCTTCGATCAATTCATCGATCTCATTTTCATTAAGGCGAATCGTCACATAGTTAGGCGATATTCCCCCATCGTTGACCTCCAGCAAGGCCATCTCATCCTTGTTATCCAATTTAACAGTCAATTGTTCTCTTTCGAGCATATTAATCCAAGCCATGACGGGCACCTACCTTCGGGCAATGTTTTAATAAACGATGAACTCTTTGCTGTATACCGTTTCATTATCCTCCGTATCCATCACACGCATTTCCAGCTGCCAGTTCCCTCTGAAAGGAAGATACGCTCCCTCTGCTTTATAGCTGAACTTGGCAAAGCCGTAAGACTCCTCTTCTTCCTTATCCTCATATGCCGCGATAGGCACATCAATAGGAGCAATGTCTTTATCGTCCAAATAATGCAAAATCATAAGCACTTGCTTCGGTTTCCCTGAATTTTCCGGAAGGAATACTTTCGCCGTGAAGGAATTATTCCCTTGAATTTTCGGTGTGATGTCCGCTGACACATGGACTTTCTCTCCCATCTGGTGCCACTGCAGCGGCTCATTGGCCGGAATTGGCGCCACATAGGTGATAATGCCGACCAGCAGCACTATGATCACCATCAGAGTCAGATCCACCCTCACTAACAGGAAGGATTGGGCTGCCTTCTTTTTGCGCATCATGAGTCGAATGACAAAAGCCGTAAGCACAACAAGGATAACGGCACCGATTTTAACAAGAAGCAGAATTCCCCATGCAGAGTATAGCAAATAGTGCAAATTCGGTAAAAATAGCAAAACGGATAAGGAACCTGATAGTGTGAGCACCAAAATGGAAATCAAAGCCATATTCGAAAATTTTCGCATATAGGTGTTAATCTCGTCATCCTTCTGGCGCCACTTCGCATAGAGCAGCACCAAGCCGCCCACCCACATGGCTGCGCCCACCAAATGAATCCAATCAAGCCCGATCGTCGCCCATACAGGTGAAAAGGAAGCGGCGTGGCCGCTAAAACTTTTGGCTGCGAGTAAACCTAATGGCCATAACCAATCTAACCAAGCCAGTCTGCCGATAAGGACAAACCCAAGGAAAGATAAGCCCAGTAGGATCAGCCAGGAAATACCGATATTCGTCGCACTAAATAGCTTCGCTATTTCTTCCACACCGCCGCCGCCAAGCAGATCCTCGATATGAGTAAAAATAAGCAGCAATAGTGCAACTAGTTGAGCACGCTGCAGATTCAGCGTCCATGAAGATAATACTTTTCTTGTTTCTTTCCCGCCATCCGTACCAAGTACTCTTAACCAAATCACCCATCCTGTCAATGTGAGCAGCATGAGATACCATAGACCGCGCGACGCATACTGCAGCAGGACCTTCGTCGTAAGCGGGCCTGATCCATGATCGTGATTGGCATGAGCAGAAGGTAGATCGAGTGCATCTTCTTGCGGCGGATTACCGATCGTCAGAGGATAGCTTCCGCCAATCGGGTGGCCGTCAGCCGAAATGACATGATAGCTAATCAAATAAACGCCCTCAGTCAGTTTCGGAAGATCTAGAAGCACACTTGTCTGTTCTTTGTTCAAATAAGCTTTGTTGCTCGTCATTTCGTCGCCGTCACGATTAAAAACTTTGATATAAAAGAGTCCTGAATCTAAAGATTCATTAAAAGTAATCGCGACTTGTGGCGGTGAGCTTTCCAGCTTCGCCCCCGCCTCTGGAATTGCCTGTACGAGTGATGCATGTGCCGAAGCGGATTGCGGGGCGACGAATGCGCTTAAGAGCATCATTGTTAATATACACACAAAAAATGCAGGCAAGAACCAAAAGCGTTGATAACCATTTTGTTTCTGTTTATTCATTGATAAGTTCCTCTAATCCGCAATCGGTCTACGCCCGGCAAAACCATCTTCTTTGCCGTGGTAGTAACGGATTCTGTCCTCTCCTTGTTTCCAACAGAGCAGTACCTCCTGGTCTCCGATTCGTGACGGGAAATCCACAAGACCTGTTTCTATATCCTTAAGCTCTACGCCGGTTTGCTGAAAATGCTGAATCAACCCGCGCGCTTCGATTTGCATAAATTCAAGCTCTGCTTCCTGCATAAAAAACGGATCCTTTTCCGAGCTGAGCTTCTCGGCCAATTCATTTTTCTTCCTGCGAAGCTCGGTGTATTTCTCCTCAAAAGCGCGCTTCATAGCTTGCATTTTCTTTAACTCCTGATCAACAAACGGAAGCATTTCATTGGCTTCCTCTAAGCTAAACCATTTTTTATCAGACATCTCGCACCTCCATGCCTAATTTTAACAAAAAAAGAGATCAACTTCGAATTCTACGCATGAGTATGCGGTTGCTCGTGAGTATGTCCATGTTCATCAACATGCGTGACTGACAACTCGGCATAACCGACACCTTTCAGCACCTGAATCCGCTGCTGCAGCTCTCTAAGCTTTTGTACCTTGCCCCTTACGACTAATATTTCCAAGCATTGTTGATGATTCAAATGAATGTGCATCGTTGAAATGATGGCATGGTGATACTCATGCTGGAGCTCCATCAACGTAATGGGCAAATCGCTGATATGATGGTCATACACCATCACAATGGTTCCCGCTACCGTTTCATCCGGCTGCATGCTGCTAGAGGTTAACAGCGCTTTGCGTGTGAGATCCCGGATCGCCTCAGAACGATTATCATAGCCCTGCAAGGCAATTAACCGGTCATACTGCTCAATTAACGATTGCGGCATAGAGATGCCGAAGCGTACTAGCGCTTCTTTCTCCGACATAGGACCACGTTCCTTTCTATCCAACCTTGTCCTTTACCTTTACCTTTACTCTACCAGAAAGTGACGGTGTCGCAAAATCTTTGCTCTAATTTAGGTTGAGACGGGCACTACAGCAAAAGGGAGCGGACATAAGCCCAACTCCCCTCCTGTTATATAAAGTTCATTAGTTTTTTCACGCGAACTTCCAGCTCAACGAGCGAAAAAGGCTTTGTCATATAGTCATGGGCGCCCATCTGATAGCCTTTGAGCAAATCGTCTTCCTTTTTCTTGCCGGAAAGCATAAGCACCTTCATGTCCGAATTCACTAAACGGGGATCCTTCTTAATCTGATCCAATAAGGAAAACCCGTCCAATTTCGGCATCATCCCATCGAGAATACACGCATCGTAGTTCTTGTCCTGCAGCAAACCGAGCGCCTCTTCGCCATCGGAGGCATGCGTAATGACAATCGGCAAATGCTCCAAATGAGAAGTGAGTATCGCCCTTAGAATGGGATCATCGTCAACGATAAGCAAATTCTTCTTCTCAGGAAGCGGCAGCGCTCTCCGCTTGCTTTGCTGAACCTCATGATCTGAAGATGACCCTAGAACTCGGTTCCTGCCTTGCTGCTTGGCTTGATACATTGCTTCATCCGCTTTAGAAACCCAATCGGCCACAGTCATCCCTTCCTGCCACTGGGCAATGCCTGCTGAGAAAGTGATGGAGAAGGTTTTCCCCTCATACTGAGCAACCGGGTTAGAACGAACTTTATTCAAGATGTTCTGCATGGTGGAGTGCGCCTGTTCCAACGAGGTATTCGGAAGAGCAATCACGAACTCTTCGCCGCCGAAACGGGCCAGCAAATCGGTCGATCGCAGATTGACTTGCAGCAAATGAGCCAAACCTTGCAGCACCAAATCTCCCACATGGTGTCCGTACGTATCATTAATTTTTTTGAAAAAATCAATATCTATGAAAACGAGCGAAATCGGCGCAGGATAGCGCTCAATCCGCTGCAGCTCTATACCAATTTGGAGGTCAAAATATCGCCGGTTGAATACACCGGTAAGCGGATCGCGGAAAGCAAGCTGCTCGAAATTTTTCGTCCTTTTGAGCACCCCATAGATCCTGGCGGCTAATTCTTCATACTGAAAAGGTTTCGTGACATAATCGTCAGCTCCCAGATGGAAGCAGCGAACTTTATCGTTCAAATCATTTCGTCCTGACAAAACGATGAGAGGCAGCCACTTCAACGTAGGATCTTCTTTCAGGTATTCAAACAGTTCATACCCCGATTGCGGATGCATCATAAGATCCAGCGTCACGAGATCATACGTATGGGTACGCAGAAGTTTTATGGCGGACTCCACATTAGCGGCCTCATCAACTATGCAATCATCAAGCTGCAGGCGTCGGGTCAAATAAGAGCGGAGCACTTCATCATCATCGACCAGCAGCAGACGGCTTTTCAGCGTTCTCAGCATGGAACCTCCGCTTTGATCCTTCTGTTCATCCATCTGGATTTCCGTTATGCCGATATCATATTCCATACTCATTTCGAGAAGAAGCTTTACACTTCGTTCTACACTTTCTTGAACCGGATTTGTAGTAGTAAACGACGCATCCTGCTCTTGATCGATAGCCTGCGTCCATTCCCACATGCGCACCAGATCTTCCGCCAACCTGCCGATCCGTTCATAATGAAAAATTGGCGCACTGCCTTTAAGTGTATGGATTATGCGATAAAACCGATTCAAGTCATCCACGGCCGGCATAGCGCGAATTGCATCCAACAAAGCTTCAAGCTCTTTCAGCTGCTTTTCGAACTCCCGGATGAACAGTTTTCTGCCTTGCCTAAGAATTCTTGCATCTTTATCCGATTCTGATCTGGAGCTCTTCCATGGCTCTAGATTCGTATTATTCATGACGGACAATCACCCTTTTTGCATATAAAATGAATATCTCTATAGGTTTCGAATCAACCTTCTAATAACTGTCCGACCGTATCTAGAAGTTGAAGCGGGCTGAATGGTTTAACAATATAGGTGGTGACGCCAGCGGCTTTGGCCTTCTCTTTATCTTTATCAAGGGCTTTGGCCGTTAAAAGAATGACGGGCAGCTCCCGATTCCCATTATCGCTTTGGCGAAGCCACTCACAAACCTCAACACCCGTGCGTTCAGGCATCATATAATCAAGGATAACCAAATCAAATGATTCCTTCTGAAGCTGTTCGATGGCTTGCTGGCCGTCTTCCACCTCTGTGATTTCATATCCTTCATCGGACAATGTTTCCGTCAGCAGAAAGCGGAGTGCGAATTCATCGTCAGCCAGCAGTATTTTATAAACAGACATAACGGTTCTCCTCTAATAAAATAAATTACTTTAATTATAACATCATGCCCTTAGGCGGGATAGAAATTTGTCGAAAAAAGTCAAAGTAAATCACTTGTTTCGCTCAGCATTATATTCTTTCCATGATGAACCGTTAATTACTTTGAGCCCTTCCACAGTGGGGTAGATATACACCCATCCTTCACGCAGGCCGCTCACATCGCGGATCCAGACACGGTCATATTCATTCGATCCGCCAGGGCCGTGATATCCTTCCAGGACGTCCATCGCTTGCAAGCCTTCTTCGTTTACTTCCAGCCACTCTCCAACCACGTGCCAGTCTCGATTCTCTTCGGTTAACAAGAGCGCAGGATAAGGCCCTACATCAAACAAACGTCCAAAAATCGCCCCAGGTTGCACCGACTGCACATAAGGAGCAGCTACCGAGTGGTTACTCTCTCCAACAAGCAATGTGCCATAGACGAATACAGATATCATAGTAACTCCCCCTGTCGAATTATGTAATCTCTTGATCCCTTTTATTTCGCTAACCCCTTCTTTGATCCCTTTTTGATTTGACCAACATTTTACAATTCACCGCAAAGAAAAAAGCAACATCGCAATGGATGCTGCTTCTATGCTTGATTAGCTGTTAGTTCGCGTGTCTTTACAATAATTTTGCGGATGCTGTCTTCCGACAGATGGAAAGTCTTGATCAATTCCATGACTGTGGAACCTGTTTGATACAACCGGAAAATTTCTTGATTTCTACGCTCAATAATAATACGTGTTCCGTTATTTTCTCCCCATCCGGCGCGTTTCTGCTCCTTCTTAGGGATATATACGATTTCACCTTGGATATATTCTTGTAATTGTTTTAATAGGTTAGGGGGAAGAACGTCTTTCCCGTTCTTGTAACTCATGGATGAAAACCTCCTCAAATTGTCGCAAAGATTAAACTTTGTTCGGATTTGCAGAGAGTAATCTCATCGCCCCTAAACCTCATACCATTCTTATCAAAATGGAATAAAAAAAACACGACCTAATCGTGCCTGTCGGTTGTATATGCATTTATACAAATTCAGGTGAACGGTTATTCCACGAATGATATTCAGTTAGGAGACGATTACCTCTGCGGCGGCCGCAACATTCATCGCTACTGTCATTGTCATTGTGTTCATTAAAAAGCACTCCTTTCACCTAATATTGGAATTTTTAAAAGTTGGGTTGGAGAGCAAAGCCTCTCCTTGTTGCCTGTGTTCACTTCGTGTTCACAATTCTCATTATATGTAAAAAGCTTCTCGCTGTCTACTCGCAAAGTTAAGAATATGCGGGGGCCCAGGAGCCCCCGGTTGTAACGATGATCTCTGCTTACGCAGAGACCACCTCCGCTTTTGTTGTAATCACCTTGATCACTCCTTTCCGAAGTCATTAGCCGGCCGGCTACATCTCTATTTACTCATATTCCCAATCCAGTCTCAAGTGAAAGAATCATTATAAGGATTCTTTCCTAGGCGGAGTTAATTTCCCAGCGCCATCACCGCGATGCCGCTGCGATCCAGCAGCTCGCGGATATCGCGCGCGAACGCCACGGCGTGCACACCGTCGCCGTGGATACAGATCGTGTCCGCGCGCATGCTCAGGTCCTCTCCCTCCTGGGAGAGGACCTTCCCCTCGCGGACGAGCCGCACTACCTGCGCCGCCGCATCTGCGGCGCTCTCCAGCAGCGCCCCGGGCTGATCCCGGGGCGTTAAAGCGCCGTCCCGCCGGTAGGTGCGGTCCGCGAACGCTTCGCTCGCGGTCCGCAGCCCCGCGGCGGCGCCCGCCCGCAGCAGCTCGCTGCCGGGCGGACCGAACAGCGTCAGCTCCGCGCTGACGCTGCGTGTCGCAGCCGCAATGGCCGCGGCGAGATCATGGCGCTTCGCGGCCATGTGATAGAGCGCGCCATGCGGCTTGACGTGCTGCAGGCGTCCGCCTTCGGCGTGGACGAACGCCTGCAGCGCCCCGAGCTGGTACAACGTCAGCTCGTAAGCCTCAGCCGGCGTGATGGCCATCTCGCGCCGGCCGAAGCCCTGCAGATCGGGAAGGCCCGGATGGGCCCCGATCGCGACGCCCTTGCGCAAGCACAGCTGCACCGTGCTGCGCATGGTGGCCGCATCGCCTGCGTGGAATCCGCAGGCGATGTTGGCGGAGCTGACGAAGTCCAGCAGCTCCGCGTCGCGTCCCAGGCGGTAGGCGCCGAAGCCTTCGCCCATATCGCAATTCAAATCTATACGCAGCAAGCTCACTTGCCTATCCCCTTCCGTGACTCCAACGACCTTTTTTGAGTTTATCGTTTGTCATATTTTTTGATCCTCTGGTTTTCTTTTCAGCTATGATCTTGATACCAAGCCTGCATGCCTGCTTCTAAAAGCCGCATATCCATTGCCTGCAGCAAAAGCTGCCCCTGCGCCTCTCTCAGGCTCACCTCACGGAAACGAAGCTTGCCTCCGGGTTTCACTTGAGCAATTATCGGTAGATGCGCCGTGATCACATGCGCAATTCGAGGATAACCTCCTGTTGTTTGGCAGTCGGAAAGCAAAAGAATAGGCTGACCGTTCGGCGGTACTTGAATCGTCCCTGGCACAACCGCTTCCGAGATCATCTCATAGGCAGTCCCGCCTTGCCTGACAAGGGGCTCCCCTTCTAAGCGATATCCCATCCGGTCTGACTGCGGAGTGACCTTATAGCTTTGTGTCAGAAAGCTGCGCTTCTGGGATTCCGTAAAATGGCCAGCCTCTTTGCCCCACACAACGCTTACAACCGGATTGTCTTCGTAGCTCGGGCGAATAAAAGCGCTCACAGCGGCAGAGGAAAACGGGCTTCCGGTGTTCACCGTTAATTTGCTCTCACTGCTTAGATTCAGTTCATCTCCGGCTTGAAGCGCTCTTCCTTCATAACCGCCTATTCCCGCTCGTAAATAAGTGCTTTTACTGCCCATGCTGACATTGGATGCGAAGCCCCCATGCACCGCTAAATAGGCTCTGCAGCCCTTCACCGCGTAGCTTATGTTCAGATGTTCGCCTTTGCGGATGAGAAAAGGCCGCCACAGAGGCACTTTTCTTCCCTCCACATCAGCCGCCATATCGGCTCCGCACAGCGCCAACAGCATATCCATCTGCGCAACCATACGAGGTCCGTGCAGCGTTATTTCTAAGACTGCAGCGTCCGCCGTATTCCCTACAAGAATATTAGCGGTCCGATGGGCAAAAAAGTCCATAGGACCTGAGACAATCACGCCATATTTACGGTATCCATAGCGTCCCTCATCCTGCAAGGTCGATAATAATCCCGGCTTGATGATTTTAAAGCCCATGTCCTTGATTCCTTTCAGCGATAAAATGGAATTGCTCCGGCGTGATGGAGACAAATTTCACTCGATCACCTGCTCGGAGTAAAGACGGCGGGTCGGAATCCGGCCGAAACAAAGCGATCGGCGTTCGCCCGATCAAGTTCCATCCGCCTGGCGTTTCAAACGGATAAATGCCGGTTTGCGCGCCGCCAATCCCTACTGATCCGGCAGGAATACGGGGCCGGGGCACCGATTTCCTTGGCGTGACTAGCCTTTCATCCATGCCTCCCATATAGGGAAAGCCTGGTGCAAAACCAATCATATAGACCGGATAAATTTGTGCGGTGTGCCGCGATACGATCTCTTCAACGGTCATATGGTGGTAAGCCGCTACATCCGCCAGATCGGGGCCGAACTCCCCGCCGTAACAAACGGGAATTTCGACGGGGGCGACAGCTTGGCCGGATTGGCTATGATTTTCGAGTTCAAAGCCCTCTAAACAGTGTTGAATATGTTGAATAACTTTGTCGTAAGGCAGCAGATAGTTTTCTTCAAATAAATACTTAATCTTGCGGATGACCTCCGCTTCTGAAAAGTGCTGATATACCGCGACGCTGTCATAATAAATCGTTATTGTTGTATAAGCGGTTACCATTTCTGTGAAGCCGGCAAAAGGATGCTTCTCCAGGTAGGCTGTTACCTGCCTCACCAGATCAAGTGTGGACGGCTCTATGCTCGAACCTAGCGTAAGCACAATCGCCGAATCTCCGAGGTGATGGCAATCGTAATGGAGCTTAGTCATGCGAACTGCTGCTTCTTCAGCCAATTTGCGCAGAGCTCCGGCCATAGATAAGCCTCGCCATGATCAACAGCCATCCCGATTCCATGGCGACCACTCTCAAAAATGTGCAAATCATACGGCACCTTATGGCGGCTTAGCGCTCCTGCGAACAGCAGGCTATTCTCAACAGGCACGGCCGCATCGTCTGCGGTATGCCACAGGAAGGTCGGCGGCGTGTCATCTGTGACCTGTTTTTCGGTGGATAACAGGGTAACCAACTGCTCATCCGGTGCCTCGCCCAGCAAATTACGTTTGGAACCCACATGTCCATACTCGTAGAAGGATATGACCGGATAACAAAGGATTAGAGCATCTGGACGGCTGCTCTGTCTCTCGATAAGATCGGCTGAATCTTGGTTCCCTGAATCGTAAAGTGTACCCGCCGAGGAAGCCAAATGTCCGCCTGCCGAAAAGCCAAGAATGCCCACTCGGTTCGGATCAATGCCCCATTGCTCCGCATGATGTCTTACCGTTCGAATTGCTCGTTGAGCATCTTGGAGCGGAACCGGATGTTCGTATGGAGCTACCCGGTAGTTTAAAACAAAAGCGGAAATACCCAATCCATTGAGCCACTTTGCAACGGGCTCCCCTTCGTGGGGCGCACGCCTAGCGTAGCCGCCGCCGGGACATACTATAACTGCAGAGCTCAAGCCTTCGCTTGCTACAGGATACAAGGTCAAGCTCGGACATCCTTGGTTTTCCTCACCGATGCTATCCTTGGATGCTCCGGGCCATAATTCAATCGTGGTTGCAGCAGTACTCAATTCAAAAAACCCCCTTCTTCAATGTCGTACTACGCTAATCATATCGAATCAGCACCCAGTTCGCATAGGTAGGATTTTACAAAAAAAAGAAAGTGGTCAAAGATATTGTTGATACAACAGAAATCGCAACTTAATCAAGAGTCTGCCCCTTGCTCATATCCCTCGACTGTAGTATCAATTTCCTGCAAAATAAGGGATCACAGTTCCCACTGGCACAATTTCGCCTATTATCGCCAAAAAATTAAGGCGATACAGGATTAACCCTGCACCGCCTTTGACTTATCATTTTGGCTCAATATCCCAAATAACTTCCCAGTTCGCATTTACTGTAGCTTCAATCGTGCCTCGCTCCATAATATACCCGGCAAGCAGCTCCGCTACATCCGTCGGAATATCCTTGATGACCGGCTTATCCTGGAACATGGCATAATTGCCCCCGCCCGCAGCCCGGTAATTATTCATCACCACGTCGTAGGACGCTCCAAGGTCGAGCGGTTTCCCCTCATAGTCGAGTTGTACGACCCGCTCGCCGATCGGACGAGAGATGTTCAATTTATACGTAATGCCTTCCCACATATCATAGTTGTAATGCTGCGGCTTCGGCTCTCTAAATTTGCTGCTGACCTGAACTTCACCCTCAGGTGTAAGTTCAAAATACTCCGCAGACTGCTCCAACGCTTCCTTAATGTCTTGTCCGGAAATTCGAATTACTTTGAGCGTATTCGGATAAATGTAGTTGGATACGATGTCTCTCATCGTAATATCGGAAGGAAAGCCCGGAGAAACGTTATCAAACAGCGCCGTATTCGATATGGACGCTCCGGACAACTCCATTTGCACTCGGTTGATGAACTCAATGAGGGCACTGTCTTGCAGACGCGTCTGCATGGGATCTTTCACTAGCATGTCGCCGGTGAGCTTACCGATAGGCTGATCCAGCCACTGCTGTGTTTTCTCTTCATATGCACTTACGAGTGCTATGAGTTTCTTGTCGGCTTCAACTCCCGCAACCGAGAGCAATTCCGAAGTTTTGTTGTCTATTCGCCATTTGCCATCAACCATAGAAAGCTCCAGCTTCACTTTCCCAAGAGTGACGCCTGCCGTTCCTGGTTGAACAATAGTGACGCCGCCAATGGCTTGTCCAGCAATGCTCCGGTGCTGATGCCCCGTTAGCAGCACATCCAACCCTTCGACTTCCATACAAAGCTGATAGCCTTGATTTTCCCCCGTCAAAGGTTCTGTCGGCTCGCCAGTCTCCAGATGTCTTTCGAAACCGCCATGATAAGCGATCACAACAACATCCGCCTGCTCTTCTTCCTTAAGCACCTTCACCCATTTCCGGGCTGCGCAGGCGGCATCTACGAACTGCAAGCCTGCGATATGAGCGGGATTCTCCCAATTTGGAATATAAGGCGTTGTTAATCCCAGAATGCCGATGCGCACGCCTTCAGGAAGTTGTTTAACGATGTAAGGCTTCCCTAAGAACGGCTCTCCGTTACCTGCATCAACGATGCTTGCGCATAACCAGGGAAATTCGGATTCCTTAACCGCTTTACCGAGCACTTCAAGGCCATAATTAAATTCATGGTTCCCGATGACAGCTGCATCATAGCCGATATAGTTGAGACCAAGCACCATCGGATCGATCGGCTCGTTATCCAGTCTGGCGTGATGATAAGCGAGAGGAGTTCCTTGGATGAGATCACCATTGTCGATTACAATCACATTGGTTTCCTTTTCCCGCTCATCTGCTATCAATGCAGCTACTTTGGCTAAACCTACATCGTTAGGCAAATTATTCGCGTAATGCAGAGGCATCATATTGCCATGTAAATCGCTTGTTTCCAGTATGGTTACTGTACATTTATGCACCTTACCAGGTTGAGTCAAGTTCCCCACTCCACAACTCTTATTTTGTTAATACATACATATCAATTGTCAGTTTAACAAATACTTCACACTATCTTCCATATCGTTTATGTTAATGTTATATTACATCTTAGATAAATAGCAAATTAAATTAAACGGAGGTCAAAAAGAAATGAAAAAGTTAACAGTAATCTCCCTTTCCATGGTTGTTGCAGCAGGTTTACTTGCAGGCTGCGCAAAGAAAGAAACACCGGCTCCAGCAACTTCCGCTGGTGCAGCAGCTACGGCTTCTCCGGCAGCAGCAGCAGGATTTGTTCCAAAAGAACTTAAAGTTCAATTCGTTCCATCCCAAAATGCTGAGACGCTTGAAGCGAAAGCAAAACCACTTGAAAAACTTCTCGGAGACAAGCTGGGTATCCCGGTTAAAGTTTCCGTTTCAACTGACTATAACGTTGTAATCGAAGCCATGGCTTCCAAACAAGTTGACGTAGGCTTCCTGCCTCCGAGCAACTACGTAGTTGCCCATGACACCCGCAAAGCGGCTGATCTGGTTGCGCAAGCGACACGTTTTGGTGTTGACGATGCAACAGGCCAACCAACCAAAGATCTCGTAAATTTCTATAAATCCGAAATCCTGGTTAAAGCAGATTCCCCTATTAAATCCGTTGCTGATTTGAAAGGCAAAAAAATGGGCTGGCAGGGTGTTACATCCGCGGCCGGTTATGTTTACCCAGGACTTTTGTTGAAAAAAGCTGGTGTTGATCCAGTGAAAGATGTAACAGGCGTACAATTCCAAGGACATGACAAAGCGGTTATCGCGCTTCTAAACGGTCAAGTTGATGCAGTAGGCGTATTCCAAGATATTCGTACGAACATGATCAAAGATTACCCGGACATCTTTAAACAAACCAAAGTTCTAGCTTTCTCCGATAAAATCCCTAATGATACAATCGCTGTTCGCTCCGATATGGATGCTGCTTGGAAAAAGAAAATCCAAGACGCTTTCATTGCGATTGGTAATGACCCAGAAGGTCAAAAAGTAATTTTTGATGTTTACACACATAAAGGCTATGTTGTTGCCAATGATGCAGATTTCAATATCGTTCGTGACGCTAACAAAGAAATGGGCTTGAAATAATCCATAGCCACCCCTTTTTCTAAGCAAAAACCTCTACATGAACTCTTTGGAGATCCTGTAGAGGTTTTTTCAATTCTAGCCTGTTTTACTATTGCATACTATGAGTGTGGCACGTCCGTGCAATTTTTTTTTACTTTTGCATGACAAACGTTTACCTGGACTTGTCATATATCATAGTGGGGTGAAAAGTCGATGTTCGAAAAGCTAATCAGCTGCAAAAGCGAAGTTTCCATCCGGTGCGGCCAAGATGAGATTAAAGGAATTATTACAAATTACTATTCAGCTTTTCGACTTTTGAAAATACGCAACATTTTGATTCCAATTGAGCTGATCGAACAAATTGAAGTCTTGGAACCGCCAAGCAGCTCTGCCGGGTTATCATCCATTAGGCGTGGATCGCTTCGTTTAGTGGCTCAAGAGAAAGTTTCCAACCAGGTGTAATAGATTTGCCTACATAACAAAACAGACGCCGCAGATGCGGCGTCTGTTTCTTTTATACGATGCGTTTACGAAGCGTCCCCGAGATGTAGTCAATGATAGAGACAGTAATGATAATCCCAATGAGGATGATGCCCACACGCGGCCATTGCCTTGCATTAAGGGCGAAAATCAGCGGCGTACCAATCCCACCTGCACCAATGACACCAAGAAGCGTAGCTGAACGAACGTTAATCTCAAAGCGATATAAGGTGTACGAAATGAAATCAGGAATAACCTGAGGCACGACGGCAAAGGCCATCCGCTGCCAAATGTTCGCACCAACAGCGTTCATCGCCTCTGTAGGCCCCATATCCATATTTTCGATTGCTTCCGCATAAAGCTTTCCGAGCATCCCTACAGAGTGTAATCCTAGTGCCATAACCCCGGCATAGGCGTTAGGCCCAACAGCTTTAATGAAGATCAAAGCCATAATAATTTCAGGAATGGTTCGAACAACGCTCAAAAACAATTTCCCTGTCCCCGAAACGGCGCGGAACCGGCTCATATTTGCTGCAGCCCAGAAGGCGAACGGCAAACACACAATCGCCGAAACGAAGTTACCTAAATACGAAATCGATAACGTTTCAAGCAAGGAGCGGAGCAAATCTTCGCCGTCGGGAATATAGACATAGGCCCAATCCGGATGAAACAAACCTGAAATCATCGCTTTTGTCAAAATCCAAGTCGTCGGCTGGAAGCCCGTCAGCTCCAGACCTGTCAACGACCAGATGAACAAAGCGATAACAGCAACCCATCCCACGATTTTGAGCGTACGTGCACGGGATACTGACATAGGCTTCGCGCTGCCTTTCAGCAGGTAGGAACGGAAACGTGTACTTACCAAATCGATAATGACAACAACTAGCAAGGTGTAGATAACAATCGCACAGGACTGATCGTAACGGAACAGATCCAGGGTGTTTTTGAGCAGCAAGCCAATACCGCCGGCTCCAACCAATCCAAGAATGGCAGATGCGCGGATACTGACCTCAAACGTATACAGGAAATGAGCCAGATACGTGGGAGCTACTTGCGGAAGGACACCGAAACGAATCAACTTCAGCTTGTTGGCGCCGACGGCAGTCATCGCTTCCAGCGGACCAGGGTCAATCGCTTCCGTTGATTCATATGAAAGTTTAGATAAAATGCCGAACGTAAAGAAAATCAGCGCAAGTGTACCTGCTGTTGGGCCAAAACCCACTAGCACCGCAAACAGTGCCGCATACAGCAGATCCGGAATCGTACGGAGCAGGTTCATGATCAGCCTAGCCGGATAAAAAAGCCATGGCGACGTTGTTACGTTACGCGCTGCAAGAAGGGCCATCGGATAAGCGAAAATAGCTCCAACGGTTGTACCAATAATGGACATTTGGATGGTTTGCGCCATCGGCTTCCAAATATCCGCGAAAAATGCCCAATCCGGGGGAAACATTTCCCCAATGAATTTGAAAATTTCCGGCGTACCCGTAACCAGCTTGGTAAGTGTCGCATCCGTCTGATAAATGCTCCCGATCAGGAAAAGCACCATGATGACGGCAGTAAGATAAAGCTTCGTTTTAGGAGGTCTTTTGACGGTCGTCACACTCATCCCTCCTGCACCCCCAACAGCTCATCCTTCTTAATGGCACGGCCATAAATTTCGGAGAACACTTCATCCGTCGCTTCTGCAACAGGTCCGTCATAGACGACTTTGCCGGCGCGAAGTCCAATAATACGGGTTGCATATTCACGTGCAAGATCGATAAAGTGAAGGTTAACAACCGTTGTGATACCCAGTTCCGTATTAATGCGTTTCAGGTCATCCATAACCTGTCTAGTTGTTAACGGATCCAGAGAGGCAACCGGTTCATCCGCCAAAATGATTTTGGCTTCTTGAGCAAGCGCCCTCGCGATGGAAACACGTTGTTGTTGACCGCCGGACAATTCATCGGCGCGTGAATAGGCTTTCTCCCGAATATTCACTCTTTCTAATGCTTTCAGGGAAAGCTCGATATCATGTTTTGGGAACAAGCCGAGAACGGTACGCAGAGTGGAATGATAACCTACACGTCCTGACAATACGTTGCGAAGCACGGTTGAACGCTTGACCAAATTAAATGTTTGGAAGATCATCCCGATATCTCTGCGCATTCGACGTAATTCAGCACCATTCGCCTTTGTGATGGATTTGCCATCTATTAATATTTCTCCGTCTGTCGTCTCATGTAAGCGATTGATGGAACGCAGCAAGGTCGATTTCCCGGCGCCTGAGAGACCAACGATCACAACGAATTCTCCTGGTTTAATGGTCAGGTTAATGTCGTTAAGACCCACAGTTCCGTTGGGATAGACCTTGGAAATATGCTTAAACTCAATCATATAAGTCCTACTTTCTTTAAATGGTATCAAAAGTTCAGACCAAATTAATTCAACGAATTTCGGCAAAATCCTTCTTTCTAGGATAACCTTTAGAAAATATTCATATTCCATTGTTCACCATAACAAAAAATGGCCCAGAAACTAGTTCTAAGGCCATCCTTCTTATGACTTATACTTTTGCCCGCCAGCGTTCCTCGATTTTCAGCCCTTTCCAGACCGCAATGGAGACGATCCACGCGACGACGAACAGAGCAACGAGAATAAAGCCTAAGGTTCCAAAATCAATGGCCTGCAACCAAGTCCAGAAGGAGCCTTCCATGCCGAATTCTTCCGAGAGAACTTGCCCAAGCTCAATGACGCCGATAATCAGCGCGGCAATTACAGCCAAAGCGGTTACAGTCAAATTGTAATAAAGCTTACGAACCGGCGTATGGAAAGCCCACTTGTAGGCCTTGGTCATAAACATTCCGTCCGCTGTGTCAAACAGACTCATCCCAGCTGCAAATAGCAGCGGTAGTGAAATGATACCGATGAACGGAATAGCTTCCTTTGCCGCATGGGCTGAGATCGCTAACAGCGCAATTTCGCTAGCTGTATCGAAACCTAGGCCGAATAGAAAACCTAACGGGTACACATGCCAGCTTTTGGTGATAAAAGAGAAAAGCGGTTTGATCATGCGAGCAATAAAACCCCGGGATTCCAAAAGCTCTTCAAACTCTTTGTCATCGTGCTTACCACCGCGAAATTTCACGAACAGTTTATATAAACTTATCAGGATAAGCAAGTTAATAATTCCGATGATCACAAGAAAAAGTCCGGATACCGAAGCGCCGATAACGCCTCCGAAACGCTGCATCCATGGAAGCTCCCGTTCCGCCCATTGCACAGAAAAAGCGGTCACGATTGCCATCAGGAAAACAACGGAGGAGTGTCCCAGCGAGAAATAGAAGCCGACGCCTAAAGGATTTCGCTTCTGCTGAACAAGCTTACGGACCGTGTTGTCAATTGCCGCAATATGATCGACGTCAAAGGCATGCCGCATGCCTAGCGTATAAGCAAGCAGCCCGATCCCCCAAAAGGCAGGAGACGATTTGGCTACCGTATAAAGTCCAATTAATCCTAATACATGGAGAAGCAGGATAAAGCCAACGTATCCTCCCCAGCTTTTTCGCTGCTGCAACAATGATTTCCACATGCGGTATACACACACCTCTCTCATTCGTGCTACGATTTATTAATAATGTAGCACACGTGTGCATGACTTGAGAAGCCTTTTGCCCATTTTTTTGTGAAGATAGCTAACATTTATTTGGTATAATAGTATCCGTTCCAAACTTTTGAGTCTTCATAAGGAGTGAAGTTATCTAATGTCTCTGCGCGTTTTTAAGCTTTTTACTATTTTCGTACCTGTGATCATCATTGGCGGCTTTGAATATATACGCCATGAATTTCTGCTAAATTATTTAACGATGGAAGCCGGCAACTTCTCCATTACCGTCATTACGCTGCTGCTCTCCTATTTATTTGCTTCATGGATGTTCCAGAGCATTGAACGCAGCAACGAACAGCTCACCATAGGAGAAGCCCGCAGAGCTGTCTATGAAGAGCGGGAACGTCTTGCCAGAGAGCTGCATGACGACTTAGCTCAGACGCTATTTTTTCTCAACGTCAAGCTGAAGCAAGGTGATTTGGAGGAAGCGAAAGCAGCCGTCTCAGAAATCGACAACTCGCTCCGGCAGGCGATTTTCAATCTTCGGACGCCGCCGGAGGAAGGCACAAGCCTTGAGCAGCGTATCCGTAAATTTCTGAAGGACTGGCGCTTGGTGACAGGCATTGAACTGCAAGAGCAGCTGGAGATTGAGGAGAGCAGCTTTTCCCCCGCAGAGGAGGTTCAGCTTTTCGGCATCATACAGGAAACCTTCACGAACATACGCAAGCATTCCATGGCAACAGAGGCTGCGATCCTGCTGGAGGCTCAGCCCGATTACTGGGTGCTGCAAATTACCGATAATGGTCGTGGACTCCAGCATGCGGAAGCCAAAGGCAAAAAGTACGGCATTGAGCTCATGCAAAAAAGGGCGGCTGAATTGGGTGCTGTATTCGAACTAAAAGCAAGGGGCCTCGGTGAAACCGAAGCCGGAAGCGGAAACGAAGCCCCTGCCGGAGCCGGAACCGTACTTACGGTACAAGCCGCAGACAGGGGGAACTAGCCATGATGAACACTCAACCTTTCCGCGTCCTCATCGTAGATGATCATCCTTTAGCGCGAAAAGCGATCCGAAGCATGCTGGCGAATGTAGCCGACTTCGAAATTGTGGGGGAAGCCAGCAGTGGTGAAGAAGCCATCCTCCTGTGCGGTGAAGTCGCGCCGGATGTCGTGTTAATGGATATTCACATGTCTCCCATGGATGGACTCGAAGCGACGCGCCGTATCAAACAAGCTTATGGGACGATCCGGATCGTCATGCTTACGGTTTCCGACGATGTTGCCGACCTCTTCACCGCGCTTCAGTTCGGAGCCCAAGGCTATTTGCTCAAAAATATGGATCCCGACGAATGGCTTACTTACCTGCGCGCCCTGCTCGACGACAACTCCGAGGTGGCCAGAGGGATGGCGGATAAGCTTTTTCAAAGGTTTCGCGCCCCTGTGGGCTCACGTACGGAAGGTCCGACACCAAGCATGCTAACTTCACGCGAGCAAGAAATTACCGCCTACGTTGCTCAGGGGCACAACAATCGGCAGATTGCCGAGAAGCTGCTGATTTCCGAGCATACGGTAAAGAATCATATGAAAAATATATTGGTGAAGCTCGGACTTGAGAACCGAGTCCAGCTCACCGGCTTCGCCATCAAGCACGGCCTGACACGAAAAGGACAAAACTAGTCGAAAAAATAGCCCAGTCGAGTCATACTCAGATGCTTACCAAACAGGTAACATGGACAACATGAGAAGAGTTGATTCGAAAGGGGAAAATGTTCCATGTTCAAAAAATTCATGTTAAATGCAGGTATTATGCTGATTGGTTCTATGCTGCTGGCTAGCGTCGCCAGCGCTCACGTAACGGTTTATCCGAAAGAAGCTACACAAGGCAGCTATGAGAAGTTTACCGTTCGTGTCCCATCAGAAAAAGATATTCCTACGGTAAAAGTGGAAGTGAAATTCCCGATGGATTCCGTTGCGATTTCCCGCTTTGAGCCGAAAGCAGGCTGGACTTACGAGCTCGCTAAAGATTCCGCAGGTAAAATTACAGGCGTTACCTGGAAAGCTAGCGGAGACGGACTTGCCAGCACGGAATTCGGCGAATTCAATATGCAGGGCAAAGTAGCGGATACAGCTACCCAAATCGTGTGGAAGGCATATCAAACTTACAAAGACGGCAGCGTCGTGGAATGGGTCGGCGCAGACGGTTCCGACAAGCCTGCTTCCGTAACGACGGTGAAAGCTAACGCTGGCGCTGTCACGGACAGCCACGGAAACGTAACAGCAGGCCAAGCTGCCCAAAGCAGCGGCTCAGGCTCCAAAACGCCGCTCTATCTCTCCATTGCGGCCGTCGTCCTTGGGGCATTATCTTTGATCGTATCGCTAACTAGAAAACGCAGCTAAGCTCATAAACAAGGATAAACGACTTCGTCGTCCTTTAGGACGAGCGCGTTTGTCAAGAAGGCCATGAGTTCTATGTCAAACTTGACGTAGAATTCATGGCCTTTGTTAATCTTATTTTCTTTGGTAAATGCGGAAGTAATATTCGTAAGGATTTTTCTCGTTCTGCTCCCCTTGCTCGCTGGAGATCAAGGTCCAATCCGACAAGTCCAGCTCCGTCATGAACGTGTCGGCTTCAAATTCATGCTCGATGAACGTAATGTACATCCGATCGACCTCCTGTGCGAACAGCCGGAATATTTCCGCCCCGCCGATCACGAAAAGCTCCTGATTCCGGAATTCTTCGGTCGCTTCATGAACCGAGTGAATGACTTCACAGCCCTCTGCCTGAAACTCAGGATTCTGCGTAAGAATGATGTTGCGTCTGCCCGGCAGCGGCTTCCCGATAGACTCATACGTCTTGCGACCCATGAGAATCGGGTGACCCATCGTCACGGATTTGAAAAACTTCAGGTCGCCGGGCAAATGCCACGGCAATCTATTGTTTACACCGATGGCACGGTTGCGGTCCATGGCAAAAATAAATGAAATACTCATTGTGTCAGCCTTCCTTTCGTCACGATACTAAACAGCTACCGGCGCTTTAATGGATGGATGCGGGTTGTATCCGACCAATTCAATGTCGCTCACGTCGAAATCGAAGAGGGATGCGACCTCTTGATTCAACTTAAGCGTCGGCAGTTCCTTCGGTTCCCGGCTCAGCAGCGTATGAATCTGGTCGATATGATTCGTGTAGATATGTGCATCGCCGATCGTATGGACGAACTCCCCGACGCCTAGTCCGCATTCCTGTGCGATAAGGTGCGTTAATAACGCATAGCCAGCGATATTAAATGGCACGCCCAAGAACGTGTCCGCACTGCGCTGATATAATTGACAGCTCAGCTTGCCCTCCGCCACATAAAACTGAAACAACGTGTGACAAGGCGGCAGCGCCATGCTCGGCACATCCTCAGGATTCCACGCGGAGACGATCAGCCTGCGGGAATCGGGGTTTGTTTTGATCATGTGAATCACATCTCTGAGCTGGTCGATGGTGCCGCCCTGCGTCGTCGTCCAATCCCGCCACTGCTTCCCGTAGACATCCCCGAGCTCTCCGTATTGCTTGGCAAACGGCTCATCATTCAACACTTTTTCCACGAAAATCGCCATTTGCTCCTCATACTGAAGCTTGAATGCTTCATCCTGTTGGGAGCGCAGACCAAAATTGCTCATATCCGGTCCTGAATAATCGGTGCTTTCAACCCACTTCTTAAAAGCCCATTCGTTCCAAATATGGTTGTTATGCTGGAGCAGATACCGAATATTCGTATCGCCTTTAATGAACCAAAGCATTTCGCTGGCGATTAACCGAAAAGGAACCCTTTTCGTTGTCACTAACGGAAATCCCTCCGAAAGGTCGAAACGCATTTGTCTTCCGAATACGGACAGCGTCCCCGTTCCCGTTCTGTCTTCTTTTTTAGTCCCATTCGTAAGAATATCTTGTAATAAATCCTGATAGGCTTTCAAAGCTAAAGAACCTCCATTCCATTTCAAGACACATATCTTTTCATTTTACCATTCATTCTGTGGTAACTACAATGTGCGGACAATTATCTCCACCAAATCCCAATGGCTCCAGAGATGCATTTTCACGGCGTATATGGTACTATTTGCTCCTAGAAGAGGTTCGCAAACTCCCTCTATAAAAAACTATGAAATGAGGATTTTTACAATGGCAGGTAGAAGCAATGAAGATTTAAAAGAAATCACTCTACTCGGAAATCAAGGAACGAAGTACGTGTTCAACTATGATCCTACGGTGTTAGAGGCATTCGACAACAAGCATCCGAACAGGGATTACTTTGTTAAATTCAATTTCCCAGAATTCACGAGCTTGTGTCCCGTCACTGGGCAACCGGATTTCGCCACCCTCTACATCTCCTATATTCCGAATATCAAAATGGTCGAGAGCAAGTCCCTCAAGTTGTATCTGTTCAGCTTCCGTAATCATGGCGATTTCCATGAGGACTGCGTCAACATTATTATGAATGACTTGATCAAGCTCATGGAGCCTCGCTACATTGAGGTTTGGGGTAAGTTCACTCCGCGCGGCGGCATTTCGATCGATCCATACTGCAATTGGGGCCAACCAGGCACAAAGTTCGAAGCGATCGCTGAACACCGACTGATGAACCATGATCTTTACCCGGAAAAAATCGATAACCGCTAATTTTGCTTTAAAGGAAGGGTGATCGTCACTGTCGTGCCGACCCCTTCTTTGCTTTCGTAAACAATTTTACCGTTCATTGATTCAATAATACGTATGGTTACAGCTGTCCCTAATCCTGTCCCGACATCCTTCGTGGAATAAAACAGGTGACCGATGCGGGACAACTGCTCTTTACTCATTCCTTTGCCGTTATCGCTGATTATTATTTGAACCTCCCCTACCAGCCTCATCGAACTAACCTTCACTTCGCCATTTGCTTGCGTCGCTTCAATGGCATTTTTAATGACATTTACGAGCGCTTGCTGTAACTGCCCCCTATCTGAATAGATATAAATGTTGTCTTCCAGATGGCAAGTAAGTTCCACAGCATTTTTCATCGCCATCGGTGTTAGCAGGATACTAATATTCGTTAATAAGTCGGAAAAAGAGAACGACTCCAGTTTCGTTAATTTTGGCTTGGAGAAATTTAAGTAATCGCTAATGATCGTCTCTGCCCGTTCCAGTTCTTCCATAGCTATCGTCAAGTACTGTTGATTTTTGCCGATCTCGCTCGGACGCATAAGCTGAAGAAATCCTTTCACAACAGTAAGCGGATTACGAACTTCATGGGCTATAGAAGCAGCGAGCTCACCTAAGGTCTTCATTTTTTCAGCTTTCTGAATTTGTACTTTCATTTTGGTATGTTCTTCATTAATTTCTTGCAGCATGGCTGAAAACCATGTTCCTAAGATGAGAAGAATGCCAAACACAATGACCGCTGGCATCAATTTAAATTGGAACGGTTCGTGCGCATATGCCGAATAGCTTAATAAAATCGCAAGCATGACGAGCAGTGGGCCCAAGGAAACCAATATGGCAGCTTTTATTCGTGCGGTTCCTGTCAGCGTTTTGATCTTGAACGAAGCAAGAAACGGAATTAAAAATCCAAGCGTCATGCTTAGGTAACCAAACCAAAGGGCATCTCCACCGAGATACGTACGCGTCATAATAATCATAACATAATTAATTACCCCTGCTACCGGCCCCACATAAATGGCTGCAATGATCATAGGAACGTATCGCAAATCCCAATATAAGTTAAGATCTCTATAAGAAAATAACAGACATAGGCATGATGCGATGCCATACAGCAAGCCCATTACGAGGGGAGACTTCGCATAACGCCAGCGCTCTCCAAATACACTTTGCAATAAGACGGGAGCGAGGACGATCAGGATATTCAGAAACAATTTTTCCACCAACATTGTCCTTTTATCGCCCTCTCCTTCAAAAATTCAACTCTTTGTATCTTTCTGCAAACACTAGGTTTTTCCTTTATTTGACCTTTGGATTTATTAAGACATCTCCGTAAAAAAAGCTATAACAAGATCGCCTCTCTCGAAGCCTATCCCGTCATAGCTTAGTTATTTTTTAACAAATACATGTCTTCTTCTTTTTCCCTACCCTGTCCATGGACTCCACTTTGTGAATATACGCCGCGGCGAGCGGTACTTTGCACGCTGTCTGGCCCACGTCGACATGCACCTTGCCAATCTCCTTCGCCACATCCACGGCTGTATCAAATAAGGGATGGCAGTACGACCCGACTGCAATGACAAAGTTGTTCATCGCATATTTTACGCGGTTACGCTCCGCATGAATCGTTGTTCTTACTTGTTCCAGCAGTCCGGCAATCTCATGCAAATCAAGCTGCTCGTCCGGCGTGATGCTGATATAATTCGTATACGTGCTCCATCCGCAGGTCGCCAGCAGTTCATCAGAAGATAGCAGCCACTCTCTCGCCATATCAAGCGCGTACCTGCTCTCAGCCGCCACGCCTGCCACCGTGTACTCAGCCAGCATGTACCAATAGGCCCGCTCAGCCCAGTTCTGAAGCTCTTCCTTCGTCATCGTCTTGGGATTAATCGAAAGTCCCGCTAGGTACATGGCATCCGTGTTTCCCGACTCATAGAGTGCAAGCGCCAAGTCGCGATCTTTCTTGACATATTTGACCAGTTTCTTCAGATCCCCGACTTTTACGCCGAAAAAAGGTTCCTGGGCTCCATGCCGGAGAAATGTTTTTTTCGTTTGCTCGCTGCCGAGCTCTTCCAAATGTCCCATTACCTCTTCAAAAGTCATCGCTTCACCAACTTGGCCTCATTTTTTCGTATTGTATCATAATTGCGGCACGGGATGCGAAGTTGGTGATTGATGACGAAAATAAAGAATGGCTGAAAGCTAGTTTGTAAAAGTCAGCTCCTGCAGCAGCCGCTGCAGCAATACAGCGCTCTGTGCCCGTGTAGCTTCCATACCCGGATCAAACGAAGTCGAGCTTGTGCCATCCATTAATTTCAATTGTCCAAGGCGGTTGATCGCCTCTTGCGACCATGGCTTGATTTGCTTTTGATCATCGTAATTAGGGGCTTTGCCTGCCTTCTGCTCCTGATAACCAGCTGCTTTCAAGGCGCGGTCTATCATTACGGCCATTTCCTGACGGGTAATCGTTTGCTCCGGACGGAACGTCCCGTCTTCGTAGCCAGTGACAATCCCCGCTTCAACGGCGGCATTTATAGCCTCATTGTACCATTCCTGCTCGCTCGTATCTTTAAAAGGTGCGTTAGTCGTCGTGGACCTGATACCTAGTGTCCGTGTAATCATTGCAGCAAGCTCTGCTCGCGTTATGGGTTGATCCGGGCGGAATTCATCTTTGGAAACGCCTTGAACGAGCCATTTATTAGCCATTCGCTCAATGCTGTCCTTCGCCCAGTGATGCTCTGTATCCCCAAAGGAAATCTGGTTTTGAATTAACATAAACGTACCGTTAGTGTGACTATACAGAACGACTTCTCCATCTTTCATCGTAAAAGGAACTGGCTCATAGGCCGTGTTGCCTTTGTCATCTTGAACAACCCTTACAGTAGCCAGGCTCCGTTCACTGATATTGCCATTCTCTACTTTCATCGTATATGGCACATATTGGGTGAAACTTGCCATGTCGACGGATTTGCCATCGCTTGCAACTGCTTGCATGAAGAAATCCATCGACGCGATAACTTGAAGTCCGTTTACTTTGGCTTGTGCAGACACGGATTCATTAGAGCTGATTTCTACCACTAATTGTACGTTCTCGACTTTAGTTCCGAGCTGTGCCGCGAATGGAGAAAGATCTAACTGCTTCACAGGGAGCTTCACCCCTCCCAACTGCGACTCAATGCTCACCGCAGGGACTTTAAGCAGCTTTTCAAGCGCAGATTGAGTTATGGTGACCTGTACCTGCTCCGTTCTCTTCGGTGTATCAACCGTTAGAGTGATAGGTCCGTCCCCTTGCGCTTTCATGATGCCATCCAGGTCCTGTGTGTCTACTTTCGTTGTGACGACTGTTTTGCCGTTTACTTCTGTTACTTTGTTGCTCAGTTTGCCTGCTGATGTGTTGCTTGTTGAATTCGGCATCGGGCCTGCTGTGGGCGGGTTAGATGAGTTGCCTTTGTCATCATGAACTTTGTTTTCACTTCGCGTTACGGTCAGCTGATACCTCTTCGTTGAGTTGTCTTCTGCGGTAACTTCAATCTCAATAATATTCGCACCAACGTTAAGTTGGATGCCGGTAGATGCTGTTCCGCTGTCTGCGGGCGTTCCGTTTACGGTTACTTTTGCTCCAATGTTTGAAGTGACAGGTGTGAACTTTATTTCTCTTATACCCGCAGGTATTGCAACGGTATATTCTGTTTTAGTCGCGTCGAATGCGGGACTCAATGTTCCAACGTTGGTTGTTAGGCTGCTCAAAGTATTATCCGTAGAAGGCCACACCTCGGTAGCTGTTACACCATTCGCTTTCAAATAGTTAATGCCTACATTGTTTAAAATATTTTTGGTTACAGATATGTTTGAACCCGTTTGAAGCTGAATGCCATTGGTGTTACCAGTAATCATATTTCCTGCGATTTGTACATTTTGAGGATCTCCTGCTCCAATATTACCGGCATTTTGATCACCGTTGTCGTGTTCAAGCAAAATTCCCCAGTAACCGGAAGCTGTGTTATTTCGAATAATATTATTCAATACGCGCGTACCAGGGCCGTTTAAAATATTGATTCCTGCACCGTTGTTGACCGTTGTTGTGTTCTCGATAATATTGCGTTCGATCAACGTATCCGGTGTGCCCATTGTTACGACAATTCCTTCACGCGCATTGCGTATCACATTATCGTGTATATGATTTTGAGGACCTGATTTACTATGGTTACTCGGTGCAGTACCGCCAGTGTTACCAAGCCCTACACCGCCGCCGGTCAAAATATTTTCAACGGTATTCCCGTAAACTTCGTTTAAATACTCCAACTCGCCATGAAGATCGATCGCATCTAACTTCGTTCTCGAATAGCTATTATTTCGCAGCACGTTGTTGTGCGCGACGTTCTGAATCAGGGAACCGTGCCGCAAATACGGCCCTTCAAAGTTGGAGTTCTCAACCACATTCCAATACGTATCATTGTCAAAACCGAGCCTGTCGACCTTCGGCATTCCTTGGATGGAAGTCCCGTAACCGGCTCCACCGCCGCCTAAATCGGTTGCATTCCGGAAGGTCGCATGACGAACTACGACATCATGACTATTTTCAATCCGAATGGCCATACGTCTGAAACGCTCCACAGTAACATGATCAATCGTCACATGATAAGAAGGATCCTCCCCATAATTGGCGATGGCAATCATGCTGTCAGGACCACCGGCATCCGGATTATTCAGAACGTGATCTAACGAAAAATTACGATTCCACGTGGAAGTCACTGTCAGATTTGAAATTAAAATATCATGTTGATTCGATGATTTCAGCACAGAGCTATTTTTGACATCATCAATACTTGATTTCAAAATGGTATCCGTTTCGCTTTCGCCACGCAGGTTCACGCCGGACTTCAACTTTAAATTGATAAATCCGTCTGGGGATGTCTTTAGGTTATAAACGCCTTTTGGAATAAAAACTTCATCACCGGCTGTTGCGGCATCAATTGCATTTTGGATCGCTGTACGGTCATCTTGTGCGTTATCCGCCGGATTTGCGCCAAAGTCGAGCACATTGAGCGTAGCGCCAGTCACCTGATTAGGTGTGTGCATAAGGTGTTCAGACCCATCTGGATTCGTCAGCCCCGGCTTTGTAAAAGGGACCGTTCCCGGCGGCGCAGTCGGTGTAATATTCGGGACAATCGCAACCGGTGTGTCTCCAGATGGGAACGGTGGATATATCATGACTTCTGTTAAACTTGTGAACGTGCTGCCGTCTGAGTTCCCGTGTCCCACAATCCGAACGAAGCGCGCATTCGTATCTGGAATATCAAAGGCCTGCATGTCTACCGTATTCGGGCGGCTGTTTCCTGTAAATACATTCGTCCAGGACTGCGCGTCGTTCGATGTTTGAATATCAATCAGTGTCGTACGTAGATCTCCTTTATAAAAGGCTATGCCTACGTAGCCAATGCTCTTAGATTGCCCCAGATCAAACATGACGTATTGCCCGTCACCTGATGCTGACCAACGGCTGAATAAATTGTTGTCGAGCGTATTGCTTTCTACGTTTCCGTCACTGCTGCTCGCATTCACTTCAACGACTTGTAAAGGTGTAACTGGGGCTGCTAATGTGGTTACATTATAGGTGAGTGGTAGCAAAGAATAGTTTCCGACCGCATCTCCTGCGTAGACGCTATAGGTAACGTTGGTATTCGGCAATAGTCCCTGAACTGTGTAAGTATTTCCTGTTACACTGCTTAGCAGCATATTGTTCTGATACAGCTTATAGTTTGTTACCGCACTATCGTCGGTCGCTGCAGGCCAGGTCAATTGCACGAAATCCATGCCCAGGTTGATAGACTTTAGTGCAGCGCTTGGCGCCCACGTTGGAGGGGTGGTATCGCCTTGAACAACACGTCGCACAAGGAGCTGCGGCTCAGGGTTGGAGGCCGATGTGTTCTCTTTCGAATATACGTTAACGGAATTGGAAGAGTTGGATGCAATGATGAAAGATACTGCCTGATCGGAAAGATGCTGCCTTACGTAATCCGTCACGTCTACAGTATATAAGACCGGTTTAGCTGAATTTAGCTGGGTTACCATGAATTGCCCCAGTGGATTCATTGCCGACAAATCCGTTTGAGGAGCTGTATTCCAGGTTATCGTCGATTCTTGCCATGAGTTATTCAGCAATCCATACACTTGAAGGCCCGTATCGATATCGCTGCTCCCTTTTTTGGCAGAGACTTGCAAATAATATTTGTATGTACTATCAGAAACGGTAGACACATCAAACTTGAAATAAACTTGTGTTTTTTTCGAACTGCTCGTTGAAAGACTGTACAATCCAAGCGTCGAACTGCCTAAATTCGTTCTATTGTCGTAGTTCGTATCCGCAACTTCCGGCTTAGCGCTATCCATAACAATAGCGGCATCTGCGCTGGTTGGGAGCGCAGCAACATCCACCTCGACATCCGCCGCCATACCTGGAGCAGGAAGGAGGAGGAGGGAAACAACCATTGAAAAGATTAACAACTTCGCTAGCTTTCTTTGAAAAAAGTGAATTTTCATATCGCCAATGCTCCTTGTTCAGTTTTAGTCTCGTAGCAAAGCCACGCTTTGGGGGACCGCCTCCATGAAGTGCCGCAATATAAGCTCATGGGTCGATGCTACCACCTTGTAAGCGCATACAAATATCTGCGATTCCATCATATTACCCCCTTTTCCAGCTATTTCATTGTCATTTATTTAGGTTGAGGAGGGTATTTATTAGGAATGGATTAGATTCTGCAAAAGTAAGCCAAAAAAGAAGGTACCCATCCGATTATGGGAACTACATTCCGCTAATTGGGTGAAATGCGAAGGTTTGGACTTCGGAGGGGAACTACAGGACCTTATTGGGCCTTGGATAGCTGTTTTCAGCTAACAGCAACAGAATAGCGGATCATAGTTCCCTCTCCCAAGCTCGAAAGGCCTTTTTCGGCGAGATAGCGCCCTGTAGTTCCCTCTAACTCACGGGGCGTTATCCTACGTGCAATTTCGTAAGATTTACAGGTGCTATCCAACCTCGCATTCCCATAAAATCGCAAAGAATAAGCTCGTAACCCCATACCTCGCAAACCACAAAAAAACCGATCCAACGGGGATCGGCGGCTTACTTCTCCTTCAACAATCTAATACATCGGTTTTGATTGATACAGCACTTGCGGCTGCGGGCATTGCGGAAACGGGAGAATGTCCCGTATTTGATTGAACGCATAATGTTTTGTCGCAAATTGTGTATGGTATAAGTATTCGATCAGATAGATCGACCCGCCTTGTATACTGCACAAAATTCCCGAAGCACCGGTGCCGTCCATGAGGGATACACCTACCGGACTGCCGATCCAGGCGTATGCTTTTTGCTGTAATGACATCGGCCATCACCTCCTGCATTACTTTATGCGAGGAAGCGCCCATGGGTTCAGCTCAGCTCAGTACACTACTGTTCATTTCATCTGAGTAGACTTCACGCTTCTACAGCTTCTACAGCTTCTCCGGCCTCTCCAGCTTTTCCACTCTCACACGGCCGGAGAAAAAAGTTGCCCCTCCGCCCATATCCGCTACACGATCCGGCGTAAGCGCGTTAACCAAGGCTTTGCTCCCGCTCCCCGGCAAATCCGCCCACAGCCCTTGGCTTACAACAACGCCCGGCAGCACGTCAGAACCCGCAGCTACGGTTAATTCACACTCACCGCGATCATTCCAAACGCGAACCATTTCGCCACTCGCGACCCCTAATGCAGCAGCATCCGATTCATTCATGTGAAGTTTCGGCGTTTTTTCCATGCGGATATGCTTCTCATTATGAGCAAACGTCGAATTCAGGAAGTTATGATTCGGCGCGGGAATGAACAGGAAAGGCAGGTCGCCTTCATCGTGAAGCGGAATATATGTCGGCAGAGCCGGATAGCCTTTCTCCTCCATCTCACGAGAGAGCAGCTCGATTTTGCCGCTCGGCGTCCGCAATGCCCCCGGAAACAGCGGCCTCACCTCCGCCTTCATGAACTGTTTCTCAATCAGGTTTTCATAGGTAATGTTCGCTAACGCCGGATTGCCGGGATGATTCAAAGCTTGCCGTACCAAATCTTCATCGGAATCCTGCAAAGCTTCATCCTCGTAGCCCATCTCTGCGGCAAGAAGACGAAACACATCGACATTCGCTTTGCTTTCGCCGTAAGGTCGTACGACAGGACGCTGAATCTGCACGTACTGATGCCAATAGGAGCGGTAGAAGTCCGTATTTTCAAAAGAAGACGTAGCCGGAAGCACGATATCCGCATATTTCGCTGTCTCGGTCATAAAGAGATCATGCACAACCGTAAACAAATCCTCCCGTTGAAGCCCTTCCCTCACTTTATTGGCATGGGGGGCAACTAACGCCGGGTTCGAGTTATATACGTATAACGAACGGATAGGCGGATCCAACTCCAGCAATGCGCTGCCGAGTAAGTTCATATTGATCTGCCGCGCATCCTTCTCCCGTAAATCAGGCCGCTGCAAGGCAGGGATGTTGTGTTCCAAGTAGCCGCCATTCCCTTTGATGGCACCGCCTCCGCGACGCAGCCATTGCCCTGTCAATGCGGGCAAGCAGGCAATCGTCCGCACGCACATCCCGCCGTTATCATGATGCTGAATTCCATTGCCGATTCGGATAAAAGAAGGCGATGTCTGACCGTACAGTCGGGCTAAGCGGTAGAGGTCCTCTACCGGAACTCCCGTGATAGTAGATACCACAGAAGGTTCATACTGCCGAACATGCTCCCGCAGCTCCTCATGGCCAACCGTATACTGCTGCAAAAAGGCTTCATCCACGCTATTTTCGGCAAACAAAATATGCATGATTCCCAGCGCCAACGCAGCATCCGTTCCGGGCAGAATCGGAATAAACCAGTCCGCCCAGCGGCCGGTTTGGTTCTTGTGCGCGTCAATGACGATGATTTGCGCACCGTTTTTGCGTGCCTTCTCAGCCAGCATTACCTGATGCATATTCGTGCTGACGGCATTGATTCCCCACATGATGATGAGCTTAGCATGCACAGTATCCTCCGGATCGGTGCCAAAGCTGCCTCCCATCGTATACTTGTAGCCTTCGGTTCCTGCCGACTCGCAAATCGAATAAAGCAGCCGACTGGCGCCCATCCGGTTAAAGAAGCGGCGATCCATCCCTTCGGTCCCAATCCGCCCCATATTGCCATAGAAGCTGTAGGGCAGAATCGATTCGGCGCCTTCCTCTGCGATCAGCTTTTTCCATCGGCTTGTGATCGTTGCGATCGCTTCTCTCCAGGAAATTCTTTCAAACCGGCTGCCCTCCCCTTTGGGGCCCACGCGTTTCATGGGATACTGCAGCCTTTTATCATCATATAGCCGAGCTGTCATGTTACGAACTTTATTGCAAATCGCCCCTTGTGTCACCGGGTGGTTGGGGTCTCCCTCTATTTTAACGATCTTGCCGGCTTCCTTATGAAGCAGCAGACCGCATTGATCTGGACAATCCAGTGAGCACACTGCAGGGAAAATGCCATTTTCTTCCTCGATCATCGATGTATGCACCAGCTATTAGCTCCCTTCCATCACTTCAACCTCTTTACTATATACCGAAATGCCGGGAAGGGAAACATTTGCCCGTTAATACAACTGCTCATCCGCCCACTCTCCTTCTAATAAATCATTGCTGTGATGAGGCAGTTGAAGCGCCTTAATCGCTTCTTGTAAATATTGGATTTTGAAACAGATCTCATTGGAAAAAGGCTGTGCCATCACGGTCGTCGTTGATTCTGGATTCTCCTGCTGCAGCAGTTCTAAAACTTTCATATCCTTCTTATAAAATGCTGAATCCCATCTAACCTTACCTAGGATTCGAGCAATGATTTCTGCCGGAATCCCTTTGGCACAGGCAATGAGCTCAACAACTGCTTGAGGTTGATCTCGAATGTAGGCATGCACACGTACATGTGCTTTTAAATAAGCCACCGTATCCTCTTGATGATGATGCAGCCAATTCTCTTCTGCCACAACGCCGGTTAAATAATCCTCCCCCATTCCCTCTTGATTAAACATCTGACCAATTCCCTGGTAATGAGCCAAGGCTTTCCCGTCAAAAGCTAGCAATACAGGTCGAAATGAAGGCAGCATCCGCCTTAGCGATTGACTTAGTACAATCGAGAAATCGCCTAAAGAAGCAATCTGAATGCTTCCCCCGATCAAGCCCTGCAAAAGCACAGTCCCGTTGGCGGCATCGAACCAGTCGACACGAACCGTGCGTCCGGGCTTTGCTAAGGCGAGTTCTTCTTCGAACCAACCGAGCTCCTTCATAAGGAGCGATGTCCACATATGGGCTGTGCCGCTCTGATAACCAACCTTGATCGCCAACTGCTCCTGAGGTGTGCGGATCGATGCCGCACCTGCTGCAATCACCGGATTGTTTGTACCTGAAGCGTGATGGCGAACCCACTTTTCCAGCTCCTCCTTATCAATTAAGATTTCTTTTCCTATTTTCACATAAGGAAGCTGCTTCAATTTCCGCCATCTATCGAAGGTTGAGCGGCTTACACCGAGCAAATCGATCGCTTCATGCAAAGAAATGAGATTGAATCGCTGTAAGGACATGATTTCCCGCCTCCTGCCTAGGTCGATATGGTCATTCATTGTCATTCATGTTCATGTGTTTCCAATTTATTGACAGTTTTCCGGGTCGAGATTATATTTCATTATAGAAACAAATACACAGTAAGTCTATAGGAATTATGTAATTAACGACCAGTCCTCTGGAGAGCATTTGGTTCGCAAATGAAACAATCAAATCATCCTTAGGGGGAAATGAAGATGACCTTTTCAAGGCAAAAGAGCTTAACGAAAGCCATCGCACTACTCATCGCTTGCACACTCCTATTAACAGCCTGCGGCAGCAAACTACAGACCGTTTCCGCCAGTGGCGGCACACCAGAAGTCACCGAGCTGCGCTATCAAGGCGGAGTGGGTTCCGTTACTTTTCCGGAACTAGCCGAGGATTTGGGATACCTGGCCCCCTTGAAGCTGAAGTTTATCGGGAATACGATCAGCGGGCCTCAGGATATTCAATCCGTTGTAACCGGGGATACCGATTTTGGCGGAGCTTTTAATGGAGCTATTGTGAAATTGATATCAGCCAAAGCGCCGATTAAGCCCGTTATTGCTTACTACGGTGTTGATGATAACACATGGACGGGATACTACGTTTTGGACGGCAGTCCTATTAAAACCGCGAAAGATTTGATCGGTAAAAAGATTGCTGTAAATACGCTCGGTGCTCATCACGAGTTCGTCATTAAAGAGTATTTGCACAGAGCCGGTTTAACGGCTGAGGAAATTAAGCAGGTGACGCTTGTTGTCGTCCCGCCAGTAACGACAGAGCAGACGCTGCGCGCGGAGCAGATTGATGTAGCTGCGCTTGGCGGTGTACTGCGAGACAAAGCGCTGGAGCGCGGAGGTATTCATCCATTGTTTAAGGATTCCGACTTGTTCGGCATTTTTAGCGCCGGCAGCTATGTGCTGACCGACAAATTCATCAAGGCCAATCCCAATGCGTCACGAAAATTTGTAGAAGCCACCGCCAAAGCGATTGAATGGGCCCGCACCACGCCGCGTGAAGAAGTTGTCGCCCGTTTCGAGAAGATCATCAATGAACGTGGCAGAAAGGAGGATACTTCCACCGTGAAGTTTTGGAAAAGTACGGGCGTTGCCGGGAAAGGCGGACTCATCTCCGACAAAGAGTTCGGTACTTGGATTCAATGGCTTGTCGATGAAGGCGTCATTAAGGACGGACAACTGAAGCTCCAAGGCTTGTACACGAATGAATTTAACCCATATGCCAATGAGAAAAAGTGAGTCAGATAGGGAGGTAGTTCAATGACGACGAAAATCAGCATTCAGCATGTGCAGAAAACTTTTCGAATCCAAAGAAATTTAGGGCATCTGAAGGAAGATTTGCAGCCTGTATCTGCTCTGAAAGATATTAATTTGGATGTGAAGCAAGGTGAGTTCATGGTTATCGTAGGGCCTAGCGGCTGCGGTAAATCAACCTTGTTGGACTTACTTGCGGGCTTGACGAAGCCCAGCAGCGGCCAGATTTTATTAGATGGCAAAGCCATTACAGGACCTAATCTGGATCGAGGCATCGTGTTTCAGCAGTACGCTCTCTTTCCCTGGAAAACTTCGCTAGCCAATGTGGAGTTCGGTTTGGAAGCCAAAGGCGTCCCTCGCAAGGAACGTCGCGAAAAAGCATTGGAATTCATTCATCTGGTCGGGCTAAAAGGCTTCGAAAACCGATATCCGCATGAGATATCCGGAGGCATGAAGCAGCGGGTCGCGATTGCGAGAAGTTTGGCTTACGATCCCGAGGTGCTGCTGATGGATGAACCCTTCGCGGCGTTGGATGCACAAACCCGTGAAACGCTGCAAAGCGAGCTGCTGCGCATTTGGGAGGCTACGAAGAAAACGATCATTTTTATCACCCATGGTATTGAAGAAGCCGTTTATTTAGGCCAGAGGGTCGCTGTGATGACCTCTCGTCCAGGAAGAATTAAGAAGGTGCTTGAGATCCCTTTTCAGGCGCGAAGGAATGAAGAGGATCTGCGATCCAACCCGGATTTCGTCAAGCTGCGCCATGAAGTATGGGAGCTGTTGAAAGATGAAGTATCGAAGGCCCAAGAGCAGGAAAAAGCCAACACGCTGGATAGTTTCGATGCCAGTAAATCATCGTTAAAAGGGGGAATCGCCCATGGCTAGCATGAATGCCGGGAAAGCTTTGGTTCTGCGAGAAAAAGGCAGTATTCAAGCCTTCGGTTGGTCTTTAACGAAGCTTAGAAAGTTGTTCAAGAATACCATTGTCATCGTCGTTTTGTTATTCGTTTGGGAGCTCGCACCACGCCTGGGGCTTGTAGACATTACATTCTTCCCCCCGATCTCCGAAATTGCGGCTGCATGGTGGCAACTGCTCCTTTCAGGCGATCTTGCCGAACATACGATCGCAAGCTTATCGCGTTCTCTGGGCGGTTTTGCGCTGGCGATCCTCATCAGCATCCCGCTCGGCCTCGCCATCGGTTGGTGGAAGCCGGTATCTGAATACCTCAGCCCGCTGCTCGAACTGCTGCGAAATACGGCTGCTCTTGCCATCCTACCTGTCTTTATCCTTTTGCTTGGGCTTGGTGAAACCTCGAAGATTGCCATCGTACTGTATGCTTGCGCCTTCCCGCTTCTGCTGAATACCATCAGCGGCGTGAAGAATGTCGATCCTCTTTTAATCAAATCCGCACGGTCTATGGGCTTATCGCCTGTAAGTTTGTTTCGCAAAGTCATTATCCCAGCGGCTATTCCGACTATTTTCGTGGGTATTCGTCAGGCTGGCGCAAGCTCCATCCTTGTCCTGGTAGCCGCTGAAATGGTAGGCGCAAAATCAGGTCTTGGATACTTAATTCAGTACGCGCAGTACAGCTTTCAAATTACGAATATGTATGCAGGCATCATTTCCATTTCGGTCATTGGCTTAATCATTAACTATCTGCTTGTCACATTGGAGAAACGGTTAACAGGCTGGAAGCAAACGTACAGTGAATAACAAATTTGAAAAGGGTGTGTGAGTTCCACATGGGTAAATCGAAAAGACAGCTGCATTTGAATGTATTTATTATGAATACCGGACATCATGAAGCATCTTGGCGGCACAAGAATACAGAACCGGAGAATATTACGGATATTCGGTATTTTCAGCGGATCGCGCGAATTGCGGAGCAAGCGAAGTTCGATTCCCTTTTTTTGGCGGATGGGCTCGCGGTTAGTCAAAATATTAAGCACGGCGCGTTTGTAGGACTAGAGCCTTTTACATTGCTATCGGCACTCGCCTCCGTTACGGAGCATATCGGACTTATCGGCACCGTCTCCACGACGTACAACGAACCCTTTCATGTTGCCCGAAAGTTTGCCTCTCTGGACCACATCAGCAAGGGGCGCGCCGGCTGGAATATTGTTACTTCCGGGAGCTCTTTTGAAGCTCATAATTTTAGCAAAGAGGCTCATTTAGAGCACAGCAAGCGCTACGAACGGGCTAAAGAGTTCCTTGATGTAACAACGAGCCTATGGGACAGCTGGGAGGACGAAGCGTTAGTTATTGATCGAACATCAGGTATTTTCGCCGATCGGAGCAAGGTAAGGGAAATCAATCATATCAGCGATACATTTAAAGTGCGCGGACCTTTGAACATCCCCAGATCTCCGCAGGGCTATCCCGTGCTTGTGCAGGCTGGTTCTTCCGAGGATGGCAAGGAATTTGCCGCACAATATGCTGAAGCGATATTTACCGCGCAGCAAACGCTGGCGGAAGCGCAGCAGTTTTATGCCGATGTCAAAAAAAGACTGGCAGCTTATGGCCGTTCCCCGGAGCAGCTGAAAATATTGCCTGGCATCTGCCCGATCATCGGCAAAACCGAATCGGAAGCCAAAGAAAAAGAGCAGGAATTAAACGAATTAACCGTCCCTGAATATGGTTTAAATCAGTTATCCAACATGTTAAACGTCGATTTATTCTCTTACCCTTTGGATGGGCCTCTGCCTGAACTGCCCAGCTTGTCCGACATCAATGGCAATAAAAGCCGCTTCCAGCTTGTCGTTGATTTAGCCAAACGCGAGAACTTGACCATTCGCGGGCTGCTTCATCGCCTGGCTGGCGGGCGCGGCCATCGCACATTTGCCGGTACGCCCATCCAAATTGCCGATCAGCTCGAAGAATGGTTCCTGCATGGAGGCAGCGACGGCTTTAATGTCATGCCGCCCTATTTACCAGCCGGATTAGAAGAATTTGCCCAGTTCGTCATCCCGGAGCTGCAGCGCAGAGGCTTGTTTAGAACCGAATATTCAGGATCTACACTGCGCGGACATCTAGGTTTGCCAAGACCAGTTAATCAGTATGCAACTGCTGCCGCTAGCGGTGCCGTTAGCGGCGCATTCCAATAAAATTGAGGAGGTTTTTTATGAGTACAAATGAACAAATCGGGACATTTCCTGGGAACATTAAAATTTTGCCGGTAGCAGGCAGAATCGGCGCAGAAGTTAGTGGCGTGAGCCTTCAAGCTGATCTTGATGCTCATACGCTCGGGGTCATCCGTGAAGCATTACTCAAGCATAAGGTCCTCTTCTTTCGTGAGCAGCATCAGTTGGATGACGCGGGGCAGGAAGCTTTCGCCCGCTTATTAGGCGAGCCAGTCGCTCATCCGACGGTCCCTATCAAGTCAGGCACAGCCTATGTGCTTGAGCTTGACTCAGCCCATGGCGGGCGCGCCGATTCCTGGCACACGGATGTAACCTTCGTGGATGCCTATCCGCAGGCCTCCGTTCTTCGCGCCGTTGTCGTTCCGGCTTCAGGCGGCGATACCGTTTGGGCGAATACAGCCGCAGCATATGAGTACTTGCCCGCTGAGCTGCGCAATCTGGTGGATCAGCTTTGGGCGCTGCACAGCAACGACTACGACTATGCCGCGCAGCGTTCCCAAGTTTCTGCCGAAAAGGAACGTCATCATCGGGAAGTATTCGCATCCACGGTGTACGAGACGGAGCATCCAATCGTTCGCGTACACCCTGAGACCGGTGAGCGCAGCTTGCTGCTCGGCCATTTCGTAAAGAAAATCATTGGACTTTCTTCAGCGGATTCGGTCCAGCTGCTGTCTTTGTTGCAGAATCATATTACAAAGCTTGAGAACACGGTTCGCTGGCGCTGGTCTGCCGGTGATGTCGTGATCTGGGATAATCGGGCCACGCAGCATTACGCCATCAATGACTACGGCGATCAACACCGGATTGTGCGCCGCGTCACGGTTGACGGCGATATTCCTGTCAGCATCGACGGCCGGCAAAGCGTATCTCGAAAGAAGCAGCCTAATGATTCATTAGCCCAAACCGGATCGTAATAAAAGAAATGCCCCACTGCAAGCCGCCTTATTGGCTGCTGTGGGGCATTTCTTTTTCCGCTATTCCAGGACACTGCCCCCCAGAACGAAGCGGTACTGCAGATGTTTAAAAAACATATGATCGATCCGTACGCCTCCTGTTTTTTTGGAAGCAGAGTGAATGATTTTACCGTCACCCAAGTAAATTCCCATGTGGGTAATCGTTTTCTGTGAGGGATCGAGACTGACATAATCAGCTGCCCGGTTGCCCCGAAAGCTCGTAAAGAACAATAAATCTCCCCGCTTGGCCTGCTTGAGATCGGTGTATTTTCGTTTCGACAAGGCCTCTACATATGCGGCCTGATTTTTCGCATCCCAAGGCAAATCCATCCTCAGCGCAGACAGGTATACCCAACGCGTGAAATCCGAGCAGTCAAACGACGTTGGATCCAAACGGTCCGATCCGTATACATAAGGGGTTCCGAGATAGCTTTTGGCCGTCTCAATTACGTTCTCGACGTATCCGCCTTTTCTCGGAGGGATGTCCGGGTTGGGAGAGGCTTTGATTAAGGGGAAGCCGTTAGGCAGGAGGGTCTGCTTGTTACTTTGTGCAGCCAAACTCCTAACTTGCTGCGGGGCGTAGAACTGTTCCACGCCTAAATCGCCGATGTACAGTTCCGCATCACTGCTGGTCAAATTCCAGTCTGACATCCGGTTATCTGTCTCCCGTTCTGGGATTAGTATCTGCTGTTCTCCCGTGCTTAGCTGCTTGATTGGGTTGGGTTGGTGCGAGCATCCGAGAAGCAGTGTAAGCATGGAAGCCATCGCGATGCTCATTACTATTATGCGCATGATCAAACTCCTTGGCATGTGATGAAGTTAGGATGCCATTTTTTTGTGAAAACAAACCTTGGAGTTGGAGGGGATGGACTACTGTGGGGCTGGATGGGATGGGTATCCGATGTTGTAATAAGTGCAACGTTATGAGGAGCCTTGGCTGTTAAGGCTCGCTTTCATTGTACAAAGTACAACGAAATTGCAGGATATGTGCTGAAATGCTAGCTTTAGAGGTCAAATGGTTGCACAGTGTGCAATGTAGCTCACTCAAACCTGACAATTAGGCTCATATGGTTGTAAAAAGTACAACCTAGGAGGACTATGCCACGGGAAGAAGTGCGGAGTTCGGTTAAGGGGCGACGTGGCTTTTCCCACTCGACCCTAAACATAAAAAGCCCGCAGACTATAACCCCCTGCGGACTTAATTGATCTATCGCTTTTTGCCCAAATTGAGCTCCTTCATTATTTGCCGGCCAGTTGGCGTCTGGGCCAAGCCGCCTTTGGCAGTTTCCCTATGCTTTTCGGGCATGGCGGTTCCTACCTCGTACATGACCTGGACGACTTCATCCGAAGGGATGACGGATCGGACTCCGGCGAGCGCCATATCAGCTGCGGCCATCGCATTCACAGCACCGAAGCCATTGCGGACGATGCAGGGAATTTCGACCAGTCCGCCGACCGGGTCGCAAATGAGCCCAAGCGTGTTCTTCAGCGCTAGTCCAACCGCATGCATCGCCTGCTCCGGTGTGCCCCCGCGAAGCTCAACGAGCGCCCCCGCTGCCATCCCAATGGCGGAACCGACTTCCGCTTGGCAGCCGCCTTCCGCGCCAGAGACAAAAGAATTGTTCGCGATGACGTAGCCGATAGCACCGGCACTTAGCAAACCTCTCACCATATGATCATCATCCCAGCCGAACCGCTGCTGGCTGCTGATGAAAACACCGGGAATAATACCGCAGGAACCCGCGGTCGGCGTAGCAATAATACGCCCCATCGAAGCATTGACTTCGGATACGGCCAGCGCATATGCCATCGCTTTACAAGCTTCCTCGCCTAAGGAAGCCTCTGTCGTTGTCATATAGCTGGCAACACGCTGGGCATCCTTACCCGTCAGCCCGCTTCGGGATGTCGTATCTTCTGTAAGTCCTTTGGCCACGGCCTCTTTCATAATTTGATAGTAAGCCCGCATTTTTTCAAACACGTATTCCGGCGTCTTGCCCGATTCTTGGCTTTGATCTGCAAGCATGACTTCCGCAATCGTCATTCCTTCTGCGGCACATACCTCTGTTAGTTGTTTTAAGGTTCTGAATCTCATTTTATTCGCCTCTTTCTGCGAGATCCACTCTTTTAATATCAAATATCATGCTTAAAGCATTAAGCTCCCCCAACAATGCATCCGAAATCGGAACGTCCGTTTCGATGACGGTCATCGCCTCCCGATCGCGTCCTTTCCGATCCAAATCCATGAATCCGATATTGATTTGGTTTCGCCCGAGCAAGGTGGTAATGTCCGCAATCATACCCGGACGATCGTGATGGGAAATAATTAACGTAGGATATACCGCTGTAAATTTCACATCGAATTGATTCACATTTACAATCTCGACGTTGCCGCCCCCAATGGATGCCCCGGTCATACTCACTTCTTTGGCGCCGGATGAAATGGTAAATTTGACGGTGTTCGGATGATCCGCTTTATCTTTACTCGTCAGAAAAGCGATCTCCACCCCACGAGCCTCGGCCTCTTCGGCTGCATTCGGAATCCGCGGATCATCCGTTTCAAAATCGAGCAAGCCGCCAATAAGCGCCAAATCGGTGCCATGCCCCCGGTATGTATCCGCAAATGAACCATAGAGCGTGATTTCGACTTTCGTCGGCTGCTCGCCGAGCAGTTGTCTGACAACACGTCCCAAACGGACGGCTCCCGCCGTATGAGAGCTGGATGGACCTATCATGGAAGGTCCGATAATGGAAAATACATCTTTAAAGCGCATCATGCAGTTCCCCAATCTTATGAAGTTATTGCTAAATATCATTGCTGTATATTTCTATTGTATGAACCGCTTTCGCTAATGACAAGGTCTTTTATCTTGTCCTTATTTTCCCAAGTATGCACCTGTCTCATTCGATCGGCAAAATAAAAAGCCTCCATACGCTTAAATCGCACATAGAGGCTTTAGTTCCTTATGTAAAACTTTATACAGTCAACGCTTCTACTTCCCTCATATCGAAGGCCTGCTCCTGCTCACGAACTTTCCTGCCCCTGCCGAAAGGGATGCAAAGCGGAGTGCCAAACAACGGATCTTGGATAATTTGGCAGTCCATATTAAACACAGTGCGGATCGTATCCTCGGTGATGATATCTTCCGGCTTCCCTTGGATGGCGATCTTCTTATTATGAATAGCTACGATGTGATGGGCATAACGACAAGCAAGATTAATGTCGTGCAGGACCATTACGATGCTGCGCTGCTGCTCGGCATTCAACTCGAACAACAGGTCAAGCACTTCAATTTGGTGCGACATGTCCAGGTAGGTTGTTGGTTCGTCGAGCAAAATCGTATCCGTTCCTTGCGCCAAAGTCATGGCAATCCAAGCTCTTTGTCTCTGCCCGCCCGATAAAGAGTCCACGGAACGATCCGCATATTGCTGCATATTTGTAGCTTTCAGCGCTTTCGTCACCATCTCTTCATCTTCTGCAGACCACTGCTGAAGCCAGCTCTGGTAAGGGTATCTGCCTTGTTTCACAAGCTGGAGCACAGTCAATCCTTCCGGGGCTACAGGTCCTTGAGGAAGAATGGACAAGCGTTTCGCAATTTCCTTCGTCGGAAGCTTGGCGATTTCTTGTCCGTCTAACAAGATGCTGCCATTAGTAGGCTTGAGCAGCCTGGCCAGCGAACGAAGTAACGTAGATTTACCGCAGCCGTTGCTGCCGATAAAGACGGTGATCTTCCCTTTCGGGATGGCAATATCCAAATCTTCATAGATACTGGTATCTCCATAAGTTAACGTTAAATGTTGGGCCTCGATGGCGTGCATCGGTCATCAATCCTTCCTGGGCTTTATAAATGAAATGAATGCGTTGCATATACTCATCAATGTGATTAGTTAGTTGAATTAGAAACGGAACTTTATGTTCTAAGTGTATAGTTGATGAAAAATATTGTCAATGATTTTGAGAATCATTTTCAATAAAAATTAAAATGCAAGCTCCAATTTCATCCATTCCGGGCAAAATCGAAAATGCAGGTTGCGTTGGAAATCATCACCCTAATAAAAAAACCCAGCCTAGACGGCCGGGTTCAATCCTTTCATGCTACTTGCTCTTTAATTCCGCTACTTTTAATAACACAATGACCGCCTCTGCTCTTGTCGCATTGTCTTGCGGAGCAAATTCGTTCTTGTCTCTGCCTTGCACAATGCCGGCTTGCTTCACGAAAGCAACGCTCCCTTTGGCCCATGCCGGAATGCGCTCGTCATCCGAGAAGCCCGTTGCCGTGCCAGTTGTAGCAGCGCCCATCGCATTTGCGACGATGACAGCCATTTCAGCGCGTGTAATTTGTGCATCCGGACGGAAGCTGCCGTCTTCATAGCCATGAATAATGCCAGCTTTGACCGCTTGTGCAACCGCTTTTTGTGCCCAAGTACCGATTTTGGCCGTGTCGGTGAAGGTCAGTGCTGCTCCTTCTCCTTGCAGTTTCAACGCATTCATGAGCATAACTGCAAACTCTGCACGTGTTACCGTAGCATTCGGTTTAAATGTGCCATCCGGATAGCCGCTGACAATTCCGCCACTAACCGCACGCTTAATTCCCGCCTCAGCCCAATGTCCAGCAGTATCACTAAAAGTGAGGCTTCCGGAAGGTTCCTTCGTTGGGTCGGATTGCCCGACAGCCATTACCGCAAACTTCGTAAAGTGGTTAACCTCTACCGTTATACGATTCCCGGCTACTTTGCCTCCCGCAACTTCCACCCATGCTTTTTTCACTTCGTCAAAATAGAAAATAGATGGTTTTTGATCCTTTTGCAAAAGTGCCGGGTTAAAAGCCACGCTCAACGTGACCGGTTTACTGAAGTTCTCTGATATGTTTTTCAAAATTTCAAAGATGGGGCTAACAAGAACCTCATTATTCTTAATCAAATTTTGAGTGTTCACTACTTTTTCAATCGATATTTTCAGTTCTTTACTTGCTGCACCCGCCGGAATGAAAATAGTGACCTCATCGCCAAAACTTACTTCTCCAAATTGGCCTACAGAAAGCGTCAAACGGCCATCTGTTCCGATCACTTTGTTGTCGTTTGATGATGACACAGATCCCGATAATCCTTTATCCTCATGATCTTTTACCGGAGCAGTACGATTCACGTAGATTGTGTAGGTCTTTGACGTCCCATTCTGCGCTGTCACTATAAGCGTTATTACATTTGGACCGACACTTAAATTGACATTTCCGCTTGCTTGACCATTCGTTACCGGAGTTCCGTTTATCGTCATCGTCGCTTGGTTATCAGCCGTATTCCCAGTTACAGTAAGAGAAGATATCTCATTTGCTACATCGGATGTATAGCTCGTTTGTCCAGATGTAAACGCCGGGGTTAACGTACCGCTCGAAAGCGTCAATTGACTCAAGTCTGCGTTGCCGCTTAAAATGGGCGCTCGATCGATCGTTAAGCTATACGCATTATTCGTCGTACCGTCCTGAGCGGTTACCAAAATGCCAATCACATTAGAACCAATGCTCAAGTTCGAAGCACTGTAGGCATATACATCTCCTGTTACTGAGCTGTATGTCGCCCCAGTTACGGTAATCGTCTCATTAGGTTCCCCTTTAACAAAGAACACATTGAGACTTGAAACCATGTTAGGTACATCAACTTGGTAGTGAAGCTGCGAAGTCGAAAAATCCGGTGTTAATGTGCCTTGATCGACAGACAAGCTTGTAAGCAGCGCGTTGTTACTAATTCTCGTAACAACAATCGTATAGGTTTTCGTCGAGTGATCAGCAGCCGTCACAACGACTTCGATACGATTCGCGCCTACGTTAAGCGGAATGGCTGTGCTTGCTTGACCGCTTAGTACCGCACTACCGTTTACACTCATACTCGCTGCTGCATCTGATGACGTTGGCGTAACTGTCACGTTCTCAACGTTATTTGCCACACTCATTGTGTAACTTGTCGTAGCAGCTGCGAAAATCTCGTTCAACGCTCCGCCGCTTACGCCCAAGGCACTCAAATCAGCATTCGAGCTTAGAGCACGTGTGACCTTGACCGTTAACGATCCCGAAGAATTGCCAATGGTATCAACAGCCGTGATCACAATATCATTGTTGCCCATTGCCAGCTTCGACAAGTCGATGGGAAGAACCGCTTTGCCGCTATCAGCTGGAACGCTATTACCTGATTGAAGGACACTTACACCGCCTGCTTTCGCAGTCACCACAGCTCCCGCTTCGGTGTCAACAATAATGTTAAAGTTGGCGGTTTGTGTTGTGTTGTTTTTGTCAGCTGACCCATCCTCAATGGGTGTTGCCGGTGAGGATGTATCCTTGGTTACAGAAACTGTCAATGTACCTGAAGCAGCTCCAAGAGCATCTGTCACGACGACATTAATGCTATTTAGCCCTTCTGCGAGCAGCGATAGATCAATCGGCAGCGTTGCTTTCCCATTAGCTGCTTTGACTTCAGTTCCAACTTGCAGCACATTCGTACCGCCTATTTTCGCTGTTACCTTGGCATCGGTTTCCGCATTCACAACGATATTGAAATTCGAATTCTGCGTAGTTCCGCCTTTATTCGCGGTTCCGTCTTCCGTTGGTGCAAGAGGTGCAATCGTATCCTTTGTAAGCGAAACCATTAATTCTTCGGAGAAATTGTCATTCACATCGGTATAAGCAATCACAACATCGTTGCTGCCTTCTGTAAGCTTCGTGATATCAATGGGCAGCGTCGCTTTCCCGCTGGCAGTCGTAACGCTGGTTACTGACTGTAAAACGTTACCAGCTCCTACTTTCGCAGTCACTGCGGCTCCATTTAAAGCATTTACTTTAATGTTGAAATTCGCATTTTGTGCGGTTCCTGCTTTGTTCGCTGTTCCGTCCTCCGTTGGTGCTTTAAAAATCTCCCGAATATTAGAAGGACCTGATTGCTGTCCATCTTTGTAGCTAACCGTGTTACCCTTTGCCTTTACTTTAAACGTGTACTTGCCTGCGCCTGCTGAACGCATCGCAGCTAAGAAATCTACATTCGGTGCACTGGCAATCACTGAAACTGCGCTGCCCCACACCGATCCGTTACGGTATAACTGTACTTCATAACCCGCTGCGCCAGGCACGCCGTCCCAAGTCGCAACCCCAGTCTTCGAGAGCTGCAAGTTCGTCGCCTGATTGAGTACCGGTGAAGTGTTATTTACATTCACAGCCAAAATCTGCGAAGCTCCATTACCCGAATGAAAAGTAAACGTCTGCCATCCTTCGACCAGTTGAGACAACATCTCTTTTTTTAGCGTGACAACTCCAGCTGACTCCGTAAAATCAATGCCTTGGATCAACGCAGTGCCTCTGTTGCTGACACTAATGCTTTTCAGCGCGTTGCTGGGCGTCACCGGAATATCCGCTTGAAAGTTAGCATTGATATTGAAGGAAGCTGCAGTCGGAACCGCTGAAGATGCGACGGTATGCCAACTTGCCCCATTATCCGTCGATTCGAGATAAGTACTATTATCTCCGACTGCATAAAACTTTCCATTCATGTAGGAAACGGATTGCAAAGAATAATAGTTATCCGTATCCTCTCGAACCGATGTCCAGCTTGCCCCATTCGTCGTTGACAAATAAATCGTACCGATCTCGTCTACTGCGACGAATACGCCATTGCCGTAAGTGACCGAAGTAAGCTTATACTCCGAAATCGCCGTGGAATTTATGCTCCAATTCGTGCCGTCACTCGAAGTGACCACAGTCCCTGTATCGCCAACAGCAACATACTTGCTGTTACCATAAACAATCGCATTCAACGCAGGAACCAGATTTAAATTAACCTTAGACCAATTAATGAAGTCGGTTGACCACTTAATAAAGCCATCGTTCCCATTTTTCCCAACCGCCAGATAACGATTTCCAGCATAGATGACATTGGTAAATGATCCGCCATAAGGGTATTGCCAAACTGTACCATTATTTGAAACCACCATACCGTCATTGCCAAGCTGCATGTAAACGCCATTTGCGAAGAAGGCATTTTGGACCGTCATCGTGGAGCCTTTGGCTTGTTGTTGAAAGTTTATACCGTCCGTCGACGTAAAAATACCGCCATTTGCCGTCCCATCATAGCCAAACAAATAATATTTGGAATTGTCGTACAGGCCTCCAAATATTTGATTCGGCGTGCTGCTGGCTGACGTTTTGAATGGAGCGAGCAGTTTGGACCAGCTATAGCCATCCCCGGACGTATAACTCCATCCAAGAGCGTCGTTCGCATAGAAGCGTTTGTTAAGACTCAGCACAGAATTGATAAAAAAAGCATCCTGAAGCTTCGTATGCGTCGCCCAATTCGTTCCATCTGTAGACGTATGTACATATCCACCTGTACTCCCAATAACGATCGCAGTATCGCTTACTGCTATGGAAGTCAGATCGTTGTTCATGCCAATATTCATCGTCGACCAAGTAATACCATCTGCAGAGGTGATCACCTTGCCAGCTGTGGAGGTCGCATAGAACTTGTTGATTCCGTTCGTTCCAACATAGGCAACTCTACTGATTCTGGTCGATATCGTAGAATCGCGTTGCGTCCATGCTTCTCCGTCCGGCGAAGTCATAACCGTCCCCTGCTCCCCGACAGCAACGAATTGATTGTTGCCAAAAGCTACGCCGGTATACGTGTCGTCAAGCTTCGTTTTATCGGCAGTTACTTGCCAGTCGAACCCATTACTTGACTTCAAAATTTTGCCGTAATAGCCTACCGCGATATATACGCCTTTCCCAAAGGCAGCGCCTGTAATAGGCTCGTTAGGAATTACGCTGCGCTCATCGCCCGGCTGCTGCGGCGGACCTGCAGCCATGGCCTTTTGTCCCAGTGCCGTTCCAAAGACGAGCAAGAAACAAATAAGCATAAGGCCGGCTCTTTGTAAATTTTTTATCAAACAATCACTCCCTAGCCATCTAGTAAATTATAAACAAAGACTAATCAAGCTTATCATGCAGTCAATTTTTTTCACATGATAAAAAGATTAAAATTAACTTATATTTACTCAATCAAATCAAACACAGATTCCCACTAAAAATTGTATAATTTATAAAGGATATACATAGTTAAATAGGAAGCTAATGAATTGGGAGGTATCTGCTATGCGCGTTGAGGAAGCTATCAAAGAAAAATTCAAATGCACGAAATGCAGCGGCACAGGCTGCCGAATAAAAGAAGTAGCCATGACGGGGACGGGACTAAGCAAAATGTTCGACATTCAGCACAATCATTTTCTCTTTGTCTCTTGTGAAAACTGCGGCTACGTAGAGGTCTACAACCCGAACATCCTTGAAGGCAAGACACGCGGTCAATTAGGGACAGTATTGGATATTCTGTTTGGATAGCAAAAAGGGGCTAGCTTTAAAGTAGATAATTCTACTTGAGAGCAGCCCTCTTTTCTTTCAATTAGACCTATTCCTTGCCCTTCCCATAGCAGAAAATCATCTTGAAGGTGTGCAAAAGGGAACTGGGCGTTATTTGAGCTAGATGGGGGCCACAGTTTCCATCACTCTAACTTCGCACTCCATGGCATATCCACTTCACCGAAGCCTTCTGCACCCTTCAATTGTTTCTGCCTGACAAGCCCGACTTCCTTAGCATAGTCATCCAACATTTCAAAAACGGTAAACCGATGAAACGCTGCAGAATCGAAGGACGGTTCATTTCGGGCATCCATTCTAATTCTCCTAAGCGTCACTGATACTTTTCCCTCGCCATTTCCATGCTCGTTTACAGGCACATCAAAGTTAATAAACTCATTAAATCCATCCGCCACAGTAATCACGGTCACTACCCCCATTTTCTTTGATGGAAACCGCGGATCAATTGGGGTGTGCAACCTGATGCTCCATTCTCCTTTACTGTCTGTTAACCCTGTCGCAGTGATACTGCCTCTACGATCAATGACAATTAAACGCGCATTAGGTATAGGCTCAAAAGATTTTTCACTAATAGGGTTCTCCTGCGTTCCGTAACCATCTAACAAAGTAGAAACCTTAACATGCAAGTTTACCTCAGCACTATCACTTGCCATAGTAGCTTCTGCATAATTATGTGTAAATGCAAGAAGCATAAGCACGAGCACCAGCTTAGTTGTAATAAAACGAATAGGCCACTTCATCCCCTTTTGCGTTACACCTGCATGCAAGAAAGCATCATTCGCGAAGCTCGAACATCTATATTTTCCCTTTTACTTTGTGAAATAAACAAAAGACGCTTTTCAGCGCCTCCATCATATCCATCATTTGCCCCAAACAAAAAAAGGAACCCAGCCAACGGGGCCGGGTTCAAAAAGTTTATATTAAAAAGGGGGTCTTGTTTATTATATTACCCTCCAAACATTATGGAACCATAACAGGAATATTTCATTTATGTTACAAAATAGAAAACGCTTTATTCTTTACCTCTTTGAGCTCTTTTATACAACCCAATTTATCCCCCTCTTTTACACACTCTTTTGTACTCTTCTCAGAAAATGTAATAAATGTGTAAATCGCACTAAAAGTGTTGCACCTTCCGCTTCACTAGCATATAATAATAATTACATTAGAATTATTATAAATAAGGAGGGATCGTATGAACATAGAATACGACTACCACCATCTTCATCACGTAAAAGAACAGACGAAATCTCGAAAAACATTATGGGTGACCCTTCTGCTAACCGCTTTTTTCACGATTGTTGAAATTATCGGCGGGGTGCTTTCGAATTCACTTGCGCTGCTTTCAGATTCGGCCCATATGATCTCGGATGTCATCGCGCTAGGTTTAAGTATGATCGCTCTGCACCTCGCAACCAGGCAGCCGAATGCACGGTTCACGTTCGGGTTCCTGCGGTTTGAAATTATTGCATCATTCCTCAACGGGCTCGCCCTTTGCGTCATCGCATTAGGAATTTTCATTGAGGGAATTCAGCGTATCATCCATCCGCAGCCCATTCAGCTAGGGCTCATGCTAGGCATTGCTTCAATCGGTTTCATCGTCAATCTTGTGCTCACGTTAGTTCTCCATAACAGCGTAAAAGAAGAAGACAATCTGAATGTCAAAAGCGCTCTGTGGCACTTTTTTGGCGATCTGCTCAGCTCGGTTGGCGTCATCATTTCTTCTATCATTATTTATTATTCAGGCTTGCTCTGGTTCGACCCGCTCATTTCCATGGTGATCGGCGGCATTATTTTTACCGGTGGAAGCAAAATCATTCGCGAATCATATCTGATTCTCATGGAATCAGTGCCTGAGCGTTTTAACCTGGATGAAATTCGCAAACAGATTGCACTTGTTGAAGGTGTTGAAGATGTGCACGAGATGCATCTATGGGCCGTTTCGACGGATCATTACTCCCTAACCGCCCATGTGTTCATCAGCCCCAACATTCAACCGTTCTGCGTGATTCTGGCCATTAACGAGACGCTCAAAAGCAAATACGGCATCGAGCATTCCACGATTCAGATTGAGCATGCCGAAATTAATCCTCATGGGGAGTATGGCAAAGAGTTCTTGAAGCACCAAAAGCGCATTAACTCGGCTTCCGGTTCTTTACCCATCCTTTAACATCCATTGAACAAAGACCATCGATCCCTCAGCCAAAGTGATCAATGGTCTTTTTTAATTTCCCGTAGATTTCCGTGCGATCATCTCTAAATCAATAAAAAGCTCATGTCCCGCCAGACGAGGCAAATATTCCTCTAACAGCAGCGTGTTCTCCTCGTCCAATTCTTCGCCAATCTCCCGCATGAGAAATGCTGCAACCAAGCTGGTTTGCAAATCAACAGGCATCTCGAAGCTTGTGATGGATGGAAAACTTGCTTTCGAGTAAAATTCATTGTCCATCCCGATGAGCTGTACTTCTTCAGGTACTCGGATGCCTCGTTCATGACACACAGCAAGAAGCTCAAGCGCCAACGCATCATTGAACGTGTAAATACCGATAGGCCGCAGATCGCCGCTTAAGCGCAGCGCTTCATTCAGGATACCGACGACTCCAAGCTCACCCGCATCCAAAAGCGCATGCACGGTGGATTGTCCTTGGTCGCCAAGCCCTGCTATAAATCCTTGGATGCGCTGCTCGTTAGCTCCCATCCCCAAGCGTCTGCCCGCATAGACGACCGAGCGGCAGCCATTTTCAAGAAAATGCCGTACAGCTTCCGAAGACGCTTTCGCAAAATCCAAATTTACCGCCAGTTTGACGATTTCACCAGGCCATCCCCAGCCATTGAAGATGACGAGGGGCGTGCCCTCTCCGACCAATTGCTGCGTAGATTGCATGCTCATCGCCAAGCCATGGCTCACTAAGCCGTCAACTCTGCGCTGCAGTAAGTGCTCCAAATGGCGCTGCTCAATCTCCGGATCCATCCCTGCCGCAGAGAATACGGATAAATGATAGCCGAAATGGTGTACTCGCTGTTCCAGCCTCTCCGCAAAACGCCCATAGTAGCCTCCAAAATGGGGAATAATCAATCCCAGCTCATAGGATCTGCGGCGGCTCAAATTGGTCGCCATGACATTCCGGCGGTAACCAAGCATCGCAACCGCTTCTTCCACCTTGCGTATCGTCTCGGGCGCCATCGGCACTTTTCTGCGATTAATGACATTCGACACTGTAGCAATGGAAACACCGGCAACTGAGGCCACATCGATAATGGTAGGCTGTTTACTTTTGCTCATAGGGCTTCCCTCATTCTTGAATTGTATAATTCATTTTATCGATAAAGCCAATCGCTCGTCAATTGGTACAGTAAAAGTAAATTTCCCAAGGAATGTCCAGTTACAACAAAAAACTTGACCGTTATAACGGCCAAGTCCCTATTTACTCCTCATGATTCCCTATCAGCGAAACAATCTGCTTTTTCAATTTAAGGAAAGCTCCTGAATCCTTTACGTCTTCCACTTCCCGCAGCCCGCGAGGAATCATAATTTCTTGCCGGATCGTACCCGGATGAGCCTGCATCACATACACCCGCTCAGAGAGGAAGATCGCTTCCTCGATATCGTGTGTAATGAAGACGACGGTCGTCTTCTCTTTCTCCCAGATGCGCAAAAGCAGCTCTTGCATCGCATTTTTGGTCTGAGGATCAAGCGCCCCGAATGGCTCATCCATCAGCAGCACTTCCGGATTGTTAGCCAGTGCCCTCGCAATGGCTACGCGCTGTTTCATCCCGCCGGAGAGCTCCTTGGGCAGCGCTCTGGCGAACTTGTGCAAACCGACAAGTTCCATGAAATGATCGGCGATAGCCCTTTTTTCGAATAAGGGAACTCCTTTCAGCGTTAGTCCGAACTCAATATTTTCCCTCACAGAAAGCCAAGGAAATAATGTGTACGACTGGAACACCATTCCGCGATCCGCACCAGGTCCATCAATTTCATGTCCGGAAATGCGGAGAGATCCGGTCGTCATCGTCTCTAACCCTGCAAGAATTCGCAAGAGAGAAGACTTGCCGCAGCCCGAAGGTCCAACAAAGCTCACAAACTCATGAGCATCGACATGGAAAGAAACTCTGTCGAGCGCAACAAACTGGGATTTCTTCGAGCTGTATACTTTTGATACACTCTCAGCCTTAATTTTACTTATAGCCGTGACTTTATCAGTAAACGACTCGCTGTGCAGGCCGCGTTGTGCATGCATCATTTAACGACCTCCTTCCAGCCAAGGGAAAAATCTGCGGTGACAGTAAGCAAATGTACGGTCTGTCAGCAATCCGAGCAATCCAATAGCGATAATGCCTACGAAAATCTGATCCGTATTCAGAAACCGCTGCGCCTTCATAATGGAGAACCCGAGTCCGCTATTCGCCGCAACCAGCTCTGCGACGACGAGATACGTCCAAGCCCATCCGATAATCAAACGCAAAGTATTCATCAAATCCGGCAGCAGTGCAGGGATCAGCACCTTCTCAACCGCTTGCCAGCGATTCGCTCCGAGTGTGTACGAGGTTTGCAACAAATCGCCCGATACCGAACGTGTATTATCCGCCACCATCAGCATGAGCTGAAAGAAGCAGCCGATAAATATGACGATAACCTTCGCCCATTCTCCAATTCCAGCCCAGACCATAATCAGCGGGATGAACGCGGTTGCCGGCATATAACGGATAAATTCGGTCGGTGGAACGAGCAGCGCTTCCGCAAAGCGAAATGTCCCTGCTAGAATCCCCAGCGGTATACCGAGCAAGCAGGCCAACATGAAGCCTGCCCCTACTCGGAAAATACTCATGCCTACATGGTGCCAGAAGACAGAGCTCTGCAGCTGAATGGCAAACTGGCGAAGCACTTGATCCGGAGTAGGCAAAAATGTTCGATTAACCAGATTGCCATAGCTGAGCACACTCCAGGCGCCAACTGCCAACACTATAATAAGTACAATCCCTGAAATATACGTTCTGCTATTGATGTCGCCCCGTATGGCAAACAACGTGGATTTGCGTCTTTTTTTCAATGCCGTTTCCATAGAGCACCTCACTCACCTGTTATTTCTTGCGCTCTTTCATCACTTCTTCGACAAAGTGTCCGTCCAAGAAGCTTTCCGCTTTCGGAATGGTCGTCAGCATCTCCAGCCCTTTTAAGAACTCCGCTGTTTTCTGCGATGTGAAGTGCAGAGAACTGTAGGAATCGCCTTTTTGGAAAGCTTTCACATTATCTTGTAGCTGAAATATTTTCACGCTGTCGACACCAGCTTTGTATTCGTCCACCGGCGTCTCCGCCGCCTTCGCCATAATTTGTAAAGATTCTTCCGGATTTGCTTTCCAATAGTCCAACGCATCAAACCAGGCATTGAGGATTTTTTTCACATCATCCGGACGATTTTTCGTAATTTCTTCTTTAAAAACGAGCAGATCAGGAATAAGTCCCGGTGTATCCTTGGAGGAAAATAGCAGCTTGCCCTTGCCCTCTTGTATCGCTTTGCTTAAGAATGGCTCCCACAGCACCGCACCGTCCAGGTTGCCTGAGATGAAAGCAGGTCCTGCATCGTTAACCGTCATATTCGTGTATGAAACGTCCTTCTCGGCAAGCCCTGCTTTTTCCAGTGCGGTAAGCATGAGCAGGTGATCAACCGTTCCCAGCTCCGTCGCCACTTTCTTGCCTTTCAATTCCTGCAAGGAATTAATGTTAGGCTTTACGACAACACCGTCTCCGCCGTTGGAGTTATCGTTCACAAGCACCGCTTTAAGCGGGATCCCTTTGCTCGCAGGAGCAAGCGTATCGCTTAACGTTTGACTGTTCGCATCGACTTTACCAGACGCAAGGGCTGATAAAGAATCGCTATACACTGGAAACCAAACGAGATCGACCTTCACGCCATTTTTCTCAAAGAAGCCCTTCTCCTTCACCAAATACCAAACAAACCAGCCCGGCCATGGACTGAGCGCCAATTTAATCGGCTGATCATTTCCACCTGCTGCCGTGCTTGCTGTCTCCTTGCTTGAGCATCCACTGATCACCACCGTAAAAGCGAGTAACAACGCCATCATCAGAAATACCACTTTTTTTCTCATCCTGATTCTCCCTCTCCCTTTAAACTGGTAAAAAGAAAAACCCGGAACGATATCATATTCTGATATCCTCCCGGGCTTTTATCCCTCCGTGTGCACGATGACCTTCACCGTGTGTCTTCTCTTGGACCAGACCGGCAGCCTTCATCTGCCGCGGAACCCTAGAAAACAAGTTTGCTATGAGGTTGTTTACTAACTCTTACATTTGTCTTTATCATACTTACATCCTAGTTATATGTCAATATATATGACACAAATAATTATTTCATTGTCAAAACCCTTATATGTGTAATAATATATAACATAATATAAGACTTATATGGAGGTGAAGGCGATGTACTCTATCCATTTCCACTTAAGCATGTTAGATATTGCTTTGACCCCACCAACACCAGAAGCAATTCCATTTACGGGACCTATACTGGAAATCCCGGACAACCAGCATCCTCTTCAGACTTCCCCTATAGATAACGCTGAATCTACGGAAACGAGTGCGCTTCCCCAGCATTTTAGCCCCTTTACGTAAAAAAAGCCCGATCCCTGTCACTCAGGGAATCGGGCTTTATTCTTATTACACACCTAACCATTTCTTGAACAAATGTTTCGTTGTGTCTGCATTCAATGCTGCGATGGAAGTCGTCAGCGGAATGCCTTTCGGACAGGAGCGTACGCAGTTCTGCGAGTTACCGCAGCCTTCGATACCGCCATCTGTCATCAACGCATCCAAACGCTCGTCTTTGTTCATTTCACCTGTTGGGTGAGCATTGAACAAACGAACTTGGGAAAGCGCAGATGGTCCGATGAAAGAGTTCTTGTCATTTACGTTCGGACAAGCTTCTAGACACACGCCGCATGTCATACATTTGGACAACTCATACGCCCATTGACGCTTGGACTCGGCCATACGCGGACCAGGTCCAAGATCATAAGTCCCGTCAATCGGAACCCATGCTTTGACTTTCTTCAAAGCGTTGAACATACGACCACGGTCGATGACAAGGTCACGCATAACAGGGAACGTGCTCATTGGGGCTACACGAACAGGCTGCTCCAGCTTATCGATGAGAGCCGAACAAGCTTGGCGCGGCTTGCCGTTAATGACCATGGAACAAGCTCCGCACACTTCTTCCAGACAGTTGGATTCCCAACAAACCGGTGTTGTTTTATCGCCACGCGCGTTCTTTGGATTACGCTGTACTTCCATCAAACCGCTGATGACATTCATATTGGGACGGTAAGGAACTTCGAATTCCTCGGTATAAGGCTTTGAATCCGGACTCTCTTGACGAGTCACGATAAACTTCACGGTTTTTTGTGCGCTTAGTGTCTCAGCCATGATTAATGTCCTCCCTTTTTCTTCTCCGTGGAGTAATCACGTTTCCGCGGTGCAATCAAAGATACATCAATGTCTTCATAGCTGATTTTCGGGCCGTCCGGCGTCCAATCGGCAATTGTTGTTTTCATGAAGTTGTCATCGTCACGTTCCGGGAAGTCAGGCTTGTAGTGCGCGCCGCGGCTCTCGTTACGCATCAACGCACCAACCGTCATCGCTTCAGCCAGCTCGAACATGTTCCAGAGTTGGCGTGTGAACGCAACTCCTTGGTTGTTCCAACGAGCTGTATCTGTAATGTTGATGTTGTTGTATCTTTCTTTCATATCCTTGATTTTATTAATGGTATCTTCAAGACGATCATTGTAACGAACAACCGTCATATTAGCATTCATCATGTCGCCCAATTCTTTATGCAGAACATAAGCATTTTCTGTCCCGCTGTTCATTTTGAGCAAGCTCTCATAGCGATCTTGGTGACGTTTCTTCTCGCGATCGAAGACGATCGAGGATGTATCGTCCGCATGCTTCTCTAAGCCGCGAATGTACTCAACCGCTTTAGGACCGGAAACCATACCGTCATAGATAGCCGAAACAAGGGAGTTCGCGCCCAAACGGTTTGCACCGTGATGCTGATACTCACACTCGCCTGCAGCGAACAAGCCCGGGATGTTCGTCATCATGTTGTAGTCAACCCACATACCGCCCATGGAGTAGTGAACCGCTGGGAAAATCTTCATTGGGATTTTACGCGGATCATCGCCCATGAATTTCTCGTAAATTTCCATGATACCGCCAAGCTTAATATCAAGCTCTTTCGGATCTTTATGAGAAAGGTCGAGGTAAACCATGTTTTCGCCGTTAATACCAAGCTTCTGATCAATACAAACGGAGAAGATTTCACGTGTTGCAATATCACGAGGCACCAAGTTTCCGTACGCCGGATATTTCTCTTCAAGGAAGTACCAAGGCTTCCCGTCTTTGTAAGTCCAAATGCGGCCGCCTTCACCACGTGCAGACTCTGACATCAAGCGAAGCTTGTCATCGCCAGGAATCGCCGTCGGGTGAATTTGGATCATCTCACCGTTCGCATATTTAACACCTTGTTGGTAAACAGCGCTTGCTGCCGTACCTGTGTTAATGACCGAGTTCGTTGTTTTTCCGAAAATGATACCAGGGCCGCCTGTCGCCAAAATAACAGCGTCAGCCGGGAACGTTTGAATCTCCATGCTGCGCAGATCCTGCGCTGCAATACCACGGCAAACATTTTCGTCATCCAGTACGGAACCGAGGAATTCCCAGTGCTCGAACTTCGTTACGAGACCAGCTGTTTCCCAGCGGCGTACTTGCTCATCCAGTGCGTACAGAAGCTGTTGCCCTGTCGTTGCACCTGCGAATGCCGTACGGTGATATTTGGTTCCGCCGAAACGACGGAAGTCAAGAAGACCCTCTGGCGTACGGTTGAACATAACCCCCATACGGTCCATCAAGTGAATGATGCCTGGAGCTGCATCACATAATGCTTTAACTGGCGGTTGATTCGCTAAGAAATCTCCACCGTAAACTGTATCGTCAAAGTGCTCCCAAGTGGAGTCACCTTCACCTTTTGTATTCACCGCACCGTTAATGCCGCCTTGCGCACACACGGAGTGGGAACGTTTCACAGGAACCAAGGAGAACAATTGTACGTGAACTCCGGCCTCCGCCGCTTTAATTGTCGCCATGAGTCCCGCAAGGCCTCCGCCAACGACGATGATTTTCGAATTAGCCACTTCTGTTCACCCTCCCTTAATGCCCCGTATGCGCTTCTACCGGAACTTGAAATTGAGTATCTGTAAATGCAGTCAAAGACATAATAAACATCACGGACATTACCACGAACAAGACCATCCAAATAATGGAGGAATAGCGCTGCGCACGCGGTCCAACCGTAATACCCCAGCTAACGAGGAACGACCATAAGCCGTTGCAGAAATGGAATGTCGCCGAAACGATACCAATCACATAAATCGTGAACATGACTGGATTCGTTGCAATGTCATGCATGGTCATACCGAGATTTTCGTGCGCTACATTGCCAAGAGCAACCTGCAGACGAGTCTCGAACAAATGCCACGCTACGAACAGGAACGTAATAACCCCAGTTACCCGTTGAAGCATAAACATTTGGTTACGGAAATAGCTGTAGTTTGAAACGTTATTACGTGCTTGATAGGCCACATACAGTCCATAAACGGCATGATAAAGAAGCGGAAGCCAGATTCCCACGATTTCCAACAGCAGGACCAAAGGCAGACCGTTCAACCAGTTAATTTGATCCACAAAAGCCTGAGGACCCTTCGTTGCTTCATAGTTAGTGAGCAAATGCTCAATAAGGAAGAAGCCCACCGGAATTACACCAAGCAAAGAGTGGATCTTTCGAAAGTAATACGAATTACCCATAATGTAACCAATTCCCCCCTCAACAAAATTTCATTGAATAACATCCGACATGTTCTGACAAAACAAGCCACATACCATTCTACTCTCGCCGCAAACGAGCGTCAACCCATATTCATCCACGCCTATTTTACGCCTAATTAGTGAGCGAATATACACTGTCGTCCAATAAATGTGAATAAAAAGTGACATGTACATCGTACCTCTTTCATGCTTATAATGGAAGTGCCGTTTTTTTATATACACTTATAACTTTTTTGCATATAAATTTGAATGCGGAGCTGAAAAAAACATGGAACTCTTGGATGTTTTCGCTGTTGTTGTCGAACAAGTAAGCCTTAATAAAGCCTCTCAGCTGCTAAATATCTCGCAACCCGCGCTCTCTCGCAAAATCATGAAGCTGGAAGAGGAGCTGGGCGTGGAATTATTTATGCGGAAAGGGAAGCGTCTTGAACTGACCAAAGCAGGCCAAATCTGCTATGATCATGCGCTTGAGCTCCGCCATCTGGAACGTAAATTCAAGCAGACCCTCCAGATGTACAAAGCAGCGGGCACCCACACTTCAATTACGATCGGCGCCAGTTTGACAACCCTGCAAGCGACATTGCCTGATCTCATCACAGATTACCTGCAGGTCTACCCGCTCACAGAAATTAAGCTGCTAACGGGCAAAACGCATGAAATCGTGACCATGGTCAAGGAGAACAAAGTCGATATCGGCATCGTCGCGTCCCAGATCAATGCGTCCAGCCTGCACTGCGAGCCTCTTTTTGATGATCATCTCTGTCTGGTGCTGCCGCTGGGACACCCTTTTATCGATCGTGCCGAGATCACCATGAACGATTTGAACGATCTGCCGATGATCCTCTTCTCAAAAGGCACCTGGTACCGCATTTTGATGGATGAGCTGTTCCACAGGTATACTATTCTCCCTAATGTCCAAATGGAAATCGATTCTTTCGAGGCCATCATCCGGCTCGTATCTACCTGCAAAACCGCGACACTTCTCCCCAAATCGTATTTGCGAGAAGACTTGATTCAGAATAATGAGTTAATTCTGCGTTATTTAGATGAATTAGAACAGACCAAACGAACCACTTCCCTGATTTACTCAGACCAAGCGACAGATAGCCCGGAATCCGTCAAGTTCATCGAGCAGGCGATCAACTATTTCGCCAAACACAAATAAACCTCTAATTCGCTCATTTGAAAGAGCAAGAATCAGAGGTTGCAACCTAAACTAATAGACAAACTTATTGCCGACGCCCCATACCGTTCGGGTGCGCCTAGGCTCTTTGGGATTTTCTTCGATTTTTTTGCGGATATTGGCAATATGCACATCGATCGCCCGGTCTGTAACATAGGAATCGAAGCCTCGGACGGTTTGCAATAAGTCCTCCCGGCTGTAGACACGGCCAGGATGGTTAATGAAGCACTTCATAATTTCAAACTCCGAATAGGTTGTTTCCACGATTTGCCCCTGAACAATCATCGAACGAGTCTGGGGAGCCAATGTCGCCGATCATCGGATCATCTTCGATTATTAGTACTTTATACATTCGGCGTCCACCTTCGCCTCGAAATTCTCTCGCTGAGACCTACAAGACGGATTCGTGAGATTCCGACCCGCCCGACTTCACTTCAAGCCCCAGCTTTTTCGCCACAAAAGCCGTTGTGCTGGCCTGGAACAGGATCGTGATTAATACGGCCATAAAAGTAACGCTTGCAATAAGATCACTGTTTTCGATTCCCAAACCGGCCACCATCCCGCATAAGGCCGCAGGAATCACACCTGTTTCACGAACCCAGAACATGAATATGATTTCATTCCATTTCCACTTGGCCTTGCGGTCCAGCCACGTACAGATCAGAACCGTCAACGGGCGCGCAATAAAGATGAATACCAAGATGACACCGAGGCTCGTCCAGACATGTTCGAGAATAACCGGGAAATTCACCTGGCTGCCGAGCAGAATGAAAATCAGCATGCGCATGATGACGGTAATATTTTCTGAAAAATGCTCCATTTCGTGCCGTTTATCTGCCATATCGAGCTTGAATGTACCGGCATTCCCCCAGATTAGTCCAGCTGTAAAGGTTGCCATAAAGCCGCTAACGCCAAGGATTTCACCGGCCATATAAGCCCCTAACGATGTAACAACCATAGCGATCGTCGCATAGTCTCTTAACATGCCAAGCTTCAAATGCGCGGTCAGGAAGGTCATCGCATAACCAATGACGGCTCCAAGCAGAAGCCCTCCCAGTGCCGTTTTCACAAAATCCAATGTCCCTGAAAGCAAGGAAACTTCTCGCGTACCCAAAATGATAGCAATTAACGAGAATGTCAAAATGGAAGCTGTCGCATCATTAAATGCCGACTCACTTTCCACCGTCTCTCTGACTTTCGTGCGGATCTTCACTTGTTTAAAGACAGGAATGAGAGTCGCAGGATCAGTAGAAGCAATAATAGCGCCAAGCAGCAAAGCATACAGCCACGGTAAACTTAGCAGGGTATGAGCAGCCACCGCGACAACCCCGCAGGTGATGATGACACCAGGGATACTGAGCATGCCTACGGTAAGCCAAACTTGCCGCAGACCAGCGAGCTTGATGTTACGGCCACCGTCAAAAAGAATTAGCGCGGAACCGATCACGAGAATGAATTGATTCGTAAATGAAGTACTTGGCTCATAAATCCAGTGGAAGGCTTGACCCGCAATCATGCCAGCCATAAGAAACAAGGCAACATCCGGCAGTTTAAGCCAGTTTGCCGCCTTGCCGAATAACATCCCTAGTCCGAAAATGAGCACGAGCAGCACGATAACGTGTTCAATGAGAAGGGAAGTCGAATTTTCCATTATCGGATAACTTCACTTTCGAATTCTTCTATTTGATCATTCGTACCGATGATAACCATGACATCATTTTCATTCACGACATCCGTTGCCGAAGGGGCGATAATAACGCCTGTTTGCTTGTTGACTGCCACAACGCTGCAGCCGAATTTGGCACGCGGATCTAATTGTTTAATCGTTAACCCGCACAGCCGTTTAGGTACGGAGAGTTCTGCAATGGTATAATCTTTGGAAATTTCAATATAATCCAATAAATTCGGTGAATTCAGTTGATGAGCGACACGAATCCCCATATCACGCTCCGGATAGATCACGCGATCAACCCCAAGTTTATGCAAAACTTTCCCGTGCAGCTCAGAAAGAGCTTTGGCTACAACCTTTTTAACCCCTAAATCCTTAAGCACAATAGCTGTTAAAATGCTGGATTGAATGTCGTCCCCGATCGCTACGACCGCGCAGTCGAAATTACGCACCCCCAAAGACTTCAGCACATCCTCATCGGTGGCATCGGCCACAACGGCATGCGTAAGCTCATGACTCATCTCATCTACTGCTTCTTCATCCTTATCAATCCCAAGCACTTCATTGCCCAGTTTAACGAGCTCCTTGGATACGCTTGCTCCAAATCTCCCAAGCCCGACAACTACATATTGCGCCTTCTTCATCTGTTCGGCTTCCCCTATCCAATCGTGATTTTACCCTCTGGGTATCTAAATAATTCTTTCTCTTGTTTCGGCTGCAGCGCATAAGCGAGAGTGATCGGACCGAGACGCCCGGCAAACATCGTCAAGCTAATGAGAATTTTTCCGAAAGTCGTTAAATCCGGCGTCAGCCCCATCGTCAATCCCACTGTCCCGAACGCGGAGGTGACTTCAAACAATATTTTCAACAGCTGCGAATCTTCGGTCGTCGATAACAGCATGGTAACGATAATAACTAGAAATAACGCGATCATCGTTAAGGTAATCGCCTTAAGAATGCGATCCTTCGCCAGCCGATAGCGGAAAATGACAATGTCCTCTTTCCCGCGAATCATCGTCACAATGGCGGAGATCAAAATAGTGAATGTCGTTGTTTTGATACCGCCCCCTGTTGAACCTGGAGAGGCTCCAATAAACATCAGAATCACAATGAAGAACTGGGACGCTTGACGAAGCGCGCCAATATCCACCGTATTCGGACCAGCCGTCCTCGGCGCAACGGATTGAAAGAAGGAGGCCAGTATTTTGCCGCCTAGATCAAGCGAACCTAAGGTTCTGTTATTTGTATATTCGAATATAAAAATGATAAGAGCTCCTGCCACGATAAGTAATCCGGTCATACTTAGTACAACCTTAGAGTGAAGGGAAAGCTTTTTCGTTTTGCGATAATCCATCAAATCAGCCATAACTATGAAACCGATTCCGCCTAGAACGATCAGCGCCATCGCCACAAAGTTAACAACAAAATCATTCGCATAACCCGTGAAGGAAACGAAAGGAGCATCGACAGTCCCGAATAAATCAAACCCCGCGTTGTTAAACATCGAAATAGCGTGCCAGATGCCGAAATACAAAGCTTTAGAAAAACCGAAATCAAAGCTCCAACGAATCGTGAAGATGACTGCCGCTATCGCTTCTATGGATAAGGAATAAATAATGACTTTGCGGATCAAACGTACAATGCCTTCCATGCTTCCTTGATTAAAAGCCTCTTGGAGGACCAATCGCTCCTTAAGGGTAATTTTCTTACGAAACATAATAGCGAGCAATGTCGCCATGGTCATGAAACCTAAGCCGCCGATTTGAATTAAGCTAACGATTACGATTTGACCAAACATGGTATAAGCACTTCCTGTATCCACAACGACAAGCCCTGTCACACAGGTAGCGGAAGTCGACGTAAAAAGCGCATCCATAAAAGAAATGGACTGGCCGGTCGCCGAAGCAATCGGAAGACTGAGGAGCGCCGCTCCGACAAAGATGATGACTGCAAATCCAAGAACCAGAATTTGTGGTGGTGTCATCTGCCAAATACTTAACTTTTTACTCATAGGGCCTCCTGATTATATGTACAAAAAAACAGCCGTCACGTCTGAGTGCTCTCAACGGTTATCGTTCCCCGTTAACCTGAAGTCATTCGGCTTAGCTTGCAAATATAGGTATTATATAACTGTTTGAATTGTATTTCCACTAAAATTCGCATTCTGATTAAACTCATGGTAACGTGGAATTTATGGTTTCATATTTATGAATTCAGAAGGGAATTTAATGATGCCAAGGCCGAAATTAAACCGATTTCTTATCCTCCTTGCCTGCATAGGCATAGCCCTCTATGTGGGTATAACCGCTTTGTACGGATTACAAACGGAAGAAGCTCCGGCAGGCGAGAATCCTACCATTACGAAACAACAAGCTGCAGAACACGCGTCGAACTTTATCAACGGGCGGTACGCCATAAAGGGAACTAAAACATTTGTAGCGTATCAATCTAAGAAAGAACGCAGCGGTTACTTGCAAAAGGAACATTTGTCCGAAAGCTATAATGAAGCATACGGCAAACCATACCCCCTGGACTACTATCAGGTAAATGTGAACGATCCCCAGAAAGGCCGTCAGTTTGACGTTGAAATTAACTATACGGACGGGGCAGTGATCGGCTGGCGGGAAACGTATCATGAGGGCGGAGATCGCGCACTCATCAGCAAGCAGAAGGCCGATATTTTGGCCAAGCAGGAAATGCGGGCGCAGGGGCTGAACCCGGATGACATGAAGGAGATCGATAAAAAGGAAGTGGCCGATCCGCAAGCTTCTTCCGGTCTGGTCCTTTATTATGAAAAGCAATCTCAGCCTATGGGAGAAGCCAAATTACAGGTCCGCACCCAATTCGATGATCAAAGCTTAGTCGGCTACACCGTATTATTCAACTTGCCCGCTTCGCATCTGGCATGGCTCGACGATCAGGATCATTCCGCTTCGGTAATGACCTGGATTTCTATGGGCTTCTCGCTCCTCATGACCCTTGCAGCCATCGTTTTTGCCATCATCTATCGAAAACAAATGAAATTCAGCAGCGGCTTGCTGTTAACCGCTATTTTCTTAGCCATTTACATCACAAATAACTTCAATATGTACCCTGCATTCCGATCAATGAGCGGCGGAGGGGCACAGGCTGAGCTCGCCACATGGTCAGCGATTATTTTCATGAATGTGCTCGCGCTTGCCCTAGGCATTTCGCTCTATCTTTCACTGGTAGCAGGCAATGGCTTATGGAACTCGATTGGAAAGCCGAAATGGCCGTCATGGAAGGAAAGCAAATTTGGCGCGGAAGTGTTTCACGGCATGGGGCGCGGTTACTTGCTGGCTCTCTTCATTCTCGGCATTCAGCAGGTCCTGTTCTATACAGGTGATGTAAAGTTCGATGTTTGGGCGGTCAACGATCCATCCGATTCGGTGCTCAACATGGTAGAGCCTCACTTCTTCCCTTTGATGGCCTGGGTTGCGGCGATCTCGGAAGAAGCCACCTACCGGCTGCTTGGCATCATGTTATTCAAAAAACTTTTCCGTAATAACTTTATCGCGATACTCATTCCTAGTGTGATTTGGGCGGCCAGCCATACCCAATATCCGATCTATCCGGTTTACACGCGATTAGTCGAAGTAACCATCATCGGTATTATTCTTGGTTATGTGTTCCTAAAGTACGGATTCATTACCGCCATCTTCGCCCATGCCTGTATGGACAGCATCCTGATGGGTATGTCTCTCTTCTCCTTAGGACATGTGAGCGATGTGCTCGCCGGCATCTTCTACCTCCTGCTCCCTGCTCTCGTCGGCTATCTCCTTGCCTGGCTGCATGGAAAAAGGCGGGGTCCCCTTATTCCTGGGGAGCCGCCGCCTCGCCTTGAAGCGCTTTGATAATCTCGCTTGCTAGTTTTCCACCTATACCCAGAGGCTTGAAGTCTTGGACTTCGGCCTCTTTTATTTTGCGCACGGAGCCGAAATGCTTCAAGAGTGCCTTTCTCCGCTTCTCCCCAATACCGGGGATGGCGTCCAGCTGGGACACGACCATGGACTTCGCCCTCGTTTCCCGGTGGAACGTAATCGCGAAGCGATGGACCTCATCTTGAATCCGCTGAAGCAGGTAAAACTCCTGGCTGTCGCGCGGCAAAGGAATGACCTCTGCGGGATCTCCCATCATGAGCTGCGCCGTCTTGTGCTTTGCATCCTTGACGAGACCACAGATTGGAATGAACAGTCCAAGCTCATTCTCCAGTACGTCGACAGCAGCGGAAATTTGCCCTTTCCCCCCGTCTACGACAATAAGATCAGGCATCGTCAAATTGTCCTTAAGCACGCGCTCGTATCTGCGGCGAATGACCTCGCGCATCGTTTCGTAGTCGTCCGGGCCGACGACGGTTTTGACTTTGTATTTGCGGTATTCTTTGCGGTCAGGTTTTCCGTCCACGAAAACGACCATCGCAGATACCGGGTTCGTCCCTTGGATGTTCGAGTTATCGAAGGCTTCGATTCGGCGGATTTTGCCCATCCCGAGCCATTCGCCGAGGTTTTCCACGGCTTTGGTCGTGCGGCTCTCGTCGCGTTCAACCAAACGGAACTTCTCTTCCAGCGCATTGCGGGCGTTATCCTTAGCCATATCGACCATTTGCTTTTTCAGACCGCGCTGTGGGATGTGGACCTTGACCTTTAACCATGATTCCAACGCCTCGCGGACATCCTTCATTTCAGCCTCAGCTTGCGCAGAGGACTGCGCGGGTTGATCAGCCGTTCCTGCGTCTGCCGCAGGAACATGGGCCGGTTCCGCCTCAGGCATGCTGGGCAGGAAGATCTCCTTCGGCAGCGCCGGATTATCGATGTACACCTGAGTCACATAAGTCATGAAATCATTGTACTCATCGCCGTAATACGGAAATAACGAGACATGCCGCTCGATCAGCTTGCCTTGGCGCATATACTGGATGTGTACGGCCATCCAGCCTTTGTCTACCGCGTAGCCGAACACATCGCGGTCCTGCGCATCGACGGCATTGATCTTCTGCTTCTCCATGACCGCGTCGATGCTCATGATATGATCGCGCAGTTCCTTCGCGCGCTCGAAGTTCAGTTCTTCGGCTGCGGCCAGCATTTTGGTCGTCAGCTCTTCTTTAATGACGTCGTGTCCCCCGTTCAGGAAACGGGTGATCTCCTGCACCATCCGCTCGTTCTGCTCAGCGGATACTTCGTACTCGCAAGGCGCCAGACACTGCCCGATATGATAGTATAGGCATACTTTATCGGGCATCGTCTTGCACTTGCGCAGCGGATACAACCGGTCCAGCAGCTTCTTCGTCTGCTGGGCCGCAAAAGCGTTCGGATAAGGGCCGAAATACTTCGCCTTATCCTTGTACACCCGCCGCGTGACTTCCAGGCGCGGCTGCGCTTCATGTGTAATCTTAATGTAAGGGAATGTCTTATCATCTTTAAGGAGTACGTTGTACCGCGGATGATGCTGCTTAATCAGATTACACTCAAGAATGAGAGCCTCCATATTCGAGGAGGTAATGATATATTCAAAGTCGCGGATTTCGCTGACTAGTTTTTGCGTCTTCGCGCTGTGGCTTCCTGTGAAATAGGAGCGCACCCGATTTTTCAAAACTTTCGCTTTTCCCACATAAATAATCGTGCCTTCGCGGTTTTTCATAATATAACAGCCCGGCTTATCCGGTAATAACGAAAGCTTATGCTTAATCATTTCCAGACGCTGTTCACGGGCGGCCGCGTCCTCATGCTCATGTTCAAACTCCGTCATGATTCCTATCTCCTTTCGCGCACAAAAAAAACTCATTTTCAGCATAGCAGAAAATGAGCTTTTTCTCACGAACAATTGTTTCTAATTGAAACAACTTATTGATGACGAGCTACTACATTTTTCAGAGCATCTTTGGATTGGAAACCAACCACTTTATCAACAGGCTGTCCGTCTTTGAAAACGATCAGTGTCGGGATACTCATAACACCAAAGCGCGCAGCGGATTCTGGATTGTCATCCACGTTCACTTTTGCGATTTTCAAGGATTCCACTTCTTTATCAAGCTCTTCCAGAACAGGAGCGATCATTTTACAAGGTCCGCACCAAGGTGCCCAGAAGTCTACAAGTACTGTACCTTCGCTTTCAACTTCAGCTTTAAAGCTGTTATCAGAAACATTCACGATTGCCATGATAGTTCCTCCTTCTAAGAATGGATTTATAACATCAAGTAGTTAATTGCTACCGATGAACGTCAACATGTAAAGTATACCACACCCATAGGCCATTTCAACCAAACCATAAGTTAGCAATCTGGCCTGCTGGAACCTATTTGGCCGGCATACCTACTGGCAGCCCCTGAAGCCTTTGCTGCTCAATATAAGCAATACGATCCTTCAAATTCGCTTGCAGCATCTGCAGCATTTCCATTTGCCGCTCAATGTCCTGCAGCTTCTCCGTGTAGAGTGGCAGCAGATCATCGCATTGCGACTCCTGGTTTTTCATGACACAGTTTAGAAAGCTTTCAATTTGCTCGGTCGTAAAGCCCAGGCTCAAATAAAATTGAATGGTTTTCACGCGCTCAACAGCCATTTGATTGAAGACCCGGTATCCGTTTTCTTCGCGCTGCGTCGCGATAAGCCCTTTAGCCTCGTAGTACCGCAAGGAACGAATGCTGGCACCGGTAAGCTTGGATAATTCACTGATCCGCATGGCTTTCACCTTTTTCCTTTTCCTTGATCAAGTAAGGATGACTTTATTGTAAACCATAACACTAATGTTAGAGTCAAGACTTATTTTATACTTTCCGCTGCTATCTGTTATTGTTTGCATAATTGTCACTTCCATTAGCTTTACAAGTTTCGACGAATTTGGGTATACTAAGCTTAAACTTCGAATGTCGGACGTTAGGGGGTAACCACATGAGCGATCCTAAACACCCTGAGCTTCACGTGTATGAAGAACCGCGCAACGATTTCATGGATGTTGGTATCGGATTTGGCGTGTTCTTCGCTATCTTGTTTATCATTGCAGCCGTTGCAACTGCTATCCAAGTAATGAAATAGGGCCAGTACAAGCCTATAAGAGAACCGCTTTGCACTGTTGTGTAGAGCGGTTTTTTCATTAGAACATTTCTCATTGCAAAAGGAGACTATCGACTCACATGATTAAAGTTCACCCAGATCGCCAGAAACTCATTTCTTACATCGGCCTAACGGACGCAGATTTACAACTTTTGAAAAGCAAAGAAGAGGCCTTCAAACACATTGTAGACAAACTCGTTGATCAGCTCTATGCAGAAATCACCCAGGTACCTGAGCTGGTAGCCATTATCGGGCAGCACAGCACGATCGAGCGTCTCAAAGAAACACAGCGTTGGTATTTTCTATCCATGGCATCCGGACTTATTAATGATGAATACATAACGAAGCGTTTGTTCATAGGCAAGGTGCACTCGCGTATCGGCCTGACAACCTCCTGGTATTTAGGCACATACTTAAAATATACAGACATCGCCACACAGCATTTTAAAGAAATTATGCCTGATGAGTGGATGCATGTGCTTCATGCGTTAAGCAAAATGTTTAACTTGGACAGCCAGCTTGTGCTGGAAGCCTACGAGCAAGATGAGAAGCTGAAAATCCAAACGCTTGTGAACGAGCAGGATATCATGCTAACGACCATCTCCCGCGCTGTGCAAGACCTTGCTTCCATGATGGTTGAGCTTGGCGGCAGCAGCCAAACTGTGGCTGATACAGCGATCAAAACAGCGGAATCGCAAGATCAATCCAATCTTCGCATCGACGAACTCCAGCACGAAATTAAAGATATTTCGAAAATGGGCTCTGTCATGAAAGAGATTTCCGATCAGACGCATCTGCTTGGCCTCAATGCAGCCATCGAAGCTGCCCGTTCTGGCGAGCATGGCCGCGGCTTTGAAGTTGTCGCTAATGAGGTGCGCAAGTTGGCTACGCATTCCCGCGAAGCGCTGGACACGATTCAAACAAAGCTGAAACTGATCACTCAGAAGCTGGAGCTGGTTCAGAAGGGTTCAGAGGAAACGACCCATTTTGCACGTACCCAAGCTGCCAGTGCACAGGAATTAACCTCATTCGTTCAAATGATTGAGACCGTAACCGCCCAATTGGAGAAACTAAAGAAATCATAACATTCCTAATAAAACAAAGACCCTTCCGTCCACGATATCCGTGGTAGAAGGGTCTTTTTGTTGATGAAACTGGCGTCAATCGCGGTCCATCCTCTATGTTCTCCCGCGCTTGTTCGTGCCTGTCACCTCAACCACATCAACAAAAGGTCGGATACGGTCCATAATCCGTTGTCCTTTATACTCCTCGTCGCCATCCTTGTTCGTGAAACTGAAATGCTTCTCCAGATCGTTAAGGGCATAGTTCGACGTGAAAAAAGTCGGTTTCCGGTTCATCCGGTGATTCACGATGGCGCCAATCACATGATCCCGGAGCCATGGATTTAAATTTTCCGCACCGATATCGTCGAATACGAGCAGATCCGTTTCTTTCAGAAGATCTATCGTCTCCTTCAACTTGGACGGTTCCTGGAACATGCCTTTCAAATCCTCGGCAAAATCCGGCATATACACAATAGCGCCAGTCATGCCGACTTTGGCCAGTTGATGCAGCATATAGCCCATTAGGAACGTTTTCCCCGTACCGAACGATCCGCACAGGTAAAGTCCTCGCGTTTGAAGCCCGGTTTCCATTGTTTGGTTGACATAGTCATTGATTTGCATAACGGCTTTCGCCCGGTCCAAATCCGCTTCCAGGATGTCGCCAAATGAAAAGCTGCGCGAAATCATTCTTGGATCTACGTGGAAAGTACGGATGCGAGACGAGATCGCATCCTGCAGCTGCTTCGAAGTGAACTTCTTGCACGCGACCTTTTCCTCATGAATATACGTTCTATCATTGTCGGCATCCGCTGTGAGTATCGTATAGTGGCCCGTCATATCATTCGGGCAGCGATCTAGGCCCGGGCAGTTAGAGCATGTTTTGTACTCCGTCACATATTGGTACAGCTTATTCATATTAATTTTGATCGTATAGTCATCAACAAACGGATACTTCTGGCGAAACTTGTGAACTAAAGCGTCATCCATGACCGCTTTGATCTTGGCTTCCGCCTTTCGTCTCCATTCCGAATCAGGCATGGATTTAAGAATGTGCGACAGGGATTCCATGGTTGCGGCACCTCCTACAATTGATATCTTAGCGCGGCTATTTCACCCTGGCTGGGTATCTCAGCTCTTCCGGTTAAAGCGCTCATCCAGCTTCTGCGCCATTCTTCTAGCAGCTTCCAGCTCTTCTTCCGTCAATCTGGAAGAAGCCGCAGCGCCGGCATCCGGCACCACAATCGGAATATGCGGCTTTTGCGTTTTGCCTTGCCGGCCTCTGGTAACAGAACCGCCACCGGCTTTGGCGGCCTCGACTTTGGACGCAGCCTTCTGTTTGTAGCTGATTTTCTCGCGCACATACTCCACGGCTTGCTCGTAAGTGATAATTTGCTTGCCCAGCATATCCGAGGCAACAGCTTCAATCGAAGACTTCGCCCAAGAGCGGCGGTCGATGTGCAGGAAATGGATCAATACATTGATCACTTCTTCATTTAACTTATAATTCAGATCAATTTTCTCAAATATATTAAGTACGCCGTCTGGAATTGAGCCCTGCGTAAAGAACATTTTCAGGACTGCCGTATACGGCTCGTTTCGCATAATGTAATTGTATTGATGATCCGTGCATTCGCCGCGCAGCTGCTGCGGTACTTCCAAGTAATACGCCATCTCAACAGATTTCTCGCCAGCCTGTTCTGCCGAGTCGCCGGCTCCAGTCTCTTCCGATCTGGACATCGTGCGCTCTCTTTCCTCGTCCCGCTTCTTGCTTTGCCTGTAAAAGAGATTCGCGTTGTACTGCATGAGATCCATCTGCAGCTCACCTTCTTCGCTAAAAACACCATCTTCGTCCAGCAGCCTGCAAGTTTCCTGTAGAGAAAGGTTATACTTCTTGGCCACGATATTAATGGCCGCCATCTGATCCGGCTTATGCTTGAGGGCCTCGACATAAATCCGATTGCTCGCTCCGCGCGGAAACCTCATAATAATGTCTGCATATTGGAAGCCCTTGGTGGTAACATCCATACGAGCTTCGCCCTGCTTACTGGCTGATGCCTCGTACAAGGCTTGCTCCAACTCATAATCAACTACCTGCGTATTCAGCCTGAATAGCTCATAGAAGGGAACTGATAGATTCTCTTCACTGGCTTCCCTGCACTCCTCCGGCTCCGGAGCAAGCAAATCTTCCCGGAGAGAGAGCAGCATGAACTTCCCGACCTTATCGCGAAGCAGCAGCGTCAAATGCTGATTCCGGAAAAATTCATTAGGTCCTAGCGGCTGAAACAAGGTATAAACAAAAATATAATCCTCTTCATCCGGTAAAAATTTGCGGGTTGTCTGCAAGAGACCAATCGCCTCAAGCTTGGAGGATTGCTCGATCAAATACTTCCGACCCCGTTCTCCCTGCTCAAGATCCAGCAGCAGAAATAGCTTGCGCTGCTGCTCCAGCGGCGAATATCCGACTTTTTCCGCACTCATTTGCTGATAAAGAGCCTGATAGAGACTTATCGCCAAACCACCGATCATCGGCTGATACATCATCGCCAACATTTTAAAATCCAAACTGCTCAAAGAAAACTCACGGCCTACACAAAACCTGTGATTTTCCGTGAAATGCAGTATATTCGTCATTCTCATCCGATTACAGCACCATCCTGCCTAGGCTCAACCGATTGCTATCCTTCAAATCAAGCATCTCGGTTTCTCTCTATTAGTCTACCACAAAAATCGACACGCTTGGTATCTACTAGAGAAAGATAATATTACCTAAAATGAAAAAACCAACCTTTTGGCTGGCCTGGGTCGGCTCATATTTGCCGTTCAGTTTTGAACAGAACATTCTGACTTTTGTTTGTGTTTGCTTCCCCATTCCTTCATTAGCAAAATAATCGGGGTCAATGTTTGCCCGAATTCTGTTAATGAATATTCCACCTTAGGAGGCACTTGATGATACACCTCGCGATGAACGATGCCGTCCTCTTCCAGCTCACGCAGCTGTAAAGTCAGCATTCTTTGTGAAATGGTTGGACAAATTCGTTTGAATTCATTGAACCTTTTGGTTCCATCGATCAAGTGATAGAGAAGTACGCCTTTCCATTTGCCTCCGATAATATCCAATGTATATTCAACCGGACAGCCATCCATATTCCCCGTGCTGCCATAGCCGCTTTTGCGATCGCGCATAATTAAATGGCGCCTCCTTAGTATACAAATTGATACTACATCACACGAATGTGCGTACTTTCCATTTTAGAACGAATGGGCTACACTGACAACATTAAAACATTTATTGAAGGAGATGAGCTTATGACTTCCCAAGAAACTATGAAAGCCGTGGGACTTTACCGCTATCTTGATATTGAAAATCCAGAAAGCCTCATCGACGTAGAAATTGAAAAGCCTGTGCCCGCAGGCAAGGACCTTCTGATCAAAGTAAAAGCCATTTCCGTAAATCCGGTAGATACCAAAGTACGTGCTCCAAAAGAGAAAACAGAAGCTGTACCCCGTATTTTAGGTTGGGATATTGCAGGTATTGTGGAACAAACCGGACCGGAATGTACGTTATTTCAACTGGGGGACGAAGTTTATTACGCTGGCAGCATAACGCGCCCTGGCGGGAACAGCGAGTTTCATCTCGTGGACGAACGTATCGTCGGTGCGAAGCCGAAATCGCTGAATTTCGCCGAAGCGGCCGCGCTGCCGTTAACAGCTATTACCGCATGGGAAGCACTGTTCGAGCGGCTCGGCCTAACCCGGAATAAAGAAGAAAATGCGGGTAAAACCATACTGATTATAGGCGCTGCCGGAGGCGTAGGCTCAATTGCCGTACAACTGGCGAAACTGGCTGGACTAACGGTCATCGGAACCGCGTCACGCCCGGAATCTTCGCAGTGGGTGAAGGAATTGGGAGCTGATCACATCATCAACCATTATGATGCTTTTCTGGGTCAATTGAACGCAATCGGATTGCCCAGCGTTGATTATATATTCTGCTTAAACAGCACAGGTCTCCACTGGCAGAACATGGCCGACGCCATCGTGCCGCAAGGGAAAATCTGTACTATCGTAGAAACAGATCAGCCGCTAAATATGAATGTGCTGAAAAACAAAAGTGTCACTTTCTCCTGGGAATTCATGTTCACTCGCGCGATGTTCCAAACACCCGATATAATCGAACAACATAAGCTGCTTAACGAAGTAGCTCAGCTCGTCGATAGCGGAACACTGCGTACCACAGTGACTGAACGCCTAACACCGATCCATGCGTCAAACCTTCGCAAAGCGCACGCCATGCTTGAAGCAGGACGTACGGTGGGCAAAGTAGTTTTGGAACATTTTGAAGACAACTAAAAAAGCGGGGTTGCCTTCAAAAGTCGGATACGACCTTGAGACAACCCCTGTATGAGATGCAGCCCTGGAGTTCCCTTATGTGTCTCTCTTGCAATTGGATACGTTCCTTAGTTCGATGGGGATCATTTTGAACTGAGGCCAAGCTCTTCACGACCCTGAGTGTCCTCTCCATACATAGCAGGATTTAGTTGCCTTGCTATGGCCAAGTCAAGCAGCACCCGCTCTGTCTGCCGATCTTCCAGGCTTTCTACCCACAAACGGATCAAATCGTTCATCCGGGTTGCACTTTTAAGCGGAATTGGATGCTTCGCATCCTTAAGGAAATAGAGCGAGCTGTGAGGCAGACCTTGATGAAGCAAGTTAGCATACCGATGAAACGAGCCATCTTTCTGACCGTACATCAACAGCATCGGATGGTGGATGTTATGAAGTCTCTGCGTACATGTGTAGCTAAGCGATTGTTTAAAATACATACACACATCATTGGCCGTATCACTTAGCGAACTCTCGTATAGCTGACGATAGGTCGAGGAATTGTCCGCATTTCCGTTCGTGATGGCTTTACTCAGTAGCTTCATTAGCAGATCGGAGCCGGTAAGATTACAAGCCATCCACGCTCTAACTTTGTTATAGACATCCGTCAATTCCGACATGCCGCTTACCACGATTCCCCCAAAGAAACGTTCAGGGTACTTAAGCAGTGCTTCCAATACGACCATTCCGCCCGTAGAATATCCGCACAGAAACACCTTTTCAATGTCCAGAGCGTCAAGCAGCATTCTAGTATCCTCTGCCACTACTGAAATGCTGAGCGGGCGATCCGATGCCTTGCTGGACCCATGCCCGCGAATATCAAAGGTAATCACTTGGAAATGCTGAGATAGCTGCTTTTTTTGATAAAAGAAAACCTCTGAAGTCAACAGAGGTGAGTGAATAAACACGATCGGGGTGCCGGTTCCTGAAATCTCATAATTCAGAATCGTCCCATTTAAAGTGGCGAAAGGCAAAGTCGCATCCTCCGTTAGGTCAAGTTCAAGAACTTCACCTTATCGTGACCAACTCTGCCTTCTTTTATGACACTAGAACATTTTGAAGCCTTTGATGCGCAGCGTTTTAATGGCTGACCCGCTAAGAATAGCGCCAACCAAGCCACCGATGGCCGGAACGATGTCCACAATCGTAAAGCTCTCACCGCTCGATAAAAAAGAGGCGGACCCCATCGACCCGTAAATCACAACTCCGATAACCAACGCGATGAACGCATAGAGCGGAAACCATGTGGTCTTCATCAGCATGTTCAAAATAAAACCGATTCCAAAAAATAACACCATCATTAAGACAGTGGCGATGATCATTTGCAGCAACGTCTGTTCCTCCCTGGTAGAAACTCATTCCTTTTCTTCTCATTGTAATCCACCAAATCCCACAGGTAAAGTGTACACAAATTGAACATTTACCTCTTCACCCTTTGTTCATTTGCCCTTTCTCCATGAATTGGATACAATGTAGGGGATATTAGCCTTGAATGGAGGAACACTCATGAGTGAAGCCGTACAAACGCTGGAAGGCTGGTATGCGCTCCATGATTTCCGTATGATTGACTGGAACGCATGGCATGCCGCAACCCCGCAAGAGCGTAAGCATGCAACGGAAGAGCTGAATACATTCCTATCCGAATGGCAGCAAATTGAAAACGATAAACTAGGCAGCACTGCCGTATATAGCATCGTTGGTCAGAAAGCTGATTTTGTATTCATGCAATTGCGCGAAACACTTGAAGAACTTAATGATCTGGAAAATGCTTTTAATAAATCCAGCTTCGCCGCTTTTACAATCCCGGTATATTCCTACGTTTCTATCGTTGAATTAAGCAGCTACTTGGCTAAGCCTGGCGTCGATCCTTCGGAAGATCCAGAGATCCAAGCGCGCTTAAAGCCTACGCTGCCAAAAGCGAAGCACATCTGCTTCTATCCGATGAACAAACGCCGCGAAGGCAATGACAACTGGTACATGCTTCCTGCGGACGACCGCAAAACAATGATGCGCAGCCACGGCATGATCGGCCGTACATACGCAGGCAAAGTGAAACAAATCATCACGGGCTCTGTTGGGCTGGATGATTGGGAGTGGGGCGTAACACTTTTCTCCGATGATCCTCTGCATTTCAAAAAGCTTGTGTACGAAATGCGTTTTGACGAAGTGAGCGCACGTTTCGGCGAATTCGGCGATTTTTACGTGGGCAATCTGCTTACACCTGAGAAATTCACTAAACTTATTACAGTTTAAAATAGCACGTAGAAGGATAGACCTCTGGTCTATCCTTTTTTATCGGCTTTATCGGTGGCAAAAAAAAGAAAGCTTACTCTTCAGAGAGCAAGCTTCCTATCTTTTAGTCCTCATCCTCGTCGTCACGAAGCGCAGCGGCAAGTTCGGCTTCCATCTGCGCTTTGCGTGCGAGATACTCTTCCGTATCCCTGTCACGCTGACGGCTTTTTTCCTTCAACCTTTCAATGGCTGGAAGAATGAGAATATCAATTTCCTTTTGTACAACAGCAACATGATCGTAACGTTTCTCAGCTTCTAGAAAGTGACCGACCTCGATCAGTGCATTGTAACGATCCAGTTCATCCCGGGTAAGAAGTCCTCTTACTTGGACACTGCAGTGCCGCATGGCGATCCCCCCGATTACATATGATGACTAGAAACGCCCTTTACGAATAACTAGCGGAATTCCGCCGATAATGTAGAGGTACCTCATATCAACCACTTTTTTCATCATGGCTGCAACATTACCTTTGAGCTTGCGGGAACCAACGATACCGATCGCTTGACCTTTACCTAGGGAAGCAACTGTACCTTTGTTCGAGAATTTGAAAGTCTTCATTTGCGAACCGCGAATGGAAGCAATCAAGTTATGAGCAACAGCTTCACCTTGCTGCATCGCGATTTGCGCCGTTGGAGGGAATGGTCTTCCTTCATCGTTCATAACGATGGAACAGTCGCCTACAACATAGATGTTGTCGAATTGAGGAGCACGCAAGAACTCATCAACTTTAATTCTGCCGCGCATTGTTTCAAAACCAGCCTCGTCCAGCATGTGGTTACCGCGGATACCGCCTGTCCAAACAACGGTTGCAGCTTTTATGAACTCATCGCCGGCGATAAGAACACCTTCCGGTGTGCATTCTTTAATCGCTGTACCGATTTTGAATGTGATGCCTTTGTCTGTCAGAACTTTCATCGCATACTCAACCAGCTCAGGATCAAAACCTGGCAAAGCAGTTGGAGCAGCTTCAATATTATAAATCTTCACGAGGGAAGGATCAACGTCAAACTCTTTGCAAAGCTGCGGAATACGATCAGCAAGCTCACCAATGAATTCGATACCGGTAAAACCTGCTCCACCGATGACGAATGTCAGGTAATCTTTGCGATCCGGTTCACGCTTGTACTTCGCGAATTGATACTCAATGTGCTCGCGAATGAAGCGAACGCTGTTAATACTGCGGATATTGAGTGCATTTTCTTTAAGTCCAGGGATACCGAACGTTTCAGCTTCGCCACCAAGACCGATAACTAGGTAGTCATAAGAAAGCGTACCGTCTTCAAGGATAACTTTCTTCTCATGCGGACGGATTTGAGTAACAGTCGATTTCACGAAATCCACTTTGAACTCATCGATCAATTTCAAAATGTTCACGCGTGCATTTTCAGGATTATCTGTCCCTGCCGCTGGCATATGGAGATGCGTGGTAATATAATGATAATCATGTTTGTTTACGAGTGTTACATCAGCTTCATTGTAATTTAACTCTTTTTGCAAACGAATTGCAGAAAGAATCCCGCCGTACCCGGCTCCTAGAATAACGATTCTTGGTATTCTACTCATGTTTCTCTCACTTCCATATCCGATTTTATTGTCCCATGGTTTCTCTATCTTGTGAAAAATTACACAAACAGCTTCAAAAGTGATATACTGCTTCTAGTTTGCTCTCACACGTAGTGATTTATGATGAAACAGGATGAAATTAGTCACAACATGCTAAAGCGATTCTCATGATATAATATAATTTTAATTAGTAAAGATCAAGTGCTATTTTGGCTTAAAATCAGGCTTACAGCCCCTTCTGGCCTGTCCAACCATTGTAAGCATTACTTATCATATTTATAAGCGAATTATATAAAGAAATCACACTTTTCTGTTTCCTTCATTAGAAGAGGCGTTTATAATGGAATAATGATTGTGGCAGTTCTCAGAATTATCGCACATCAAAGGAAATGAATCGGAGGAGTTTAACAATGATCGAGAGAGAAACGAATCAAGACATCGTCGATATTATTGTCATCGGTGGTGGGCCAGCTGGGATGTTCGCATCCTTCTACGCAGGTATGCGTCAAGCATCCGTGAAAATTATTGAGAGCATGCCGCAGCTCGGTGGACAGCTTGCAGCTCTTTATCCTGAGAAGTACATTTATGACGTTGCCGGATTCCCTAAAGTAACCGCGCAAGATTTAGTCAATAACTTACTAGCTCAAATGAAACACTTCCCAATAGATGTATGCCTGGAAGAGAAAGTACACCAAGTTGTGAAGAAAGAAGAACGCCTTTTTGAGATTACTACGGACAAAGGCACCCATACCAGCCGGGCAGTTATTATTACGGGCGGAGTTGGCGCATTTGAACCGCGTCGCTTAGAGCTTCCGGAAGCTGCGCAATTCGAGAAAAAGAACCTTCACTATTTCGTAAGCGATCTGAATGCTTTCGCCGGTCAAAAAGTATTGATCAGCGGTGGTGGCGATTCCGCGGTAGACTGGGCGCTAATGCTTGAGCCGATCGCTGAGAAAGTTACGCTTATCCATCGTCGCGATAAATTCCGCGCTCACGAGCACAGTGTTGAGAACTTGATGAATTCCAAAGTAAACGTTGTAACGCCTACAGAAATTACTAAGCTTCATGGCAGCGACCGTATTGAGCAAGTTACGCTTAAAGATATCAAATCCGGCGAAGAAACCGTTCATGATGTCGATGCCGTCATTGTTAACTTCGGATTCGTATCCTCCCTTGGACCGATCGCCGAGTGGGGCCTCAACATCGAGAATGGCTCCATCGTCGTTGATTCCAGAATGGAAACGAACATTCCGGGTATCTTTGCTGCCGGGGACATCACCACATATCCGGGTAAATTGAAATTGATTGCTGTTGGCTTCGGTGAAGCACCTACCGCGATTAACAATGCCAAAGTTTATATTGATCCAAAAGCAAAACTTTCGCCAGGACACAGCTCAAATTTGAAATTTTAATCTTTCTACATAAAAAGGGGTATTCTATACCTAATCTTCGGATTAGGAGGAATACCCCTTTGTCTTATATATGTCCGGTTTGCAATGGCCTGCAGGAATTAACCACCGAATGCCCCGTTTGCTCGCATGCTATGTGTGATGGCGGCAGACTAAGCGACTACCTCGGTCCCTACTCCCCCTATCGGGAGATTGATGAGTACTCGATGTCGGATTCGGACGGCACACTGTCGGGTCATGAAGATCAATGCCTACATCTGCTCAATTGCCCCGATTGTAATCACAGTTTAACCATCCAGATACAAAATCTATGAGAAGAAGTCTCTCGTAGATAAGTCATGTAGAGATATAATTCTTATATGCTCTAATTCAGCGGAGTTTCATCCTTGATGTACACTTGCAACTTCAAATTCCGTCTCTGAATTTCGGCGAGCAATAAATCAACAAAATCTGATTCCAATCTCAAATCCAATGCTTTGTAATAAGAGTCGATCAATGTTTCGTCGCTAATTTGTCTCACTGAAATCACCTTTATTCTATAATTTGTAATTATATTATCACGGGGTCAAAAATAGAACAACTGTTCCGTTATCCACAGAAAAGTGTGTATATCCTGTGGGTAATTTGTTGATATCCCCCCTAAACGGTATGAATGCTCGGAGGATAATGTGCATAAAGTTATACACACGCCAGGAAGCTCATCTTGCGATAAAAAAAATTGATCACTATTTTCGAGGGAAATGTTGTCATACTTAATATTGCCTTAACTTAGTTCACAAATTTGAAAAGAAATTTTAATCGCCAGTTAATATTCATCGCATACAATGTTAGTAGATAGTTAAACAAAGGAGAGATTACATTGATCGTCTACGATATTGTACTGAATGGTGAAATTAAAGAAACGATTAAACCCAAAAAGAACCGTTTGAAAGAAATCTATTCGTTTATGCTGGAACAAAGCAAGCTTATGAAAGCTAAATATGGCGACAACGTCAAAATTAAAGGCCGCATCGTGTACTAGGAAATATTCCCCGTCACCTGCGGCTCTTTTTTTTCAACTATGCGATTTTAGATGATGCTTTTGCGATGCAGTACCGTTAATAATCGGTAAAAATCATAGCTTCCGTCTTTGGGCGTATCGATAAGACCTGCCTTAACCGCCGCATCCACCGCATCTTTGGCCCATTCAGGCACTTCTTTTAGCGCTGCTTGCCCCTCTAAAGCGCTTACTCTGGTTTGTAAGGCTGCTATTTGTGCCTGCAGCTGCTCTAACATCTGAATAATCTCCTCATCATATCTTGTCAATCCATTCGTTTGAACGTCGCGTACCCGCTGTTTTGCAAAGCTTGCGTTTGTTCTCCAGGACTTTTGGCATTACGAACACTTACATAACGGGAGGACTGAAAGAGAAGATCTTGATCTCTGAACCCTGCCTCGATCGTGGGATACGTGCGGAAATCACTAGGCACATTATCGTAACGCGTTCCGTTTATCAGCTCCCAGGTCGATGCTGAAACTCTGTCTCCTTGCCAATAAGGCGTAAGCACACCGCTACCGACCTTATACCCCACCAAATTGTTCCACGCGTTTACATTTCCACCTGTCTCCAAAATCGCCTGCGCGATTCGGACTGATGGAAAAATCGGAGAATTGTCCAAGCGCAGCTTGACAGCAATCGGCGCAATCAACTCGATAAATGCTTGTCTAGTTACCATGCACTCACCTCCTCCTCTTTCGTTCAAACTAACATACTCTCAATCTATCTTATTCTTCTATGAGAAAAAAGTTCCCTCACGTTTACAATTCATATCCACTTTACTTTTACCTTAGGTTAAGGTTTATTAAGTGAGGGAGGGTGCCTTTTATTATGAAAATCAAAGAATTAGCAGCTAAACTTAACATTTCACCAAGAACCATTCGCTTTTATGAGCAAAAAGGGCTGATCTCCCCGCACAAACAGGAGCACAATTTATATCGAACATTTACAGAAAGGGAAGTATGGCGTTTGCAGACGATTATTTCCCTTAGAGAAGCTGGGATGACGATTGAAGATATTAAAAAAGCCTTGCCTCAAACTGACGAAGAAGATACGGAACAACTAAAGTACTATTTGGACATGCAGCGTTCCATCATCTTTTCCCAGTGGCTGGAGTTAAAACAAATTATTGAGACAACCGATACGATGATCGATCTTTTGAACCATCAACAAACACTGCCATTAGACGATATTTTCTTGCTCGCCGAAGGATCCAAACGGTTAAGAGAGACCAGGAAAAATTGGAGCGATAAATGGAACTTCGACCATCAAGCCTTCACACATGACAATAATGTAGCTAATAATGATAGAGAATATAAGGACTATGAGAAAGCTCTTCAAACAACGGTCAGCTGGGTTGCTCCAAAGGCAGGTGAACGAGGATTGGACATTGGTACAGGAACGGGGAATTTAGCCGCGAAGTTTCTCGATAAGGACATTCACATGGCGGGCATTGATCAATCCATAGAAATGCTGAAGCACTGTGGGCGCAAACATGCCCAAATGGAACTAAAGTTAGGGAACTTTCTTGCGATTCCATACTTGGACGGACAATTTGATTTCATAGTGACCAGCTTTGCTTTGCACCATATTTCCGATGATCAAAAGAAACTGGCTTTGGGCGAAATGCGCCGCGTATTAAAGCCTCACGGTCGGATATGCATTACGGATTTAATGTTCGTTAATGAAGTCCACAAAGAACAGTACATGGCTAGCTTGGAACAGCAAGAAAAAAACGATGACATCCACAGAATTCAAAATGAGTACTACGCGATGAGCACCTCGCTGCTGAATTGGTTCGAAGAAAATAGTTATATCACTAAACATATACAACTAAATGAGTTGCTGACTATTGTTTATGCTGTTCCGATTCGATAATTATTCTTGACCTTCTCCTTACGTCAATCCTTACGATGTTCGTGTAGCGTTAATCTAAGGAGGAAATTGAACAATGCCCAACCATGAAGAAATATATCAAACACAAGCGGATACTTATGATCTTCTCATTTCTAAGCAGCCCAGTCTCATCGATGTTATCGAAACCATTCATCCGGTTGAAGGTCTGGACATTTTAGATCTGGGAGCCGGTTCAGGGAGACTGACCTGTATGTTAGCTCCAAAGGCGAAATCGATCTTAGCGCTTGACGAATCCGAAGCCATGTTAAAAGTAACCGCAGATAAGCTGCAAAAAGCCGGTTTGCACAATTGGAGCACCAAGGTTGCCGACCACCGAACTCTCCCCGTTAGTTCGCACAGTTATGATTTAATTGTATCCGGCTGGAGCATCTGTTATTTAGGGAACAGCGACCTTCCTAATTGGAAACAAAATATCCATAAGGTAGTGACGGAAATTAAGCGAGTTCTTCGCCCAGGCGGCTGCGCTATTATTATCGAGAATTTCGGAACGGGCTGGGCGGTTCCCAATCCTCCAAGTTTTTTGCGATCGTATTTTGAACTGCTAGAAAACGAATACGGTATGTCGCATACATGGATTAGGACTGATTATGATTTTGAAAACTTAAGAGAAGCTGAGCGCCTTTGTAGATTTTTCTTCGGGGATGATTTGGCTGACAAAGTTGTCAAAGAAGGATGGATACACCTTCCGGAGTGCGCAGGGGTTTGGTGGCTGCGTTAACAGGTAACGCAACTTTCTTGCTGGGCTGCGGGGCTGCGGGGCTGGTGAGTTATTGGGGAGCTACAGGGCGTTATTTGTACAAATTTGGCCTTTTCTCGCTTTGTGCGGAACTACAGGGCCTTATTGGTCTCAGCGAAACCTCATTTTTGCCGAAAACGGCAAATAGAGGACCGTGGTTCCCTTCCACCGGCCAAAAACCTGGTTTTATCCAAAATAGAGGATCACAGTTCCCACTCCCTAGCTCACGCTACCTATACTTGCAAATAAGACACGAATAAAGAGTAGCCAGAATAGCAGCCTCTCGGTTTCTCGGTCACTCGCTTACAAACAGCAAAAAAAAGCAGCAAATTCGCTGCTTCTTCACTATGATAAGACTCCATTCATCTTTGTACTATCCATTAACCAGAGAACGATTCAAGGATAATCTTTACCAATAAGAACGGAAGTGCGCCAATCGAGATAAAAGCATAGAAAAATCCTTGAATAAAATTTTTGAATAGTTTCACAAAAATCACTCCGATCTACTTTTGTCTAATTTGTGAACTAACTCAATTATACTCCTACTGAACTGAAGTTTTATGAAAATAAGATTAATTTTTTGCATACTAGTCCGAAAAAGGCTTAGGAAAACAAAAAAGAGAGCAGCTTACGCCGCTCCCAAATCCACAAACCCTTATTAAGCTTCAACCTTATCGTCGCACTTCTCAACCAAGCCCTCTTCGTCCTTCACTTTGAAGGAAGAGCCGCATCCGCAGGAAGCTACGGCATTCGGATTATTGATGGAGAATCCGCCGCCCATACCTGCCTCTGTATAGTCGATCTCTACGCCGTACAAATATTTGGAACTATCTGCATCCACCACAACCTTCAGGCCGTGAATGTTAAATTCTTTATCATCATCCTTCTGATCATCGTCGAAGCCCATGCCGTAAGAAAAGCCGCTGCAGCCACCAGCTTTAACGCCTAGTCGCAAGAATAAGTTCGGTGATTCTTCAGAAGCCAAAAGTTCTTTAATTTTATCAGTCGCTGATTCACTAATGTTAATCATAACGGAAATCCCTCCTTGATGTTTTCCTATGAGGAAAACTGGCATTATCCATAAGTTTCGTAATGCTTACTATCAAGTATACTCCTATTCCAAGCATTGCTCAAGGGCAGCTGTATATACATTCTAGCCATTGTTGCCATAAGCTTACTGCTTCCGTTGTATCGCATAATATTGCAGCAGCAACTGATCGAGCTCTCGACTGCACTGCTGTACGTCAGGATGCATGAAACCAAATTCAGTGCCTAAAGTCACCATTTGGTCTCGAAGCTGTTCGATAGCTATATCCAACCGTTCCTGCGGTTCGGTCACGAAATATGTTGGCACGATTTAATCACCTTTTAACCCTACGTAATCACATTGCAATAGTATACAGGAATTTGTTAATATTGGGAATAACCTTTTTGTGAATTTGATAGCAAATCTTGTAGATTAGCAAGATTGTCAATTTATGTCCATGTTCATCATATTGCCCCTCCCTACGCGGAGGTTTATAATGGTTAGGATAGTTTGTACGTTTACTGCAAAAAAGTTAGGTGTGAATTCCTGAACCGAACTGGCAGACAGGTAGGCGAGCCACTCACACCGCAAAGGCGCATGTTGTCTACTTCAGATGGATGCGTCGATTCTGTATGAGCTTTATTTTGAATTCATAGGAGGAATAATGATGAGTGTTATAACCACGGACCCGATCAAACGGATGGCGGAAATCGCCGACAAAGTTGAGCACGGTCAACGTCTATCCATGGAAGATGGATTATTTTTATACGAATCGGATGATCTTCTGAGCATAGGACAAATGGCAAACAAAGTAAATACACGATTGAACGGAAACAAGGTTTATTTTGTGCAAAATATGAGTTTGTATTTCACGAATGTGTGTGAGGAGCATTGTGCTTTTTGTCATTTCCGCCGTGACGAAGGCGAAGAAGGTGCCTACACGCTGACGCCAAGCCAAATGTTAGACTATGTTGCCGAAAATTTTAACCCAGAAATTAGAGAATTTCATATTAGTCAAGGGCATAACCCTCATCTGCCTTTTGAATATTACGTTGACTGTATTCGTCAATTGAAAAACGCCTACCCTGATGTGACGATCAAAGCGCATACCGCGGCAGAAATCGAATTTTTCTCTCGGATCAGCGGCCTAAGCTACCGGGATGTTTTGAAAACATTAATGGATGCCGGTTTATCGACACTCCCTGGCGGCGGAGCCGAAATTTTAACTGAACGCTACCGTTCCAAAATGAAAGTTGAAAAAGCCTCCTCAGAGGAATGGCTCGACGTTCATCGCAATGCGCATTTGCTCGGCATGAAAACACACGCTACAATGCTGTACGGTTCGATCGAAACAAAAGAAGAGCGCATTCGACATATGATGCTTCTACGTGAACTGCAAGACGAAACAAACGGTTTCTTGGTCTTCATTCCGAACTCCATCCAACCAGCCAGCAAAAACGCAGGCCTAAAAAGGCGCGTACCTGCTTGGGACGAGCTCAAAACCATCGCGATTAGCCGGTTGATGCTGGATAACTTCCCGCATATCAAAGCTTACTTCATTAATATCGGTACCAAATTGACCCAGCTCTCCTTCACCTTCGGTGCTTCTGACGCACACGGAACGATTGTGAAAGAAAAAATTTCGCACGCAGCTGGCGCACTATCCCCGGAAGGTCTTACAAGGGACGAGCTTGTTTGGTTGATTCAAGGGGCTGGACGTACACCAGTTGAACGCGACACCTTTTATAATGAAATCAAAGTGTATTAGTCATACTAGAGAAGAGAGATCAGTGCAGAAGGGATACCCAGTGTTATGAAAAAGTTTGTAATTCTCGGAGGAGGTTATGGCGGTCTGACCATAGCCTTGAACATGTTGGAGAAAGATTTACCGGAGGATACCATACTGGAAATGGTTGACCGCAGCCCTTTTCAAGGACTAAAAACGGAATATTACGCGCTTGCTTCCGGCACGATTGCTGAAACGCATATTCGTGTCGCTTATCCGGACGATCCTCGTTTACTGTTAACTTATGGAGAAGTATCCGCAGTGGATTTGGAAAAAAAGGAAATTCGTTTCGAAGATAGAGAACCTTTGACGTATGATTGGCTTGTAATCGGGCTAGGCTGTGTAGATAGCTATCATGGCATTATCGGAGCTATGGAGCACTCCTCCAGCATTCAAACGCTGGCACAGACCCGTGCGACGTACCAACGCATCAATAACATTGCGCCATACGGACAAGTATCTATCATCGGAGGCGGATTAAGCGGAGTTGAGATGGCCTCAGAGTTAAGAGAAAGCCGTCCTGACCTGAACATTCGACTCATCGACCGTGGGCCAAGTCTTCTGTCTGCATTCCCAAGCAACCTGCAGCAATATGTGCGGGAATGGATGATTGAGCATCACATTGAGCTTCGTCCAAATGTTTCTTTATGTCGTCTGGACGGCGGAGATTTGTACAACGGGGATGAGATCATTCGCACAGATGCTACAATCTGGACAGCGGGCATTCAGCCGAATCCAATTGTTGAAGCATTGAATGTTCCCAAAGACCGTCAAGGCCGTATTATGTTAAATGAGTACCACCAAATTCCGGAGCATCAAGACGTGTTCGTTGTCGGCGACTGTGCTTCCCTTCCATTCTCGCCTAGCGCGCAAGCCGCGCAAGCGCAAGGCAAACAAATTGCCGAGGCGATGCAAGCGATCTGGAAAGGCGAAACACCGCGACTCGGTAAAATTAAACTCAGAGGCACACTCGGTTCACTCGGTAAAAAGAGCGGATTCGGCATCATGGGCAAACGCACGCTGATGACTGGAAAAATCGCCCGTATGCTCAAAAGCGGCGTTTTATGGAAATCGAAGCGACACTTTGGGTAAGCTCTATACGCTCAGCAAGATGGCAAAATCAATCGCCTAGCAAATCGTACATCGCTTCAATCTCTTTTATTTTCGCTAGGATGAGTTCGTGAAGCTGATCTGCACTTTCTGCAGCAATGATTTCGCCATTCAAAAGCGCATATGGCTCCATATAACACTGTCCGCAATTGCCAAGACAGCCGTATTCAATGACATCATAGTCGGGATTTTGTTCTAAAGCTTTCATGACTTTCTCGGTTCCATTGTGCATGTTGCTGGCGCAAAACTCTATGATTGGTCTCATAATAAAAATTCCACCTTATGCTGATATATTCAAGTTGAAAACCATTTTCATTTAATCATTATTGTAATATAATATAGAAAGAAAGGAGATGAATCAAATGTCTGAAAAAACGAAAGAAGCTATTTATGATGAAGTCCTTGAGGTTTTAGATAAACTTCGTCCTTTTCTACAACGCGATGGCGGTGACGTGGATCTCGTTGACGTAGAAGACGGAATTGTGAAGTTGAAACTGATGGGTGCTTGCGGAAGCTGCCCGAGCTCGACGATCACGTTGAAAGCCGGTATTGAACGCGCACTGGTTGAAGAAGTTGAAGGTATAACAGAAGTCGTGCAAGTGTTCTAATACGACTATATCATAAGAAAGAGCTTACCTCTATGGTAAGCTCTTTTTGCTAAGTTATTTGCGCTGATTGAGCACAGGCAATGGTTGAATCGGATCCAATCCTCCGGATATATCCATAATGTTGCCCGTAATGAAATCGGAGGCCGGTAAACACAGGAATTCTATGACCCTGGCCACATCCTCGCCAGTCCCCGGTCTTCCCACTGGCGTCTCTCCATCGACCTCCAGACGAGCCTCTTGCATCGTCTGCTCTTTATGTTTGCCCCGAATATCGCCCGGACAAATCATATTAACGGTAATCCCATGGCTGGCTTCTTCTTCAGCCAACGTCTTTGTGAAGGAAACCAAGCCAACCTTCGCTGCCGCATAAACGGCGCGATGCGTCCACCCTCTGGCTTCAGCAGCTTTCCCAAATCCAAAATGGATAATACGCCCCCACCGCTTCTCCCTCATCATGGGCAGAACCAAATGGTCGAGCTCCATGACGCCGAGCAAATTACCGCGCATGAGATATTCGATTTCATCGACGCCATAGTCAGCAAAAAAGCGCCGCTCCCGAAAAAAAGGTCCCGCATTATTCACAAGAATATCAATGGGGCCAAGTTCAGACGCCGTTTGCTCCACCATCCGTGTGATGTCTTGCCTCTTCGCGACATCGCCTTGAACCGCAATGCTGCGTACTCCAAGATCTTTCAAGTGATGGACGAGCTCCGCGGCTTCCTTCTCACTTTTTACATAATTGACAGCTACTTGACAGCCCTGTTTAGCCAGGGTGATGGCGGTCATTTTGCCGAGTCCCTTCGCACTGCCTGTAATAAGAACCGTTCGGCCTCTTAATTCCATGGTCCTCTTACCCCTTTGCAATACTAGCCGTAATATAAGAGAAAGCTATTGATAAGGTTCGGCATACCATTTCAAATCCCTGCTGGAGATCAGCAACATTTGATTTTACATTCTCAACATGAATTCGATCGCCCGGAAAAGGTTCCTTTTGCATCAGATCATCCAGCATCTCGGCATTAATATAATGAATTTCCATATTTCGTTGATTGCGCAGCCGGTCGAGCGGAGATTTATAATCCATTTTGAGATTGTACAGTTGAACCTCGAGCGCGCCGTGAATCTTTTTTTCATGCATCCGGCGCAGTACAGTAAAGTACGAATAACGCGACTTCAGCACCTCTGTTTTCAGCTCAAATAAATCATTCATGAACGTGCCTAGTTTGTCCAAAATGGAGAACAACCGAATGAAAGCATTTTTGAAAAAGTATACAAAAAGGCGGTAGGCTTCCATCTCCTGCGGGTTCATGTCCTCTAGAAAGGCTTTATGGATATGTTCAGCATAACGCTCACAGCAGTATTTGCTTTGCTCTAGCTCATCGAGCGCATCTATGAATCCTTTGCTCCAGATCGCTTGCCGGTGATACTTCGAATAATCCGAAGCAGCTCGGTTGTGCTCCTTCGATTCCAGATGCTCAATAAACGTTCTCACCGCATTGCCGGCTTCCAGCAGAAGCCCACTGTCTATTCGTCTCGGTTCATGGAACAATACTCGCAGCATGGGTACACCCCCCTTTTCTTCCTACTTGCCGTCTGTTTGTTTGTATAGCGGTGGCTTCCTCCACCCAGGATCGATAATAGAAGTAAGTATAGACCCAGAGGGTCGGAAACATACAAATGAAAATAAAAAGGAAATAGCCCTCTCAGCAAGAAGGCCTCCTCTCCCACAAAAGCAGCTCTGCCTTGCTTCCAAGGGGCCAGCCCGCCAGGGCCTCATGCTTTGCGGTCATATAGCGTAAGTACGCATAAATAACATAGAAATCCAAACATACAAGAAACGATAACCGCATGCACCATGCCGGTAAATAAATAAGCGACTTCATTCCCCATCGACCAAGTAACCACAGCTCCGCTGATGACTTGAAGGGAAACCAGGATCAGTGCCCATTTGCTGCCGAAACGCAATTTGTCTGAGCTCGGGTAGTAACGCTTGGCTTGCAAGTAAAGAAACAGAATACATACAAAGAGCAGCAAAGCCGCTATCCGGTGGGTAAAGACAATGCCGGTTGCGCCGCTAAGCTCAGGGATGACTTCTCCGTTGCACAATGGCCAGCCTGAACATCCGCCTGATGAAACCGTGTGACGGACAAAAGCCCCCAGATATACAACAACGTAGCTGTAAATCGTCGTTATCCATACGATCGCTTTAAAGGAACTGCGAATGACGGTATCCCTTTGAAATTGGCCCCAAGGTGTAAACACAAGCGCAAGCAGCAAGGAAAACGCAAAGGCCAGCAGGGATAAGCCAAAATGCAGCGCCAGTACGAGGGAAGATTGCGGCCATACGACGGCCATAGCGCCCATAGCTGCTTGGACCAACGTCATAAATACGGTTCCGGAGATAAAAAACTTCGCATCTTTCCGTTTTACATAACGAAATACTAGAAAGAATGTAGCAATCAGGATGAGCGTCACAATACCGACTACCAGTCGATGACTATATTCGATAAACGACGATATCGTATGCGCCGGGACGAATTTCCCATGACACAGCGGCCACTCGTCTCCGCAGCCTCTGCCTGCATCAGCCTTCGTAACCAAGGCGCCCATTGCAAGAATGAGAAACATGCCGATGGCGGACAGATTCGCTAGCCTTTGAATCAGTTTTTGCATGATTGCACCTACTTTTATGTCGTGACTTCGGTAGATCTTGCCCTAATTAGATGGTTTCGTTTTCAATTATAGCTTTAAAAAGTTGGCAAATCCATTCGCAATTGTTACAAAGCTCCGAAACCGCGGATGATCGGCTAAACTCGTGTCAAAGTTGTGATATTCGAGGAGTTTGGACAGATTTCAGTAAAAAAACGACTCTGCTTAGAGCCGTTTCTTTTCCTTTTATTTAAGGTGCCAGCGCGCCGGAAACCTCAAGAGCCCGATCTAGGAACTGTTCAATTTCTTCACGGGTTTTGCGTAATTTACTAACGAAACGTACGAGCTCTTTGCCATCGCGGAAAGCGATAAAGCTTGGAATACCTAGAATGTTCAGCTGCTCGCACAAGTCGGGCACTTCGTCACGGTCTAATTCAACAAAGGTAATGCGCCCTGCATATGCTTCCTCTAGAGCCGGCATGAAAGGATTAATATAGTGGCAGTCTTTGCACCAAGTTGTTTTGAAAACGGCAACAGTCAGCGTAGACTTCGAGATTTGTTCTTGGAAAGTTTGTTCATTTGAAATTTTTAACATATGAGCACCTCACTGCTTAGGAATTTATTAACTTATAGCATGCCCAAAATCGAGTGTCAAGATTTATGGATGACATCATCTTCCACTTTGACCTTATTTACATTATTAGTAAAAAGTGATATCATATAAATATCAAAATAATATTTAAATGAATGTGATTATCCAACTTGAAAGGGTGTTGCTTACATGAAAGAAACCAAAGCTTGGTCCATCAACGGATTTCTTGGTATTTTGTTATTTATTATTGGCGGAGGGTTTGGAATTCTACTCCTTACGCAGGAACGTTTTGTGCCGGGCGTGATTCTTATTGTACTGGGGTTGATTTTTGTTTCGACGATTACGGCTGTGCAGCCGAATGAAGCTTCAGTTATCACTTTCTTCGGCAGTTACTTAGGTACGATTCGGAAAAGCGGCCTATGGCTCATTGTCCCTTTTTCGACCAGAAAGAAAATTTCGTTGCGGGTTCGCAATTTTAACAGCGTCAAGCTGAAGGTGAACGATATCGAAGGCAATCCCATTGAAATTGCTGCTGTCGTCGTGTTTAAAGTGGTTGATACGTACAAAGCGCTGTTCGATGTAGATAGTTACGAGAAGTTTGTGGAAATTCAAAGTGAAACCGCGCTTCGACATGTAGCCAGCAAGTATCCGTATGACCGCTTCGACAGCGATGGTTATTCACTGAGAGGAAATGCGGATGAAGTTGCCGCTGAACTTAGTCTTGAGCTGCAGCAGCGCCTTTCTGTTGCCGGCGTTGAAGTCATGGAATCGCGTCTGACTCACCTAGCGTACTCAACGGAAATTGCAAGCAGCATGCTGCAGCGCCAACAAGCTTCCGCGATCTTGTCCGCCCGCCAAATCATCGTAGACGGTGCTGTCGGCATGGTTCAGATGGCTATCAACCGTCTCGAAGCCGAAGGTTTGCACCTCGATGAAGAGAGGAAAGCGGCCATGATCAACAATTTGCTGGTAGCGATAGTATCGGACCGCTCGGCAAGTCCGGTCATTAATACCGGCACGCTGTATTAACGGGCTCCGCTATGGCTCCTAAGAAAAACTTTGCGCTCCGACTCGATCCCAAGCTCTATGAAGCTTTGGAGCGCTGGGCGGAGGATGAGTTCCGGAGCGTCAACAGTCATATCGAATATTTGCTTCGGGAATCTCTGCAGCGTGCGGGGCGGTTGCCGAGGCCAAGTGCAAGTCAACCCCCTCCAGAAACCCAGACTGAAGGCTAGGTAACCCAAAAAAACATCTCACTAAGCTTACGCTTAGTGAGATGTTTTTTTTACACGACAACCGTAATTGTTGGTGCAGAAATCGTCGGCTCAACAGTAATCGTAGAGCTCGCTGTGGAGAAATCGGCGACTTCGAGAACAACCGGCGTACCGGCTACAGCTGCTGTTGTTGCTAATACCAGGGATGCTGTTGTAAGGGTGGACAATCCGCCCTCTTGCAGCACACCGTTGACATATACGTTGTAATAGCCATCTGTCGGCGGTGCTGGAAGAGCAACTACCGCGTTGCCACCGTCATCCAAGAAGCTTGCTGCCTCTCGTATACGATATAGGGTTCGTGGCTGCAGGACACCGTTTACGAAGACTTGTCGATAGGAGGTTGATTTTGGGGTTAGGAATGCATTTAAACCCATAGCCGGGGGTCTGAACTTCTTTGGTGTACACCCTTTTCTCACCATCGGAGACCGTATAAAAAAAATAGGCCCGCGCCAAATATTTAAGTCGTCGCCGATGTTTACATTTCTTCACCAACCGCTTCTTTCGCCGTTTGTTCGCGTGCTTATGACGCGAACAACTTGTGACATACAAATTGACACTGATGTGAATCACCCCGCAAACGATCGCTTTCAGATGTTTCATTTTATACAGATGCCCATTCCAATAATTGGATATTATTATCAGGACTTTGCCCCAATTATAGAAATCGTAGCCAAATTCCGGAATTTGCTTCACATAGCTGCGACTGAATGAGCGAACAATAAAGAAATGAGGCAGGTGAAGGTCGAGGAGGTCATGATGAAAGCAACAAGTTTAGACGCCATCCCTCTGTCAAAAACGATCGCAGAAAGAGTAGAGAAAGGCTTAGTACAGCAATTAGAAATGCTTCGTGGCGGTGTAGAGCCGTTCCCTATCACTTCTGATGAGAAGTCGCTCGTGGAGCAAATCCGAATGAGAACGCGACAAGAGAACCGTAATAATGTGACCCGCACAATGGCTTATTGGGCCTGCTACCATGCGTACCCCGAGCTTCACTGGGCTTTACTGGCCCACATGGTTTCCCGGTGCGGTGGCTGGAATATGACCGATCTGCGGGGCGAGCTGCTGCCGCACCTCATCGACTCGGATCAGGCTGAGCATCTGTTTGCTTTTCTGGAGCGTGCCAACAGCCTTATTTTTCAAGATGCTTATCCCCAACTGCTGCTTTATGAGGAAAGTAAAAAACGAAAGAAAAACTTGTTTCACCTGCTCCCCCATCTGGCTATCTCCATGTGGATGGTTCCTGTTTGGCAGGCATTTTGGACGGATCAAGAATCCGCAGCGCTTACAATTGCCCTTATCGTGAACGAACAAAATTACATCGAACAGCGCGTTGTCCAAAAAGAGCAGTTCCAGCAGACTGTTCTCAATAAGACGCTCTTTAAAAGCCAAGGATGGCTGCAGTTAAATCAAGTCGCGTTCCCCTTCTGGTCCTTGTCCACACAAGGAGACTCCCCCCAGCCTCATTTGGCTGGACTTATCCTTGAGAATTTTGCCAACTTAACAGAACGCATCGAATTCGGGAAAAGCCTCTATGCGCTTCTGTTTGGAGCGCCTGAGGTGCTGCAGGGTGTACTTCGTTATGCTGACGCAACGCCACACACCGGTTCACGTTCCGATTACTGGCCTCACTTATTCTCCCCCATACGAAAAGCCCCTCCCGATGATCTTTATCAGGAGAGGCTGGATGGCTGCTTCCTCAAGAAAGGAAGCTTGCCTTTATATAGTCCTACGCTTGGAGCTGTATGGCCGGATAGACCGCTGATGCCCGTGGAGCCCGGCGACTGGTTTCAGGAAGCCAGCGAGCCTTTGAAGCATATGCGTCCCATCTCAGTGCCGCAGTCCTATGATTTAACTCAAGCCATGTACGCCGGGCTTAATAAGCTTGAGCTGGCCATTCTGACTGCGCAAGCTATGAACGTCCGATAAGACGACTCGCTTTGCCAATCAGCTTCTGTACAGGCGCTGGGAAATTCTTCACATCGTCCTTCGTAACTACGCGCGTAAGCATCAACATCAGCGGATATAAAGCAGCCGTGAAGCCACAAACGAGTACAGCATTGATGCCTTCATTGATCCGGTATAAGCCGGTTGGCTGCACATACGTATGCGTGAGCCATTCAGCCGCAACTCCAAGACCCGCGATGACGACAATCGAAATCGTCAACCCAATGAAGCGCCTTCCGAGAATCGTGAAGCGCACTTCTTTGCGCAGCGTGCGCAAATTGAGCCATGACATCGCGATAAAGCAAAGTCCTGTGGAGCCGATGATGCCATAAATGCCAAGCCATGGAGCAAGCAAGAAGCTTCCTGCCAACTTGACCGCAATCCCAACGGCAACATGCAGCATCAGTGGTTTCATACGGCCCATGCCCATTAATACCGCACCGGAGGTCTGCATGACAATTTGGAACATCGCGCCTAAAGTCAGCAAGGAGATCATGTATGGCCCGTGACTCATACCATAGGCAGTATCTTCATGTCCGAACATAAAGAAATCAAGCGGACGGGCAGCAATAGCGATAACGAGCACCGCAGGCAACCCGGATAGAATGGAGAGCTGAAGCACCCTTGTTGTCTGGTGGCCAACCTGCTTCATATCTTTACGGGAGTAAGCTGCTGAGATGATCGGTACAACCGATTGACTGAGCGCGATGGCCAAAATAATCGGGATCCCGGCCAAAGATTGCGCGCGGCCTCCGATAATACCGACCAAACCAAGCGCTTCGCCGCTGCCAATGGTTCCCTCTAGAAGTGGAATGATAATCGACGTATCGATGGCATAAACCAAGGTAACCGTCACCGAGAAGATGACGATCGGAATCGACAGCTTCAGCAGGCTGCGATAAATCTCGCTGTAACGCGCAGGTGTCGCTGCTGAAGCCGTTGATCGTCCGGCTGCTGTTTCCTCAGCTGCAGCGCGAGACACGTTCTCCTTCAGAGAAGCGGCATCCCTGCGTCTGAGCTTCATCGCATAGTAAAGCATAACGGCAAGTGCGGCGATTCCACCCATAACCCCGCCGAAAGATGCTCCCGCAACTCCCCAGCCTAGGCTGATATTTAATAAAATAAAGGCAAGACCAATCGAGGTAACCAATCTGAATATTTGCTCCACCACTTGCGATACCCCGTTGGGCATCATGTTTTGTCTGCCTTGGAAGTAGCCGCGCATAATCGCAATTAGTGGAAAGAACAGCATCGCCGGCGCAATCGCGCGAGTGGCTAGCGTAGCATCCGGTCCACCATGTGAAATTCGTTCCGCATAAATAGGCGCAAAAACATACAACAGCGCAGTCATGAGCGCACCCGCAACGATGGCAAACCAAATCGCTGCTCGATAAATGCGCTCTGCTTCCGCAGGACGGCCGATCGCGTATTTCTCCGATACCATTTTGCTTAGCGCGCTGGGAATACCCGCGGTGGCGACAACAAGGAGAATGGAATATAGATTAAAAGCTATGGAATAACTGCCCATTCCTCCCTCATGCAGCAGGTGGACCAGCGGAATACGCTGGAAAACGCCGAGAAACCGCGCTACAAGCGCGGCTACGGTGAGAATGAGCGTCCCTTTTACAAGAGAATCTTTGGTTTCCTTCGTCAAGTGTGTTCCTACTCTCTAATCCCGTATTCATACCAACATCATGTTCAATTATAAAACCCAAATTATAAAGAGAATAATCATCGCCAGCTGCAGCACAATTTTCACTGCACTGCTTGCAAAGAAACCGACGACGGAGCCGACGCCCGCGCTGATGGCTTTCTTCCAGTTGGTGCCGATGATGATCTCGCCAATTACGGCGCCTAGGAAGGGACCGATGATTAACCCAAATGCAGGTATGACAAAAGGCCCTATGATCAAGCCGATTGTGCTCCCGATCACGGCTGCCTTCGAGCCTCCAAACTTCTTGACTCCCATCGCACTGACAGCGTAATCCGCGACCATAATAATAATGACTATCAGGGTTTGTGTCGTCCAGAACACCCATCCGAACGGTTCAAAGCTAATCAGCCAGCCATAAATGAAATAAGCTGCGTATATCGCTAAAACACCAGGCAGCACTGGATATACCGCGCCTATCATGCCTACGACAAATAATAGAATGACCAAACTCCAGGCTAGCGTGATCATATGCTCATCTCCGTCCGTGATTGTTCTGGTTTAAAGTTTTATTGCGTTTGCAGCATATACGTATGTATGATTTTGGCAACCGCACTTTCTTCGTTCGTTACCGTCGTAATATCCGCAATCTGTTTCACTTCATCCTGCGCATTGCCCATGGCAACACCTAGACCCGCTTCACGAATCATCGTGATATCATTCTGGCTGTCTCCCATCGCAATAACATCCGACATCTGAATGCCCAGAAGCTGGCAGACAGCCTCCACACCGCTAGCTTTGCTGATACCCAGAGGATTTAATTCAATATTCGAAGGATGGGAATTGGTGATTTCCAGTGTTCCCCAGCCTTCTGCGATCTCGCGGATACGCTGCAATTTTTCTGCATTTTCTGTGAAAAATCCGAACTTCAGCCACTCGCTGTTCGCGATGTCAAGACCTTCGCGCTCGCGGTTGAAGACGCCTTCGACCGAGTAAGCCCACCACCAACAGTCATGCTCCTGCGCTAGGGCATGCAAACGACGAACCGTTTCAACCGGGAGCAGTGTCCGCCGAAGCAATTTGTCCGGCGTTTCCCACACTTCGCTGCCGTTTACCATAACCATGGGGGTAGACAGCCCCAGTTCCTGAATATAAGGCATAGCGCTTACCGCGCCGCGGCCCGTCGACATGATAACAATTTTGCCTGCTTCCGTGGCTTGCCGTATTGCGGCTTGATTCTCAGGAGATATTTTCTTCTCCTCATTCAGCAAGGTGCCATCCATATCGAGGGCGATTAACTTAAATGGTCCCACGTTCCCCATCTCCTGTCTATCCTTATGTCGTCATTCCAAGACCTAGTAGGCAGCGAGCACTTTCTTAGGCAGTTCTTCCATAAATGTCATATGCCAGAGGGCAAAAATGTAGATCGTCCAAATACGGCGCGCATAGTCGCCCTGCCCGGCACGGTGTTTCTGCAGCATGCGTTCTACCGTGTTCATGTTAATATAATCTTCAATCCCGCTAGCTTTAATTTGCTCCAGCAGCACATCGCCCATCGAGCCTTGCACCCATTGGCGCAGAGGTACTGGAAAGCCCAGCTTCGGACGGTTCAGAATCGGATCCGGGATGATGCCTTCCATCGCTTTACGGAAAATATATTTCGTCGTGCCATTCGCGATCCGGTATTTGGCCGGGATGCGGCGTGCCACCTCGAACAATTCCTTATCCAAGAACGGAACGCGCAGCTCAAGAGAGTGAGCCATGGTCATCTTATCTGCCTTCATGAGAATATCTCCGGGCATCCAAAGATTCATGTCGATGTACTGCATACGGCTCACTGGATCAAGATGTTTCGTCTTGTTGTAGTAGTCTCCTGCGATTTGCACCGGATTCTTGTACGCGCGCAGCATCTCATGATCGAGGCGCAGCACTTCTGCTTTCATATCCTCCGTGAAAATCTTCGCGTTGCCGAGGAAGCGCTCCTCCAGCGGCGTTGTCCCGCGCAAGACATAATTGCGCCCCTTCACACTGCTGGGCAGCATCCGGGCGAAGCGGTTCAGCATGCGCTTGATCGTATGCGGCAGCTGATCGATCGGCCGCAACGACTGCGGCTCGCGATAAATGCGGTAGCCGCCGAACAGTTCGTCCGCGCCTTCGCCGGACAGCACAACCGTCACGTGCTCGCGCGCAAGCTGCGCCACGTGATAGAGGGCAATGGCCGAAGGATCGGCGACAGGCTCGTCCTGGTGCCAGATCGCCTTCGGCATCGTGCTGAAGAAGTCATCCTTCGTGATGACTTTGTCGTAGTGCTCTGTGCCAAGCGCCGCAGCCGTTTGGGCGGCGATTGGCGTCTCGTTGTTGGCGCCTTCGAAGCCAACGGAGAACGTCCGGATCGGCTCAATGTTCCGCATATGGGTGGCGATGGCCGTGGAGTCGATCCCGCTGGACAGGAAGCAACCGCGTTCCACATCGCTGACCATGTGGTGCTTAACGGAATCTTTCAACGTTTCACGGATTTGTTCCACATAGTAGTCGAAAGGACGTTCTTCCGGCTCGAACATTGGATCCCAATACTTATGTATGGACATTTCGCCGTCGTAAGTTACCTTCACATAATGGGCTGGCGGCAGCTTATGGATGCCGTGGAACATCGTGTTTGGCTCTGGAACATACTGAAATGTAAGATAGTTCAGCAAGCTGTCCGTATGGATCAACCGGTTCATGCCGTCCGCAGCAAGCAAGCTCTTAATTTCAGAGCCGAACAAAAACTGGCGGTCATTGACATGATAATAAAACGGCTTTATGCCGAAATGGTCTCTCGCTCCGAACAGCTGCTTCTTTTTCTTGTCCCAGATCACGAACCCGAACATGCCGCGTAAATGCTTGACACATTCCTCTCCAAACTCCTCATAAAGGTGAACAATAACCTCCGTATCGCTATGCGTGCGGAATTGATGCCCGCGTTCCTGCAGCATTCCGCGTAATTCTTTGTAATTATAAATTTCCCCGTTAAAAATGATCCACACGGAATCATCCTCATTGGCTAACGGTTGATGTCCTTCTTGAATATCAATAATGGACAACCGGCGAAATCCAAGACCTATCCGATTATCCGTCCAAAATCCGGAATCGTTTGGCCCCCGATGCACAATCACATCTGTCATTTGCTGCAGCATTGCTACCGTTGGTTCTCTATCTTCAAAATACATTACACCCGTAATACCACACATGGTGAAACTCACTCCTCCGTACCATTCATCAAACTATCTCTTACGCGACTACCGATATATTAGTATACCATATCCGTCCGTCATACTGGAAATAGGATGAAAGTACGCAATCAGCCCTCAGTCACAGGAAAATGAAGGTAATGATCAGTCTTTTTAAAGAAGCCGTTAATCTCGTCGTTTTCATGCAGTACCCCACCTTTCTTTTCTTCGTGCATAAAAGTTTACCTCGCGCAACTTTTAGGGTAAAGGAGGGTTCACCTCCTTACATCAGCATATGCTTATGGACGATAAACGGTTCCGCCTTTTATGTACTGCTTGCGATAGGCGAGCGGTGAAAGACCTATTTTGGCACGAAAACAGTTTGAGAAGTAAGCGGCGTGATGAAAACCTACCTCCTCCGAAATGCGTTCGATGGACCATTGCGTTTTGAGCAGCAAAAGCTTGGACTGTTCGATTCGGTAAGCGAGCAAATATTCAAGCGGCGTGCAACCGTAAACACTTTTCATACAACGGCTCAAGTAATTCGGATGAAAATGGAATACGTCGGCCAGACTCTCATTGGTCAGATCCGCCCGATAGTACTGTTTGAGATGGGCTTCAATTCGCTCAGCCAGCATGTGCACTTTCGTCTGTTCACCTGGCTTATTTCCCGTGTCTAACGAACGTATGATTTCTGTAAAAATACGCTGCTCTTCCCAGAACGATACCGATCTCGCAGAGACGGAAAGCTCTTTTAATTGGCGCCAAAGATGCTGAAGCCGTTCGGTGTCCGAAACTTCGCCCTGTTGATGCAGGGTAATTTCATTTTTTTGCGGGAGAATGAATTCACTGCGGGGTAAGAGCTTGCTGTCTCTCATTATGTAAGGAGTAGCAGTTTGAAAATGCAGCCAATAAAAATGACACTCCGCTTCGCAGGGACGTACGGAATAATGATATTTATCTGGCAGCAGCAGCACGTACTGGCCCTCGGTCAAGCTCCACGTCAGCTCCTCTTCTCCCAAATGAAGCGTACCCTTCGTAATGAAAAGAAGATCGTACATCCCTAACCCTGCGCGATCTGGATGCGTGTCCCCTGCGTTATACACGCTAAGTCCGCTTTCCAAATAATATGGCAGAGGAGGTGCGGCTAGCGATATTTCCTTCATCGGGTGGACTCCTTTAATAAGTTGTGTGAAATCTTATAAATAATTGGTTGCATTCCTACCTGTTGCTTCCCCAGTATCCCTCATATAATTGGGGAAAGTAAAGCCTATTTCGCAAATTCGGGAGGTTGCTTCATGTCAAATGCACTGCTGCCGGCAAAGCACAAATTATCTTTGAATCAGATCCAAATCAACGATGACTTCTGGAATCATTACGTCAGCCTTGTTCGAAATACGGTTATTCCGTATCAATGGGAAGCGCTGAATGATCGCGTTCCGGAGGCCGAACCAAGCCATGCGATCCAAAATTTTCGAATTGCCGCAGGCTTAGAAACAGGGGAATACCACGGCTGGGTGTTTCAGGATTCCGATCTCGCCAAATGGCTCGAAGCCGTCGCCTACTCTCTTCAACAGCACCCTGATGCAGCGTTGGAACAAACCGCGGATAAGACAATCGATCTCATCGTCCAAGCACAGCAAAGTGACGGTTATTTGAATACCTACTTTACGATCAAGGAACCCGGCAAACGCTGGACTAACTTGTATGAATGCCATGAATTATATTGTGCAGGACATATGATTGAAGCTGCCGTCGCGTACTTTGAGGCTACAGGGAAAAGGAAACTGCTGGATGCGATGTGCCGTTTTGCGGATCATATTCAGGATGTATTCGGACCTGAGGACGGAAAGATTAGAGGCTATGACGGGCATCAAGAAATTGAACTGGCCCTGGTCAAATTGTATACAGTAACGAAGCAGGAGAAATATCTCCAGCTTGCCTGCTATTTCATCGATGAGCGAGGACAGCAACCTGATTTCTTCGATCGTGAGTGGGAGCGCAGGGGAAAAACCTCCATCTATCGGGCTGGTGAAACCCCATCACCGAGTCAGAGCAGCATCTATAATCAGAGCCATCTGCCTGTTCGCGAGCAAGATACGGCTATCGGGCATTCGGTTAGAGCTGTATACATGTACACGGCAATGGCTGATTTGGCTAGGCTGACTGGGGACGAGAAACTGCTTGCCGCTTGCAAGAGACTTTGGGCGAATATGACGCAGAAGCAAATGTACATAACTGGAGGAATCGGTTCGACGCACCATGGGGAGGCGTTCTCGTTCGACTATGATTTGCCTAATGATACGGTGTATGCCGAGACTTGCGCTTCCATCGGTTTAGTGTTTTTTGCTCAGCGTATGCTGCGTCTCGAAACACGGAGCGAGTATGCCGACGTGATCGAGCGGGCGCTATATAACATCATCATCGGCAGTATGAGTCAGGATGGGAAACGATTCTTTTATGTGAATCCGCTCGAAGTATGGCCTCAAGCTTCGGCGAGCAATCCCGGCAAGCGTCATGTGAAAGCCGAGCGCCAAAAATGGTTTGGGTGCGCGTGCTGCCCTCCCAACTTGGCGCGGATTCTCTCTTCGCTTGGGGAGTATATTTATACGACAGAAGCAGGACGAATCAATTCCCATTTGTTTATTGGCAGCGAAAGCACGATCACGTTGGATGATGCTGCGCAAGTTGGGCTGAAACAAGTATGTTCGTTGCCTTGGAGTGGGGAAACTTCGCTGGAACTAAGTTTGGCCCAGCCTCGCTCGTTCACGCTTGCTTTGCGTGTGCCCTACTGGTGCGACAGCCAGCCCCAATTGCACATCAATGGCGAGAAAGAAAATAAGTACACTGTTGAGAATGGCTACGCGATTATCGAGCGAATTTGGACGGATGGCGACATCGTCACTTGGCTGCTTCCGATGGAGGCACATCTCATGCAAGCTAACCCACTCATTCGCAGCAATGCCGGAAAAGCTGCGATCCAAAGGGGGCCTCTTGTGTACTGCGTTGAGCAAGCCGATAATGGGGCTCCGCTGGCTAGTCTCAGTCTCCGGAGTGGAACGAGGCTGAAGGTTGAGCCTGACGCAAATGTGCTTGGCGGCACAGTGAGGATCGAAGCCGAAGGCTTTAGGGATGCCACACCTGAGGCTTGGGCTTCAGCTTCGGCTTCGGCTGAGCCGTACCGTCGTTGGGCGCCATCGTCTGAGCCAGTTGCCTTGCAGGCAGTTCCCTATTTCCAATGGGGAAATCGTGGAGTTGGCGAGATGGCGGTGTGGATTCGGGTACGCCAGTAATAGGCAAAGAGGCTGCTTTGCTGGGCAGCCTCTTGTAAGGTCAACCAGAGTTTTACTGGTTGGCCTTTGGGTCGTGGTCGGATGATTGGAGAGTGAGGGCGATCAGTAAGGAGTGTGGAAGGGAACTAGAGTCCGCTATTACTCCAATAATCCGTCATTTGAAGATAAAGTGGGAACTACGATCCGCTATTCGGCGGTTTTTCGCTCGAATATTAGGTTTGCGAGCAAATAAGGTCCTGTAGTTCCCTCTAATCACGGGAATCCGTCTTCCTCGCAAGAATAGCGGACTTATAGCTCCCTTTCGCGAACAGGGGAGCTGATAACCAAGCCTAGTGTACATGTGTGCCTCCATGTCACCAGTGTCCCATATCCCCACATCTCCGTGCCTCCTTTGTCTCCGTGTCTCTATGTTCCAGACCCTCGCGTGTATCGGAAGCAAGTCGCGCCGACTCAGCCACTCCTACCAAGGCCGCTTTCCGCCGCCAAGCTTCGTCAAAATACCGTCGTTAGCAGCGTCATAAGCTTGAAAGATTTTCGCCGCAATCGGGGATGCGCCATACCGCCCGAAGCCGCCTTCCGGCACGACAACCGCAACGGCAAGCTTCGGGTTCTCGACGGGAGCAAAGGCGATGAACACCGCATTTTCAACCGAGCCTCCCGACACACTTTGGGTGGAAGTTCCTGTTTTGCGTGCCACATTAAACGGTAACTCCTCGATCCCTTCTGCCCCGCTTTTCATCCCGTGGATAATCGTGTTCCAATCCTCCTTGGCAAACTCAGCGGAGGAATCCTCCAGTACTTCAGGCTCTATTTTTCTAACCAACTGGCCCTGGTAGTCGCGAATTTCATCTAGAAACAACGGCTTCATCCGCTTCCCGCGACTAGCCAAAGTAGCTGTGTACTGAGCAAGCTGCAAGGTTGTCGTTTTCTCATTTTGTCCCCATGATGCGTAGACCATTGCTGATTGATAACTGTCTTTCTCCGCGTTTTTGGTAAAATCATTAGATCCTGCAAGCTCACCCGGCAGGCCGCTCCCTGTTTTGATACCCATTCCGAATTTCGCCATATATTCTGCCCATTTAGCAGTCACAGCGGGATTCTCTCTGCCGTATTTGGCCCAGAAAGGAATACCGACTTTTTCAGACATGAACGTGTTAGAGGAGTGTTCAATAGCTCCGGCAGCATCCATATCCCCGTAAGCCGCTTTCCCCGAATTGGTGATGGTGCTATTGCCTCCCTTGCCAAAGCTAAACGATCCCGTATCGTAATAAACCTTGCCGTACCCGCTGAAAAATTTCTCTTTAAGCCCTATCAACACAGACATAGGCTTGATTGTAGAACCCATGAACACAATCGAAGATGGATGTTTCGCATTTTCTTTTTCATTCGGAAATTTAGCTTTAGCTGTTCGAATGCTGCCATTCGGTATAAATGTTTCGATTTCTTTATAAGTGCTGGCCGACATGCCGCCAGTCCACGCGTTAGCATCGTAATCTGGATAGTTCGCCATCGTAACCACCCGTCCCGTATCCACTTCCATAGCAACTGCAAACCCGGAAGCTGCCTGCATCCCAACACTCATATACAAATCATTGGCGTGCGATGGGCTACGCAGGTAGCGAATATGATCCTCCAGCATTCGTTCTGTCGCTTTTTGGATATCTTTGTTTATGGTCAAATATAAATTATTCCCTTTAATTGGAGCCGTGACTTCGGCTCTCCCAATTATTTTGTTAACGGCGTCGACGGGATACGTCTTACTGCCGTTTCTGCCGCGCAGCTCATCCTGATACATGCGTTCGATACCATCGAATCCCACATTTTCCGAACTTAAATATTCCTGAACCATAGGGCTGTCTTTGTAGATATCCTTAGCTGTCGGCGATGTAAAAGAGTTCGTATATCCCACTAAATGCGTAGCAATAGTAGTTTTGCCGTCATCATCCAATTCGTAGGTGCGGATGCTTTCCTCGGTTACGTCTAACCATTTAAATTCATCCCTATGCTCTAAAATATAGGCGATCTCATCGTTGGACAAGTCCGCTTTAATTCTTCGCGGAACCCAGTAATAGCTTGGTTTCTTGATTTCAACCTTATGGTAATCGTAGCCAATATCCATGGCTAAAATAATTTCTTCCGGGGTCGGACTTTTCGAGTTGGGTTTGGCATACTTGTCGAAAACATCGGCTTTAAGCCGATCCGCTATAGCAATTAAGTCATCTAACTTCTGAGCGCTGGGATCAATTCGAAAAAATAAGGACTGCATGGGAATGGTGTACGCAAGTGGAGATTTCGAGGAGTCATAGATGTTGCCGCGAATGGGAGCAATTTGAATCGTTTGTGTGCCATTTCTATTTTCTGCGGCTTTATGTATTTTCGTTTGAACAAACTGCAGCATAGCCAATCGCACGATTAGTATGGAAAATAATACAAAGGTTACAAAGAAAAAAAGATTAATCCGCAGCGAAAAATGCCTCTTTTGAGCAAGCTCTTTTTTCCTCGGATCATCCGTAATCGGCGATTTCATCACTTAAAACCCCCTTCTGTGTCAGGATGTATCCTGAAACAGACGAAGGAACACCTCAATTAGTTCACTAAAATATGGAAAATTTGGTTCATTTCCCAAGACAAGTTCTTTTAAACGTTTACCACAATCAAAAGAGCTAAGCGAACAATCCGCTTAGCTCCTTTTTCATTCTATGGCTGCCTCTACCAAGGCCTCTTCCCGCCGCCAAGCTTCGTCAAAATGCCTTCGTTGGCCGCGTCATAAGCTTGAAAGATTTTGGCCGCAATCGGGGATGCCCCATAGCGCCCGTATCCGCCTTCCGGCACGACGACCGCAACGGCGAGCTTCGGATTCTCAACCGGCGCAAAAGCAATGAACACAGCGTTGTCGATGGTACCGCCGGAGACCGCTTGCGTCGACGTCCCTGTCTTCCGAGCCACATTATACGGCAGCTCCTCAATGCCTTCCGCACCACTCTTCATCCCATGGATGATGGTGTTCCAGTCATTTTTGGCGAACAAAGCGCTCGAATCCTCCAGCACTTCAGGCTCTACTTTTTTGACCAGTTCGCCTTCAAAGCTTCGGATCTCATCTACGAACAACGGCTTCATTCGTTTGCCTCGACTGCCTAACGTAGCAGCGAACTGCGCGAGCTGCAGTGTTGTCGTTTTTTCGTTCTGACCCCACGAAGCGTAAACCATCGCAGACTGATAACTATCTTTCTTGGCGTTCTTGCTAAAGTCATTGGAACCTGCATTTTCGCCGGGCAGTCCGCTTCCTGTTTTGACGCCCAATCCGAATTTCGCCAAGTATTCCGCCCATTTATCGGTTACCGCGGGATTCTCGCCACCGTATTTCGAATAAAACGGAATGCCGACTTTGGCTGACATGTACGTATTGGATGAGTGTTCGATAGCGCTGGAAGCATCCAAGTTTCCGTATGCCGCTCTCCCTGAGTTAGAAATCGAGCTTGAAGAATTGGCCTTACCGAAAGTGAACGTACCCGAATCATAATAGTATTGATTGGAAGGTGTAATCAATTTCTCCGTTAGACCAATCAGTACAGACAAAGGTTTGATCGTGGATCCCATGAAAACAATGGACGAAGGATGCTTTGGACGCTCCTTATCCGTGTATTTCGGATACGCAGTAGTAATCGATCCATTGGCGATATAAGATCCTATCTCATCTAAAGTCGCTTGCGAAATACCGCCCGTCCAATCATTCGAATTGTAATCAGGGTAGTTCGCCATAGTCACAATCCGCCCTGTGTCCACTTCCATAGCAACCGCATAACCAGCCTGTGCATTCGCCCCATACTTAATAAATGAATCATTCCGTGCATAAGGAGTATGCAAAAAAGCGATCTGATCGGCAATCGCCTTTTCAGCTGTTTTCTGAATATCTTTATTGATGGACAGATACAAATTGTTGCCCTTGGTCGGCTTCGTAACGGTCGCGCGGCCTATAATTTTCATCGCGGCATTAACGGGATAAATTTTGTAGCCGTTTTTCCCGCGAAGCTCGTCTTGGTACATGCGCTCGATGCCATCGAAGCCTACGTTTTCTGTATCGAGATATTCCTTGCTATTCTCATTGTCCTTGTACATATCTTTCGCTTTTTCAGTGGAATACGATTTCAAGTACCCGATTAATTGCGGAGCAATCGTCGTTGTGCCGTCGTCGTCCATTTCATAAGTTCGGATGCTTTCCTCCGTGACTTCCAGCCACTTGAATTCATCCCGGTGCTCTAGCAAATAAGCGATTTCCTTATTGGACAAATCGGTCTTAATTTTCCGCGGAACCCAGTAATAACTTGGATCCTTCACTTTGTTTTTATTGATATCATAACCAAGATCCATGGCAAGCACGATATCCGCAGGCTCCAGCTTCTTGGCGTCCGGTTTGCCGAATTTATCAAACACATCCGTTTTCAACTTAGTAGCCATGCGAATAACTTCATCTTTATCCTGCTGGGACGGCTCGATCCGGAAAAACAAGGACTGCACGGGGATGGTATAAGCAAGAGGAGATTTCGTTGAGTCGTAAATGTTGCCGCGGATAGGAGCAATCTTATTGGTCTGATTCGTATTGGTATTCTCAGCCGCCTTCAGATCCTTGGCTTGCACGAATTGTAAAATGGCCAAACGCACGATGAGTACGGAAAATAATAAGAACGTAATAAAGAAAAATATATTAATCCTAAACGAAAAATGCCGCTTCTTCGTGATTTCTTTTTTCTTGGGATCATCCATTATGGATGGCTTCATCACACTCAGATCCTTTCTTACACAATTGCTTGTTGTTCATCAAAAAGCTCAAGAAGGGATCTGATTCCCCTCCCGGTATGGTAGTCGTAACGGATGATGCGAACCGCATCAATACCGACCTGGGCCGGCGCCCAAACGTCATTTGTTTCATGATCACCGATATATAGCACGTCTTTCGCTGCTACTCCCGCCTTCTCTAAGGCCAGCAGAAAAATTGCCGGATCCGGCTTCTCAAGGCCCACCTCTGTCGACACGAGCACAGGATCAAAATAATGCAAAATTCCTTTATCCTCTAAAATAGCTTTCAACGTAGGCGCAAAATTGCTAATAATCCCAATCCGGTAGCCTCCTTCATGAAGCCGTTGCAGAAAAGGTTTAACGTCATCAAACAATTCATAGTACTCGGGAGCCGTATAAATGTCGTACAATTCATGGCAGCAGATGAAAATCTCTTCCTCTGTCCATTCCTCATGGATGCCTAGCTTATGTAGCACATATTTATATAGGTTGACCCAGAATTCACGATCTGACTCTGGAGAGCACACAATGAAATTATCCTGTTTATTTACATAATAAAATAGACGGAAAGCTTCCGTAAAAAGTTCACTGATATGATCTTCATCACGCTCAACGGACCGCAGTTGCAGGTACTGCTTCAAAATCGTTTGGGCTGCAGGAATTGTCAATAACGTATCCCCAGCATCTAAGTATATCATTGGGTATTCATGAATTGGTTTTGACATACAGACTCCTTCATCATCTCAAAATAACACCCCTTTAGTTTACCACATTTACTATGGGATGAGAAAAGCCACCGAATATCTCCTCAAATTCCCTTTTCAAGCTTATACAAATAGAAAAAGCCTCCCCTCGGATCTCCAAGAGAAGGCTTCCTGCATGTTAACTTGCAGAATAATTAAGCATCTTTAATATGTGTTTGGTCAAAGTTTGGCGGATTGAACCAATTCCCCCCACTGGCTACCCAAGTGGAATCGAGCGGGACCCAGCGATTGGACTCTTTCAGGTACACCTCATTCCAAGCATGAGGCCCATAACCGCCCTGCCCGTCATAGCCAAGGCCCGTTACAACTTTCACATCCAAGCCTACGGCTCTAGCCATTTGGGCATACAGTCTTGAGTAGTCGATACATACGCCTTCTTTGGTATTGAACGTATCCTCCGGCGTCTGTTCCTTCCAAATACGCTGTTCTTCATACAGCTTCACTTTATCCCAATCGTACTGGACCCTGCTGCCAACCCATTTGTACAACAGTTTCGCCTTCTCCTCGTCCGTCGTACCGCTGGCCGTCACTTCTTTGGCTGCATCTACGATATTGCCGGGAACCTTCGCATCCAGAACTTCATATTTCCGCTGTAAAATATTCGTGAATTCCTGCTCCACCGCACGAGTGAACACAGGCGCTTTGTCGGCGATGAAATCTCCCGTGAAGGGAGAAATCACTTCCTTCGCCCCTTTTTGATACATCTGAGAAGATTCAATGTAAGGCGCTATCAGGGAGTGCGGGAATAAAGTCACGTAAATGAACAGTACGGCAATAAGAATGAGCGCTCTCGCGAAACCGGCGACAGACCCGATGGCACCGCCTGATATAGAGGAGATTATCGAGCTGCTGCGCTCCCGGTAAGGATCGCGATGGGCCAGCCATGGACCGATCAAAGGATCAATCAACAAGTTCAAGAACTGCTTCACAATCAGATAGCCGAGCAGGAATAAAACGCCGAAACGCAGCAGCGGGAAATCACGTATGCTTGTTATAGCCGTATAATACGCTTGTTTAAGAGCGCTAATGTCGACAGAGGGTACTTGCAAATTTTGACCTTTTAGCCAGGTTTGAAGCAATGGCGAGACGAGCCCAACACCTTTCCACGCAATAAACATGGACACGATGACGACGAACGCCTCCACAAGCATGGAGAGCAGATGTTTTGCGGACCCTGAACCACCCCGGAAAAAGCCTTGAATGACAGAGCCTGCAAAAGTGAGCACAATCACAATGGATATGAAATTGATTGAACTGGCTTTGAGCCATGTGATATCCGTCATGACTGCTCACCCTCCTTACGAATAATCTTTTCTATTGGCCTGCATTTTTCTTCGCCTGATCGATAAAAGCATTTATCGCAGCATTGGCATTCATTTTGAATGTTTTGCCAAGAAAAGTGACCTGGACTTCATCCGTTCCAGCTTTGCCTTCCACCTTCAAGCTCTTCGTCGTAATAAGAAAAGAACCGTCAGGATTTGCTTTGAATTGCGCTTCTTTCGCTTCCGAAGTCAAGGTGCTGATCGCTTTATCTTTGACTTCATCGCCAACTTGGGCTACCACGCTTGCCCCAATATCCTTTATTTTATCCTTATAACTTGCTCCGTAAACGATGAGTGCGCCAACAACTGCAATGACGACAATCCATTTTACGACAGTTTTCACAATCCCAATGACAATAAATAAAACAATAATAGCGGCAACAATCAAATACCAACGATCCTGTGCAAATGAAATCCACTGATCCAAATGAACCCCTCCTATTTAATCCAAAAGTCCTTACCTATCATACTACAGGGAATCCTCAGTCTTCATCTCTTTTTTTCCTTAACTGCGCTAATTTCCGCTGAATTTCTTCCGTTTGATCGACTCTGCCTCGCGTTTTGCGAAAGGACTGCCGCAGGCGGAATACTAGAAAAACAGCAACACAAGCTAGTAAAACAATGACATAAGCATCCATAGCTTCCTCCCAACAGAAATGTGTCATTTGCATGGAAAGGTCATATCCATCGGACGAGCGGCGTACATCTTAAGAAGAGACAAGTCTAAATAATTAAGGTGGTGAGTACATGCGAACAGCCCTTTGGCTGTACTTATTTATGTTTGTTGCTTTTTTTGATTTGCACGCGCAGTATCCGATTCTTTCTCCTTTCGCCTTATCCTTGGGGGCGGCACCTTCCTTTATAGGGTTAATTATGGGCGTATACTCGATCACGCACTTACCGGGCAATCTTATGGCTGGCTATGGCGTGGACAAATACGGCAGCAAATATTTTATCGTCTTTAGCCTGATTGTAGCAGGGATCATCTTACTTTTTCAATCCAACGTCAAAGACCCGTGGCACCTGCTTTACATTCGGTCCATTAGCGGCTTCGTACTGGCCTTCTTGTCTCCCGCCTGCTTATCCCTGCTGGCGCGCATCGCCAAAGACCGCATCCAGCAGAGCAAACTGATGGCAGGGAACGGTCTTATCCATACCCTGGCATCGGTGGTTTCTCCAGCGGCAGGGGCCGTTCTCGTTGCCAAGATCGGCTTTACAACAGCTTTCTCCGTTCTTGGCTGGATCCTCATTGTAACGGGCATCCTCGCCATTTTTGGCGTAAAAGAAAAGCAGCTGTTAGGTCAATCCGCTGACAAACTTCAAACCTTAGACCATCACGGTCACGGCATGTTAAATGATGAATCCGATCTGCCAACGGGTCTGTCGATCCCTTGGTTATTTTTTCTTATTCCAATGGCGCTCTCTTGCTCGCAAGGCATTCTGTTTTTTGAACTGCCGCTTATGAAGTCTGCGCAAGAATCCATTCTCACTTCCGGCGTCTTTTTCACCTTAATCAGCTTGGGTGCCCTGCTAAGTATCTCGTTCTGGTTTCTAAATAAAGTTCCGCCTTTCATCCGCACGGTGTGCGGAAGCTTATCGCTGGCGGCAGTTTTCTTTGGATTAGCCATCCAGTGGTCGATCCCGCTGCCTGTTTCACTCTTCCTTATCGGAATGGCCAAAGGCGTCATCTATCCAGCCCTCGCTGCCCTGCTGGCCAGTATCACCAGCAGCAATCGTTATGGACGGGTCTTTTCCTTACTTTCGATCTCTTATTCCATTGGCGCTTTTATCGGTCCTATGGTTGCCGGTCAGCTTCGCGATCATATTTCTTCTTATTTCATTGCATTTTTCGTCCTTATGCTGGCGCTATCCCTTCTGCCCCTGCGTACGTTTAAAACGCCTGTTACGACATAACGCTGCATGTGTCTGGCGGCTTGAAAAGATCAAGCCGTCTTTGCGCTGTCAATCTCTGTCATTTCCCGGGAAATGGCCGCATATTATTTGCTCAATCGTCGAATGGAATCCTTGGATCGCACGTGAAAACGGGTTATACTACAAAAAAACCTGATGGAGGATATCCCATGTCGATCACGATCATTGTAGAAGGCAAAAACGACAAAAGCCGCTTAAAACGCGTTGTGGATGAGAGCGTTCAGATCCTTTGCACCTTCGGTACCCCCAGCTCGCAAACCTTGGAAGAATTAAGAAAGAAAGCCAGCGACAAACAAGTTTATTTATTTACGGATAATGACGCTTCCGGCAAAAAAATCCGTTTTCTCCTGCGGGATACGTTTCCGGATGCCGAGCAAATTTATACACGCAAAGGGTATGCCGGCGTCGAAGGAACGCCCGAAGAATACCTCATTCAGCAATTAGAAAAAGCAGGTCTGGAGGAGTATATCATATACCCTTTACCAGATCCTGCTTTTGAATAGTTCATACCATTAAATTATTTCTCTTTGGACAAGGTTACCACGTCTTTAACAATATGGTCCGCATCCAGTTCAGGATTGCTTGCATCATAATAATTGCGCAACTTCCCTTTTTTATCAACAAGTAAAATAGCATTAGAGTGAGAGAAGTTTCCGTCCTTCTCCTTAATCACCATGATTCCGAAGTCCTCAGCAAGCTTGTGGATCTTCGCTTCTTCGCCGCGGAGGAACATCCATCCGCTTGGGTCAGGCTTGGATTCGAACTTGCTGCCGAACTCTTTGAGCACCGCCGGCGTATCCCTGTTCGGATCCACCGTTATTGAAATAATTTCGGATTTCGTACCGAATAACTCTTTTTTCTTCAACTCATCCTGCACTTGTGTCAGTAAAAAAGTTGTCGGCATACAAACGTCAGGACAGAAAGAATAGAAGAAATACACGAGTCTCACCTTGCCATCCGTATCAGCGGAAGCGACTGTTTTCCCATCCAAGTCTTGCAGCTGAAAAGATGGCGACTGCTTCATCGCCGTTAAGCGTTGATCAGGCTCGCTGCTGTTCACCCAAAGCTTATAAGCAAAAGAAGCAATCATCGCAATCAAGATAGCGCCAAGCGCCAGCTTGAACCAATTTTTTTCGAAAAATGTACTCATTCTTAATCATCCGTCCTTCATTTAGCTAATCTTCACCGTATCAATGACCATGAGGATCGATAAAAGTGTTAGGTACATAATGGAGAAAAGAAACATGCGCTTTGCCCACACCACTTCAGCCTCACCTGTTGCTTTGAAACCCTTCACGCTCATGAACACCCAGATCAAGCCGAGAATCGTGGAGCCTATCAAAAAGAGGTAGCCTACATATCCATAAGCCGTTAACATAACGGTTACCGGCACAAGCAGTACCACATAACGAACCATCGAAATCTTGGTTACGTATGATCCTTTCACAACCGGTAAAAGCGGGAATCCTGCGGCGCGATATTCTTCCATACGGCGAATGCCCAGTGCCCAGAAATGCGGCGGCTGCCAGAGGAATAAGAAAAGGAATACCAAGATAGCTCCTAGATCGACCGTTCCGCTAACTGCGCAGTACCCGATGACCGGTGGCGTCGCACCGGAAAATGCGCCTACGAACGTGCTCCACACTGAGGTTCTCTTGAACCATGCCGTATAGAGCCATACATATAAGAACAATCCGATTAACCCGATCAAAGTGGCCAGCGGGGACTGCGCTCCAAAGTAGAGAACAGCCAATCCGATCGTTCCCAAAATAATGCCGTACCATAACACCACATTCGGTCCAAGTCTTCCGCTAGGCAGCGCTCTGTTCTGTGTCCGCTCCATCTTGGCATCCATTTCACGGTCCAAGTAATTATTCAGCACCGTACCGCCAGCCATTACAAGCGCTGTTCCGAGCATCGTAAAAAATAAATGCGCCCAGCTTACGTCCCAGCGTGCTGCCATCCAATAACCGGCAAAAGCCGTCATTAGGTTTGAATAAATAATGCCCGGTTTCACCAAGCGATAAAAATCTTTTAGCGTCACAGGCTCTGCAGATGATGACTTACTGGTTGCATCTATGGCTTCGTTCCCCAGGGAACCTTGTGGCGAACCGTTAGAAATGCTTTCGTAACTTGCTTGATTTTCCACGTCATTGCCCTCCTCTATATCGAACTTCCGTGCTAACTGATTTATGAACACATTTATCATACCAACCCCTACACCGTTTGACAATGAAGTGAGGGCAGTTGTCATGATATTGTCGATTCTCTTTCCAGTATGCGTGGAAAATAAACTTACCATTCTCTCCCAACAAAATATTAGCAATTCTCCTTAGCAAAAGAAGAGGCTGAACAGTGAATGGCATCGTACAAGCACTAAAGAGGGAACAACGATCCTCTATTCTGGTAAAAAGAGGAGCTCTGAACACTATAGGGGAACGCCGGTCCCACCACTCAATAAATGTGAACCCAAAAAGGAGCCCTGAGGGCTCCTTTAGCAACTATTTATTAACCATTAATGGGGTTAATGCTAGTAAGCTGCGGCGTAATTCATGCCAAGCTTTGGCTAGGACATGCTGCAATTTCCATGCATGCCGTCCCATCACCGTAATGATCATCCCGTGTTTATAAGTAAGGCTGGCTCCAATTCGTACATCTTCCATGCCAGCAAGCTTTTCCAGACACGCCAGCATGTCATTAAGATGCTGCTGCTCCAAACGATCTGAGAAGACGAACAGATTCCCCAAATGGGTTTCCTGCTCCCAGCTCCCCGGTGCTGAAAGCTGCATAGCATGGGGTTCAATCCTCTGGTTCTGATAATAAATCAGTTCCGTACCGTACCACACCTGCATGCGATTCGTATATCGCGAGTATTGGAAGACTTCCCCGCGCTGCGTACGTCCCGGACAGAGGACTTCCGAGTATATGCAAGCAGCCCCTGGTGCGAGATGTACCTCCGTTTCCGAAAATAAACGGGCATCCTTATACAACATCAGCGGCTCGGGGATATACTCCAGTAAAGCATCTCTTTCTACATGCAGCGACTGGCGCTGCGAACTGCCCTGATCCGCTAATGACGGATGAACCTTCGTAAACGATTGGTTCGTTAGAAAAACACGTGCGCCTTCTTCTAGGCGCACGTTGATTTCATAATGATCCCCTGACATCAGTCCGGGGGAGCAGTCCATCATATAGACGCCCAACTGATCTGCGGGCTGGGCACCTGTGAACGTTTCATTCTCATAGCGGAACGTCTTGGCGATTTTGAGCGGGGAGGCGTGATATTTGTGGACGAGCTGCGTGATGCCGCTGCGTATTGCAAATGCTGCCGTGATCTCCCCGGTCACCCTAGGCATGGCTGTACTCCTGCTCCACCCATGTCACAATATCGTCAAGCCCTGTGCCACCCATCAGGTTGGAGAAAATGTAGGGGCGGTCGCCGCGCATTTTCTTCGTATCCGAATCCATAACTTCCAGACTTGCGCCTACATACGGGGCCAAATCAATTTTGTTAATGATAAGCATATCCGATCGCATAATGCCTGGGCCGCCTTTGCGCGGAATTTTCTCTCCTTGCGCAACATCAATAATATAGATGAAGCGATCCACTAATTCCGGACTGAAAGCCGCAGCCAAATTATCTCCGCCGCTCTCGATAAAAATAATATCGAGATTGTCAAAACGCTGCTCCAGCTCTTCGATAGCTTCGAAATTCATGGAAGCATCTTCCCGAATCGCCGTATGCGGACATCCGCCTGTCTCCACCCCGATAATGCGTTCCTCCGGCAGCGCCTCAGAGCTTATCAGAATACGAGCATCTTCCTTCGTATAAATATCATTCGTAATTACCGCGATGCTGTAGCGATTGTTAAGCTTGCGGGCTAGACGCTCAACCAAGGCTGTTTTGCCGGAACCAACGGGTCCCCCGATACCAATGCGCATCGGGCGGGTCCGATCGACAGCCGGCTTCTCCCACTGATGATGATGATGACCTTGTCCTTGACACATAGCCATTCCTCCTAGAATAAATTTGAGGCACTTTGACAGGCCCGAGTATGAGTTAAGACATAAATAATCGCGAATATAGCGTTTCGTGCTGCATCATAGCCAGATCTGCCGCGGGTGAATTCGTGTAGGCGTCCATGGGATCTAACTGAGCGACGCGCTGCCACTGACTTCCGATTAACGGAATCACTTTGGAAAGCAGCATTTGGCCCTGAGTCTGCCCCATAGACATGAGTCTGAGCGCACTATTGATGCAGGTCATTACGCAGCTGTACAAATATCCCTCCACTGCTTGATAGAGCGGCACGCCAAGGTGATAGCTCACCCATCCGTGAACAATGGGATGATTGCAGCTGCACAGCCCGGCCTTCACCGCTTCATCTAAAGGCTTCCAGTTCAACTCAGGGTACATCGCCCGCGATATCTGCAGCAGCCTGCGCCCCATCTTTTGAACACCGCTTCTTGCTTCACTGGATACCCGCTGCACATGCAGCATGTGGTCGATTGTCCATAGCTGATTCCATTCCCCGCAGGGTATATGGATGTAGGCTGCTTTGATCACCATCGCATCGGACGAAGCCCAGCTGTGGAGGAGCATGGTGCCGATATAAGCTTCAAGCTCGCTTACGGTTTCCAACCGCCCTTGTTGAACGAGTGTTTCCAATCCAAAGGAATGAGAGAATCCTCCGATCGGCAAAGCCGAATCTAGAAGCTGCTGGTAGGCAAGCCAGTGAAACCCCGGAGCCATTTCCGCTTGACGTACAGCTGTTGCTGGTTTCATCCCATCCATGTTCATCACCTGCATTTTAAAATAAGAAATATAGCTGCGCCATCGGCAGCTTCGTCGCCGGTTCGCATGTAATGGCTTCCCCATCTACTTTGACTTCATAGGTTTCCGGGTTCACTTCTATAGAAGGTGTGCCATTGTTATGCACCATATCTTTTTTCGAAACCGTGCGGCAGCCTTTCACAGCTTCAATCCGCTTTTGTAACCCCAACTTCTCCGCAATGCCCTTGTCAAAAGCTGCCCCAGAAACGAACGTAATCGAGCTTTGTGTCAGAGCCTTGCCGAAAGCAGCAAACATAGGCCGGCCGAACACCGGCTGCGGCGTTGGAATGGAAGCATTCGGATCTCCCATTTGCGCATAGGCAATGCTGCCGCCCTTGAGCACCAAATCCGGTTTGACCCCAAAAAACATCGGGCTCCAAACCACCAAATCCGCGAACTTCCCCGGTTCGATAGAACCAACCAGATGCGAAACACCATGCGTAATCGCTGGGTTAATCGTGTACTTGGCAATGTAACGCTTGATGCGGAAATTATCGCTGTCCTCCGTATCCGGATCGAGCGGTCCCCGCTGTTTCTTCATCTTATCCGCCGTTTGCCAGGTGCGAATGATGACCTCGCCCACACGACCCATAGCCTGGGAGTCGGAGCTCAGCATACTGAACACCCCAAGATCGTGCAGAATATCCTCTGCAGCAATCGTCTCCGGGCGTATCCTCGAGTCGGCAAATGCCACATCCTCAGGAATCCGGCTGTCCAAATGATGGCAAACCATGAGCATATCCAAATGCTCTTCAATGGTATTGATCGTGTACGGCCGCGTCGGATTGGTCGAAGACGGCAGGATATTCAACTCGGCAGCTGCCCGAATGATATCCGGCGCATGTCCTCCGCCCGCTCCTTCTGTATGATACGTGTGGATAGTGCGGCCTTTGATGGCTGCCAGGGTATCCTCCAGAAATCCCGCTTCATTTAATGTATCCGTATGAATGGCTACCTGAACGTCGTATTGATCGGCCGCTTCCAGACATGTATCGATAGCCGCCGGGGTTGTTCCCCAATCTTCATGCAGCTTCAAGCCGATTGCACCCGCTTCAATTTGTTCAATTAATGGCGGCAAGAAAGAGGAGTTCCCCTTCCCGGTAAAGCCTAAGTTCATCGGAAACGCTTCAGCGGCTTCCAGCATCCGCTGCAAGTGCCAAGCGCCAGGCGTACACGTTGTCGCATTCGTGCCTGTTGCCGGTCCTGTACCGCCGCCGATCATCGTCGTCACACCGGATGACAGCGCTGTTTCGATTTGCTGAGGGCATATATAATGAATGTGGGAATCGATTCCCCCTGCGGTCACAATTTTACCTTCACCAGCGATAACCTCCGTGCTTGCCCCGACAATCAGGTTCGGATGTACGCCATCCATAATATCTGGATTGCCTGCTTTCCCAATCCCGACGATATGTCCATCCTTGATGCCGATATCGCCTTTCACGATGCCCCAATGATCAATAACGACAGCATTCGTGATCAGTGTGTCCAGTACACCTTGATCTCGGGTGGCGCCGCTGGACTGCCCCATCCCGTCTCGTATCACTTTTCCTCCGCCAAACTTGCATTCGTCCCCATAGACGGTGTAATCATGCTCAATTTGGGCCCATAGCTCCGTATCCGCCAAACGAATGGCATCGCCTGTCGTAGGTCCGAACATCAGAGCGTAGCTCTTACGATCTATTTGACTCACCGGGTTTCCCCTCCCATGCCTGCCATCTTTCTCGCGTCTCATTCGACATTCGATCTTTCACCGCGGGCCCTTTGCTCAAGTTGTTGAGCCCATAGGATCGTTTGGCCCCGCCCAGCTCGACCAGTTGAATCGGCTTTTGCTCACCTGGCTCGAACCGGACAGCCGTCCCTGCAGGAATATCCAATCGCATGCCATAAGCAAGCTCTCTCGAAAATGCCAAGGCGCGGTTCACTTCAAAAAAGTGGAAATGGGACCCTACTTGCACAGGACGATCACCTGTATTCGTGACAATGATCTGGGTCGTTTGTCTTCCTATATTCATTTCGATAAAGCCTTTGCTAATTCGATATTCCCCCGGAACCATCTTCTCGCCCCTTCCGACTCTTCTTGACAATGATTAAGTAATTGGTTCGTGAACGGTCACCAGCTTCGTGCCATCAGGGAACGTAGCTTCTACCTGCACCTCATGAATCATTTGAGGGACACCTTCCATGACCTGCTCTGCTTTCAAAATGGTCGTGCCGAAGGTCATCAACTCAGCAACCGTCATACCATCCCTGGCCCCTTCCATAATCTCAGATGTGATCAGTGCGATGCTCTCGGGATAATTCAGCTTTACGCCTCTGTTCAATCTTCGTCGCGCTAAGTCTGCAGCTACTGTAATGAGGAGCTTTTCTTTCTCACGCTCAGTTAAATGCACATCATCACCTCTTCAAAAACCGAATAATGGTAATCCTTTACACTCATTATATTCGGGTATTTCAGGATTGTAAATCTTTAATGTTATATATTATTACATGATAAACGAAAAAATCGCTGTAAATTTTGCTCTTTTGCACAATTCGCACAAAGTTTCGGCAACTTTTTGTGCATGAATAACAAAATAAAAACAATGTATGTCATATACATTGACATCACCCTTTTGCCCACTTTATCATAAGCGTTGTAATCCAAATCTTGTAAGTAAGGGAGTGGGACGGAAAATGAGAGAGATAAGAAGCAAAGGGAAACTCACAGTCGCTTTAAGTATGGCAATGATGTTGGTCATGGCTGGCTGTGCAAAGTCGGAGCCTACTGCATCCACTGCAACAACTACACCTATGGCAACTAAGGCGGCAGAAGCAAAAGCGGAGACGAAGGATGAGACCGTACCTGTTGGTATTCTTCACTCTCTGACGGGCACGATGTCCATCAGCGAAGTATCTGTAAGAGATGCGGAGCTAATGGCGATTGATGAAATTAATGCAGCTGGGGGACTCTTAGGCAAGAAACTGAAGCCCGTCATTGAAGACGGCGCGTCCGATTGGCCTACTTTCGCAGAGAAAACTAAGAAGTTACTGCAAAAGGATAGTGTTGTTACGATTTTCGGTTGCTGGACATCCGCCAGCCGCAAAGCCGTACTTCCGGTCGTCGAGCAGAACAAAGGACTACTTTGGTATCCGGTTCAATATGAAGGCGTTGAATCTTCTCCTAACATCTTCTATGTAGGTGCAACAACGAATCAACAAATTATCCCCGCAGTAACCTGGCTCCTTCAAAACAAAGGAAAGAAATTCTACCTCTTAGGTTCAGACTACGTTTTCCCAAGAACAGCCAACAAAATTATTAAAGAGCAGCTGAAAGCCGAAGGCGGCACACTTGTCGCAGAGGAATACACGCCGCTCGGACACACCGATTACAATACAATCATTAGCAAAATCAAAAAAGAGAACCCGGATGTCGTTTTCAATACGCTGAACGGTGATAGTAACGTAGCTTTCTTCAAGCAATTGAAAGACGCTGGCATTACAGCCAAAGATTTAACGACGATGTCCGTCAGCATCGCCGAAGAAGAGGTTCGCGGTATCGGAGCTTCTGTCCTCGATGGACACTACACCGCTTGGAACTACTACCAAACAACGGATACACCAGAGAACAAAAAATTCGTTGAAGCTTACAAGGCGAAATACGGGAAAGACCGTGTTACCGACGATCCGATCGAAGCCGGTTACACAGCTGTCTACCTATGGGCTGAAGCCGTCAAAAAAGCAGGTTCTTTTGATGTAGAGAAAGTAAAAGCCGCAGCCAAAGGCATCGAATGGAATTCACCGGAGGGCAAAGTCACGATTGACGGCGAGAACCAGCATATTTCCAAAACAGCACGCATCGGCCAAATTGGCGCTGACGGTCAAATCAAGGAAATATGGAATTCCGGTCAAGCGCTTAAACCGGATCCGTTCCTCAAAACGTACCCATGGGGCGCCGAAGTAACGAAGAAATAAAAATACTACCGATAGGCTCGTTCTTGAAGCCAGGTCTGCCTAACGGCAGTCCTGGATTTCATTATTTTACTCGGGGTTCACTAGGAGGGAAGCAAAGTTATGAGTCTGCTGCTGCTTCAATTATTCAACGGCCTAAGCCTAAGCTCCATCTTGCTCCTGATCGCCATTGGGCTCGCCATTACGTTCGGTCTTATGAATGTCATGAATATGGCCCACGGCGAGTTTATTATGATCGGAGCGTACATGGCGTATCTGGTCCAGCATTGGTTTCAAAAATTTCTGCCGGCCTCAGCCTTCGGCTGGTACTTTATCGTTTCGCTGGGCGTCGCCTTCGCCGTAGCCTTTCTCATCGGCTGGCTGCTCGAAGTGTGCCTCATCCGATTTATGTACGGCAGACCGTTAGACAGCCTGCTTGCAACCTGGGGTGTCAGCCTAGCCCTGCAGCAGCTTGCCAGATCCATCTTCGGCGCACCCAACGTCGCTGTGAAAGCTCCCGAATGGCTGGAAGGCGGACTCCACCTTACAACTGATCTCATTCTTCCATACAAGCGGCTATTCATTATCGCGCTAGTCGCCCTATGTATCTTCGTCATCTACATGTACTTATACCACTCTGCCGGCGGTAGACGAATGAGGGCTGTCATGCAGAATCGTGAAATGGCTGCCTGCCTCGGTATTTCCACACGCAGAGTTGACGCGCAATCCTTTGCATTCGGCTCCGCGATGGCCGGCATTGCCGGATGTGCTTTAACGCTGGTTGGACCTATTGGGCCAACCATAGGCACTTACTACATCGTTGACGCCTTCATGGTCGTTGTGCTTGGCGGCATCGGGAAGCTCATTGGCACGGTTGCCGGAGCCTTGGGCATTGGCGTGTTCAATACGGCTCTGGAGTATACGACCAGTGCAACGATTGGGAAAGTACTCGTCTTCACACTCATCATCGCTTTCTTGCAATGGAAGCCGATGGGACTCGTGACGATCCGCTCAAGATCCTTAGACTGAAGAAAGGATGTGACCTCTTCCATGCTCTTAGCCGGAAAATCCAAGATGAAACTGATGGTTTATACCGTTTTTCTGGTTGCGCTGGCTCTAGCGCCGTTGTATTTGTCTGATTTCCGTCTTTCGCTTCTCGGCAAGTTTCTCGCCTATGCCATTATTGCCATGGGGATTGACCTCATTTGGGGCTACACCGGCATTTTAAGTCTCGGTCACGGCGTTTATTTTGGACTTGGTGCCTACTGTATGGCGATGCATTTGAAACTCGTCGCGAGTCCCGGGGAGCTGCCTGATTTCATGTCCTGGAGCGGTGTAGAAAGCTTACCCTGGTTCTGGGCTCCTTTTCACTCGGCAGGCGCAGCTTTTCTGCTTGCCCTCATCATACCTATGATTGTCGCTTTCATTTTAGGCTATTTCACATTCCGCAACCGTATTAAGGGGGCTTTTTTCTCCATCCTGTCGCAAGCGCTTGTCATTATTACGGTCACGCTGTTTGTCGGCCAGCAAGGATACACAGGCGGAACAAACGGACTTACCAATTTTGATTCCTTTTTAGGCTTAAACCTGCAAGCACAGTCAACGAAGCTGCTCTTTTTCTATCTCACCTTAGCTGTCGTTCTTGTCGTCCTAGTCCTGTGCACTCTGCTCGTCAGCAGCCGTTTAGGAAATATTCTCACTGCCATTCGCGATGGGGAGAATCGAGTACGCTTCATCGGATACAATCCCGTCACGTACAAAGTATTCATTTACTGTGCTTCCGCAGGATTGGCCGGACTGGCTGGCGTGCTCTTCGTTCTGCAAGAAGGCATCATCTCCCCAGCGCAAATGGGAATTGTGCCTTCGATTGAAATGGTGCTTTGGGTCGCCATCGGCGGTCGCTCCACGATTGGAGGCGCTGTTCTTGGTGCTTTGGTCACCAACGCAGCCAAGACAACATTCAGTGAAGCCTATCCGGCTTGGTGGCCAATCATGCTCGGCGCCATGTTCATCATTGTTGTGCTGCTGCTGCCTAAAGGCATTGTCGGCACCATCACCCATTACACGTCCAATTGGAAAAAACCCGTGCTTCCAAAGCCCATTCCGTCATCGCAAGAAGCCAGCTGACCCTGCAAGACGATTGTTTGATGAACAAAGGAGGAGGAACATCCCATGCTTGGACAATTAGCAGAGCAACAACCTGCAACCGGCGCAAAAATATTAAGCGTAAATGGGCTCGAAGTGAGCTTCGACGGCTTTAAAGCCTTGCGCAATCTGGACTTTTCCCTGGAATACGGGGAGCTTCGGTTTCTCATCGGGCCGAATGGTGCAGGCAAAACAACGCTTCTCGATGTCATTTGCGGCAAAGTGAAGCCTTCGCAAGGTCAAGTCTATTTCAAGAATTCCATTGATCTTACCAAACACCAGGAGCATCAAATCGCACAGCTCGGTATTGGACGCAAGTTCCAAGCCCCCTCTGTTTTTTCAACTTTAACCGTATTTGAAAACCTGGCTTTGTCCATGAAGCAAAAGCGCGGCCTTCTCAGTGCGCTATGGGCCAAAACGACAAGTGAGCAGCGGGATCGGCTGCACCAAAGACTGGCCATGATCGGCCTGCAAAACAAGGCCAAAGAACGGGCCGGCTCCCTTTCTCACGGAGAAAAGCAGTGGCTCGAAATCGGCATGCTGCTCATGCAGGAGCCTGATCTTCTGCTGCTTGACGAACCCGCTGCGGGAATGACCGATAGCGAAACGGAGAAAACAGGCGAGCTTCTCCACGAAATCGCGGCGAACCAAACGATCATCGTGGTCGAACACGATATGGAATTTGTTCGCCAATTTGCCAAGAAGGTCACGGTGCTTCATGAAGGCACCGTCCTTCGCGAAGGTACGATGCACGATATTCAGAATGATGAGAAAGTTGCTGAGGTTTATCTCGGAAGGAGAGTGGAGCGCGGTGCTTAATCTTCAAAACATAGAGGCTGGTTATGGTGAAAGCATGGTTGTTCGCCATGTGAATTTGCTTGTGAAGCCGGGGCAGATCGTTTGTCTTATGGGACGAAACGGGGTAGGAAAATCTACGCTCATGAAAAGCATTATGGGGCTCATTAAGCCGAGATCCGGCTCTATTCAATACAACGAACGGGACATCACGGCTCTTCCTCCGGATCAGCGAGCCAAAGCCGGCATCGGCTACGTGCCGCAAGGCCGTGAAATTTTCCCTCAGCTGACCGTTGAAGAAAACCTGCTGCTCGGCCTTGAAGCGGCGACAGACGGGAGAAAGAAGCTGCCCGATTCCCTGTTCGAGACTTTCCCGGTGCTGCGCCAAATGCTTCACCGCAAGGGAGGAGATCTAAGCGGGGGGCAGCAGCAGCAATTAGCCATCGCCCGCGCTCTAGCTCCCGGTCCGAAGCTTCTGCTGCTCGATGAGCCTATGGAGGGCATTCAACCATCCATCGTCATGGAGATCGAGGCCATTATCGAATCCATTAAAAGGAGTAGAGAGATAGCCGTCTTACTGGTCGAACAAAGCCTTGAATTCGCAACGAGTATCGCTGATTACTACTATGTCATAGACCGGGGTACGGTCGCCGCCGAAGGTCATGCCGAGCAGCTGAGCGAAGACCAAGTACGAAAGCACTTAACGGTATGATTTTACATGCTTATGCTCACTCTACAATAGGAAGCTGGATCACTTGACCTAAACATTAGGCATCAAGTACCATCCAGCTTCCTTTTTTTCTTGGCATGACAACTAATTTTATTACTTAAAAACTGGACGGCACAAAATGGATAATGATAACATGTTAGATATAGGATCGAATGTTGCGTCCGGCATATCGAGCACCGAGCCTTTTGAAGGAAAAGGAGGGGAACGTTTATGTCTAAAGTTTTAATTATTGAAGATGATTTAAGTATTGGTGAAATGATGTCCATTTATTTGTACGAAGAAGGTTATCAAGTCATGCGGGCGGAGAACGGTCGTCAGGGAGAGACCCTATTCCGAGATTTCAATCCTGATGTAATCGTTCTTGATCTCATGCTGCCCGATGTTGACGGGATCCAGCTTTGCACATACTTCCGAACCTCATCTACCATCCCTATTCTGATGGTTTCAGCAAAGAGTGAAGTGTCCGACCGAATCAAGGGGCTGCAGACAGGGGCGGATGACTACTTATGCAAGCCTTTTTCCATGAGAGAACTTGCGGCAAGGGTACAAGCTTTATTGCGGCGTTCAACTGCCTTTACGCACGTGGCGGCAGCGGCGGCGGAAGCCTCAACCAATCAAATCGTCCACTTGGATCTTGAGAAGCGTTGTCTTTTTGTACATAACAAATTGATTGAGACCACTTTCTCCGAATTCGAGATTATGAAGCTATTATGGCAAAATCAAGGCCGCGTATACAGCCGCGAAGAGCTTTTGAACCGGGTCCGTGGTTTCGATTCCTATGTAACTGAGCGAGCTATTGATGTACATATTGCAAACCTGCGCAAGAAAATAGAAACCGATCCCAAAGAGCCGAAATATATTAAAACGGTTTGGGGTGTCGGTTATAAGTTTTTACTGAATTAAGCTCCTTTTCGGAGCTTTTTTATTTTGTGAAAAGGAAGGGGAAATCAGTCACCAAATAGGCAGATGCACAATATGATGAGGTGTATGCTTCACAAGAAGAAAGCTTCCACAAGGAAAGCTCCAAGGAGGATTTACAGTTATGTTGAATAACCCTTACAAAATTGGCAACCAAGCGCAAATGATGCCATCATTCGGAGGCACTCCCTACCCGGCCTATCCCGTTCCGACAGCAGTCACGAACAAAATGGTTCCCATGCAGCCTAGCGGCTCCACACTGCCACCTACAGGGACCGGTTTACAAACTGGCGTAAACGTGCCGGGCCTTCCGATGGAAGAATCTTATATCGAAAATATTCTTCGTCTGAACCTTGGCAAAATGGCTACCATCTATATGACATACGAAAATAACTCGGAATGGAACGCCAAAATTTTCAAAGGCAAACTGGAAGCAGCAGGACGCGACCATATCATCATCAGCGATCCAGCTACAGGCATGCGCTTCTTACTACTTATGGTAAACTTGGACTACATTACATTCGACGAGGAATTAAATTACTACTATCCCTACTCGGGCAGAAGATAAGACAGATGCTCCGGCTTGAAAACCGCTGACCCCATCCGGACAGCGGTTTTTCTTTCGTTAAACAATCGGTGAGAAATGCCACATATGCAATTTGCGCAAACCTCCTTCAATCCACTCCTCCCACGTCCCTTGATCGCCCCCTGCCTGTCCGCCTCTATTCACTCGTTCTTCCTTCATTGCGGTATACTCCTCATAAGTCACTTCATTCCACACTTCTACAAAAAGTCCAGGCTGATCCGTTCCTTGGAGCAGCTCCAAACGCCCTTCCCGCCTTTGCCATTCCTGCATATAGATGAGATAGGAGTCCCGAAAATCGGGTTTTATGGCATACTCTACAAAAACTTTAGACATTTTTAGATCTCCCTCTGATTTATTTTTTGCTCCAAAATGGTAAACTAATAAGAAGACGGAAAATGACCTTAGGAGGAGAAACCCACTTGGACACAGGTACACATCTTGTTATTGGCTTAGGGTTAGCAGGACTGTCGCAGATTGATCCCAGCGTTTCCGCAGATTCAGCGGCTACCACTGCTGTCTTCATCGGAACCGTCATCGGTTCACAGATTCCGGATGTGGACGGGCTGCTTCGCTTTAAAGGCAATGCCACGTACATTCGCAATCATCGCGGCCGCTCCCACTCTTTGCCTGCCTTACTCATTTGGACGCTGTTGATAACTGGAGCACTGGCTCTTTTCTTTCATGGAATCCCGCTGCTGCATCTAGGAATGTGGGTGGGGATCGCCGTTTGTTTTCACGTATTCTCGGATTGTTTTAACACATACGGTACACAAGCCATTCGGCCTTTTTCGGAAAAATGGGTGTCGTGGAACATTATCCACATCTTTGATCCCTTTATCTTTTCGAGCCACATCGCTGCCATCTTCATGTGGTCCTTCCACGTGGCAAGTCCAAAGCTTGTTTTTCCATCCTTATATGGTATCATCGCCTTGTACTACATTTGGCGAACACTTGACCATTACATCGTAGAAAAAGGACTTTATCGAAAAGATCCGACCTTTCAGCACGGCGATCAATACACGCTTATTGTAACATTCAATCTCTATGTCTGGAATGTTGTCAAACGAAGAGCCGACGGCACCTTCCAACTGGGAGAACTCAAGAATTCAAAACTAAAATGGTTAGATACAGTTAGATGCGAGGACCATCCGGCCGTCGAGGCATCCAAAAAGAATGAAGATATTCAAGCTTTGCTCTACTTCTCTTCCTTCACCTGCGCTGAAGTCAAAGAACACCGCTGGGGTTACGAGGTTAGATGGGCCGATGTGCGTTATCGCCACCGTAAGCAATATCCATTCGTAGGTGTTATACACATGGATCATAATTACAAAACACTCGATTCTTACGTGGGCTGGGTCAATGATACCAGACTAGAAAAGAAACTTCGGGTAGATCTTTATTAAAAAAGAGACGCGTGCAATATCGCGTCTTTTCAAATATTTGTTTTCACGAAAAAAGCCCAGAGGTTTTTTAGGCCTCTGGGCTTTATATTGCAACAATCGGGAAAAGCTATTAACGGGTCAACCGCTTTTAGCTGCGGAAGCCGGATTGACCAGCCAACGTTTGCTCAGCGATTTGCACCAGACGACGAGTAATGTTACCCCCGATTGAACCAGCATCGCGAGTAGCCATATAACCCATGTAACCATCTTGAGGAATTTGGATGCCCAGTTCTTGAGCTACCTCATACTTCAATTGATTTAAAGCTGCTGTAGCTTGTGGAACTGCCAGTGTGTTGCTGTTACGAGATTGTGCCATAAGGATCAGACTCCTTTCAGTCAGCTATGATCTTTGATGTATTTGCAAGCTTGCAAACATAGTATGTGGAGGAAATGAATTTATATGCACAGCGATTAAAAAAGTTTAAAATAAGAAGACAATGTTCAAACTTCTAGAAAGTAGGTCACATTATGAGTAAACCGCTCGCACTTCTATTCGCTGTTGTCGGCACACTGCTGCTGGCTACCATCTCCTTATTTATCGCTCTGCGGCAGCCTTGGATGATCCTCGTTTGTTCGATCATCGCTTTAGGCTTTATCGGATATGGCTTTGCCGTGAAGGCAAAAATTCGCAAAAAAAATTCACGGCCGTAACCTGCAACGGCTCAAGGATAAAACGACTTCGTCGTCCTTTAAGGACGGGTGCGCTTGTCAAGGTAGATGCGAAGCAAAAGTAAAAAACTTATACTTTCATATCTACGAACAAAAAAAGAGCTCAAACAGCATAGCCGCTGTTCGAGCTCTTTTCGCTTTCTTTTAGATGACCACGAAGCCCATCCGTTTCTTCACTTCAAGCAGCGTTTGGTCAGCCACCTCAGCGGCTTCTTTCGCGCCTTTTCTCAAAATATCAAAAATTTCTCCTGACTTGCGAATCTCTTGATACCGCTGTTGAATCGGTTCAAGAACCGCTACGATCTGCTCCGCCAGATCCTTTTTGAAAGGACCATAGCCCTGCCCGTCATATTTGGCCTCAATCTCAACTACGCTCATCTCAGCAAAGTGCGAGTAGATGGAAATCAGATTGCTGACTTCCGGTTTATTCTGAGGATCATACTTCACTTCACGGCCAGAATCTGTGACAGCACGACTAAGCTTCTTACGGATGACAGCCGGGTCATCCAACATAGCGATGTAACTGCCCGCATTCGGGCTGCTTTTACTCATCTTCTTAGAGGCATCATCCAGAGACATGATTCTCGCGCCAATCTCAGGCATATACGGCTGTGGCATTACGAACATGTCGCCAAAACGGTTGTTAAACCGATTCGCCAAGTCGCGCGTAAGCTCTAAGTGCTGCTTCTGATCATCCCCAACAGGGATCAAATCGGCATTGTACAGAAGAATGTCCGCCGCCATCAGAGATGGATACGTAAAGAGACCGGCACCTACGGATTCTTTGCCTTCCGACTTATCTTTAAACTGCGTCATGCGCTCCAGCTCGCCCATGTGCGTCAGCGTCGTCATAATCCAGCCAAGCTCCGCGTGTGCGTGAACATGGGATTGCAGGAAGATAGAAGCCTTATTCGGGTCAAGTCCTGCGGCAATATAAAGCGCAGCGATCGATTCCGTTTGTTCTTTAAGCGCTGCCGGATCCTGCGGAACCGTGATGGCGTGCATATCCACTACCATGAAATAACAGCGGTGCAAATGCTGCAGCTTGACATAGTTACGAAGAGCGCCAATATAATTACCAATCGTCAGCTGACCGCTGGATTGCATGCCTGATAATACTCGTTTCATTGTGAAAGTCCCTCCGATTTCATAGTGAGTTCGCTTGTGTATAGGTAAAAAAGACAACAAAAAGGCCTCTCCCCGCAAGGGACGAGAGACCGTGGTACCACCCTAATTTGTCCATGCATACAGCATTGTCACACAGACCTTCAGGCTCTTGTAACGGAGAGCAGCCGTTTGGCATACTTGACAGTTAGCGGATATTCTTCCGGCCTAGGTTCCGGCAATCCCCATACTGTGTTCAGCCTCAAGCTCAAGGATCCATTCGGTTTGATCGTTTCACCGGTTCGCACCAACCACCGGCTCTCTGAGAAACGGAGACAAACGTACTTGTTCCTGTCATCGCTTATTGATTTTATATTATTATACACCTTCACTTTCCATTGTCAACCAAGGTCTTTGTCCTATCTTGCCCTGCATGGACATAGGATAGGTAACATACAATCCTTCTTATCAATGGACAAAGGGGTGTCAACGAATTGTCATCAACATTGTACCGGTGGAGCCTTCCGATCTCCACGGTGATTTGCGCATTTCTCTTCATCCTCATTGTAACAACGAGAGAGCTTCCTCCGGCGGGGCTGATCCTGACAGATACCAAGCTCGTGTTTGCCGCCTTTATGGACATTTTTCTCGACGCCCTCCCCTTTATGTTCATGGGTGTCATTCTCTCCACTGTCGTTGAAAATTTCATTCCCGAAGCTTTCATTCGGCGTATGACACCAAAGCATCCGGTTGGAGGCATCTTGTTCGCCTGTGTGCTGGGGATCATGTTCCCGCTCTGCGAATGCGGCATGATTCCTTTCGTTCGCCGGCTTATGCGCAAAGGCATGCCCGTGTACATCGCCGTCATTTTCATTCTCGTCGGACCGATTCTGAATCCGATCGTCTTCGCCTCGACCTTCATGGCCTTCCGCAGCGAGCCGGAAATGGCTTATTCGCGTATGGGACTTACCTTTGGCGTCGCGCTTATCGTCGGACTACTGTTGACCCGCTTTCTAAAGAGCAGCCCATTGCGTCACACCACTGGAGGGCACGCGATAGAACACGTCCACACCCACGACCATCATCATCACGAGCATGAACAACAGGGCCACACTCATCATCATGACAACCACAATCATGACCACGACCATGCTCATTCGCACGGTCACAATCACGCCCACGGTGACGGCCGGTTGGCAACGATGCTCAGTCACGGCACATCCGAACTGTTCGAAATGAGCAAATACTTAATGCTTGGCGCATTCTTAACCGCTTTAATCCAAACCTTCGTCGCCCAAGACAGCCTTTCTGCTATCGGCCAAGGTGCGGTCCTCTCTCATGTCTTTATGATGGGTTTTGCCTACTTGCTCTCTCTCTGCTCTACAACGGATGCTTTCGTGGCCGCTTCTTTCGCCAAGACGTTCTCTCCAGGCTCCCTGCTGGCTTTCCTTGTTTTCGGCCCGATGATCGATGTTAAAAGCACGCTGATGCTGTTGTCCATCTTCAAAGCCCGTTTCGTGCTTACGCTCTCCATCGTTGTAGCTGTAACGGTATTGACAGGTTCATTGCTCATTATGCATTTCTTTTTTTGATTATAAAAAACGGCCAGAGCTGCACGCTCTGGCCGTTAAACATGTTAACAATTAGATTTTCAAAATAGCTCCGGCACTTGCATTCGTCACCATTTTGGTGTAACGCGCCAAATATCCGGTTTGGATTTTCGGTTCAAAGCCTGTCCAGTTCTCGCGGCGCTTCGCAAACTCTTCATCGCTGATTTGCAATTCGATTTTGCGGCCATCCATATCCACATCGATAATGTCGCCATCTTGTACGAAAGCAAGAGGTCCGCCCTCTGCCGCTTCCGGAGACATATGGCCGATCGAGATGCCGCGGGATGCGCCTGAGAAACGTCCGTCTGTAATCAAGGCTACTTTCGCGCCCAGACCCATACCAACGATTTGGGACGTTGGAGCCAGCATTTCCGGCATACCAGGTCCGCCTTTAGGCCCTTCGTAGCGGATAACGACAACATGGCCTTCTTTTACTTTGCCATTGGCAATGCCGTATAGCGCCTCATCTTGGGAGTTAAAGCAGATCGCAGGACCGACGTGACGTCCACCTACGGATTTATCTACAGCTCCGACCTTAACGATACTACCTTCAGGAGCAAGGTTACCGAACAGAACAGCAAGTCCGCCTCTTTCGCTGTGCGGGTTGCTTAGCGGACGAATCACGTCCGTGTTTTGAATTTCGCGGCCTGCTACGTTTTCGCGAATCGTTTGAGCAGTAACGGAAAGACGTTCGCCATCGAAAGCGCCCGGCTTTTTCAGAAGCTCATTAATAATTGCGCTGACACCGCCAGCTAGATGCACATCTTCAATGTGATAATCGGAAGCCGGAGCGATTTTGGCAAGGTGAGGAACACGCTCTGCCACTTCGTTAATACGAGCGATCGGGTAATCGATGCCTGCTTCAGCAGCGATAGCCAATGTGTGAAGCACTGTATTTGTGGAACCGCCCATCGCCATATCTAGTGCAAACGCATTGTCAATTGCTTCAATGGTCACGATATCACGAGGCTTGATGTCTTTCTCGATCAAAGTCATCAGCTGCTTCGCGCAATCTTTCACGAATTGCTTACGCTCTTCGGCAACAGCCAGGATCGTACCGTTACCCGGCATAGCAAGACCAAGACCTTCTGCCAAACAGTTCATGGAGTTTGCTGTGAACATACCGGAACAGGATCCGCAAGTCGGACAACCGTATTGTTCAAGCTCTTCCAGACCAGCTTCGTCCAATTTACCTGCTTGAAAAGCACCTACGCCTTCGAAAACGGAGGATAGGGAAATGGATTTACCGTTTTTATCTTTACCGGCTTTCATCGGGCCACCGCTAACCAACATCGTAGGGATGTTGACGCGAAGAGCACCCATGATCATGCCCGGTGTGATTTTATCACAGTTAGGAATACAGATCATGCCATCGAACCAGTGTGCGTTTACGACCGTTTCCAGGGAATCGGCAATAATTTCACGGCTCGGCAAGGAGTAGCGCATACCGATGTGTCCCATCGCGATACCATCATCAACACCGATCGTGTTGAACTCGAATGGAACGCCGCCCGCTTCGCGAATCGCTTCTTTCACGATCTTACCGAATTCCTGCAAATGAACATGCCCGGGAATAATGTCTATATAAGAGTTACAAACCGCAATAAACGGCTTGCCGAAATCTTCCTCTTTAACGCCGGCTGCACGCAGCAAGCTGCGGTGAGGAGCGCGGTCGAATCCTTTTTTAATCATGTCGCTACGCTGTTTTGGATGAGCCATTCTCTATTCCTCCTAAATTACATACATTAATTAAAAATAATGAATCTATCATATCATACTTTTCGTCAAATTTCTCCCTTTAGTGTACTAACGCGTCAATGTAAAAGCAAGAGCTTATTTTCTGCCAAAATCGGCCTTGATTTCGCCCCACTTTTTGGTATCCCATTTCACGATTTTATTCGTGTAACTGTTGGTCCGCAGCCATTTCAACGCCCGATCTACAAGCGTCCAAATTTCCTCCGTCGAGGCGTCGCGGACTAAATTGGTCGAAACTTCCTTTTTCCGAATCCAGCTTAAAGCCGTAACGGAATCGGTATAGATGGTTTTGGTGCTGCCCTGCTTTTGCAAATACGCCAATCCGTGCACAATCGCTAAAAACTCTCCCAAGTTATTCGTGCCCTTCGAAATAGGACCTTGGTAAAATAGAATCTCACCTGTACGCGTATCAACGCCTTTGTACTCCACAATACCTGGATTCCCGGAGCATCCAACATCGACGGATAGACTATCATAGTCCACTTCCGGAGCGGTTTCAGGAGTAGCTGATTTGCCCCCGGAAGCAGAAGCAGATGCCGTTTTTCCTCCGAAATTCAGCGACTTCTGCCAGCCCTTTTCCAACGCCTGACGAGCTTCCGATTCCGATTCATATGATTTAAATCTGGCTTGCGGGTACCCTTTCGTCTGCGCCTGACAATCTGCCCACGATCGATAGATCCCAGGCTTATGTCCTACCCAAACGACATAATATTTCACTGCTGCCATCCTATTCACTCCGTCATTGTTGATGTAATTGATGTACGAGCCCTTCAACCACTTTCACCGTATCAGCAAAATAAGGCTTATAATCCAACCCATTGATAAATGCCAAATAGGTTTCGCCGATCTCTAAGACCTGCTTCCTATAGTGATCGGCAGGTATGTTGTGAGTCTCGAGCTCGCGGTATGTGCCATTCGTGCGCTCTTCAACGGATATAAGCTGCACTTGTTCCTCCGGCAAATGATGAACGACAAACGAAAATCCTCTACACTCCGGATCTCCGCAGCCGCATACAAAGAAAGGCATCTGCTCCCACTGGTCCGGCGGTGCAAAACGATTCGGTGCCGTGTCATGCAGCGCACTGTACAAGAGCGCAGGGAGCCCTACATCGATGCATAGCGGCTCTTCGATAAGGATGCTATCTTCGACCGCCATGCGGACATCCGCCTGTATAATTTGTAAATCCTTATCCAGAGACCATCCTTTTACAGATAGTTCAAACATGATTTCCGCCTCCGTTCTCCGTTGCTTTTCCTATTATAACAAAGACTGTCCAATCCTGCTTTCAGCTTTATATTTACTTGGACAAAATTTCCAGTATAAAGCATGAGTATATTTTACAAAAGAGATAATACTACCTACTACTGGAGGTGATATCAGATGGCAGGACAATCTCGCAGCAGCAACTCTTTAGTTGTTCCACAAGCTACAGCAGCTTTGGATCAAATGAAATACGAAGTTGCTCAAGAACTAGGTATCCAGATTCCTCAAGACGGCTACTACGGCTACATGACGTCTCGTGATACAGGCTCCATTGGGGGCAGCATCACACGTCGCCTTGTTCAAATTGCTGAACAACAACTAGCTGGCGGCAGCGCTAACAGATTTAGCAGATAACAGTCTCTCCTATACTTAAACGAGAAAGGGCTTTCCTTCAAGTAGCTAGGCTACAGAAAAGGAAGCCCTCTTTTTTGCGTCAATACAAGGATAAACGACTTCTTCATCCTTTTAGGACGAGCGCGTTTGTCAAGGTAGATGCGAAGCAAAGTATAAACCTTATACTTCTTATCTACAGAAAAAAAGACTGCTCGCAATAAGCAGTCCTCTCCTTTATTAAGGCTTTACATCGTAGATCTTGTACAAATCATCCAACATGATATTCGCCGCTTTCACACCGCCGGCTGTGTTCCATGTCGCATCATTGACTTTCACTAACTTATTGTCCTTCACGACTTTGAGGTTTTTCCAGAGCGGATCATTCATCCATTCCTGCTCTTGCTTCGTACCTTTACCGTCACCAGTCTCATATGTGAAGTAGAACACACGATCTGCCGCATCAAGCTCAGTCAGACGCTCCTTGGTAATGTCTTCGAACGACTTCTCATCGCTTTTCGCATCCGAACGACCAAAACCGATTTGTTTAAAGATAACGCCAGTGAACATATTGCCGTAGTAGTAACGCGTTTTACCGCCCATGAAACGAACAACAGCGACTTTCTCTTTCAGCTTATCGCCCGCTTTGCTTTTGAAATCGTCAATTCGTTTATCGAAGTCCGCGATAATTTTATCGCCTTCTGCTTTCTTATTCAAAGCTTCTGCATATAATGCGAAGTTACTTTTCCACTCACCGCGCAATGTCTCCGAATAGACCGTTGGAGCAATCGCTTTTAGTTGGTCGTACACTTTCTCATGACGCATTTTGTTACCGATAATTAAATCGGGCTTCAGAGATGCGATTAACTCAAGGTTTGGCTGTGACTCTCCACCAACGGTTGTAACACCTTGCATATCTGCTTTAATATGGTCAAACCATGGATTCCCATAGTAAGATTCGACAGCGCCAACTGGTTTAATGCCTAAAGCTAAAAGGGCTTCTGTCCCTTCATTCGTCAAAATAACAACGCGTTGCGGATGAGCAGGTACAGCGGTTTCCCCCATTGCATGCTTAATTGTACGAGGACCTTCCGACGTTGCTGTCTCTTTCGGTGCTGCGGATGTTGAAGGCTGTGCGCTGGGCTTTTCCCCACAAGCTGTTAAAACAATAGATACTACAAACAGAATGGCAACAAGAGTCCAAGCTCTTCTTAGTTGTTTACTTTTTCCAAACATCTTACTGCGTTCCCTCCACACGGTCAATTGATGATAACGATTATCATTATCTTAAACATATGGTACTTGGTTTTAATCATTCTGTCAATTGAAATTGATAATGATTCTCAAAATCGTTGACTTCAACTGCTGTTCTCATTAAAATATATGAAGCAGCTAATAAGGAAGCAGGCATTTATCATGGATCATTCAATCAAAAAAGGTCAATCTCAATTGTTTAGAACTATCGGACTGATTGCAGCTCTCATCGTACTTGCTGGCATGATGGTTTGCAGCGTCAGATTCGGCCTGCATTCCTATTCATGGGCACAGGTCTTGCAGTCTTTCGATTCTGTAGCGAAGCCTTCGAACGAGGCTATCATCATTCAAACCGTACGTATTCCAAGAGCGTTAATTGCCGCACTTGTAGGCGGAAGTTTAGCCATTGCAGGGGCGCTCATGCAGGCAATGACAAGGAACCCGCTCGCATCGCCAAGTATTTTTGGCATTAATTCAGGCGCAGCCTTTGCTATCGTGCTTTCCGTCGGATTTTTCAATGTGTCCAGCCTCTCGCAATTCACTTGGATCGCTTTTCTGGGCGCTGCCGTGAGCTCATCTCTTGTCTATGGACTTGGCTCATTGGGCAAAGACGGCTTAACGCCGATGAAAATTACGTTGGCAGGCTCGGCCATGACGGCCTTCTTCGGATCGCTTACTCAAGGCATCTTGCTTGGAAATGGTAAAGCGTTTGACCAGGTTCTTTATTGGCTTGTCGGATCCGTCGAAGGCAGGACAATGGCTATGCTCCAATCCGTCTATCCTTATATCCTCGTCGCATGGATCGGCGCGTTTCTTCTTTCACCGCACATCAACATCTTGTCTATGGGGGATGATGTAGCGAAAGGGCTTGGACAACGAACCATTTACGTGAAATTCATTACCGCCATCGTTATTGTATTATTAGCCGGAGGCTCCGTCGCCGTTGCAGGTCCGATTGTTTTTGTAGGGATCATCATCCCGCATATCGTGCGATTTCTCGTCGGAATCGATTATCGCTGGGTCATTCCTTACTGCGCCGTTCTCGGCGGCATTTTACTCGTTGGCGCAGACATCATCGCCCGTTTCATCGTCATGCCGAAGGAAGTTCATGTTGGTGTAACGACAGCCATTCTCGGAGTTCCCTTCTTTATTTACATCGCTCGCAAAGGGGGACTGCTGAAATGAGTCATTCCAATCGATATGTCACGCTTCGAAGCAAAAGCTTCTCTTATATGGTCAGCAAGAAATCTGTCCTTGTATCACTGTTATTACTCCTAGCCGTTATTATTGTCATGATTCTAAGCACTGGAATCGGCAGCATTTATATCAAGCCTATTGAGGTCGTGCGAGCCGTATTCGGTTATGGAACTGATCCCAGCACGATGATTGTCAGATCTTTACGTCTGCCTAGGGTGATTGTTGCGGTTTTGATCGGGGCATCGCTGGGCGTTGCCGGCGCCATTCTGCAAGGGATCGTACGCAATCCGCTAACATCGCCGGATACCATCGGCTCAACGGGTGGAGCTACGCTCGGCGCGGTATCATTTTTCTTCTTTTTCTCAGATAAAATTAGCATTCACTGGCTGCCTGTCGCCGCTATTTTAGGAGCATTCGCCGCCACCTTGCTGGTCTACTTCTTCTCATGGAAAAATGGTATTACCCCGCTTCGGCTCGTTCTTATCGGCACAGGCTTCACAGCTGCGATGAGCGCTGTCTCCTATCTGATGATGATTTCAGGCCCGATCATTCTCGCCAATCAGTCATTGACTTTTATGACAGGCAGCATCTACGGCGTTTCATGGCAAAAGGCCGTTTATCCGCTTCTTCCATGGGTCGGACTTCTGATCCCGATTATTTTCTTGTATGCGCGGCATATTAACGTACAGTCGTTAGGCGAAGACATCGCCCGGAATGTGGGAAGCAGCGTACAGCGCCAGCGCTTTCTACTCATTATGTTAAGTGTCGCATTGTCCGGTGCGGCAGTAGCATTCGGAGGAGCCATTAATTTCATTGGTCTCATGGCCCCACATATAGCTCGCAAATTTGTAGGACCCAGCTTCGGCTCGCTAATTCCCGTTTCTGCGTTGACTGGTTCCTTACTCCTACTTCTTGCGGATTTGGCGGGACGTTTCGTGTTCAAGCCACTCGATATTCCGGCAGGCGTTTTCACAGCGGCCATCGGAGCGCCATTGTTCATCTATGTCCTGTATCGCAGCAGAAATCGCGGCTAATACTCCCGATATGCAAACACCCCCGGTCACGTAACATGACTGGGGGTGTTTTTCGCTTCAGGGATGAGTGCTAAATCGTTTTGGCCAAGCTAGCCATATTATAATTGCTTTCAAATGTAATACTTGCCGACAATATACTTTGTCTGACCGTAAAATCAAAGAAAATTTCACCATGTGTCCAGCTTTTCTTACGCTTCAGGGATTCAAGCGCCATTTGGCGAAAAGCTTGAAACTGCAGCTCGGTAAGCCCCTTAACTACAATCTCCGGCAGCACGCCGTCCTTGCTTTCGAACGGGAGGTGCCTCACACCGAATTTACCGATTTCATTGTTGCGAATATGCACAAACACCGTACCTGAACTCACATGGGATAATTCATCCTTAATCCTTCTAAATACCAAATCAATTTGTCTTGCAAGTGACATTTGATCCAAACTCATCATTTTCCCCCTTAAGATATATTTTTTTACTTATTATGTAAATTGTGAGTGTAGACCTATTATATCGATACTTTTTACACATTTCAACAATTTATTTAAATATTCATACAATTTTTATTATTCTTGACATTCCCTTTATATTTAGTACTTTTTTAGTTCGAATGTGAGCGATATTTGTCGAATTGGTGTAGAATGTTTCCGAATTCAATGGTATAATTTTCAAACATAGTCCATTATTCCTGCATACATAACAAATTTCGCGAGGAGTCGGTCAGATTGGATAAAATGTCATCCCTATCTTTTAGAAAGAAGTTACAGTTAGGCTGCTATGCACTGATTGGTTTAAACTGTGTATTTATGCTAATTCTTACGTTTGCTTCTGATTGGAACCGCTTACTAGGAATTATTTTCCTGATTATGCTTCTCGCTTTAAGCTACCCCTTCATTAAATGGTTCGAGAACCAACTGACAGAGCCTGTGGCGGATTTATCCCGTATTGCACTCAATATTTCCAAAGGCGACTTCTCCCAAAAAGTGACGGTTACCTCTGATGATACGTTGGGTCAGCTCGGCCAATCCTTTAACAAAATGATTGATAAGCTTCGTGAAATTCTTCGCGATACCGGTTCTATTTCGAAACAAGTCTTTCAAACCAGCCGTGACATTTACTCCAAAAATGAAAATTTTCGCACGGTCCTGGAACAGGTGAGCATTTCGGCCCATGAACTAGCTGCCGGTGCAGGCCAAATTTCAGAAGAAGTATCCGGAGTTTCAATCACCTCCAAAGACATTGAAATGAAGATTGTAAACTATGCTGGCTCGGCAAAAGAAATGAAACAACGCTCGGACCAGATGATGACCCTTGTCGAAAAAGGCCGCACCTCCGTTGAGAGCCAAGGCGTCGGCATGAAGCGAAATGTGGAAGTTACACAGCAAGTTTCCGAAACCATTGATATGCTGGCCCGTCAAGCGGCAGGCATCACCAACGTAACCCGCGCGATTTCGGAGATTGCTGAGCAAACGAATCTATTGTCTCTTAACGCATCTATTGAGGCAGCCCGAGCAGGCGAACACGGCCGGGGCTTTGCTGTCGTTGCGCAGGAGGTGCGCAAACTTGCCGAAGAGTCCACTTCCCTTACACGTGAAGTTTTCGGTTTTGTGAAGAGCATCGAGCAGGGCATCCAGGAAGCGATTCGCAGCATTCAAGTCAACGAGGATGTCGTCAAGAAGCAAACCGTGCTTATCGATCAAACAGAAATTGTTTTCTCCCAAATTGTCGACAGCGTTGGTTTTATTTCAGAGGAAATCACACGCTTTGCAGAAGAAAGCGAACAGATGCTGGTTAGCTCCGAACAAATTGCTGCTGCTATGGAGAATATCTCGGCAATCACAGAGGAATCAGCTGCCGGTACACAAGAAGTATCGGCATCTATGAACGAGCAGATTGCTACCGTACAAGGAATCGTCTCCCAAGCGGAGGAAATGACACGCGTCGTAACGCACTTGCAGCAAACGATTCAAGTATTCAAGCTATAAATGCAACCCAAGAGCAAAACCAAAAAAAGGGATGCCCTCATGTAGATAATTCTACACTCAGGACATCCCTTTTTTTTACACTTGAACTTTTGCTTCTGTCAGCTTCATGAATTCCTTCACATCTTGAACAGCCATATCGACAGCGCTTTGCCAGAAATCCGGCTCCGTCAAATCGACGCCGAGATGCTTCTGCGCAAGCTCCTCCACGTTCATGCTGCCTGTATCTCTAAGCAGCGAGATGTACTTATCTTCGAAGGCTGCGCCTTCTTGCACGGCTCTCGCATAAATACCCGCACTAAACATATAGCCGAATGTGTAAGGGAAGTTATAGAAAGGCACGTCGGTTGCATAGAAGTGCAATTTAGCTGCCCAGAAATGCGGATGATAGCTGCTTAACGCATCTTTGTAAGCAAGCTTCTGAGCATCCACCATAAGCTCATTTAAACGCTCTACGCTCACGAGACCTTGACGTCGTTCTGCGTAGAAGTTCGTTTCAAAAATGAATCTCGCATGGATATTCATGAAGAAGGCGATAGCCCGTTGGATTTTATCTTCAAGCAAAATAATACGCTCTTCATCGGTAGAAGCGCTCTTCACAACCGCGTCCGCAACGATCATTTCTGCGAACGTAGACGCGGTTTCCGCGACGTTCATCGCATACTCTTGCGCGAGTGCCGGCATATCCGTCATAACGTGCTGATGGTAGCCGTGGCCAAGCTCATGAGCAAGCGTTGAGACATTGTTCAGCGTGCCGCCGTACGTCATGAAGATACGTGTCTCTCCTGCCACCGGGAACGATGTACAGAAGCCGCCTGGACGCTTCCCAGCGCGATCCTCAGCTTCAATCCAGCGATTCTCGAAGGCCATCTCCGAGAAGGCCGCCAGCTTCGGACTGAAGCGCTCGAATTGCTGGGTGATGAGACTTGCGCCTTCGTCGTAAGATATTTTCTTGGACGAGTCGCCAAGCGGGGCGTCCACGTCAACCCACGCCAATTTATCGACGCCAAGCAGCTTCGCTTTACGGTTCAAGTACTCCACGAAAATCGCTTTATTGCGGTCAATAACTTCCCACATCACATTCAGCGTTTTCTCTTCCATTCGATTGATGGCCAGCGGCTCTTTATGTATGCTGTTCCAGCCTCTGTATTTGTACACTTGGAGACGGAATCCGGCCAAATGGTTCAGCGCCTCTGCACAGTAATCTTCTTTGTCCGTCCAGGCATTTTCCCATTTCTCAAACAATGCCAGACGCTCTTCACGATTTTCTGTATGAAGCTTATTAAAGGCTTGCCCAGCCGAAAGCTCGACCGTCTCTCCGTCTACCTCTACAGGCATACGGAATTGACCTACGGTCGAATTATACAAGTCGCCCCACCCGTGATAGCCGTCTACAGCCAAATCATTAATTAAAGCTTCCTGTTCAGGCGACAGCTTTTCTTGCGCCAAAGCACGGCGTTCATGCAGCGGAAATGCGATAGCTTGGAACGGCTCTTTCTTCAGCAGCTCTGACCATACACCATCCGGAATGCCGGTCAGCACTTGATCAAAATGCGTGAGCGATGACAGATGCTCGGCGTATAAGCTTTTGACCTGTCCGTTCAATACAGGCGCTTTCTTATCCTTCTGATTATCGGCGAGCAGACAGCCTACAAAAGAATCCGCCTCATGAATTTGTTTCAAATTATGTTGAAGCAATTCGACCAGCTTCGCAAGGCCCTCTGTATCTGCTGCTTGCTGTGGCGATGGTGTGCTCCGCACCTGCTCTTGGAAAGCCGCAATCGAAGCTTGAAGCTCTTTCAGGTGAGCTGCGAAAGCTGGAGACTCACTTCCGCCAGGGAAAAAGGTTTCTAAATTCCATGTTTGATTAAGAGGTAAATGAAGCAAAGCTATCACCTTTCCTTTCCATCTTTTATTAAATCATAAACGGCGTATCAGGAGCAATCGCCGTAATCTTACTCATTGCTTCTAGGTAAAAAGTATGATTCAATGAAGTAAAGTTCCTGCAAAAAAATCGGAACAGGATGGTGTGATCAACAACAATGAAACCGTTACAAATCTCTCCCGAAACAGCCGTCAAGCTGGCTGAACAGCTTAAAGTGCCATTGGAACATCTCATGCATATGCCACAACATATTTTACTTCAAAAATTAGCAGAACTCGCGAAATCTTCCGCTTCGGAAAATAGCGAGCCGGAAACAAAGTAAGCTGTGCTGTTTCCTTTTGCAAACACATGGCCTTATGACATTGTAATGAAGGACGTTTATGTGGCCGAATGTCCGTTTTGCCATAGCCCCAATGTGCTGCTGCCGATTAAAGTCCACGAATTGAAATCTATTCACGAAGGTAAAAAAAAGCTACTCGTGTTTCCTTGCTGTCATAACAAGTTGACGCTCGTCGACACAGACCGCGATTACTTATTGGCGGACACCGCTATACGAACGAAACAATCGTAGCTTTCAAGCGCAAGGAGTAGAAATAGCTCTAATGAATGAGTATCTCGTTCCTTTGACAAGTGCATGCACGTTAGTCACGCTGAATTACGTGGCGATGAAACTTCGCGGCAAGATGCTGACCGATTCCTTCGAGCAGCTTCTTGCCCCTTTACTCACTGGCCTCGCTTGTATCATCATGATGCTGGAACCTCTGCCTGAGCCACTCGGTTTGATTGATTTACGCTCCCTGCCCATCTTCATGGCCGGCCTCCGTTATGGACTGCCGATTGCCCTTCTGTCAACCGTATTACCGACCGGCTTCAGCTTCATTTCGCATGAAAGCCATGCATGGTTCAACATCGCACAAGATCTGCTCGCCCCTGCTCTCATAAGCTCCTTCTTTCACAATAAAGAATACCGTTACGGCTTCTTGGACATTCCTATTCGTCACGGGCTCCAAATATGTACTTATGTCTTTCTCATGCGCCTTCTGATACACGGTATTTCCATAAGCAGATTGTCCTGGGTTTACGTAGGGGATCAGCTTTTCATGCTGGCCATCATGTCGGCTGCTTTCATCACGATCATCATCATGGTGAATGATGAGGATAAGAGCTGGCGGATGCAGCGCCAGATGGAGCTGCAGGCCAATCAAGACAACTTAACTAAGCTTCCAAATCTCCGCAGCTTTATGCCGATAGCAAGCAATGCGCTCCTGAAACGCAAAATGTCCATCATGATGATTGACTTGGATAATTTCAAACAATATAACGACCTCTTTGGACATCTGGAGGGCGATCAGTCGGTCCCAAAACCTGTTTCCATCTCTATCGGCATTTCCACCGCGGAGTCGACTCAGACTGAATTAACTCAGATGATTTATGAAGCCGACCAAGCCCTCTACGAATCCAAACATCAAGGAAAAAATCGCTTCACCCACTTCATTGAAATCCAAGCTCAGAATCAAAAAATGAACGCTTAACTATGCAAGGGATCACCATCACCCCAACACATAGATAAACGTTCATTTGATTTATATCGTAGAACTTAAGTAGCTTGTTTCATTTCCTCCGGCAGCTCCATACGAATAGCCATCATATCTTCCCGGGTGATGGTCCACTGTTCGCGGCTCGCTCGAATCATCGCGGCATCCATAATTTTACGGTCATTAATAATGCGTGAAAACCATTTGACCGCCTCATTGTAACGACCCAATCTGCGATTGAGCTCACCCATTAAATACATGAGCCTGGCATTATTGAGATCCATACCCTCATTTTCATAAACGTGAATGTAGGCTTCCAGTGCAAAGGTCAAGAATCGTTTCTCTTGCTCCCAATCACCTTTGCTTCTATACAGCCATGCCAAATGATGTAGAAGTCCTGCGATAACACGGGATTTCTCCTCTTTTATCTGTGCGCTGAGCAGTGCCAGTTTATAACTTTGAACCGTTTCGTCCCACGTTCTTTCACCGCTATAGCTGCGCCTCGACCAGTTTTTGGTGACTTTTTCGTTAAAAGCTTCCCGTTGAGCCGGTTTCCACTTATCTGAGAAGTTTTCGGTATGCGCATAGCCGCAGTACGGACAGATCCTCACCACATAGTAGTCGGGGTTGATGTCCTTATAATGAACGCAGAAATCTGCGTCGGTTTTGCTCGCTTTTTTGAAGCTGGGGCGAACCTTCATCGATTTGAAGGAATTGTCGCAATACGTACATTTCACAGAAATCTCATACAAAGGTTCAACCATCTTGAAACCCCGCCTCTTCTCTAAAAAAATGTAGGAAAGAAGAACTATTCATCTTCAGGTGTGTTCACAAAGTGATAAGCGGAGCCCTTCAGTCGCTGCAGTAAAAAATCCCTGAGATCGCCTGGCAGACCTACTTCCTCCATAGCTTCTGCCATACAGCCTAACCATGCATCCGCACGCTCCACTGTAATGGGAAAAGCCATATGCCTTGCTCTCATCATAGGGTGCCCATGGACATCCGAATACAAAGTCGGACCTCCAAAAAATTGGCTTAAAAACATATATTGTTTATCCATAACAGGTCCAATGTCTGAAGGGAACAGCGGTGCCAGCAAGGGATGCTTCAGCACTCTCGGATAGAAAGCTTCCACAATCCGGCGAACCGTCTCTGCTCCCCCCATCCATTCAAACAACGTACTGCGATCTTGCTCTGACATGATGAAAACCTCTCTGCTCGTAATGACTTAATAGTTTTCTATATCCTCATCCCCTGCGTGCATGAGCGTTTCTCGAATGACATACACAAACATGCAAACGACCAAACCGGCAATGACACCTGTCATTTGAATCACTCCCGCTGCCTAGGATTTAAGACTATTACTAGTCCTATTTTACCATAAAACCAACTACATAACAGTACCAAAGCCTAAGTTTTTTAGGCCGGCATGTATGTCCCATCCTTTTCATATAGTTGAGGGAGGAGGTGTAAAGTTCCTTGGAGAAACGAAACTTTACCGCGGCGTTACTCATGGCTTTTGTCGTTATTGCCATTATTCTATGCTTATTTGCGTTCCCGCATGCCGGCCTTGGGGCAGCCTTACGCGGTGTTTCTATCTGGTGGGATGTGCTCTTTCCCGCACTCTTTCCCTTCTTCGTGATCTCCGAAATTCTGCTTGGCTTTGGCATCGTTCATTTCTTCGGCACACTTCTTGATCCGATCATGCGCCCTGTGTTCCGTATCCCTGGTATCGGCGGCTTTGTCGTGGCTATGGGCTTCGCAGCCGGCTATCCTGTCGCTGCTAAATTGACCTCCCAGCTATGGACGCAGCGACTTGTGAATCGCGAGGAAGGTGAACGGCTCGTCGCATTTACAACAAGTTCTGATCCGATCTTTTTGATCGGGGCTGTTTCAATAGGCTTCTTCCATGATGCTTCATTGGCCATCATTCTGGCTGTAGCCCATTATGGAGGCTCCCTCCTGATTGGGCTAATGATGCGATTCCACGGCAGGAAAAGCTCACCCACCGAGCAAAAGACCGTCAACAAAGGGAAGATGTGGAAACGAGCATTTGACTCCATGCACAATGCAAGATTATCCGATGGAAGATCCATAGGCGAGCTCCTCAGCCAATCGATTCTCCAATCGTTCAATTTAATTTTCGTCGTAGGTGGACTTGTTGTCTTCTTCTCCGTCGTTTTGGAGGTCTTGACGGAAGCAAAAGTCATGAATGCCATGTACCTGCTCATCGATTCCATCTTACGTTTCACGGGACTGCCCCTTGAGCTTTCTCAAGCAGTCATGAACGGCCTCTTCGAGGTGACCATCGGTGCAAAGGCTGCGGGGAACGCTCCGGCCGCGCTGGCGCTTTCCAGCAAAGTAGCCATTGGGGCTTTAATATTGTCATGGGGCGGCATGTCGGTTCATGCGCAAATTGTCAGCCTTTTGAGTCACACCAACTTACGCTATATGCCTTTTCTCATCGCCCGCTTGATCCATGCCCTGCTCTCCGCAGCTATTGTGCTCGTTATTTGGGAGCCTATGCAGGTCTTCCGAGACTCAAAACCTGTTTTCCTGCCACAATATGACCCGTCGTCTCCAGTTCTCAGTTATCTCAGATTAATGCTCCCAGTGAGCGGAACAGTGATTTTAGCTGCTTTTACAGTCATTGCTGGGCTCTTTGCTGCATATTCCTTACTTAGACTCGTGTATGAAAAGGTTGGTGGAACAAGATAATATGGGTAATTACAATCATGATCATAAAGGGAGTGAACATCCAGAATGCAAAACGCCATCCTCAAAGTAGCAAAACCGTTGCCTCCTGCGATTGAGCGCTTGTCTGAGCTGGCCATCAATCTATGGTTCAGTTGGAACCCTGATGCCTTGCAGCTTTTTGCACAAATGGATCCTGCAAAATGGGCTCAAACCGGCCATAATCCCGTTCGCCTCCTTTACGATTTGGACGATGCTACACTCGAAGCGTTAAGCAACAATACGGATTTTCTAGTTCAATATCGACAAGTGATCAGCAAGTTCGACGCCTATTTGAACGATCCTACCTGGTTTCAAGACAAACACGGAGATCGAGGCTATGTGCAAGTTGCTTACTTCTCCGCCGAATTCGGCTTCCACGAATCTTTACCGATCTATTCGGGTGGCCTCGGCATCTTGGCAGGCGATCATGCCAAATCGGCAAGTGATTTGGGCATTCCTTTAGTCGGTGTTGGCCTTCTCTATAAAAAAGGATATTTTACACAAAAAATCGATGCATCCGGCGGACAGCATAGCGAATTATATGATTACGATTTCGCAAAACTGCCGATCGCGCCTGTTCTTCATGAAGGCGCTCACCGCACGGTCTCGATTGATATGCCTGGCCGTGCCATCACCTTGCAAATTTGGCAGGTGCAGGTCGGCCGCAATCGGATCTATTTACTAGACGCCGATCATGAAGCGAACAATCCGGCAGACAAAGAGCTGACCGCTCAGCTGTACGGCGGAAATCAAGATACACGGATTGCTCAGGAAATCGTGCTTGGTATAGGCGGGGTCAAAGCGCTCCGCGCACTGGGCATCTACCCTAACGTGTACCACATTAACGAAGGTCATGCAGCTTTCCTCACGCTGGAGCGGTTAAAGGAGCTGCTGCATCTGGGCCTCCCTTTCCATGTGGCAGTGGAAACCGTTCGCTCCGCTACGGTGTTCACAACCCATACACCTGTTCCTGCGGGGCATGACACGTTCTCCATCGGGATGGTGGAGCACTATCTCGGACCGCTCTTCCATGAGCTGTCGCGCCACAAGCAGGCCATTATAGCGCTTGGTCTTGACCATCATACAGGCCAGTTTAATATGACTCATCTGGCCATGAATACAGCCGGACTGAGGAATGGCGTCAGTAAACTCCATGGGCAAGTTTCGCGTGAAATGTTCAAAGAATTTCACGGTCACATTGATGCTAATGAGGTCCCTATCGGCTCCATTACGAATGGGGTTCACTTGGATACCTGGACAGCTCCAGAGTGGAAAGAACTGCTGGATCGCTTCCTTCCCGGTACTTGGCGGGAAGAACAGGGCAACAAGCATCAATGGCAGCAAGTTGAAGTCATCCCGGATGAATCCATTTGGAAAGTGCATCAGCAGTTGAAAGATGACCTGGTACGCTTCGCTCGCCAGAATATAATGGAGCAGCGCAAACGCAATGGAGAATCGGAGGAGCGCATTGCAGAAGTCAGGCAGTATTTGAACCCTAAAGCCTTGACCATCGGTTTTGCCAGAAGGTTTGCCACATACAAGCGGGCTAATATGATTTTTAACGATTTGTACCGGCTCAAGAAATTAATCAGCGATCCCGACCGACCGGTCCAATTTATTTTTGCCGGCAAAGCTCATCCTGCCGATTATCCTGGTCAGGAGCTTATCCGCGAAATTTACCGCATTTCGCAGATGAAGGAATTTATAGGCAAAGTCGTTATGCTCGAGAACTATGACATGAATATGGCGCGCTACCTCGTACAAGGCGTAGATGTCTGGCTGAACAACCCTCGGAGACCCCTTGAAGCCAGCGGTACGAGCGGACAAAAAGCGGCAATGAACGGGGTACTTAATTTTAGCGTGCTAGACGGCTGGTGGGAAGAAGGCTACAACGGGATGAACGGTTGGGCGATTGGTTCAACAGGTACGGCCGACTGGGCTGTGCAGGAGAAAGAAAATACCCAATCGATCTATCACATACTCGAGAAAGAAATCATTCCCTTGTACTACAATCAAGGAAATCTCCCGCATCAATGGATCAACCGGATGAAGCGCTCTATCCAATCGCTTAGCCCTGTTTATAATACACACCGTATGGTACAGGATTACACGGAAGAGACCTACTTGCCGACAGCAGATCGCGCACGACTGTTTGTAGCTAATCATTACGAAATTGCTACAAAGGTTGCCGATTATAAGCAGTTCATCCGAAACAACTGGTATCAGGTAAAAATTATTGGCATCGATGATCGCTCCGCCAAATTGTCTACGGAAGTTCCATTAAGTGAAATCAAACCATCAACGAAGGAAGTTTCCGCGCAGGTCCACTTCGGCCCTATTTGGCCGCAAGATACGGCCGTAGAAATCATTTATTACGAGGACAACGGCGAAAAATGGGAGCAGAGAATCATTGCCATGGAGCCTACTGGTGAGCTGGTTGAGCACATACAGAGCTATAAAGCGGCCATTCCCGGGCATCTCATCCATGGACCCCACTTTTCCATCCGAGTTCGACCTATTTCGACAAACTTCGCCCACTCTTTCGAACTTTCTTTAGTTACCAGCACCTTATCATGGCAATAAATGTATGATTTCCCCGATAAAGCCCCGTTAGGGGCTTTTCTTATTTTCTTTTATAAATTATTATGAAAAGAGAACTTACGGTATGTGCATGCGTTCATGAATGCAAATCTAACCACTTGGTGATGCTATGGATTGGAATAAGGCACTAGAATTGGCATATATCGCACCGAATGCAGACTGTCATTTGATCGTTGTCGGTGAATGTAAAGATGGACAGCCGTTTTGCTATGAAGATAATTTCTCCATCGATAAAATTGGTGAAGATTCCTTCACCGTTTCGTTAGAGGTCTCAGGATTGTTTCCATTCGACAAACTTGAACATGTTTCATTTATTGAATTTTCTTTTAAAGCCCGTGGGATTTTATATTATACGTACGTTGAGTTCCTGCAACTTGAGTTGAAAAAGACGATTTGTTACCTCACGCTATCTATTCCCGAAGATCTTCAGCAGCATCAGAACCGACAGCACAACCGGGCAAAGCTCTCCCTTCGAACACCTATTACCCTTCAAATTGTCGGCATTCGCGGCTTATCCTCACGCAAGGGCGTCGCTTTCACAGGACAGCTGCTTGATATTAGTGCGGGAGGTCTTTCTTTTGTTACGACGAATCGGCTTTTTTATCCCTTATTTCTGGAGTTCAGCTTCATTCTGTCAGGGTTTCCCGGGCCGATTACCGCCTATGGCGAAATTATTAGGGTGACAAATTTCAGCAACGATTCATACCGCGTCGCTGCCAAATTTCGGCATATGCCCGAATCCATCCTGCAAGAAATTGACAAATACTGCACGCTTCAATAGGAGGAAAACGATTGAAATACAACGTTATTGAACGAGGCGATGATATCTCCAAAGAGTTGACAGCGCGGTTCCATGCGCTCGCAGCTAGCCAAGGCATGCCTAGGGATGAAGTCAATCCCGACATTGTCCTTTCCATTGGTGGGGATGGCACGATGCTTCAAGCCTTTCATAATTACGTACATCAACTGGATCACATCGCCTTTGTTGGTATTCATACGGGGCATTTGGGCTTTTTCGCAGATTGGAAACCGAACGAATTAGACCATCTTGCTTCGCTAATGTTCAATGTGAGCACCCCTGAGGAACTTCATGTCGTTCAATATCCCGTTGTAGAAATCGAGATTACGACTGAAAATGGCGTGGAGACGCATCTGGCTCTCAACGAATTTACGCTGCGGGGCATTGAAGTCTCGCTAGTTGCACGTCTGCACATCAATGATGAAATGTTCGAAATGTTCCGCGGGGACGGTATCTGCATTTCCTCGCCGGCCGGCAGCACGGCTTACAACAAAAGCTTAGGCGGAGCGATGGTCCATCCTTCTTTGGAAGCCATTCAAATCGCTGAGATTGCTTCAATTAACAATAGAGTCTACAGAACGCTTGGTTCCTCTATGATTTTGCCAAAGCATCATCATTGTGACATCTACCCGAAAGCACAGCAGAATATGTTGCTTTCCCTTGATCATTTGTACATGCAGCGCAATGATGTCGTTTCAATCCGCTGCCGCGTTGCCTCCCATGTCAAAGTAAAGTTTGCAAGATTCCGTTCTTTTCCATTCTGGAATCGGGTTCGCGAAGCTTTCGTAGGATTAGAACTCAAATAAGCCATAAAAAAGACGCCCCCTTTCTATCATGAGTTGGAGTGGCGTCTTTTTGCGTACAGTTTAGGTCGTTGTTGCCGAAGGTTCTGATGGCACTTGCTGCTGCTGCTTGTTTCCGTTTACTTTCTCAATTATGAAATACGCGCAGCCAAAGTTACAGTACTCATTCAAGTAATCCTGAAGAGCGGCAATGGAAGTTTCCTTCGTTGCTTTAGGATGGATTTCCTTAAAAAAACCTCTCAGCCTTAACTGGCTGTAACCCCAATCGCCAACAATATAATCATAACGCTCTAATACTTCGCTGAAGCGTTCTTTGAAAACTTCAAAGTTCCAACCATTTTTATGGTCAGTAACGAGCTCATACGTTTTATTAGCAATATGAATCATGATGTTAGGAAGCTCTCCTTTCTATGATCCGTTCGTTGTTCTACACATTCGATGCCGCTTGAACCTGCTCATGGGCATGATAGGAGCTGCGCACCAAAGGCCCTGACTCTACGTGCTTAAATCCACGCTTCATTCCCTCTTCTTTAAGAAGGGCGAACTGTTCAGGCGTATAATATTTCGACACGGCCAGGTGGATGGTGGACGGCTGCAAATATTGTCCGATTGTCATAATATCGCAATCAACCGCACGTAAATCGTCCATCGTCTTAAGCACCTCGTCCCATTCCTCACCTACGCCAATCATAATGCTGGATTTGGTGGGAATGCTTGGAGCAATACGTTTGGAACGCTGAAGCAGCTCCAATGAGCGGTGATATTTCGCTTTGGAACGGACGCGGTCTGACATGCGTTCAACCGTCTCCATATTATGATTTAAAATATCAGGCTTCGCCTCGAGAACAGTGGCCAAAGATTCTTCACGGCCCAAGAAATCGGGGATCAGCACTTCTACGGTGCAAAGAGGCAGTTTGCGGCGAATCGCTTTGATGGTTTCCGCAAAGATCATCGCTCCGCCATCCTGCAAATCATCACGTGCAACAGAAGTTACAACACAATGGCGCAGGCCCATTTGTAAAGCGGCGTCAGCCACGCGTTCCGGCTCTTGCAAATCCAACTCAGTTGGCAGCCCTGTCTTAACCGCACAGAAACGGCATGCACGCGTACAAATGTCACCCAAAATCATGAAAGTAGCGGTTCGATTCGCCCAACATTCATGAATATTCGGGCATTTGGCTTCCTCGCAAACCGTATGCAGCGTCTTGGAACGCATCATTGATTTTATTTCTTTGAAATTTTCATCCGTTTTGAGATTAATTTTAAGCCAGTCTGGTTTTCTCTCTAATGGTTTTGTAGGCATTATATTTCCCGCCTTTTATTTGGTTTCTCAATGTTGTTATTATATCATGAATGCCTGACAAAACAATCCACTTTGCCAGTCAGTTGTGATACACTTATCTAGATGGACCAAAACAGCTCAGCTTTTTACATATAGGCTGTATGGGAGGAAAGAAACATGAGCATACAAGAAGTAACGCGCGAGAAGGATCGTAAGCTTGGCGAAATTTTAAGAGGCATGGGCCGCGTACTGATTGCCTTCTCCGGAGGTGTAGACAGTACATTCGTCCTCAAGCGAGCACAGCAAGAGCTCGGTGATCAAGTCTTGGCCGTCACTGCCGCATCCGAGACGTTCCCGACAAGGGAATTCGATGCAGCCGTCGAACTTGCTGAACAAATCGGTGTCCCACTGTACAAAACAGAGGTCAAAGAATTGGAGAACGCTAATTTCGTCGCCAATAATCCTGACCGCTGCTACCATTGCAAAACGGGTCTTTATTCACATCTTCAGCAACTAGCCAAAGAATTAGGATACCCCTACATTCTGGATGGCTCTAATATGGACGATCTCGGTGACTACAGACCAGGGCTGCAAGCCAAGAACGAGCAAGGAGTCCGCAGTACTTTGCAAGAAGCAGGGATGACCAAGGACGAAATCAGACAGCTTTCCAAAGAACTGGGTTTGCGTACTTGGAATAAACCGTCTTTTGCTTGTCTGTCCTCCCGTATCCCTTATGGAACGCAAATTGAGAAGTGGAAAATTGATCAGCTAGACGAAGGGGAATACTTCCTGTCACAGCTTGGTCTATATCAAGTGCGCGTGCGTCACCATGAGAAAATTGCCCGGATCGAAGTCATGCCGGATGAGATACATAAAGTGGTGGAGCACCGTGACGCGATCTACGAAAAGTTCAGTAAGCTCGGCTTTACTTACGTAACGCTGGATCTGCAAGGCTACCGAACTGGCAGCATGAACGAAGTGCTGTCTAAGGAAACCAAAGAAAAGGTGAAAGAAGCATCCTTATGATGGACTTGGAGAAGATATTAAAGCTCGTCCAGGCAGGAGATCTGGACGTAGAGGAAGCCAAAAGGCAAATCATTAAGGATGGCGGCGGTGAAGGCCCCGGTAACCTTGATCTTGGATATGCCCAGCTAGACATCGATCGCGAGAAGCGCACTGGCTTCCCCGAGGTCATTTTCGGGGAAGGCAAAACCGCCGAGCAGATCGAGGGAATTTTTCGGCGGCTGATGGAGCACACCGACCGCGTGCTGGCTACGCGGGTCGACGCGGCTAAAGCCGCCCATGTTATCGCTACCGTGGAAGGTGTCACCTACCACGAAACCGCAAGGTCGCTCACTTGGTTCAAGCGACCGATGTTGAAAGTCCACGACGGCTACATCGCCGTCGTGTGTGCGGGCACCTCCGACCTCCCCGTGGCGGAGGAGGCCGCTCTTACGGCAGAATGCCTGGGCAGCCACGTCGAACGCGTATTCGACGTCGGTGTTGCAGGCATTCACCGCCTCTTCCGCCGACTGGACCTCATTCGCGGTGCAAACGCGATTGTCGTCGTGGCCGGCATGGAAGGTGCGCTCGCCAGCGTGCTTGGCGGGCTCGTGTCCAAGCCCGTCGTCGCAGTGCCGACGAGTATCGGTTATGGCGCGCACCTTGCAGGCGTGGCTCCGCTCTTGTCGATGCTAAACAGTTGTTCGCCTGGTATCTCTGTCGTGAACATTGACAACGGCTTTGGAGCCGGCTATTATGCAGGGCTCATTAACAAAAATATGTCGAAACGAGCGTGAGATTCGTACCATGCGTATTCTATATTTGGACTGCTTCTCCGGAATCAGCGGCGATATGACACTTGGCGCTTTGGTTGATGCAGGAGCAGACCGGACTTATATTGAAGATGAGCTTACCAAAATCAAGCTTGAACCTTACATGCTGGAATGGAAGCGCGTCATTAAGCGTGGAATCTCCGCCCTTAAACTTGATGTTATTCTAGATCCTCAGCATCCTCCGAAGCATCACCGTCATTATTCGGAAATTGTTAAAGTCATTCAAGAGGCTGGATTTAATGAGCGCGTCACAACACTCAGCCTCGCCATTTTTGAAAAGATTGGTATCGCTGAAGCGAAAATCCACGGTATTCCAGTTGAAAAAGTGCATTTCCATGAAGTCGGAGCTATCGATTCCATTGTCGACATTGTAGGTGTTGCCTTGGCTATTGACTCTCTGCAAATTGAACGTATTTTTTCTTCCCCAGTACCGCTAGGCTCAGGGACAATTCATATCGATCATGGCACTTATCCTGTACCCGCTCCGGCAACTTTGGAAATGATGCGTGGTTTACCCATCGCTTCAACCAACTATAGCCTAGAGATGACCACCCCAACAGGGGCAGGCATCATCTCCGGAATCGTTGACGAATTTTCCAAAAGTTTCCCTCCGATGATCGTAGATACAATCGGATACGGTGCAGGTACACGGGATTTACCAAATCAACCAAATGTGCTTCGCGTTGTAGTCGGGAAAGTGGACCCTTTCATTGGGAAATGGCAAGTCGGCCATGATCATCTGGCACATGAACATAGCCATAGCCATGGGCATACACATGATGATCACCATCATCACCATGATCATGATCATGATCATGACCACTCTCATTCACATGATCACTCGCACGCGCATTCTCACGATCACCAATAACAACAAAACGCCTCTTCCTTTTAAATTAGGAGGAGGCGTTTTTGTGCTGCTGCATAAACTGCAGTCTAACTTCTTCGTAAACCATTTTCAAAGGTACTCGATGCTCTTTAGCAACTTGCTCACATTCTTTAAACTCAGGTGCGAATTGGACTAATTTGCCTTGGTGATAGCCAACTTTGACCGTTAGCATTCCCCACTTGGTCTGCACTTGTTCGAATTCTCTAGCCAATCTATGACAGGAAGCATGCATATATCGAATGCCCAATGTCGTTGTCTCACCAAAAATAACGTCCTCAATTACGGAAAGCCGTTCCCCCTCGACCAACACATTCAGCATAATGCCTGGCCGCCCTCTTTTCATAATAATCGGGACCACAAAAACATCATTTGCACCTGCATCAAAGAGCTTGTCCATAATATAAGAAACCCACTCCGGGTTCATGTCGTCCAGATTCGCCTGAATTAACAGCATCCCGTCGTCCACATGTTCTTCCCTGTGATTAAAACTCACGATTCTCACCTCATACACGCATCATAGCAAAAATCGAATAACAACGAAAGATGTGAGGATAAACATCCTGCGTTGAGTACATCCTAAGAACTAACAATTCAGGAAGGATGATAGTGATGAAAAGCAAACCTTTTTGGTCGCGCGTTCTAGTTTGTTGCCTCCTCCTATCAGCAGCCGAATCAAAAACTCAATCAAGCATAGCGGCAACCCAATCTGTTACCTCTGGTCAATCTTTAGCCCCTTCACCCTCTAAGGTTAACCCTAACCTGAACGCTGAGAGGAAGGAGCTATTTGAAAAAACGAGTATACTTTCTGATATTCCATGGTCTTACCTGGCAGCTGTTGATCAATACGAAAGAACAATGAATATCGTCAAGAAAAGACCTGTGCACAAAGGAATTACCAGTATTTACTTTCCAGAATCGGATTGGGCAGGTATGCTAAACCCAGACCAGCAGGATACGAATCCAAAGAGTATCTCCTTCTTTCACGGCTTCGGCCGAGATGGCTCGGGGGATGGAATTGCCGAACGAAATAACGATTTGGATATATTGGCCTCGATGGCCTTCCTTATGAGCAGAAATGGGACCAAAGAAGAGAATTTGCTTATTAATTTATGGAATTATTATCAAAATTCGCGCAGCGTAGAACGGATTAAACAATTCGCTACTATTTATGCCACACAGGGCACACTTGACCTTGGAGAGCATGCATTCCCGCTGCCAGTGACCGCAGATTACTCTTATCGCAGCACTTGGGGAGACAGCCGCGGCTGGGGAGGACATCGCTCTCATGAGGGAACGGATTTATTTGCCCGATATGGAGTTCCTGTCAGAAGCACTTGTTATGGCATAGTAGAAGTAAAAGGATGGAATCCATACGGCGGCTGGCGAATTGGGATTCGAGATGTGAACAATATTTATCACTACTACGCCCATCTGTCCGGCTTCCAAAAAGGCATCAAAGAAAATGATATCGTCAAACCCGGCCAAACCATCGGTTGGGTCGGCAGTTCGGGCTACGGTAAGCCAGGGACGTCCGGAAAATTCCCGCCTCACCTCCATTTTGGCCTCTACCGGGATAATGGATTAGCGGAATGGAGCTTCGACCCTTACCCCTCCTTGCGTAAATGGGAACGAGAAGATCTAAATAAAAGAAAAAAATAAGCCGCTCTCTTATGGAGTCGGCTCTTTTTGTATGGTTTCCGGTGCCTGAGTCCCTTCACCTTTAGGTGTTGTTGTTCCAACATTCGGAATCTGAGGAAGCGACAGGCTCGGTAGACCTGCATCTTTATTATTTCCTACAGGATTGCCTTTGTTATCGTAGTAATAAGTAGGAACATCCCCTACAACTAAAGAATAGGAGATAGGGATTTCTGTTTCAACAATTTCCGTATCCGAGTCAAAAGGAATAATGACCGATACTTCAGCAATAATGCGAACATACACTTCAAATATCACCATGTTTATCCCCGCATTTTGCGAACGCGTATTTAAATCAACCTTCACGTTGCCAACCGGTAGAAATCTAATCGGAATATCTGGACCAAACGAAGAGAGGATTGCGCTATTCATTGCCTGCCCTACCGGAACATGCTCGGATATTGATTGTAAATGATCCAGCTCGCTCTGCACGGTTTTTATTGTGTCGGAGGTGATGCGCATATGTTCGTTATAATTTAACATGAACCCTGTAATCTTTCCGTTTTTGTCCATTTTCCAGTCAATTAACTGCTCTGCATTCGCACTCCCTGCCACATGATCCGCAATAGCACTATTAATCGCTTGTGTAGCTATCTGCTTGATGCGGACTTTCGCTAAATTCATCAGTGGAGGCCTGAGATTGCGTTCAACATAAATAAAAAACTGCACACAAAATAAGACAAAGATGAGAAGACTGATCAACAGCACCTTTTTGCGGTTCGATTTCCCTGTAGGTCTGCTTCTCCACCGTCGCCTTTGCAGCATCCGATTCCCCCCTAGCCCCGCTTGTCATTAGTACTACCTTATGCGGACATGAAGTGAAAAAGAAGCCTTTGGACACTATCCCGGTCTCGATCCAATCATAGAAAAACCACCTTCAACGAAGGCGGTTTAGGGAGCTACTTCACAATGTTAATATCGATCCATTATGAGCTGAGTTTTTAAGGAATCTTGGGCTAAAAACCATCCTTTTGCCTGCAAATAGGCGATTAGTTCATCATGCTTGGCTGAGGCTGTCGATTGACTGTTCGTTTTGAAAGATGCTTCTACTACATACTCAGTACCCGTACCTGCAGCATTAAGAATTGGCCACACTTCAATATATAATTGCTGACCACTCCAGGTACCTACAGAGCGCTTTGCTAAGACAGGGCCGTAAATTCGTGAGGATGACAGCTTGCTAGTCCCCCAACCGCTCGAAACCCAGTTATTAAATTTATCAGGCGAGTTATTTATTAGAAGACTGCGTGAATCAGCCTGATTAGGAAGATCCATCCCGCTGTATCCCGATTTACTTCCACTTTTGGTACGCGTGATACTTAATGTCTTCTTTTGGTAGCCCCATTCGATTTGAGCCTCATATCCGGTATCGCCGGAATTAAAGCCTTCCTGGTTGGCTAACGTTAAAGCACCATTGATGTCACTGCCTGTAATGGCATAGCGCTTCTTATAACTGAGTTCGAAGTCATTCTCTCCCTCTGTCTTGCGGATACGAGGACTCCATCCATTGTTGTAAATATCCTTAGCATTTGTGTCCATAAATTGGACATTCATTTTCGTCACGGTATCAGGCATGCCGAATGCAGTCTTCACGCTGCTTGTAAGCTTGAAGTCCGAACCGAGAACGACATTCGGATTAAGGAGAAGCTTGACCTCGTAATCCGGAACCATGTTGCTTGCTGCCGATACGGGCTGCGGTGCTCCACCAAATCCAACCAGTACACTCGTTCCAACGACCGCGGCCATAACCATCTTTACAGCCTTTTTCTTAAACATCAATTCATCTCCTCTTATCCATTTGGTAAGGTTTCCCTCCCAGAAATGAGCATAAAGAAGATTTGTCATTGGATTGTCAGATGAGCATGTGTTTTTTGTAAAAGAATTTACTCGCTCTGGACGGAGTCACGCAAATATTCAAAAAAGCTATCAAAGAAGGAAGAACGAATACGATCCTCGTTATATGTGAAATAGATGTAGCGTTTAAAGGGATTTTGAGGAATTTCACGATACACCAATTCGTCTCGTTGCATCTCCCTGGCAATAGCTATCTTAGAAATGACCGAGACACTGTCACCGGTTAAAACTGCTTGCTTAATAGCCTCTAGGGAGTCCATTTCCATGACGGGTTTAAGTTCAATACCTAAGTTTTTGGCCCATTTTAATGTCATGGATCGGGTACTTGATTCTTGTCCATGCAAAATAAACGGAACGTCCTTCAATAACTCAGGATGAAGAATAGCCTGTCTAGCCAAGCGATGCTGCGGGTTAAAAAAGAAAACTAACTCGTCATCACATAATGTTTCTCCAATCAATGGAGCCCATTGAAAAGGTTCAGCCGATATAATGCCAATATCGATTTCATGATTCAGAAGCATTTCTTGAATGACAGGAGAGGTCCTGACGGTGAGGGAGATTGAGATTTGTGGATATCGTTTGGAAAAGGCGCTGAGTATGCTCGGAAGCACATAAGTGCCTGGCACATAACTCGCCCCAATTTTCAAATGCCCGCTCCCTCTCTCATCGAATTCTTTCACGACTCTCTCAGCTTCCTGCGCCAAGGCGTTAATTTTCTTCGCGTAATGGTTAAGGGATTGACCCGCGTCCGTCAAATGGACTTTCCCAGCTTTAGCATAAAATAGCCGGACTCCTAGCTCCTGCTCCATGCTTTTCATATGAAACGACACCGTCGGCTGCTTCAGTCCTAGTTGGTCAGCAACTGTGGTAATTCGTTTATGTTTATCCAGTAATTCAATGATTTGAAGCTTAATTAGGTTCCAATTCATTCTAAGATTCTCCTTATCGTTTCTTGCTCCCACCATTATAGAAAAAATCTATGCAGAATAATAGTTTACCAACAAAAACTTAACAATAGCTTTACCTTAAGTTGATACTCCGCTGATTTTGTTCGCCTAAACTAAATTTGAGTTCCTAAGTACGGAAGGAAGCATGTGATGACTTTACAACTTCGCGGTATCAACAAATCCTTTGGCGCCTCGCCAGCGCTTAAAGACATTCAACTAACCCTGACGAAAGGGAAATTCACAACGTTATTAGGTCCATCTGGATGCGGCAAAACAACACTGCTCCGAATCATTGCAGGCCTTGAGTCTCCTGATGAAGGCGAAATCCACTTAGGTGATGTATGTCTTTTCTCCAAACAGCGTAGAGTGAATCGTCCTGTTCATCAACGAGATTTCGGTATGGTATTTCAAGACTTTGCGCTTTGGCCGCACTTGACGGTTCTGGAGAATGTTGCATTCGGGCTTAAAGCCAAGGGCGATACAGCCAACTGGCGTCAACGGGCAATGGAAGCCATTGATTTGGTTCAACTTTTGGGAATGGAAAAGCGATATCCCCATCAACTTTCCGGCGGTCAGCAGCAACGTGTCGCGCTTGCCCGAGCCATTGTTGTCCGCCCTCAGCTTGTCTTATTTGATGAGCCGATGAGCGCATTGGATGCACTTTTACGGGAAGAAATGCGCATCGAACTTATGAACCTGGTGCGTAATATCGGATTCACTGCGATTTATGTGACGCATGACCAAACGGAAGCTATGTCCATGTCAGATGAAATCGTCGTTATGCAAAGCGGGGTCATTTTGCAAAAAGACGTTCCTGAAGTTATTTATCGAAGGCCTGCTCACCCCTTTACGGCCCGCTTTATTGGCAAAACCAATTGGCTGGAAGCGGACAAGAGGCTCATTCGGCCTGAGCATATCCGATGGGAACGGTTGACGGACCAAGACCTTGTTTATTCGGGCGTGGTTCGATCTGTAAGCTATATGGGTGAGCGCTACGAAATCAACGTGGGCATTGGTGATCATGATGTTTGGATGGCTTATCATCCATCACGTCTGTCCATAGGTGAAAACGTAAAGCTGTATATCTCACAAGAGCAAATTCATGAACTGTAATGAGAAGTAAACAAACTTAAATGAGAGGGTGTATTTCCAATGAAAAACACAATAAAAAAAACGTTACAAACGAGTACTTTAGCCCTGATATCTGTTCTTGTAGGGGTGGGCTTAACAGCTTGCGGTACTGCTAGCAAATCTTCCAATGCAAGCCCATCTGCAGCTACTCCGTCTGCTTCGACGGCCGCCACTGCGACACCAACGCCTGAAGCCAAAAAGCTAAGCGGAAAAATCGTTGTATACAGTGCAGGCCCAGCTGATCTTGCAACAAAAATTCAAAAAGGCTTTCAGGCTAAAACAGGCGTGGAAGTGGAAATGTTTCAAGGTACAACCGGTAAAATCTTAGCGCGTATGGAAGCCGAGAAAGCCAATCCTGTCGTTGACGTTGTAGTACTGGCCTCTCTCCCCTCAGCTATTGGTATGACAAAAAGCGGATTAACGCTGCCTTTTAAAGAAGCCAAAAATGCTGACAAGCTAATATCTGATTACTCCGATAAAGAAGGTAATTATTTTAGCTACAGCCTATCGGCACTTGGTATTGCCTATAACACCAAAACCGTTACGATCCCTCCAAAAGAATGGAGTGATCTGACAAAACCAGAGTGGAAAGATAAAATCAATATTCCTGATCCCGCTCAGTCCGGTTCTGCACTCGATTTCATGACTGGCTATGCGAATAAAAACGGCGATTCCGCCTGGGACTTATTTGGTAAAGTCAAAGCGAATGGCGCTATTATTGCAGGAGCTAACCAAGAAGCTATGGATCCTGTTATTTCCGGAGCAAAAAGCATCGTGATGGCGAGCGTTGACTACATGACTTATGCGTCCAAAGCAAAGGGTGAACCTATCGATCTAATTTATCCGGCAAGCGGAACGGTCATTTCACCAAGACCTGCAATGATTATGAAAACGAGTAAAAACGTAGATAGCGCTAAAGCATTTATTGAATATCTGCTTTCAGACGAAGCTCAAAAAATGGTTACAGATTCTTACCTGCTTTCCGGCCGCAGCGATATCCAAGTACAAGGAAGAGTAAGCGCGAAAGACATTCCTGTTATTAAAGTCGACTGGAACTGGATGAATGATAATCAAGCCGGTGTCACACAGAAATTCACACAATTGTTCAAAAAGTAAGCTCCGGACGGGGATGACGACCACATGACTTTCAAACGCACAGGGACGTTCCTAGCATTGCTGCTACTAGCGGTGCTGGTCGTCCTTCCTCTTTTAATTATATTTTTCAAAAGTGTTTGGGTGAAAGGCTCACTCGACTTATTGGCTCCCATAAGAGTTGTGCTTGAGAAAGATTTGACGGGTGTATTCAGCCATTCCTTGATGCTCGGGGTATGGGTTGTTGTAGGATCTTCTTTGCTTGCACTACCGCTAGCTTGGATCATGGCCAAAACGCCTCTCCGCAAGCATCGCTGGCTGGATATCGTCCTGCTCATTCCTTTCATGACTCCGCCGTATATCGGCTCTATGGGATGGATTTTATTTATGCAGCCGCGCGGCTATCTCGAACAATTATTCTCAGGTGCAACCTGGATAAGCAGCCATTTCTTTAGTTTATTCGGGATGGTTACGATCATGAGCCTCCATTTGTTTCCGTTTCTGTATTTGATTCTGCGGGGTGCAATTCTCCAAATTGGCAGTAACAAAGAAGAGGCTGCCGCCGTGCACGGAGCAAGCTTTTTGTATTCACTTCGACGCGTCATGCTGCCTCTTGTTTTCTCTAGCTATGTGATGGGCGCACTGCTCATCTTCGTCAAAACATTAGCCGAATTCGGTACACCCGCTACATTCGGCAGACGCATCGGTTATTTCGTGTTAACTACCGAAATCCAAGCATCTATCTCCAGTTGGCCGGTAGATTTCGGTAAAGCAACGTCGTTAGCATCGCTATTGCTGCTGGCTTGTCTTGTCCTTTGGTACATACAGTCCGTAGTTGTACGCCGGAATTCTTATAACCTTGTCAGCGGCAAAGGCTCTCGCGACAAAGTCGTGGGTTACCTAGGCTGGCAGCGTGCGCTAGCTTGGCTCTACGTGACTCTGCTTCTCGCCACATCCATCGGCATCCCGTATTTCTCCATCATTTCAGCTTCGCTGATGAAGCTTCGAGGAGGCGGGCTGGCGTGGAACAACCTGACGCTGCTTCATTACGGCGAGCTGTTGAAATGGGGCTCACCGAGCATGAAAGCGCTGATGAACAGCCTGGGTCTCGCCGTGTTCGCCGCCTGCTTAGCAGCCGTGCTTGGCACATGGTTCGCCTTAACGATAGGCCGCGCCAAACGAATGCCGCAGCGCATAACCGATATGTTCAGCCTGCTGCCGAACACAGTGCCTGATATGGTCCTAGTCGTTGGACTCATTATGTTATGGAATGCTCCTTGGATGCCGCTGCATCTCTACAACACCTACGGCATGGTCGTCCTCACTTACGCAGTGTTCTTCCTGCCGTATACCGTGCAATACGTCAAGGCGCGCAACGGCCAGCTGGATGAATCCTTGCGGCAAGCCGGCCAAGTCTTCGGCGGACAGCCCTGGTACGTGTTTCGACGTATTATCCTGCCCCTGCTGCTGCCGGGTATTATCGCCGGCTGGATGATGACCTTCACCATCTCGCTTAGAGAGCTTGTCGCCTCTCTGATGGTGCTGCCGCCGTCAATGCAAACGTCGGCCACCTATATTTTCGCTCAATTTGAGCAAGGTCAAATCTCGCTCGGCATGGCGATGGCCGTCGTTTCTGTCGGTCTAACAACCGTGCTGCTGCTTATCGTGAACAACATGAATACGAACAGAAAGTGGAATGTGGAATGATGCAATTGAACGTATGGGGCGGTGCCGGTGAACACGGCCGCTCCTGTTATTGGATTGGGAATGAACAGACAAGTATTTTACTCGATTGTGGCGTGAAACGTGAGGGATGTGGAGCATATCCGTTGATCGATCCTACCAGGGTCGCGGAATTGGACGCTGTTTTTCTTTCTCATGCACATGAGGATCACTCCATCGCAATCCCTTTGCTATATAAACTAGGTTATTCCGGCAAAGTATGGACAACCCGAATAACGGCTCAGCAGCTTCCCGCTTATTATGCCGCTTGGGGGAATTACGTCAAACAGCAAGGCGGCCAACTCCCATATGATGAAACGGATATCAATCGTATCCAATTTGCGTACATCGAAGACGAGGCTCCGCCTCAGCAATGGATCGAACTATCCCCTACGCTTCGTATTTATTGGGGGCGAAGCGGACATATGTTGGGTTCGGTATGGCTGCTTATAGAAATAGAAGGAAAACGGTTATTCTACTCAGGAGATTACAGTGAAGACGGCCTACTGCTAGAGACCGATACAACAAAAGATATTACGAACGGAGCTATTGTTCTAGATGGTGCGATTATCGATTCAGCTTATAGTACCGATATGGAGTATCAATTAGATAAATTGGAGAAGCTTTTCTCTGCAGCCGAAAGGATTCTAAATGACGACGGTCAGCTACTGCTGCCCGTACCTGTTTGTGGCCGAGGGCAGGATCTGCTGCTGCTTATGAGAGATCGTTTCCCTGAAACGCCGATCCGAGTCGAATCAGAGCTTATTCAAACGATGGAGCTTATGCTTGAGCACCCTATTTGGCTGAAACCAGGCATTGAAAGTAGCATCACAGAGGCATTAAGCAGCGGCCGTTTTGAAGTGATCCAAAGCGAAGATCAACGTCTGCAACGATTAACCGAGGATTTGGCCCTTTCCCGGGCAGCCATCTGGTTTACGAGTGATGGGATGATGCAGTCTTCCAAATCCCAGTGGTATTACGAGAAGCTGCGCCGGAAATCAACCAATGGCATCCTTCTGACCGGGCATGTCGCTATGGGAACGACAGGGCAGCGGCTGCTAGCTATGAGCGATGAAGAGCGCGGATGCCAGATTCAATTGATTCGTTACAAGATCCATCAGGGCATGCCCGACGTACGTAAAATGACTCAATCGTTGAAAAGCCATTTTAAACTTCTTGTTCATGCACCAAAAAAAGAAACAGATGCCCTGCTTAAGCAGCTGGCATCTGAAGGTATCGATCATTTACTTTCTATTCAACCTGGTGACACGGTGAATCTATAATTTACGATTTCAGCTCTTCCAGCAGTTGTTCCCAGGATGTTATCCGAGGCAAATCAAGCTGCTGATTATAAGACCGGTCTTTCACATATGCTTTCACTGGTAATTGAGATAAGGTCTCGAGTACAGCAGGCTTATCATCGAAATAGTAGTCCAGCTCTAATTCCTCGATAATATGCACTTTCTCGGTATCACTCATCCCGCAGAAAAAGTGACCATCCGTAACGGGAAATCCATTGTGGATAAGCCAATCTCTCGTCCGTTCCGTATGCTCTTTCGCTCTTGCCGTAATATAGTAAACCTCGTGGCCTTGCTTAACTAGCTCATGTAAGATTTCACGTGCATGTGGGAAGGGAGCACAGTCCGAGTAGTAGATATCATCACGGAGGCTCGTCCAGAGCTTCCCTCCCTCTTCTTTAGTCAGCCCGAATGCTTCGTGTATTTCCATCGTGGTTAAAGCATGGAACACATCCAAACTAATATTTTGATTCAATTTTCGATTGTAAATATGAAAAGCATGTTCTCTTAAATTAATAAGTGTATCATCAATATCAAAACCAAATTTCACGGCTGCCTCCTCATTTCACTGTTGCCCTATTCCTTTAGTATAAGCCCAAAGAGACTTGCAAATACAGAAGCTTGTCCTCTCGAAATGATGCAACCGCGCAATTCCTCTACACCTACACCCAGACTGGTGAAATCACAGGAACTGATATCGATCCCTGTCAGCTTGGCGCCCGTGAATTGAGCTCGATCCAGCTTACAAGTTTCAAAATAAACCTTCTGCAGCGTTGTCTCATAGAAATCGGCACTCAAGAGCGAACACTCTTGAAACGCAATTTGTCTGAAATTGGCCATGCGAAAATTGACATAATCCCCCAAGCAGGAATCAAAAAGAACATTTCGGATCGTTGCCCCTGTCATATCCATTCCAATAATTTTGCAATTTCTGAATTCAGTTCTGTGAATCGTAGCTTCACCAAAATCTACATTTGATAAATCACATTTTTCAAAAATAACATCGGTCAGTTCAATGTCTTTCATAGCAATTCGCGTAAAGGTTACATTTCGAAAAATAATCTTATCAAAAGCAACTTTCGAGGCTTTCTGATTATCAATCGTACAATCGCTTATAATTCCTGTATGAAAGCTATCTTCCGAATTCATCCCTTCATCGGGAAGTGAAATTACCGGTAACTCTTTCGGCATTTTTGGTACTTCAATTTTAGAAGTGCTCATTAGGTTACTCCTCTGTCTGCTAGAATGAATATGTTTAAAAAATAATAACCGAAGTAAGGCTTTGCAGCATGAAGAATAGTGAACCCCATTTACGCTTGATGTAGTTCCGGCCCCGAAACAGCCTTGTTTTGATCGTTGTAACCGGTAAGTTCACTTCTTTACTAATGTCTTCTAATGACATATCTAGAAAGTACTTATATACGATCAAAGTTTTATATTTATCCGGCAGATCGCGAATCATTTGCTCTACTTGTTCGGCAGTTTCTTGCTCAATTAATTGAAGTTCAGGTGTTTTCTCATGGCTGGTCAGCTTATCATAAAAAGGCAGCGCATCCTGAAACGGATGTGGATTCGTATCCATAGACAGCTCCGATTTCTTTTTGCGTAAAAAATCAATGGTCACGTTCTTACCAATGCTAAAAATCCAGGTAGAGAAATTTTTGCTCGCGTCAAAACGATGTGAGTGCTGAAACGCCCGAAGAAACGTCTCCTGTACGACATCCTCCGAATCCGATTTATTACGCAGCATTCGAAAAGCTAATCGGTAAATCTTGTCCTTATACAGCTCAAGCAGTCGGTTAAATGCTTTGGAATCCCCTTGAGACCACATTGTTGCAAGCTGGCTATCGCTTAGTTGCAGCATGTTACAGCTCCTTTTTCTTAACTACCGTCTTTTCTACTCTATCTTATATTCTACCAAATCGGATCAAAAAAAAGAAACCTTAACAGGTTTCATAGGTGACTATTTTTCGATAAATTTGGACACAGATTCCGCTTTTTCAGAGGCTGTAACGACAATGAGCACGACGATGATTCCAAAAAGTATAATACCGCCTATCATCATGCTGTGCACCTTCTTTGAATAAATTGATCACCTTATTCAAAGATATGATGGGCAGCTTAATTTATTCTCCTTTTAATCGCCCGTGTCAAGAAGTCACATAGTTACAGTATCTCAATCCATTTCCTTCCCCTTCGAAATAAAAAATCCCTCCGTAGAGGAGGGATTTGTATGAACTAATTCGTAGATTCTGATTTGTTTTTATTGCGCAGCAGACTGAGAACAATCGTACCGACAAATAAAACAATAATCACGGAGAAGAAAAGTACATGGGAGACTTCGAAACCAAAAGCGCCTGCAATCATCTTAAGACCGATAATGATAATAAGAATGAAGGCCGTTCTTTCCAATTCCGGAATTTTGTCGATCAGCTTTAAGAAGACTTGGGCCACGCCTCTCATCATAAGTACTCCCAGGATACCTCCAAGGAACAACACCCAAACCTTCTCACTGACGCCAAACGCAGCAAGCACGCTGTCCACACTAAATGCAATATCCATTACTTCTACCGCTAATACCGTACGCCAGAAGGAAAGACCTTTATTTTTAACTTCGCCGTTCTCGTCTTCTTCATGCTTCTTGAAAAAGAGATTGCTGATCGCGATCCAGAGAAGATACGCACCACCAAGGACTTTAATCCATGTAATTTGGACTAAGAAAGTACCCACGCCAATCGCTACAAATCTAAAAATATAGGCACCGATAAGTCCGTAAAATAAAGCTTTTTTCTGCTGTTCCTTAGGTAAATGTTTAACCATAACTGCGAGTACTAACGCATTATCAGCGGATAGCAAACCTTCTAAAATAACAAGTGTACCGATAATCCCCCAGTTTACGGGATCTGTTAGCGTTTCTGAAAGCACTTCCCAGCTAAAAAAGCTAAGAAAATTATTTACAAAACTATGAAAAAAATCTGTCATGCCTTGACCCTCCTGTAATATCCCCTAATTATTTACTGCCTGTAACCCATCTCATACCCCATCCGAATGCTTCATCGAGCTGTTTATGTCCGGAGAAGTACTGGACAAGCCGTTCGATACTGAAAGTTTCGTTATTCTGATTACGAATAAGGGCTATGGCACACATGCCTTGACGATTGTCATGCTCGTTCAATTTCACCTCGATGTCAGGTCCGCCATCCTGTTTAATGGACACAACGCCATCGGCCTCAGACCAAGTCGTTGCCCCCTGGTAAATGAACGTGAAGACAAGAATTCGTTCAAATTCTGAAAGCTTATTTCCATTAATCCGGATATTTTCTCCGGTTTTCACAGAGCCTGTCCGATCATCGCCGTCTAAAGAGATGAAGGGCGTGCTGCTCAAAGAACCGAACCGGTTGCCAAGCGCCTGGATAACGCCTTTCTCGCCGTTCTTCAATTCGTATAGGCATGCCAGATCCAGATCAATGCTTTTGCTTTTCCCGAAAAATCCATTGGCACTCTTCTGATTCCAATTGAGATTAATCAGTATTTCCCCGAGTCGACCTGGCGGCTTCTTCTCCAAAGAAATGCGATCACCCTTCTTTTTCAATTCAATCTTGTTTAGATTGATTGGACGTGGAGGGATGAGCGGGGGTTTACTCGCTTCGGGAGTAGGCGTAATCTTTGGCATCGGTTTTGGGACTGAACTTGCTGTTGGTTCATCCTTAACCTCAATTCCAAAATTACCGCATAGCGCTTTAAGTCCGCCGGAGAAGCCAGATCCAATCGCGCTAAATTTCCACTCGGCGCCATATCTATATAATTCTCCTACAACAATAGCTGTTTCAACGGAGAAGTGATTTCCCAGTTCATATCGCAGCATATCTTGCCCAGAGCTCGGATGAAAAATCCGTATATACGCCTGATTTACTTGGCTGAACTGCTGCTTAAGCTTCTCACCCTCATGGATGGTAAGTGTAATTGCAATCTTCTCAACACGTGCCGGCACGCTCGAAAGCTGAACCGAAAACTGCTTCTTATCTCGCCCCTCAGAGGGTTGATGGATGAAATTCACACCGCTTTGGGTGGGATTATTGTAAAACACAAGTTGCTCGTCGTTATCTACCTTCCCATTGGCGCCTAACAAGAATGCGGATGTATCCAGATCCAGATTCGCTGGAGCATTCCATCCAAGTCCAATACCGAGCTGAGTTAGTCCCGGATTTGACTTTGTCACATCGGCCTTCTGGCCTTTGACCAATGATATGTGCATGAGGGCAGTACCTGTCCCTTCCGTCATTCAATTGAAGGGTGATGCTGTACCAGCACCACCCCATTTCATTCAATTACTGGGCATCCAGTCCATAATTTTTGCATAGCGCTTGAAGTCCACCCTGGAAGCCGCTTCCAACCGCTTGGAACTTCCATTCCTGACCTTGGCTGTCCCGGTAAAGTTCACAAATGACAACCGCAGTTTCAATCGAGAAATCTTCACCTAAATCATACCGCAAAATCTCCCTGTTTGTCATTTCATCTACAAGACGAACGAATGCATTGGAGACTTGTCCGAAATTCTGATTGCGGCTAACAGCATCGTGGATCGTAACAGCAATACCGACACGGTGGATATGCGCTGGTATTTTCGAGAAGTCGACTTTAATTTGCTCGTCGTCCCCATCTCCGTCACCCGTCCGATTATCTCCCGTATGCTGCACCGAACCATTGGCTCCAACCAAATTGTTATAAAAGATAAAATCCTCAATATCTTTGGCTTTGTTATCTGCATGAAGCAGAAAAGCCGAAGCATCTAAGTCAAAAGAATGACCACCAGAGTATTTATTCGTGTCCCAGCCTAAACCGATGATCGCCTTCGCTAAACCGGGATTTGATTTGGTTAAGTCAATCCGTTGACCTTTGGACAAGCTGATTGTCATATCTGCAACTCCTTAGCGTTTATTCAACGATTAATTGGTTTGTAAGCCATAATCGCGCGCTAGTCCAGCAAGACCGTCTTTGTAGCCGCTGCCGATAGCGCTGAATTTCCATTCTCCGCTGTGACGGTACAATTCACCGATAACAACGCCTGTTTCAATGGAGAAATCTTCGCCAAGGTCGTAACGAATCAATTCAGCGCCCGTGCCTTCGTTAAGAATACGAACATACGCATTCGACACTTGTCCGAAGTTTTGGCTTCTTGCAACTGCATCATGAATTGTGATACAGAAAGCGATTTTTTCTGTTTCAGCTGGGATTGCGTTAAGGTCGACGCTCACTTGCTCGTCATCCCCATCTCCTGCGCCTGTACGATTGTCGCCGTTATGAACTACGGAGCCATTCGCATTTTTGGGATTGTTATAGAAAATGAAATCGGATTCGGAACTTACTTTGCCAGTTGCATTCGCGCAAAAAATGGAAGCATCCAGATCGAAGTCCTTACCGCCATCGTATTTGTTCGTGTCCCATCCTAGGCCAACAACCACTTTCGTTAAGCCTGGGTTTGTTTTTGTCAAATCTACTTTTTGACCTTTAGATAATGAAATCGCCATGGATAATGACCTCGCTTTATTTAGTGGTTTATGTGTAGCGCTTAACTAATTGACCAATTGTCGTATCGGAGCTGCCTTCACCAATCGCATTGAATTTCCATTCACCGCTATGACGATATATTTCACCAACGATAAGGGAAGTCCTTCCTGCATAGCTATCAGTTAAATTAAATTTAACCAATTCTTGTTTATTGGAGTCATTCAAAATTCGAATATAGGCGGATTGAATGAGACCGAAATCCTGCTTTCTATTAACGCAATCGTAGATATTTACGACAAAAATGATTTTGCTAACATCCGCCGGCACTTGATTCAAGTTAATCGAAATTTGCTCATCATCGCCATCGCCTTCACCTGTACGGTTATCTCCAGAGTGAACGACTGAACCATCAGGACTTTGTAAATTCGCGAAGTACACGACATTTTTCTCTTTTGTTAATTTACCATTAGCATCCAATAAAATAACAGAAGCGTCGCAATCAATCTCCACGGATGTTTTTTTCGTTCCAAAAAAGCCCTTCTTCTCAATCACGGCAGGATCCCAGCCAAGACCTACAACCACCTTGGAGAGACCAGCATTGCCTTTTGTTAAATCGATTTTTTGACCTTTGACCAAATTGATAGTCAATCAGGTCACCTCCTTCACAGCTTGTTTTGAAGAACACTCTTTACTTTGATACGGATGAGTGCCCATCGCGTTTCACAAGTTTCGATTAATTTTTTGTGCATGCTACATATTTTTACTTCTATGAACAATTTTATCCAAAATTCGCTAAAACTTAAGTTCATTCTATCCCCGATCTCATTGGTTTAGCAACCGCCTTATTTGGACAAACAGATAATTATCACAACTAAGGAGCGTTCTTATGGATGCAAGTTTGTCGAATTCATTTGGAAGCTGTTTCCTCCTCACTCGATGATAACCTTCGAACTCTTCAGGTTATTTATTATAAATGCAAAGACGTCAATTTCCACGATTTCATCATCGGAGGAACGACAAAAGCGCTCGTCATTTATATCGAAGGGATGGTCAATCTTGAAGCATTGGATCGAAGCGTCCTAACCCCGTTATTGGGCGAGTCAATAGAAGAATGGAACTATACGGAAAAAGAATTATCATCGATTATTTCCATTTCAGATGTCAAGGAGATTTCGACATTTTCAGACGTGATCGCTCATCTTTCCAAAGGAAATGTCGGGCTTTTTATCGACGGACTCCCCGTGGGATATTCGCTCGGACTTGCCCAATGGGAAAAGAGAAGCATTGAAGAACCCTCCGCAGAGTCCATTATCCGCGGTCCGCGTGAGGGATTTACCGAAACCATGTCCGTTAACACAGCCATGCTTCGCAGAAAAATTAAGAGCCCCTCCCTTAAAATGGTGTCAAACAACATAGGAAAGCATACACGCACAGAAGTCGTCATTATTTACATGGAAGGCATCGCCAATGAGAAGCTCATCGAGGAAGTCGAAAAACGGATCGCCGAGATCGAGGTCGACGGCATTCTGGAAAGCGGCTATATCGAGGGCTTAATTGAGGATCATCCGTTTTCACCATTCCCGCAAATTCAAGTGACGGAACGTCCAGATGTGGTTTGTGCCGCACTTTTGGAAGGACGCACCTCCATTTTAGTTGACGGGACGCCTTTTGCCTTGATTGCGCCGGCAACGCTGTTCTCCCTTTTGCAATCGCCCGAGGACTATTATCAAAGATTTATTATCGGCACCCTTATCCGGTGGCTGCGCTATTTGTTTTTTTTCATTACGCTTTTACTTCCATCTTTGTATGTGGCTATTTTGACCTATCATCAAGAGATGGTTCCGACATCCCTTTTGCTCAGCATCGCGAAATCCAGAGAAGATATTCCGTTTCCCGCACTGGTTGAAGCGCTACTCATGGAAGTTTCTTTCGAAGCGCTACGCGAAGCCGGCGTCCGGCTCCCCAAGCAGGTCGGTGCTGCTGTAAGTATCGTGGGAGCGCTCGTCATCGGACAGGCAGCAACATCAGCGGGCTTGGTATCGGCTCCGATGGTTATGGTGGTAGCGATCACAGGCATCGCCTCCTTTATGATGCCGCAATACTCCACAGGAATTGCCTTGCGTATGCTCCGATTCCCTATCATGTTTTTATCGGGAATATTGGGGCTGTTGGGGCTCATGCTTGGATTCATTGTCATTGTCATCCATCTTTCCTCACTGCGGTCACTTGGCGTCCCCTACCTTCAGCCGCTTGCACCGCTTAAAGAGAATGAGCTGAAAGATGTGCTCGTTCGTGCTCCGATCTGGTCGATGAGGACCCGCCTTAAATTAACCGGAAGAAACAATCGAACACGACAGCCATCAGGACAAAAACCAGAACCGCCCAAAGGGGATGACACTCATGATTGAGAAAGGAAGAATCTCCCCCTTTCAATTAGCTATCCTCATGCATCCGACTGTCGTGGCAACAGCTGCCTTATCGGTTCCCTCCATCACTATGAAAACCGCCGGCATTGATATGTGGATGACGCCTATCATTGCGGCATTAGTTGGGATTTTGACAGTTGTTGTCATGTATCGCCTGTATATGAAGTTTCCGGATTTCACCTTTATCCAATATACAGAGTCCATTCTAGGCATATATGCAGGGAAAGCGCTCTCCGGCTTTTTCATCCTATCCTTTATCTTCACGAATGGCATCATTTTGCGTGAATACGGGGAGTTTGTAATCGGAAGCTTTCTTCAAGAAACGCCGATGGCCCTCGTCATTTTTTGTATGGTGGCTGTATGTGCATATGCCTTGTATGCAGGGATCGAAGTGCTCGCCAGAGTCTCGCAAATCCTTGTGCCTGCGGCAGTACTCATTATCTTTACGATGTTAGTTTTGATGATACCCGATCTTCATCCGAAAGAAATGTTTCCTATCCTAGGAGACGGCCTGCTCCCTCCACTTGTGGGATCACTTGTGCCTTCTTCTTGGTTTTCTCAGTTTTTTCTGTTGTCGTTTCTTTATCCTCTTCTGAACAACAAACAATATGTTTTGCGCTGGAGCTTCATCAGTGTTGGCATCGTGATGATCACATTGTTAGCGATCAACTTGACCATTTTATTGATATTCGGATCGCTTGCTACCCAGTTCTACTACGCTTTTCTCATTGCCGTACGCTATATTTCCATCGCCGATTTTCTAGAGCATGTGGAATCGCTGCTTATGGCCATTTGGATCATTGGAATGTTCGTCAAAGTAGCGCTGCTCTACTATGCTACTGTTCTTGGCACGGCTCAGTGGTTGGGGCTTTCTGATTACCGGCCTCTAATCATTCCGATCGGCTTCCTCATTTCGCTGTTCAGCTTTTGGGTCTCTCCAAACTTTGAGGGGCTGATGCATGCTTTAGGAACAACCATTCCTTTTTTGGCTCTGATCGTGCAGCTCGGTATTCCGACTATGCTTCTAATTGTGGCTGCTTTCAGAAAGGGGCAACCCGGATGAATGCCATGACGAAGCTGGCTTTAACAGCCAGTGTCCTCTCCTTGCTGCTGACTGGCTGCTGGGATCGGACGGAAGTTAACGATTTGGCGCTCGTCACCGGGGCCGCCATTGATAAATATGACGATACTTCGATCGAATTGACGTTACAAATTTTTATTCCGAGAGGTCCCGGGGGCGGCGGGGGCGGATTAGAAAACAGCAACAAAGGAGGGAGCACTCAAACCTCCCTTGTTAAATCCGCAATTGGCGTGAATATTGCTGACGCGGTTTCCAAGTTGCAGGAGAAAATGCCGCGCAAAATTTTCTGGGGACATACGGAAATTATTATTTTCGGAGAAGCTGTAGCTCGAAGAGGAATTCGAGACGACATCGATTATTTGATGAGAGCGCCTCAGCCGAGAGAGCGGGCTTTTATGTATGTTTGCAAGGGGAGCGCGCGGCAAATTCTCGAGATGAACACAAGGGTGGAACGCAATTCCTCTGAGACCATGAGGGAAATTGGCAAGAGCAAAATCATACTTAGTGTCACGATAGTGGATTTTGCACAAATGCTGGCCAATCAATCCGGCGCTGCCGCACTGCCATTTATTGAGCTTTTACAGCCAACCACCGCTAAAAATCACGACCAAACCGAAAGCTTCATTAATCAGACGGCCGTGTTCAAAGACGATAAAATGGTCGGCAGCATCGATGACCCAACGACACGCGGCCTGCTTTGGCTGAGAGATGAGATTAAAACAGCCGTTGTCACCGTGACACCAGCCGGCACCAGTGGAAACGTCTCACTTCGGCTTCTGAAGAGCCAAACGAAGCTGAAGCCGCTCATTGAGAACGGCAAGTGGAAGATGAACGTCTGGATTCATACGGAAGACGATGCGCTGCAAAATACGACTGAGCTCGATCTGGTCTCCGATCCCGAAGCCGTTAAAAAGGTGGAAGCAGCCATGGATTTAGATATCGAACGACGTGTTGGGGAAGCCTTGCACAAGGTGCAGCAGGTCTTAAAGGCAGATATTCTTGATTTCTCTGGGGAATTCCACCGCGCCTACCCGCAAGAATGGAGACAAAACCAAAAGCGCTGGAACGAGATCTTCCCGAACGTTGAGGTCACTGTGCAGTCTGACGCCAAAATGCTGCGTCCCGGATTATCCAGCGTCAAATCCTCTAAACCCGAAGAGGAAAGAGTAAAGGAAGTGGATTGAAGAAATGACACCCAAGGATATTCCCATGTACATGGTGGCATGCTTGTTAATTACCCTCTTTCAGTGGTTTCGGTTAAAAAAAGCACCGAAAAGAGAGCGGGTGGCTTATGTCTCGATCATAGCCCTATGTTGGATTCTAGCCATCTCACTCGTGATGTATCCTGGCCTGCCGGGCCCGACACAGTTAGTGAATGTTATTTTCCAGCCGTTTGGTAAACTGTTAGATCATTAAAGGAGCTTTTGTGGACATGCGGATCAGCGGCAAACAACTATTCTGGATGATATTGACGATGCAGCTCGGCATGACACTGTTGCTGACCATTAATCCAGCCATCCAGACAGCGAAACAAGACGCATGGCTTTCAACCGTTTGCGCAACCGGGATAGGCGTATTTATCGCGTTTGTTTGCTCGCGGTTAAGCCAGCTTTATCCGGGACAAACCCTTATTGATTTTTGCAAGAGCTTATTCGGCCGATACATCGGATATTTGGTCATATTTGTCTACTTCATCCTCTGGTACAGTGTGCTTGCCATCATACTTAGGCAGTACTCAGAGTTCATCGCCGCCACCATTCTTCCGAGAACACCTATCATTGTCTCGATTCTGGGCATGCTTCTCGTTGCAGTCTATGTAACCTTCTCAGGCATAGAGGTAATTGCCAGATGCTGCGAGATTTTGGGGCCTATTACCCTGCTCGGCATTGCGATTCCCCTACTCCTGAGCCTAAAAAATATTCACGTTAGCAACCTTCTTCCCATTTATGTGGATGCCGGTGCGATGACGATCTTGAAGGGTGCTCTTCCAACCTCAACGTTTCTTGGGGATTGCATCCTTCTTCTCGTCGTCATGGGCTTTATTGCGAAGCCCAAAACAGGAATGAAGCCTGCTCTACTCGGGGTAGCCGCAGCAGGTTTGTTAACCAGCGTTTCGACTTTCTTAATCGTTTCCGTCTTTGGATACCGTTCAGCTTCAGGCCAAACCTATCCTTACTTTAATTTGATTCGTTATATTTCTTATTTCAATTTTTTCCAAAATTTGGACTCCTTTGTTATCGCTATTTGGATCATTAGTGTTTTCACAAAAGTCTCTCTCTACTTTTTCGTCTGCACGTATGGAACAGCTCAATGCTTCGGCCTTCAAAAATGGCGGCGAATGATATGGTTCGTAGCACCGATGGTGGTGCTGCTCGCCTTGATTCCACGAGACTTTATGGATAGTTCAGTATTTTTTCCGCAAAAAATCGCAATACCATATATGTTCCCTCTCCAAATGCTCAGCTTGCCGCTGCTGATGTGGGGGATCGCGAAATGGAAACATAAATAAAGCCCTTGGAGTTCCCATTTCTGGGAAATCTCAAGGACTGCAATTTCAGTCTGTTAGTTGCTGATAAATTCCTGCACCCACTCGCCATTATAATAGGCAACGCCTATCTTCGTGTAGTTGGGGCTCAAAATATTTTGTCGGTGGCCTGTGCTGTTCATCCAAGCTTTCATGACGTCATCTGGCGTAGGTTGACCTTTGGCAATATTCTCACCAGCATAGGAATAACGAATGCCATAAGAGCTCATCATATCAAAAGGTGACCCATAGGTCGGCGACGTATGATCAAAATAGCCGTTGTTGTACATATCTTTGGCTTTGTCCAAAGCCATAGCTGTCAGAGCGCTATCACTCGTTAACGCTTTAAGCCCTGCTTTTGCCCGTTCCTGATTAACTAAGGTTACAACTTGGCCGGTAAAGGCCGATTGGGCTGGCGCAGTCGGTGCTGGTGCAGATGGTGTTGGTGCTTGGGAACCGCCCGTGCTGCCGATACCGCCAGGAATGTTCAACTTCATTCCCGACCAAATCACGTTTGGATTCGCTACCTGAGGATTTGCTTGAATCAAAGATGTGAGGCTCACGCCGTATTTCTGGGAGATCAACCACATGGTATCGTTGCCTGACACCGTGTACGTTGCTGATGCGGCCATAGCCGCGCTAGAGCTCATAAGGACGCTCAATCCAATGGCGCCTGTAACCACTAACTTTTTGTATCGTTTAAACATAAAACCTCTCCTTTTTGCGGCCTGCGAGGTTAGCTGCCGGATTCGGGTCAAAGAGTAATCACCCGGCCGCTTAGATAGCGGCTTCACCCCAAAGAGTGGTTCCCCCGTGCTTCCTAAGAAGCTTCGGCCTTCTAAGTTTTTTGATCCAAAACGGATCTTTCCGATTGTAACACGTGATATTGTTGAAAACATGACTTAAAATTTTCCAACCCAATTTGAAAGCGCATACAAATTAACCTCACATCCTTTATTTATCTCAGAAAAATCCAACGAAACCGAGCTTTCTAGCCTATAAAAATATTTTCCAAAAAAAGTGAATAAAAAACCATAATTTCCACAAAATACTCATACACCAAATAAAGGAGTGAATCCAGATGGCTAGCAGTAGAAGCAGCAATTCCTTAGTTGTGCAACAAGCAAGATCAGCTCTTGAGCAAATGAAATATGAAGTCGCGCAGGAGCTAGGTATTCAGATTCCTCAAGACGGATATTACGGCTACATGGCTACTCGTGATACCGGTGCAATCGGCGGCAACATTACGAGAAGATTGATTCAAATTGCCGAGCAGCAGTTGAGCGGCGGCAGCAACTTCAGACGCTAGAAGACTGAGTTGCACGCAAACGCAAGACAAAGCAAAAAGACTGTACCACCACTTCCTCCTTGGTGATCCAGTCTTTTTTGTTTTCATTTTCACATCACAAATTCCAGAAAAACCGGCGAACGAAGCCTCCCGTTTTTCGTCCAGTTCCTTGTCTTGATTTTCGCCATAAGCCGTGGTTCCATATAAGCAAAATGGTTGTCTTCTTTGAAGACTAACCGACGTTTGACTCCATCCAGCGCCTTTTGATGCATAGCCGTTACCCCTGTCTCAATCACCCCAACCGGGATCTTGGATCCGTTAGCTGAATCAATCGAGGCTAGTAAAGCAAAATTGTTTTTCCGATAACCGGAAATGTACACATCCGCATACGTCCAGTTGATCACCTTTTGCCACTGCCTGGAGCGTTTGTTGACTTCGTACTTGAAATTCTCTTGCTTCGATTTCAGCACGATGCCCTCAAGCCCGCGTTGGCAAATTTGCTCAAAGTAATCAACGGCTTTGCCCTCATGCATCTTCACTCTTTTGTAATTAGCATTTTCGATGAAAGCTTGGTCGAGCAGTTCCTTACGTTTAAGCAAGGATAGTCCGGTGACATCAATTCCCTTGTATTTTAAAATATCAAATGCGTAAAATATAACAGGTGTTTTGTCTGTCTGCGATAAAAATCTGGCTGACATCGCTTCGAAATCCGGTTTATCTTGATCATCCAAAATAACTAATTCACCATCAAGTATCGTTCCTTCTGGCAGTGGACACTGAAACAACTCAGGAAATTTATGAGTAACCAGCAAGTTGTCTTTTGTATATACATAGAGTTTGTCCATATTTGAAAGAATACATCTAAGACCATCTAATTTCAGTTCTGCCACAAGATGTTTGCTGTTATAAGGCCTATTATTTTTGGCATCTTGCAGAAGCATAGGAGAAATAAACATGTGAAATCACCCTACGTTAGATGATACTGTACAGTTATTCATCTGCCTATAGGAACTTGGAGGAAATCGAGCGCTGTTTGCTCCATTTTCGACAAAACCTGTTGTAAATGTCCTCTACAAAGCGACAATCAAATTAACAAATCCCGTTTATAATGTGAGTAGATGAATGGGAGGGATGTTCGCATGGACAAGCTGTTTATCAAGAGATTACATACTTTGAATCGTCGCGACGAACTGAGATCAATGCTGCTAATCGAAGGTATTAAACTCACTCTCAAACGAAAAAAAGAAATGGGCTTGTTTTACAGATTTTTTCATAAAAGCAAAAAGAAAACCACTGTCGCCAAAGGATGGAACTGAACATCAGAATGATCTTTGACCATTAAGTAAGATTGGTAAATAGAAAGAATCCACCCAAAGGCAGAATCCATAATAGCGGTATGCAGTTCCAGATGAGCGCTGCCTTGTGCCTCCGGCGGGAGAACATCATCCAACCCGCGACGAGCGCGGTTAACAGACCAACTGGATACAGCAGGATTGCGATGAAAAAGAGCCAGGTTGTTACTTTACCAGCCGCATCCGGGGTGTCGAACATCATCACGGACATTCCGGCGATAAACAGCCATAAGAGTATAAATAGGATGTACACGAGTTGCGTTAAAATTAATGTCCAAAGCGTTGCTTTACGGTTCATGGATTTTCCTCAATTCTACTTTGTATGATTCTATTTAATAGAATGACTGTATCCCGTGTCAATAACAAACAAAGGTCCATCCCGAAGTAGAAAATCTACTTGCAGGATGGACCTTTTCAGCCTTGCGCCACTTTACTTCCCGCTCTTCGCATATTGCGCGCTGAACTCCTCGATGACTTTGTCGCCTCCGGCTTTTCTCCACTGCTCAATGGCTTGCTTCCAGCCAGCCTCATCGATTTTACCTAAGATGAATTTCGTCCGGGCATCATCAATGATCGGCTTCAGCTCACTACCTTTGGTCGTTTGCGTCTCAGAGACGAGCGGATTCGTCGGGTTATTGACCGCGATCGTCTCGTTCTCCTTGATCATTTTGCCGTATTTCTCCATAAGCGGCGTTTCTTTACCTGTCGTTTTCGCCGTATACTTGGCGACTTGGAGCTGCAGATAGCTGGAGCCGACTTCGGTGTCCTGCAGCTTTTGATCAATAAATACCGGTTTGCCGTCTTCCATCTTGTAGTGTTTGCCCTCAATGCCCCAACCCAGCAAATCCAGCATCTTCTGATCGGATATTTTATCATAGAAGCCAAGAATTTGCTTCAGTTCCGCCTCGGTCTTAACGCTTGATTTCGGGAACATAAACACGCTGTTATAGCCTACTCCGCCAGGCAATCTCTCGCCTTTCGGCCCTTTGAGCCGGGAGACGACATCCACATCCGCGCCTGGGAATGATTTGGAAAGAGATGCCTGGTAGCCCGCTCCGTCAATCATATTCGAGATAACCGCACCAGCCTTGCCTTGGTTGATATCGTCTTTCTTCTGCTGATTATTAAGGACTGGGAAGTCCTGCTTAATGAGCTTCTCATCGTACAGCTTTTTATAAAATTTCATCGCTTCAAAGTACTCCGGCGTTACAAAGTCCGGGCTTAATTTGCCGTCCTTCACTTCCCATGCGTTCGGAGCGCCCATTATAGAAGCTACGACGCCGAAGCCGTCCATCGTTTTCTCCTCAGTCAACCCGACTGTGTCCGCTTTGCCATTTTTATCCGGATCGTTAAGTGTAAACGCTTTTAAAACATTATATAAATCATCTAGTGTTTTCGGTTCGCTTAAACCTACGTTTTTCAACCAATCGCTGCGGAAAATGACCCCATAGGTTGACAAGTCGCGGGCGCGGTACAAGCCGTAAATTTTGCCATCCACTTTAATGTTGTCGAAGACCGATTGATTCATTTTGGACAGGTTCGGATAGTCTTTGAGGTATGGCCCCACTTCCCAAAACACGCCGGCACGCACAGCGCTCAAAATATTGGAATCCTTGTTGTTCTGCACAAGCAGCGCCTTCGGTAGCTCCCCGGAAGCAATCGTGACATTGACCTTTTCCTTGTAGGAAGAGTTGGGAACCCAGGAAATGTCCAATTTCGTGTTTGTGTAAGCTTCGATCTGCTTCTGCACTTCGCTGTCCGCTTTCGGCGGCTCCGCGTACATAAGCGTCATGACGCTCAGCTTCAAGGGCTCCTTGCTGGCAGACGTACTGCTTGTACCCGCGTTGCCCCCTGCAGCCGGATTCGCTTCATTACCGCAACCGGCAAGCAGCGCAGCAGCGCCTACCATCATTCCCATCGCAGCCAAGCCGCTTTTTCTCATTCCCGCATGTTTTCTCATTGTGGCAATGCCTCCCCATAGTCTTATTTTATATGAATGCTTCCCAATCACAATAGTTTTCGGGAGCCTGTTCAACCTTTGACGGAACCGATCATGACCCCTTTGGCAAAATGCTTCTGGAGAAACGGATAGACTAGCAAAATCGGCACCGTTGAGATGACAATGACCGCCATCTTAATAATTTGCGACGGAGGCGCAATGTAATTTTGATCAAACTGGGTCGAATCGCCGATCCCGCCTTGCGATAAAATGACGATTTGCCTCAGCCATACTTGAATCGGCCACATTTTCGAATCGTTGATGTACATGATCGCGTTGAAAAAGGTGTTCCAGTGCCCCACGGCATAGAACAAAGCAAACGTAGCCAGCACCGGCGCCGATAACGGCAAAACGATCCGGAAAAGCAAGCCCACATCGCTGCAGCCGTCAATTTTCGCCGCTTCCTCCAGGCCCTCCGGCAGCTGCCGGAAAAAGCTCACAACGACGATGAGATTAAATGCACTGATCGCATTGGGAATGAGCAGCGACCAGTAGCTGTTCAGCATGCCAAGCGCCTTAACGACAAGGAACGTCGGCAGAATCCCCCCGTGAAACAGCATGGTGAACACGATCATCATCATAAACAGCTTTCTTCCTTCAAAATCCTGCCTCGAGAGCGGATATGCGAGCAGAGACGTAAACAAAAGATTAATAAATGTACCGACCACCGTAATGCCGATCGTGACGAATAAGCTGTTCACAATCGTTTGCGTTGAAAAAATGTAACGGTATCCTTCCAGCGAGAAGGAAGTAGGAAACAAGATGAATCCCCGTCTGAGCACCTCTTCCGGCTCCGCGAATGAAACCGAAATAATGTAGATGAACGGCAGCAGCGTTACCAGGGCAAACAAAACCAGAAACGTATAATTGAAGCCGTCAAAGATGCGGCTGCCTATGCTTTTGTTGATCATTACGCACCATTCCCTCCTTAATACAGGCCGCTTTCGCCGAATTTTTTGGCCAATCGATTGGCGCCAACCACCAGCACCAGCCCGATGATCGACTTAAACAATCCGACAGCCGTACTGTAGCTGAACTGGCCTTGCTGAATCCCGACGTTGTAAACGTACGTATCGAACACTTCGCCTACCTCGCGGTTCATGGCGTTCAGCATTAAGAAGATCTGTTCAAAGCCGGTATCCAGGAATGACCCCAGCCGAAGAATAAACAAAATAACAATAACGCTGCGGATCGCAGGAAGCGTAATATGCCACAATTGACGAAAACGGTTCGCGCCATCGATTCTTGCTGCTTCATACAACTGCGGGTCCACCCCAGCCAGCGCTGCTAGGAAAATAATCGTTCCCCAGCCTGTTTCCTTCCATACCACCTGCGAAACGATCATCGTCCGAAACCACTCGCTTGAGATGAGAAACTCCATTTTCGGCAGGCCCAAAGAAACGAACAGATCGTTAACGATGCCTCCTTCCGTCGTGAAAAAGATGTAGGAGATCCCAACCACAACCACCCAGGATACGAAGTGGGGAATGTAGACAATGGTTTGAATGCTGCGTTTGAAAACTTCTCTGCGCACTTCATTCAGGAGCAAGGCCAGAATGATGGGCAGCGGGAAGAAAAAGACCAGATTATACACAGCGAGAATGATCGTATTCTTGAAGAGCATCGCAAACGATGCATCGAAAAAGAACCTTTCAAAATGCTTGAAGCCCACCCATTTGCTGTGCAGCATACCCAAGGCTGGCTGGTAATCCTGAAACGAAATCAGCAGCCCCCACATGGGAAAATAACGAAAAATAATAAAGTAGAGCATGCCTGGGAGCGCCATTGCATACAGCCATTTGTTTTTAAGCAAACGGCTGATCCTCTTGCTGGCCTTACTCCTCGCAGCGGTATCCGCTTTTACCGGTCTGGAAGTCAGTTCCACGTTTGACTCGTCCTCCTCGTTTGTATTGACAGCGCTAGCATATCGAAGCTGCAAATTGCATTCAATAATCAGCAGCGCTCCATCTGCGTGGGGCAGCCGATTACCCGGCAATACAAGCATTTATAATCATTAGCGGCCCTCCGGGTAATCATTTGAACGCAAAAAAACCACCCAAATGGGTGGTTTTGTACGAAGGGTGAGGCTGTCAGCCTATCGCTTCCCTGCGCTGTTCTCTATACTGGCCTGGCGTCATGCCTTCCAGTTTGCGAAACTGGCGGATGAAATTTTGCGCGTTCGTGTACTGCAATCGTTCCGCAATTTCAGTAATTTTCATTTCCGTTCCGCTCAGCCAGCTTTTCGCCATATCATGGCGGTAACCGGACAAGTATTCGCTAAAATTCATGCCCGCTTCCTTGCGGAACATCCTTCGAATATAGTGAGTACTGTAATTCAACCGAAGCGCGCACTGCTCCAGTGTCAAATCGCTGTCATAATGGGCATGGATGAGCTCCATAACCGAGCGGGATATGCTTTTGCCGGACGATTCGTGCCGCTTGCGGGTCAGCTCCATCATCGGGTGAATCATCTGCGCGTTAAACCACACTTCAATTTCCTGCGGTGTCTTCAGTCGGAACATGTGCTCATACGCATTCCGCTGATCTGGAAAAAAGAGCTCACCGGTATCTCCCATGTCATACAAGATGCGGACGAGATCCGTCAATAGCATGGCAAAGGACATTCGGTAGACGTTGGGATCGCTTTCTACCCGCAGGACGTCCTGAATAAACTGGTGAAGCAGTTCCTCCGCTTTCTCCTTATCGAGAAACGCGATGGCCTGCGTAAGCTCCGACACCAAATGGTGCGGATAATAGTGCTGTGACGTTTGTTTCGGCTTCAGATCGTCGAGATGCAGAATCGCTTTTTCCCCAAGCCGGATCCGGTATTGCAACGCTTCTTTGGCTTCAAGAAATGCCCCGGACGTAGCAAACAGATGATCATAAGGACGGCTTATACCGATGCTGACTTTTAGTCCCAAATATTCATCTACGGCACTTTGTACCGACATGGCCAAAGCGCTCCATTCGGTGAGCAGTTCCATGCGGTTGTCCGTATCGCTGCCGACCAGCATGACCTGATAATTGCCGATGGGCATCGCATGAATGCGCTGCGGCGTCCCAACTAATTCAGAGGCGATATTATTAATTGCAAACAAGAGCAGATCCTGTTCGCCGGAATAGTAGCGCGTTTGGTCGAGCGTATCGATCTGCAGAACCAGAACGGCGTAGCGTTTCCAGGCAGGCAGTTGGAAGCGTTCCGCTTTCTCCTCCATCTCGCTGCGGTACAACTCGCCTTGAAACAGCTTCAGCATAAAGTAATCCACGAGTTGGGCAGCCTGAATCTTCATTTGGCCCTCCAACTGCTCCTTGGACTGATAGAGCGAAGCGACCTGTGTGCCAATCCATTGCAATTCGTCCTTGACCGCTGATCCTCCGCTTTGCGGCTTGCTATGGCGCATGGTGAATTCCATGAGATTCCGTACCGGGAAATACATTCGCTTGGAGGCCCAATAAGAAAGCAGTGCGGCAAAGAGCAGCAGCACGACGCAGGCGGTCAGCGTGGCCCATCCGATCGCAGCGGATTCCTTCTTCGCTTCCTCCAGCGGGATCACCGACACATAGGTCCAGTTATTGTAGCGGGATTGATTATAAATCACGCTGTATGGCTTCCCTGACAAGGTGCTGTTGAAATACCCTTGTGTTTTGCCGGTTTGCTGCAGATCCTTGGCCCAAGGCTCGGCAAGAACACTTTGCCCGATCCTTGCCGGATCGCTGTGAATGATAATCTTCATCTTATCATCCACGACCATGGTTTCCCTTGTGGAAAAGCCCCCCGTCAACAGCTTGGCCAGCTCCGTATTCGACATGCGAACGAATAAATAGCCTTTCGGTTCCGCAGCCATAGGCGGAATTGTTTTTACAAGCTTAATGCCTGCAAAAGAGGCATCTTGGTCAGGCAGCCACCGGGACGTGTACACGTTGGCAAGCGCGTTTGCCGCTTTCGTGACATCCATGCCGAAGTAAAAGCCACCGTCCTTGATATACCAGTTGTTCTGAAGACTGTGCAGCTCCGCCGTTTTCACGCCTAACTCATAGGTTTGAACGCCCAGAAGACCCTTCACCAGAAGCTCGATATCCTGAAAATCCTCAATCTCCATCCGTTTTCCAACAGAATTGACGACAAAAGGCGTCTCTGCGAAGCGGCCCGAGACTTGATCAATAACCTTCAGAATCTGCTCAACCCGGCTTTGAGATTGCTGCAAAATAAACACATTCGCTTCGTTGACCTTAGCCTGAACAGTCGAAGTCGATTGAAAGAAAGCGTATACACCTAGACAAAGCAACGGCACTGCACTGATCAATGAAGTCGTCACCAGCAGTTTAATCAGAAATGATGAGTATCGCGAAGGCATAAGTTCCTCCATCCGGCAAGATTCGTGGTTCCAATTGTAACATACGCCTTGGGCATTTGGGGACATCTTTTTGGCATAAGCTTCCTTGGCAATTCCACGTTTCACGACTTCATTTAAAAAGGGATCAACTGCTTGGGGCCCAAATAGAGCGAAATCTATGTTATTTTATATCTTACACAATGGGCGCTTGACTGACCCAATGGAGTAAGCTTACATGACATGTAAATTTTATTTGCTCAATAGCTAAGGATAATGTAAAACTATTATAATAAACATTTTTACTATAATAGATTGAGAAGGCGGATGAGACTGTGATAGTTCAAGTAGACAATGATACAGTTGCAAGAGAATATGTACACGGCGTATACGAAACTGTAGTCAAGCGAAATCCTTATGAGAATGAGTTCCATCAAGCTGTGAAGGAGATTCTAGAGTCGCTGATTCCCGTTCTTGCCAAACACCCAAAGTACATGAAGCACGGTATTCTTGAGCGGATCGTAGAGCCGGAGCGCTTAATCACTTTCCGCGTGCCTTGGGTTGACGACCAAGGGAATACGCATGTGAACCGTGGTTTTCGTGTGCAATTTAACAGTGCAATTGGACCGTACAAAGGTGGGTTGCGCTTTCACCCCTCCGTTAACTCAAGCATTATTAAATTTCTCGGCTTCGAACAAACTTTCAAAAACTCCCTTACAGGCCAGCCAATCGGCGGCGGTAAAGGCGGCTCCGATTTCGACCCTAAAGGAAAATCCGATAATGAGATCATGCGTTTTACCCAAAGCTTCATGACTGAACTCTATAAATACATTGGTCAAGACACCGACGTTCCTGCAGGAGACATCGGCGTAGGCGCACGTGAAATTGGTTACATGTTTGGACAGTACAAGAGAATTCGCGGCGCTTACAAGGCTGGTGTATTGACAGGTAAGGGCATCATCTATGGCGGCAGCTTGGCACGTACCGAAGCGACTGGCTATGGTTGTGTTTACTTCGTGAATGAAATGCTGCAATCCAAAGGCCTCAGCTTCGACGGCAGCACCGTCATCGTTTCCGGCTCCGGCAACGTCGCCATTTATTCCATGCAAAAGGCGATGCAGCTAGGCGCTACGGTCGTCGCTTGCAGCGACTCCAACGGCTATATTTATGATGAAAAGGGAATTTGTCTCGACACGGTCCGTCGATTGAAAGAAGTTGAAAGAAAGCGTATTAGCGAATATGTAAAAGAGCATCCAACTGCAACTTATCATGAGGGTTGTAACGATATTTGGTCCATTCCATGCGACATTGCGCTTCCTAGCGCAACACAGAATGAGATCAATGAAGAATCGGCAAGACTCCTTGTCAGTAACGGAGTACTAGCAGTAGGGGAAGGCGCAAATATGCCATCTACCTTGGAAGCTATTGATGTATTCCTGCAAGCAGGCGTACTTTTTGGGCCTGCTAAGGCAGCGAATGCAGGCGGAGTAGCTGTATCGGCGCTAGAAATGTCTCAAAACAGCATGAGATATTCATGGCAATTCCATGAAGTGGACGATAAACTCCATGCGATTATGAAAAATATTTACAGAAGCGCCGTCCAAGCGGCAGAGGAATACGGGCATCCGGGCAATCTCGTTGTAGGCGCCAATATTGCTGGCTTTACAAAAGTTGCCGACGCCATGATTGCACAAGGGGTTATTTAGGGAAAACCGCAATAATCGCATACAATTGGATTAAAACAAGCGTCTCTGCTCCGGTTCAGTCCGTCGGATCAAAGACGCTTGTTTCCTTTCCATAAGAGATCGATCTTCATTTAGCTGAGAAAAAATCTTCGTCCAGAATAGCGAACATCAAATGATCTTCGCGCTTCCCGTTTATCTCCAATAATTTCTTCGCAAGTCCTTCTTTCTTAAATCCAGCCTTCTCCAAAACTCTAATCGAACCCTGATTGCTCGGGAGCACCCCCGCTTCTACCCGATGTAAACCAGCTTCCTTAAAAGCAAAATTCAAGATCAGATCAATAGCTTCCGTCATGTACCCCTTGCCATTATGTTTCTGGTCGAGACAATAGCCCAGAATACAATTTTGCAGCGCCCCTCGTCGGACTTCAAAAAATGAAACTTCACCAATTAATTGATTCGTTTCATTCAAAAATATACCGAATGCGTAGCGCTTATCCTCATCTCTGCTCTTTGTCCATTGATCGATTATTTTCTCTTGCTGCTCTAGCGTATAAAACGATTCATTTCGTTTAGGCACCACTTGTTCAAACAGAGCTCGATTGTTCTGCATCAGATCAAGCAAAGCTTCTGCATCATTTGCACGAATAAATCGGATATGCACTCTTTCTCCCATATAACTCATTGAATAACATCACCCTTTATGTGTTATATTCTTACTTCCCGCTCGAAGGTTCTACCAGGCGGTGCTTGTACCACCGATCTCCACGATAGCGCCATAGGAAGATTGCACCGCGCACACCCCACTCCAATTGCATCGCAGCCCATACTCCGAACACCCCGTAGCCTAACGTGATACCAAACACATAGCCTAGCACGACGCGAAACAACCACATGGTCAGCATCGAAGCGATGGAGGTGAACCGAGAATCCCCCGCTGCTCGCAGCGCACCCGGCAGCAGGAAGCTGATCGGCCATAGAGGGATCTGGGCCAACAGATTGACCAGCATGATGAGATACAGATCGTTCATAATTTCGGCCGGTGGACGGAACAGACTAACCATAGGCTTGAAGAACGGGATCAAAATGAGCCCGGTAACCACAAGAGATCCAGATGCCAGCCACAGAAAAGACCGCGTAAATTTCCGGGCATCCTGAATATTGCGTCTCCCTATGCATTGCCCTACTACCGTTACAAGTGCTGTAGACAAGGCTATGGCCGGAATTTGTAAGAACATAGCGAATACGGAACTAATCGCGTTAGTCGCAATCGCATAAGTACCTAGGCTGACGATGTAGATTTGGGTTAACATTTTTCCCCCGTTAAAGAAAAGCTGCTCCGAGGCGAACGGCAGCCCGATGAACATGATTTTCTTGAACATGGAGAAATTCCAGTCCATCAAATCCTTAAGCCGAATTCGTAAGCTAGTGTCCAAACGGAGCAGGTAATACAACGCGCAAGCCGCCGCCAAATAACGGGAAATATTCACGGCTACACTCAACCCCAGAACACCCATGTCCAGGAAATGGACGAAGACGACGTTCAGCAATACGTATGAGAGGTTCATGATCAAGGACAATACCAATGTCACCCTTGTTCTGCCGATCCCCCTCAGCGCTCCGCTGACCGCTTCCTTAAACGCGATACCAACGTAAGATAACCCGCTTCCAACCAAGTAAGTGCCCGCATGGGAGAATACTTCCGGCTCCGCCGTTCCAAAAAGAAACTTCAGGATTGGATGATAAAACAGGAGGACAACAAGGCTGAGGATTAACGCAGTCAAAGTCACCGCAGCCAGCGAGCTTGCCGCAGCCTTGGACACCATCTTGTCGTTCCCGCTTCCTTTATACTGTGCCACCACCACCGTGCCTCCGGTCGCTAAGGCGACGAAGACGTTAACCAAGAAGAGATTGAGAGAATCTACCATACTTACTGCGCTGATCGCTGCCACTCCCGATGAACTGATCATGGCGGTGTTTACCAAGCTTAATCCAACGAGGAAGGCTTGGTCGATGAGAATCGGGAGAAACAATGAAATCACCTGTCGGTAATCAATGGACTCCCCTGAAAGATATTTGTTCAAAATAGCATGACATCGAGCCTTATAACGAACCGGAATCAAAATAAGTCACTTCCCATCCAAAACGTCCGAAGTCGCCGCAACTACGGGAACAAGTCCAACTAAGTACCCCCATCGTGTAGCGATTTCCGTTGTCCCAAGTCCAAAAATAGCATCATGTTTCTTATCTACTTTATCATATAAACATTAGTTAAGAATGAAAATTAATAAAGCGATATAAGATTACATCTTATGTCACATTTATGCCAAGATATTTGAAATAAACACAAAGAAACGGCTCTGCCGCAGAAACTGCGGGCTGAGCCGTTTTTATTTGAAAGGGTGGATAACGTTTAGTTCAGCTTGAATACTTGAGCTTCATAAGGACGCAGCTCCAGATGCTGCAAATCCAAACCTTCATTTATTTCATAGTTGCCTATCAGTTGTTTAATCGATGTACAAGCAACCGTATTTGGAAGCTGTAACGTTACAGGCGTTTCATAGAAATTTAAAACAACCAGCAAGCGCTCCTCTCCCATAGTCCGAGTATACGCATAAATGCGCTCATCCTGTTCCAAGAGTACATCATACTTTCCGTATACGATCACATCATGCTGCTTACGAAGCTCGATTAAGCGGCGGTAGTAATGAAAGATAGAATCCGGATCACTGAGTGCCTCTTCGGCATTGATCTTCGTATAATTCGGATTTACAGTAAGCCAGGGCGTCCCGGTTGTGAAACCGCCGTGCAAAGTAGTGTCCCATTGCATTGGAGTACGGGCGTTATCCCTGCCTTTGCTGTAAATGGAAGCCATTATATTCTCAACGCTATGTCCCGCCTCGCGGTATTCCTTGTACATATTGAGCGTCTCAATATCTTGATATTGATCGATGGATTCGAATTTGACATTCGTCATACCCAGTTCCTCGCCTTGATAGATGTATGGCGTCCCTTGGAGCGTGTGAAGCAGTGTGGCCAGCATTTTGGCAGATTCATTTCGATGCTCGCCATCATTCCCAAAACGTGAAACCATTCGCGGCTGATCATGATTGTTCAAATACAAGCTATTCCAGCCTTTGCCAAACATCTCGGTCTGCCATTTGCTCATAATACGCTTAAACTCAGGAAGACTCCATGGCTGTACATTCCACTTTCCACCAGGACCGGAGTCAATATCCATCAGCTCGAACTGGAACACCATGTTCAGCTCGCCCCGATCCTCGCCTACGTACTTCACTGCTTCTTCCGGCGTCACGCCAATGGTTTCACCTACGGTCATTACATCGTATTTGGACAGGACCTCACGGTTCATTTCCTGTAAAAACTCATGAATTCGCGGTCCGTTCATGAAGTGTTCTCCGCCGAAATTGTATGTTCCATCTCCGGACGCGTCCGGCAAACCTTGCACCTTGCTGATGAGGTTAATGACATCCATCCGGAAGCCGTCAATTCCTTTATCGAGCCACCAGGTCATCATGTCGTACACCTCACGGCGTACTTTTTCATTCTCCCAATTCAGGTCCGGTTGTTTCTTGGAGAATAAATGCAGAAAGTACTGACCCGTCGTTTCATCTAACTCCCAGGCCGATCCACTGAAGAAGGAAGACCAGTTGTTAGGCTCCTGCTCGCATTTGCCATCCCTCCAAATGTAGTAATCCCGATAAGGATTCTCCTTGGACTTGCGAGACTCGGCAAACCATACATGCTCATCCGAACTGTGGTTGACAACAAGGTCCATAATCAGCTTCATGCCACGGCTGTGCAGTCCGTCCAGCAATTGTTCCCAATCGCCAATCGTGCCGAAGTCATCCATAATGCTTTGGTAGTTGCTAATGTCATAGCCGTTATCATCGTTGGGAGATTCATAGACTGGAGACAGCCAAATGATATCTACCCCAAGCTTCTTTAAATAATCCAGCCTGGAAATGATACCGGGAATATCCCCGATCCCGTCGCCGTTGCTGTCCTGGAAGCTGCGGGGATAAATCTGATACACAACACTTTCTTTCCACCAAGTTCTATTCAAGTTGTTCATGTTGGTACTCCTATCACATATCTCTTTTATATATTTTTCTCTGTCATTCCATGTTTTTACTTCACAGCACCTTGCGTAATGCCATTGATAATCCACTTTTGCGCGATCAGATATACGATAACCATCGGGGCAAGCGCGAGCAAATACGAGGCAAAAGCCAAGTTAAAGTCCGTGCTGAATTGACCTTGGAACACATACTGCACAAGAGGAAGTGTATACGATTCCGGTTTACCCAAAATAATGAGCGGCAGCATAAAATCATTCCACGTCGACAAACAGCTTAAAATGGCGATGGTGGCATTAATCGGTGCGAGCAGCGGAAAAATAATTCGCCAGAAGGTTCCATAAGTTGAAGCACCGTCAACCGTAGCGGCTTCTTCCAATTCAAGCGGTATGGTGCGGATATAACCGACATATACAAAAATGTTAAAAGCGAGTCCGTACACAATGTAGAGAATAATTAACCCCGGCATGTTGTTCATATGCAAATCCGTTGTCAGTTTTACAATCGGAAGCATAATAATTTGGAAAGGAATGAACATCGCGCTAATGAAATAAAAATATAAGCCTTTAAAAAACTTCTTGTTCATATTCCGCGCAATCGCATAGGAAACGAGCGAGTTGGTCAGAAGGATGAAACCAACGGAACATACGGTGATAACAAAGCTGTTCCCGAAAGCCGAGAAAAAGTTGGTCGCCTCAATGGCATTCGCAAAGTTCTCAAAGTGCAATCCCGTCGGCAGCGAAAAAACCGATTTCGCCATCTCCTCCGGATTTTTCAGTGCAATAGCAACCGCCATATATAAAGGGAACAAAATCAACAATGATCCCAGTGCGATCAAACTCGTGACGATCCAGTTCGTGGAGTGTTTTGTCATTATGCTTCCATCTCCCGTTTCTGCAAAAATTTAAGCTGTACGACGGAGATGACCACAATCACGATAAAATAAATGACGGCATTCGCAGATTGGTAGGCAAATTCTCCGCCTTGAAAGCCGCCTTGATAAATCAAGAAGGCAATGGACTGTGTAGCGCGACCAGGTCCGCCTCCCGTCAATGCGACGATCTGGTCAAATACCATTAGGGAACCCTTCATAGCCAGTACCATATTAATCGTGAAGAAGGAAGAGATCATCGGAAATGTGATTTTCCAAAACGTCTGCCATTTACCGGCCCCGTCCAAACTGGATGCTTCATAGATATCTTGTGGAATCGTTTGAAGTCCTGAGAGATAAAGAATCGTGTTAAACGCAATTCCTTGCCATACAGCTACGATAACGATCCCGATCCAGGCCCATTGTTCATTGCCTAGAATGTTGGTGGACAGAAACTCGATTCCTAATTTCTCTCCCCACGTCGGAACAACGTTGGCAAATAGATAATTGAAAATATAACTGACAATAAGTACACCAAGCACGTTAGGGAGGAAGTAAACACCCCGGAAGAAATTACGGAATTTAATACGTGAGTTTAAACCTAATGCAATGAGCAAACTTATCACATTAATGAATATGGTAACGACGATAGCGTATTTAAAAGTAAACAAATACGAGTTAATCACATTGTCATCTTGAAAGAGGCTAATAAAATTCTTAAAGCCGACAAATTCATATCCTTCGCTGTACCCGTCCCAATTCGTAAATGCGTAATAAATGCCTTGTAAGGCAGGAAAGGTATGAAATGCGAAAAATAGGAGCAAAGCTGGTATTGCCATGCTGTAAAACGCCGCTTTTTTTGAAACCATGATGATCCTCCTTTAATAAATAGGGAGAGAGCGCCTTACGGCGCTCTTCTTCTATGTGCAGTCGGCGCTTATTTGCGGCTAGCAACTTTATCCCACTCGGTATCAAATTGTTTCACATAAGCATTTACATCTTTTTTCTGCAGGTAGCTTTGGATAATGGTGTCCGCTTTAACAGCACCAGGAATGTAGTGATCGGAGAAGTCTTCAATGGCGCCGCTCGTGAACGAAGCATTCAGATCCTGTACGCTTGCATCGGTTTGATTCACGTTTTTGACGGCAGAGAAAGCTTTTTGCTCATCGATGTACGTTTGAACGTTCTCAGCTTTCAGCATAAATTCAATAAACTTCTTAGCTTCTTCAGGATGCTTGCTATTTTTGGAAATAGTCAGCAATGTATCAACGCCGGAAATAACTTTATTCTTAGACGGGTCGTTAGTAGCAGGGAATGGGAACACACCCAAATCTATGCTTGGATTTGCTTTTTTAATTTCCGGAATGGCCCATACACCTTGCAGGTACATCGCGGATTCGCCTTTAGCGAAAGCAGTGTTACCATCGTTGTAGCCCTTGCCCATCATATCCTTTTGACCAAAATCCAGCAGCTTTAATTGTTTGTCAGCTACTTCACGGAATTCTGGGCTGTCAAACTTAACGGAGCCTTTAGATCTTTTATCATAGAAATCAATGCCCACGATGTCAGTCGATAAGGAGTTAAAAGGCACCATCACCGTCCAAGAGTCTTTAATCGTCAGATAGAACGGAGTTTTACCGGCATCTTTGACCTTTTGCGCGGTAGCCAGCAACTCATCCCAAGTTTTGGGAACGCTTAACCCCAACTCTTTAAACATGGTCTTATTGTAAATAACGCCACTTGCATTAGCTGTAAAAGGAATAGCGTATAGCTGCTCGCTACCTGTTAGCTTCTTCAACATGCTTATATAGGAAGGCTGGATATTCGCTGTAAGGGAATCGTTCGAAAAATCAGTAAATAAACCGCTTTTGGATAGTTGAGCGAACGTATCCGTTGCTCCAAGACCAATGATATCAGGCACGTCCTTTTTGGCGACGCGTGTTTTCAAAACGGTTTCCGCATCTGGCGGGTTCACTTGTGTCACTGTGATGTTCGGATTCGCATCGTTAAACTTTTTTACGAGAGCATCAAAAGAAGCTTTAGCTTCCGTCTTATTCTGGAAAAACTCCAGCTTTACTTTCTCCCCATTCGCAGCAGGAGCTGCCGTGTTGGAAGCAGCTTCACTATTCGTCTTTCCGCCTCCGCAGCCTGCAAGTACTGAAAGTGCAAGGACACTTGTAAAAATAGTTGTAACTGTTTTTTTCATCGAGGAAACCTCCATTTTATAATGAAATATGAGTAAGTCTGAACTTCATCGTGAGTAAACGTTTAACCTATTCAGAAAAAAAATAGTCCCTATAAATTGCTATACATCACCACCCTTAAAAAGTAAATCATGTTTAATTTCCAATATTCCAAGTGCTTAGAAGCACATATTCTAGTTAAACGTTTACTGAAAAATCTGAAAAAGAAGCCCTTTTCAAGGCTTGGATCGCACTGTTTGTCTTTCCACCAGATGATGGCTGACAATGCTGCTCGACACTTGCGTTTCACTTTCTTCAATTAATGCAATTAATTTTTCCGATGCCATGCGTCCCATCATTGTCAATGGTTGATGTATGGTAGTCAGTGGCGGATAGACCATTCTGGCAAACTTTAAATCATCGTAACCTATGATCGAAAGATCCTCCGGAATCTTGAGCCCTTGTTCAAAGGCATAATTCATTGCACCTATGGCCATCTCATCGCTTGCTGCGAACACTGCTGTAAAAGGAGGCGCTTCTGCCAGCAGCTTTTTCATAGCTTTCCTGCTGCTCTCCAGCTCAAATTCACCAAATGCTACTCGCGATTCGGTGTATTCAATTCCATTGTCAGTCAAAGCTTGACGATACCCATCTAAGCGTGGATAACCTGCTATCTGATCCTTAAGCGAACCGCTGATCATAGCGATCTCACGGTGCCCCTTCTGAATGAGATAGGCCGTCGCATGATAGGCTGCTTGCCGATCATCGACCTTGACATATGGTATCATATGTTTCTGAGACATCGTATTAACAAGTATGACGGGGACTCGCATTTCCTTGATCGCTTGAAAGTATTCATCCTTAAGCACTTCACTTGTGAAGACAATTCCATCTACCTGCTTCTCCCTTAGGACTTGCAGATATTTCATCGTGCGCTTGCCTTCTTCAGCCGTATTGCACACAATGACACTGAACCCTCTTGCTTGAGCAATTTCCTCAATGCCGTGAAGAATATCAGATGAGAAGCTGCTGGACACATCCGGGAACAGAACACCAATTGTCTGGGTCCTCTTATTAACGAGCCCTCTTGCAATCGCGTTAGGTTGATACCCCAGCTCTTCCACTGCCCGCATGACCTTATGTTTGGTCTGATCTGAATAGCCGGCGAGGTTATGAAGCACTCGGGAAACCGTAGCGACAGAAACATCAGCTGCCTTGGCCACATCTTTTATTGTCGGGGGATTCATAACGTTAATTACCTACTTTGCATAACATCTTTTAGTTACGTAAACGTTTAAGTAATCTTAGAATAGTCTCCTGTTAAAAGTTTGTCAAATACTTTTTAAATCGCTTACAACTTCCAACTTTCATTTCATCTATCAAAAATAAAAAAGAAGCTGATCATTGATCATGGCTTCTTCATTCTTCACGGCTGAAACATTAAGAATTCAATAACATCTTATACGCGCATTTCGCTATTCACGGCTGTCTTCTGAGGTTCCTGTAACAATCTTTTTGAAAAAAAATCATATTTACAAGGATTATTGGAAAAATATAACGATCAAACTCACGTCTCATTGCCGTCTCAATTCCTTGAACTTCTGAATGAATTGCTTCCCTTTAAGGTGATACCAAACGATAACAGGGGCTAAGAAGTTGATACCCAGCACACTGCCAACGACAATCCACATAAACCACTCCGTGTTCAGGATAGACAGGTAGATGGGGGAATGATAAAAGTCCATTCAAGCTGCTCCTCTCTCATGATTTGAAATTTTGTATTAGTGTAGCCAGCAACGGGGGGTGACATCCGTGCAGGAAATGAAGCAAGAACTCGTAAGGTTAACTTGGCCTGACAAAACCGCGGCCATTGAGGAATTGTTAGGCCATAGTGTCGATTTGCAGCGCCGCGATTTTATGTTTTGCGGCAATCCGGAATTTCCCGGCTGCTGCTTCTACTTGGAGGGACTGGCGGATGCGACGGTCATTGACACGGCGTTGAAGGCGCTCGTCGTCTCGGGCACCGAACTGGTGGAGGAACCGGGACTGCTGGCCACGGCGGAGGAAATCATCAGCAGCCTGATGTTTAATGCGGCTATCCAAGCATGCAATACGCTGGCTGTCGGTGTGGAAGGGATTCTCTCCGGCGATACGCTCATCCTGATTGAAGGCGTGGAACAAACGCTGCTCGTCAGCTCGAAAGGATGGAAGGATCGCAGCGTGGAAGAGCCATCCTCGGAAAATAACGTCCGCGGCCCACGCGACGGCTTTACGGAAAGCATCCGCACGAATACGGCGCTTGTCCGCAGAAGGATTAAAGATCCGATGCTGCGGATGGACGGGATGGTCATCGGGACGAGATCGAAGACGAATATCAATATCGCGTATATCCAGGACTTGGTCAAAGCGGGGCTTGTCGATGAGGTCAAGCGGCGGCTTTCTCACATAAAGATCGACGCGATTCTCGAAAGCGGCTATATCGAGGAAATGATCGAGGACGCACCGTTTTCACCGTTTAATACGATCCAGAGCTCGGAGCGGCCGGACAAGGTAGCCTCCGCCTTGCTGGAGGGCAGAGTAGCGATCTTTACAGACAATACGCCGGTGGTTTTAATTGTGCCCACATTTTTTTGGCAGTTCATTCAAGCGCCGGACGATTATTATAACAGGTACTGGGTAGGTTCATTTTTTCGAATTGTGCGCTACCTGGCCTTCCTAATATCTTTGATGCTGCCCTCCATCTATGTGATGCTTGTTTCCTTCCATCATGAGATGATTCCGACCGCGCTTGCGCTGACGATTGCTTCCGGTCGTGAGGTTGTGCCATTCCCCGTGCTGCTGGAGGCAGTCATGATGGAGCTTGCCTTCGAGCTCATGCGCGAAGCCGGACTTCGCATGCCGAAGCCGATCGGACAAGCCGTGAGCATCGTCGGCTCGCTTATTATCGGACAAGCGGCGGTACAAGCAGGTCTGGTATCGCCCTTCATGGTCATCGTCATCGCCATTACCGGGATTTCCTCCTTTGCGATTCCCAGCTATTCTTCATCGCTGGCGCTGCGCATTTTCCGTTTTCCCTTACTCATCGCTTCGGGCACGCTGGGACTCCTTGGATTCTCCGGCATGTTCTTCATCCTTCTGCTTCACGCGCTCTCGATCCGCTCGTTCGGCGAATCGTATTTGTCGCCAGCCAGTCCTTTCCGCGAAGTGGATCAGCGGGATATGATGCTCCGATTTCCGCTTTGGATGCTCGATCAGCGGCCGGCATTCGCCCAAGATACACAACGGATGAGCGATCAACAGAAGCCGCATGTGCCGGAGGAACAAGAGACATGAGAAGACTACTTTGCTTACTCCTAGCGATCTTGCTCCTGCTGCTCACCACCTCCTGCTACGGCTTACGGCAGATCAACGAATTGGCGATCGTCACAGCAGTCGGCCTGGACGTTGGCAAAGAACCCGGCAGCGTCAAACTGTCCGTGCAAATTATTCGTCCGGCGGATGCACGCGGACAAACAGGCGCCCCTTCGGGCGGCACAGGAGAACCGATTTATTCCGTCAGCGCAGAAGGCAAAAGTATTTTCGAAGCCATCCGCAATCTGGGGCACTTTACTTCGCGGCGCGTCTATTGGGCGCACAATTTCTTGATTGTGATGCATGAAAGCTATGCTCGAAGAGGCATCGCAGATATGATTGATTTTTTCACGAGAAACCATGAACTTCGCATGAATACATGGGTCACAGTAACGCCGGATTCACCGAGTGAGGTAATCTCGACAATTACAGGCCTGGAGGTTGTGCCCGGCGAGGCGGTTGACCGCCTGTTCCGCAATGTGCAAATCGTAGGACTTGCACCCGCCAGTAATATGATGAATTTGGAAGAAGCCTATTTGAGCCGCTCCGTGGAACCGGTCATTGCCCAGGTGCGGCTCGTACCTAGGGGGATTTCCAATAAGAAGCCAGAGCAGCACGGCTCGATCAAGCAGGTGGATTTGGAGGGAGCAGCGGCTTTTATAAATGACAAGATGGTTGGGTGGCTTTCACCGAAGGAGACCAAGGGGTTAATGTTTTTCTTGCAGAAGCTGGAAAGCGGTATTGAGGTGGTTCCATGCCCGAATAATCAAGATAAAATTGTGACAATGGAATTTAAAGATATTGCATTCAAAGTAAAGCCATCCTATACGGACAAGCTTCCTAGCTTCCTTATTCGACTAATGATCAAGGCGGATGTTGTGGAGAACAACTGCGGGGCTCCCATGACGGATTTACGCGAAGAAACCGAGGATGCGCTTGAGGCCAAGTTGTCTTCCGAGATTCAAAGCGTCTTGACCAAAGCGCAGCAGCACTACCATTCCGACTTCCTGAAACTTGGAGACGTTTTTCGCAACAAGTTTCCGATGGAGTGGAAGCTACTCGGCTCAGAATGGGGGACTGCGTTCTCCAAGGCACAAACAACCGTTGAGATCAAGACAACGATTAAGTCTACCGTGCTGAAAGCGGCAGAGCAGGGGGTTAAATGAAAAAGCTACAGATTACAAACGGCATGTTCATTGCGATGGTTGTTAATGTGATCTTCGCCAAGGCGATCGGCGTAACGCAAGGGGTACTGGCACGTGCCGTCGGCCATGACATGTGGGTGGCGACGTTGCTGGGAACACTGCAAGGTGCGGCCATGATGTATGTGACGTACATCGTTCTGCGCAGAACTCCGCATCTCAACTATATCGAACTAAGCGCGCTGCTGCTCGGCAAATGGTTCGGCAAAATCATAGCGCTGTTGATCTTCGTCTTCTTCTTGGGGGAATTCGGACCGATCATGATTACTTTCGTGTATCATTTGAAGGACTACTTTCTCCCTGAGGCGCCGGTCTGGCTCTTTACGGTTTCTTCGCTGATCGTTGGCGCGATCGGCTGTTACTACGGCCTGGAAGTGATGGGGCGCATTGCACTGATCGGGCTGCTTTTTATTTTTCTGCTGAACACACTGATTATTCTCGGCTCAACCAATGAATTCGATATTCGAAATTTACTGCCGTTTCTAGAGCATGGCTTTCTCCGTACAGCTGAAGCGAGCCTGCACTTTGATGTAGATTGGGCGCTCGCCGTCATGCTCGGCTCGCTGATCATACCGTACGTGAGCGGTACGGCAGCACGTGGCGGCCAGCTAAGTGTAATCAGCATACTTGCGAGCGGCATGCTTGTCATCATTTGGGCAATTCTGGAGGGCGCGGTCTTATCGGCAGAGGTAACGAGCCAGTACACGATCTCCTGCATGAAATTGGCGAGGAATGCGCATATCGGTAACTTTTTGCAGCGGTATGAAATGATTATGATCGCACTTTATTCCGTTTCGGTTCTGTTCGAAGTCATGTTCTGCATCTATGGTTCGTCGGTTAGCCTATCCAGTATCCTGGGCTTGAAGAGCAATAAAGCCATGATCCTGCCTGTTTGCCTCATTCTCGGTGTGTTCGGGACATGGATTGTAGAGGATCATTTTCGCGCAATTGATTATTTGGAACACGGTTGGCCAAAAATTGCGTTGCCCATCGCATTTGGGTTGCCGCTGCTTCTGTTGGGGCTGAGGCTGCTGCTTCGGAAGAAGCTGGATGGCATCGCTTCATCCTAATTGAGGGGATGCTGTGACTAATTGAAAAACACGACACCTAATACCCCTGATAATAAAATCGCTGCCATCGGATGCATTTTATATTTCATGATTCGCCTTCCAATATATCTAAATTCTTATAGATTTTGCTTTTCTTAATTTTGAGCTACACCTTATCACGACATCGTCAGCTTCCGTGCCTGTGCCGATGGGATCTTGCAAAGACGCATCCTTGCACGTTATCTTCAGCGAGCGCAGATGCATAAGGATCTCATTCTCTATACAACGTGCTGCAAAGTTTCGTTATGATTATTATGACAGAGGTTATTACAGAGCTTTTTAAGTAAAATTTTCATTTAATTTTTCTACTCCATTTTTTAAAAAATCCCGATGTATCAAGGCTTTGAGCCACATCGGGATTGATCTAAGTAGTGACAAAACTACGTTCAAAATCTATGACAAATGACGTTCCAAACGGTGACAAAGTGAAATACAACTCACATTCATTCACCGCAATCCGCCCTTACCTCTGCAACCGCTGTCGAGAAGCCTCGAACAGCAGCACCGTCGCCGCCATCGCAACATTCAGCGACTCCGCCTTACCCTGCATCGGAATGATCACCTGCACATCCGACTGCGCAGCAACCTCCGGCGACACGCCCCGGCCCTCGTTGCCGAGAATCAGCCACGTCGGCTGCCGCAGGTCCGTGTCGTAGCACGAGCGCTGCGCCTGCAGGCTCGTGGTTACGAGCCGCACGCCGCGCTCACGCGCGCGTGGCAACAATTGCCCTAAATCTGCCTCCACAATCGGCAGATGATACATCGATCCCATCGTCGAGCGGATCGTCTTGGGATTGTACAGATCGACCGTGCCCCGGCCGAGCACGACCGCTTTGGCACCTACAGCATCCGCGCTACGGATGATGGTGCCGAGGTTACCCGGGTCCTGGACACCATCCAGGACCACTACAAGATCATGCTCGCCAGCGAGCAGCTCGTCCATGCCGAGCTGCGGCCGAGCTACAATGGCCAGCACGCCCTGCGGCGTTTGCGTATCTGTGCACTTCTCCAGAACGGCTTGGCTGACGCCGACCCATTCCAGCGCGCTTGGCAATACCAGCCCAGCAAGACCATCAGGCAAGCCTTTTTCCAAGCTGTAGATAACCGTTTCGACAGATGCTCCCGCACGTAGCGCTTCCTCCACGAGATGATGGCCCTCAATGATGTATTTCCGCTGCTTGTCTCTACCTTTACGTTCCAAAAGCTGCGCCCACTCTTTTACGCGGGCATTTTGAACAGACATGATTTCTGTATGTGTCATTTCTTATACCTACTCTGCAAAAGTCACTTCAAACGTTTGAAGATTCGAATTTTTACCCACGATGACCAAAATATCATCGGAACGGAGCCTATCTTCCGCGCTTGGCGGTATGATCAGTTTTTCATTTTGCTTAATCGCTATAACATTGCAGCCATATTTGGCCCGAATATCAAGCTCTCTTAGACTTTTGCCCACCATATGACGAGAAGCTTGAATTTCAACAATACTGTAATCCGCGGACAACTCTATATAGTCAACAATGTTAGAAGATATCAGATGATGAGCCACGCGCTGACCCATATCTCTTTCTGGGTAAACGACCTTGTCAGCTCCGATTTTCTTAAGCACCTTGCCGTGCAAATCATTCACAGCTTTCACAACTACCGTAGGTATGCCCATTTCTTTGAGAATTAATGTGGTCAAAATACTCGCTTGAATATCCTCCCCAATGGCGACCACGACTACGTCAAAATTACGAATCCCCAGCGCTCGGAGCGCTTCCTCATCCGTTGAGTCCGCTTGAACGGCGTGCGTAACAATGGCTGATATCTCTTGCACCGTCTCCTCACGAGAATCGATGGCCATAACCTCAAAACCTAATTGTGACAACGTTCTGGCAATGCTGGACCCGAATCTTCCCATTCCTATTATGGCAAATTGTTTTCTCATAGGTTGACGTTTCCTCCATATTCCCAAAGGTATTTAAAAATTATACCATACTTGAGACCTGTAGGCTCGGTATACAAGGAAAGGGGATGAAATGCGAAGGATGAACCGACATCAACTTGTGCATATTAGTATCGATAACGAAATGGAAGCGAGGTCCACGAACAAATGAATATCACATTAAGACAGGCCATCGTCCAGAGAGTCCAAAATAAATCCAATGATGAGCTCCAAGAAATTATTGAAGATTCCATTGGCGGCGAAGAACGGGTATTGCCAGGGTTAGGTGTACTTTTCGAAATCATATGGCAGCATAGCGAAGCAAATATTCAAAATGAACTCGTTGAAACCCTAAAAGGGCATCTCCCTTGATACTATGAACCCCACAATCGGCTAGGGGGCTGCTTTTTGCAATCCCTTAGCCTTGATTTATTACACTTCAGGAAACGCACAAACAGCAGGAAATCTTCCGCTTAAACGGCGGTCCGCTGTGCCATCTTTATAGGATTCCCAGTTTGGACTTAAAATGTTCAAGATATCATGAAAAGTTTCAAATGGGTAAAAAGCCGTCCCTTCCCCCGTTAAATACCCGGCAAGACTTGCCCTGGCAAAAATCCAATCGGCAAAGCCAGAACCATAATAATCGCTACTGCCATCTCCGATATAAATGACCAGCCAGCCTTCCTCTTTTAATTGCTTCACCACACTTGCTTTGCAGCAGCCGCACCATTTGCACGCCTCATTCGAATTTTGTACCCCGAACTGAAACTGTCCGTCTGGCAAATAATGAATCGGATTCGCGATCACTCGGTTAACCTTGATTTGCTCACGGCTTAAAACCTGTTCAATATAGTACTGCATGCCGTCACTCAACACCGTAACCGGCACTTCTTTCTGCTCGCAAAAATCAATAAACCGCTGTGCCCCGTCCCGCAAATGCACACTCTCAAGCAGCCGGTCAACTTGATACTGCCGCCCCTCAAGCAGCGGATATGCCGCGTTAATCCAGGCGAGAGAGCCCGCCTTTTTCTCTCGAAAAAGCCGCGATGCTTCCACCACCTGAGGCTGAGTCAACACATCCATGACGAGCATCAATTCATCCCCAACATCCTGCTCCATCAATGTCCCGTCAAAATCGGTTACGACTGCAATTTTTGGCATATGCCAGCATCCTCCCCATGTATCAGTAAAGCGATTTGATTCATTCCAAACAAAAATCCCCCTCGATACAAAGAGGAGGATGCAATTACTAAAATTATAGCACGGAATCAGGCGACAGCGGGGCTGGTTTTTCACAGCTGCTTTGCATCACATAATGCTTGCCTTCGGCCGACGCGTCATGGAAGCCATGCATCGCTTCAAGCACGTGGTAGGCCAGCTCGCCGTTCGCGCGATGCGCTTCACTCTCGCCGCTGATTAGAGCTTGAGCCATTGCCGCCACACCCAAACCGCGGTGGTTTTCTTTGTAGCCATGTGACAACGGGATCGGTTCCCAGTCGGAACCATTTTTACGGATCATCACCTGACCGCCAAATGTGTTAGGATCCGGGACACGCAAGGAGCCGTGGCTGCCGTAGATTTCGATGTTTGGCAGCTGCGTGCCGCCCATAATGTCGAAGCTCGTAACCAGCGTAGCAATCGCGCCGCTATGGAAATCAAGCACGCCAGCAATATGCGTAGGCGTTTCTACCGTGATCTTCTGTCCGCGTTTTTTCTCACTCTTAATCGTCCGCTCTTGGAAGCTAATCCCCGTTGAACCTGTTACTCGGCGAATAGGTCCCAACAATGCTACTAACGCCGTTAGGTAGTAGGGACCCATATCGAACATCGGGCCGCCACCTTTGGCATAGTAAAATTCAGGATCCGGGTGCCAATGCTCGTGGCCTTTGCCCATCATGAAAGCCGTCGCAGCAATCGGTGTGCCGATCCAGCCGTCGTTGATCAGCTTCACGCAAGTTTGAATGCCTCCGCCTAGGAACGTATCCGGCGCACTGCCGACTAGCAATTCCTTGCGGCGAGCAACTTCCAGAATGCGTATGCCCTCTTCGCGCGTAACGGCAAGCGGCTTCTCCACATACACGTGCTTGCCAGCTTCCAACACCTGAATACAAACTTCGGCATGTGCAGCCGGAATCGTCAAATTAATAACAATGTCAATATTCGCATCGTTCAAAAGCTCCTGTACTGTATACGCATGAGGAATACCGAACTCCTCCGCCCGCGCCTTTGCTCTGTCCACATCAATATCCGCGCAGGCAAGCAGCTCCAAATGCTCAAAGTTAGGAATATTTTTCATATAAGCTGCGCTAATATTTCCACAGCCGATAATGCCAACCTTCTTTTTACTCATCTTCTTCGCTTCCCCTCTTCGTTATCGTGTTGCCCACAGCAAGCCGCGGCGCATGAGCTCAAGTGTTTCCGGCATCCGTACAATGTTGGCTTGATGGCCAAGCGAATTGTAATACACCTTACCTGCTCCATACGTTTTGGTCCAAACGACAGGCATCTCCACATCGCCGAAATCAGTCACTGCATGAACCTGAATAGCAGGATCGACATGCATGTAATACTTTTCCGAAACCACAACGAAATCTGTCATCCCCTCTGTCAGGGCGTGCTGACGATCCTTGATTCGCACTGTGTACGTAACACCGTCATTACCCGGGTGAGCGACCCACTGTCCGCCAACCATGTACTGATATTCAACTTCATTCCGGAAGGAATCTGCCATCCCGCCGTGGCAGCCGGCAATCCCGGTTCCGCCTTCTTTGACCGCTGCAAGTAATGGAGCCAACTGCTCTTTCTCAATTTTCCCCATCGTCCAGACAGGGACAATAAGATCAATACCCTTGAGTCGCTCCTCATCTTTAAAACGATCCAGCGTATCGGATACCTCCACGCCATAGCCTTCCTCACGCAATAGGCCAGCGAAAATGCCTGCCACCTCTTCTGGTTGATGACCGTCCCAGCCACCCCAGACTATCAATGCTTGTTTGCTCATTTCGAAAGAGCTCCTCTCCACATATAAGATAAATCCTTAAACCTCGCTGATTTTCACCCAACGGCGCTGCTCAATGGATTGATCCACGGCTTCCAGCACCTCTTGACACTTCACGCCATCCACGAAATTCGGAACCGGTTGACGATCCTCTGTCAGAGCGTTCATCAGCTCAACAACCTCATGCACGAACGTATGCTCATACCCGATGGTATGTCCAGCCGGCCACCAAGCATCCATGTAAGCATGGGACGCATCTGTTGCGAGAACACGGCGGAAGCCCTGAACATCCTCATCATCGCTTGTAAAATATACCTGCAGCTCGTTCAATCGCTCAAAGTCAAACTTCACACTGCCTTTACTTCCATTAATTTCAAAAGAGTTCGTACACCGGTGACCCGGTGCAAAACGCGTCGCCTCGAAGCTGCCCAGCGCCCCGTTCGCGAAACGTGCCATAAACAGCGTCGCGTCGTCGACGGTTACCGGTCCGTGCGGCGCATCCTTGCTGCCTTTGGCGCTTAGTCCTGTCATTGAACTCGGCAGTGGACGCTCCTTCACGAATGTCTCGCTCATGCCGATGACCTCCGTCATATCGCCGACCAGGAAATGCGCCAGATCGATCAGATGCGCGCCCAAGTCGCCATGCGACCCGGATCCGGCAATCTCCTTCTGCAAACGCCACACTAGCGGGAACGTCGGATCTACGATCCAGTCCTGCAGAAACCAGGCGCGGAAGTGATAAATCTGGCCGAGGCGACCGCTCTCGACCAGCTTCTTCGCAAGCTGCACCGCAGGAGCAAAACGATAGTTGAAGCCCACCATGTGCTTCACTCCAGCGGCTTCAGCCGCCTCCAGCATCTCCCTTGCATCCGCAAGGGTCAGCGCCAGCGGCTTCTCGCAGAACAAGTGCTTGCCGGCCTTTGCAGCAGCAAGCGCGATTTCCTTGTGCGCGTCACTGGGCGCATTGATATCGACGATGTCGATCTCAGGATGCGTGACCAGCTCGCGCCAGTCGGTGATATACCCGTCCCAGCCGAACTGCTCAGCTGCCGTTTTGACACCGTTTTCATCGCGGCCGCAGATGAGCTTCATTTTCGGCACCGCCGTCTGCGGGAAAAACATATGTAAATCTTTATAAGCATGACTGTGCGCTTTACCCATAAATTTATAGCCGACCATGCCAATATTAAATGATTTCATAAATAGGAAGCCTCCTTGACGTGTAATCGATCCATATCCCTTACTCAAACTTACTTATATAGGAGTGATGCTTCTAGATGATTGTCGAATAACCAAACGGGTCTGCAGCTTCACGCTGGAAGGCTTTACGCTCTCCCCTTGAATAACACGTGTTAACACACCTCTTGCCGCTTCTTTGCCCATCTCGTAGAAAGGCACATTAATACTGCTTAGCGGAGGGTCGCTCAGCTTGGCCGCATCGGAATCATCGCAGCCGACAACGGCGAAGTCTCTCCCTGCCACCCAGCCTTTCTCCCGGAGTCCTTGCATGAGGCCAATAGCCATACGATCATTTGCGGCAAATACCGCCTCTACCTGCTCCCTCTGCGCCCAAAGGCGATCTGCCGCTTCATAACCGCTTTTGCGGCTGTAGTTGCCTTCGAGCAGCAGCTCGGAAGGAACCTCCAACCCGGCATCTTGCATCGCTGCCAGATAGCCTTGAAGTCTGTCTCCGGAGTTGGAATACTCCGGCGAGCCGTTCAAGAAGGCAATCTTCCGGTAGCCCTCATCCTGCAAATGCCGAACAGCCTGATAGCTGCCAACTGCATGATCAGCATCCACCTCATGAAAGGCTAACCCCTCAAAGTGCTGATTGACCAAGGAGAAAGGGTGTCCTTGATCCTGCAGCTGCTGGAGCGATTCCCGCTGCTGCGGGGTGTCCCTTGCGCCCAGAATGACACAAGCATCCACTTTCTGCGACCGGTAGAGCCTCGTGTAGTCCAGGCTTTCGTCTGGTTTCAACAGCGATAACAGCATGTCGTACCCCTGTTCCCTTACCTGCTCGCCGATCCCGCTTAAAATTTCCGCGAAATAGTAAGCTGAAAAAAGATGCACTTTCGGCATATAAGGAAGCACCACGCCAAGATTCCCGCTGCGCCTTCGAGCAAAGCTTTGAGCGATCGCGTTTGGATGGTAATTCAGCTGGCTGGCTGCTTCCAACACACGCGCTTTGGTAGCAGGCTTCATGGGTCCGAGCCCATTAAATACACGGGAAACGGTCGCTTCGGAAACTTTAGCTAATTCAGCAACCTCTTTTCTTGTCACCATGTAGAAGCCTCCATTTTCATCATTGAAATCCATTTATGTACACGCGTACATTTTCTCATTCAAAGACCAATTTTGTCAATACGCTGCGGACAAAAAATATGTGCACCACATTTCGACACCGGCGCCAATTTCCGGCAAATAAAACACGCAGAAAATGACTAATTTTTGTAAAATGACCTAATTTATAATATTGTCTATCGCTTGCCTTTCGTTTTATGATTAGGGTTAAATGGACAACTATGATGTGGGAATGAGTGATCGCAATGAAAGTAGCCCAGCGCCTTCTTCACTTGGTCTCACCGAGAACGATCCGTGCTTTGCGGAGTAAGAAAAAAGTGACTAGAAGTCACCTTCAAGTGCTAATCAATAAAGCGGTTCGAAGTCACCGCAGAACTGTGCATGAAGCGCACATTCGAACTGTTCTTATCCTGGATATAGACCGTTTTCGACAAATCAATTTCACGCTCGGCTACGCATCCGGCGATCATCTGCTTGCCGATATAGCCTATCGCTTGCAGTCAGTTCCTAATTGCAACCTTGTCGTTCAATCAGGAGATGATGAATTTGCGCTTGTTTTGCACGCCCTCCATCAGGAACAGTTGTCCCAAATCGTACAGCAGATCGAACAGCGCTTTAATCAACCGTTTATGATTCAGGAGCATGAATGCTACATTAACGTCAGTATGGGCATGAGTGCTGTAGAGCTATCGCCGAATACCGTTGAGCAAGCTTTGAAGCAAGCAGATCAAGCCCTTCAAGCCGCCAAACTTACCGGCAAAAATAAACTTGTCACCTACCATTCCATGCTGGTTTCACGTCCCGTTCGCTTCATGGAGATGGAAACAGAGCTGCGCAAGGCTATATTGGAAAATCAGCTCATCCTGTATTACCAGCCGCGTCTTGAGCTCTCTAGCGGCAAAATCATTTGCCTGGAAGCTTTAGTGCGCTGGAATCATCCGAAGCTCGGCATGATTCCGCCTAACGAGTTCATTCCGCTTGCAGAAGAGAGCGGCTTGATTCTACCCCTTGGCGAGTGGGTGCTCCGCGAGGCTTGCCTCCAGAAGGTGAGATGGCTCGAAGCTGGTATTTTAGACTATCAAGTTGCTGTCAATATCTCGCCCTGCCAGTTCCAGGATGAAAGCTTTTCGGATAAAGCCATTCACATCATTGAACAGACAGGCATCGATCCTGCGTATCTCGAATTTGAAATTACGGAAAGCTCCATCATGCAAAACATGGAAAATACGGTTGCTGTGCTCGAAAAGCTATGCAGCAAAGGCATTTCCATCTCCATCGATGATTTCGGAATCGGCTACTCTTCACTGAATTATTTGAAGCACTTCCCTATCCACTGTCTGAAGATAGACCGCTCCTTCGTGAAAAATATACATAGCAATAAAGATGATTTGGCGATTACTAACGCTATTATTCACCTTGGTCACGCCCTGAACGTACAAGTGGTTGCGGAAGGCGTGGAAGAATTGAGCCAACTTGAAATTCTGAGAGAAACCTCCTGTACGACGATTCAAGGTTATCTCTTAAGTCCCCCCGTTTCCGTTTACGAAATCGAGCAAAGCTTTCATCGATATGACAACAGGCCGGTTATGATTTCATAACCGGCCTGTTGTACGCTCTGGCGTATCTTTGCATTTTTGCAAATGTGTGCTTTTCCCCCAGTCTGCGAAAAATATAAGGATCCGGACTCGTGTTGACCTCAAGAATCCATGGATGCAGCTCATTATCCAAGGCGACGTCGACTCCGATTTCTTTCACTCCCCGATACTTTGCATGAATCGCTTTAGCCACGCGCGTCCCAAGTATACGCAGCTTTTTAAGATACTCCTCCCGCTCTCCGGCAGGCAAATAACTATGCAGCAGTGTATCCACCCGCTTCAAAGTTCCCCCGTTGTGAAAGTTGGTGACGATTTTGCTCGGATGTGCCACTCTGCCGATCATACCGGTTGTTTCCCACTCACGAAGCGGCGTTTGCTGCACCATAATCCGCAGATCGAAGCGGTTCCCTTTATATTTCAGCAAATGAATCCCTTTTTGTACCAGATAGCTTCTCTTCCCTGTCTTCTCACGGATGGAGGCATACATGTCGTCGAATGTTTTGAACCGTTTTAAGTTGACGCCCAGCTGATACGAATACGGCGTAGCTTCTCCCTCGCCCTCTGACATTTCCACACGGATCACTCCGTTTCCGAACATGCCTACATTGGGCTTGATATACACCATCTTATGCTGATTCAGCATTTGCTTCAGCGACTCTGCCGTCATCCATTTCGTGGTCGGCACATACTCCTGTAGAGCAGCTCTAGCCTCTATCGCTCTGGTTTTACCAATCTTGCTCGTAACATATCTGGAATATCTGATATTACTCCGTTTCTTCAAGATCTTTCTCATGTTTTTCCTCCAACTTCAATCTATAGAAATCTGCCAGTGATGACGCCGTGGCCTGCCAGCTGAACTGCTCGACAGCATCGCTCCGCGCTTGCTTCGCTAAGCCGTCCGCCCAGTCTTTGCGCGTGGCAACGGCCGCAATCTCCCGAGCGAATGCTCTAGGGTTTCTGAAGTCTTGAATCAATACCCCGTTTAGCCCATGCTGAACAATTTCTTTAATCCCACCGTTGGCCGAAGCGATGACTGGAAGCCCGGAAGCCATCGCTTCCACGTTGACTAATCCAAAAGCCTCGTGCCTTTGAGAAGGACATACGAAGCAATCGGCAAGGCCATACACCTCGTGGATATTGCGATGGGGGACATTTCCCAGAAACTTCGCCGGCACTGAGAGTCTACGGGCTTTCCTTTGCAGCGCCGCTTTATAGCCCTTGCTTTGCTCCCCTCCGGCAATCAAAAGCTTCAAGCCAGGCACCTTTTTCCTAGCCAAATAAATGGCGTTAATTAACTGCTTAAGTCCTTTCCGTTTAATGAGCCTGCCGGCAAAAAGGACCTGAAAACCATGGCTGACCCGGTATTTCTTCCTCAACCTTTGTTTCACAGAAGCCGATCTAGGCTGGAATCTCTTGATATCCGTCCCTAGGTAAGTGTGATAAAGCTGGGGCCTGCACATGGGATATAACCGAATCAATTCTTGCTCAAGCGAGGTGCTGTTCGCCACGATCCAATCCACTTCACTTAGCTGATCTGAGCATTTTGAAATCGAAGTATAAGGCGGCTTCACGAACGTTAAGGAATGTAGGAACAGAGAAACGGGACTTTGGGGAAAATGGCGTTTGATGGCTGCCGCGAAGTTGGGTCTGTTGTCTACTTGAATCCAGTCGAATTGTTCGTTCTTCATCGCTTCAATAACTGCGTTCAAGTATTGTTTCGAGCTACCGGATCGGACTCTTACAATCTTTAACGAACCCTTTGTCGTTATGCGGTTGTAGGCACGATGCTGTCTCGAAATGATGCTCACATGATGCTCTTTGGCAAGCTGCCTTGCTATGGCATAAATGCATATTTCAACGGAACCGCCCCGTAGCGGCGGTACTGGAATTTGTTCGGGAGCGATGATTAAAAGATGCACGTTTCTCGTTCACATCCTTAAGGCCTGCACGCCCTGTATTCGTAACCCGTACTTATTGTATGAAGCAAACCTTGCTTCGGCAACCAAGGAAACACGACTTCAACACCCTTTTTGGTTGAGCGCATCGGCTGAGGTTGATACAAAGCAAAAGGCCGCCCGCCAGATTTTACTCTGGCGGGCGGCCTCTTCAAGTCCTTACAGCATTATGGAGCACTCGTTAAAAACTTCGCACTCGGATTCTTCTCAATGGAGGATCTCAGAGCATATTCGCTTTCGAACAACCCGACGTAATTCCCTTTTTTATCCTTCACAAGCTGCGAATTAATACGGAATTTACTCGGATCGATCTTCTCATCGATGATCCAACGCGCAAACTGATAATTCTGGCGCTGCAGTTGAATTTCTACGCCATATTCCGATCTCATCCTGTGTTCAAGCACCTCAAATTGCAGTTGGCCAACGACGCCAAGAATCATGTCCTCAAAGCCGATCGTCGTAAATACTTGGATCATGCCTTCTTCCGTCAATTGATCAATTCCTTTGAGGAACTGCTTTTGTTTCAGTGCATTTTTGATTGAAACCTTGCTGAACAACTCCGGCGAGAAGGTTGGCAGTTCGTCAAAAACAATCTCCTCCCCCTCGCTCAGGGAATCTCCGATTCGGAAAATACCTGGGTCGAACAAGCCGATAATATCGCCCGGAAATGCCTGCTCCACGATATCGCGGTCCTGTGCCAGAAATTGCTGTGGCTGAGCCAGCTTGATATCTTTACCCATGCGGACATGCTTAACCGCCATGCCGCGCTCGAATTTACCTGACACGATGCGCAGAAACGCAACGCGGTCGCGGTGAGCCGGGTTCATATTCGCCTGAATTTTGAAAACATAGCCTGAGAATTTCTCCTTGGTAGGCTCGATTACACCTGCCGTGCTGTTGCGTGGCTCCGGCTTAGGAGCAAGCTGCAGGAAGTTCTCCAAGAACGTCTGCACACCGAAATTGTTCACGGCACTTCCGAAGAAGACAGGCGTAAGTTCGCCCTTCAGCACCTTCTCCATATCGAAGGGATCGCCCGCTACGTCCAGGAGCTCAATATCATTGCATAGCTGCTGATGCAGGAATTCGCCGGCGATTTGTCGGACCAGCGGATCTTGCACCCCATCTACCTTGCGCACTTCAATCTCTCTGTGATCCTCGCCGTTATACAGCTCCAGCTGCGATTTGCCGCGGTCATATACACCACAGAACTGTTTGCCTGACCCAATCGGCCAGTTCATCGGATAAGAACGAATCCCGAGCACTTCTTCCAGCTCTTCTAGAAGCTCGAACGGATCGCGGCCCTCGCGGTCCAATTTGTTGATAAACGTGAAGATCGGAATGCCGCGCATCCGGCAAACCTGAAATAACTTCTTCGTTTGTGTCTCGACCCCTTTGGCCACGTCAATCAGCATCACTGCGCTATCCGCAGCAGTAAGCGTTCGGTAGGTGTCCTCGCTGAAGTCTTGGTGACCTGGTGTATCCAGAATGTTAACCCGGTGCCCTTCGTAGTCGAACTGCATCACACTGGACGTTACGGAGATTCCGCGCTGCTTTTCAATTTCCATCCAGTCGGACGTTGCGTGTTTGCTGGCTTTGCGCCCTTTGACGGTTCCCGCTAAGCGAATCGCGCCCCCGAATAACAGCAGTTTCTCGGTCAAGGTCGTTTTCCCCGCATCCGGGTGAGAAATAATCGCGAACGTGCGTCGCTTAGCGACTTCCGTTTCGAGTAGCTTTGTGAGTTGCGTAGTCATCTGTTAGTTTAATTCCCTTCTTCTTTTACATGGGTACTGCTGGGTACTGCTTATTGATTAAGCTTGGGCTTTCTGCAAATCGATACTCCAATTCGCTTCATCAAGGAAAGTGCGGTTGCTGAACTCCCTGCCGCGCACGACAACCTTATCGGCAAATACTTGCACATAGATACCCTGAGCTTTATTCTTAGCTTCTTGCTGGTAAGCACGGTTCAGCGTTCTGCCGACCGATGCATTGTGGAAATAATGGAATGTTTCCTTCACATAATGCGGGGTTCCATTCTGGAAATCTTGATGGCGATGTCCGCAGAAGACGAACACATTCTTATATGGCTTTAGCGTCTCACGGAACTGAATCGCGCGGATTAATTGGTGAGTACCTCCATCTGTGCCATTCGGAGGCAGTGGTTGATGCGTCATGACGAACAGCGGTCTACCCGGTTGATACAGAGCTTTGACCCTTTCTTTGAACCAGGCCAACTGCTCATCGGAATACCATGCTCCCTCACCAACCTCCGGCTTTTCCTGCACGTAGGCTTCCTGTGAAAGCAGCAGAATGGAATGGCCTTTCGTCGTAAAATCATTGTAAAGCGTTTTGTAGCCGAAAAACTTCTTGAACTGCTCCCTGCTGACCTCATCGCTTTTGCCGTTCGGAACGGCTGCTTGATCCCAGGTATTCGCTTTATTGATCCAGATCGTGTAATAGTCGTGATTTCCCATGTTCGCATGAACAGGCGGAAGTTTATACTCATTTACAATGGTACGCAGCTCCTTGTAATCTCGTTCCGTTCCCGTATCCGTCAAATCGCCCGTTAACATAATGGCGTCAACTGGACCGTCGAAATGCGTAATATCATCAAGCGCCTGACGTAATTTCTTACCTGTGAGAGGATCGCCTATAGTGATATGAAGATCGCTTAGTATAAAATAGGACATGAGCGGACCTGTCGGCAGCGGTTCAGCCGAAGGTTGCGCTACAGCTTGAGCGGGCTCAGGTTTAACGGAAGACAGAGCCGGCTGATCATCCGCCATAAACTTTTTCTTTACCATTTGACTAAAAAAAGCACTTAAACCAACTAATGCAGCCCCGATAGCAAGCAACCATCTTATAAAAGCTCTTCGCGACATAAACGCACCTCAAGTATAATAGTCAGGATTTACTCCGTAAGTTTTATTATACCACAAAAAATCCAATAGGCGTCAGTCGCCTATTGGATGTTATGCTCGCGTGCTTAAGTTAAAACCGTTGTCTTTTGAACGGCTTCCCAATCGACTTCGCCTTCATTTTGACCATTGATCGGCCACCACTTGAAGCCGTCTTCAGCGAGCAGCTTAGTCGCCTCTTCAGGTCCCCATGAGCCAGCCGGATACTGCTTCAGATCGTCAGTTCTCTCATTCCATGCTGCAGCGATGCGATCCACGTAAGACCAAGCAAGCGCTACTTCATCCCAACGGGTGAAGTACGTAGAATCTCCGCGCGCTGCATCATACAGCAAACGCTCGTAGGCTTCCGGCGTGTTAATGCCGATTTGGCAGCTTTGGCAGAAATCCATCGCAACCGGCACGATCACACCTTCAGATCCAGGCTGCTTCGCATTCATTTTCAAATAAATGCCTTCCATCGGGTTTACGCGGAATACTAGCAGATTCGGGTCCATTTCATGCTTTTTGGCCAAATAAACATTATTCGGAATATTCTTGAATTCAACAACGACTTCCGTTGTTTTGACCGGCAGCCTTTTTCCTGTCCGAATGTAGAAAGGCACACCAGCCCACCGGAAGTTATCAACGTGAACGCGGGCAGCGAAATACGTTTCTGTCGTCGATTGCGGATTCACGGAATCTTCCTCGCGGTAAGAAGGTAACGCTTTTCCTTTGCTCGAACCGCTTGCATATTGTCCGCGCACGACATTCGCCCGAACGTCATCACCGTCTTCGAATAAACGCAGGGAACGCAGCACCTTCACCTTCTCATCGCGGATATCTTCCGGATGCAGGCGGCTCGGCGGCTCCATCGCCATCATCATCAGCATTTGCAGCATATGGTTCTGCCCCATATCGCGCAAAGCACCGGAATGATCGTAGTACCCGCCACGCTCTTCAACACCAACGGTTTCACTAAGCGTAATTTGAATATTTGCTATGTATTTATTATTCCATAGGGGCTCGAAGAATGCGTTAGCGAAACGCACAAACTCAATATTTTGCACCATTTCTTTACCGAGGTAATGATCGATGCGGTAAATATCTTTCTCCTCAAACACTTGACGGAGTTGACCGTTCAAACGCTCAGCCGACGGCAGATCGTAGCCGAATGGCTTCTCAATGACAAGACGGTGCCAGCCTTTGGTTTGCAACAAGCCGCCTTCGCTTAGGTTGTAGGAGACGTTGCCGAAAAGTTCCGGCGCCAAAGCCAGGTAGAATAAACGGTTTCCACCCGTTTGATATTGTTCATCCAGTCTTGCAGACAATACATTTAGCTCGTGGAAGCCTGCGACATTGTTGATATCAAGTGACATGTATTCGAAACGCTGAGCAAAACGCGTCCATTCTGCATCATCCGTAATTTTGTACCGGGCGAATTCTTGGATCGAGTGCTTCACGTCATCACGAAACTGTTCATTCGTCCGCGGTCTGCGTGCCAGACCGACAACCGCAAAATTTTCTCCTAATTTCCCTTCACGATACAAGCTATAAAAAGCTGGAAACAGCTTTCTTTTCGCCAAATCGCCAGTTGCCCCGAAAATATAAAATACAGCTCCACTCATCTATGCATCATTCTTTCTCTTTTAGGATTAGTTAATATGCTTAGCATACCTAAAATTGTCAAGCTATTCAACTTTTCTGAGAACTTTCACTAATAACAATTTCTTATAAAAAACTAGACATTCGTCTATACAGAAGTGAAGCCCGCCGAATAGGCTACAGTACATACAAATACGGAGGTGCCAAGATCCTCATGCAGTCCATTCATCCTATTACCGAGAAGACCTGTAAAAGCCTGTTCGGAAAGCCTGTTCTTCTTTATCTTAACGATGGCTCACAAGTATTCGGAGTCCTAAGTCGTTTTGAGAAAAATACGCTCATTCTGAATGACGAGGCTCGCCCGAACCTTAATTTAACTACATCCAAGAAGAAAAGCAAAACCAGCACCAAATCGAAAACGGTCAAAATGAAATTGGCGGAAACAGAGCCGTCCAGCCCGGAGCCAGCGCTCGAGCGATTAAACTTCTTCGGAATGCCGCTTTTCGGCGGCCCAGCCCCTGATTCGGGAGCGATCGATATACCGGTCGACCGGGTTGCCGCTATGTTCACCGAATGAAGAAAAGGCTGCGGATGTCTCACCCATCTGCAGCCCTTGTTTTACCTGATAAGCTTCTTTCTCATCTTGTAGCAGCTTAACTCGGGGAGGTACTCCTGAATCTCATATCCTTTGCTTAAGTAAAAGCCGATGGCTTTGGGATTACTGTCATCTACAAACAGCTCTGCAGTGCGACAGCGCTCGCTTTTGCCATAGTCTTCCGCCATTTTCATGAGCTCTTTCCCCAAGCCTTTTCCCTGTTCGCGGGGATCGACGGCCAGCATATCCACGAACAGCACGTTCGATTTGCGAATGACCGAAATGAAGCCGTATGGCTGTTTATATCCTTTAGCTGCCACAAATGTTTTGTTGTGGTTCAGCCGCTTACGAATTTCTGAAAATGTGATCGAAGTACTTGACTGATATAGTCTGGAAAAGGGGACTAACTGTTCAACAACCAAACGATGAATCGCCCGATCGTCATTAGCTGCAAACCGTTTGCGAATCACGCGCATCGCCTCCACAAGAAGCAATAATGCTATCTTATGTTGGTCCGCGCAAAAATGACTCAACTCCTTCCTCGAATTCTTCTTGGCACGTACCAATTTACCCCAAAACCTGCGAATGCTATACTAGACTTAAGCGAAAATGAGGTGATTGATATGATCTATGCCTATCCTCCAATAATGGCAGTAAAGAGTTATCAAACTCATAAGGATTATTACCGTGTTAGCGGAGTCCGCGGCATCGCCGGCGGTAAATCAACTACGATTCGTGTGCCCCTAGATCTTCCTTCAGAGGGCTCCCCTTATCAGAAATTCGCCAAAGCAGCGGCCAAATCAGAAGCCGGATTCGTTCAAACCGCAAATAGCATAACCAATCCATCCGCTCAATCCGTAGTCGGGGCAAAACCGGCTGACAACAATCGCGAAAACATCCTAGAACCTACACGTCAATATATACATACACATAATGAACTTCAGACCTCCTTGCGGAAATCGCCTGCATACATAACTCGAAAGCTCCAAGCCTATTTGCAGGTCCCGGTAAGCGGACAACTGTTTGATACACAGATGTGATTTGCCTTCTTAATCTCAAAAAAGCGACCCTCCTGAATGAGCTCATGCACCTGCATGCTCACCCAGAGGGCCGCTTTTTTTAGAATAGTTTCTTCCCTAAGACATGATCGAGTGGAACGTATCCAATCACTCGGCTGTCCATACTGTTATTTCGATTATCTCCCATCACGAAAACGTGGTCCTCCGGAACCGTCCACTGCTTGTTTCCGTTCGCTCTCATCGCTTCATTCAGGTACGGCTCGTCCAGAAGCTGGCCGTTACGATACAATTTATCGTCTTTCATCTCCAGATGATCCCCTGGCTTGCCAATTACACGTTTGATCCAGACATGCTTGTCATCGCCCTTCGTAAACAAACTGAGCAGCGGGCTGTCTAGCAAGTCATTCTTAAAGGTCCGCTTCAGATCTACTCTGGAATCAATGATCACAATGTCCCCATAATTCGGTTCATAATTAAACGTATGAGAAAGTTTGGATACATACACACGCTGACTGTCATGCAGCGTAGGGTCCATGGAATGTCCCATGACTTTCGTCGATTGGAACACAAAAACGCCAAGAAATACGACTAAAATAAAAGAAATGGCAATGGAGCCGAACCAGCTCCACAATTGCTTGAGAAAATTCATCCTTATCGCTCCCTTGTACCTTGTTGCTACTCAGCCAATCCGTGCTTAAAGGCATAGATCGCTGCTTGCGTCCGATCTTCCACACCAAGCTTGGCTAGTACATTCGTGACGTGAAATTTCACTGTTTTCACACCGATAAATAAGTCATCCGCCAGCTCCTGGTTAGACTTTCCTTTGGCAATCAAGCGCAGAACTTCCATCTCCCGCTCGGTCAACTCTTCATGCGGTTGTGCTGCCGCCTTAGGCTGCCTGAAACGGTTCATAATCTTAGAGGCTACCTGCGACTCCAGTATGGACTGCCCTTTGGCCGCGGCTCTAATCGCTTGAGCGATTTCAGAAGCGCGAGACGTTTTGAGCAAATAACTAAAGGCGCCTGCTTCAATCACTGGATACATTTTCTCATCATCCAGGAAGCTAGTCAACACAATCACTTTGCATTCCGGATACAGCTGCAGCAGCTTCCGTGTCGTTTCGATCCCATCCATGCCTTCCATGACTAGATCCATCAGCACGACATCCGGCCGATATTCCTGAGCTAACCTAATGCCGTCTTGTCCATTGCTGGCTTCTCCGACTACTTCAATGCCATCCTCCGTTCCCAGAACGGCGGCAAGACCGATCCTCACCATTTCATGATCATCGACTAGCAAGACCTTAATTAGCGTATCGTCCATTAGCTTCTCCCCTCGTCAGCAAAACTGTTTGTCCCCTTTAACTGCACAACCCGCAATCCAGAACCAACCGGTTATACACTTTCCGCAGCATCCGTCGCAAGAATTGGAACACGAATCTCGATGCGCGTACCTCGATCAGGCGCTGTAATAATATCAACGGAGCCGCCAATTTCGTTAACCCGCTCCTTCATGGATACGATACCGTAGGACGTGAGCTTCTTCGCATCCAGTTCAAAACCTACACCGTCATCGCGAATCGCCAGACGAACGCCGTCAGGGCGGTGCAGCAGCTTGACCTCCAGCTTGTTCGCTTTGGAATGACGCAGGGCATTCGAGAGCGCCTCCTGCACAATACGGAATAAATGATCCTCGATTCCTTTATTCAAACGAATTTCTTCGTCCATATCCCAAGTTATCGCCATCGGCACCTTAGCCGCTAGCTCCTTAAGCAGTTCTACAAGCCCTTCGGACAAACGCTTCCCTTCCAAATGGATCGGTCTTAAATGCAGCAGCAGCGCCCTCATCTCCGATTGCGCAACAGAGGCCATCTCCTCGATCAGATGTATTTGACGTTTGGCCTTCTCGAAATCCCTGTCTAACGTCCGGCCTACCGCCGTTGCGGTCATGGAAATCGCGAACAGCTGCTGGCTTACCGCATCATGCAGTTCCCGCGCCAACCGCTGCCTTTCTTCAATTACCGCTGAAAGCTTTGCCTTCTCCGCAAGCTCGGCGTTATTATTCGATAAACGCTGCAGCGAAGTAACCTGCTCTTCCCACCGTTTCATAATGCGGCCCAACTGCTCGCCAAGACGTCCGATTTCGTCTTCACCGTTCTGAAAGCCTTCCCGGGTAAACGTCCCTTTTTCCAGCAAAATCATCGTTTCCATGAGCGGTTCAAGCCGGCGTGTAATCCGTGAGCTGTTCCAATAACCGTAGCCTGCGCCAATACCGCCGATGACGACAATCGCCATGAAAACGAATTTCACACCCTCCTGCCAGCTCGTAAACGGGGTGATCAAATTGCGTGAATTCATAAAATAAATAATAGCGCCAAATACAAAAAAACTAAAAATTATCGATTCAGCCATACTGCGCCATATCATATTCGTTAATCTTCGTTTATAGCCGTCCAATATGCGCTGAACCTCCTCTGCAGTGTTACATCACTTTGATTTTAATATCTCCTACGATATAAGAAAGCACTAGTTTCACACGGTGATCGCAGCTCTCATAATTGGACGACTGCCAATGCAATTTGTTCATTACGCCCGACTCGCGTTCACTTGCGACCTGGATTTGGCCGAATGTGACCGAGGCTGCAACCGAAATTCCGATATCATCCGGTACTTTTATATCAACATCTCCTACTACACCTTGCAGGATGACTGTTGTTTCTTTTTGCTCCAAAATCGCGAGCGAGAGGTCGATGTAAGTCTCCCCAATAATGTACCACGTCGAGCTATTCCTCAAGATCCAAGGCTCACGCCCGAGACGGACGCTATCCATTAGCTTCTGCTTCTGAATATAGGTGTCATCTTTATGCACTTGCTTAGAACGTATGAAAAAGAATCCTAGCGAGATCAGCACAATCGAGAAAACGATCGTAATATGGTCGCCAAACAGAATCACAGCCCCCACGCCGATGAGCACAAAGCCTTTACGCTCTTTGCGGGAGCGGACCCGATGAATGCCCAGCAAGACGAGGATGATCGCAAGAATGGGAAAAAAGCCTATCGTATGATCCAGAAGCAAAAAAAGACCGGCGCCAATCAGCACTAGGGCTGTATTCCGGTTGCGGTTGTTTTTGGTTTCTTCTCCCATCGCTGCACCTCCTCTGGCTGCTGATTAAATCGTTCATTTAGATTCCTAGCATACCATAAGAATGGACAGCCTCCAAGATGCAAATCGATGCAAATCCTTGCCCAGCAAGGATTTAGCACAAATGCGGAGGCTTGAACCACCGGCTGCGCCGCAAGCATGCCGGCGCAGCACCGCCCAGCGCGGCAGCTACTTCTTGCCGCGCGTCTCCTTCTCTTCGCTGAAGCGCTGCTCGCGCCAATCTTGCTGGAGCTTGCGCAGCTCCTGCTGGAGATTGCCGCCAGCCTCCTTCAGCGTCTCACGCGACACGCGCCCCGCGACGCGGAGGCCCTGCAGCGCTTCCCGGCCGAGCTCGCGGCCGGCCACTTCCAGCTCGCGCCAAGCGTCGCGAGCTTCTTCCTTCGACGGCCCGCTGCGCGGCTGTCCGTTTCCTGCTGCGCGCCCGGCACGCAGCGCAGCAAGCTCATCTGCGAGCGCCAGGCAGACGTCCTGGCTGCTCGCGTACTGCGCGCGGTACTGCTCGCAAGCGGCCTCCTCGCGCAGCTTCTCCTGCAGCGCTAGGCGTGCCAGCTCTTCGTCGCCGGCGCGCATCGCCAGCTCGGCTTGCTCGGCGCGCAGCTGTGCCATTTCCTCCGCGTTGACGCTTTGCCTGCGCAGTTCGATTGTTCGCTGCAGCGCTTCCTCGTAGCGCTGCTCCAGTTCGGCAATGCCGCGCGTCGCTGCTCCTGAATGGCAGCCTCCCCGCTCATGCAGGTCCAGCTTGTTTGCCGCTTCCTGCCAGGCCATCTCCGCTGCTTTACCAATCCGATTGAATACGCTCATTATGCCACACCCCCTAATTTCCTATCGATTATAGTTTGAATTGCGCCGAGTCGTTTTGGTTCTTCAGCAGGCGATAGCCGTAATACATTAACCACACGGCAAATACAATTGCGAGTAGTCCGGACAACTTTGTCATTAATACCAAAGCGCCGATCCCAAAAATAACCCAACCTATTTTCTTTCCATTTCTTATTCCTACATAACCGAGCCCTACCATAGCCACGGGAATCAACAACCCCATTACGTGCAGATGCATGCCTACTTGATGCACACCGATGAGAAAGCCTACTGTTATTAAAATCAAAGCCCAACTTTTCGATCGATTCATGCTCATTTACCGCAACCGCCCTTCGCATATTCTTCATGCTTCTATCGTAGCCGAAATGGATATCGGCCAAAACGGACTCCCGACTGTTTTTGTACCTAGACCTAAGTCCAGTACCCGCTAAGACCGCTATCCATATTTTGGGCGTTGTTACTCTTATTCTATCAATGATAGAATATTTGAAGCCGAGTCCGGTGCACAGACAAAGTGCCGGTACGGGGGACGATTTAAATGGGGTGAATATTTGCTCTGCATGCAGAGCAGACTAGGGAGAACCTTCTTCCCGAACCCGTCAACTAACCTCGGAGGCTCATTTGAAGGAGGATTACCAATTGCATATGTTAACAAAAGGGTTAGCTTGCCTTGCTGTGTCCGCCACAGTTTTGGCAGGGGGCTTTCTTTCCCCATTTACGGCGCATGCCCATGCCGCCGAGAGTATGGACGTGAAAGTTCAAGTCAATGATGACCTGGTTCAATTTCCCGATGCACAGCCATTTCTGGATGGCAATCATTCTACACAAGTACCGATCCGTTTCGTAACAGAGAAGCTGGGTTACGATGTACAATGGCAAAAGGAAGGCGACCAAATCAAGGTAACACTTAACAATGACAAGCATTCCATTACTTTAGTTTCAGGTGAAAAAGAAGCCGAAATCGATAGCACACGTGTCGAGATGGACACACATGCCGAGTACCAAAATGGACGTGTATATGTGCCTCTTCGTTTTCTAAGCAAAGCTTCCGACATTCCCGTTCAGTGGGACGCAAGCAGCAAACTAGCGATTCTAAGTAAAGACGGCAATCACCACGCGCCGGATTATGAGTTATTTGAATCAACAGCCTACTCGGCAGATCCGTCTGAGAACGGTGGTTTTGGAGCTTTGGATTACTTGGGTAATCCATTAACTGTCGGAACCGTCGCTGTAGATCCATCTGTCATTCCACTTGGGTCTAAGCTCTATATCGAAGGATATGATTTCAATGGTCTTCCGCAAGGCGGCATGTATGCTTACGCAACAGATACAGGCAGCTCCATCAAAGGCAAACGCGTTGATATCTTCGTTCCGGGCTCCAAGCAATCCTTAAGCAAGTTTGGCTTCCAAACCGTAAAAGTTTATAAACTAAACCCGTGATGATCACGGGTTTTTTAATTTTCACCGCAGCAGCCCGAATCCCATGCGAAAGACTGTCAAGGAAAATCGCCCTGACAGTCATTTTAGGTTTGAAGTAAATCGGTAAGCATCCTTTAAAAGAAATCCGCCAAATAAGTCGTCCGCTTTGGAATAGCAGCTTCCAACCGCGAAATAGGCTCCTGCGAACCTTGAAGCCGCTCTATGCGAGCCAGAAAGCCAGCCTTTTGATAGCCCATGAACAGCGCTGTAAGCGTTTGAATGCTGCAGTTCACTAGAAGCTCCTCTGCCGGCAGCTCGCCCTCAGCCAGCTTTGTTACTTGTGCTTTTTCCCCGCTGCCCGTGAAGTTTAGACAATAAACGCCGTTGTTCCAATCCGCATGCGGGTCCGAAATGCGCAGATAGACGGGTTCAGCTGCCTTACGCGTTGCAAACACATACTGCGCCAGAAAGGCTTCAACATCTACAATTCGGGCTGAGAAATACGTAATTTTCTCTTGCTTGAACTTAGGGTCGTGCACCAAGAATGGAAGCTGATCATCCAAGGGCGCTTTGACCTCAACTTTGGTAATCATGGAATCATGATCCGCTATGAATTTCCACAAGCCGCGCCTTGCGTCCTCATCCAGAAACACCATTTCATGAATGGTCGCCGTATACTCTTTTATATGATAAAAAACATACCCGGTCCGCTCACCATGTGCATTCTCATAAAGAGCTACCATACCGCTTTTGTGTTTAAAATATTTGTTGTTCCACCAATCAGCATCCCGCTCCAGCATTCCGTTAAACCGCAAAGCATGCTGCACGTAAATCGGATTCAAAAGCTCCCAGTTCCTTGTCACACGAATGATCGAACTGCCCTCAGAAGCTTGAAACTTTGGAAGTTTATCCACAGGTATTTCATATTTCAGATAATCGATGTATGTCTCCCAGCCATATTTCCGATAAAACTCGAATTTAAATGGCGCCAGAAAGGATAGCGTCTGCCCTTGTTCCTTCATCACCTTGAGCGCTTGAAGCAGCAGCTTCGCAACCATCCCGTTGCGCCTGTACTCCGGCCATGTCGCTACTCCCGCAATGCCGCCCATGGCAAAGCGCTGGCCATTCAGCCACGTATGAAACGGTAAAAGATGGAGTTTCGCTGCTAACTTTTCCTGAACGAAGCAGCCCCAAATTTGTTTCGGATCCGTTAAACGGGATCGCTCAGCTTGTTCCTCAGCGCTCAACTCATATTGAAAAGCAAACTGGGATAATGCGAAGCTTTCCGATATCTCCTGTGGCTGCAATGTACGAATTTCATTCATATGTATCACCTCAAGTACAATTATACTTGATAATCAATTGCGCTACCTAGAGCCTATTTAGGCTCTTTCAATAATAAATCAGGGCATACGTCCAATCAACGAATGTCTCTGAATCATATGATGTGATGTATAGTGAATCAACCCACTTAAATCATTCAGAACCGGAGGGGATACTATGTCATATGCAGCTGGTTGCGGAACTGGTTACGGATCCGTTGGTGTTGTTCTTGTCCTTTATGTTTTGCTCGTCATCATCTTGGCAACTTTCGCTATCTAATCCGTGCTAATCTTCCAACCTGACTAATCCAGGTAAAGGGGCCTACCTGCAGCAGCTTCTTCCAAAGAAGCTGAGTGACAGGTAGGCCCCAATTTATTGGATAGGATAAATAAGTACACGTTCGTCTTTAGCAAAACCTTTGCCTCCGGCAGGCAGTTGAATCAAACAGTCCGCATCTTTAATGGAAACCATAATGCTGGATTTATCGATGCCTGCGGGTCTTACCCTCAAACAGCCAGTCTCCGCATGTGTTGTCCCTCTCACATACCGGGGATAAGCCGAGCCTTTATCGTAAGACACATCTAAAAATGCCGTAATGGCTTCTTGGAAGGGTGTTTGACAGCCCGCCATCGCTTTAATCAGCGGCTTCGCAAATAGCTCAAAGCCTACGAACGATGCGCCCGGATTACCGGAGAGCGCCAGCAGCAGCCTATTCTCCCATAGAGCTGCGCTCGTCGGAGTGCCTGGCCGCATCGCCACTTTATTAAAAAGCAGCTTTCCTGTAAAACGTCCAAACAAATCCACCAGAACATCATGGTCACCAACGGAGACACCCCCGGAGGTGAGGATAAGGTCGACTTTGGCTAATGTCTCCAGCAGCGCCGATTCCACCTCTTCCGCATCATCCGACAGCGCCTGCATAATGATCGCTTCTCCACCTGCCGCTTCTACTTGTGCAGCAAGCATATAGCTGTTACTGTTGCGAATTCGTCCAGGCTGCAGAGCGTCCTCAACATTTAATAGCTCTGAGCCTGTTGAGAAAATAGCGACCTTCGGTTTACGGTACACAGAAACAAAGGAGTAGCCGAAGGTGGCTAATATTGCTGCTTCTCCAGGTCCAATCTGTGAACCTTGCTCCAGCAATAATTCCTTCATTCGTATTTCCCCGGCAATAGGAGTAATATTACTCCCGAAGGATACATGTTTCTTAATGTTTACATGAGATGAATTTAGTCCTGTATCATCTAAGGGCAAGGCATCCGTCATCTCCAGCATGACCACACAATCCGCGCCATCCGGAACCGGAGCGCCCGTCATGATACGCGCGGCTAATCCCGAATAAACCTTGAACTTAGGTACAGTACCGCTTGGAATCTGCTCAATGATACGTAATTCAACAGGATTCTCCGGTGTGGCCTGCTCAATATCTGCAGCGCATACCGCATACCCGTCTACACCGGATCTGCGAAAATGAGGAACGGGATGATCGGCATAGATATCCTCAGCCAGACGCCTGCCGAATGCGGCAGATAGCGGCACAGATTCAATTTCGGTATGTTTTACATATTCGGAAAGCAAGCTCCTTGCTTCTTCGACCGAAATGACTTTTCGCCCAAATTTAAGATTTGTATCGCTGTTCACTAACGTCTGTTCCTCCCATGAGCTAACCGCCAATTTGCGACATCCGGCGAAGTGTTGGTGTATGAGACTGTGCTTCATTAAGCAGGGCTTGCGCCATCTCATGATTTTGAGGCTTAATATCCAAGGCACGGAAGAAAAGGTCTTCCATAGCCGCATCATTCCCGATGTATGTTCGAACGTTAAATTCATCTGACCAATATAAGCACGGTTTCACATTGCCGTCAGCTGTAATTCGCAGCCGATTGCATGTCTCGCAGAAATGGTCGCTGATCGGGTGAATAAGGCCGAATGAACCAAGTGCCCCTTCAATCCAGTAGTTTTGAGCAGGTCCATTCCCATAAACCGCGTCCGATGCTACAGCATTCCATCCCTTTTCCTTGCAGCGATCCAGTACGGTGGTCAAAGGCAGATAGCGGCTTTTCCAGGCCTCATCTTGATGGCCGATCGGCATATATTCTATAAATCGAACTTGAATCGGACGGTCCAACGTCATTTGTAAAAAATCTTCAATTTCGTCATCATTCATACCCTTCATGAGAACGACGTTCAACTTAATCGGGGTGATGCCTACACGGTAAGCTTCTTCAATACTAGCCAGAACACGATTGATATCGCCGCCTCTGGTGATTAGTGAGAACCTGTCGGCCTTTAAAGAGTCCAAGCTAATATTTACACGGGTTAATCCTGCTGCACGAAGCTTCTCGGCTCTTGAAGCAAAATAAATCCCATTTGTAGTCAACGCGATGTCTTCAATCCCGGGTATTCGGGATAGCATTCCAATCAACACTTCCAGGTTTTTACGCACAAGTGGCTCTCCACCGGTTAATCTCAGCTTACGAACACCTAATCCAGCGAGCACACGAACAACTTCGGTGATCTCCTCGAACGTGAGAAGTTTGTCATCCGGTTCAAATTCCATTCCTTCTTCGGGCATACAATAGACGCAGCGGAGATTACATCGATCGGTAACCGAAATTCGCAAGTAATCGTGCATCCGTCCAAAACGATCCATCAGCAGCTTCGGCATGAGGTTCACCTTCTCTCTATCCCCATTATGGCATATTTTATAACTAAAACCTAGATTCCTTGACGATCACTATCTGGAAAAATAGTCCCTAAGTAAGATTATCTAACATAGCGTTATACTCTTCCGGCGTATTCACATTTGTAACGAACTGAGTCGGCAGATGATGATTTTCAAAAAAAACATTTTCCGCCGGCAGCCAGTCGATATGATCCAGCAAACCCATCAACCGATATTTCTCCTGCTTCAATAGCACCTCGGCTTCGGAACCGACCAGTCTGGAGTAAATCCCATGAAGAGGATGGACTTTTCCCTCCAATACAGGAATGACGGCGTCAACATTCGCCTCTTGGCACCACTGAGCCATAGCAGCGGCGGCTTCTGACGAAAGAAACGGCATATCACAGCCAACAATCCACAGAAACTCATGGCTAGCGGCCTGTGCGGCTGCATGGATACCGCTTAATGGACCTTTCTGCACATAATAGTCTGACACCAATTGTACATTCATCGTAGAGGGCATTGACTCGATAAGAGGTATAAACGCCTCAGATTCGTTCGCTACAACAATAATCTGATTACAGATCTTGGACATCTCCTTTAGCTGCCTAAGAAGTATAGGCTGACCTTCCACGGGAAGAAGCGCCTTCCGGTTTCCGCCCATACGGCGATTGAGCCCCCCAGCCAAAATAACGCCTGTCATCATGTCGCCAGCTCCGCCAATCGTTTCTCGAAAGATTTCTTCCAGCTCTCAGATAAGGCTTTTGTCTCGGCGAGACGCTGAGCCCCATCCTTACTCTTTTTATCGTGATATTTGATCTGATTGGCATAAGCTAGAGTTACACCCGCCTCATCTTTGGCGACAAGTTTCACGCGGGATTCTTTAGAAATGAACCCTTCTTGTAAGACCCTGAAATAAAAGCCGGTAAAGCCTGTTTCTTGCATTTGCAGCGGTGTTTGGACCCACTCCAGGCGCTTCGCCACCTTAAAACAAGGTTGACGCGGCTGCGAGACTTGAACGATGACATCGTCAATCGCATAAATGTCACCAATGCAAACCTCCGCCTCCAGAAAGCCGCGGACTGTTAAATTCTCACCAAATGCACCCGCTTCCAGTTTGCGGCCAAGCACTCCTTCCCAATAAGCATAATGCTCTTCGGGATACACGCAAAGCGCCTTATCAACGCCGCCATGCACCGTCAAATCCGCTTGCCCGTCTCCATCCAACTGCGTTTTCGATACATACAAAGAGGAGCTGACCGGGAATTTATATATTCCTGTGACCAGCTCTTTGCCTTGATATTGAATTGTTTGGGGCTTCCCCACGTTAACCGATACGATTTCCATCGCTTTATTCCTCACTTCCAAGCTGGCTTCTTAGCCATAACTATACCAAAATCCGCTCGGAAAGTCAGTTTCGGCTTCTTGCCATTCCTATCGCTTTAAGCGTTATTCGATCTATCCACCCAAGCGTCGTTATCGTAGCCCCTAACTTCCCAGTACCCCATATGCTCCTTCTCGATGAGCTCAATCCCTTGGAGCCATTTAACGGACTTGTATGCATACATCTGCGGCACAATCAGCCTGACAGGCCCCCCCAATTTTTGAGGAATAGGTTTGCCGTCCAGCAGCACAGCCACCATAATATCATCCCCGCCAGCCTGCTCCAACGACAGCGCATCGGTATACACTTTGTCGCCAGAGTAAAATTTCACATACTTAGCCTTGGACTGCACACCTGCTGCCGCTAACAGCTGCTTGAGCGGGATTCCCTCCCACGTACAGTTATAAATAGACCAACCCGTTACACAATGGAAATTACTAACCTGTACGGTTCGTTTCAGCTTCAGGAACTCTTCCCAGTTCCATACACTTGGTTTATCAACAAGACCGGAAATGGCGAATTGCCATGTCTCCGAGGAAAAAGCCGGAATTTCCGTCACCGTATAAATACGGAAATTCCCCTGCGCTCCTCCGCCGACAACAGCAGCGGAGTCTGGCAGCGGTGCAGGCGGCGGCAGCATGCTGTTGCCGTCCCCTGCAACATATTCGGCGGTCGCAGAGCCGCCGTTGTCGAAGGCGCCTTTTATCCAGCGATAAAAGGCGGGACCGACCGCGATCACAATCACGAGTCCTGCGGCAATCCGCAGGAACGAAGCGCGTGTGATCGGTGACTCCTTCAGCGCGGCGATAACCGCCTGCGCAGCGGAGCGCTCAGCCGTGGCATCCGTGGCCGCCACGGGATCTTTCGCCGCCGCCGGCTGCGCGGCCGGCGGTTTCGCAGCGGCAGCCGCAGCGGCTTGCTCCAGCCGCTGCTGGCGCTTCAGCCATCGGCTGCGCGAGATGGCGTGGTACACGGCATACGGCACTCCGACCCAGGTGAGCAGATCATGGAGGAGGAGTGCCGTGTTGTTCCAGGCTGGCGGCAGATGACGGAACTGCCACAGGATGACCCCGGACGCTGCCCAGCCAGCCAGCAGCGCCAGCACGAACACCAGATTCGCGCGTTGATTGCGGCGCGCGCGAATCTGGCGCCAATGCTTGCGAATCATTGGTGCGTAAAGAGCGATGAGCAGAATAGAAGCGACGCCTAAATAAATGTGCAGCTGCTTGAGCGTCACTCGAAAGCTTCCCAAATCTCCGCGAATGGCGCCTATGCTAAGCACGATGCCTGTTATCGTCAGCAGCATGAGAATCCAGGCATTCCAACTATGTATAGCGTTCAGACGCTTGCCAAAAGATTGCTTTAACCAACCTCTTTTCGATTCCATACGTCCACATCCTATTCAATCGAGAGTTATAGCTCTAATCATAACGTACAAATCTTAAATAAAGCTTACAAACTGCTAATATTTCTAGAGGCATGCGCTCCCTTATATTTGTTTCCATTCCTGCTATCCCAACGGCGCCAAGATTACTTCAGCTTCTACACGCTACCATCCTTTCTCTTCGTTACTGAGCCACAGGGATAGTGGACATAGCTCCTTCGTGCAACAGGGACAGTAGGCGTTGTTCTTCCCTGCCACGGGGATTGTGGATTTAGCTCTTCCCGCTTCATTGCCCAAGAAGATTGTACCGGACACCCACCAATCAAGCGTATAATCGCTTACAACGCCTCTATCCAACTTGCCTGTGTTCATGGACAAGCATATCTGAAGATCCATCCGGATTAAGGGAACCTCATTCCTTTATTTAGTGGTAATGCCCCATTTCGATGGTTTAAAGGGCAACTAGCTACAGGATCTTATTTCACCGTAATCGATCAAATTTGTGTCCAGATGGCGAAATAACGTACCATAGTTCCCCTTCCCTCACCAAAAGGGCTGCTTTTGGCAATATAGCGCCCTCTAGTTCCCCTACCCGCCCACGAGGTGTTGAGACTTCATCCTCCTTAAGCAGGTATGTCATTCATAAATAGGAATGGTAAACCAGAATGTGCTGCCACGTCCCTCGACTTGGCCCGCTCGACTCACGACCCCAATCGTTCCTCCATGCAGTTGAACAATCGATTTTGCTATCGCCAATCCGAGCCCGGCGCCTCCGCTTACACGCGTTCTTGATGGGTCTGATCGATAGAAGCGGTCAAATATTTTATCCATATCCTTTTCCTCAATACCGATACCTTGATCCTGAACGTACAGCTTTAGATACGGCCCGGACACTTTCTCCGCCTTAATTGCAATGCTCCCGCCAATAGGAGAGTGTCGAATGGCATTTCCCAAAATGTTAGCAAGCACCCGCTTCATTTCCTGAGGCATGATGTTCACTGGCGGCAAGTACTCGGGCAGGTCTACGTTTACATTTAGCCGCTTCTCCTCCAGCTGAAAAGCTAAGCTTTGCAAACCATCTACTAGCAGTTGATCGACATGATACGGCTCAGGTGCAAAATCCGCTCCGCCCGCGTCCAGCTGAGAGAGCCTAAATAGCTCCTGGATGAGAGCGTCTAGTCTTCCTGTCTCCAAACGGATCGTTCGGAGGTAGCGCTCGAAGGTCGCTTTGTCCTGAATCACATCGTCTTCCAAAGCTTCAACGAAAGCTTGTATAGAAGCCATCGGTGTTCTCAGATCATGAGATACATTAGCCACAAGCTCTTTGCGGGAAGCCTCGGCTGTTCGTAATTTTTCGAAGCTGTCTTTCAGTTTGCCGCTCATGCGATTGAATTGACCGGCAAGTCTTTGGAATTCAGCCGGTCCAAGCAGGGGCACCTGCCCTTCAAAATGGCCCTCTGAAATACGAGTCGTTTCTTGTGTAATGGTATGAATGGCTTTCTCAAGAGGGCGCGTCATGATATAGTGAATCCCCATGGATACGACAGCCGCACCTAAGGTGAAGCTTGTCAGGAGCACGACGTCCTTCCAATGAAGAAGCATATAATGATAGCAAATAAAAAGCGACAGCAAGATAATACCCGTACTCACGCCGCTTGCGATGAACAAATAGTTGCGAAGTTTCAGGATGGCTCCCTCCCTTCGAACTTATAGCCGATGCCCCATACGGTTTTTATATAGCGTGGCTGGGACGGATTCTGCTCAATTTTCTCTCTTAATCGGCGAATATGGACGGTGACAGTCGTTGTATCCCCGTAGTAATCAATATCCCAAATTTTGCTCAGCAATTGGTTTCGCGAGAAGACTTGTTCCGGATGGGCCGCGAACAAATGAAGCAGTTCAAATTCTTTTACGGTCAGCTCGATGTCTTTATCGTTAATGCGGACACTGCGATACAGCACGTTGATCTCAAGGCCCGGGTATCTCAGAATATGCGCCGGCAGGACTGCCTCCGTATTCGCCGCTGTCTCTGACTGGGTACGCTGTAGTCTGCGCAAAATTCCTTTTGCTCGCAGCACGAGCTCCCGTGGGGAGAATGGCTTCGTCAAGTAGTCATCCGCCCCCATGGTAAGTCCCGTCAGCCGGTCCATTTCGTCTCCTAGTGCTGTCAGCATGATGATGGGAACGTCCTGCTCATTGCGGATTTCTTCACATACTTGCCATCCGTTTTTGCCCGGCATCATTAAATCCAGCACAATCAACTGCGGTTGATATTGCCGCCACTTACGAATCGCTTCATCACCATTTGGAGCTGAAATAACTTGATACCCTTCCCTCTGCAAATAAACGGTGCACACATCTATAATATTCGGTTCATCATCTACAACAAGAACGATTGCCCCCATACGTCATACCTCCTCAAGCTAGTATAAGTATACCTTATCCCATTGAAATGAAGCTTACATATGTATTACAAAACAACAAAAGCCCAGCATGTTACATGCCAGGCTTCCATATCATCAACACCAAAGAAAGGAGTGGAAGAATTGTGCCAATCGTTCCATAGATATCCCATTTTCTCGAGACATGTTGATACGCTTCTGTCTGCTTTCCAATCCGCACCGATTCTTCACTGTAGCGAATCATTTTTCTTTGCAGCGGCAGGAGAATGAAGAGCCATAACAGACCCGATATTGAAAATAATAATAAAGCAGCCGTCAACCAGTTCCATTCCATGAAGGAGTACCCTCGTTTGGCCGTCATTAAAAATCCCGGAACGAGCAGCAGCACAATACCAGGTAGGGTAAACACATAATCGGCGAGCATAATGTTTTTGACGGTAAGATGTATCGTCGTCAGATCCTGCTTTCCGTAATGGGCCCTTACTTTCCAAAACGCTCCTGTCACAATATTACCCAGAAACAATACAGCGCCTAACACATGCAAAAACAATAGCATTCCTAATCACTCCCTCTAATAGATCTTCTCTTGTATTCATTGTAGACTTTCCCCGTCACCCTGTAAGGTGAGCAAGGTCATCGCACATTGGTGACCTAAGTCATTTTGTTGAAAAACAGTCGTAAAAACACAAAAACCGCAAAAAGGCAGATGCCTTAAAGCGGTTCTGTTCCACGTTTGATAACTAATTGAAATCTAAGCCTGCAAAGCACCCTCAATGGCGAGCTCTTCCTGCTTGCGATTTAAACTTCGGATATATCTCGTCTGGGCGATGCCGGCAACCACAAGGATGACCCCGAGAATGGCGAACATCATCTTTCCGCCATAGTGGCTGAACACCAATCCTCCCAATATAGGGCCAATAGCGCGTGACAGCTGCCAATTCATTCCGAAAACGGAGAAATACAAGCCTCTGTGCTCCTCCGGGGCAATCACCGAAATGACTTTTTGAATATGCGGGCCGTTCAACATTTCACCAATGGTAAATAAAAATTCAACGAAAAGCAGGACAGCAAGGAAAGGAACGAATCCATAGCCGATGGATACCACCGCAAACAGTGTGTACGAAACTGCCACGACTATATAAGCAGGAACGTGCTCTGTTCGTTTTGCGATCCACAGCTGTAAGGCTATAACTACACATCCGTTAAAAGTAATGATGGTCGCGAATACCGACTTATAATTTTCAAAATTTTGCTGTAAATGCAGCGGGAATGTTGACTCCACTTGCGCATATAACAGGGATACCGGCATGGCGAGGAAAGTGATCCATAGCAGCGATTTATGCTCCGACCATTTAATTTTGACTTTGCTCTTCGCAAAAATCTGTTCCTCATTCCTTTTTATAGGCATCGTCTCCGGAACCTTCCATACAACCAGCCCTGCATAAGCAAACAGTGTAATCGAACAAGCCAGAAAAATAATCGTCGGATTCAGAGTAAACAACAGCAACCCAAGAAGCGGTCCGAACGCCGATCCCATATTTAAAGCAGTATGCAGCAAAGCGAACACTTCAGCCCGCTTCTGCTCCGGCACAACATCCGATATCTGAGCATTGGCGGCAGGTCCGAACATCGCATGACCAATTCCGTTAACAATGGAAATAAGGGCAAACTCCCAAACATGGCTGGCAAAGATGTACCCACCAATAGCAAAAGCCTGAATAATGAGCGCTGCAAGCATCATCGGCTTCCTTCCGTACTTATCGCTCAGGCTGCCGGCATACAAGTTTACGAATATTCCGCATAAGGGCTGCAAGCCTACTATTAACATCGATAAGAAGACTGAGCCATCCAACTTGTCGTACAAGTAGAAGACCAGATAAGGTCTCATCATAAATCCGGCCAATGAAGTCAGAATCGTTCCTACGACTCGAACCCAAATCGCAGTGTCATACTTGCTAATCAGTGAAAAGAAAGGAATTCTATGCATATGACCTCCTATATGGCTTTGCTCCTCTCATTTTAGAAGGATTTGGGCAAAAGAAAAAGGTAAAATCTCGTTATAACGGATTTCACCTTTTATGTACTTCCTGTTTCTTTACCCTCCGATACGAATTTTTCGGTAAGTATCGATAAATGATAGGACATCTACGCGTTTCCCCCTCTTTTTCGCTACTCGGGCCATCTTCACTAGCGTTGTCCAGAATTCGTCGAGTACGGGAGATTCAAACTCATTCTCCTTAGGAGCTTGCGTTAGCTTGTGCTTGTTCGTATAAGAGGAGCCTTCATCTGAAATCAGATACTGAATCTGACTTTTTTTCCACTGCTCGCCGGTTATGTAGCTTACGCCGATTTCACGCATTTTTTTGCGCACGGATGTGACAGGCCGGGATAGTTCTCTGGCAATTACTACCGGAGGACATTCAGATGAAAGACGTTTTAATTTATCTAATTCTTGTGTGGACCAAGGTTTTTTAGTCATAACCATAACCTCACTTCATAAAATGAATGATTCGTAGTCGCTTTTATTGGTTAACAACGGGTATACTGAGAGAATAACAATGAAATGTTAGAGAAGTATGAGTTAACCATAATGAAAGTATGAAGACATAACTTTTTCGCTATTCCTCTCGTTTCTGTGACCTCGATACTACTATTTTGAGGAATTACCGGACTATTTGAGTGGAAAAATCCAATGATGGAGGGTGAAGACCAATGAAACATCATATTAACGGAGCAGAGCTGTACATAACGGAAAAGGGGCAAGGCGCACCAGTCATTTTGCTGCATGGTTTTCCTCTGGATCATCGTATGTGGCAAGCGCAAGTTGATGCTTTGTCGCAACATTATCGCGTGATTACTCCCGATTTACGAGGGATGGGACAATCGGATGTTCCTGCTGCGAACATTTCTATGGAGCAATACGCGGATGACATTTTGACCATGATGGACAAAATGGGCATACAAAAAGCCGCACTCGGCGGCTTCTCCATGGGTGGTTATGTGGCATTTGCGCTACTTCGCAAAGCACCTGAGCGGTTCACAGCGCTTCTCTTCGCGAACACCCGGCCGGAAGCAGACGGGCCGGAGGGGCGCAAGAACCGAATGAATATGTCGGCTGCCCTTTATGACAAAGGAGCTGGCGCGGCTAGAGACGCGATGCTGCCCAAGCTTCTCACCGAGCAGACTGCCAAAGATCAGCCTGGTCTCGTGGAGAACTTGAGCGCAGTTATGGCATCCATGCCTGCCGAAGGTCTTGTCCACGCCAGCCTGGCCATGGCGTTCCGTGCCGACTCCGTCGACCTTCTCGGCGCCATTTCCGTGCCGACGCTTGTCATCGCCGGCGAGCAGGATCCGATTGCACCGCCGGATGTGATGAAAAAGATGGCTGACGCGATCCGCGGAGCCAGCTTTCATGCCATCCCCTCGGCTTCGCATTTGGCGCCGATGGAGAAACCCGAGGCTTTCAACGCCCTGCTCCTTGAATTCCTGAAAGGCGCTACAGCCTAACAAGCTGGTCCATGACCATCACGGCTGCCCCCATGGCAAGGGCCTCTTCACCTAGCTGTCCCTTGCTGAAGACAACCTGATACGCGGGGTAGTAGTACGTTTTCCGAATCGCTACCTGCGTAGCGGTTTGGAAGAACAACTCCCCGCCCGCGATGAGCGGTCCCCCGAGGATCACCTTCTCGGGATGCAAAATATTTAACAAATTGGCAAGTCCGATGCCAAAATAGGTCGCAGCTTCCGCAATGATCTCCACGACAAGGGGATCATTTTTTTTGAGTGCCTCCAGCACCTGCGTGTAGGTCACCTGTTCGGGGTCCTCCACGAAATGCGTCAACATCGTGGAGCGGCCCTGTTTTAAGGCAGAACGTGCCGCCTTTTCAATCGCATACAAGGATGCGTATGACTCCAAGGCGCCGTAGTTTCCCGAAGCGTTACGGTGGGCTACCCCATCCGTCTGAATGATCATTTGCCCGACTGAGCCTTCCATGTCGACGGCACCATAGATCACCTTCCCTTCGGAGACCATGGAAGAGCGCAAACCAACTCCGGCATGAATGTAGAGCAGATGCTTGAAGCTCTGCGTACGCTGATGCCAGGATTCCGCCAAAATAGCTGTGTTGGCTCCGTTATCCAGCATCGCGGGAATGCCAAGCTCCTCAGACAGCAGCCTGCAGATCTCGACATGCTTCCACCCCTTGGCCTGGAAATAGGATGGCTCCAATATGGTGCCTGACAGCCTGTCCACGGGACCAACGGCGCCAATACCAATTCCGAGCAGCATCGACTTCACGATTCCGTGCCGCTCCAGCATACTATGCGCTTCTAGAACGATGAGGCGGATTAGAACTTCCGGTGTCATTTCCGCGGTCATTGTCCAGCTCCGGGAGTCTAGCTTGTTCATGCCCAAATCGACCAATACCAGCTTGGACAAGGTCCTGGAAATTTCTAGGCCAAATATAAACGCATAGGCCGAATTCTTTTCATAAAGAATCGGCCTACGCCCGCCTGTTGAAGCACCGAAGCCGGATTCAAGAATGAATCCTTGGCTCGTCAGCTCCTCCAGAAGCCGCGTCAACGTTGAGACGGTCATCCCGCTTTGCTCTAACAGCTCTGTCTTGGAGATCGTCGTCTGGCGACAAATCAACTCATAAATTTCTTTCGCTTTCCGGTTCGGAATGCGTTCCGCTATAACACCAGCATTCAAAAGAAACAGCCCCCAATGATAATCTTTCTCACCTACTTCGCCATTAGGGTGCCCAATTCCTGCCTTATCTTCATCTATTCCTTCGAGCCAATCATTAGCGTATACCCCATATAATGATGGTATTTATTCACCAATTCATCGTATCTGGCTGTGATCTGCCAAATCCTTGGGTCCATGAACGATTGCTTATCGGATAAGTGCACAGGATCCGGATGCTGAACTTGATCCTCGAACATCGTTAACGGGAAAGGGTGTATGCCTGAGAAGTCTACAGCAAATTTACTTCCTTCCAGCAGCTCCCGCCACTCATCCATACTATAAATTTTACTGACTCCATAGAAGCTGCACAGCGCCCGATGAACGCCAGGGGTCATATTTTTGACGCGTATCACTTCTCGGTCATAGAGCTTCCCTCCCGGCTTCAGCACTCGGTAGTACTCTGAAACCGCCTTTTGCGCATCTGCGAAATTCGTGACGGATTCGACCATTACCACATCAAATGCTCCATCTTCAAAAGGTAATTGACACACATCTCCCTCTTTAAAATCTACCTGAACCCCTTGCTTCTCTGCTCGTATGATAGCTTTCGCGATCATTTCCGGGCGGATATCAACCGCCGTCACTTCGCATCCTTGTTCCGCAAGGAAACAAGCCGTTCTTCCTGTGCCGCATCCGACCTCCAAAACTCGTTTCCCTTTCTCTATCGGGTATTTCTTCAATTGCTCCATGGTCTCTCCGAACCCGCCGGGATGCGCATTGCCTACCCCAAGCTTAGCTAACATATCTAGGTACTCGATAGCTCTTACACCTCCATAGTGGCAAATCATTTTCTTTTTTACCATATGGAGGGCTGCTATCTCTTGTTCAAACTCTGGATCGAATTTTCAAAAAAAGGCTCCTGCCTAAAGCATGTTTTTCAGCTTCGTCTAGGCTGATCACCCAGTCAAATAGAGACATATCACCATAGGATGTATAGTCTCTCATGGGAAGGCTGCCGAGAGCATTACTTACGATTGGGGGTGCCATCCATGGGTGTTGCTGCTGGTGTTGGTGTCGGTTATGGAACTTCCGCCGCTGCTATTCTCGTATTGTTCATCTTGCTCGTAATCGTAACGATGACTTACGCTTGGTAATTAACGATGCCTAATATTATCGGCACAAAAAAAGAAGGAGCTGCGGTTCATCCGAACCCGGCTCCTTCTGCCTGTTATTTCTTCGCAGCCCTAAAAAGACATCCAGCTGTTTTGGTATTTCAGTAAGGCTATGCATCCACATCGACCCAACCCGTATCCATTGCAGCATCATAGGATAAAAAAAGAAAAAGCTCATGAAATCAAATGATTTCATGAACTTCTACTCGTTATACCGGCAAGAGGACTCGAACCTCCACCCTTTCGGACTCGATTTTGAGTCGAGCGCGTCTGCCATTCCGCCATGCCGGCATATGAACTTGTAAAAACAATGGTGCCGAAGACCAGACTTGAACTGGTACGGTAGTCACCTACCGCAGGATTTTAAGTCCTGTGCGTCTGCCGATTCCGCCACTCCGGCTAATAAATTTGTGGAGGCGCCACCCAGACTCGAACTGGGGGTAAAGCTTTTGCAGAGCTCTGCCTTACCACTTGGCTATGGCGCCTTAGTAATAATGGAGCGGAAGACGGGAATCGAACCCGCGACCCTCGCCTTGGCAAGGCGATGCTCTACCGCTGAGCCACTTCCGCATAAAAGTATAATACTGGGGATCAAGGATTTGAACCTTGGCATGACGGAGTCAAAGTCCGTTGCCTTACCGCTTGGCTAATCCCCATTATCCTGATTTGGTAATAATGGGCGGACGACGGGACTTGAACCCGCGAATGCTGGATCCACAAACCAGTGCGTTAACCCCTTCGCCACGACCGCCACAATATTAAGTTTGTTACTTTATTGGCAGGGGCAGCAGGAATCGAACCCACACCAAAGGTTTTGGAGACCTTTGTTCTACCTTTAAACTATGCCCCTAGAAAAAGTAAATGGAGGCTGATGGATTCGAACCACCGAACTCGGAGAGAGCAGATTTACAGTCTGCCGTGTTTAGCCACTTCACTAAGCCTCCATGATAAAAACCTTACCGATTCCCCAATCAGGAAATCTGGTGCCGTCGAGAGGACTTGAACCCCCAACCTACTGATTACAAGTCAGTTGCTCTACCAGTTGAGCTACAACGGCATATAATGTTGTAAAATGGTGGCTCGGGACGGAATCGAACCGCCGACACGAGGATTTTCAGTCCTCTGCTCTACCGACTGAGCTACCGAGCCTTACATGATGTTGGTAATAATGGCGGAGCCGACGGGATTCGAACCCGCGGTCTCCTGCGTGACAGGCAGGCATGTTAGGCCTCTACACCACGGCTCCACATTCATTATTGGTTGCGGGGGCAGGATTTGAACCTGCGGCCTTCGGGTTATGAGCCCGACGAGCTACCGGGCTGCTCCACCCCGCGTCATTAAGTATAAGTCAGGAATTCTATTAAATCAAGCCTTCGTTAGAATTCATGATGGAGGCTGACGGGATCGAACCGCCGACCCTCTGCTTGTAAGGCAGATGCTCTCCCAGCTGAGCTAAGCCTCCATGAGAAATGCTTGATGGTGACCCGTAGGGGACTCGAACCCCTGTTACCTCCGTGAAAGGGAGGTGTCTTAACCACTTGACCAACGGGCCTTACTAGAAAGATATAGTGGCGGAGAGAGAGGGATTCGAACCCTCGAGACGCTTGTGACGCCTACACGATTTCCAATCGTGCTCCTTCGGCCAGCTCGGACACCTCTCCATATGGCTCCCCGAACAGGACTCGAACCTGTGACAACTCGATTAACAGTCGAGTGCTCTACCAACTGAGCTATCAGGGAATAAAAACAAACTTCATTTCAAGGATTATTCCTTGAAAACTAGATACGAAACTTGCGTAAAGTATTTCTCTTAGGGATTTTGGTTAAGCCCTCGACCGATTAGTATTCGTCAGCTGCATGCATTGCTGCACTTCCACCTCGAACCTATCAACCTCGTCGTCTACAAGGGGTCTTAC
>NZ_JAGGKV010000004.1 GCF_017874035.1 Paenibacillus aceris
ACCTGTAGCGATGTAAAACATCGCTGCATGCCGAAAAAGGCCAGGCAGTCTGGCCTTTTCTCTCCTGTAACGATGAGAAACATCGTTACTGCACGCGAGCGCCGCGGCGGTGCACCTGTAGCGATGTAAAACATCGCTGCATGCCGAAAAAGGCCAGGCAGTCTGGCCTTTTCTCTCCTGTAACGATGAGAAACATCGTTACTGCACGTGTGCGCCGCGGCGCAGCACCTGTAGCGATGTAAAACATCGCTGCATGCTAAATAAGGGGTAAGCTTCGCTTCCCCCAAAAACATATAAATTCTGGCGTGTTGAAAAAAGTCTGCCCAACTTCCGGAACATCCGTCGGAAGTTAAGCAGACTTTTTTTCAATAGTTTCACGCTTGTATACTAGGAAAAGTTGACTTCTCTGAGTATGTCCCTTTTGAATCCCTAGCCGCGCAAAGCAGCGAGATAAGTCCGCATCACATGCTCCGCTTTCTGCGTCAGCAGCTCATCGGTCCTGCCCATTGCCTCTTGCAGCGACATCGGTCCGTTCACGATACTATGGATGCTCGTGATACCATGCTCAAACAAGGCTTCCACGCCTTGCCCAATTGAACCGCTCAGCACAAAAACAGGAACGCCTTTCTTCTGCGCAGCCTGGGCGATGCCCATGGGTGCTTTACCAGAAGCCGTTTGCGCATCTGTCCGGCCTTCTCCCGTAAATACAAGAGCGGCCCCCTGCAAATGCTGATGCAGGCTGCATGTTTCCATCACAATCTCAACGCCGCGCCGCACGCTGGTGGGAAAAAAAGCTTGGAACGCGCCTCCTAAACCACCCGCCGCCCCTGCGCTAGGCAGATTGTGAACGGCGATGCCCGTCTGTGCCTCGATGATATCCGCCCAATGATGGAGCGCCTTGTCCAGCTCTTCCACCATCTCAGGGGTCGCGCCCTTTTGCGGGCCGAACACATAGGAAGCACCTTGCGGGCCAATAAACGGGTTGACCACATCTGAAGCAATCGTAAAGCTCGATTGTTCAATGCGCACATCCCTATCAGCAGCATCAATGCGCCTGATTTGCGAAAGACCTTGTGCGCCATATGGGACAGGATGCCCAGAAGCATCCAAAAGTCCTAACCCGAGCGCTTGGAGCATGCCGCTGCCCCCATCGTTGGTTGCGCTGCCGCCAATCGCCAGAATAAACTTGCGATACCCGCTATCCAACGCATGCTTAATGAGCTGCCCGGTTCCATAAGTTGTTGCAAGCCAAGGATTTCTCTGCTCCTCAGGGATTAAGATGAGCCCCGAAGCCGTAGCCATTTCGATGACACAAGTTTCTCCGTCACCAAGAATGCCATATTCGGCTTGCACATCGCCCAGCAAGGGTCCGCGAACAGTCACTTGGACTGTGGTCCCCTGCGTCGCGCTGACCAAACTATCTACCGTTCCTTCCCCGCCGTCAGCCATCGGAACGAGTACGGTTTCCGCATCGGGAGCTGCTTTGCGAATGCCTCTCTCGATCGCAAGAGCGGCCTCTTTTGCACTTAAACTGCCCTTAAATGAATCAGGCGCGATGACAATTTTCACGGACATCCCCTCTCCCCCGACACATTCGATTAGAGTTTGCTTACTAATTTATATAACGCATGCGTCCCGCTGTCTTCATCACCGCCGGCAGCCAACTGCTCATACAGTGATTTGGCTAACGCAAGTCCTGGCAATTTCGCATTCATTTCTTCCGCCGACTGAAGTGCTATTTTCATATCTTTAATAAAGTGTTTGACATAAAAGCCAGGCGCGAAATTACCGGCAATCATTCGAGGGGCCAGGTTGCTTAAGGACCAGCTGCCCGCGGCGCCTGATTCTATACTTTTCAACACCGTAGTAGGATCTAACCCTGACTTTTCGGCATAAACAAGGGCTTCAACTACGCCCATCATATTGCTGGCAATCGCGATTTGATTGCACATTTTGGTGTGCTGGCCTGCGCCTGCTTCCCCTTGATAAACGATGTTCGTACCAATCTTTTGAAAAAGTGGCAGCATGGTTTCGAAAACTTCACGCGAGCCCCCAACCATGATCGAGAGTCTTGCTTCTTTTGCCCCTACATCTCCACCGGAAACTGGCGCATCAAGTGCATATAACCCGCGGGTGCGCGCCGCATCTTCAATCTTCTGGGCAAGCTTTGGAGAGGACGTTGTCATATCGATGACATAGCTGCCCGGCTTGGCGTTATGCAGTATCCCATTTTCGCCTAAATAGACTTCTTCCACATCACTTGGGAAACCTACCATCGTAATAATTACATCACAATTCTGAGCTAACGTCCCAGGCGATTCCTGCCAATGAGCACCTTGATCAATGAGCTCCTGCGCTTTGGATTTTGTCCGATTATAAAGGTGAACCTGATATCCTGCCTGCATAAAATGACCTGCCATACTTTTACCCATGACACCCGTACCTACAAGTCCTACAACGGTTTGCGCTGGATTCATTGCCACGATCAAAACCACCTTTCTAAATAGAAACATTCCTATCGATTGAAATTGCTGTATTATGGCTAACCATATACCTAACTTAACATCCTCTATGGGGGAGGTCAATGAAAGTTGTGTAACACGGACCGAACTACCTTGACAGACGAAGTAATATAATTTATATTGTAATCCAGGAGGTGAGGGTTATCGTCGACTTGAAAATAACGTCCGATCTTATTCGAGGACATACCGACAGCATTATTCTTAAGATGCTGATGTCAGGTGATAAGTATGGCTATGAAATTTCAAAGCTCGTGCAAGTGACCTCTGGCGGAGAATACGAACTGAAGGAAGCCACCATGTACTCCAGTCTTAAGCGGCTGGAACAAGAAGACAGCATTACATCCTACTGGGGGGATGAAACGCAAGGCGGCAGAAGGAAATACTATCGAATCACCGATAAAGGCTTAGAAACTTATCATATGAACAAGCGGAATTGGGAGCATGCCAAGAGCATTCTCAATTTACTCATATAAGAAAGGCGGAATCAACATGAATTCAAGGCTATCTGCTTATTTGGATGATATTTTTTCAGATTATGAAGACTTGAAACCCATTAGGGAACTAAAAGAAGAGCTTTCACATGATTTGCAGGAAAGACTTATCGATTTGCAAAAGGATGGCCTTAATGAAGAAGCTGCTTTCGAACGAACGATCGCATCCATTGGCGAAATTTCTGAGCTGATCCAAAGCATTCATGCCAACACGACTAAACTGCAGCAAATCATTGGCATTGATTTTTCCAAACAGAATTTACAAAAGTCCGATTTGAAAGCTATTCAGGTCCATGACGGGAAGTTTAATTACAGCAACCTGCAGGGCTCAGATTTTAGCCTGTCAGACTTAACGAATGCTTCTTTTAAATGCAGTAATTTAGACCACGTTCATTTTGACGGCGCCAATTTAACCAAAGCCAAGATTCAGAAGTCCAGCCTTAAGGGAGCGTCTTTGCGGAACTGCATTTTGGACCAGACGGACTTCAGTTCTTCAGAGTTATCTGGCGCATGTTTGGATAACCTAACTTTTACCGGAACTACGTTTCATTATACAGGTTTAAAAGGAACTTCTTTCCGCAACGCCGTCTTTCAAAGCTGTTCGTTCAAAACCGATGTCAAAAAAACGATTTTTGACGGGGCCAAAATGGATAAAGGGACATATGCGTTGTTAAAAGGCTTAAAAGCAAATCTCACTCACGTTACGATTATTTAAAAAGAAAGCGGGGAAACTCCACTTTATGTCTGCTCAGAACAAAAATAAAGGAATAGGCATTGTACTTGCCGGGCTTTTGCTAGGCATTCTGATGGCCGCTATGGATAACACCATTGTAGCTACAGCTATGGGTACCATCGTCGGGGAATTAGGCGGATTGGATAAATTCGTATGGGTCACTTCCGCTTATATGGTGGCTGAAATGGCCGGCATGCCGATTTTCGGTAAATTGTCCGATATGTACGGGCGCAAAAAGTTTTTCATTTTTGGTATTCTCGTTTTTATGCTTGGATCCATTTTATGCGGAACAGCAAATTCCATCATTGAGCTCAGTATTTATCGCGCAATTCAAGGAATCGGCGGCGGCGCGCTGGTACCGATCGCTTTCACGATCATGTTCGATGCCGTTCCGTTGGAGAGCCGTGGCAAGCTGGGCGGATTGTTCGGAGCGGTATTCGGCATGTCGAGTATTTTCGGTCCTCTGCTTGGCGCTTATATTACCGATTATGTGAACTGGAAATGGGTTTTCTACATTAACCTGCCGCTTGGTCTGATCGCCTTTATCTTTATCGCTTTCTTTTATCGCGAATCGGTGGAGCATTCCAAGCAAAAAATCGATTGGTGGGGTGCGATTACCCTCGTGGGCGCCATTGTCTCCATCATGTTCGCTCTTGAATTAGGCGGCAAAAAATATGCGTGGGATTCATCTGTGATCCTCGGTTTGTTCGCACTGTTTGCCGTACTGGCGATTATCTTCATCCTCGTGGAGCGCCGAGCAGCCGAACCGATTATTTCTTTTGCCATGTTCAAAAGCCGTTTGTACGCATCCAGCAATGCGGTTGCTATTTTTAGCGGCGCAGCGTTCATCACAGCGTCAGTCTATATCCCGATCTTCATTCAAGGAGTTCTAGGCGGGACTGCGACCAATTCCGGCTTAGTTTTACTGCCCATGATGCTGGGTTCCGTTGTAACGGCAACAGGCGGCGGTTTCTTAATGACCAAAGTGAGTTACCGTACCATTATGATTCCTACCACGCTCATTCTGGTTGGCGGGGTAGCTTTATTGACAACTTTATCGCCTGCATCACCACGCTGGCTCGTAACCATTTACATGGTAATCGTGGGACTCGGCATCGGTGCTTCCTTTTCCGTTTTGAGCAACGCTGCGATCCATCTTTTTGATGCAAGACAGCGCGGCTCAGCCTCGTCGACGCTGAACTTCCTGCGTTCCTTGGGGATGACGCTCGGAATTACCGTTTTCGGTATTATTCAAAGCCACGCATTTACGAGGAAGCTGACGGACGCCTTTGCGGGTCAAGGTGAAATGCCGGCCGGCATGGCAACGAGCGATCCGCATACCTTGCTGGATCCGACCAAGCGCTTGGACATTCCTGCACCTATCCTTGAAAAAATCTCAAGCGCACTATCTTCTTCCATCGTTCTCACCTTCGCATGGACGATCGTTCCCGCTGTTATCGCCTTCTTATGCGCAATAGCGATGAGCAAAGAAAAGCTCGATCCGACGCAGGAACAAGGCGCTATGTCTCACTAAATTTTCGTGAAGCACGCACGGCATTTAGCGCAAAGAAAAAGCCGCTTCGATACATGGTATCGGAGCGGCTTTTTGTGTGTATACGCCTGTTGCTTTTTAAGCTTAAATTCCTTTGAAAGTGAACGAATACGCATATGTGCGATTGGCAAACAGCGTGAACTCGGGATGTGTTCTTGCCCCCCAGCTGTCATCACCGCCAACGCCCATTTGCTTGTAATTCACGCGCAGCACCACTTTATCGCTGACAGGCAGCTTATACGTGTGGTCATGGGCTTCTAATTCCGAAGGCGAATACGGCAGAGCATTCAATTCGACCGTTGGCAGCCCCTTAATACGAAGCCCACGTCCTGCATCATTCGTTAAGGTCGCCCAACGTACATCCGTCTTATTTCCGCATTCCTGCGGGCGTAAATATGGAACGAACTGCTCCTCTACGGTTCCGCTGTGCACTGCCAGCTTAGCTCCGACGGCGCGATCCCAATGGTTTTCGTGCGGCCCGCGGCCGTACCAGCTTAATTGCTGGAAGGAGCGGTCCAACTCCAGCATCACGCCGATTTCCGGGATTTCCGGCAGGTTAACGCCTGGAACAAGTTCCATACGTACTTCCACTTCCCCATTCGGCGATACTGTGTAAACCAATTTCACCTTAGAAACAGGCACCGTGGCTAGTTCATAATCAACTTGCACTTCTACTCGGCCATCCACAGCGGACTTTGCTTGCAAACGTTGCAGCGTTCTTCCGCTGCCTGCTCCTTGCCAAGGGGCACATCGGATATGATGCTGGTTGCCGCGATCGTTATCCGTGTAAGCACGCCAGAAATTAGGCGCTGGACCCATCAGGAACAACTCGCTTCCTTCGTACTGATAAGAAATAATATCACCGGTAGCTGCATGGAATTGAAGCGAGAAATTGCCACCTTTCAGAGTAATCGCCTCAGCAGTCGAAGTAATTTTCACTGCTTCTACCTCAGTTACCGCAGCGGCTGATTCCGCTTGCGCAACCAAATCTGCATGAGCCCACGCTTTACGAACCGGAAGCAAGAACTGCTCCCATGCGATCTCATGGCCTTTGGAAGCCCACAAGGTGTCTTCTTTCAATTGGAGGCTGAGCGTTAAAACGAACTCATCATCGGGCAGAACGGCCTCGTGCTGTTCCAATGCTAATTCAATCGTCGCAGTGTCCCCTGGCTTCACGGCATATTGTCCATGCTTCGCTTCCCCTACAATGACACCGTTGTGTGCGATCGTCCACGTCCAATCGAATTCGCTGAGATCTGTGAACAAGTATTGGTTCGTCACCGACACTTGGCCTTTCGCCAGATCAAGCGCTGCAATTTTCACATTTTGATAGCATTTCTTTACTTCATAAATTTTTGGCGATGGCGTGCGATCTGCGAAAATCAATCCATTGCCGCAGAAATTGCCATCATTCGGCGTATCCCCGAAATCCCCGCCATAAGCCTGATAGGTCACGCCTTCAGGCGTTGTCGTACGGATCGATTGGTCGATCCAATCCCAAATAAAGCCGCCTTGGAGAATCGGATACTGATCAAACAGCTCCCAATATTTAAATAAATTACCGCAGGAATTTCCCATCGCATGGCTGTATTCACATAAAATAAACGGTTTCTTCGGTTTATTTCTGGCGTATTCTTCAATTTTGTCAATCTTGGAGTACATTTGACTCTCGATATCAGAGGCCGCATCTGAGGCTCGGCAATGGAAAACACCTTCATAATGGACCACTCTGGATGGATCGGCCTCACGGAGGAAGTCATGCATTTTAATAAAATTATCCCCGCCCCATGACTCATTCCCCAGCGACCAAATGACGATCGAAGGATGGTTCTTATCTCTTTGCAGCATGGAATTCGCCCGGTCCAGAACAGCTCCCGTCCATTCAGGCTTGCTTCCCGGCACCGTCTCGCCTTCTTCCTCCTGGGCATAGCTCCAAGATCCGTGCGTTTCAAGATTCGTTTCATCAATCACATACAACCCATATTCGTCACACAATTCATACCAACGGGGATTATTCGGATAGTGGGAAGTACGCACCGCATTGATGTTAAATCGTTTCATAAGCAAAATATCTTCAAGCATGCTGGCATTATCAACGCTGCGGCCGCGATCCGTATCAAACTCATGGCGGTTAACGCCTTTAAAAACAATTCGCTCGCCGTTAATTTTCATCAAACCGTCGTGAATTTCGAACTTACGGAAGCCTACCTTGCAGCTCTCCGTTTCCAGCAGTGATCCACTCTCATCCTTCAAGCTCAACACAAGCGTATAAAGATTGGGCTTCTCTGCGCTCCAGAGCGCCGGTCGTTCCACCTTGACGGACAGCTCCACTTCCTGCATAGGAGTGCCGCTCACTTCAACTACTGCGGAGCAAGGCGGAGCCCATACCGGTTTCTGCTCACTATCATATAACACAGCCTCTACGCGGCGCGCCCCTGTGCCAAGGGCACCATAGTTCGTAACCTTCGCTTGAATACGCAGCTCCGCATTTTCGCAGGCATCATCCAACTCCGTCAACACTTTGAAATCCGCCATATGCGTGACAGGTGTGGAATACAGGTAGACATCGCGGAAAATACCGCTCAAACGCCAGAAATCCTGATCCTCCAGCCAACTGGCATCGCTCCAGCGGTACACTTCGACAGCGAGCTTATTCTCACCCTCGACCAAATATGGCGTAATATCAAACTCCGCAGGGGTAAAGGAATCTTGACTGAAACCCGCCAAATCGCCGTTCACCCACACATAAAAGGCCGACTCAACGCCTTGAAAGCTCAAGTAGACAGGCTGCTCCGCCCAAGATGCCGGAATCGTAAAGCTGCGGGAGTACGAGCCGACAGGATTATACTTCACAGGTGCAAAGGGAGGCTTCACCTCTTCGTGGCCGACCCATGGATAGATGATATTCGTATATTGCGGAAAATCAAAGCCCTGCAGCTGCCAATGGGATGGCACAGCAATATCGGACCAGCCGCTGCAGTCATAGTCATTCTTATAAAATTCATGAGGACGTCCCTGTGCATTCTCGGCAAAATGAAACTTCCAGGTGCCATTCAAGGACTGATACAAATCGGATGCTTCACGAACACCGGCAAGCGCTTCAGTCTCCGCGCGGTATGGCATTAACGTTGCATGCGCTTCCAAACGATTCAATTGATAAATCTGAGGATTATTATTCCATTCCGGGAACCCGTTTGCAGGTGGGGTATACACGAATTTGTTAGCCATCGGTTAAAAACCTCGCTTCATTAGGGTTGTATAAATTTCATCAAGGATGTATTTATTGTACAGGACAATAATTTCTTTTAAAATATAAGATACTACGCATGGCATATTAAAAAATGAAAGAGATGGATTTCCTCCAGATGACTATAGATTACAGAAAATTTTTCGTCATTACAGAAACGGACCGGAAGCTTCCGCTGATCCTGGAAACGGTCGGATACGAGAATCAGCAGCAATATTACAAGCGGGAAGAAGGATATCCCTGCTTTCACTGGTTGCAAACGATTGAAGGCGCCGGAGAAATTATCCTCGATAACGGGTCCGTCAAACTCGGCGAAAATCAAGGCATGCTGCTAGCCGCGGGCGTTCCGCATGAATACAAAGTACTTTCACCCCAATGGTCAACCTGGTATGTAACCTTCGACGGCGCACTCGCTGCCTCCATCGTCTATGCCTTGGAGATCCCGATGTCCACACAGGTCAGTTGGGGATTTGATACTCCGCTTGCCAATATTCACGAATACTTTTATGAAAAATACCGCTATAGTTATGACTTCACCGGAATGAACGGCTCACTCGAAGTTTATCAATTCCTCACCCTGCTCAAAAAGCATGGAAACGTCAACAAAAGCGCATCCTTCTCCCAAAGCCACGATCGGTTACTCCCGCTGCTGTTTCAATTGGAGCAAAACTTTGCTTCAGCTAACGTCGGCCTAACGTGGATGTCAGAAGAGCTGGGTGTCAGCCCGCAGCACGTCAATACGCTATTTCGCAAAGCCTTTGGCCTATCTCCCTATCAGTACCTGCTGCAGTTGCGGCTCCAGAAGTCAAAGGAGCTCTTGATTACCCAGCATGCCCAGACCATTAAACAAATTGCGGAATCAACCGGCTTTCTTGATGCTTCGCATTTCATTTCGACCTTCCGGAAATCCGTCGGATTAACTCCTGAGGTGTTCCGGAATCAGTATAACCATCATATAGAAAAAGGATAGAACGAGTCGCCTCGCCTATCCTCACCGTATACTTCACTTATCTGAGATTTAATAATTGGGTACAAACTCACTATGAACTTCAATCAGCTTTCGGACGAAAATCTCAAAATCATTTTTACTAGAAGAAAATTTGAAATCGGTTACACCAGTGTTGAAATCAATAACTGTAAGCGCCACTTGGTTCTGTGGATATTCTGGGATCGGCTCAGAGGCAAGAGTAATATTTTTGAAAGGGTAAATGGACGTTTCACCGTACAAACGCAGCACAGTCAGATGATCATCTCTCAACTCCAACGAAATCTGTTGATCGGAATCAGTGAAACTTTTCAGTGTACTCATCCTTTATCAATCCTCCTCTTGTCCTCTATTTTACTCTCAAATGAAGAGATAAAGAAGCCCAAAACGAAAAAAAACTTCCTATTTATTTCCTGTTTCAGAGCTTGTATAAGCGGGTAAATGACTGTAGGGCTGAACGCCGCTTTATACAACGCTACGGAGGTGCAGAACATGAGTACAACGATTTTACTATCTGAACGAACAGGTCCTGTGAAAAAACTGCGAGAACAAGGTCATATTCCGGCTGTTGTTTACAGCTCTCGTATGGATTCCGAGCATGTTACCGTCCCGGAAAAAGAGATCCGCGCATCACTGAAACGCAATCCGCATGCCATTTTGAAAGTAGCTTTACCTTCTAAAACGAAAGAATCCGTCATCATTCATCATGTACAAAAGGATTCTCTGACAGGTCAATTGCTGCATATTGATTTTTTGCAAATTGATATGAAAGAAAAACTCGATACGAACGTCGCCGTTCACTTTACGGGCGAAGCCAAAGGTACTAAGGAAGGCGGCATTCTACAAGTAGAAACGCATGAAGTCATGATTCGCTGCATGCCTAACAAGCTGCCGGAATCCCTGACGCTGGATCTTAGCGAGCTGCGCATTGGCGAACATCTCACCGTTGCCGATCTCAAGGTTCCTAAGCAAGTTGAGGTGCTCTCCGACCCTGAGACGGTGCTTGTTACGATCCTCGGCGTACAGAAGCAGGACGTAACTGCCGAGCCCGGTACACAATCGGAAGCAGCGATGGAATAGCTGAATATATGAAAACAGACTCTACGCACCTGGATGCGCAGAGTCTGTTTATTCATTATCGCGTTTCTATCATGCTATTCAAAATGCGTGGATCTGACTGCTCATGACTTTCGAAACGATTAATTTATGTTGTTCGGCCCTAGCTACAATCACTTGCAAACTATTGCGTATTTCTAAAGCTTCATTCAAGTATTCCGTATCGCCAAAAATCTCGTATAACCTCAAATAATCATTATACTCATCCAGCCATTGATCGAAGTAAGAAGATGTCAAATCTATCAACTCCCTTAAATCCATGATAGAGCAAAATGATTAATTTTTTATTAGAATTAGATTAATTTTTTTTAAACAAATAAGACAAAAACCGCCAGACGCTGGTGCAGCATTCGACAGTTTTATACTCTACTCTACTCTACTCTACTCTACTCTACTCTACTCTACTCTACTCTATGATATTATCCCCCTGATACAAACCCACGCCGCAAATGATCACGATGGCCACAAATAGAAGCACTCCGAAGGCATCCCACCATAAACTGCCCGCAATGTTTGGAAGAATTCCAATTCCGAAAATAAGTGCAGGAGTTAACCACAGCATTTTTTCCAATTTACCACGAATTGCTCTTCGCCTTTGCAAGATGTACGACCCCTATATGCTGCAGTATGTTGTTTGGACCTGACACCGTATACACTTCGGAGTTAACATAACATTTCTGACCGTCCAAGCCGCGTAAAATGCAATCCAATTTGTGGAATTAAATCTATTTACAAACCGATGGTCGGTCTATATAATTCTTTTCAAATTGAAGAATTCACACGTTTCATGATTGAGTTACTGTAGAGTAAGAAGGAGGACGAATAATGATTCCGTTTTATGCGCTACTGGTCTCTTATTTGATATTTGGGGTGCTAGGCATTCTTGGTATTTCCCATTTCCATGGATGGCATACGCCGCTGCAAGGAGCCGTCGCCGTCATGCTGCTTCTAGCCGCCTCCGCCCACTGGGGGAAAAGACGGCCTGACCTCATACGCATGGTTCCGCAATTTTTCCCAAGACCGGATTTGATTGTCACTGTCACGGGCTGCCTGGAAATTGCAGGTGCAATCGGCATCCTTTTTCCAGCAACCTCTCGCGTTGCCTCCATTTGCTTGATGGTTTTGTTGGTCGCTATGTTCCCCGCTAATGTGCACGCTGCCCGCAGTAAACTAACGATTGGCGGTAAGTCTACGCCCGCTTTACTAGTTCGAACGGTGCTGCAGCTAATCTTCCTCGCGGCAATATATTTGGCGGGGTGAACTCCCCTCTATGACAAATTATTTCTCGGGAAATAGAAGTTTCTCACTAGGGGGCGAAATTCGTGGATCAATCGGTTCATGAGTTAGTCGGCAATTACGCCATCGACGACTTTACGAATCATTTTCTGGCGGAATATCCTATACATTGCGAGCTTCGAACGACGCCGCTTCATCAGCATCTGCTGCACTCCCATAATGGATATGAATTTTATTTTGTACGTCAAGGCACAGGTTCATATATGGTTGGCAATCAGTTGTATCCCCTGCATGCCGGGACGTTGACGGTCATCCAGCCAGGTGTGATCCATCGGCCGTTCCACATCCGCGACAAAGATTTCCACAGGTACGTCCTTTCCATTAATGAGACTTATATGGAGGGGCTCCATGACATTTGCCGAACGACCGATTTATCGATCTCCAGATTATTAAAGGCGATGCATCCTGAATCTTGCCACTACTTTTTAACCGTTCCACAGCTGGATCAACTCCAAAAACTGCTCGCTGATTTGGAGCAAACGCTCCAGGAAAAGAAGCCGTACTTCGAATTAAACGTCCTGAGATGCATGACGGAATTTTTTCTTCTGCTTCTTGGTTTAGAAGGCGGGGCAGCAAATTCGGGATCCCCTAGGTCCGAGGATGAGCAGCTGATCGGGGACGTACTTTCCTACTTGATTGCGCACTATCAAGACGAGCTGCATGTCGACGACCTGCTTGAGCATTTTCCCGTCTCGCGCTCCCGCTTGTTTAATTTGTTTAAAGAAACAACTGGCAGCACGATCAAGCAGTTCCTGAGCGACTACCGCTTAAATAAGGCGAAACGTCTTCTGGTGGAAACCGATCTGCCTGTAACGGAAGTCGCGGCGGACGTGGGGTTTGGTGATATTTCCCATTTTTTCCACGTATTCAAAAAGGGCACATCTCACACGCCGAAGCAGTACCGCAAAGAAGCTGTCAGAAGGCAGCGAGATTGAGTTTGGAGAGACATACAGACAAACCAGAAAGTCTGCTCAGACCCTCTAGTTTGTCTTTCTCACGTTAGTGTGCAAAACAAAGGTTTGGGAAGCCGCGCAGCTGTTGGGACGTACGTGGATTCCCATTCTTGCAATGCGTAACACCTCACGTCATCCTCCCTGCTTATGCATCGATTCAGCCAGCAGCATGAGAACTAGTCCCTGGCCGTACAAAGTCGGATACTGTGGAATCTCTTGATAGGCGAAGATGCTCTTCATCACCGGAGTTCCTCCGGATACGCCCGATACAACGCCATCCTCCGAAATAGTAGCGAGCACGGCGGCCAAAGCCCGTTCAACGGCGGCATCATACCGATCGTTACGCTCAATGAGACCAATGTCCATAGCCTTCCTAATGCCGTAGCCTATACCAGCGCTCCCTGAAACCTCTCGGTAAAACTCAGGATGATCCATCACGGTGGCCCATAAACCATCCGCTTGCTGATAAGCGGCAAGTCCTGAAATCAATTGGCCATATCTCATTCTGAGTTCATCAGGGATCGTAACAAGGGGCTCGATCTTCTTCACGATAAGCGGAACACCTGCCGCAACCCACGCATTCGCTCTTGTCCACCGTGCAGCCGACATATGGTCCGCGGAATTGCAATTCCAACCATGAAACAACACGCCGCTCTTCTCGTCTTGAAGCAGACTGAGATGAACGAGCACCTGCTGCAGCGCCTCCTCTGCATATTTCTTGCTTCCAACAAGCGACGCTGTGCGGGCCAGAAACAAGACCGCCATGAACACAGTGTCCGCCCACACCTGCTCTGAGAATTCCACATTCTCCGTCACGGTATGTTCGAAAGCCCTCTCTCTCGTCCGCGGCGCCTCCGCAATCATCCATTCGGCAATCCGGATCGCTTCCTCCCGGTACCATGCTTCATCCAGCAGCTGGTTCAAAGCCGGAAATATAGCAAATGGGGCAATTGAATTAATGACCTTGCTCCCTTTCGCCTTTTCCTTATTCCGCTGGGTCCAATCCACCAAATAGGACAACACTTCCGGTTTGCGCGTGGCTTCGTAATAATCCAGCAGCGCGATTAATCCTACACCCGGCACCCAATCCCATTGATGAATATCCATGCCCCAATTACCGCTGTGATCCTTTGTCATTGCCGTCCATACCTTCTGCGCAGCGCTTTCCAGCGTCAAGAACATTCAGCTCCTTTTATAACAAAACCCATAAAATTGATTGCCGTTAGGACCAGTCTACAGCAAATGAATCACTACCTCTTGGGATTCTGTCTTAAAAAAGTGGGGGAAAGTCCTGAAGATCAGCTTGGATAAATCGTCATGCTAAATACGCTTATCCCAAACAGGGATGCCCAACCTTACGAAGGGAGGGAACTCCAAGTCCCTTATTCAAGCAAATAGCCGAATTTCGCGGGTTGGAGGGGAACTACAGGCTCTTATTCAACCTCAATCGTCCAAATATATGTCAAAATGGCGAAAAAGCGGACCCTAGTTCCCTCTCCCTCACGCAAAGTGATCTCTTTGGCAAAATAGCGCCCTGTAGTTCCCCCTATAAACATAGAAATTCTTATAAGTAAATAAAAGGACCGAGGAGACAAACATCTCCTCAGTCCTATTGTTCATTATTGATATTTTCGTATAAATGCGATGGCGCTGGCAATATCCTTCTCCGGCTGTTCTCCGACTTCTCGCTCAATCGTCAGGTAGCCTTTATAGCCAATGTCTCGCAGCGCTTGGAAGTAACGCGTAAAATCTACATGCCCTTCGCCTAGCGCAAGTTCGCGGTAATAAGGGCCGGATGTCGCGGCTTCGGCGATTTGCTCATGACTCATTGGCTTATAGCCTAGTGAGCCGTAAACTTCGCGCGGATCAGCCTGACGCAGGCGGATACCGTCTTTCACGTGCGTATGGACAATATAGTCCTTCAAAGTAATGATGCCTTGCACCGGATCATCGCCTGTAACCATGACCATATTGGCCGGATCAAAGTTAACCGAAACGCCGTTGGTTGACAAAGTATCCAGAAAGCCTTTCAAATGAACGGCTGTTTCCGGACCCGTTTCGATGGCAAAATAGGCGTCCAAACTTTTGGCGTATACGCCCAATTCCTCACAAGCACGGTGCATCGTTTCGTAAATTGGATCATTCTCTTGCTCAGGAACGACACCGATATGGGTCGTGACAACCTTCGTGCCCAGCTCGACCGCAAGGTCAAGAATACGCTTAGATTTCTCAATCTTGGCCGCATTCACAGAGGCATCCTGGAAGCCATGACCGCCTAAGTCTCCGCACAAAGCGGAAATTTCAAGCCCAAGGGAAGCGATGAAATCTTTCAGATCTTTGCGGGCGCCAGACGATAAATTCGCTGGGTCCATCTCGCCAGACACGGCATAAATCTGCACCCCGTCTGCCCCAAGTTCCTTCGCTTTCTTCAAACCGTCCCGCACGCCAAGGCGGAGACTGTCCACCATGATACCGATTGGATTCATCCTATTTCGTCAACACCTTTCGCATGGCATTCTGCCGCTTAAGCCATTTCTTCCCATAATCTCTTAATATTTTGTAATCCGATTAACGTACCGGTTTTACACTCTTCCATGCCTTCAAATTCCAAGGAAATGTAGCCGTCGTAGCCAGAACTTTTGATAACGCGCAGTACTTCTCTCATATCAATATCGCCGTGTCCCACAATAGCTCCGCGCAAATAATTGCCTTGCAAGGTTTGGAACCAGCCTTGACCTGGATTTTGGTGTGACGGACGCAGATAAAAATCTTTAATGTGCACCATTGAAGCGTAGGAAATGTTATTTTTCACGGCAGCAACCGAGTTCTCGTCGGCGCACATGAAATTGCCCACATCCAAAGTTGTCCGGAAATTGGGGCGGTCTACAGCTTGGATCAGAGCTTGAACCCGGTCACTGTGCTGGACAAAATAGCCATGATTTTCGACACTTGTCGTAATGCCATAGTTTGACGCATAGTCCGCGATTTGACGGCAGGCTTCAGCCATACGCTCTAGCTGTTTGTTGAAATTCGCTATGGAACGGTCCGCACTCTGCGCAACGTCATGCCGCATCTTTTTGACGCCAAGTCTCGCTGCAAGATCAACTTCACTTTTGACCCGCTCAATCTCCTTGAGGTAAGCCTCTTCGGAATCCGTTAAAAAATTAGCGCCGATCGCGTAATTGGAGATTTCGATGCCGCGCGACTCCGCCTTTTGACGAATCTGATCGGCCAATTCAAAATTGCCCGGCAAATCATAACCGAGCGGCACAATTTCAACATGCTCGCCGCCTTGATCCGCGATCCAATCAATGACGGCCATGATATCCATTTCACCGGACTTCAGAGCTTGAAATAAACTATACGTACTAACGCCTAATTTCATGTAAGTACCTCCATGCTAGTTCCCAACGGACTATAATTTAATTTCTTGGCCTTTGGCTGCGGATTCATAGATGCCGCACAAGATTTTCATCATGTTAACCCCGTCTTCAACAGGACTAATCGGCGTTTTTCCGGTCTGGCAGCTTTCGACGAAGTGATTGATTTCATTCTGAAAAGCTTGCGGTACATTAATCGACTTCGCATCCGTTTGCGGGGATACATTCAAAATGGTATCGTTCATTTCCGTCACGAAAACGAGCTCTGGCTCAATTTCCACGCCACCCTTGTCCCCATATAGCTTGACAGCGATCTCATCCTTTTTGGCATGCAGCGTAAAGCTGACATCAACAAGGAGGGAAGCCCCATTTTCAAATCGGATTAACGCATTAGCCATATCTTCAACGGTATTGTGAGCAACATCGTAATCAGCTGCTTTATAGAAGGAAAGATTGCGCACATTCGCACGATTCCCAAGCTTATTATACGTATTCCCGCTAACGGAGACCGGCTTCGGTCTGCCCATCATGTACCAGCACAGGTCGATGACATGCACGCCGATATCGATCAAAGGTCCGCCGCCGGAGCGCTCCGAATCCGCAAACCAGCCGCCCGGGTTGCCTAAACGGCGAAGACAAGAAGCTTTCGCATAATAAATTTCACCCAAATTATCTTTATCTATAAATGATTTGACGAGCTGAGCATTGGCGTCATATCTGCGGACAAAACCTACTTGCAGCGTTTTCCCCGTTTCGCGCACGGCATCTTGAATGCGCAGTGCTTCCTCCACGGTTTTACAGAGCGGCTTCTCCACAAGTACATGTTTACCTGCGTAGAGCGCTGCGATACTAATTTCAGCATGCGTATTATTCCATGTGCAAATACTTACAGCATCGATCTCCGGATTTGCGAGCAGCTCGCGATAATCGGTGTATACGTGCTCCAGGTTATATTTTGCTGCTTTTTCCTCTGCTCTTTGGCGATTAAGATCGCATACGGCGTACAAATTAGCGTTTGCCTGTTTAGCGTAAGACTCGAAGTGCATTTCGGAAATCGAACCTGCCCCGATTACACCAATGTTCAACTTGTTCAATGTCATAGCAAATTCTTGCCTCCTTGGTTGTCTTATAAACTCAGGATAGCATGCTTTTAGCTGAGGTAGAATGTATAGAATGAGCAAGTGCATGGACTATTTGTTCAAATTAAAAAAACCTGGCATAAAAAGCATGACCAGGTCCATGAAGAAATCACATCTGCACCGCCTTCGAGTCTGTACGGCGCCCTTGCTCTTTGAGCATAAAGAAAATATTGAGAAGACCAAACAACAGGAAGCAGATCCAAGGAAGTGCGTTCCAGCCAAGCAAGGTTCCAAGATCATACAAATAACCGCCGCCAACATTACCAAGCATAGCTCCGATCGACAGCGCAAAGCTGTTAAAGCCAAAATAGCTGGCGATACTCCCGCTCCCGGCAAACTCGGAAACCATCGTATTCATCATCGGCTGCAAAAAGACTTGCCCGATCATAAACGCGATGACTCCCGCATAGATCCCGATCATCGACCCTGTCATTCCGATCGTAAACAACCCCGACGCCAGAAGCAGAGTAGCAAGCGACAGCACGCCGAAGGGCTGCATTTTCGCTTGACCCAGCTTGGCAAACGGTACCTGCAGGAGCACCATCACGATGGCGCCGCAGGAGTAGATCAAGCCGATATTGGCTCCCGCCGCTATCTGATTCACGCGAAACGGAACCGCAATATAGAGCTGCGCGACGAGCGACCACGAGATCATGGTGAACACCATAAAGCGTCGGAAGGCCCGGTTTTGAATAACTTTTTTCATCTGGGGCCACATTCGGGCGTCCTGAGATTGCATCTGTTCACTTTTAATTTGCGGCAATAAGAACAGACTTAATAAAAAAGAAAAGACAAAAATCAGCGTTGCCGTCATACTGACATATTTGAAATGAAACCCCATTAAAAGAGCGCCAAGAACGGGTCCCACGACAAATCCCATGTTGCTTAGCATTTCACGAATCGCATATACCGTGATCCGGTTATGCGGTGTCGAGAGCGCTGCGTAATACGCATAACTCGCCGGCTGAAAAAGCGCCGCTCCTAAACCCGAGAAAAAGCATGCGATAATCAATCCCGGAACATGATCGACGAAGCCAAACATTCCGAAACCAAAGGTACGTATAAACAACCCGATCAGAATGGTCCGCTTATAGCCAAGCCGATCGGCTAGGGTGCCGCATAAAGCAGACAGGCCCTGCTGGCTTAAGCTGCGAATCGCTGAAATGACGCCAACGATCGTCACGCTCAGTAGTAAATCGTGCATCAAGTAGGAAGCAAGCAGCGGAATCATCATATAGAAGCCGACCGCCATGCTGAACGTATTCATAAACATCACCCAGAAGGGCAGCTTGATTTCCGTAAGCTTTTTCCGTAATTGCATCATCATCATTTCCTCGTCTCCGCTCTTCGATGTGTGAATCTCAACAAGATACCTGATTCTAAGAGGATTGCATAGGGACTTTCTTTGTATCTACTTGGGTATATTATTGATGCTCTTTTTGATATACTCAAAACACGTATCCATCAAACAAACAATATCAAACATAAATGCACGTTACTCTCCATTTCGCGAAAATAATAGAAAGCCGGTGAATGATGTTATCCGAGGTTAGACACTCCAAAATCATCGAACTGCTGAATCAAGCAGGTTCCATAAAAGTATCAGAACTAAGCAAAACTTATCAGGTTACGGAGAAAACGATTCGTGAGGATCTAGAGAAATTAGAGGCTTCCGGGATATTGAAAAGAGTTCATGGGGGAGTCCGTACTCGTCGAAAGCTCCAATGCGATGCTGCCGATTCATAAACGAAGAGTACGCCAGCAAGCAGAGAAAGAACAGATCGCCGCAGAAGCTTATCCATGGATTGAGGATGGCCAAATAATTCTGCTCGACGGCGGTTCAACGACACTTGAGCTTGCGAGGCTAATCCAGCATCGCACTCTAACCGTGATCACCAATGATACGAAAATTGCCGCTACCTTAGTAGAGAGCGCTCACATTGAACTGTGCATGTTAGGCGGATACCGCCGCAAAGGCACTTATACGATCATTGGTCCCAGTGCCATTCAAATGGTTGATGAGCTGAATGTGGATATTGCTTTCCTCGGCTGTACGGGCATCGACTTGCATCGAGGCATATCCGTTTTTCACCGGGATGAGGCAGAGCTCAAGAAGAGAATGATCAAAGCATCCAAGAAAACGATTCTTTTAACCGATCATACGAAGTTTGACCAAACTGCCCTCATTTCCTTTGCTTCTCTGATGGAAATAGATCTTCTGATCACAGATGCCGGGGCCGATGATGGGCTGATTGCGAGATACTCCGAGCGAGGTCTGGAGATAAGCAGAGGGTATTCTGTATAAAAGAGTAAAATCAAGCGTGCCGCGATGCTGCCAAGAACAAATAGGACTATCCCGAAGTAGAACATTCTACTTCAGGGATGGTCCTATTTGATTGGCTATGGGATAAGCAGGATTTTCCCCGTACTCTGTCTGCTCTCTATTAGTCGGTGAGCCTCAGCGCCATCCTTCAGGGGGAAGCTTGTTATCCCTTCCATCTGAATAATGCCATCCCGCAGCGCCTGGAACAGCGCTTCCGCCCGCTCGATTCGATTGGCTAACGAGGTCACATGGTTCCACAAATCACCGCCGGTCAGCGTCTTCGAGGTGTCCATAAGCATTCTCGGGTCAACATGCGGCGGATCTCCACCCGCCATGCCATAGAAAACGACCGTCCCCTTCGTTCGGGCAGCCGCAAAGCTGTCCATTAACGTCGATCCCACGGAATCGTAAACGGCATCTGCGCCTTGTTTCGCCTCAGTGAAGCGGATCACCTCTTGCACCCACTCTTTGTCGTAGCCGAAAGCAACATCGGCTCCTGCTTTCAGTGCGACGGCTTTTTTGGCGTCCGATGAAGTCAAACCGATGACTCTGGCCCCTTTGCTTTTGGCAAGCTGAATCAATAGTTGACCCACGCCTCCTGCTGCGGCATGAACGACGATATCGTCGCCTGCTTGAATCAGATAGCTGTCGTTGACTAAATAATGCGCCGTCATTCCCTGAAGCAGTATGCCCGCTGCCTGTTCAAAAGCAATATCGGCTGGCACCGGTATAGCCCGGTCGATTGGCACAGCGATCAATTCGCTATTGGCAAAAGGAACATCGCAAAAGGCGATACGGTCGCCGGCTTGAAGATGCGTCACATCAGATGCGACCCGCTCTACGACGCCAGCAGCCTCATAGCCCAGGATGAATGGCGGCTTTCCCGCCAAGTGATAATTCCCACGTCTCCGGTAAACATCGGCAAAGTTGAGCCCGATTGCTTTGGTTCTCACCAGAATATGTCCAGGTTCTAAGTTAGGCTCAGGTATATCTGCATACTGCAGTACTTCGGGCCCGCCAAATTGCTCAAATATCAAAGCTTTCATGGATTACCTCCAACTTGCGTATCATTCCCAAAAATTGTACCATACCCCTTCTCGATTGCAAAAAACGCGATTTAAGGCGCAAAAAACCCTCCATTTCAAGTTTCGTGAAATGGAGGGTTGTCCTTGTTACAGTTGGTTCTCTCCTGTGCTTTGGAAAAATTCAAGGATTTCACCGTTCAACCCTTTGACAAATGCGATCCTAACGGGTGTCGGTGGATGGTTGCCCAAAACAACATCTTTAGGCTCAACTGTTACTGTCGCGCCTGCAGCAACAGCCGCTGCAACGGCTTTATCGACATCATTGCTGCGAAAAGCTACATGAAAGTAAGTACCTTCCGGTTTCGGTTCACCGGAGCCGCCGGCGAAAACCTCCATATAATTACCGTCACCGGTGTCCAGCAAAACAATTCGTTTATCGCCTTCGCCCCAGCTGTTCTTTTCAGTGAACCCTAAACCTTCCGTATAAAACTTAACTGTCGCTTCAAAGTCATTCGCTCTTAACGCGACGTGGTGAAAGCCTCCGCCGCCAATTTTCTCATTGGTACTCACTTGATATGCCTCCTTCGTAATCCTAGCATTTCTATCTCCACGAGTATAACCCATTGCCAGGTGTTAGAAAATGAGTTACTTCGAAGTAACTAAGTTAACCTGACGTAATAACTAGTTGGCCTCTATCACCACATGCTTCGGCAGTAAAGCAAGTTCAGCTGGCTTATTTATATAATAGCCCTGTATTCCCCAGCACGCCATTTCCTTGAGCATCATGTACTGCTCATATGTCTCAATGCCTTCGGCGATCACCTGCAAGTGAAGGGCATTCGCCATAGCCAGCATCGCAGAAATTAGCGGTGCATTCCCATCTGCAATGAAGGATCTGTCGATTTTCAGTTTGTCTATCGGCAGCAAGGTAAGCATACTTAATGACGAGTAGCCTGTTCCAAAATCATCCAGTGCAATCGTAAAGCCGTTGTCACGCAGTTGACTCAGCGTTTGCTGGACATCCTGTATGGAATGTACGGTTGCGCTCTCAGTAATTTCCAATTCCATAGCATGCGGAGCGACATTCTCCTCCTTTAAAATTTGCAAAATCCGATTAACGAAATCCTGTTCATTCAACTGCACTCTGGAAATGTTGACCGATATTCTAAATTCGGAACCATAGTCCGCTTCTAGAAAGTGCCAATCCTTACAGGCCTGCCGGATAACCCAATATCCGATATCAACAATTAATCCTGTTTCCTCAGCGACTGGAATAAAGCTGTTAGGCTGGACGATCCCCTTGTTGGCGCAATTCCATCTCAAAAGCGCTTCCGCTCCGATGACTGTTTGCCGCGTAGTATTCGCCAAATCCTGTCGAATTCCTCTCTTTTCGCGGATGCCATGATTCATTCTAGCACGTCAGCAAATAATCGTTTTGTGCTATTCATAATCGTTTTAGTCACTTATGTTTCGTTTGTGATCACCTTACAATAAGGATATAAGAGATTCCAAACCATACCTACTGGAGGTTATGCGAATGATTACCAAAGGAAGTCCCTTCTCTATCCAACAATTCCGCGAGGAAGGCTTCAGCGGTCCTTTGCAAGGACTATCGCTGCAGGAAACCGATCTGTCCTATAATCGTTTCTTTGAAGTTATCGGTCAGTCCAAATACGAACCGGGTCCGACCAATATGAACTTATCCGCATGGCACCAAAACCATCTATGGGCTTATGAGTTGGCTACTCATCCAAGCATACTCACAGCGATGAAGCAAATACTTGGCGAAAACCTAGTCCTGTGGGCGATGCACTTCTGGTACAAAGAACCGAATAACGATAAATTCATTCCTTGGCATCAAGACATCAATTATTGGCCGATGGAGCCGGCGATTAATGCAACGGCGTGGGTGAGCCTGGGCTGGTCCATTCGTGAAAACGGCTGTTTGCGCGTCATTCCCGGCACTCACAAGTCTCATGTCGAGCATGTCTCCACAGGGACAGATCAAAGTGCCTTCTCGGAGGGCTTGCCAGCGGAAGTGATCGACGAGTCCAAAGCGGTTGATCTCGAAATGTCTCCCGGCCAAATCGCCTTTTTTAATGAAGCAACCTTTCACGGATCTGAGAAGAACAACTCGAACATTCCACGCGTAGCTTTCTCTGTCCGCTACACAACACCTGAGGTGAAATTCCTGATGGAGAAGTGGGGCGGCGATACAACGCGCATCCGCACCTACCTTGTTCACGGGGAAGACAAGCCTAACCGGAATGAAGCGATTCGAGGCATCGTACCGCAGAAGTAAGCGTGTAATGGGATCTCTTTTTTCATCGAAACCGACATGCTACAATGGGCTAAAAGCGGAACGCAAAGCGAGGTGGCTGGTCCTTTGAACTCTTATCAATTAATTATTGACGCATTGGACATTCGATTTCTGCATATTAAACACTATGAACTTGACTACAAATGGCAAGCCAGCCACCGCACGCTTCATCATTCGGTCATGTGGATTGTGCAGAATGGCAGCTTCCTGCTTGAAGTCGATCATATCCGTTATACGTGCAAGGAAGGTCAACTCTGTATCCTCCCCGCTCATACGGATATTAGTTATCGAGCGATTTCCAGCGACCTTTCGCTGACAAGCATTAATTTTGATGCGGAAATCTCGCTACTCAGCAATCGAAACTGGGGGCATGTGCTCAATTTACCTGTCGTGTTCGACCAGGCCATGCACGATGTGCAATCCCCCATCCGTGATATGGTGAACCATTTGGAGGACACCTCTCCGGTGGTTTCCCTACTTATGCAATCTTCTCTCCTGCGCATTCTCTACGAGTTGTTGAATCGCGAGATGTCGGATCAACCGATATCTCCTTATTCGCACATGGATAACCGAATTCATACAATCATCCATTACCTGCTCTCCCATCCGAGTCGAATGCCTGAGATTAGGGAGCTTGCTGAGCTTGTGCAGCTTAGTGATTCGCATTTGCGCAAATTATTTATTAAACAAACAGGCCAAGCCCCGCTCCATTTTGTACACAGCTTAAAAATAGAGCAAGCAAAAAGGCTCCTCGCAACAAGCGTGAAGCCTATCTCTCAAATCTCCTATGAGCTTGGCGTGGAGAATGCCAACTATTTTACGCGGATGTTTAAAGCCAAATCCGGTCTAACCCCGCTGCAATATCGCCAGCAGTACAGCTTATGGCTGAATGACTAAGGTCTCGTTTACTCAAGGGCTCCGACTGCCTGCAGCCAAGCCTTTGCGATTAGCGCATGTCCGGCAGGAGATGGATGTACGCCATCCGGCGCCCAGAACGTGCTTTCGGCACGAGTAGATGCTTGAGCAAACAAGCCGTCCAAGCACACAAGTCGTGCATCGAACTCTCTGGCCAATTCACGGACCACTGTAATTTTCGGATCCAGGTCTTCTCTCCATAGCTTGCGGTCTTCCGGTACCGGCAGCACAAAAGGTTCGATTAATACGATCTTCGCGCCTGACTCTGCCGTTTGCGTGAGGAGATCACGGTAACCGGTTTCAAATTTTTCTGTCGAAGTCGGATCGTTGCGGTCATAACGTCTCCATGTATCGTTAATCCCGATGTATATGGATACTAAGTTAGGCTTCAAATTCAAACAGTCCTGATCCCAACGTTGCTGCAAATCCACGACACGATTGCCTGAAATTCCCCGATTAAGGAATTGCACCTGTTTCTCCGGGTACTTCGCCGAAAATTGGGCTGCCGCCATCAGCGCATAGCCTTTGCCTAAATCCTGGCCATTGTCACGCAGGCGTCCTGCATCCGTAATGCTGTCCCCTTGAAATAAAACGACATCCCCTTGTCCAATCCATGCTGACATGTCAATTCTTCCTCCTCTTCATCCCTTGATCCCTTTGGATTTCCAAAAGTTGCCTAGAGTATAGCACAGCCACTTAGGGCTATCAATTGTGACATCTGACTAAATAATCTAGTCAAATTTAGGAATCCCTCATTTTCTGGACCATCCTCGGCGTTTGTCCGAAGCGCTGCTTAAATACCCGCTCAAAATGCGTTAATGTATGAAAGCCGGATGCGTAACATATTTCCGTAATCGGATAATTCGAGGATATGAGTAAGGATTTAGCGAATTTCAAACGTAGATTTTGTACATAGGTTTGAAACGGAATGCCTGTTGTTTTCCGGAAAACGAGAGAGAAGTAGTTTGGCGCAAGACCCGCCTGCTTAGCAGCATCTTCCAGCGAAAACCCTTCTCGGAAATGATGATGGATATAGAGCAGCGCTCTTTGTACATCAGGATGCTTAGGATGGGCGATCGTGTCTTCTTGCCTCTTAGCAGCGGATGTTGCTCTTGCAATATACAGCAGTATACGCTCCAGCGAGCCTTTAACGATGATCTTGTGCCCCAGCTTCAGATGCTGTGACTCTTCCCAAATCAGTCGAAACTCAGCTTCAATTGCCGTAAAACGATCAGCCATATCCGCATTCTGATAGTCTCCCGCTTCTTGAAAAAACAACGTTTTCAATTCCTCGCTAAACAAATCGTCAGAGAACACGAGGTTGAACAAATGTAACGATTCATGAGCAAGAGGACCGATTTCATGAAAATCAGCCGGGGTCAGCAGAAATAAGCTGCCGGGACGCAGCTCATACGTGATGCCGTTGACGACATTCAGCCCATTTCCCGAAAGGACAAAGCAGAGCTCATAAAATTCATGCCAGTGAAGCTCACAAAGGCGATCTACATGCTGGACATATATGTGAAAGGATGCGGACGGATGAATAAACCTCTCGCTTGTTAATCGCTCTGGCTGATTTTTTCTACGCATCCGCGCTCACTCCTCTCGTTTTAAGCTCTATTACACATTGGCGTAGTGATTTCCTGCCAAATCTTTTCCCCTAGCCAGCCAAACCTTGAAATTTTTGTTTTTCTCAGGGAACACTTTCGTATCCGTTGCAAAATAACGCATCGTATATCCGCAGCGTCGGTAAGGGCTCCTATTCGCGTCGGCTCCGTGAGCGATCCGCGCATCATGCAGCGAGCATTCGCCTCTTCCCAGCTCAAAATGAACCGATTGGGAGGTATCCAAATTTTTAATTTGCGTGCTAAAAAGATTCTTCGTGCTGTCGACCGCCTCATACTCAGAGAATCCATGATCATGGGTGCTTGGAATGACCTGCATGCAACCGTTCTCTCTGCTGCTGGGGTCGATAGCCAGCCAAATGGTCACGATCTTGTCCAGCCGATCCACCCGGCCCTTCCAATAAGCGGAATCTTCGTGCCAAGGCGTAGCTCTCCCCACAAAAGGATCTTTGCATATAAAATGGCTGGACCATAGTCCGATATTAGGCCCTAGCAGCGGCTCAACCAGATCAAGCGCTTCATCTGAAAGCAGAAATTTCAGAAGCCTCTCATCGCGAAAATGCGGCGTATCCAGTTCATCGGATAGCTTGCTTCCTTTCTGTGCCAGTTGATCCTCAAAAATGCCGGTTAGCTCGGCCAGTTTCTCCGCAGAAAACAGCTGCTTGTGGTTCAGCAAATATCCATTCTTTTTATAAAATGCTACCTCTTCGTTCGTTAATCCACTCATCTCAAAAGCCCCCCCAAAAAGATTTTGCTTCTATGTTTACTATACTTCTGAAGCCGAACAAGAACTTATCTTTTCTTACTTAGAAGTTAGCGTTTGATAAGGTTGGAGTTGAAGTTCAGCACTAGACGGCACAAAAAAATCCCCCACATCCAAAGAATGGGGGGATCTTCTTCTCTCATCCTTCCAACTTGCGGAAGAAATCATTAAATACACGATCACGCCGGACGAAATGAACATAGCGGATAAAATGCCGGGAAGCATCAAAGCTATAGCGGAAATCCTCCGATAGGACGGGGCTGTGCACCAGTTCATTGGGCAGCCAGCTTTCGTCGATCAGATAAGCGATAGTGGCGATATCCCAAATCACACGCGAATAGGCAAAATGGTCTTTCGCACAGTTCTCGTATGTTTCATATAGATACTTCCCGATCTCTCCCTTATCCTTCACATATTCCCGCACTTCAGGAAGAGTTGTCAGCAGGTGCGAAGTAACCCCCATGCAGGGAATTAAGACAAGCGGAACACCGCAGTTCAGCACTGTGCGAGAAGCGTGCAAATCTTGGGCAAGGTTGAATTCCCTAGTGTCAGGCCATGGAAGCGAGTGCCCGCCTAACCAAACGACGACGATTCTCTCCAGGATGCGCGGCTCCAGCAAAATCGCAGAAGCGACGTTCGTGATAGCGCCAATCGCCACCACATAGAGCGGGTCATCTTCAGGAGAGGCCATAGCCCGCTCCACCAAATTTCTCGCCGCTTCGCTTTCTTGCGGTGACTCTGCTCCGGATAAATATCCGGTCGATCCCCGGTAAATGGGGATATTCGACATTTCCGGCAGCAGCGCAGAAATTTTCTGCAGCTCCCGATAGCTTTTCTCCATGCCATCCGCCGGCCCGTCTGACAGTTCATTATGGAATGGAGCAGCATAGAATGCCTCTACTTGCAGCTGCGCTGATGATTTCAATGCATAGACGACTGCGAATTGATCGTCGATTTCGTTAAACGTATCTGTATCCAGCACCATGCGGACTTTTTTGCCTGGATGGGTCAATCGCTGCAGCAGCTTTTCTTGCGTCATTTTAGGATATGAAATCATCGAACCGATCCTCCCTTGAATCCTTACATTCTTGGTTATCTAACGGGTCCCTAGTCTCGCGTACACCAGAAAGAACACAGCCATTTCGCCAATGATTACGTAGTTGGGTACGACTACAAACAAATTGATTACAAAAAATCCACCAAGTATCCCTAAAAATAAAGCCAAATGAAACGGCCTCAACTGAAGATGTTTATGCCTGTACCGATGAAAAATAACCGTCGTCGATACAAAATAGAGCAGTACCGATAGAAACACCATGCTGATTATAAAGAGGTAGTCCAGCTGCCCCAAATATAATAGCTGAATTGATGCCGCGATTGCACTCAGAGACAAATAAATGAATAAATGAACATAAATGATCGTTTGTCCGGCCGTATTTAACGCCTTATCCACTTTTCTCTCGATATTCTCAAAATATTGCCACCAAATCGCAATAACTAGAATAAAAGCCAATGCAGCAAACAAAACCGATGCCCAGTTACCGTTGCTAGACTGTAAAACAGCTAACGTGCTTACTACTAATTCACCTAGGAGAATCAGAGTAAACAAAGCAAAGCGCTCCAATAAATGATGCGTATTGATAGGCGTGTGCACCAAGAAGCGTCTACCGATGACCGGCAGGAGAACATCAATGGCTATGCCCGCATATAGAATCAAATACCTTACCCAGGAATCGAAAAATAAAGAGGCGCTCGAAATGAGGATTCCGATCCAAAACCGTGTTCCCAGATAACGCGCTGTTGCAGCCCGGTGGGAAACTTCCCCTTTTTGTATAGCCAAATATTGAATAGCCGTTAACGCCCTTGAGCCTATGTATCCTATGAAAAAAGGAACGTAGTATCGATTAAAATCCGTAGATAAGCTAAATGTCATGATGAGGACAAAAAACAATTGCAGGATCATGAAGATGCGATGAGTGAACACATCTTGACCATAACGGTTGTTAAACAGGGTTTGTCCAACCCAGGCCCACCAGATGGGAATAAAAATCAACACAAATTTGATGATGTACTCAGGTGAAATCGTACCGTGGTCAGCATGCAGCAGCACATGCGTAGCCTTAGAAACTGCCGCGACAAACAGCAGATCATAAAAAAGCTCCAACCACGTTACTTTTTTTGCAATGTTCATATCAGCCCCCCATTTATTGGATGATTACAGCTTTCTGACCCTATTATACCGAACAAATGGAGGAGTCTTGCTATTTATTTTTTGACGAATAGATCTACCTTAGCAAGCGCTTGTTTGGCGGGCCCTTCGATAACATTCCCTGAATAAGAAAACCGCGATCCGTGGCACGGACAATCCCACGATCTTTCAGCCTCGTTCCACTCAACTTCACAGCCCATATGCGTACAAGTCGTATCCACGACATGCAGCTCTCCGTCTGAGTCTCTGTAAGCACCCGCTCTTTTCCCATTCACGCGAACAACAGCACCTTCGTCATTATGCAGTTCCTCTGCTTGACGATATACGATATCAAATTTCCCAGCGATAATGTGTTTGGCGACATTTGCATTTTGGAGGATGAACGTTTTGACCATAGGATCTGCATGGAATCTAGACGGCGAAAACAGCTCTTCATATGGACTTTTTTCACAGGTAATGATTGCCGAATTCAAGATGGCGGCCGTGACACTTGTGGTCATTCCCCATTTTTTAAAACCTGTTGCAATCAAAATATTAGGAGAATCTGAAAGCTCTTGCCCGATATAAGGCAGCTTGTCAAGTGTAAACAAGTCTTGCGCCGACCAATGATACCAGACTTCCTTTAATTTGAATTGTTCGACACCAAACTGATGCAGCGCCTCGTAATACTGATACGTGCACATCCCTTGCCCCGTTTTGTGACTTTCCCCTCCGATTAGCAGCAGCTCTTCGTTACCCGCCATCACTGTGCGGAGTGAGCGAGAAGGAGTATCCGCATTAATGAACATGCCGCCTGCCAAACCGATCTCTGTTCTCGCTGCCAGCGCATAGGATTTCTCCGCATGCAGTTTCGCAAAGTAAAAACCATTTCGATCATTGAAAGGAAAATGTGAGGATGAAACGACATAGCGACTCGTAATCTCATGACCGTCATTTGTTTTTATCGTTGCTGGAATTCCTTTCTCCACTCCTACAACGGTTGTTTGTTCAAATATTTGCCCGCCGAGCTGAATGAATGCATGAGCTAGATGTTTGATGAAGGGGATTGGATCGAATTGTGCCTGGTTTTTCATCACGATTGCCGCCCGAGTCCGGAAAGGCAGCGGTGCTTGCTCCAAGAAGCCGCCCTGGATTCCAAGCTTTTCGTAAGCCTTGCTCTCAGCAGTTATTTTCTCTATATTCGCTTCCGAAGTTGTATAGATATACGCATCTTCCTCCTTGAACTGGCAGGGGATCGCATGGTCAGTGACCAGATTCTTTATAAAATGCAAAGCCTCACGATTCGCTTCGTAATAGAGCCGCGCCTTCTCCTCACCGAAATGAGAGATAAATTCGTCATAAACAAGATCATGCTGTGCGGTGATTTTGGCCGTTGTATGGCCTGTTGTACCATTCGCGATTTTGCCTGCATCGACAAGGGCAACTTTCAGCCCTTTGCTTGCCAGTAGATAGGCCGTTGTCATTCCTGTTATGCCCCCTCCTACCACAGCCGCATCAACTTGTATATCTTTTGCTAGTTTCGGATAACTAGGCATTTCCGTCGAACTCAGCCAAACTGATTTTGGAAACCGTGAAAATGGAGTCGAAATTGGTTCGAATGACATGACAATAACCTCCTGCAATACCCTTTTTGGATAAATTAACCTTCTTCCTCGCTTTTTATTCTACATATTCCTCCCTTTAACACGCAGATAACGTCGAAACAGGAAATAAATGGTAGGTCAAAATGTGCAGGACTAGCAGCACTTACTAGATCAGGGAATCTAGTATTTAATTTAACTGTACAACGGTCAATTAAATTTTCTCGTAGGAGGTTTGATTATTTGAATAAACACTTCTCAAAACTGACGAACGTATTTTTCGCAACAAGTTTGACGGTAGGACTTCTCGCTTCCACGGCTTCAGCCGCAGAAACCAACTACTCAGATGCGTTAGAGGCCCTCGACGCACCGCCGATCGATGCCATGATTGTGAACGACGAGCGTCTAGCAAAAGGGTTGATGGACCGAGGGATTTTGAACAAAAATGCAACACCTGAACAAATATCGAAAGCAGTTAAAAGCTATTTATCCGTAAAAAATACAAAACTCGCAAATCCCAAAGGCGAACAGAAGAGCAAACTGAACGACGAAATGGACAAAAAGTCGAAAGACTTTATTGCCAAGCAAAAAGTTAAGCTATCTTCGCAATTGAACAAAGGCTCGGAGAATCTTAAAAAAGGAAACGGCAGCGGCATCCCTATTCCGTCCGCAAAACAAGATCGCTATAACGGACCCGTTCGCGAGGATAAAGTGCTCGTTCTTTTGACGGAATTTGCGGACCTCAAACATAACAATGTGAAACAAGAGCCGGGTTTTATGTACGCCAATGACTTCAGCCCTGAGCATTATCGGAAGCTCATGTTTGGCGATAAAGATTTCAAGTTATTCGATGGTTCCAAAATTCAAACGTTTAAGCAGTACTACGAGGAACAGTCTGGCGGCAGCTACACAGTTGACGGTTATGTTTCCGATTGGTTGACGGTTCCCGGCACAGCTGCGCAATACGGTGATGATAACCCGGCAGGCGGGCATGATAATTTAGCCCCTCTCGGGCCTCGCGATCTCGTGAAAGATGCGCTAAATGCCGCTGTCGCCAAAGGTGTTAACTTAGCCGACTATGATAAATTCGATCAATATGATTTAGACGGCGACGGCAATCAAAATGAACCCGACGGTCTGGTCGATCACTTGATGATCATTCATGCCGGTACAGGGCAAGAAGCCGGCGGCGGTGCCTTGGGCGATAATGCCATTTGGTCCCATCGTTGGACGCTGAACGGGGTGTATCCGGTTCCCGGAACAGCATCCGGAGTCGATTATTGGGGCGGTAAAATGGCCGCTTACGATTATACAATTCAGCCTGAAGATGGCGCTGTCGGCGTGTTTGCTCATGAATTCGGGCATGACTTAGGGCTGCCTGATGAGTATGATACTCAATACTCAGGGCAAGGTGAGCCCATTGCTTCTTGGTCGATCATGAGCGGCGGCAGTTGGAACGGGAACATAGCGGGCACGACGCCAACCTCTTTTTCCCCGCAAAATAAAGATTTCTTCCAGAAAACGATGGGCGGCAACTGGGCTAACGTCACAGAGATCGATTCCTCCAGCATTAATCAACTAGGCACAGCGGCAATTATAGATCAAAGCGTAACAAAATCGAAAAACCCGGGTATCGTCAAAGTGAATTTACCGGATAAAGCCGTGCAAGGCATTAAACCGGCGTTTGGTTCCCGCTACTATTACAGTACAAAAGGCGATAACTTGAATACGACGCTATCAACACCTGAATTTGATTTAACCCAGGCGAAAACCGCCTCGTTTGATTTCAAATCCTTGTATGAGGTGGAATTCGAATACGACTATCTGACGGTAACGGCAGCAACCTATGATGGACAAGAAGTGACACTTGATGTCATTGGAGACAATGACACGAACGGTGATGCTCGCGCAGAAACCTCAAACGGAGCTTGGGTCGACAAGTCCTACAATTTAACGCCATTCGTCGGTAAAAAAGTAACACTGAACTTCAACTATGTGACAGATGGCGGACTCGCCTTGAATGGTTTTGCCATGGATAACGCCAAATTAACGGTAGATGGGCAAGTAGCCTTCTCAGATGATGCCGAAGGCGCTTCGAAGTTCAAGTTGGACGGCTTCGTCCAGTCGAACGGGATAGATTTCAAAAAACACTACTACTACCTCGAGTGGAGAAACTATGAAGGAGCCGATAAGGCTCTGGCTTACAGCCGCGGTGTCAAATATAACACGGGACTTGTCGTTTGGTATGCAGATGACAGTTATCTGGATAACTGGGTGGGCGTCCATCCGGGTCAAGGCTTCCTCGGTGTTGTAGATGCTCACTCCGATGCCATGGTGTTCAAAAAAGACGGACAAGATTCGGTTTCGCAAACAACCCGCTATCAAGTCGCGGATGCCGCATTCTCGCTGGACAAAACGCCATCTTGGTATATCAATAATGCCACTAGAGGCGAGTATATGTACAATTCCTTACCTGGTGTCGATGAATTCTCTGATGCCAAAACCTATATGAACGAGCTCATTCCGGACGCAGGGCGCCTGCTGCCAAACCTTGGTTTGAAATTCCAAGTGATCGGCGAGGCCAAAGATAATTCTGCCGGCTTAATCTGGATTCATAAGTAAGTCGAGCGGAACAACTTAAAAGGAACAGGGGACTGTCCATTTACATGGAAAGTCCCCTTTCTCTTTTGCCTCAAGCCAGATTACTTGTAAAGAATATCGTCTTTGAGCGATGCAACATGTGTGATCACTTGGTCAATATCGGCTTTCGGCACATTAAAATGTGCAAGTGCATTCGTAAGATGCGTTGCGACGGCATTGAAATGCACAGGCTGCAAATTCATGCCCTTATGCGCTTTGGCCATCGATAGCCCGGAATATTGGTTCGGTCCGCCTAAGGCAAACGAGATGAACTTCGTTTGATGCTTGCGTTGTTTGTCCATATCTGTGTTCTTAAAATACGCATTCACCGTATCATCGGCTAAAATGAGTTCATAAAAATAATCAACCACTTTGGCGACAGCCGGCTCTCCGCCGATTTTCTCATACAACGACATTGTTTGATCCACAAGTTTCATCCTTTTCGATTATTTCTATGGATACTTTTCCCTGAAATACACTTAAGAATTCTCCGAAAAACAAAAAAACCGCCATAACGTTCATGACGGTTTGAAGTATTAAACAACTAGCTTATCTCTTCTCCAGCTTGGAGGATACACGCGTAAGGATCACGGCAACCAACACCATCAATCCACCGATCCACGGTGTGTGCTTAAGTCCGATGGTATCTACAACCACACCACCAACCAAAGAGCCCGCGGCAATCCCAATATTAAACGCCGCAATGTTTAGGGCAGAAGCAACGTCGACTGCGGAAGGAACATACTTTTCGGCAAGCTGTACGATATTTAATTGAAGTCCCGGCACATTCATGAACGCGAGAAGCCCCATCAGAAACACGCCGATCAACCCAGCCGCTTTGAATGGCAGCATAAAGGTGAGCACGATCAATATAGCCGCGTGAACCGTAAACATCCAGAACAAGGCGCGAAGCGGATTCTGATTAGCCCATTTTCCACCGACCGAATTGCCGATAGCTACCGCGACACCATATACAAGTAGAATGATAGATATGACGTGCTGATTAAACCCTGTTACATCCTGTAAAATTGGGGTTAAATAAGTGAAAGCAACAAATGTGCCTCCATATCCGAGTGCTGTGATGGCGTATCCCAGAATCAGACGGGAATTCGTAACCAGACGAAGCATATCTGAAAATTTCGCGGGAGGCGATTGTTTCAAATTTTTAGGAATGAGTGCTGCACTCGCGATGATCGCAATAACTCCCAATAACGCGACTCCCCAGAACGTTGCTCTCCAACCGAACGATTGCCCGATGAACGTTCCGAGCGGTACGCCGGTGACTGTAGCAACCGTTAGCCCTGTAAACATCAAAGCAATGGCGCTGGCCTTTTTGTGCGGTGGAACGAGTTGGACGGCGATTGTCGCGCCAATCGAGAAAAAGACGCCGTGCGAGAATGCCGTAATAAAACGTGCGACTAACAAAAGTGCGAACGATGTGGAAAGCGCGGCTGCGACATTGCCAATAATGAAAATAACCATTAAAAGCATCAGCAGTGACTTGCGGTTCATCCGATTGGTCAGTGCGGTTAAAATTGGCGCGCCAAGCGCGACACCGATGGCATAGCCTGAAATAAGCAGCCCGGAAAGCGTAATCCCGATCTGTAAATCATCTGAGATGGAAGCAAGTAGACCAACCGGGACAAATTCTGTTGTTCCAATACCGAAAGCGCTGATGGCAAGAGCAAGGAGTGCCCATTTTCCTGTAAGCAGCTTTTCTTTTTGTATAGAAGCAGATGGTGTAATTGTTTGACTCATAATATCCTCCTGAATGAATGTGACCTGCAGCAACACTTTACATTTGTTGTCTGAGTGTTATTATAGGTTCACACGAACTTTTTGATAAGTACGCACTTTGAAGTTATATAGACACTCCAAGGTACTATAGGTACAAAAAAGTTCCTATCAAATTTTGCGGAGGTCAATCTATGCCTTATAATGTTCCCGTTGAAGCTACTCTTGATGTGATCGGCGGAAAGTGGAAAGTCGTCATACTCTGTCATTTGGACAAAGGAGATAAACGAACAAGCGAATTAAAACGATTAATGCCTGAGATTACCCAGAAAATGCTTACCCAGCAATTGCGCGAGCTTGAGCAGGATGGCATGGTGAAAAGAACGAGCTATGAGCAAGTGCCGCCCAAAGTCGTTTATTCGTTAACACCGTATGGTTGGTCGTTCAAACCCATTTTGGACGCGATGTGCGCGTGGGGAGAACAGCATATTAAACAATCGGAGTGACTACACATATAGAAACAACAAAAGGAGGCGGTTTGATTGAAAATTATGATTTCAGCCGCGGAAGCTATTGAAAAAGGCGTGTGGAATGAAATTCTTCGTCTTTTCGGCAGAGACAAGAATGAGGAAATTTGGCCCAAAGAGGAATTCATCTTAACGGAAGAACAGGCCTTACAATTGAAACTCATTAAGAAATAGAGCAGAAAAGATGACATTTTGCGGTTCTGGGGCATTTCTCAAAGGTAACAATGATGAGATATAATAATACATGAGGCTCTCTCTTAGGTCTTTTCAGACCTTTTGAGAGAGCCTCATTTCCTTTATTGATATCTCCTAAGCAATAAGTGGGAACTATAGGGCGCTATTCGGGCTTAATTGCAATATGGCCGCTTTTGCGGCAAATAACGGACTATCGTTCCCACTAAAACCATCAGGTCGGGGCTGCTCCCGTCACCTTTGGCTTCTCCGTATAACGCTGCCACCCGACAGCTCCCGGATACGGACAGCTTTTGTCCTTCAGCTTAGCGGCCACTCGCACAATGCATCCGCATAGCGAGCATGTATTCCCGCTTAACAACTTGGGACACTGGCTGCACATGCTTAGCCGCTCGCGGTATACCGATTCAGGTACGCACACTTCATCTGACTGAAACATCGGTGCTTGAAGCATCCTGTCGATTTGCGCATCCGTGATCTTGAAATCCTCGCGGCACCCTTTGCACGCTCGATTATCAAACATCCAACTTACTCCGCGATTACTTCCAAGACGGTAACGGACATCGGAGGAAGTTCCGCATGTAGCATGTGTCCGTCCAAGCTGAACGCTGTGAACTCCGTCGGCGCTACTTTATTCGCTTCTTCGAATGTGTTATGACCGTCGATCGCATCTGAAGTCAATGTCGTGCCTTTGACGAAGACGTGCTTGCCAACCAAGCCGCGCAGCTCCAATTCGACTTTCGCGCCGCCTTGATGATCCAGATTGCACAAACTGATGTGGACCCGCCCCGTGTCATCCTTAGATGCAGAAACAGATATTTGCGGAATTCCCTCTTTCCCCTCTCCCATCTCCTTGATGGACTGGTGGATATCCAGCAGCTCTGCATCCTGGTGAACCTTATACATGTCGAAAACATGGTAGGTTGGCGTAAGCACCATTTTCTCCCCTTCAGTCAGAATAACAGCCTGCAGCACATTCACTAATTGTGCGATATTCGCCATCTGCACGCGATCGCAGTGCGCATTGAAGATGTTCAGCGAAATACCAGCGACAAGGGCATCGCGGATCGTGTTCTGCTGATACAGGAAGCCTGGATTCGTTCCCGGTTCCACATCGTGCCATGTGCCCCACTCGTCGACGAGCAGCCCGATTCTTTTCTCCGGATCGTACTGATCCATGATGGCGGAATGTTTACGAATCAGCTCCTCCATGAACAGAGCTTTCTTCAGCGTGACACGCCACATCTCCTCGGGAAAGCCGGTCGCCGCACCTTTTTCCTGCCAAGAATCACCCGGAACCGTGTAATAGTGCAGTGTGATCGAATCCATATAACGATGCGCCTGCTTCATCAGCGTTTCCATCCAATGATAGTCGTCTGTGTTAGGGCCGCAAGCAACTTTATGTATACGATTGCTGCCGTAATTACGGACATACGTTTGGAATTGGCGATACAGATCCGCATAATATTCCGGTCGCATGTTTCCGCCGCAGCCCCAATTCTCATTGCCCACGCCGAAGTATTTCACCTTCCACGGTTCCGTTCTGCCGTTGGCTGATCGCATTTCGGCCATAGGGGACACACCCTCAAAGGTCAAATATTCCACCCACTCCGACATTTCCTGAACGGTCCCGCTTCCGACATTGCCGTTAATATACGGCTCGCACTCCAACATCTCGCAAAGCATCATAAACTCATGCGTCCCGAAATGATTATTTTCCACCACGCCGCCCCAATGCGTATTAATCATCCGTTTCCGGTTTTCTTTGGGACCAATGCCGTCTTTCCAATGATATTCGTCCGCAAAACATCCGCCAGGCCATCTTAATACGGGGATTTTCATCTGTTTCAAAGCGGCTGCGACATCGTTTCGTATCCCGTTCGTGTTGGGAATCTCTGAATCCTCGCCGACCCATAAGCCCTCATAAATGCAGCGTCCCAAGTGCTCTGAGAAATGCCCGTAAATATTGCGGTTAATGGTGCCTTTCGCCCTATCGGCGTTAATGGTAATTCGGTTAGTCACAGAAATTCGCTCCTTAGATTAATATTTTCATTAATTAATAAGTAATTTAGTGAATTCAATTTCTATCATAAGTTGATCTATGAGCTTTTGCAACCGTTTTTTTAAGGAGTGCAACTTCCATTTCCTTACCATCTGTTCCGCGTATTCCTTTTGCTTTGACGGATAATTTATAAGGGATTGTTCTACACTAAGCTTTGTCTTTCCAAAAAAACCAATGGGAGTGATACACATGCGTGAAGGTTTAATCCCAGCTGTGCTTGGGACTGTCGTAACAGCTTCTGCTGCTTCGCTGCTAGGAAGCAAGTATAAACTTGCTGCAACTGGTGTGCTGGGATTTGGACTGGCTCATGTCGTTTTGGGGGCTATTGACCTCATCGAACATCGGTAGTACTTGGGAAGGCTTAAAAGACCTGGCGGTATCCGCCAGGTCCTCTATGTTGAGTGCTTATATATCCAAAATATAACGTGACGATACATGCTAAGCTATTCCTAAGGAACAATCGATTCTTAGAGCTGCTGCAAACCTATTCATTCTTGCAAAAGGGGACAGTGGATGAGCCGGATAATCCAAGTGCGCAGATAATTCCATCTAAGGCATAGGAAGTAAAGGACGCGCCTTACAAAAAAAGTGCTTCACTCATCATGAGGAAGCACTTTTTGTTCTTATTTTACGGCTGGTTCAGCTACCGCTTTGTATTTGGAAGATACATAAGTTACCGCTTTTGGTTCAGTAATAACTTCAGCGTTCATGGAGTCTGGTTGTGGATCCGTCAATGTATACGTAATGACTGCATTACCATCCAGTCCGAATTGGATACCGGTAATTTCAATCCCGTAGCCACTAGTAGGTTTAGATTCACGAGTCAAGGTCACCTTGTTGACGTCATCCGTAACTTTTTCAACATTCACTGTGACATTCTCTGTCTCAGCCGGCTTTTGCGTATGTGCAGCAAGCACTTTACTTGCGTTGTAAACCCAAGTTGCCGCTTCGCCGCGTGTAATTTCCGCCTTCGGATTCAGTTTTCCATCTTTGTCGAGCGAGGCAATTTTATACACCAGCATTCGCTGCAGAGCACCTTGATACTCCGGTGTAATTTGGTCAGCATCCTTGATGTCGGCTGGCGCGATTTTGATCATTGGGAAGTTACCCTTTTTCTCAAGGGCACGAATCAACAATTCGCCGAATTGCTCGCGCGTAATGGTTGCATTCGGATTCACATCTTTCGGAATTTCTACGCCATTGTAATGAGCGATGATGAACGCTTCAGCATACCACGCGTCATTCGGGATATTTGTATATAGATCTGATGCTACCGGCTTCTTAATGAATCTCAGCAGATCCATATTCAGATCCAAACCTTTCACAATGATTTGTACGGTTTGCGCATAGCTGATTTTACCTTTAGGAGCAAAATGTTCATGATCCACGCCACTTACAACTCCACGATCATATAGTGCGTTGATAGCCTCGGCTTGTCCGCTTTCGACATCTGAAAAGGCAAATGCGGTATTAAAAGTCAGTGCTCCCAACAAAACAGACGACAATGCTGCAGTAGCTAATTTTTTCACAGTAACTTCTCTCCTTTTAATAGGTTATTTTATATAACCTTCGTGTGTTAACTACTAAACGGAGATGTTTCAGCAAAAGTTGCATGCATTGAAATATTGTTTTTGTAATCTATCTATCAATAAAGCCTCTTTGTATAACTTTCATTCAATTCTTTGGCTACTTGTTCAGCTGTCGTGTTGGATATTTTCGCGTGATCCATCAACATTTGCGGAATGGAAGGCAGGTCCGTTTGGGAGCTCCAGGACTCCGGAGACCATAGCCCCGAACGAATAAATGCTTTGGCACAGTGCATATAACACTCTTCCACCTCAACGCCTATGCCAAATAGAGGACTGCGTCCGTTAACTGCGCATTGTTCAAGCAGTTCGTGATCACGGGTTATATAAGCTTTGCCATTAACCCTTAGCGTCTCTCCTAAGCCCGGGATTAAAAATATAAGTCCGATATGCGGGTTCGTTAAAATATTTTGGACCGAATCCATTCTCCGGTTGCCCGGACGTTCGGGAATAAAAAGCCGTTGTTCGTCAAGAACACGTACGAACCCCGGAGCATCCCCCCGCGGTGAAACATCGCACTGCCCCATGCGATTGGAAGTAGCCAAAGCTAAAAAAGGCGATTTAGCAATAAACGCCCGGCAATGCTGATCCAATTTGGAAATGACCTTATCGGCCGCACGCTGACTCGGCTGGCCGCTAAGAGAACGCAATTCTTCAAATTGCGCCTCCGTCGAAATGACTTCACGAAATCCAGAACTCATCCTTTACCGTCCCTTCTCCAAGCAGATTATTTTTTGCTATTAGCGTGGATGACAGCATCCTTCTTCCGCTGCAAACTTTCCTTGTACTCCACCAGTTCGATTTCGCAGCCCGCTCCGATGGTCACTCGATTTCCGCGAACGACTCTGGCCTTTGTATACTCCAGATCAATGTCATCCCCTTCTATGACATCAACCGTTAACTGCGCATCCGACGCCGGCATGAAAAAGAAGCTATACGGACTCAGCACACTCGCTCTACGAATCCTTATTTTTTCGCCGCCAATCTCCTTGGCGCTCGAAATCCGGTACAGCTTGATGTCCATTTCTCCGGCATTGAGCAAGCCGCCGACTTCAAACATGCCCCTGATCTTGAATTCCTCCGCTTCGCAGTCCCCCGCCGTCACAAGCTGACCCTTCAGCTCCAGCCGGTCACTGTATAGGTCGCCACGCGCTTCCAACGTTCCTGCGCCGCTAATCTTGCCAATTTTCGCATCGCCGGAAACGCTCACAGTACCGGATATTTTGAGGGCATTTCCTTGAACGCCACCCGTCCATGAACAAGTCCCTACGACGCTCATATGCTCTGCATGCAAGCTGCCATCCATATCCATTGTGCCTACGCATCTCAGCTGATTGCACTGAACGTCCCCTTCAATATTGCCTTCGCCGACAATTTTCACTTTATCGTATTGGCCGCCTATAGCCGTTGAACTGCCTGTAATGGTAAGATTTCCTTTCATCCTGCTTTCCTCCTTTCCGAACGCGGATTTTATACTTTCTTAAACCGTTTCACGGCAGCACTTTTGTCTTGATCAAATCTGAGCGAATATTCAACCAGACCGATCTCACAGCCAGGTCCAATTGTGACATTGGCCCCTCGCACCACTTCAGCGGTCGTGTAGGCGAGATCAATGTCATCCCCTTCAATAATTTGAGCCGTAAGCTTATTGCCAAGAGGTAATGGCAGCACCCTCAGCCACTTGGCAAAATCATTGCCCGGCTGTTTGCGAATGCGAATCGATTCCCCGCCGATTTCACCAATCGAAGAGTTCCCGTGAACAGTGATGCGGATGTTATCCGCGTTCAGCGCGCCCAATTGCAGCTTGCCGATTGCGTTGAACGTTTCCGCCTCACAGCCCCCTTTTACAACGACCGTTCCGTTCATTTCCATGCTTTCCCCGACAAAATCACCCTCGATCCGGACTCTCCCCTGGATGCGGGTATGTGCTGCATGCAGATTGCCTTCAATCACTGCTGATCCATTCATATCCGCACTCGTTGCCTTCAGACTGCCCAGTACCTCTACTCTGCCATTCAAAATAAAGTCGGTACACGCGATGTCACCGTCTACTTTGCCTACTCCATCAATTTTGGCGTTCCGAACGGTTCCGCCGTTGGAAGAGCCTATACTGGAGATGATCAGGTTGCGGCTGCCATCTGAACTCATCGCTTTCCCCTCCCTCATACCGCTGTGATTTTCATCTTCAACTCTTCCACCTTCTTGGCCATGTGGACCCGTAACACAAGTTTCACACTATTCTCCGTATACAGCTCACTGCCTGAGGATAGGAGCAGGAACACAGACATCCCCATTTTTCGCATAAAAATCAATTCGGATGGCTTTCCGTCGAACTTGGGGTAATTCTCACTAAGTGTCTGAAGCAAGTGCTTGCCTTCATCCAAATTCATCTCGCCTGATTGTAAGCAGAAATCAAACACATACAAATATAAAGCCTGTTCGAAGGTGTACACCTGCGTTGGTCCCATGATAGGCTCTGCATACTCCGCAGTTATCAACGAAACAATGTTTCGTTTCATAAGCTCATTTCTATCTATACGCAGATCTGTCGGAACCGGCGAAAATACTTCTGCCAATTCGTCCAACGACAAATCATCTTTCATGTTTTTAATTTTATCGATTCGCGCCAACATCATCTGCTTCGGGAAAAACGTCTCCTGCCCCGTAAACGCCGACTTCCGGATAAACCATTCTTCCGGCAGCAAGTTCTTGCGCTTCCAGCGGTAAAGCTGACCATAAGATATGCCTGTTAATTCCAATAAGTCTTTCTTTGAAATTAATTCCTCATCCAAATTGCATACCTCCTCCAAAAACAATGTAACATAACATTGTTACGTTGTAAATGCAGAAAAAAGAGTTAAGCAGCCGATCTGCGCTTAACTCTTTTTTGAGTTGAACAGGTTTGACTTCCTTGCACTTATACGCCCGAATACGCCATAAAACCGCCGTCCACAGGAATCGTCGCGCCCGTTACGAAACCGGACAAGTTAGGGTCTGTCAGCCAAAGCAGCGTGCCGAGCAGATCCTCAGGCTTGCCGAAACGGCGCATCGGCGTATGGGAAATGATCTTGTGCGAACGCTCGGTGAGCGTGCCGTCTTCCTTCAGCAGCAGCTTCTCGTTCTGCTTCGTCAAGAAGAAACCCGGCGCTATCGCGTTGACGCGAATCCCGCTTTCCGCCATATGCACAGCCAGCCACTGGGTGAAATTATCGATTGCGGCTTTCGCGGCACTGTACGCCGGAACTTTCGTCATCGGCGAAGGTGCGCTCATCGATGAAATATTGATAACGGTCGCGTCTTGTCTGCCGATCATCTGTTTCGTAAAAATTTGCGTAGGAATCAACGTTCCGACAAAGTTCAAGTCTAGCACATTGCGAAACCCCGTCACGCTTAAATCATAGAAAGTTTGAATGTCCGGATTGGTCAGATCTTCCAGCTTGAAGATTTCGTTCGTCGTATTCGCGCTCGCATGATTGCCGCCAGCCCCGTTGATCAAGATATCACAAGGTCCAAGCTGCTCCATAATCGCTTCCGCTGCCCGGGACACACTTTCTGCATCCGTCACGTCGCATGACAACGCGATCGCTTCGCCCCCAGCTGCAGCAATCTCAGCCGCAACTTCCTGCCCTTTTTCCACAGACCGGTTCAAAATCGCGATGCGCCCGCCTTGACGAGCCAGTTCAAGCGCCATAACCCGGCACAGCACGCCAGCCCCTCCTGTAATAACAACAACTTTTCCTTGCAATGCCGGAAACTGCGTAATTCCTTTCATATCTAGTCGCCAATCCTTTCTCCTTGTAATTTTCTGCGGTTAGCGTCCCATAATCCCCATAAATACATAATGCCGAGCGCACGGTCATAGAGACCGTAACCCGGTCTGCACTGCTCGTCCCAAATATGCCGGCCGTGGTCCGGGCGGCAATACCCTTCATAATCGTTATCATGCAGTGCATTGACAATACCGGCGATATCTACCGTTCCATCTGTTGTACGATGCGACGTTTCAATGAAATCACCGTTTTCATACACCCGAACATTGCGGATATGCGCAAACGGAATGCGATCAGCGAACTCGTTCACGATGGCGACAATATCATTCGCCGGGTTCGCTCCCAGCGATCCGCTGCACATTGTCAATCCGTTGTAGGGACTATCAACAAGATTTAAGAAACGGCGGATATTGTCTTGACCGGTAATGATACGCGGCAGCCCAAAAATCGGCCACGGCGGATCATCCGGATGAATCGCCATGCGGATGTCATGCTTAGCTGCGAAGGGAATGATTTCTTCCAGAAAATATTTGGCGTTCTCAAACAGCTGCTCTTCCGTTACATCCTTGTAAGCATCGAACAATTCGGTCAGACGCGCGAGCCGCTCCGGCTCCCAGCCAGGCATCGTAAAGTTCGGATTAGCGTTAATCCTCTGCACTTGTTCATCTAAGTTGAGATGGGCGACCTTCTCCTTTTCATAGAAAAGTGCAGTGGAGCCATCCTCTAATTCCTTATGCAGATCTGTCCGTACCCAATCAAAAACGGGCATGAAATTATAGCAGATCACCTTCACGCCGACCTCAGCCAGCTTCACAATCGTTTTCTTATAATTGTCTATGTAGAGATCACGGCTCGGCAGACCCAGCTTGATATCCTCATGTATATTGACGCTTTCGACTACTTTCATATGCAGGCCAGCCTTATCAGCAGCTTCCTTCACCTGCCATATTTTATCCATCGGCCACTCTTCACCTGCCGGAACATCGTGCAAAGCCCAAACAATGCCCTCTACGCCGGGAATTTGCTTGATTTGCGTAAGCGTCACGGTATCGTTGCCTTCGCCAAACCAGCGAAAAACCATTTTCATCTTATTTGCCGCCTCCCTGACAGTTATTCTTTGAAATACGTCGGAAATTTCTCTTTCAGTACGGTTTGATCTGCAATGGTGAGATGAAGATGCGTGTTCATCAAGTGCTCAGCTTTGCCGCCTTCGTGATGCTCAATCGCATCCACCATTTGTTGATGCTGTTCATAGAGCTCATCCCACCTGTGGTCCGCCGCTAGCCTAAGCATGCGGGTTCGGTTGAGATGAACATTCACTTGCTGGATGACAGCCCAGGTATTCAGCTTTCTGCACCCTTCAAAGATGGTTCGGTGGAAGGCTTCATCCAACTCGAACATCTTCTTAAAATCCTTCTCCCGCATCGAGACTTGCTGATAAGCCAAATTGGATCGAAGCTGCTGCAACGACTCTTGCGGAAAGCTTTCACACGCCAAGGCAATCACAGCCCGCTCCAACTGCTCCCGGATAAAGCGTGCCTCTTCCACACGTTCCAAGTCGATAAGCGACACGACCGTACCTCGCTGCGGATAAATATCGAGCAGGCCTTCTTGGGATAATTGAACGAAGCTCTCGCGCACCGGCGTTCGGCTCACACCAAATTGCACGGATATTTCCTTCTCCGAAATCCCAGTACCCGGCAGCAAATCCAGCATAAGAATTTGCTCTTTAAGCGCATGATAAACGGCATCGCGCGTCGTACTAATGATGGGTTTCATAAACAATGTTTGGCTTCACCTCCCAATTTCAATCGTTATTACCATACTACCATACAAGTATGGTAGCGGGGAAGAGCTTTCCTCATGTTGATCATTTTGGAACATGTCCTGATATCCAGGCGCAATTCTCACCTGATAAAATGTTTCTCCAGCTATACGAAGCTTACAATTCACAAGAAATGAAAAAGACCGCCTCTTTGCTATGGAGCTGCAAAGAGGCGGTCTTTCTCATTGAATCAGATACCTGATATAAGCGATCAATGCTAACAAACCTGCTGCGATCGCAACAACGTAGAAGGAAGTGAGACGAACCCATTTTACTCCTGTTTTCTGGAAGTAAGTGGTATCCCCTTCCCGATTCTTACGAGAAAAGCCAATCATAAACGTAGTAACTAATCCAAATAACAAGATAAGCGAGAATATCGCGTAATAGATATACATGTTCATAGTGATTACCCCATTTTGGTTTATTTGATGATCTGTTGGTCTCATTATAGCGAAAAGTGGTCTGACTTTCATCCTCCACTTTGGTGCTATTTCAACCATCCAATTTAACTCCTCTAGTCGTCCCCCCATTTACATCTATCTATTTATAGTTGTCTCTGTCAATTTCAAGAGATTTACATATGATATAGCAAGGTAGTTTTTAGAACCATAGAAAGGAGGAATGAGGATGAAAGTCGTAATTCTAGCTGGCGGACTTGGCACCCGATTTCGTGAAGAAACCGATTCCAAGCCTAAACCTATGATTCTCATTGGTGAAAAACCTATTCTATGGCATATTATGAAAATTTACTCAACTTATGGTTTTAACGAGTTTATTATATGCCTGGGATATAAGGGGCACGTCATAAAAGACTTTTTTGTCACCTACCCGATACACGAATCTGATGTGATCATTAATTTGCAGACGAACTCCACTCACTATCTTACGCCGCGCGCAGAGCCATGGCTAATTACGCTTGTGCATACCGGTGAGGAAACAATGACGGGCGGACGCATCAAGCGGATTCAGAAATATATCGGCGATGAGCCCTTCCTCCTAACGTATGGGGACGGACTAACGAACGTAAACATCCCCCAAGTGGTGAAATTCCATCAGGAACACGGCAAATTAGCAACACTCACAGCCGTACAGCCCACAGCTAGATTCGGTTCGCTCTTTTTCGGCAGCGGCAATGAAATCGCCAAATTCCAAGAAAAACCGAAAGGTGAAGGCGGATGGGTGAACGGCGGTTTCTTTGTTCTGCAGCCGCAGGTTTTTGATTATATCGAGGGCGATTTAACCCATTTTGAGAAGGAGCCCTTGGAGCAGCTCGCCGCATCGGGGCAGCTGCATGCGTATAAGCATGATGACTTCTGGCTTGCAATGGAGACACTGCGGGATCAGCAGCATCTGCAATGGATTTGGGAATCGGGACAAGCTCCATGGAAAATATGGTAATTCGCCGACTAAGCTCCAACCGGTGTTGAAAGGAGTAATAGGATGACGCCACTTGTAAGTATATTGCTGCCAACTTTTGAGCGTCCGCTTTATTTGAAACAAGCATTGATAAGCGCACTTAGCCAAACTTATCCCCATATTGAAATTATTATTTGCGATAATAGCCGGGATAATGCAACAGAGCAAGTAGTGAATTCGTATTTGACCTCGCCGAACGGCTCAAGAATCAAGTATGTAAGGAACGAAACGAACATTGGGCCTATTGCCAACCAACATAAATGTTTCCAACTGGCCGCGGGGGAATATGTTAACTATTTAATGGATGACGACTTGTTTCATCCAAGAAAAATCGAGCTTATGGTTCCCTACTTCATCACGAACCGGAATGTAGGGCTCGTGACCTCCCGGAGGCAAATCATTAACGACTCGGGTGAGCCGATTAGCATCTCCAAGGATCCGCCTTTTAAAATGTCTAATAAAAAAGAAACCGTACTTATCAACGGGCGAACGATCATGAAGAGTATGATTACCGATATGAAAAACCAGATTGGCGAGCCGACTGCCGTGCTTTTTAGAAAGTCCGATCTGCGAGAGCCATTTGGGACATTTTGCGGAAAACAAGCCTTTAGCAATGTCGACGTCGCCTCCTGGCTCGCTTTGTTGACCACGAAGCATGCAGTATTTCTCAAAGATACATTAAGTTCATTTCGCAACCATCCCACCCAATTAACACACACGTTATTGTCACGAATAGGGCGCAAATGCGATTGGATAGACGCTAGCCTTCTGACAAGACAACAAGGCATATTCGAGGACTCTTCCGCTTTTACCGGGGTTTTAAGCAGATTGGACAAAAGTGTACTGGACAATTTCTCAAAATGGAGCGAAGCCACGAACGATCAGTATTTGGATGAACTTCTGCCAAGAGTGCGTCAGCTTGCAAGCGTCAGCGAAAATACCAAACAGCTGTCCTCTATGGCGAAAGATTTGAAGAAACTCGCTGAACGGCTCGAAAAGAGAAGAAGCAGAAATAAGTAACACCTGAAAAGGAGTTAAGCATCTTAAGACGCTTAACTCCTTTCCTATGCATAGTGTCTAGGCTGACGTTGCCACTGCCCCTTTAAGGCGCATAAGTATGCACACTTTCCAGCACATACGCGATCTCTTCATCCTTTAAATCAGGGAACAACGGGAGTGTAACAAGTTCTCGCCAAAGTGTGTCAGCGTTCGGCGTTTCTGCCGCATACGGCGCGAAAAGAGGATGCATCGTCAGTGGCATATAATGCACGCCGGTCGCCACCCCTTTTTTCTTCATATGCAGAATGAATTGCTCCCTCTCCTTAACACGTACGACAAATGCCCAATAGGAAGAATCCTGCAAGTGATAAGGGATAGCGGGTCGAACATATATGCCGCCTGACAGCCCGGCAACATACTTCCCGATAATCGCTTCTCTTCTTCGGTTCATCGCATCCAACTTCGTTAACTGAATGAGTCCGATGGAGGCCATGAGATCGTTCATATTATATTTATAGCCGACATCGGATATTTCATAATACCAGCTGTTGGCATCGGCATGATATGAAGCGTTTTCCTCATATCGCTCCCACGTATCCTTGTTGATTCCAACCCATCGCGAATGCCGCAATGGCCGCAGCAGCTCAGGATCTTGGGATGAAATCATCCCGCCGTCGCCGGTTGTCATGCATTTTTTTTCTTCGAAACTAAAACAGCCAATATCTCCCCAAGTCCCGAGCGACTTGCCTTTATATTGACCTCCAGCCGAGTGGGCTGTATCTTCAATAACTTTCAAGCCTCGCAATTTGGCCCAAGATATCAACTGATCCATAGGTATGGGATGGCCCATAAAGTGAACGGGAATGACAGCAACGCAATCCTGATCATATTTCCGTTCCAAATCTTCCATGCTGATGCCAAAGGTCGTCTCATCCACATCCACAAACACCGGAATCAGCCCGTTATACAAAACCGCCATAGCTGTTGCTGCAAATGTGACGACGGGGACCAACACTTTTTTCCCTTTGGTGAATTTAAAAGCGGATAAAGCCAAATGTAGTGCGGCTGTACAGGAGTTGACTCCCACCGATTCTGCGCAGCCGATATACTCACTCCATTTTTTCTCAAATTCGCCTACTTTGGGACCAAGTCCAAGCCATGCTTTGTTAAATACTTGTCTAATGCTCTCCAGTTCTTCATCGCCAACGGATGGCTTGAACAGTCTTATGTCCACGTTTCCCCCTCCTCCTGATCCAGGCCAACAGCATCGCCAAATCTGCGGATAAAAGCTTCTCTTGTCACCACCATTGTTACCATTTCCCGTTCAGGCTCCCCTTCTAACTGTCCCACTGCGGGAATCCATCGAATGACTTCACCGTCCGCCTCTTTACGCAGCGGTCTTCTTTCCACTTCCACAGCTCCTAAAGTCTTATAAATTTGAATCGCACGGGCATTATCCGAAAGCACATTCAAATACCCCTTCTGAATGCCTAACTCGCGCAAACTCCAGGCTCCCAAGGTAAGGAGCGCATACAAGACAATGTTGCCATATCGCCCTTTGCGGCCTCTTAACAAATTATCGTATTCACACGTTTTGTTAGTTTCATCATAGTGCTTTAAACCGATTTGACCGATCGGTGTCTGCTCCTCATCTTCAAGAATGAATAAAATCCGGTCATCCACCTCAATGATCTGATGCTGAACCCATGCTTTCGTCCCTTCCTCCGTTGCAGGGAATTGCGTTGCAAACCACATGCTAGCCGCTGCCCTCCACTCCGTCAAAGCTTTCATTTCCATTTCATTTTCAATAGATTCTATGGTTAGGGGCTTGAGTCTGCCTAGTACTTTGCCATCTACAATAATGGGTAGACAATACGATGAGATTTGCTCGCCCCGTGCTTGTTTGTATTCCCTAAGAATCGCTTTCAAGCATTACCACCCTTTCTTTTTCTTATTCGCGATCATTTTCATAATCATTTTTTCGATCGATGTATCCGTCTTTTTCTGACTGCTTTGCTGGCTCTTTTGCTGTTGTTTATTCTCAAAATCTTTGATCATTTTATCTGACGCATAGCCTTGCTGCTTCGCAAAGTTTTTAAATGTTTCGATATCCATTTTGGCAACTTCTTTGGCCATTTCATGCTGGGACAGCTGCTGGGAGTGATAGCGCAAATAGCTAAGCGGTTGGACCATGTAGACGCCTTTTCCTCTACTTAGAAGATGGAGCCAGCTCGCCAAATCGACAGCAAAATAAACCTGTTTGCCTAGCAGCATGCCAAAAGGCTCCAACAGATCTTTTCTTCGAAACAGAACCGTGGTCGGCTCGCCCAAATAATTCGTTTGATCTTCCAGCCTCCTTGTAAGCACTCGTCCGTCTACAATGGTGTCTCTCGGGTAAAGCTGCTTGAATGTTCCAAATGGAGGAACATAGAATTGACGCCCTGCGGAATTAATTACTCTTCGTTGCGACGTGACTAAGGTCACATCCGGATACTGCAGCATGTAAACCATCATCTTTTGTATTTTTTGCGGGTGAAATAAATCATCGTCCATTAAATAATTAATAAATTCACCTTTTGCTAGATTTAAGCTTTGTTGTTGATTCGCAATTGGCCCATTGTTCTCAGAATTTCTGATATATCTGATCTTCGAGCCTCCCGGCAGTGCCTGATATTTTTGGACCACAAGTTCAGTAGCATTATTGTCACTATTATCACTAACGACGATTTCAATATTGTCATACGTTTGGTTAAATGCACTCTTCAGCTGCTTGTTCGAAATAATGTGGCCGGTTGTACGTGGGAATAAGAATGCTAACAAGCGGATTCATTTCAATCTCTCCTTTTCAATTTATCTAGTGTTGGAAGTCGTTGATCCTTTTCCGATATAATCGGTTGCTGAACGGGCCATGGTATCTGCAGGCAAGGATCCTTCCACAAAATCCCGCCCTCATGTGCCGGTGAATAGGCGTTGTCTACCTTGTACATAACTTCACAATTGTCGGATAGCGTACAGAAGCCATGGGCAAAACCAGGCGATATATAAACCATTGCAAAGTTTTCCTCGGTCAACAGCCTGCTCTCATAACAGCCGAATGTAGGCGAGTCTCTTCGTATGTCGACAAAGACATCTAAAATAGCTCCTCTGCTGACCCAAACGAGTTTAGTCTCTGCTTGAGGCTCGCATTGAAAATGCAGCCCCCGAATCGTCCCTTTTTGTTTGGAAAAGGAACGGTTTTCTTGCACCCAATTGCGGTGAAGGCCATGCGCGGTCATGATGTTTACGTCATACATACGGGTAAAATAACCACGATGATCAAGGTTGGGAGCTAACGTGATGTCATAAATTCCTTGGAGACTGCCTGGTTTAATGATCATGAGTCTCACTTCCCAGAACATATTCCTGAATTTGTTTACAGCAAATTTCCCTGCCATTTTCCTGGTTCAAGGATGCTTTGACCCAGTCTATGGTTTTGGCAATGGCTGTATCCAAATCCCACCGCGGATACCAACCAAGCAGAGTGCGGGACTTGGTGCAATCTAATCGTAAAACATGTACCTCATGCGGATGCTCCGCCTGATCAACTTGATAGGACGCCTGATCTCCCCATTTCTTGCACAGTTCGCTTACAACTTGCTCTACCGAAATTGTATCTTCGTCCTTGGGACCGAAATTCCAGGCTTGCGCAAATTGCTTGTTTTCATATAGCTGCTCCACTAGCAGTAAATATCCGTGCAGCGGCTCAAGCACATGCTGCCATGGGCGAACAGCCTGCGGATATCTGAGCTTAATGGGCTGCCCTTGAAGGATGGCCCTGAAGCAATCAGGAATCAGGCGATCTGCTGCCCAATCTCCACCGCCAATCACATTGGCGGCTCTCACGGATGCGATGGCTACCTGCCCGTTCGATTGGTCAGCGTCATTTTGAAAAACTTGGCGATAGCTGGAGATGATCAGCTCGGTGCAAGCTTTACTGTTCGAGTAGGGATCACCGCCTCCTAAACGGTCAGTTTCACGGTATCCTCTCGACTCATCCAATTGCGAATAAACCTTATCTGTTGAAACATGGATGACGGCCTTGACCGGGGATCCGCCTTTTACGGCTTGGCGCACTGCCTCAAGCAAATTAACCGTCCCCATCGTATTCATCTCATAGGTTTCTATGGGATTCAGGTACGATGCTCGAACTAATGGTTGCGCCGCCAAGTGAAAAATAATATCCGGAGCTGCTTCTTTCAGTGCCGCCGATAAAGCCGCCATATTTCGGATATCAGCCGTGTAAGACGTCACGATCTCATCCATTCGGCATAGCTCAAATAGACTCGGTTCAGTCGGCGGTTGTAAGGAATAACCCGTAACGTTGGCTCCCATGCCATGCAACCATAAGCTCAACCAAGTCCCCTTAAAGCCCGTGTGGCCAGTAACGAATACATGCTTGCCTTTCCAGAAGTCAGAGTTTATCCGAATCCGGTTATCTGGCATTGATTGTCCCCCCCTCCCATATCGATAGTCATGAGAAACAGTTTCTATCAATGTTTTTCATATCAAAATATCGTATGTACACTAGAGCAAACCCGAATGCGGCAGAAATCTATTCTATTGAAATAAAATTAATAGCTTTGATCCCAATCAAATTTAAAAGAACAGACTATTGGCAATGTTCTGACGAAACTTGGAGAAATCCAAGCCACTATGGACGCAAACATGGAAGACCCAACAAGTTCTCAGTTTCTCAATCAGCTTCAAGCCGAGATTGGCAAGTTAAATTTAGGAGAAAGTACGTGGGCAGAATTACAAAGCGTTCTTAACCAAGTTAGAAGTTTGGTTGGTCCAAACTTTATGACTGAAAGTGGCGTTTCCGGGCTTATGGATGCCTTGCGTCAATTGGCTTCACAAATCAACGTAACGAATCCAAGTCCCGAAAGCCTTGCTGCAAACCTGACAGCACTTCGCGGACTAATCGGCCAAGCCGAATCTTTCGTGCTCGGACAAATGAAAGCCGTCAACTTCAACCAAGACACACTCGCAAGCATATTGAAACAATTGAAAGTCATAAAGTAATCAGAAAAAGGGCTGTCCTGCAAGTAGTTTTACTACTTGAGGAGAGCCCTTTTTCTAACCGATTTATATTCACTAATTCACATCGCTTGTGCCGCCATATATGTTCCGGGTTCGCCATAAAGGAGAAAAGCCTGCGCTGCGGCTATCCGTGCCAAAGGAATCCGGTAAGGGGAACAGCTCACATAGTCCAATCCGATCCTATGGCAGAAAAAGATGGATTCTCTGTCACCGCCATGCTCACCGCAAATGCCTGTTTTTAATGACGGCTTCACTAGACGTCCCACATTCACGCCTAATTCAATCAATTGCCCGACCCCTTCGGTGTCGAGTACCTGAAAAGGGTTATTCGGAAGCAGTTTCTCATTGACATAGTGCGTTAGAAATTTCCCTTCCGCATCATCACGGCTATAGCCAAACGTCATTTGCGTTAAGTCGTTAGTGCCGAAAGAGAAGAAATCGGCATGCGCTGCAATTTGACGCGCAGTTAGCGCGGCGCGCGGAACCTCAATCATCGTCCCGACTTTGTATGGACATTCGCGCAGCTTGTCAGTCCCCAGCACTTGCAGGGCCACGAAGTCGACAAGCTCTCGTAAAATTTTCAGTTCGTTGGCATGGCCGACAAGCGGGATCATGATTTCCGGGAGCACCCGGACGCCTCTGTCAATACACTGGGAAGCTGCGCGGAAAATAGCCTCAATCTGCATATCATAGATTTCAGGATACACGATACCTAGCCGGCAGCCCCGCTGCCCCAGCATGGGATTCGCTTCATGCAGCGCTTGCACCTTGCGAAGTAAGTGGGCGATTTCTTCTCTTTCCTTAACGGAACCATCACGGTCGTACGTCAGCTGGGCATGTCTTTTTTGCAAATCCTCAAGGTTAGGAAGAAACTCATGCAGTGGCGGATCGAGCAGGCGGATCGTCACTGGGAGACCATCCATCTGTTCGAAAATCCCTTCAAAATCCGACTGCTGCATAGGAAGCAATTGAGAGAGTGCTTTCATGCGCTCTTCCTTATCTTCCGCAAGAATCATGCGTTGGACAACAGGCAGACGAGCCGGGGAGAAAAACATATGCTCTGTTCGGCATAGCCCGATTCCCTCTGCGCCAAGCTGTCTTGCGATACCGGCATCGTGCGGGTTATCTGCATTCGCAAAAACGTTCAGCGTACGAATCTCATCCGCCCACTTCAGCATAACGAGAAGCTCATCCGTCATTCGTGCTTCCTGCAAAGGCATAGCCCCGATGATGACACGTCCAGTAGCGCCGTCTAGTGTAAGCCAATCCCCTTCTTCTACGATCTTGTTTTGGGCGAACAAGCGCTTCTCCTCCGGTACGATTCGAATCTCTTCGCAGCCGCACACGCAAGGCTTACCCATCCCTCTGGCTACAACCGCGGCATGGCTCGTCATCCCGCCCCGGCTCGTAAGCACGCCTTCCGAAGCGATAACGCCATGTATATCCTCCGGCGTCGTCTCGGTTCTGGCCAGAATGACCGTCTTGCCGGCACGCACCCATTCTTCCGCCGTATCGGCATCGAATACGAGCTGTCCAACCGCTGCTCCTGGTGATGCCGGGAGCCCCTGTGCCAAAACATCAACTACAGCAGCTTCGTCAATCCCCCGATGGAGAAGCTGATCCAGATGCAGCACTTCAATGCGGCTGACGGCGTCTTGCTTCGTTAATACGCCTTCTTGGACCAAATCAACGGCAATCTTCAGCGCAGCTTGCGCATTACGTTTACCGCTGCGCGTTTGCAGCAGATACAACCTATTATTTTCGACCGTAAATTCGATATCCTGCATATCTTTATAATGTTTCTCCAGCTGCTTGGAAGCACCTAACAACTGCTCATAAATTGCGGGCATCTCCTCCTGAAGAGCGGCAATCGGCAGCGGTGTACGGATCCCTGCAACCACATCTTCCCCTTGTGCATTGATTAAGTATTCACCAAAAAACGTGTTCTCTCCAGTGGACGGATTTCTCGTGAAGACAACGCCTGTACCGCAATTGCCGCCCATATTGCCAAAAACCATGCTCTGAACATTGACCGCGGTCCCCTGATCGTCCGGAATCCGGTTCATTTTACGGTAAATACGGGCTCTCGGATTATGCCATGATTTGAATACGGCCTCGATCGCCATACGCAGCTGCTCGTATACGTTTTGCGGGAAAGCTTTGCCCGTTTGGGACAAAATGCAAGCCTTATACTCCTCAATCAGCGCCTTCCACCCGGCCGCCGTCACATCCTGATCTTGGTGAGCGCCCTCCTTCTCTTTCAAGCGATGAAGCATCTCTTCAAAATGACGGGATTCCACACCAAGCACGACGTTGCCAAACATTTGCAGCAAGCGCCGGTAACAATCATAGGCAAACTTTTCGTTGTTTGTAAGCGTCGCCAATCCACAGACGGTCTTGTCGTTAAGACCGAGATTCAATATGGTATCCATCATACCAGGCATCGAGCTTACCGAACCGGAACGCACAGAAACAAGCAGCGGATTGCATGCATCCCCAAATGTCTGATCTTTCTGTTTCTCCAGATCATTAAGCGATTCTTCGATTTGTTCAAGAAGTGCATCTGAAAGCCGATTGCCCGTTTCAAAAAAGGCTAAACAGGCCTCCGTCGTGATGGTGAAACCTGGAGGAACAGGAAGGCCAGCGCGCGTCATTTCTGCAAGATTGGCCCCCTTTCCGCCAAGCAAAGCTTTCATTGAAGCGTCCCCCTGTTGAAAAGGAACCACTTGGACCGCTTGTTTCTTCGTCGTCATTTATTTGCCTCCTTATTATCATTGCATGCGCATTTCTGGCACACCACGTAAAACTTTTTAAACCCATCCGTTGGCAGTGTTCCAATGACTTCATTACACGATTTACAAATAATAAGGCCCAGTTCATTCTTTTGAGCGATTACCCCTGATTCCAATATCAAACTGATTGAGTTAGACATGCCGCTCCCTCCCTTTCTTGCGTGCGCTCCGCACGAGATATATAGGCGACTGCGTCAACGACTCGGCTCGCGTAGCCCCATTCATTGTCATACCAAGCCAAAAGCTTGATTTGATTGTCCTTCGTCATCATCGAAAGACCGTCTATGATAGCGGATTTCCCGTTTCCGATATAATCCGCAGAGACAAGAGGCAATTCATTGTAGTCAACAAAAGCTCCCAATGGACCGGCAATCGCCTGTTTCATGGCATGCTTTACTTCATCGACTTGTACATTGCGACCCACTACCACTTGAAGATCGAGCAGGGAGACATCCTGGGTAGGTACACGAACGGATACTCCTTGAATATGGCTGGCGAGATGAGGCAGGACATCTATTAGCGCTTTTCCCACTCCGGTTGAAGTCGGAATAATCGAATTCGTGCAAGCTCGGGCTCGGCGCAGATCCTTATGCGGATTGTCCAAATGATTTTGATCATTCGTGAACGCATGGACGGTTGTCATCCAACCCATCTTGATCTGAAAAGCCTGATCCAACAGATGCAAAATAGGAGCGATACAGTTCGTTGTACAGGAGGCTGTGGAGATCAAATGATGCTGCTGGGCGTCGTACATGCTTTCATTGACCCCCATGACCATCGTCAGGTCCATGTTCGTTCCCGGCGCCGTAATCAGTACCTTACGGGCACCAGCAAACAGGTGGCGCTCAGCCCCATGCCGATGGTTAAACTTCCCGGTGGCATCGATCACCAGTTGGACGCCAAAGTCCCCCCAAGGCAGCAAATCCGGCTCTCTTTCACAAATGACAGTAATTAGTTGTCCGTTAATTTTCAGCACGTTATCATTGATCACTTCAATTTTCGCGTCCCAAGTACCATGAACCGAATCATATTTCAGCAAATGGGCTAACACATGAATGGGACAAGTTGAGTTTACTACTGTCAACTCGAAATCCTGCTGCTTATCGGTTAATGCTTTCCTCAAGACGAGCCTTCCAATTCTTCCTGTACCGCTTAGTCCAACTCTCATCTGTATCCCCCTTGTCTGATTTAGTATGACATAAATGTATCACACATAAATATATTACACAATATATATTTGCTTAGAAGTTGAAAAACAGGCTTTTAATCCATTTAAGCGAATGGCTCGGTTATATATGACGTCATATATAAAAATTGAAGACATCAGCAGTGGAATAAAGCATATAGCGGAACTCCAGGCCGCTATATAGGCAAAAAGATGAGGTTCCGCAGGTTAAGGGTAACGAGAGGGCTTTATCTCAGCGAAATGGACACCTTCGCTGCCCAAAATGCCAGAATAGAGGAACACAGTTCCCTCTCGCTGGCTCAAATAGCTAATTCCGCTAGAATAGCGTCCTGTCGTTCCTTTCGCTGCGCTCGGGAGAAGTCCAGCTCCCAAACCAAACTAAAATACCGCCAGGATGACGTTCCATCCTGACGGTATTTTAGGAAAACCTGTCGCTAGTTCAAGATCAATCTAGCGATAAAGGCAAGATCGGCAATATCGATAACGCCATCTTGATTGAGATCTGCAAACTTGTGGGAATTCCAATCCGCATCAGCAGAAGAGCTTCCGTAGTACTTCGCAACAAGCGCCAAATCTCCGATACTAACTCTGGCGTCATTATTCAGATCTCCCGGAGTTCCGGTAATAATCAAAGACCGGAATGTTTGAAGCGCCGCGCTTAATTCAGCCGCAGCTTGCTGCACTTGCTGCTGAGTAGCTGCCGCATTGCCAGCTACTGCGTTAGCGTTGCTAATGGCTGCAAGCAGCGCTGCCTTCGCCCCTGTCGGATACTCTCCGGCATGCGTGCCTTCCACTGCTGCGTCATGCGTTTGCTGCGCCTCTGCAATGAGAGCGTTAAGCGCCGCTTTGTCTACATATGCGATGGCTACGTCGTGGGAAGCGGCCTTCACTGAGGTTTCCTCTCCCAGCGCATTCGCAATCACCAGTTTGGTTATCGCGATGGTAGCCGTTGCCGCTTCGCTAAGCGATTTGGCTTTCCATTGCAGCTTCAACAAATCGCCGTCCGACGGCGCTGCCGGATCGGCTCCGACACGGGCAGCAACAATTCGCACTTGACCTGGCGTTTCCTTTGTTTCCAGAATCTTAAATCCATCCAGGACAGGCTGTGCTCCGGCAAATTCGACTTTCGCCGGATCATAGGTAAACGTCATATCCTGAGCTAAGAAATTGCCATGCGTGTTCGTCAGGCTGTAAGTCAGCTCAAACGATCCACCTGCAATAACGGCAGCAGTTCCGTTTAATGTCGCATTAACGGGTTGCTCGACCGGAGCCGTAACGACAACCGTAGCTGATGCCGTAAATCCGCCATCCACGGTCTTCGCTGTGATCGTAGCCGTTCCTGCGCCAACTGGCGTAACTAGTCCGCCCGCATCTACTGTTGCTACCGCCGTGTTGCTTGAGCTCCACGTCACTGCTTTGTTCGCTGCCGTTACCGGTGCGACATTAGCTGTAAGCTGCTGCGCGGCTCCGCCAACCTCAAAACTAAGCGTCGAGTGATCCACTGCGACTCCTGTCACTTCTGCCTGCGGAGCAGACAAATCGTCCACATACAAATCATCGACTACCAAAACAACATCGATGGCGGAGAGCTGAGGCTGAGCTGTTTGCTTCACCGATTCGATAGCAATGTAATAATCGCTGTAATTCCCTGTGTCAAACTCTAATACGGCGTTTGCCGTTCCTGTAGATTTAATAATTGGCAGCGTAAAGCCTGAAATGTTGGATTTACCTGTCCCTGTCGCTTCCGATAAAGATACGTTAAAAGCAGGACCGTTTGATCTCGACTTCGCAGATAATCGGTATAATCCGCCTTTATTCGCCTCATATTTAAGGCCGATCTTGTAATGCTTATTAGGCAATAATTTTAGCGTCGACGGCACGGTTGCCAAAATCTCTGAAACAAGAGGCGTGCCGGCATTCGTGATAAAATCTTGTTCATTTGACTTCAATGAGAAATTCCCGTCAATCACGTAATGCATCGGTTGTGAAATGTTCGGGTCCGCAGCCTTTAGCGCATCGCTTGCTTTCTCAGCCAAATGCGTCTGACCGCCGCTTCCAGCAGCTTGGAACATAAACGGACCATAACCTTCGGATACATTCTCAAAGTCTTCATAGAAGTAATGCGTTCCATTCTCTGTTTTGCCCGGGTTCTCCCAAAGCTTCACATCATCGAACCAAACATTGGAAGGACCGCTCGCCACGGCGTCCGCTTTCAAGAAAATAGTCGCTTTGCCTGAAGGGTCTGCCACAAAATCAACTTTCATCCTTTGATAATACGTATTTTTAAATTTGCTAGGCTCTTCTAAATTCCTGATCTTAGAGGAGCTGATAAAATTCGTTATTTCCGGGCCGCCATAGTCTTTTACACCTATCGTTACTTTTCTGTCTGAAGTGCTAGGCGACTTATACTCGTTACCGTTCGTGCTTGAAGCGTTGTTAATGTCAGACCAAACGGAAGCCGTGTATGTTTTGCCCGGCTTAAGTCCATATACGGTCTGTGTGACTGTGGCATCATCTTTGCCCGTCACTTTTAGGAAGCTGTTCTTCATCGCATCATGCTCTACCGTGACGTTGCTTGCAGCTGCGCCGGCTGAGGATGTCTTTTGCCAAGACTCAAAAGCGCCGCTGTCGAAGCCAGGATCCTTCAATGGACCCCCAAAGCCCCAATCGCTTGCTTTCTGCGTTGACGCATTCTGTTCCTCAGACTTGGACTTATAGATGACGTAAGGAATACCGATGGTCGTATTGCTGATCGTAACAGCACCGTTCGAAACAGGCAGCGTTCGATCCCACACACGTCCAGTATCAGTAAGTTTGTACATTTCAATTGAGGTTAAACCGCTCCAGCTATTCGGCAGCTCCCAAGTTGTTGCACCGCCTTTAGGATTCCAGTAATAAATTTTCGATTCCGTTTGCGGATCCCATGGCAGGAATAACTGGCTCTGTTGTTTGCTTACATCCAGCTGTCCAACACCGGTGTCTCCCCAGTCCTTATGATTCAGTACGTCATATTTGGCAATGGTTTTGCCGTCTTTTTTAAGTGAAGCCGTACCGATCATAAAGTTCGGATCCGCCGGATCGGCATGGTATTCGTCCAAGGAAGCTACGACCCCGCCCGAGAAAACGACTGTTTTATCCATACCCGTTTCATCATGCGTATAATTGAGGATCGGGAAGTGCTGCATATATTTCGTAACTAAATTGTTATTGTAAAATAAATCGATGCCGTTCTGGATGTCCGTTCTGCCCTGCCAAGTTCCTACGCCTGCCTGCAGCATCCCTTTCAAGAGAATACTGGTATAGGGACTCGGTGCCTGGAAAGTATCTTGATATTGGTTTTTGATGAATCTAATAATTTGACTTCCCGGCGTTTTGCTTGGGTAATATGGATCCGTCCCCCAGTGGGTCCAAATAACGTTTTCCTCCAAAGGTCCGGAAAATTCTGTCGCGAACCAAAATCCTAATTTATTCTGAATAAGATTAGAAAATTGGTTGGCATGCCAGCCCGCGCCGCTATAGACGTCATCGTAGATCATAGCCAGGTTCGGGACTTCTTGTTTCAACTGCGTATATCTTCTTTCTAGATCACCACCTGCTAAATCTTTGGCGCGATCCGTCGGATACGTGGGATCAACCCAGTCATAGTTCGAGCTCATGCTTCCCCAATTTTCTGGTTTGGCATAATAGGCATCCGGATCTTGACCATCAATATTCGTATGGACGCCAACTTTTACATTGTATTTTAACCCTTCATCCACCAGCGTGTTGAAATCCTTGAGACCACCTTCTCTGATGCCAAAATGCCCGGCAACGTCCGGATGGCTGTCATCATGCCCCTCGGCCTGATACCCTTTTTCCAAAATAAGCTGGCCGAATCCGTCGTAAAGATTGTAGAGCTTTTTCGCATTGTCCAGCGTGCGCAAATATGGATTTTGCGCGATACTATTGAAATTCATCGCGATGTAGGAGACATAGTTATTGATTTCATTGGCGCCTGGATGAAGATTTTGCGACCAAAGGCTTCTGAAATCGATGGCGGCGTCTTTCCAATCCGCTGTGTGATCCCCATTTTTGTCCGGCGTAATCATAATTTTTGAGGAGAAATCAAATTTCGGCGGGAATTTGCTGTCATCGATTAGATCGCCTCTAGAGGTCCAAGCCCCATTCCACATCGATAGCTGCTTGTTCGTACCATCGCTTTCAGCCTCGATGTTCATGATCACCTTTGAAGGTGTCTCCACAACGTCATTCATGATCGCTGCCGCTAATTGACCATCGCTCACGAATCCATAAGTCCTAAGCCTGGAGCCTGCATCTTGATCTTTGAGTTTTGTCCCAACCGTCGCATCATTCGTATAAAATTCATCATTCATCTTATTCCATTCCCCCGTAACCCATGAGGCAGCCCCTTGCGCATTCGGATTACTGCTGGAGACGGTAACTAACTTATGGTTTGGAAATTCGACAGTGCGTACTTTGTAGCCAGCAGGCTCACTGTTGATGTGTGTCTGCATGTTTACAATGCTGCCAGTTACTTTATAGGTGACCGACATATTCACGCTGCCGGCTGCTTCTTCTGTATTGTCGTCAACAACGGGAACATCCAGCTGATAAACAATCGAATCCTCCGCTGTTTTGGTTGCGCTTCGTACGGTTGCAAATCCATCGTTGCCGTTAATTTTTACGTTGTACAGGAAATCGTTTTGACCTTGCAGGGTTGCATTTGGAGCTTCATTCCCAAGCCAGGTATAGCTGCGTACCGTTGGGAAGCGATTATCCATACTCACACTTAATTGATTGGAAGCAATCGTAATCGGCTGCAGGGCAGTCGGTTGAGGAGGCGTAGGCGGTGTATAGGCCTCTTGAGAAATTTGGGAGACGGTTATATTTTTGGATGTAAACCAGCTTCTCAAGCCTACCTTGCCTTCCGCGACCGGGAAATCCGCGCTTCCCGTACACACTAAGGTATCGTTCAACCATACTTTAATGTTTTTACCAATGTATTTTATTTTCAAGGTATAGTCCTTATTGGCTTCAATATTCGGACCACTGGTTGTCAGATCGCCATAATGCGAAGCATCTGTCTGCCAGCCCCAATTGCCATTCACATTATAATAAATCATGGCGTAAGGCTGATCTGGAGAGATATACCTGAAAATAAAGCCGATACGTCCCGTATCGATATTCGTTCTGAATTTAATCGTATACGTACCGTCTTGTATTGGCTGGGAGTCGTTATCGTAAATTTCGCCAAACAAATTGTTGATGTTCAGCTTATTATTTGCAATGGCAGGGACAGGCGAGTAAGCTGTACCATCGATTTTGTTCCATGTTCCCGTTATGCCGTCACCATAATTTCGTACATAGGTTGTTGGTTTAGGGGGAGTGTATACATCATCTTTGTTATACGTCACTTGCATATCATCCAAATAAGCCGTTAATGTCCCAGAGGAGCTTGCAAAATAACCCTCGCTGCCATGGACCACGGCCATTCCTATTTGTGTGCCAGAGTAAATGGCATTTCCGTCTACGGAAAGAGCGTACTGATCACCTGTGTAAGTAAGTGTTACCTGATGAGCAGTACCCAAGCTCAAAGGCTGCGGAGTCGTTGTTAAGTTAAAGGAAACATCGTTTCCGTCTTTTTTACCGATCAACTTCCAATTCCCGGCGCTATCGGTTCTGATCGAACTCCAGTTGCTTTCGTCCACATAACGGAATAATAGCCCTGCCTCTTGGTAAACGCCGCTAAGCTGGAGTTTAGCGCTATACGTGCCGTTCAATGCTAAGGGTGATTTACTGTCAACCACTTGACTTGAACCGTTTGTCGTAACCACTTGCGCAATTTTGCCATCAAAACCGGGCAGCGGTGTTTTTAATGCATATTGGGGAAGATTGGCATTTGCCGCACTCATATGTAAGCCTGGCGCTGAATCGCTTGAGAAATCCCTTGTGTATACAACAGCGTTGCCCTTATCGCTATCCGTCACTTTCACATCGTCAATGTTTAAAGTCTTCGTAGAATAATAGGACCGAAAACCGACTTTACCTGCTGCAAGGGGCAGGGCGCCGCCTGACGTCGAGCTGTAAACTTTAACTCCGTCGAGGAAAACTTCATAGGTATCTCCTTGGAATGTCATTTTCAATGCGTAAGTTTTGCCGGGATCCAGCTTTAACGTCTTGTTTAGGTAAGTGCCCCATTTTTCGCTGTCCCCGTTATACCCGTCCCATAACCAGCCGTTCGGATCGCGGGATACCATCGCATAATGCGTAGGATCTTGATACCTGACAATAAGGCCGAATTGTTCCGAAATCCCGCCGTCAATGTTGAGCTTTGCTTCAAACGTACCATTTGCGACATTGGGCATATCGTCAAAATAAAAAATCTCGTTTCCGCCATTCGGATTTTTAGCTGCCAGGAATTGGCCATTCATTTCGGAGTATGCGGCCTTTGCGCTAATTGCCGTGTCAGAGGTAACAGAACCTTTGTCTGCCAGATTGATTTCTGAACCGCTCTCAAAATTATTCGTGTACGTCACATTGGGATCCGTTGACGCCGCTGCCGTAGAAATTGGAATGAGACCTGAAACGATAAGTGTACTTGCGAGAACAGAGCTTATTGTATGCTTGAGCTTCCTCACATCTTAACCTCCCATTAATCATGAAAAGACCCGAAAGTGAACACTTTGTTCAAGCTTCTTCTCTCGGGTCAACGGTTCATGTACAGCGTTATTCGATAATCAGCCTTGCCACTTTCACTAAATCGTCAATATCGATTTTGTTGTCGCCGGTGACATCGGCTTTCTTCACAAGCAACCAATCCGTGCTGGACGAATCTTTACCATAGTTCGCTGCGATCATCGCAAGGTCGCCGATCGACACTTTGTTGTCGCCGTTGACATCGCCAGGCGTACCAGGAGGCGGAGTCGTGATGGAGACGTTTGCGGATCCAAGCGTTGCGCTCGTTTCCGCTCCAGCAGCATCCCCGAGCAAAGCTTGCGTCACTGCAATCCGGCCTTCGGCAGGCTGCAGGATGTCTTTCGCTTTAAAGGTCAGTTCAAGCACATCGCCGCTGCCGCTGATGGCATGACCAGCACCTTGGCTCGCAACGATGAATCGAACGCTGCCAGGTGTTGCCTCCGATTTGGACACAATGCTGATGCCTGTTTGAGCAGACTGAGCCGAGACATATTCCACCAGCGTAGGATCGTAGGCAATCGTCAGATCTTGTGCATAAACAGCTTGTGTAACATCTGTTAAACCTAAGCGCACTGTGAAGGTTTGACCCGTTTGAACGGTAGCCGGCGACGCGATCAACGTTGTCGCAGGTACTGTTATCACTTTCGTTACCGTGACTTGCGCTGTTGCCCGGAAGCTGCCGTCTGCCGTTGTCGCTGTAATGGCGGCACTGCCTGCTTTTAGACCTGTGACAATTGTTTTACCGTCAACAACTTCAACCTTAGCGATCGTTTCGTCGCTGCTGGCCCAAGTCACGTTCTTGTTCGTTGCATTCTCTGGCTGCACCGTTGCTTTCAGCTCAACTGTTTGGCCTTCTCCGATGGAAACGGCCGTTTTGTCGAGCACAACACCGGTTACAGGAGCAACCGTCTCATCTGTGACGCGGATGTTGTCTACAACGAGCTGACCTCCGAGCTCGGCACTGCTATTGTCTGCGCCTTTTACGATGGCGAGATAAGCATTCTTCGCATTGTCTGTCGCGAATGTCAAGTCAATGGAGCTTGCTCCCGCTGGCAGCGTTTTGGTCGCAAGGTCACGCACCGTGCCATTATCATTTACGCGAACGGCAACCGTGTATTGATTTGCCACATCGGCTTTAGCCTGCATTGTCAAATGATAGTTTCTATTTGTGTCCAGACGCAGCGTTTGAGGCAGTGTGCGCAGCCATTCGCCCGCTCCGCCTTCATTCGTTTTCAGCGAGAAGTTGCCGTCCAACACGTACGATTTCACTTGATTTTCGCCTTTTTCCACCATGTGTGTCTGCACATTGCCTGCCTTCGCATAAACGAAAGGTCCCCAAGCTTCATCGACATTCTCGAAGTCTTCGTTGAGAACAGTGCCTGCTGCATCCGTTTTCCCCGGATTTTTCCATATCCTTACATCATCGAAAGAAACCGTTGCAGTGCCTGGCGCTACGTTCAGCGCAAGTGTTGCCGTATCGCTAACCGCATCAAAATTCACTTTCACGCGTTGGAAGTTCGTGTTGTAATATTTGTGCTGCGGAGCGAAATATTTCAGCTTCGTATCTTCCAAGTAATTGGATACTTCCTTGTCTCCCTGTTTCACGCTAATGGAGGACTTACGGTCTGTTCCGTTTACATTCACCCAAACGGATGCGCTGTAGGTTTTACCCGGTTCAAGTCCTGTAATCACTTGCTCTACTTTCGCATCCCCTGGCCCTTTTACCTCCAGATAATCGTCAGCATTGCTGTTTTTCTTAAGGCTGATGTGATCCGTTGTTCCACCGGAAGACGATTTGCTCCAAGTTGCCCACTTCTGGCTGTCAAAGCCCGGATCTTTGACCGGACTGCCGTCGCCCCAGACCGTTTCAGGTTCCTGCGGAGCTTCTGTTTTGTACAACACATAACCAACATTAGCATCAGCCGACAGTGTCACTTGTCCGTTTGATACGTTCACATCGCCTACAAACTGACGGTCTACGTCAGTAAGCTTATACAACTTCGCGGTCTGCACTTGCCCCCAAGAAGCCGGCAGCTTCCAAGTCGTACTGCCGCCCGCCGGATTCCAGTGGTAAATCTTATCTTCTTTCACCGGATCCCAAGGGATAAATACCGTACTGTTACTCACATTGCTGCTATCTGTCATAATCGCAATATCATTGCCGTCTTTAGTCAAATGAATTTTTCCGTCTCCAGAGCGTGCGACCGATACATTGCCTTCAAAATCGACGCGATCATTCGTCATTTTAATAATCGGGAAATGCTGCATGTACTTCGTCGGTAAGTTCTGGTTAAAGAACGTCTTCGTCACTTCCTGGTAGCTGTAGAATTGGGAGTTAGGCTGCCAGTAGCCGACACCGGATTGCTTGTTGCCTTTCAAAAGCGGATCGCTCATGAAGCCATCCACATTCGTGTTGCGAATGAAGCGGACAATTTTGCTGTCATCCCCTTGGTTAGGGTACCCAGGATCTGTTCCCCAGTGGACCCAGGAGGCTTGTTCCTGCAGTGGACCGGCAAATTCTGTCCCCAGCATCCACCCGTTACCGTTGATGTAATCGGCCAGCTTCTTCGCATTCCAGCCTGCTCCTGTATACACATCGACATAAACGAAGTCTAAATTGTTTCCTGTATCTGCCTTCAGCATGTCCAAGCGCCGTTTCAATTCGCCCGACTCGATGTCTTTACGCTGATCGACGTAATAGGCTTGATCAAGCCAACCCCAGCCTTTGCTTAACGGCGCAATCAGGTTGGCCATTTTCGTTTGGAAAGCGTCCAAGTGATATTCTGTGGCATTGATATGCACGCCGCCTTTGATGTTGTACTTCTTACCTTCCGTCAGGAAGTAGTTGAAATCATCCTTTCCGCCTTGGCGAATGCCGATGTGACCGCCATAATCCGGATGAGAATCATCGTGACCTTCCGCTTGATAACCCTTCTGCAGAACAATTTGGCCGAATTCGTCGGTCAAATGGGCAATTTTCTTGGCGTGGTCAAGGGAACGCAGAAACGGCATTCCTGTCGTTGCGATGTTCATGCTGATCCACGAAATATTATCTTTAATCATGTCGCTTCCGTAAGGCATATCGGAATGGCTGCGGTACACGATGGCTCCGTCCTGCCAGTCAAGAATACCGTCATTATTCGCATCCGGCGTAATAATGACCTTCGACCATGGCAGCGCCTCTGGAGTTGGGACGGCCATGCTTTCACGGTACGTCCAAGCGCCGTTTGCCAGCGCCGCAACTTTCTCGCCTGGCGCGGCATCCGATACGCTAGTGCGCACTTTATCGTTGCCATTGATGACGTTATTGACAATCGTCGCCGCCAATTTATCGGAATTGACGAATCCGAATGTGCGGCCGCTAGGATTCAAGTTTTGCGCCCCGTTTTTCAGGTCGTTATATTCCTCAAATACTTTATTCCACTCACCGGTGAACCACGCTGCCGTCTCCTGCGCTTTCGGCTGTGTCGAAGATACGGAGACCAGACTATGGTTCGGGAATTCAATGGTTTTCACTTTGGCCGATCCGTTTTCTTGAATTTCGGTGAACTTCATGTCGAGCGTATTGTCCACCACTTCCATTTTCACCTTCATTTGAACGGCCAGCTCTTCAATATTCATTGTGTAGATGACGCTGTTGCCCACTTTTTCCGCCGTCGTTTTCGGCCAATACTCTTCCCCATTGATTTTGACAGCGTATAAATAATTCTTCTGCCCGTTCATGACAGCGCCGGTTGCTTTCCACACGTAGTTGTCTACACGCGGGAACGTACTGTCTAATTCAGCTTTTAGAGTGCCCGATTCAGACACAAAGTTAACGGCATTCGGGTCCGGCTTAGGAGGTGTCGGCTTCGTATAGGGGGTAACCTTGGTATCATCAAGGTACATCGTTTTACTGTCGAACCACGTTCTCATGCCGATTTTACCCGGCGCTGATGGCATATCTCCGACGGTTGCAGCAGCTACTTTCTCCCCGTCGATCCATAGAATAATATCCGAGTCCACGTATCTGATTTTAATCTCATAGGTTTGGTTCGTAGACATTGCTTTGGAGGCAATTGTGCCGTAGGATTCCTTACCGTTTTTATAGTAATAATAGAGCCAATTGCCGTTGTCATAAACCACGCCGGCAAAGTTGTTCACATCCACATACCGGAACAGGAATCCATATCTGCCTTGCCCGCTCTCGACCTTTAGCTTTGTTTCCAGTTCGGCGTTCTGATAGGATGGCGAATTGTCATCAACCATCAAAGTCACCCCGGAAGTAACGACTTTGAGCATGTTGTTCACTACGCTGAAAGTGGCGCTGCCGGAAGCTTTCTTCCAACCGCCAACCTGTCCGTTGTTGTAATCCTGGAAATAGGCATCTCCATCTGCGGCGAGCGCTGTACCCCCTGGGACAACCGCGTACATTTGCAGTGCCGTTAGCAAGGCTAACGATACCGTTACGCTCTTTTTCAATTTGCGACTACTAGATTTCATGCAACCATTCACCCTCTCTGATTAGGTTCCCCTGTTACCTGCCCTCGTTCGCGAGTTTTCGACATGATACGACATGTATCATTATATACGCGATGTATGGCTTGACTGCTTCTTTGTCATGTCTTAATCATACTTTTATTGCAAGCGCATACAAATGATCTTTTTTGCTTTAGTTTTGATGTTTTTTGAACCAGGCTGCCCCTTCATAAAGAAGAAGCAGCCCTGGATGTTATTCTAAAATTTTTGCTGCAACCGCTGCTAGATCAAGAATGTCTACCTTTTGGTCATTGTTGATATCGGCTGCTTTATATTGATTCCAATCTGGATCTCCAGCTGTTTTACCATAGGCCGCAGCTACCATAGCCACATCCCCGATAGACACTTTTCTATCTCCGTTTATGTCTCCGATGATGGAATCAACCGTAACTTGAACGTTAATGGTGCTGCCTGGCAATGAAGTTTCCACCCCTTCGCCGTTCGCCACATTCACAGCAGCTAACTTAATCGTTGCGACCTGAGAATGTAAGATCGATTGGGCTTTCCAGTGCAATAACAACAAATCTCCGTTTGCATTCGCTGCATTCACGCCTGTACTTGCCGCAATAAGCCGAATTTGGCCCGGTTTTTCCGCTTTATTTACGAGGACTAAGCCATCTTTGAGTGATTCTGCCGAAATGAATGTCACAAGTTCAGGGTTATACGTTAAGGTTAAATCTTGTGCATACACATCCCGCACATGATTTAGCCCATATGCAGTGGCAAATGGAGTGCCCGCTGCTGTTGAGCTTGGTCCGGTTAACGTCGCTGCCGGTTCGTCTACGGTGACCGTCACATCAACCGATGCCTGTTTACCACGATAAACAGCAGTTATTGTTGCATGACCCGCACTTATGGCTCGGACAATGCCCGTAGCATCAACAGAAACTACTTCCGGATGGTCGCTCTCATAGGTTACCCCTTCAGTAACCGGCGAGATCTCGTTCTCACTGTAAGCTGCATAAACGATGGAGCTAACCGTATCTCCGACCTTCAACGCTGCCGGAATGTTCGTTAGTTGGATGGATTGAATCGGATTCGCCGTAAACGTCAGTGTCTTCGTCAATCCCGCAGCGTTTGCACCATTTGCCGCAACGCGTACCAGCACGGTTTGATCTCCGCTGAACACAGGGATTTGCGCTGCGCCATACTTGGTGTAATTCATTCCACTATCCACGGAATATTCCATGTTAGCGTCCGCGCCCACAATGACATTGTTCGTATCATCGGCCGTTACACTTGGAGCTGCTATAGCAGGAGTGTACTCGAAGGCGTCGATTGCGCCTATTTTATCCACTGCTTGCGCACTTTTTGTTCCTTTGACAACGACTTTAATCGTATGCTGTCCGGCTGGCAGCCCTGTCTTACTGTATAAGACTACTTGTTTGATCGTACTAGGCGCATAACAATCAATATCCGCTTGAGCCAGCACGCCGTCCAAATACACATCGATATTGCCCATATTCCTCTGTTTCATACTGATCAACTGAATGGAGGTGCCGGTAAACGTAAATGAAGCTGAGTCGCCGGCTGTGTTGCTATATTTCTCTGTACCGCTGTAATCCCCGCCATCGTTGTAATTACTCCACGAACCCGTATACACAACGGCCGAACTTCGATCGTCGACCTTTATCGAAGGCATGACAGCACTAGCCTTCGTAACGGTCACTTGAGCCGTTGCCCGATAGCCTCCATCCGTTGTTGTTGCCGTAATTTCGGTTGCCCCCTCTTTCAGTCCTGTTACGACTGCTTTGCCTCCGATAACCTCTACTTTAGCTACCAACGGATTGCTGCTTGCCCAGCTGACGTTTGGATTCGTCGCATTTGCCGGTTGAATCGCAGCCGTCAGCTCTGCCGTTTCATTCTCTTTTAGGCTTACGGAAGTTTTATCCAGCAGAACTCCTGTTACTGGATTCACGATCGACGGTCTAGTGTTCGTATACGTAACATCATCAATGTACAGTACTTTACTATCGAACCACGTTCTCAGACCTATTTTTCCAGGAACATTCAGGATATCTCCGACTGTCGCTGAACCGACCAGTTGACCATCGATCCATAACTTTATATCAGTATCAACAAAGCTCGCATTGACGTCATACGTTTGCCCATTTGTAACCGAAACGGAAGCTAGATCGCCGTAATGCTCGGTCCCATCCTTTACGTAATACCACAGCCATTTGCCAAAGTCATAGATGACACCGGCATAGTTGTTCACATCGTTGTATCGGAAGAGCATCCCGACTCTGCCTGTTCCCGTCTGAATCTTCAGCTTTATAGCCAAATCAGCGTCTTTATAAACGGGGGAATTATCGTCCACCATGATAGCTACTGGAGCAGCTGAGACTTTCAAAGCTTTACTTTCTACACTGAATGTGGCGCTTCCGGTCGTTGACGTCTTCTTCCATCCTCCTACCTCGCCGTTATCAAAATTTTGCAGATAAACATCGCCTATAAATGTATATGCCGTCGTTTCCGCGCTTTTTGAAGAGAGAGTCCCATTCGCATCTTTGGACCAAACCACAAAACGATACAGCTGCTTCGCGCTTAATCCAGTAACCTTGAGGCTAGTGCCTCCCTCCGGGACATCGATGCTGTTTATTTTATTCGTACCTTGATAAACTTCAACGACGTAGCCCGCAACGTTTGCTCCGCTGTTCGGAGCCGTCCACTTCAAATCCACACTCGTATCTGTATGGGCAGGTGATTCCACACTAGACGGTGGCAGTGGCGGAGGTGAAACTGTGGAAGTGATCATATACTGTTGTCCTGCTTCTGTATGGAACGCAATGGAATCTCCACTGACCGTGTAGCTTACCGGTGTATTGTCTGCCGCTTTCAGCACTTGAAATTGTCCTGCATGAGTAAAAGTTTTATCCTTCACTTTAGCGTCATTTCCTTGCAAGGAAGTGATCGTCGCACTCTTCAGTATTGTGCCATTCCAGTTCATATCCACTTCAAAGTTCCCTCTTGCCTTCAAACCCTTCACATCACCCTTTGGCCATGCCGAAGGAAGTGCCGGGAGCAAGTCTATACTGCCGGTATGACTTTGCAATAGCATTTCGGCAATGCCTGATGTCCCGCCGAAGTTGCCGTCAATTTGGAAAGGCGGATGCTCGTCAAACAGATTCGCATTCGTGCTAACATCCAGTTGTCCTTGCAAAATCTTCTCAGCATGATCGCCATCCAGCATGCGCGCCCACAAATTCAGTTTGTTCGCCCGGCTCCACCCCGTTGCTTCATCTCCGCGCTGCGTCAATGTCACTTTCGCTGCATTGAATAGATCGGGCGTTGTCACTTTATTGATCAGATTGCCGGGATATAAGCCAACAAGATGAGAGATATGGCGATGCTGATCGTTTGGATCATCGATATCCTCTTTCCACTCCTGCACTTGGCCGTATTTCCCAATTTTCGGCATAGAGAGCTTGCTTCGTTTATCAATGAGCTCATTTCGGAAATCCGCATCGATCCCAAGTACATTGCTCGCCTCGATGCAATTCGTAAATAATTGCCAAACAAGCTCTTGATCATAGGAATCCCCGATGCTTAAAGTCCCATGCTCAGGCGAAACCCCTGGCGTAGATACCAATGTGCCATCCTTATCCGTAACAAGCGTTTTTGTCCAAAATTCAGCCGCTTCTTTCATAATCGGGTACAGCTTATTCCGTAAGTATGTCTTATCGCCAGTGTACAAGTATTTCTCCCACAGCTGTTGGGAAAGGAACGCCCCCGCCGCCGGCTGCCATCCCCAAGTGCTGATATCCCAGCCTGGCGCTGTATAGCCAAAGACGCTTGTAAATGTATGGATCGTCCAACCGGAACCGGTTACTCCGTGATGCTTCTGGGCCGTTACACGCCCTGGCGCTCGTAATGAATCGATAAACTCAACATACGGTATGGCTGTTTCGCTTAAGTTGGTTACTTCCGAAGGCCAATAATTCATTTCAAGATTAATATTAGTGTGATAATCCGCTCCCCATGGCGGTGTTTTGGAATTATTCCAGACACCTTGCAGATTGGCGGGAAGTGACCCCTCCCGGGAGGAAGCGATAAGCAGATATCTACCATATTGGAAAAAGAGTGACTCCAGCGCACTGTTGCGAGTGCTCCTGTAATCGGCCAGCAGCTGATCCGTCGGTATCGTTGCTATCTTATCATTCAGATTAAGGGATACCCGCTTAAAAAGCGACTGATAATCAGCCAGATGCCGCGTCCGCAGCGATTCATACGATTTGGCTGAAGCAGCTGCCAGAGTATTGTTTACGGTTAGGTGAGGATCCGTTCCGACATAATCGGGATAATGATTGGCATAATCCGTTGCTGCCGACATGAGAATGGTCACAGAACTTGCCCCTGCAACCGTCAATTTTCCGCTGCCTGCCGTAACTGTCCCGTCATCCGATTGAACACGGAACTGGGATTCGTACGCCATTTCATTATCGGCCAGCTTACCGCTAAGGGTCAGCGTATTGCCATTAGCCACGATCGAAGGTGACGTCTGCGGGCTTGTAACCCTTACATCAAAATTCAGTTGATTCGGTTGACTGCTCGTAAGCCGCATCGCCATCACGTTATCCGGGTAGCTCATAAAATACTCACGCGTATAATTAATCCCATTTTGCGTGTAGGAGACTCGGGCGATCCCATCTTCCAAATCAAGCTCACGCCGATAGTCGGACACAGTCACAGAAGCAGGCAGCGCAAAATCAAAATAAATATCGCCGAAATTTTGATAGTTGCCGAATTGCGGATAATCATTCAAAGTCCCTGTCAAATATTGCTCGGCAACGGACGAGGCTCCGGCTACATCCCCGCTCGCTAATTTCTGACGAACGTCTTCTAAATGATCCGCAGCGCCATCTCGATTGCCATCCCTTCCGCCTCCGGCCTTGGAACGAGGTCCCCCGGTCCATAACGTCTTTTCGTTAAATTGAAGATGTTCCTGATCCACACCGCCAAAAACCATGCCACCCATGAAACCGTTTCCAATCGGAAGCGCTTGTGTTTCCCAATCCGTCGCCGGCTGCCGGTACCATAAGGCTAGGTTATGAGCCGGGGCCTGAGCAGAGCCTATGTAAGTAACTGCTGCTGCCGCATGAGCCGTACTCAGCGGGAATAGCGTTGTAATGCCTGTAAAGCTGGAAGAAATACAAGCTGCCATCATGACACTTAATAAAGCTTTCTTTCTGAGAGGCGTCTTCAATAACTTGCGCAAATCTATCACCCTTTCTGTTTTTGTGCTGCCTTGTCAGCGAACACTACAAATCGTAACAGCATTCTTTCCTTCCAACTATTGAAAATTTTACGCAAAAAGTTGATTTATTTCCTATTTTGCATTTCCGCAAAATGCGACACAATATCGCATGATACGACTTGTATCGTCATGGGCATGCAGGAATAAACGTCTGCGTCGTAGGACGAGCGTTATTCTTCGAGCATTCCCTCCCTAGGGGAACTATGGGGCGTTATATTGCCGAAAAGCGGAGGTTCGGGCGCTGAAGAGGAACTACAGGGTCTTATTCCCGCCGCAAAACGAGGCCCCTTCCAGCGATAATGCCGAAATAGCGGACCTCAGTTCACTTTGGCACGCTCAAACGGCTAATATCGCTGAAATAGCGCTCTAGCGTTCCCTTATTTGCGCTTTGCGCCCGGACCTCAGATCCCTGTGGCACTCCGCCTCACTTCAGCAGACTTTCCCGATACAGCTTGGGGCTGCAACCTGTCGTCTTTTTGAACATCCGGCTAAAGTGTTCGACATTTAAATAGCCCACGCTCTCCGCAATGTCGGTAATTTTAAAGCCTTTCTTCTTCATTAAGCGTTTGGATTCCTCAATGCGCAAATTCGTTAAATACTGAATGAAATTGCTGCCGACTTCCTTCGTAAACTGCTTGCTTAAATAGCTTTCGCTGACACCAACCATCTCGCTGATTAACGCCAGGTTCACGTCTTCCATGTAATGAAGATCAAGGAACTGTTTGGCTGTCGCCACAACGCTGCTGTAGCTGACATCCGCTTTGGCCATCCCGTGAAGCTGCCCATGCAAATTGCTGCAAATGCGATTCAGCCAGTTCTTCGTCTCTTCCAACGTTTCCAGGCTTTTCAGGTATTCAAAAGGATGCTGAAGCTCTTGCTCCAGGTCATCCCACCGTATGCCTTTGCGATACAGCAAGCCTCCCAGCTCCCAGAGCAGATCTTCCAACGCGGCTTGGACATCCTGTGGTCTCCACCCCCACGTTTGCCCGAGCAGCAGCTGCATTTGCTCAAACTCCCTGTTCCACAGCTCCGCGTTTTCTTGTTCCAGCAGTTGGGCGATACTGGCGCCCGTTGCTTTCAGTGTCATTTGCAGCTTGCGGACATGGTCCTGTACGGCACTCGCTCCTTGCCGTCCTTGATCCATGCAGCTTTCTGGGTAAAACACTTTGTTCCATCCGGCAAAAAAACTCATCGCCACCAAATGCGCTGCCTGTTGGTGCAAACGGTACCAATGCTTCGTTCCGCTGGCCAACTCGCTGACGCCGATGGCGATCGACACGTTCACATACTGGATAAGCCGGGTTTGCATCATGGCAAATGCGGATTGCACCTTTTCACGAATCACACTTTCGCTTCGATATTGGGCCAAGGTACAGAAGAGCACATACTCCGTTTGGCTTTTACGATAGATGAAGTGCCGGATCGACATGGCGTCCAACACGGTTTGCACCGATTGGGTAATAAAACGCTGCGTTTTCGCATCGTGCAAGCTTCGTTCCTGCCTGCTGCCCAGCGAACCTTGTGAAATCGTCATAACGGCAACCAACTGGTTCGCTTCGCCGAGCCATTCGTGAATATCTGTTGTTACCACGGCAACCGCATCTTCCTGCTGATTCGGATCAAACGTGATAAGCTGACGGAGGATTTCGCTTTTGGCGTCAACGTCGTCTTCGACCTCGCTTGACGGCAGAGGAGTTGAGGGGGAATCCTGCTTACGAAGCTCGCTGATCGCCTTCAGAATGACAGGCACAAGATGCTCCTCATCCATATCCGACTTCACGATGAAATCAATAGCGCCGAGCAAAAAGGCTTCCCGCACGTAGCTGTAATCGCTATAGGCGCTTAGCATAATCGTGACAGGTCTTCGCTTTTCCACAATGGCTGGAAAAGCGCGCAGCAGCTCGATCCCGCTGAGCCTTGGCATCTCGATATCAAGCAGCATCAGATCGATATCGTCACGCTGCTCCAGAATATCAAGCGCTTCTGCTCCATCGGCAGCTTCGACTTCGACCGAAATCCCCATACTCGGCCAATCGATCATATGTTGAAGCGCAAGGCGAACAAGCGGTTCATCGTCAACAATCATCATTTTAAGCAACCCATTCATCCTCCACTGGCCAAGTTGACTGTCTCTTTGTTAACCTTTAACCGCTCCATCCATGAGACCTTTGAATATATAACGCTGGAACACGATATAAAAAATGGCACTCGGCAGCAGCACGATAATAATCCCTGCGCATAGCTGTGATAAATCGGAACTGCGTGTGCTGACGAAAGCCGTCAGGGAAGTAGCAAGCGTCGCAAGCTTCGTGCTTGGCATATATAACTGCTGTACAAAGATATCGTTCATAATTGTAACACTTTTTAGTATCGCTAGTGTAGCTGTAGCTGGCAGCAATAAGGGGAAAATAATCGAGCGAAAAATACGGAAGTAAGATGCCCCGTCCAGCATTGCGCTCTCGTCGAGCTGTACCGAAATCTTTTCAAGAAACTGCATGTAAATGTAGATTTGCATAATGTCTGTTCCGATATAAATAAGCAGCGGCGCACCCAGTGTGTTGTAGACACCGAGAGCATGAATGAGCTGAAAGCGGGCAATTTCCGTCGTATAGGCCGGAATGATCATCGCAGCCATAAACATAATGAGAATCACTTTTTTCATCCGGAACTGAAAGCGATTAAGCACATAAGCCGTCATCGTACCGAGCAGCATATTGCCGAGCATACTCAACACAACGAGCAGCACAGAATTGCCTAGCCCGCGTACCATATTGCCCTCTTTCAAGGCGCTGACATAGTTGTCGATATGGAGAAAGCTTTGGGGCAGAGAAAAAGGCGACGTTTCGGCCAGCTCCAAATTCGTTTTAAACGAACCGAACACGACCAGCAAAATGGGCACGAAGACGATCGCCGCCATTAAAGTAAATAGAACATAATAAACGATATGACCCACGAACCGCTGTGCGCTCATCGAACGAGTCCGGCTCGGCACTTCCGGTTTGTAGGTTTGTTTCAATAGCTGTGTACGTTCCATGTCAAGCTTCACTCCTGTCTTTCACAATCCAAGCCTGCAGCGCTGAAAAAATAATAATTAATAACAAAAGCATAACGGCCATAGATGAGGCCAAACCGTAATTGTTGTACGTAAACGCCGTTTGAAGCGAATATAAACCGAATGTAGAACTTGCGCTGCCTGGACCGCCATTTGTCATGACAAGCGGGATATCATATTGCAGCAAAGCCCCGGATACATTCATAAACAAAATGATTTCCACAACTCGCCGGATGCCCGGCAGTGTAACAAATCGCTGCTGCTGCCAAAAGCTCGCTCCATCGATTTCAGCCGCTTCATACAGATCCTTCGGAATCGATTGCAGCCCGGCAAGAAACAAAACAACATGCACACCACTGTAACGCCAAAGCGAGACAACCACTAAGGAATAATTAACGACATTGGAGTCGCTCAGCCAACTTTGAATCCATGACTCTAAGCCGACTGCCTTCAACAACTCATTCAGCGGACCGTTAATAGGGTTGTAAATATAGCTAAACATATACGCCACAGCAATTCCGTTAATAATGTAAGGCATTAGCACGGAAAATCGAAAGAATGCACTTCCCCTCAGCACTTTGTTCAGTAATACTGCTGTCATCAGTTCGAGTGGGATTGCGACTGTATGGAGCAAAAAATACACGCCGTTATTCCTAATCGCTTGCCAGGCTTCAGGGAAATCAAACAGCATCCGGACATAATTCTCGAAGCCGATGTACTTGAAGCTTGGGCTGTAGCCATCCCAGCTTGTGAAGCTGTAGCGGAAAAGCTGCAGCGTCGGATAGATAAGAAACAACAGCAAGAGAGAAACCGGAACGAATAGAAACGAGAAAATTACGACTTTTTGCTGCATGCGATAATTCATATGATCACTCCTGTATATAAGAGAAGACACTATGCCAGTCGCCTAGGTAGTGCCCTCTCTTCCAAACTTATTTGTTCGATTCAACCGCTTTTTTCCACTTGTTGTTTAAGTCTTTTTCCACTGTTTCGATCGGTTTGCCGGAGTAAATTTCTTGTGCCGCTTTTTTGAAATCGAATTGGGCTGCACCGCTTACTTTCGCAAAAGCCTCATCCGTCGCGTTGTAAATGAACGGTTTAAACGGATACTTTTCCGTCCACTTATTGAAGAAAGGAATTTCCGAGTTCACGCCGTTGATCGTGGAGAACTGTTGGGCGTTATTGATATAACTTTGATAAACGTCTTTGCTGAACATCCACTCGAAGAAAGCTTTAGTTTCTGCTACGTTTTTGCTGTTCTTGTTAATGCCGATATTCATGTCAGACAACGTCATAGCAGTTAACGGCTCGCTCTCTGTGCTTCTGAAAGGAAGCGGGAATACGCCCAAGTCCTCGTCCGTTTTTACACGATTGGCATAATCGCCATAGTACCATTGACCAGCAGCAATCATTGCCGCCTTTTTCGATTCGAACAATTGCGTGGATTGATCGAAGGAGATCGAGAGTGCATCCGGTCCAGCTAATTTTTTGCTCGACATTTCTTTCACGATTTTTCCAACTTTATCAAACGTGCTGCCATCTCCAAATGGCTCAGGCGTTTTCGCCAAGGTCGCCAAATAGTTCTCATCGCCGGACAAAATGTGCGGACCGAATTCCATAAACGGATAGAATGTCCAATCTTCCTTGCCCCCAATGGCGATCGGCGTGTATTTGCCGTTTGTTTTAATTTTCTCCATCGTTGACATCAACTCAGGCAGTGTTTTTGGCACTTCCAGGTTCAATTCCTTGAACACGCTCGGGTGGAAGTAAACGAATTCGGAGAAGGACACGAGCGGTGCTCCCAATATTTTCCCATCGATTTTTGCTGGGAATTTGTTATTTTTGGCCCCATTCAGGTCATCGAGCGGAAGGAGCGACTGTTTGTAAATTTGCATATGTGCCGGTTTTAGGTAGAACAGATCCGGCAAGTCATTGGCAGCTAAGCGAACCTTTAAATATTGGCCGCCGTTGTCCGGCACTTTTTCTACTTCAACCGTGACATTCGGCTTCAATTTGGTATAATCTTTCACTTTCTCCTGCCAAAACGTAATGTCTCCCTTTGCATCCCACATCGCCAGCTTCAGCTTAACCGGATCAGCCGGTTTCGGTGTTGGCGCTGCAGCCGCTTGGGTTTCTACCGGCTTGGTTGACGCTGCAGGCTGTGTAGCCGTATCTTTGCCGCAGCCTGTTAAGGCACTCAACATCACGATCCCACTAACTAATGCGGTGCTCACTAATCTTCTTTTTCCCATCTTCGTTACCCCTCCAATGATTGATTCTTTAATCATTTGTTCTACTCTTATCATACCCGTGATGTAAACGCATCCAAATGATCTTTTCGGCTATAGAGTTGATCTTTTTTGAACTACAGCAACTCCTCATCTTTGTCTTTATAAATAAGAGGAATTTTCATCGTGACCTTCGTTCCTTCCGGTTCATTAGCAGCTAAGGTTAAGCCGTAATCCTCTCCGTGATGCAGCTGTATGCGGTGATGCACATTGGCAAACCCCATCCCTGAGAACGTATGCGGGCTGCTTTTCGTCCGGAATTTCGTATGCTGTTCCTCGGTCATCCCCTCGCCGTTATCGGCAATTACGATGTACAGGCTGCCTTCTTGTATGCGGGCTTCAATGACGATTTTACCTTGCGATTCCCTGCCTGCCATTCCGTGTACAATACTATTCTCCAGAACCGGCTGCAGCAGCAGCTTTAACAAATACTTCGACTCTGCCTGCGGATCAATCCGCCATTCGACTTCGAATTTATGGCCGTATCGGATTTCCATAATGTATAAATAGTGCTTTAAATTTTCGATTTCATCGGAAAAGCGTGTGAGAATGCCGCCACGGTTAAAAGATGAAGAAACGAGTCGCATCAAAGCGTTCGTCATGTTTCGAATATTGTCCACTTTGCTGATGAGCGCCATCAACTTAATCGCATTCAGCGTATTAATCAGAAAATGCGGATTGATTTGCGACTGCAAGGCGGCAAACTCCGCCTTCCGCTTCATCTGCTCCTCTTCCTCACGCTGCCGGATCAACAGCTTGATCTGATCCAGCATATGGTTGAACGTCCTGCCAAGCGTAGCCATCTCTGCAATTCCTGATGTGCCGATTTTGGCGTTCAGATCTCCCTCCATAACGAGGGACATTTTGCGTACCAACACATGAATCGGTCTGGTCAAACCTTTTACCAAATAGAAGGAAATGATCAAGAAAACCGCGATAACTGATGAGGTAGCAAGCAGGACGATCTTATAAATGCGGTTATAATTGGCCGTAAGTTCGCTATACGGAATTTCATGAACGATATTCCAGCCTGTATTGCCAACTGGCGCATAAGTCACCAGCATGTCATGTGCGCTTGCCTTGTCGACAAAATACCCTTCACGAGCAGAATTGATTTGTGCAAGCCTTGCGGGATTCACACTGGCTGCCTCCCAGTTGCTGCTGGCGGCAACAACCTGGCCTTCGGCGGTGACAATGACAAAAGCAGACTTGTCATAGGGCTGCTGCCGAAAAATTTTGTCAAACGCTTCCTGATTAAGCGTAAAACAGACCATCTCCACGTCGCTTAACGTATGGTAAGCGCTCGGAGCAATCGCCGCCGACATGGCGAACGGAATGGTCTGACCAAACAGCATCGTACGCTGCAGACCGAGAAACTGGACATTATCCGTTTGCTGTAGTGTCCTCCGGTACCAGTCCATCGCGCGAACATCTTTCTCATCCGTAGACAAATTTTGTTGAAAGGAGTACACGCCGCCATCCTTATAAAAGAAATGGATGGCCAGGAGCTGGCTCGACATGGAGTAGGTATACCGGCTAAGTGCAAGTCCCAGCGCATTAATATAGGCATAGCGGCTGCCCTCATCCGCGTGATGCAAATCCGTGGCGATCGACAATATATCCCGATCCACGCCGACTGCGGCCGTCACATACTCAATCTTGCTGATTTCCTGCTGGGCGGAATACGTGACCGCATGCAGCGTCTGCAGCGAACGTTCTGTCGTTTGCTGCAGCAAATCGCGTTTATATACCTGCAGAATCATCGTGGAAATAATTACGATAGGAAATACAACCATCACGATTAATAAGACATGGAGCGTCGCCGAAAACGTCCACGGTTTAGCTAACAACTTCATCCTGGGCACCCCTCAATCTGACTTTCTCACCATACATTCGGTCATATTGGGGAGATGTCCTTTTCTTTCTTTTAAATTCGGATAAAATTCCGATATTTCGATCAAACGACCGCCCCATCATGATGCTTCGTTTCAACTTGGATCATCCCCTCGTATTATTCGACTTGTTGTGCAAACGCTTACAAAATTAGATTCAAGAACAGACCTCTGCACTGGATGGGATCCCATTGGACAAGATCCAATAGAATGGCATCAAAAGCTGACGAGATCGAGCATAGAAGACTATATCAAACAAATGAGGTGCACATGTAAATTATATCGATTTATGATAGGCAGTCTCATGATGTATTTTGTCCTTTACATGATTATTTTTGAACTGTGACAGGTTGGCTCTCCCACCTCTACACCCACCTCTCATAATAAAAACCGTCAGGAAAATCCTGACGGTAATTTTAATATTGACGTATATCGGTCTTGTATTCGTGACCACGGACGGTATTTCTTCGGTTTCCGAACACATTCATCGTCATTGCAACTTGACCAGTCTCCATTTCTGACTAGCTTCACTTAGCCCTTACTTGAAATTAGCAAGCAGGCTTGGAACCGGTTCATCTTGAAAGCCGCCTGATTGAGTGAACTCCGTTCCCTTATTTCGGCGAAAAGCGGAATTTCGGCGTTGGAGGGGGAACTACAGGGTCTTATCTCACCTCAAATAGAAATCAGGGAACTATTTGATCAGTTGGTGAAATAGCAGACCCTAGTTCCCTTCCCCTTGCCTAAAGGGCAACTATTAGCAAAATAACGTCTTGTAGTTCCCCCATCTTCCTGCAAGGCATGGAGACTGGCCGTCTCTGCATGAAGTAAGAGGTAAGATGGAGTCCCTAACATTCGTACTCGGAGATACATAGGCAAGCTAGTTGTGCTTATTTCTGCTAATTTCGAGGTATCTCGTGAGATAAGACCCCAGAATAAGGAGGAAGATCAGCAAAAAAAAGCCCGTTTCATCTAGTCCAAGGAACTAAATGAAACAAGCTCTTAACCTACATCGCCACAGGCTGACCAAGCTTAACAGATTCATAAGCGGCAAGTGCAACCTCGGCGGCCTTTAAACCGTCTTCTCCCGTAACGGGTACTTGTTCACCTTGCAGCAGCGCTTTGACGAAGTCGCGAATCATAAACGCGTCCATATCGTCGCCCCAGAAGGTGTATTGTCCTTTGCCCGCAGCATTGCTGAACAGATCGTTTTTCTGAGCGAACCCGTCTACTGTGATAACGCCCTGCGTACCGACAATCTCCATCGTTACATCGCCCCAAGTCGGGAACGATTTGGGACGTGACCAGCTTGTGTCCAGGACTGCAAATACGCCATTTTCGAACTTAACGTGCAGCATACCGGCATCCTCCACTTCAAGCTCTTCCCGGAACAACGTGGCAGCATAGGCGTATACTTCTTTCACCTTTGACTTCAAAAACCAATTCATTAAGTCCATTACATGCACGGTATGGTCCAGGAGAGCACCGCCTCCCGATAAGCTTTTATCGATGAACCACCCGCCAGGGTTGCCCCCATGATTCGTCCCTTTAATCGCGACGATGTCGCCAATGTCGCCACGCTCGATGGCTTCCTTCGCCCGTACCACAGCCGCCAAGTAGCGGCATGGAAACGCCGTCATTAGCTGTACCCCGTTATGCTTGCAGGCTGCAATCATTTGCTCCATTTCTTCCATTGTGGTGCCAAGCGGCTTCTCGCAAAGCACATGCTTTTTGGCATTGGCCGCATCGATCACAAGCTTAGCGTGATGAGCGTTTTCCGAGCAAATGACTACTGCGTCCACATCCTGCTTGAGCAGCTCGCGATAATCTGCGTAATACGGCACTTCATGGCGATTGACGATGCCTTCTACACGACTCTTCACTTCATCGGCAATCCCGACGATTTTGACCTCAGGCAGCCCTCTTAAGCTATTAAAATAACTGAATGCATGACCGTGTGCAAAGCTAATCATGCCTATTTTCAAAGATCCCATGATATGTCCCTCCCGGAATGGATATCGCTCGTTTACAGCAAAACGACTTTGCCAGTACGAATCGATTCAAGCGCGGCTTTGGCGATTTCCAAAGCTTTGCATGCATCGTGTACCGTTACGATCGGATCGCTGCCTTCACGGATGCAAGTCAGAAAATGTTCAAGCTCGATGTAATATGGATCATAAAAGTTTGGACTTTGCGGGATTTCAACCACTTTCCCCCCGCTCTCCATAGGGATCGTCTTGCGTATTTGCAAAGACTTTGCGCTCATGCTGTCTGTGCGAACAAGTCCTTCGGAGCCGGCAAACTCTGCCGCATAGCGGAAAGAGCCCGGATACCCCCAGAACGCCTCTAAATTGGCAACTGCACCGCCTTCAAAAACAAGTGTAACGAGTGCATAATCCAGCGATCCTTCACATTTGTTCATCCCGTATACGGACTTGACCTCGCCTAGCGTCCAGCGCATAAAATCGATGTCATGCACCATCAGATCGACGATGACGCCTCCGCTTTTGTCTGCGTCCATGAACCACGGTCTAGCCTCTCCCGGATGACCGCCTACACGCCGGGCGTTCGCCACTCCGACCTTGCCGATGTGTCCGTCATCGATCTGCTGCTTCATCTGCGCATATTCCGGGAAGAAGCGTACGACATGTCCGATGAATAGTCTGACCTCATTTTCCTCGCAGCAGGAAATCATTTCTTGCGCATCTTCCAGATGAAGCGCAACCGGCTTCTCACATATAACATGCTTCCCCGCTCTTGCCGCTTGGAGCACAACCTCTTTATGTACAAAGGTAGGAACTGCGACGCTAACCACGTCAAACGCGACTGCCGCAAGCATCTCCTCAAACGCCCCAAATGCAGGCGCCCCCACTTTTACAGCGGTATCTTCCGCATACTCCATCACTTGATCGCATACGCCAACCAGCTCTACACCGGGCATCTTCGCATAACTCTGCGCATGCCACTGTCCCATTCCGCCACAGCCGACTACTGCCACTTTCATCTCTCACTCGCCCTTTCAATTGTTGTATACTAATTAATGCAATCATACCGATTCGACAGCGAATCAAAAATGACACGTTTTGTCTTGTTTATATCCAAATTTGTCGTGATGGACAAGGTGATCTTACGCATGGAAACTTTTAAAGAACCGATTCACTATCAAAATGAACATCTATGTATGAAAGTCTGGCAGTTCACCAATACAAATCCGAAAAGACCGCTTGGTCAGCAATGGCATTATCATAAAGAGGTCGAGTTAATTATTGTGCAGGAGGGTAAGCTTGACATTCGCACCCCGGACAACCTGTACCGCCTCTCCCCCGGTGATGTCGTCCTGATCGGCTCTTCCCAGCTCCATCTCAGCTACAAGCCTGAGGACGAAGCGCTCGTCTACATCGTGCTCCACGTGGATCTTCAGCCTTATTTCGATCCTGCGATGATGATGTATTACCGCCACTTTTCGGAAATGGTGCGGCCTCTCGAAGATCTGAACTATATGTTCCTCGAAAATGAGCACGCCAGACGAGAAATCGGCCGGATCATCGTCGATATTCATGCTGAAATGATGGATAAAACAAAAGGCTATGAAATCGCCATGAGCATGCATATTAAGCATTTGCTGCTAACGCTGCTGCGCCACGACCGGAGAGAACTGCTTCAGCCGTTTGGTTTTGTGGATGCAGCCGTCATGAAACCTATCCTGGACTACGTCGAGGCTCATTTAGGGAAAAAAATCGAAATGGAAGAAGTTAGCCGCATCGCTGGTATGAGTTATACGTACTTCTCCAAATTTTTCAAAAAATGCGTCGGCCTCTCCTTCACCGATTATGTGAACCGGCAGCGAATCCGGAAAGCCGAACAGCTGCTTATCACCAAAACGGACATTGTCACCGAGATCGCGATTGCGGTGGGCATCGAGAATATGGCTCATTTCTATGAACTCTTTAAGCGTTACAACAACTGCACGCCCAAAGAATATGTCAGGAAACTGCTGCGGGAGGGCTGATATTTTCAAAAAAAGAAAACTTTCCTTTGTCTGAAATAGATGTAGAGCACGGGGCTGAATGCTACAATGGAGATGGATCACGTTTAATCTCAAAAATTCAGGAGGCTTGATAAGAATGAGAGATACCTTTTTATTTGGAGCATTGGACAAATACCGTAACCGGCTGCTTCAGTTGGTTGAGGGATGTCCGGAAAACAAACGAAATGTTGTGCCGCAAGGCTTTAACAACAGCATTCATTGGCAGATCGGACATGTTCTTTCGGTGACGAATGGCATCGTGTTTAATCTATCCGAGCAAACCTCAGCTCTTCCAACAAGCTATTTATCTTTTTTCGGTAACGGTACAAAACCAGCGGAATGGCAAGAGGAGCCGCCAGCGTGGGATGTCATCATCGCACAACTGAAGGAACAACCCTCCCATATCCGGGAGTCCTTGCGGGAAAAGCTGGAGGTGCCAGTGAAAGAAAACTTTCTGAACGCCGAGACCATTGAAGAACTGATCACATCCAGTGTGATGCATGAAGCCAATCATTACGGCACGATTTCCGCTATGCTGAAAGTGCTGAAATAAAGCAAGCCAAACAAAAACAGCCGATCAAAGAATACTTTGGGCGGCTGTTTTTATACGGCTCTATTTTTCAATTGGCCCCGTATCCACGACCTCAAAATCACTGCCTTTTAGCTTACCGAGATTATGCAAATCATCGTCATCCCATTTCGGGTCCGGCGCTCCGCTGACATAGAGATTGCTGCCGTTGTCCGCGACGATCATCCCGTATTTCTTCATCGCACGAAGGATGGCCTGATTCGTAGGCGAGTAGCCGGTTATATCAAAATCGCCCCGCAGCCGCAGTCGCAGTCCCATCGGCGGAAGATTGGCATCGCTGTTGTTCGAAGCATAGTGGGTGGCTGGGTATATAAATCCCTTCTGCGTTTTTGACACCGTGAAACGCAGCGCGTGGTTGATTTCCCCGGCAGATGCTTCATCATAACGAACGAGTCCCGGGAAGACGGGCAGACCGGCTGCGTCAGCCGATGTCCAATACTTGGGCCGCAGCGCGTTTGATTGTAAATCCCACTTGGCTCCGTTCGATGCTTTCCAACCGTCCGGTGTGAGGCGTGCGTTGTACAATTCATACAGAAATTGACTGTCTTTATCGACTACGATGACATGCCTGTCGCCGTCGCTGTCAGAGCCGCCCTCAATTGGCGCATTTGCCGGTATCGGGTATGGGCCCGGATCACTCTCATCGGCGTAGTCGGTAAACGTAACGTTCACTTTCGGCTGATCACCGCTTACCATCGTGTATGGAATCCCGATTGGAGCACCTTGCCATGTGGTGCCGAAATCAGCGTGCAGACTGGTATTCAGACCAATAGAAGCAATATATTGCTTAGATTTCTGATGTACAGGATAATTAGAAATGTCTGTATTCCATGGATTATCCTTAGGAAATACTTGCAAGGCCGCTGATCCTGGCGAAGGGCTCTGTATCGGCTTGTCCCCTACAAAAATGGAGCTTGTCGCATCATCCCAGCTTACCTTTTTCCCCAGCGATTCTGACAAAAATCGCAGCGGTACGTATGTCGTATCCTTGTAAATAAAACCCTGTAAATCCTTCGGGGGCTGCTTGTTCTCACCGTCAAAATAGTACTGTAATTTACGAAAATAAACATCTATGCCCACCGAATCGGTCGCCGCGTAAGTAAGCCCTGAGAAAAACAAGGCGCCACAAACGAATCCGACCGTTCCCGCTTTCCATTTACCCAACGAATATTCACTCTCCAAATTCTTTAGTTGCCATCCCTTTTGCCTATCGTTAGATAATTCGCAGGATCTTCGCTTGTTTAGGCCGTTTCAACGCGAAAGAGAGTCCCATCATCCCGGTAGTAATACGCAATTTCATCTGTTATCGTGCTTAATCGGACGGATTTGTTCGTGAATTTCTCGATAATTCCGCGGTCTACCTCGCAGTATACGCCGTCAGCGTCCGTTTGCAGCACGGAAACCGGTGTTTGTGATAACGCAGCGGTAAAAAGATCCGCATCAGACTCTAACATCTTATGCATGAGCGTCGACCTCACCTTCGGCTAAGTCAGAAGAGACCCGCTTTTTACAAAATATTACTTGATTATATGTAATAACTTATCATGTATTAACATTTTATTATTAGAAATCGTCATTATTAGGATGACCAAGGGGGATGGTATGTTTGATACAGCTTATAAAGTATGATGATCTTTCCGCATTTAAAAAGGATGTAACCTCATTCTTAGAACAAAACGAAGCTGCAAACAATTTGCTTTTAGGCGTCTTGCAATCCCTAAGCGAGAAAGAGGATAACCCCTTTTATATGGCTGCTGTGCGAAAAGACAACGCTATAGGCCTGGTCTTCCTTCAAACACTTCCTAAGCAAATTATTTTATCAAAGCCGGTTTCATTTTCAACTCAGGACATACACGATATTGGAGTAAAGTTAACGGATACCATTCAAACGATACATGGCTTACTAGGTGAAAAGAAAGTAACCACCGAACTTGCCCAGTACATATCCAACGAAAAAGGGATACCATTCCATGTCCTCAAGGAGCAAAAAATTTATCAGCTAGAAAAGATTAAGAAGCCGCCGCAAACGAATGGAGAGCTCCGACAAATTACCGAAAATGATCATCACCTCATAAAAGAATGGGTATATCAATTTTGCAAGGAGACGAACCAACCCATTCGTATCGAGGACGCAGAAATCAAGACAACATTCATGATAAATAAAGGAAACTTCGTTGCGTGGGAAGTAAACGGAAAATTGGTTTCAATGGCATATGCCACTCGCCCTACTCAAACTAATGTTACAGTCACCTACGTATATACTCCTATTAGCGAAAGAAAAAAAGGATACGCCTCTGATTGCGTTTCAGCTTTTACTCAACATTTGCTAGATCGTGGTTTTAAAACAACAAGCTTATATGCGGATCTCAGCAATCCAACATCCAATAAAGTGTATATTCAAATCGGTTATGAAGCAATCTTGGATTCCATTGATATCCAATTTCAATGATCCCAAACCAAAAAGGCAGAAGCCCTCTAGAACTTATTAATAAGTCCTAGGCAGCTCTGCCTTTTTTCATCTTATTTAAAATGCCCCTTCGGCTTTTTGCCGCTCCATCTCTCATCGACCTTTTCGTTTGCTGACTGGTATCTCGCATCTACACTGAGCCTGTACTGATTAGTCGTATTCTCAAGCGAACAATGCATTAGAAACATGCCGAATATAAGCACATCCCCAGCTTGAAATTCGGTTGTCGCCCATTGGCCGCCAAATTTCTCTGTAATGACGAGTGGATCATCCGTATAGTGTCCAATTCCATCGCGATCCGAATCTTTGGAGCCATACGATTGTTTCAACGATTCGAAACGGTGCGAACCTAGGCAAATAGCCAGTCCACCCATCTCATACGACACGTCTCCCAGAGGCGACCATACGGTGTATACGTTCTGGGTTCCTCTCCCCATATAAACAATATCGTAATGCGCTCCGGTAAAATCTCCCTTGCCTACGGCGCGAAGCCATTTGTAATGATAAGTAAGCGACTGCTCGCCAAGGAACCCATCGAAAAAGCTCATGATATGCTCGCCATTTAATACATTCAACAGCGCAGGCAGATCTTCGTTCGTTCCCCCCATAAAAATGGTTTTACTGCCGTCAGCCATTACGCCTTCTTCCAGCTGTGTGTCCCTGTCCAGCTTGCCCATTCGGTCCATTTTTTCTAAAATGCTGGTTCGAGCCTGGAGCACTTTATCTCGATCATGAAACCCGCGGATCAGCAAATATCCGTCTTCCTCCATCCGCTCCCGCAGTGCCTGCTTATCATGCATAATATCATTGGAGCTTCTTAACTCCGTCAACTGTTTGCCATCCATCTCTAGTTCGCGATTTCCTACTTTCACCATCATGTGTACATACACTCCTTTATGTGTGGCATCTGATTTAAGTGTAGGGGAAATTCGCGCTTACATCCATGGATTCAAGTTTCTATTACATGTATAATTGTACATGAATCAATCATTTTTAAAGCCTTATACTTCAAATTCAATGTACTACAGAACGATTATCGAGGAGATCCAGAGCATGTCCTATATGAATATCCCTTACGGATTAGGTAGAAATCCTATCCCTCTTTCTCAATTTATTTCCATTTGGAAAGTACAGGCAAACGACGCCTACAACATCAACAAGGGAAAAGGATTCGATGTTCCCGGCCTTTTTATCACGTACGAAGGGAAAGGTCTTCTTTCTCAAGGGGAGCAGCACCACGAATTGCATGCAGGCACCTATTTTTTCGTACAGGATGCTATTTCTTCCACTTACAGATGCCAAGATAATGATTGGAAGTTTTATTTTCTTGACTTCAGCTCCCTGGATGTCATGCACGTTCTGCAGCTGCCCGTCAGCAGAGTTGTGTCAACGGGTAAAGTGGCGGAGGCCATTCACTTGTGTGAACGAATGATTGATACGTTGATTGCTGAACCATTTGGCTACGCCTATTCAGCCAATATCATTCTGCAGGAATTGCTGCTCCTCTTCGCTCGAGAGCATTCAGCAGCTCCGACCTCCCGCCATACTGAGCTCAACAAAATATTGATCTTTATTCATCGAAATATGGACAAGGTCATTCGCGTCGAAGAGCTCATCGAACAAAGCGGCTTGTCGAGGACAACTTTTTTCTCTCGCTTCCGTTCCATAACAGGCCTATCCCCCAGCGATTACATGCTGAATCTTAAGCTCGAATCAGCCAAAGTATCACTGGAGACGACGAACGTCTCGGTCAAGGAAATTGCCGCCCATTTACAATTTTATGATGAATTTCACTTTTCCAAGCTGTTTAAAAGGAAGTACGGCTTGTCCCCCACTGCTTTCCGCCGCCTAACGGACTAATCGTGTGATTGCATTACGCGGATAACGGCTGTATTTACCAATTCAAACCATTCATCTTCTCTCTGTATGAGCTAGGTGAAACGCCAAAGTATTTGGTAAACGAGCGGGTAAACGAATAAAGCTCCGGATATCCGAGCGATAAAGCAATTTCCGTCACGGATAAAACTGTCTCCCTCAGCAAGCTTGCCCCTTTCGTGAGCCTTATCTTCTGTAAATACTGCTGGGGTGAGACGCCGTATTTTTTGCGAAAGGATGCAAATAGATGCGAGCGATGAACGCCAACTAAACGCGCAGCATCTTCAATTCGGATATGTTCTGTCGCATGCAAGTCCAAATAATCCTTCACATCATCAAGCCAGTTTGCCTTTCTTGTGGGTGCTAAACGTGTGGAGGCTTTGTTCATTTTCCAAAACAAATCGTACAGTAAACTTTGCTCTTGAAGAGCATCTTTTTCCGGTTGGCTGACCGCTTCGAGAATGCTCCGCAAGGCATTTGCTACTTCCGAGTTGACGATCTCTTGCAACCAAAATATATCTGTTGTGAGCCCTAATTGCGCTGTAAGGTAAGGAAGCTGATTCCCTTCCATGGCCAGCCACACCATTTTTAGCGGTTTCTCGTCCGACTCATGAATCGTTTCATACGTATAGGTTTGTTTAGGAAACAAACAGAACAAATCGCCTTTTGAAAGCCCAATCGTCCGATTGTTGCTGGAAACCCTCACCTTCCCCTGCAGAATCCAATGGATGCTAGTCTGGTTAATGACTTTGGGACCTACCATATAATTGGGCTTTGCCTCATTCTGTCCCGCCCTCACAATCCAGCAGCCCCCCGCCGTTTGTAAAGGGTGTGGCAGAGAAAACCAATAATCAGCATATTCTAGCGCATATTCTTGCATCGCTTCTCATCCCCCCAATATATCCAACATAATGAATCCAACATAATGACAAATACAAAACATATTGTTATTTTGATATAACCTTATCAGCCTTATACTTAAATAAAGCATTCCTATCTACATATTAGAAAGGAGAAGACACTTTGAAAAGACCCAATATTCTTTTGATCACAAGCGATCAACAACACTGGGACACCCTGGGTGCCTTTAATTCTGAACTCTCCACCCCCAATCTGGATCGTCTGGTACAGGAGGGTACAACTTTTACACGTGCGTACTGCCCGAATCCCACTTGCACGCCTACCCGCGCTTCCATCATCACCGGCATGCACCCAAGTCAGCATGGGGCTTGGACACTTGGCACTAAGCTCTTCGAAGACCGCCATACAGTCGGCGAAGATTTCAAGGAAGCCTCTTACCGCACCGCTTTAGTCGGCAAGGCACATTTCCAGCCGCTGCGGGAAACCGAAGCCTACTCTTCTCTAGAGTCTGTCCCGCTGTTGCAGGATCTTGAATTCTGGAAAACATTCGATCAGGATTTCTATGGATTTGACCATGTAGAGCTGGCGCGCAATCATACGAATGAATTCCTTGTCGGTCAACATTATGCGCTTTGGATGGAGGAAAAAGGATGTACGAACTGGAGAGATTATTTCCTCGCTCCAACAGGTACGATGGATTCTTCCAAGCTGCATCGCTGGGATATCCCGGAGGAGTACCATTACAACACTTGGATCGCTGAAAGAACGAACGCGTTGCTGGAGCAGTACAAAGATTCAGAGGAAAATTTCTTTTTGTGGTCCAGCTTTTTTGACCCTCATCCGGATTACCTCGTTCCAGCTCCTTGGGATACGATGTATGACCCGAATCAGCTGACGATACCTGCCGTTACCCCTGGCGAGCATGACCAGAATCCGCCGCATTTCGGATTAACACAAGAGGTGGAGCCTGATTTTTCCCATTTGCGTGAAAGCGGATTTGGCATACATGGGTATCATTCTCATACGAAGCTGCCTGAAAGTGAGCGCAAGCAGCTAGTTGCAACCTACTACGGCATGATCAGCTGTATGGATAAATACATTGGCCGCATCTTAGATCGGCTCGATGAGCTCGGTCTTGCCGACAACACCATCGTGGTGTTTACCACCGATCATGGGCACTTTTTCGGTCAGCACGGCCTGCAGTATAAAGGCGGCTTTCATTACGAGGATCTTATCAAGCTTCCGTTTATCGTTCGATATCCGGGACATGTGCCTGCGGGTCGAACATCCCCGGCCATTCAATCGCTCGTCGATTTGGCTCCCACCTTTCTATCCATGGCAGGGATTCCTATTCCTCACCATATGACGGGAGTTGATCAAAGCCGGGTATGGACCGGCAAAGCCAGCATGGCCCGCGATCACGCCATATGTGAATTCCGTCATGAGCCAACGACCATTCATCAGAAAACGTATGTCGGCGAGCGATACAAAATCACCGTATATTATAATCAATCCTACGGTGAAATCTTTGATCTGCAAGAAGATCCGGGTGAAATTCGGAACCTGTGGAACGATCCTGAATACACTGCGCTCAAGTCCGAGCTGCTACTGCGGTATATTTGGGCAGAGCTGGGCAAGGAATCGATGCCGATGCCGCGCATCTGGGGCGCATAACAAGCGGAGCAAAGAGGATTTGTGTGGAACCTTATTTATGGGTACTACAGGACGCTATTTTGGCGAAAATAGGAGGTTCGGGTGCAGCTGGGGAACTAGTGGGTCTTATCTCAGCTAAATGGGAACCATTTCTACCCAAATGGCAAAATAACGGACCACAGTTCCCCTTCGCCGGCTCATAAGCCGTTTCCCGGTGAAATAACGCCCTGTAGTTCCCATTTGGGGGAGCAGCTCTAGATGGTTGGAGGCTGAGACGTTGTTTTTCAGCGTTAACGTGGATACTTTTCTGGCGAGATTGACAACGTTGGCTGGATTGGCTGGATTGGCTGGGTTTATAGGGTTAACGATTCGTGCAGCATGCTGAAGTTGGTGTCATCTTATCCTAAAAAGGCTGCCTAACCGCTTGTATTAAGCGGAGGCAGCCTTAGGTTTCATATTAATTTTCAAGCCACAATTTTTTTAAGTTGTTCATACCGAGCCGTGAGCCCAATTCGCAATCTTCCATCCCTTCGAACTCTACGGTTACATAGCCGTCATAACCTGAGCTTTTGATCAGCTTGACGACTTCCCGGATCTCGATATCCCCTTGACCGACGATCGCGCCTCTTAAATAATTCCCATTGGACGTTCGGAACCAATTGCCTTCTCCCGGGTCTTGAAAGTACGGTCTGAAATAAAAATCTTTAAAGTGAATCAAAGATGCGTAAGGCAGGTTTTTGCGCACGCCAACCAACGGGGCTTCATCCACGCACATAAAATTGCCTACATCCAAAGTTGTTTTAAAATTAGGACGGTTGACTTCAAACAGCACACGCTGTACGCGATCGCTTGCTTGCACGGAAAAGCCGTGATTTTCAATCGTTGTCGTAATGCCGTATTCGGCCGCATAGTCGGCAATGATTTGGCTGCCGCGAACAATGAGCGGCAGGCTATCTTCAAAGTATTTAATGGTCATTTTCTCAGGTGGAAGTGTGAATGCGGTAACATCATGGCGCATATGCCGAATGCCTAACCGATGCACAAGATCAACATGCTGCTTGACGCGATCCATTTCCGCTTCGAATTCCGCCTCAGTTTCCTGTACGAAATTGGCCGGAATGGAATAGTTAGAGAGGTCGATACCAACCGTCTTCGCCTTATCCCTAAGCTGATCTGCGAGTTCCAGATTGTCAACCAGCGTGTAGCCGTAAGGAACAAGCTCCAGATGTTCGCCGCCATTCTCCTTCACCCAGTCAACAGCATCCAAAATTGTCATTTTGCCTGATTTCAACGCCTGCAGCAAACTATAAGAACTTAGCCCGATTTTCATCTTCTTACCTCCCGTATTCATTTCCATTACCAACATGATGAAAGCTTAGTCCTTGAAGATCTGCTTCTTGGTCACTTTCCGTGATCTCCACAATAACGCCACGGACTTTTATGGCCGGGACACGAATGATGGCTTTGTGGCCGATATGTTGTCCCTCATAAATGGTTACAGGTCGTCTCGACTTTTGCGTGATGATGCTTATCCTGAAACTTCTTACATGCTCGCCGTCAGTCAAATCCTCTTCAATGACAACAAGATCAAGCATCTGAGCTTTCTCCGTCTCGTAAACCCACGTATGGCCCCGTTTATCGCATTGCGCCAGCGTTGCAAAAGGACTTCCTACATGTCTGCGAATTTCCGAACCGAAATCAAGCAGCCTTTCCACGTCTTTCTCAGGAAGCAAGCCGTTTCTATCCGGCCCGATATTGAGAAGCAAGTTTGCTCCCCTGCCAACAGAATGCAAATAAATGCCCATCAGTTCTTCCACACTTTTCAGGGTATGTACATCGCTGTCGCTATAAAACCAATTCCCCCGCATCTGGACGTCGCATTCCGCAGGCAGCCACAATCGATCACCTAATTGCTCTTTCTTCTCCGTCAAAATGGAAAACTCCGTAGCGTCAACGACATTCCAACAGGGCACAGGCGCAATGCCATCCTCGTTTCCTACCCACCGAAAATCGGGATCTCCCATATTAAAAATTAAAATTTGAGGCTGCATGCGGCGGATTTCACCAATAATCCGATTCCAATCATACGAATGCCCTTCAGAGCCGCAACCGTCAAACCAAAGGATGTCAATATCACCATATTCACTGAGCAGCTCTGTTATTTGATTGACGAAATAATCATCGTAGGCTTTCGCATCCTGGGTGTAGAAATCCGCAGAACCATCATACGGTGAATAGTACAGCCCCGGTTTCACATCATATTTTCGGCATGCATCAACAAATTCGCGAATGACATCCCCTTTCCCTTCCTTCCATGGGGAGGCGGCCACACTAAATTGACTGTAGCGGGAAGGCCAATTGGAAAACCCATCATGGTGCTTCGCCGTTAGAACCGCGTAGTTCATTCCGGCCTCTTTGGCTGTTCGAATCCACTGTTCACAATCCAAATGAGCGGGATGAAAGGCTGCCGGATCCATCCGCCTTTCATCGAAATCAACATAACCTTCATAGAAAGTGCGCAGCCCAAAATGAAGAAACAACCCAAATTCCCAATTTTGATAGGCTAGCTGTCTGGCTGTGGGCGTTAACTTTTGTACAAGATTCATATCATCCGACCTTTCTCATGCGATTTGTTCAATAATGCTTCATTCATTCGGTTCGATATCAATTTGATATAATCGGTCATAGTCATCTACTTTAAAACTGTACAGCTGTTTAGCGGTTTTGCCAGAGGAGGGCGCGAGCTCTCTCGGATGCTCGAATCGAAATACATGTTGAAGAATTTCTTCAACCTGATCTTCCTGTCCATTCCGTTTAAGCAACTGCATATATTCGTAATCACGAATGCCCCGTTGCAGCCATTTGTAACGCAGCGAAAGCAGTGGTTTGCCGTTTTTTCCCGGATAAACGAAATTCGTATCGCCTGCCTTCCAAATCAAAGGGCGATAGGATAACTTCTCCAGCGGTTTGTCAGGCCACACGGTATAATTCCAGCGCAGGAAGCCGTCTAACTTCAGCTTTTCCGCGAGCCAAGGGATGACCCGCGACTCAATCGAGGGCGAACTAAGAAACGTATTCGGTTTCTCAGGTGAGCAGCATACGTAGTACGCGAATGTCCCCTTCACATCCTCTCTAAGCTGCGCAAGCTGTTCAAACTCCTCAGCCGCACAGTCAAGAGCAGGTACATAATCAACGATGCCTTCGATGTTTTTACGAATAAACTCGGTATGATTGATGGCTGCTTTATACCACAGTGATGGCGCCATTTCGCGTAAGCAGGCTAAGCTTTCCTCGAAAATGGCGAGATCAGCCGGTTCATCAGCAACAACACGAACACGGTCGATCCACCCTTTTGCGATAAAATGCTGCTCTAACACCACGACATAAGCTTGAAGATCACATATATCCCGTATAAATTTATAAGAACCCGATGCTTCATCAAAAAAGCGGACGCGGATGGCATCAGGGTAATCCTCCACAACCCCGCCGTAGCCCTCATCATCGTGTTTCCAAATATTGATTAAACCGAACACTTCCAGCTCTCTGTCTATGCCATGCCTCTCCCCCAGCTCTACATAGCGATCCAACGGGGAAAAGTCATAGTCAAATTGGCCATCTTTCCTCCTAACAATAGGAATGATACTGTATTCATTCAAATCGGATGGCTCGGCATCGATAAAGGAGCGCTGGCCGCTCCACGGTTCTTCTGAAACGACAAGCGTCAACGCCTTTTGTCCGAGCTGCGCCAAGCTGTATAGATACGAATCAAGGAGCATGAAATGCTCATCAGACCAATAGGAAACATCATATTTTCTTGCAATATTGCAGTTATGCTGCCATAAATCCAAATAAAAAGAATAGTCTTGAGGCTTCGGCAGCGCTTGCTCACGGATCGTCAAACGAAACGTCAATTCGCTCTCCAGAACCTCATCTTCGAACATCGTATGTGTGTAGAATTTCAACTTTCCTTCATACTGACCGGCTGCAGCCGATTCATCGGCATGGAGCTCTACCCAGATTGGCTGAATCTGACGCTTCCGAATAAATTGAACGGGTTCATCCAGCAGTACATCGGATGTCATCGCACGATTATCGTCCTCAATCAACCCGATAAGCAGAAAATCAACCTTGCAAGGCGCATCCGTTTCCACCTCGCAGCGTACAATTTGAACCGGTCCTCCCTTCCATAAGAGCGCATCCCTACCACGTGTAACGAGCATATCCTCTTGATCCGAGCTGATCAATGCTTGGAAGGCAGCGCTGTCATTTTTACAGCAGGAAAGTTCTAAATGCTTCACCTGTGTGTCTTCACGCCCCTGATTCCACCAATTCGCTGACCATACATATTTGTAGAAAATGTTCTGCAAACCGCAGTTCATTTCATCCGTCACCTCTTTCGCATCAGAGCATTCTGAAGTCACAGCATTCCGCCTCCAGATCAAAGATCAGATCAGATGGCGGAACATGCGACAGCTTTCCCAATTACTTTTTGGCAATAGCCTTTTGATAAATTTCAATATATTTACCAAGCTGCAATCCATCAAAGCCTTTTACATAACTATCCCATTCTTTGTCTATGTCTTTGCTGCCCGTAATGAACTGCGCCATATTGGACTTGATGTAATCGCGGATTGTCGTTTTCAGCTGCGCTGCAACTTCCGCATCTTCCAGTGCGATGAATACGCTGGGCGGATACATGACTTTCGATTGGAATGGTTCATATTTCGCTGATTCCCGCTTCAGGCGAACTTCGTATGCCCCTTCTGCAAGCGGATCCTGCAGAGCTGCCCATGAATCGCGATATTGGAACGTACGGAGCGACGGCCCGATTTGTTCCCAACCATCATTGTGCGTAGGTTTGTTGTCAACCTTAGGAATAACGGCATATTTGGCCGGCTTACCGTTCATATCAAGCTCGCCGTCTTTGGCTTTGCGCCATCCTACATTTTCTGTGCCGCGCTCTTCCAGTACGATCGCTTCTTCTGTGTACAAATAGTCCGCCAATCGGATCGCGGCAATTTGCTGTTCTTTGGTCGCTTTGTTGGTAATCGCCATTTGCGAGCTGCCTACTCCCGCAAAATACCCTGCTTGCTGCACACCGTTCGGTCCTTTGAGCGGAGGTACAGTCGTATACTCCTTGTGACGCGGGTGCTTCTCGTCCGGGGAGTGTGCGTAACTGATCAAAGCGGTCGTTATGCCGCCCATCACATTGGCGTCCTGGCGGTTACCCAACTGCTGAATCGCATCGGAATTTTGCGTAAAAGACGCGGGATCGATCAGACCTTCCTTGTACAACTTGTTCAGGTACAACAATCCTTGCTTCCATTCCGGCTTATTGGCGGTCATATCCACCTTGCCGTCCTTTAACTGGAGAAAAGTGCCGCTATCTTTATCTACCTGATCGTCAATGATGAAGGAGTTCATCAAGAAGGAGGCGATGTTGCCTGCCCACATGTCGTCCGAACCCGTCAACGGAATTTCATCTTTTTTACCATTGCCATTCGGGTCTTTATCCTTAAAAGCTTTCAACACTTCGTAAAACTCATCTGTTGTCGTCGGCATTTTTAGTCCGAGTTTATCCAGCCAAGCCTGATTAATCCACAGCTTTTGGGCATAGTTGCAATGGAAGCACTCGTTCACTTGCGGAAGGGCATAGATGTTGCCGTCCGGCGATGTGATGGAGCTTTTCAAGTAGGGCAGGTCAGCCATTGCCTTCTTGAAGTTAGGCGCATATTTATCAATCAAATCATTCAGCGGAATAAACACGCCTTGCTTGCCGTACTTCATCTGCTCGTCTTTCGTTAAAGCCCCTTGCAAAATCACTTCAGGGTAATCGCCGCTTGCGAGCATCAGCTGTTTGCGGTCGTTAAGCGCTTTGTCAGGTACGAGATCCCATTTAATTTGAATGTTCGTTTTGTCCTGAAGATATTTGGTGAAGGAGTTGGTCTCCATATTCTCGATACTGGCCAGCTGCGGAGCGAACATTTTAATCGTCATCGGCTTCTTAACAATCGGATATTGTCCAACCGGTGTGAAATCATCGCTTGCTGCTGGTGCGCTGCCTGAAGGTGCGTTTTCTGCAGATGTGCCTGGATCTGTGCTGCAAGCGCTCAAGACGAGGGAGAAACAAAGCGCAGCTCCCACCAAACCCGTGTATGATTTATTCCATTTTTTCATCATGACGACTCCTCCCATTTTATCGATCCATGTAATTTCAACCTTTTAATGAACCAATCATGACACCTTTAACAAAATGCTTTTGCACAAACGGATAAATAATGAGGACCGGTGCGCTAGCCACAACGATAAGCGAATACTTAAGCAGGTCCTTCAAGCCTTGCTGTGCCAGCATCTGATCGACCTTGGACACCATGGTTGGATCTATCGTATTAAGAATAAGAATGTTGCGCAGAACGATCTGCAGCGGGAACAAATTTGGTGACTTCAGGAAAATCAAGGCATCGAAGTAGGCGTTCCAATGGCCAACCGCATACATCAACGTCAGCACAGCCAGTATCGGCTTGGAGAGCGGGAGTACGATACTTGTAATGAATCGGATATCGCTGCAACCGTCGAGTTCCGCCGCCTCTGCAATTTCATCAGGTATCGATGTTTGAAAAAAGGTGCGGGCGATAATCACTTGAAACACCGCCATGGCTCCCGGCAAAATCATCGCCCAACGCGTGTCGAGTAGATGCAGGTTTTTGACCACGAGATAGAATGGGATAAGCCCTCCCTCGAACATCATCGTGATCACGAGAAGCACCATGATGACATTGCGGCCGTAGAACGTTTTTTTGGCGATGGGATAAGCCAGCATGACGGTTAATGCGACATTGACGATGGTGCCGACCACTGCATAAAAGAACGAATTCATGTAACCGGTTACGATTTGCGGATTGCGGAACACCGCTTTGTAGCCCTCCAGCGTAACATCAACAGGGAGCAGCCACACTTTGCCGGAGACGACGGCTTGCGGTGAGCTAAACGATGAACTGATGATGAAAATGAGCGGAAACAGGACGACAATTAGCACCGCGATCAGAAAGATATAAATACCGAGCAGAAACAATCGGTCACCCTGCGATTCGCGAATTCTTGACGCTTTTATCATATAGGATCCTCCTTACTGCAGACTGCGCAGGCTGTTACCACAAGCTTGAACTGGACAACTTTTTGGCAATGTAATTGACCCCTACTAGAAGAATCAGATTGACAACCGAGTTGAAGAAACCAATCGCTGCCGAAAAGCTGAAGCTGGAACTGAGGAGCCCCACCTTGTACACATAGGTCGAAATGACCTCCGACGTGCTAACGTTGAGCGGATTTTGCATCAAATATATTTTTTCGAAGCCAAGCTTCATGATGTTGCCTAAATTGAGAATAAGCAGGATGACGGAAACCGGGATCAGACTCGGAATATCGATATTTAAAATTTTCTGCATGCGGGACGCACCATCTACTTTGGCCGATTCATATAACTCAGGGTTAACACCTGACAAAGCCGCAATATAAATGATGGCGCCATACCCCGTATGCTGCCAAACATCCGACCAAACGTAGATCGATTTGAACAAACTCGGAATTCCCATGAAATTGGTATTGTCCACACCGAACGCATGCAGGAACTTGCTGATAATGCCAACGTTTGGCGACAAGGTGACAATGAGGATAGACACCATGATGACCGTCGAAATAAAGTAAGGCGCGTAGGTAATCATTTGCACACTGCTTTTGAAAAAACCGTTACGGATCTCATTCAAAGCGAGCGCCAATAGGATCGGAGCTGGAAAGCCCACAAGCAAACCGTACATACTGATGCCCAGCGTGTTCTTCAAATATAGCCAAAAATTCGGGGATTCGAAAAACTGTTCGAAGTATTTCAGTCCAACCCAGGGGCTGCCCCAAATGCCTTTGATGACGTTGTAGTCTTTGAAAGCAATAACGACACCAGCCATAGGAATATACTTGAAAATGACTAAGTACAGCAGCGGCAAACATACAACCAAATATAACTGCCAGTGACGCTTCATCTTTTTCATGGACGTTCCTAATTCCTTTTGCATGCTTAACATAGGCTCCTTCTCCTTTCGTCTGTATGGATTGCGCTTTCACACTTTCATCGTAAAGGCGAAAGCAGGCTGCTGCAAGAAACAAGAATCGCAACCTTAACCGTTTTCGCATCGCCAGAAAAAGCGCGCAGCCCCGGAGATTCTCCGGAGCTGCTAATTGAAAAACAGGTTGATATGGCTATGTAAACAAGCTCAGCAAACTATTTTCAACTGATTAACCAAATTCACCCAATCTGTTTGCGCACCGCTTCCTCGCGGAATTCACCGGGTGAGCAGCCTACTATTTTCTTAAACACACGACTGAAAGAGATTGCGCTTGTATAACCGATCTGCTCAGCCACCTCCTGCATCGGAGCTTGTGATTCCGCGAGCAGCCGCTGTGCAACCTGTATCCGGATATCAATCAGGAAATCAACGAATTTCTGTCCCGTCTCTTCTTTAAACAACTTGCTCACATATTTGCTGTTAATGTTAAAAGTTGAACTGAGATAATCAAGCGACATATTCGGATTGGCGTACTCTTCTTCGATGAACTTCCGCATATCACGAATCGTACCAGCGTGCAGGCGCCTGTCCTGCGCTTCCAGCAAACCTGTGTATAAACTGTTCAGCACGCTCAAAGATTGTTCCCGCATTTGTTCTAGGGAATGGCAGTCATCTATCACTTTACTGAGCCTCGGCAAACCGTCCAGCACCCATATTTCTTGAAACTCTTTGGTCATACCCGCCATTTCCCGACCCAAATAATAAATTAAATAATTCATCAGATTCATAATTTCATCTTTGGTTAATAAACCTAGCTTCATTTCACTGAAAAGTTCATCATACTTCGTCTTCCATTCTTCTTCGAGCAGTCTGAACGACTGAATGATGGAACGGATTGCATTTAAATGTGAAAACACTTCGGCCTGACCGTGATTGGCGATGTGCTCACTTGTGATCAGCCTGTTTTCTCCCAACACAATTTTGTATTTAAGCGCCCTTAGCGCTTCTTTATACGAGTCTGCGACGCTGGAAAGTTGTGCAACCTGCTCACCGATACCAACCGTTACCGTAAACTTCAGATTATCCTGAGCCCACGCACGGACATTATCAAAAAGTTGAAGGATCTGGGGAGCGCTGGCTTCCTCCTCGCTACCCGTGAACACCATAACGCTGAGTTGAAAGGCTGAAGTCCACTCCGCCCATAGCTCAAGCTCATATTTCGGAGCGAGCTCCTGAATGACGCTGCGCAGCGCAAATTTGAGAAGATTCTGATCTCTGCGTGAAAATTGGCAGCAAAAATCACTGTATTTATCTATTTCGATCACAAGCACCACTTGTCGATCGGAAGCATATGGAAGCTGCAAGCTGCTTGTTTCTTCCACCCATTCATCGTGCGTTAACCCTGTGTCGCCTTCAATGAGCTGATGGAACAAGTACCTCGTTCGGAGATGCCTGTCTTCTTCATGCTTTTGTTGATACTGATTCGATTGTTCAATAATATTGGACAGTGCCGATTCGATGAACGAAAATTCATCGCCCCCCTCCTTGGACAGCGGGAGACGGTAACCGCGAATACGCGCTACGATTTGCTCCAGCGGCTTCGAATTGCGCCTGGTCACATAAAGCAGCCATACAAATCCAACCACAATCATCGCGATTCCGATAATAAACCAAACGTTATACAGCGAGGAGATAACATGAAAAACCTTGCCGTTTACAAGTCCGCTTTGATACGACCATCCGGTATAGCTGGATACATAATTCGAGAAAATCTTTGTTTGTTCGTTTGTTTTGAAATCACTAAACAAATCGTTGCCCACTGCGTCCCGTAGGCCGATAAAGCTTGTTTTGGGATCGTACAGGTCGGCGATACTGCTCCGCAAAGAATCCGTCGCCACATTGACGACGATCATCCCTTTCTCGCCTGTGATGAATGGCGCTCCACGCACAAGACTAACCACAGGCTTGCTCCCTTTTACTGAAAACTGCTCAAAATTTCTTACGCCTGACCATTGTTTGGATACTAGCGGGTCCTTCGCCCGTTGAATAAACGGCTCGTCCATGTAATTGCTAAGCTGATCGCTTGTCGCATTACTGAGCACGAAATTGTCTTCAAACCGCACCAAATAGATCGAATCAATCATGGGGTACGAGGCGATCATATCCCGCATTTTTTTTACCGCGCTAATATTGGTGAAAACATTACTTTTTGACTCATTATTGAAGAAATCGAACAATTCCTTATTGTTAATCGTTTCCATCATCACCATATTGTCGATCGCCTTCAGTGAGGTATCGATCAAACGCATCGCCTGTAAAGACAGCATTTTGTTGGCATTTAGCGCCTCTTTGCGGCTTTGTTCACTCAGAACCTGAAAAAACACGAAAAACGTAAACGTGACCACGATAATAAAAATCGGCATATAGGAAAGCAGCAGCCGATTAAATAGCGTTTTCCTCATGTTCAGCCTCCATTTTTCAAACGGAATGACGACGGTGAGAAAAGCGGAGTATGGATGCCTCTGCCTTTTTTGCGTCTATCTAGCAGTGTACACGCTTACATCTGACATCGTCCATATTTAATGAGGAAGCTGCCGCATTTTTCAATGAACAACTTATTTGTAATGCTTCGGACTAACCCCCACATACTTTTTAAATATTCTTGAAAAATACGTGCGTTCCATATAGCCCAGCTTCAGAGCTATCATTTCAATATTGTGCTGCTTCTCTTTTAACAAGCTGCAGGCAATTTTCATTTTGAAACGATGATAGTAATCAACGAAATTCACGCCTGTTTCTTGCTTGAAATACCGTGAGAAATAACTTGGATTCAAAAATAAGTAATCGGCGATATCCACCATGGATATATTTTCTGATAAATGATCGTTAATATAACGGTCGATTTGCTGCAATTTGGGCTTTTTGTCTATATTCGTATTGATTTTAGAGGCATGGAGCTCCATCAATTTATTATTCAGCAATTCAAGACTCTCTTTCAGCCGCTTACATCTCAGCAAGCAACTATGAAATGCTTCTTCACTGTTCTGCTTAGCTTCCAGTTCGATGAGGCGAATTCGGTTCGAGCATGCGGCAAGAAACATGCCTGACTCCAACCGTTCTTTACGAGCAAAAGCTTCTAACGCAAGAAGCGATTGAGTAATGTCACATGGATTAGACTCTCGAACGGCCACCGCGATCCGATCCCATTGTTCTTCTAGGGAATGAGTGACATTCCATAACGGTACTTCTAATGATTTCATCAGACCAAAGGTATCATCCTCATAGAAAGACGACTTCTGCCACTGCTTCATTGTCTTGTAATTTGCTCTTATGCCCTCCACTCCTTTAAAAGGAACCCCATAATGAAGGAACACATCCATCTTCAAATACTGCCTGATCAATTCCCGTAAAGACAATAAATAGTCCGTAAACAAAGTTGTCGTATTCAAGCTAAGGTTCGGCTGAAAATTGTATATACAAATCATTTGGCCTTCTTGATCTGAAAATAACGTCACCTGCTGCTGCGATTGCAAGGACAATTCATCGGCTATGTTCCCGGCAGCATATAACAGTAAATTCATATCTTCAAATTTGTACTGCTTATGGACGGAAGCCCTGTGAAAGGAGCCAATCGCCATAATAAAATGCGAATGCTCCCAGTTTATGCCTAATCGCTTCCCGTAGCTGAGCATCTCCATGGCCGAGGAGGATTTGAGAAGCTGTTGAAAGTACATCTGTTTGAGCAAATCTTTATTTTTAATCAAATCTTGTTTGTACACAATGTCCTCTACTTGATTTTTAGCCTCAGTTAACAATTGAATCGCTTTACGCAGACTCACGTCAAGCTGCTCAAGTGTTAATTCATCCTTTATCAAATAATCAACTGCATCCAATTGCACAGCTTTTCTGGCATAATGAAATTCTTCATGACAAGTTAAAAACACGACCTGCAGCTCCGGTTTGAGCGCTTTCATCTGAGCTACAAGCTCCAACCCATCCATTTGCGGCATGCCAATATCCGTAATAACCAGATCAAGAGGCGTTTCATGGAAAATCTGTATGGCACTTTCCCCTGAATGCGCAGTTGCAGCTAGCCGCAGCCCTAACGACTCCCATGAAATGAGTTTCGTTAAATATTTGATCATCGGGACATCATCATCTACCAACATGACATTCAACATGCAGATCCCCCCGTGTCTATTTTCTCTGTGAAGCCTAGTATAATGGTCAAGCCTCCCAGCTCGCTCTTTGCGCATCTCATTGACGAGCTGCTGCCATAGGTCATCTTGAGACGCTGAAGAACATTCCACAACCCTACTCGCTTATAAGATTGCCATGCTTCTGCATCCGGCGAGCTTTGCAGATCGGCATTGAGTTGGTCGATTTGCTCAGCACTCATTCCTAAACCGTTATCGGAAATATGAATTTCCACCCAGTCTTCTTGTTTTTCTGCGTGGATGTGTATCTTAGGCTGATCAACGGCTTTCTTAAAGCCATGCACAAACACATTTTCCACTAAAGGCTGAAGCAGCAGCTTCGGAAACTCCAAATTAGCGAGAACTGGCGGAAGATCAACGTCCAACTTAACTACAATATCAGTGCGCATTTGCATAATGTCCACATAGTGAAAAAGCAATTTGCATTCATTTTCCAGACTGGTTGGTTCATTAAACTTCATATAGGCCCTTAACAAGCTCATCAAAGAATTGATTTTTTGGCTATGAATCATCTCATTATCTAATGCTAAATTGCACTTAATCGAGTTAAGCGTATTCATCAGGAAATGGGGACGAATTTGTGAATAGAGCGCCTGAAGCTCCAATTCGCGCTTCTGCTCTTGCTCCTGCTCGTTTTCCACGATAAGCTGGTTGATTTGCTCCAGCATGATGTTCAGAGTTCTGCCTAGTTCTGAAATTTCATCTTTTCCGGTTTCTTCAAAACGAATCCGGCGATTGCCGTTACCAAATTGCTTAACCCCTGCTTGCAGCTTCCGAATAGGCCGGTGGAGCCGCTTTGCAACATACACCGAAATGAAGAAGAAGATGAGGAAAAAAGGAACCATCAGCAGCAAGGTAATAAAAAAGGTCTTCGTAATTTCACCGGTAACTTGTGAATCGGGCGTTTCACTTATGAGCCTCCAGCCTGAATATTGAATGGGGCTCTCGTTCCTTATATTATTTTTTACGGCAGCGTTGCTGGCATAAGAGACATCCCGGTTCCCTGCAATAAATTGACCTTCCGCATCAAAAAGAGCCAACTTCGAAGTACCCAGCTGAGCGAACGCTTTCATAAAATAGCGGTCAGGTATGGAAATAAACAAAGTTCCTAAAGGCTCAATATCGTTCGGAGATTTGATCACCCTTGCCAGCAGATAGGAGCTATTCGTTATTGAGGTTGCCCCCTGCGTTGGAACGGTCCCAAGCCATTGCATAATATTGGCCTTTGACATATTCACGCGCGTTTTGACGGTTTCGTATTGCTGCCTAATGTTTTCCGGATCAGACCCTTGAATCTCACTTGACTGAACGATAAATCCCGCTTGATTCGACACGTACATCAGAATATCCGGATTCATTGTTTTCAAATCAAATAGACCGAAAAAATCTTTAATTTGCGAATACGTTTCAAAATCACTGAAGCTTTCAATGCGCTTCATTTTCGCAAAGCTGCGCAGCTGCTTTCTCACACTTTCATCCTGAACAAAAAAGTTAGAAGCATACGTCATATCGTCAACTGTTTTGGAAATATCCTTCGCGATGACTGTAAGCACAGTTTGATTACTGAGAAAAATTTTCTCTTTCACATTTTTATGCGTAATCGAATAATTGAGAAAAGAGGCTACGACAGTCGGCAGCAAAATAAAGCAGAGAAATGAGATTTGAATGCGTCGATAAAAGGAAAATCGAAGTAGTGAGTTTATTCTCATAGGAACTCCTTTTTATTGCCTTCTGGAAGCTTGATTCTAGTTTATTTCTATCTTAGCATAATCGCTGTTAAACCCGTTATTTCGAATTTTGTTTGGCAATTTTGTCCGATTCATCCATCATCCACTTCTGAGCTTCCTCAGCCGTTGTGTTGTCGAGCATAAATTTGCTGAAGCCCTTTTCCAGCACTCCCTTCAATTGGTTGCCATAAGGAACGGAAACAGCAGGATCAAAGTTCGTTTTTACTTTTTTATCAAAGATCGTTGCTTGCAATGTCGTGACATCGATAATATCCGCCGCTTTGCCATACAAGCGCTCTACAATCGCTTTCGGGTCAGCCTTTTTATATCCGGACAGTTCGAGTCTTGCCTCTTGCTCTGTCGTCATATAACGAATGAAATCGTATGCTTCTTGCTTATGCTTGGAGTTGGAAGCAACAGCAACGTAAGATCCCCCGATATTCGTTATGCCTAGTTCTCCATTTTTGGATGAGCGAGGCAGCGGTGCAATGACGGATTTAAACGTGTGCGGATACTTCTCTTTGTTCATCACATTATCCAACATGAATGGCGCCGTAGCCAGCATAGCTGCTTTCCCGTTCAAATATTCCGTTATGTAGCTTAGCTTAGCTCCAACAACATCAGCCAGAGGTTTAGCGGACTTATCGTCTTTCTCCATAGCGCGACGCAGATTAAAGAAATAAGCAAAGGAAGGATCATTAAAGCCAGGCTTCAGATCGGTGGTCAAGTAAGGGCTCTTGAGATCCGAATACGCAATCAGGTTCGTATACTCGCCCCATGTGTGAAAGTATGCGCCGTATCGTTTATCGTTCCCATCGCCTTTCGATAGTTTTTTCGCGTACTCCCGGAAATCATCCCATGTCCAATCGAAGGATGGCAGCGAGAGATTGGCTTCTTTCAGCGCATCCTCATTGATCAAAACAAAATAAGGGCTTGAAGTTAGCATCGTTGCGTAATATTTCCCATTCGCTTTAGGATTGATGTAATAGTCCTCTTCCGGGTTTACATTCCCATTGGCATAAAACTCATCTAGCGGAGCAAGGACACCGGCTGAAGCTCTTGCTAACGTTTCATCGATATTCCCATACTCAAGGACATCGACCTCTTCTCCGGAAGACATCAAGACATCCATTTTTTTCATGCTTTCAACGGAATTCCCAGGCACTAGGGATACATTCTGTACCGTAACGTTCGGATATTTGGCATGAAAAGCATCGATCATCTTTTGACGTGCGATTTGATTGGATTCATTATCCCATGTGTAAAATTTAAGTGTTACAGGCTTTGCAGCCGTTTGTGCCGCAGCTGGGGCCGCGCCTGTTGCTGCAGCCTCAGATCTTGCGCTTCCTTTATCCGAACCTGAGCTGCATGCGCTTAAAATCGACATCGTCAATAATGCGCCGCCAAGTAAAACTGCACTTCTTTTATTCATGTGACATCCCCCAATTGGTCGAATTATTAGCCTTTTACTCCGCCTAGCGAAATTCCTTTGATCACTTGCTTTTGCAAAATAATGAAAATCAGAAATAAAGGGAAAATGGCAGCAACAGAGGCCATCATCAATACCGCATAATTGTCGGCGAACTCATTTTTAAAAAGCTGCAAGCCCAGCGGAATCGGATATAACTGTTTGGAAATTAGAAAAATCAGCGGATTCTGGTAATCGTTCCAGACCCAAATAAATTTGATAATGGCCACTGTCGCCAGAATGGGTTTGGATAGAGGCATGATGATTTGCAAATACATTCTAACATATCCCGCTCCGTCTATTTTGGCCGCTTCAAGATATTCACTATGAATGGAAGCCATGAATTGTCTAAGCAGGAATGTAAAATAAATGGTCGAAAACATCCCCATCAGCATTAATCCGGCATGGGTATTGTACAAGTGCAACCACTTGAGCAGCAAGTAACGAGGCACAAGCGTAGATTCCGAAGGAATAATCATCAAGGAAAGTAAAATGGCAAATGCCATATTCCGGCCACGGAATTGTAATTTCGTAAACGCAAAAGCTGCCATAGATGAGAAAATTAACGTCGCCAGCGTAATCATAAGTGCCAGCTTTAATGAATTATAATAAAACAAAGTGAACGGCACGCTGCCAAACCAAACTTCCCTAAAGTTGTTGACAAGGTTCCACTTGGTTGGAATCCACTGAATAGGGAATACCATGACATCCTTCTCGTACTTAGCGGCTGCCGAGAGCATCCAAAGCAGCGGTAAGAGGAATATCAACGAAAACAATCCCATCATCAACGTGGTTATCCACTTTGAAACATCTGATTTTTTCTGCAACAAACAGGTCCTCTCCCTTCTGCTACTCGTAAGCGGAGTGCTTCTGTAGTCTGTAAGTAATCAAAGTGACGCCTCCAATAATCAAGAATAGCGCCCAAGAAATTGCTGATGCGTAGCCCATCCTGAAGTTCTGGAAGCCTTCCTCATAGATCCGGTACACAAGCACGGTTGATGAATCGTTCGGCCCTCCGCCCGTTAGAAAAGCGATTAAATCAAATACCTTAAAGGATGACATCAGTGTCGTAATAAACAAGAAGGATGTGGTTGGCGCAAGCAACGGGAATGTAATTCGGAAAAATTGCTGAAAGGACGAAGCGCCGTCCATATTCGCAGCCTCATACAGCTCATCCGGGATAGTCGTCAATCCGGCAATAAAGATAATGATTTGATAGCCAAGCGCAGCCCAGATGGCGATAATCATGATGGATGTTAGCGAGAAGTGCGTATCTGCCAGCCATTTGGGAGGAGTCGTGATCCCCATACGGACCAAGAACTGATTAATCGGACCTAAAGATGGATGATACAAAGCGCTCCATATCGCACCCAGCGCCGTTATTGAAGAAATATACGGAATAAAAAAAGCAATTTTAAAGTAACTTTGGCCAAACACTCTGGCATGTATAAGAAACGACAAAATCAAAGCTAGAGAAAGTCCGATAGGCACTGTAATTGCCGTATAAGTTAAGTTGTTCTTCAAGGCCGTATAAAACTTATCATCCTCAAAGAGCAGCTTAAAGTTATCGAGTCCCACTACCTTTATACTAGCTAGCCCTCCAACTAAATTCCATTGGCAAAAGCTTAAAAACAAGGAGAATAAGACCGGAAATACGCCAAGCACCAGTATACAAAGGTATACGGGCGAAAGAAATAACCATCCCGCGAACGCTTCTTTTCTCGTCTGGTTCCAAAAAGCTCTTCGCTTTGACGAGGATGAAGTTAACGCGACTCTTTCTGTTTGATCGATCAATGTGCCGATCACCTCTCTATCGAGTTGTTTGTATAGATCTACTATATAGCTTTTTCAATTTCACATATGAATCTGATATTTACTGATTTGTGTACTATTTTTACATTTGTCACCCAATAAATGAAAAAGATTGCCAACCACCTGGCCAGTGGGCCAAGCAGAGGCAATCTTTTAAAACTACAGACTATTTAGCATCTATTCCAGACAATAAACGCTTGAGCACAACGACCGCTTCAGCCCTTGTCGCGTGTTCCTGCGGAGCAAATTCTTGCTCTGTCCGGCCATTCATTAACCCGGAACCGACGGCGAGTCCGACAACCTTTTTCGCCCAATCGCTGACTGCACCTTCATCACTGAACTGGATTGACGTGCTTGCCGTCATGTCTTCCACTTTCGTTCCCGTAGCCTGTGCCTTCGCTCTCATGAGCATCGCTGTCATTTCTTCACGGGTAATGTTCGTTTCCGGGGCAAACGCATCATCGGAAACTCCGTTGATCAGTCCTGCTGCGAATGCTTTCTTCACGGTGTCCTCATACCAGGAGCCGGCAGCAACGTCAGCAAACGGATTTTGTCCAGCGCCGTCCTTAAGGTTCAATGCTTTGGAAAGCAAGGTTGCAAACTGTGCTCTTGTTACATTCGAATCCGGCGCGAAGTGATCGTCGTCCATCCCTTCCACAATGTTTTTGCTGACCATCAGCATAACATCCGATTTGGCCCAGTGGCCGGCAAGATCACTGAAGATTTTGGTGAATTCAGCGGAATTAGTGAGCGCAATGGACTGACTTTTCAAATTATGATCCACGATTTTCATCGAAGTCCATGTAATATTGGAAGTCCCTACTTTTTTTGCCTTAAAAGTAATCGTCCCTATGTCCACATTCCCGTTCTCGCCATCCACTTTGCCAATCTTGGTATGCGCAAATATGACTTCATTATTCTTCACTATGGGAGAAACCGAGAAGCCTTCTATCTTCGTTTCTGCTTTAACGACGTCAAACTTGCTGGCATCGAAGGAGAATTTCGCTTCATAAGCATATAAATCCTGGATATTTTCCCCTTGCAAAGTAACGGTAAATTCACCCGTTGATTCGGTATCCGAAGTCTTCATCACAAATTGGGAAGCGTCCTCCGCATAAGCAGGAGCTATTAAGGCTAAAGAACAGCATAGATTGCACACTAATGCACCAAGTATGATTTTTCGTTTCATCCTTCTCCACCTTCTCGTCTTTACTGAATCATTTTCGCCGCAACAAAAGCAAGATCGCTAATGTCAATTTTGTCGTCGCCATTCATGTCCGCCTTCTTCGCTTGCTGCCAATCCGGACTGCTCGCATCTTTCCCGTAATTGGCTGCTACGATGGCCAAATCGCCGATCGTTACTTTCATGTCGTTCGTTAGGTCGCCAGGAATGCCGGGAATCGGTGCTAGAATCGCTACGCTGAAGTTAGAAGCTGCTGCTTGAACTTCTCCCCCTTGCGCATCGCCTAGAACCGCCTGAGACACCGCGATGGTTCCGGTCATATTTTGCTCGAAAACTTTGGCTTTAAAGGTCAACTCCACCACTTGCGCGCTGCTGTTAACCGCATGGGCTGTGCCTTGGCTGACAATGATCAATCTCAGCTTACCTGGCGATTGCTTAATCGGATCTAGGATGGAGACACCGTCAATCATCGACTTTGCAGAAACGAAGTCCATCGTATTCGCGTCATAATCAATGGTGATATCCTGCGCCAATGCCGCTTGTGTCAAGTTTTTCAAACCGAAAGCAACCTTGAACGACTCTCCGGTCGCTACCGTGCTGCTGCCTGTAAGCTCCGTGGAGAGCACGGTTGGTGAAGCCGCAATGTTGATGGTTACCGTTGCTGTATTGGATTCCGTTATACCGTCGCTTACGCGGAAGGTGAAGGTGTCAGTGCCTGTCACTCCCAGAGCAGGGGTATATGTGAATGCTCCTGTTGCAGAATTCGTCACCACTGCCGTTCCTTTCGCACCACCTTCTGCAATGGCGTACGTAAGCTCATCTTCATCCTCATCGCTAGCGCTGAGTGTACCCGTGACCGGTGCATTCTCCGTAGTCGTTACCTGCATTCCCATTGCTACCGGTGCATGGTTATCAGAACTTCTTAGAGTAACCTCAAGAACAGGTCGATAAGATGCCGTTGCATGCTCTTTGGATGCGTAAGATACGTCGCCCTTTGCTCCTTGATTCGAGGTGGAAGCAATCAACAGTGACATTTTCTTATCTGCGGCAAGCGCTCCATTCACTTGATTCGTTACATCAAACGTTACAGGAGCATAGGCTGTTGTAACGGCCCAAGTCGCAAATGCCGCACCTCCGGCAGGCTTATTATTCCAATTAACAGCTGTCTCTCCCCAGCTGTTATCATTCACAAGCTGAGCCTGATTCGTTGTGCCGGCCATACTTACTCCAACCGGAACGAGTGTAACTTTAGCACTCTCAATCGTTCCTGAAACAGAGTCAAGATTGAATCTCAAGAAAGATTGCCGGGCGTAACCTGCAGCATCCTGCTTTGTCACCAAAGTGTCTGCTGTCCCATAGTTCGTGCTGGCATATGTGCCGTCCCGGACATACACATCTGCTTCTGGCAAAAGCGTAACGATTGGAATCGGTATAGAGAATAATTCATTGGAACTGTCGCTCATACCTGCTGCATTGGTTGCCGATACAGCAAAATAATATTTTTTCCCAATGCTCAATCCCGTAACGGCAAATTGATTGGCGACGCTCACACTGCTAATATCAACCGTATGCGTATAGGTTCCCGGAGACGTGCCATACTTCACACGGTATCCGGTTGCCCCTTGAACTCCCGTCCAAGATAACATGACTTGCGAAGCACCGCCTTCTGCGCTTGACAATACAGGTGCATCCGGCTTGGAAGTCGTCACCAAATTGAAGTTGGCCGCAAACGACTTACCAAATGCTCCATTTGTATGCACGACCATCTTGATCGTCGGGCTGAACTGGGTGACCGTAATTCCGGGATCGAGAGAAACGACGCCGGTTGCGCTGCGGTTTATTTCAACCTGAATCGTTCCTGTGTTCGCTTTTGTAGGATCAGAAATCCCAATATGGATTTGCCCGTTCGTTTCAAGCGTTGTGACTGACGCTTTTTTATCGCTTGTGATGAATGGTTCATTGTTTGCATACACAGATTTGGTTACATCATTCCAGAAGTTAACTCCTGCCGCATGCAGAGCAGTATCCATCACCGCATGGGCATCGGTTGAATTCTCGAGAATTTGAATATCCGGGTTAGCCGCATAGCTCGCTGTTGCCGCCGCATCTTTGCCCGGCAGCACGACGTAAGCATAGGAAGCATTCGCAGGAGACTTGCCATGATTGAACGCGAGGCTCAGAAATGGATTCATCACTTGATCCGTACTTCCCCCCGTGTTCACCTGCTTCCACGTGCCTGTTCTGGACTCCCTTAGTCCGCTAATGGATGCAGTACCAGGGAAATAATAGCCGATATCGGAACCTGGAACGCTTCCGGCCAGATACGCCCAATGCACATTTGTCATTTGTTCCGACCATCCGAGCCCGTTTGGCTTGGTCACGCCGTCTACGGTTAACGCGTTGTCGCCGTTTTCATTTAATTTACGGTTTTCAACAATGGTCTCAACCGTGCGTGCGGCATCTGTACTTCCAATACCGGAACCGAGGGCGACGATTTGATCACCGAACATGAACCATGACTTTTTACCTTGCAAGGCACTTCCTGTAAGTTGAGAAAGCGAAAACTGCATTCCTGCGGAACCATATACTTGATCGACAGACGAGCCGCCAACCCATGTGTTCGGGTTCGAATAATTTTTCCAGTCAACAGGCGTTCCACTGCCGGAACCATCCGTTGTTGTGCCAGGCAGACGATACATATTGACAGTAGCCCAGTAATTACCGCTGTACTGCTTCAAGTCATTATTGTACAGAGTCGTCATGCCGGCTCCCGTAAACCACCCTTTGATATTTTCGCCATTGCCATATTCAAAAGCAGAAACACGAGGCGAAAACATACTGATCCCAAGTCCAAAATGTTCCCGAAGCTGGGAAACGCGGTCCATTCCCGGAAATTGATAGTGACCCACCAGCTTGCCTTGGGGAGTGATCGCCCGGTCACTCATCAGCCTTTTGCCGAGGATCATTTCGAACATGCCCGCTCCGGTATAATAGTTGGCGAAGGTTGTATCGGTTGAGATCCATTCCTTCACCATCCGCTTGATCTTTGTCGATTGTTCAGGCGGTGCTCCTTCTGCCAGACGAAGCATACTAAGGATGATGGACCGTCCCGTTGTATGATCATTGCCGCTTTGCCGCGATATTCCCCGTCCTTTCAAGTTGTCCATGCTCGCCCCCATATAAATAAGCGGCTTGTAAGACTCCTCTACCCATCTGTACACATTGGCTACATTCGGGTCCGTAATACGCCATGTAGATCCGCTCAACAAGTAAAGCAGATCCGCCATTCTTCCGAGCAGCACATCTCCGTAACCACCTGTGTAGGCAACATAAGTATGCTGAATAAAAGAGCCATCCTCGTAAAAACCATCTCCGCTTTTCACATATAGAAACGCTGGGCTCATCGAGTCCCTGCCTAGTGTAATTTTGGCGCTCGATTTGCCGATAACGCCGCGAAGAGCAACTACATAAGCTTTATCAAGTAAATTCGCTCCTGTTTCCACTACCGAACTAACCGTTCGTATAGCGGGATTAGGAACAAAACGGTCAATAGCCCGCATGTAATTATCAATTTGAGCCTGAGTCAAATCATCGTACATAAGCACTAGCGTACTATTGACGAGCTGAGGCGTTCCAATTTCCCAGTCCCACCAATTGTCATATTCACTTTTTGATTCTTTGTAGCGGTTGGCATAGGCCCAGTCCAAACCGCTGATGAGATCATTTTTGAGATTTTCATTGTGATATAAGGGAGAGCCTATCGTAGAATAGGCAATCGCCATTTGGTTCAAACGGGTAAAATGCGATGAAACCTCGGCGGACTTCGTCGTACTTTGCAAATCTGCCCATAAAAAAGTTCTGTTTGCCGCTTTGTTCATCGTATCCCAGTACCCGGTTAGATTGGCATTGCTCACGTTATCGCTCTTAAATTTGATGTTCGCTGAGATATCCGGATCATTCGGATCGTAGGTGTCTCCTCCTGTTAAATAAGTGAACATTTTACCTCGAAGCACATCGTATTCATCTACAGACCCTGATGCCGCTGATGCAACAGGCGAACATGGAATTACATAGATCATAACGAGCAGAGTTAGAAGTAGGTGAAAGGAAATTCTTTTTATAGACGGAAGCTGCTTCGATGTACCTTTATCTTGTCTCATGAATACCTCCTTAAGGCTGATTCTGTCCGTTCATTCAACTAGTCATCACATCGGCTAAACGTTTAAAAAAGAGGGGGGAGCCGCCTGCACTCCCCCCTTTTGCTTTACTCAATAATTTTAGCCGCTACAAAAGCAAGGTCATTAATGTCAATCACATTGTCGCCAGTAACATCCGCTTTCTTCGCCTGCTGCCAATCCGGACTGCTCGCATCTTTGCCGTAATTAGCCGCGACGATAGCCAAATCGCCGATTGTTACTTTCATATCGTTTGTAAGGTCGCCAGGAATGCCAGGAGTTGGAGCAATAATCGCTACGCTGAAACTGGAAGCTGCCGCTTCTGCTTCCCCACCTTGAGCATCCCCAAGAACCGCTTTGGACACGGTGATGGTTCCCGTCGTATTTTGCGCGAAAACTTTGGCTTTAAAAGTCAACTCTACAACTTGCGCGTTGCTGTTAACCGCATGGGCTGTTCCTTGACTGACAATGATCAGTCTTAGCTTACCTGTTGATTGCGTAATCGGCTCCAGAATGGAGACACCGTCAATCACCGATTTTGCAGAAACGAATTCCAACGTATTCGCGACATAGTCAATGGTGATATCCTGCGCCAGTGCCGCTTGTGACAAGTTCTTCAAACCGAAAGTAACCTTGAATGTTTCTCCGGTCCCTACTGAGTTGCTGCCTGTAAGCTCTGTTGACAGCTCCTTGGTCGGTGAAGCCGCAATGTTGACCGTAATTACAGTCGCATCGGAATCAGCAATCCCGTCGTTTGCCTTGAAGGTAAACGTGTCTGTGCCTGTTGCGCCTGCATTCGGCGTATACGTAAACGCTCCTGTTGCCGGATCTGTAATGACGACTGTCCCTTTCGTACCGGCTTGTGCAATGGAATACGTAAGAGCATCCCCATCAAAACGGCTAACCGCCAGATTGCCGCTATATACAGCACCTTGAACTGTGTTCACAATTGCACTTACAGCTGTAGGGTTCTCATATAACGAAAGTGAAAAATCATCAATATAAGCCACTTTGCCGTCATTGCTTGCATTTGTATTTTTCCATGAGTAGATATTAGCTGATGTATTCGTGGCACCTGTTTTGAAAATGATTTTACCCTCTGAATAATTCAATGTGCTTATCGATTTAGAAATCTGTGTACCGCCATAATTTTTGACGCCGATACTTTGGGTATTTCCGGCATCCATAACTTTGATCCAACCTCTAGCGACATAATTCGTATTCGGTGTCAATCCGCTCACCACTTGTTCAGCACCTGAATTATTGCTTACAAACTTTACGGCATTGCTGCCGGAGTGTACATTGGCCGGTTCGCTGACGATTGTAGCGCCAGTCCCATAGAATGAAGTCCAACCGGGAGGAGGCGTGGTTGTACCCGCTTCGAAACCACCGTTTTGCAGCAGATTGGACTGTGCAATGGCTATAGTTACTGTGCCAACATTAGAATCCAACAAGCCGTCCGACGCTTTGAACGTAAAGCTATCGTTCCCGGTCGCACCAGGATTAGGCGTGTAGACGAACTCACCCGTATTGCTGTCTATAAGCTGAACAGTACCCAGTGCCCCATTACTCACGATTGAAAAATGAATCTGATCGCCATCGGGGTCGCTTGCAGACAGTCTGCCTGTTACCGGGCGGTCAATTTTCACGCTATATTTCGCATTCGTGATCAATGGACGGTGATTTACTCCTGTTGTATCGCCCTGGTATTCGAAAGCTCCAACGTCCGCAAATCCTTTATACAACGGATTACCTTTATAATCTTTCCCGCCATTATTGCTTATCGATTTCCCTGCATCAATTGCAGGCGAGTCTGATTGAAGTTCATAAGCATTTGCGCTCAGCAGCCCTGATCCCGCTCCGCCTGGACTTACAAACTTCGGATCAGCCGTAACTTTGTTAGCATCGCTAGGTTCATTCGCTGGATGAACGCCTCCCGCCTCATAGAACACATTGTTGCTGAATAAAGCATTGCTCCAGCTGTTGTTCAACCAATTCGTAGGTGTCGCCGGGTTTGTATTATAGAAAATATTATTATAGAAGCTATACCCGCTCTTCACCGTGTTGCCGGAACCCATGATCTGGTTTTTACTGCCGTCATAATAGAACACGTTATTATAAATGGAACCTGTCGTCTTCTCGTCAAAAGCAAAGTGACGGAAAATAATACCGTCGTTCTGGCTGACGTTGTATCGCAAGACATCGTTTTCATTCGTGCCCATGAGGAGCATAAAGCCCATCGGATTATCATGGCTGTAATTGTACTGATACACGGTATTGATCAGGAATTCGTCAAAGTCAAAAGCGCAGCCGTCTTGATTATTCGCAGGTCCTCCCGTAACCTCGTTATATTGAATAAGAGTGTTCTTGGCGACCGCCAGCCAAATCCCTGCAATGGCGTTGCTGCTCGCCACTCGAGTTCCGAATTTGTTCAGGTAGTTGTATTCCAGTACGGCACCATCAGTATCGCGTAAAATAATGCCGTCTCCGCCCACATCTTCCATGGTGTTGTGAGCAATATAGAAGCCTGTGTTCCAATTGCCATATTTAAATGTAGCCGTTGTAGAGAATGAATCGTCGCCTACATAGTTCGTATGAGCCGCAACGCGAATAGCCACGCGATCAACTTTACGAATCGTATTGTTTTCAACCTTTACATCATTGAATCTGGCCGCTGTAGCTTGACTTAAGGAAGCCGTTCCTTTCACGACACCGATAATTCCGCCGTTTTCTTTAGGGCCAGCGTTGTTATTCCCGTCAATATCATGCACATAGCAGTTTCGGATATAAATGTGGTTATACACCCGATCGCTTTCATTAGCATCGATGGTAAAAAAGATACCCGCTCTAAGCGCAGCAGAATCGTTGTTCTCGATCAGAAAATTGTCATCGTTCGTTACTTCTAGATTGTTGAGTTCCCAATATTCCTGATTTTTTAGAAAAACAGCTCCCGTATTGTATGTCGTTGTTGAATTGTAGATCGTATTATCGAAATTATTCCCCTTCCCGTTGATGAGGGGCTTGCTGCCTGTGCCATATTGGTCGATGATGATCGGGCTGCCATCTGCTCCCGAACCTTTCGGCCATAATTGACCGTCCCATGAATCGCCCGCTTTCAACAAAATCTTGTCGCCAGGGATAAACGTCGTGCTGCTCACTTTATTCAGTGTTTTCCATGGTGAGGCTTCACTCAGTCCATCATTCGCGTCATCTCCTGAAGTCGAGCTGACATAGAAGGTATGGCTTCCCTGCCCCGAAATTAGGATGTTCGTTTGACCGACGACACCGCTGCCGTCTTGAGCCGTTGCTTTTACGGTCACTGTACCGTTTGAAACGGCAGTCAATAGGCCAGTGCTGCTGATCGATGTACTACCCGTCCCATTTTCTACTGTCCAGGCCACGTTATTGGTTGCCGCTCCTCCAGGTTGAGCGGTCGCTCCCATTTGAAGCTGTCCTCCCCTGGAAGTTATCGCTGCTGCTCCGCCTGCTCCTGTCACTGTCAGAGATGTCATCTTGACATCGAACGTGAGCTGCAGAATATTACTTTTCACACCGCTAGAGTCATTGGATGTTGCTTGAATTTGAACCGTACCGGCTTTCACCGGGGTAAGAACACCTGTGTTCGAAATCGTGGCGACGTCTGCCCCTTGCACAATAGCCCATGTGACGGTCGGATCTGCCGTGTTAACAGGTATGACCGAAGCGCTGAGCGTAACAGGATCAAGTGTCGTAAAGCTTGTTGCTCCCGATGGTGCTTGTATCGTTATGCCTGTTGCTTTTACGGTTTGTCCTGTGATCGTGACTAAAGCGCTATTGGAAATTTCCGGCTTAACAGTCGAGGTGGCTGTTACTTTAACAGTCCCATTTCCTTTTGCCGACAATAAACCCGTTGCCGAAATCTCGGCTTTGTCCGTTGGCGTACCATCTGTATTTTCCACTTTCCATGTAACCATCGTAGGTGCGCCGGCAGGATTTACAGTTGATGTCATTTGCAATGTTCCTGCATCTGTTGTAATGTCCGCTGCTCCGCCCTGACCCGATACCGTTAATCCTTGTAAATCTGCCGTCGTTACGGGTATGGATAATGTGGTCGAAAGACTCGTTCCAAGCTGTGTGGTTTTAATATCATCATAATAAGTTAAGGTATTATTAGGCGCCCAATTCCCAAGCAAAGCGACATACTGGTATTTGGTTTCCTTCGTTGTCGTTCCAACCAGCGTCCCGTCAACATACATTTTGGCATCTGTACCCGATGTTAGGTCCCATTTAAACTCATGCCAAGCCGGCGCTGTTCCTCTAGATACCGGTGTAGCCGAAAAAGATGAGTTCATAAGCCTCGATACGAAATTCGTACTCGATCCCGTTGCGCCATCCCAGTGTTCCCCAAGGATTAACCCATTGGTTACATCTACTGCCCCAACAGGGGAACTTGTCGTAACTTTGCTTCCCACCCAAATATTATTTCGTGATTGGCCGGCAGGAGATCCATTATAAAACCACGCTGTTACCGTACCATTCAACGCTGCTCCCATATCTACTCTTTCAGTATTATTTGCGGTACCCGTGCGATTAGCGCTATATGTTCCGCTGTGTGTTGGAACACCCGCCCCTTTGCTTGCAACTACGGATGTATTTGTCGTGTTTGCGGCAGGATCATAACTAAAACTGCCTAGATTCCCGTTTTCAAAGCCTTCAAAGTACTTCACATCCAGATACTTCACATCAGCTTTAACATCCAGAGGAACATTACCCGCAGAACCATCGTAAGTCAAAATGCCTGTTGCGTCATTGATCGTTACGCCCTGAACCGTCGATGAATAATGAACGCTGCTCAGCAGAGGATCCGTTGAGTTGGAAGCCGTCGTTTTCTTCAACTCGATATCAGATCCGTCGCTTAGATGTGCCATTACTTTTAACTGCACTTGCTCGCCCAGCAGCGCGATCTGCGATTTATCAGCAACCACATAGGTACTGACTACAGTGGGTATGGCCGATGGCGATGGAATGACTGCCGCATAGGCTGTGTGGCTGCTTCCGATGGGCAAATTAACCACATTCACAACCAAGAGCGAAACCACACCGAAAGACACAGTGCGTTTAAACGTTTTAATAAATTGCATTGTACACGGCTCCTTTGTATCGTATGAGAAGCTATAGCCTACCAATATGATACAATACGTATTAGCCAATTCATGTGCATAATCTTTACTTTTTCGTTTAAATTCTTTACTTCATTACTACTAGATAGCGGGTGGTTTACGATCTACGAAATAAACCTCTAATCTTCATTTCGACAAAATATTCGTTCAGGTAGTTTTCCGTAGAAATTCGACACATTTTGTATCATCCATCTTACACCGCACCGCACAAGTTGAAGCTGTTGATGTAGAAGGAGATCGGAGAAGCACCCTTCTCCGATCTCCTCATCTTCTGTTACTCTAAGATTTTCGCTGCAATTGCTGCGAGATCACTGATGTCAATGCTGCCATCACCGGTTACATCCGCCGCCTTCACTTCCTGCCAATCTGCGCTGGATGTCGTTTTACCGTAATGAGCAGCTGCAAAAGCAAGGTCACCGATACTTATTTTACCGTCATGGTTAATATCACCTTGGACACCTACGGTAATATTTACCCCTACAGTCGATAAAGCTGCTGTCGTCTCCACACCTGTCCCGTCAGCCAGCGTTGCGCTTGACACATTGATCACTGCGTTTGCCGATTGCGAGATAGACTTTGCTCTGAAAGTTACCTCAAGCATTTGTGCATCGCCTGTAACGGCGTTCCCAGAGCCTTGGCTGGCCAGAATAAACCGCAATTGGCCTGCCGTATTCTTCGTCTCTACAAGGCTTACTTTATCCTTGACGGACTTGACCGACACGAAGTCCACTAGGTTCGCATCGTAACTCAACACAAGATCCTGTGCATATACCTGACTCGTTACATTGCCTAGTCCTAAGCGTACAACGAAGTCACTGCCTGCATGGACAGAAGAGACACTGCTAAGTGTTGTCTCCGCACTTGAAGGCACCGCTGCTTCCACAGTCACTTGGCTAGTCGCCTGAATGGCGCCGTCGACACTCGTGGCTGTAATCGTGGCCGTCCCTGCCTTCAGTCCGGTTACAATTCCCTTACCTCCTACGCTCTCTACGCTTGCTACCGTAGAATCGCTGCTGCTCCAAGTCACGTTCTTGTTACTCGCATTCGCTGGCAGTACAGTAGCTGTCAACGCAGTCGTCTGCCCCTGTTTGACCCTTACAGCAGATTTGTCGAGCTCCAAACCCGTCACAGGAATCTGCACAGCTGTATCTTCGCGCATTGCACTCTTCAGATTCGGCAGCGTTTCTCCGCCCTGAGCGTTGGCAACTACGGCTGTTTCCAGCGCTGCTGACGCATTCTCTCCTTGCTGTGTCACTTGAAGCTTCAGCAAAGCAGCATCCGGCGTTATGCCGTTCTCTGCGTTCAGCACGATTCTCGTGCGTCCGTTCGCCGATTCACTTCGAAGCACCGTGACACCCTCTTGAACAGGTTCTACCGCTGTTACATTCAAACCGTCCGTCGCAACCACGACGTCCATTGCTTTCGCAGCCGATGGCAAACTGCTAAGGGCTAACTCATAATGCTTGAGCTGCTGCGTTGCTGGAGCTACCACTTTGGTCAGCTGTAAATTTGGCGCGTCCGCTTTATTCTGATCTTTTTGCGCGACGAACATCCCGTTAATCACTTGAGAATCGCCGATTGTTCCGTTGATGCCTAACGCCTTTAATATCGTGGCAGACAAATCTTTCGTCGTTCCTCCCTGTAAAATCTTCTCTTTGCCCGTATCCGTAGCAACCGTTCTGCCGTTAGCCGCAAAGAAAATCGTTGTCGCTAGCGGAGAGTCTTGACCGTGCGAAGTAGCGCTGCCCAGCGTTGTATTCGCATTCTCCGTCCCTCCGCCGTGATCTGGAAGCATGAGAATGAGCGTATCGTCCAACAGGTTTTTATCACGAAGCGAGTTTACGATTGTGCCTACATTTAGATCCGTCTTCGTCAACTGCTCGTAATACTTCTTCGTATAGAAGCCGTAAGTGTGACCCGCATGGTCCATATCGTCTAATTGGATGAACATCATCGACGTATCCAGTGCTTTTCCGCTAGCCACATATTGAGCAAAGGCAGCAGCATCGACTTCGTCGCCTCCCGTCCCGATCTCAACACCGACTGACGGTTCAATATGACCATCCACAATATTTTTCCATGTGGCAAAAGCCATCAGCTTCTTGTTTGGCAGTGCTTCTCTCACCTTCTTAAAGACAGAAGGATATGGTGAGGTTTCCGAATAATAATACATTCCGCTGTCGGGATTATCGATCTGATGCTTGCTAAAGTCTACGCCGTTTAGCATCGCCCCCCAGTTTGGCGACGAGCTTGAAGGCAGCGTTGTTTTGGCCGTATAGCTTGCCGCACCTTTTTCAATCAGACTTCGCAGGTTAGGCGCAATTTGCCGGCTCCCGACTTGCTCCTTCAAAGAACTTGGCGTCTCCCAGTACGGCGCATTGGGCATCACGGACAAGCCTCCGCCGTCCATCCCGATAACGACAACCCTTTTATAGGGAACATACTGCGCATTTGCAGCAATACGGTTCAGCAGATCGGTCGAATTGCCCTGCGCAAGCGCCAGGTCGCCTACCGTGACAACGCCGTCCTTATTCAAATCCTCTGCCGCTTTCGGATGGATTTGAACCGTTTCAGGCTGCGAATTAAACGCTTCATTTACTAATTTGGTTGTGCCTGTATAGAATTCTGCCTTGCTCACTTGAATTTGTCCTTGTCCGGAAGCTGCTTTCGCTTTAAAAAACACTTCGGAAATTCTCGATTTGCTGTATTCTAGCGGATTTGTTTGGCCGTATACGATGCCTCCCGGAATTTCTAATTTCACGATGCCAGGTGTCGACGTATCCGCAGATACCGCTTTCGTTGCACTTACGAATTCGAACAAGCTGCTGTCATAGGCGAGTTCGATAACGGATTTATCCACCGCCGTACTCATGGTCGGCGTACGAAGATCTAAGTTGACTCGGAATGTACTCCCCTGCACCGCATGCTCAGCACCGATTAAATTCAAAGAACCTTTGAAATTATCATTTTGCTGCACCGGAGGCGCACTATTAAACATGTCCCCGACTTCCTGTGCAGTTACAGCCCGTTTGATGATCTGCATCTCATCCACTTGCATATCAAACGTATTCACTGCGTATGCTCCCGTACCATCATTGCCGATCATCGTGGCTAGTCCGGAATCAATCGTTCCCGTTCTACCGGCAATATTCATACTATTCGTTATGCCTTGGTACAAGCTGCCGTTTTTCACGGAAACCACGACGGGAGCTCCATCTTTATAGAAATCTGCCCGTCCGGTTGTTCGATCATGAGAAACAACAATGTGATGCCATTTTCCATCAGCTACGTTCGGAATTTCGGCATCCGCCCGGGAGCTGCCCTGTGTGTTATAATTCCATTTCAAGCTATTATTCGACTGTAGCGCTAATACATAGCCAACATTGGCACCGTTTGCCCAGTTTTTGTTCGAAATAACCGGCGGATCGCTCGCTACACCAGGCGACTTCACCCAAAATGCCAACGTAAAGTTAGTGTTCGTGCCAAACTGAAGATTCGCTGGTTTACCCAAATTCAAATATTGCCTGTTCGCACTCGTTGAGTTGAGGTTGAGCGCCTTCCCATCTCTTCCCGGCACATAAGTCGGATTCCCTACGGCCGTAACACTGGTTGCATTTGCGGAGCTGTCGACAGCATTGTCTTCATACTTCATCTGAAGCGCGTAATCCGAAGCAGCGACTGCGGCATAGGCGGTTTGCGCCATAAACGGCAGCGTAACCGATAAACCTGAAGTTGCTAAGAGTGTAGCTGTTAGCGTAGAAATGAAAACTTGCTTAAACGTAACTTTCACTTGGACATCCTCCCGAGATAAAATTAATTCCTTGCCATAGCCCTTTACAAAACCAAAACAATATAAACACACACAATAACAACCAGTTACTCTGTGATCTTATTCGAGAGAATGATAATTGACAATACATTCGACAAAGGTTCCTACAATATGTATTTTTTCGGCTTTTTATTCTCGAATCAGTAAGACTATGGAATCATTTTTTATATTTTTTTTGTAAAAAGAAGGCTATCTCCTAGCGATTTTCAGATATACACTGATCCCAAATATGGATGCCCCGCCGTAAATAAGAGAACTCCATTCCCTTATTTAAGCAAATAGCGGAATTTCGTAGGTTGGAGTGGAACTACAGGGCCTTATTTCACCTCCATCGTCCAACTATGAGTAAAAATGACGAAATAGCGGACCCTCGTTCCCTCTCCCTCACGCAAAGGGATCTTTTGGGCAAAATAGCGGCCTGTAGTTCCCCTATACTTCGTCATCCTTTTAGGACGAGCGCGTTTGCCAAGGTAGATGCGAAGCAAAAGTATAAAACTTATACTTTCTTATCAACCAAAAAAAGGCACGAACTTAACAAAAAGCATGTAAGTCCGTGCCATTAATAGAAGCGTTCTAATCTGCCATTACTCGATGATTTTCGTCGCAATCGCAGCCAAATCGAAGATGTCGATGACGTTGTCACCATTGACGTCGGCTTTCTTCGCTTGTTCCCAATTCGGACTGCTTGAGGTTGCGCCGTAGAAGGATGCCACGATCGCAAGATCCCCAATGCTCACTTTCCCATCGCTGTTTATATCACCCAAATCTCGCGTGATGACTGAAGCTTTAAAGGTATCGAACGCATGTTGCAAGGCAGCGACTGCAGCAGCCACTTGTTCTTGTGTAGCATTGCCATTGTTCGCCACGAGTTTAGCCGCATCGATTGCTGCTTGTAGCAGCTGTTTCGCTCCACCCGGATACTGGCCGATTTCCGTGCCTTCTATGGCCGCATCGTGTGCCGTTTGAGCTTCACGAACAAGATTATTCAAATCCGACTTATCAACAGGAGGAAGCGTGATTTGTATGCCTATTGCAGATGATGCCAGTTTTGTTTCCATTCCCTGACTATCGCCCAAAGTCATATCGGAAACAGTGATCAGCCCTTCCATCGCTTGCGTCACATGTTTCGCTTTGAAAGTGAGTTTCAGCAGCTGCGCGCTGCCCGTAACGCCATGTGCGGCGCCTTCGCTTGCCGTAATCAGACGAACTTTACCGGTTGGATTTTTCACAGTTCCCAGCAAATGAATTCCGTCCTGAATGGTATCCGCTGAGACGAATTCCATTGCGTTCGTATCGTATTCTAGTGAGATGTCCTGCGCATATACGCTTTGCGTCACATGATCCAGCCCGAGTTGAAGCGTAAAAGGTTCTCCTGTCTGAACGGTATCTTCTCCCCCCAATACGACAGCAGGGTCCTTGGGTATCGCCTCGGATGTTACTTTGAATTCTCTGACAATGACCCAGAAATTTTGCGTGTCTGTTACCCTGATGCGAACGAATCGTGCCTTTTGGCTGTCAACCGCAACATTGATCTCGGATTGCTCTTCCAAAGTGGCAAGCGGCGTCCAATTCGCTCCGTCTACGGAATATTCAAGTATGCCGTGATGAATATAATCGGACAGACTTCCGGACTTGCCCATGGATACCTGTACGTTGGTTACTTTACGCACTTCATTTAAGTCCACACCTAACACGTCGCCTACAGCCGGATTACTATTGCTCCAGAAATAGGTATTGAGATTACCGTCAAGCATTTTGTTAGGCGTATTCGTTTGGTACGTCCCCATTGTCGTAATCGGGAAAGGAGTTGCGGGAACAACGCCTAGCCAATTGTCATTTTCCCGGATAGCGCGTGTGAAGAAGTCTTCAAAGACTTGATTCCCCTTGACTTGGGTAATGACACTGATCTGCTTTATTAGAGTATCCAGCGCCGTTCTGTGCGCTGCCGCCTGCTGCTTATTGTTGCGCTTCTGGGAAAGCAGCATTTGAGCGGCTTCTACGCCTGCTTTTCCATACAATTCGTCCTTATTCAAATAAAGGTTAGTCTCGGAGATAAAGTTCGCATTCCCTAATGTGCTGCGCAAAATGCCAGGAGTTTGCTGCAGCTTCGTGAATTCGGAAACTAATTGGTTCACTGTATCTGTTATATTTCCACTGCCCGTAAATACCGTCCAAAGGTTATCGATTAGCGGACGCAAAGTTAGCGATTCCTTGGCATTTAAAGGCGACGAATAGTGATTCTCGGCAAATGTTTTTAACGCTTCTGCAGCCGAACCGCCTAGTCTCTTTATGCTAAGCTGCCAAGCGCTATCAGGATCATATGCTTGTGGGTTCCACAAATAATCCGCAATGGAGAACAGTGCAATTTTTGAGGCTTCCGCTTCATTCATCGGATTCGCTGTTAGGCCGATAATGCCATGGTCGGCTAATCCGGCATCCCGGTTATACAGCGGACCTAAGTAGATTTTATCCCGTGCGTAATCATTAACCGGGTAATTATCCCAGATCAACAGATCGTGTTTATAAATTGCTTTGGCTTTATCGGCGTCCGATACGGAAATGCCTGCAGGCACGACTGCCGGCCCCGTCCATTGTACGATAATGCTCGGATCAACAAGCGCGGAAAAACGGTTGATATACGTCGTTGTCGTAATGTTGGCGTAATCCGTCGGAACTGTGATCAAGCGGTGAGCTCCCGGATGAGTGTCGATAAATTCTGTTTTGAACCGATTGAGCAGAAAAGCTTGCGCAGCCGCCGGCGGGTTGGCATCGCTGTTAAACTTGGTTCTGTCAGCATTGCAAGTCAATGTTTTATTAATATCGTCGAGGAATAACGCATAAGAACGTACGCCTTTATCCCACATCACTTGCGCTTTTGCCGTCAAAGCTTGGAAATCCGCATTGTCCGAAAAGCACACAGTGTTACCCGGAGAAATGGCGAATACGAACTCCACATGCTCCTGCTTCGCTTTGTCGATTAACTCAGCAATCTGGGCCACTTTATCGGCCGGATAAGGATCACGCCACTTATCCCGGTGATACGGATCATCCTTCGGAGCATAGATGTACATATTCATTTTCTGCTCCCCGTAAAATGCCAGCTGACTGAGACGGTCTTCATGCGACCATGGATCGCCGTAGAAACCTTCAATGGATCCGCGCCAACTCATCTTCGGCCAATCTCTGACCGCAAGTCCTGGGATCGAATAGCTGGAATCTTTAGAAGTAATGACCTGACGCAGTGTTTGGGCCGCATAGAAAGTGCCGGTTTGATTTTTACCTGCGAGAACGATGTTTTTGTGACCCGTTTGATCAATCCCTGACGCCAGCACGTATCCATCGTCTTGCAAATCTTCCGGTCCTGTCGTACCCAAACTTTGCAGGACGGAGCCCGAAGCCATATTCTCTGAAGGCCCGCCAACCCAGACGTTTACTTGAGCATCAGGAACGGCGCTGTTATCATTTGCGCGCTTGATGTTCTGAACCCCCGCATTCCGCAAAATGATTTCTACGGCTTGAACGGCTGCCAAATCGGTGCCGCTGCCTGTTATGAGACCTACTTCCGCAGGGATGGCGAAACCTTGCCCCCTCGCTGTAACTGATTGCGGGATAGGGGAAATGGCAGGAATACTGCTAACAGGTTCAGTCTCCGCCGCTTGCGAAAGCGGTACACTGAACACAGGAACGGCAATGGCAGCTGCAAGGAACAAAGTTGTTGTCTTTCTCCATAGGCCATCATTGAAAGTCGTTTTTATTAAATTCATATGCAACCACCTTTTCAATGAAATTGGTATTCCTTGCGTTGTTCCTCCTACAGTCAAAACCAATCATTGGAGCGAGCTTAGAGAAAAACTCCCTAAGCTCACGCCATGCAGCAGCTTATTGCATAATTTGATTCGCGATAGCCGCAAGATCGTTAATGTCAATTACGTTATCGTGGGTTACATCTGCCTGTTTGACTTCATTCCAGTCAGGACTTGAGGCGTTTTTGCCATAGTTAGCCGCAGCAAAGCCTAGATCCCCGATACTCACTTTGCCATCCCCGTTCACATCGCCTACGGTACCTTGAATGACCAAGGATTTAAACGTATTGAGCGCCGATTGCAATACGGCCACAGCCGCATTCACTTGCTCTTGCGTTACGGAAGCATTGTTCACTACGGACCGGGCAGCATCGATAGCCGCCTGAAGCGCCTCTTTCGATCCAGCTGGATATTGACCGGCCAAAGTGCCCTCGACAGCTCCATCGTGAATGGTTTGCGATTCATTAATCAACGTATTCAGCTGCGTTAAATCCACATTTCCAATGATGATCAATGCTTTGAATGCATCGAACGCGGCTTGCAATACAGCAGCAGCGGAAATCACTTCAGCTTGCGTCGCAGCCTCATTGCCCGCAACCAAACGAGCAGCGTGGATAGCCGACTGAAGGGCCTGCTTGGATCCGACCGGATATTGACCGGCCAAATTGCCTTCCACAGCTCCATCGTGAGCCGCTTGCACCTCCTGAATCAAAGTATTCAGAGCTGCTGTATCCACTACAGCACGAACGGTTACGCCTTGTTCCGCTCCGACTGCAGCAATTTCTTGACCAGCTGCATCTGCAAGGATGACACCCGATACAGTCAACTTGCTTTCAGCTGACGGCGCACTCGACTTCGCTTTCCAGTTCAATTGCACAAGATCGCCGTCTTGCTTAACCGAATGATCACCGCCCAAACTTGCTAGAATGATGCGCACTTTGCCAGGTGAAGGGTTGCTCGTTTGTATCACTTCGACATCACTCGGCTTCAGTGAAACGGCCGAAACAAATTCAAATGCCCTTGCGTCATAATCAATCGTGAAATCCTGCGCATAAACGCCTTGCGTCATGTTCCCCGACACACCGTTTAATCCGTAATTCAAAACAAACGGCTTACCTTGATCTACGGAGTCGTCACCGCTAAGATCGGCAAACGGTTGGTTGGCCGGTACAGAGCGATAAAGACCGAACTCCGCCAAATGTACAGGTCCTCGCGAACCAAGAATTCGCACGCGGAACTCCTGACCGGTGACAGGGGTTGGCATTTTGAAAATCTGCTTGTACCCGATGACGGATGCCGTGACAATAGGGCTCCAAGTGCCATCGGAACTGCGGACATCAACCGTATAAGATTCTACTTGCTGTCCATAGTTGATGTCCTCCTGCAGGACGACTTTATCGATTGTCGTTGGCTGACCTAGTTTAAAAGTTACGCTGCTAGGCTGCTTTGAAGCCGAAGTCCAGGAAGTATCATAAGAGCCATCGTTCGCTTGCTTGGGATCTGAATCGGAAGCACCATTGTCTGCCGACACCTCAGCACCCGCTGCGAGATTCATGGAGAACTCGCGTTTCAATTGCTTTTGCCAGTCCGCCAATCTGACGACATCTTCATCAGGCAGCTTCCCGCTTTTATCTGGCGGGATGTTCAGTAAGAGCACAGCGTTGCGACCAACGTTATTTATATACAGATCGCGCAGTTGACTAACCGATTTCGGATGCTGATCGGCATGGAAGAACCAGCCCGACCGGATGCTCACATCAGATTCAGCTGGAAACCAGGTTAGATACTCCATCCCGTTTGCAGCTCCGCTTGCCAGTGCCGCACGGCTCCCAAGATCTGGGGACGAATAGCTTGGGCTGTAGGTCAAGCTTCCATTCGGAGTCGTTTTCGCTGCGAGAACACTCCACTCGTTCGTACGGGCGGAGCCCGACTCATTGCCTACCCAGCGGACATCCGTTCCCGACACCGCTGTTACGGCATGCGGCGCAAGCGAACGGATTAGCGAGTAATAGCTGTCCCAGTCATAATTTTCTACTTTCCCAGCAGGAATACGGCCTTGTGAACCGTCAAACCACACTTCGTCGATGGCGCCATACTCGGTTAGCACCTCGTACAACTGGTTTAAAAATATCGCCCCGTAGTCTGTTGCTTGCAAATGAAAGCTAGGCATATCCGTTTTCCCTGTCCGGTCGTCTCCAGGGACTAACGTAGGAATGGTCCGCTCGCTGCGTGAGCTGCCATTGGCATAAATGCCTTTGGCATAGGCGTTTTCATCGGCAGGCGATAAGTATACACCGGCTTTAATGCCATATTTGTGCATAGAGGTTACGAATTCGCGCAGTACATCTCCTGTACCATTGCGCCATGAACTGCTTGCCACATCATGATCCGTATACCGCGACGGATAGAGCAGGAAGCCGTCATGATGCTTAACGGTCAGTATAGCCATTTTGAAGCCTCCGGCTTTCAGCGATCGCGCCCATTGGTCTGTGTCCAGTCCTGTCGGCTGGAACACGTTCGGATTCTCGTCGCCTGTCCCCCACTCCTGACCTGTGAACGTATTCACGCCAAAATGCAGAAAAGCAGTCTGCTCGTACCGCTGCCAATCCACCTGCCGCTGGTCTGGACGAACAAGCGACGCTTTCTCGGCCAGAACTGCGGCACACTCGTTGGCTTTAATTGGAATACGCACACCTGGCTGCAAACCTTCCGGCAGCGTGCACGGACCGCCAAGCAGCCCCATCAAGTCGGCCTTAAAAGCCCCCTCGACTGTACCCACAGCCGCACCATAGACTTCGCCGGTCATGCTTGCCGCTGCTGTGCCTCCAGCATCTCCGGCAAAAATGACATTCGTGCGGTCTGCGTTCGGCTTAGCCGTTAACGCAATGGTTTGGCCAAGCTGCTGCTGGCCTGACCAAAGGCTGACGGCTGCAGTTCCATCACTCCGATCATCGTAATACAAGCCAAGATGCACATATTCGCCGATAAATTTACCGGACATATCGACTGTCGCTTTGGACTGGCCATTCACCAATACTTCAAGAGACTCCCCGGTTGCTGAACGCTTCAATGTTACAGCTCCTGCCACATCCATGATGACCGAGCCCGGCCGAATCGCGGAAGGGGCAGCGAGAATTTCCGTTACCAAATCCGCTGCGAGTTTACCTCCGCTTACAAGTGAGACTGTAGGAGTAAACTGGATGCGAGATCCGGCACCGCTCATGTTTAGTCGGCCAAGTCCTGCAATCTGAGCGCCGTTTACTTCCAGTTGCCCTTGAAGAAGCTCATCTTGCGCAGGGGTATACGTTGTATTCGATAGGCTGCCCAACCCTTGCAGAGATAAGCTTCTCTTCACGCTGGATAAGCTCATTAGCTTCAGCAGCGACGGGTCAAAGGTTCCAGAATAGCCGGTAATCACCGCGCGAGAAATCGATCCTTTAAAGCCCCTGCTGAGCGCGGACGGGTGAACATCGTTGCCGAATCCGATCTCTCCTTTTGGCGCGCTTGCGCGGGCTGCCTTTCCGAGTGTAGACGTGACGGTCGGAAGCGCTTTGCCGTCAAGAAAAGCCTGCAGCACCGCTCCATTTCCAGCAGGCTCGTATGCGAGGGCAATCACATGGTCCTGATCAGCAGCAGGCGCTGGAACGGTCCCCTTCACCGTTTCCGAAGCAGCGCCGTTACTAGCATAAAATCCGTATTCAAGCGTTGATGCGGATTGATATCGCACCCACATGTTCCCGCCGATTGCGATAATGGGACTCAGCGCAGTTTGTGAAGTTGCCGCCTTCGGCTTGAATTTTGCTTCGATGAGAAGCGGTTTATCATTGGTCACTGTGCCGAAGGAGACGGTTGGCGTGTAGTCAATACCGTCAGTTCCTCCATTTAGAATCACGCCTTGCCCTGCTGTGATGGACTCCGTGCCCGTACGCCTGGCAAGCGCACCGTCTATCACTTCCCCTGTGGAAGCCGTATAACCCTTCGCGCTTGTGAACGAGCCTCCAAAACCAACGTCGAGCAGCTCTTGACCAGTCGTCGAAGCAGCTTGCACCGATCCTTCTGGAAGAACGATGGCATGTATCATCGAAACGAATAGCGAACAAGATAAAAATACTTGAACGAACTTCTTACTTCTGTTCCTCAATGGGCTTCCTCCTTGAGTTGTAATGAGGATAGAGGAGCGCAGCTCCCCTAACTCTCTTATTGTTGCTCCTATGATTGCTCTTCCAATCTTCGACGATATTCGATACATTATGTATCCCAACCGACATATAGAGTCACTTTGCCTGGACACTCCCCCCCGCGCATCTTGATAATTAAATTGTATAGGGTATTCAACTAGATAATAATTGAATTTTTTACGTTAAAAGTCGATTATTCTAATATCTTTTAAAAAAAAGTAATCATTAGTCTATTATTTTACTGGCAATCGCCGCCAAGTCGCTGATGTCGATGATTCCGTCATTGTTGATATCCGCCGCCTTCACCTGCTGCCAGTTCGGACTAACCGATGTTTCGCCATAATGTGCTGCTGCATACCCTAAATCACCAATGCTTACTTTGTTGTCTCCGTTCACATCTCCCGGAATTCCAACAGGTACAGGCGTGACCTGGACCGTGATCGAAGAAGTATCCGCGTTCCATTCAACTCCTTTGTCATCAGCCAGCGTAGCTTCCGCGACTGTAATCAGACCCGCTGCCGCTTGGAGCACATTTTTCGCTTTAAAGACGATTTCAGCGAATTCTGAGGTGCCGGTAACAGCATTTCCTCCCCCTTGGCTTGCTATGATAACGCGGAGATCACCTGCTTGATCCTTGGATTGAACGATACTTATCCCGTTTTTCGTTGATTTCATCGTGACATATGCCATGGCATTGGCATCATATTTCAGCTTGATGTCCTGCCCATAGACGCTTTGCGTCACGTTCTTTAACCCAAAACGGACCGTGAATTCACTGCCAGCAACAACGGAGTTGGCACCGCTGAGCGTAGTTCCTGAAACGGCTGGAACAGCACTGTCCGCCCCGCGATTGTGGGTAACCGCTGAGATGGGATTGCCCCAGAAATCTTTACCGCCATTATTGTCCATTAGTGCCCCGCTGCCGATGGCCGGCGAGTCCGGCTGCAGCTTATAGCCGTCTAGCGAGTTTATCGCTGAGCCGCTTCCTGGGTTCACAAATAAAGGATCCGCTATCAGCATAGCAGCATCCGGAATAACATTAGCAGCAGGTGCATTGTTGCCGAAGAACAAGTTGTGATCGTAGGTCCAGCTTGCTTTTTTGGTATATTTGCCAGTTCCTTTGTTATAGAAAATATTATTGCTTAACGCCGCCTGTGTCGCTCCGCCTTGCGAGACCAACAGATTGGTATTCAGGCCTTCTCCTACATAAAAAACATTATTGTAAATCTTCACGTTATACACATTGCCCGCACCACAGACCGTAAAAATCTGATATTTATCATTTTGGCTGATGTTATAACGGAAAATGCCGTCATAGACGCCACCCGCCCTGCCGTCCGAGCACAATAGCAGTGTGCCTCCGTCGTTATCGTGGCTGTAGTTATACTGGTAGATAACCCCTTTGGACCCATGATCGAAATCAAAGGGCATGCCGTCTCTTGTGGAAAACCCGCCGCTTACTTCATTGTATTGATAGAGGGTACGATCACCATCCCATGTCCACATGCCTGCGTTATAGCCTGCAGATGTTTTGTTGTAACCATGCAAAGTGTTATGTTCAACAAGAGCCTCGTCCGTCATATGCGGAGCGATACCGTCACCGCCGATATTCGTTAGCTTATTCCCCCGAATCACCACCCCGGTTATCGGTGTCCAAGGGGTCGAAGCGCTATTCCCGTATCCGATATTGTCGCCTAACATCGTTCGGCTTTTCCAATCGGTCCAAGTAATAATGCCGGTACGCGATACATTCTCAATGCTATTATTCTCGATCACAACATCATCGAAGGTCGTTCTACGGTGTACAGAACCTGGCGCTGGAATGGCATTGCCATCCATACCGGATATTTTGACACTTACCTGGATACCTGCACTGCCGTTTGCATCTTTATTGTCCTGACCGTTAACATCATGAACATATAAATCGTGCAGATGGATATGGCGAAGAGTAGACACAAGGTTCAAATCGTTCGTCTCTCCTGCTCCAAAATCCTCTGCAGATATCAGAACGCCTCGACGGGCTGCCGTTGCTGGAACTGGCGAGTAATTGGTTATCTCTAGATCGCCGATATCCCAATATTGCTGGTTGTATAAGTAAACGGTGCTTTCTATGCCTCCACCTTGAATGAGCGGCTTCTTGCCCTCGCCATACATTCCGATCGCGATCACTCGGTCTTCCACTCCGGATCCTAACGGATGAAGCTGTCCGTTCCAAATGCCGCCCGCTTTAAATAAAATTTGATCGCCCGGCAAAAATGTAACGCCGTTAATTTTACCCAGCGTTTTCCAGGCAGAATCGGGGCTTTCCCCATCATTCGTATCATTTCCGAATTCACTATCTATGTAATAGCTGGTGTCTATTGCTGATGATTTGATGATAAACGGTTCTGCAACGGTTGGATTGCCCTTGTAAGTTACAGAGACGGTGACGGATTGCGGTTGATCTGTTTTGGCAATCGGGTTCGTAAGGAGCGTCACCCGTCTTAATTCGGGAGCATACTCGAAACCGACGATGTTCAAATGCATAGGCTGCGCAGTCATATTGGACGTATATTCAACCTTAAAATCTTGAATTTTGGGAGCAGCCGTCGGTTGTTTATCTAGCAGCACATACACTTTGCCATTGGATGCCGTTATGCTCTGCACGTTTGCAGTCACCTCGGGCGCGCCCGATGCTTCAACTAGAAACGAGCCGGTAGCCGTGGATCCCCGATATAGAACATTGAACGTGATCGTTTGTTGAACCGGCAATTGCTCTATAGGTGCAAAATGGAATGACACCCTTTTACCGCTTCGGTCATACCCAAAATCAGTAATCGTCAATGAATGGGCTGTTGGGTCAATATCGGTAAAATAAGCAGCTGCAAAATCGGATGCGACGGGGTCTGCCGTAGGCTCGGCGTCCAGCGAGATTGTCGCGAGTCCGTTCGTCAAGCTCAGTGACTGAATATCCGCAAATGTCGTCGCAGAAGAGGATGCGGCCACTTTGACAGACTGGAAAGCCACGATTTTATTCGCTTTATCGACTTCAACTACATTTACGTATTCCCCGTTGTTTCTTGCAATTTCATCGCCTGCTACAAGAAGATGATTGTAACCGGCCGGCTTGTTCTGGCCTTCAGCAGGCGCTTTGTCCCCTGATACTCGGGTATGATCGTCCGAATAGTAATAATCGTTGCCGGTTGCCGTTACGACTTTCTTTGTTAACTTCAGCGCGTCGCCATAAATAGCGGTAGGTGTTGCATTTTTCCAAAAGAACGGTCTCATACTCACAATATTCGAAGGTGCTCTGAATGACATGGATTTCTTCGTGTACTCCGTTTCGGTATACGCGAGGTCCTTCGTCCCGCCTGAATTGAATTCGACCGAAATCCACGCTGGACTTGTACCTCCTTCGGTCTTGCCCCAAGCTTCAAACGTATATAACGCATTCGGGGTAACGCCATTTGTAAAATAATCATGTTTGGCACCGCCATTCGGCGCAGTTACCTTTAAAGCTTTGGTCCCACCGTTGACGGAATCGTTGAGGATGGAGAACTGCGTGCCGCTATAGCTGGTCCAGAGTGTGTTCCCTTGCTCAAAATCGCCGTTCACGATCAAATTCTCACTGTCAACCATGTCGAATGTTAACTTTACGGTATTGTTTGCTCCTGGCTCTTGATAGATTGCTTTGGACAATTCCTTCGTAGCTGTTACCGCCATATCCGCTTGAACGACCGGGATACCAGGCGTAAACGCTGTGACCATCAGGCAAATCATAAGGCTGCGTGATAAACATTTAATCATGATTTCCTCCTCTGAAAGGGTGAGCCTAGAGAGAAGCTCCCTAAGCTCACATCGAGCTTAACTTATTGAATAATCTTGCTCGCGATTGCCGCAAGATCGAGAATATCAATCACGTTATCATGGTTAATATCTGCGAGTTTGACTCGGTTCCAGTCCGGACTCGAGGCGTTTTTGCCATAGTTAGCGGCGGCAAAGCCAAGATCGCCTACACTCACTTTGCTGTCCCCGTTCACATCTCCCGGAATGCCAACAGGTACCGGCGTAACTTGGACGGTGATCGAAGATGCGTCCGCTTTCGTTTCGTTCCCTTGGTCATCCCCTAACGTTGCGTCTGCAACCGCAATGCGTCCATTTGCCGTTTCCTGCACATTCTTCGCCTTGAAGACGATGTCGGCAAATTCAGCTGTACCGGTAACGGCATGGCCAGCCCCTTGACTTGCTAGGATAACGCGGAGCGTTCCTGCTTGATCCTTGGACTGAACGATGCTAATCCCGTCTTGCGTTGACTTCGCCGAAACAAACTCCATGACATTGGCATCATAGTTCAGCTGGATGTCCTGCGCGTAGACGCTTTGCGTCACGTTCTTCAGTCCGAAACGGACCGTGAATTCGCTGCCTGCGACAGTGGAGTCTGCGCCGCTAAGGGTCGTTCCAGGTGCTGCCGGAACAACTGCTTCAACCGTAACTTGACTAACAGCCGTGAAATTGCCCTCGGCCGTAGTCGCCGTGATCTCCGCACTTCCCGCCTTAAGTCCCGTCACGACAGCTTTGCCGTTTCCGCCGTCTGCGACAGTCGCTATGGTTTCGTCGCTGCTCTTCCACGTCAAGTTCTTGTTCGTTGCATTGACCGGCGATACGACCGCTTCAATCTCGCCTGAATTTCCTGCACTTAGTTGCAATTGTGTCATGTTCATCTGCACGCCGGTGACGGCAATTTGATCGACAGGGACGATTTCCGCACGGTCAATAGTAAGCAGCGCACCTGTGGACTGGATATTTTTAGTTCCCGTTGTCCTGACCTTTATCGTATGTGGACCGGAACTCAGCATCGGAGAAACGAATAGATCGGCTCCGCTTTGACTTGCTGCAGCGTACAAATCAATCATTCGCTCGGCACCGCCATCGATGGAAATCGCTGCAATACCTTGGCCAGGCCCTTTCGTTCCGATCAAAATAATTTGCTTTCCGGTGAATTTCATCTGAAACTCATCATTCGCCGTTCCGCTAATGCTTTCATTTGCAATCGTCCAAGCACCTGAATAATTGAATTGATTGTTGCCCGAACCGACGGTATTATTTTCAACTACAGCGCGGTTCATGACTTCGGCACGTTCGAGAGAAAGAGAAAATCCGGTTGAAGCACTGTTCTTCCTGCCAGCTACTCTGACTTTGATTGTATGTTCGCCAAGCGGTAAGACCGGCGAGGTATACCAAGCAACCGTATTTTGCCGAGCAGATACATAGAGATCCGAGTCGACCTCACTGCCGCCATCCAAGGACACAGCCGCAATGCCATGTGCCGGAGCTTTCGCTCCTATTAACTTGATTTGCGTGCCAACAAATTTGATCTGAAAATATTCGTCGGTCAAACTGGTGTAACTATCCGATCCAACGATCCACCCGTCGCTTCCATTGCTTTTCGTGCCTATTTTTGAATAAAAAATCTGATTGACATCATTCCCCTTCACATCGTTTTTAATCGAAGTAACTCCCAGTGGATCCGTTGGAGCAGGATTGCTGACCGACGGCTCATCTCCAATTAGAGTTACCCGGTTGAAGAAATCGGCAACCTTGGCGGAACGAGGGCCTCCCCACATTCTTTCGGAGAGCACTTGGCGCGGTTTTCTGGAGGCATCTTCAAAATTAGATTCCGGAATGACGTATTCCCCTTCTCCAACTTCTACGCCTTTAAACGAGCTCCCGCTTTCATACCCAATCCTGCCATCCGGTGTCTTTACTTGATCCCAGTAGTCAGACCAGATCGAAATAAAATAACCCATAATATTCGGATGTGAAGCAGGATTCCAAGTTTCATACATCGATGTTGTATTCGGCAAAAGAGAGCGTCCTGCGGTTACATACAGTACGTTCCCCGGAGAAGCGTACACTTTATATCCCTCTCTGGCGAAATCAATCGCTTGCTTCGAGGAGCTGCCCTCATCACTCCAAACGGTAATGACGTTATCCGTATTTAAGCCGATGCTAGGATGATAGTCTTCAAATCCGTTCCAGTTCATCGGTGTTTTCCCGAGCTGCTTCACATGTTGGCTCATTTCATTAATAAACTCAATAAAGCTATCTCCGATTTTCGGCAAGCCGTTATTCGTTTTGTAAGTAACAAGCTCGGGACAAGCATTCATTTTTGCTTCGGTTTGAATTTCATCCGAGCCGATATGGAAATACGGTCCTTTAAACAAAGGAACAAACTCATCGAGCAACGATTTGATCCATGCGCGTGTTTCGCTTTTCGTATAATCGACCGTAAACTGAGGAATGCTCCAGCCCGTCGTATCTTTATCCATGGAAGAGCAGCTGAATTTCATCGCCGGGTTGAATTTGTTAAGGATCGCCGCATGACCGGGCATTTCTAATTCCGGTATGATCAGAACGTGATAACGGTCAGCGATTTCAGTCAGCCTTTGGATGTCTGCTCTGCTATAGGATTTTGGCGAAGCTAAACCCGGATACGTTTCACTTTGCAAGCGGAATCCGTTCCATTCGCTAAAATGAATTTGAAACGTATTCATCTTATTCCAAGCCAGCCGTTTGATCGTATCCTCCAGATAGGTCATCGAATAATATCTGCGGCCGACATCAAGCATAATGCCACGCTGCGCATACTGCGGATAATCGCGGGCTATCCCTTGAGGCATATAGGATCGCGCAGCGTCCTGCTGTAAGATTTGCAGCACAGTCCGAGTTCCGTAAAATACGCCGCCTGACGTATGCGCTTTAATAGAAACGAAAGCTGCCGCTTCCAGCACATACCCTTCATTGCCGATCCCTGTGTCGTCCGTGTTCAACGACAAGAAAAAGTCGCCTGCATTTGCGGTATTCGCGTTTACAATTGCCAATGCTTTTCCGGTAACTATCGTCAAGTCTTCTTTAAAAGCTGCCGCCGTATTCGCTAATTCTGCGCTGTATGAGGCATCTACAACGATTCGTGATGTATCTTTTAATTGAAATGCGCCTGTTCCCCCCGTCCATTCCCGCAAGCTCGGCACCACATTAGGAGCCGCGTTCGCTGCGTAAGATACAGAAGGCATTTGAAACAGTGAAAATAATAGAGAGACAATTATTAGCGCTAAAACTGATTTTCTTTTCAAAAAAGAATACCTCAATCGAATTCCCCCCGTTTCATCGTTCTCAACATTGAAAAATCAGGGAGGATGCCCGCTTACATCCCCCCTATTTACTTTTTATTGAATAATTTTGCTCGCTATGGCTGCAAGATCGCTTATGTCAATCTTGTTGTCATTGTTGATGTCTGCGCGTTTGACTTGATTCCAATCTGAACTTTGTGCATTCTTGCCATAGTTCGCCGCTGCAAAGCCCAGATCGCCGATGCTCACTTTGCCGTCGTTATTCACATCGCCAGGAATGCCTACCGGCACTGCCGTTACATCGATGCTGATCAACGAAGCGGACGCTTTCGTTTCAATGCCCTTGTCATCGCCGAGTGTAGCTTCTGTTACCGAGATCGTACCCGATGCTGCTTGCTCCAAGTTCTTTGCCTTGAAGACGATTTCGGCAATTTCAGCCGTACCTGTAACTGCATTGCCGGCTCCTTGGCTTGCGATGATAAGGCGAAGCGCCCCTGCGCGATCCTTCGATTGAACGATGCTAATGCCATTTTTCATTGACTTGGCCGAAACAAATTCCATGACGTTCGTATCATAGATCAGGTTGATGTCCTGACCGTACACGCTTTGCGTGACATCCTTCAGCCCGAAACGGACCGTGAATTCGCTGCCTGCGACAACGGAGTTCGTACCGCTAAGCGTAGTTTCAGGAGCTGCCGGAACAACCGTATCTACGGTTACTTTGCTCACCGCCGTAAAACTACCGTCTGCCGTAGTCACAGTGACATCCGCCTTACCAGCTTTGTGTGCCGTCACAATAGCTTTACCGTTTCCGCTATCAGCCACCGTCGCAACGGTTTCATCGCTGCTCGACCAAGTTACGTTCTTATTAGCGGCATCATTCGGCCATACAGATGAGGTAAGCTCCGCCGTCTCGCCCTCTTTCAAGGCAAGTGCCGGCTTGTCGAGTTGAACACCGGTTACACCTACTTTCATTGGATATCCGAATACAAGAAATTCTTGAAATGCAGTCCAATTCTGCCCAGGAGCTTGATCAAAAGTAATTCGCACATATCTTCCTTGCGTACTGTATGAGTGCGATTGCATTTGGCTCGTATCGGTATTGCTCATTTTATTCACAGCAGTTACCCATGTGGCGTTATCGTTGGAAACTTCAATTTTATATTTCCATACGACTTGCTTCTCGAAATGAATTTCACTGCCTGTCAATTCATAGATGTCGCCCAAATCGACAGCCCACCAGTTGCCGGCGCTTCCGCCATTCGCAACCCACATGGTCGTCAAATTGCCATCATTGCCATTGACTGCTGGTCTTTCCGTGCTTTTAGCGGTCGCCGGTTTGTTCAAAGCAAGATTAGCAGGCCGAGGCAGAATGGTAACTTGACTTGTTGCCTTATAGCCGCCGTCGATGCTCGTTACGGTGATGGTCGCCTTCCCCGCTTGCAGACCGGTTACAACCGCTTTGCCGCCATTAGTCTTTTGAACTTGTGCTACAGCCGAGTCACTCGTGGACCATGTTACATTTGGATTTAATGCGTTGCTCGGCAGCACAGCCACGGTAAGCTCCGAAGTTTGGCCTTCTGTCAGCGAGAGTGCTGTCTTGTCAAGTTGAATCTCGGTTACGAATGGACCTGCCTCCACAACTTTAACCTCCGCAGTAGCGATGAATCCGCCCTCTGCCGTTCTCGCAGTTATCGTCGTTGTCCCAACCGCTGCTGCTGTAACCGTTCCATTGCTATCAACTTTAGCTACTTCTTCTTTACTCGTCGACCAGACGACATTTTTGTTGCTCGCATTCAGTGGTGCAATGATTGCGTTTAACTTCGTAGATTTGTTAGTGTCCAAATTAAGCGTTACTTGCGGTTTATCCAGTGTAAGGCCGGTTACAGACACGCCTTGTGAATTTACTTCGAACCCTTCGAACTCAACAAATCCATTCAGCTGCGAAGTCACATTTACTGCGCTCATGAACAGACCAACATCCTGTTTCACTGCTGCTGATCCCAGGTTTGCCGTACCGATGGTCGTCCAGGCAGTTCCATCCGAGCTGCACGCTCCCGTGATTGTTGACCCCGTCCGAGCAAGCTTGACGTAAACTGGCGCAGTGAATCCCGCTTTGGATGACACCGACTCCAACTGGCCGTCTCCATTCTGGTCCCATGAAAATGCGCAGCCGTTGCCAGGCGTTACTGCAATGTTGACATAACCCGCAGATCCGTTCGTTGTTAAGTCGTTACGGGCTATAATACCCGCTCGCGCCCATCCCCACGTATTGTCCTGATGGACGACTCTGGTCGTAACCGTCGTATCCGTACTCAACGCATCATCCAGGAAAATTGTTCCGAAACCTTGTGTAGCGCCCCACAAGTCGGAACCGCCTCCATAAATTCCGAACGAGTTTCCAGCCTGAGCGAACTGTGAATTATTAAAAGAAACTGTCTTATAAGGTGCAGTGATGCCCTTGGAGGCAAGCAGGTTAATCGTACCTTTAGCGGTTTGCCCTGCTGTTTCATACCTATAAGCGGACTCAACCGATAGTGTATGGATTAGGCTGCTGACCGAAAATTCGTCTGCAGCAGTTACCTCAAACTTTACTGTGAACGTTTTTCCCGGGTTCACTTGCTCAGCTCTCGTAGCCGTCAGCGCCTTCACATTGAACGCTGGATTAGGCGCAATGGAAACGTTGACTTCCTTCGCTGGCAAGAAGCTGTTCTCGTTCTTCAACGTTGCCGTAATCGTAACTGTTGCGCCTGGCGCGATGGCGGTATTGTCAGCAGTCACCGTTATTCCCAAAGACGACGAATTGCTGATTTCGTCTAATACCTTTTGGGCCACCTGATGAATATCGCCCTGCGGTTCCGTAGGGAAAACATTCTGCTGCTTCGACCAAGCATCACCTATAGCGAACCAGTCAATCTGAGCCGGTTGTCTGCCTTCGGCAAGCGCTCCCTTTAACTCGTCAAAATAAGTTTTCCACCGCGTGTAGTAGTAGTCACCCACCAAGCCGCTCCATTCACGGTTGGCGTAATCATGCAGTCCGCCGGATGTGGATCCTGAGCGGTCTCCCCACACGGTAAGCAGCGACCTGGCATCAAACTCCAGTCTCGCGCGTTCTGCATCATTAGACGCAAACGATTTTGCTTTATCCAGCCACGGACCGAGCATCGTCTGTTTGTTCGTCGCTGTAACCTCTTCGATCAGCTCCATCCATTTCAACCACTTATCCGTAAGTGCAGTAAATTGCATTTTATCCTTAGCATCATAGGCTTGTTTAATTTGCGGTAGCAAAACACGGCTGTGATTGGACAGCACTTGACGTGTGATGTCCATCAGGTCATACCTGTAAGCACTGCTGCTGCGCAATTCCGGTTTAACATTAAGGATGGCGGGCAACGCAAGATCGAATGCCACTCCGTCATAGCGCATGCTCGCAGGCGACCATGTTGCTGCATTGCTTGCAGTTAAGCTGGGCTGTGCGCCGAACAACCCGTCTTGCGCTTCACTCCACTCACCGGCTGGCATATTGTAAGCCGTTTGGCGAAGTGTCTCCCACGCAGCCTTCGCGTTCTCGTCTCCACCGCCGTAGCGTCTTTCCGCCCATGTTCCAAACCAATTTGGCAGGTCAACCGGGCCCTGCTGCCATGCTATTTCGGTAAAGAAATCGAAGGCGACCGGATTGTTCTCGCTTCCCTCCGGCATCAGCGCGATACCGTTAAGTTTGCTTCCTGACTTAGCCTTCCATTGCCAGTACTTTGTATTCCAATCCGAGAGATTTGCCCCCATCGTGGTATGTCCGCCGAAGTTCCAAATCGAGCCAAACGCGTACGGAACACCTGGCCATGACTGCTCTCGGTTGAGATTGGAGTAACGATCCGATAAGCCATCGAGAATGAGCAATTTGGTTTTATCCAGCGGTGCCAGCAACGTCGAAGACGGGTTGGACTGCCAGCCAAGGATCGTCCAGATCGCGCCTGGGTGAGCTGCTTGAAGTGCCGTTTCCACTGCCTTCGACGCCGTACCGACTGGAACGTCGCCTGCGTTGCCTCCTTCATGCAGCAGGTCCATCTTAAACATCGTTGTATCGCCGAAACGCTTTGTTTGATTTCGGTAAAAGGCTTCGGCAATTTTCGGGAATAACGCATTTCGTGGATCAAGCCAGTCCGGGCGATTGAAGCCAACCCAAGTTCCCTGAGAAATTACGCGCCCTGTCGGATTCTTCTCCACAAACTTCGTCGGTACTGTGCCGAAGTAACCCGGAAACACAGGAGTCATCCCCAGTTCTCGAAGACGATCAGCTATTTTCTTACCGATAATAGCTCGTTCATTTACTAGATTTTCAGAATTGGGACCCGCGAAGCAGCACATATTCTGCAACAGCCACCAAGGCTGGTGGGCAGGTAATGTGATCCAATTACTCATCTCCTGGGCACTGTAACCGAATTCTTGAAACGTATCATAGTAAACGGCCTCCTGTCCCACTGTTACCAGCACTTCGTTAACTCCGTTCAAGGCGAGGACATCGATCATATGCTCCCAGTCCTGCCAATTCCGATAGGCGCCGGTATAGCCATCGTCGGTGTCGTTGAGCGCAAATCTGTGCGGAACGTTCGCTTGCTGCACAATTTCTTGCACCGGTAAAGGCAGCTGCTGCGGTAAATTTAACTGTTCGCCGTTCCAGTTGATATTCGCCTTCGCCACATATTTGAGATACCAGTTAAACCCAGTCAACAGAACAGCTGGACTTGTGCCCTGTATCTCGACAAGCCCATCCTTGCTTAAGATGTGGAAATTGTCGCCACTTGCGTCCCGGTTTACGGCCACCAGACGTACCTGCCCGTAGTGATTCGGCACAAGCCTTTTCAGCGTCTCGACAGCTGCTGCGGTATCGAACGGCGGGGACTCTGCCGCCGCAGCGGACACTGCTTCTGTCCATCGAATCCCGAGTGGAATCCCCATTGTTAACATGAGAAGCAATAACATGCTGGAAAATACTTTCCTCATCAAAGCACACCTCATTTCAACATTGAAAAATCAGGGAGGATGCCCGCTTACATCCCCCCTATTTACTTTTTATTGAATAATTTTGCTCGCTATGGCTGCTAGGTCGCTTATGTCAATCTTGTTGTCATTGTTGATGTCTGCGCGTTTGACTTGATTCCAATCTGAACTTTGTGCATTCTTGCCATAGTTCGCCGCTGCAAAGCCCAGATCGCCGATGCTCACTTTGCCGTCGTTATTCACATCGCCAGGAATGCCTACCGGCACTGCCGTTACATCGATGCTGATCAACGAAGCGGACGCTTTCGTTTCAATGCCCTTGTCATCGCCGAGTGTAGCTTCTGTTACCGAGATCGTACCCGATGCTGCTTGCTCCAAGTTCTTTGCCTTGAAGACGATTTCGGCAATTTCAGCCGTACCTGTAACTGCATTGCCGGCTCCTTGGCTTGCGATGATAAGGCGAAGCGCCCCTGCGCGATCCTTCGATTGAACGATGCTAATGCCATTTTTCATTGACTTGGCCGAAACAAATTCCATGACGTTCGTATCATAGATCAGGTTGATGTCCTGACCGTACACGCTTTGCGTGACATCCTTCAGCCCGAAACGGACCGTGAATTCGCTGCCTGCGACAACGGAGTTCGTACCGCTAAGCGTAGTTTCAGGAGCTGCCGGAACAACCGTATCTACGGTTACTTTGCTCACCGCCGTAAAACTACCGTCTGCCGTAGTCACAGTGACATCCGCCTTACCAGCTTTGTGTGCCGTCACAATAGCTTTACCGTTTCCGCTATCAGCCACCGTCGCAACGGTTTCATCGCTGCTCGACCAAGTTACAAGCTTATTGGTCGCATTATTCGGCTGTACCGTAGCCACAAGTTCAGCTGTCTCCCCTTCTTTCAACGTAAGAACCGGCTTATCCAGCTGAATACCGGTTACAACCGAATCCGGCACATTATTGCGATATTTAAAGTTGTCGTACTGAGCAACTGTAGGACCAAACACTCTAGCTCCCATCTTCCCTTCCACGTTCGGAATTGAGGCTAAGCTGCCTTCGTAATACTGTGTACCGTTCACAAACAAGGTCACTAGCGATCCTTCGAATTTGACTTTGACCGTTGAAGTGACGCCTTTACTTAGCTTAGCTGCCGTATTGTTCGTCAGCAGCCCGTAGCTGTCTTGTGCGTTCACCCAGTACCAACTGCCGTTATCGTAACCGACCGATGCCCAAGAATCTTTGTTCGTGTAGCGGAATATGACACCTGAGCGAATATTTCCGGTGTTTGTCGGCGTTACTTTAAATTCAATTTCACCGTCTTTGATGTCCGGTGAATTCTGATCAATAAAGACATTGCTCGTATTGTTAGCTGTCAACTGCAGCGCATACTGGCTAGCTTGAGACGAGTCACTAACAACCGCCATGCTGCCTGTTCCTGTCCCGATCACGTGCTGCCATCCGCCCAATTGATTAGTCTCAAATGTTTGCTCGTAGCGAATTGGAACCGGCTCAGGTACCGGAGTATCATTCGGATTCGGCTGATAAACTTCGAACTCGTACAAGGAATAGCCATACGTTCCAGCCCGTTTTATACCCTGCATTTTCACATAACGGGCATTTTCTGTAGGGAATTTAATGACTTCCGTGCCGCCGACGCCTGCGTTCGTGGTATAGGCATCTTTCCAAGTCTGCGCGTCGTTCGAAACTTGAATTTTATACCCTTTGGCGTATGCGGGTTCCCATTTCAGGATCACCTTGTTAAGGTCGTAGTTTTTGCCGAGATCCACGTAAATCCACTCGTTGTCGGTATATTTGGACGCCCAGCGGGAATTTTTCGACTCATCCTCATCAAAAGCCAGGTTTGCCGTTAAATAATTCACTTCCTCTGAAGAAGCCACTGCCGGCTGGCGTGCGGCAATGTTAATCGTCCACGGCGGCGAGCCAGCAGCAACCGCGATTTCTTTCCCTGTCAAAGCGCGATCTACGATTTTCAAATCATCCAGTGCTCCTTGGAAGGCTTGTGTTGCGCTACCTACGACAGCCGCTGGAAGCAGCGTCGTCTCCGTCAATTTATCCTTCAGTTCTCCGTCAATAAACAGCGATGTCCCGCTTAAATCTCCTTTCATAGCGACATGTACCCAACGTCCCGTCGGAATTGCCGTATTGAAGCTGAAATCAAAGCCCTCACGGGAGAAGCCGGCTTTGCCCGTTTCCTTCTGCTTTAATTTAATCGAAGCGTCTGCGGATTCGAGTAGAACCGCTTCCGGCTGCGTGCTGTCGGTCATATTTACCCAGGCCGAAACCGTCCACGGAAACCCCTTCGTCGTCAACCCAGTCGTGATGCGATCACTAGGATTGCTGAACACAGCCGCCTTGCCTGTCTTTCCGTTCGTCCACTGAACGCCACTTAAAGTACCGTTATAGCCGTTGCCGGAAAGATCACCGACCGATTGACCGCTACCTTCGTCAAACGGATAGCTGAGCACCGTTTCGGTCTGCGTTTTGACTTTATGCAACAAGTTCGTATTCGGCGCATCCCCGATCACACCGCTAGACTGACGAAATTGGTCATAGGTCGCATCGTTAGACTGACCTCTCCACATTTTCTCGGCCATTGTAGGCAGCGCGTCTTTTACGCGATCATGCACATCCATTGCGCTCACTTTTTTGCCAAGCATATCGTTCCATACCGCGAACATGCCGCCAAGCAAGTTTGGATTGTTGGCATTTAATTGCATGGAACCGCTGAAATACGTTGGCTCCCAGTTTTCATACAGCCACTTCGTGTTCAAATAGTCATAGTAATAACCCGCTTTAGGTACGATATATAGCAAGCCGTCCGTCGTGTTAATGATTTTACGGCCTTCATTGATCGCATCGATCGGATTTTGCCAGCCGTTGTTCCAGCCATTCAATGTAATATCGCTGTCCACCGGTGTTGTGCCCGGGAAGAATGTCAAACTGCCCCACATTCTTGCCGTCTTGCCTTTGCTTTTGAAAAAAGCATTGATCTCGTTTAAATACCGGCGGTACGCCTCCACAGTTGTTTTATCGTTCCGGTCAAATTCATCTCCTCCAAAGTGAATTTCTTTGGCATCAAACCAATTACCGTCCAAGTATTCGCTCCATACGTCTTTGACAAACTCAATCGCCTCCGGACGCGTAATGTCCAGATGGTCAACAGGAAGGCTGTCTTTTACCAAGTCAGGTCTCACTTTTGTGAAGGACAGCGCATGACTGGGCGTATCAAGCTCGGGAGTGATCGTCATCCCTCTGTCTTTGGCTAAATCCTGCAGCTCACGGAATTCCTGTTTCGTGTAATGTCCGTCTTTGGCTGTAAGTTCAGGATATTTGGTGCTTTCCAAACGGAAAGCCGAATATTTATCCCAATGCGTTCTGCTGTTGTCTTTAAAAATTTCATTATCATTCAAATGAATTTGAAAGTCGTTCATTTTGTACCAGGACATAAACTTCACGTAGTCCTTCAAAAAATCCATCGTAAAAAACTTGCGGCCTACATCGAGCATAAAACCGCGCTCTTTGTACTTGGGATAATCTTTCGCGATGCCTTTAACAATGCTCGACTTAGCCGTATCCTGCTGTAAGATTTGAAGTGCCGATCTTGTGCCGTAGAATACGCCGGTAGTCGTATTGGCGTGTATGTTAACCATATCGCCGACTTCAAAATAGTAACCTTCCGTTCCAATCGCATCATCGGTTTGCTCGTTCAAAGTTAGGAAGAAATCCCCCGTGGCTGGTGAATTCGATTGCACTATGGGAACATTACGACCCGTGATTTCCTTCAAGTCTTCTTGAAATACAGCGGCTGTGTTTTGCAAAGAGCTGGATGGCGGAATGACAATCCGTGAATGATCGTCCATTGTAAAAGTACCCGTATTCCCCGTCCACTCCTGCAGGCTGGGAATTACGGTTGGCTTCGGGTTAGGTCCCGCACCGGCAGCTTGAGCGGGTTGGATTGGCAGTGAAAATACAAGTAAAGCAAGCAGACAAACCGTACTTACCGTCTTTCTCATCTTTACACCTCTTCGAATTTTATTCCATAATTTTCATTGCAATGAAGGCCAGATCTGTGATATCAATATGTCCGTCATTGTTCGTATCTGCATACTTAATGCTCTCCCAATCAGGACTTGCGGATGATTTGCCGTAATTAGCAGCCATCATGCCCAAATCGCCGATTGACACTTTTCCATCATGGTTCAAATCGCCAGGGATGCCGGCAGGAACAGGAGTTACTTGAACGCTTAGGGAGGAATTTAACGCTTTGAACTCGTTTCCTTGCTCATTTCCAAGCGTCGTACCCGTTACTTCGATGATCGTCGTATTGGCCGCAGGAAGCACTTTTGAGTTAAATGTAACCTTGAACAATTGCGTATTTCCTGTAATCGCATGACCGGAACCTTGGCTGGCCGCAATCAGGCGAAGCTTACCTGGTACATCGTTCACCGTTCTCACAATGGTATGGTTCGGAAGCAGCGGCTCCGCCGACACAAATTCCATCACGTTCGGATCATAGGTTAGCGTAATGTCTTCCGCATACACCTGCTGCGTCAAGCTGTTCAAGACATAAGTAACGGTTACCGGCTGTCCGCTTTGAACGTTGGAGCTTCCCGTTAATGTTGTATACGGGCTTTGTGGAGCGACCATTTTCACCACTACTGCTGCACTCGTTTGCTTCCCTCCGTACGTTGCCGTAACGACGGTTTCACCTTGGGAAACACCCGTGATTGATCCGATCGCCACCGTCGCAAGCAGCGGATTGCCAAGTTCGAATGTGGATGCAGCTGTCACATCTTGATTGGTTCCATCTGAATAACGGGCCATCACTTTCACTGCTGTGGATTGACCTTGATTTACTTCGTAGCTTGCTGCATCAAACGCGATGGTTTGCAGCGTAGGAGCTACTTGATTTTTCCTGCTATCTAGCAGCGTTTTTGCCGCTTGAAGGGCAGAGATCGCTGTTACCGCCTGCTCTTTTGTCGTCGACCATGACTGGAACGTCCCCGTTGCCCGGACGATTTCAGAGCGGTAATCATCCATCGCTGCCTGCGGATACAGTCCTGGGCTGCTGCCTATAACATTCGGGTTGTCAGCAAGCGCCCGCGCTTGATTTAAATCAGCGTATAGCTGGTCAAATTCGGCAATGGCCATGCGGTTCGCCTGCTCCTGATACGACTTTTGAACTTCATCCGCGGTAAGAGCAGTACTGAATAGTCTAGCTACGCTTACGTCACCATTTAACACGATACCGCCCTTATTGCCACTGGAAGGGTCGGCCCCTATGGCGAAATTCATATTCGGCTGCTTGAGTTGGCCTGTGGCATTCAACGACTTCACTTTTTGACCGTTCAAGTAAAGCGCGATTTGCGTACCGTCATAGGTAGCCGCCAAATGATAAGGTATTCCTGCCGCCAGCGTGACCCCTATACGCTTATAGGCCCCTTCGATATACGCCCACAACTCTACATTGCCGCCGCTCGTCGATTCAAACGAGAGACCTCCGCTCTCCGTATTGCCGAAAATCGCCTGATTGCGTACGGAGTTCAAGATGAAGTCTGCTTCCAGCGTAAATTCGCCGACGACCTGTTTAATGGAATTTCTTGGCGCGATCCGGAAAAATTGATCGTTGCTGCCGTTCATTCTGCCCACATATTTTTTGAACACGTTGCTGTACACAATCGTCGCACCACTGCCATTCGCTACGGCATCATTATGCGCTGAAGACCGATCCTTGCCTGTGCCGTCGGCAAAGTCGATGTCGATAACCGCCATTTCATCGATCGAAGCTGCCGGCGCCGTTCTAAACTCCGTCGTTAGCGCCGTGTTGCTGCGGTTATTGAATGAATCAAGCGCCCATATTTCAGCTCTGTAAGGCGTGTTTGGACGAAGTCCGGCAATGTCCAGCGACAGCGAGCTCGGAACAGGATCGTAGTACCATTCGGAAAAAGCTTTCTGCGACATGGACTGGACATTCGAATCCGCTTTGATCATATTGATTTCATACGAATGCACCATTAAATTGTCTGTAGCCTGATCGAATTTCAACTTGACTTTCTGCGCTTGAACCGAAGAAGGATCTACACTTGCTTGTGCGCTTGCAGGGAATACCGGCTTCACCTGATCGCGATTGTTCGTATAAGTGAACATCGATTTGTCTGCTGGGTAACGTACTATATAATCTTCACCCGTCCACTTATTGGCATGAAAATCTCTGCGTTTGATGACGACCTGCCCATCCTGCACCTCAACAATCAACCCCTGCATGATATGGTCGTCTGGGAAATTACCTTGTATTTTGCCTGGTTCAAGTTCCGGGTAGCTGATGGCCGACGTACCGAGTGAGGTGAAGTCCTGCTGGTGAATCGATCGTGGATCGTCGATCGGATAATGGGAATGTCCCGTAAACGTCACGACCTGCGGATATTTGCTTAATGCGTTATACAGCTTGGTATTGAAATAACCCCAAAGATCGCTGCCGTAAACGGTGTCCTTGATGTGCTGATGATGAAAGACGAAAATCGGTTTGTTCGGATCTGCATTCTCGGCAAGCTTTTGCTCCAGCCAGGCGATCTGGGAATCTGACATTTTGCCGTCTCTCGTAGAATCTTCCGTTCCTAACATAATAAAATGAAAACCGTTAATCCATTTATCGTAAAAATAGTTTTCTGTGCCCGTCTTTTGTTCGAAGCGGTCTTGCGCAAGCTGAGGCGTCAGACCATTGATATACTCGTGATTGCCGATGACGAACAAATTGGCGGCTGACGGCACTTTCTTTCGATTAAAGATGCTCATGACCGAATCATATTCCGAATTGGATCCGTGCTCCGTCAGGTCACCTGCAATGGCGATGGCGTCATAGTCAGGAACCAAAGTTCGAAGCTGATCCATCGCCTGCTCGAACTTGGGAGCGTCTGTCGCGCGGTTCCCCATCTGTAAATCGCTGATAACGGGAAAAACGAGATAGTTCCCGTCGGAACGCTTGCGGGGTGTGTAGACGTCTTCTGTCACGGCGGCTGATTGCGTCGAACCATGCACCGTTTCGCTTATCGCCGACAAATCGATGCTTTCGGCTCTTGCTACACCGGATTCAATTGTTTTACCCGGCAAACTGTTCAGTGTCAGAGCACCGATTACGAGTAAACTTGCGGCTGATTTCCGGATTTTTGCAAACGTCTTGGCATGCATCTGGATTTTGCTCCCTTTCATTGTCAATTAAGTGGAATAGGAGGAATCTCTCGAACCGACAGTTCAAGAGTCCCTCCTTTCAGCTTAGGTACTATTCCATAATTTTCGATGCAATGAAGGCCAGGTCTGTGATATCAATTTGTCCGTCATTGTTTATATCTAAATGCTTAACGCTCGCCCAATCAGCGCTTGTGGAGTTTTTGCCGTAATTTGCGGCCATCATGCCCAAATCGCCGATTGACACTTTTCCGTCTTGATTCAAATCGCCAGGAATGCCGACAGGAACTGGTGTTACTTGAACGCTTAGGGAGGAATTTAACGCTTTGAACTCGTTTCCTTGCTCATTCCCAAGCGTCGTATCCGTTACATCAATCGTGGACGTAGTAGCCACAGTCAGCGCTTTTGAGTTAAATGTAAGCTTGAACAGCTGCGCATTTCCTGTCACTGCGTGACCTGCACCTTGGCTAGCGGCAATCAGGCGAAGTTTACCTGGTACTTCGTTCACCTTCGTCACAATAGTGAGGTTCGGAAGCAATGAATCCGCCGACACAAATTCCATTACGTTCGGATCATAGTTTAGCGTTATGTCTTCTGCATATACCTGCTGCGGTACGTTGTTCAATCCATAAGTAAGCGTTATCGGCTGTCCGCTTTGAACACTGGAGCTTCCCGTTAACGTTGTAGACGGACTTTGTGGAGCAACCACTTTCACCACTACCGCTGCAGTCGTTTGCTTTCCTCCGTACGTTGCCGTAACAACGGTTTCGCCTTGGGAAACACCCGTGATCGTACCGTTCGCCACCGTAGCAAACAACGGATTTGCGCTTTCAAACGCGGATGAAGCTGTCACATCTTGATTCGTTCCATCCGAATATCGGGCCGTCACCTTTACTGCTGCGGATTGCCCTTGATTTACTTCATAGCTTGCTGCGTCAAACGCTATAGTTTGCAGCGAAGGTGCTTCAACCAGCTTATACACGTTCAGCTCGGAGGCAGAGGCAAAGTTGCCTGCACCTGCTGTTGCTTCTAGCTTAATATAAGCGGCATTCACCGGAGCAAAATTGACTTCTTTCATCACGTTGTTTTGCAGCCACGCTCCGCTCGCTACTTTCGTATACTGTTCGCCGTCCTGACTGACGTATACGTTATAGGCGGTGATGGTACCGTTGCCGGCATCCTGACGAGGTGTGTATTCCAGCTTGCTGATTTTGTAAGTTCCACCCAAATTCAAAATGATTGATTGGGGCAGTGGATCAACATTGAACCATTTGATGTGCCACCAAGTGCTTAGATCCCCGTCAAGAGCCAAGCCCGGCTCGTTACCGGCCTGGAAGCTTGCAGCCGTCGCTGTCATTTGCGTTTGCGGGATTTTCACCAAACCGGTTTGCCCGGTTACCGTGACATCGACCGTAGCTTTAAAGCCGCCATCCGCCGTAGTTGCAGTAATGGTAGCCGTTCCTGCGCCTTTCGGAGATACGACGCCTCTCTCATCTACCATCGCAATAGCAGGATTGCTTGAGCTCCAAGTAACTGATGTGTTCGCTGCATTCAGCGGCATTACAGTTGCTTCCAAAGCAACCGGCGCATCGAGCACGTTCATCGTGAGCGCCGAACGATCCAACGTTACACCCGTTACAGGAGCCGTTCCGATAATCGGCAAACCGATCAGCTTCACATCCGCAATGCTAGCTTTCGTGCTTGCATCAGGCAGTCCGGTAATCGTAATTCTCACGTAGCGCCCTTGGCTGCCAAAAGTATCTTTAAGCACTTGGCTTGCTTCGGTATTGTTCATGCGGTTTAACACTTGAATCCAGTTGCTGCTGCCCGCTTCCCGGACTTCCAGCTTGTATTTGTACACTTTATCGCTCTGTCCAAATGAAATTTCTAACCCTTGAATTGAGTGCATTTTACCCAAATCAGCGGACCATACATGGCCTGGGCTAGCATCATTTGCCGACCAAAGGGTATCCAGTTTGCCGTCGTTGGCATTGCTTGCCGGGTATGCCGGATCTGAGCTGTCTGCCGACGCTGGTTTGCCTTTCAAAATATCGCCCAAGACAGGAGGCGCTTGAGGCGTTTCATATACGTCGATTTCGGATGCTGAGGCGAATCCGCCTACGGCAACTACCGCCTCCAGCTTCACATAGCGAGCGTCAACAGGTGTAAATTGGACATACTTTTTAATATTGTTGCGGGTCCAAGTACCTGTGCTGATTTGCGTATAGTTCGTACCGTCGGTACTTACATACAAATTATAAGTCTGTATCGTACCATTCCCGGCGTCTGTACGCGGTGCATAACGGAATTGGCTAATATTGCGAACTTTGCCGAGATTGATAATAATCGATTGCGGCAATTTGTCAGAACCGTCCCATTTCGTGTGCCAGACAGAGTTCGAATCCCCGTCGATCGCTTTTGAAGCTTCACTGCCTGGTTGTGCGCTGAATGCCGTTGCCGTCATTTGATTTTTCGGAATCGCCAGAGGCGTTGGCACCGAACCGTCACGGTACACGTTTAGTTCAGCCGCAGCCGCAAAGCCATTTACCCCTGCTGTTGCTTCCAATTTCACATACTGCGCTTCTGCGGTAGGGAACGTCACTGTTTTCTCCGACTTATCCGCATTCCACGTTCCGGTGGCAACTTTGGTAAAGTTGGTTCCATCCGTGCTCACGTACACGTTATAAGCTGTAATAATGCCGTCCGTGCCTAAATATTGTCTTGGCAAATATTTCAATTTGTTCACGGAAAACTTCGTGCCCAAATTTAGCGTAATCGCCTGCGGTAGCGGAGTGCTGCCATCCAGCTTGGTGCTCCAGACGGTCTCCGTGCTGCCATCCAGTGCATTAGCTAAAGGAGAGGTTGCATCCGTACTTGTCGCCGTTGCCACGATGTCCCCTTGCACGATTTTCGTTGGATCGTTATCCGGTTCCGGCAATGAAATGACGGTTGCGTCAGTCAATGGAGTCGTATCTGCTGCAAAACCGGCTACTTTCACTTCGAAGCCTTGGTTAGTCGGCATATCCGGCGTTTTGATGTAAACAATTCCGCCTTTATCCGCGCTATCAAAGTACCAGCCGCTTGCCGCTGCCGCCAGTTCCGTTTTGCTTGCATACTCCGTATAAGCGGAGCCGCCAACCGCAACGCTTGCCGGTTTCGCATGCATATGAATTTGGAATTGGTTCGTACGCGCTGCCAGCTTGCCATTGTAGTCGCCAACGCTTGCTCCTACTTGAACCTTCAAGTCACCTGTTCCGGTTTCCGGAGCAATCGAAGTAATTAACGTTTTCGCGAATTTGCCGCTGCGGTGCTCTCTAGATACCCCATCATCCTCGTACATCGTGAATGAGGAAGTTTTGTAAGGATAGATATCATACGTAATCGGATTCGGCGGTACTTGACCGTCGTAAAGCGTTTCCGGATACATTGGAATAATCGCGCCTGCTTTGACGAGAAGCGGCAAACGGCTAAGCGGAGCGCTGTATTCGTCCAGCATTTTGGAGCCGTAATGCTCTGTACCCGTCCAGTAGTCAATCCATTTGCCTTTCGGCAAGTAAATGCCGTTTCTTACCGACGTATCCTTGTAAACCGGTGCAACGAGCAATGACTGCCCGGACATGAATTGGTACTGTGTCAATGTGTTCTTCGTATTCGGATCGTTCGGGAATTCGTAAACCATGCCTCTGGTAAACGGTGCTCCCGACTCATAAGCTTCATTTAAATAGGTATAGAAATAAGGTGTCAAACGCTGTCTCAGCTTCAAAATATCACGGTTGTAACTTGTATAAGGCTCACCATAGCGCCATGGCTGCTTATCTACGGATGCCCAACCGGACATACTCATAAGAATCGGTGTAAACGCTTTCCATTGTAGGTCACGAACATACGTCTGGGCGCTGCCGCCGAAGATCCCATCTACGTCACCGGTAGCGTATGTCATACCTGACAGACCGGCGCCAATCATCGAAGGGATATGGAAACGGATATATTCCCAGTTCCCGGATTGGTCTCCCGACCAAACTGTCGAGTAACGCTGCGTACCTGCCCATCCGCCGACAGACCATACGAAACCACGATCGTTCGAGTTGTTTTCAACGCCATCATGAGCCTGTCTTGTTGCATCAAGAGCGAAATCATAGCCTGGTCCTACCCAAGCGACATCCAGCTTATTCAGACGAGTACCGGCTACACCAACTTCCGTTGCGATATTCGCAAGTCCGTTTTGAGTCCACAAGCCGGTGTAAAAGCCCAAATCATGAAGCTTCTGCACCGTGTTTGGCAGCTGCACATACCCGCAGCCGTATCCATCGTTCGGCAGCAACCATCCGCCCGGCATGTCATTGTCACGGAAGCCTTGAGCCACTTTCAACACATCCGGCGTCGTCAGCTTATTCGGCTTGTTAGCGCCTGTGTTGCTTGTGTTATAACAATCCGCATCCCCCATGCTCATCCCCCATCTGGGAATCAGTGAAGGCTTGCCTGTCAAATCTGTATAGCCGTTTAAAATATCCTTCATCGTATCGCCGTAAAAGTAATACGCGTCAAAACGGTTCTCATTGTGGGTCAATTGTGCAGGACTGCCGAAATCGTATGTACCGTCTTGGAACGTGTTCCGCAGAACGCCATAACCAGCCGTGCTCAGATAAAAAGGAGACGGATTGGAGACCGTGCCGCTGCCCCAGTCGCCAAAGTTTTTGGAGATCTTAATCGTTTTGTCACGGTGAGAGAAAAATCCATTTTGCATCCCTCCGCCGTAGTAATATTCATCGGCTCCTCTGACAAGCTTCTGAGTTGTCGAGGAAGAGCTATAGTTTAATGGTGACTCCTCTTGCCATACGACAGTTGCATTGTCGCTCTTGTACATCGCGAATTTGAACGGGCTTTTGTATGCTCGTAAAACGAACTTGCCCGTTACCATTTTGTAGTAGCTGCCTTCATCTGACCAATCCACAGCTACCGGACCGAAATCGTCCTTCACGACAATCGGCTCTTTAGGCGTTTGCGAGCTTTTGCCAGCCAGCGTTTGAAAATTACCGCCTACGCCAAGCCAGATCCGCACCATATCATCGCGGTTAAAAATAACTTTTACCTTATCGGTGCCGGATGTAATCGTAAACGTCTTCGCATCTGTTTTCTCGAAATTCGTGATGTCGCCAACCGCTGCTGCATGTGTCGTTGTCCCACCTAAACATATGATCGCTACTACGAACATCAGGCAAAAAACAAAACCAAAAGCATGTTTAAGCGTCTTCACCTCTTACACTCTCCTCTTCAAAATCAACCATTTTACCCTTTTAATGCGCCAGCCGTTATCCCTCCTGTAATTTGTTTTTGGAAAATACTATAAAACACAATCGTCGGACCCATAGATATAATCAGGGCAGCGAAGAGTGGTCCCCATTCCGTTCTGTACTGCATTTCACCCTGCATAACCGCAATGGCTACCGGTATCGTATATTTGGATGGATCATTAATCAGCACAAGCGCAAACACATATTCATTCCAAATATTCAGCACGGTAATGATTGCCACAGACATCATTCCCGGCTTGGCAAGTGGAAGCATAATCCGAAAAAAGATGCCATAGTGAGAAGCGCCATCCATGGAGGCGGCCTCTTCCAGTTCGCTTGGCAGCGATTTGAAAAAGCTGACCAAGACGAATACGGCAAACGGCACTGCTGTGACCATGTAGACTAAAATAAGGCCAATTAAATTGTTCGTTAGATGAAGATCATTCAGTAAAAAAAATAGGGGGATGATGCCAAGAAATGTTGGGATCATCATGTAGGAAAGATACGAATAGTACAATAAGCCGTTTCCTCTGAACGTAAAACGCGCAATCACATAGGCCGTTGTAGCCGATAAGAACACTCCAAATATCGTGCTTACTAGAGTTACTACCAGTGAATTCATAAAATTATGACCAAAGTTATACTTTCCCCACACGTACGAAAAATTGGACCAGAGCAGAGGTAACTTCGGCAGATCCCACGGTCTTCCCAAGAAAAACTGCTGATTATCTTTCAAGGCGCTAAGGATCGTCCAGATGAGTGGATAAAGGACACATATCGCCCAAGCTATGAGAATGAATTTGAAAAACAGCCGGAATACAGGATTGACTATACCTTGACTCATATGAAAAACTCCTCTACGTTAATTCAATTGTTTCTCTCTTCATCAGCCTCTGAAGGGTTGCTGTCGTTATTAAAGAGAGAACCAAAATGAGGACGCCAATCGCAGACGCATAACTGAACTTGCCGAATTTGAATGCATTCAAATACAAATAGGAGCCCATGACCTGTGTGGCATTATCCACTCCGCCTTCGAAGGTCATAATCGTTACGATGACGAACGATCCGTTGAGTGTCGTCATAACAATCCATACCACGGAAGTCTTGATTTGCTCCCACGAAAGGGGAAGCGTAATCAACCAAAATTGATCCCATTGTGACGCTCCGTCAATGTCAGCTGATTCAAATAATGACGATGGAATGCTGAGAATACCGGCGACCAGTAAAATAATCGTGAAGCCAATACCTGCCCAGATCGAAGGCGGCAGCAGCGCGAATATCGACCATTTATCGCCTAACCAGGCGAAATCAAACTTCTTATCTGTAAATAAGGAGATGAAAGAATTCAAAAATCCAAGGTTCGGATTATACACATAGCGCCAGAGAACCCCGACGACAACAACGGAAAGCACGTTAGGCAAAAAGAAAATGATACGATAAAAACCTGAGCCTCTGATGTTGAAACGAGTTAGCGCTAGCGCGAATAACATGGACAAAACCATAAAACCAATGACTTTACCTACGACCAGAATATAATCGTTTCGAATTGTCTTTAGGATCACACTGTCATCCATCATATCCTTGAAATTTCCAAGACCGATAAAGTTATAGGTTTCGGATCCGCCCGACCAATCAAATAAGCTAAGATAAATACCTTTAAACATCGGATAAACGGTAAACACGAGATATAGAAGCAAAGTTGGAAGGATAAAGGAAAGAATGAACATATTCCGCTTCATCTTTGCGGTACCGATTCTCTCACTTGCTTTCCGCTCTATTTTGGCCGTTGCGGTTGTCTTGCTCACTTTCATACTTTCCTCCAATCTAAGCTGCTGAATGACAATAAGGGAATCCGAAGCATTCCCTTATTATCATTCCAAACTTACTATTGCTTATTTTTTTTCTTTAGCGCGAATTTTATCAGTAGCCTCTTCCATACGGTCTGACCACTGCTGCGGTGTAATTTCACCTTTCGTAAGAGCTAGCGTTGCGTTGTTTCTTGCTGTTACAAGTTCCTCAGGGATAACAATCTCAGGCGCAACAACCGTGTTTGGTGAGTTATAGAATTTAGCTGCTTCTTTCGTAAGCGCTGGAGCATTTGTTCCTTCAAGATCTGCCTTGATGTTAGCAGGGGCTTTGGAAAGCTCAGCCCATAATTTACTCTCTTTTTCTGTGAAAATGAATTGCATGAAAGCTTTGGCTGCCTCAGGATTTTTCGCTTTCTTCGCGATGGCAACTGTGGACGTGTAAGGATTCGCTACGAATTTGCCGCCTTTGTCTTGACCGATGGAAGGCAAGAATCCAAATTCAAATCCAGCTGGAATATCTTTCGCCATTTCACTTTCAACCCAAATGCCTGTCGGTATGAAAGCCGCTTTGTGCTGCAGCCATTGTGTTTGGGAATCCGTGTGATTCAGAGCCGGTGATCCTTTGTCGATGAGCCCTTTGTCTCTCATCTGCACAATTCTGTCGAGAGATTTCATAACAGGCTCGCTCTTCCAAACACCCTTTTCGAGGGAATTAATCTTCTTGAAAATAGATGTATCATAGTTGTTCATTGCAATAATCGTTGGGTCTAACAATCCGCCGTTGATGTAGTACGGATAAACCCCTGTATGGATATAATCGCTCATTTTACCATCGGCTTTAATTTTCTCGCCTAAATCCATGAAACTTTGGAAGTCTACAGGCGCTTCCCAACCTTTGCTTTTGAATAATGCTTTATCGTAGAACGTTCCCCAGGAGCCGAAAACGAGCGGAACAGCGAATTCTTTGCCGGGTTTATACTCCTCAGGCTGAGCGATCAGAAGATCGAGAATCTTCTTCCCATCTACGTTTTTGGCATCCTTCAGCCAGTCCGTAATATCCATCAGTTGGTCATCTGTTACCATCTGTCGTGTATTGGAGCCAGCCCCGTCGATGTATACAAAATCAGGCGGATTCCCTTGAATCCAACGTGGTTTCATTTGATCATTAATTTTTGCTCCAGCGGATTCCTTGATCTTCAAATCCGGATTCTGCTTTTGGAAATCAGCGATTGCCTGTTTCCACCATGCGTCGCCGTATCCGCCGACAAAGTATTGAATCTCAAAGTCACCCGTAAGCTTTGTTCCCGCAGGACTTGCGCTCGCAGCCGGTTTGGCGCTCTCCACCGGTTTTACACTGTCAGCCGGCTTTACCGACGCACTGGTCGTATTCGCATTGTTACTTCCACAGCCCGTTAACGTAAGTACAACAGTCGATACCAACATACCCCATGCCATTGCATTTCTTGGCTTCATCATCGTAAAGACCTCCCTAGAGTTATGCGGAGCAAACGTGATTTGAAAGCATCCGCTTCTACTAATTTCCAATTCCTTTGTACATCTTTATCATAGTAATTTTCACCGCTTTCAACCATTGATAAAATAACTGTAAATAGTTAAAAAAGTATTGTCTTTTTGTACGTTGTTGTAAAAAGAAACAAGGCCAGGAATTAATTCCTGACCTTTGCCTAAATTGGGGTTAGTAACTTTTGTCGATAGCGATTTGCTGCAGCCGGTCAAGCGCTTGTTTAGGCGTCATCTGGCCGAGCAAAACAGTTTGCCCCATATTTCTGGTCGCGTTCAGAACGGCAGACCATGCGGGATTATTGATGGGGTAAAACTTTGCATTTTTAATAGAGTCCAAATTTTGCTTCATGGATGGATCATTAGCCGCCAATTTATTGCCTACTGTACGAATGGTTGGAAGAAAACCTTCCCGAAGAACGAATTCTTCGTAACGTCCATCCTCATAGATAAAATCAAGAAACTTGGACAACGCATCCTTGTTGGTATGGTCCGTTTTGAAAGACATCCAAACGTCCTGCACACCCAGCACCAAAGGCGTCTGCCCCTCCTTAACCGGGATTGGGCCTTTCCCCCATTTCAGCCCTGGGTACTCATGTGGGACGACGGCCTCAAAATAGTTGCCTGAGATCAGCATCCCTAACTTGCCGTTTCCTAGAATTCGCTGTTTTTCATCGCGTGTTGTCACCGCTGGTTCTGGATCCGTTAAACCTTCTTCATACAGATTTTTTAGAAAGGTGATGCCTTCCACATTCTCAGGTGAATTAATCGCCCACTCGCCATCTTTCATCCAGCCACCGCCGGCACCATAGAAAAAATACGAAAGATACGCCCAAATCTCATTATCCGTCAAATCGACGCCGAAACCGTCCACTTGTTTGGTATTTTTTATTTTGCGCGCATCCTCCTCTAGATCCTCCCACGTTTTTGGCGGTTCTGTAAGGCCAACCTCATTGAAAATATCTTTGTTATAATACAATTCGCGGATGGTCGTTACATAAGGTATCGTATACTGCGTGTCATGCATTTTACTGCTTTCCAGAAGATATGGGTAAAACTTTTCCTTCAGTTCTGGGGAAAGAAGATCCTCCATGCTGTTGAGCAGTCCGTCCTTTGCGAAATGCGCGTAAATGTTCGTGAGCAGCAAGTCCGGAGGTTGATTGCGGCTGATCATGGTATTGGATGCACTATCCAGAATGTCCCAGTTAATGACCTGCAGTTCCACCTTGATATTCGGATACTTCGTTTCGAATTCTTTCACTAGATTTTCAAAATATGGCTTCGTAGATGTGCTGTACTCAGCAGCCACAAACGTAATCGTCGCTTTCGCATCAGGATCGGCAGAAGCCGGATGGTGAACTTCCTCGTTGATGCATCCGGTGAGTAAAATGCCCGTAAGTTGCAGGAGCATAAGCGACGAACCTATTTTTCTTTTACTTGTTCTGCTCATTTTTTGATCCCCCTTCCGTCATATCACTACTTTTCCACCAAAGGGAAGAGAAGCTCCTGATTTTCTTGGGTGTACATGTTTTCTTTGGTTATGACATGGGCGTCTATATTCACTTTGGGGTTCACCTTAATACCGGATAAAGCCTGCACCGCTGTTTCAACGGATAAATAGCCCATATTGAAGGGCTTTTGTACGATTGTGGCCTTAATAACCCCTTCTTCCAGAAGCTTAATCTCATAAATGGAACTATCAAAACCGACAATTTTAATTTGATCTTCCCATTTTTTCTCTTTGATTGCCCTCGCCGCCCCTAACGTAGCCGTTTCATTCAATGTTGCAATACCCTGGATGTTCGGATACATAGCCAGCAGATGTCTTACCTGTTCGTAAGCCGCATCCTCTGTACCGTCAAACCCATAACTCCCCGCGAATTCAACACCGGGAAAATTAGCTATGGCCTCCTTAAACCCGCTCTCACGCTCCTTCTCGGCGATCGTCTGTTTATTGCCGCTAAGTGTCATCACACGAAATAATTTGCCGTTCTGTCCGCCTGCCAAAATAATTCCGGCTTTTCTCCCCGCTTCGGTATTGTCGGTTGCAATAAGACTTGCTTCTGCACGGGTATGAATCGGCGAATCGATCAAAATGAGTTTCGTTCCGGACTCCGTTATTTTTAGGGCAGCAGGCCCAAGCTTCTCGTAATCTGTGGCTGCTAGAATGATAGCGTCAGGCTTCTTCACAAGCGCTTCATCCACATTCCGAATTTGTCCTGCGGTATCCGTCTCCGATACGGGTCCCGTAATATCGATATTTACAGCGAACTCTTTTGCTGCCGCTTTTATGCCTGTACTAACCATTTGCCAATAATCCGAGCGAATATTGTTCGTTTTTAAGACAACAGCGATTTCAAGCTTTCTTGGATTCGTAATACGCAGCATCTCCATGCTGGTTACTACGACAAAACCAATTATAATCACGAACAGTACAGCCAAGAAAACCGGCTTTTTAATGGCCATCGATGACTCCTTTCTGGGCACTTTTGGGGAGTACAATCCGAACCTCCGTTCCTTCCCACTTTTCACTTTTAAAAGTAAGACCAAATTCATTTCCGAACAGTTTGATGCGTTCGTTCACATTGCTGACCCCAATCCCCTTTATGATGCCATCTTTCAGTTTCAAAATTTGATCCAGCTTCTCCGGTTCCATGCCGACTCCGTTATCCGCGACAACAAACACAATGTTATCTCCGTCTTCTTTTCCCGTTATTTTTACTACACCGGGCTCCAGACTATTTTTGATACCATGATAAATCGCATTCTCAACAATGGGCTGCAAAATAATTTTCGGAATATGGAACTCTAGAATCCCAGGATCAACGTCAATTCGAAAATCAAGCTTATCCTTATATCTCATCGATTGAATGAGCAAATAGTTGGTGATATGCTCGATCTCCACCCGAACGGGAACGGTTTCATTATTTTTATTAATAATCGCGCGAAACAGCTTGGCGAGCGAAGAAGTCATCTGGACCACCTCATCATGCTTTTTACGCTCCGCCATCCATATGATGGAATCCAACGTATTATACAAAAAATGAGGATTAATTTGCGCTTGAAGCAGCTTCATTTCACTCTTTCGCTTGCTTTCCTCGTTCTGGATAATTTGATTCATTAAATCTTTGATTCGGCCGACCATGATATTGAAGGTTTGACCCAATTGTCCAATTTCATTCTCGCTGCGAAAGTCCGAACGAATGCTGAAGTCTCCTTTTTCCACTTGCTTCATATTGCTCTGCAGTTGTTTAATTGGTCTTGATAGGTGGCGGGAAATAAAAAATGAGAGGTACAACGCGATGACTAAAGCTAGAATCGTCCATAAAAAATACGAGATGTTAATTTGATACTGGTTAGCAATGAGCTCATTGGCATAGGCAACCCCGACGATTTTCCAACCAAAGTGCGTCTCTTGGATCGTATAGATCCGTTTCTTGTTCCCATCCCCTGTAATAAAGCTTCCGCTCCCGGACTGTTTGACCTCATCGATCATCTCTTCCTTTAAATTGCTGTTAATCAGCTTTTGCTGCGGGTGATAAACGATGCTTCCATCTTTGTCGAGGATGAATACATACCCTCTTTTCCCCAGATTAATATGATTGCAGATTTCGCCAAGGACATTTAAATTCAAATCGACCAGGAAAATACCTTCTCCCGTAATGCCGTCTGCACTTTTCAGTTCCCTGCTCAAGGACACGACCCAACGGTACTCATTCTGGATAATGTTTTGGACATGCGGAGCAGAAATAACGGATTTCCCTCCTTCTGCCTTTGCATTTTTGTACCAAGGCTGTTCCTGGACGTTGGCGTTCATATTCAAACTTGTAATTCGACGGTCTGAGACAAATCGGTTATTGTATCCAAAAACCATAATTGAAGCAATGTCTTTACGGGTAATCAAGATGGACTGAAATAAATCGGATATTCTTTTCTCATACGGTCTACGTTCTTCATCACTGATAAAGCTCGTCTCTGTAATGTAGTATTTCACGTCCTTGTTCGTCGATGCAAGCATGGAGATGTCTTCCATATTGGTTATGTACGATTGAATATTGATATTAACCTGTTGGACAATTTCTGATATATAGTGCTTTGAATTCATTTCCACTGCTTGAGCCGACAGATGATAAGAGATGTAGCTTGTGATCACGATCAGAAATAAAATCAAGCACGAGAAGACGACAGAAATACTTGATTGAATGCTTCTAAATTTGAAAAGAAATGACCCAACATCCCATTCTTTTCTCATCATTATTTCTCCCTCAATAACTTTTCTCGGTATTCCGTAGGGGTTGTCCCTGTATGTTTTTTAAATAACACACTAAAGTATTGAGGGTCGCTATAACCAACTTTTGCCGCTACTTCATAAGATTTCAAAGGAGTCTGCTGCAGTAAATCCTTTGCTTTATCAATCCGCACTCGTGTAACATATTCCATGATGGTTTGTTCTTTATTTTGCTTGAATACGGTACTGAAATAGCTTTTACTCAAATGTACATGGCGGCAAAGTTCATCAACCGTAAGGTTCTCGTTCGAATAATGCTTTTCGATGTAATCAATTACACTCAGAACCTGCATTTTCGTTTGGTCGCTTCTTTGCTCTGAAATATAAAAAATCGCTTCTTTACAAATCGTTATGAGCCATAATTCAATTTCATCCAACGTTTTGAAGCGGTTGATATCTTTGAGAACGATTTCATGTCCCTTGAAATGAACAGCATCATTGCCTGCGAATTCGTGAATCGTATTCATGATGGCAATAATAATCGACTGAATTTGTAAATAACAAGCCCCCATTGGCATGAGCGAGGCTTTTAAGTTGCTTATCAGTTGATTGATTAGAACTTGCGCTTCACCTTGTGTTCCCGTTTTGATAAGGGTAGAAAACCTGCGATTCCACTCAATGTCCAACTGCTGAACGGGTTTATTGGTGCCTTCCATATCATTGATGCTAATGACCTTATTTTTACCAAGCAAAAACCTGTAATCCAGTGCGGAAATTGCCCCTTTGTAAGATAGAGGGAGCTCGTTTAACGTACGGCAGAGCACACCAACCCCCACGGTAACGGTGAATTTCAAATATTTCTCCATGCAAAAGCGGATCACCTCAGATAAGTTGAGCGCAGCCTCATAGGTCCCTTCTTCCGCTTCCCCGGAAAAGATGACAATCATGCGTTCCTCCCTCGTTCGAAAAACGATCGCCTCTTTTCCTTCCATCACTTCTTGAACAATATTAAAGGCTGCGGATCGGAATAGCTCCGGATCATTTTGCCATTTTTCTTTTTTAATATCGTCGAAGTCGTCAATGTCAATCGCTACAACAAGATAAGGTGGGACAATCTGCGGCAGACTGAAATATTGGAACCTTTCTTGAACCCTGACGTCTCTTAAAGTTCCGCCTACTAATTGTTCTAGAAACCGTTCTCTTAATAGCGGCAAGCTTTGATGAAGCTGCATCTTCAGAAGCGAGAGATTCTCGCGATTTTCAGCTTCCTTGTCCATTTCTAATTTCACTTTATCCAGCAGATTGCGAAGTTCGTTCGCCGTAATCGGTTTTACAATAAAATCGTGCACTTTCAAGCGCAGTGCTTTCTGGGCATAATCAAACTCATCATGACCGGTCAGGATAATGACCTTAATGTACGGATAGTTCAAATGAATTTGTCTGGTCAATTCAATCCCGTCCATAAACGGCATGCAAATATCAGACAAAACAAGATCCGGCCTAAGTTCTGAAATTGCTTCCAATGCTTCGCTGCCATTTCTGTAATCTCCAATACATTCAAATCCGTGCCGTTCCCACTCGATGCTCTCTATGATGCCTTCTCTCACTTCGATTTCATCATCAACGATCACGATTCTATACATGGTGTACACCCCTGTCTCTACATAAAAAAACGGATTTCCAATAATTTCAGGAATCCGGTTACAACTTGGATGTTTCATTTCCTAATATTATACAAGTCTTTATTAACATCGGGAAGGAGTCTATTTTGTATGGTTTTGTCGAAAAACCCCGTTTAATCACTGAATTTCCAAGCGGAAGCAAGAGAATGCACAAAATCAAGCATTAATTTTACTTATTTGTATACGATTTTTACCTCGTAATAATACGGCTTTGGAGAGTGACCTTTTTCGGGATTTTGTCTTCCTTATTCAAAATTTTCATTGCATATTGAATCGCATCTTTTCCTCCTGTCGGATATGTGAAGGTACCAGCCAAAACTCCGTTGTTCACCAATTGAACCCCTCCCTCAGAGCCTGGGAGCCCATCAATCCCTATAAATTTAATATTTTTAATTCTCAATTTGGAAGCTGCCAGATAAGCTCCGAGTGCCATGTCATCATTATGAGCAAAGATGACGTCAATTTGCGGATAAGTTACGAATCGCTGTTTGAGTTGATCCTCTGCTTTATCCCGCAGCCAATCTGCGACAATCGTATCTACGACATGGATATTCGGATGTTGTGAAATAACCTGGAGAAAGCCTCTGCTGCGGCCAATAACAGGCGGAGATTCGGAAAGCCCTTCGACTTGCACGACATTCCCTTCTTTGCCAGCTAGCAAATCGACAACGAATTGTCCGGCTTGCCTGCCAATCAACTCATTATCCGGTCCAATATAGAGCGTATGGTTAAAATCCGGATCATCCCGGTCCAGTACAATGACGGGAATTGTTTTGTACACTTTGTTTACGATCGGCGCAAGTAATGTGACCTCATTAGGTGAAATGATTAATAAATCGATGCCAAGCCGCACCAATCGCTCAACATCGCTTACTTGCTTTTCACTGCTTTGGGCAGCATCCGCAAAAATAACCTTCACATCGCTATAATTCTGAATCTCGGCTTTAATTTCCTTATTCATTTCAATCCGCCACGGCTCTACTAAATTGGCTTGTGACATGCCAATCAAAAATTGGGTTGACTTCGGTGTTTGTGCAGCCGGCCTTAGGCAACCCGTCAAACTGTACGTGCAAACTAGAATAAAAACAATGGACACGATCCGGCTTTTCCAATTAGATAAGAACATCTATAGGATTCGCCCCGCTTCTCCGATATTCCGTTGGTGATATCCCGACGATTTTCTTAAATGCCGTGCTGAAATAGTGCTGCGATGAATACCCTACCTTCTCAGCAACTTCATACATTTTGCAGGAAGGGTCATTCATCAGTTGAATTGCCCGCTTGATCCTTATTTTCGTCAAGTAATCAATAAAAGTAGCACCAAGCTCCTGGCGAAGCAGGCGGCTTATGTACGCTGGACTAATCTGGAACTGCTTCGCAACATCCTGCAAAGAAAAGGTCTCCAGGTGATAGTGGGTATCGATATATTTCTTGCTTAACAGCACAATGGGAGACCAATGCTCCTCGACCATCATTTCCTGAACAAGCTGCCCATAAAGGTTCGGAATACCGCACCATTGTTCTCTTTGCTGAGCAATAATATGAACATTGCACTTCAAGAACTGCTCTATACTCATCGTCACCTGCTCCGCTAAAGTTTCAAAATTCGTTTGATCATTTACATGCATGAGGACGACAACATGATCTTTCGCATCTCGAAATAAGAGGGACTGTCCTCTGCTTGACACAATCTCTTCCGCTACATTCTGGACGGCAAACAAGAGCAATTGACGATCCCATTCTTTGAATCCTTGACCAATCATTAGGCGATCCGTTACTTTAATGAGCATCATGCCCAATTGAGCCGGTACTCTTATGTTGAAGAAATCAAGCTGTTCCCTCACTTCAATCTCAGAAAGCTGTCCATTCACCCATTCATTCAGAAAGCGATCGCGAATCGAGGTGAAATTTTTGGTTAAATGGTTATTCGCCCAATTCATGTATTTATTCTGGAAGCTGAACTGCTCCAGCTGCTTTTTAGCTCGCAGAACGACCTCCTCCAGCTCCTCCTGCCTGACCGGCTTTAATAAATAATCAAAGACGCTCAATTTCACCGCTTGATGGGCAAAAGTAAATTCATCATGTCCGGTAATTAATATCACCACACTATGAGGTAATATATGGTTCACTTTCTCTACAAGCTCTAATCCATTCATTATCGGAATGCAGATATCGACCAATAAAAGATCAGGGCGAAGCGTTTGAGCTAATTCCAGCGCCATCTCGCCATCCTCGGCTTCCCCGACAATCTCCATGCCAAGTGATTCCCAATCGAGCAATTGACGTATTTTCCGTCTGATTTTCGGCTCATCATCAACAATGAATACGTTTATCATTTCAGAACCACCAACTTTTCCAAAAGTGGATGCCACACTTCAACCGTTGTCCCTACGCCATATTCACTATGAAACGTCAGACCATATTCATTTCCATAATTAAGCTTGATGCGTTCGCTTACGTTATAGATGCCGAAGCCTTGCAGTGCGCTCGTATCTTTTCCCGATTTCTCAAGCATATGACGAATCTCTTGAAGCTTCTCTGGCTGGATGCCAATGCCATTGTCTGAGACACTGCAATAAAGCATTCCCTTTATAACTTTGGCTTGCACGGACACCTTGCCTACGCCTCTCCTTGCTTTAATTCCGTGATAAATGGCATTTTCTACTAAAGGCTGTAGTGTTAGTTTCAAAACGAGTAAATGTTCGAGCCCCTCTTCACATTCAATTTCAAACTCCAGCTTTTCCTCATATCTGATCTTCTGGATAATTAAGTAGCTTCTCACGTGGGCAATTTCATCGCTCACCGTCAGCGTTTCTTTTCCTTTGCTGAGTCCGATACGGAAGAAATGGGTCAATGCGTCGATCATCTCGACCAAATCCGTCGCCCCCCGTTCATGCGCCATCCATTGAATAGCATCTAAGGTGTTGTACAGAAAATGCGGCTTAATCTGCGCTTGCAAAATCTTGATTTCCGCTTCCCGTTTTCCTTGCTGCTCCTTATACACCAGTTCGATTAAGTTCCGAATCTCTTCCAGCATACTATTGAAACCGTTGCCTACCTGCCCAATTTCGTCATGGTATTGATTGTCAAAGCGCACATTCAAGTCGCCATTTTGAACTTTTCGCATCAAATTCTTCAATTTATTTAGCGGGTTGGCGATGGATGACGTATAAAAAAAAGCTAGTATCACCGCGAGGATGACGGTCAGGATTGCAATAATAAGGGTATACAACCGAATTCTCGATGCTTCTTTAAATGTTTCTTTGAAAGAGAACACCCCAATTATTTTCCACTTTGTAAAATCCGATTTCGTATAAATGATTTGGTACTGATTATGATTAATGGTTTGCGTAAATTGCCGGTTTGAACTGTCTCCCAGCCACTCTGCATTAATTCGATAGACAACCGGATTATCCGGCGAGTAGACGACATCACCTGCGGCATCCATCATATAAACAAAGCCGGTTTTGCCTAACGTGATTTTCTGAATCATTTTCTCAATCGTATCGAGCTTGAAATCGATGGAGATTACCCCTACGAACTTCTGCGTCATTGGATTTTGAATGGCTTTGACGACGGATAGGACTTCCTCCGCGTTTACTTGATTACCCGATGTCAAATTTCTGCCAATCGGCCTGGAGATCAGCAGCAGCTCACCTTTGGATGCTATGGCTCTTTGATACCAATCCTCCCGGGTTAACGGATCACGCGAGATCCGGTATTGCTCATTGCTTATATACAGGTCACTGTCATTCACTACGACTATTCCGGCAATTTCCGGATGAACCTCCGCATATGTCCTTAGGAGCCTGCGCACATCCGTTTCAATACTCACTCGATTTGGTTCGAGCGTGTTGCTGGTTTGAAGAAAAGCCATCATACTTGGATCTTGCGAAATATAGTGCTCAATATGGTCCATATCTTGAATATAAAACTCTACATTTTTCTGAATCTGTTCGATAATTTCTTGCGCATGCAGATTCGTTTCCCGTTCGATGGAGCTGGTATAAATAATGTCGCTGATCAAGCCGATCGTAAGAATAGGCAGCAAAATGAGAGAAAGGAAGTAAACTAATAATTTGAAGCGTATTCCTTTCTGTTGAAAAGCTCTGCGCCACAATCCCAATCCAGCCACCTTCTTTTTCTAAGTAGATTCGTGTTTGAATGAAAACACAGTATCCTAACAGCAGGAAGCTGTTAGGATCTGGCTAAAGGCTATGCAATTATTTATTGGCCGCCATACTTTTTGAGCATTTCTGCCGCGTTATCTTTATTAATTTCTTGCGTGCCCAGAATAACTTGCTTTTCAAGTTTGGCTCCTTCTGTCAGCAGCTTGTGCGCGTTATCGATCGCTTCCTGCCCGCCTGTCGGATATACGTAAGTAGCGTTTAAGCGGCCAGCGAGAATACTTTTGATACTGCCGTCCGGTGTCGGTAATCCATCTGCTCCAACGAACAGCATTTCTTTCTCGCGTCCTGCATTCTTCGCAGCGGTGTAAGCGCCTTCAGCCATCGGATCGTTATGTCCAAAAACAACATCGATCTTCTTGTTCGCTTGCAGAATGCCTTCCATGACACTTATCGCTTTATCTCTTAGCCAATCCGCATTTTGAGCGGCGATAATTTTAATATTGGGATTGCTCTTGATGCCCTCCATGAAGCCATCATGTCTTTCCTTTTGCCCTGACGTGCCTTCAAGACCTTTGATTTCAACGACGTTACCGCCTTTATCGCCTAACGTTTTGGCTACCCATTCGCCGATTCCTTTGCCGATGATAACGTTATCAGCTCCGATATGCTGTGTGAAGGAATCTCCTTCTACACGGCGGTCGAGTGTGATAACCGGAATGCCGGCATCGTAGGCTTTTTTCACAACGGCCGTTAAAGGCTTGGCCTCATTCGGTGAGATGATCAAGAGATCAACCTTTTGTTGGATGAAATTTTCGACGTCGGCAATTTGTTTGGAATTGTCTTGCGCCGCATCGGCATAAACAACCTTGAAATCAGGGTATTTCTTAGCCGCATCGGCTATTTGAGCGTTCATCGTTACACGCCATGGTTCACCCAGGTTCGCTTGAGACATCCCGATTAAGTAGCTGGATTTCTTCGGTTTAGACGCTTCTGATGCTGCGGGCGCTGCGCTAGGAGCTGCTGTAGACGCTGCTGCTGTTTCCTTAGCCATAGGACTAGATGTACTCGTAGTCGTCGTGCTGCTGCCGCATGCCGTGAAAAGCGAAGTCATCATGATTGTTAGAACGGAAGCTAAAACTAATTTTTTCATTTTACATAACCTTCCCTCTTATAGTATTTAGATTATTTCTGTTTCTGTAGGACCACAGCAATAATGATAATAAGTCCTTTCACGACGAGTTGGAGATTCGTGTTCACATTCTTAAGTCCCAGCATGTTATCGAGAACACCAAGGATCAAAGCGCCTATAATCGTTCCAATGATGGTTCCTTTCCCTCCGGCCAAACTCGTGCCGCCAATAGCAACAGCAGCGATCGCATTGAGTTCATAACCAATCCCGTCATTTGGGCTGCCTTGACTGACTTGTGCTGCATGAATCGTTCCAGCAACTGCAGACAGCACGCCTGCTAGAACATAAATCAGGATTTTGATACGGTTTATTTTAATCCCGGAAAGATGTGCCGCCGTTTCGTTGCCGCCAATCGCGTATACATGCCTTCCGAATTTCGTAAATTTCAGCATGATGATGAAAATGATGCCCAAGAGAAGGAAGCAAACGGCAGGGACCGGAATGCCTCCAATTCGTTCTCCAAGGACGCTGAAAGTACTGGGGGCTGACTCTGCGCCATCGCCATAAGCAATTGGAATCCCGATACCTCCTGACCAGAATCGTGCAAGTCCGCGGGCGATACTCATTGAAGCTAGCGTAACAATGAACGCTTGGATACCTAGCTTCGTAGACACCATACCGTTAAAAGCTCCAAAAGCTGCGCCTAGCACCAATACAATGACGATCGTCTCCAGCATGCCCATAGAGCGATGCATCATCAGATCGGCGGCGGCTGTTGCGGTTAAACCAAGAATCGCGCCAACGGATAGATCAATACCGCCTATCAGAATGACCAGCGTCATACCGATAGCCATAATGCCATTCTCTGAAATCGAGCGAACGACATTAGCCAGATTCGTTGGCGCAAGGAATAAATTCTCTCCATCTCTCGTACAGATGATTGACGCTACACCAAGAACTAATAGGAGTCCGAATAAGCTTTGAAATCGAATGAGAAAGCTAAATATTTGATTTTTCTGCAAGTATTCCGATTGCCTGAATGCCTGTGATTTAAATAATGTTTTGGGCGCTGTCATGTGAAGACGTTACCTCCCTTTCCGTTGCCGCTTTCAGCAACTTCTCTTCCGTTGCCTCCGCCCGCATGAATTCGCCAGTGATTCTACCTTCGCAAATCGTGAGAATACGATCCGATAATCCGAGTATCTCCGGCATATCCGAGGAAATGAGCAGAATCCCCATCCCACTGCGAGCCAATTGGTGAATGACTTCGTAAATTTCTGCCTTTGCATTGACATCTATTCCCCGTGTAGGTTCATCCAGGAGCAGTATCATCGGCTTCGAAAGCAGCCATTTACCGATAATGACTTTTTGTTGATTTCCTCCGCTTAGCTGTTTAGCCTGTGTCGCATAGCTGGGCGCTTTAATGCTTAACGAACGAATTTGCTCGTCCCAGACGACTTTTTCTTGCTTCGTCATCATAAAAGTCAACCGGCTAAATTTATCGAGTAAAGGTAGCGACATATTTTCCCCAATCGAGCGTCCTAGCACCAGCCCCTGCCCTTTACGATCTTCCGTTAAGAAAGCCAGGCCTTTATCAATAGCATCCCTTGGATTTTTAATCATCACTTGTTGTTGATGGATATACACATTGCCAGTGCATCTCCTTACATGCAGGCCGAACAAGCATTCAAACAGTTCGGATCGACCCGCTCCCAACAACCCGGAAATGCCTAATATTTCACCTTGATGTAAAGTGAGGGATACCTCTTTCAGCTTCCTTTTGCCATTTGTAATAGGTGGATGGAAAGATAGGTTCTCTACGCGGAGTACTTCTTTCCCCTTACGAAAATCTCTGTGCGGGAAAAGCTCAGCGAACGATCTGCCTACCATCATGCGCACTAGTTCATTGTGATTCGTTTCGACCGTAGCAACCGCGCCTACGAAACTCCCGTCTCTTAACACAACCACTCGATCAGAAAGCTCAAAAATTTCTTCCATTCGGTGAGTGATGTAAATGATGGATACCCCTTTGGCAGACAGCTGCTTCACAACCTGAAACAGTTTCTCAGTTTCATGCTTGCTAAGCGCTGTTGTCGGTTCGTCCATGATTAAAATTTTTGCATCAAGCGATAAAGCTTTAGCAATTTCCACAAGCTGCTGCTCGCCAATTCGAAGTCGTTTGACCTGCTGCTGCGGCGGGACAGTGAGATCTAGAATTTTCATGTAGGTTTGCGCTTTTGCATTCATCATCTTGTAGTCAATGAAGCCGAAGTGATTTCGCTCTTCCCTGCCCAAGAAGATGTTCTCAGCTACGGTTAATTCCGGCACTAGCTGTAGTTCCTGGTGAATTTTCACAACGCCGTGTTTGCTTGCAACCGTCGGCGAACTGATTTGAACGGGTTGGCCGTTTATCCGGATCTCACCTTCGTAGTTGGATGTTGCTCCGCATAAGATGTTCATTAATGTAGATTTCCCCGCACCATTTTCGCCTAATAAGGCCATAACTTCTCCATGGTGAAGCTCCAAGTCTACCTCTTTAAGCGCTTTGACCATGCCAAACGTTTTTGAAATTTGATTCATCTGTAAAATGGTTGCTCTTCGTATGTTACTCCCCCCTCGCTCATGTTCTATTAAAAAAATACCATGCAGGGAGGTATGAAGTATTTAGAATAAAATGTAATAGTTTACAATTTTACACACAATTATTATGAGGGAACGTCAGGGCGCTATTTAGGCAAAAAACGGCGATTCGCTTCATTGAGAGGAACTACAGGGCCTTATTTAAGCAAAATGGGCTAGTTTCCCGTTTAATTTACGAAATAGCGTCCCTTAGTTCCCCATTACTCGCACAAGGGACCCCTTTCGCTGAAATAGCGCCCTCTTGTTCCTTTATTCCATCGTGCGCAGCACCGTCAAAAATAAACGGCCTCGTCATCCCCATATAGCAACCAAGGATAAACGACCTCGTCGTCCTTTTAGTACGAGCGCGTTTGTCAAGGTAGAGCAGAACAAAAGTAAAAAACTTATACTTTCTTATCTACTTAAAGAGACACGAACTTAAACAAAGTTCATTTAAGCTCGTGTCCTGTTTACCAATGAATACCTTACTCTAAAATTCTCAAAGCAATTGCTGCGAGGTCGGTTAGATCAATTTTGCCATCGCCATTCACGTCTGCGGCTTTAATTTGATCCCAATCCGCACTGCTATCCTTCGATTTACCGTAGTTAGCAGCTACCATTGCCAAATCGCCGATACTTACTTTGTTGTCGCCATTCAGGTCTCCCTGCATTGGCAGAACAGCCGAAGCGTTGAATGCTTGTATCGCTGCGTCTAAATCTGCTGCTGCCTGATCTACTTGCAGTTGTGTAGCATCAGAGTCGTTAACTACGGCCTTGGCTTTGTCGATTGCAGCCTGCAGCGTTGCTTTGGATCCAACTGGATATTGACCGGCATTCGTGCCTTCAACAGCCGCATCATGTTTCGTTTGCGCATCTGCAATCAAGGTGCTCAGTGCTGTTTTGTCTACAGAAACTGCCAATTGAATTTGAATATTGCGGGTGTCACCTGACAATTGTGTTTCAGTACCCTGCCCGTCAGCAACGGTTACATTCGACAACGTTAAAGTCGCTGTTGTTGACTGCAGCATCGGTTTAGCTTTCCAGTGAATGACCATTAATTCACCGTTCGCATTTGCAGCGGTTTGCCCTACACTTGCCGCAACGATTCGAACTTGACCCGGCTTATCCGCTTTGTTCACAATCATGAATCCGTCTTTCAAAGATTCAGCAGAAACAAATTCCAGCTTTTCCGGATCATAGGTTATCGTAAGGTCTTGAGCAAACACATTTTGCGTCAAGCCTCTCAATCCATAAGTCTCTGTAAAAGATTGCCCAGCCAACACAGAACTCGTGCCAGTCAGAGTTGCCCCTGGACCCGCAGGTACCTCTGTTTGTCCGCTAATCGTAATCGTAGCATCTCCATGTACCCCGGAGCCGCCATTTGCGGTTGCCACGACTTTAACAGAGCCGTTCTTTTGTGCCGTCAATACACCGTCAGCACGAATGACAGCCAAATCAGTCGGCGCGTTATCGATACCGTAAACAGCCCAAGTAACGGACTTGTCAGCCGCATCAGCAGGTTCGACCGCAGCATGCATTTGCAAAGTGCCACCATCTGCTGTAATCGTTGTTGCGCCATTTTCCCCAGTGACCGTAACTCCTGTTACTCCAGCGCCGGACTGCAGCGTGATCTGGTCACCTGCGGATAAGGTCACGGTTTGAGGCAGGGTCGCAGTAGCCGTAGTCCCACTCAAGGTTACAGCAGCATCTGCAACTTGTTGACCGTTAACGATAACTGACCAACCAGATGTAGATGTATCGGCAGGCACAGAAACCGAGAATGTCTTCAAATCCAATGTTCCGGACGCGATATTGATGGTATCAATCTGTCCGCCATTATCCTTCTTCTGGCTAAATGTGCCGTATCCGTTTGCAGCTGTGAAGAACGATTTGTGATCGTTCGGCTGCCAGGTTGGAGCAAAGCCGATAGCTTGATGCGGAGCATCATAGTTGAAACCTTGCAGGGCGAGCAGCAAGGACCATGAAGACAATGTACGCCCGTACCATTGACCGCATTCGTCATCGCCGAATGGATTGCCGCTGCCGTCGCCGATTCCGCAGCCGCCGAAACTCATATACGGCTGATTTCTGAGTCGGCCATCGTAACGATTGGAAGCAGCGTTTACGACAGTAAGACCCTCGTTAAGCAGTCCGCGCTGAATCATAGCTGCAGCTGCTGAGTACTCAAATCCAGACATGACCTCATCGAAGTACATGATGCTGTTCGACGGTCTATCATTACCAGGCCATGTTGACATCACCAGTCCAGCGTCGGTTGGCTCGACGTAAGTGCGATACTGGTGGGTAAAATTAATGAAATTATCATAGTAATTATTCTTGAAGAGGTTTTTGAGCGCTAGTGTCATATGCTCCGAATCATAAATGTCGCCAAGCCCCAATTGCGTGGACCACCATTGGCCCAGCAGCATGTCGATTTCAGAGCCATTACCGATAAAATTGGTGGCTCCTCCTCCGCTTTGCGCTTTTTCAGCATAATACTGACCGTTCCACAGCATATTTTCTTGGTTCGTCTTTCCTTGGCTATAGATAGCGTCGTATTTGTCTGCTGCAGCTGTATCACCTGCGGCTTTTGCCAAATGCGCCGACGCATTCACAGCAGCAAGGTACATCGAGCCAAGCCAAGAGTTCATTGTAGGCGAACCCGCATCAAGCGTAGTCAAAGCTCCGCCTTTCAGGATTCCGTTCCCGTTAGGATCATGGTGGGTAATGACATAATCCATAGCTCCCTTAATTTTTGGCCAATAAGTGCTTAACCAGCTTGTATCCGGAGATTGCAGATAGTCACGGTAAGCTGAAAGAATAACGCCAGTTTGGCCATCGAAAGCGAACGTATCGTTATTGTAGCGATAAGGTAGCAAGCCATCCTGTTTTTCCGCATCTAACCATTGTTGGTCGAACATTTGTCCAAGCTGAGGCCAGAGTCTGGCATGCGCCTGTGCATAGTGCCATACGTGATTTGGCATATTGCTGCAGCAGCCGTAGCCTTCCCATCCGCCGAAGAAGCCGTTTTTAGCCCAGAACACCGTCGGCGTGTGAAGCAAAGCCGTAGCGGAAGTAAGGCGGTCAAGTACGTATTGCGGGAGGTTCGAGCTGTACATCGTATCGTGGTAAAGCTCTGTCTGTGATTGCAGACTCGTCAGATTGGCAGCTACGTACTGATCGACGTCAGACGCGTTACTCCACCAATTCGTATACTGCATGCCTTCCCCACCGAAACCGCGCGTTGGGTTCTGAGGGAAGTACCAGCTTAGAACGACCTTCACCTGTTTGGTTTCGCCCGGTGCAAGCGTTAAACTGGACGTCAAAGCACCATCGACAGTCGTTCCAGCTTGTGGACTGGAGGCACTGGTAGCACCTGTTACACTGCCGCTTGCAAACGCGGTTTGCAGCGCGTCAAGCGTATTCCAGGAAGCCGTGCCGCCGGTTTGCGGCCCAAGGACAGACAATGTCATACTGCCTTTACTGCCAGTCATTTGCAGATGCGACGCCTCGCTGCCGATTTGCAGCGTATTGCTGTTGCTGCCATAGCCGCTGAAGTCACGTTTGTTCGTCCCCGTGATCGAACCTATGCCATCGAAACCGACGGCATTTTGCTGCGATGCCAGAAGCGATACATTCACTTCACTTGAAGATGGATTCTTAAATGTCATTGTATAAATCGCTGTTGGAATGGCCGAATCCTTCATGTTCCCCGGAATCATTGGATTGAACACGTCTTGCGTGATTTCAATTGGCATCTGATCATCTTGAAAGTTATAGCGTCCCATCGGATATTCGCCTTGGAACGTAAGCGATTTCATCGCATTAAATGCTCCTACTGCCGTCGTTTGTAGAGCGCGCACGATCGGCTGGCCTCCCTGCGACTGGGCGCGTACAGCAAAGAAACTGTTCGGTACGATACCTGTTGTGCGACTACGGAACGTATCGTCACTATTGAATATCCATGCTTCGCTGCGCTCGCCCGTACCGAAGTGCCGGATACCGCCCGCACCGATCGGCCCAACCGGGAATTCAATAGCCGTAAGCTGTGTCCCCGAATAGGTTACTGTATTTCCTCGTGCGTAAATATCTTGGGCAGGACGGTAAAAGGCGATAACAGAGGCAGGACTTGACTCCGACCCATCGGCTCCTACGGTTGTAACACGATAGTAATAAGTCGCATCAGCTGGCACTGTCGTATCGTGGAAGGAAGTTTCCGTTAACACGGCATTATTCAGCTTGGTGAAATTTTTATCGGAATCAGTAGATCGGTAGATGTTGTAACCCGTTACTTGGGATTCCGTAACCGGCTGCCAAGCCAAAGCATAGTCTGAACTGCTGTTCCGTGTAAATTTCAGATCTTTTGGCGCAGCTGGTACATTTACGAATACATCGTCTAGCGTAATATGACCCCAGCTCGAATTGGCGCTATCAACCATTTTGAAGAAAATCTTTTGACCGATAAACGCCGACAAATCAAGTGTACGCAGTTGCATAGTCTCAGCGTTACTGCCGGCCAACTTGCCAACTTCACGGCAACTGTTGGACTGCGACGTATCGACGGTGCAAGCCGCAACGTAAGTGTTAGCCCCGTTCCCGCCCCCGACAAGCATCGAAACCTGCGGACGCGTGAGCGTAACCTGTGGGGATACGACTACCGTATTATAGGAGTCGCCGTACGTACCATTTCCTTCAAGAGTAGAAAGGAAAAACTTGCCTTCTTTATTATACGGAGTGTCTTTGGCGTTATGAAAAAACACATTGCTTGCAAGAATAGGGATATTCGACGGGTTGGATACCGCATTCCAACCTTCAAGTGTTCCGCTTTCGAAGCCCCAGTGGGTGCCATTTTGCCCGACTTGGGCCCCGGCAGTAACGATCGAATTGTCCAAATGAAACACGTTGGATTTCATCGTTTGTTCTGCGCCTGTTGTATCCTTAAACCTAATGTAAAGGTACCAGTCACCGTCAACACCGCTTTGTGAGATCAGTTCGCCGTTAACAAAAGAGGTCCAAGTCGCCCCATCAGGCGTCGTGCTGTTCTTCGACCATTGATATTTCAAGGTCGATGTATCCGCACCGATCACTGTTGCAACTGTCGAAACGCTTCGCACGGCAGTGTCATTGCCATTCAAGCTGAAATTCACTCTCGTTGAAGGAGGGGTATTATCATAAGCAGCTACATTATCGAATTGAACCGTGCCCCCGAATGTACCAAGTCCGAACTGACCGGATGTGAACGATGTATCGTTGACATCAATGATTGGTGTTGCTGCATTGTTGAAGTATATTTTGATATTACTGCCGGAAGTTACAACTTTTAAATGATAGGTCTGCCCCATGGTCAAGGATTGATTGACACTCTGTATAGGCGCATACACAGAATTCGTGAATTTTAATAATTTAACTACGCTCGTAGTGCCCGTTGAATCAAGTGTTACCGCATACGTATTCGTTCCCGTGCTGTTGCTTCTAAAATACAAATGTCCTGCCGATTTAGCTGTAACAAGCCTGAGATCCGCTTCATAGGTGAAGTCGGTTCCTGTAATCCCCTGTCTCAGGGTCAATCCATCTCCTGTAGAAACACCTTGTGCCGCCGTTCCCGCATTCGTCCATGTTCCTTTGACCGTACTCCAATTCGTCAACGTACCTGCGTTAAAGTCATCGCTAAAAATTGCACTTGGCGAATCGGCTGCAGCAGCAGCTTGCACCAACCCTTGGGGAAGGACAACAGCACTCATCGTAGATAATATAACGGAACAAGATAAACATAAACTAACAAACTTCTTTCTGAGCCTCAAAGGAATTCCTCCTACAGATTTAATGACAAAAGATAAAAAGTAAGCGGTTGCATTACGTTCTGTACAATCTCGGTTGAGAACCTATTCCAATGCCGTTCACTCTGCTAAAAGCCAATGATGAGGTCAATCTGTTACTTTGGGCCATCTTGAATCTTCAACTGCAAAAATAGCGCGTTTTCCGCCTCCCTCCTTGATAAGGACTATGTATCTATTGTAGTAAGATCCGTTGTCAATGTATTTACAAAAACACGTACTGTCTTTCAATTTTCTACACTCGTTATAGGAAATACGAAAGAAAATAAACGGTTGACTTACAAGTCGATAGACCACCTACGTTCACGTGCACGAATTTAACAAAAAAAATCAATCAGCCTCCACTTTTGGTTACGGGCATCCCCCTTGTCACAGTTCCTGCATCTACCAGGCACATGTTCACGGATCTCCAATAACGTCAACGTTCACGTGAACGTAATCATCTTAACAAATGCCCTAAATTCTGTAAACGTTAAATTTGAAATATTTTATCGCGCAAACTCGTGGGATACGAATTTCCATTCACAAATGCCAAATAAGGCTGCTGTTCAGCAGCCCTATTACGCCATCTAACGGCTTTCATCCCTATTCTCATTTACGATGTGCTTGGTTCATTCTGCTTCCTGCGGAGCCAAACAACGAGTCCGAACACGACGACAGTCGCCATCGACAACCAGGAGCTGTACAGAAAAACTTGTCTCATGCCGTAAGCCGCACTCATAATTCCACCTAAGAAACTGCCGATAATGCGGGCGGCTCCCAGACTGAGCAAGCCATTCAGCGTTTGCCCGCTCGCTTTCCATTCCGGAGGCACTTCACGATTGATGAAGGTTGCCAGCGTGACGGATAATACGATGAAAATGACACCGTGCAGCAGCTGTGCCGGTAATATCCAATGAGGCTGGTCAATGACGGAAAACAAGAACCAACGGATAGAAGAGCCGAGCGCTGCAATAATCAATAGCATCGAAATCGAAATGCGCTTGAAAATCCAGCCGGAAAACAGCAGGAACGGCAGCTCGCTCATCGAGGATATGACCATGGACCAGCCAAGCATCAAACTGTCGGCACCCATTTCCTTGAAGAATATTGGGAAAAAAGCATAATAATAACCTAACGTGACTTGGACAATAAAATTAATACCCAGATAAAACATCAGCTTCCCATTACGGAACAGCTCGCGGAATTTTTTCCCTGTGACGTTAGACGGCCGGCTAGCCGCTTGCGGAAAGCACCAAAGGAGCAGCAGTGCCGCAACCATCGTTCCTGCGTAGACGGGGAACATAGAATTAATATGCGATTTGGCGACGATGCCGAAAACAAGCGACATAGTGGCGAAACCTATCGTGCCTCCAAGACGAATCCAACCAAAGTTCCATTTGGGACGCCTGTCCAGCTCTTCCAATGTTATCGCATCGCTGAGCGCAAATATGGACGTTTGAAAAAACATAAACACACAGATCAACACAAGTAAGTAAATGAACTGATGCGATACCGGGAAGAACATAATCGAAACTCCGCTGCCTATTAAAAGCAAGCTTAGCACGCTATTTTTCGTCTTTGCACGATCGCCAAATGCTCCCCAGATCGGTTGACCCAGCATGGCAATGAGCGGTCCAAGACTTAGAAGCATTCCTATTTGCTCTTGGGAAAACTTGATATTATACAGGTATACCGGTAAAAATGTGCCATACACCGCATTCCCCATATAAATGACGGCATAAAATAACATAAATGCGTAGAGTCTCGTTGTCAGCCCCTTCTTTCCTTCTTGAAATGATAAAAGCCAGTCCCCATGATGAAGGACCAGCTCCGACTTTAGGTTATTAAAAATGTACGACAAGTACCGTTAGCGTTCAAGCATTTTTTTCGTACATGTTCAATCTTCCTCTGATGGCTTCCTGCCGAACACATCCCGAATCGCATCCAAATAGGCTGTTCCGCTGCATGTATCAGGCTCCAGATAGCTGCCCTCCGTCCACTCGTTCCATGCATTGATTGTAAAAATGGGAGGATTCGTCATGCCGCGGTCCAGAAACTCTTTGACCCCTTCCAAGGCAAGTTTAAACTCCTTCGGTGTATTTCCGGCAAGGGTGGCTATGTAGGGATACCCCAAATCCTCGAAAGTTTCCGACTGCACCGTTCGCGGTGAGGAATCCCATCCCATCGTCACATTCGGGTAATAGGGCAGCTTATATTCGGCTGTGAATTTCTCATAATCAAGCAGCGAGCGCTCCCGAATTGCCGCATAATCCGTTTCCGGAAATTGCTCCAGAGGCTGGTGATGAATCCACACATACGACGATATGCTGTCCAGACCAAGCTGCTCCAACACCTCATTGATATTTGTAATCTTCTGCTCGGTAGGGAGAATTTGCAGCCCCCATACAACAATATTTAAATGCAGCTCACCTAGTCCGGCGGCCCGCACTCTCTCTCGGAATGCTTGTAAGATACGTGCCGTTTCTTCAATTCCGCCTAATCCGCGAATCAGGCTGTGAATCTCGTAAAACGAGACATATAGCCCTCCATTTACGCGCCAATAGGAATCGTGTGTGAAATAGTTGCGGATCATATGTTCAGTTGCATCTATAAAGCCTTTCTCGCTGATCTTGCCCTCGGACAGAACATGATAAGGTCTGCTGCGCTGAGCAGGATGAATGTCGATCCAATCGTGATTGGCCCACATAATTGCAAATTTCAGCCGATCATGATTGGGGGCTTGCAGGAATCCCTCCTCCAGCGCGCGCTGCAAGAATGGACCATCCTCGTACCAATACCAGTCAAATATGAAAGCAGTTAAGCCATGATCGGCGGCGGCGGCAATTTTGCGGGCCATGACTGCCGGATCGGCTTCGTCTTCGTAGCCCCATAAGGGAACTTTTGGCTGCTGATGACCAGGAAATTTAGGTTCCGCACGCCTCACGAGCTCCCATTCCGTCCACCCTTCTCCATGCCACGCATCATTTCGCTTATCTCGATGATAATTTGGGAAATAGTAGGCTGCTGCTTCATAAAATGCCATCTCATTTTTCACCTCTTATACAGTTCGACAGTTTCATACCCTGCTTATATTGTATAATTGGAACAGCCTTGTAACCACTTACAAAACAGACATGAATCCCCCCATTTCGGACATAATCCCAAGAGGAGAGTTAGCGACATGCTAAGAAAGCTAGGGTTTTACTCTGCCGCTGAATACATGCACGATAACGATTTTCTTTATGTAAATAAAGTAAAAGAAACGCAATGGCTGCTCGAACATGTCCATGATTTTATTGAAATTGTCCTTGTGCTTGACGGCAAAGGGCTTCAATATATCGATGGGACACCCATGCGCGTCCAAGAGGGAGATGTGTACGTCCTGCCCGTCGGTGTTTCCCATGTCTTCCGTCCCTCGACGGCCAAAAGTGCTGCTCCTCTGATCGTCCGCAATCTGATGATTCGTGCGGAATGGCTGGAACAGATAAAGCATTGTCTTCCTGACTTTGCCATGAAGCAATTTGCTGATTGGTTGATGGGCAAGGGGGATGACCCGCAGCGCCGTTGGTCCAAAGCAGCTGATCACCTAGGCGCAATCCGTAGAATCAGCGAAAGCATGCATAACATTCTTGCAAAAAGGGACGCTTCATATCTCACGCAAGCCATGGTTTGGTCTTAGAACTGCTCGTTTTATTCAACCAATTATTCAATCCATCCACCGAATCACCGGTCCCGGCATTCGAGCATGCCAGCGAAATTGACAGAGACTTGCCGCCTATTCCTCCAACAAGAAGTTCTGGCAGTAATGTTGAACAGCTTCTGGACTATCTTACACATACGCTGCCGGATGATTTTACGTTAACTGCGCTATCAGAGAAGTTCCAGCTTAGCGAGCGCCAAATTCTGCGCCTATGCCACCGCCACCTTGGCACGAGCTATATGCGCTTCGTACAAAAACAGAGAATTACGCATAGCTGCCGCCTTCTCGCCTCCTCGCAATTAAAAATTTATGAAGTGATGCAAGCTTCAGGCTTTCAAAGTGCGGATTATTTTAACCGGCTGTTCAAAAGGCATACAGGCCTGACACCAAGCGCCTACCGCAAACTCCTCATCAACAAGCAATGAAGAATCCCCCTGCCAACTGAAACGTTGAGAGGGGGACTTTAGGTAAGTATTCGCTGTGCTGCTGCCGCAGCCGCCAGATGACGATACCGTAATTATAATATGGTCTGAAATGCCGTTTTGTGTTCGTTCTTATATTTTATGCCTGCTTGCAGCGTGGAGATCAGCATTAAATCTCTCCAAATCAGCAGATCGGTCACCTCAGCTTGCACATTGTAGGAATGGAGAAGCATTCGCCCGTTCAAATCAAATAGCTTATAAACCCCTGTATTGGCGCACACATACACATCTCCGTGATGCGAGATTAACCGGTTCAAATGCATCCCTTCAAAATGAATTTGATGAAAACCTCCCATTTTATTGCCAATCACCAGTCCTCCGCGTGAGGTCGTTCCTATCAGCATTTGGTTGAATACCGCCATGCTTGTCACCGCCTGATTGAGGGGAAGGTTGGACCAATCCCCTGTCAACAAATCATAGAAGGCGACGCCGTCTTCATAGCCAAGAAATAAGAAATGAGGAGTGACAAGCATATCAAACGTTTTTTTACCCTGATAGGCAAGAGGCTGCCACTCTCCTTCGCTGCCGCAAAGCAGTCCCTTGGAGGTCAGCAAGAACCGATCTCCCCAACCGATCACCCGATAGCACGGATCACTGACCGTTGTTTTCAGCCACACATCATCTTCCATCACGTATAACCCACAATTGGTAGAGGCATATAATTGAGCATCCACCCAATCCAAGCGGTGAATATGCAAATGATCAGGTAACCCTTGGGAAGCTTCCTCCCAGGAACGAAGCGGGGTGAATTGAAATACACCCTTTCCTTGTGTTCCGGCGTACAGGACGCCTTCACTCGAAGCGGTCAACGTTGTAAAGCGCAGCGGCAGCAAGTCATTGCTGGATTGCCAAAATCGATTTGTTTCCATGAAGCTCCCCCACTTTTACATGACTATTCGACCGGAACAACACGGACAGTCATCATTTTCCAAATACACTTCTTTCACAAGTTTCAAATAGTCCATGGATTTGTTTACATCCATTTCCTCCCTGTTAATCCGATATTGCTTCCCGTTCATCATATTCCACAGCTGCAAGCGTACCGGCATTTGTCCAAATGCTTTATAACAAAAGACAACGCTCATATGAAAAAACAACTGCACCGCTGCCTCGTTTTCTTCCATCATATATTTATGGATAATGAATGAATCGTTCGTTGGCTCCATGACTTGCATGATTTGAGACAAACCTAGATTAAGCCCCTCAACCCAAACATGGCTGCTCTCAAAAAGCATAAGCGGACATTCCATGGCATTCTTGCCGGTAAGCGACCAATAAAGATGCGTAAGCACATTTCGCTTAACTTCCATATAAGATTCAAGTGATTCAAACTTGCGAAATTTATTCGTCCAACGTCTCTCGAAAAGATTCGTTAAAGTAAGTCGCGTTCGGGATTTGGGCGGAAGCGAATACCAATCGTTGATCGCGTGATAAGCCGCATATTGTGTAAGCTGTCTCCAATCCGGTTCAACCGGGCTGCTTTTGCTGCCATTTTGAGAATTGCTCCGAATCCAACGCTCAAGTTGATAATCTGTCAGGACATGCATAGTTCCCATGCCCACGCCAATCTCATCTTCGTTCATCATATGTATGGGACACCCCCGAGAAGTAGACATCAAGACAATTGATAATGATTTTCAATTTCATTTGTTAATTCAAATGATAATGTTTCTCATTTAAACTGTCAAGTTATCTGTGAAAAAAGGGTATCCCCCAGCCCTTAACATGGCTTTCGGATCCCCTTTTTGTTGGCTGTCTGCTTCTTAGGTTTATCCATTTCTCAACGCATCTTCTGCCGCAGCCTTGATATAAAGGTTCCGTTGCAGCAAAAAGTCGTGCATATATGCTTCCAGAAACCATTTATCCGCTAATCTCCCCAACACGCCCAATGGTGATGTATACTCAAAGATATCTACCATCTTTGTTCCGTTCGGGACAGCAGAAAACTCATGTGTGTGCTTGAAGTGTTTGAAAGCTCCGCGAACTTGTTCATCGACAAATCGATAAGGACGTTCCATGATCGTTATTTTCGCAGTAAGCCTCTGTTTGATGCCAAAATGGATCGCTTCCCAAGTCACGGTTTGCCCCAATTCGATGAGACCGCTTGTCACGCCCGCGACTGGTTTTTCCTTCGTATGTGCGGTGGACTTAGCATGGATCTCGATGCTTCTAGCCAAATCAAAAACAATCTCAACAGGTGCGTTAATTAGCAGTTCAATCCGAATAACCGGCATATGAAGTCAACACCCTTTTCTTCTCATCGTATTCTCCATACTATCATATAACAAATCAAGGAAGGAGTATGACGACCATGGATATTCATGACTTTCCCTATGAAAATGAGTCCCCCTGCCACTATCGGCGCGCACTCGAAGTGGTTTCAAGCAAATGGACAGTCCTCGTATTCTATGAATTGGAGGATGGTAAAAAACGCTACAGCGACCTGAAAAGGCGGGTCGAAGGCGTGACACAAAAAATGCTGACCCAGACTTTACGCCAGCTGGAGAGAGACGGCTTAGTGCTGCGCCATGTTTACCCAACAGTGCCGCCAACCGTCGAGTATTCGCTAACCCCGCTAGGCGAGTCGCTGATTGAGCCAATGAGAACGCTGCATAGATGGACAGAGGCTCATTATGATCAAGTTCTGCTCGCACGTAAAGCTTTTGACCGCGATAACCCTTAAACCGTGCGCTGCTCCAACGCCCGAAGCTCACTATTAATCAACTCATACACCTCATGCCCATCCTCAAACATATCCGTCATCGCATAAAACAAGTGAATCATGCCGTTATAACGTTTCATCGTTACTTTGACGCCGCTCTCGATCAGCTTTTGACCGTAACGTTCCCCTTCGTCACGCAAAGGGTCGTACTCGGCGGCACGATGAGGGCCGGAGGAAGTCCGGCCGCATCCCCGAACAGAGGCGAAGCGAGCGGATTTATTTTGTCCGCTGCATGGTTCAAATAATGATCGGCGCAGTAGTCAAGGAGTGCGGTTTCCAGGAAATATCCTGAACCGTAAGCCAACTTGGAAGCATACTCGCCGGACCAATCTGTCAGTGGGCACAGCAGGATTTGAAAAGAGATCGCAGGCGAACCTTGCTTGTTCGCTTGCTGCGCCACCACAGCAGCCAAGTTCCCTCCGACGCTCTCGCCGGCAACAGCCATGCGATTCGGGTCCAAGCCGAGCGAAGCTCCGTGTTCATATACCCACTGCACGGCATAGATCGCTTCATCCACCGGAACTGGAAATTTGTACTCCGGAGCTAAATGATAGTCCACAGATACAACAGCGTGGCCGGTTGCTGCCGCCAACTTGCTGCACATGGGATCATAATGCGCCATGCGATTGAAAACGAAGCCCCCGCCATGGTAGAAGACGATCACCGGCAGTTCCTTCTCTTGCGACGGTCTGTAAATTCTCACGGCAAAGTCGCCATGCGGCCCGCCCAGTTGATAATCTTCCGTACGAATGTGATCATAGTGGTCCGAAATGGCATTGGCTACCACAACCTTCCGAATTTCCTCCGGAGACAATTGGTGAAGCGCCGGGAATCCCGCAATATCTTCCAGAAATTTCTTTGTTTGAATTGGCATACTCATAAGTGCCACCAGCTTTCCTCTTTGTTATCAGAAGTTGTTTTGCTCTGTAACTAAAGAATAAAACAGACTGCCAATTTATGTAAGAAGGCACTTTAAAGTGGTCTAACCACTCTAAAGTGCCTTTGTTCAACAAGCGAGAAACCAAGCTTGAATTGGCGTGCCGACAAGTATTGCTCCAGTTCTCTTTTGCGTTTCTCACTAATATTCGTGTACGAGACATCCTTCACGATTAGAAGAATAAAAAACAGCCCCAGCGGTATCAATCCTCCACTGGGACAGCTCTTTATGCCTATTATTCGGAATCCTTAGATTCCTCCTCAATTCCTTCGAGCCGTTGAGCCGAAGTCTCTTTGGCCGGCTGACTAAGTACGGGCGGTTTCACCTCAGGCAGCACCGGCCGGCTCTGACCATACAATTTCACGAAGATCTCTTCAATCTCATCTCCAGTCAGATCACCGCGCTGCAGAAGTTCTTCCGCAATGGCGTGAACGAAACCGTCGTATTCCTTGACGAGTTTCTTCACTTCGAGCATCTGAACATTCAACAGCTCGTTAATCTTAGGCCGGAGCGCCTTCAGACCCTCTGCTTGGGAGCCGATAGCGAGAAAACTGAACAGTTCATCCCCCATACCGACCATGCCCAAGTAAGCTCCTGCCAACATCGTTGCCTGCTGGAGGTCGGAGGTTACACCATTTAATTTCTTGTTCAGGAATTCCTCTTCCACAGCGCGAGCTGCCAGACAAACTTGGATTTCCGCCAAAATCTCGCTGTCGCTCCGGTTGTACCGCTCGTGCGTCGGCTTGGTCGCAGCGAGACCGAGCGCGCCGCCCCGGCGAATAATCGTCACCTTCCAGACGCGTTCATGCGGCTTTAACAAGAACTGAGCAACCGCATGGCCCGCTTCGTGGTAGGCCACATTCCGCTTCTCATCGTCTCTCATCGAGCGAAGCGGCTGTTTGAGCCCCCATTCATAGGTCTCCATTGCGGCTCGGAAGTCTTCGTAACTTGCCAGCTGAGCTCCGCGCTGGTGCGCGATCACAACAGCCTCGTTGACGATATGCTTGATTTGCGCGGGGCTGTATCCGATGGTATCGAGACCGGCAGCCTCCGGCGTCAGCGAAGTGTCCCGCTTCACTTTTTTCAAGTAATACTGGAAGATGTCTACCCGCCCGTCATAATCGGGGACATCCACCCAAAGCTGCCTGTCAAATCGACCTGGCCGCAGAAGTGCTGAGTCAAGGACGTCGGGCAAGTTCGTTGCCGCTACGGTCAATACCGCCGGCCGTTCCGCCTTTTTGCGCCGCAGCCCCAAGGAACGGAGCATCTTGGCAATTTTGGAATTGTCAATGTTCGGCGGGTCCATCTGCAAGAGCAGCTCGTTGAGCAGACCGGAGCCTCCGCCCATGCCCATCATTCCCATCATGCCTGCGCCTGCTCCGCCTTGACGACTCATGCCGATTGCATCGATCTCGTCTATGAAGATAATGCAGGCGCCATACACTCTAGCGAGCTTCCGCGCCTTCTTGAATATGCCCATCACCTTCAGATTACCTACGCCGAAGAACATATTCTGAAAGCTTGGGGCCGAAGCGTAAGCGAAAGGCACTTGCGCTTCGTTGGCAATAACCTGAGCCAAGTAAGATTTCCCGGTGCCGGGCGGGCCGCATAGCAGCAATCCACGGATCGCCTCACCACCCATCTCCTTAAACTCCTTGACCCCTTTGAGGAGGGTCACAATTCGCTTTGCATTCTCAACAATTTCGGGGTTCCCCCGATAATCGTCCCAGGTCGCGCCGGTCTCACCAGGCAATATCCAGTAGGTGCGCCCCCTGGCCAGAAACCAGAAGAGGGCTACGAATTGGATGATCATGAACAATACTGCGAATAACAACTGGAATAACAAGCTGGCAATGGTCAACGCGGCATTCCAATAGGTCGGCCCTCCTACCCACAACACCACACCGACAAAAACGAGGGCTGCTAGCCAGAGGATGAATGTACGCCACTTAATCCATTGATATCTCCTCATGGCTTCACTTCCTTTCCTGGGACCAACTTAAAGAAGGCCCACTAGTTATTTATTGGAAAATTTTTTTGATATCCAATAAATATTTGAGAATGACAGCAATCCCGCAGATGAAATAAAAGATCACAAGAATCCATCCTGTAGGATCGATTGAAACTAAGTTAATAATTACGTTTAATGGCAGAACATAATAGAGGACATCTTTTAAATAATTTAATACGAATGTAACATCGAAAGATCCTTCCCAGAATGTTTTGAAAAAGGAAATTAGAAAATGAATAATCATTAATCCGAAAATAGCCCATAATGTGTAAATCATCCAGCCCGTAACTGTTAATATCACTTTTCACCACCACCTTCCTACATAGTATGCTAGGAATACTAACAGGTGAGGATGATGTGAGATTCAGTTCAACACTAGATTAACACCAATATATTCTATTTATTTCATATTAAGACCGAGTGCGGTTTAAAATCAAGCATAATGTTAAGAGGCCTCCACTTATGGATAAATAGATCAAAAAGTTGGAAATATGGCCATGAGAATACATCTCATAACCGTCTGTCGGACCCTTTTTCCTGTGATTACTCGCGTTCGATATGAGTTTTGGATCTCCATTTTGAAGAACGTGTTTTTCGTCCGTTCAATGGGAACTATGGTCCTCTATATTGTAAGGAATCAGCGTATTTTCACCGGAGTGGGAACTAAGCTCCTCTATTTCCGCCAAATTATCATCAAATGAAAGCATTTTGGGGAAATAGGAGCTTGTAGTTCCATATAAAGCCGAAAAACTCCCAAATCGCTCAAATAGCGCCCTGTAGTTCCCTCTCTCACATGATTAAGAGGATCTGCTCCAATCTTCCTTTAGCATCCCATAGACATAATGATCGATAAAACGGTCGTAGATCCATTCGTTTTGCCGGATGAGCCCTTCATTCAAAAAACCTAACTTTTCAGGAATGGCTCTGCTCCTTAAGTTGCCTGAGCCGCAACGGATCTCGACTCGGTTAAGTCCTAACTCGCCCAATGCGTAATCAACGAGTTTATGGCAGGACCTTGTCATGATGCCATTGCCTTGAAACGGTTCACCTAACCAGTAACCTATACTTGTTTTCTTATTCGCCCAGTCAATCGAATGATACCCGATACAGCCCGCGATTTCTCCCTTGAACCATATTCCTGCATTAAATCCGTTATTGGAAGCCGATTGATTTTGACAAAATTCAATAAAAGCTTTCGTATTCTCCACATCGATCGTTCCATCTACCCATGGAAGCCACTCCCGAAGATAATGCCTTGAAGCGTCGGTTAATGCATACAAACGCTCGGCATCGTCACCATCAAGCACTTTTAAAACAAGCTCATCATCGATTTGCAGAAGCATATTCCAACTTCCTTTCCTCAATTGGTCGAACAGCCATTTCATTATAGCAAATAGGAGTCATACGAAAAAAAGACCGAGGCGCAGCAGTTGAAATAAACTGCAAATTCACCACGGTCCGTTCCGTTCCCCAAAAGCTTTCTAGAAAATTCGCTGCTTCCAACCCAGCAGTTTGGCAATAGACTCCACATAATAGTAATCGCCGTAGATGAGCGATACGTTCACGTTTTGCCCAGCCGGCTTATTTCCTGTGCCTTCCAGCAAAATAGCTTGGTGCTCCGGTTGATCCCACGTGCCGTACTTCTGCGTGAGAGACAGCAGCATCCGCTCCGCCGCACGGCGATACACGTTGCCTTCAACGGCTGGCAGGAACTCCGCCAGTTCAATCAACCCGGATGCGGCGCAAGTCGCTGCCGAAGTGTCTCTTGGCTCATCGTCCAGCGATTCAGCCGCCCGGAAATCCCAGTGCGCTACGTGATCCTCCGGCAGGCACGCCAAGAAATAATTCGCCACGCGCTGGGCCGCACGCAAGTAGCGCACTTCTCCCGTGTAGCGGTAGACGTTCGCCAAACCATGCAGCGCCCAGGAAGCTCCGCGGCTCCAGGCAGACAGCGGTCCGGCACCCTGACCGCCCAGCGATTCAATGAGCTCGCCCGACTTCGGATCGAAGCTCAGGATATGGTTCACCGATCCGTCTTCACGGATGAATTTGTCAACAACCGTATCCGCATGCGCCCTGCCGATTTGTTCAAAACGCGGATCGCCGGTCATTTCCGCTGCCCAGAACAGGATCGACAGATTCATCGTGGAGTCGACGATCGACCAGCCGATTTTATCTTGATTCCATGCACGAAGAAAGCTGCCTGCCAGATTAAAACGGCCTGCCAAGAAATTAGCAGCCTGCAATCCGCGGCGCAGTCCATCGCTGTCCCCTGTCAATTTATGCTTGATGACAGCCGTCGGCAAATATTGAAAGCCAACATCATGATGAAAATTGTTGTTCCGTACACTGGCCTGCTCCAGCTTTTCATCCCAGCGCCAAGCGGCCTCCTTGTAGTGCTCTTTACCTGTCATGTCATAAAGAATCCAAAGAATCCCCGGCCAAAAGCCTGATGTCCACCAGTCAATCCGCATGTCGTCGTACACGCCGTCCTCTTTCGCTACATGAGGAGATTTATCTCCAAGCTGCGCGATCATACGGTCAACCTTCACCTGCAAAGCTTCCCACACTTGGGGCATAATTTCATCAAACTTTTGAGCACCGCTCCACGTCGCCATTTGATTAACACTCATCGTTTTGAACCTCCTATTTGTCGTTTCAACCCTTTACTACGACTACCTCTGTTATAGTAGCCATGCCTTGACAAGCTGCACTAACAACGGATGTGTAGCTCCGCTGTCCATCCATAGAGCCATCCGACTTCGAAATTAGCGAAGATGCCGGACCACCCGCACTCACGAAGTCTTTGACCGTAATTCCGGCCGGCAAGCCGCCAAACGGATCTAAATAAATCCCCGCACGGCCTGAAGCAAGCTGAGTTAGTCTTGAACCGCGGATCGTCCCCAAATTATCCAACAGTTTCCCGTCGCCTGCTAACCCAAACCGGACAAAAGCCGCCGCGTCCGGGCAAAAAACACCATCAGCATCATACGCGAGCACTTCCGCATAAACACGGCCATCCTCCATAGATTTGGTCGTCAGCCTAAGCTGCGCCGGCTCTCCCCATGACTCGGTTTGATAAAGGAAGCTCAGCTCATCATTCACGACAACGCCGTTACGAACAGCTTCCGCGCGCAGCAGGTTCTCTCCGGCACACAGCTCAGTCTCCCAGCGTAATCCGGCACATGGGAAATCTTGCGAGTCACGGCGCTTCACGCCGAGGCTCTCCCCATTGAGGAACAATTCGACTTCCTCGGCATTCGAATACACTTTGATTATTTTCCGCTCGCCCTCAGCTCCCCAGCGCACAGGCATGGTATGACCATATATGCGCACCATCGGTTTGTCCGACCAATACGATTGGAAAACATAAAAAGCTTCTTTCGGTGTCAGATCACGCTCGACGATCCCTTTCATATTCAAATAAGGAATCGGTGAATCCGGACGCACAGGCGTTGAGAAATCCTTGAACGACCACTGCGCCGCACCGGTCAGCCAGCTCATATTTTCCTGTGACTTTAAATACCAGTCGATCATTTCACAGAAGTATGTCTCAGACCAATCACCATCGCGAGACACACGAGGCTCGCCACCGGTCAACAAATAATCGCCATCCCGCTCGTCCGTTGCACTTTCGGACTTTTTCATAAACGTGAAGCCTGTGTATGTTTCCTCCACATGCCGCGTCGGCAAATTGTCCGCTCCCCATTCCATGTGGAAGAAGGAATCGACATTTTCAAACGCTGCTTGACAGCTTGACTCATAATCCGTGTAAACGCCGCGATACCAGCCAGCCCAGATCGAAGGCGAATACACATCTACAATATCTTTGCAAAACTCACAGCGGCGTATCGAAGTCAATCGGCTCGGGTCCAACTGATGCGACAGCTCATGAAGTTGTTTCATGAATGTGCGAATTTCCTGCTGATCGAAGTAATCAAAATCGCATTCCCAATCGTTCTCATTGCCTAGTCCCCATAGAATAACGGAAGGATGATTGTAATGCTGTTCGATCATTGACGTCAGCATGTCGATGCATTGCTGACGGTATTCCGGACCGCCGAGTCCGCCACGGCACCATGGAATCTCTTCCCAGACCAGCAGCCCCAGCTCATCGCATAAGTCAAGGACGATACGTGATTGCTGGTAATGGCCTAAACGGATAAAATTAGCCCCCATGTCTTTGATCAACTGCATCTCTTCGCGAATCAAGTCCTCGCTCATGGCCGCCCCTACGCCGGCATGATCCTCATGACGATGCGTACCGCGCAGCAGAAGACGTTCCCCGTTTAACTTAAACGGTCCTTGCTTGACGAATTCGAAGCTCCGAAATCCAAATCTTTCGGTAAGCTTCATTTCGCCGTCTTCACAAACCAGCGTCACCGAACAATGATATAAATTCGGCTCTGCAACCGACCATAGCTGCGGATGCGCCACCTCGAAAGCGGCGAGCTCCGTCTCACCCTGCCATGCCGGTAACGAGATCTCCGACTGCCCGATAACCGTCCCGTCATGCTGCTTTAACGCAATCGTCAATGTAACGTTCCCGGCGATATTATCCGGATTGTACAGCTTTGCACGCACTTTGACGTTCCCGCTCTCCGCTTTTCCTCCAGCAATTTCATCCAAATCAGTTTGCACATGCACGCTCGATAAAGAGATTTGCGGCACATAAACAAGGTTTACATAGCGGTACACCCCGCCATAAAGATTGAAATCGCTTGCATCTGATGGAATCGTTTCAAGCTCCCTGCTGTTGTCGCACGCAATTGCCACCGGAATCTGCCCGCCATAGCGCTCGATCCCTTTTGCCCGCTCGGCCGCCTCCGTGATATCAACGGTAAATTCATCGTATCCGCCAAGATGCGAATCCACTTTCTCCGTGTACACATACACATCCGTTCGCTGTCCTGCGCCTTCAAAATGCAGCAGGGTCCTTCCCTTCGGAAAAGGATTATTGACCTTCAGCTTACTCCGGTACCAACCTTGCCCTTGGTAGTATTTGCTGTCCGGGTCCATCACATCGTACCCATTGTAGGTGTGCGGGAGCGTGACCGTCTCCCACGGCACGTTGTAATGATTTTGCAGCTTGTCTGAACGCCAAACCTCCCAAGCACCGCCCAAGGATCCGCGATAGTGCTCCCAATTTTCGTTTAACCTAAATTTCATCATGAACGAGTTGTTCCTCCTCTAGCTGCTAAATATCCTACCACCATCGTACCAAAAAAAACGCTAATAAAGTTTAGCCCTCTTATGATAAAATGTTGTTAGATTACGATGAGGAGTTTTCGTCATGAAGCTGATGAATTACATGAATTTAAACGTTCATCCCGTGCAGTTTTCGTTTTTCAAAAATAGAACGCATGAGTTCGAAGAAATATTCCACGCCCATCAGGGCATGGAGCTGCTCGTTGTGCATGAAGGCAACGGTATTGCCGTAATTGAACAACAAATCGTCGAAATGGCCCCAGGGGCGATTTTTTGCTTTCGCCCTTTTCAGCTGCATCGACTTCGCCTATATAACCTTCCGCAAGAGCGCTATGTCCGTTCGCTTTTCGTTTTGGAACCTGCTGTCCTTGAGACAGCTTTAGCCGTATTTCCGTCACTCCAAGAATTTCTGCGGAAGCTGTGGAAAGACCCTTTATCGCCTCAATCGTTCCAAAGTTCAAATCTATCTGAACTTGAACATGTATTTCGCCTCTATGCGCCCAGAATTGAGGCGGCTGTCGAGCGGGGCGCAGAAAGGCTGCTTGAAGAGCAGCTGCTGTTTCTGACCGCGTTCATGCACCAACTGCGCACAGATGCAGAGACGGCACCCGCTTCGCAGACGGACCCGACGCACATCCATCCGCGAAAAAGCTCAACAACAGCGGAGCGGATGCTCTCTTGGATCGAGGAAAACTACAGCAATCCCTTTAAGCTGGAGGAGCTGGCGCAAGCGGTGCACCTCACCCCGAATCATGTGTCTGCCACCTTCCGGCAATCGATTGGCAGTACGATCACAGAGTACTTAACTGCCAGGCGGATCCGTCAAGCGTGCTGGCTGCTCAAAACAACCGATATGTCCGTTCAAGACATCGGCGAGGCGGTTGGACTGGGCAATTTCTCATACTTTTGCCAACTATTCAAGAAGCATGTCGGGTATACGCCTTACACATTTAAGAGCATGCATACGTATGGGGATTACACGTCTAGCGACGCCAAAGGGGCTGTTCCAGAAGGCCGCGAATGACCTGATGGATAGCCCCCTTACGGCTATGCTAATATTGCGCATGTGGGTGGGATCTATGGGATCTGCTCACAACGCAGCTCGATGATCTTGCTTGCGCCGAAGCCGGCAAGCCTCCAAATTGTCATATAGGATGGGGAACTACAGGGCGCTATTTGTGCGAAATGGACTGCTTTCAAATTCTTAGCGGAACTACAGGCTTTTATTTTTCCACATGAAGCCTTCATTCAGCTGAAAATCAGAAAATAACGGACCATTGTTCCCTCTAGCTAAATATCCAAATGGCTGCTTGAAGAGCAAATAACGGACTATTGTTCCCACTAACATTGGAATCGTCTAACAATCGAATAAAAAGTGACTGTCTCTTAGGTCATACCTGACCTTTTCAGACAGCCCCTTCCCGCTAAATCGATCGATTATCTGACAAGCAGCTTCTCGAAGCAGTAGTACGGCTCTCGCCGTATCGGAAACCGAATCGTGCCAATCTTCTGATACCCGGATCGCACATACAGCTGAGCCGCTCCCGGGTTCCCCGAAAAAACGTCGAGCCGTATGCTCACGCCACCTGCCATTCGTGCTTGCTCCTCGGCGAATTGCAGCAGCTTCTTGCCTAAGCCTTGCCCTTGATAAGCGGGATCGACCGCCAACCGATGAATGCAGCGAGCCTGCCCTGCCTCTTGATCGATCCATGGCAAGCCTTCATAGCGCGAGCTTTGCCGGGAGTCCACCACGACGGCTCCAATCATGGCATCGCCGTCTCGAAGACCGAAGGCTGTGCCTCTTTTCAAATCGCCTTGAATCACGAACCGATTGGGATACAGCCAATCCCACTGATGTACACCCCGCTGCTTCAAATCTGCCGAAACCGTTCTGTACAGCGATAATAAACTTTTCGTATCCGTTTTGGTTAGCCGAGTGATCTCCATATTGCCATCTCCCTCCACCTATACGCGGTTCGTCTTGAGCTGATTCAATTTAGCTGCAGAATGCCGGCGATAAACAACCGTCCATAACACGGCGGCACCGATGAAGCCATACAGCACAAAGTTCGAAAGCGCCAAATAGCTTCCCGTCGAAAGCTCATAGACCATCACCACTCGAACCGCAGCCTCCATCGTCAGCATCATTCCCCATACGAATGTCATTAATCTCATGACAAAACGAAAGTAAGCATAGTCCCAGTTCGCTGCAAAGTTAGGTTGAGTAATGAACCGAAGCGCCAAATAGTACATGATCGGACGGCGAAAAAACAACGAGACTAAGAAAACCACTCCGACTGAAGCTGTGATTAGCGATTCTCTGACGAGCAGAATTTTTTCGCTGCCACCCATGCCTACGAGAACTAACGTCAATAGGAATGTAAACAGCATCAATCCTCCGAAAGCATCCAGTTTGCGGTGTTTGACCAGATGAACCAGATTATCAAGCAGCGGTACCATCGTAGCTATCGACAGAGCGGCGATGCTGCTCATGTAGTGGGTTAACCAAACATATAACCCCCAAGGTACAAGGCCATTAACCAGCAGTGTAAAAATGACATAATTTCGCTTTGACACGTTATATCACTCCTTCAATAGGATTAATTAGCGCAATGCGCGAGTCATGAAAGCAACTAATTCCTCTACGGTCATTCGGCTGAACTCTTGATTAATTGTATTTTGAACCCGCATGCCATATAAAAAAGTAACCAGCCCCTCGGACGTCTTCGTTTCGTCCACTTCTGCGGGAATGACGCCGTGCTGTTTACCGACTTCAATCCACTTGGTACATGTCTGCAGCGTGAACCCATACACCTCTTGCACAATCTGCGCAACTTTCGCGTTGTCCATCTGACTGAGCAGATAGATGAAAATTTTGTTCGTTACATTGCTATGGCTTGCTGAGCGAAGCATCCCTTCCGCAATGAGCTGCAGCGGATTGTCCAGCCCTGAGGTTTGCGGGCTGTTCACCACCTCTGTGAAGCGTGCGTTGATTTGCTCCACGCGGGATTTCAGAAGCAAGCCAAGCAGCTCATCTTTGCCTGTTACATAGTGGTAAATAGCCCCTTTGGACAATCCAGTACGTTGGATAATATCTTGCAACGTCGTTTGCCTGCATCCCTTTTCCTGGATAAGCGCCTCCGTGGCGTCCATAATCGATTGAAAACTTCCATTTGCTGATCCTGATGACATCCTGCTCATTCCTCCTGGCGCGTACCGACCGACGGTCTGTTATGGGATTATCTTACAATACCGACCAGCGGTTTGTAAAGGGGTTTTTGCTGCATCGATAAAAAACCAGCTTCCGTTGGCTTCGTGAGACGGCCTTTTTCGCGCAAAAAAAACCGCACGATTAACTCGTGCAGTTTCCACAATCCGTCATCCTAATGGCAGTGTAACCTCAAACCGCGTCCCATAGCCTTTCGTTGAGGTCGCTGTCATCGTCCCCTGATGATTATCAATGATTCGGTAACAAATCGATAAACCAAGCCCAACGCCGTTTTCTTTCGTTGTAAAAAATGGGTTCACGATCTGATCCAATTCTTCCTTGGTCATGCCTCCCCCATTATCTTCGATCATGATCTTAAATCGGTCATTGGCCAGATCTAATTCTGCGCTTAGCTGAATGACCCCATTTTTTTCTATGGATTCGATTGCATTTTGTAGGAGGTTAACGAGGACCTGCTTAATTTGTGTAGGGTCAATCATCGCAACCGTTAATGTGTTATCAATGTTTGCTCGAATGGCTGTATTTTTTAAGATAGCTTGACTATCCATAAATCGAATGGTGTCTCTCAGAAATTCCTGAATGTGAATGGCTTTTCGATCCGGTGAGCTCGGCTTGGCCATTAACACAAAGTCGGATACAAGCTGCTTCATGCTCTGAAGTTCTGTATCAATCAAATCTTTGTAGCTCCATAATTTTTGCGGCTCGTTAGACTGACTGCTAAGCTGAAAAAAACCGATGATGGCTGTAAGCGGATTACGGATCTCATGTGCTAAACCCGCGGCTAATTTCCCAATGGCCGAAAATTTTTCCGAGTTAATCACTTGTCTCTCCAATACTACGCGATCAGTGATGTCACGAAACTGAGCAAAGGCGCCGAGCAGCTCACCTTGTTCATTTAAAATAGGCAGCACATCAAAGAGACACACATTTTCTTGATCAAGGGACGTACGGAGCGTGAGCTCGATGTTTTCACTCTGCTTGCGATATTTCAGCGCTTGGTAAAAATAGCTGCCAAAATGTTCAAACGGAAATACCGGTGTGCCCGTCACGCTCGTCCGATTTCTTCCCGTTATTTTTTCCGCAAACGCATTAAATTCCGTTATAATTCCTCGTTCATCCGTCATAATGATGCCATTGCGCATATTATTGACAACAAGCTGCTGGACAAGATTTTGATTATGATTAGTAATGTGCAATGACAATTCCCGCTCGATGGAGTCAACCATATTCGCAAGCAGCGCTAAATATGCAGGATGATGATGCTCCACAGAAGTCATGATTGAAATAGCACCCGATAGGTTGTGAAAATTGGCGAAATGGAAGGGGACGCAATAACAAGCGCTTTCCGCCAGCATTGTATGATAGTGTTCCTTACCTATAATCTGTATAGGTTTTTGTTCGCGCAGTGCAAGCGCCACCACATTCGTCCCCATAAACTCTTCATCACACTTAATGCCTTCGTGAATACCCAGTTTGCTTATGGTGTGCTTCATCGTCTCATCACCGTAATTATCTAAAATATAACCGGTATCATTCGTTACGACGATGAGATGAGGCGTCCCGGACAAGAAAGCCAGTATTTTTTCTGCAAAATAATTCGTTACAACTAGGATGTTCGTATATTTGTGCTTCTCATCTTGAAGTTGTTTGGCTGTCAGCTTAAGTTCCGGCATAGGCAGCTTGTTGGGATCCAGCCCTTGTTGAAAACACCTTTGGCGGGATTCTTCAATCCATATCTCCATGTGATTCTCCTCAATTTATTGGCTCAGCATTTGGAATGGCATAGGCTCTTGAATCCATCCCTATTTTAGTAAATTATACCATAGGACTCAACCAATACATATGACACGAATGTACTAATATTCGCCTCTTAAGAAATATTCAAAGGGGCTGTCTCTTAGGGCCGTTCAGCCCATGGAGACAACCCCATTATGAAGTTAGATCATTATCTAGGCCATCTTTGTTTCACCGAAAGCAAAATCGGGAAATCCGCATGCGGCTCCCTCTGATACCAGTATGCGACAGATGAGACATCATCGGATCGTTCAAATAAGTGAGAATGATCATGGCCAATTTGCTGAATTGTCACCTTCAAATCGTGCTCAAACCGAATCGGATCAGGCAGATGCCAGCGGTACATGCCATGCATAGGCACTTGATGACCATACCACGCGTCAATACCTGCAGCATCCTTGTAGTAGGTATATCCTAAGTATGGCGTGGAATAGGACTCCGGCTCATTGGTGTTCAAATTAGAGAAACACCAGGCACCACCCACATAATCCTCTGTCCCCGTTCCGCAAATCGTCGGCCATTCAACATCACCGTCCATAAAGAACTTGATCTCTCCCTCTCCCCACCAATTCCGTTCAAGCGCCGCCCAAGCCAGGTATGTTCCCACATATTGTCCGGCACCTTTGACATTGTCTAGAATCGTGTAATCCTTCCCTATTTCTGTCATGCGCTCTCTACGCCACTGAGCATGAAAGTAAGCTGCATTTTCCGGAAGATCATCAACAAGCGTGTAGTTAAAAGTATAGAAAAATCCGCCAATATCATGAGCGTGCTGATTCTCAATGGTGATTTTGGCAGACGTTCGAAAAGGCATTGGAAAATAACAATTCATCCCGCCAGTCGGATTAACCGTAATGGGAAGCGAATTGACGTTGTTGCGCCTTGCGAAGCCGTTGCAGAAGAAGTCCCCTAGAGGAACTTCAACAGAAGGAGTTTCTTCACCGTCCCAATACATCCTAAGCACGAGATCTCGAAGTACAAACTGTGCATCATGCCCTTTGGCACCCGTTTTATCGGTAACAGTCATCCAAAAATGCTGAAGAATGCCCGTTCCCTGAATTTCCGCCAGCGTAACCGTCTCTCCTTTATTTAAATGAATGCAAGGACGGCCTTTTCTGGCAACGCCTAGGTTGCTTGCTTCCTTGCCCCCTATCCCTTTCTCGCCCGTCGGATTTTCCGCAGTAATCGAACGCGTCCGTCCTTTTGTCACAAGAGGAGCCGTAAATAAGCCGTTCCCTAAGCCAAACTGTTGCAGCATGTCCATCACCTCATGTATCATTTATTGTTGTCACTTACTCTTATTATAAAATATTAAATGAGCATTTCTTTAGCATGTATTGCTTTTTCACTTACCATATATTGCTGAGGTGTTAGTATGAATTTGGAACAAATATCGCCTTTTATTCGCGTCGCGATGGATAGTATTATCGAAACGCCTTGGACGATTACGGAACGGGTCATTTGGGATTATGAACTATTGTTTTTGATGGAAGGAAATTTAGAGGTAACGGTAGAAGGACAAACTTACGAAGGCAGTCCGGGAGATGTTTTCTTTTTCAAGCCCAACGAGCGGCACACCATCTGTTCAAAAGGTTCACAAACGATTCGGCAGCCTCACATCCATTTCGATATAAATATGCAGCCCGATAGCCAAGAGGTAACGGTCTCTTTTAAGTCCCGCGACCAGATGAGCGAGAAAGAACAAGGATGGTTTCGAGATGATCTGCTATCCTCGCACCCGTATGTCATCCCCCATCACTTTCGTCCCCGGGACCCCGCTCGCTTTGAACAGCTGCTTTTCGACGTCATAACCGAATATGAAACAAAACCTCCTTATTATGAGTTCCGTGTCAAAAGCGGTATGCTTGATCTATTAGCTCATCTGTTGCGAGAACAATATTACGGCAGCCGTACTAACAAGGACGGGCAGTTTGAGTTTCTTTCTGAGATCCGAACCTATATCGATATTCGTGTCAACCAGCCTGTAACGCTTGAAGAGTTAACGAACAAATTTCATGTAAGTAAATTTCATCTCATCCATTTATTCAAAAACATGTTTCAAATGACGCCGATCCAGTACCACCAGCACATTCGCATGGAAAGAGCCAAAAACATGATCCAATTTTCCAACACACCCATAAGCCAGATCGCTGATCAACTGGGATTTACGAATATTCATACGTTCAGTCGGGCGTTTAAAACAGTGCTGGGCCAAAGCCCTTCACAGTTTCGCAGCAAAAGTTAACATCTAAAAGATGATGACGTGATTTTGTGATTAAATCATTTATTTGTTATATTACCTTTATCAATTTGGAATTATAGTGACATTCGAATTCACAGGAGGAAATAACTTGGCTCACTCAGAAACAAAAGAAGACAACATGAACGACTACGCATACCTTATTGAAAATGCGCTCACGATGGAACTTAGAGTAGAAAATTCCAACGTAGATAAAATTGTAAAAACGATGGATGGACTTGGCTTTAAGGGTAAAAATTCTTGGGCTTCTATGCAGCTGCCAGATCATACCGTGATTGAGTTTTGGAAGAAAGAATTAATTAAATCCGAAGCCTAGCCCTGCGATAAGCAGCTGCCGCCATAAATAAGGGAACTCCATTCCCCTATTTATGCAAATAGCGGATTTTCATGGGTTGGAGGGGAACTACAGGCCCTTATTCAATCTCATCGTCCAAATATGTGTCAAACATGGCAAAATAGCGGACCCTCGTTCCCTCCCCCTCACACAAAGGGCTCTTTTTAACAAAATAACGCCCTGTAGTTCCCCTATAAACATAGAAATTCTTTAATGTGAACAAAAAAAGGCATCCACTTAGGCCATTAAGACGCCAAGTGGATACCTTTTCTGCAAACAGGGCTTACATCGGTTTTCGCCTAACCTTTTAATAAATCAGCAATTTTAACGGGCTGCCCCGTACGAATCGCACGGTTAGCTGCAATTCCAACTAGAATGGAACGGGCCCCATCCAAATGATTGGCCGCTCTCTTAAATTTGTCCTCCGCCGGCTCCCCGAATATATCGCTGAGCAATACTGGATCTCCGCCGCCGTGACCGCCAACACCGCTTACCACTTCAACTTCATATGGCTTATCAAACATTGGAAACATCCGAATCTCTTTATTTTTTATCGCTCCTTCAAGTGCTTTGTCTCCACCTGAATTGACGTACGATTGCTCCATGATCGACATTTCTAATCGACCTTTCGTCCCATTAAAAGAAATCCGGTAACCTTCCCAGGGCGAATAGGCATTCAATGAATAAGTCAGTATGGCTTTGTTTTTATAGCGGACAAGCACCCCCATCGTATCTTCAATGCTGATACCGTCGCCAAAAACATGTTGATCGCGAAGATAACCGTCTTCGTGCTCAGCGTCCAAATACATAGCCTTCAACCGTCCATTTCGGTCTAAATGCAGTGCAAACGGGTCATCTTCCGCAAGCGGATTCCCCGTCGCCCTGTCGTAGAATTGGGTGACGCCTCGTTGTTCCGCATTCTCCCGTCCATAGAAGAGTAAATCACCAAGTGCAAACACCGTTTCCGGTTCCGATCCGATCCAGAAGCTGACGAGATCGAAATGATGCGTCGATTTGTGTACGAGCAGGCCTCCGCTGTTTCTCTTATCACGATGCCATCGCCGGAAGTAATCAGCACCGTGTTTCGTATTCAATAGCCATTCGAAGTGTACGGAGTTCACCTTGCCAATGGCGCCTCCTTCGATCAACTCACGGACTTTCGTATGGTGAGGTGCATACCGGTAGTTGAAAGTAACGCGCACGTTGCGTCCCGTCTTTTCTACCGCATCAAGAATTTGACGGCATTTTTCCTCGTCAATTGTCATCGGCTTCTCAGTAATCACATCGCAGCCTAACTCCATCGCACGAATAATATACGTATGGTGTGTGCGGTCAATACTCGTGACGATGACAGCATCCGGTTTCTCAATGGCGATCATAGTGTCGAATGCATCTGGTTTATACGTGCGCACTTCCGGGTAATTGTATTTTTGTTCCAATTGCTGCTTCGCATAATCCATGCGAGTCTGGTTGACGTCACATAACGCTAACAATTCTGTCGTTTCCCGAAAGTCTGTCGCAATGGCTGAATAAAAGAACCTTGCTCGCCCGCCGGCTCCAACTAATACGTACTTTTTCTTGTTCGTCATGCCATTCACCCTTTTATGAGAATTATAAAAGTAACCTTAAACGGAAGCCTCGATAGCCATCAAATCGCTTTCAAAGATGTAGCGACCCGATCCAAGTTTGAAACAGCTCTCCTCAACCGTGTTTTCTTGCGGCAGACAACCCTCTACCTCCAGATTTCTGGCGCCATCAATAGCGTAGACGCGGCCAGGAACATAAATTGTAGCTGTCGAATTAACGGGAATCGCCACCTCAATCCGGAATTTCTTTGACGTTGACAGGTTCCACGCCACTTCAATTGTTCCATACATCGAATCATAGCTTGCATTGACTCTGTCTAAGCTTCCTCCCGGCCTTGGCCGAATAATCGTATGTTTAAAACCTGGCGCAGCAGGATCGGCCTCGATGCCGGCCATGTAACGGAACATCCATTCTCCCACTGAACCAAGGGAATAGTGATTAAATGAATTCATAGACGGCGTCTGGAACCCGTTATGATCTGTCCAGCCGTCCCATCTCTCCCAAATCGTAGTGGCTCCATGCTTAATGGAATACATCCATGAGGGGAATTCCTCCTGTGTAAGCAGGGAATAGGCGACATCTAGCTGACGTTGATCCGTCAGAGCAGGCAGTAAATATCCGACTCCAAGAAATCCCGTCGATAAACGGTCGCCCCGTGCACGGATATCTGCGGTCAGATGCTTGGCCGCCAGCTTGTTCTGCTCTTCCGTCAACAGCTTGAATTGCAGTGCTAGAACATACACAGCCTGCGTTTCGCCGCGAATACGTCCGTCGCCGCTCACAAACGTATCCTGAAATGCTTTGGCAATCGCCGCAAACAAGGCTTCATATTGGTTCTGGTCGTGCCCGCGTCCCAGTACGCCGGCAATCTTGGCCAATAACTGTGTGCTGTAAGCAAAATACGCTGTGGCTAGCACTTCCTTCGGCGTATCCGCATCGATCGAGAGCCAATCGCCGTAGTTGGCATAATCCGGGCGCACATAATCATCACTGTTGTCCCGGAGATAGGCCACCCAACTTGCCATCGCCTCATAATTAGTTTCCAATATGCGAATATCCCCATACATCACATACAAGGTCCATGGTATGATGACGCCCGCATCTCCCCATCCGGCATTGTCAGGGGCGAACCAGTTCAGGCTCGAATTCCACATTTTGTGCCGGATCCATCCTGCGTCAGGCGCCACATCGGTGAAAGCGCCCGACGGCTGTTGGCAGTCGATGATATCCTGCATGTATTTTGAGAAGAAGCGCGATACATTCATGTTGTAAGCTGCTGTGCGGGCGAAAATTTGCGCATCCCCGGTCCAACCCAGCCGCTCATCGCGCTGCGGACAGTCCGTCGGCACAGAGAGGAAGTTCCCCCTCTGTCCCCAGGTAATGTTGGCATGCAGGCGATTAACCAACGCATTATTCGTTTCTATGCGTCCCGTCTCTGCCATCTCGGAATGCACGACTTTGCCTATAATAGACTCTAAGTCTGGTTCCCCAGGGTAACCAATCAGTTCAACGTAGCGGAAACCATGGAAGGTAAAATGCGGTTCGTACCGTTCCTCCCCAGTTCCGTTTAAAATATAATGGTCCTGCTGCACAGCTACCCGTAAGTTATCCAAATATAAGCTGCCGTCTGGATTCAGCATTTCGGCATGGCTGACGGTCACTTTGTGCCCCTTCATCCCGCTAACCTTCAATTCTGTCCAGCCCACCATATTTTGTCCCATATCATAAATGAATGTCCCTTCTTCTGTGCGTCGGAAAGAGACAGGCTTGCGTACTTGCATAATGCGAACCGGCGGTTCTACAGTTCCTACGAGTAAACCATTGTAACCCGTTCGAACGTCCGGCGTTTCCCAAGGGGCTGCAGCCTTATAATTAGCTTCATCCCACCCCGCCAGTTCCAGACGGGCATCGTAGGCTTCACCTTTAATAAGATCGGAATAAAGGATCGCTCCCTTGGCAGCCTGCCAAGACGCATCAGAAACGACGAACTCGCTCGTACCGTCGAAGTATTCAATCCGTGCCTGGAGCAGCAAAAAGGGTCTTTCCCCATATACATGCTTACCGAGAAAACCGACAGTACCCGCGTACCAGCCGTCGCCCAGAATAACGCCAAAGACATTTTCGCCTGCTTTCAATTCGCTGGTGATATCGTAAGCTTGCACTTGTACGCGTGTTTCATAATCCGTCCATCCCGGAGCAAAAAGCGCCCCAATTCTGCTACCGTTAAGCCGAAGATCATACAAACCAAGCGCAGTAGCGTAAACAAAGGCTCGCTTCACGCTCTTCGTAAGCTGGAAGCTTTTGCGCAAATATGGAGGAGGTTGAAGCTCAGCCCCCATTTCCGGCTTGCGGCCGATCCATTGGGCTTTCCAATCCGCGCGTGACAGCAGTCCCATGGACCAGTAAGCGGTCTCACTCCAGGGCGATGCTTCTCCATGAACGTCCCAGACTCGGACTTTCCAATAATAGGTTTCCCCAGAGTCCAACGTCACTCCGTCGTACTCAATATGGATGGATTGATCGGACGCCACCTGGCCGCTGTCCCACATATCGGCCTCATCTTGGTCAAGCCTTTCCTGAGACGAAGCGACCATCACTTGATAAAAAGCTTGTACAGCCGACCGCAAGCTCGACTCCAATTTCCAAAACAAACGCGGCCGCCTAACATCGATTCCAAGCGGGTTATTCGCATATTCCGTTAAACATTCAACAATGGTTAGGCTCACAGTTATCCCCCCACAAATTTAGATCTTACTAGTTTGTATTATAAAAGGAGATACCTACACAGTTATGGGGGGTTCGATAACAGTTTATAGGGCAAAAACATTAATCTTACATAAGTCGAAATACCGTTTGCTTCATTAATAAATAGATGAAATAAATAACCTATAAAAATGAACTTAATCCCCTAATAACCTGAGGTGATTATGTATTAAAGTTATGAAAACATAGCTTTACTCAAGCTATATGTTCAACTAGTTTATTGAAAACGATTTCACTTTTTTTGCGAAACGTTTGAAAGGAGGAAGAGGATTTCCGTTTAACCCGCTCTTTTAACGAACCAAAGGAGGAAATAACTTGAAAAAATGGACACTATTCATGCTGTCGATCTTGATGTACTTCAGTTTGACGGGGAAGATTGCATTAGCATCCCCCGCCGAGGTGAAGGCATCTTTAGATGCTGCGACCGGTATCGTCACCGTATCCGGCAGCTCTGGCCTGACGGGGGAGCATCTCATAACCGTGCAGATCCGTGATCCGCACAATCGCCTTGCCTTTTTGGATCAGGGTAAAAGCAATGCCAATGGAGACTATTTGTTTAATTTTGCAGTAAACCTAAGCATATCCGGCACGTATTCCGTTTCTGTAGGCGGTGAAGACGCTGTCTCTGTCTCCAAGACTGAGTTTGCAGTAAATCCATTGGATACGACGGCGCCTGTTACTACTGCATTGGCAAGTCCTATTAACGGCAGCAACGGATGGTATGTTTCCGCACCGACAGTGACACTCTCCGCCTCAGACAACGTTTCGGTGACCCAAACAACCTACCGGTTAAACGGCGGCGCTTGGAGTACCTACACGCAGCCTGTAACTATACCCGAATACAGCGGCATTTATGTAATGGAGTACAAAAGTATCGATCAAGCCGGAAACGAAGAAGCTGTCAAATCGCTGACACTGCGACTGGATAAAGAAGCGCCTTCCATAAGAGTCGCTTTAGATAAGAGCACTATATGGCCGCCAAATAAAAAAATGGTTTCGGTAACAGCTGATGTTTATGCATCCGATGCCATTTCACAAATCGACTCCATTATTCTTACTTCCATTACCTGCAATGAACCGATTCAGCCGGATGACATTCAAGGTGCGCAGTTCGGCACGTTCGATACTACCTTTGCTCTTCGTGCAGAAAAAGCAAAAGAGCATTCCGACCGGGTATATACCATCACCTACACGGCAACCGATAAAGCAGGAAACCGCTGGGCGGCGACTGCAACGGTGGAAGTTCCTCACGATCAATCCGGTAAAAATAAGTAATGATCCTTCGGAGGTGTTATTTTGGATAAGAAGTCTATACAGCGCATAATTCGGATCGTTTTCGTTTTTATGTTGATCGGTGCGGTTTATGCAGGTAATTCTTTTGAGACAAGGGCATTGGCTGCTGAACCGCCGGCTAGCGACGGATGGAATGTGCTCGTTGACGACAATTTCGAGAATGATCCGCTCGGCACACATGCCGAAGATCATGGCTATGTTGTAGACAAGCCCATGCTTGAGGAAGGGAACGCCGGGAACCTAAAAGGTGACGCTTATGTGGCCAAAGCTCCCGGTAAATCAGGCAACAGTCTATATGTATACGATGACTTTAATTCAGTCAGCAACGTCGCATACCGCAATAATACGCGAATAGTCAAAACTTTTGAGAAGCAAGAGGGTGTTGTCGTAGCTGAAGTTTCTTTCATGCAGCCCGGGCCCCAGCGCGAAAGAACGAAAGTTTTGAACCTGTTAAGCAGCAGCGGCGACTACATCGCCAGAATAACAGCTGATCCCGGACAAGGAAAGTTCGTATTCGATGCCAAAACAGGTCCTGACAATATGTATCCGTACGAACCGAATCGATGGTATAACATCAAACTTGTCGTCGACATCGTCAATGATCAAGTCATGGTTTATGTGGACGGCAACCTTAGTTTCTCCAAGCAGCCGACTGTCGAAGTTCGGAGCGCAGGCACCACAACAAGCGAGAAAATCAAGCAAAACGTCGCGAAGCTGGAAATGCTTACGGCAGGCGGATCGCCAAATCCGGTCAACGCCTTCTATATTTCGCATATCAAGGTATCGGCCAAACCCCCGGCCGTATCTCCTGAAGCTCCTGTAGGACTTTCAGCTTATCCGCGTGATAAGGAAATCTATGTCGAATGGGCACCTTCGGCAAGCGCTAGATCGAATAACGTCTACGTGGCTACCAAACCGGACGCTGCAGACTCGGAGTATGTAAAAGTCATCGATAAATATAATAAAAAGTTTGTGCCGAGCGATTACGTTTCCATTACAAAGCTTGGAACTGCATCCGGCAGTCCTCCGCTTGAGAACGGGAAAACGTATTATGTGAAAATCACGCAAAATACCAGACTCCTGTCTAAAGGCACTGACACGGAAATTGAGAGTCCTCTTTCCTTATCTCAAGCGGTTGCCGTTACGCCCAGCCCAAGGAAAACGTTGGATTCCACCCCAACCAGCGTCATTCAGAATGTTTACGTGAACGATACCAAAAACATGACCGGTTGGTCGGTGCAAAGCGGTCTCTCGGAAGGCAGTGTGCCCTATGGCGACTCGCAGAGCACCATTACCAAAATGCCTGCAAGCTATTTGGGAGCCGATTGGTTACGGACGTCGAATGCATCGGGCGCCTATACGGCTAGTGACGTGCTCACCACTTTTACCGTTACGGATGATACGGACGTTATTGTTGCAGTAAGCCGTGAAGCCATGGAAGATAATATTTCTTGGCTGTCATCATGGACCAAAACAGGAGATACGATCGAACTGGATGGCGGCACAGCCGTATTCCATCTTTATAAGAGAAGCTTTGCAGCGAATTCACAGGTTACGTTAAGCAAGATCGGACAATCGGATTGCAACGGCTATTTTGTGCTCGTAAGAAGCCGCTCCATACAGTTGAATTCTTTTGAGTTTGTGGACGATAGTGGTCATAAACTTTCTACTTTAACTCCTGGGATCAACGCAACAGCCAAGGTTGAGGTTACGAATAACACTGCTGAAGATCAGTCATTTGTTGTCATTTGTGCTTTGTACGATACTAGCAACCACTTGATTACTTATACTTCCGCATCCGTTAAGACCCGCTCTGGGGAACAGAGAACGCTAAACACCGGATTCAAGGTTCCCCAAACGATATCCGGATATCAAGCAAAGGCTTTTATATGGGACAGTTTTAAAAACATGAAGCCATTATCGAATAGTATATCGATTCAATAGCAACCGAGGAGGCAACAATGAAAAAAACAATATCACTGTTTTTATTCCTGTTTATTGTGGCAGGTTTAGTCCCTTCGCTTGCTGCAGCGACTGAACTCACTCCTGCCTTTCCGGGTGCGGAAGGCGCCGCCATGTATATTACAGGGGGACGGGGTGGAGAGGTTTACGAGGTAACGAGTCTTGAAGATTACGCCGCCTCAGAAACGCCTATTCCCGGAACGCTGCGTTATGGGCTAGCCAAAGTCGCAAATAGCAATTCGAAATCGACGGTTATCGTTTTTCGCGTTTCCGGGACGATTCATTTGAAGGAGAAAATTAAAACGAACGTTTACAATCTGACGATTGCCGGGCAAACTGCGCCTGGCGACGGCATTGCGATCGGAAATTATTCGGTCTCTTTAGGCGGATCCAATATTATCATCCGTTACATTCGCTTCCGCGGAGGCTTCGCCGAGCTGGACGATACCTTTTCGCCCAATGCTCCGAAAATGATGATCGATCACTGCTCTTTCAGCTGGAGCACCGATGAAGTTCTCTCAACCAAAGATAAGAGCAGCATCACGGTTCAATGGTCAATCATCAGCGATTCATTAAATATGTCGATCCATGATAAAGGTGCGCATGGGTACGGCGGCATTTGGGGCGGCACCAATATGACGTTCCACCACAATTTGATTGCGAGCAACAACAGCAGGAATCCCCGTTTAGACCGTGATTTTAGACTTGAAAAAGACTCCCCCCTGCTGTTCGACTTGAGAAACAACGTCTTATACAACTGGGGAGCCAACAGCGGATATGGCGGTGAAAATGCCACAGGCGTCAATGTCGTAAATAACTACTATAAATCGGGACCTGCTACTTTTGACGACGTGAAGAACAGAATTTTCAATCCTTGGTCCGAGCAGCCAGGCAACTACTATGTGCAAGGCAACTACGTGGACGGGTACCCGGATATCAGCGCGAACAACTGGGCCGGCGGCGTTCAGCCGGAATATGGCTTAGGAACCGTCAACCGGCTGGAGAATCCCGTTCCCATTACTTACAAAAATACCGATGGCACCATTGTCGATACTTCCGTTACGACAGACTCAGCTACTGACGCATACGGCAAAGTTCTTGATCATGCCGGAGCCATTTTACCAAAAAGAGACTCTCTTGATGCTCGTATCGTAAACGATGTAAGAAACGGATTGGGCAAATTCGCGAATACGCCGGATGGAGACGGTGGTTTTCCCGTGTTGGCTGAGTCGACTTTCCCGGCCGATTATGACAGCGACCACGATGGACTTCCTAACAGTTGGGAGGAGACGCATGGTCTTGATGCCAATAACGCCTCCGATGGTAAGGCGGACAGCGGTGACGGATATACGCAGCTCGAGAAATATATGAACTCGCTTGTCGGCATCGGATCTATCAATCCATCTGTGGCGATCACGAGCCCCTCTGCCAATGCGATGCTGCAAGCGAATCATGATATTATCATCGAGGCACAGGCAGCTGACAGTGACGGCGCTGTCTCTAAGGTTGAATTCTCCTACTATGATACGAAAGCGATGAAGTTGAACCCATTAGGAACGATTACATCTGCACCCTATACGTACACATGGACAAATGCTCCCGAAGGAACTCATTATTTGTATGCAAAAGCAACTGACAACACAGGTACTCAAACGCTCTCGAGCATGGTTGTTATCCATGTAAACGGAACAACCCCTATCGATCCATGGTCATCGAAAGATATCGGAACCGTGAAACTACCTGGAACGGCAAGCGCGTCCGGGACAGGGAGCTCATTTACCGTAAAAGGATCCGGTGAAATTGGTGCAACCGATGACGGCATCAAATCTGCGGATGCATTTCAATACACGTACCAGGATGTTGCGGGAGATATGGAGCTGATCTCAACGATCAATTTCCAGAATCCTTCCGAGTACGATAATGGCGTAAAATCTGGCCTCATGATTCGCCAGGATCTTACTACGGATTCACCTTTTGCTATGATTACCGTGAAGAAGGAAGAATACTATGGGGTGCGCATCCATTTCATGAGCAGATCTGCCCGGGGAGATTTGGTTGTATCCACTGCAAAGCCAAATGTTGAATTGCCGGCATTGCTGAAAATCACCAGGTATGGGAATGAAGTGAAAGGATTAATTTCCATTGACGGCGGTTCCAACTGGGAGCTGGTCGGAGCAACCGCACTCGATTTGCCGAGTCACGCTTACATTGGGATGGCCGTAGATGCAACGAAGAGTACAAACAATTTTGATTACTACAACTCTTCCGTATTTGAGAACACGAAGCTGCGAACAAATAACATCACCGGCAATGTCTTCTCTGTCGGAGATTTGAAAGTAAACGATGATGAGGGCGACACTTCGGTCAGCGTGCAATTTACGAATCAATCCCAGCTTGATAAAAACGGGATACTGGTCATCGCGCTGTATGATGCGAGCAATCATATCGTGAACTACTCGTATTCCAGCGATCTGGTTGAAGGTCAAGGGACGCGTGAGCTGACCGCCAACTTCCAGCTGCCCCAAGACTCAGCTTCCTATAAGCTGAAAGCATTTGTTTGGGATCAGCTTGACAGCAAGAATGTGATCTCCAATGTTGTTGAGCTGCCTTGAGGCAGCAAGTAACCCCTGAGGCGGCGCCTCAGGGGTTTTGTTTGATTTTGCCGGGATGCAGGCTCGGCGGGAGTGCTCGGGCGGCCTTTATCCCACACTAATCTGAATTCGCAAACCAGTCATTCTTCATCGTCCCTACCAAGCGCCGATGACCTTGAAACTCCTCATAAATGTTGAAATCATACGATTTAAGAAATGACAGCTTGTAGAGTAAATCCCCATTATCCAAGCTAATTTTGAAATCCTTATGCATTCCGACTTTCAGCTTCGATTGCGGCGTCTCTGGCGTTTCATTCGATTGGGGTTCGAAACTGCTCAAATCAGCTGACCATTCAAATGTCCTCAAACCATTCGAGTCATTGATCTGAAAAACAATTTTACGTCCTTCGGTGTTTACACTCGTGCTCATATCTTTAACAATCTCATAGTTAAACTTCAGCGATAGTTCCTTATTATCCAGTGCGGTACCGAAATGGTCGATGGATATTGTATACGGCGCAAGCGATATGCCCTTCAGAGGTGTCTTCACCTCGTTCTTTTCTTCCGGCAGCCAGAATGCGAATGGCTTCACATACAGGTCTGCATCAGTAGAGGTATCCTCCGAATCGTCCTCTTCGTCCGAAGCTTCCGCTGAAATAATCTTGCCCTCTTTTGCAACAGCCTCACCGAGCAGTATATTCATACCACTTGTATCGACACCTTTGGGCAGCATGCTGGAGACAATAATTAAGGCTTTACCTTCAGGACCCACCTTCTCCTTGACATCCAACACGTTTGCCGGGTACACGGTACCGTTTGCAGAGCGAAGGTTGGCAACCAGTTTCGCCTGGTTCATAAATCGCTTCTCCATATTCTGGGCGAGCACCTGCACCGTAAACTGCTTAGACGTTTGACCTTGATAGGTCTTGACGTCTTGAATCGAGAATTTGGTATGATACCCAGGATCCGTCAGCTCGAGCGAAGATGAAGAAGAGTCCACGGGCACATTCAACATATCAGCCTGAGACTCGAAGTCCAACACATCTTCTGTTTTACCATCGGACGTTACTTCCTGGAGTACAAGCTTTAGATTCGTGAATTGGTACGTATACGGAACTTTAGCCGCCATTTGCAAACCGACAGAACTGCCTTCCGGAAGTCCCAGCACTTTGGCCGGGATGATGACCTTCGCCTTTACCTTCACCTTTCCGTCTAACATGAAGTATCCGGTCATATCTGGAATTGGCAGTGAATCAGAGCCTTTATTCATCAGCGATAAGTCAGCGGTCAAAATGTCTTCGTCTTCCCATGGCAGCCGATACATGCCGCTCATCCTAGCCGTATACATGCCATTCTCGTCCGTAAAAGCCACTTCCTCGCCGGTGCCCTTCACACCTGACTCCGTTTCCTTCGGTATCTCCAAGTCGGCAATCGGCACGTTCAACTTCAAATCTGGCAAGTACTGTGTAATAACGAGCTGCCAGTCTTCGGTTGAGACCGATGCGGGAACGGTTCCCGTAAGATTAACCTCCTTTGTCTCCTGAGAATGGATGACAGTGTCTGTTAACTCTTTTGCCAGAAGAGGATACCTGTAACCTTCCGGGGTGCGAACAGTGAACTGGTAATCCGGTACGGTTATGCTGTTTTTCCCCGAATTTCTCAATTGTAATGTGACGTTAGGCAAGCTGTTTTTTTCATTATGGCCGAGTCTAAAAGAGGAGAGCGCCAGGTCCATGACTGTTCCTGACATTTTAACCTCTTGTGAATGCCCTGCTGGTGTCACTTGTGTAAAATCATCAGGAACTGGAATTTCGCCGAGCTTACGCTCAAACGGATCGACAGAGAAATCCCACTTCCCAAAACTAAACTTTAAGTCGTGCAAGGACGTTGCTTCATCCAGTATGGCGTAATAGGAAAATTCTTGCGAGGAACCCGCAGCAATTTTCGTTCTTTCTTTGTCCTGCGGCATCATTTTGGCCGTGTGCGGGTCACCGTTCTTGCCAAGCAAACGTACCCAGTAATCAAAGAGGGATAAGCTCTCTGTACCATTGTTGGAGATGTTCAAGCTGAACGTAACGATATTGCCATTAAGATCTGAAAGAAATCCTAACCGCTTAATCTCAGCATAGCTGTTGTCGCCAAGCTGGATACGCTCGAACGCCGTGGCTGTCTCGACCTTGCTCCCGTCTGCGAAAACAGAAATGGGCATGAGCGAGCTGATTAGGATAACGATAGCAACGGACATAAGGATTGGGAAACGTTTGCAAATTTTAGCCATTGGTAGTTTCCTTTCCGACAGAAGTCGTTATGTTAAAACCAAAACCACATTAAGCTTGGTGTCTTAACGGTTCTAAACCGACCAGCTCTTCCGGCCGCATGGCCTTTAGCTGCTTTTCGTACAATTCACGATATAACCCGTTTTGTGCGAGCAACACTTGATGTTTGCCGCGCTCCGCAATTCGACCTCGATCGATGACAAGAATCTGATCGGCTCGGACAACCGTAGCCAGTCGATGCGCAATAACGAACGTCGTACGTCCTTGCATCAACCGCTCCAGCGCTTCTGTCACCAAGTGTTCGGATTCTGCATCTAAGGCTGATGTAGCTTCATCTAGAATTAATATGCGCGGACTTTTGAGCAGTGCTCGCGCAATAGCAATCCGTTGTTTTTGTCCTCCCGAAAGCCGTACACCGCGTTCACCGATCATAGTCTCATAACCAAGATCCCACTCTTCTATGAAATCATGAGCATTCGCCGCTTGGGCTGCAGCAAGGATTTGTTCCCGTGTAGCTTGGGGATTGCCGTAAGCGATATTCTCAAACACGGTTCCTGAGAACAGAATATTATCCTGCAGTACAAGCGCCATGTGGCTTCGCAGGTCATGTAAATCATAATTTCGCAAATCAACCCCGTCTAACATAACGGCTCCTTCATCCGGATCATAGAAACGAAGCAGCAAATTAATAATCGTGGACTTTCCTGCGCCACTAGGACCGACAAGCGCTATAACATCACCGCTGTTGGCTTTGAAGCTGATTCCTTTAAGAGCTGCCCTAGTCTCCAAGATCATAGGAGGTGGTTCCGGTCTCATTTTCGGTGGAATCCAATAAAATCGTTTGGCAGGTTTTTGGCGTTCGACCAGATCTTTATCCTTCTGATCCGCTTCAACCTGCTGCTTTTCTGGTCTTTCAATGACATAATCGAACCCGACTTGGTCGAATTGTATGTCACCTTTACACGTTTTGAGCGGTATGGGATTGTCTTTATTCTGGATTTCAGGTTCGATATCGAACACTTCAAAAATTCTTTCCACGTTAGCTAGCGAGTTTTGAATTGTAACGTTGACATCGGAAAAACGCTGAATAGGGCCGTACATTTGGCCTAAATACGCTTGGAATGCAATCAACTCGCCTACCGACATCCTGCCCCGGATGACCATCGTACCTCCAACGAACCAAATGATCAGTCCGCCAAAATCTTGAAACGTTTGACTGATTCGGCCCAGCGTGTTCGATAGAAATTGCGCAGTCATCGCATACGTATAATGAGCTGAAGCTTGCTTCTTGAACCGGTTCAACTCCATGCGCTCCCGATTAAATGCCTGCACCACTTTCATACCGGCAATACGCTCGACAAGCACACCGGTCATGCGCTCCATCTGCCGATGAACAGAACGCCAAGCATAGCGAATATGCACGTTTATGTTCGTAAACGTTAAATAATAGACGGGAAGCAGCCATAAAGACAACAATGCCAGCTCCCATTCCATATGAAACAGCATAAACCCGGCGAACAGCACAAGAAAGAAATCAATCGCCAGATTAATGACTCCGGCCCCGACCAAATTTTGCGCGCCATTCACATCGTTCAAAATTCTCGAAACGATGCTCCCGACCTGACGGCTGTCATAAAACCGTTGAGACAGCTTTTGCATATGTTCATACAGCTGAAATCGGATATCAATCACCATCGAATTTCCCATTTTGGCCATAACCCATTGACGCACATAATTTACCGCAGTTCCGAAAACGTATACCCCTCCCAGAACGCCAATCACCTTAGACAACGTCCACGAACTGGTTTTTAGAGGAAGTACTTCGTCAATCAATACTTTGGTCATCCAAGGTACTGTCATGGGAACGGCAAATTGCAAAATGCCAAGCCCAACAATGGTGACGATCATGTACCGGTACGGCTTTAAAAATTTAAAATAACGCCGTATAAGATTCGATCTTATATCCTTCTGCATATCAAACCTTCTTTCCATCATTGGATGTCATCCAACTGTCCAGATGTCACGATTGACCCCTTTGCACCCGTCCGAAAAAGTCCGGCGGTCCAACTTGCCCGCCTTTTAATACAACTTCCAAGCCGTCTATCCGTTCATCATGCGAATAGGCCCGACATAACGGTCCTCCGGAAACAATAGGTGCAATCATTTCTAGGGCATACATGTTCATCCGCTTTACCGCAAAGCCTGAAGTATCCCCTCCGGCAAAGACAACTCTTTTGAGTCCTAGAGACTGAACAAGTTCTCTCGCCATATCACCCAATAGCCCGCCAATTCGCTCTCCGCTTGCAGCCAAGCTCTTACCGCTCATTCTCAACAGATTTTGCGTTTCTTCAATAGAGCTGTCATTCGGTCCTAGCGCGGTGTACAGAATAACGTTCTTGCCATCCCGTAAGAACCTCTCAGCCTCACTCAACAGATTAGACATCTTCTTTGCCGCATCTTCCTCGAAAAAAAGAGGCGCTGGCACTCGAATACCCGCATATCCGTGCGCCAATGCCCATTCGATTTGTGCACAAGTCGCAGGGGAACAACTGCCTGACACGACCAGGAGCCGATCTGTGGCATTTGCCACCATGGATTCGGACGACATTGGCAGCATACCGTGCTGTCGCAAGTAGGAGACTAACGCGTACTCCACCCCTGAGGAACCAACCACGAAAAACGGCGATTTATCGTTTTCCTCCGCAAGCAAGCCACCGATTTTGGCAAGGTGTTCTTCCGTCAGTACATCAAATAACAAGATATCAGGGGCAGCATGAAGCCTTTCATTTAAGCGATCTTTCAACATCGATCCCTTCAATTCCAAGTCGAGTACATTCAAAAGAGCGATCGAACAGGACGTCTGCTCAGCCAAATGAACCCGAAGATCCGCTTCATTCATCGGCGTAACCGGGTGCTGTATCATATTCGGATGCCGATCCAGACGCAAAATATGTGTACCCTGACTTGTAAAATGGTTACCAAAAATTGTATACCGATTTAATACAGGCGAGCCTGCCAACAGGGGAGTAAACCTTTGTTCCGGAAACACCTCACGTCCAAGATCGATAACTTTTCCGATACTGCCCGTTACGGGAGATGAATCGAATGTGGAACAAATTTTGTAGTGTATGATTGGCGCCTGAAATGCCTTTAAAGCAGTAAGTGCCGGACGAAGCGTCTGCTCCATTTCCTCCGGATTCATCGTCCGGCTAACTCCAGCCACCCCGAAGCCGTCATAATGGCTAAATTGCTCTTCCCATAATGCCAAACTCGGGATATCCATAAACAAAATGACGCGAAGACCGCCGATCGTTAGCGCCTCTAACACGTCCGTGGAACCCGTGAAATCATCCCCGTAATAACAGATCCGCATTCGCTATCGTCCCCCGCCTTCCACTCGCTTTAGCCGAAAGCGGCTAAAGCCATCTTTAATTCAGGATGTTGCTCGGCGTAATCGGCCAAAGGAATTCCGGCAAGCGCCGCTTCCCAACCCTGCACAAGACTGCGAAACCCTGCGCCCGCTCCGCCCGGATGTCCGTGTATGCCGCCGCCGGCGATATTCATCAGATCGACAGAACCAAGCGTTCTGAACGTTTCGGGCGCCGCTCCCGCCCACTGTTTCGATGACAATACGGGAAGAACCGTATCGGATGGATCGAACATTGGCGTTAAACAATCGCGCACGCTATCAATGACGGATGCATTGCCTTCATAGAACTTGTTGTTGAGCCCGTTGACATGCAGATGATCTACTCCAGCCAGACGGCACAATTTCTGGTAAGCGGCAAAGGACATGCCGAGATACGGGTAGCGCGACAACATGCCCCATTGGTTCCGGTGACCGTGAATACAAACGGGGGCATGCTTTCTCAGGTGCGCGAGACCCGCAAACCCGATGCTGTTCATACTGACCATAACGCAGTTACCACCGGATTTCACAACCGTTTCGAGATGGCGCATCATCGGATCGATATCATCGGTAATATTAAAGGCGTACATGGTTTTTTTGCCCGTTTGGTCCGCTGCTCTTTCAATTTCTTCCATGACAACCTTTACGCGTTCGGCAATCGGAGCATACGGTGGGTTCGCGTGTACCTCGTCGTCTTTAATAAAATCAATGCCGGATAAAGCGAGTTCGCGTACGATTAGCCGCAGCTGTTCAGTCGTCAATCCGATGTTTGGCTTGATAATCGTGCCGATGATGGGCCGGCCATGAACGCCGGTCAGCTCTCGTGTGCCGGAGATGCCGTACCGCGGACCCTCATAACGCTCCTGGAACTGCTGGGGCAGTTCGAGATCAAGTAGCCGAAGTCCCGATAACTCTTCTAGCTCATAGAGATTGCCCGCAACTGTCGCCAGCACATTCGGAATCGAAGGTCCGATGTTGGTATACGGGAATGCAATCTTCACAATGCCTCGTCGGAATTCGCCCTTGCTGCCCGAAGGCACCTTAGCCCCCGGGAGCGAAGGGAATGGCGATATATCCAACTCTTTCAGCGATAAAATCCGGGCGCGATGCCGCTCTTTCAAGCTGTCGGATTCGTTTGGCAGCGGGAGAAACGTCCCGGTGGATTGCTCGCTCACGATAATTTCACAAGCCTGCTCGAGCGGCAAAGCGGTTTCCAGCCAATACGTGGCAATAATAGTGTCATTCATTAACATGGATATTTCCCCTGTCTTTCCAATTCGGCACGGACAGCCATTAGACCAAGTCGCGGGCTGGCATACACAGGAAGTCCCGTCTCCTGGCTTAATGCTTTCTCCATTCTCGCCATTGAGCCTTGCGCCAATACGAGTACATCCGCCTTGCTCGCTACAGACTTTGCCGCTTCAAATATAAGCCGGTCGTGCTCTTCTGGTTGGCCAGAGACTAAAGCTTGATAGGCCCCTTCCGCCAAGGCGTCAACCACATGCACTTTCCTGTTTTGAAGCACAGCCTCTCTTTGCAGCAGCTGCCTCGTCGGCTCGAGCGTAGTCGGCAGCGTTGCCAGCACGCCGATATGATTAAAATTCATCGTGGCCTGACGAGCCATATCATCGTCGATTTTAACAATCGGAATATTGAATAAAGGCCGCACACGGTCTGCAACTTCACCTACGGATGAGCAAGTATTGAGAATGAGATCGGCCCCGATATCTTCCGCGTGTCTATAATACTGTACCAAGCGGCGAATGACCGCTGTCGTCACTTCACCCGCTTGAATCACATCGGCAATTAAACTGTCGTCGATAATATTGACGAGACGGCAGCCAGGCAGTTCCTCCCGAAACAGCGGTCCGATCCGTTCCGAGAGACCCTGTCCGGTGTAAACAGCAACAACTGTAACCATGTCTTCTCCCCCTTTAACTTGCAGAATGATTCATAAGCGGTAAAGCATTGCCTAATCGGCCGTCTTGCGCGAGCCAATTGTCCGCATCAGGAATATCGAAATAGCGGAGCATTCCTGGCAATATATAACTTAATGAATCATTCTCATCATAAAATGGTGCCCTAATCCACTCAGCCAGACTGTTCATGCGGTTATCCAGACGAACGCTCAGGATGCGGGGATCGAGCAGCGCCGCTAACTCTGCGTATAATGCATACTTGCCGCTGCCGTAAAGCTCGATATTTTCCGAATCGATATTTCTCAACGTTGTTGCCAATTCTACCGCACGCAATACATCGTATGTTCGTACGGCTGCCATACTGTCGCCAAGCCACATTAACTCATCGGTATAACGATCCATCATGCCGAAGCGTTTAAAAGGCCTTTCCTCAGGAGAATTCAAGTATGGCAAAAGCGAACCGATGCCCAGCGGGTTCAGAACCATGGCTATCCGTCCGGAAGCGCAGGTTTCTTCAATCCATTTGGCATGCGCGCCGATTTGTTTCGTGCCTCCGTCCCAGATCGCAATCGTTACTGGTAGCCTGCGGCCCACCAGTTCCGCTGGAAAAAATTGCAGCGCGTTATTGAGCAAGCCTTTCTGGCTCCACCATACAGTCCTCAGCGCCCACAGATTCTCCACCTCTCCGCCTCCGGAAAGACGCGGGTTCAGATCGCATGGCTTGCGGTTGAAGTATACGGCATTACGCAGCCACGACAGCGCTTGACGTTTGCGCTTATCCTCCGGCAGCGCTAAGCGAGCTTTTTCAAACTCAGCAAGACGTTCCACCGTTTCCGTGTGTATGCTTCGAGCATTCGGACATTCGCCAATCACCTGTCCGCTCTGCGTGCACCGAAGCTGCTCCGCAGGCAGCAGTTGAATGATTTCATCAGGCGGGGTAACCTTACGGCCCAGCAGATGTTCAGAGAAGAACTCGGCTGCCGCACGGGCTAGCGGAATCGAAAAGCGGTGGGCATTTTCATCCTCGAAAATATCCAGCAGATCCCCTTTGCCGTACATCTCCCAAAATCTACGGTTAACGGCTACGGTATGGCGTGGCGCCTCGATCGGCACGGAATCATAGGTTGTAGCGAGCACTCGTACCGGTCGAGGCGCCATCGCGAGTACAATGTCTTCATGATCGAAGCCTAACGCTGAGAAACCTGGCCATTTTTGTTCGGCATCCTGCGCTTTGCCGGTTAAAAGGAAGTACGGCCTGTTCATGATGAATCCGCCTGGTGCGGCAGCAGCGATACGCTCGTCATACATCATAAGCAGTGATGTTTGCGTGCCGCCGCCGGAATGGCCTGTAACCCCGATCCGTTTGGGATCAACTTCCGGCCTCGTGCATAAATAATCGATGGCTCGAACGGTATCGTGCAGCATATAACGCGCGAAACTGTCGCCAAGCGGCAAACATTGCCGGCCGACATTCTCATGCTCCGTCACACTCGTCATCGGAGCTTGCCCTGTTTGCGGGTCGTAGAAGCCAAACCGCTCTCCTTGACCTAACGGATCAAGCGACATAACAATGAGACCGGCATGTACCAGATAGTGGCAAACAGTCTGATATTCGTCGCAATGCTTCGCCTGCTCGCGGTGTCCGCACAGCAGCAGTACAGCGCCACGGGGTTCCGTTAACCCATCAGGCAGATAAAGGTTCGCCGTGGCATACACGAGCGGTCTGGATTCAAAAATTACTTTTTCTACCTGAAAACCATGGCCCGAAACTTTGCCGGTTATTTGCGGATTCAGCGGAGTATCCAAATCCGGCATACCGCCGAGGCAGTTGCTGATTTCCTCACGGATCTTCTTCTGCCTCCGCACAAGATCATCTTTATTTTCAATAGAAGCTCTTGCCTGTTCACCCTTCTCAGCCGCACGCATGGCGGATTCGTAGATCCATCTTGGCAGCTGGCTTTTTACATCAAAATGGGCAATTTGCACATTTTCGAATTTATCAAACATGATGAGGTCCCCCTTTCAACACTTCTGCAAGGTCAGGCTCGACCAGCAGATCAGATAAACGTATAGGTAGATTCGCATGCGCCGATTTCCATACGGCTTCCCCAGTAAGCACCGCCAAAGCGCCGGCTTCAGCACCAGCCATGATTTCGTAAGGACGAAGCGGATCAGGACCTAGAAACAAGTCTTCCAAAATGAGCGGATCGCCCCCTCCATGCCCTCCGGAACGAGGTACGACATGGATCGTTTCTTTGCCGCCAAACAACGGGAAGTAATCGATCGTTTGCTCAGGAACATGGAAAGAAGCTCGCCCGGACATAATCTCCTTCGTTTCAATCCTGCCTTTTGTTCCGTTAATGGCTAGCCGGTAGCCTTCGTATGGCAGCGAGAAATTGACGGAGTAGCTTAGCATCGCACCTTTGTCATACTTTACAACCGCTGCATACGTATCCTCGATATCGATTTCGGAATCGAAAATGCACCCATCAGGACGATATCCCGTGAAACTGGCCGGCTTCATCTCCAGCGCTGTAACGTGATCGTCAGGCGGCACAATCTCTTTGCTCCTTGATGACCATCGCATAAAATACGTGCAAGATGGTTTGACTTGGCATGTGCCGCAATGTCTGCCATCCTCCCTCACGGGATTAAACTCTCCGTCAGGACCAAAATAGTGAAGCGCACCGTATGCGAACGCTTCCAACGGTTTTTGTCCGATCCACCAATTCACAAGATCAAAGTGATGTGTGCTTTTGTGCACAGATAGTCCGCCGGAGTTGTTGCGTTTGCGGTTCCACCTTTTAAAATAGCTTGCTCCATGATAAGTATCGAGGTACCAATTCAAATCAACGGAAGTTACCCGGCCAATCCTGCCTTCCAGAATCAGTTCCTTAATTTTGGTATGAATCGGTGAATACCGGTAATTGAAGGTGACATGCAGCTTGCCTCTGCTGTTGCTCTGCGCATCCAGAACGCGTTTGCAATCCGCCCCGCTTGTCACCATCGGTTTCTCCGAGATGACGTCAAGATGATGCTGTAAGCCCCCTACTATATAGTCGGCATGGGTATAATCTACGCCTGCGACGATGACAGCGTCCGGTTTCGTTTCCTGAATCATCTGCTCGAATTGAGCCGGAGCATACACAGGAGTTCCGGTCAGCGCCGGGAATTTCTTAAAACAATTCGTAAAGCGGCCAGGGTCCGCATCAAGCAATCCGACAATTTCGCAATGCTGCTGGAAAGTTTCCAGCATAGGACGAATAAACATGCCGTTCGCCCTAGTGCTGACGCCGCAAATGACGTATCTTTTTTTCGCCACGTTGTTCTCCCTCCTCGCTTCTACTGATAAGTATACAAAGTAGCGCATCGCAAACCATTAGTGAAAACGACTGTCATTATAGGTCAATCCTGTCTGGGCATGGATGGGCAAAAAAAACACCCTGCCGGATAACCGACAGGGATGAGGAAATGTTTTCTAAGGATTCAGAATAATTGTGTACTTCGCCAACGAAGTTCCTCCGACAACATAAATGTTGAATTGTTGAATATTATTCTGTGTAGGATCGCTGCTCTTTGGATTGCGTGTATAGGCTAACGTAAAATTCGGATTGACAGAGATCGAGTCTTGTTTGGAAGCATCGAGCTCTGTATAAACAATGTCGCCGATAAACGCCTGCAACCCGATAAAATCATTGGCAGGCATAATTTGATCCTGGATTGAAGTAGCGCTAGCACAAGATGTTACGTTATTTTTACTGTCCTTACAAAAATTTGTGAAAGAACCGTAATTCGTCGTAGCTTGCAATTGACCCATTAGTGTACCATCCCATAGGTAAAGACCGTTTAAATTCATTTTCAAACCGCCGGTAACCGTTTTCGGAGAGCCCGATACTTTTAGACCCGTTGGAGCCATGGAATCAATACCGGATCCCAAACTTTGTGTGAGCGACTTCACTCCGTTCGGAGTATCGAAGAAGACGGTAAGATTGAACTTTCCACTGTCGAGACCGATGATTTTTCCGTTACTGTAAGCCATTGCCTTCGGATTATCGGAAGTAATCGCTCTGACCTTAACGGTAAGTCCTGTTTCAAGTCCACCGGAATCTTTCGTTAAAATAGTAACTTCTCTCGCTAACTGCGAATAGTTATTGAACAAGTAAGTCGCGTTCGTAACACTGTTGATCTTTCCGGCATCGTACAATATTCTTCCGACAGCTAAGAGGTCGCTGCTTGAGCCTAAGTTTAAGGAGTATGTCAGATACGGACTATTCACGTCATCAACGTCAACGACAAGCGAATCGGTGCTCAGTCTTTCTTGGATTTGTCCGTTCGCATCTAAGTGAACTAGCGTTGCGGTCAATTTGTAGCTGCCCTTTTTTGTGGGATCCGTTTTAAAAGTAATCGATTGACCCTCGCCTTTATTCGTAACGATATCTGTAATTTCTCTCAATAAGACAGGATTCGCATCGTTGAGCGTCACGGCACCTGTCGTGTAGACAGCTCCTGTAACGCCGCTGAGCTTTTCAAGTTTCATCTCAACCTTGTAATCGCTTCTTTTTGTAAAATACGCCTCGTCGAATTGATCATAGATTTTGAATACGCCACTGGTCTTTGCCTTTTCAAGGGTGTTGATCAGCAATATGTTTCTCGCGGAATTACCCTCATCCAACTTAATCGAATTTGGTTTGCGAGCCGAGTCGACCATTAATGGATAGGTCACTGTTTGATTTAGACCGTTCACTCGCACATTAATGGTCGCTGGCCCTGGGGCAGTAACCTGTTTAATGCGAATGGCTCCGTTAAGATTGATTTTGACCGGTCGCTCTATACCGGTTTTCGGGTCTTTACGAGTCGCAGGATCTGCTTCCAGCACAAGACCTCCTGTAGCAAATACGGAAATTTTCCCTGCCGTTTCAAGGGCCGCTATCTCCGTTGAAGTCAATTCCTGATTCGCCGAATCGATAACTTTCAAACCAATCTCTTTATTGAGATCACCTTCAGTTAGCGCAATTGTTACCGGCCCGATGACGACAGTATAGGCCGATTTAGGAGCAGCTACTGTGATTGTCTGAGACACCTGTTCGTCGTTAAACATTAAATTCACGGTTACGTCCTTGTTGCTGTCTAAATCCGGATAAGCCACCAATTGTAATTCCGGATAGCCATCGTTGTCAAAATCAACGAAATCGTTGGGTACATCTGTTTTAAATACATTCCCCCATGCCCCGGTATAGTTCTTGAATATGCCCATGTTCAAAATTTTAGGATCTACAATTCGAGTACCATACTGGTCATATGCTTTGAAGCTGAGGTATGCTCTTCCTCCAGCTTGGAACACCAGCTGTCCGACTGGAAGCTTGATATTGCTTTTCGCATCTCCCAAGTCGACTTTCTTCACCTGCGGCAAATCGCCAACTGTAAACGTTTTGCTGACATTGATGTAACCGCTTCTCTCAAGCAAATTGACTGTAAACGTACTCTCGGGTGTTAATTCGGTTAAATCGAGAACAATTGCATTACTGTCGGCCAGAATGGTCGATGTCACACGTTTTAGCGAGCTTACATAAATGCTCATATTACCTGCTGATAATTTCATAGGCTCGCCATATTGGTTAACGGCCTTGTATTCGATAACCGCCTTGGACCAAGGGAGTTTGTCACCGCCAGCGAATTCAATTTTCGCAGCACGTTCATTCTCAGGCATAAAAGCCATCGTTCCGTCAGCAACATCCACACCACTTAGGATGACCTGGTATTGACTAAACTCAAAATTATCACCCATTTCGAGCGTAGCGGTCGTCTCATCGTCAGACCACGTCGTGATGGGCTCAAATTTAACAGGCTTGTTATCGGAATCGAGGAAACTTGCTTTTGTAATATTCAAAACAGCTTTATTGGAGTCGACGTCGCGATTCAGCCTCACCGATAATTTGTTCTTGCCGATCACTTTCAGTTCAGCGATGGATGCTTTGGCAGGCTTAGCCGTTGATGTATGCAGCCTCCATGCTTCATAAGCAGTCAGTGCCAGCACTTTTCTAGTCACTGCATTTTTACCGCCAAATTTCCCACCGGTCAGATTGGTCATAAGCTTTTGCTGAAGGGCATAAGCCACGTAACTTTTATATGTATCGTCTACCGTCTCATCCTTTGTGGGTGCTGTTGCTTTTGCCTTCTCATCCAAACCAAGCCCTTTAATCAGCAGCATGGCTAGTTCTTGGCGGGTAACGCCTCCGTCTGGATCATACTTGTTGTCAACGGCGTCGTAGGCGAGTGAGGCTGCCTTTAACGCTTCAATATACGGCATGGAAGGATCATCTTGTTTGACATCGACAAAGGTCGAGTACTTTACTGTCGGAGCAAGCGTTAATCCCAACACTAGTACTGCAGGTTTCGCCAATTGAGCGCGTGTGATGACTTCGTTCACACCGAAAGTGCCAGCCGTCCCATTCTCAATAACGCCCATTTTTAGCATTTGATTAATTTTCTTCTTATCGTCCTTGGAAAGGCCCTTTAAATCGCTGAGTTGATCAGCCAAATATGTGTCAGCAGTTACTGTCGAGGAAGCCGCAGGCTTCGCAACCGGTTTCGCTGAAGGCTTCGCAACTGGTTTCGTCGAAGGCGTCGCCGATGTCGTTTGCGTCGTTTGTGAAACGTCTTCTTCCGCATAAACAAATGGGGTTAAACAGTAACACAACAGCATAAATGATAAAATTAATGCAATTTCCTTCCTCATTTCATGCACCTCCCTAAAGGATATCAATTACGATAAAACGCTTACATTTTAAGCGAATGCTTCTATTTCTCCAACCCGATCAGCCCCGCTCTCCATCAATCATTTTTTTGCATAGACTAACTTTATTACAAAAAAGCAAACATTTTATAGGCTCTTTTGTGCATGTTTATAGGTTGTTTTATTCATCGTTGCTGGGCTTCTATACCGCTCATATGGCTTCCATCGCGAATTCGGGGACACTTCGTCTTGATCTGCCCACGGATGCCGAGCCGGGAAACGGTATCCCCCAATTTTCTAAACGTTGTGTATTTCATACAGAGTCTCCCTCTCTCAAAGCTGAATAAATACTTTGCCTGCTTCTATTTTTAACGGATACGTCTTTAAATCCACACAGGCAGGCACACGCTTCGCAACACCAGTGGGTATGTCGAAACGGCCATTATGCTTAGGGCATTCGATCTGATTGCCCATGACTAGACCGCCCGATAAATGAAACCTCCCATGGGTGCAGAATCCGTCCGATGCGTAGTAGTCGCCATTCTCCGTGCGATAGATCGCAAAAGTCCAGTCACCGTGATCAAACCGGATCACATCTTCGACTTCCACCTCATCTGCACGGCAAGCTTCGATCCATTCTCCGAGACTCATCCCAACTCGCTCCTCTCTTTTAATTCGTGCGCTGGCCCGTACATATAGGGGCGTGCCGTTTTAGGCAATGGTTTTACTACCACGTATGCAGGGTCTAGCTTTTGCTTCCTTAGAGCGCCGATGACCTCTTTCAGTGCTGCCCATAAACTCGGTCTCGCTGCCGGACAATCGGCTTTCATCTCTTCATGCAGCTTTGGCAGCGCGTGGTAGGGAACCATCGGAAACATATGATGCTCCGTGTGATAGTTCATATTCCAATAAAGAAACCGAAAAATCGGATTCATATAAACCGTTCGAGTGTTCAACCGGTGGTCGAGCACATCTTCGTAGAGACCCAGATGCTGCGTAATACCGAACAGGAGCACAACGATGCCGCCGTAAAAAGAGGGTAAGAACACGAACATCGCAGGTAATAAGCTTCCTGTATATAGGCAAGCCGCAAGAACTGCAAGGATAATGATCATGTAAATCCGCGCTTCCCGAAACGTTTTTCGGTGCTGCGATGAGGGAATATACTCATTCTCCTGGGTGTCCAGCTTGCCGAACGTATGCAGAAGGAAACGTTTAATTTCAATCGGCCCGCCATACAAATGAAAAATTTGCATAATGAGGATTTTCCAAATAGGAGGCCTTTCTGTGATAATTTCGGGATCTCGCCCTACAATGATCGTATCCGTGTGATGACGGGCATGACTCCAACGCCACGGAGTAGCGGACCGCAGGACTAGGAATGAGGCAATTTGATAGACGACCTCGTTCATCCAAGGAGTTTTGAAAGCCGTACCGTGCCCGCACTCGTGCCATCTGGAATCGCCCGGCGTCGCGTAGAGAATGCCATACGCCAAAAAGGCAGGAATTGCCCACCAGCTTCCCCAAGAGAGGTAGGCAAGATACCCCAATACGAGAAGACCGCCAAACCAGATGATCGTGTCACGAATGGCTGGACCGTCTTTCCGTTTCATCAATTCTTTCATCCGCTGACGGGGAATTGGGCATGTGTACCACTCGGCTTCCGCCAGCCCGAGCTCAACTGCCCGTTTATTCTCAGCGCCTGTAATGCTATAGTCCCTTTTCTTCATTTTGGCTGTCATGCCAAGCACCTCCTCGTCCATTAACCTATACCATTAAACGCCGATTTTCTTCAGCTTGTCGTCAAGGAATTTTTTCGCTCGCGGGATATCCTGCTCATCCAGGTGCTCGATAATTATCGGGATATTCGGATGCAGCTTGGACAGCTTTTGCAAATATAACTCATAGTTCAGGATCCCGAGGCCTGGAGCTGGAAGCTCCACAGCGCCAGCTCCACGAAAAGTGTGCGATTCGACCGCGTCGATTTCAGCATGCTTCTCTGACATATCCTCAGCAGGCTTGCAGTCTTTGGCATGCGCAATTTTAATTTTGTCGCCGAGTGTGTTGAAAATGCGGTTCAGCGTTTCGTCGACATGGCCGATGTTGCTGTCCGTGAAGTAGTTGGTCGGATCCATCAACAGCCCGAGCCCCGGATGATTCACATCGGAAAATAAGCGGGCCAGCGCGTCGACTGAGCCAATCACGTTATTTACGTAATTTTCCACCAGGAATACTGATCCATGGTCATAAGCGAATTTGGCAAGTTCTTCAATTTGCCTGCATGTCATCTCGTATGCTTCTTCCGTGCCATTCTTCGAATCCCATACCCAATCGCTTTCCGTATTGAAAGTCCCCGTCTCACTGATGACGTACGGGCTTCCCAAATCGCGGGCGAACTTCAGCAAGGTTTGCAAACCAAATAAATTCTGTTCTCGCTTCTTAGGGTCCGGATGAATGATATTCGTATAGCCGGATATGCAGACGATCGGCAAATTGGCTTCACGGAAGGCATCGCGAATGGTGTGGCATTTCTCCGTAGTAAGCGACTCGAACGCAAGGTCCATTCCTTTGAAAGACAGATCCAGTTGAACGCAGGAAAATCCGTCCCTTTTCATGCGGGAAATGGATTCTTCTAGAGAATAAGGATAGTACCCGTTAAAAATACCGACTGAGATCATACGTGAATTCCTCCTTGAGAATAGGTTTATTCAAATGAGTTTGTTACTTCGGAGATCTTAACCGTCCTGCCTTCGGCAATGGACTTGTAGCAGGCATCTACCGCCGCCATAGATTTCAAGTTGTCCCGGCCGCCAATTTCCGGCTCGCTGTCTGTCTCTACTGCGCGCAGCAGCTGCGCCATCGTCCCTTGGAAAGCATCCGGAAACCAGACTTCATCCCACTTCGGGCGAAACCACTCATTCGGTGCTTGCCTAGTCGTAAATTCCAACGTACTTGGCGATCTCTCCGGATAAACCGGCCAACCGATCGTCCCCTGAGCCATGCCTTCCAGTCCTTCAACCCGCCATTTGATAAAAATGTCCTTCTCTGTCCCTTCTCCTGGCCATGCCCAGACGTCATCCAGACTGGTCGCCATCAACTCGTTCGCATACTGAAACGTATATTGCGAAATTCCATCGATATGCGCGAATTTCGTGCGGGGATCACTCCTCGTGACAGCCGTGATCTTCTCCGGATCGCCAAACAAATAACGGAACACATCAATATGATGTATGCCCATATTCAAAATCTCAAGATGCTCATACTTATGCAAGAAGTCCTGCCAATGGGGAATCGCACGCATTTCAATCGTTGCCAGCACAGGCCGCCCAAGATATCCGCGGTCAAGAATCGTCTTCAGAGCGCGCATCGATTGGTCGTAGCGCATATTGGAATTGACGGCGATTTTGATCCCCGCTTTCTCGCACAACTCCACAATTTGGCGTGCATCGCGTGAATTCATAGCAAGCGGCTTCTGGCACAAAATGCCCTTGATATGCTTCATCTTCACAGCAAGACGAACGACTTCGAGCTGCCTGTCCGGAGGAAACGCGATGTCCAAGATCTCGATTTCCGGAGACTGGACCAGCTCTTCCCACGACCTGTACACATTTGGAATGCTTCGCAATTCGGCAACCGCCTTGGCATTCTCGTAAGTCCGCGATGCAATGGCTACCGGATTAAAGCCCGCATCCCGATATGCCACAAGATGGCAGTCCCGCATGATAAACCCGGAACCGATGCAGCCGATGCGAAAATCTTTGCGTGCCGGCATTTCGGGCGCGATATTCAAGTTCAAATCCATCTTAACCATCCGTTATCCCTCCTTATGTTTCTATCCACAAACCGTTCATGAATCGGATCTGTTCACCTGCCCGTATCCCCCTGGCTCCTGTAAGTTCGTGCTCGTAAGGAAGATTGAATGCATCAGTTACATATGTGTAAGGTTCTAGCGAATAAGCCGATGCCCATTCCGGGCGAAACAAGACAAGAAAAGGAAAGATGTGATCCAACTGATAGGCAATCGTATAACCTCGATCCTTCATTTGGATACGGCAGGTACGATCCATCTCCTGGTCCATGGATAGCAGAGAACAGCCGGCAACCGGATAGTCCTCAATCGGGACGCCTTCACGCAGCCTTTGGCTGAAGGCAGATCCCTCCGGCCTCCCGGTCACGAACGCTTGATTCGTAACGGGCCATTCCGCAGCCGCAGGGATCTGAAGGACAATCTGTTTCCCGCTCGCGAATGGCAGTGGAAAGTAAGGATGAAGCCCAAATGCAAACGGCGCTTCATATACGCCTTCATTTTCGATCATACCTTCCAGATAAAGACGTCCCTCCTTCAGCCGGTACGTCATCGCAAAGGTCAACAGATGGGGGAAATACGCCATGATCTCCGGATGATCCGCATACCGAAAGCGGCTTGTTACCCAGGCCCCTTCCTCCTGCGACGCGCCATAACCCGCAATCTCCCATGCTTTGGAACAAATTTCTCCATGCAGGTGATGGTCAGGAGGCTCGTTCAAAGGCAGTTTGTATTCACGTCCCCTGAAGGAAAAACGTCCGTTACGCACCCTGTTCGGCGGAAATAATAGGGGTATGCCATATTGGAATGCGGCGAGCGGTTCGCGCCGTAAGGAATCTAAGCTAGCCGGCGGTAGAATGATCTCATGTCCGCCGCATTCGAATCGAAAGAGATTATTGCCGATGGCCGGAATCAGTTCCGCCGTGGAACTGCTCTCCGTATCGGTTAACTGGATGACCGAGAATCCCTCTTGGAACACAGAGCCCGCCCAATATCTGCTCATATGCGCCCTCCTTTTACCAATACAGTTCCTCTTCCAGCCTGCGATACTGCCCAGGACGCAGAGGTGCCGTCTCATAAATTTTCCGGTTGTTATAGAACGGATGATGTGTCCCAGCCGGGCTTAAATGAATGACATCATCACCGCGCCAACGCGTAATAAATTCCTGTCCAACTGCCTTTTCCACCGTCTGGCGCTCGCTAAGCGGAAACGTGATTGTAATCTTCTCTCCCTCTTGAACTTGACCCAACATAAGAAAACGCTGATTTACCCACATGCTCGGATCACCGCCGGACTGTGTTCGCACCGCATTGCCCAGCTCCCGGTGAACGGCTACCTTCGCATAGCCAGCCCAATCCGGAATGCGTACTTGCAGTCTCGGCACGCTGCGATGAATGTCCAACTCCACCCGGCCTTCGTGCGGCAGATAGCTGCTGACATCAAGCCATCGCGAGCCGCGGTTCAAGAGGAAATTCACGCTGACGGTATCATTATGCGATGTGATCGTGTTGCTCCAGCCCATAAACAGCCCTCTTGTTCCTGAACCGATACAGCACGTCTGCAAATCGCTAGTATGTCCTCTGCCTCCGCTCACATTACAGCAAAAATCATTGGGGGCGGAATACCCGGCAAAAGCTCCTCGTGCGCGCTCCGCCACGTTATAGTAGGATTTCATGCCAATATCGTCATTTGCCTTATCTGCAGCATCCTCGACCCAATCTAGATTCAAGAGCTGGGATTCCGTCAGATGATTACGCAGGAAACGCTCTACAATACCCCAGTATTCAACGTAGCCGCTGCGAGCGAGTGTAATCCCAGTGGAAATTAGATCAACGAGCGAGCACGTCTCATGCTCGAAGGCTTGTTCATGCATGTCTCCCGGCGTCCAGCCAAACGTCGTGCAGCGTGTCAGCGCCCAATCGTAGCTCTTCTTGACGAAGTGAATGAGAGAGGCGTCCTGCGTGTGCCAGCCAAAACGTGCAAGCGCATCAAGCGTGCCGATGCGGGTATGAAAGTGTCCGCTGCGGAAGGCAAGCGCATCGTTAAAGCTGCCGTCAGGATGGAAGACACCGCTGCGATGAACGATGAGCGCCGAGAAAAACTGGCATAGCTCGAACGCATCCGAATTCCCCGTCAGCTCATAGTATTTCAGAAGCGGCATCACCAACCGTCCGCAAAATGCCGCAGGATCCGGGGCAAGCCGGAGTTGGACCGCGTTCGTGGACGGCCAACCTTTCGTTGTATACTCGGAAGCCGGATAGTACCAAACGTCCTTCTCCTTCACAGCGATTCGTTTGAGCGCAGCCACATGTTTATCCGCAACATGCTTGATCTTGCGATCGCCGGTTGACATGTACCAAGAAGTTAATGCCAAGATGACGGCACGCTGGTCGATTAAATTGGCATTGGTCTCCCAAGGCGCCTTAGGATTTAATTGCCGGTAACTAAGTCCGTCATCCTTGAAAAAGCTCAAGAAATTAGCTCGATAACGCTCCTCAATGTCGCGTCCCCGCTGGTCTCCTGTCATGTGCCTCGCCAAAATCAGAGCATCCACCAAGCGGCCGTGGCTGGAGCCGTAGTCCCAATCTCCATGCGTCAAAAACGCTGGTTTCTCCATTAAATTCGCTGCAAAAAACGGAATATATCCGAAGTCCTCATCTGCCATACCGATAATCGCGCTAAGAACGTGCCCTGCCCGTTCCTCAAGATGAAGTGTATCTGGAATTTGTTTCATTTCCTGGGAAATCATCGAGTTATCTCCTTCGCTATACTTTAATAGGAGGCATGATCACAATTTTGCCGTCCTCCACGGTAACCTTTACTTTGTTCATTTCTTTCGCTCCGATTGTTTCTAAGTAGCTTGCGGGAATTTGCAAACGTCCCGCTTGGTCCAGCACCGCATATTCGATGTGAGACTCTTCTTCTTGCACATCTTCAATGCCCTGCTCCTGGTCTAGAAGCTCTTGCTCGTACGACTTGCGTCTCACAATTTCTGACGATGTTTTCCCGTCTCGAATGGCAACGACACGATCCACCTTCTTGGCCAGCGCAGGATCGTGTGTCACAATAACAATGGTGAGACCCAGATCCCTGCATAGCTGCCGGAACAAGTCTAGAATTTGGTTCGCCATGTTCGTATCCACCGAACCGGTCGGTTCATCCGCCAGCAGCAGCTTCGGATGATTCGCCAGCGCTATGGCAATAGCCACCCGCTGCTGCTCGCCCCCAGATAACTGATTCAACTTGTTGTTCCTTCGATGGCTAAGCCCGACAGCTTCCAACAATTCAATCGCTCGTTCCCGTTTGCGTTTGCCTCGAAGCAGGATGGGCAGTTCCACATTTTCCTGCGCCGTTAAATACGGAATCAAGTTACGCGCATTGTTCTGCCAGACGAAGCCCACTGACTCGCGTTTATACTTCACGAGATCTTTCTCCCGCATTCCCAGTAGATCTTTACCGTCCACCATCAATCGGCCCGCTGAAGGGCGGTCAAGTCCTCCAAGCATGTTTAGAAGCGTTGATTTGCCGCTGCCGCTGTTTCCGATAATGGCCATCAGTTCGCCTGGCTCCACATGCAGGTCCAACCCCTGTAAAGCAACGACTTCTAAATCGGCTACTTTGTAAATCTTCACCAAATTATCGCAATGTATCATGCTAATCCTCCCCAAGCTTAACGGCCTGATGAATCCGGATTCGCGAAACGATATGTCCCAGAACCGCAAGTCCAATTGTGATCATGACGGTTACGATTCCATACAGCCGCTCTGTGTCGCGCCTGTCGAAGGTGACTTGAAACGGCGGTACTTGCGTTGAAGGGTCGAAGGAAAGTTCGAATAAAGGCACGAACAAATGGCTGGCTAAATTCCCCGTCATAATCCCGATAAGGATCGCTGCGCCCGATACCATCACCTGTTCGCCAACCAACATGACAATCAATTGCCCAACAGATACGCCCATCGCCCGAAAAATACCGTATTGCAGCGTTCGTGCGGATAATGACAGCACCCAATACAGTAAAAATCCAAAAAAGCAAACGACTACCGAGATGATAAACCCTAAGGTCATCACGCCATTAATCGCCAATTGGAAGGGATCCTTGATCGCCTTAATCTGTTCCTGTTTCGCATCGGTGACGGATTCAATTTCGTAGCCATGAGTGCTGACGGCTTGATATACGCTATTACTGCTCGACTCCGGCGTAAGCTTCATCCATACTTCATAAGGTTCGATCGCGAGATTGTTCTGGATGTAGGCCAAGTGGCCAACGATCAACATCGGCTTCTTCACTTTTGTCGTAGTTCCTGACTTTGTCGTAACCGACACGGTATCTCCTGCTCCCGGATTAGGGTTCCAGGACGGCCAATAATCAATGATTCCGAACACGGTAAATGAAGCCGGCTCTACATTTTGCCAGCCAGCCGTAATGGTATCCCCAACTTTCACGCCATATTCTTCCGCTATGGATCTGGAAATTAGAATAGCTGATGGATTTTTGGCGATGAGGTTTAAATAATCGTAAATATGATGATCAAGCAATTTGTCCCGCAGCCAAGCCGTCTCGCCGAAATCCTTCGTATCGATGCCCATCAGCTCAACCTGGGCCGAGGTCTTGCCTTTATTAAAGGAGGCATCCTTTCGGATAAATACCTTTGCCGCATGATCGACACCTGGAAATTGCGTAAACGGCAAGAAACTCGGTTCACTATATTGAACCTTTTGCGGCGGGCTCACTGTCGTATCGGAGACGTCTTCCGAAGCCGCGCTGTCATCTTCAGAACCCTCAGCACCGAACAAGATAGCTGGCGGCGCATCATTCTCCCAGTGGATTTTCATGACGATATCAGCACCTGCGGAATAACGGATTTTATCCGTCGTATTCTGATTGATCGTGCGAGTTGCGCTAGCGCTGAATAGCCCTGTCGCGATCGTAATAATGAGAAATACCATAATAAACTGATACTGAATAATCGAGCGGCTCACCTGTATTAAAGTGGTATACACGGTTGGAGGCCACCATCTTTTGCCTACTTTATACAATAGCTTCATAAACAAGGGGTACAGCCGAAGCACAAGCAAGCCGAGTCCTAAAATAAACATGGCCGGAATGAGGAATAAAAGCGGATCAACTCTTAAATCAGCAGACTTTAATCCGAGTGAAAGAATGTCCTTTACTCTCGTTTTATAATTTTGTAACCCATACAGCGAAATGCCGATGATCGCGATATCGAGAAAAAACTTATGCCAAAAAGATTGCTTCTGCATTCTTGCCGACTGCTGCTTATGGCCGACAATCGTGACTCTCGTAGCGAGGATAACAGGTATCAATGTCATCACAAGCGAGGCGGCAATGGCCGTCAATGCGTAAAGGAAAGCATCTTCGCTAAGCTTGGTTTCCAGCTTTGCACGCTGCACAAATTCAAGAAATCCGCTTGAGGCTCCTAATAATTCGGTGAGCTTGGCACCGAGATAGGGCCCGACCGTAAACGCGATGGCACCAAGTACAAGGCCTTCGGCCGCATAACTAAAAACGATTTGCAGCCGGCTCGCCCCTCTGCTTCGCAGCACGGCGATTTCCGTTTTCTGACGTTCCGTGATCAAGTTAGCCACCATAAATAAGTAAAAAGCGAGCATCAGCATGACCGGTACATTGAGCGACCATAGCATCTTCCGTAAATTTGTTTCTTTTACGTAATAATTACTAAGCGTTTGTAACGCTGGAGCGTTCTTATTATGAGAGTCGTAATGAGCATCCATAAACGTATTGATCGCTTGATCGTTATATAGAAATTCGTCGGCAGATGCCAGCGTCAACAACTTATAATCGAGTGCAAAGTACCAATAGCTGGATTGGACATTCAGCTTCCCGCCCACGGTGAACTCTTTTTCGAACAAATTAAAATCAATAAGAAAACTGTTCTTGTAGCTGCTCGTATTGTTGTACCAGTAGATATCGGTGTAGTCCTTACGATCGAAGACGCCAACAGGCTTAATTGAGATTGGCTGCGGCAAACTGGCATCCTTGATGATAAACACGGTATTGAGTACCATCCCCAGCTCGGTCAGCGCCTCTGGCGCAACAAGCGCTTCATACACGCCTCCCACCGATTCTTTCGCAGGAAGTCGTCCATCCACTAACCGAATATGGCTTTCCATACCGTCAATGGCAGAAATATCCGCCGATCTTTGGATATTGATATCGATTTTGTCTGGCTCCGCAGGAACTAGATTGTAGCGCTGAGTCGCTCTTTCGCTGACGAAATTTTGTACGGGAATGCCAAAACGTCTCTCTTTTTCCTTCAGGAATTGTTCGGTTTCCGCGATGTTGGCAGGCTTTTGCTGTTTGTCTTGCTCAGACAAAGCAGCCGAAATCCAGTAAATTCCAGGGTATTGATTGCTGCCCAACTGCAGCTGCTGCATTTCTTGGATCAACATTCTCTGTAAAATGGCGCTCGTATAAATCGGCATGCTGCTCGCCAAAGCGACGGATAGCACGAGTCCGAACAACAGGCTAAGCTCAAGCCATTTATTATTGATCATTTTGCGCAAGATCATGATAAATAACGCCAATGTCTTAGCCTCCTTAATTGTTCAGAATGATCTGCTGTCCTTCGCTTAAGCCCTTTCGTATTTCCACTTCCGTTGCTGCTACAATCCCTTTCTCTACATCCACCTCTTTGCGGCTCTCGCCGTCCAGCACCTGCACGTAATCGCGACCCATGTAGTTGCGCAAACCCGCTCTTGGAATAACGATCACTTGATCCCGTTTCTGGGTCACAATCGTGATGTCGGCTTGGCTGCCTATCGTCACACCCTCAGGCAAATCCGCGATTTGAATGTAAAGAGCCTTGGCGTTTTTGTCCTGAATCGCTTTATTGCTATTTGGCGGTGCGGAAAGAGGTGTTTGAACGACTTTCCCGGCTATCGTCTTATCCTTCAATTTGACGGTTACATCCATGCCCACTTCAACCCCGCCCAAATCGTTCTGGCTGGCTGCCGTGTAAACCAGCTTCATCTGTCTCGGATCCGAAAGCGTAATGACTTGTTTATAGGCAGCTACTTGGTCGCCGGGCTGGATGGTATCGATAAACGTAACAATCCCATTAATCGTCGATGTGAGCCTTGAGTTCTGAAGCTGATCCTGCAGAGATTTCAATTGGAGTTGAGCGCCTTCCATATCAAGCAGTTTTAGTCGGATATCGGGATCATCGGCATCCTTCTCAGACATCGCTTGCTGCATCGATATTTTAAGCTTCTCGATGGAAATTTGCTGAAGCTTAATTTTCATATCCAAATCAGAAGTTTCCGTCGTTGCCAGCACATCACCGACTTTTACTTGATCGCCCAATTTCACGTTAATTTGTCTTAATCGTGCGCCAGACTCCGAATAGAACAAATAATCCATTTTGTCCGAAGCAAATGTTGCAACGCCTGTAATTTGCTGTGCGATATTGCTGCGTTTCACGGCGTATAGACTCAATGTCTCCTTGGCGGGCTCGACAAGCGGCGGTTTCAATTCTCCTTCCTCGACCGGCAGCAGCGAGCACCCCGTTAACATCCATGCCATACAACATGTGCCGATCACCGGCAGCAAGACTCGCTTAAGTCGCATCGACAATTTGGCCATCCTCCAATGCGTAAACATGATCGGCAAAGCTCATAATGGCAGGATCATGCGTCGTAAGAATGATCGTCATTCCCTCGTTCTGCACGAGATCCTTGAACACTCGCATCACTTGCGCCCCCATTTTGCTGTCCAGCTCGGCTGTTGGTTCATCAGCGAGAATTAAAGCCGGCTTATGCGCAATCGCTCGCGCAATGGCCACCCGCTGCTGCTCTCCCCCCGACATCTCAAACGGTCTGTGCTTCATTCTTGCCTTCAGACCTACATAGTCAAGCGCGTTTTCCGCATAATTTTTAAAATGCACAGACTTTACGCCGGCAATTCGCAAGCCGAATTCGACATTCTCATAGGCCGTCATCAGAGGAACGAGGCCGAAGGATTGAAAAATAAGCCCCATCTCCTTGCGCCTGAGCGCGTTGCGTTTCTTCTCTGAAAATGAGCTGATTTCATTCCCGTTGAAAAACACGTGCCCCTCCGTCGGTTTGTCCAGAGCCCCCAAAATGTTAATTAAGGTCGTTTTCCCGGAACCCGATCTTCCTCTCAGCGCAATGAGCCGTTTGGCTGGTATGCTAAAACTTGCCCCTCGCAAAGCATGAACAGCAGAGGAGCCGCGTCCAAATATTCTTGTAACACCTTCCGCCTGAATAAGGGGCGGGGAACTCGGTTGTTGCTGCGCAATCATAGCTGCTCACGCTCCTGTTTTGACATTTTACGGTTAGTAAAAGAACTCCAGTTCGAAAACTGGAGTTCGACTTGTTGTTCCAAAGCTATTAGCCGTTTTGCAGTGTCCACAAAACAAGGGCATCCAAAAGCTTCCAACTATCGGCAGTCGCATTATCATAATTACCGGCAAAGGAGAAGAATGAAAGGCGAGCTTTCACTTCATAACCGTTATCGGCATGCGATCCTTTATTATAGTAGAAGATCGTCGCCTCTTTCGGTTTGCCAGGGATCGTAGCAATCACTTTTGCTTCCTTACCCGGAAGTCCGTAAGCGATAGCCGTTTTATTATCAGTTGTTAATAGAAGGTCCACATCTCCTGAGAGTCCAGCCGCCGCCTTTTCTTTAGGCAAGTTAATCGAAGTAGAGGTGATATTATATTCGTTTGTGTTTTCCTCTTGCGATGAAAGTCCGAGATAGTACATGCCATGATTTTTCAAGTAAACAGTCGGTATGGCAACATCCTTCAATAAACCGGAACGAAGATATTTGGAGTTCAACGTGTTGCTGACAAATACCAAATCATAGCCTTCCGTTTTTTCAACCGTTAATTTATCACAATTGACCCAAGTAACTTTGAAACCGAGATCTTTTAAACGATTAATAATTTTCTCATCATCCGGAGTCTCTTTAAGCTGTGTCATTTGTGAACTTTGACGTGTAACGAAGAGAAGCTTTTTGCCTTCCGCAGAAATTTCTCCGCCAGGCGCTGCAGGCTCATTGCCAGTCTCATTGCCAGGATTAGGCTCAGTTGCCGGTTCTTCAGGAGCGCCGCCGGCAAGAATTTGCTTCGCCGCATAGCTGGCAAGAGCCAGCATCTTGCGTGTAGCCGATGCTTTCCCGTCGAATTTGCCACCGGACAGATTCGTCAGCAAGTTTTTCTCAAGCGCCAATGCGACATAACCTTTCGCCCAATCATCAACGGAAGAATCGTCAACTGGTGTAGCCGCTTGAGCTTCAGCATCCAAGCCTAGTCCGCGAATAAGGAATGCTGCCAGTTCTTGACGGGACACATCACCTGCCGGCCTGTAAGTTTTACCTTCAGCATCGTACCCGTTTGTTAAACCTGCCGTCTTCAAAGCTTCAATATAAGGAAGCGCGTAAGAGTTGGCGGCGTCATCGGATCTAACATCCGTGAAGGAAGAAGTTGTCAACGATGCATCAGTTTCCAAGTTGAAAATAATGGCAGCAACTTTTGCAAATTGAGCACGGTTCATCCGGGCATTCACTCCGAACGAGTCCTCTGACAGCCCATTAAAAACGCCGTCTTGAATGAGAGCATCGAACTTATCCTTTTCGTCTTGCGGCAAATTCTTTAAGTCTTTGAAATCGTCGACGCTCTTGACTGCGGCTGTTGTCGTTTCCGCCTCCGCTGCCGAGGCAAGCGGCAGGATCGTTGCGAACAAGAGGAGGATCGATAGTAGCGAGAATACAAATTTTTTCACGTGAATCACCTTCCTAAATATGATTTGTAAGGATTGTTTTTTTGCAAAATTGGTTATTACTTGTTCGAGGTTGCTGCCTTGTCAATTTCAGTTTTAGCCGCCTTCACCGTATCAATCGACTTCGTGGCCGCCTCCTGCACCATGCGCAGCGCTGTAACCGAGTCCTTGGATTCTTTAAAAATTAGCGGCTGGAATACGCCTTGGACAGGAACATCGTACCAAACTAAGCCTTGATTACGAGCAGCGGGAGGCATCGCATTTTTGCTGTAAAAAATCGATTCCACATGTTTGCCCTGCATTTGAGGCAAGTTTTTCCCGAAAGCCGCTTTGACCGCATCCGTTTGAAGCGAACCAATAACGCCTTCTTTGGCAAGCTCGATCTGGTGCTCTTCGGAGAGCAGGGCATCCATGACCTGGAAGGCAAGATCTTTTTTCTTCGATTGCTTCGTAATATACATCGAATATACATTAGGCTGATATTTCGTATTTGGAGCATCACTTAAAGAAGGAACAGAAGCAATGTCAAAGTTCAGGTTTTTGTTTTCCTCATAGAACTTGACCAGATGATCGCTTACCGTTGCGACAGCCATGGCGATATTCGGCTTTGAAGCGAACGTTTCCACGGTATCGAATTGATTGGCTGGAATATCGTAGAATCTTCTCATATTATCTACAAGCTTTTTCCAACCCGGGTCGCTCATATCCCCCTTATCCTCGGTTTTGCTTAACGGAGATAAGGACAATTGATTGTAATTTAAATAATGACCTGGATTTTGCGAAAAGCCTTTATACGTGATGTCGCCTTCAACGCGTGTCAACTTTTTGGCTAACTCATAAATCTCATCATACGTCATGCCGTCTTTCGGATAATCCACGCCAAATTTATCGAAAATATCTTTGTTGTAAAATAACGCAAAATCGTTGTTATAAAACGGCAGCCCGTATATTTTTCCATCCGGGGTTAAATTTTTCACTTGCGCCATGAAGGCCGGATTCAATTTACTCGTATCAAAGTTATACTTTTTGATCAAATCGCTAATATCATATTGAAGGTCGTTATCAATCAAATATCTTTGAACGTTCATTCTGGTGTCATCCATAATGATGTCAGGGATCGTACCGGCTGCAATCAAGTCCTTGTACTGCCTGCCTGGGTTATCCCAGTGAACATGCTTAATCGTGACATTCGGAAATTTCTTTTTAATAAAATCGCCTATTTGCTTCTGGAAAATATCTTCTTTGACGTAATAAGCCGGCCACACGGTATAAATAAACAATTCGTTATCCGGTGACGATTGCGCTTGAGGTGAATTCTTTTCATCCGTACCGCCCGGTTTAGAGCTTGGAGCAGCTTCGTTTGTACATCCTGCCGCTAGTGCAAGTGTAAGAGCCAGAGCGAAGCTTACTTTTAAACTTTTCATTAAAATAACTCCCTCCTTCGTCGACTAAGAGTTAACAGCTCACCTTAACCATTTTGCAACGTCCACAAGACAATGTTATCCCAGAGCTTCCATCCAGCATCCGTAGATGTATCCTGCATGCCATTACTCCAATAGTAGTATGATAATCGCGCTTTCACTTCATAACCGTTATCGCCTTTCGCGCCTTTATCGTAGTAATAGACAGCAGCCTTGGCGTGATCGCCGGGAACTGTAGCAATTACTTTCGCTTCCTTGCCTGGGAGACCATAACTGACGCCGAAGTTATCGCCGGTTTCCGTGTAAACATCCACAGTCCCCGATAAACCGCCAGCAATCTTATGCTTGCTGTCGACGATTTCGACCGATTTCAGCTTCTTCACTGTCGTTCCTTCCTCTTGGGAGGATAAGCCGAGGTAGAACATGCCGTGACTTTTCACATAGACGGTTGGAATGGCAACTTCCTTCATTGCGCCTGTTTTGAGAAATTTCGAATTGGTCGTTTGGCTAACGTAGATCAGGTCGTAACCTTTCGTCGCATCGGCCGTTAACTCACGGTCGCTCAGATGCGTTACGCTGAATCCCATTCCCTTCAAGCGGGCAGCAATCGCAACATCTTCAGCAGGAAGCGGTTCCGAATCTCTTCCAACGAGGAGCACTTTCTTTCCTTTCGGTGAAACTTCCGCTTGCTGGGCAGGCTCTGGTGTACTAGCAGATGGTGCTGGCGCTGCAGCCTGCGGCGAAGCTGGCTGTTCGCTTGCCTTGGGAGTATCCGAGGCCGTCGCAGCCGGAGCCTTGGACGAACTTGCCGGTGCAGGACTCGCCGTATTCGTCGCTTCCGCCGTTGCGGTTGCCGTCGCGGTTGCTGCTGTTGTTGCTGTTGCTGTAGCCGTAGGTGCCGGAGACGCTGAAACTTTGGAAACATCCGCCGTTGCGGCTGTTGTCGCAGCTGGCGTCACAGTCGGCGCCGGTGTGATCGAAACATTCGGGTCGGCAGCTTGCTTGGATGATGCGCAGGCACTGATAGCAATGGTCATGAACACCATGATCAGCACCATAAGAAAACGCTTCATTATGCGTTCCCCCCTTTTCATATTGGGATGAAGTGCCCCTCCAGATGTCTATCGGAGTCGGAGGGGCCGATTGCTGCGGTTACTTTGCGGCTTTCTCGGTTTGAATCGCTTTCGTTGAAGATTCTTCAATCATGCGCAGTGCGGTTACAGAGTCTTTGGATTCTCCGAAGATCAGTGGCTGGAACACGCCGTGCACAGGTACGTCGATGTAAGTTAAGCCTGAAGCGCGAGCAGCCGGTGGCATGGCGTTTTTGCCATAGAATATGGCTTGCGTGTGCTTGCCTTGCATTTGCGGTAAGTTTTTCCCGAACGCTTCTTGTACTTTAGGCGTTTGCAGCGGTCCGATAATACCTTCCTTGGCGAAATTGATTTGCATTTCCTCGGATAGCAGGTACTGGATCACTTGGAACGCTTGATCTTTCTTCGTCGACTGTTTGGAGATGTATGCAGAGTACAAATTCGGTTGAGCTTTGACTCCTGGAGCATCAGCAAAGGATGGCATAGCTGCAATATCAAAATTCAAGTTTTTATTTTGCTCGTACCACTGAACGATCTTTTCCGTAACGTGGACACTCATCGCCATGTTCCCTTTTGGAAAGTCATCGACGGATGTAAATTGGTTGGCCGGAATTTCGTAGAAGCGTCTTAAGTTGTCAACTTCCTTCTTCCAGCCCGGCGTGTTCATCTCAGCCTTGTCTTCTGTTAAGCTAAGCGGTGAAAGCGAGAGCTGATTGTAAGTCATGTACAAACCAGGATGCTGCTGGTAGCCCTTGTACGTTTTTTCACCTTCTACACGGGTCAGCTTTTTAGCCAATTCATAAACTTCATCGTAGGTCATGCCGTCTTTCGGATAATCGACACCGAATTTATCAAAAATATCTTTGTTGTAGAAAAGGACGAAATCGCTCAATTGGAAAGGCAAACCATAAATTTTCCCTTCCGGCGTCACATTCTTCATCTGCGCCATAGCCGCAGGATTTAATGTACTGGTGTCGAAATTATACTTTTTGATGAGATCGGTCATGTCGTACTGCAAATCATTTTTCAAAATATTACGCTGCAGATTCATCCGCGCATTATCTATGATAATGTCAGGAACCGTTCCGGCTGCAATCAGATCCTTATACTGCCGGCCAGGATTATCCCACTGTACGTGTTTGAAAGTGAGATCAGGAAATTTCTTCTTGAGGTATTGCCCAACCTGCTTCTCCCAAATGTCTTCTTTTGCGTAAAAGGCAGGATACACCGTATAAATGAATATTTCGTTATCCGGTGATTTGCTTTCTGAGGCAACGGGCTGCTTGTCAGTGCTCGCAGGCTCTGACGTACAACCTGTCATTATGACAAATGCCGAGGTGATCATTAACGATGCTTTGAGAAATTTTTTCATTTTCTCTGTGAACCTCCCAATCAAAATATCAAATTTTGTATACTTTAACTTTATTACTTAATGATTACGTTTACATTAGGGGGGTTCTCCATCATTATAGGTTGTTTATTGCATCTTTCCCTTGGATGCAATTTTTGTCTGCTTGCAGGGTTCGTCTTCATTTTTTACCTACCGACCACGCAACGGCTGCATCAAACAGCTTCCAGCCATTGTCAGTGCGGTTGATTTCTTCCCCTCCGGTTAGATTAAAGAACATCCGCCTGGCAGGCAAAGGCTGACCGCTCATATTCGCATCGCCCTTTTCGAAAGCACAAATCACCGCACGTTTGTCATTATCCGGCGCTGAAGCAACAATGACGCCCCCTTGCGGCACAACATAACTAATCTTGGCTTCATCCTTATAGATATCCACACTGCCGGGCAGTCCGGCTGCGAGCTCATGTTTGCTATCCTTGATAGCAATCGCTCGACCGGTGTATTCGCCGTAATCCGAATCATCTTTGCTTGCTAAACCGACCTGACCCAAAATTTTGCCATTCGCATAGATGACGGGCGCAGTGGACCCCAATAATTTGTCCGCGACGCGATGGGAACCTGCAAACGAACTGACAAAAACAAATCCGTAATTTTGGGCCTGCTCTGGCGTAAGTTCTTTGTCAGACAGCAGGGTAACTTCGTAGCCTAACTCCTTCAAATGCTTCATGACAATTCGGTCGTTCGCGCTGTCCGTACCGACGTAAAGTGCTTTCTTCGCAGTCCCGGCATCTTTTTGCGTCGGCGTTGAACAAGCTGCGCTCGTTACAATAACGGCTACGATGAACAACCAGGCTAAAAGCCGCTTCATAAAATCTCCTACCTCCTTCTCAAGAGCAGAAATTATTTACTCTCTTGCGCCCAGCGAACAGCTGCATCAAACAGCTTCCAGCCATCGTCGGTTTGATTAATTTCTTCCCCGGTCATCAAATAGAAGAAAACTTCACGCGCAGCAACCGTCTTCCCTTTTACATTCGTCGCACCTTTCTCATAGGCAAAAACAGTCGCTTTCATTTCATCATTTGGCACGGTAGCCACAACGATCGCTTCTTTGCCTGGTGTCGCATAACTCATTTTCCCGTTATCTTTGTAGACATCCACATTGTTTTGCAAACCGGCTGCCAACGCATGCTGACTGTTTCGGATTTGAATCGTCTTTGCCGCGTTGCTGCCTTCAAGCTTGCCGTTCATATCGACGTCGGTCATGCCCGTATCACCGGAAATTTGCGGCTCGTCGTAGATGACAGGCACGGGAATGTCCACAAATTTGTCCTTGATTTTCCCGGAATTGACAGATTCGCTGACAAAAATGAGAGAGAAACCGTTTGCTTTCTCAGTGGTCACTTCTTTGTCGGATACCACAGTAACGTTCAGCCCGTGCTTTTCTTTGAAGCGCTTGATGACAATGCCGTCTCCCCCGCCTTCTTGGCCGATAAAGAGCACGCTTTTCCCGTTGCTCTGCGATTTGGCTGTATTCGTCGATGAAGGTTGGTTGGATACGGATACCGGATGATTCGTGACCGAGCTGCAAGCGGAAAGCGTGAATACCATACAAGCGATTAAGGCGGCACCTAACTTTTTCATAACCGAATTCCTCCCTGTCGGATTCATCATTGATTATTTTTGCCCGTTCTGAGCTGCCCACTGGATAGCTGCATCCAAAAGCTTGAAGCCTTCAGCGGTTTGGTTCATTTCTTCCCCTGCAGATAAATAGAAGAACACCTGCCGTGCAGGCACCGGCTCGTTACTGATGTTTTTCGCACCCTTCTCATAGGCAAAAACAACCGCTTTCTTATCATCCCCAGGCGCTGTCACTACCGTAATAGCCTCTTTGCCCGGTAAGGCGTATCCGATTTTCCCTTCATTTTTATAAACCGCAACTTGATCTTTGAGTCCAGCTGCCAGCGGGTGCTTGGCGTCTTTAATTTGAACTGTTTTCGCCGCGCTGAGCTCATTGTAATCCAGCAGTCCTGTCAGCTGGGAAATGCTTGCCACCTGTGGCTTGGCATACACGACCGGCACGGTCGAGCTTTTAAGTTGCGCATCGATTCTGGAGGAATTGACAGTCGGACTGACATAAACCACCCCATAACCCTTCACACTTTCGGCCTTGAATACGTTATCCGCCATATCAATGACGGTATAGCCGAGCTTCTCAAAATGTGAGATGACATAGGGATCGTTAGTCCCTTCCCCACGTTTGAGATAGAGCATTTTGATAGGACCTGCCGGCGCGCTTGCACTCTGCGACGAGTTCGAACACGCCGCGATGAGTACAAGGGTAACGCCGATTAAACATAGTGCGAGAAGACGTTTCATTTCCTTTAGCCTCCGTTCCAATCAGATAGTAACAAGCTTCTACTCCACCAAACCTGTTCGTTCCACACCTTCTACAAACCACCGCTGCGTGAAAGTGTATAAGAGCAGAGGCGGAATAATCATTAAGAACGTTGTGGACATCCGGATTGCTTCGTCCGTTACTGACGGGCCATACGCCTCCGCCTGCTGACGCAGCGCTGATGCAATTTTCTCTATCCCGAGCGATAAGGGAGCCGTTTCAATGTCAGATAAGTACATGCTGGGCAAATAGAAGTCGTTCCACGTCCAAATAAAGGAAAATAAAAACACGACAAGGATTGCTGGCTTGGCAAGCGGCATCATCACCTTGTAAAAGATTTTAAACACGCCAGCTCCGTCGATACGGGCAGCTTCCTCCAGCTCCTTCGGTTGTGTGGAGAAGAATTGGCGGTAAATGATGACGAATAAGGCTCCTTTTAAGCCGAGACCGAAAAAGGCCGGGACAATAATCGGATAAATCGTATTCAGAAGGCCAAGCTGTCTGGCATAAATAATATTGGGCAGGATAGTGACCTGCATAGGCACAATAAAAGTTAGCATTAGAAAAAAGAACAGAACCCTCTTGAACGGAATTTTCAGCCTTGCAAATGCATAACCGGTTACCGCGCAGGACAGAGTTTGCAAAATAGCGACTGAAAGCGATAACCCAAGCGAGATGCCAAGGGCTTTCGGATATTTCATCCACGACCAAGCCTCTTGCAGGTTGCCGAGGTAGATCGTCCTTGGGAACCAGTTAACGGCAGGATCCAGCAGATCGTCTGCGTTTTTGACCATGGTCGCCATCATATGCAGAATCGGCTTCAAATAAATGTAAGCCGTATCCAGCAGGATCAGGTAGATGAACAGCTTGAACAGCAGACCTTTATCTGCTTCTCTCCCGATAATCGCATACCGGACTTTGCTGAGCAGGTGCAGCATGTTAGCGGTCTGCTCTTCTTTCAATTTGATACGAAACATAGCTTCATCCCTCCAATCGTTAGATGATTACGCACGATGTGACTTTGTCACCCTGCTGAAGATTATGAATAGGATCGCCAGGAAAAAGGCGATGATCATAAAGTAGATCCAAAACAAAGCACTATATTGGCCATATTCGCTTTCCCTTACTTTCGAGAGAATCGGGTTGGTCGGAAAAGTGAACAGGTCGACGACCGTGTAGATCATATTGAGGAAAATGAACGGCGTCATGGCAGGAAGCGTAATTTTCCAAAACGTTTCCCAAGGACCTGCTCCATCAATGCGCGCTGCCTCATAAGCGGAATTCGAGATCGTCTGTCTACCGCCGAGGAAGATCATAATTTGAACGCCTGAGTACCATAAAATGAGCACAAACGAGTTAAGAATGGAGATCAGCGGGTCGGACCACGTTGCCGATAGGTTGGCCTGAATGAGGCCGGAAATGTTGAATTTAGACATAAAGCCAAGATCGCCTTCGCCTTGCGTCAGAAACTCCTTAACAACCTCTCCTGTCGCCAAAATAACAGGTAGAAAGAAGATGGCGCGAAAAAACGTGCGGCCGGGAAATTTCTGATTCAAAATAATCGCGATTAACAAGGCGAAAATGACAATAATCGGAATCATAAAAAGCGCTTGCCGCAGAAAAGGCAGCAGTTGGTTGTACAAAATGCTTCCATTTTCAAACAGAATGTACTTGTAATGCGTCCATCCGATATAGCGGGTCGTTGTCTTCGTTGCGGTTATCGTAACATCCTGAAAGCTCATAAATAAGGAATAACCGATCGGGAACGCCATAAAGAAGATAAATCCGATGAACCATGGGGCAATAAACAGCGTTCCTTCCAAATATTCGATCAGGGATGACTTCAGTCTCGCTTTACGATTCACTCTCCTCCCCCTCCTCGAATGACAATAAAGTTATGTTCCGGCACGACCAAATCTCCGTTCCGGTATTCCGTCAAATTGTAATTCACGATAATCCTTTTTCCGTTTGCATACGTTGTTTCTTTTACGCCTTCGGCCAGCTTCCTGTGACCGGTAATAAACTGATCCTGTACATCTCCGAGTGCCTCGTTATATCGTTTATACTGATCGGAGGCGAAATTCTCCCAATCCGGATAATACGTGTTATAGTAACGCAAGCCATAGGAGTTAACGTATTTCTTCGTTTCCGCCTTCGTGAAGACGAACGATGGGGCGGCGCCGTATTCGATATCCCGCAAGAAATCGTTCACATCTTCCTGACGGTTATTGACATACTCCGATGAGTACGAAACTAGTCCATGTGTAGCAATCTGAGCGAATGGAACGGATTCGTCCGAAAACAAATCGTAGGAATTGTCGTAGACCATGCCCTGGATGTAATTGATATGCGGCAGCGCGTATACATTCGATTTCTCCCCCTGTACCCCGCCAAGTGTATCCTTAATCTTTTGCAAAATACGCTCCTGGATATTACGCGCCTCGTCTCTGGACGATCCGTACTCCGTGTTGTAATCGTTGAACAGCCTCTGACCAAGCAATCCGACGGCAAGTCCGTCCACACCCATTGCTTTATATTTCGGCAAATCGTTTTCCACCATCTGTTCAATGAATTTATCGCTGACGACAGGCGTCCGCTCCCGATTGAACAGTGGACTTTGCATCAGCGTCCGGCCAGCTAAGTTGACCATGGCATTAAATTTCTCATCGAAGCCGCCGCCCTTTGTATTGTTAAGGGAATACTCCGCTTCCAAATACACCGGATAACCGAGCCCGTGCGCATGTTCGATGAATGCCTTCATGCCCGAGTCGCCGCCAATACGGGAATCGACAGGGAATGTTTGACCGAAGGAGCTGTAACCGCCTTTCTGCCAGCCCGTGAAGGTAAGCGACATATTTTTGATCCCTTTGTCATGCAGGGAATTGACGATTTGCATGCCTTCGCTCGTCGTGGTCAAGTTGAGATACCGGTCGCTGACCACGCCTTTTTCCCGGTCGGCTCCGACGATATTCGTATACAAAGGAATATTCGGATCTTTGACAGTAACGGGTTTGGCCCCTTTTTCCTTCATTAAATATTGGCGGTACGCCTCTGCCATTCCGACATAATCCGATTTCTTATCGTCCAGCATATAATAACGAACAGAACGATCGCTCCCAAAAACATGATCCCGATCGTAGTCGACATACCCCCATGAATCAGGCACGTTCGTATTTCTCGTTGTAAATTGCAAGAAGCTTGAACGATAATTCATTTGCGCTCCGATCCAGTTGTAGTTGCTTAAGACTCCTGCGGGAGCTGCAACAATGTCGGCAAACTCATCACCATCGTGTACGACAGCCAGAAAGCTCTTCGTTCCTGATTTCATACCGAAGACCGGCATCATAATTTTATTTCGATTGTTGTTCATCCCTGGAAATGCGATATCTTGCCCGTATGTTAATTCGTCATACATTTTGTTGACGTTCAGATCATTGCTTTTAAATCTCACCAGGGCTCCGGCACCATCCGGTATAAATAGATATCCGTCCTGTCCGTCTGTATATTCGGCTCCTAAGAAAGGAAACAGCCTGACCCATACAAGACCCATCTTGGTTTCTTTTACGCCTTCTTTTAAGATTTTCGTCTCTACGTAGTCCTGATCGACAGTTACCTGAACCGGAATCGTAAAGCCAGTAGCCGGCAATTCATAGGTAAGTTTAAAACCGCCGGGAATCGTTTGAACATCTTTTACCCGACCGCCTTCTGCTGCCAGGTTCGTTTCCTTTGCCTGCAAAATATTTTTAGAGAAATCCACATATTGAACCATGAGTGGAGAAGCCAAATGCTTTTTCCAGGTTTCGGAAATTTTCTCTTTTGGCCAATATTGCGGGTCTGGATAAGAACGGTATACATTCCCGTTTCTTTTGTCTTCAACAATAAAATGCCCGGTCTTTTCATCCATTTTCAGTTTCAGTGTCCCAGAATCCGCAACTTCTTTAAAATCTGAATCCACTGGCAGCTTAGCTGGGACACTCGCAGCTTCGGATGCCGTATTTTGCTGCACAGCCTGCGTAACACGATGGTCCTCGCCTTTAAATTCAATCTTGACACGGGTCAGGAAGATGGCAACGGCCGCCAAGATCAGGATGGTAACAATGATGGCTGTTTTATTTGTTTTGATCATCCGGATCATCTTAAAGTCACCTCCTGGTACATCTGATAAAGTAACGATCCAAGATCGCTGGTAAGTCCCATGATAATGAAAATCAGCACACCGATGACAAGCATCGTACAGAGTGTGAGGAAAACATTCATAATCGTTTCGCCAAACGTGTAATTATGGACATTCTGGATTTTCCAGAAGATGAGCAGCCCGATCCAGACCGTCATCGCGTTCCCCACGAAATGGTAGATGGATGACTCGGACATCGTCAACACATTAGACACGAAGGCAAGGGGAATACCAATAGCTATGTAAGGTAAGAGAGCATAGGCACTGCCGATAAAGATGTGTTTGAACCGCCCTTCTCCCCGGTAAATCGAACTAACGAGGTAGTTGGCGATAATCCAAGCGATCCAGACGATGAAAAATTGCGTGAACGTCGAATAAATGTCCACAAATGTTTTCGGATTAAAAGCAAAGCTGGTCGCAAATTGGCTGATGATTAGGGACGCATACACGCCAAGCAGCACGACGGTTGCGCTCAGGTAACTGCCTTTGTTCTCATAGTGGATAGCAGAAAACCCGTCAATCGGATGTTTTAAGATATGCAGTGCAAGTCTTATGTTCGAGATAAAGCGGTTTTGACTCTTCGGCCGATTGCGCCATCTAGTCCGGAATTCCCGCTTTGCTGTCAATTTATCTGCCGCGATGTAGAAAATGGCGCCGAACAGCAGCACGCTGGCAATCCAAGAGAAATTCTGCTGCAACCACAGCATCCTGATTTGCCAGAAGGAATCGGAGTATCCTTGCTGGTTTCCTGCTTCTTTGAACAAATCTTTCGCTGCTTCATACTGTTCTTTTTTAAAGGCCGACTTGGCGAGCCCGAGATAAGCCGGGGCGAACTGACCGTTTAAACGCAGCACGTCCTTCCATGGTTGTTCGCTATCTTCGTAACGGCCAGCTAAGGTAAGCTGGTTGGCTTGATCGACCTTTTGCCCGAACTCCGATAAACGGAATACTTGCACAATATTTTCCTGATCGTCCAGCACAAACAGTTCGTTCCTGGCATTTACATCGAGTGCTACAGGGCTTTTTAACAGACCGACTTGGGAAGAACCGACCGCCGATGCGCCGCCCCAGAAGTACAATAAATTGCCTGATGCGTCATAATGACTGATATATTTGTTTTGTTGATCCACAACGATCATATTGCCGCTTTGATCTACGGCGACATCGGTCAATTGAGGACCTGTTACGACCCCTTCCGCAGGAACGTCCCATGGGGCCGTTTCTCCGAATGCTTTCGAGGAGCTGCGCAGTAAATTATCGCCTTTTACATTTAACTTTTTCAATTGATTCGTCGTAGCTGTTCCGCCCGTCACCGTAAATATATAGCCGTTTTTGTCCGTTGCTACGCTATTGATCGGTTCGGGCCTTTTTGCGACCTCATTGGCGTACATTTTTTTGGTGTAAAGCATTCTTTTTAATGCATCTAAAGGAGAGATCGCCGTACCATTTGCACCGAAGAAGCCCTGAAACTTGCCTTTCGGATCAATCATGACAAGCCCCTCATAACTGCCATGCACCGCAACATACATAAATTCGCGTTCATCGACCATGACTTTGGCCGGATCGAAAACAAACGTTTCCGGGATGTATCTGGATTCCGGCCGTTTGTACTCCTGTACCATCTTGCCGCTGGGGTCCAGCTTCAGCACTCTTTTATTCCCTGTATCAGCAACGTATATGCTGCCATCATTAGTCACGAATACGCCTTCAGGTTTATTAAAAGGGTTATCCGGCAGTGTAATGTATCGCAATAGTTTCCCGGTTTCCGTCATATGCACGATTCGATTGTTGCCCGTATCCGCGATATAAACTTCACCTTTCGCATCGACAAAAATGTCTTTCGGATTCTTCATCGGTGAACTAATCAGAACCTTGCTGTTGCTAGGATCTGACGCCGTCAGGTTTTGCCCGATGACACCAAGCGGAAAGTACGCCGGCTGAAGCCAAATCAGATTACCCCGGCTATCTTTGGTATACGTTGAATATTTCACCGAGGCATATGCGGATGAAGGCAATAATGCAGCGCATAAGAGGATGAAGGTAATAAATAGCCCCCACTTATGGATTTTCATGCTCAAACCTCCGTTTTCATCTCTCTGTGTATAATGTAATTTGCCCAAACAAGCCATAAGGGCGCAGCTGATAGTCCGGGGTAAAATGATGCCCTTCTTTGCGGAAGGACGCCCAACTGGTTGTCGCCGTCTCGCCGGCCGCTTGATGAAATGGCCCCAGCATGTTGCGAGGGCTTCCCATGACTTCAATATCAATCCGATTCGTGCCTTCATGCAGCCGCTCCGTTAGATCCAGGCGGTTCGCAGCCCGCCATGGCACATGCCCTGCAGTCTGGCCGTTAACCCTCACCTCAGCGGTGACTGCCGAGTAATCGCCAAGCTCCAAGACGAACCGGCTACCCGCCTTATTTCCCACCTGGACGTCAAAGTGGTAAATCATGCTGCCGCAGTAGTTCGGATATCCTTGCTCACACCAATCTCCGAACATCAAATTCTCCGGTTCGACCGTTATGCTTCTAACAGAATCGACGCCAAATTGGCCGATCAGATATATATCTTCCACTTCCATGCGATTGAGGTAGTTGCACGATAAAGTCAACTCGTTCCTTCCAGCTTTTAAGCCGGATAAAAGCACTCGGTCAAACGACCTGTCCAGAAACCAACCGTCCGGCCGATTCGCAACCGGTTCGCCGTTTAGCCTGATCGCATAATATTCCGCGGACTCCACGACCAGATACACAGCTTCTTGCGGCACGGACGAAACTTGAAAGGTAAATTTGAAATCGACCGGCTTTCCGTCCTCCGGATGGGGCTCGTGAGTCCATTTATACCTTTGCTCAATACCATTCCCGTATATCTGTCTCATACCCCTAGCTTCACGAACGGCTCTTTGAGCCTGCCAAACTTCCATCTCTTCCGACCATCCGCCATCCTCGATACGGTAAGTGCAGATGTCCAGTGTCAGCACGTTGGGCATCGACCTGGTGAACTTGCATATTGGACCGAGCTCCTGTACCGACGCCTTCTCATTCGCCACATGACCCGATTCTGTTTTAGCTATACGTCCTTTTTTATGCCAAATGTACAGCTTGGAATCCGCAGGCCCGAATACATCTTCAAAACTGATGTATCCGTATTCGAAGCTAGTCGCTACCGCCTTCACCTCGCCTGTCAGCGCCTGCCATTCTTCCATATGGCCGGAGCCGCCGTCCGAGGCGATGGCAAGGCTTACGCGATGACTGCGTTCGCGGTCGTTATTGACGGTGAAGAGAGCCATGCTATCCCCTAAATCCCTTAACATATATAGGAAATCGGAGCATTCCTCTTCCTCTGCCCCCTTAATGCTGACCCGGCGGGGCAGCATGTTCTCCAAAGCAGCAACCGCCCCTGCGGCGTCTTGGACAACGATCATATGCTTATGATCATAGAGCTCCGACAGGAGGCTCGTTGCCTTGCCCTCAAGCATCGACGGGCGAGGTCCGACAGCTACCGCTCTGCCCCCAGCGTTCAGAAATTGCCTCAGCAGTCGGAATGTGCTGCTGAGCATCGTCCGAATTTCCGGAATGACGACAACCCGGTATTCCGCCATATTCACCGCAAGCTGAGCTCCTCGAATGACGCCGCTCTCCGCCATGATGGTTTCATCGCCTAGATCAAAATCGTAGTGCGCTCTGAGCAGTTCGCCAAGAAAAGCGTTAAATTCATGGCCGTAACGGTTCGCCGCGGAGACATCCGGATCTTTGCCGCGAGCGGGAAATCCATAAGGTGCTGTGCCTACCATACTCCAAGCCGTGGAAGCTGGATGGAGCACCAGAACGTCGCGAACCGGGCGGCCTTCCGTCAATACCGACGACAGTCTGGCAAAATAATTTTCCATGACGGCATTGTATTTCCACCAGCTTGTGTTGTAATTGAAGACCGGCGGGTAATCCCGCTTGCGGCAACCCTTAATGGAGTAAAGCGCCAAGTGTTGAGACCGCAGATTGACGCCCAGCACGTATTGGAAATCTCCGATCCATCTCTGCCCTTCAAATGTGAAGCCCCAGCCCGTGCAGCCGTAGGTTTCGGTAAGCACGAACTTTCGCCCGTATTGGTTTGCAACGCTGGTACACTGCTTGACGGTTATATACTCATTCGTCTGTTCGTTCAACATATCGATGCCCGGAACGTGCTGATAGCGGTAATTGGGCATTACCGCCCCGCAGACCCGGGTGGCTGTGCCCAAATTATTTTCCCAGAGGAAATGGCCCGTAAAAGCCAGCTCATGGTTTCCGCACCACTCGCCGATTTGCTTGGAATAAGATTCGCTGAATCGTTCCGAAATCGTGCGCCAATAATCATGACGCGCCTCTGCGGAGCGCTCCCCATTGAAATATAAATACGGGAGGAGGTCCAGCAAATCATATCCGCGTTTCTCTTGAAAATAGGCGGGAAGCGACCAGCTCCATGGAATCCAGCCGCGGCCCTCCGTAAACTTGCAATGGCGGTCATGGATACTCGGCTCATCGGTAAAAACGCCGCGAACAGTTTTGCCGAAATGCCTGCCCACTTCCCGCTTGTAAGCTTCGTAGGTGATGTCAATGAATGCTTTCACCGATTCAGGATTCAATTGATCCGGCGGCGCTTCATTGTTGAACCAGGCACTCCGTTCCGATATTTCGACGCGAAAGACGAGCAGCACTTCATCCTCATTTCCTGCTGCTATGTCGGCGCCGTCTTTGAGTCTCTCACAGCGAACCAAGTTTCTCTCGTGGGTAACAGCTCTGAACAAAGCAACGGCGTCATCTATGGAATCAACCGTTCCATCACGGAGCACCTCCAGCGTGAGCCCCTTGGCGCGGAAAGCGTCACCGCCTTGCGCTTGCACTAAGCCTCCGGCAAAGCCTGAAGGCCAGCGATCTTCATCATACAGCCAGGCCTGCATGCCGAGTGCCTCGGCCGTTTCCACCGTTCCGCGAACCAACCTCATCCATTCTTCGCCCATGTAGACGGTTTCCAGTCCATCCCGCGAATGAATGAAAAAACCGCCCATCCCTTGTTCCTGCATTTGTTTAACTTGCCGATTCAGCTCTTCCTCTTCCAATTCATCATTCCAAGCCCAGAATGGCAGGGACCGATATTCGGCAGGCGGATCTTCAAAATGATGGCGCAACCGCTCAGACGCTACCACGCAGCCCCGCCTCCTTTTGCCCCTCGAGGATCATGACGCTTTTTGGGGGAAGTTCCAAATCTCCGCTAACGCTCAAGCCGCTAAGAAGCTCCTTCTGCTCATGCGTCCCGATCTGTATCTTTTGCAATTGTTCGCTATGATTCAAGACAAAAGTGAACTGCAGATCCGCTTTTTCACGCTGGACCACTTCGACGCCATGCGGCGCTTCAAGCAGTGAAGAAATCCCTTTGCTGCCGCATAAAGATTTTATCCATTGCCGCATAAAAGACCGACTCGGATTCGTTGCCGCATACCAGGCCTCACCTTGGCCAAAACGATTACGAGTTAAGGCCGGAGAACCTTCATAGTAATCGCTGCCGAAGCTCGCGAATGATTCCGCCCCCTCCAGATGAACCACCTCGCACAGCAACCCGCAATCATAGGAGCCTCGAAGTTCGCCAAATTCCTTCTTCATCACCAGCGAGTTTTTGTGTTCGGGATGCAAAGCATCCAATTCCTCCACCCAGATGCCCAACAACCTGCGCAATTCGCCCGGATAACCGCCCGCAGTGACCAAATCATTTTCGTTTGCGATACCGCTGTAGAACGTAGTGAGGAAGGTTCCTCCGTTCTTGACATATTGCCCCAGCTTCTCCGCATAGCCAGGTTTCACCATATACAATAGAGGGGCTACCACGAGCTCATATTGATCTAAATCTGTCTCGACCTGGATGAAATCGACCTGGATGTGATTATCATAAAATGCGTCATAATAGTTCTGGATTTGATCGAGATATTTCAAATGCGCAGAAGGTCCGCCTCCCAGCTCGACAGCCCACCAGTTATCCCAGTCAAACAATATAGCAACCTTGCTCTTCGCCCGTGCATCCAGCAAGTGATTTCCCAATTGCTGCAGTTCCTGGCCTAGCTCTGTACATTCCCGGAACACGCGCGTATGCTCATGCCCAGCATGATCGATGACAGCTCCATGAAACTTTTCGTAAGCACCGAGCGAGCGGCGCAGTTGGAAAAACATCACCGATTCCGCCCCCCGAGCCACTGCTTGGTAGCTTCGAAGCCGCATGACGCTTGGTCGCTTGGTCGGATTGACCGTCTTCCAGTTGAGCACGCTCGGCGTTTGCTCCATCAGCATAAAGGGAGCGCCGTCTTTCAAGCCCCGCATGAGATCGTAACGAAGGGCCATGTAGCTTTCGGGCGTATGGTTTTCCGGATATATATCAAGTGCGACGATGTCCAGATAAGGCGCCCATTTGAAATAATCAAGCGGTTTATAGGTACCGTTTCCTTGGAAATTCGTCGTTACCACCGCATCTGGGATGACCGACTTTATCGCGTTGTATTCCAACAGGTAGCATGCCAGCCAGCTGTCAGAATTAAAACGGTAAAAATCCAGCGTTATCCCCTGAAAAGCAGTTTGGTCGGAATTCCCGCCTGAAAGCCCTTCGCTTAATGCGCTGGGAAGGACGATGTCCTCCCAATCATAGAAGGTATGTCCCCAGAACCGCGTATACCAGGCCTCGTTCAGCCGATCCAGCGTTTCGTAACGATCTTTCAGCCATTCCCGAAATGCGTTCTCACAGTTATCGCAATAGCAGCGGATCCCGATTTCATTGTTCACATGCCACAGCAGCAGGGCAGGATGGCCCTTGTACCGCTCCGCCAGTCTTTTGACCAAATTTTCGGCATAATGACGGAAAGTAGGACTATTCGGGCAGGAGTTATGTCTTCTGCCAAATTTTCTTTTTTTCCCATCGGTGGTTACAGTTAAAATGTCCGGGTATTTCCTTGCCATCCAAGCTGGATGCGCGGCCGTCCCTGTTCCCAAACAGGCATACATGCCATTTTCGTGCAGCTTGTTCATGACCTCGTCCAGCCATTCAAACCGGTATGTCTCCTCATCCGGCTGGTTGAGCGCCCATGAAAACACATTGACCGTAGCAATATCGATGCCGGCAAGCTGAAACAGCCTCATATCCTCGTCCCATATTTCCTTCGGGAACTGCTCTGGGTTATAATCGCCGCCATACATAATTTTCGGAAATTTTCGGCTGATCATCTTATCGCCCCCTGCATGGTTGGTGGGTTGGCTGCTACGCTGTTAACAGCTTCGAATGGAACTTGCTCAGGCCATCGTTTGCTAAGCTGCATGGGTGATACATCTCTTGCAGAAAACGGCTTTAGCCGCAAACGAAACGTTGTATCCTTCGGATGAAGCAGATACTGCTCTAAAGGAGGAGCTTCCCCGCAGCTGTGATTGCCGATCGGAGCTTGCTGATAATCCATGTTCACGACCGTTTCATTTAACCGGACTAAGTCGGTTGTATGTTTCGAGCTCGCTACATTTGCAGTGGCATAGTGACTTGCACTTACATCGAATAAGGGCATGCCGCCGATAAACAAGCCAGTCCCCAAAGCGTTGGTTACGGCAGCCCACCGTGCATCCGCTTTATTGCCATGTTCTTGCGGCTTAATATAAGGAACGTATTGCTCTTGCACCGTTCCTTGGTACACGCCAAGCCGTCCGCTTTTCTTCCGGTCGATATAACATTCGTGCGGGCCAAGCCCAAACCACGTTAATCGATCGAAGGCGCCAGGCATGACCATCTGAAAGCCTAGTCGAGGCAGCGGAGGAAGTCCTGACCGCGGAATCGTGCGGACCGTCATGAAGACGTCCCCTGACCCGTAAACCGTGTAGGCTGTCCAGGTTTCCATACATACGCCTAATCCCGCTGCGCCAAGCGTCGATTTCACTGTAATTTGCACAGCCTGGTTTCCATGCGGAAGAATCGAAAACTCATTCACACGATGCTGCAGCGCATCGTAGCCCATTTTTCTCCACTCTTTCGCTTGACGGGCATCGTTATCAATGGGCGCGCGCCAAACATTGACTTGTGGACCGGACTGAAGAAGCGGAGTTCCGTTATATTCAAATGCGGTCAAGGTTCCGCAGTTTTTGTCCCATACCATAGTAAAATCGTTCCCGTATACTTGCACATGCGCATTCTTTTCGGTATAGCGCAAATCATTCATTGACTTCAAACTTATTTGCGATGCAACTTTCAACGATGCAGCGGGTAGCGGCAAATCCGCCCAGGCCACTTCATGTCCTCGCAGCGCCCATCTTGTCTCCTGCCTCAAAGTAAATCGGATTCGGACCCAACATTCGCCCTTCAACTGTTCGTATGCCTTGCTATAGGGTAAGCTAATCGTTGCCTCTGTTCCCGCTGGCACATCTGTTCTTGGCATTTCCCCCTGCTCCACTATTTCTCCATCATGCAGCAGCTGCCATGAGCCTTCGAGATGATCCAATGACAAGAAGTCGTAGCGATTCTCAATGCTTACGATGCCTGATTGGATATTGACCGCACTTATCTTCACGGGCTCGATCACTTTTTTAAACTCGATCAGCGATGATTTGATCGTACGATCCGGAAAGACCATTCCATCCAGGCAAAAATGCCCGCTGTTTGGTTTATCGCCAAAATCTCCGCCGTACGCATACCAGTCTTCGCCATCCTCCGTTTGCTGCCGAACAGCAAGATCCGCCCATTCCCAGACCATGCCGCCAAGCAGTCGGGGATATTTATAAACAGCGTCCCAGTATTCCTGCAAATTGCCTGATGCATTCCCCATGGCATGAGCGAACTCACACATAAGGAAAGGTCTTGGATCGTCCGTTTTTCCCCCTTCTGCAACAAGTGCTTCCAGAGAAGGGTACATACAGCTCACAATGTCTACGATTTTGGCATCTTTAGCGCGTTCGTAATGAATCGGACGTGTCGGATCGGCTTCACGCACCCATTCCGCCATCGCGTCATGGTTAGCTCCATACCCTGATTCATTCCCAAGGGACCAGATGATGACCGAGGCATGATTTTTATCCCTCTCCACCATTCGACGGGCACGGTCGATGAACGCTTCCTTCCATCGGTCATCCTCGGCCAAATGACTTTCATTGCCAATAAAATGACAGCCGTGAGTTTCAAGATCCGCTTCATCGATCACATAAAGACCATAGCGGTCGCAAAGATCAAGCCAGCGCGTATCATTCGGATAATGGGATGTGCGCACGGCATTCATATTGTGCTGCTTCATCAGGCGGATATCTTCCAACATTGCTTCCAAAGGTATTGCAAAACCGAGATCAGAGTGAAACTCATTCCGGTTTACGCCTTTGAGCGTAACGGGTGTACCGTTGATAAGAAGCCGCCCGTTTAGAATGGCGATATCGCGAAACCCGACGGAAACGCTTACAGATTCCAGCGAGGCCCCCGTTTCATCCTCCAGCGTTAAAATTAGCGCGTATAGGTACGGCTCCTCTGCCGACCATTTGCGTGGAGCCTTGACTGGTATGCGCATGGCGATCATTTTGTCACTAGTTTGCATAGAAGCATCGGCTTTTCCGCTATAAATCTGTTGACGTTTTTCGTCCAAAAGCGAAATGCTTAAGTTATGGTTGTAAGACGCACGTTTTGAAAAGCACTTAAGCGCTATTCGGAGGTCAAGATCGGCGTCATGCAAATTTTCGCAAAACCTGGTCTGTACGGAAACATCATGGATATGCACGTCAGGAGTCGCTTTCAAATATACGTCTCTGAAAATGCCGCTTAGCCGCCATTTGTCCTGATCCTCCAAATAGCTACCGTCGCTCCATTGATACACCTGCACGGCTATTGTATTTTCGCCTGCTTTCAGCAATGAAGTAATCCGAAATTCACTATGCAGATGGCTGCCCTGCCCATACCCTGCGAATTCGCCGTTCACCCATACGTGGAAAGCAGAATCAACACCCTCAAACACAACAAATACTTGCCGCTCATCCCAAGCTTCAGATAGATGAAAGTTTCTGCGATAAAAGCCGGTCGGATTATCGTTTGGCACATGAGGCGGATCAATTGGAAACGGATAATAGCTGCTGGAATAATGCGGGCGTCCGTATCCATTCATCTGCCAATTACCTGGAACAGGCAACGTCGACCAATCATCGGTCTTATAGGAAGGATCGTAGAAGCGATCTGGCGCTTCTGATGGATGCGATGCGTACAGAAATCTCCAATTCCCATTAAGCGATTGAAAGTAAGGCGATAGCGCCCGCTCGCAGGTAAGCGCCATTTCTGCATCTGCGTATGGTATGTAACCGGTACTGGAAGGTTCCAAGTTGCGCCCAAGCACCTCTAGATTCTCCCAATCCGGCATTTCTTTCTCTCTCATTAAAACGCCCTCCTATCTCTCACCTTCATGCCAATGTATCCCGGAAACGTAAAGCGTTATTCAGAACTAACGCGATCACCCATGAAGGGTTCCATTTATTGCTGTGTCCCCTGTGATTCCAATACGTTTGGAAAAAGCCTTCGCCTTGCTCCCCTGCAACGGTAAATCCCCACTCCCCGGGTTTGGTGCTAATGCCCTGCCCCATCGCATCTAGCGACATTCGTCCCCAGCGTTCATACTGCGTCTTACCGGTTAATCGGCCAAACTGCCAAAACTCATAGGTCGGAAAAAACACATCCAAGTGATGATTTTGCACACTCACTCCAGGCCATCCAACAGCGCTGAAATCCGTGTTTTGGAACGCTGAGCCCTGATTGTACGCCGGGTTCCACATATAAACGAATGTTAGAAGCCAGTCCGCAGAAATTTCGGCCCATTCTTGATACCGTTCATCCCTGGTCAAAAGATACAGCTCGTAAGCAGCAAGGAAAAAGTACATGCCCGCTTCTTTATCCTCACACTTGGCATCGAGCGTGGAACGGGCAAATGGCCGTTCGAACGTCTCGGCATGCAACTCGTAATAACGCTGCATCATCGACTCTGCGAAATCCAAAACCTTTTTCTCCATGGTGATCCAGTACGTTTTCACCAGTGCAATCAAGCACGGGAGCCCTGCTGCGGTGATCATCTCATCTGCCGGTTTGCCGTCCATCAGCCATGCAGAGGGAAAGATGCCCGAAGGTAAGGCTCCTTTCAGGAAGAAATCGGCAGACTCGCGCAGAGCTTCGATCCAGGTTGCTGAAACCTCCCGGCCGCTTTCCCGAAACAACAGCGCGATCTCCGCCAAATCAGCCATCGTTTCACCGTAAGCCCGGCTGGAAGTGACAGATTGCTTATTCCAGTGGAAATCGTCCCATGCTCCATCTTCGAGGCGATACGAACTATGCCTTATACCCGGTACTTCGGTGCGGCTCTCGGATAAATAGAAATCGACAGCTCGAAGGCATTTGGCTATTCGCTCTTCCTGTCCCTCCTCGAAGCCCAGCTTAGCATCGCACCAGGCCAGCTTTAAGCATTGCCCCGTCCAACCGTACATATAGTGCAGCGGGTGCTTGGAAACGTTGCCGAATACATTGGAATCGGTAAACTTCACATAACCGGCGGCGCCATGCTCGCCGATTCTCCAGCGGTCGTCCATCGCGTTGGTCTTTAGTACGATCAGTTCTTCCAAGGAGAATGGCTTCTTTCCCTCAGGCTTATACAGCAGCATCCCTTTGCGAACGATTTCGCGGTAGGCATGGCCCGTTCGAAGAGCGTGCCCCCAATCCAGCGCATACTCCTTGGTTAAGCTGTATCCTTGTTCCCAATCCATATATCCGCCTTGATAGGATTCCGTTCTATTTTTGGCTATATAATAGATGTCCTTCTCGCCATTGAACATCAGAACGCCGCTAAGCGCGACGGCAATCGTTCGGCTTTCGTCCTGTATCGCTCCGAGCGAGCCGTAATGTACACGCCCATCATCCGTTTCCACATAACCCGGGATTGAAAAAAGCGAGAAATATCGCGTGCCGTACTCCTCCCACTCCACATTCACACAAGGAATTGGCAGCCGGTGCTCTTCACAAATGAATCCTTTGCCAGGACCTACGCCAAGCCGTGGAACAATTCGGTTCGGATCGGAGGAAGGATTGTTATTGTAAATCATGTGCGGAATCGTTACCTTTTCCTGATTCCGCTTCGGAAGCAGGAAGAGGAGGCCAACAACTGCTTCATTCAACAAGTTTCCGCTCCGATTTTCCCAACTTACCTGTACATGCAACAGATCATTTTCATCAAACGCCAGACTCAGCGTGACAAACAGTTCTTCTAATGTACCGCTGATCCGAATCAAACCGGACTCGCCATCCATTCGCACATCTTTGAGGCCGGGAGTGTTCGTATGCCATGGTCTTCCGGTGGAATAACATAGCATCTCATTCAACTGCCCCGTGAAAAAGGGGGTGAGCTCCCCCTCCGTTCTTAGAACGAGCTGAATGCCATCTTGCGTGTCTGCTACTTCAGCTCGTCGCTTCTGATCGCGGCTAACAATGGCGTGCACTGGAGGCTCTCCCCTTTCTTACTCAATAAGGCTGTCAAAAAGCGGTCCAACGTTGGATTGAATCCTACTCTGCCGGCTAGCGGCATGCAGACGAAGAACATTTGACCTTTCCCCAACCGTTTCATTCCTACCACGGGAAGCTTCCGCTTTCCATTCGTTTCATTCTGCGCGTGATAGGCGAACACGATGGGTTCAATTCCCTCTCCTTGCAAATGACAATTGGTAAGGCCGTCAATCCGGTCCGTCGTCAAATTGTACAGATAAGCAAAGTCGTCCGGCTGTATGCCTTGCATGTTGAGATCCCCAACTTGCATAGAAAGCGTATACACTTCTCGCAACTTCACTGTTTGAATCTGTGTATCATCCAGATCCCACACACCGTTATCCGAGTGCTTCAGCAGACAAACAGCCGTTGCGCCATTGCGGACATTAGCTAGAACAGAGGACCGGTGACGTTCAAATGCTGCCGGAGAAGATACAACAAGCGTACTGTCCGCCTGCGCTTCGTCGACATAACGCTCGCCGGCAACATTCAGCAGCGAGCACTGCAGTTCAGATGCTGAATCGAGAAATCTGATCTTTTGAGGCTTCTGATGGCTTGATCTTGCAAATGCCTCCAATTCGAACCGTTCAACGTTCAACGTGTTTCCGTTTTCATCAATCAGACTCGCATCTACATACAATTTCTTCCTATCTTGTACCACAGGCACTGAAAAGCGAATGGAACCCGCATACAGGGAAGAAGCTACCGGTAGTTGGCTGGATATCTCATAATGACCGTACTCCTTAGCATCGTCCCGCAGTGTTGCAACGATTCGGCAAAGGCCGTATTCTTTGGCTGTATCGTTCAAAAGCCAAGCTTCAACTTCCAACGTTTCACTTTCGTACGCCTTCCACCGGTCGCATCGCAAATTCACGCGAACAGGCTCCAAGCATTCCTTGTACGTAAAGTACGCTGGTTTCGGGATGCGATCGACACCGACAAGCGCTTTCATCCAACCGGCCGGCCATGCATCTATCAGCAGATGGATGGCGGTAGATACGACCCTGTCCGCCCTTCTGCGCCATGCATCCGTCATCAGCTTCGTCGCCAGGCTTTGGTGCTTCTGACTGGCCTCAATCCATTCGCGCATCGTATGCTGTTCGGCAAACCAATCCCCGTGAAGATTGTAGGTTTGGGAGCCATGGATAACATTCGGCAGCCAACGATCTTGTTCAGATGCGGGAAGCCATTCCTTCGGATAGCGGTTTATCATCAATTCGGCATGATCCAACCCTTCCGTGCCGTACTCTCCGCATCCCGCCTTCCACCCTTCCCTGATTGTCGGAAGATAGCCTTTGTACATTTTTCCAACAGGAATACCGTTGTTCGTATACCACAGGTTATAGCAGTGAAAATCGGGCAGCCCTTCACGTGTAGGCGGATTATAGTCCCCTTCCGCGTTTTTCACGACACGGTCAGGATTCTCAACGAATATCGCCTGTCTGGATGCAACAAAAAATGCTTCCAACTCGTTCCGGTGTAAAAAGCGGTGCCCCTTGCGTCTTTTTTCCGTTCGCGAAGGCTCATTAATGAGCGATACCATAACGGAGGACGGATGGCTGCGGATCAACCTTTCCATTTCCGCCGCCTGCTTCACGCCTTCAACAAATTGATTGCGGCGGATAAATCCGAACGTCGGCAAATCGCATTGATGCATCATGCCGAGCATATCGAAATAATCATAAATTTCTTCCTGCACCGGGCGTTGTGTGATTCGATAAAAATTCAAATTCGCCATCTTTGCAATCAAAATGTCATCGATTAACTGTTCGAAATCGTTGTTCATGACACACTGCTGCAAGTGCCCCATTTCATTGGCGCCTCTAAGGATGATCGGACGATTGTTCAAATATAGCGTGCCTTTCGGTGATTGCTGCTCATCCATATGAAACTTTCTCATTCCGAATATGCGATCCTGGCTATCCTTACAATTGCTGCCGTTCTTTACTTCAATACGCGCCATATAAAGCAGCGGAGAATCCGGTTCCCAGAGTTGGAATGATGGAAAATCTACCTTGTACCGGAAATAATTGATGCCTGGCCCGGCGTACGCCACTGTAAACGAGATAGGGCCAACTCCTTGGCCTTCGAAATTTTGAGGAATAATTTCTAGGTTCAACTCAAAATTTTCCATGATTTGCTTCGTCGTGTTCACGGCATCAATCCATACTTCTACAGAGCTTCCTTCAATGTCCGGCCTTACGAACACATCCTGGATAAACAGCTCTGAGCGCTGTTCCAAATACACTTTATTGTAAATGCCCGCTCCCGGCGGACAGTGATTCCAACCATCGTAAGGATCATCCCATCCCGGACCAGTCGCTGCGTATATTTTGTCACCATCCAATTTCGTACCGCCGACTCCCATCATCGGAAAATCGGTGTGCACCTCAACGACCAGTGTATTTTTTTCCTGTAAAAAGTCCGTCACATCAAACTCAAATGGTGCAAAAAAACCTTCATGGCTGCCGATACACTTGTGATTTAGATAAACCGTTGTTTTATAATCAACACCCTTGAACACGATGTAAACTCGTTTACCCTCAGGAATGCTAGCATATTCAAACTCGCTGCGATAAAATCCCGTCCATTTGCCATTTTCCCCTGTCGGTCCACGGAAATCAGGAACCGTCACGGCTTCCCAATCCCCCACCCCGTCCAGTACTCGGGTAAAATCGGCGTCGGCCGGCGTTTGATAGCGGAACTGAAATTGGCTGCATACTTGACGATCTCGATGAAAGGAAGCAGCCGGCGCCAAGCTTCGCATATAGGGCCGATATTTTTCACGAAGCTGTTTCAATTCTTCTTGGAAGCGAGCCAGCTGTTCATCGAACGTTAGCTGATAAACACGATCAGCTTTATCCGTCCCAGGTGCGAAATATTTTTTCTCATATGATATAGGCGGAATGTCCCGCAGTTCGTCTTTATTTCCGGGATGTTCACGAAACGCGATTTCCGCGAACTGATCCAACCGTTTTGTTTGCTCCAATCACATCTCCACCTTATTCCTCGTCATACCCGCACGATTTCAAAATCTAACATATAACCTTCTTCGTCCTGGGGATACATCCTTACTTCCGATGATCCGAAACGCTGTGTCCAGCACCGCTTCTCGCCTAGAAACGGCTCTACGGTCTCTTTCACTACATCAGCCAGAAAATCGGTTGTGACAATCCAACTTCCGAAGCCGACTTTACCACTTATCCTTAGTTGTTCCGGGCAATCCGCAGGCAGGAGCCAATCAGCGATGACGACAACAGCTCCGTCCTCTGCCCTTTTAGCTGCAATCGAAAACGTCTTCGTTGAAAGTGTCGTGCCGCCTATAATCATTAATTTGGGCTGCCCCAGTTGTTCTTCACTTACTTGGTCGTCAAACGCTAGGACATTCGACATCGGATAAAACAAGGGATGTACTCGTTTACCGCCGCTACCGGTATATCCCTGCTCGAGCGGGAACCGATCAAGCGGAACCTCTTGCTTCAATTGATGTCTCGGAAAGTCGTACCCCGGAATATGCATGCAGCTGCCGTGGGCCGGTATCGTCCCCCGGCTAAGCAGATGCCAAATGTGGAACACGCTCTGGCTTGGCGTGATGTCTTGTGTCTGAAGCGTTCGATTGCCAAATAGTCGCTCATTTTGACCATAATTGCCGTCATCTGAATGAATGACTGCAATATCGGGATCTGCCTGGGAATGATGCCAAGTCAGCGGGTGTTCAGGTATAAATTTTCGAACGAATTGCTGCCACACTTCGCCGAATTCCGTCTTTATGAAACCCTCGGGTGTATGCTTTAGCAATACGTCGATATTTTCTACGAATAAATGGGATGGCCCCATGAAATATCCCATCTTTAATGCAGACTCAAATTCCTGCGGAGAATGTCCTGGAAATCCAGGGAACCGCGTAAACCACTTGCCTATATCAGGGCCCCATAAGTCAGCGCAAATCCATAGCGCCCTTCCGTATTGTTTCGCCGCTCCCAGAGCTGTAGACATCTGCAGCGATTGGAAGGACTCCTTCATAATTTTCGGGCAAATGTCCATCCCTGCTCTGGCAAACGTGTGAAACATAGTAGGAAATACCTGCTCCGATATTAAAGGTACCGATGTGCTGGTTAGCCCCGCACGTTCCACAACTTGCTGAACGTGATTCGTTCGCGTTCGGACGGATTGTTCCACCTTGCTTCGTGACTGCGCTACATTCAAACCGTCTGTGCCGCCCCAGTGAGGGAACCATCCGTCTTTCCGGTACTGAGCGGCGTTAATTTGCAGATGCTCCGGCTCATCGTACAAGAGCCCGATACATCGTCCTGATGTGGAGGCCTCAACAATCGCTTCGTCCGGGATATCATACCGATTCGTCCCTTCCACCCAAGGTCCGTTGATATTCCCATATTCGTTGCCGAGGCAGATATCCATGCCCGCTGCGGTAATATCCGCAACAACCTCCCAATGATCGATGCCTGGCAGAACATGGTGCACGTAAAAATCCGTTCCCATCTCACGCAGGCTGTTCACAAATGCGCCAGATTCCGGTTTCGGATCCTGCGAGGGACAGATGCTCCCTGTTCCCGTCCGCATAATGCGATCTGAGGCGTCTCCCGCCCATGGATCCTGCCACGCTACAACCGGTCCCTGAATACCTAGTTTCGGTTTATGCTTCACCGGCGTTTTTCACTCCCCAGCTCGCCTCAACACGTTCAAAGGATCGGCGGATAATTGAAAGACAGTCAGCCACCTCTTCAGGCTTCGCATGTTCCAATATCAAAGGGACATCCGGCAGCCGGCGTGCAAGGAGCTCTGCATACACGTTCCAATCCGCCTGACCGGCACCGACTCGTGGCGTCGTAAATCCTCCCTCTCCGTAAAGCGCGTCCTTGGCGTGCGCGATTGGACAAATATCACCGATGTTGTCAAACATTTTCGCCATCGCTTCAGGCTGTCTGCTCAAATCTTCTTGCGTCAAGTAGTTAAAAGGATCCATAATGAACGCCAAACCTTCCGTTCCAAGCCGTTCCCTCATATCCACAGCCTGCTCTGTACTGGCAAGCACATTGTTTACAAAGCCTTCGGCTAACAGAACGGCACCGTTCTTCACCGCCCGATTTCGCAAGCGATCCATAATTTTCAGTAGTTGCTCCCAGGCATCGGGGGTACGGTTCCCTTCATAATCGCGCCATGCGTTGGTCGGATGCAGACTGCCTGTCTCCGTCGCAATATACCTAGTGCCATAGATCGAACATAGGTCGATCATCCTCTCCAACTGTTCCAGTTTAGCTTCCCTTTTTTGAACATTCGGATTCATCAAATTCGTATAACCGGACAAAGCGATGACGGAGATTCCTTGCTTCTCAAAGATCGAGCGGATTTTCTCAGCGCGTGCGGGTGAAAATGGCTGATCGTCCATCACCTGCATAGCTTGCTTGGGATCAATTTGTACATACATCATACCCTGACTACGAGCATCTTCAGCCATCGCTTCCGCACTCCAGCCCATATAGATATAGCTCATAAATCCGAGTTGGTTCATCCTACAACGCTTCCTTTCAGCAAATCCGATCTTTCCACAACACATGCATCCTGACTTGAGTTCACCATCGCTGTTGTTAATGCCACGGTTTGGATGTTATCCTCTGACGTGACCGGTGGAAGAGTGCCTTCCTCCAAAGCCGTCATGAACGCAATCATCGATCCTGCGAAGGCATCCGGGAACCAGGTTCCTTTCAACTTGATCTCGTGAACAACGTTTTTGTGCTTATTTAGTGCCATATACAGCGTGTCTTGCGTGCACCAAAGGCTTCCTTCCGTTCCGTCGATCCACCAAGTATTGCTGTGCGAGCGGCTTGCCTTGGCAATATTGTTAAAATGGAGTGATGCCATTAGCGGGTTCCTGCCGCCTTTGGGACCAAACTCTATATTCGCTGAATAGATGAGCGGGTCGATTGCATTTTGCCGGTTCAGCTGAGCTGTCGTGCAATGCACCCTTGACCATTCTTCCTCGTATGGGTTGAAATACCGGCAGAGGTCTACATAGTGCACACCATGGTCGACAATGTTGAAATTTTTCATATTTGTCCACCACCAGCCTGCCTGGTCTTGGAACGAACGCATGTAATGATGAATGCTGTATACTTCCCCGATGAGATCTTGTTCCAGAACTGTTTTTAGCGCTTTATGCGCCGGGGCCCAGCGAGCCTGCTGGTTGACTCCGAGGATAATACCTAGTCTGTTTGCTTCCTCGCTCAGTCGTTCGGCTTGTGCCAGATCCAGTGCTAACGGCTTTTGGCATAAAACCGGCCTTGGTGCTTTCCCTATTAGTTTCAGCACTTCCAATCTCGGTTCAGGATGGATAGCCAGATCGATTACACCTACACCCTCCCTCTCGAGTAGTTCATTAACATCCGTTGTCCAAAACGGAATATCAAACTTTTCCGCTGTAGCGCGTGCTGCTTCCTCGCTTACATCGCAGCAAGCCGCTATAGGCAAACCGTACTTACGGTAGGCGGGCAAATGCGCTGTATTCGCTATGCTGCCGCATCCGATGAGGCCGATTCCGTATTCTTTAATATGGGTAAGACGCTTCTTATTGGGCAAATAATCGTCTGGTCTAATGAATTCCATAGTCACACCTCTTTATTTCTTACATTACACGAGGATGGAAAAACATTTATAGGGTGTTTATGCTTTTTTGTAGGGATGATTCAACCACGTTGGCAAGTAACGGCAAAAAGGATCGAATTGTGACGAGTGGAGGACTGGTTCGGGCGGGTGTAGGGCGCTGGCACGCGGGGTTTCCCGTGCAGCGATATAAATCATCGTTGCAGGCGTGCAGCGATGGGGGGGGGTTCTTCGCAACGATGAGAAACATCGTTGCGGGTGGCACTTGCTCGCTGGCACACGGGGTTTCCCCGTGCAGCGATATAAATCATCGTTGCAGGTGAGCAACGATGGGGGTTGATTCTTCGCAACGATGAGAAACATCGTTGCGGGTGGCTCTTGCTCGCTGGCACGCGGGGTTCCCCCGTGCAGCGATATAAATCATCGTTGCAGGTGAGCAACGATGGGGGGCGTGCCCCGCAACGATGAGAAACATCGTTGCGGGTGGCTCTTGCTCGCTGGCACGCGGGGTTTCCCCCGTGCAGCGATATAAATCATCGTTGCAGGCGTGCAACGATGGGGGTCGTGCCCCGCAACGATGAGAAACATCGTTGCGGGTGGCCCTTGCTCGCTGGAACGCGTGGTTTCCCCCGTGCAGCGATATAAATCATCGTTGCGGCCTTGCATCTGCCCCTGTCACACAGGAAGTACAACAACAAAAGATTTAATTCCAGTATGTATAGCAGCAAAGTACCAAATTTGTTATAATACTCTAATAAGCAAATGGTTATGAAGCACACGCCGCTGCCCGATTTCAGGTTATCCTGACGGGGAGCGGCTTTTATTTTACATGAGGGGGAATGCAGCTTGACATTTGAAGTAGCCTATTCAAAATTTATGCAGCACCATGTAAAGTCTAGACAAGGCGAAGCGCGGAGGCGCTTAACGGAAGGGCACGGCTATGCTGAAAAGTTGTTTTTGCAACAAGTGTGGTGGCCTGCCTTCTTGCAATTTGACCATCTCGTGCCTGAGTATGAGATCCGGGATTTCCGCGATGGCACACGATTTATCGACTTCGCGTTCTTTCGCGGACAAGTTAGGTTGGCTATCGAAATAGACGGCTTCGGCTCGCACTTGCAAAAAATCACGCGCCCCCAGTTTTCCGATCAATTGGTGCGGCAAAATCATATGTTGCTAGATGGCTGGAAATTGCTGCGTTTCTCCCGCGATGATGTGAAAGACAAACCCAGGATGTGCGAGCAAATGATCCATCAATTTATGGGCAAATGGTTTGGAAACAGTACATCCGGCAAGTATGGCAAGATCAACGTAGAAGAAAAAGAGATTATTCGCACTGCGCTTCGCAACCATAGAAAAATAAAACCTTCTGACATTTGCTCAGCCTTAGACGTAGAACAGCAAAAAGCGCGCACCTTGCTCCGCAGCATGCTTGCTAAAGGGATACTCATCCCAGGGGGTCGCGGTAAGCAGCGGATCCACCTCTATCTGTTATCATCTACTGTTTCAGCGGATGAGTTTATCGACCTTTAACAGGAGGGCGGCTCCGTACAACGATGCCGCCACAATTGCACTTTCTCACCCTTTCCCGGCACGTCGATGTAAATCATCGTAACAGCCTGTGTTCCCGCCACCAACCAAGGATAAACGACTTCGTCGTCCTTTTAGGACGAGCCCGTTTGTCAAGGCAGATGCGAAGCAAAAGTATAAAACTTATACTTTCTTATCTACGCAAAAAGGCCACCCCTAGGGTGACCTTCGCAAGCGCTTATTTAAATATTCGTTGCCTCTTTCATGAGCCCGTTCTGTGACTGCTTACCAACCGTCAGCACATATTGCTTACCAGCCTCGGCTTGGAAACTAATCTTATCAGACAGTGCCTCCGCCTCTACTGGCAACCCATCGAATTCCACGATAAGCGGAACCTCGCTGCGCCTGTAAACCACGGTGCATGGCTGGTTATGATTGGCTCGGATGACGCAGCGGGTCAGCTCGCCATTTTCCCAAGACATGTCGATTTCAAAGCCGCCTCTGGCTCTTAAACCGCTAACCTCTCCGTTTGCCCATGCTTTCGGTAAAGCCGGAAGCAGGTTAATCTCCCCGCGCTGTGATTGCAGAAGCATCTCTGCAACTCCAGCTGTTCCGCCGAAATTGCCATCGATCTGAAATGGCGGATGATTGTCGAACAAATTCGGCAATGTGGAGTGGGACAGCAGCATACGGAAATGTTCGTACGACTTTTCCCCATCCTCCAAACGCGCGAAGAAATTAATGATCCACGCCCGGCTCCAACCCGTATGGCCGCTTCCGGATTCCAGTCTGCGCTCCAACGTGCGTTTGGCGGCATTTGCCCATTCAGGCGTATGGCGCACATGTATCATTTCTCCAGGGTGGAGAGCGAACAAGTGGGAAATGTGGCGATGTCCAGGATGCACCTCATCCCAGTCCTTCACCCATTCCTGCAGCTGCCCGTGCTTTCCGATTTGCGGAGGAGGGAGTTTGCGAAGGATGCGTTCCCACTCGTGACGGGTCCCCTCATCTGTTTTCAAACGTTCAGATGCCTCGATACAAGCACGGAACAAGGAATAGATGATCTGAGTATCCATGGATGGACCGATGGTCAAACATCCTACACTGCCATCCGCACCGATAAACTTATTTTCTGGCGAAGTAGACGGTCCCGTAATAAGACGCCCTTCTTCATCTTCAAACAAGTAGTCCAAGAAAAATTCAGCAGCTTCTTTCATAATGGGATACGCCCGGTCGCGAAGGAAACGTTCATCCTGGCCGTACCGGAAATGCTCCCATAGATGTAAAGTCAACCAAGCCGCACCCATTGGCCAAATTGATCCCGGCATAAAATTGCCTTCAATTTGGGTAGCTCCCCACATATCGGTGTTATGATGTGCGACAAACCCCCTGCAGCCGTAAACCTCCTGCGCCGTTTTTCTGCCGTTAATACGCATACGGTCAATTAAATCGAACAACGGTTCATGGCATTCCGGCAAGTTGCACACTTCCGCGTGCCAGTAATTCATCTCTGTGTTGATATTAATTGTATATTTACTCTCCCATGGCGGAGTGAAGCTTTCATTCCATATACCTTGCAAATTAGCAGGATTAGAACCGGGACGAGAGGAGGCCATTAATAAGTAACGACCGTATTGGAAATATAAAGGAACAAGTCCAAGGTCGTTCCCGCCTTCTTTTAATCGTTGCAATCGGGCGTCAGTTGGCAGCAAATCCGTTTCTCTGTTATCTTCCGGCCGGCCTAACTCCAGTTTCACACGCTGCATCCTGCGGGTATGATCCGCCAAATGGTCGCGTTTGACTTTCTCGTACCCCTTGCCTGCCGCGTGCTCTAACTGGCGCGTGCAGATGGCTATCGGGTCCGAGTGGCGGAAAGATGTCTGCGCCGCGATATAAATCGTAACGGCCTCCGCTTGAACAATGAGGAAATCGCCGATAACTTTAACCGATCCGCCGTCGGGAACCGCTTTCACAGCAGCACAATAGGTGACTCCGCCTCTGCCGTTTTCACCGCTCATCACGAGTGTATCATTCGCAATTTTTTGCGTACCTTCATCAAAAGGTCGTCGGCTCAAATGCATGCGAAGGTTTAACTTGGCCGGCCGATCGCACGAGATACGGATTACCATGACCTGATCAACCGCGCTGCTGAATAACTCCCTAGTATGCTGAATATCATTCAGGCAATAGCCTACTTGGGCGATTCCTTGTTCAATGTCCAATTCCCTATAGTAATTGGAAATCATCTTCTTTTCACCGTCATGGTAGATTTGGAAATCTCCGAGAGGTTGATAAGGATGTAAAGACTTAGGAATAGACATCATTCCCATTTGCGCGAGCTCTTCAGCCTCGATTTGTTTACCCTTCATTAACAGCTGGCGAACCATCGGAAAATATTTCTGCCCATCCGGATTATCTCCGTTAACGGGTCCTCCATACCAAACGGAATCCTCATTTAATTGCAATCTCTCGTTATTTACTTTGCCAAATATCATAGCGCCCAGACGTCCGTTACCGATTGGCAGCGCTTCGTTCCACGATCTTGCCGGTTTTTCGTACCACAACTTTGTACCTTTGGCTGAATTTCGCATTTGTTTCATCAGCATCACTCCCTAAATTTTTTGAATGCGTAATGCGTAATAGAGCTTTCCAGGCAAATTAATACGAAAACGCCCTTCATATTTGCCCTCTAACGGAGTAACGATCATATTCCATGTATCTAGCAAATCCACTTTGTAAGTTCCTTCTGGCAATGAAAATTCACGGTAAGCAAAACGATGAGGACCAAAATATTGCAAATAGTATTCGCCTGGAACCGATATTGTCGCAGCATCGTAGCTATCGCTGGTATAGGTTAATTGAGCAGGAGCTTCGTCAAGTATTCCTTTTAAAAATTCGACTCTCCGCATGCTTTTCCCTTGCAGTTCTCCCCCATGTGACCACCAGATTATTTTGTCGGCATTCCAATACGACTCCCCATGCATCACATACCCTCCACGGCATGTGCCTTCCCAGATCCGGCAAAGCAATTCTTCCGGTGTTAAACTGCCCCACCTCGTATCCAAATTGCCCTCATACCCGCATTCGTCAATGATGACAGGCTTTCCGTATTGTTTGGTACATTCCGATATGACTTTCACATCGGCATGCTGGATACTGGCATGTGTCGTCCAGGGCGTACCGAAGTCGTACCATGTTTTGCAGTTGTGAATAGACCGCAAATGGCCGCCATAATCGCATTCCTGAACAATCCGAAAAAGCCGGCTCCAGTCCTCCACTTTTTTGTGCGTCATCAAATCGTATTCGTTAGCTAATGACCACCATATGTGGCTGAAAGCTGAGAATCGCGCGACGGCATAACGCACATAGCGGTCGTCCGCTTCTTGCGGCATACGGTCAAATCCCCAGCGTCCTTCGTCATCGTGATGAAACAAGACCAGTTCCGCCTGAATGCCCAATTCCGCCAATTCCTTTACCCGCTTCTCCAACTGAGTGAAATAGTCTGGGCGCAACCGGGTAAAATCAAAACCCGATTCTGGTGAACCTTCGAATGGATACAGGTAAGGCTCATCTTCATTAAGCATGTACGACTTCGGGAAAACAAGCATTCTAACTTTATTGAACGGCGCATGACTTAGCGTTCGCAGCGTCTGCTCCTGTACTTCTCTGCTTTGCAAGTGCCACACATAACTCGTCGTACCGATAGGCGTATAGCGTGTTCCGTCCGCATATTCAAAATATGAGGAGTTTTTTACCCTCACGGGACCATGATTGTTCGTCGATTGCACAGCTGAAGTGCAAGTAAACTCACCCTTCAACCCGTCCATCTCCCCAGATGAACTTGAAATCTCGAATCTCCATGGTCCTTCTTCCTCCGGCATAAACCGGATGCGGTACTTGCCATTTCCGTCATAAAAGCCTTCAGCATAACCCTCATTCAGTCCTTTATTGAATCGGGCGCAAAGCTGAATGTCCGTGAACGGGTTCCCCTGAGAGGGACCATCCAGCGTTAGCTCAAACAGGCCCCAGCGCTCAACATCCCTTGTAAAATCCAGTTTCATCTCCTCCTTCCGCATAAGCTGTTCATCCAACCTTTTGAATACGAAGAGCCATAAAAGGCTTTCCTGGCAGGTCCACCCTGCAGCTTCCGCTGAACGTATCCATGAGTGGTGAGACGGTCATATTCCAAGTATCGATAATTTCAATCCGGTAAGAAACTTCCTGACGAAGCTCCAAATATTTATAGGCATGCTGATGACGTCCGAAGTACAACAACTCATACGTGCCTTCTTGCGCGGCTTGCATCCAATCCGCAGGGCCTTCCTCCATCACTTTACGCAGAAATGCAATTCTTTCGGTACTTTCCCCGTATAACTTTCCTCCGGATGATATCCAAGCTCTTGTTTCCCGTTCAATGAATGATTCGCCATGCCCTACAAATCCGCCCCGTGACAAGCCTTCCCAAAAGCGGTGCGTCAATTCCTCGCCGGATATATTACCCCATCGTCTGGAGCTGTTGCCTTCATAGGAAATCTCGTCGATGACAATCGGTTTGGCAACGGCTTCACGCCATTCAGTCGTCAGCTCCGCATCCCAATGTTGAATGCTCTGATGTGTAATCCATGGCTTGCTAAAATCATACAAGCTTGAAGATTTGTACATCTTCGTACCGTTGTGGATCGATCGCAAATGCTGATAAGGATCATAACGCTGAGTTAATTGAAGCAGCCGGTCCCAATCTGCGACCGTTTTGTTTTTATTGAAATCATACTCGTTGCATAGGGACCACCATACATTTCGAAATGACGCCAAGCGCGCGATCACATAGCGCAAGTAAAAAGCATCCGTATCAGCATCCATATTATCGACGCCCCAATAACCTTTATCGTAAGGATGGAACAGCACGAGATCCGCTTCAATTCCTAGCTGCATAAGATCACGGATACGTTCTTCCAAATGGGCGAAAAATGCCGGATTAAATTGTCTTTTGTCCATATCCTCCGGACAAGTCCCGGCGAAAGCAACACTTAACGGAGGCTTCATATCCCGCGTGGGCAAAAGACACATCCTTACTTTATTAAAAGGCGAGCTCTTCAGAGTCTGCAAAGTGAGCTCTTCCAACTCTTCGTTACGATAGTGCGTCCAATGATAACAGGTAGTACCGAATGGCATATAGGACGTTCCATCCTCATAGGCGAATAAATAGTGATCTTTCACCCGCACGGTGCCGTGGTTTCCAACAGATGGCGGGGTGCATACGAATTCGCCGTTATGCCCGTCAAGCTCGTCAACGCTGCTGTGCGTCACATACCGCCAAACGCCTGGTCGATCCGGCATGAACCGAATCCGGTACGTGCCATTGCCGTCATAGAACCCGTCAGGCTGGACGGTATAGTTCTTATATTGAAATCGTGCGGAGAATTGGACTTCTTGGTACGGATTTCCTTCTGCCGGACCGTTCAATGTCAGCTCAAACTGCCCCCATTGCTCCACTTCCCGCATGTTCTGCTCAATTGCCATAGGCTCGTAATCCCCTCCTTTTCGCCTAAATGAACCTTCGCTATTTTATTCCGGAATGAGCCATCGTAGCGATGACCTTACTTTGAAAAACGAGAAACATGATCAAGTTTGGCAAAAACAAGAGGAGTGCAGCTGCGGCTGCAGCACCCTGCCTAGCCACGCTGTTCGCCATACCGCTCGTTAATGTTTCCACATAGAACGGGAAAGTCTTCATCGTCTCGTCCTGCATATAGAAGGTCGATGTGCTCGAATCTTTCCATGCTGAGTCAAAGGCGATAATCGCAATAGTCGCAACTGCCGGCATCAGCATAGGAATCACGATACTGATAAAAAGCCTAAGCTCCTTAGCTCCGTCTATCCGTGCAGAATCGAGCAGTTCATCCGGCAGTTGATCAATAAACTGCTTCATAAGGAACACTCCGGTCGGCACAGCGACCAGCGGTAAAACGTGACCCCAGTAAGTATTGAAGATGTGCAGCTTACTAATGATCAAATATTTAGGGATTTCTACCGTTTCCGGTACGAACACCAGTGTCAGCAAAATCGTTGCAAACACCAGCTTATGTCCTGGAAACTTATGCTTGGAGATGGCGTAAGCGCACATTGCGCTTGTCATCGTGATCAAAAAGACAGCCAATCCTGTGACGACTACGCTATTAAATAAATAGCGGGAGACCGGAACCGCCGTCCCTTTGGTCGTTGCAAGCAGCTCCGCAAAGTTCTGCAGCGACGGTTCCCTTACAAAGATGTTTGGCGGATAAATGAAAAGTTCCTGATAAGGCTTAAAGGCATGGTTAATGATGTACACGATCGGCAGCAGCATGAAGATGCTCAGCGCGACGAGAAGCACGGCCGCAAACAACTCGAATGGACTCAGCTTTCGAATCCCCACGCTCCTGCGCCACGCGTCCAGTTGACGCAACGTCCCTGCGATTTTCATTTATTCTTCTCCCTTCGTTCCGAACAGCTTCCAGCTCAGCTTTTGGGCGAAATAAACGATGGTCAGCAAACACACTGTCAAAGCGGTCGCGTAGCCGAGTTCAAACCGTTTTAATCCGTAATCATCAATATGTGTAGTGATCATATGTCCCGCATATTCCGGGGTCGGATTCATGCCGGACAACGCCGTTCCGATGGAAGACAATTGAATCGCCCCGACGATGGCCATGACGGCACCGAACAACATTTGCGGCTTTGTAGAAGGGATTGTAATGTACCAGACTTCCTCTAAACGGCTGCGAATGCCGTCCAATCTGCCTGCCTCATACAGTTCGGGATTTACGTTTAGGATCCCCGCCAGCATGCCCAGGAATCCGATCCCCATACTTTTCCACAGCGATACAACGACCATGGACGTCATCAGGTGCTCTTTACTTGTTACCCACTGAACCGGTTCGTTAATCAAACTCATTTTTAATAAAAAGCTGTTCAAGTAACCGATTCTGTCGCTGGAGAGCATCGGCGTCCAAATAATGCTCATCGCAACAAGACTCGCCAAGGACGGGGTATACATGGCAAGCGTGAACCATTTACGGTACACCCCAGGCAGAATCGATATCAACCAAGCAAGCATGAAGGCGCACACATAGCCGCCGGAGCCAACAATTAGAGCAAATGAAAGCGTATTGGGAAGCGCATATTTAATCAAAATTAAATCTTGAGAGAGCATATACCGAAAATTGTCCCAGCCAATAAACCGAGGTGCTTCGATGGCGTTGAAATAAGTAAAGCTAAGCGCTAGGGCGGACAAGACCGGAAGCAAAATAAAAATGATGAAACAAATCAGGAACGGGGCGATGAATAAATACGAGACCCGATATTCCCAAAGCGTTTGCAGCGCCGATATCAGCTTGTTTTTTCGGATTTTGACCGGTTGAAGCGTTCTTGGAAGCACTTGCACGTCACTTTTTAACATACTTATCTACTCCTTCCCATGGCTTTGTAATCACGGGTAAATTCAAAGAACGTATTAATTGTCCATTGGCATCAACAAAATGGAATTCCTGCATTTTCCTCTGGATTTCCCTGTCTACTTCTTTTATTGCGGTTTCGAGAGAAGTCCGATAATTTTCCCCGCCGATGACGGTTCGGGTCCAAGCATTCGTAAGTTCGCGTTCCATATAATAGCTGCCTGGTACTTTCGCAACCTCCCTGAACCATTTCCACTGTTCCAGAATGGCTTGAAGATCTTCTTCCTTCCAAGGAAGCTTGACAAACGCATCGACGTTGGATGTGTACCAGCGGAACGTAACCCCATTGAGCGTTTCCAAGTCGAGACCGTATTTCTCCTGCACCTCTTCAGACATCCACCATTTCAGGAATTCCCAGCTTTCCTGCGGTTTCTTCGTGTGTTTAAAGATCGACGATGCAAATTGATCGCCGCCGTTCCCTCCTGTCCACCTAACCACAGATCCATCCGCTTGCTTGACACCGGGAATTGGAGCAACACCCCATGTGCCGTTCAGCTCAGGTGCCGCAACAGTCAATTGGAGATAGCCATTTAAATCGGCAATACCGATCGGATACGAGCCATCGCGGAAATGCTGCACGAAATTATCGCTTCTTTGATCAATCCCGTATTTGTTTTGCAAATCCGTCCACGCTTTGAATGCCTCGAACCCTTTATCCGTATTAAGTCCTGTTCTCGACCCATCCTGCTTGAAGTACTCCAGACCGTGCATTTGCATAAAGATGCTGTGCTCGACCGGCGTAAAGTTCATGCCATTCTGCTGAAGAATCGGCAGCATTTTGTACATGTCATCCCACGTATCCGGGACACTCAACCCCAGATTTTGCAAAATATCTTTCCGGTAAAACATCATCGAGAACGTTTGGGTTTCCGGAACGGCATAATAGCCTCCATCATAGAAGTATGGCATCCATGCGCCCGGAGCGAATTGCTTATAAACATCATCGAAGTCTGGGAATTGCTTCAGATTGTAAACCCCATTGCGAATCGCATAATCGAACGGCGTATCGTGCGGCAAACCGATTCCAACATCGGGCGCCATCCCGGCCGCATTCATCAATAAGAGCAGCTTATCATCTTTAAGCAGGTTGATTTTTACTTTAATGCCCGTTTGCGGCGTAAACATTTCATTCGCCATGCTTTGCAGCAAATTGACATAATCGCGACCACGGTTCATCCATACGTTGAGCACTTGATCATCCGCGCTCTCCGTAGTCTCTTTGGTTCGGAAAGAATTGATAAAGTTGATGATCGAGCCTTCTATCTTTTCCGTAAACGTCGCTTCCAATTTCGGTAGCGGCTTATTGAACGGAACGATATAAATACGGTCAAGCTGGAGCGGTTGTGAGCTAATCTGTTTGATCAATTCAGCAAGCTTGCCTTGCATTTTATTCATCCTGCCTGCATCATAAGGAATTTCATCCGGATACTTTAAAAGCGTTTCAATATCCTTGCTGACGGTCACTAAACCTTGAGACAAGGCATCCGAGCGGCCATTAATTGAAATCAACTGTTCTCTGGTTGCCGCTAACTTATCGTTTAGTTCCTGTAACTGCTCAACAAAACCCGGTAAATCCTTTTTAAGATCCCAAGTTCTGTTCTTATCGTCTACCCCGCCAGTCAGGGTGCGCAGATCGGTGGACAGCTTTACCAATGTCGCAATGGCTCTATCCATATCTGCAGCAACAGAAAGAAATGGCGCTTGGGTGACACGCATCGAAATCGTGTTCGTCCCTTTTTGCAAATAAAACTGGTACGGCTCTCCTTCCTCATTCCCTAACTCCCTCCCCTTCCAACTGGTTGCATAAGGGAATCGATAGGCCTTCAACTCGGAGAAGGGCACTTTGCCGTTAATCATAATGGTGCGGAATGATGAGCGGTTTGAAACGAATGATTGCTGTTGACGCAGCGCTATTTTGTAAATGCCGGCTTCAGGAACTTGAAAGCTCCAGCTGACTTCTTGATTTTTCGTCGACCAGTGAGTTCCGTCCAGCGTATTGTAGCTGATTTTCCCCCGAACATAAGGGCTGTTTGCAATATCGTTATCGAAAGCGAGCGTTATGGAAGAATCGTTCTTCCACTCGACCTGCTCCGCTTCAATCACAATCGGATCAACCGCTGCAGGAACCGCTTCCTTCGGCAGCTCTTTTTTTACGGTTTCATAGTCCGCAACAGCGACAGGCGCTTTGAATGAAATGGTCTCTAACGCCATTGGATCACTACCTGACAAGCGAATCTTATGCTTACCAGGGGTCAAATTCCAAAGGAGCGGATCTAGATAAGCTCCGGACATATCGCGCATTTCCCAGGTTTGCCAGCCTGAGATATCGGCAGCTGCCGGACGAATTTCGTCGCCATTGTCATCTTTGACAATCGGCATTTTATCCTTCCAGTGGCGATACAATTCAAGCGATTTGGATTCGAGGTAGGGAGATGCCCCGTCAACACTAAGGCTGAGCGCAATCGGTTTGCGATCTCTCGAATCCACAAAAGGATGATAGGACATCTCAATAGCATACAGTCCGCCTTGTGCAACATCCAAATCATACTCGATCCATTCGTCCCCTTTGGCTCTCCAAACCAATACGCTGTCTTTCCCATCATAGGACTCTACAGCGACGTTCGCATTACTCGATTTCCCCGTCATACTCGCTGCTTTGATCGTTATGCTGCCTGTATGATTGTCTTTGGCACCATTCTTTTTCCATTCGTCAAGCACTTCAGCATAAGCAGGTATCAAATTTTTGGCTGTATTCGATGTAACATCCGCGCCGGCAGACGTGGAATTTGTTTGAGGCAAGTTGCCATTATTGCTAGCCATTGCAGATAGCGTCGGGCCCAGCACGCATATTAGGGCTAACATGAAGGACATCACTGCCCGTGTTCTAAATAACGCTTTCAACTCCATCCCTCCCGCTGCACAGCTCTAGTACCACAAGTTCTCTGTGGTTTCTTTATCGAAGAACAGTGCTTTTTGCATATCTATTGTCAAAACAAGTTTCTGATCGTCCTCAAACTCGTGATCAGCTTGTGCCCTGGCGATGAGCAGTTTAGGCATCCCGATATCCAAATACAAATACATATCCGCTCCCATGAGTTCATTCAGCTTTTGAATGCCGGTAATTTGCGCATGTGGATTTGCGTCTCGAATGATTGGATCCAAATGGATATTCTCACAACGAATGCCCATGATGACGCTTCTGTCCACTTTCTTATGCTTTCTGAGCATATCTGCTTGGTTCTGCGGAATTCTCAAGTAGTAGCGGTTGGTGTGAAATTCGAGTGAACCGCCGCTGCCTTCATGAATTTTACCTTCGACAAAATTGATCGGCGGCGTACCAATGAACCCGGCAACGAACATATTTCGCGGATTATTGTAGATCTGCTTTGGCGTATCCACCTGCTGGATCACACCATCCTTCATCACCACGATGCGGTGCCCCATGGTCATCGCTTCCACCTGGTCATGAGTCACGTACACCATGGTGACACCCAGCTGTTTCTGAAGCCCGATAATCTCCGTCCTCATCTGAACTCTCAGTTTCGCATCCAAGTTCGATAACGGCTCATCCATTAAAAAGACTTGCGGATTGCGGACGATTGCTCTCCCCAGAGCCACACGCTGCCGCTGACCGCCGGATAGCTGTCTCGGCTTCCGATCCAGAAAAGGCTCGATTTCCAGTACCCGTGACGTGCTTTTAACTGCTAGATCGATCTCGTTTTTAGCCATTTTCCGCAACCGCAGTCCGAACGCAATGTTTTCATATACGCTCATATTCGGGTACAAGGCATAGTTTTGAAAAACCATCGCAATATCCCTGTCTTTCGGCGGCAAGTGGTTGACCAACTTGTCTCCGATGTAGAGTTCTCCCGACGTAATATCCTCCAAGCCGGCGATCATTCGAAGTGTGGTCGATTTCCCGCAGCCGGAGGGCCCGACCATAACGATAAACTCCCCATCCTGAATTTCTAAATTGAAATCTCTAACCGCATACCCTCTCTCTTTACCAAAACGTTTTTCTACGTGATTTAATAGAATTCGCCCCATGACAGTACCTCCTATAGGTCATATCAACATCTTGTTGATAACGGTTTCAATACGCTTGTTTTTTATTATACACTCCCCTTTTGAACGCATTATAGGTGATGATTACTTAGTTATAGGGGGAATCCTGCTTTCAGTTCATTTCTTCTGATCAAAATAAAACAAAAAAAGCTGCTCCATATCAATGGCCAGCTCCATAAATTAACAAGAAATATCGGATTCATCGAGTTCCTGAAAGTTTTGACGATATTGTCTTGGCGTTACCCCTGTTTTTTTACGGAATAGGGCATGGAAAAACTTCATATCTTGATATCCCACTTGATTGGCAATTTGATAGATCGGGATATCGGTGGATTTCAACAGTTCACAACATTTTTGGATACGTACGTTTTGCAAATACTGTGTAAACGATAACCCGGTCGACTTTTTAAATAAACGTTGAAAATGGCTGGCGCTTAGGAAAAAATAATCTGCCACATCCTGTACCGTAAGATTATGCGTATACCGGGATTTGATGAAATGAACGACCTCATCGAACATCCGAAATGAAGCGGTTTCCGTTTCATTGATCATCTCAAAACGTTGAAGCAGCACCAGCATTTGGATTAAAAGCGCTGTCAATACCGTTTCGTAACCTGCGCTCTTTTTTAAATATTCCCTGTACATGTTTTGGACGATTAAGGAGAAGGTGTCGTGTTTATCCTGAAAGTGCAACCAACGTGCCGTACATTGGCTTGGATTATTTATGGCATCGTAAGTGACAGAATCTTGCTGCAGCAGATGCTTCCATTTATCAAGCAGCTCCAGGCGGAAAATGCAATTATAAATAACAAGCATTTTATCCTGCTTCGGAGAGGAGGGCCGAAACACGTGAGACGTGCCGATCGGAATGACAAACAAATCGCCCTGTTTCACGTAAATAACCTCTTCATCGATGTAATGATAGCCGCATCCTTCGCCAACGAAGCTAATTTCAACGAAATCGTGCGTATGCTGCAAAGTTGTAAACGATTCCAATTCACGGTTTAGAAAAATATCCAAATCATTCTCAAAAAATAAATCCCCGCTTAAATTATCGATTCTTCCATTCATAGTCGTCACCTGCTCTTACAAGTATTTGTGATCTACGTATTCATGTATTTGAATCTGGTGCAAGTCGAAGAAAACGGGAACGCGCTAAAGCGCGCCCCCTGCTCCGGCATGACAACTTGGCTATTGCCCTTCTCTTACCCAGTGTATCGGCATACGGATGTACTTGATTCCTTTACGCAGATAAGAGAAAGCAAGATGAATGTGATTGTCGCGAGTCGTGATAATCGAAGGGTAGGAGTACCCGACTTCCGACTCTTTATATTCTAAATCTGCCATTTGCACGTTTCTGACATAAGGCCATGTCTTGCCTTCGTCTTCCGAAATAGCCATTGTAAGCGGCGTGCGAAGCGGCTTTTTACGAAATTCGCCTTTTCGCTGGACCCACCGGAACTGATCTCGCTCCATGGTAGAATTGTTATAAATTAACGCTAAGTGACCATTATGCAGCCTGACGAGCTGAGTGGATGAATTATTGTTCGGCAGTTCGCTCTTCTCAGGGCTAGACCAGCTCTTCCCGTAGTCCTCAGAAACGCTCGTATAAATTCGGTCTGCTTGACGACTGCGGAACATGGCATAAAGCTTACCATTGTCCAGCTCCACAATGCTCATCTGAACACGATGAATACTGTCAGGCACCTCATATTCCGTCCATGTGGCACCCTCGTCAGAGCTTATCAACACCACGCTATAATGGCCTTCCAGCCTGCAATAATAAGCCGGCAGGACCCAATCGCCGTTCTTTAGCGCAAGAGGGGGATGCCTTAAGAAGATGCCCAGTCCGTCAAAGAGAACTTCAGGAGAACTCCATGTATGACCCCGATCCTCCGAGGTTCTGTAAACGATCCTGGACGTTTTCTGATTGTGGGGTTCATTCGACGTATGAAACAGCCAAAGCTTGCCATTCGGTTCTTGGAACAGAACGGGATTTTGTTCGGACCGCTCAAGATCCTCAGATAGTTGGACCGGTTCCTGCCACTGTTTGGATGCTGCCGGCAGTCTCGACATTACGACATTGGTATCAGGATTTCCCTCTCCAGAGCCGGAGAACCAAACGCACAACAAATCGCCATTGTCCAATTCCAACAAATTAGCCGCATGATTATCATTTGAATGAAAGACTGGTAGATAAGCCTCTTGAATCGTTGTATCTGTTCCGCCCTCGCGAACAGCACCATTAAATCTACTCATGATAAGATCGCCCCCCTCTTACCCGCTAGTTCCTGTAAAGGAATCTCAACTCGGCAAAGTGTATTGTTGCTGAAAACTAGTTCGCCATCCACATAGAGACTATAGCCTTCCTCAAGATCAGGTACATCTGAATTCACATTCGGTTTCCTGTATGTAATCCGATATTCAGCTCCTGCGACTTTCACTCGGTCTAGAGAGAAGAAATCTAAACCAACATCCAAGGGATCCAAAACAATTCGATCCGCTTCGATCGTGAAACCGGCTACATGCGTAATCATCAGATCAATCAAGAACGAATGATTATATTCCTGCTCATCACTTAGCGGTTCGCCTGTTGCGCTGTTGTAATGCTCAACAAGACCGGGCTGGGTAAGGTCTCTTTTCATAAAATGCAGAAATGCATACTCACGCAGCGAGTGAGCGAAAAACGAATCATATTGATGATCGCTGCGTTTGCTCTCCTTAGCGAGCGCGTCAAGCGCGATTGAATTCGTATAAGGCCAGGTCGGACCATCCCACACACAACCGTTACGGCCTTTCACAAAATGGCCCATCCAGCCTCCATCTTTTGAATAGGCCGGGCAATCCACAGAGACAGAAGGAAACGGGCACTTCGTATTAAATTCACGTTCATTGAATAAATGACCGATCATCCCATTGTAGGGCTCATCGATGATTTGTGCCCAAGCGGGATAGAAACCAACAATGTTTTTTACGAATGCTTTTTGGTCAGTTTCGAAATGGAGATCGTAGAAAAATTCGGTTTCGTCATCCCACATTTTCTCAAGAATGTCCTTCTTGATGCCGTCTGCCATTAGGCGGTAGCTATCCGCTTCGGAGTCGCCAACGATTTCGCACATATGGGCTACTGCCAACGTATTCAAATAGTGATAAACCGTGCGATCCACTCTTTTGAGATGGGTATACGTTTGTTTATCCTTCGGATTTTTAGGGAAGTCATGGAAATACCAGTAACTCGGCTGATATTCTTTTCCGGTCCGTGTATGCTTATATTCGATCATTAAATGATCTTTCTCGTTCCCATGTATGCGAATGGATTCCGAGATTTGGTTTTTAAATGAAGGCAGCAAGTCAGCGATCAGATCCCTGTTGCGGTGCACGAGGTATAACTGGTAAGCAGCCCAACAAGAGAAGTTGGCGAATGCATGCATGACCGTGTCGACTGTCAGACAACTGAATTGGCCTCCTTCCGCCGGAGATGCTGCCATATTACGCAGCGGTCCTTCACCGTAACGCAGTTCATGGTGCCACCTGGCATCCATAATATGAAGCGGTACGGACAAGTTAATCAGCTTACTGAATTCCCAGCCCCCTTTGCTAAAGGGCTCTTTACTTTTCTTGTGCGACCTTCCTTCATAGAACAACGGATAGCTCAAATGCCTGTATTGCGGATCAGCTAAATTATGCCGAAGCAGAAACCAGCGGTAAATCCAAGTTTTGTTGAGCAGGGAATCGCTGCTAGTAAATGCCGGAGTATGTTCAAACCATTCCTGATACTCCTCGCACTGCTTCTCAATAATTTGATCTGCTGTCCACCCGCATTCCGTATAAGCCGCTGCCCTCGCTTGCAGCATGCCGATGGCGTCATGACCCGATATGCCGTAGGAAGCCGCGATGATGTACGTACCCGATTGTCCCGGTTGCAAACGCACTTCCTCAAAGAGCCCCGGATCGCTAACAGCAATCGCACCTGCTACATCAAAACTATAATGCTCTATCGGATATAGGGCTTGCAGGTAATTTCCGCTGCGCGTATGGTACGCATCGCCGTACGTAGTTAACCGCAAGACAAGCTCCTCACTGCTGTGATTCGTCCAGGTTTGACAAGATACGGCGCAATCATTCCATGAAATAAACTTTCTTTCCACCAGAGAAAGCCGATGATCCGTGTATGTCATAAGCAAGTAGCTTGGATACCATTCCGTTCGGCACGGTTCAAAACTCTTCGTCAAACTATTCTCTATCTTGAACAACAAAGGAATGTTAACTTTATGAATAAAATCGAATCTTCCGGAAAATCCAGGCACAGGATCCAAATAATCCGCCCATAGCTTCGCTCCCGTCGGACCCAGCAGCAAAGCGCCGGGATGCGTGCGAAGCGTTTTCCTCCCTGCACGCAGTTGATCGTTCAATTGATAAGCAGTCAGAATGAATCCTCCTCTATCAAGGTTAAAATTCGCCAATTTTAACCCTTATTAATATATAACAAAGTGATAATAGAATAGTAGTGTTATTATTCCCAGAATATAGGGCATTTCTGCTCATATGCATAAAGACACTTTTTGGAAGGCGATGCGTTCTCTTCTCCATGTATAGGTCATATACAAATCTAGACCGTTCGCAACGATCGCTGGATATGAATATTGCTTCTCCCCTTCATCAAGAAGAAGCTCGTTCTCCCAGGTTAGACCATTATCAACAGACAGGCGCAGAACGAGAGGTGTTCTCGGCCCCTTACTCTTCCCGGGCTCCGGGAGAGTCGGATTATACACGAGCGCCAGCGTGCCGTTGTCCAGCTTTGCCAAATCAATTCCACTATTATTGTTGGGCAGCTCTGTCGGATACGCTTGGCACCATCTTCTTCCTCCATCCGTCGAATCACTGCGGTAAATGGCTCCTTCCGTACTGCGCAAGAGCATGTGCACGACTCCCGGCTCGGACTCCCATAACGTAGGCTGAATGATCCCTTTCCCGCTCAATACGCTGTGATCCAGAGGAACCGTTTCGCTGCGAGTCCATGTTTCGCCGCCATCACATGAGAGATCAACGAAGGCGTCCCATTCCGGTTCGAGCGAAGCCGGTGCGACGATCGTTCCGTCAAACAGAACGATCGGCTTGTTTTTGACTGGTCCTCTGCCGCCCTTGTCGCCTTCAACTAAGGGTACCGGAGACGACCATGTGCATCCGTCATCCGATGAACGCATGACCATCGTAACCCACTCGGCAATGGAAGTGCCGACTTTATAATACAGGAAAAGAGTGCCATCTTCCCTGCGATACAGTACAGGATTCCAATGCGGAATATCCTCCTGATCGGCTACTTTTATAGAAGCTGCCCAACTGCCGTTTATTCTGCGTGACATCCATATCGCAACATCACCGGCTTTCTCTCTCGTACCGCCAAACCATGCGGCAAGGATATCTCCGTTAGGCAGCAGCTCAAGCGTAGAAGCGTGACAGCTTAAGAATGGCCTCTCATCCTCAAAAATGAATTCCTTGACTTGATTGATATATCTCATCACTTATCGCTCCTTGGAACAATTTCATAGCATTCTCCCGTTTTTGTTCCAAACGCAATAACGCTCGGTTCAATGACCCTCAATGGGATACTTTGCCCGTTCTGCCATACACGTACCGGTTCCGCCGCACGCAACTGGAACTCTTTACCAGTCGTTGACGTGATGCATGCTCGCAGCAGCTTGCCGTTCTCCCATTCCAGATCTACTTCAAAGCCTCCTCGTGCCCGTAGTCCTTTCACATGACCAGACATCCATTTCCGTGGTAAAGAAGGTAGAAATTGGACGCCATCTCCATGGCTTTGCAGCAGCATTTCGGCAATCCCCGAAACGCCTCCCAGATTTCCATCGATTTGGAAAATATCTTGTTTCACTTTTGGATGCCTGTGTGCATTCATCATGTTCGGATGCAAACCGGCAAGCAGTTCATTCACAAAACGGTGCGCCTGCATGGCATCTCCGAGCCGTGCCCATAAATTGATCATCCAAGCGCAACTCCAGCCTGTATGGGCTCCCCCGTGCTCCATACGTCGTTCGAGTGTTTTCCTGCAGGCAGCGGCAAGTTCGGGGTGCTGATGCAGCGTGATCTGACCTAAAGGATGAAGAGAGACTAAATGTGCGGTATGTCGGTGTCCCGGCTCGAACTCATCGAAATCTTCATCCCACTCCTGGAGCTGTCCGTACTTTCCTATTCGAAACGGCGGTAGTTGCAATATCGCTTGCTCTAATTGCCCTATAAAGGCTTGGTCCGTATCCGCTAAAATACGGCTTGCCTTCAAACAGTGGTCAAATAAACCTCTGAGCAGCGCCACATCCATCGTTGCGCCTTGTGTAACACTGCTTTTCTGACCGTCAGGAGTGATAAAGAAATTTTCCGGCGACGTGGAAGGACAAGTAACCAAACTGCCATCCTTCGCTTCAACTAACCAGTCCAAACCAAACAGTGCTGCATCTTTCATCACCGGGTAGGCTTGCCTGAGGAACAATTCGTCCTGACTATAAGCGTAATGTTCCCAGAGATGTTGGCATAACCAAGTCCCAGCCATTGGCCAAAACGCCCAGCTTGGCGATCCGCCAACGGGAGTCGCAGTTCTCCATAGATCGATGTTATGATGCGCCGTCCAGCCTCTGCAGCCATAGTGGACACTTGCTGCTTTACGGCCTGTATGCTGCAGGTCTTTGATCAGATCGAACAAAGGCTCATGGCATTCCGCAAGATTCCCCACTTCCGCAGGCCAATAGTTCATTTCTATATTGATGTTTGTCGTCCAACTGCTGCACCATGGGGGGCGAATGTTGTCATTCCAAATGCCTTGTAAATTGGCCGGCTGCGTACCGCTTCTTGAACTGGACAACAGCAAGTATCTGCCATATTGAAAAAATAAAGCGGCAAGACCGGGATCATGCGTACCGCTTTTTACGGCTTGAATGCGGACATCTGTCGGTATATCACTTCTATCCGGACCGCCAAGATCGAGAGAAACTTTACAGAAGCGATCAGCGTGCTCGTTTAAGTGCCTCTCCTTCAATCTGTCATATCCGAGTGCCGCTGCTCTCTCCAACCTTTCTTCGCTTAACTCTAACGGTTGATCGCCGGAAGAGGAGGGATCCTGGTCGAACCCACGGAAGCTGGTTTCGGCGGCCAGCAGGAATGTGATGGTTCCCGTCCCGCTTACGCGAATCCGCCCTCCGCTAACCTCAACCCGTCCTTTATCTGTCATTGCGAGCAATCGAACGTTAAAACCGATGCCTTTTCCTTCCACATACTGTACAGGATCTGGCGACTTTACCGTATTGGGCAGCACATGTATGGGACTCCGTCCAGTAAGAATCAACTGATTCGAAGACGCTTTCTTGACTTGATACTGCAGCGGACTGCTCAGTAATGCTGTTACGTTGATGTTACGCTCGCTGTGCAAGCGAAACGCCATGACTTGATCAACCGCAGAGACGAACAGCTCCCTTGTATAGACCGTGTTATTCTGCAAATACCGCACACGAGCGATGCCTTCTGTTAAGTTTAATTCCCTTCGGTAATCCGATATGCCGCCGGCCTCATCAAAAATGAGATCCAAATCCCCAAGCGGCAAGTACGACTCGATCTCCGGCCCTTCCATGTGCCGTTCAATGACTTCCTCTGCTTCGGCATGCTTGCCCGAAAAGATCAATTCACGCACATGATTCAAATGGTTGATTGCTTCGGTGTTGACCGTTTCTCCAGGCTCACCGGACCAAAGCGAATCCTCGTTCATTTGAATGCGCTCCCGGTCCGTGCCGCCGTATACCATTCCGCCGAAACGACCGTTACCTACGGGGAGCGCTTCGAACCAACTCTTGGCTGACTGCGCATACCATAATGTCGTACTTTTGTCTGACATCCTGATCCCCCCACATCTATTCGTACAGCCAATCCAACGTATCGATACCGTCGTTTTTATGTTCAACATCACGTTGACGCATTTCCTGATCGGCAGGGATAACGCCCAGGACTAGAAATGCCCCTTTGCCGAAATCAAGCGTTTGCCTGCCTGCTTCATATTGAAAGGCGTGGATATTCACAGACGGATAAGCGTATAAGCGCAGCCCTTTGCGTAATACCGGCGCATAACCGCCCCTGTCGTCCGCATGCGTGTTTTCTTCCAGGCTTGGCACTTGCAGCCACTGCTCATCCTTTGAATTAAAATAGCCAATCAGCACTTTCGACGCCTGCTGCAGTTCAATCTCGATGGCCAATCCGTGCAAGCCTGCCTGCCTCTGGCTAAAACGAATGCCGGTGAGCCCGCTCAGCTCTTCTGCGCAGCCAACAATGTGAATGTCACCGTCTGAGAAAACTTCCACCCCTTTTTCCACCACGTACATCTCGGCATGTTCAGATAATAGGTGAAACGGCGCCTCTTGATAGCGAACGATCGGTGCTTTCAGATTCTTTAGAGCTTCAGGCAGCGTACCCGTCTTCAGTTCTTGCAAATGTTTGCGGAAAGCGTTCAACTCAGCTTCATACACCGGTAAACAAGCGCTCCAATGCCTGAAATCAAGACCGCCTCGAATCGGAACTTTCCTCTGCGGAGTCTGCATAGAGTTAGCGAATAAGTACGTTTTTTCTGTAAGCGTTGTCAGATCTCGATATCTAGCTAAACTTTGTTCCAATTCTGCCGCAGCCTCTTCCAGCAAATCGAGACGGTTAAAATACTCCCCTTTGACCGAGTGTTTATAGGTTAAGATGAGGATCGCTGCCTTGATTTTGTGGACATAACTTTCCACCATATGGCGGATTGCGGACATATCGCCGGTCAATCTTTCAAATTCATCGCTGTTTATACTCACTAGACTTCGAGCCCGTTCGATTGCCTGTACCGCGTCCTGCGCATGTCTTTGCGCATCGGTCATAATATCCACCGGCGTCTCCCCGATGTGAGGCTCGCCACTCAATTCCTTGATCACATATTCCTCCAGCCGTTCACCTTGCGGGGACTGCGATTCCCATAAATCCGGCCATGGCATATGTCTTTCAGGATTCGTGAGTTGGCTCATCGTCATCCCAAGGCTCATCGTTTGGCGATTGCCTTCGGTAATTCCGAACCTGCGCAGCAATTTGGGCGCGCACTCTCCAGAAGCTTCATAGGCATCTAGGATCGCTTCGCCTGCTTCACGGCTGCCGAATCGCTTAGCAAGCGTGTCGATCCAGTAGTTCCGCTCAGCTGCCGGATCGCGATCCGGATTCCAAGCATACCGGAACCAGGCAGCAAACCAAATCCAATCGCGTTCCAACTGGCGAAGCCGCTTCTCTGCGCGATCGGGTGCATACGGCCAATCCCAGAAGAACAAGGGATACAGATGAAGCCCGTTTGCCTTCAAGCGGTACTTAGCAGCCTGCATACATTTTTGAATAAAGGATGGGGCGCCGTATCGGAATGGCTCTAAATTAGCCAAAATATGAACATTGACGATATGAATCGTCTGCAGGGAACCTAAACGATTGTGCGTTTCTTGCCATTTGCCTCGCGGTGTATAGGTAGTCAATGATTCGCCATTGTATTTGGCTTCCGTATACAAATTCGGGTACAGCGGAAGTGCAGCCTCAATGACTTTTTGCGGCTCAATGGCATGGGAACGCAAAATAATCGGCGGTTTTTCCTTCACGTTCGAATCTTTCAGCCCTTCTAACAATCCTGCAAGAATCGTTTCATTAAACCATTGGGCGCCATAAATTTGCCCTTGAAGCGCTTCGCCAAGGCAAACCATCAGCCCGGCATTTGGGAATGACTGAACGAAAGCGGCGATCGATTTTTTATAGTAATCACTCGTTATCTGAAGCGGCTTCGGTTGATGCAGCTTTAGACCGTGTTTCTGCGCAAATGGCAGTGGAATATGGATGTTATAAAACTTCAATACGACCCATATCCCCCGACGATCCGCTTCTTCGGTAAGCCAGCGGAACATCTCCCTGTTCAGCGACAACTCTTCTTCTGTCACTTCCAGCGCTTCCGGATAATCCGCAAGCTTAACCAGTGAAGAGAAGGGATGACCGGACCATAAATAGACCACGTTGCACCGCTGTTCAACCATCATATCCAGGAAATCCCGCCATAAAGAGCGGTCGTAAAACCATGGAAAGCGGTCCGTCGTAATTGGGTATTCATACGTCTGACGTGGCGGTTCTACAGTCGTCTTCTGCAGTCCGATCGCAGGTCCGCGCAATGAAAAACGCGGTGCATCTCCATAAGCAATGTCGCTAGGCAGCCTCTGAGCGTCACTGACTCGGCGCGCAAGCTCCAAGCAGCCGTACAAAACGCCCGAATCGCTTCCTCCGGAGATTGCCGTTAAGCTGCCGGGACAAGAGGCCAAATAAAAACCTTCTCCCTCCGGAGCTTCCGTGTGGTACAACAAAACCTCACGCTGTTCCAATTGTTGTACAAAGTCTGATTCCTGGCGGTTGCCAATATATATTTTCAATCCCTGCACGGACCTGTAGTTTTCCAACGTCCAAGGTACTTCTGCGTCATGCACCGAATAACCGGCTTTTTGGAGCGCCTCTCTCAGTTGTTGGATACCATATGCCACACGCGGTGCAGAGTTACGATCATATCCAAGCGTAACGTCTTTCATTGTTATCTAGGCCCTCCTTTCATAAACAATTCTATGACCGGCACAGCGACGTCCGGCTTCTTTACAGGCAGCGACAAGACTAGCGTGCTCTCATCTCTTCCTTCTTTATAAGCTCCGTTATCAATACCGCTATTGACAAGGCCTTGCTTATAACGGATCTCGGATGCATCGTTTAGCAGCTGTGCATATTCGACTTGACCGGCCAAACCGTGCAGGTGAATACTTTTAAAAGGCCAACTATATACATGCACATATAATCGATTCGTCTCCGGATTATAGGTCAGACGGCAATCTTGCGGACACTCAATCGATTCCGGCGCCTGTGTACAACCATAAATCGAACGGCTGTGGCGCTTCATCCATTCGCCGATTCCTTTTAAACGGTCGATCGTCCGCTCGTCAAATTCGCCTCTCCCGGTCGGCCCTACATTCAGCAGCAAATTGCCGCCTTTACTCACGACATCAATCAGCATTTTGACCAACATATCTACGCTTTTCCAGGATTCTTCATCCCGGTGATATCCCCAGGAACCGCTAAATGTATGCGGCGTTTCCCAAACGACACGTTTACCGTCAATCTGAACCCACTTGGTCGGCAAATACTGCTCAGGCGTCGTAATATCTCCGCCAATTTGCAAGCGATCATTCAATAAGATATTCGGCTGCAGCGAGCGAATCAGCTTGATCAGCTCCCCGCTCCGCCAATCTTCCTTTCCTTTACCGGGCAATCCGTTCTCCGCAGGAAAAGAGAAATCGTAAAACAAAAGGTCCACATTGCCGTATTCGGTTAACAATTCCTTCGTTTGCCCATACAAATATTCGCGATAGAGTGAGAAATCTTTGTTCGCGCTTTCAGCGATAGCCTCCTCATCAAATCGTAAAGGGTGCTTCGTGTCGATGGTGTAATGCGGATGATGCCAGTCGATAAGCGAGTGATAAAAGCCTACCTTCATGCCGCGCTGGCGGAACGCCTCCGTCATAGGTCTGATCAAATCTCTGCCAGCCGGGGTGTTGGGAGCTTTATAATCGGTCAGCTTGCTATCCCATAAGCAGAATCCTTCATGATGTTTGGTCGTTACCACCGCATACTTCATACCCGCGTCATAAGAGAGCTGCGCCCACAAATCTGGATCATACAAATCAGGATCAAATTTATTGAAATATTTGTTACGGTATTTCTCTCCGCTCAATCGCTCCCGGGACTGCAGCCATTCATGTCTAGCTGCCAGTGAATATAGTCCCCAGTGAATAAACAAACCGAACCTGTCGTGCGTAAACCATTCGCTGTCTCCGGTTGTTTGTTCTATTTCGTATGTCATTATGTTTACCCCCTTGTACTTCCCAATGATTAATCGAATGTCTGCAGAACAGACCTGCCTCCGTCCACAACGAGATTAACACCCGCAATGAACTCTGCTTCATCGGAAGCAAGAAACAGGGCTGCATTCGCTACGTCGGAGGGTTTCCCGAAACGTCCGATCGGATGTGTCGCGAGCATGGCACTCAGCTTCTGCTCCCGATTAGAAAATGTCTGCAAGTATTGTTCAGCTAGCGGTGTTTCGATGTACCCTGGGCTGATTGTATTGGCGCGTATCCCTTTACCTGCGAAGTCGACGCAGATGCCTTGAGCCATGGCCACCATGCCTGCTTTAGAACAATGATAGGGAAAATGCCCTTTCTGCGTTCGGAAAACATGGGTTGATCCAATGTTGATGATGCTGCCTCTCCCTTGTTCCGACATCATGGGAATGGCATGCTTACAGCAGTACCATGCGCTCTTCAAATTCAAATTCATCACATGCTCCCAATTGTCATCATCAGCTGTCAAAACGTTTGCCGAACAACTCACCCCAGCATTGTTAACCAAAATATGAAGGCCCCCGAAGTGGCGTTTGGCAGCTTCCATCAGCATGATCACACTGCTCTCAGCACGAATGTCGGCGCATATAAAAGCAGCCTTCCCACCCGCGTTTACGATCGTTTCAACAACCCGTTCCCCATCTTCCGAGATGTCATTCACAATGACACTGGCGCCCTCCTCGGCGAATCTCCTGGCGATTGCCTCTCCGATTCCGGAAGCCGCGCCGGTAACAACGGCTACCTTGCTCCCCAGTCTCATGCCTTCACTCCTCAAAATGACGATACTTTTCTGCAGCGCTGATCTCAACTCATGATCAGTTTACAAGAAAGCAAGCAGCCCATTATAGGCTGAATTCATCACATATATAGGTGACGCGCTTCACATGCTTCCTTCTCTCTTTCCCGCATTTGCCAGAATGCCAAACAACGTTAGATTCGCGCCCCTCTCATTGAGTGCTCCTCTAGCGTTGTTTGGCATCGTTGCAACCGCAAGCGACGAGCTGTGCGCATTCCTACGATGTTTCTACGTTGCAGGGACACGCGCGCGCTGAATGCTTTTCAACGCCCTTCAACAGCTTTCAGCCATGTCGTGGCCATTAGCATATCTCCCAACGAATTCATATGTACGCCATCCGTTGTTAGATCCTGACCCGTTTCCAGCTTCAAAAATTCCACAAAAGCTAGATGCGTAGGGACAAGGACAGCATCGTATTGTTCCGCCAGCCGATTAACGATGTCCACATAAGGCTTTAGCAGCCTATTCCCCGTGGCATCGGGATACTCTTTGATGACCGTCGGCTCCATTAAGATCGCTCGGCAATCCGGTATTTGCTTCGTCTGCTCCAGCAGGCTGCGATATACCTCCTCGAATTTCTCGGGATATACCTGCTCGTTATTGGGCGAATCCAGTTGGCGCCACACATCGTTGATACCTATTGAAATCGAAACCCACTGAGGTTGATGATCAATCACATCAAGCGTCCATCTTTTCTCCAAATCGATGACACGATTTCCAGATACGCCCTCATTGATGATTTTAAGCCCTAACTCCGGGTAAGAAGCCGTCAGATAATCATGGATAAGGCGAACATAACCCGACCCAAGCTTCAATGGATCTTTCTTCCTCCCTTTGTCCGTAATGCTATCACCGATAAACACGATTCTGTCCTTCCTTTTGAACAGCACAATAATACCCCCAATTTCAAATCATTTCAGCAAGTTCCCTCTTCATTAACCGGTACATCGCATCCAACTGCTCCACTTCAAGCTTATGGTTCTCTCTAAAAGCACTTGCATCTTTGGAACGGCAGTGCAGCGAAATTGGCAAGCCTCTCCGGCGAAGATGATATTTCGCATTGACAGGATACATCTGCAGCTCAATCAATGATGCCGCCCCGACGAACGATTGCAGCATGTCCGCCGCTGCCGGCTCCGCGCTCCACTCTTCGGTCAGACTCACATAAATATCAGGGTGAAAGTTGGCCATAACGCCGCTAAAACCCGCCGCACCCATTCGTAAGGAGGCGAGCAGCGTTGCGGAATTGGCATTAAAAATTTGGAGCGAGCTCCCTTTCACCGCTTCAATTTTTGCGGCAATTTGCTCCAAATCGCAGCTGGTATCCTTGAGAAAAGCGAATCTCCCTGTATCCGCACATCGCTTTAGCAGCTGCGGGCTCAGAAGCCTTTTATACGGATAAGGACATTCATAAATACCCATTGGTACAGACGGGACTCTCTCTAGCAATTTCAACAAACGCTCGAACCATATGTCATCCGATTCTTCAGGCCCTGCCAATCGGTTGCTGACTAACACAACGGCCTGAACCCCCGTCTCTGCAACCTGCTGTATCTCCGCTACCTGTTCCTCGAACAGGTCGGAAATATGGCCCGAAGCGATGACCGGAACCCGGCCAGCTGCTTGATTCGTGACGAATCGAGCAAGATCCACTCTCTCCTCTAAAGTCAAATAAAACATCTCGCTTGATTGGCAAACCGCAAACAGACCATGTACGCCTTGGTCAATGTACCACTCAATCAGTTGCTCCAATGCACCATAGTCCACCTTGCCTGTATCGGTGAAAGGCGTCACCATGGTTGGCCAAACGCCTCTTGGCATATTTACAGCCATTTCCTCAGCTCCTTTCTTCCTGCTTTGTCGAAGCGACTTCTTCCAAATACGCATCCATTACTTTTCTAAGTTCGGCTTGCGCCGATGGGCTCAGCGGTTGTACCGGCAATCGAGGTTGCCCTGCAGGCAGCCCGATCATGCACATCGCTTCCTTCAGAACGGAAGGGAGTGTCCCCAACGAAAACGCGCTGCGCAAAGCTCGCAGATGACGCTGCTGCAGTTCGGCTTCCACCAGATTCCCTTGTTTCCACAAATCGTAGATGGACTTCACGATCTCTGGAAATACGTTGGCTGTTGCCGCAATAGCTCCGTGTCCTCCAGCCATTAATGTCGGCAAAATGAGTGAATCCGTTCCAGCCAATACAGAGAAGCTCGGTCCAGACAACTCCAGGTATTGCAAAATCGTATCAAAACTGCCGCTGCTGTCTTTGATCCCAACAATGTTAGGCACTTTGCTAAGCTCCTTCACGGTTTGGGGCTGCAGGGAATTGCCAGTCCTTGCCGGGATGTTATACAGAAGAACAGGAAGTTCCGTCGCATCCGCTATCATTCGAAAATGAACGAGCAGCTCCTGCTGGGTATACGTCAAAAAATACGGTGTAATGACAGATAAAGCATCTGCTCCCATACGTTCCAATCGTACCGCCAATTCAATCGATTCCTTCGTACTTGCACATCCGGCACCCACATAGATCGGAAGCCTCCCTTGCGCTTCCTCAATGACAATTTCGGCGACTCGCAGTTTTTCCTCAAAGGTCATGGAGAAAAACTCCCCATTCGTACCGAGACAAAACAATCCATGCACATCTGCGTTGATCAATCGGCGCGTTAATTGCCGCAAAGCAGCTTCGTCAATCTGATGATAAGCATCGAACGGTGTAACCATAGCCGGAATGATACCTGTCGGTTGTAATAAACGATCCATTACATCTCTCCTTCTTTAGGCGGGAGCGAAGTTACCCGCTGCTTTTCATGAATTCTGGGACACGCAGTCAGGGAAGCAGTTTACGGTAAACAGCTCGAATTTCAGCCAAATTCATTGATTTTGGATTATTATTTAAAAGCCTCGTCACTTTGGAAGCAGCAACTGCCAAATCATCTACATCAGCATCGGTTACACCGAATGCTCGCAAATTTTGCGGGATACGCATCTCAGCCGTCCACTCGAATATACGCCGATTGACCGCTTCCGAGATGTCATTTCCTGACGCTACGCCATCCTGCAGCCCCATTGCACGGGCAACATGACCGAGTCGGGTCTGTATGGCATCCATATTAAAAGCCATGACATGCGGCAGCAGCATCGAATTCGCAACGCCGTGCGTAATATTGAATTTACCCCCAAGCGGATAGGCTAATGCATGCACGGCTGCTGTGCCAGCCGAACTAAGCGCCATTCCGCCATACATCGATCCAAGAAGCATATGTTCTCTTGCTTTAAGATCGGATCCATGATGATAAGCTTGGAGCAAACTGCCGGAAATTAAACGGATCGATTCCAGTGCAAACATATCGCTAATAGGGTTGGCTTTCGTGGATATATAGGATTCCAGCGCATGTGTAAACGCATCCATTCCAGTCGCAGCCGTGATGTGTTGCGGGAGGCTTACGGTTAGCGCAGGATCGATAATGACCATCATAGGCAGCAAGTGCCTGCTTACAACGCCCACCTTCAGTTCCTGTTCCGGAATCGTCACGATTGCGTTCGGTGTCACTTCTGAACCGGTGCCTGAAGTTGTCGGAACCAATACGGTCGGGATCCCAGGCTTCGAGACAAGATCCGTCCCAATGAGACTCCTTACATCCACGGGATCGGTCAGTAGGACGGAAAATAGTTTCGTTGCGTCAAGAACGCTCCCACCGCCAATCCCGATGAACAAATCAACAGGTTCGGCGGCGATGTCGCCAAATACTTTTTGAATATTATCGACCGTCGGTTCCGGTTTCACGTCAGTTATACATCTGCTGGATATTCCAGCCTGCGATAGATCGGCTTCAAGTCGATCAATGACCCCCATCGCTTTCAGTGAAGGTTGCGTTACGATCACCGCATGCTTGAAATCTCCGTACTGTTTTAGTCTAGGAGCCAGTTCGGCTATTGCATCATGTCCGGCGACAATGCTGCCGGCTGTCTGGAACTTAAAAGGCGCGAAACCGTGATTACCCCTCACACAAGCCCCTCCTTTCGAGCTATACTGCCTGAATTTCCCCCTCATCCTACGCCCGCTATTTCGTCATGTCAATGCTGCCGGGATCTGAAGATCGTATTGACCTATATATCGGGTTCAATACCCCACACAGCAAGTAAGCGCTTAATTGTAATCTGAATATTGAGCTTGCTATAGGATTTTCTTATGAAGAGGAGCGTGCCATGTTGCATATACAGCCTTATCTCACTCCATATAAATTGGGCAGTCCGGTTCTTGTCGGTTCGGGGGTTCCGGGTCACTTCGACGAGCGTGCGGTCGATTGTCCGTTCGTCTTTCAACATAACGACATGTTTTACATGATGTATGTGGGTTTTGACGGAATTGGTTATCAAACGGCATTGGCAGTAAGTCATGACCTCACGAACTGGGAGCATTTAAGTGTCATTCTGAAACGAAATGAGCGTTCATCCTGGGATTCCGTTAATATCGCAGGCACCTGGATCATGAAAGAAAATCGTCTGGATGCTCCCCCGGTACTGAAAAAATGGAACAACAAATATTGGTTGGTTTATCATGCTTATCCAGAAACAGGCTATGAGGAAGGTTCAGCTAAAATTGGCATCGCTTGGACAGAAGATGAACAACTGCTCGAATGGCACCGGTGTCCAGAGCCGATCCTAACGCCAGAAGAAGGCACCGATTGGGAAAAAGGCGGCCTCTACAAAGAGTGTCTTGTTGAGCATGAAGGCAAGTTTTATTTGTTTTACAATGCCAAAAACAGTAATAAGGGGCGCTGGATCGAACAAACGGGCGTCGCTTTCTCCACGGATTTAAAACAATGGCAGCGATACGAACATAACCCTGTCCTACAGGTTACGCCAGATGGATGGGATTCAGGATTTGCCAGCGATCCGTGCGTGCTGCATGACCAGGACCGCGACCTATGGATCATGTATTACTTTGGCTATAACTACAAACAAGCACAGGAAGGAATTGCCCTTTCTCGTGATCTTTTACATTGGGAAAAATATCCTGAACCAATCATTCGTGTTGGCGATGAAGGCAGTATCGACTCTATTTTCGCCCATAAGCCCTCAGTCATTACGCATCAGGGCGTACTTTATCACTTTTACTGCTCGTGCAGGCGGTATCGAGAAGGCGATGCAACCAAAAACTACGGGAAAGAGTTCCGAACCATCAGCGTTGCAACATCACAACCGATTGATTCGCAATCACGATGACAAAGGGGGCAAAACCGATGCAAGTGGATGAAATGTTTGTAGAAAGCAAGCGCTGCCCCCTCGGGATTGATGTCCTCCAGCCAGCATTCGGCTGGAGTTTTGCCGATGCGCCGATACGTTTGCAAATGCAGACTGCCTACAGAATCATCGTTTCGTATAGCGAGGAAGACTTACAGGTGAATAAAGGCAGTGTATGGGACAGCGGGCAGCGTTTCAGCAAGAAGAATGTTCATATCTTATACGAAGGCCCCCCGCTTCAATCACGGCTTCGGTATTATTGGAAGGTGCAAGTTTGGGATCAAATTGGACAAATGACCGAGAGTCCTGTTTCGTGGTGGGAAATGGGTCTGATACAGGACAATGATTGGTCCGCGCATTGGATCGCTCAATTTGACAACGAGCCGGTAGAGAAGCCGGCCCTTCCCTTATTCAGACGGGAATTCCACCTCGACAAACCTGTGGCGAAAGCCAGAGCCTATATATGCGGGCTTGGACAGTACGAGCTTCGGCTCAACGGAAACAAGGTTGGCGACAACGTTCTGGAGCCCGGCTGGACAAACTATGACAAGACTTGTCTTTACTGCGTCTATGATGTGACGGAGGAAGTGAACGAGGGTCTAAATGCGATTGGCGTTATGCTGGGCAACGGATTCTTCAATGTGACTGGCGGCCGTTACAGTAAATTCAAGCATTCTTTTGGCACACCTCGATGTCTCGTACAGCTGGAAATCACACATACCGACGGCACAGTAGTCCAAATTAACAGTGATAGGAATTGGGATTGTGCACCGGGGCCTATTCTCTTTTCCTGTATGTATGGGGGCGAAGATTTCGATGCTCGCCGCCTGATAGCGGGCTGGGATCAGCCTGGACTTACTTCCCTCGACGTATGGAAACCAGCCGTCGAAGTGAAACGGCCGGCAGGAAAATTGAAGTCGCATGCGATTCCCCCATTGAAAGTGATGGAAACGTTCCAGCCTGCGACTATTACTGCGCCGCTTCCCGGCGTGTACGTGGCTGATTTCGGACAAAACTTCTCAGGATGGGTTAGCATCCGCGTAAAAGGCCCTCAAGGCGCGCAAATTACGCTGTCCCCTGCCGAATTGCTGAAGGAAAACGGCACGATTAATCAGAAATGGACCGGTTCGCCCAACAAGTTTACTTATATCATGAGCGGAGACGTTGACGAGGAAGAATGGTCGCCGCGTTTCAGTTATAGCGGGTTCCGATATGTGCAGATCGAAGGCGCAGTGCCCGTCCATTCAGAAGCAGACGATTACAATACCCCCGTTCTGCTCGGACTGGAGGGCCGCATGATATATCCGGACACCAAAGTTCATGGAAATTTCATGTGCTCCAATGAGCTGTTAAACCGTACGCATGTAATCATTAACCAAGCAATCCTAAGCAATATGAAGAGCATATTTACCGATTGCCCGCACCGGGAAAAGCTAGGATGGCTCGAACAAGTCCATTTGATGGGTCCTTCCGTTGCCTTTAATTATGATGTCGAGCAGTTGTTCATTAAAACGATGGAAGACATCCGTGACTCCCAGCTTCCGAACGGTATGGTACCGACGACCGCGCCAGAATATGTCGTCTTCTCTGAGAAATGGCATTGTTTCCGGGACTCCGTATCCTGGGGTGCCGCCTATGTTCTCACAGGTTGGAATTTGCTGCAGCTATACGGCAATCACCGAATTTTGACCGAGCATTATGAAGGAATGAAAGCCTATATCGACTATATAACCGCCAACTCCGATCAGTTGATTGTACATAGCGGCCTCGGCGATTGGTACGATGTCGGCGAAAATCCGCCTGGTTTCGTTCAAAACACGCCGGTTGCGCACACCGAAACGGCCATGTTTTATCATATCGTCGATGTGTTTACACAAATCGCAAATCTTTTGAACCACAGCGAAGATGCCATCCATTATGCTAATCTGCGTGAAAACATCAAAATAGCATTTAACGATACTTTTTTCAATGACAAGACGAAGCAATATGCTACTGGTAGTCAAAGCTCCAACGCCATACCGCTTGTTCTAGGTCTTGTTGACGATCCGTATAGGGAAACTGTTCTTTCCCATTTAATCAAAGACATTGCATTGCACGGGTATCATACGACAGCAGGCGATATTGGCCACCGCTACGTACTGCTTGCACTTCTCCAAAGCGGCCGTTCCGACTTGATCTATGCCATGAGCCAAAAAACCGATCACCCTAGCTACGGATATCAAATCATGCAAGGTGCGACAACGTTGACGGAAGCTTGGGACGGTCCGACCGTCGGCAAATCACAGAATCATTTCATGCTTGGCCATTTGGAAGAATGGCTCTATAGCGGATTGGCAGGCATCCATTATCGGTATGATTCCGATTTCGAAAGCTACAAGCTATCCATCCGACCGGCCATACTTCAAGGCCTGAGCGAATCGGCAGCCGAATACCGGTTGCCAGCCGGACAGATGCGCGTCAAATGGACATACAATGCGGCGCATCGTTTGACGCTTGAGGTAACCATTCCAACAAATTGTGTGGCGGAACTATATGTTCCTTCTTTATCCGTGGATACACTGCTCGAAAGCGGAAAATCGGTTAAGGATGTAGAGACCATTCAGATTGTTGCCCTTGAGGACAGTCATGTTGTCGTGCGCGTAGGCTCGGGCAATTATGTTTTTGAAGCGCTGTTTGAAAATGAGACCAGATTTATTAACTTTTCCAGGGTGGGGTGCTGCAATGATAGATCGTAAAGCTTTAGTCCAACGCCACAATCCGGTCATTTCCAGCTTCGATAAATTTTCTTCCCTATCCGTAGGCAACGGGAATTATGCCTTTACGGTTGATGCAACCGGATTGCAAACATTTCCAACCCTTTATAGCGACGGTGGTGTGCCCCTTGGTAACTTCTCCAATTGGGCGTGGCATACACACCCAAATCCAAATGACTATCAAGTGGAAAAATTCCCGCTTACTTATTACCCTACCTTCGGCGGGAGAAGTGTCGGGTTCCCGTATATGCCACCTGGTCAAATTACCGAGGAGTACAAGTGGCTCAAGTTTAATCCTCACAAACTTCATTTAGGTATGGTTAGTTTTCGTTTACTGTTGCCTTCTGGCGAGGAAGCCTCTGCTGACGACTTAAAGGAAATAGAACAGGTGCTTGACTTGTGGAAAGGTGTCATTGAAAGCCAATTTTCAATCGGCGGCAATAAAACCGCTGTCACGACCTGCTGTCATCCTACTCAGGATTTGATTGCCGTTCGCGTTAAATCCAAATTGATTCGACAGGGACATATCCAGATTGTCTTTCGTTTCCCTTACGGGACTTGGAAGTTCGCAGGCGTCGATTGGGAAAAATCCTCTCGGCATGAAACGGAAATCCCGAGCTCCAGCAGCACCTTCGCCCAAATCCAGCGGAAATTGGATCAAGATTCATATACGCTAACGGCAGCTTGGTCGAATGGCTCCTTGACCCGTGATGAGCAAGACCAACATTTACTTCTTTTAACCCCATCACCGGACCACGATGAGTTCGAGCTTCGTTTCAGGTTTACACCGGAGGCAACCGAAACCGAATTGCCAGCTTTCGAATCGGTCATAGCCAGCTCTGAGCAGCATTGGAAAAACTTTTGGACTTCAGGTGGAACCATCGAACTTATTGACAGCAAAGATACGAGGGCTCACGAGCTTGAACGAAGAATCGTGCTCTCGCAGTATTTGACGGCTATACAATCATCCGGCTCGCTGCCACCGGCGGAATCCGGTCTTACCCATAATAGCTGGGCCGGTAAATTTCATTTGGAAATGCACTGGTGGCATTCCGTCCACTTCGCACTCTGGAATCGGGCAGATTACTTGGCAAACAGCTTGGAATGGTATAGCAGCATTTTAGATAAAGCCCGAAATCTCGCTGCTTCCCAGGGATACGAAGGTGCAAGATGGCCGAAATGCGTTGCACCGGACGGCATAAATGGTCCTTGCTACATTGAGCCTTTTCTCATCTGGCAGCAGCCACATCCCATTTATTATGCCGAGCTGATCTATAAACTCAAAGGCACGAAAGAAACATTGGAGAAGTACGCGACGATTGTCTTCGATAGCGCTGCTTTCATGGCTTCTTTTGCAGAATGGGATCAAGAGCAGCAGCGGTACGTGCTGGGTCCGCCCGTAGCCCCTGCACAAGAAATATTCGATCATGCAACGACAATGAATCCGACCTTCGAGTTGTCTTACTGGGCTTTCGGACTATCCACAGCCATTGCATGGAGGGACAGACTAGGACTCCCAAGGGTAGAGAAATGGGAGCATGTCCTTAATCATTTGTCCCAACTCCCTGAAGTTGATGGACTTTATGTCGCTGCGGAAACAGCTCCCGATACATTTTCAGGCGGCAACGGCACCAAAGATCACCCTACCATGCTGGCTCCGCTGGGAATCCTCCCCGGCAACATGGTAGATCGCGAAACGATGCTCAGGACACTTCACGAAGTCATCAAGGAATGGAACTGGGATGCGACATGGGGGTGGGATTACCCGATGGTGGCCATGACGTCGGCAAGACTTGGCGAAACGCAATTAGCCGTAGATACCCTCTTGATTGACAAAGTCACCAACACCTTTCTCCCTAATGGCCACAACTACCAGCGAAAACCATTAACGGTGTACCTCCCCGGCAACGGGGGCCTGTTAAGCGCCGTGGCAATGATGGCAGCCGGTTGGGAAAACGGACCGGAAACTCATGCACCGGGATTTCCACAGGATGGTTCGTGGAACGTGAGATACGAAGGTTTGGAAAAAATGCTGTGATTCCATTGTGATCCGTTAACGTTAAGGAGAGACATACCAAATAAGAGGCTGCCCTTAAGGTAATTTACCAAAAGGGACAGCCTCTTTCCGATCTAACGAGCATATCAAGCTTTAACCGCAGCGACGGCAATTTTTCGGGCATTGTCGCACATTTTTTTGCGACAGGATCCGTATCGTTTTTTTCACATCGGAAACATTGAGGAATGAGGCGTTCTGCTCGCCATCATACACGGCTTTCACCTTGACTCTGCACCAAAGTGCACCGTAGATGCTGTTGGACACACCTGGCACATTGGGGACGATATTTCTGACTTGAACCACTTTCTCTTCTTGGAATGTAACACCAAACGATCTTAATACGCTTCGGACGATACGAAGATCGCTCGCGCTTTCCGCGGTGGGTGAACCGACTACGAGCCTGATACTATTCATGCGGTTATGTTTTTTGATGACAACAAGTGCGGTTAAGTTAACGTGCTGCCTCGCGATACTGGCTAGAATGCAGCTTAACGTACGATCTTTTGCCACAAAACGAAATTGTGTCCGGATGGAAAAGCTGAATTTCAATCCAATCCCCCCTATGCATGTTTCTGTAATCATCATATGATTGGCTGCTTGTGGGGATTGTACAAATGCATTAAAAATGCACTTATCCACTCCGATACTGTACGCGGCGGGAACTGCATGACGTTTAATAAGAGCCGCATTCATAACCGCGGTAGTAAACCCGCAATAGAAATAAGCGAACTCGAAAATTTGTATGAATTTGGAGTAATCGCCACATAAATGGAGGATATTAAGAGAAAGGAAAATACATGTAAAAGGCGAGATGAGAGATGAACACCTCGACAAGGGGAGAAAAACTAGCCTATATCGAACAAGCTTTTGAACAACATTCTGATTTCGTAAGCAAGGAAGCCCTTATTTATCAAACCCAGGTCCAAGTATGCTATTTAGGCACACTCGTTCAGTATAAAGAAACTTTTGACACACTAGTAACCAGAATATCGCATCTGCATGACCAGAATAACCCGATCGATCAGATCGCCTTATCCCCTTCAGCTATGGTAAATGTACCCTTAATCGAGCTTATAAACGCCATATTAAGAGGGATGTTGATTATTTTCCCCCAAGAAGGCTGCGACAACATTGTCATTGAGCCCTCTTCGGTCAACAGCAGTCGAAGTATTGGGGAAGCACAAACGGAGAATCCGATTCAGACCTCGCTAGATGCCTTTACGGAAGACATAAATGGTAACATAGGCCTGATTCGCAGAATCATGAGAATCAAAGATTTACATATCCAGAACTACACCCTAGGGGCTGCGCTCCCTCGTGAAGTTGCTGTGCTATATGTGGAAGGGCAAGCCGACCCGAAGGTCGTTCAGCTCATCCATAACTATTTAACTGAAAACGCCAGAATGGATATTTCTGATGTTCAAGGACTGCTGAAAGCGCTCAAACAGCCAAGCTACAGTCTTGTTCCAACGTATTTAACTTCTGAGCTTCCTTCCACAACCAAGCACAATTTGATGGATGGCCGAGTGATCATCTTCTTGGATCATTTTCCGTTCTCGCTTTCCTTTCCCTCCATTGTATCGGACTTTTGGGATGTAAAAACGGATAAAGATCAACCTCCCTTGTTTATGTATTTATACCGAATTATTCGTATCATGAGTTTAATCATCGCCATTACCATGCCAGGGTTATATGTGGTTCTGAATTCAGTCAACCCTGAACTTTTGCGTATCCAATTGGCTGTATCGATCACAAACTCGCGGGAGGGCGTTCCCTATCCTGTTCTCGTTGAATTGTTGATGATGCTGTTCATTATAGAAATGGTCATCGAAGCGAGCATACGTCTTCCCAAAAGCATTGGCCCAACCATTACGATGGTCGGCGGGATTATTCTGGGACAAGCTGTCGTTCAGGCCAGACTAGTCAGTTACTTTCTAATTATTGTCGTAGCTGGCTCGACCATAGCACATTTTACAATGGGCACTTATATGAACACAGTCTCCATTCGGTTGTACAAGTATGTCGTAATCTTGTTTAGTGCTTTGTATGGCATTCTCGGCCTTATGTCGTCCGTTGTTTTGTTTTGCTTTTACCTTGGTACGATTACAACGTTTGAGGTGCCATATTTGAGCCTTTCCACCAAAAGAGGGAAATTCAAATGAGCAAAAGAGCCCTATTAACGATGTTTTTTATCGTTCATCTCTCGAGGTATTTTTATATCTATCCTGTAAAAATGATTGAAGCAACTTCCGCAGGGCATTGGGAACCCATCATTGTCGGTTTTCTTGTGGAACTTTGTTGTGTTTGGATCTTTTTGAAGGGGCTTTCTGCTTTTCCCGAAAAGGATATTGTAGATATATGTAAAATGGCATCGGGAACATGGATTGCGCGGCTTCTCCTTATTCCTTTGCTGGTCTTTTTGTTTCTGAATTTGAACATTACGCACAGCTATGAAATGGAATCCATCAGTATCTTTTTGCTGCCCAAAACCCCGACGTATTTCATTTTATTGCTCTATGTCATTCCCCTTTACATCGCATGGAAAGGCTACGAAGCGATTTCCAGAGGGGGGATAGTCGTATTCATCTGTGTGCTTCCTATGGTTATCTTCTCATTGATAAGTGCGATGAGTAATTTCGATTTCGATAACCTATATCCCATTTATGAGACTCGGTTGAGTTTCTTCAAAAGGCCGATGTTTTACTCTGCTTTTTTTGCGCATAGCGGTTTCTTATTCTTAGGTTGGGTTAAGATGAAGCGTCAATTCTCATTCCGTCAAGCAGCTCCTATTTTGGGGATACTTTTAATTTTTGCGATATCCTCTGTCTATGTGCCCATGCTCATTTTCGGTCAGGAATCCATTATTTATTTTCGCTACCCGAATGTATTGACATCGGATACGGTTGACACGGAGTGGGTTGTCTTTGATTGGCTCCCCACTTTTTTTGTGATAGCCATGATCGCCATCTCAATGGTAGAAATGGCAGTAACTTTTTGGATGATGGCCACGCTGATTGAAAAGCTATTTTTGAAGAAAAAAAGGGGGATTGCTGTCCTCCTGGTCGGCGTATTATCGTATAGCTTCAGCTGTTATTTAGATAATATAGATACGTTGGCGAAATTTTCAGTCTTGAATACCTTCCTCTGCTTCTACAGCATTATCGGTATACCGCTTGCCATCATACTCATGAGTTTGAGGTATAGGAGGAATCCTGCTTGATCCGTCGTTCATTCATACCGGTTATACTGCTGCTATGTTTCTTAAGCGCTCTCCTTACCGGCTGCTGGGATACGAAAGATATCAATAAACGGCTTATGCCCGTTGTTATGGGGGTATGCAAGGAGAAAAATCAAAACTACCGGATTATTTTGCAAATACCGAGTCCTGAACAGAAAGGCTCGCAATACATGGAGAGCAGTTCCGCGACAATTACCAATGCGATTGACAATATTCGGACAAAAGCAGAAAAAAGTATCGATCTCCTGCATATCCGGCTGTTTCTTATCTGCGAAGAAACAGCGGAAAAAGATATTGGTGATATTATTGATTACGCCATACAGGCAAACGATATTTCCATCAAAGGGCTGTTAGCCATTGCTAAAGGGAACTTCGACGAAGTTATCCATCACCAATTAAACGCTAATCCCGAACTTTCGTCCTATGATTTTTTCAGTGAACAGGCTGGCTGGACACCTGAAACGACGATATTGCGCTTATGGGAAGCATACCGGGATATCAAATCTTATACGCAAGATATGTCGATTCCCATTCTTACAAAAGGAACGGACACCCTGTATAATTTTGAAGGCTCAGCCATCATCCGTGTAGATAAAATGGTCGGTGAAATCTCCAGGGAAGAAGTATTAATTGACAATATATTTCACGAAAAATATACGGGCGGTACCATTGAAGTTGCCGATCAGAGCAGTGTTATGATTAAGCAAGCGAAAATAAGGCATAACACCGTTTGGACTGCCTCAGGACCCCAAATTAAGAGTCATATTAAGTTGAAAGTAGAGATCTTAGAAAATAAAAATTCCGAATCTGAAGAAAAGATTGCAACGAAGCTCAAAGAAACGGTTGAGAAAAGAGCCCATAAATTAATAACTCAGCTGAAAAAGGAAGGGGCGGATACGCTTGGCATTGGACAACTTTTTCGAAAAAAGATGAGCGATGAGCAGATAAAAGATTGGAAACAACATTGGTATTTGAATTTAGACCATGAAGTTACCGTCGAAGTTACCATACTCAACAGCATTTATTTAAAGTCCCCGAATAAAATCAAAAAACCAGGCAAATAGAGCGATTAACAGCGAAGATCATACTCTTTTTGTGATAAAAGACGGAGCGCTTTGGGGGAGGGCACAGCAAGTAGAATTCAGGAATTAGGTGATTAGATCTTGCATTTAATCACCCGTGACATGGCTTCTTTGACGCCATCGAATCTTTCTATCCCTTCACCGCTCCTGCCGTCATTCCTGCAATAATACGTTTATTGAAGAACAAAAACAGAACGAGTGGCGGAATCGAGATCAGCACGACGTCTGCAAAAAGCAAATTCCAATTCGTTAGGTACATACTCATGAAATTGTAAAGCGTTAACTGGACAGTTGCGTTCTCAGCTCCCGGCAGAAAGTATAAGGGATTGACGAAATCGTTGAAGATGCCGACCGATGTGATAATAATGATCGTCGAGGAGACCGGCTTCAGCAGCGGAAAAACGATATGTGTAAACAGCTTGAAGCCACCGCAGCCGTCAATAAATGCGCTCTCGTCGATATCACTCGGTATCGTAGCCGTAAACGCCTTATATAAAATAGCGCAAAAAGGAAAGTGCAGAGCAATTTCCACCAGTGTCAGGCCTGGCAGCGTCTTGAACAGGCCTATCGAATTCAGTACCCAAATCGTAGGCACAACAGCCGGCGGAATCATGAGTCCGGCGAGCACCAGAAAGTTCAGCCATGCCGTCCCCCGGCTTTTCTCACGCCGCTGCAGCACGAAGCCCGCCAGTGAACTTACGAACACCAACCCTGCCAGAGATAAAACCGTAAGCAGAGTACTGTTGTAGAAAGCTCGGATGAGCATATGATCCGAAGCGAATAAAACAGCGGAATAATTGTCAATCACGTGAAAAGTATCCGGCCAGGCCATCGTCATGTCCGCAGCTTGGGCGCCGGATTTGAAGGAATTGATGATAACAAAGTAGAACGGAATCCAAAAAATTACGGTCGAAAGGACAAGCAGTATAAGGGTCACAAGCGATTTTCCTACCATGGTGCTCGCGCTGCCGCGACGCTCGACTGCACCTGCCACAGATTTACCCACCGCACTGTTCATAGCTCAACCTCCCGTTTGTTCAAGAACATATACAGCGGGAAGGCCAGTACGGAAATCCCGATAAATAAGATTACGTTGCCCGCCGTTGCCAATCCATAGAAGCCCGCTTGATATTGCTTGTAAATGATCGAGGCGATCAAATCCGTGGAGAATCCCGGACCGCCCCGGGTCGTTGCCCAAATCAGATCGAACGTGCGCAAACCGCCGATAAAAGATAAAATGATGACCGAGTTCATCGCCGGTCTGCTGAGTGGAAGCGTGATATGCCAGAAACTGCGGAAGGCATTGCCTCCGTCAATCTTCAGAGCTTCGTAATAATGCTGCGGGATCGACATGATTCCTGCGATATAAATGACGGTTGCGATACCTACGCCTTTCCATACGTCGATGAAAGCGACAGAAAACAAAGCCAGTTTCGTATTTCCGAGCCAATCCGGCCCCTGAATACCAAGCAGGGCCAGTGCGTTGTTGATTACCCCCTGTGTAGGATGCATCATGGTACTGAATGCGATCCCGACAGCGATCGTACTGAGAAGTGTTGGGAAAAACACCATGGAACGAAAATAATCCTTGAACCAAATTCTCGAGGTCAGCAAAGTTGCCAGCAGCAGCGCAAGAATCACCTTCAATCCGCAGGTCACAACTGCAAAAATCAAAGTGTTCTTAAAGCCGATCTTAAGCGAGGTTTCCTCGAAAAACATCTGGTAGTTTTCAAAACCAATATATGTCCATTTCGTCAACGTCCAGCGCGTCATGCTGAAGAACAGCGACATAATAGTCGGCAGCAAGTAAAAGACAAAATAAATGATGAACGCCGGCAGCAGAAACAGCATGGAATACATTTTCTTCTGTGATAAGGTCATCCGCTTCTCTCCCTTAAAGCCGGCCCTGCCTTTATTCAGCAGGACCGGGATATCGGTATCCTGTTCTTACCAGCCTGGCAGGTTCAACTGCTGCGCCTGCTTCTTCACGTCCTTATCATAATCGGCGGCTCCGTCCGCCGCTGATTTTTGACCGGTCCCAACCTCAATCAACAGGCTTTCCAAGTTCGGTCCCTTAACCGGCGACACAAACTCAAGGGCAGGCCCTGTGGTGCCGGCATCGAAATAGCTCTGCATTTCCTTGATTGCATCATAAGCGTCATCAGGTACATTGATCCCTTTGATTACATAAGGCCCGTTCGCTTTACTCTTAGTCATATACAGCTTCATGCCCTCCGGCGAGATGAGGAAGTCCAGAAATTTCTTGGCTGCATCAACGTTTTTACTCTTCTTGTTGATGTACAACGAATTCGGCAACCATACAGTAAAGCCGTTAATGCTGGCATTGTCGCTTGGAACCGGAAATACGCCAATATCCTTGATCTTATCAGGATAATTTTGAGCTAGCGCATCAATGGCGCTGGTGAGCATCGGGTATTGGACGCCTGTACCTTCCGCCAACATTTTCAAAGCGTTGTCATACGTGGTAGCAAGGAAATCCTTATTCATGTAGCCTTTCTTAAACGTTTCGGCCGTCATTTCGAAACCACGCAGCGCAGACGGCGTTGTCGCGTATTTGGCTTTATTGGCCGTATAATCCTGAACGAAGGTTGGATTTTGCGCCTGGACGTTATAATGATTGGCTAGCACGTACAATTGGGAAGTCCATGTCGTTTTGTAAGAACCAATGACCGCCGTTTTACCGGACGCCTTGATCTTATCGCTGTTCGCGATAAATTCCGCCCAAGTTTTCGGAATGGATAGTCCGAGTTCCTTATACACGCGCTTATTATATAGAATACCGCCTACATTGGAGGAACCGCCGGGTACGCCGAATACTTTCCCGTTCGCGCTGACGGTTTGCTTATAGGAATCCAACAGTTTCTCCATGTACGGTTCTTTCGTCAAATCCACGAAATTCTCTTCCGGGTTTAGTGCCTGAAACAACGACCCTGAGTTGTAAAAAAGAATATCCGACATCTCTCCGGTCGCCAGTCGCGTTTTCACCAGGTTATCGCCTTCCGTGCCGTCCGGTTTAATATCGAACTTGATTTTAATGTTCAGTTTCTTCTCGGCCTCAGCGGCAACAACCTGCAGCGCCGGATAAGCTGTTCCTGTCGTTCCTGTAAGCAGGGTGAGCGTTTTGAGCTCTGCGGGTTTGGTATCGGTTTGAGACGTTTTGGTCTCGCCTGAGGTCGGAGCCGCTACCCCTGAAGATGAACCTTGGGAGCACCCCGCTACGACAACAGACAGTAAAGCGGTACAAGAAAGTAAGGCAAGAAACCTGTTTCCATTCATTCTTATTACCTCCCTTTGAGATACAGCTCGAAACTTGTACAATTTATCTATGCTCTTATTACTCCCAGGGCCCGGGTTCCCCGGAAGTTGCTCCGGTGTTAAATTCGGTCTGACCGCTTACGATAGCGCCTTCACCGAGCTACATACTAATTGTAAGAAATTCACTCCTATTGGAATACAGATGAATTTAACTGAAACAGGGGGGTGATTTTTCCTATTGATAACGCTTACAAATACCAATAGCCAAAAGAAGCGACCAGCTGACCGGAGTCTTTCGGCTTTTTAACATAGCATGCAGTGTAAAAAGTTATTTCTCTGTCCTTTTCTTCGCGAACATCATCGGTGTTTCCCCAACCTGCTTCTTAAATAGCGCGCTAAAATGTTTCGGATCCTCGTACCCCACCATGCGGCTGACGTCCTGCAGACGTTCGATCCCGCCGCTTAGCAGCTCTTTCGCCTTGCGGATGCGATATTCCGTGAGGTACTCAGAGAAGGTTAAGCCCGTTTGCGCTTTAAACATGCGGGATAAGTACCCTAAGCTTACATGATGTTCTGCAGCAAACTGCTGAAGCGAGAGCGAACTCTGATACTGATGATGGATGATCTTCAACAGCACGGGAATGAGCCCTTTCGGGCTCATATCTTTCAGCTCATCCTCCCCGTAGAGGCTTACAATCTTTTCGTGCAAACAAGTCAGCAGTTCTTCATAGCCGGATATGTGCTGCAGCAAACCGGGTTCCTCATAAAGATCGCGAACACCGACGCTGCCGCTGCGGGTGCCGTACTTATTGAATTTTAGGGAGAAAAGCATATCACCTGCGAACAGCGCGAGCTGACGCCTGGTGACTTCCTTATGCCGAAGCTCCTTTAAGAGGCACTGCAGAGCAGCTTTCCCCTTAGCCAGCTCCCCTTTTTTGTAATGAGTTTCAAGCACTCTAACGCGATCCCAAGCTCCGGTTAGATCCGCATCTGTTTTACTTTCCTTGGAAAAAACCAAGCTCGGCATTCCAAACAACCGCCAATCCTTCAGCTGTTGATGAAGCCTGCTAACGGAGTCATAAAGCGATTGAGAGGCTGGTTTTTTCGTAAAAGCGATATGTACATGATGTGCCGGATGCAGTAATTGCTCGAACAAGGAAACCACATGCTTTTGAACGTCTTCCTCCCGCATTTGTGTCTCCGCGACTAGGAATACCCGTTGTCGGCAATCCAGCTCCACTCCGTGAATTTCTGCGGCACTGCCCTCGATCAACGCTTTTTTTAGCTTTACGAGATCCCAGCCCGTTTCCTTCCAGCTCCTGCAGGTTGCTCCCTCGTCCAGGTGAATCAACACCATATAATAGACTTCGGAATAAAACCGGCGCAGCTTAGGATGCACGAGTTGATCCGGTGTCAGAAGCATTTGTGCCAATGAGCCATGAAGCCATTCTTCCGATTGCTTAGCTTCGTGTGTCAACTGTTCCAACATTTGATTAACAGCCTTGTAAAGCATTTCCTTCTTAACAGGCTTAACCAAAAAATCAGCGACGCCGAAAATCATTCCTTTACGTGCGTATTCAAATTGGTCGTGAACACTTACAATAATTTTTTTAATGGATGCATCTTTTTGGTTCAGCCTCTCTGCGAGCGACAGCCCGTCCATGCCGGGCATGTTGATATCAGTCAGAACAAGATGGGGATGGATCGTATCTGCAGCCAACATTGCGTCCTCCCCATTATCGAAGGCGTATACCTTATGTTCCGGTTCATAAACCTTGAAAAGCTCCACAAGCTCCGCCAGAGCCCAATATTCGTCCTCTACCAAAAAAATATTCATCTCGTTCCATCGGCCTCCTCTTGTTCGACAAGTCGTAAAGGCATTGTTACGATTACCTTGGTACCTCCTCCTAGCGTGCTGCTAATCGTAAGTCCAGAGCCTGGGCCGTAATAAAGCTGTAGCCGCTGATGAATATTGAGCAAACCAATCCCGTCGACAGCGTCATGCAAGCCATGAAGTGCACTGGTTGAATGAAGCGCCGTTTGCAAAGATTGAAGCCTGGACGCTTGAATCCCTGCCCCGTTGTCGGTTACGCTTACAAGAAGATTTCCCTCATGTTCTTCAGCCTTTACCTGAATGCAACCGCCTGATTTCATCTTTTGCAGGCCGTGGTCGACTGCGTTTTCAATGAGGGGTTGGATCGTCAGCTTTAGAATTTGAGCTTGCTGAAGCGATTCTGAGATATCTACATCCAGCTGCCCTAAACGTTTACCGAATCGGTGCTGCTGAATTTTGTAGTAATTGCTGATATGCTCCATTTCCCTTTGCAGCGTCACGGGATGGTGCAGATTCTTCATGCTGTACTGAAACAAGCCGGCCAATGACTCGGAGATCTCAGCAACCTCCTCAATTCCTCTAAGGCGGCTAATCGACTTCATAATGTTCAACGTATTATACAAAAAGTGCGGATTAATTTGGGCATGCAGCGCGGAAAGCTGTGCGTTTTTCTCGGCCAGCTTGGATTCGTAGACCTCATGAATTAACCGGGAAATGCTGTCAAGCATCAGGTTGTACATTCGACTCAGTTTCCCAAGCTCGTTCTTCCCCTTATAATCCATCCGTTCGTTGAAATTGCCAAGCTCCACGCTGGACATTCTGAGCATCATCTTGCGCAGCGGCACTGTTATTTGATGCGATAAAATGTAGGAAACCAAAGCTATTAACAGCATTGTAAGCATACCGACTGCCAGTATAATGTCCTGAATTCGCTTTTGCTTAAGTAAAACGATGTCCTTGGGAAATAGCACGACCGTCTTCCAGCTTGTATAGTTCGAGAATTCGTAGGAGTAGAAATACCTTTTGTTTTTCCACACCAGTTCACCTTCCGAAAGCCCGTTTTGAAACAAATTCAAGTCGAACTTTTGAATGACGGAGGCATTTATCCCGTTTTTATTGTCATAAATAATTTCGCCTTGCTCGTCTACCAATAACATACTCATGCTGCTGTCGAACTCATTATCTTTATTTTTGGCCAATTCGAGCGCTTTGATGGCATTGACATTAATGTTGATATTGACAAAACCAATCACCTGCTGTGTCGGAATCCTGTTAATGCGCCGAATAAAGGAAACAATTCGTTGTTCAGGCTCTCCGATGCCCTCTCCACCGATAGAGGGGCGAAGTAGGAACTTTTTCGTTTCTAGCGATTGATTAAATTGCAGCAGCTGTTCCGCTGAATAAGGTTCATAGGGTCTCTGTTCTACCAGTTTCGTGTAATCATACATGTATGCGTCTGGGGTGTGGATAGAAATGCTTTGCACGTAGGGTTTGGGGTAGGAAAAATCAAATAGAAACGGATTAAGCTTATAGCCGATAATTTCCTTATCTAACGAGCTTGTCGCTCTTCTGTAATCCAAGAGGCCATTCTGTACCGCAGGGGAGATCGATACGGCCAAGGAGAGCTCTTCAATATTTTGCATATATAAATCGACCATTTCGGAAAATTGCTTAGATATAACGGAAGATAGCGAGAAGGTTTGATCTTGGATATCGTTCGTATATTTGTAGTAGAAAATGCCGCATGTAATCCCGACAATAAATAGGGAAACGATTGAGAAAGATAGAAACATCTTTGTCTTAAGCATCGGCTCGGCTCATTCCTTATCTGGGGTAGCATAATTATTCTCGACAATCCACTTATTCTCCTCCTCCAGTTCTATCTTATCGAACATTCGAGCGACTATCATTGTCTATTCCGCCATTGTTATAGTTGATTCAGCCAAAAGGAATACAAACAAGCCCATCCGAAGGATGAGCCTTGATAATTCGAGTTAATCTGATATGAGCTGTTAACTTACCTATATTACTTCTAATCCTTCACCGACCCCTGCATAAGCCCGGCTATAAATTGTCGGCTGAACAGCGAGAATACAAGGATAAGCGGCATAGTAGCCATCAGGGTAGCGGCCATGACCATTGAGTAGTCTGTGCTGTACACCCCGTTCATCGAGGCAATCAACATCTGGATCGTGAACTTTTCCTGTACCGAAATAACGACAAGCGGCCACAAGTAATCGTTCCATGAACCTAGAAAGGTAATGATCCCTAGTGTCGCAAGAGCTGGCCGCAGCACAGGAAGTGCAACACGCCAATAGAGGTTGAAGGAGTTACAGCCGTCGATTCGGCCTGCATTGATCAGCTCGTCATGCACGACGGACGCCGTATATTGCCGCATCCAGAAAATACCGAAAGCACTTGCCGCCCCAGGCACAATGAGCGCCTTGAGATCATTGATCCAGCCCAGCTTTTGCATGATAATGAATTGCGGAATTAAGCCCAGCTGCTGAGGCACCATCATCGTGGCCAGAAGGAAAAAGAACAGAGGTGCCTTTCCGGGAAACTGGAATTTTGCAAACGCAAACCCTGCTAAGGAGCAAAAGAACAGAACCAACAGCGTATGCGTTCCCGCTACGAGAAGACTGTTCCCGAATGATCGGAAAAAGCCTACATGCTCGAGGACCTTCCCAATATTAACAAGCAGCTGGTCCCCTGGCAGAAGCCGAGGCGGAAAGCGAAACATATCCGCCGTTGTCGCTGTGGACATGACAAGCAGCCAATAAAAAGGGAATAGAGACAGAATTGCTCCGATCACCATGACAAAATGGAGCCAAAACGTACCTGGCGCCCTCGTCTTTTTCACCGAAGTAGCCGTAATTACCCGGCCTATAGACACCTTGGAAGACGATTCAATCATCAAACGCCCTCCCCTCTCGAAACGAACTTCCAGTTCACGAACGAAAAAATACCGATGATCAGGAACAGCATCCAGGCCACTGCGGAAGCATAACCGAACATTTGATTGCCGAATGCCTGATTATACAGATAAAGCACCAGCGTCAACCCTTCTTTCGTTGCTCCACCCGTATTTCCGACCAAAATGAGCGGTTCTGTGAATAGCTGCATGCCGCCGATCGTTGACAGGATGACGGTAAACAGAATGATCGGTCTGAGCAGCGGAAGCGTAATGCTTATGAACTGCTGCGTCCGGCTAGCTCCGTCTATCGTAGCAGCCTCGTACAAATCATGGGGAATGCTCTGAAGACCGGCCAAATAAATGATTGCGTTATAGCCGGACCAGCGCCAGATCACCATGAGTGAAATGGCTACCTTAACCCAGAACGGATCGTTGATCCATTCTATTCGGGGTAGACCGACCGCCTGCAGCAGCCCGTTGATGAGACCAAATTGGCTTCCAAAAAAAGAGCCGAAAATAATCGCAACCGCTACGATCGAAGTAATATTAGGGAGAAAATAAACCGCACGGTAAAAATCCTTAAATCGCATAAACGCTGCATTTAGCAGAAATGCGATCACAAGCGCAGCAAATAGCTGCGGTACGGTAGATAAAAACCAAATCACGAAGGTGTTGCCTACCGATTTCCAAAATTCCGGATCGTCGGTCAGCAAATTCCGAAAATTGCGGAGCCCTACAAACTCCATTGGTCCCAGCCCATCCCATGAGTGAAACGCCAGGTACAGCGAGAACAGAATGGGAAACAGGCTGAACGCAATAAATAAAATATAAAACGGAGAAATCATTACGTAGGGCGCCAGATGGGCTTTGAATCTTTTCACCGGCTCCACATCCTATCCTGATCAGATGATACCTACAGGGTGGCACTCCCGCTTCCTTCACCATCCTGGGCTAAAGGAAACGAGATCGCCACCACCTGCTGGCTTTTATTTATTCTTTAATTTCGTTTTGGCCTTTTCGACGAGTGCCCAAAACTCTTTATCCGGATCCTTTGTTTTATCCACCGCTACGGCTTGCATGCCGTCACCAATAATATCCGCAACGGTTTGATAATTCGGACCTTTACGCTGCACTTTTACGTTCTTAGCCACCTCGGAGTACAGCACGCCAAGCTTCTGGTTGCCCCAAAATTCATATCCTGTTTCCGTGAAAGCCTTGTCCCCGTAGACGGCAGGCGTTGACGGGAAGTTACCGGAAAGTTTAAATACCTCCAGCTGCTGCGGTGGTGAATTCAGCCAACTGATAGCAGTGTAAGCTTCTTTCGGGTATTTCGATTCCTTCGGAATGAGCAGGAACGATCCGCCCATGTTGCCTGTGCCTTCCGGGATTTTGGCAGCACGCCATTTGCCCTTCGTATCAGGAGCCCGCGTCTCGACGTGTCCCCGGCCCCAAGCCGCAGAAATGTACGTGGCAATTTTGCCGGAGTTGAGGGCTGCGGAATACTCCTGCAGCGCATTCTTCTGGTCGTAAGTTCCAGCGATGCCCATATCGCGTGCCTTTTTAAAATACTCAAGCGCCTTCTTCACTTGCGGATTATTTTCGATGATCAGCTTATCGTCCTTATCGAAGTATAATTCATCCCCCTGATCGCGGATGGCCCCGAATAGCTCGTTCGGATTGGATAAAATATCGGCCCCGGTTTTCTCCTTAAGCGTTTTGCCTGCAGCTAGGAAATCGTCCCACGTCTTGATTTTGGCTGCGACGTCGTTCGGCTCGGAAGGCAGCCCGGCTTGCTGGAACAAATCCTGCCGATAGTACAGCACCATAGGGCCGATGTCTGTCGGCAGCCCGAGCTGTTTATCGCCAACCATCGATTGTTTCCATTTCCAGTCGAGGTAGTCTTTTGCCAAGTCCTTGGCGCCAAAGGAATTCAAATCGTTGAATTTATCCGGATATTTCAGGAACTGGTCCATCTGCGAAATATCGATCATCGCGATATCCGGAGCTCCTGACCCGGCCGACATGGCAGTCAGAAGCTTTTTATGCGCGTCTTCCCATTTGTAAATTTGTGGAATGATCTCGATGTTCGGATGCGTGCGGTTGAACTCAGGTATGATTTTTTCGAAAGTAGCCCCCTGCCAAAACCACATTTGCAGTTGAACCTTCTTGCCATCACTTGCTTTTGCATCCGTTTTTACGGCTCCCGACGTTCCTCCGCTATTGCTGCAAGCACTAAGAAGGAGGACGGAAGCCATTAGCAGTCCTAAGGCCTTACTCTTCGACACGTTTTTCATCGATTAACGCTCCCTTCACGATTCGAGCTTTTAAAGAAAGCCCTTACATTTAGTATAAACAGGGGTAGCCGTACCGTATAGGTAACGCATCTTCGATTTCTTGGACTTAAATTAGGAAAGTTCCGTCAGCGGACCGATAAACACCTGGGGCGATACCCTCGATCGTTTTGAAGATCCGGCTGAAATAAGCAGGGTCCTTGTAGCCCACCTTTTCGCATACTTCATAAATCTTCAAATTCGTTTCACGCAGCCATTTTTTCGCTTCTGTCAGCCGGTGTTGAGTTAAATACTGGGTGTAGGTCATTCCCGTTTCTTGATGAAACAAATTACTTAAATAGTTGGCATTGATTTGGTACTGCTGGGCAAAATCGGATAGGTTCGCCGCTCCAGCGTACTCTTTATGAATATATCCGAGAAGCGCTCGGATGATAGGCGGGAACGAGTCGCCACTGCTTTCTTTGCGCGTAATTTCCGTGAAGCCAAGGCTCATCATGCTGCGGATATACATCATGCTAAGGTCCCCGATGTCCCTCGTCGCACCCCCGTACCCTGTCTTCACCTCGATCCGCAGCTTGGCCGCCATCCACTTCGATGTCTCCTGCACTTCCCTCTCCCAAGCCTCTTGATCGCATCGCTCCGTAAACAGCACAACGGTAATAAGACGGTCCTCCAAACATACCGCAGCCGTTCCCAAACGGCTGAATGCCTCATGGGCGCACTCCCGGATAAAATACCGTACTGAAGCTTCACCCAGCGACCTTAAGTCCTTCGTCGAAAAGGAAACCAGCATCACCTTCTCGTATGGAGGAATTAAACCTTCGTCGAAGGTCGGAACGGGCACGCCTTGGAGCAGATCGTGCAGACGCTTCTCCAGTAGCGCTCTTTCCCGGATAACGTTTACTTGCTCAGATTCCAACCGCCGGCGGTGTTTTTCATACGAAGCAATGTATACCTCTTGGAGCTTTACCTTGGATAATGGTTTGAGCAAATAAGCAGTAACCCCATGCTGCATCGCCTTTTGAGCATAATCGAATTCCGCATGTCCCGTCAGCACGTACACATCTGTCTCTGGAGAATTCTCCCGGGCATATTCCGCCAACTGCAGACCATCTGCCGCCGGCATCCGGATATCCGTGATAAGGAGCTGGACGTTCCGCTGCTCTAATACGGCCATCGCCTCAAGCCCGTTTGAAGCATCCAGCACCTCACCGACCCCATCGAAGCGGGAGAGGGTTCGGCAAACCGGCTGGCGCACATTCGCTTCATCATCGACTACAAGCACTGTAAACATCAACATCAACCTCCTGAATTCATCTGCCTGATTCGGCCGACGATATGTTCCCATGTACGTTCCGGATCTGCCCCGTCGGACTCAACCCGCCGCAATCCGTCTTTGATTATTCGTTCGATCCCTGCATATTCGAAATCATCGTAGGCCGCTTTGTAACGAAGTGCTGCGTAGGAATAAATTTGTCCAACCGGCGCTCCGTTGAAAAAGGGATCCCGCACCTCCAGAAACTCCCGTGACGAGTATGACTCCGGTGTGGACGGGAAATTCCCGCTGCCGATGAAATTGTCCAGCTGCTGCTGCGGTGCCGTCAACCACTGTGCGAGCGCATACGCCGCCTGGGCATTGCGGCTCGTCCGGGGAACCGCCAGACAGGAGCCCGACCAATTCGAGGGAAGACCGGGCGCGCGGGTAAGGTCCCATGCTCCCGACGTAGCGGGTGCAACCTTCTTGAACGCTCCGTGAAGCCAAGAAGGTGCCAAGACGACTGCAAACTTGCCGTTCACGGCTGCCTCCGCCCATGCTGTAGATTGCGACAAGAGACCAGCATTCAGCCCCATCTTATGGAAGTGGACAGCCCGGTCCCATGCCTCTTTCACATGCGGATCTAGTTCGTGATCTACCGGCGTCAAATAATGGCCGTCGAACTGGTTCAAGTAGCTCATAAACAGATTGGCCAAATTATCGAACAGGAAAGCTCCCGTCTGCTTCTTGATGGTTAAGCCAACTTGCTCCATTTTCTCCCAGCTGTCCAACTCCTTCGCGACCTCCTCCCGCTCCGTCGGGAGCCCTGCCTTCTGGAACAAGTCACGACGGTATGCTAAAGCGACAGGACCAATGTCGACCGGCATTGCAAATAGGAAGCCACCGTCCTTGCTCTCTCCCTGACGCCATTTCCAATCCAAATAGTGCTCTCTCTCGTCTCCGTAATCATAGAGATTATAGAATTCACCTTTGAAGCGTTTTACTTGATTCAACTGCGACGCTTCAAGCAGTACCAAGTCTGGCGTATCCGCCTTGGTGGCGAAAGACGTCATCAGACCCGGCAAAACATCGTCGAACTGAAAGGTTACGACCTCCACATCCACTTCGGGATGCCCTGCTGAATACTTCTTAATGAGCCGTTCAAGCCCGCTGCCCGGCCAAAGCCAAACCCGCAGTTTAACGACTTTTGCCGAGCTTTCACCCAAACTGGGCACAACCGTTTCGGGGACGCATGAAGTCAGCAAGAGGAGAACCATAATCCCGGCTAAGAACCGGATGGCAAGATGACTTGCATGTCGGGAATTAAGCAGCGCCGCCCCCTCCTTTCCTGGACAGTATCGGCGGAACCGCCATCATCTCTGTAGCCTGAAGCGGCAACGACAGCATGACCTGCAGCCCGCCAAGCGGGCTTCTGGAGAGGCGGATGCCGCTGTTCGGACCGAAGAACGCCTGCAACTGCTTATGCAGGTTGCTTAGCCCGATACCCCGTCCCTGTTTCTCGAAGCCCTGCTCCTGATGAATGGCTAATTCCAGCTTCTGCAGCCCTTCTTGCGTCATGCCTACGCCGTTGTCCTCAACGGAACAAAGCACCATGCCGTCTTGCCGGTAAATCCGCACGCGCACCTTCCAACCGCCATCCGATTGCTGCTCCAAGCCATGATGGAAAGCATTTTCGACCAGCGGTTGCAGCACGAGCCGAATAACCCGCTGCTGTTCCAATCCTTCTTCCACCTCGATGTTCACTTGAAACTTCTCGCCGTACCTCGCGCGCTGCAAGAGCAAATACCTGTCCAATTGTTCCAAGTCTTCTCCAAGCGTCACGAGATCCGTAGACGGGTGGACGCTATAACGGAGTAACTCGCTAAGCGCCAGAGTCATAGCCTGCGCCTGTTCCGGCCGTTCATCTTCGATGGTCCAGTAAATCAGATTTAACGAATTGTATAAAAAGTGAGGCCGGAACTGCGCTTTCAGGGCAACCAACTGCGCCCATTGGGCGGTGATTTGCTGCTCCGACAGCCGCTCTACGACCTCCTCCAGCTCTTCCACCAACGCATTGTAATTGGCGTATAACCGTGTGATTTCACGGCTGGCAAATGGCTTTGCAATCGGCTTAACCCCCTCCTTGCGCAGTCGGTTCATCCCTTCGGCCAGCAGCCGGATAGGCTTCGTTAGCGTCCAAGTAAAGTAGGTAACAAAAACTAACGCAATGAGGATGCCCGCACCCATGGTGAGCAAGGCATGAGCCCAAATTTGGGAAGCCTCGCTGTTCACTGCTTCGGGCTTGAAATAGGCGATTGTCGTCCAGCCGCTGTACTGCGATTTGGCATAGGTCACGAGCACCTGACGCTGATCTTCCCTTGTTTTCCATTCGAAGAACGGCTGGGCATTCCTCCCGAATTTGCTGAAGAGCCCAACATCTGCGGCCGTACCGATTTCTCTTGGAACTGTGGAATACACAATGTTGCCGATGGAATCCATCACCTGCACCTTCCGTTCGATGCGTTGGCCCGTTTCGCCGATTATGCGGTTGATTTTGTCCACGGGAAATACGACAAACTCATCCCCGAGCGGTGTCAGCGATGAGGGATCTTTCAGCCTTCGGGCACCAATGATCGCCGGGATTTCCCCATCACGCCAGGCGGGGCCGTATACCCACAGCATATGTCCGTCAAGCGCTTCCATTTTACTGTACCAGCTTACCGCTGCTACATCGTCGGCCAGCCGCCAGAACAGCTGCAGCGATTCATTCGAAGAATACGCATGCCCATTGCGGTCGAATAAATGAAGAAGCATATCCCCGGCAATGTAGCGTATTTTCTCAGCCAAATAGCGATTCAGGCCTATCGAAGCATCGATATCAACTCCTTGCGGCGGTGGCGCCGCTTTGAGTGCAGCCTGCACTTTCTCATCGAACGCGACCATTTGCGAGACCTGGTCATACTGGCGCAAAAGGACATCGATTTTGGCAGATAGCTGCTCCACGGATTCTTGGGTATAGCTTGCGGTTCGGTTGAGCACGATCTGAGAGGTCATCCGGTAATTAAGTAAATTTGTAAGCGCTATAGCTAGCGCGGCAATCAAAAACATCCCTGCCAGCAATTGGATAAAAATGGGCACGGGGCGTCGCAGCAAAGCGCTTCACCTCCATCATTAGTGTAAAATAGTTTGTCAATTACCTTTTTCTACCTATGAGACCTTTCCCCTCCCTGCGTTCGTCAAAATCCGTCTAACGGACTAGTTCAGCGACGAAAATCGGCATTTTTCGATTCATTATTGGATATTTCATGGTTTCGAGTGCGTAGGGGAACTCCATTCCCTTATATAAGCAAATAGCGTAATCGCATGGGTTGGAGGGAACTACAGGCTCTTATTCAACCACCATCGTCCAAATACGGGTCAAAACGGTGAAATAGCGGTCCCTAGTTCCCTCTCCCTCACACAGAAGGATCTTTTTGGCAAAATAGGGCTTGTAGTTCCCCTACAAACATATAAAAAAAGACTGCCGGTTGAATCCCGCGGCAGCCTCATTGATTTTATTTAGTTCTTCTTTCCTTAATGTCCGACAGCTAGCGGATCAACCGGCAGCGTCAAGCCTTGCATAATGTTACCGATACGCTCGATGACAACTACCGCTTGCGCCCGTGTCGTTGCCTCATCCGGCGCCAGCCTTCCGCCGCTTAAACCTTGTAAAATCCCTTTGTTTACTGCTTCGCTCATCACAAAGTCCGGAGCAATAGCGGTATTAGCTTTTTGCAAATCCGGGCTTACCGCACGAAGGGCAACTGCGGCAATTTCCTGACGGGTAATGGGAAGATCCCAGCCTTGCTGCAGGTCCCCTGCTTGAAGAATTCCCGCCTTTTGGACAGCATCGATATAGGGTTGATACCAGACTCCGACTGCGTTATCTGAAGCAATAGGCAGATGCATAGCCGTAACGGCAAGCTTCACAAATTCGCCTCTTGTAATGACGCGATCAGGAAGAAAGCTGCCGTCGCTATAGCCATTCACAATCCCTTTTTCCGCTGCTTGAAGAATATTTTCCTTCGCCCAGTGTCCTTCCAAGTCGTTGAAAGAAGCGCCTAGCCCAGTAACGACTGCAGGTAGACTGCGATTGGTTAAGGAATTGCTCCCAAGTTGGCCCGTGTAGTTGCCACCCCATGTCCAGAGAGTGCCATCCACTCCATTCACCACGCTATGAGTCCCGCCTGCGGCAGCGTCATCTGCTTTGACTATTCCCTTAATTTGTACCGGTTTATTTTGATTGCTCTTGGTACCATCGCCTAATTGACCAAAAAGGTTTTGGCCCCAAGCCCATACACTCCCGTCTTTTGCAATCGCTAGACTGTGGTAGGAGCCTGCATGTATGGATTTTACAGAAGGCAATGCAGTCACTTGGACTGGCTTCGATTGGTTGGTCGTTGTTCCGTTGCCTAATTGTCCAAAGGCATTGTATCCCCATGCCCAGACAGTGCCATCATCCTTTAGAGCAAGTGCAAAGTTTTTACCGGCTGCAATCGCGATAACACCAGCAATATCAGATATTTGTACAGGTTGCTGCTTACTGGCAAGCGTCCCATCTCCTAGCTGACCATTCGTATTATCTCCCCAGGCCCATATTTTCCCGGTATTTTCTAAGGCCAAGTTAAAATTAGCGCCTGAAGCGATAGCAACAATATTAGATAGCTGGACAATTTGATTTGATGCTGCTGTTGTGTCATGACCCAGTTGCCCATACGTATTGTCTCCAAAACTCCAAACGGAACCATTATTAAGCAGCGCAAGCGTATGGTTGCTTCCCGCAGCTGCGGATACAACACCGTTCAATGCTTTCACTTGAATAGGTGCCGTGCTTGGTGTCGTCGTTCCGTCGCCTAATTGACCGAAGAAGTTCTGTCCCCACGTCCACAGGGTTTCATCCTGCTTGACGACAACCATGTGCGCATCACCGCCTTCAATAGCAGCGATCCCATCTAGACTTAAAGCTTTGGGAGAAATGACAGAGGTACGGGTGCCGTCTCCCAATTGACCAAACGTATTGCTGCCCCAACCGTACAGCTGATTATTTTTGATAATAAATGTATCACTTTCACTCGCTGTAAGGGTTTGTACTTTAGGAGATTTCATCAAAACCGTTCCTTCACCCGGCTTTAGCACCGGAGGATTCAGCCATTCGTTCACCTGCGTTTCAATTGGGGTTGCCTGGTTGTTCAGTGTCTTGTCGCCGAGTTGGCTGTAACTGTTGTTCCCCCATGCCCAAAGCTTATTCTCTTTATCGATAGCAAAAGTGAAATTGGAACCTGCCCCTATTCCAGTGATTTCGGGCAGATCATTGACATGGTCGGGGAATATACGATTCCATGTTTTTCCATCAAATCCGATTCCTATGCCCAGCTGACCTGAGGTATTGTTCCCCCACGTATAGACGCTGCCATCATCTTTTAAAGCAACAGCATGCGAACTTCCAGCCGTTATTTGAGCCACGTGATCGAGTCCCGTTATAAGTACCGGGAACTTATGTTCATCCTGCGTATTCGTCGTAACAGCGCTATACATCGTGCTTGGGTCCGAATCAATCAGTCCCCAAGTTAACACGGTACCGTCATCCTTAAGAGCTAATGAAAAATCGAACCCGGCAGCAATCTGTGTAATATGCCAGTTGGAGTTAGTAGCCATAATAGGCGTATTCAATCGGTTCTGATCATAGCCATAACCAAGCTCGCCAAAGAAATTATCGCCCCAAGCCCATACAACGCCGTCTTGATCAAGGGCCAAAGTATGGTAAGCACCGCTCGCTATCGCTTTCACAGAAACGATGTTACCTTTTACTTGAACGGGTTTATTTTGGGTAGTATTCGTACCGTCTCCAAGTTGACCGTACGTATTGTCTCCCCAGCTCCATGCCGTTCCATCGTCTTTGATCGCAACAGAGTGAAAATTACCTGCGGAAATCGCAGTAACATGGGTAAGATCTGCCACCTGAACAGGTGTTGACCGATCAAGCGTTGATCCGTCGCCTAACTGCCCAAATGTGTTCTCCCCCCAAGACCACACGGTGCCATCCGATTTGAGTGCTAAGGAGTGAGCCGAACCAACCGCAATTGCCGTAATGCCGGACAATCCGCTGATTGGTGTTGCTTGATTGCGATTGCTCAGACCTCCGCCCAGCTTACCGCGAAGATTATTTCCCCATGTCCAAACGGTACCGTCTTTCTTCAAAATAACCGTAAAACCTTTCCCGCCCCGAATTTGCTGAATCGAAGCAGGGTTCATATCTGAAGTGACGGTAATAGGGCTGTTAGTTTCCCCAAAAACTTTCCCGGGAAATACCGAGAAAGCTGTAAAGGAACTAAAAAGCAGAAAACCTAGCAGCCAAAAAGTAACGTTACGTTTCACTGTTTTCATGTTCCTTCTCCTTAAAGCTTTCCATAAGGAAGCTATCTTCATAAACCCCTATACCTAAGCTGTAGTCCCTTGCTCCTGAGCAATTGCAGGTTTGCGTTTAAATCTTTTGGTAATGCCATTTTTCCAACTATCCAGCAATGTGTAAACAACAGGAATTAATACTAGCGTGACTAGAGTGGATAAGGTCAAACCAAATGCTACAACAGTTGCCATGGAAGCCTGCGTCTCCGCTCCTTCGCCAAACCCGATAACAAGCGGCAGCATCGCTAGGACGGTAGTCGCTGTAGTCATCAGAATAGGCCGCAAGCGTACTTTACCCGCTTCAATAAGGGCATCGAATAACGGCATACCTTTGGCTCGCAATTGATTCGTATAATCAATTAAAACAATGGCATTATTCACGACAATTCCCACGAGCATAATCATCCCGATGATGGAATTCATATTAATCGTTCGATGTGTGACCAAAAGTCCCAGTATGGCGCCAATAAAAGTTGGCGGTAGTGAGAACATGATAATGAACGGGCCATATAACGATTCAAATTGACTAGCCATAACCATGTACACCAAAGCAACGGATAGAATAAGAACTAAGTATAAGCTTTTAAAAGAATCATTCTGACTAGCCTGCTGGCCGCCCATCGTAACTTGATAACCGTCCGGTGGTTGAATCGCATCAATTTTCTCTTTGACGAGTGCCGATACCTCACCAACGGAAGCCCCAAATATGGAAGCTTGCACGGTCGCCACACGGTTTTGATCTTGTCTGCGAATTTGCGCAGGACCTGTACCCGGTTCAACCTTTGCAATGAGACTGACAGGGACGATCGTACCACTTGCCGTATTAATCGTCACATTGTTGAAATTTTCCAGCTTGTTCGTAAAATCATTTGGATACTTCACAAGTACAGAAATTTGCGAACTGGCGGTTTTAAACTGTGTAGCCACACTTCCCTGATAAGCTGTGCGCAAAGCAGTCATCACGTCTCTTAACGAAACACCATAATGGGCTGCTGCATCACGATCGATCGTTAAATTAAATTGCGGAATCGATCGGTCTAACGTATTTTGCACATTGCGTGTGCCTTCTACGGAAGTGATTTCCTGTGCGACGAGATCGCCCAGCTTTTGTAAGACTGCTAAATCCGGTCCGGATAAATTAACTTGAATGTCACCGCCACCAAAGTTACCGCCTCCGCCAAGCCCTGGCAGACGCACACCCGATGGAACACTCACACCAATTTGCGCTCCCGCAAAGCCCGTTGTGAGCGTACGGATTTGTTCAGCAACTTGATCGGTACTCTTCGTTCTTTCACTGAGCGGTTTTAACCTAATTTGAATGCTGCCCGTATTCGTTGCCGCTGACTGGAAGGCTCCGCCGCCGGCCGATCCGACTGAAGTAAAGACTGTGTCTATTTCCGGCACATCTTTCAATCTCGTCTCTAGCGTAGCAGCCACTTGATTCGTCACGGCGAAATCTGTCCCCTGCGGGAGGTTAATATTTAAATTGACTTGCCCTTGATCGGTTTTGGGTGTTAATTCACTGCCTACAAAACGAACCGAGTATACGCTGGCAGCAAATAGTAGAACTGTAATGGAAATAATGACCCAACGATGAAGCATGGACCAGCGTAGCAGCCTGCCATATACCTTTGTGATAAACTCCATACCTCTGCCGAACCAAACGAAAGGATTAAAGCTTCTACCAGTTGGCAGCTCTTCATCGACCTTGCGACGCAAAATTTTCGCAGCCAGCATAGGCACCAAAGTAACGGCTGCAAACCATGCGGCTATATGAGAGAAACAAACAACCAGTGCCATCGGCCAGAAAAATTGTTTGACTAAGCCGCTGATGAAAGCAGTCGGCGCAAAAACCGCAATTTGTGCTAACGCCGAAGCCATAACCGCTGTACCCACCTCGGCCGTTCCCACTTTGGCGGCTTCTTCAGGAGACAAGCCTTCATGTCGTTTACGGAAAATACTTTCCAAGACAACGACGGCGAAGTCTACCAGTGAACCGAGACCAAGTGCCAACCCGCCGAGCGTGATGGTGTTAATCGTTTGATGACCGAAATACATCATACTAAATGTGCTTATGATTGAAATCGGGATAACGACACCGATAATTAGCGTCGCTCTTGCACTACGCAAGAAGAACAACAAGATGATGACTGAGAACACGCCTCCAAGCAACGTATGCTCAACAACGGTACGTAAGGAATCGCGAATAAACTTGGCAGAATCATTCAGTACCGCGATATGCATACCTTCAGGAAGCTTGGCTTGAATATCTTGAAGCGACTTCTGAATGTTGCTCGACACGGAAACCGTGTTGCCGTCCGATTGCTTGAGGACAGAGAGAGAAACGCTGACTTCTCCGTCTTTACGCGCTTCTAGCGTAACATCTTGATAAGTATCTATAATGGTGCCGAGTTCGCTTAGAGCGATCGTTTGTCCACGACCCAGCTGTACTTGCACTTTGCCGATATCAGCTGTTGACTTAAACTCTCCGTCAATATGCAAGGGCACTAGCTGACTACCTTTATTGACAAGTCCGGCGTCTGTGGAAGAATTATCATTACCGAGCGCTGAAACCAACGTATTGAAAGAGATATTGTATTGCTGCAATCGGCTTGGTTCTACAAGAATTTGTATTTGTCTGACACGTCCGCCGGTGACGCCAACCGATGCAACGCCATCCGAACGCTGAACATCAGGACTCACAATATTGTCAGCAATGTCGCGCAATGTGACCAGATCGGTCTTGCCATACAAGGCTAATGTCATGATCGGTGTACTGTTCGGATCAACACGTGAAACGACCGGTGCATCCGCATCCGTAGGAAGCTGCCTTCGGACACGATCTAATTTGTCCCTCATGGTTAGTGTTGCCTGATCAATATTCGTTCCGTAATTAAATTGCAGTGTAACGTTACTTGAACCCGTACGAGAGTTAGAGGATATACTCGTTACTCCTGTGACGGTAGCCATCGCATTCTCAATCGGCTTCGTAATTTGTTGTTCAATCTGTCCTGGCGATGCGCCGCTCCAAGAGACCGATACAGTTGCCGATGGAATTTCCAGATTCGGGTAAAGATCCACGGGTAACAGTGGAATCGCAATCGAGCCTACGATCACGAGCGAAATCATGATCATCAAGATGGTGACAGGACGATGAACGGAGAAATTAGCTAATTTCACTGTCCAGCCCCCGCTTTCGGAGCTGCTGCGTCAGCGCCATTGCCGCTTGGCTTTGCCCCGGCTGGGTCAGCTCCCTTACCTTGGGTGCCTTGCCCATTTTGTCCTTGGCCGCCGTTTCTGCTTTGTCCTTGGCCACCTTGACCGCCTTGACCGCCAGTTCTACTTTGTCCCTGACTTTGCCCCTGGCCATTCTGGCCATTCTGACCACCTTGCCCTTGGGCTCCTCCTTTGCCTTGGCCCTGGCCTTGACCGGCTTGCCCCTGGCCTTTGCCTGCTCCATTTTCTTGTCCTGGTTGATTAATCTGAACCGGAACGTTATCAGAAAGCAGTTCTTGCCCTTTAACCACAAGCTCGTCTCCAACCTTCAGCCCGCTAGTAATTTCGAAGGATGAACTGGTCATCACACCAACTTTTACAAGCACTTTCGACGCTTTCCCGTCTTTTACTATGTATACCGCATTACCACTTGGTTGGCTGAGCACGGCATCTGCAGGTACAACAATGGATTGTTTACCTTCACTTTTGAGTGAGGATTCCGCAAACATGCCCGGCAATACTTCATGGTTATCATCCTTAATTTTAATATCTACCAGAAAAGATTTGGAAGTAGGATCCATGGTTGGATGAATCGTATACACCGTTCCATCAAACGATTTATTCAACGTAGGAATTTTAACCGACATCGGTGAGCCGGTTTTGATTTTGCCAATGGATGCTTCGGATACGTTTACGGTTGCCAATAATGGATCTACAGTAGAAATAGACATGACGGCAGCCTGCCCCGCATTCTGTCCGACTGGCACCAAAATTGCGCTTACGAACCCTGAAACGGGGCTCGTCAACACACCATCTTGAAGCTGTTCACTTAAAATATTCAACTTAGTTTGAGCTTGCTGAAGCTGAGCAGCACTTACCTGCAAGGAATCCGTAGATTGGGCTGATTTCAGCTGTTGCTTAGATTGCTCGAGCGCAGCCTCCGCACTATTTTTGGAAATATCCTGAGAGGATTGTGTTTGTGCCAGCTGGGTACGGCTGAGATCAAGCTGAGCTGAAGCGGTCGCTTGCGTATTAGCAAGTGATAATAGCGCTGAATTCAAGGATTCCTGCGCAACTTGCACAGCTTGCGAGCTTTGTGCAGTCAACAACGCATTTTGCAAGCTCGTCAACGATTGCTGCGCCGACTGTGTATCTTTATATTGAGCCTGCTGCGCTTGCTGCAAGGCAAGCTGCGTAGTTTGCAGCTTGGCGAAGGCACTGTCTACGTCTTTTCCAGACTGAAGAGCCGTATTGTAGGCAGCAACAGCTTGTTGTACGCTCAGTTGAGAAGTATCTATATTATTATTCTGTGTTGTTAATAAGCTATCTAACTGTGAATTCAGGTTCGTCTGCGCGACAGTCACTGCGGTAGCCGCATCAGCTTGTGCCTTACTGAACCCTACCTGCGCAGTAGAAACCCCTTGTTTAGCCGTTTCAATAGAGTTTTGCTGTGTCGTAATCGCATTATTTAATTGCGTTTGCGCTAGAGCTACAGCATTCTTCTGATCATTAATTGTTTTCTCATAAGCGGCTTGCTGAACGGCTAGCGTTTTCTGGGCTAAAGCCAGACTGTTCGCCTGATCATTCACCACTTTGTTGTACTGCACTTGACTTAAAGCAAAATCGCTTTTGGTCTGCTCGACGGATTGCTGAAGCGCGGTGGTATCAATGTGCGCTAAAGCCTGTCCGACTGTCACTTTATCCCCGATGTTAACATCAAGAGAAGTAATGCGGCCATTCACTTTGGAAGAAAGATTCGTAGTGAAAGCCGGCGTGATCGAGCCAGTAAATACTTGCCCGCCACCGATGTCCGACAATTTAACAACTTGTGTTTCTACTGTCATCTGACGTGTTCCCGATCGTCCGTTTGCCCCTGGTTTAGCGGTGCTTGCTGGTGCGCTGCAACCCGCTATGGTGACGGTTATCGCGGTAACGACTGCGATGATTGTGGTACTCTTGAGTGAACTGTACTTCCTCATGGGATGGAAACCTCCGTCTGCTTCAATTCATTTGGGCAAATACTCTCTCTCACCATATTTGACATTGATGATAGAAGTGTGATCTAAATGTGAAAAATATGTGAAAACCAGGAAGATCACGTAATCTTCCTAGGATAATAGGCCTGAAGAAAAACAAAAAACCATCCAATTTATGGATGGTTTGTCGAAAGATCTTTGTGCGGCAGGGTTTTATTCACGAGACGGCCTTTTCGGACGTCTCATAGCAATTCCTGGCCATCTCGGCTAACGAGAGGGCCTTTTTCGTCTTCTCGCGCGGCGCATTTCACTGCGCTCCCCCCGCCTAAACCGTCAGTCCACCCTGACGGTTCTTTTCCACGTATACCCCCTCTTCCTGCATAGGGTTGGATGAATAGCCAAGTAAAGTGTGCTTAAGCTTACTTAATCGAACTACCTCAAAGGGTCCCTAAACGCAGATCCGAGTGATAAGCGCAGCGGAATTGAAGAGGGAATTCCTTTTGCGCATCATACATCTTCTCCTTAAGCTTATTGTAGATTAAGCATATTACAACCGCGCTCGAATGCGAGAGTGGTAATTCAACTATGTCCGTATGACAAATCAACTGTATTCAGCGTCTGCTGCGGAGCTGGAAGGACACTTGACTAACGCAAACAAGCCCACAACATCGTTGTGGGCTTGTTCACATTTCCTCTTATTTAAAATGGACGATAAATGTCTTGATTTCATAAGGCTTCATCTGAACGGCTATCAAAGAGCCGTACTGCTTGTCTCCTTGAGGACGTTCCAGAAGATCGCATTCCTGCCAAGCTTTGATGGACGCATCGCTCAAAATTTCCACTTGTCCGTTGATGCTTGCGAACTCGTGTATGCGTAAAATGACCGCATCTTGATCCTCGGCTTTTTTAACCGCATCCATCATGACATGATCACGGGAAAGACGGAACAAGCTGAATGAGCTCTGAGCAGGCTTTCCATACGCGTGCGTAAGCGGATTGTTAAGCAACCATGCGGATTGCACCGTTTTCCCATCGTACCAATCGCCGGCATGCGGAAACAGCGAATACGTAAATGTATGTTCCCCTATATCAGCCGTAGGGTCAGGAACCATAGCTGACTTAATCAGCGTAAGTCTCATCACATTGTCTTTGATGTCATAACCGTATTTGCAATCATTTAAGAGGCTGACACCGTATCCACGTTCAGACAAATCAGCCCATTGATGGCCGACCGTTTCAAACCGCGCATAATCCCAACTCGTATTCCAATGCGTAGGTCGCTTTACATTGCCGAATTGGATATCATACGTCGCCTCCGTCGCGCGAATTTGCACGGGAAATGCAACCTTCAACAGTTTTCGCGGTTCGTTCCAATTGACACGGGTCCGGAAATCTATTCTACGGCTATGCGCATAGACAATCATATCCTGCATAATGGTAGAATCCTTATATGACCATTCGAAACGGACGATCGCCGCCAAAACACCCATATCCGTCACTTCGATCCGGGTCAAACCGTCTACTTCCTGCTTTTTCTCCGTATAAAAAATGTCAATGTCCCACGCCTCATGCCGGCCTTTCGGCTTATCTTCGAACACGTCAAACCGGTTGCCTTTTTGACCTTCAGCGAGTATTTCCCGGTTCTCAATGCGATCATAGAGCCGTTCAATCTGACCAATGGCATTCCATTCGATTTCATAAAAAGGCGATATTAAACCATGATCCAGCTTAAGGAATGTATGTTCCTCCAGCATCTGCACTGGGGTATCCACGCATTCCACGGGGTGGATTACGGCGTAACCCATCGAAGGAATTCGTTCAACCTTAACCCACCGTTTTCCATCTACAACTTGAGTCTCTAGCGGACGATTTAAAGCATCCAACCACACTTCTTTCACTTTCATTCCTGTTTCTTGGGGCAAGCATACAATATCCGTCTGTTCCCACGGAGAGCTGTTGAACACAAGCACTTCACGCTCATGTCCTTCCCCAGCCAATAACGATGCGGATTGATTCCATGCTTTTTCACCAATTGCAAGCGCTTCGGCGTATTCAGCCCTGCTATCCTCATAGACCTCTCGAATCGAGGAACCAGGGATAATATCATGGAATTGGTTTCGCAAAATGATTTTCCAGCCTTCATGCAGAGGAAGCGTACTCTCCCCATTCACGGCGTCGCCGCTAACACGCAAAATACCGCTCATCACCTGTAACCATTCCGTTTCCCGATACAACAACTCCAACTTACGGTTCATAAGCTTGTTGTGAGCTTGGCTAGTATAGGTGCCACGGTGTAATTCCAGGTACAACTCGCCGTCCCATGTGTGCACGTAGGAATTTGAGCTGCTAACCCGCTGCTGCAATTGTTCAAAATAGTCGTCTGCACGCCCAGTCTTCACGGCAGGAATACCAGGTATTGTATCCAACCTGCGCCTCATCTCAAGCATTTCGCGATTGACGCCGCCTCCGCCGTCACCGAACCCATAAGCAAGCAGTAAAGAAGAATTTAGAGCCTTATCGCGATAAGCGTCCCAAATCCCCTGCACCGATGATGGCGTAACTTGCCCGTTATACGTATAGTAGAAGGCTCCTTCGCTTGAACCGGGATCCGGTGTCGTTATGAAATGCGTCAATATTTCCGTTCCATCGATCCCCCGCCACTTAAATGTATCATGAGGCATCCGGTTATATTGGTTCCAGCTGATTTTTGTCGTCATAAATGACTCAATGCCTGATTTGCGCAATATTTGCGGCAGCGCCCAGCTGTAGCCGAACACGTCCGGCAACCACAAATACTTGCATTCAACACCGAATTCATCACGGAAAAATCGGGTTCCATACAATAGCTGCCTGACAAGCGATTCCCCGGAAGCTAGATTGCAGTCAGCCTCCAGCCACATTGCCCCTCCGGCTTCCCATCTTCCTTCATGGACACGCTCTTTGATTCGCTCGTAAATTTGCGGATAATCTGACTTGATGTACTCATAGAGTTGTGGCTGCGTTTGTAGAAAGATGTACTCCGGATACTGCTCCATCAAGCGCAGTACGGTGGAAAATGATCTGGCAGCCTTTTCCCGAGTATGCTTCAACTGCCACAGCCAAGCGACGTCTATATGTGTGTGCCCGATACATTGAACCACTACCGAGTGCAGCTTTGGCACCGCAGACAATGCTTTTTGAAGCTGTTCCTGAGCTCTGGCAACTGAGCTGTAAAAGTCATCGCTCCCTGGCCTTGACCAATCGAGTAATAGAAATGCCTGATCCAGGATAGTCAGCAGTTCATGCCGTTCTGGACGGTTTTCATCCAAAATGCGAACCGTTTCCAGTAAAGCTTTGGCCGTATAGTACAAATCGTCGCATGCTTCATCCAGCCAGCACACGGAGGCCGATTCCAGCCGGCTTTCCATTTCACGGTAGTTTTGGTAACCGCCTAACCCAGACCACAATCGGAAACGAAGCTGCAGCTTCGAACCAATCAACGCTTCGGGCAAAAATACTTCCTCATGATTCGAGTCCACGCCCTGATACGGCTCACCGTTCAAAAACAGAAGCGATTCGAAACCGCTGTTCGTTCCTCCCCCCGTTTGTCCAAGACTGAAACGGCCGAGCACCTTTCTTCCTTTCCACTCGGCGGGAATATACAAATCGGCTGCCAGCCAATAGTAAACATCGCGGCCCTTCCAACGGTCTCCTATTCGAATGGTGCTCCACTCGCCATCTTCTGACGGATACGCTCCAATGATTCCTTCGGCATCCTGCTTAATTCGAAAAGTATCTATAACCATTTCATTCCGATAGCGAAACGGTTCCAGCTCATGAATGCGCGCATGCAATTTCTCCACTGTCCAAAACATCCAAACACTCCTTTCAATCCTTTGACCCTATCACCATTTTAATGGATAAAAGCTTTTATATGTGATAGTTAATCTGATGATAGATAGGGGGTAAATTCATTTTTATTGAAAAAGCCATCCCTATGGTCAACGACTTTTGACCGTGGGATAGCTTGAGTAATCCTGTTATTATGCTGGTTTTCCCGGTAGCTCCAAGGCATCAACGGCCATTTCAGGGGATTCTTGGTGAGCGGCATCCGGATTAAATTGATTTTCACTCTTGGCGATAACAATCGTCGCCACACTGTTACCGATAATGTTCGTAATCGCCCTAGCTTCCGACATGAAACGATCCACCCCGAGAAGAAGCGCCATGCCTTCCACCGGAATAACGTTATTCGGTATGGCAGCCAGCGTTGCGGCCAAAGTAACGAAGCCCGAACCCGTAATTCCTGCTGCACCTTTAGAAGTAAGCATCAATACGCCGAGGAGTGTCAGGATCTGTATCCAATCCAGGTGAACGCCATAAGCTTGAGCAATGAATAAGGCAGCCATTGATAAGTAAATGGAAGTCCCATCGAGATTGAAGGAGTAACCGGTAGGTACGACGAGCCCAACAACCGGCTTGGATGCACCGAACCGCTCCAGCTTCTCCATGACCCTTGGCAGAGCACTTTCAGACGAAGAGGTTCCTAATACAAGCAGCAATTCTTCTTTAATAAAGGCTAGCAGCTTCAGTAGGCTGAACCCATACATTTTACAAATGGCACCTAGCACAACAAAGATAAATAGAGCCATGGTCACATAGACGGATCCCATCATTTTGCCCAGTGAGAACAAGGAATGTACGCCGAACTTGCCGATCGTGTACGACATTGCACCGAATGCCGCAATCGGAGAAAACTTCATAATAATCGCAACGAGACGGAAGAAGATTTCATTCATTTTTTCGAAAAAGTTCAAAATAGGCTTCGACTTATCGCCAAGACCGGCCATCGCCAGACCAAACAGCACGGAGAAAAATAGAACCGGCAGCATTTCGCCTTTCGAGAAAGCGGCCATCACGTTATCAGGAACAACGCCTAATACAAATTCCAGAAAGCCGTGACTGGTACTTGCAGCCTCCTTGGTATATTTGGCAACGTCTTCTACCTTAACGCCACTAGTGCTCATACCTGTACCCGGATGAAAAATATACATGACCGCAATGCCAATCGCCATCGCAAAAGTTGTAACAATTTCAAAATAGAGCAGCGCCTTACCGCCAATACGGCCGATTTTCTTCATGTCCCCCATGCCGGCAAAACCAATCACGATAGTGAAAAACACGATCGGGGCAATCACCATTTTGATCATTTTGACAAAAACGTCTGAGAGCATTTTCATATTCCCTGCTTGCCCAGGAAAGAATTGCCCAACAAGAATGCCAAGCACAATCGCGATCAGTACTTGCAAGGTCAAGTTTTTTCTAAGTTTCATACCATTCGAAACCTCCTCGGTTGTTTATTGCGATGCTTGAACTTTCTCCCTGCGCCTTCTCGCAACGCCATCTTCATATGCGGCTTGAATGACAGCTTCTCTAACCTTCTCGGCAACAGACTGATTAAAAACACTTGGAATAATGTAATATTCATTCAATTCGTCTTCTCCTACGACAGAAGCAATGGCCTTCGCCGCGGCGAGCTTCATATTTTCCGTCACTCTTGAAGCTCTGCAATCCAGCAGCCCGCGGAATAAGCCTGGGAAGCATAACACGTTGTTGATCTGATTCGGATAGTCAGAACGGCCAGTCGCCATCACCCTAACATGCGGCTCTGCTTCCTCAGGAAGAATTTCCGGCGTAGGGTTCGCCATTGCAAAGACAATCGCGTCTTTAGCCATTTTGGCAACATCCTCTTTCTTTAGGAGACCAGGACCGGATACACCGATGAAGATATCCGCACCCTCGATGACCTCCGACAATGATCCGCGGATTTGCTCGGGGTTTGTGGATTCCGCGTACCATCGCCAAAACGGATTGTCGTATACACCGTCTCTCGTTATCGCGCCTTGGCGATCTACACCGATAATATTTTTCACGCCTGCGGCCATTAGCATTTTGGTGCAAGCCGTTCCAGCCGCCCCGACACCGCAAAGCACAACTTTACAATCCTCCAGACGTTTGTTCACAAGCTTTACGGCATTATATAATCCAGCCAGCAGGACAACTGCTGTTCCATGCTGGTCATCATGAAAAACAGGTATGTCCAGTTCTTCAATTAAACGTTGTTCAATTTCAAAGCAGCGAGGAGCCGAAATATCCTCCAGATTGATCCCGCCAAATGTAGGAGACAGCGCTTTCACAATATTTACAATTTCATCCGTGTCATGCGTCGCCAGACAGATTGGAAAAGCATCCACCCCAGCCAACTGCTTAAACAACATCGCCTTACCTTCCATGACAGGCATCGCCGCTTCCGGGCCTATATTGCCAAGTCCCAAAACAGCCGTTCCGTCCGATACAACCGCTACAGTGTTCCGCTTGATCGTCAGTGTGTGCGCCAGCGACGGCTTCTCATGAATAGCCATACAGACCTTGGCCACACCCGGTGTATACACCCTGGAAAGGTCATCCCTGTTCTTGATCGGATATTTCGGACTTGTCTCGATCTTCCCTCCCAAATGAAGGAGAAATGTTTGGTCCGATACATGAACAACTTTCACGCCGGCCAACGTATGAATGGCCGCGGTGATCAGTTCCGTATGTTTGTTATCGTAAACATTAATCGTAATATCCCGAACCGTCGTATTTTTATCCGTTCTAACGACATCAATGGCAATAATATCTCCACCGGCGTCACTAATCGCAGTCGCGATATTGCCGAACGAAGCAAGCTCCTTATCCAGCTCTAGACGCAAAATAATACTTGTATTCACTCCCGAAGGAATCGACATGGGGCTACACCTCAAAACCAGATTTAAACGATAGAATCGCTTACAGGTTTCATGATATCGCTTTCAATACAGGACGTGAAGAATTTGACCATATTGTTACTTATGGTCTTTTTGGTCTTCATTATTTATGTTTCCGCCACCCACACGTACCTGTTCACAGGTCGCCCGATACCGCCATATTCCAGATCAAGCTTGACACGTTTGCTCTTTTCTAAATACTCCAAGTACCGGCGCGCCGTCACTCTGGCTAATCCTACCCCTTCTGCCACTTCTTCGGCAGACAGAGGCTTTTTCTTCTGGATGAGAAACAGCATCACCTGCTTCATGGTCAGCTCCTGCAGACCTTTCGGCAGTTCCATGTCTACCCCCGTTGCTAACGGAATGCCAGCGGTCGGCATTTGGTGTTTGACGCGCAGCAGTTGATCCAGATCCGCTTGCGACATTTTCACATCTTTATTAAGCCTTTCTTTCATCATCCGGTAATTTTCCAAAGCCTCTTTGACCCGCTCAAATTTAAAAGGCTTCATAATGTAATCAACCGCTCCTTGATGAAGCATGCGCTGAATGGTTGGAATATCATTCGCAGCGGTTATGATCATCGCATCCACATCCAACTGCTCAGTCCTAATTTGCTGAAGAAGTTCAACTCCGCTCTGCCCGGGCATATAAATGTCCAAAATCACCAGATGCGGCTGCAGCTCACGAACCCGCTCCGCACCTTCCGTTCCATTCGATGCCGTTCCAATAATCTCAAAGCCGGGAACACGCTCCACAAATTGTTTATTCACCTCAAGTACCATCGGATCATCTTCAACCAGCACGACTTTAAACATTAGAATCCCTCTCTCCTCTGATCATCGGAAAAGTCAACATGATGCTTGTCCCTTGTCCGAGCTTTGACTCCACTCCCATATGCCCACCGCACTTACTCACTATGTTCGATATCAAATACAAACCGATTCCTCTGTTCCCGCCGGATTTCGTTGAATATCCCCGTTCAAAAATATGCTGCTTCGTTTCCTCATCCATCCCGCTTCCGTTATCCTCGACCAGAATAGACAGAACCTCATCATCCTGCTCCAAGCTGATAAAAACCTCTTTGGTCTCTTCTTGATGCTTCAAGGCATCGAATGCGTTCTCAATCAAATTCCCTAAGATAACAACGACATCATGATGGTCCAAATGCTTTGGAAACCGCATCATGCGGCTGCCCCGATCCAGACGCACCTCGATTCCCAATTCCTTGCCGCGGCTGATTTTCCCGATTAATAATCCCGCCACATTTTCATCTGCGATCTTACTGGATACAAAACCGCTTAGTTCAGACTGCGCCTCCATCGTTTGAAACAAATAATCCAGCGCCTTCTGCTTGTGATCGAGCTGAATCAGTCCGCCTATCGTATGAAGCTTATTCATATATTCATGATTCTGTACCCGAAGCGCATCGACAAAGGCTTTGACGCCGGTAAGTTCCTCTGCGATTTTCGTAACCTCCGTCCGATCCTGAAAAATAGCCACAGCGCCTACCGTTTGATGCCCCAGCTTAATAGGCACACGGTTACTAAAAATTTGCATACCGCCGACATAAATCTCTTGGTTAAAGATAGGATGATTCAACTGCAAAATTTCCGGGAGTCTGGTGTCCGGAAGCACTTCTCGGATAGGTCGTCCCAGAACGTCACCGACAATCTGCAGCATGCTTTTGGCTTTATCGTTAAATACCGTAATGTTCTCCCAGCGGTCAATTGCAATGACTCCTTCATGCATGGCGTTAAAAGTAGCCGTACGTTCCACTAACAACTGAGCGATTTCCTCTGGCTCCAATTGAAACATCTGCTCTTTAATATGCCGCGACAGCATCCATGAACCCCAGACTCCAAACAGCAAAGACAGCAAAACGGTTACATAAATCTGTCCTCTCATAGCCAGAATTACGCCTGCAAGACCAGGCACCAACTCTCCGACAAGCACGACGCCAACTTGTTCATGCTCTTCATTCATCACCGGGACAAAAGCCCTGATCGCCGTTCCCTGCTCCCCATTCGCTTTGGATAAATACGTATGCTCTGCAAAAGCCGAGTGTTCGTCACTTCCCTGTGACACCTCTCCGATTCGACTGCTTGCAGGGTGCGACCAACGAATGCCCGCCATATCCATCACAACGATATAATCGACATCATTAATAATTCGGATCCGTTCAGCGATTGGATTAATTTCCTGGCGGTTTCCTCCTGTTGACACCCCGCTTATAATAGAGGGAAGCTGCGCTACAGTTCTAGCAGTGACAAGCAGTCTTTGCCCCAATTCTTCCTCCTGTAAGTGCACGACCCGTCCAATCAAAATAATGCCGCCAATACATATCGCAAACAAAACGATGCCGAAAGTCAGGATCGTTATTTTCCAATTCATGCGAAGCGCCTTCATCTTCAGCAACACGTTTCACCTTCTTCAAACAGGCTGTTTCTAAGTTCATCATACAATATGTTAAACTGATTTTATACTTCAGAGGCAAACGGAGGTAAGAATGAGAACGATATCGGGAATCGCCTTATTTGTTATAGCTGGCCTCCTAACGGCAGTAGGAATCGGCTTCTCTTCTCAATTTAATAGCGGTCCCCATGCTTATGACGATGAACAAACCGGACTGAACGAGCAAACGCTTATCCGTTTTAGCTTCGTCGTCGCCGAAAATACACCTAAAGGACTCGCCGCGCAGAAATTCGCTCAAATCGTGAAAGAGAAAACGAATGACCATATCAAAGTAGAGCTTTTCCCTAATGGAAGCTTATATAATGAAACCGATGAGATGGAGGCTTTGCAGCGAGGCAGCGTACAGATGATAGCACCCAGCTTCTCCAATATATCCGAGGTCGTCCCGGAGTGGATGGTTATGGACCTTCCTTTTGCCTTCCACAATGAAGAAGACGTCGAGAAAGCATTTCGCGGTAAAATAGGGTCCATTTTGCAAAAAAAATTGGAGTCAAATGGAATGGTCGGCCTCGGATTTTGGGCAAACGGCTTTCAGCAGATGACTTCGAATCAAAGACCGCTTATTCATCCTGAAGATTTTCACGATTTGAAATTCAGGATTTTACCCAGCAAAGTCATTGAATCCCAGTTCCGGCAGCTGAAAGCAAGAACCTACCCTATCCCATTTAATCAGGTATATCGCAGCATGGAGTCCGGTGATGTCGATTCCGGTGAAAATTCCATTTCAAACATATACTCAAAGAAACTGTACCAGGTTCAAAAGTATATGACTCTTAGCAATCATGCTTTTTTAGGCTATGGCGTCCTCATGAACAGGTCATTTTGGAACAATTCACTAACCTCCGCACAAAGAGAGGCCCTCACGGAGGCCATGCAGGAAACAACAATATGGGCGAATCAGAATGCGATATCCATCAATCAAAAACAATGGGACGAACTCAAAAGAATGAGCCAACTACAAATCCACATCCTTACTGAAGATGAACGTGCTGAATGGCAGCAGGTGCTTGAACCCGTCTATCGCGAAGCTCAAACCTTTATCGGTAAGGAACTTATTGGGGCTGTAAATGAGCTTAGGGGTAGGAACTTTGCAGAGTGAATGGTTTTACAAAACCATTTTCAATGACAAGCTCCCCCCAACAAAAAAAGACGCCCTCATATAGAAGACGCCAATCTCTCAACCTATTTCAATTCCGTAATGAACCTATCTACGTCACCGGCTGGAGTACTTACGGTTTCGTACACTTTAATGGAAACATTGTTTCGAGTTTGATCTTGAGTAAGATTGCTGAAGCTTAATTGCTGGGTGCCGCTCACCAGGCGATTTGTCCCGGTAAAAGGGAAAGAACTCGAACCCAAGGAACGTCCTAGAGAATCAACTAGCTCAAACTTCATCTTGGAAAAGTTAGTATCGAGCACGACTTCCGCATCGCGTTCAATGTCCATATCCAGATTTAATTTATATGTATATGAAAATCCGGTTGCACCTATCGTGGTCAACTGAGACAATGTCCAGCTTTTCAAATTTAGCTTGAATGGGTAAAATGAAATGCTGTTATGATCATTGTCGTTTTGAATACTTACCTTGTAGCTGGCAATGGTGGACTTGTAGGCAGAATTGGATAACAGCTCTTGAACATTCAATTGATATTGCTCATTTTGCTCCGTGGATGGCAGGTTGAAACCATAGCTGACGACGATCCCCGTTCCTGGAGCTATCTCTTGTGCGCTGACCGTTTGACGGCTTCCTGCATACGTTTTGCCCTCTTTACCGGCTAACTCCGCTCCGAAAGCTGGAACCGGAATAGGCTTATCGCTTTTGTTGACCAGCATGAATTTAGCTAATCCCGTTTTATTTCCGGTTTCTCCATTATTCGTTACGTGCAGCTCTTCAAGCGAAACGTTCAGATTCGGATTAATGAAATTATTCATTGGCTTGAATACCATCGGCGTACCGAAAATGTAGGAGTTTCCGACTGGTCCTGTGGTAACTCCATCGTTCACTGGAAGCCGGAATCCAATGCGTCCTGTGTAATATTGAATCGGCGCAGTCTGTCCTTGCTTCAAGAAGCTTTCAGTCGATAGAACGTAAAAGGCATCCAGCAGCGCATCCGTATCGGTGGTGATCGCAAAATGAATCGACTTATGCTCACCCGCATTTATCGAAATCGGCGTCTCTTCTACCCGTTTTCCGATAAAGGATTGGCTCCCCGCTTTCCCGCTTAGCACAAAATCCGGAATGGTTTCCGCATAGCTTCCTTGATTCTCCGCCTGAACCTCCACGATATAAGTCGGAGTTTGTCCGGTAAACTGCTTGGACATGTTCACGGCTGAATACTTCAGTGCGGAAGTTTCGCCTGGGATGGCAAACCGCACTCCCCAATCGCCTATTAAGGCAGGATCTTTTATTTCCGCATCTTTGCCTCGCCACACGATGGAGTCGACAGCCGCATCTGCCAGAAGCGTCTCCCTTTTAGGATATACATCTTGATTGACATCGACCCATTGAAGATTCGTCAACCCAACATCCGTTTTGATACCAATATCGGTCATATAGCTTAGTGTGACATTACCCTGTGGAAGAATGGAACGAGAATTGCTTGCGCTCGCCTGAAGGGTGTAAACCGTACCGTCCGCCGTTTTGATGCGAAGCTCATAATCCGGGATTCGAATCGTAGATCCGGATGTGTTATTCAATTTGATGACGGCTCCTACTCGCCAGCCCTCGGGTGTTTTTTCTTGAAAAACACTTTTGATTTGAGCCTGCGCATGATCCGTTAGGGAATAAGTTTTCAATTCATCTACCGGGAGTTCTTTTTGAACAGTTCTCCCAGGTACATACTGGCGCTTCGCTTCATAAGAAGAAGTAACCAACAGCTCTCGGGTTGCAGGCGAAATCCCTCCGAACCTCCCGTCACTTTGATTCCCGAGTAGATTCAGCTGTACAGCCAAAGCGGCATATCCCTTGGCCCAGCTGGAAACCGTACTGTCGTTCCCCCCTGAATTCGATCTTACTTCAGCCTCTTTATTCAAACCGCGGATCAGGAATGCGGCCAGTTGTTCTTTGGTTACTTCGCCTGCCGGATTATACGTGTTTTCGCCATACCCATCTGTAAGATTGGCAGCTTTCAGTGCCTCGATATAAGGAAGCGCATAGCCATTGGCAGGATCAGATGTGCTCACATCGCTGAAGCTGGAGACGCTTAGTGAAGCATCCACCTTCAAACCGAAAATCAAAGCGGCTGCCTTCGCGAATTGGGCGCGGTTCATTTTATCATGAAGGCCAAACACCTTGTCGCTCACGCCATCGAAAATACCCTCTGAAATCATGGCATCAAATTTAGCTTTTGTTCCTGCATCCAGCTGATTCAAATCGCTGAAATCTAAAGAGGATTTAGTAGAAGCGGCCACTGCCGCTACCGAAGAAAACAAGGCAGCGGCCATAGACGCGCTGATGATAACGGATAATCTCTTCTTCATAGTCTTGTGCCTCCCAAAATAATTCGATCTTAAGCCTCGCATGCGTGGCCGTTATTCTTTGACTTCGACCGGCGCCTTTTTCCTCGTAATAAATAAGAGAACGAACGGAATACATACAAAAGCCGGTATTGCGGAAATAAAAAAGGTATCTGCAATTGACCTGACATAGGCTTCTTTTTGCATGAATCCGGCCAGGTAGGAAGTAGCTGTACCCGAGGCTGTGGCCATATCTACCGCCCACGCATAGATGGCGCCGGTAAGTGAGGATATCGTACTGTTCGCCATATAGGAATCAATCGGCACACTTTCTGAAATGTGCTGATAATGTATGACCTGGCGACTGCTCATAATCGCTGTAAATATGGCAATCCCAAGTGAACCTGCCACTTGACGGCATACGTTTGAAAGCGGCGAGGCGTTGCCTACTTGCTGCGGAGTCACCGCGTTCATTCCCGCTGAGGTTAACGGCATCATACAAACGCCTATTCCGATGCCTCGAATCGATAATATGAGATTGAACCAACCGGTCGGCGTATCCGCCGTCAATTGATGCAATTGCAAGGTCGTTACCCCGAGGATGGTCAGACCGGCAATGCAAATAGGAACAATCCCGAATCGATCCGCCAGCTTCCCGCTAATGGCCATCATCACCGCCATCGCGATAGATTGCGGCATCAAGAGCATTCCGGTCTGCATGGCCGTAAGCCCTTGAATACTTTGCAGATAAACCGGGGCTAAGAACGTGCCGCCCATCATCCCTACCATGACCAAGCTGCCCGCGATAACGCTAACTGTAAATTTAAGATTTTTAAATAAGTACAGATCCAAGACAGGCTGCTTCGTTCCCAGCTCCACCCAGATCAACAGGACTAAACTGAAGAAAGCTACAAACAACAGGCTGACAATGAATAACGATGTCCAACCTAGCGATTGCCCTTTGCTTAAAGCCAGCAGCAAGCTCCCGAAGAAAATCATGGACAAAATGGCCCCAGGGGTGTCAAATTTTAGTCCAGATGTGCGTGGCGACTCTTTCATGAGAATCTTTCCTAATACAACAGCCAGAATCCCGATCGGCACATTGATGAAAAAGAGAATCCGCCAGCTGAAATTCTGGATCAGATATCCCCCGAATGTCGGCCCGAGAGCGGGAGCCACCATGGCGGCGATCCCCCACAGACCCATAGCCGTTCCTGTTTTCTCCTTTGGGAAGGTCGTAAAAATAATCGACATCCCGACCGGCATGATGAAGCCGCCCGCGAACCCTTGAATAATCCTGAAAATAATCATTGTGTTGGCACTCCAGGCCAAACCGCATAGTACGGAAAACACAGTAAACCCAGCTACGGAGTAGATAAATAAGTTCTTATTCCCGAATCTCGCGCCCAAATATCCACTCATCGGAATGACCATGGCGGAAGCTAGCGTATAGCCTGTAATGATCCACTGCATGGTCGTGAGATCCGAACCGAATACGGCGACGAACTTGTTCATGGCCACGTTCATTAAGCTGCTGTTCAACACAGCGACAAAGGTGCCTATGATGATGGCAATAAGCGAAAACCACATTTGACTGTTGCCTTCTGATTTTTGTTGTGTAACCACCGATTCATCGGCCATAAGAGTGCCTCCTATTCGGCTTTTACCTTCGTACCCTCAGACAAATTGTCTGCAGGATTCACGATGATTTGTTGATTGGCCTTGATCTTATCGTTAGGCAGCACATACAGCCAATCCTGGTTTTTCTCTTCTGTTTTCACTTCAACGAGGTGTGCCGTATTGGAGTCCATGCTGAACAGATATTCCTTTTGATCCTTTTTGATGACGGCGCTTTTGGGCACTTCCAGGCGGCTCTGCCCGGCAGCTTCCAGTTTCACCTCTGCCACCATGCCGGCGAACAGCAAGCCGTCTTTATTGTCAACCTTTACTTTCACAGGGAATGAGTTGCTGTTTGTGCTCGCGACCGGGCTGACGAATGAGATTACGCCCTGAAAGCTTTTATCCGCTATGTTTTGTATAGCGACGTCTACCTTCATGCCCTCTTTCACTTGCGTAATTTGACTATCCGCAACACTCAGCTCCACCTGGACTTGATCCATATTCACAAGCGAAAGGATCTGCACCCCGGCTTGCGCCAGCTCACCCGGCGAAATGCTTTTTTTCACGATGACTCCGTCAATCGGAGCGGTAATTGTCGCATTGCTCAGCCCGCTGCTTGCAAGCTCCAAGCTTGCATTCAAACGCTCGACATCCGCTTGCAGCGCTTTGAGCGTATTGTCAGTCGGACCGCTTTGAGTCAGTTCCAGCTTCGCCTTTGCTCCTTGCAGCTGTGCTTCAGCCGCTCTTTGCGCGCCCATCGCTTGGTCATAAGCTGCCTTTGCTTTCTCATAATCGAACTTGCCTTTATCCATATCTTCTTGCGTTACACTGGAGTTGCTTTCGAATGCATTGCGAAGACGGTTATACGTGCTTGTAGAAAGATCCAACCCAGCTTTAGCCTGTTGCATGGCGGCAGTTGCCTGTTCGTAGGAACCTTGGGCTCCATTTACGGAACTTTGAAGTCCGGTAATCTCTTGCTTACGGGCGCCTGCCTGCGTATCAGCTAGCTTCGCTTGAGCTGCACTGCTTGCATATTCGGCTTGCTTGACCTGTTGGATCAATTCACTTGTCTCCAATTGGACGAGTACATCTCCCTTTTTAATCTTGCTGCCTTCCTGCACATTGACGACTGCTGCTTTACCGGATGCTTTCGAGACGATATTGATGCTCTGGTCCGGGATTATTTTACCGTTCAGGCCTGCAGCTGCAGGGTACCCCAGCTTGATCACTCGTACCGGAACGGCTGTCGTACCCGCTTCTCCTGACACCTGCGCCCCGCATGCGGGAAGAATAACGACGGCAGTAAGCACAAGTACGGCTGGAACAATTAATTTATTTAATCGATTCATAGGAACTGGCTCCTTCTTGTTTAATTGCTCTTCAAGTGAATTTTGATGGTCGTGCTGATGCCAGGCAATAGATCAAGTCCTTGGTTGTCATCAATCGATATCTTGATAGGAATGCGCTGTGTCACCTTTGTGAAATTGCCGCTTGTGTTCGTTGAGGAAAGCAGTGAGAAGGTCGCTGCCGTTGCTTTGCTTATTTCTTGCACTTTCCCCGTCAGAACCTTGCCTGAGAAATTATCCATTCTGATTTCAACCTTTTGACCATCGCGGATTTTATTAATCTCCGTTTCTTCAATGTTGGCCGACACATACAGTTTGCTAGTGTCTACGACCATAGCCACAGCCTGACCTACCGACGCTACCTCTCCTGCCTTGATCATGGTCTTGATCACTGTGCCATCTATCGGTGCTCGAAGTGCTGCTTGATCCATACTGCTCATAGCCAAATTATTGATATCCTGCTGCCCGATAATCTGATCGGCAAGTACATGCTCGCCTTCGTCGACCTGCAAGGAAGTCACCTTGCCGGTAATACGCGGCATCACTTTGTATATATTTCCAGCCAATCGGGAATCCTCGGTAGAAATATAATTCTGGCCTTGATACCAGAAATAACCGGCGATCGATCCGCCACCGATTACCATAGCGGTTAAAATGACATACAACATAATTTTTCGTTTCATGGCTTCTCCTCTGCTTCCTTTTTCGTTTTTAACAATTGTTCTTAACGATCATTCTTAACAAACGTTTTTAACAATCGTTAAAATCTGTATGATGGAAATTATATGACCTTCTTATTAACCAGTCAATTAAAATTTTTCCATCCCTGCTATGGTCCCAATCCAAAAAGCCTCCGCCCCCTTGTAAGGAGTCGCAGGCTAATGTCCGAAAAATTGACTAAAGTCATAATCTCCTTTAAAATTCGTTAAAACAGGTGTTCCTAACAACTGTTAGACGGAGGTGCGGTTGATTCCTATATGAGCAAACAGGAAATTGATGTGAAACATAAAATTATCGTGTCTGCGAAAAAGCTTTTCTCCGAACTTGGCTACGATGGAACGAGTGTTAGAAAAATTTGTGACGAAGCCGGAGTTTCATTGCCGCTTGTTTCGTATCATTTCGGAGGCAAGGAAAACGTATTTCTGGCCATACTCGAGCCACTAAGCAGACTTCCTTATTTTCCCGAGACGGGGGATCCCAAGCAAGATCTGCAGAATTATCTCGAGGTCTATATTGCCTTTTATCAGCAGGAACGAGAACTTTCACAAATCATAAGACAAGAACTAGCCATGAATAGTGCAAGATCGGACAAGATCATTGCGTTTATTCAAGCCACGACAGATAAATTAAAACGTATTTTGGAAAACGGTCGGGACAAAGGTATCTTTCAATTCGAGTCCCTATCGAACAACGTGCGCTTTATCCTTGGGTGTTTGAACATGTCCTCCGTCTCAAGAGTCGAGATGCTCGAAGTCCTCATTGGACCGACAGATGACTCCAACTACCCTATAGAGAAAGAGGTTATTGATTTTATTTATAAAGGAATTCGAAACTAACAATGAAGTGCAGTTCTCCCTTATTAGGGGGCTGCACTTTTCTTTTTCTATGATTAGCTTATGCCGAAGTCCCTAACCCTCATCTTTTGTACGCGCACAACAATATTTACCCTCACAAAATCTTAAGGACTTTCGCAAAACTGTTTCTCTAGACCCACTCGGCTACCATCAGGTATAGTAATCAATGCACCATAAAGATCGATAGTTTTATTGACAGACGAGTGGAGGTAGTTTGGATGACTGCGGGGAATCAACGGTCGCTTTTAGCTGGATGGATCAGTTTAATAAGCAATCTTTTTCTTACGGTTGGTAAAATTTTTGTGGGTTTGTTCTTTAATAGCCAGGTATTATTGGCTGATGGGGTTCATAATGCCGGGGATGTCATTGCCTCAGGTGCGGCTCTAGGGTCAATGAAAATATCTCAGCAACCGGCGGATGAAGATCACCCTTACGGACATGGAAAAGCAGAAGTTCTAGGCTCCGGGATTGTAGCCATTATTTTATTTCTTGCGGCGCTGTATATCGCTTATCATTCTGTATTAGCCTTATTTGAAGAATCACATCCTGCAAGCACAGTTGCGCTAATAGCTGCAGGTATTTCGTTAGTATGGAAATGGTGGTTATATGTTTATACCATTCGGATTGGAAAAGAAATCAACTCAAAGGGATTGCTTGCAACAGCATACGATCACCTGGCGGATGTATACTGCTCGATCGCAGCTGTAATCGGAATAGGTCTTTCTTTAGCCGGAGAGTATTGGGGGATTATTTATTTGTCTTTCGGAGACTCGGTGGCAGGGATTATCGTTGCTTTTTTTGTCTTAAAATTAGCAGTGACTATGGCCAAAGAAGCCGCCGATATTCTTATGGAGAAGAATGTCGATCAAAACAAGCTTGATGCGTATATTGAACTGATTGAATCCGTTGATAACGTCAAACGCATAGATCGAGTTCGAGCAAGGGAACATGGACACTATATTCTCGTGGATGTCCGTGTTAGCGTCCCGGCAGAATTGACCGTCCAAGAAGGGCATGACATCTCCCGAAATATTAAACAAGCTATCATGACCCGACATAAAGACGTTGATGAAGTACTCATACATCTAAATCCTTACTATCAAGTGGGTTAACACATACGAAAGCCGAGTCATGAGAAATCTCTCCTGCTCGGCTTTTGCTTTCGGTTATGAATTAGCCCATAATCTGCTCTCGGCTCTTCCTGCTTCCGCGCCAATCGGATACGACTACACCAAGTAGGACAAGCGCCGCACCGATATAGCCTCTTAACGGCAATATTTCATGGGCGAACAAGAACCCAAATAGAGCGGCAAACACGGGTTCGAGCGCAAAGATTAAACCGGTTCGGGTAGGTGTCGTATACTTTTGAGCCAAAGGCTGAACAACAAAACCAAAGGCGCTGCATACGAGGCTAAGCACCAGAATGGAGATCCATCCGTTTAAAGTGGCTGGAAGCGAAGGCTTTTCAAAGATAAACGAAAAGAGCAATCCAAAGGCGCCGGCGAAACCTAATTGCCATATGCCCAGATTCAACGAATCCGATTTTTTCGCTGCGGTTCCGGTAATGATGATATAGACGGCGTAAAATAACGCGGACAGAATACATAGGACATCACCCGGATATATATGCAATTGGCTGTTCAGCGTAAGGAGTCCCATCCCGATGAAGGAGAGGCACACGCCAATGATAAGGCTGAGATGCTGCTTTTTCTTAAACACAAGAACGTAAATTAATGGGACAAAAATGACCGTTAGACTAACCAAAAAACCGGCATTGGACGTCGTTGTCGTTTTCAAGCCAAAGGTAATGCATGTAAAAATACAGAACAACAGGAACCCAAGTAAAGCTCCATATCGGATAGTGCGGAAATCCGTTTTCCGTAAATGTTTAAAGAAGAGGGCTGCTGTGACAAGGAAAGCAAACCCGAAACGTAAAGCGATTAAATTAAACTCATCGATACTATTCAGTCCATTTTGCATGAACAGGTACGAGGATCCCCAACATAATGTCACTGCGATCAACAACCATTCTGCTTTTTCACGTTTCACTTCCGATCCTCCTATTTCTCATCTTAGCTCAAATGGCTACCGTTTCAATTCCGCTGCTAACACAGTATACTAAATCTTCATGTACAAGAATACTGAATGTTTATTATACTAAACATGAGAATTACTCATGTAAAACAGAAGGAGCGGATCCATTGAGCATTGCAAAATATGAGGTCTTCATGAAAGTGGTCGAGCAGGGAAGCCTGACCAAGGCTGCCGAATTGCTGGGCTTCACCCAATCGGGAGTGAGCCATACGATTAACAGTCTGGAATCGGAGCTTGGATTCACCCTTTTGCTCCGCGGCCGCTCCGGTGTTAAATTAACAGCGAACGGCGAGCAGTTGTTAAAACCGATCCGCGAAATCCTTAATTGGAACGAACAATTGAAGCAGGTTGTAACCTCGATCCACGGCTTGGAAACAGGAACGATCCGCATCGGCTCCTTTACCAGTGTATCTGTTCACTGGCTTCCGGGCATGATGAAACAGTATCAGAATGACTATCCGAATATTGAATTTAAACTGATGGAAGGTGACTATGAAGAGATAGAAAACTGGATCGCCGCAGGGGAAGTGGATTGCGGTTTTATTACGATTCCCGCACGGGGAAGCTTTGATGTAGTCCCACTGAAGAAGGACCGGATGTTGGCCATTTTGCCTTTGACGCATCCCCTGAGTCAACTCCCCTTCTTTCCACTATCGCAAATTGAAAAGGAGCCGTTCATCATTCAGCGTGATGGATCGGATTACGATGTCAGGCGCATCTTGGATCAAACGTCACTCAAACCCCACATAAAGTTCTCGTCAGGAGATGATTATGCCATTATCGCGATGGTCGAGAACGGATTGGGCATTTCCATACTTCCTGAACTGGTCCTTCAGGGAAGGAATCACAACGTTCATTCGCTGGAGTTGGAGAATCATAGTTACCGTTTCCTGGGTATTGCCGTTCATTCCATGAAAGATGCGTCGCCGGCCACCAAACGGTTCGTCAATCATGTGCAGCAATGGTTGAAGTGTTAAAATATCAATCTCGTATCCGATCAATTAGATAATTTTGTTCTCCGTTCGTTTAATGGTATAATTAACCATAAATCCAAATCTAAAATAGTGAGGCGGTAATGATCATGGAAACAGGCAATACAGTAACCGTAGAAACAACCGTTCATGCACCAGTTGAACAAGTGTGGGCCTATTGGACAGAACCAAAGCATATAACCAAATGGTCTTTTGCTTCTGATGACTGGCATGCACCTAATGCTGAAAATGATTTAAGAGTTGGCGGAAAATTTGTTACAAGATTGGAAGCAAAGGATGGAAGCTTTGGATTTGATTTAGGTGGCGTTTATGATGAAGTGAGAGAAAATGAATTCATTTCCTACACGATGGGAGATGGAAGAAAAGTTGCAATCTCTTTTATACGTCAAGAAAACGATACGAAGGTAGTTGAAACTTTTGACGCGGAAACCACCAATCCCGTTGAGATGCAAAAAGCAGGCTGGCAGGCATTTCTTGACAATTTCAAAAAGTATAGTGAAACTTCACGTTAATACACAAAAAAACCTTCCTTTCGGAAGGTTTTTTTATTCACGTTTTGTCATGGGCAGTCTAATCTCAATCAAGGTCCCTTCATTAACCCTGCTCTTATACGTAATGCTGCCTCGGTGTTGTTTAATAATTCTGTGACAGATCATGAGACCGAGTCCTGTCCCCTTTTCTTTCAAACTATAAAAAGGCTGACCCAGGCGAGGCAACAGCTCCTCAGGGATCCCGCAGCCTTGATCTTTTATGGAAATCATACATACATCTTCTCCTACTTTTCCTAAACGGATGTCGATCTCCCCGCCATTAGGCATAGACTCTATGGCATTCTTTAAAATATTGAGAAACACCTGCTTTAATTGATTTTTTTCGCATGTAATGGGCAATTTTGACTCTTCATAATTACGTTTGAATTCAATATTGTTCAGCAGGCTCTGAGGAGACAGAAATTCGAGCGTATATTCAATCAGTTCCTCTACATCCGTACAGACAAGCTGAACAGCTTGAGGCTTTGCCAAAGAAAGAAGTTCACTCGTAATGGTCTCAATGCGTTCAAGTTCACTAAGGAGCAAATCACTGAACTTTATCGAATGATTCTCCCTTTTGTAGATCTGGAGAAATCCCTTGATCGTTGTGAGTGGATTTCGAATTTCATGCGCCACTCCTGCTGCCAGCTCCCCGACAACGGACAACTTCTCAGATTGCAAAAGAATTTCTTCCGCTTTTTTGCGTTCGGAGATATCACGGCTAATAATGACGATATGCTTGATCGTACCTTCTTCTCCCCTAACTGACCTGCAACGAGACTCTAGTTCGATCCAGCAACCATCTTTGTGTTTGAAGCGGGTCTCCATGGAGTGAGATTCCTTATCTTCGAACATTTTCATGATCGAACATTTAAAATTTGCCACATCGTCTGGATGTACCAGCTTACATAATTCAATACCTTCTAATTCGAAGCCTTTATATCCTAAAACAAGCTCATGAGAAGGTGAAAAGTAACTAACCGAATGATCCTTATCCATGACCATGATCAGGTCCGATGTATTCTCAGCGATTAGCCGGTATTTCGATTCACTTGCTTCAAGAGTCTTTTCCATCAGCTTTTTCTCTGTAATGATTCTACGAAGCCTCTCATTGGATTCAATAAGTAAGCCCCCCAGGATTACTCCTAACACCACGAACAATAAATACTGAAGGTGAAAGAGTGGCTGGTTTACTAAAATATGAAAAGAAAGTACCGTAATGATATAGAGAACAATATACGTTCCCATAAGAGCTGCGGTTTTTTTAAGGGGGGTGAATCGTGATATATATAGATGTAAAACGGAGAAAACACCCATGATGAATGTCCACCCCACGATGGCAGGAAACCAATTGCCGCTTGAAAGCAGCCTTGTCATCAAGGAAAACAAACCTGTAATTAATCCAGGTACCGGTCCAAGATAGGCGAAAACCAGAATTACGGGGGCATATCTGATGTCGTAAGAATAGCCTTGCTGCTTGACCGACAACATAATCAGGATGACGGAAACTAGCCCAGCATATACGCCTGCCCAGAGGTGCAGTTGCTTAAGTGGCTTGTGATTAATGAACGAACGGATAACTAGTGGCGTACTAACTAAGAGTGAAAATATGGAGAGATTAACAACGTAGTCATAAAGAATCAATATACCCTCACCCTCATATTCGTTTTTCTCATGAATATTCATAACTATCATAAACCATGATGGTAAGTATTTCTATATAAATGTAACGATAGCCACTTTCTTGTGCTAACGTCTATTCAACCAAGGATAAACGACTCCGTCGTCCTTTTAGGACGAGCGCGTTTGTCAAGGTAGATGCGAAGCAAAAGTATAAAACTTATACTTTCTTATCTACGTAAAAAAAACAGAGTGTTCAAAGTCATAAAGACTGGGAACACTCTGTTTCGAGAATGATTTTATTTCTTGGCTTGTTGCAACATTTTTATGAGTACCGTCACGGCCTCTGCCCGTGTAGCTGTATTCGCAGGCTCAAACTTGTTACCGCTGCGTCCGTCGATAATGCCCAATAAGCGAACACTTTCAACATCGCCTTTCGCCCATGCCGGGATATCTTCATCATCGGCAAAGCCGGTTGCCAGCGGCGATGCTGGCGCCGTACGTAAAGCAGCTGAGATCATGGACACCATCTCCACGCGGGAAATCCTGTTGTCCGGCCGGAAGGTTTGATCTTCGTAGCCTTCAATGACACCCATGTCTACCGCTTGAGACACCGCTGTTTCAGCCCAAACAGGGATCTGCTGCTTATCTGTAAAGTCAAATGTTTTACCTATTTTTTCCGCTTTCAGCGCATTCATCAGCATGACTACAAATTCAGCTCTTGTAACTGGATCATTCGGTTTAAACGTTCCATCCGGATAACCGCTGATGATGTTCTGTGCTACAGCTTTCTTGATGTCCTGTTCCGCCCAGTGTCCAGCCGTATCCAGGAAGGAAGCTTCCGTGCTTTCAGGACTTTTCGGTTTGTCCACTGCAAATACGGCAAACTTCGTAAAATGTTCTACTTCTACTGTTATTTTGTTATCGCTGACGGTTCCGCCGATTTCAATCCAGGCTTTTTTGGTTTCGTCGTAGTAAAAAACGGACGGCTGCTGAATTGGACCTAACTTGGCAGGATCAAACAAGAGAGAGATACTTACCGGCTTGTTGAAGTTTTGCATGAAATTTTTCAATATCTCAAAAACAGAACTGACAAGCTTGCTGCTATCGCTAACCAATCCACTCACATCTTTTAATGCCTCTCCCGTTAAGTGAAGCTCTTGACTCGTTGCTCCCTCAGGTATGGTAATCCATATGGCGTCTTTCCAACTTACGCTGTGTTTACTGCCTGCTGGAACCGTTACATCCAGCTTGTCGGGTATGGACGGCGAACCCGAAATCGAACCCGAGCTCGAGCTCGAACCTGAACCCGATGAGCTACTTGGGGAGTTGGTCTGAATAGTCTTGCTTAGCCCAATGCTCTCATTACCTGCAGCGTCTATCGCTGTAACACTAAACGTGTAAGTCGTACCCTCTGTAAGAGAACTGAGATTAAAGGAATAGACGTTACCGGTAACCGAGGAATAGACGACATTAGAAACGGAAGCATAGACTCCGTTAGTAACCGAAGCATAGACGTTTCCAACCACCGTGCCTCTTCCTGTATCATAAATACGGTATTGCTTCACTCCGATATTGTCTTTCGCTTCTGGCCAACTTAAGGTTAGGCTATTCTGTCCAACGTTCGCAGCACCAAGCGTACTGCCTTGCGGCCACACCGGAGCTTCATTGTCTGGTGCTTGCGTCTTGAGTTGAATAGCTTGAGTCCCCACAGTTCCAAACCAGTTCTTGATTGTATTAAAATCGTTGGAAAAGGCTAAGGACAGTAAAAGCATGATTCTGGCATGCTGTGGATTTAGGCTGTCTCCAGCAATAATTCCGTTGCCACCGCCTGGATACATCGTGCCTGAACCCGTTCTTGTCGTTGTGACGAAAATGACACCTTGTTTGATGGCATTGCTACGCGCTGTGCTCATCTTCGATGAAATGCCGCCTGCGCCCGTACCAGCGGTCACAATCCCCTTGGCGCCTTCTAGGGCAAATCCTTTGATAGCGCCGGCTGAACTGTCTTGATAACCATAAACAATTTCAACGGCTGGAAGCTTATCCTTCGTAATTGTCTTCAGGTCGAATGGGGTCGCCCAATCGGCTCGGCCTGCTTTAAACCGTTTCGCAGTCGTACGATAAATACGTATGTTGGTCTCGTCAATATAACCAAGTGCACCGAGAATCGGCGTTTCAAATGTGTCCATGCGTTGTGCGTTCGTTTTGGTTACTTCTCTTGCCGCTTGAATGATGTCATTCAGCATGACAACTGTGCCGAATGATTTCGTTTTACCGCTGCCCGCAAGCTTAATGGCATTATACAGATTCGCTGGACCATCGGTTCCGATGACGTCCCATGGTCTCATAGCGCCCGTTACAACTACCGGCTTTTCGCTTCTTACCGTGAGGTCAAGAAAATAAGCGATTTCTTCCATGGTATCCGTACCGGTAGTAACGACCACACCGTCATATACTTCTAATGCCTGGTCTACGGCAAGTGAAAGGTCGTACAAATCGCCCATCGAATAGCTGCCTGATCCTTTATTTCCGAATTGATAACTGTTCACATTGGCAATTTTGTTTTTATTCGGCAGTTGATTTATAAGGTCAGACATCAGATACGTTCCCGCTTGATAGTTTTGAAAACTCGTTGCATCCTTTGCTTTACCCGCCAACGTTCCACCGGTCGCGATCACAACGACGTTAGGTAGTTGAGGATCTCTGCTGTCAGATAGCGGGGGAATTGGAAATGAAGTTCCCGAAGGTTCCGCCGCACCCGCATTGGAAGGATGAATAAACAAAACGGCGATTAAGAGTACCAGAGACAAGAAAAGGAGTGGGATTAGGCTTCTTTTGAGAATTGGATGATAGAAATAGTTCATTAAACCTTACCTCCCGCTGAATTATGATGCCTCTTCCACATCTTGCGTACCATAAGTGCCAAACCAACCTTTAATCACGTTAAAGTCGCTTGAAAAAGCTATCGAAAGTAGAAGCATTATTCTGGCATGCTGTGCATTAAGACTATCCCCAGCGATAATGCCGTTACTTGAACTAGGGTACATAGTACCTGAGCCAGTTCGTGTCGTTGTTACGAAAATCACACCTTGCTTGATAGCATTACTGCGTGCTGCGCTCATCTTCGACGAGATGCCGCCTGCACCTGTACCAGCAGTCACAATCCCTTTGACGCCATCGGCTACCATTCCGTTAATCGCACCGCCTCCAGCATCTTGATACGCATAAGCGATTTCTACTGCTGGGAGCTTATCCTTCGTAATCGTCTTCAGGTCATATGGAGTCGCCCAGTCAGCTTCACCTGCTTTAAGCGCTCTAGCTGTCGCACGGTAGATACTTATATTCGTTTCATCGATGTAACCAAGCGCACCAAGGATTGGCGTTTCAAAAGTGTCCATGCGGTGAGCGTTCGTTTTGGTTACTTCTCTTGCTGCTTGAATGGTATCATTCAGCATAAGGACAGTCCCAAACGATTTCGTCTTTCCACTGCCTGCAAGCTTAATAGCGTTATACAGGTTAGCTGGTCCATCCGTTCCGATAACATCCCAAGGTCTCATGGCACCTGTGACGACTACCGGCTTTTCACTTCTCACCGTGAGGTCAAGGAAATAGGCGATTTCTTCCATCGTGTCCGTCCCGGAAGTAACGACCACGCCATCATATACTTCTAATGCTTGATCTACGGCAAGTGAAAGGTCGTACAAGTCTCCCATTGAATAGCTGCCTGATCCTTTGTTTCCAAATTGATAGGTATTCACATTAGCAATCTTATCTTTATTAGGCAATTGATTTACCAAATCAGACATCAGATACGTTCCTGCTTGATAAGTTTGAAAACTCGTTGCATCCGTTGCTTTACCTGCCAACGTTCCACCGGTTGCGATCACGACAACGTTAGGCAGTTGAGGATTCCTGCTGTCAGATAGCGGAGGGATTGCCGCAGCCGCGCTTGCAGAGGTTGGATTCATAAATACCAACATCATGCTGAAGAGAGCCATGACAAGCAATGGGATGAGGATCTTTTTGCTGAACTTACTTTCGTGAATAAATGCCATGTAAGAAAACCTCCATTATTATGTATTTTTTCGAAAATTAAAACGTTTAAACATAATTGAATTCTATTAAATGTTATATTATTTATCAAATACATAACATAATGATTAAAACGTTTACATTAATAATTATCGATGAATTCCTCATGATATTGCTATATTATCTATCTATTTAATATTTAGTTTACCAAGGAAAATTTGGTATTTTAGAGATAAAACACAATAATATAACACATACATATCATAAACCTAACACCAACTCACGGCCGTTCGGACAGCCCGGCAACATGAAGAAAGGACTTGTTTTTCCTCGGAAGTAAAGGAATAATGAGAGAGTATCCCATCTTAATAAGGCGGTGTTCGAATTGGTTCAATTGGGCTCAGGCATCACAACCATTCAGCTAGGTGCAGCAAACAACAGCAATCCGTTCATTCCGACTGTCCTGTGGGACGATCAAGATGTCATTCTCTTCGATACCGGCATCCCCGGCCAACTAGAGCTGATTCGTGCCGCGTTCCAGGAATCGTCGATTCCTTTCGAGAAGTTGACCAAAATTATCATAACCCACCAAGACATGGACCATATCGGCAGCCTTCCGGCTCTGGTTCAAGCCTTTGGAGACCAAGTCCAAGTGCTGGCCCACGAAACAGCCGTGCCGTACTTGGCTGGGGAAATCCCGCTCGTCAAGAGCAAAAGGCTTGCCCCCGCTGTCAAGGTTGACGTTGCCCTGCGGGACGGCGATATCCTTCCGTTTGCCGGCGGCATTCGAGTTATCTATACGCCAGGCCACACGCCGGACCATACCTCCTACTACCATATCCCGAGCAAAACCTTAATCGCAGGCGATGCTCTCACGTCGAAGGATGGCGTTCTGCAGTCCTATAACCCGGCCTACACACCGGATCAGAACACGGCACTGGCTTCCATTGCTAAGTTCCAAGAGCTGGAGCTCGAAGCGATCATCACATTCCACGGCGGCGTCTGCACGGACAACCTGCAAGAGCGTCTGCAAGAAATTGTGACTGCCGGACCGGTAGTGAATAGCTAATTAACGTTACCAGAAAAAAATAACCTCCAATCCACTTCATTCGTGGACTTGGAGGTTATTTCATTCGATTTCTTAGCCATAAATCTGCAGATCATGAATGGACCAATAATTCCCTGCTTTCATTGTCTGGACAATCTTTATAAATCTTGCAAACTGAGGACTAAAACGGATGTCTAGTACGCTTGAGCCAGTACCGGATGCAACCGCTTGAGACCAATGATTCCCATCCGTAGACACATATACCTCATATTTTCTTGGATAATCATTAGGCGAGCCCTCGCACCTGAGCAATATACGGTTGATCGTGTACGCAGTTTTCATATCCACTTGATAAAATTGCCCGGGAGCTTGAGCGACACCTGTGTCCCAACGACTATACATGTTGCCATCGATCGCACCCTGAGGTTTACCTGAACTGCTGGTAGCCTCCCATCCCGTTCGATCCAGAGCCACACTATCTGTTGCGGTTGCAGCTGCTGGTTGTGAAATCTCATTTGTACCTGAAAGTCTAATCTGATACAGATATTGGTCTCCTATCAACGTACTCGTATCTACAAACTCAGTACCTTGCACTCGCTCAGCAATCACTTCGTAGCTGTCCTCACCCGCACCTGGTTTACGTAAAATATCGTAACTGGTTGCTCCCTCAGATTCTTTCCAGCTTAGCTCAATCGCATGATTCGGCGCGGGCTTAGCTTCAATCCACGCTGGTGCAATTGGCTTCACCCTATCGGTTCGCGTCAGGATATACTGTACGGCTTCACCCGGACCTAGCGTTTCCTTGAATGCTAACTCAGGCGCTGCCTGCAATCCGCTTACATAGGTACGAGCCGTCTCATAAGTATCACCCGCTCCGAACCTTTCACCCTCGAACATGGCAGATTCAGGCATCGTTACTTTGACTTCTATCGTTTGCGTACTCGATTCAAAATTTACGAAGTTAAGCAAAATCTTATCCGATTTCCCTCCTGAGCCTGGAAGTGCGGGTAAAGCCGACGTGTCTACTCCCCGAAAATAAACAAGCTTATCCGAGAGCTCCGACTTATTGGTTAGTTCGTATATTAGCGGCTTTCCATGCGTCGCATAGGCTAGATTTAAACGCCGCATCACCCCGACTCGCGTATCATTCTCCAGTAAATTCTTATGAATCTTCATCTGTGCGGGGTTTTGTGCATTCAAATCAATCCCCGACTCAAACAAGGCATATTGCGGGTAAAATGCCGCATGCTGCATAAACATATCGGCATAACCGATATGAGCTCGCATAATGCGATCAAAGACGGCCGATTGCGGCTCTGCCGCGCCATATTCTTTTGGATCCTTATGACTATCCGAAGTTCCGTACTCCGTATTCAACATCAGCTTCTGCAGGCCATCCTCAGATCCTCCAAAGGTTCGCAGATTCTCCACAAAACTTCCATCCTTATTGTTTACGTAAGAGGTCCCATACGCATGTCCATTCGTTACATCTGTCATCTCTTCAAGCTCCATCCGCTGATTCGGATCGCCTTCCCAGCCATCAGGATCCCCGCAACTAAATCTTCCTGATGAGTTTTGATTTCTACACGCTCTCATGCTGTACTCGGGCGCATATGCCCAACCTGGAGCAACTGTTTTCACATGAGGAGCCAGCTTTGGCAGGTTGGTTTTGAGCCATTGTGCAATGGCTAGATTCACGCTTTTCGATCGATTAAACAAGCCTGGTTCATTATCAATCTCATAATACTGAAACAGGGAGCCGTACTGCTTCACATAGTCCAGTAATTTGTTTTCTGCATCTGCTGGCAGTGTTCCGTCCGCTTTTAGCTTAATATTTCCTGTATGCAAATGCAGAGCTACCGCTTGTGTGTTGTAATCACGCAGCGTTTCGTAATAAGGCTTAATTGCGGAACATCCCTCTTTTACATCTGTGGCACAATCCACTCTCATCACGTTGCCGCTATACGCAATTCCCAGCCATTTTAATACATAGGGAAGATGCTTAACTGCTCCCTGGTCATAGTAAAATGACAAATTACTGACTTTAGTTCCAGATTCCACATATCGCCCATGAATAGGTTCTAACGCAGGTGCAGCAAGTGCATCAAGCGAGAGATAGTCCCATTTCCACCAAAGAAATTTATTCTCATCTGACTTACAATACAAACAGCCGACGGCTGACAGCTTCAATTCGTTATTTCCCAGCTGCAGCTGCTCCTTAGGAATATAAAGCTCATATAATTTCTTATATGCGTAGGTGCTAGTCGTCCCTCCCACTCCTGCAATCTGGATGATACCCGAAAGCATTTTGTTGGAAAACACCGCCATTTGAGGAACAGACTTATACGCATCCAAAATTTTCACTCGGAAATGAACCCCATATTCAGGTATTTCAGCTAATGAATAGTTGATCGACAATGTAGGATTTAACGATTTATTAAGACCTTGCGGCAGCGAGTTCCAAATCTCCGGCTGCTTTAAGTCGGCTGACACGGTATAACTGATCTGTCCTGCGCTCTCTTTTCCAAACTCCGAATAGGAATCATTTGGTTTGCCTAGCATCCAGATCTGATTGCCGATCTGATTGGATTCTGTCATCACCTTTACTAACTCTGTTTTTGCAGATGCACCGTAATTACTCGAGGCCGAAATCAGGATCAGTAAGATCAATAAGGCCGATGGCACAATCACATATCTCATCATGTTAGATACCTCTCAACCTTCAAGGAAGTAATAGGGCATTTGCTGGAATAATTTCTTTTGCTTGGGACGGACTCGTCCACATCATTTTCGCAGCGGCACCATTCAGATTATCATAATACTCAACCTTCAAATCAACCGGTACGCCTGCGTTAAGTGCAATGGCTCCAGTACGTTCCGTCCAACTTTGATTAACCCAACTATCAATAACCAGTTTACCATTCACCCAAACTCGAATCCCATCATCACTTAGGGTAGATATCTGATAAGTTTCCGTATATGCGGGTACGAGCTTCCCCGTCCATCTCACCGAGAACGTATCTGCTTGCATAGATGGAAAAGGTGCTGAGCTCAACCAATTGAAATCGATCTTGGCATCCACCCTCGTTTCCTTTAGGTCGGTCAAATCCTTATTATCAAAATATTCCGCTCGCAGGCCATGTTTAGTTTCTCCCCAGACTGGCTGTATTTGCGGTTGTTTAATAGGCCGAAAAGATTCTCTACTAAATATTTTCGAATTCGAGTAGAAGGTTTGAATCTCTTCTTTTTTATTATTTTCGGACAGTAACTTGCCCCATGTCATGAAATAGGCCCATTTGGGTTGTTCTTTCAATATAGCGGCACTTGGCAGCTCACCATTCTCCCCTATCGCCACAGGCTTGCCATCCGCCAACTGGACTATTTTCTTATAATAATCCGGATGGTAATCATTATCATAAATATCCACCGCGAGAACATCCACTTTATTTTCTCCTGGATATGTGGCCGTATAAGGGTCGGCATTGGCATTCGGCGCATTCGGGCTCCACACCCAAAGCAGGTTATTCAGCTTGTGCACACGCACGAAGCGATCGTACATGATATTCCACAACGATGAGAAGTTGTTCTTCTTACCCCACCAGAACCAATTCCCGTTCATTTCATGATAAGGACGCCATAAAACAGGAACTCCTGCTTCTTTCAGTTTCTCCAAGTAAACTGCCGCTTTATCCAGTTCAGCAATCAATTTCGCATACTGGGGAGTGCCTGGCGTAACGTACTTATCAAAATCCGCTTGGCTCATTTCCTTCTGCACATTTGACCAGCACAGACACGTTCCGGGAATGTTCTGATGGAAGGAAATGGTAATCAGGCCTCCAGCCTGATTCCATGCGATCGCACTATTCACTACCTTTTGTCTTTGCGCCGCCAATTGCCTTTCGGATTGATCCATAACGGCACCGAATTCATAGCCATGTAGACCAGGAAATTTACCTGTCCACCCTTTTATTTGATTCGTCCACTCATCTGGACTTTCAAGGTAATCATGCTGCCCGCTAATCGTGCCCACACCCGAAACGGTATATAATTGCTGCAGCACCGTCTTAGCCTCGATCGTCGCTTGTGAATTGATAGGAACAGACGACGCATTAGCGGTGTGTGGTTGAAACAAGACATTCGGCGCTAACAAAGAAAGTAAGAACAATAAGTAAACCACCTTCTTACGTACACCCACCTCTCCCAAAATAAAAGTCACCATCTTCTTTGAAAAATAAAATCCATATCAACAATAAATGTATTTATTTGCTATTTTTAGCTATGCCTTCAAACAAGGAATCGCCTTCCATTCCCCGAATCGAACAGAAGGCGGTTCTTTGTTTCAAAACAAAACTTAAATAAATTGGTGAAGCGGAATGTCCTTCCAGGCCATACAAATACGAACTATATCCTCTTCAACTAAATCGGATCCACTTTGCACCTCGATAAATTCAACATCCGTGATTGCTCGTATACTGTGTTTAGTCCCCTCCGGAATTCGGACAACATCACCGGGTTTGACCTGATAAAGTTTGTCATTAATGACAATATCCGCAACCCCGCTCACGATGGTCCATACTTCGCTTCGTTTATAATGCAGTTGATAACTGATATTTTTACCGGCATGTACGAGAATCCGTTTCGTGAGCACCTCATTATCTTCGGCATATTTAACGTAATCAATTACACGATATCGTCCCCACCTGCGCTCCTCATACATCGGGCGATGTTCTATTTTATTCATAACCTCCTTAATGCGGGGGCTCTCCGACTTGTTCGTCACTAAAATGCCATCCGGGCTCACTGCAATGACGGCGTCATGGATACCAATGACGGTGACAGGGATGTCCAGTTCATTAATCAAATGCGTATTATCACAATCTGTCGTTACGATGCCTGTTCCGATTTGGGAACGTCCCATTTCCTCTGTCAAGGTATTCCAGGTGCCAAGATCTTTCCAAAACCCGTCGTAGGGGACGACAACACAACTTGCTTCCTTTTCCACAATTTCGTAGTCAAAGCTTATTTTCGCTAATTTATGATAATTTTTAAGCATTTCCTCGTACTGGATAGGGATTCCCTTATCCATCATGACCTCAATGAGATAGCCGAGTCGGAAAGCAAAGACGCCGCAATTCCAAAGTGCTTTTTGATCAATCAAAACAGCTGCTTGTTCTCGGTTAGGCTTTTCGAAAAAATACTGGACATCCAGCGCTTCTGTCCCTTCTCGGCGTTCCTCCGATGGAACAATATAGCCATATTTCTCAGACGGAACCGTCGGAACAACACCCATTAGCGCTAAATTCGCTTCTGTTTCGTATAGAACATCCTCTAATTGTTTAATTTTCTGAAAGAAAGCCTCATCGACATACGGGTCTACGGGTAACACCGTGATCACTGTGCTCAGGGGTAAACTTTCCACATCATACATATAAGCAGCAGCTAGCGCGATAGCAGGGAAGGTATCTCTGCGCTCAGGCTCAATAATAAGAGGAGCTTCTCCGCCAAGTTGGCTAACAATCATTTCGACCTGCGAGCGGTTCGTCGCTAAGTACGCATCTTCGCCAAGGCCTGTATTCTGCAGCTGTCTCCACACACGTTGAACCATGGATTCATCTTTGCCTTTCTCATCCTCAAGTACCTTTAAGAACTGCTTGGATCTGGAATCATTGGACAATGGCCAAAGTCGTTTACCGGAACCGCCTGAAAGAAGAACCAATTTCATGAAAACCACGCTCCATTTGATTTATTTTGGATACAAGCAAATTATCTAACCAGTGCTTTAGGCCTGGACACACCAATCAAATCAGGACGCCCAACGGAATAATATTTGAGCCCCGTTCCTTGGATTTGTTCTTGGCTGTACACATTGCGGCCATCGATGAGAATAGGCTGTTCCATGATGAAAATAAGCTGTGACAAGGAAAGGTTTTTGAATTCCTCCCAATCCGTTAGCAAGCAAATCGCATCGGCATGGGCTGCCGCTTCCATGGCATTTTCACACCATTGAATCGCTGGATGATCGATACGCTCTCTGAATTTATCCATCGCAATGGGATCGTACAGCTTCAACGTTGCTCCTGCTCGGATCAGGGTTTCAACAATTTCAATCGAAGGCGCATAACGAATATCATCTGTATTTGGCTTGAAAGATAACCCCCAAATGCCCACAACTTTGCCGCTAAGCATGCCAAGAGAAGCTTCCAACTTAGAAATCACCTTGTAGCGCTGCGATTTATTCACTTCTACTACGGACTTGAGCAATTGAAACTCATAATCGACATTGCCGGCAATTTGAATCAAAGCGTCTGTGTCTTTCGGAAAGCAAGAGCCTCCGTAGCCGATACCGGCACTCAGGAAGGACGAACCAATTCGCTTATCTTTCCCCATCCCTTTGGCAACCTCCGTGACATCAGCGCCCACCTTCTCGCAAATATTAGAGATTTCATTGATAAACGAAATTTTAGTCGCTAGAAAAGCGTTCGAAGCGTACTTGATCATCTCGGCACTCCGGATACTTGTGACGAAGATTTGATCCGTGAAGGCACGGTGCAGCTCTGTGAGCGGTTCAGCCAAACTCTGGTTATCCAGCCCAAGCACAATTCGGTCTGGATGAAGGGTATCATCAATCGCTGAACCTTCACGCAGAAACTCTGGAATGGATACGACGTCAAAAGGGTGCTGCGTATTCATGCCAATAATCATTTGAATATGCTCATTCGTACCTACTGGAACTGTGCTCTTCGTTGCAATAATTTTATAGCCGTTCATTGCCTTCCCAATTTCCATAGCTGCCTGCTCGATATAGGACAGATTAGCCTCGCCATTAGGCAATGAGGGTGTGCCTACTGCAATGATAATGAGCTCAGATTGGCTGATGGCGTGAGCCAGATCCGTTGTAAAGGCTAACCGTCCCGCATTCAGATTCTTCTCCATAAGCTGTTCAATGCCAGGTTCGAAGATTGGAGAAATCAGATTTTGCAGTTTTTCGATTTTCTGTTTATCCTGATCCACACAGATAACGTTATTCCCCACTTCAGAGAAGCACACCCCGGAAACTAATCCCACATACCCTGTTCCGATTACTGCTATATCCATACGATCAATGCCCCTCTCTGAATTGTTGATAGGCTTTAGCCATGTAGATTTTTAATTTGTCCATAAAAGTTTTCTCATCAAATTTCTGGGCGTGCTGTACGATTCTCCTCACATCCCATGCATGATTTTCCAATTCCTCAATGGCGAGCAGCAAATCCTCGACCTCTTGCCGTTTGAAAAACACACCATTCACTTGCGGCACAATCGTATCTAGCGCACCGCCAGCCTGATAAGCAACAACGGGTCTTCCAGCCGCATTCGCTTCCAGCGGTGTAATGCCGAAATCCTCCTCGCCAGGAAAGATTAGCGCTCGGCACTGCGCCATCATTTGGGTCACGGAACCGTCATCCAGTCTTCCAAGAAAACGAACATTTCCTTTGGCCATTGCCTTCAGTCTCATCAGATCAGGACCTTCTCCAACGATGTGCAAAGGCAGTCCATTTCGATTAAACGCTTCTACAGCCAGATCAATTCGTTTATAGGACACAAGTCTCGATACAATCAAATAATAATTATCAATGCTAGACGAGCTGTGAAAACGAGTTGTATTAATCGGCGGAAAAATAACATCGGAATCGCGTTGATAATAATTTCGTATGCGGTTTTTGACGACCGAGGAATTCGCAATAAACTGATTCACATTCGCAGACGTTTTTTGATCCCATTGCTTGAGCTGATCAATATAAATCTTTAGAAGACGCTTCATTACACTAGATTTGGTTTGCCGCTCCATATAGGTGTCATAATCCCAAGCGAAGCGCATCGGGGTATGGCAGTAACAGAGATGAAACGTATTCTTCGGCACCTGAATGCTCTTCATGAAGGCGCTGCTTGAGCTAAGCACAATATCAAATTCTCGAAAGTCAAAATCCTTAATCGCAAACGGATATAGAGGTAGCATTTCTTTAAAATGGCTCTTTCCACCGGGCATTTTTTGTAACCAGGAGGCTCGTATATCCGCATCTCTCAGTTCATCGAGCAGACGATTGTTGCTAAACATGGTCGTATAAATGGGAGCACTCGGGTACATTTGGTGAAAGACTTCAACAACTCTTTCGGCTCCGCCCATTTGAACCAAATAATCATGCGCAATTGCTATTTTCATTTGATCCATCCTTTACTCTCTAAGCGGTCATCACGAATTAGCGATGAAACCTGCATAGTAATGAGTGATTTGGGTAACGGTTCGTTCGATAACAAAGTGTTGCTCCACGCGCTTGATGCCATTCTCACTCATTCGGCGTCGTTCCTCAGGATGCTCGAGCAGATAGCGAATTGAATCAGCAAGCACGGCTGGTTTCCCTGGTGTAATGAGAAGCCCTGTTTCACCATGTACTACAGTTTCAGTTGGACCGCCTTCGTTAGAAGCAATAACCGGCAAACCGGCAGCCATGCCCTCAACAATAACCTGACCGAAAGGTTCAGGTGTGATGGAAGTATGCACCAAAAGGTCCGCTTTCTGCATTAAAGCCTGAATATCTTCAACATGACCTAGTAAGGTGACATTGTTCAGTTGATTATCGGCGATTTGCTGCAGCAGCTGCTTCTTATAGGCATCTTCGCCAAACAGGGCATCCCCGGCTAACCAGAAGTGAACCTGCTCGTCAGGTAGAAAAGATTTAGCCGCTTCGAGCAGAATATGCTGTCCCTTCCACTCCGCCAATCGGCCAACAAGTAAGACGACATAAGGCTTTCTCCATGCTTTCTCGACGATCGTCAGGCCTTTGGTTTTGGAATTCGCGAACGCCGAATACACAACTAATGTTTTCTTGGACTTCGGCAAGTTCAAAGCATTCAACGTAGAATTTGAATTAGCTATCACTCCGTTAGGCAGCAATCGGGACATCAAGCGAATCGCTTGCGCAACGATTGGTTTCAAATACGGAACGCCAATATGATCCCGGATATGCCAGATGAGTGGAATCCCTGCCCATTTCGCAGCGACAGCCCCATAAAAGGCTGATTTCAACGAATTCGTATGTACACAAGCTACTTTCTCTGCTTTCAGTAATTTGGCTACCCTCTTCCCATAGCTCAGAAGCTCAAATGCAGCCGATACCGCTTGAAAATTCACAGCATTCCGATTGCGATTACGCACCTTATCACTTAAAGGTAAAACGCGAACATCAATCCCCTTAGCCCTTAACCGATCAACAAGCGCTCCCTCTTCAGCCACAATAACTAGCGGATCAATCTCATTGCCAAAATTCGTAATGAGATTATAAAGTGCGACTTCTCCCCCGCTCCATCTAGCGGTATGATCCAGATAAGCTACTCTCATCTTGTTCACGTCCTCCTCTCTTCCTTGCCGCAACCGATTGATTCCTGACGTAGACATGACTATCAAGATCAATAACGGAATGAAATACTTCATTCACCTGCTCGGAAACTTTCTTCCACGTATAATGCTCTAGCACATGACTCCTACACTGCTCACTTGTAGGCCACAACTCAGGATGCTTCAATATACGAGTTAATCCTGAGGCTATATCCCTACTGCTAGTTCCCGCAAACAACATATCAGGCCGGTATTTCTCAAGAATTTCACGGTTCCCTCCAATCGGAGTTGCCATGACCGGAACCCCGGCTGCCATCGCTTCTACGGTTATTAATCCGAAGCCCTCTAAAGCTTGAGAAGGTACAACAAACAGATCGGCTGCCTGATAGTAATCAGCAAGCTCACTATCAGGGATGTAACCCAACATTCTAACGCTAGACTGGAGCCCATACTCGGCAATTCGGCTCTCCAGTTCAGCTTGCAGCGGACCTTTGCCGCCTATAAACAGCACTGCATCTGGCTTTGAACGTACAACCTCTTTCCAAGCCTCCAGCAATTGAAGCAGACCCATTCGATTGACCAACCTTCTCAAAGTCAACACGACGGTTTTCCCTTCCGGCAGCTGCAGCTTCTTTCTTATTAATGAACGATTCGCAGCTGGCTTAAATCGAGCTACGTCAGCCCCGCCAGGTATGATGTGTATCTTGGCAAGCGGGACGCCGTACTGGCGATGAAGAATATCGCGAAAAGTTTCACTTAACACGATGAATGCGTCCGCCAGCCTGTAAGCTTTCATCTCCCAGCTTTTTGCGATCATTGTTTTAAACCGATGCTTCAAACCCTTACCCTCAAGCCTGATTTCCTCACTCCACGGACCATGAAATGTCATGACAACTGGAATATTTCGCGCTTTGGCCTCCATAGCCACACCCAGACTGTAAGGAGCAAAGTGAGAATAAACGACATCAACATGCTGCCCGTTCATTATTTCTGCGGCTTGCTTGCGAAAAGCATCACGCCTTTTGCTCAACTTCAAATCAGTACCAGCCACATTGGTGACACGAAGACCGCTTTTAACTTCGGGCTTATTTGAGCTGCATACCAATGCTTCAAGCTCATGATGTGCAGCTAAGCTTTCGCATATATGCTTGAAATAAGTATTTAATCCGCCTGGCTGAGCAGAGGGCCAGCCCATTCCGGTGCACAAGATTCGTAAATCATTGTATCGTTGCATAAGCTTTCCCCTCCTTAATTGACCCATCTTTGGACTGCTTCACACGTTTACGAGCTAATCCAAGCTCATACTGTTTCATACAGATCAGGAATTCATATACCCCCCAGAAAAGTGCCACGGCAAGTCCTGGGATTCCCTTTTTGTACAGGCCATGGACGATATATTTCTGAACAAAGCGTAAGGGAGGACGAACGAGCATCCGCAGCAGACTAAATCTTTTTCCCATTGCCACTGCGCCTTCTGCCTCCAGATCGGTATATTTATTAAACCGCTGAATATGATCGTGAATGCTGCGGAAACCGTAATGCCATAAGACACCTGGCACAAATATGACATCCTCATTCGCCACATTCGGTGTTTCATGCACTAGACTTTCCTTATACTGAATTTGTGTACGGTTATACAATCGGACGAGCTTCTCACCTTTCCCCATCCAGCGTCCTAGAAAGTCTCCAATCCGCAGAACCGAATAAGCTTTACTCGGATCGGATAGTCCACTTTTCAGCTTCAGAATGGAAGTAGATAATTGTTCACTAACAACCTCATCCGTGTCGATTACGAATATCCAGTCATGTGCAGCACGATCACTGCCATAGATTCGCTGTTTTGCGTAACCTGGCCATGCGTTCACATAGACTTTGCAGCCTAATTGCTCGGATACCCGAACGGTTCCGTCCTTGCTCCCGCCATCGACTACAACAATTTCGTCTGCAAAAGGCTTGCAGGAGGCGATCGCATTCGCTATTCTCGATTCATCGTCTTGCGCAATGATGACAACAGAAATTCGATTCACTCCCACAGCGTCACGATAGCGACTCATTTCGTTCGCCCCTCCCCCAATGTCCAATTATTTGGCCTTATATGCTGTTATTGCTGAAAGCAACCAACGGATATCCTCTTTATTCAACAGTAATCTAGGAAGTTTCGTTTTCAAGGTGAATTTGACATTGATTAAAATAAAGATAAATCGCAGTATACCCGATGACAAAATGGCCATTCCCGCACCGGCGAGTCCAAACTTTGGAATAAGTACTGTCAGCAATGGGATAACAACTAGCAGCCCTAATCCTTGCAAAATTGTAACGATCTTGGGTTTGCCTAAAGCCATGAACGCTTGAGCCAAGACCATTGTTCCACCTGAAATGGACACTTCAAGAAGCAGCATTCGAAATACACTAATGGCTTCTCTAAAATCAGGGCCATACAAGAGAGGCATAACGAAAGGAGCAACCAGCATGATCATCAGAGAGCATAACAAGGCCACGCATGTGCTGATCCTGTATACACGGAACGTCATATCAACGACTTTATCCTTGGGCAAGCCGGACGCTTTGGGAAACAGCACCACGATAATGGATGTTGAGAAAATATTAACCACACGGGAAAGACTTACCGCTACCGCATAAAGTCCAAGTTCAGTGGGATTCAGCAGCCCGATAATAACAATTTGATCGATGTAGTAGGATACATTGCCCATTAAATCGTTGCCGTAGGATCCAATACCATATCTGATTAATGTCTGAAAGGAGCGATAAATATCCTTGATCACCCATTGATACTGTCTAAGCAAACGAACAGTCGTCCATATGTAAAAGGGAACCGCCGGAGCGAGATAAGCTACAGCTGACGTGTAAGGAGTCATGGTTTTAGTCAGGATTAGCAGAGCAAGGCCGATGAGTGTACTCAGCGGAATAAGAAATCGCAGACGGTTGAATAGTTTGTACTCGCCTCTTACCTGCATCATTGCATTATTGATCTGCGACAAGACGATTAGAGGTACAATAGCCATGGACCATTGCGAGAATAGGACTACACTGTCTGAATACGATCGGAGCCAATAGGGTAAAACCAATATCCCTAAGCACATCGCAAGCAAGCCTGCTGTCAAACCCATGAGAACAGCGGTCGAATAAAGCTTGGCGGAATCCTTCATGTTCTTTTTCACGTTGTAAATAATGGCGGAGGGCATTCCAAATGTGAAACTAAAAGCTAGGAATTGTGACCATAAAACCATAGCTGCCTGCTCTCCTCGGCCGGATGGCCCAAGAAATCGCGCTGTTAAAATGCCTGTAAGCATATTGATCACTAAGATAAGCACACTGAAAAACATCGTTTTAACGGAAGATGACAAATGACTTTTGCTGGAAAAGAAAGCTTTAATGAAGCCGAATAGAGGCTTTATGCGGACTAATTTCAAGTTGACTGGCTGCTGCATCCGAAATTTGCCTCCTCTCTTGAACGATCGTTCGGTGCGCCATAATTCCAATTCCTACGACCATCCATAATAGAAAGCCTTTCAAACCCGTATATCCATTTTCAAAAACGAGACAAACGATACTTCCTTGCAGAGCGGAAAGTCCCAGCTTGCCGTAAGCGGTTATACCGCCCGGCTGTTTTTTCTGAGATAACAGATAACGGGTGACAAGCCATAGAGTCCACAGGAACAACAAGCCTCCAAGAATGCCAAAGGTTAGAAAAATGGCAACAAATCCATTATCAAAAATGCCATATTCCCCCAATGCTCCTCCGTTGCTTAGCTTGGTGCCTACACCAATACTCCCTAGCCCTAATCCTTGCGGTTTCGAAAACATCATCGGGAAAACCGTATGAAAGAAATCGAGCCTCTCATTATAAGAGTGGTCATCCTGAATGGCCGTCATCGTGTCTAATCGAGCGATAAGACCTTGTGCACCCGGCAGCTTCGGGATGATGACATACATAGCCCCAATAACAGCTGTTAATTGAGCAATCAGTTTCCACTTTTGTCTGCCGGCTGATACAGCTGTATAAATCGCGATATCGATGAATAGCATGACCCAAGCAGAGCGGACTAACGTGACCAGCAGTCCAACCGTAACAAGGATAATACCGATCCAGCCTAACGGTCCCCGCCATCTTTTTTCCAGAATCATCGGGGCAAGCGCAGTTCCCATATACATACCCGCAGGTCCAGGGGAATTCAGCGTAGAGAATACTCTGATCTCCAAGGGAAGAGGGTGGCCAATCGACGTCATTTCCACATGATTCATCCAAAATGCATCCCATGGAGGCACGAGGATATATTGAATAATGCCATAAACAGCGACTAGGATGGCGGTATTAGAGAAAGCAACAATTAAACGGTCCAACGCTTTATTGTCTAATTCGCTTAAAGCGGCATAAGGAATTAACAACAACGGAATCACATAATTCGCTAAATCGTAAAAGGTCCCGCTCCCATTCTTCGTTACGCCAACTAGGCAGCCATATAGCAGCACGATTGCCATATAAATAAGCAGCTTGTAGATTCTAGATTCCATCTGGTGAAACTTAGCCAGAATTGGAATAATAAGCACAGCACTTGTTAACAAAGGAGCAATACTTAATAACGAAACCGAATGGTAAGTTCCTTCCATCCAATCCTGTATTCTACGGATCTCCGGGCAAATAACCCAGACCAGCAGGATATATGGAATTAATCGGCGTGAATCGAATAAAGCCAATACAAAGGCAGGAAATAGCAGCATAGACAAGATTGCAATTTGCATACTAAGATCAGGATTCAGAGTTGCACTTGAATAACCAATGACTACGGAGACGGCCAAAGCCATTGCAGCGAATAGCATTGTCATGCGACCCGTCTGTGTCATGATCAAAGGGGGCTTACTCATTTTGCTGAAATCATCCACTATTGATTCCCGTCCCCTCCCGTTTCAGCTTGAACTGCTTAACAACCTCGCGCCATAGCAGGACCGCAAACATCGCATCGTGTACCAAGTAACGCTTCCACAACCTTCGTGGTTCTTGAGCAAGGCGCCAAAACCACTCGAATCCTGTTTTCTGCATAATGTTCGGGGCGCGCTTTACGGTGCCCGAAATGAAATCGAACGTTGCGCCAACGCCTATCGAAATCGGCACTTTATATTGCAGATAATTTTGATAAATCCACTTTTCTTGTTTCGGTGCGCCAACGCCGACAAACACGATATCTGGCTGTGTATCAATCAGCATTTGAACAATACGCTCATTCTCCTCTTTTTTCTTCTCGAAGCCATAGGAGGGTGAATAACAACCCACAATATTCAAATTTGGAAATATGAGCTTCAGATTCTTAACCGCTTGCTCCGGAATTCCAACTGCAGACCCTAAGAAAAAGAGCTTATATTGGCGCTCTGCGAAAGCTTTACCTAATTTGGCGAACAAATCAGATCCGGATACCTTTTCCTTGAGCGGTTTACGCAGCATCCTAGATGCCCATATAATGGGCATGCCATCCGCAACAATGGCCCCCGCATCCGAATATACTTTTTGAAACTCAGCATCTTTTCTGAGCTTAATTAAATGATCGACATTGCAGGTTAAAATGTAAGAATGATGATTCTGGCGAATGACCTCATCCATATAGGCAAGCAAGTCCAGAAAATCATAATTATCAAAATGAACATCGAACATAGTCACTCTACTCATCAGATCACATCTTCTTTTTTCGAATTTGTCGTCGAGAGAATATACAAACCATTCAAATACCAGCAAAAAGGAATGATGAATTGAATCGTGGATAACGTGTTATCCGACAAGGAGTATAGAAAGAACGCCAGAATGAATGCTGCATAATAAACTTTAATTCTCTGCGGAATGACTCGATAAATCATTCTAAATAAGACGAGTAATGATAAAAACAACAGGATGCAGCCGATATAACCAGCGTCATAATAAAATCGAATGTATTCGTTATGCGGAACCACAAAGCCGCTGTATAAACTTCCGTCATTCGCTACAGTAACCGCGCCAAGCCCTCTACCTGCCAGCGGGGAATCTTTCACTCCTTTTAAAAAGTAGTTCCACGCCTCCGTTCTTCCTGACAAATCGATACCTGTGCCGGTCTGGCGTTCGAATGAACGCTTTGTCATATTGTCCCACTGCACATAGACGGCTCCACTAATCAAGGCCAAGGAACAGATCAGCGGGATTAATAAAATGAGCTTCCCTTTGATATACTGCCTAACCATATCGAAGAAATAATACGCAGCCATGGCCAGCATGGCGAGTATAGGTCCTCTAGTGCCCGTAGCGATCAGAATCGCAAAGTTTGCAGCCAGCGTACAATAATAGAATTTGGCATGCAGCGGATTGCGTTTGGTTTCAATTAATGCAACGGTTATGCCCAGAAAAGCTAGCATCGCCAAATGGGGGGCGATATTCGCCCCTTGCACCCGAATCGCTCCCGTGAACTCCACATTGAGAAACGCATACAGATGAGCCAACTGAAGGATCGCCCCAACCCCTACACTTACGAGTGGCAGCAGGCAAATGATCCGGATGTGCTTTTGCGCCGATTCTTTATTCCATTTGATCATGAGAAAAAAGAAAGGGAGCGCTAGTCCGATGAATGCTTTCAAGGTGATGGAAAGCGTCAGCCTTGGATGCCACTCTGAGAAAAAGAAGGTAAGGAATAACATGCCGGCAATAGCTGCAATAGGATAGATGAACTTCAACCGGAGTCCGTTTTGCAGCATACAGGGAACTAGTAGAATTAGAATCCCAAGCTTGTAAAGAGAAAGGATCTCCAGTCCAGGGACATTCGCTTCCACAATGTAGTTAATGGAGACGGCAGTTGAAAGCAGGACAAGATAACTCATCTTTTCCGGTTGGTAGATGGCATACATACATAAGAAAAATACGCCCAATCCCAACATACTGATCAGAGGTTGATAAACAGCTGCTATGCCCATCATCACTGCAAACAGTACATAGAACACAGCATAGTACATCGGTTTCTTGAGCTGTATTGAAAGAGCCGACATAAATATCCTCACCCTGTTAAGCGCATTTTCACACGACTACGCATCGTGATTAGTGTGCCTTTAATGCTTTGCATGCGACAAGCAATGAGTAATTTCTTTCCTTCTGTATGTGCGAACAAGGCATCTACAGCAATGTAGAGCAGCCTGCAAGCAACATTACAGAGCAAAACTGACTTACTTATAAATCCTTTGGGCATGGAGCCGTTCGTAACCCCTTGGTAATAATAGCGCCGCTTGATCCAATCCTTCGTTAACCGATTGTCGGGGATGAAGTGATCAACAACCATGGAAGGCTGATAAAGAATCTTCTTCCTCTCCTGCTTCATCTGCTCGAAAAGCCAAGACTCTTCTCCAGACAACAGGAGCGTCCCCTTCCTTCCTAGATCAGTTGGAAACAAATAGGTATCATGAAATGATTTCCGAATAGCCATATTCGCACCGAAGGGATGCTTATTTATCGGATATTCATGCACAGCTTCTCCCCGATCTACAATCGTATAAGGAAGTTCAAGCGCGCTAATCAGCCATGCCGGCCTCTCGCTTTCGAACCTCGGACGAATCTTACCGCCTATGGCACAAACGTCAGGCCGATGATCAAAGGTGTCCACAATCGTGCGAATCCACTCCAAACAAGGAACAGCATCATCATCGAGATAGGCGATAATATCACCCTTTGCTTCTTGTATCCCCCTATTTCGCGCAGCTGACAAGCCTTGCGTTTGTTCAAATACATACTGAACGCTCATTACCCCGGCTTGACGAAGGGCAAATGACTTGGTTATCTCACGCGTATGATCCGTGGAGTTGTTATCCACAATAAGAATCTCAGCCTTCTCTCTTGCAGCTAAAGCAGGCAGCGCGTCCAGCGTCATTTGCAGCAAATTCGCGCGATTATAGGTACAGATGACAATGGATACCCTCGGTTTCGGCTGATTATGCACCATAGCGGTACTCCTTTCCTACTTTTTTTTAAAAGGCGTCCTTGGAACCGAGAAGAACCGAAACGGTTCTCGTCATTATTTTTAAATCATAGAAAACGCTTCTTTCACGGATATACGTCAAATCAAGCTCTACCATTTGTTCAAAGCTTAGATTACTTCGTCCGCTTACTTGCCATAATCCCGTGCAACCAGGTGTTACAGTCAAGCGCTTCTTCTCATATGACGTATACTCGCTAACTTCACTTGGCAAAGCCGGTCTAGGCCCGACCAAGCTCATATCTCCGATAAGTACATTCCACAATTGTGGCATCTCATCTATGCTCGTTTTACGCAGTAATTTTCCGACGCGTGTAACACGAGGATCATTCTTCATTTTGAACATCGCGCCTTCAACTTCATTTTGACTCATTAACTGCTGCTTCAACGCTTCCGCGTTAGACACCATCGAGCGGAACTTATACATGGGAAACAACGTTTCATCTTTGCCGACTCTATTTTGTTTGAAGAAGACGGAGCCCCCTGGGTCTTCCACCTTGATGCAAATGGCAACAATAATAAATAACGGTATCAAGAAAATAATTCCTGCCAGGGATAGAATAATATCCAGCATACGCTTCATAAAAGAATACGTAGTTATACTCTTTCTTTCCTGTAATCTCGTAGCAGCAGAAGAATAGTAGCGCTTTGAGGTAATATTCTGAGATCCTAAGTACTCATATTCCTCCTGCAGTTCGCGCAAGCTCATAATCTTCACCTCCCAAGTGCTTCAAGATAGGTGCGTATTGCTCCTCTATGAGAAGTGAAGCCATTGCGTCAAGCACATCCAGCCGAAGATCTTTGCTCTCTAGTGCGAAAGCCATCGTTGTAAGAATATAACCGAGTCGTTCACCCACATCATATCGAATGCCGTCAAAATGATACGCAAGTACACGTTCGATCTGATTAAGCTTCTGAATCGCGTCGGTCAACTGAATTTCACCGCCAGCGCCTTTCTCCTGAAGCTCCAGAAATTCAAAGATTTTAGGAGAGAACACATATCTCCCCATAATGGCAAGATTGGAAGGGGCTGTACCTAATTTCGGTTTCTCCACAAAATCTTTCACTTGATAAAGGCGGTTATTTTGCTCACCTGGATCAATGATACCGTAACGATTCGTTAGTTCAGGCGGAACTTTTTGCACGCCAATAACAGAATTTTCTGATAATTCAAATTGCTGAATCAGCTGTTTTAAGCAGGGTACCTTCCCTGTGACAATATCATCGCCAAGAAGCACAGCGAACGGTTCATTCCCAATGAACCTTCTTGCACACCAGACGGCATGTCCAAGACCTTTGGGTTCTTTTTGACGAATATAATGAATTTCTACTTTGGAGGAACGCTGAACTTCCTTCAAAAGCTCCAGCTTCCCTGTTTCCATCAGCTTGTTTTCAAGCTCAAACGCATTGTCGAAGTGATCCTCGATCGCTCTCTTCCCTTTACCGGTTACAATAATAATATCTTCGATACCGGATTCGATGGCTTCTTCCACGATGTATTGAATAGTTGGTTTGTTGATGATTGGGAGCATCTCTTTGGGCATTGCTTTCGTGGCAGGCAGAAATCTCGTTCCTAAACCCGCAGCCGGAATAATTGCTTTCTTGACCGTCTTCATCCTTCTCATCCTCCTAAGCGTACATATTCAATTATTGGTTGAAAACCATACCTAACATGCGGGCCCCGGACTGTTCGAGCTGAGCTCTCGCTTGTTTCGCCCATTCGCGCTTCGTTCTACCGTTCTTAGTGACTAGCAGTACACCATCACTATACTCAGTGAGCAAACTAGCATCTGTATAATCAAGCGTTGACGGTGAATCGATGAGGATAACCTCGTATCGCTGCCTCAGCTGTTTCATCAGGTCCATCATTTGGGAGGAGCCAACCAATTCTGACGGATTTACCGGTTGACCGCCGGCAACGATGAGATCAAGCCCGATGATCCCAGTCGGTGTGATGACATCATCTACGTTAAGTCCTTTTTGAAAAAAGTGGAGCAATCCTTTTGTATTCGTCATTCCAAAAATCTTATGCAGCGCTGGTTGGCGCAAATTACTATCAATGATTACGACAGATTTGCCCTCCTGAGCATAGGTAACCGCCAGATTAGCAAGCGTGGTCGTCTTGCCTTCTTGCGCCTTGGGAGATGCAATCATCAGCACCATTCCGATCCCTTGACCAGCCGGCACAACCCTTTTAAAGCGCACCGCTGTTCGCAACGAGCGATAGGATTCGGAAACTGGCGAAATGGGATCTAATTCAGCCACAAGCACATTACTTAGCTGTAACATACGTCTGTTCCCCTACCTCTCTGCTCAGCGCTTTCGAAGCTGTTGTCGCTTTGCCTTTCTTTATCGTCCCGATGGAAGCAAGAACGGGAAGGCCCACAATATATTCAGCCTCTTTTTCAGAGCGAATCGTATCATTGATATTTTCAAAAAAGAAGAACACACCAATGGCTGCCATCGCCGATAAAATAAAGCTCAAAGCCAAATTAATTACGATACTGGCATTTGCCGGTAAAGGCTTTACAGCCACATCTGAGCTAGAAAGTATTTTTACATTGTTCATATTCATCAAGGATGGCACTTTGCTCATAAACGTATCCGCAAGTGCTTGGGTTATCACTACCGCTTTCTCATAGCTAGGATCTTCCAACTCAATCTTGATAATTTGTGTTTTATCTGTAGAGCTCACCTTCAAGTTCTTCAGCAGCTCTTTCTGCGTCAATCCGAATTCGGGATGACTCTGCAGAAGCGTTTGAATGATCTGATCCGACTTGATAATTTCTTTGTAGCTCTCAATTAAATTCAAGTTCATCGACACATCATTCAAATCTATCGCTTCTTCACTCTTAGACGTACTGCTTACCAGCACTTGTGTGTTCGCCTTGTAAACAGGCTCAACAAAAGTTTTACTGACATAGAAAGTTGTCAGGCACGAGAGAAGAACGAAAAGTGCAATCATCCACAACTTTTTGCGAATGAGTACAAAGTAATCTAAGATAGATTTCTCCATGGTACCCTCCCGAAAAAATAGTTAAAAATCGAGGAAATACAGTCTTGCTTTTCCTACTAGTTTCAGTTAAGATGTTTGTAATGAAAGCGTTTTATTTCTCTCTTCCCCACCTATCGAAACGACATTCAATCACTCCTTTATACAGAGCATTCTACAATCTCAATTCGACGGTGATAACTAGCCTGCCAGCTAGTTGAAGCACTCTACCCTCAAAATGGAATGAAGAATGCCGCTTTTTGTCAGTTAGTTGGTTATAGTCAAATACTAAATGAATTCCCAAAATTATGATATTACCCGATATTATAATTTTTGGGTCTATTTCGTGTATCCACTCTTGGTTATATGTAATAAAGCGATGGTATACTTTCGGACCATATTTGCTGTAATGGCTCACTGAAAACCGCTGACTAATCCTTTGGATTGCGCTAACAAAGCCGCTTGTGTACGGTCGTTGACACACAACTTATTTAAAATTTGGCTAACATGCTTCTTGACTGTAAACTCAGTGACCATTAATTTCTTAGCCATTCCTTGATTGGATAAACCCTCTCCTAGACCAATTAACACTTCTCGCTCCTTTGGCGTTAGCTTGCTGAAGCTGTCCTCTTCCTCTTTCTTAAACAACATTTCCATGAGACCTGGATCATAATACTTTTTCCCTTTGAAAATCAATTTAATGGCCAAAAGCAATTCCTCTGGCAGCGCTTCTTTAAGTACATAACCATCCGCGCCTACAGCTTCTGCCCTTCTTACATCCTGCTCCAAAGTCGATGAAGTCAAAATAATGCTTCGGCACGATGTATCCTTAATATTTTCAACCACTTCAAGACCAGAGCGTTGCCCCAGCTTAAGATCCACGATAGCCAAATCCGGTTTCGTTTCCTTGATTAACTCCAATGCATGCTCCACCGTTTCCGATTCACCAGAAATTTCGATGTTTGCTTCAAGCTTTAGCACAGCTGACAACCCTCTACGTACCAACGGATGATCATCTACGATAACAACTTTCAAAGTTCCACCTGCTTTCGTTTGAATGGGAATTGCCTATATGACCTTGTTTAGCCCATCATCTGAAGTTCATTTAGTTCTTTGTTGTCCTGTGGTTGAAATGGGATGGTCAGTTGTATATGTGTACCTTTTCCTTGTGTACTCTGAATGCTAATCGTTCCGCCTAATGACTGAACAAGCAGTTTCATGTTGTTGACACCTAGTCCAACAGCCTTTGGATCTGATAATCGTTCACTAACACTGAAGCCACTTCCGTTATCCAGAACGGAAAGCTTCACCTCATCCGACTTTATGCTGAGATCTACCTTGATGATTGTGCTTTGCCCATGACGAATGGCATTTCCAGTGGATTCCGAAATAATTCGAAACAAAGCCTTTTGATAAGTAACGTGCAGACGATGATCATCTCCAGTCACGTGGAGATTTACTTTCACAGCATGAAGCTTGGACAAGCTATCCAGATGAGATTTGACGGTCGTAATCCAAAAATCACCGCCATTTTTCCTGGAACTCAGACTATAAATGGTGGAACGAAGCTCTTGAGAAGCGGCTACGGAAGACTCTTGAATGATTTGCAGCTGCTCTTTGATCTGATCTTTTGAAATCTCCTTCCATTTGCGACTCAGGGAATGCACGGCATAGACAATTCCGAAAATGTACTGCGAGACACTATCGTGCATCTCATCGGCAATTCGGTTCTGTTCCTCGATAATCATCAACTGATTCTCGATTCGTTCCAGCTGGTGCCTCTCCAAAATGACGGAGCAAAGCTCAGATAGAAAACTCAACTGTGTAATATACCCATGTTTGCCCTCTTCGTAACAGGCAAACTCAATCTTAACTCCCATCACTCCCCAAAATCGGGTTGACGATTTGATAGGAATCACAAGAAAATCACCATAGTCCGCCAGACTCATCACCCTACAGCAATCGAGCTGTCTGAGTTCGGCCTCCTGCAAGTCAATAGCCTCAGAAAGGGATGCTTCAATGCCAATCGGTGAGACACCTTGCGTAATCAGATGATCGGGTCTTTCATTTTCGTTGACATCCCAGAAAAAGGACATCTTTAGCTTGGTCAATTTCAAAGCAAATTCAGCAAAAATAATTTTCAAGTTTTCAGAATCGCTGTGCGTTGCTGCTTCTACGATCTGATACAGCGACTTCATATGCTCCATGGTTTCTGTGGTTCGAGCGTTCGCAATCTCAAGCCTGTTTTTGACCCCAGCTAATAGTTGAATGGTGAGAGTCATAAATAGCAGCATCAGGTAAAAGCGATTGTCATTCAGAAGAATTTCGCCAATTGTCTGCATTTGTCCGTTGGTAAATAAATAAGTAAATGCGGTAATGAATAAAAAGTAGCTCAGCATCATAAACCAGCAGTAGACAGAGGAAAGATAGCTGGCAGCCATCCAAGCGGGATTGAAAACGCACCAAAGGAACGGACTGTCCATACCGCCGCTTAGAAGATGGAGGACCATCATCCCGGTCATTTCTAAGCCTACGGTTATTTTAATTGTGCGAGAGGCTGTGCCACTTCGGGTATACAAGTCTGTAATCCAAGTAGCAAAGATGAACAACACGAGGATGATGCCAATTTTGATGCCTAACGGAGGACCACGATCCTCAATAGCGTACACTAGCGAAGTTCCAGCAAGCGAAATAAACCGGTACAAGTAAAAGACTCTACTCTCACCTGAGAACATCTTTCTCATCTGTGCAATCATCCCTTAACCGATATTTGTATTTAGCTTCTTCAAACCAAAGTTTACCATAATCATAACAGTTAAAAACTTACAGTCAAAAGAGCACTATATGACTATACACTTCGTTGAATTTGTAGTTTTGTGTCTCTATAAAACGTAATATAGCGAATTACAGGAAATACGGTCTATGTGTATTGATTATATAGTCCTAACCTTTTGGCGAAAAAAATCGCAAAAGGGATTGAATAGACCAAATTAAAATTCATCCTTTTGTACCATAAAATTTATAGAAAAAATTATAAAAAAAGGAATTATTCGTCTTCATCGATTAAAACCACGTACAAATAGGATGATCATAAAAAAAGCAACCAAGGTTGATACACCTTTGGTTGCTTTTTTATGATCATCTATCTAACTAACAAAATGTAGTTTGCAAAATATGAATCATAAAATTCATAATAAAACTGCAACATTATTTAGTCCTGCCTACGTCTAGTATAATAACAAACCAAAAGACTTCACCACGCGGCGAGATTTGCCGTGCGAGAAAGCGAAAAAGGCCTTCTCGGCAGCCGAGAGGCTTCCTTTATGAAAAAGCAAATCGAATGATTTCCTCACGGGTAGCCTCTGGAACACAGTAATTTCCATGCATGTAAGCCCTGGGATTGACATTAACTTCTTTACCGTCTTTTTGCAATCTTGTAACTAATGAAGATATGATGTCCAGTGGGTTTTTCGGTGACCTTAGAAGCAATGCTTTCATTTCCGATAACATTTCACTACGATGCCTCGTTTGGAATTGCAGTCTATCTTTTAAAATTTCAGATTGCGTTTCATATCGATCACAATGGTCGAGCACCTTCCAATCCGGCCATTTCTTTTGAAGTCGTTGAACGATGTTTGAAAAACCATCTGCATACCATATTTCGATCTGCTTATTTTTTGTATCAATATGAAAACCGGAAGTTGGAAAGTCTGATCCCCATTCTTCCATATGAAATTGTTTATAACCAAAAGATTTATTACAGTTTTGCAAGAGCTCTGGTCCATGCAGCAAGTATCCTTCGATACCTCCATCTAGTGGAAAAATCAGTGTTTCTTCATCCTCAAATTTTATGCTAGCAATCGTATCAATCCAATTCATTGCACTTGGAGGTCTCAAATTTATATAAGCTAAATCATCATCATTACCTGAAATAACTCGCTCTCTTGGGACGCCTACGTATTCCGCAAGGTCGACAATACCTTCATGCGCCCAGTTGATTTCCCATTCTCCCCAAACCTTTTGCATTACTTCTAAGAAAAGCCTTCTAAATGGGATATTAGATTGCTCTTCTTCGCCGCCATAAAATAAAAGCAGTTTCTTAGCTTCGTCAATGACAGCTCCACCTTCTGCCCATATATCGTCTAACCAATCTGTTTGTTCAACTTTCTTCTGAGCCTGGATAAATGAAATTGCATGTTCTGGCCCCCAAAATAACTCACAAGGAAGTGTATTTGCACACCAATGATTGTAATAAAGATCATAGCCATCTTGCTTTACAATGACTAGGTTAGCTCGTTGTCCCATAGGCATTCCCACCTTTTGTATGCTATCCAGAAGTTCATCACCGAAACCGAGGCTAACCTCATTGAGCGCTAAAGCATCTTCCGACGACTGGGATGCGTTTCCCGGTGAGAAAAAAGGCTATTCAACTACAAGTTAATCCGTTTCCTCCCCCGTAGGTCCGTAATGAAAAACTTTCCAGTCACTACTGTCTATGAGGATGGACCACGGCTTCAGTTCAGTACCGCCCCCTTTTTGCTTCGTTTGGAACTCACCCAACTGTAATGTCCAGTGACCATCCACCTCGATAAAATATGAGGCATTATCCTTTACATATGCCAAGAGTGTGCTATTCGATCGCGGCAGAGCAGTTGTCCCCTTCATATGATCATAGTGTTTCTTGGCAGACGGCCCTAGCCAAATTTGGTCTTTTCTATTTACCGGCGTGTAGACAACTGCTTTTTTCTCCTCTTTGGCTTCTGGAGGACTAGATGTCGCTCCCCCAGAGACAAGTTCAGATAATGACTTTTTCCCATCCTCTATCGGTACAGGATTCTGATCAAAGTAATCTTTTACTGCCTTGGCGTAATAAACGGAATCATTGAAACTGGGCAGAGGGTCCGTAGTGTCTGTTTTGATTTTTATTAAAAATGTTCTAAATATATCAAAACTGGGGGCATGCAATAAGGCTTTCTCCATATCCAACACCTTTGCGAGGTTAGGCCGGGCATTTACCCAACTAACCATGGACCCAAATATATTATTATTCGTCAACGTCAAGTTTTCTTTCTTCACACGTTGAATAACACCAGGTTCAGTTCGGGTAACTAGATTAGCTACCGCGCGATTTCCTATGGAACGCTGCAGATGGGCAATAGTTGTCGGAGAAAAGGTACTGAACGACGGGGATTCTTCCGTTTTAGGCGAGTCTGCTGCTTTCTGCAGGACTCGGTCTCCTGAAGCATTATGAGGTTTTCCGAGATGCATATTTCTCAATCCTTAACCCTCCCATTCGAACGAACGATTTTACAATATATTCTATTTCGTTGATGGCTACCGAAATCCTTTTCATGGAGTTAACCTACGGAAAAAAAGAGACCCACAGCACGGGCTGCGGGACTAAGTTTTATATTTTAAAGGGGGTCAGTTATTATTATAGGCATAATTTATTAATGCAGGATGAAAAATAGATTTCAACTTTGTTACATTTTAAATTCGAGTCTTGTTGAATACCAGTCCAGCACTCGTAAGGCTCGGAGAGTGTTCCAGCGGCTTGGCTCGCCTTCCACACCTTCCATGTCGAAATGAACTCGATCGGGGTGGGAGTTCTCGAGCGGCCACTTCCCGTTTTGGTCTTGTTTCTTCGCCACCAAACCGACGGCCTCACTGACCCTTTCATCGGGCTGGACACCGGCGCTGCGTAAGTAATCCAAACCCCGCAGTACATCGTAATGCCACGTGGTCGGGAAAGAGAAGCGCGTCCAATTGGGATCGATCACTTCGCCGGATGACAGGGACCTCAACATTCGACGCTCCAGAAGGTACTCTTGTCCCCGGACGCGGGCTTCGGTCACTTCAGCAGTTTCACCCTTAGCCTTCTCATACTCTAATAATCCTTCCAAGACACAGATGGTACTGTGGAATGAGGATCGTCGACTTTGAGGAGCGTTGCAATTCCAGCCTCCGTCCTCAAGCTGCTCACCGAGGAGTCGATCGACTAGCCGACGGCTTGCCTGACCGAAGTAGGCTCCCACTCCAAGGATCCAACCATTGACACAGGGCTCGGTCTCGCCGTCAAAGTAGGGCTGACCGCCCATTTGTTGCGGCCAGGTGATGCGCTCACGTACTAGACCGATCGATCTGCGGGCTTCCTCCCCGGACGGATCCAAGCCTAGCTCCTTCAAAAGCAGCAAAGTGTAGCTCGTGCATAGCCAGTTCCGTGCATCGGCCTCACCGCCCCAGTTACCCTCGGAAGATTGTAGGCCGAGGACCTGGCCCCCCCAACCTTCCGCGGCAATCCGAGACCGCTCTGCGGCAACACAGTCATCGGTCTCTTTGGTTAAGTCACGCATAACCTGCCAACGGATCGCAGGGTCCCCGCCAAGCAACCACTCAATTACTGATTCCATTTGTTTCGAGATTTGCCATTCGGGTTTTTTTATAGTCATCTAATGATCCTCCCTAATTTGGTCAAGTTCATACGTCATATTATCCAAGAAATTCCATGCCGGATTTTGATTCATTTTAAATCATTCAATATTTTTATTATGATGTGTGGCCCATAATCTTGGGGGTAAGATATCAATGCAACGAATATAGTTAGTAACGCTACTAATATCCATTTCACTGCGAAATACTGGTATTTTAATTTAACAATCCATGTAATGCCCATTATAATAATTACTGCATTAAATACAATTGTGAACGGTAGGCTTATTATTCTTCCAAGCCCGGTATATGGAATTTTAAATGCGACTTGTTAGGGTTCTTTATTTCTCTTTTAAATTGCTTCGCTGCATATACGCATCATATGCTTCTTCAACTTTTTCTTTGCACACCTTTTTTCCATGTATCTTTAAGCTTGGCAACCCTATTTTTATTATACGGTTCGGGCTTCATATCACCACCAAATCCTATCCACGCATCATGCCCTACTTCCCCATTCTCATCAGAGTAGGCAATTTCATGTGGTGCGGGAGCATGCCCAGCGAATTGACAACCGTTTGCTAAACAATGATAACCTGGCTTCTTGATACCATACTTGCAAAAAGTAGGGACATTATCGTTTTCTTCTATTTCACCGAGTCCATATAAACAATGTAGTTCCACTATGAGATGGGTAAATGCTATGAAGCTCCCCTTCTTTCTTTGTCACATAGTCATTTTGCACATTTGGTAGGTACTGAAACTGCCCAAAAAGCTGCCGTTTCTTCGCACGGTAGCTTCATACACTTATTTATTGAGCTCTTGTTTTCCGTTTGCTTGATCTTCTGAAGATGCCACTTTAGCTGCCACAAATAATTACCATGCAAAAATCCCATTCGTATATTGTTGAGCCTGATTGTTATAAATATTTGGAGGTCCTGTATTATTCAATCCCAAAACAACTCCCCCCTTCGAAATTGAATGAGTATCGCTTATTAATTCAAGATATTCCCACATTATCCTGCCATTATTTCAATGGAAATGGGAAACATCTGCCGCGGACAATTGCAATATATCCAAACTGCGGGGAGTATTTCCCGATTTCGTCGCGAAATCAGTAGTAACAACGCTGGTGTCGCTTATCCCAAACATGGATGACCCGCCCTTACAGGGAACCCCATTCCCTTATTTATGCGAATAGCCGAGATACGTGGGGTGGAGGGGAACTACAGACTCTTATTCAACCTCCATCGTCCAAATATCTATCAAAATAGCGAAATAGCGGTCCCTAGTTCCCTCTCCCTCACGCATAGGGATCTTTTTGGCAAAATAGCGCCCTGTAGTTCCCATACAAACATCGTTATTCTTGTATGCAAGGATAAACGACTTCGTCGTCCTATTAGGACGAGCGCGTTTGTCAAGGTAGATGCGAAGCAAAAGTAAAAAACCTTGCACTTTCTTATCTACTAAAAAAAGAATCCGACAACCGAGGTTGCGGATTCTTCTTTTAAAGCTTATTCGATAATTTTTCTTGCCATATAGGCCAGATCTGCAATATCAATTTTGCCGTCCTGTACGAGATCTGCATACTTGTAGAGATCCCAATCTGAATCAGAGGACGTTTTACCGTATGCCTTAGCGACCATAGCCAGATCGCCAATTGTAAATTTGCCGTCACCGTTCATATCGCCAGGGATGCTCGTATTGACAGACGATTCAAAAGCTTGAACGGCAGCCGTCAGGTCAATCAAAGCCTGATCTACTTGCGACTGGTTGGAAGCCGCATCGTTCGCAACTGCAGCAGCTTTCTGAATTGCAGCCAAGAACGCTGCTTTCGCTGCAGCTGGATATTGTCCAGCATTGCTGCCCTCTACAGCCCCATCGTATTTGGCTTGTGCGTCAGCAATCGCTGTGATTAAAGCATCTTTGTGAATTTGCTCAAATTGGACTCTAAACTGAGTACCAATAACGTTCCCTTCTGCTCCTTGATTGTCAGCAACGACCAAATCACTTACGGAAATATCCGTATAGGTTGATTGCGTAACCGTTTCATTTGTTGTAGTGAACGCTAGTTTTAACAGATTCTCACCTGATTGAATGCTGGATCCAAGAGCTGCGGCCAGCACTCTGAGTTTGCCAGGCTCTAACTCTTTTTTCGCAACGATGTCTACTTTATCTTGTATGGAAGTAACATCGTTGAGAAGGACTTGCTGCGGATTATAATTGACGACAAAGTCAAGCGCATACACGTTTTGTGTAACATTGTTCAGCTGCAAATCAAGGTCAAATGGCTGGTTAGCCTTTACTAAGCTTACACCGCTAAGAACTGCAAAAGGATCTTTGCCTGGAATGAGCTTGGCATCTGCCCAATCTCCATGATCTTCAGCGTTGCCGTCACCATTATCGCTGACGACCAACTTCAGTTCTTTCACGCCTTTTACATCCAGGTTAACCGCTTTGGAAACCGTCGTAGCTCTCATCAAACCGCTATCGAAAGCCTTGACTCCATCCAAGAACACCTGGAACACAATCGTGTTGTTCACTCCTGTGCCACTAACCTCTTGGTCAACGCCAACGACCGTCTGGAAGGATTCATAATTTTTACCTGTCAGGTTATAAATGATTTCCGAGTTCGCGTGCGTGCCGATTCCCTTGGCATAGGTGACGGTTCCTGACGGACCTCTCAGGCGCAGCGGATTGCCGTCGATGCTCAGATCCTTTTTGATCGAGGACCAACCGACTGTTGCACTTGCCCAATCCATGTTGCTCAAATAATGATCAACCACATTGAATTGAATTTCATATGTCTTGGTGATGAGGCCGTCTGCAGAGGATACGTTAATGACAGTTTTACCGTTTACATCTGCAGCTGGAGTCACTTGCACTTTTACCGTGTTGTTTGATGATTGCACGTCAACCGTCGGCACTTTGTTATTGCCGCGCAGAATATTGTACGTGTAGCTTAATTTCTCCGGATCAAATCCGTCCAACGCTATGCCATTTACTTGGATGGATTTCACCAGATTGATCGTCGTCACGGTTTTGCTCAACTGCATCAAATCCGCTGTATGAGCGGCAATCGGTCTAAGCGTATAACTGTAACTATAGTCCTTATTCGCTAGCAGCATGTAAGGCGCATGAGGCTTAGCTCCCCAACTGTCATCACCGCCAACACCCATTTGCTTATAGTTGACGCGAAGCGTGATGTCATCGCTATGAGTCGCTTGATACGGATGCGCCGGTCCATCCAAGTCATCCGGTGTGTAATGCAGCGCGTTAGTCTCGATGAAAGGAGCTCCGATTGCCATCAGACCAGATCCATCGTCGTTCGTCAGAGTAACCCAACGCACATCGGTTTTATTGCCCGTTTCCGAAGGTATGATATAAGGGAAAAATTGCGCTTCTACGATACTGTTATACATCCCGACATCGGAACCGGAATTTCTGTCCTGATAGTTTTCGTTCGGTCCGCGGCCATACCAGGTAATATGCTCAAATTCCTGCGGAATCGTCAACATGTTTCCGACCTCAGGAATTTCCGGTAATGTACTTGCGCCCGGCTTCAGGTAATTGGACACTGTAATGTCGCCATTGCCAAAGATTGTATAAGACATTTTATAGGAGGAAACCGTCGTCGTTGGCAGCGTTCCTTCCACATCGATACGTACAATTTTATCCCCGATTGGGGTGACAGTCGCTTTGGTTACGCTTCTGTTTTTCCCGGCATTCTTCCAGGTTGCGGTTCTGCTAGGCATGCCATTGCCTTTATCGTTCTCGATCGGCGCTCTCCAGAAGGAAGGTGTCGGGCCTTTTTTAATTAAGTCTTTACCTTGATACTTGATAGCATCGATCGTGCCTGTCGATTTGTTGAAATTGATCTGCATATCAGTATTATTAATCGTTACTTGTGTACCTTGATCCTGGACATTCAACACAGGCAATGCAGAAAGATCCACGGACGGTTGATGAGGAGCATTCATCGGTAGGCTTAGCTGTTGACTCGCGATCACGTGGCCTTTCTTCGCCCACAGCGTATCCGACTTCAATTTGAAACTGACATTCAACCAGTATTCAACGCCCGGCTCAGCCGTCGGCAAGCTGTAAGGAACAGTAATTTGTTTCGTTGTCAAAGCCGGAATATCCAAATTGTCCAAAGTGCCTTGCTGAATGACTTTGTTATCCGCTCGCAATTCCCAGCTTGCCTCGTAGGCGTTGGCATTGGTGAACAGGAATTCATTTCGGATATCGACCTTGCCTTTCACAAGATCTACGGCTTTCACGAGAATGTTTTGATAAACATGCTTCACTTCGGAAAGCTGTGGCTTTGGCGTACGGTCTGCCAGGTTAAGACCATCGGCCGAAGTTTGATGATCAGTCGGATTATCCCCGAAGTCTCCGCCGTAGCCAAAGAATTCGTGCTGTTCAAGTGGGCTTGATTGGGCATTTTCTTTATTGAAATCCTGCCACAAGACAGCGGATGCATCTGCTGTGCGCGTATCATCGTTTAGCTCCGTCAACGATAATGCACGATTGTAAACGCGGACTTTATCGAAGCTCATTTTGGAAGTGCGGCCTTTCTCCTTATCCATACCGATCGTAAGCGGGTAGATATTGGAGCTGAAGCTGCCTGTGAAAGCCTTCGTTCCAACGACAGTACCGTCCACATAAAGCTTTAAGTTCGCTCCGTCATAGGAGCCCGCAATATGATGCCAGTTATTCAACCAGTTCGCAGGCAAAGCCGCGGTGGCTGATGTCCAGGTGCCATTTTTATAAACGAATAATTCCAATTTGGTCGTACCCGCCATTTTCAAAGCGAACTGCGTATCCCCTTTGGCAATAATCGGACTGTCCGAAATAGTCGATAACGGTTTAACCCAGGCTTCCAGCGTGAACGGTCCTGTAATATTGTATTTCGCATCGTTTGGCAATGTCATTGTAGCGCTTCCTATATCTTTCGGTTGAAGAACGCCGCTTACAGCACCGTCATTGTCTACAACGGTTCCCGTGTAATCAGCTTTATAAGTTTCGCCTGCGTCGGTCAAATACAGTTTTTCCGCTGGCGATTTCATGCGTACCGCTTCATCGACCCAATCCCAGATGAATCCACCCTGGAGATTCGGATACTTTTTGATCATATCCCAGTATTCCTGCAAATTACCGTTACTGTTACCCATGGCGTGAGCATATTCACACATAATATACGGTCTAGGATCGCTGCTCTTGGCATACGTTTCCAAGGTCGAAACAGCCGGATACATGTTGCTGACCATATCGGTTACGGCCTTGTCATTATAGCCCTCGTAATGAATTGGACGGGTAGGATCGAGACTGCGGATAAAATCGGATTCGATTTTGAAATCATTGCCGGAGCCCGCTTCATTGCCTAATGACCAGATGATGACAGATGGATGATTTTTATCCCTTTGGACCAAGCTGTTAGCGCGATCCTTCACGTTTTCCACCCATTCAGGCTTGCTGGCCGGAACTGTGTCTCTGACGCCATGCGTTTCCAAATTGACCTCGTCTAGCACATAGAGACCGTATTTGTTCGCCAGATCGTACCAGAACGGATGACTCGGATAGTGAGAGGTTCGAACCGCATTCATGTTGTATTGTTTCATTAATTCGATGTCTTTGATCATCATATCCAGATTGGTCGCTTTCCCCGTATCGGGGCTTGTATCGTGACGGTTAACACCTTTGATCATAATTGGCTTGCCGTTGAGGATCATTTGCTGCTTGCCAGTGCCGTCGGACATCGTTTTAAGTTCAAACTCCCGGAAACCGACTCGTGTACCGGCCGTTTCGATTAATTTGCCGGAAGAATCTTCCAAGCTCAGGACAAGCGTATACAGGTTCGGATCTTCAGCCGACCATTTCTTAGGATTAGCGACTAGTTTGGAAGAACTGACCTGAACCTCCGAATTGCCGCCAAACGCTGTTTCCATTTTGACCGGCTCGTTAAATACCGGCTGATTGTTGGCGTCAAACAGCATCGCTTCTACAGTATGATTGGCCGGCGTGGTGTCATTGTTATAATTTTTGACGTTTACTTTAAGATTTAAAGCAGCATCCTGATACGAAGAATCCAAATCCGTAACGACGCTAAAATCCCGCATATGAACCGACGGCGTACTGAAAAGAAACACATCGCGCGTAATGCCGCTAAGCCGTATGGAATCCTGGTCTTCGAGCCAGCTGCCGTCCGACCAGCGATACACTTCAACAGCAAGCGTATTCTCGCCGGCTTTCAGATAAGGGGTAATGTTAAAGTCTTTGGGTGAATAGCTATCTTCACTGTATCCGACCTTTTGGCCGTTAACCCACACGTAGAATGCGCTTTCTACTCCCTGGAAGGAAATGAAGGTTTCCCGGCCGGACCAATTGTCTGGAACTGTGAATGTGCGCTTATACGATCCTACCGGATTATATTCCGTAGGAGCTACAGGCGGCTGAACATTGGTGGAGTTGCCATTGCCCCAGAACGGATACGTAATATTGACATCAATGGGGAAATCATACCCTTGCATTTGCCATTCGCCAGGCACTTTAATCTCATTCCATGAACTCGTATCATAGCTATCCTTAAAGAAGTCTAAAGGGCGGGCATCAGGGTTCTTCGCGAAGTTAAATTTCCATTGACCGTTGAGAGATTCGTAAAAAGGGGACAGATGCTCCGTCATCGCAGATATCATGTCGGCTCCCTGCAAGGCAGAGGGCACATCACCATAAGGAATAAAGGAGGCATGTGCAGGCTCCCGGTTCACCTGGAAAACATCGGGATTGTTATTCCATTCCGGATACCCGTTTGCAGGGGCAGCCGATGCCCCTAAAGCGCTAAAGCTGTTGACCGTCATAAGGAGCATAAGAGTCAACGATATTTTCTTTTTCCAATTCATAAATGCCCTCCAAATCGATTTCACTAGGTTATATCCGACTCATCAAGCAATTCACTTATGTTGTCTAAGAAATTGACAGCGTTTACAAACAGCATCATGATACGAGATGTATCTCCGTGGACATAATCTATTTTTTCACCTGGGGATCCCCCCTCCAGTACATAATTGTTAAATTAAACATAATACCTAACATCTCAATAATAACACAATAATATCCAGATTCTACTTAAGAATACTCCTATAAAAACTTGAAAATCCTCATATTTTCTTTCTACATTTTGATTTTTCTTCACGTAATAAGCGCGAAAAAAGCGCAACTGGGTTTCTCCAATAGCGCTACGCTGACAAGAATTATTTATACTCTAGTTAATCATATCTGAAGCACTTGGTACTCCGTCGCAGCTTATCACCTTAAATAAATTTTCTGGTACTTCTTCTCGAATAAACTGGACAAGTAAATCATCAAGTCTCCGACTTAGCTGGTATATTTGATTTTCTTGAAAGTCGAAATTATTCTTCATTGGATCGCGTAATAATTTATGCCGTAATCGCTCAATCTCTTCTAACAGCAATTGCTTTTTCATTCCCATCTCTAAGTTCCCCCTGCCATTATCAAGTTGTCTCAGAGAGTATATTAAACTGATTTTAGGAAAGTTTGAGGATTTTGTAAGGAATCCTGGAAATAAAAACCGCTAAACGCAAAGACCGTTGATCTCTCGTTTTTGCTTAGTGATTTCGCTCACAATATTCCTTGACAGGAATATTCCCAATCAGGTATATTAAGCCTTAGAAATAATCAACCCTAATTCCACATTGGAGGTAATGAATACATGACTAATAACGATGCAACGAACAACACGACCGCAACCATTAATGGCCCGGAACTTATTGTTACTCGTACTTTATCCGCACCGCGTGAACTCGTATTCAAAACATGGACGGATCCCGAACATTTGGTGCACTGGTGGGGACCTCAAGGCTTTACGCTGACGATTCATGCTATTGATGTAAAACCGGGCGGCGTATGGCGCTACACGATGCACGGTCCAGACGGAACCGATTATGAGAATAAAATTTCCTACATCGAGGTTAACCGCCCCGAGACACTTGTGTATTCACATGGCGATGCTGAGGAAGACGAACAATTCCGAGTCAATGTTACATTTGCGGATCGTGGCAATCAAACGGAACTTACGATGAGATCCTTGTTTAAATCAGCTGAATACTTGGAATATGTCGTGAAAAATTACGGAGCTGTTGAGGGCGCGAAACAAACACTTGATCGTCTGGCAGAAGAATTAGCGAAACTGTAAATTAAGGAGGCGTATGAACGGATATGAAAAAAACACTCGTTCTGTACTGGATTTTCACAGGATTGTTGGCAGTTCTTATGGTCATGGGGTCGATTCCAGATATTTTATCGGTCCAATCTGCCGTTGATTTATTTGACCACCTAGGCTATCCAGCCTATCTCCTTCCTTTCCTCGGTATCGCTAAACTATTAGGCGTTCTCGCGATTGTCACGCCAGGCTTCCCGCGCTTGAAAGAATGGGCATATGCCGGATTTGTCTTTGATTTGGCAGGTGCTATTTATTCCAGTATTGCGGTCGGAGATCCGGTAAGTAATTGGATGACATTTCCGATTGGTTTCATTTTGATTGCCGGCTCATATATCTATGCCAATAAAAAAACAAAACTAGCCATATCAACGGATAGAGGTATTGGGCTGACGTGAAATCAAGAGGTTTGAACCGTGGGGGCCCCAAAGTCGTGAAAATGGCTAGGGCTCTTTTCTCACCTCTAAAATATTCCCGGAATCTCTACCGGCAGCTCTCCATATGATTTATCTTATTTTCTTTTTTCTATGATTAACATTTATAACCATTTCGCGGTTCATATCGAAATGGACCATTTTGCCATCAGCTAAGTCAACGAATCCTTTAACAAGAACCGCAATGGGAACCAATAATAAGAATGACTTCCAATAGGACCATCTCACAAGGTCATACATGTCAAGATACACGAATAACGGCTCACCGACGAACGATATGACTAGCGAAGCCACTAAACCAGCAATTAAAAAAGATTTCCAGGCAGAAAACTTCTGATATATGTATGCATAAATGCAAGGAACAACAAAAAAGTCGACGGTATTAAGGTTTTCAGTAAATGGAACTAGCTGATGCGGGTATCGCCACAAGTCGAAAAACTTGCCAAGTTGGTCGGTCGTTCCGACGATCATGAAACTGGTCATGAAGGCAAGTGCTGTGCTGAGTGTTCTCTTTCGATCCATATAGATGAGCAGCAGCACAACAAATAGCACATTGGTAATGACGATGATCCACCACTGGAACGAAAAGATGTCATGATGCAGCCACCAGTCGAGCTCCATTCGGTTCTCTTTTATGTTTAATTCTTCGATTTCGTTTGGCATATCTGGCATCATTCCCTTTATTTGAATTATTTATTGTTTAGCATAATTAATTGTGAATTCGAGGTATTTGCGACTTGTTTTGTATGATGAACGAGATTGACAATGTCTTGGTACGCTTGTTTCGCCCCTATAACCAATAAAGGTACCCCTATAAAATCAATCTTTAGCCATCGTGACAGCATCCCACCACATGTCATCGAAAAAGGCACGGTCGGAGACGTATTCGATAAAATAATTTTTTCGGCGAGAACCTCTTCTTTAATCAACATATCGATTAAATTATAAATGCCCGGAACTAGAATCTTAGACCTGCCTCTCCCCATTGTATATACCTTATTACCATCCTCATCTTTCCCGTGGAAGTATAGCTTTCCTCTGTCCTTGTACACCAATTTATTGAAATTATGCGTATTCAGTATTTCATTTTTCGTGGGCTCGTGAGTTTCATCCAGTTTCTTCAGGTGATAAGCAGCAGCCAAAGCTGTAGTATGCGTTCCCCCGAAATCATTATAAATATAAATCATAATTAACCCCCATTTTTCATGTAGCTAGCACGTTAGTTCTGAAATCATACTTATAATCGGAACTATGAACAGTAAACAGCCAAAAGCAAATGCTCCAATCTGAGGAGAGAGCGTCATTAACAATGCCCCTAGTATTTTCAACAGTCGTTTCTCTTCCTGCTTGACATCCTTATACTCTGAATAGACGCCAGAAAAACTAAAACCAATAAATAGCAAACCAATCAACATAATAATCAACAAATCAATATATAGATTTCCTGTTATATTGGTAAAAGTAGAGCCCCGGCATGTGTTATGCCACATTTTTACCAACTCCTAGTAAGGGCAGTTACTGCTGTTTTCAGGGTATTATGTCCAATATGATGGAAACCATGTATGCGTTTATTCACCTGGCTGTCGTATGTTAGAATGGTATCTTGAGGAGTTGATCAACGAATGGAATTTATGCGTACGATGGCAGAAGATAGAATCCAGGAGGCTATACGCCGTGGAGAATTAGACAATCTTCCCGGTGCTGGCAAGCCACTTCCCCCTGACCACTTGGAGAATGTCCCAGAAGAACTGCGAATAGGTTTCAAGCTGCTAAAAAATGCAGGGCTGATTCCCGAAGAGATGCAGATTCGCAAAGACATGTTATCGCTAGGTGATCTACTAGCCGTCTGCCGAGACGGCGCTGAACGCCAAAAACTTCAACGTGAATTATCAATCAAGCGGTTCCGCTATCAATCACTGATGTCAGACCGCGGTTGGATCGAATCAGAAGCTTTCACCGAGTACGAACGTCAAATTAACATAAAGCTGACCGAGAGAGATTAGGAAAATGAACCTAAACCAATACCAATACCAATACCTTAAATTAATCTCCCTTTCTTCTTAAGTTTACCTCTTTTAATGAACGTGGCATTATTCTATGCTAAAAATACCAACTACGAGACAGCATCCTACTACTTTAAAGAAGAGAGGGTGATCGGCACTAGAGAAATGTAATCGCTTACCTAATGGCATCATGCATGAGGTTTCTTTTCTAATCTAAGGGAGGTTTACGAATGCGTAGTTTTAAGAAAATAGTTTCATCCGTATCCATGATGGCGATTGTCCTCAGTTTATGGAGTCCTGCAGGAATTTCACAAGCAGCAACTCCGATTACGGATGCGAATTCAACGATTTTTGGCCCTAATGTCTATGTGTTTAGCCCGGATATGCCAGCTGCTGATATTCAAAGCACCGCTAGTTCCATATTTGGCAGACAGGAAAATAATGAGTTTGGTACAGAAAGAGATGCCCTCTTGTTTAAACCAGGAAGCTATAATGTTAATTTCTATGTAGGCTTCAATACGCAGGTATCTGGTTTGGGACAAAATCCGGATGATGTGTTGATAAACGGTGGACTCAATGTGAATGCAGATTGGGATAACGGGAATGCAACGCGTAACTTCTGGCGCGGTATTGAAAACCTGAGTATTAATCCGACACTCACAATTCCTGCTCCAGCGCATATTTCTTCTGGGACAACGCAAATCGCCGTTTCACAGGCGGCACCTCTCCGACGGTTACACATTAAAGGTAAATTGAATTTGTTTGACTTTGATTCGAATTGGAATGCTGGATGGGCAAGCGGAGGCTTTCTAGCAGATTCCATTGTCGATGGCCAGATAACGCCAGCTTCCCAGCAGCAATGGTTCTCTCGAAACAGCCAGTGGTCGAATTGGTCCAATGGGGTCTGGAACATGCTATTCGTAGGTGACAAGAATACACCAGCGGGGACATTCCCAGATCAGCCGTATACAGTTGTTCCCAACACGCCGGTCATCCGGGAGAAGCCTTATTTATATATCGACAATACGAATCAATATCAAGTGTTTGTTCCATCGCTCTCACAGGATACGCAAGGGGCAAGCTGGGCTACGGGAGCAACACCAGGTCAGTCCATAGGGATCGACCAATTCTACATTGTTCGTTCCGATCAACCTAGTACATCGAGTGCTGCAAGCATCAATGCTGCATTAGCAGCTGGGAAGAATTTGCTCTTTACGCCGGGAATCTATCGTTTGGATGATACAATTCGTATCAATAATGCAAATACAGTTGTACTTGGAATAGGGATGCCAACGTTAATACCAACTACAGATAAACCGGCGATGACGGTTGCTGATGTGGACGGAGTGAAATTAGCAGGTCTGCTTTATGAGGCTGGTCCAAATGCAACCTCGACTCTATTGGAAATTGGACCTACAGGAAGCACAAACAATCACGCAACGAATCCAACCTCGTTACACGATTTATTCTTCCGAACAGGTGGAGCCGTAGCTGGGACAAACACATCACAAATGAAAATCAACAGCAATAACGTCATCGGGGATCATTTCTGGATGTGGCGCGCTGACCATGGTGCTGGTGCAGGTTGGACCAGTAATGTATCGACGAATGGACTAATTGTAAATGGAACCGATGTCACAATTTACGGATTATTCAACGAGCATCACAATGAGTATCAGACGATATGGAATGGGAACGGCGGTCGGTTGTATTTCTATCAATCCGAAATTCCGTATGATGTTCCAAATCAAGCGGCTTGGATGAACGGAAGCAAGAAAGGCTACGCGTCCTATAAAGTGGCGGACTCCGTAACCACACATGAGGCTTGGGGGCTTGGCGTTTATTCTTACTTCAGGGATGCTGCTGTGAAGCTGGATAGCGCAATTGAAGCACCCAATACCGCAGGGGTCAAAATTCATCACGCAACGTCCATTTGGTTAAATGGAACGCCAGGCAGTGAAATCACGCACATCGTTAACAATCTTGGCGGTCGTGTCTACGGCAGTTCAGGTACAGCGATGAGACAAACGCTTAATGAATTCGTCGGTACGGATGTTGGTGATTCGGTACCACCTAGTGCTCCTACGAATTTAGCAGCGACTGCAACGACGTATAACCAAGTTAATCTGACTTGGACAGCATCGACTGATAACGTATCGGTAGCGAGCTATGACATTTACCGCAACGGCAGTCTTATTGGAAACACAACATCGAGCTCATATAGCGACACCAGTACGAAACCTGGAACAGCCTACAGCTACACAGTTACAGCGAAAGATGGCGCCAACAACGTTTCGGCCGTTAGTAATACCGCAACTGTGACTACACCAAAGAAACCGTTAGATCGAACGGGCTGGACGGCAACTTCGACCTCAACAAGCACAGACGGTCCAATGAATCTTTTGGATGGTAACATGAACACTCGATTTAGTATGGGGAAACCTATGGCGCCAAGTCCGGAGCAATCCTTCACTATCGATATGAAAGTTCCAACGGCTATCACTAGTATCGAGATGGATTCAACAGGCAGCAATACGGACTATGCTCGAGGTTATGAGCTCTATGTTTCAAATGACGGCGTAAACTGGGGCAGTCCAATTGCAACGGGTACTCCTGTCTCCGGTCCGATCGTTACTGTCAACTTTGAACCTCAAACTGTCCGGTATTTCAAAGTCATCCAAACGGGTAAAGTCTCGAACTGGTGGTCAGTTCGGGAGCTAAGAGTATATGGCTTGACAGCAGCTTCAGCTGCCTTAACTGTCCCCGCGAAAGTGACCAGCGGACAAAACTTTGATGCCACCGTTGATTTGGACAGTGTGGTGTCAAATGTATATGCCCAAGATATTACTATCACTTACGATCCTAACGTGGTGGAGTTCATTTCGGCGGAATCCTTACAGCCTAAGGTCGTTATTGCGGCTCATTCCAATGCTGGAGGTCGTTTGCGATTGTTGACTGCGAATATTGGCGGCGGCAATGTGAACGGTTCATTATTGACGCTGCATTGGAAAGCGAAAGAAACAAATGATAATGTCAGCACCACAATAGCTCTTTCCAGTCTTGTGTTGGCAGATTTACAAACGGAAACCAATCTGGATGGAAGTTCGAAAGTCGTTCTCGTAAAAGCCATTGTAGATCTAACTGAACTGAGAACGCTGATTAATGATGCACAAACGAAGCATGATGCAGCCACAGAAGGTTCTGGTACCGGTCAATACCCTGCTGGCTCGAAAGCAACACTGCAAGCCGCAATTACTTCAGCCTATAATGTAGCAAATAATTCAGATGCAACGAAGCTAGAAGTCGCAGGAGCGATTACGGCACTGACTGCAGCCCTTCAATCATTCTCGTCTTCCGTCAACACAACTGATCCAGCAGACCTGAATAATGACGGACAATTCACGGTAGGCGATTTAGCTATTGTGGCAGCGGCATATGGCAAAACCTCTTCAGATGCAGATTGGGCAATGTATAAACGAGCCGACTCTAACAGAGATGGCAAGGTAGATCTAGCAGACTTAGCTGCTGTTGCACAACGTATTTTGCAATAATAACCTTCGTAAATAGGGTAAAAAGTTAAAATGCAAAAAGAGCGGGGAAAATCCCCACTCTTTTTGCATTTCCTATTTTAACTTTCAGTTTCCTCCGATGGTTCAAATATTTTGACGACTTCATACATACAAGGTTCAAACTTTGCTATAGCCAATGCTTCCTGAAGATACGGAAGAGGTTTAGGATCATTTCGCATAGCTTGATAATGTTCCTCACTTCTCCATTGAGCATACATGGTGACCTTAGTCCCATCTAAACTTCGATGAAGGCTAGATGAAATAAATCCAGGAGCGTAACGAACGGAGACATCTGTTGCACTGGTAAGTAACTCAACTAAACGACCTTGATTTTCGGGATCAACTGTGAACACGTTAATAAATGTAAGTACGCGATCCATTGATATTTGAGTCATAAAGTTAGCTCCTCATTTCATATACCCCAACTCCTGCTACGGGATATTTTTGCTTTGTATAGCTTTATCATTCTTGTCATCGTTCTATACGTGCAAGTTATTATTCTTCAAACTCGTCGTACATGCGTGTTACTGCCGGGTCCAACTCTCTTGCTTCAAAGTCGGTGGAGAGGCTAAGCTTCTCCCAACGCTTCGTTTCCGCTAACTTGCCAGAGTCCACCGCGTTTGCGATTGCAACGGCATCGCTTCCGAGAAGCAAGCGAAGCGGCGGGTTTTCTTCATTGACCATCGTTATGATCGCTTGCGCGGCTTTATCCGGATCGCCGTTCTCTTTGCCGGTTACGTCTCGCAGATGCTTTAGCAGGCCCCCGACCGTTTCTTTGTACTCGTCTCGAGGCTCGATATGCTGCATAGAGGAACCTGCCCAATCGGTACGGAAGCCGCCCGGTTCTATTAAAGTGACTTTGAGGCCTAGAGGGCCGACTTCTTTGGACAGTACCTCGGAGAATCCTTCCACTGCCCATTTTGCCGTTTGGTACGGCCCAAGACCTGGAGCGCCTGTACGCCCGCCGATGGATGAAAACTGAACAATATGACCACTGCCTTGTTCTCTCATCATAGGCAGCGCGGCTTTCGTTACGTTAATGACGCCCCAAAGGTTCGTTTCCACTTGAGCACGAAAATCTTCCATCGAAGTTTCTTCAATAGAGGAGACGTTGCCGTACCCTGCATTATTCACAAGGACATCCAAGCGTCCGAACGCTTCGAAAGCGACTTTGATAGCTGCTTCAGTCTGCTCGAACCGGTTTACATCCAACTGGACGATGCGAACCTGGCTGCCATAGCGTTCTGTAAGATCAGCAATCTGCTCTGTTTTTCGGGCCGTTGCAACTAGTTGATCTCCTTTAGCCAGTACCGCTTCTGCAAGACTGCGGCCAAAACCTCGGGAACTTCCTGTAATTAACCAAACTTTTGACATCTATATTTGCCTCCTCGATATTTGTTTGGAATGTTTACTCCAAAATAAGTATAGTCCCACACCTCCTTTAAGTCAATGGATTTTGGAATGTTTATTCCGCGCAAATATTACAAATCTATTTCCCAAGAAGACTTTTTGTATTATTCAGTTTAAACACACAGTATTAAGAAGACATTAGATAGTCGGAATATCATGATTCTGGAAAATTCATTCCATAAATGCATTACTGAACACAGCGGTTTCGGAACGTATATTCTAAAATTCCGATTCGTTAATTAAAGAAAGCGAAAGAAAAGCCGATGCCACATTGAACAATTACAATAAAAAAAGCCCTTTAGGACTCTTGAATTCCAAAGGGTTTTTTACATGACTATTCCAAGGAAACTATTAATTAGTATCGGCTGGCTGATAATCTCCAGGTACCATCCCTGTTGAAATCCGAGATATGACTCATCACATAATCGAAAAATTGTTTTGATTTCCTCCACAAAAAATTTCTAACTTAATACCTCCTTTTTTTGTGACACTGATAAGACAAATAGCGACTTCTACATGTAGCATATAAATTTGAGGGTAATTATGGATGATTAGGGAATGGGATCGGCGTCAATACCACAAAAAAAAGCCTGCAGCCTTTTTCGGCAGCAGACTTTTTTATTTACACCGATCTTTTCACAAAGGGGCTGTAGGCGCAAAGAAGCTAATGCTACTTCGATTCCAGGCGCTGCTTCCAGTCCAGCATACACATGCTTGTGACGGCTCCGGCCAGACCGAGTCCCATATCCTTTTCCGAGTCGAAAGGGTCGCCCTGCATGCCTACGTACTCCTCCCCCGCTTGTCCGGCAACTAATGCCGCCCCCATTTCAATAATTTCGAACAACGCGCTGAAGCCGAAGACGATTGCCACGGGCAAAACGTATGACCAGATTCCCCGCCGCACAGCTGTTACACGGGTCAACCACTCGCGTGCCGGATAGGTCCAGAGCAAGCCGAACAAGAAATGCACGACTCTGTCGTAATAGCTTCTGTGCGTATGCAAGGCCCCTTTCAACCAAACATCAAACGGCGTGCCTTGATACGTATAGTGAGCTCCATAGGCATGGAAGCAAAGAAACACGAAGATAAGCCAATAGGAAAGCATGGAGAATTGGAATCTCCGGAATGTGCATACAAGAAGTATCACGACGGCAATGAGCAGCAGGTTCTCCATCAGCCACTGCATCCGATCGGTCGGCGAGATCGCCAAAATGCCCCAATACACGGCAAACACAAAGAGTATGACTTGCAATTGCTTAAGCATAAAGTCCACCTCTCTTCAAGCAACAATGAAAACCGAATAAGCTGATTTTCATATTGTGGACATAAATGTAAACATCATGCGCTCCTTTGCAATAATCTCGAGCCACATTTTGCTTTAGACTCTATTGAAGCTTGCTTTTATACCCAATGCGGTTGTTTCCCCAGCATTTTTCATAGTCAAAGCCAGTTAACTTTTCGAACACTGCACGAGATTCCGGCGTGACATCCTTCATCGAGCCCCCGCTTTTGAGACGTTCGATTTCATTGACGAGAACTTTGTGAGACGACATATTTAACTTAAATAGCGCAGATGCCCATATTCCGAATAAGCCTAGCACAATCGTTCCAATAACCATTACACCGACGATTGCATATTGGGCGGAAATGGGTTGAGTAGCGGCTTTAGACACGAAGCCATACTGCTGCAGACACCATCCCAATAAAAAGACAATAATCGAGCGTACCAACTTCCCAGCAAACGTCATCACACCTGCATAAATCCCTTCTCTTCTGCGGCCCGTTACAGCCTCATCGATGTCAGCCATGAAAGTATACTGGTTCCAAGGTATATAGTATACGCCGCCTGTGGCAAAACCCATAACAAAAGTAACCGCATAAAGCCACATTACCGTATGAGACGGCTGAATCAAGAAGATTGCCAAATATCCAAGTACACTTAGTGAAACAATAACAAGAGCGTTAATAAATGGCTTGGAAAACCCTTTTTTCACGACATAACTAATAAAAATATACGTTGCAACCAATTGAATTACAGAGTTAAAGCTAGACAGATTGGAAACATTTTCTGAACCCTGATGCATCGAGAAAATAACGAAATAAGTAAAAACCGACGTAAAGAGCCATTCAGCGGAAAATCCGCCCAAATACATGCCTAAGTGATGTCGAAAGCTTTTGATTTGAAATGTCGAGTAAAGATCGATAAACAATTTTTTCATAGATTCAACGAATGAAAGGGATGGTTCTTTTTTCGCTTCCATTTCCAGCTCTTGTGGAGAACGTTCCCATGAGTACACATATAAGAAAATCAATGCAATAATCAGAATTCCGGCGAATACCAAGCCTGTGCTTAGAAAAGGTGTTGGTGAATCTTTGCCATACATCGCAATAAACCTTCCCGGAATAAACGCTGCTGCGAAGTTGGCTAATTTACCAAAAATAGCCTTGAAACCGGTTAATCTAGAACGTGCACCGAAGTCTTTTGTCATTTCGGCCGCGAGCGATTCATACGGGATCATAACAGCGGTGTAAATCAACTCGAATAACAGATAAGTTACTAAGTAATACCAGTAACCGAAGCCATGAATCCATAACATCGGATATACAAGCATTAAAGGAATTCCCAGCATGATGAAAAATCTTCTTCTTCCGAATTTTCTTCCAATCTTCGTTTTGTGAAAATTGTCGCTAATAAATCCCATAATCGGGTTGCTGATTGCGTCTACAAAGGTGGCAATGGAAAAAATAGAAGCAGCTTGCACAATAGATAATCCACAAAATGTAGTGTAAAAATAAAGCAACCAAGCTCCACTTACTGCTAGAGCACCGCTGCCCAGAAAGTTTCCACCTCCGTAGGCCAGTGAATGCCTAAGTCCAATTTTTTTCTCCAATTTTAACGCCTCCTAATACCGATGATGTCTGATTATTCTTACGTTGTTGAAAAGAGACCGAGAAAAGTAGAAGATGTCCGTCGGCGTCACGTATGCCTATCACAATGCTTTCAATCCGGCTAAACTATAGTTTAAGATGACGCATACATTTTACACTTAAAGAAGTGTTTCCGGTTACAAATGATTGGATTACTGGGCTACGATTAGATGCTTCATGTTGGAAACCCTCTCATCTTTTCACGGACGTTTACATAACGAATGCTTGTCTATTTTATCGCAAGCAACGAAATATTTCTCATCATCTATTCTTATTTTTCTTAAAAACTATTCATATTTTTCACTAAAATCATGTAAAACAAATTGGATTTGACTAGAAGCAAATGTTGTTGCATCATGTTGTAAATAGGTTTCCTGAATGTAATAAGAAATTATTTGATTGAATTAGGGGGCATAAATTTTGAAAAATCTTTGGTCTGCGGCGATGTCCGAATCTTTCATGCAACAATATCCTCTTGTATCTGACATGCCATTTCAAAAGAGTCGATGCTGGAACTACGAGAACGGTTGTATTTTAACTGCTTTTGAGCGGATGTTTCACACAACGGGGGAAGAACGCTACTTACAGTACATTAAAAATAACATGGATCTGTTTATTCAGGATGACGGTTCCATTGCTACGTACAATTTGAACGAGTACAACGTCGATATGATCAACCAGGGAAAAACGCTTTTTCTTTTGTTCGAGAAAACCGGCGAACCCAAGTATCGTAAGGCCATTGAGTTATTGGTGACGCAATTGAAGGGCCATCCCCGCACCAAAGAAGGCGGTTTATGGCACAAAAAAATTTATCCGTTCCAAATGTGGTTGGATGGCGTATATATGACATCTCCTTTTTTAGCTCAATTTGCACACGTGTTCAATGAACATGAATGGTTTGATGATATCGCCAATGAAATTTTGCTGATGGAGCGTGTCGTCCGCAATCCGCAAACCGGACTGCTGTATCACGGGTGGGATGAGAGCCGAGAGGAGCGCTGGGCCAATAAAGTAACAGGCTGCTCCGAGCATTTTTGGGGACGTGCCATTGGCTGGTACGTCATGGCGATTGTTGATGTGCTTGACTTCCTGCCGCTTGATCATCCTCAGCGCGGTCAAATTATCGGTATCTTCCACCGTTTGGCAAAGGCGATTGTGAAAGTGCAAGACAGAGAGAGCGGATTGTGGTGGCAAGTCATGGATCGTGGCGGTGAAGAAGGAAACTATTTGGAGGCTTCCAGCACCGCGATGTTTACCTGCGCACTGGCCAAGGGCGCAAATAAGGGCTATCTTGAAGAATGGGCTATAGAAGCGGCTCGTAAAGCTTACGAAGGAAGCCTAACAAAATTTGTAGAGCGCGATGACGACGCTTCTCTACATCTGAACGGCATTTGCAGCGTAGCAGGGCTAGGCAATACGCCATACCGGGATGGATCATATGCCTACTACATCAGCGAACCAATCCGCCGCGACGATCCGAAGGGCTTTGCGCCGTTTGTCATGGCCTGCCTGGAAATTGAAGCTGCGTCTAAAAAAGTTTAAAGACATATGGGGCCGCCCCGGATACGAAGAAACCCGCACAGCAAATGCGCGGGCTCTTTTTCTATTCCCAAGGATATCTGGTAATCAAGTAATGGGCGAACTTCTTGCTTTCTTCTCTTCGTGTTTTTCGCATTTCCGTTCTATGGCCGGCCGTTTCGTTTAACTTTTTCTCTTCCTCCGTTTCAGGAACAATTCGAGGAACGGGAACCGGGTCATTGTTTTCATCCAGTCCGACAAAGGTTAAGAATGAGGTTGCTGCGATATCCCTCTTTCCACTCCGTAAATCTTCTGTAATGACCTTCACAAACACTTCCATCGATGTCTTCCCAGTCCAGGTTACGAAGGATTCCAACGACACACAATCCGTTGGCCGAATAGTTTTCAAGAAATCGACGGAATCCGTGGATGCTGTTACTGCGGTCACTCGGCAAAGCTTGGAAGCTGTAATTGAGGCGATATCGTCAATCAGGGACATGAGTTTACCGCCGAACATGGTATTATGATTATTCACATCTAACGGAAATACTCTTGATGTTTTGAAGCATCTCGTTTCCCTCACATATTTTTGTTCCAAACATATTCCCCCCTATCCAACACATCTAAATATAGAGTACCCAGTCAACGAGTTGGGCATTATCTATTTCCTCACAGGTAAAAAAAACCGGCAGTGTGCTCCCCCTTGGAAGATTTCGCACAACATGGCGGCTTATCGGTCGTTACTCTTCAAAAATTTTCGTCAACAGTTCTCCTAGCGACTTCAGTACCTGCTCTTCCTGCTCGCCTTCTACTTCCAACGTCACTTCCTCATTCTGCTGAATACCCAGCGTAAGCATGCTAAGGGAGCTTTTGCCATTCACTTTTTTGCTGCCCTTCGCAACGTTGATTTTACATGGAAAAGCGCTTGCTGCTTGAACGAATACCTTTGTATCTTATTAATCTAACTCGTTTGTTATTTTGTTTGACACTATTAAGACAATTGGCAGTTTCAATGTGTGACATCGTTCACTGCTTCAGTTTGTATGAATAAATACCGTTTCTTCAACCAAGGTATTTTATTTAAAATAGTACCTTGACAGACATAGTAGTATGTCGTATTCTATAAATGTGAGGTGATGAAATGAGTGAGAGCAAAATTACATCCGACTTGCTGCGCGGACATACCGATACAATGATTTTACGACTCTTATCCGAAGCTGACCGCTACGGGTACGAAATTGTAAAACTGATCGCCGAGCGCTCGGGCGGCGAGTATGAATTAAAGGAAGCCACGATGTACTCCAGCGTCCGGCGGCTTGAACTAGACGGCGACATCGAGTGGTATTGGGGCGATGAATCTCAGGGCGGACGGCGTAAGTATTTTAGGATTACCGAAAAAGGCAAGGATACTTACGCCCGCAACAAAAGCAATTGGGAGTACTCGAAGCGCGTGCTAGAAAATTTATTATAAAGGAGACTTGATGAGATGAATCAGAAATTGACGAACTATTTGAACGGCGTTTTTACGCCATATGATGGGGTAAAAAGCGTCACCGAATTAAAGGCAGACCTGCACTCCGATTTGCAGGAGCGATATGGTGAACTCAAAGCGGAGGGCAAAGACGATGAAACAGCGTTTAATATGACCATTGAGAGCATCGGCGACATCGAACAAACGATACTGGAGGTCGCCAACCTCTCCCGCTCGCTGGAGCGGCAGGTGCTGACAAACTTTAGCGCGAGCAACCTAGCGAAAAGCGACTTTGCAGGCGTTATTGCTCATAAAGGGAATTTTACATCGAGCGCGTTACGCGGTTCCGACTTTGCGGGCGCAGACTTGACCGGCAGTTCGTTTAAGACCAGCGACGTAAGTGAAGCCAATTTTGACGGCGCGAATCTGACAGACTGCAGCTTCTCCGCCCTGGACCTTTCGGATGCGAGCTTCAATGAATCGATCCTTGAACGCACCACCTTCAGCATTTCGGGGCTGAACGGAGCAAAATTCACAGGCGTAAAACTGACCGATGTCACGCTAACCAAGATCGACCTTAGAAAAACAATCTTTGAAAATTGTATCTTTGACGGCGTGGTCTTCAAGTACTCTGATCTGAGCGGAATGTGTTTTGACGGACAGACGTTTATCGGCGTTAAGTTTGACAAGTCGGCATTAAACGATGTTTCGTTCAAGGGCGCTACACTCAAGAATGTGTCTTTTCAGGCTTTCTTTTCGTTGACCAATAAGTATTACCGTGGCATCAAAACCATCTGCTTTGACGGCGCAGTCATGGATAAGTTGACCTATGCTGCCCTGAAAGGCATGGGTGCCGATTTGTCCAATGTTACTGTTCGATAAGGAGGGGTAGTTTATGCAAAACAATTCAATTAAAGTAATTGGACTGCAAAAATCCTACAAGCAGCATCAAGTCTTAAAGGGCGTGGATTTCGAGGTGGAAAAGGGCAGTATTTTCGCCTTGCTCGGCTCCAACGGGGCAGGCAAGACAACGGTTGTCAAAATCCTCACCACACTGTTAAAACAAGACAGCGGAACCGCCACCGTAAACGGATTCGATGTTGCGTCAAAACCCGAGAATGTGCGGCAAGCGATCAGTCTGACCGGGCAATTTGCCGCCGTTGACGAAATTTTGACCGGACGGGAAAATCTGATGATGATTGCCAAACTCCGATATCTCAAAAATCCGCGTCAGGTTGCGGACGACTTGCTTAAACGCTTCGGCTTGACAGACGCCGCCGACCGCAGGGCATCTACTTATTCGGGTGGTATGCGCCGCAGGCTCGATATCGCCTTGAGCCTTGTGGGAAAACCGCAAATCATTTTCCTCGACGAGCCGACCACTGGGCTTGACCCCGAGGCGCGCATCGAGGTTTGGAAGATTGTTAAGGAGCTTGCCTTAGGCGGCACGACGGTACTCCTAACCACGCAGTATTTGGAGGAGGCTGAGCAGCTTGCCGACCGAATTGCCATTCTGCACGAGGGTAAGATTATCGCCAGCGGCACACTCTCGGAGTTAAAAAAGATGTTCCCATCCGCAAAGGTGGAGTATGTTGAAAAACAGCCGACATTGGAGGAAATATTCCTCGCAATCATCGGCAAAAAGGAGGGAAAGTAAATGGAGGCGGTAAAGAAACACTTTTTCAGCGATATGGGCGTTATGCTTGGACGTTCCATGCGTCATATTTCCCGCAGTATGGACACCATCGTCACGGTCACCATCATGCCCATCGCGATGATGTTGCTGTTCGTCTATGTGTTCGGCGGTGCAATTCAAACCGGAACGGATAACTATGTGAATTACCTGTTGCCCGGTATACTCCTGATTGCTATTGCTAGCGGCATATCCTACACGGCTTTCCGCTTGTTTACGGATGTACAACGAGGCATATTCGAACGGTTTCACACCATGCCAATTTCACGTTCCACCTTACTGTGGGGGCATGTGCTGACCTCGCTGGTATCCAACGCCCTATCGGTTCTCGTCATCATTCTCGTAGCGTTGATTATGGGCTTTCGATCGTCCGCGGGGATACTGTCTTGGCTTGCAGTAGCCGGAATACTCGCGCTGTTTACGCTGGCATTAACTTGGGTCGCGGCAATTGCCGGACTGTCCGCAAAGTCGGTGGACGGTGCAAGCGCCTTTTCCTACCCGATTATCTTCCTGCCGTTTATTAGCTCGGCTTTTGTGCCGACCGAGTCGATGCCATCCATCGTTCGCGCCTTTGCCGAAAACCAACCGGTGACCTCGATCGTGGAAGCTATCCGTGCGCTACTGTCAGGGCAGCCGGTGGGCAATGATATTTGGGTCGCTCTTGCGTGGTGCGTCGGAATTTTGTTCGTAGCCTATTTCTTTGCAATGAGGGTGTACAAAAAGCGGGTGTGAAAAAAAGGACACTTATACTGGGCTTACATCAGCCCCAAGGCCGAATATCAGCTCAGCTTACAGCACCCAAGCGGTGCTTTTTATTTTACCATGCGCGTTCATAATTCATTAATTAGAAAATAAAAAAAACCTGAAAAAACGAAAAGAAAGAAAATAATAGTTAATGGGAGAAGTCCATCCAATTTTTGTTCGTAATTATTTCTATGTGAATGATTCATTTTAAAATCTCTCCTTCTATTAATCTTTACTATTTGCTCTGATTAAGCTCATCTTTACGGATGAGAAAAGCCCCCCCTATAGCGATAAGCAAAGGACTTGCTACAAGTGCACTACAAAGTAAAATAAAAGATATCAAAGCTGCCAACTGGCCCATCTCCTTTCCGCAGGTTATGACATCAACCGTAATACAATTAATATCATAAGATTGAAGTGGACGAATGTAACCAACCAATCAATCAGTTTTTATGCCATCCACTAACAATACTTCTTCTCAATCATTCGTAGACTCCATGTTCACAGAATGCTAAATGATAAAGACGAAAACATCGATTATTTTTCATAGATAAGTGGTATTATAAAGTTAAAATTTGTATGGTTTGATTGCATATTCAAGGGGATTTTAAGATGTGGAAACCTGATCGCAATAGTAAAAAGGCTCTTTATGAGCAAATTGCCGACCATCTCGAGCAAAGAATTTCATATGGGGAGTTTCCTCCGGGTAGTTTGCTGCCCTCTGAGCGGAAACTTGCTGAACAATTTGATGTGAACCGCAGCACCGTCATTTCTGCATTCGCCGAACTTCGATCACTTGGGATCATCGAAAGTCGCACTGGTAGCGGGACTCGGGTAAGTACCTCCAAATGGGGGGCCACTCCAAAGCATACTCCAAACTGGAGTCGGTTTGCCGAAGGAGGAAGCTTTCTTCCGAACCTGCCCTTTTTGCGAAGGATCCGCGAAGCGTTAGCTCAAAATCCATCACTGATCGATTTTGCGAGCCCTGAACTATCTGCTGATTTGGCACCCACAGATGAAATCGCTGCATTAATGAGTAAAAATGCCTATACGTCCTATATGGGTTACGATAACCCTCAAGGTTCAACTCTATTAAGAGAGGCTTTAGTAGAATATCTGAACAATTATCGAGGAATTAAGACAACGGAATCCTCCATTCTTATCACATCGGGATCTCAGCAATCGTTATTTTTAATCACGCAATGTCTTCTGTCTCCAGGTGATGCAGTTGCAATTGAAGATCCTTCCTACTGCTATTCGCTGCCTATGTTTCAATCAGCTGGTCTTCGTTTGTTCCGCCTGCCGGTCGACAATCATGGCATAGAACCAGAAGATATTCGCGCTTTATATAAAAAACATCGAATTAAGATGGTGTTCTTGAATCCGAGCTACCAGAACCCAACTGGAACGGTACTAAGTGATGAAAGGCGCAAACGTCTTCTTGATATCATTTGTGAATTAGGACTTCCTGTTGTGGAAGATGATCCATACAGCTTAACATCTTATGAGGGCACCCCTCCTTTGCCACTCAAATCAATGGATACTATGGGTTCAATTCTATATATTGGCTCATTCTCCAAGATCGCAGCCTCTGGCTTACGGATAGGTTGGATGGTAGCGCCCCGTTCCATTGTGGAACGACTTGCCGATGCTAGACAACAGATGGATTTTGGATTAAGCATCATTCCGCAACTAGTAGCGGGACAATTTTTACAGTCATCTTATTTAGATCCCCATTTGGAGCGATTGCGTATCCAACTTCAATTTAAACGGGATTTACTCATCGAATCCCTGGAGAAGGAGCTTTCAGGTCTGATTGAATACGTAGCGCCAAAAGGGGGATTGCATTTCTGGTGCAAATTGATCCCGAATATTCCGGACGCTAAATTGTTGGAAGAATCAATTAAGAAAGGAATTATATTTGTACCCGGGAGTGTGTATGGATCTGATTCGGGTTACGTGCGGTTTACATTCGCCAGAACGAAGCCGGAGGACATTGAACCGGGGATAGCCAGATTTGCTAGGGCATTACGTGAGTTGACTGAATGAAGAAGTTCCCTCGAGAAGGTAAAGAGATCTCTCAGCTAATGCTAAGAGATCTCTAGCTATGTATATTAGGTCATTGCAATCATACTAGATTTGCCGATTTAGAAAGCCGACTCAAACTAACTTTAGTCCCCTCGCGGATAGAACGATATACGGCATCTATTAATTCAGCAAGCTGTATGCCTTCTTCCAATCCGCTTAAAGGAGCCACTTCCGTTTCTGTAGCTTGTCCATCAATCTTGAGTAACCATGCATCGAGCGAAGTTACTATATCCATAACACGCGCGTTCTTCTGAAAGCGTTCACATACCTGAAAACTACAATATCATCCCACAAATCTATACTTAGGGGAATGCTGACCGTTAGCACAACAGGCCACTGAGTTTATCACCGGCAGCCTGTTTGATCTTTGTTATGAAGTTATCGTTTTCATATCCACATCAGAACATGCCATTCTCATTGGGAGACTTCTCCGGTATGGGCTGTCCCACATCCCAGAATTCGACGATCAGATCGTTATTGAAGCGGAAAATATGAACCACAGCTCCTCCGATGTCCTCTTGCCTTTGCTTTACATGGGAGTGTACCGCAACAATATTACCCTCTTCGATGGCACATTTGACCTCAAGGATTTTGTGAGGATTCTTGGCGGCGTTCTCTTCCATTGCGAGCATAAGAGAATCTGCGTCTCCACGGAAAAAGGGATTATGATGGAGGAATTCAGGACCAATGTAGCTCCGGTATGCTTCACGCACGTCCCCCGACGCCACCAATTGCAAAAACGATACAGCCTTCTCCTTGTTAGAGCTCATCATTGCAGATCTCCCTTTATATAAAGTTCATTATTCCTCTAAAAATTTTATCATATGGGGGTGGAGACATTCAAATTCGGTTCGGCGGTGCGGCCAACCCATTCTTTCAATGGCATTAAATAAGCGCCAACAGCAATCCACAATTCTCACCTGTCAACTAGGGATTAATATTTAAATGAGAAACAGTCTTCACAGGCTATCGTCTGCGCCGCTAAACATCAACCATTACTTATTGACACCTTTCATCTTAGCTGATATATTTCATTAAAACATACTATTCCTATATGAATTAAAAATTTGGAGGTGTTTCATTCTTATGAAACCATTGAAATCCCGCAAGCCCTTGCAAATAGCCGTTTTAACAGCTGTCCTCCTATCCTCAGTAAGCACTTTAAGCAGTGCGGCTGCAGCGAGTGACTCAGCAGTCTCATACAAGCAGTTTTTGAATGATCAGTATGCCTTCACCTTGTCAGATTCCTTATCAAAAGGCGATTTTGTTATCGCAGTGAGCCGAATCTTGAAAGCGGAAGCGAAAGATCAGACCAATGCATTTACAGACTTACAAAAGGACAGTCCTTATTACAAAGCAGCGCTTGCTTTACACGAAAAAGGTATTCTATCCGAAGGCAAGCTGCAGGGTGATCAGCCGCTTACCCAGCTCCAGGCGACTTTTATTGCTTTAAAAGCCTCCGGCTTGAAAGAACTCGCCTATACCTACCCAAAGGATAAAATCAAGACTGCTCTGGCTAAAGTACATATTGATTACGATCAAAACAATCAATTAACGCTGCAAGCCGCCCAAGAGCTGGCCGCCGCAATTGATACTGGTCTTGTCTCTTCTGGTTTCGAAGCGGATGCGGCGGCGAGTCAAAGCTTTGCTAGCGAACTGCTTGGTAAGATTCTGACTTTCAACGGACAATATAAGCATTATCTTGGAACGACTTCCGATGATGATATTTTCCGTAAAATTAACGATGCCTGGCGTACGGAGGATCTAATTTCATCAACAGATTTGCGTTCTGTTTTCGATGAAGCCTTGAAAAAGAATCTCATTACCGGCTACAACTTGAAGGATTCTCGTTTCGATGCAAACTTTGATCCAAAGCAATCACTCACCTATGGACATTCTGACATTACGCATGCGATTCAGCTAATAGGATTGCTGCGCAGCGAGAACATCCAGGCGAAAGTACAGCTGGAGCCCAAAACGTCTGCCTTCATCTATTTGAAGGAATGGGGCGAGCCGACACAAACCGACGATTATCAAGTCGTCCAAATCGAGAACGGCAATTTCATAGCTTATGCCAAGGAATACGACATTGAGTTCGAATTCGATAACGTTGAGCAAAAGAACAAGTTCCAGCAGATCATTTTCCAGTATGCTAAAAAGAACAGTAATGACCAGACAGGACTCATTTATTCTTCCTGGTGGCAGCCACTCTACTATTCATTATCAGATGTAAAAGACTATAAAGTGATTGCAAACAATAAAGTCAGTAAAGGCCATTATTATGCACAGTCCTTCTCCCTCAGCGATAAATCTGACGAAGTTGTTACTGGCCTAAAGAAAATCAACGCCAGCTTGAACGTCGACTCCTATAAGTTCTGGGTGGACGAACCCTTCTACAATTATCTGCTAGGTGATTATAAATAACAAATAAAAACAGTTGCCCGGGATTTTTATTCTCCCGATCAACTGTTTTTTTATATAGATTATTGGAGTGAATTTATTACGTTTCTTTTCAGCTTCCTGTCTAACATGGTTTTTATGTCTCTAACCAGTTGTACAGATGCCTCTATTTCTACTTTCCTTGTTGAGACACTTTCAACACTACAACCAACAGGGATTCCTTTTTCCAATGCAAAATCTAAAATCTCTTCGAAGATTCTTTGAGACAATTTGATTGATTTTTCCAGTACATCATTTGAGTATTTCAGTTCATTTTCTAACCATGTTGGTATACTTATTCCTAACCATTTCATGAATTCTAACGTTCTTTCTGATCCACAGGGGGCTAGATTGAATAAAATGGGTACCATTTCTAAATCGTTATTTGTAAAGAAATAAAAGTAATCGGAAAGGAAATTTTTCGATGCCTCTATATCATATGTTGCCTGTGATACGAAAAAAGCACACCCGTTTATTATCTTATTTCTAACTCGTAGGTGCTCATCTTTCTTTTTCATGTGTCTTTCAGGTATGACAACTCCCCCAAAAGTTAAGTTGCTATTAAATCTCTTACTTAATATAGAAGCCTCAGAAAGATCTAAGTTAATCTCCTGCTTACTTGAAGAAGCACCTACATATACGGAGTATCTTTCTCGGTCCGTGTCGGCCATTACCCATTTCGAGAACTGTTCTTCACTATATCCACCTACGCAACGATATATGATTTTGGGAATTCGTATATCATTTAAATATTCATCGCTATATGTTCCAGGATCAATAGTTGGCAAATACGGAAATGGCCTTTGTTGTTCTACTCGATCCATTTCTTCCTGAACATCGTAAAGAATTAATGCATCTATATCGAGATCATTTAATCTTTCAACTTGCTTCTGTGCAATCTCTGCTATCTTTTCTGGGGTATTAGCTATCTTCGGCGGCGTCATCCCATATGTTAAAATTCCCGCCTTTTTACCTAATATTTTTTCTTTTAGCATATCCACTTAACCTCCATAACGGTAATACATATAGTAATGATATCATTACCTATCGGCTAAAAGATAACTTGTATTTCCTATATCCTGCTATAGTCTGAAGCTATAACTAAATCAACAATGACAGAGACCTCTCTACTCCGTCACACTTGGGTTAATCCTAAGGTTTTGGTTTGTACAGTATTGAACAAGCTTGTTTAATAAATTCTCTTTCCTCTGTTGTCAGAGTGTACATCTGCGGCTTCTTATCCTTGGGTAATGCATTGAAATTCTCCCAAGACTTCTTCATTCCACCGAGTATTTCTTCATCCCATCCTTGAGAAAGTTGTCTGTTTAAGTCCATCAAATACTTCGCAAGACTCAGTGCCTCTTGACTGGCTGGATCTGTGTTTTTTACCACCAGCCTCCGCAGCTCATCTCTAAAATAACCATACTGTTGATGTAACTCCTCTGTAAATTTTTGCTGTCCCAGCTTCCTCAAAGCTTCCTCTGAATAAGATTGTTTCGTTAAAGACCGCAAAGTTGTGCGTTCTTCAGAAGTCAAATATTTGTTTACCCACTCTGGCTTTAAATCCATTTGAATCACCTCGATTATATTGACAATTGCTTCAAAATCTAATTTTTCATTTTCCATTTTTTCGATTTTCTCAATTGCTGCAATGATGGAGTCAATCTGCCGCCGCTTATCAAACAACATTTCCTTCTGCTCTCTAAGTGCATTTGGGAACCCGCTTACTCCTTTATTTATGAGAGTTTTGATTCCCGCTAATGAAAAGCCAAGATATTTTAGGGCTAAAATTTGTTGTAATCTCACGAGATCGTCGTCTGAATATAATCTGTACCCAGCTTGGGTGAATCCCGAGGGAGAAAGTAACCCTTTTTTATCGTAAAATTGAAGTGTTCTCACGGAAACAGACGATTTCTTGGCAAACTCATTCGTTTGATATAATTTTTTACTCACTACCAGATCCTCCTTCCAAGATTAAGATAGAGTATTACGTAGCGTCATACTCAAGTATTTTTTGTTAAACAATTTCCTATTCACATTTCGGATTTTTATTAAATGACTAACGTAGTTGTAAATTATTCAATTAACGTTCTACGTTAGCCCAGAATTAATTAGAAAACGGAGCCCGCAAAGCCGCGGCACTCCGTTTTTGTTGTTGCAGAATTCGTTAGAAAATACTTTACAACGTCTCCGTACTGAGCGTAAATCCTTCGATCACGACGTCTTCGTCAACCTCGATCAAGATACATCGTTTTCCTTGATAATTCACCTGTCTGACGTACTTTAAATCTTGCGGACTGACCGTAATTGTAGCTACTTTTGTATCAATTCTAATCGATTTCGAAGTGAACTTCGGAAGGACGCTGCTCGCTTTTATTTCATAGTTTTTGTCGTCCACGACATTTTGAAACGCTCGTTCCACCTTTTCACTCGTCACGTCCTCCACGCCACTCAACGTCAGCATGCGTTCCACATCTTTATAATCCAGCTTTGCCGGCTCTTCCTCCTCGTTGGATTCGATGACCCGATGGATTTCCTCATACACATGAGCGATTGTAGCGACATCAATTTGTTCCCCCGTCACTTCTTTCACGATGTCTTCGAAAATAGTTCTCTCTTCTATCGCAGTCACGGTCTTCTCTGCATTTAAGACTTGCTCGATGAATTGGAAATTCGGTTCATTTGCTCTCCCCGTGCAATACAAAATGCGATTTACGTCGGAATAGTTATCCGTCACGCTAGGGTAGAAAAAACCTTGCTCCGGCGTGTTCAATTTGATGATTGGGTCTACGAAGACATTATACTTGAATTCTCTCTCGACATAATCAAACATGAGCGTTTTCCGCTGTTGCTCCGTGGAATTCACGCTGCACAGAATGAACAAATTCGCGAACATTTCGTCCTTTTCGCTCTGCTCGGCTTCTTCGTTCCTCGCCTTGGTCGGGCGGGAATATTGTCCGCGGACAAATGTAATTACCGTATCTTGTTCATATACGGTATCCACCAACATTTTCTCAACTAACAAGAGCATTAGATCCTGCCATTCTTCCGGATTACCGGTCACCAAACCTTGATGGAGAAGCACCTGCGTAGGCTGTTCCGCTTCCTCCTGAAATTTTAACTCGAACATCTTCTGATCTAATTCGCCGGTCAGCAGTTTTTTAAAATTAGCCATATATAGTTCCTGCTTCTCCCGGTCCACTAGGGCGAACGGCTGACGCTCGTAATGGTAGATCTCGTTGCTTTCCTTCATAATATACACGTTAAAAATTTCGAAAAGTTTAAGCATCTCATTATCCAATTTAAAATGCTTGCGAATATGCGCGATTTCTTTCTTTATCATAATCCGTCAGTCAACTCCTAAGAAGTGAAATAGCCTTACCAGAATAAACCTATGTACATGTGCTCTCCTCACTTGGATGAATTACTTCCTGTATGTTAAATCATAATCATAGATTTCTCAACAATTTTGAGAATCTATCCTCACTACTTCTGAAAATCCCCTCAAATATGATGACACCACGGATCACAAAAAATAGGAGGAGAACATACTCTCCCCCTTGGTATTACTTCCGGCACTAAGTCTCGGAATCGCTATTCAAGAATTTTTCTGGCTATGACTGCGAGATCAAGAAGATCGATTTTGCCGTCATTGTTGACATCCGCTTTTTTCACTTGCTCCCAATCCGGGCTTGTAATATCTTTGCCATAATTAGCAGCTACCATAGCCAGATCGCCGATCGTTACTTTCCCGTCGTCATTGATATCTCCTGGAATTCCCGGAATTTCAGCCGTGATTTCCATGCTGTGTGACGATGCGGCAGCTTGCGTTTCGTTTCCTTGGCTGTCTCCAAGAAGAGCGCTCGTTACTGCTACCGTCCCTTCCGTTGTCTGAGCTACTTTCTTCGCTTTAAACGTCAGTTCTATGAGTTGAGCGTCCCCAATAACCGCGTTCCCTTCGCCTTGGCTGGCCATAATCAAGCGAATCGTCCCTGCAGCCCCCTCCTCGGCTTTCAGCAAGCTTATTCCTTCTTTTGCGGATTTTGCCGATACAAACTCCATAACGGCCGCATCATAGGCGATATGAACATCCTGCGCATAAGCGCCTTTCGCCACGTTGTTTAGCCCATAATTGAGCGAGAATTGTTCTCCCGACTGAACGGAGCTTGCTCCGGTTAACGTAGTTACAGGTCCCGTCGGGGTAACCGGTCTAACGGTGACTGTCGCAGCAGCGGTAAAGCCGCCGTCTATTGTAGTAACAGTGATTGTCACCTGACCTGGCTGCAATCCCTTAACTACCACCTTATCGTTCATGATTTCCAAACGAGCCACGTTCGGATCGCTGCTGCTCCACGCAACGTTCTTGTTGCTTGCGTTTCCAGGGAGTACGGTTGCGGTCAACTCCGCCGTTTGCCCTTGGTCTATAGACACTTCTTGTTTGTCGATCTGAACGCCTGTAACCGCTGCTTCCGGGTGATCGGCACGTATTTTGAGTTCTTGCGCCGAATAAGTGATTTTGGCATCCGATGCGGCGTATTTGATATTATCAAAACCAAACGTGCGTCCATTCGCCTTATCCCATATAAAGCCAAGTAAAATCCGGTCAAAGTTTTTGATAGCCGTAGTGCTTTTCACAAGCTGGTTATCGATATACATTTTTAAATCCGATCCTGATGTATAATCCCATTTCAGCTCATGCCAGCCGACCGTCCGAGGAACATTCGTTTTTTCCCAAGCTGAAGAGGTACTGCTTGCTCTTACAGAGTAATTGTCCAAATTGCCCACACTGCCGCCGTCATAAAATATGCCCAGCGCTGCCATAAGGGTTGTGCGTTGGTTACCAACATGCGCAATGACTCTGGTTGCGCCGTTCTTTGAGCCGTCATCATACAGCATCATCGTGACGACCCCATTCCGATTCGGCGCAAATACCTTTTCAACCGCAGGCGGATTGTCATATAAGGCGCTGTTAGTTCCGTGATACGCAATTTTGTTGGAGATTTTGCCACCCGAGCCATTGGTAGGCGGATTTTGTTCCGTTACAAAATTACCCCAGCCGTTTTCAAAGCTTTCCGAGTAGATGAGATCCTTATATTCTTGAACTTCAGCCGAAACGGAAATTTCATCCACCTTTGTTAAATCGCCAGTAAACTCAAGCTTTCCTGCCAGTTGATCAATCTTTGCATCCGGATGATCCGTACGATAAGTCAGTTTATAGTAAGGTGGGTTATTTACTGTGCCTCCATCCTCCATTTGTCCCTTAACATTTAACTGGACGGACTTCTTGGAATCGGATAAAGTGGCGTCATCCGATGTCACCATATATTGTTTGATCGCCGCAGCAGGACTTACTGTAACTTGGCTTGATGCTTTCACATTCGGATTCACAACGCTCTCTGCTGTAATGACTGCCGTGCCAACGGCATTGGCCGAGATATTGCCACTTGCATCAACGGACGCAACGGACGGATTGCTGCTTGACCATTTCACACCTTTAAACCAGGCATCTTCAGGCAGCACTTTTGCCGTCAGAGCAGCCCCCGAATGCTGCAAATAGAGATGCACGTCACTTGGGTCAAGCGAGATAGAAGTCGTCATAATTTCTGGTTTCACAGTATCCGGCTGATCGTTCGAATATTCGTGGGCGCCGATATCAACCTTGCCGCTAAGCGTATTGTTGAAGAAATCTTTGGATGCCTTCTCCCATACGGAAGGAGTCAAGCTGGAGACATCCATCCCTGCGTCAATCAACGGCGAATCGCTCATTAATTTGTATCCGTCTAACGCCGCTGGGTTAAATGTGTTCATGCCGGTAATGAGATTTTTAGGCTCTTCTCCGGGTCTCGAGAACTTCGGACTGGTAAACAAATTGTTTTCAAAAGCAACTCCGGCAAAGTTTTGACCTTTTATATCGCTGCCAGGATAAAAATCGTTGTACTTGATTGCGCCTCCTGTAAAGTTGTTGGACCCCATGGTCATTGTGCCTTTAGCCATGAAGACGTTGTTATAGAGCTTGGCATACTTGCCCGTATCGCTAAAGATCCTTGTGCTAATCTGAGAATCAGTAAATATGGAATTATTATGTATCAGAGGCGCATCGTTCACAGTTGTCGGCAAATAATGGAGGATGTAGGCGCCGTTTCCGTCATTAACGCTAACGTTGTACCTGACCACGGAGTTGGTCGAACCGCCCATAAACAGGATCATACCGCCTCTGTTATCATGGCTGTAGTTATTTTGGTACAATGTTCCTTCGCTAAACAAGTCAATGTCGAACGCCTGACCGTCATTATAGCCGTATTTTCCGCCATACACTTCGTTATATTGGACAATGGTGTCCTTTACAGCAATAACCCATAATCCCGCATAGTTCACATTTCCAACGTTTTTATACGAATGTTCGACAACCGTGTTATATTCCAGTCGGCCGTTTGCTCCGACATTGCTCAAAACGATGCCGTCGCCTTGCACTTTTTCAATATAGTTATTTTTAAATTGAACATTGTTGAGGACTTTAGGGAAGTTTGCGCTAATATCCCCTTCTTTGTACAAGCCCGCATTTCTTATGCCTTCGATATCCACTTTGATAACTTTGTTGTTTTCCACTAGCACATCGCTGATATTACCTAGCAGTAGGATTCCTCCGCTGCCCATTTTATGCCCCTTGGGATTACCATTGACATCATGGATGTAATTGTTCTTGATAACAATTCCCTTCTGCGCATTATTCAACCATTCCGTCTGGTTCGTCGCAGAGGTTTTTACCGTAATCCCCCCCCGTTGAGAAACAACAGTCTCACTATAGTTGGTCACTTCAAAATTGTTGATCTCGAGGTAGCTTCCGTCCAAAACGTCGATGGTGGAGGACTGTGTCTTGTCCGTTACTCCGCTATAATACGTATAAAGTGAAAAAACTTCTTTGGTCGTCGTGCCATTGCCATTAATAATCGGTCTGACATTCGGATCGTCACTGCCGTATTTGTCAAAGACGATAGGAGCTTGCGCGGTTCCGGATATGTTTCTAAGCCTCAAGCTTCCGTTCCAAACATCGCCTGCTTTGAAAAGAATTTTGTCCCCAGGTCCGAAGACGGCGGCGCCTACTTTATCCAAAGTCTTCCACGGCTTTACTTGCGATAGTCCGTCATTATTGTCATCACCCGTTAAAGAGCTAACATAGTAAGTATTTCCCGAAGTCGCCGCTCGCGCTTCCATCGGAGAGATTGCAGGGAAAATCAGTGTGATGAGTACCGTCAACATAATAGACCAGACCGTTACCTTATATGTCCGACTCGTTTTCAATTTGTAACTCCTCCTTTAGTATCCTGCTAACTATCAATCTTTGATTTGATTGCCCTCAACGAAAAAATAAATCAAATCACGTTCCGACTGCCCCCCCCCCTCAGCTCCATCCGTTGAGATGCAGCGCCCCCGCAAAAAGATCCACACTTGGAAGCGCTGTCATTTTCTGTGGAGATATCAATCATTTCTAAAATTTCTACAACTGTTCATTGAAACAATCCGTATCATATTTAAATATAAAGATACGATAGGCGAATTGGCATGCATAATATTGACCATTGCGTGTATGATTTTTACTTTATGGATGATAGCCACGGCAACCTTATTGGGGAATGATCTTATCATAGACAGAGTAGTTGATTTCAACCTTCGCCTCCTTCATATACTGCTTCACTTTCTCATCCAATTGATTTTGCACGTAAATCTGAATGACCGCGCTTTTCACATCCTTGTATTCCTCATAGGCGCCTTCTTGCTTTTTCAGGACTCTAAAAACCGTTACTTCACGATCCGTTTCGAAAATATTGCTAAAATCCATTTCTTTCAAATCCAGGAACGTTTCATATAACTGGTTAGTAAAAATATCGTCCTTCGATATTTTTTTCGGATCTAACGTTTGCTTTTCAATATTTGCAGATACTCCTAATTGTTCTGCCGCTGCTTTTGATGCAATTCCTCCAGCCGACGCTTTGTCTTTGATCTCCTGAAGCATTTCCTTTGTGCCAGGTCCGCCTTTTAAAGAAATTTTCTCATAATCAAAGCTGTTTCTCCTTTTAAAATAATCATCTTTAATATTTTTATAGTAGACTTGGAAAAAATCATCGGATTTTGTATTTTGGGCATCCTTTGCCAGTTTCTCAATAAGTTTCTGATAGTTGTTGCTTCGGAAATACGAATAGTATTCAAAAGCGCTGTATTGTATCGGACCATAAACAGGTTGATTATTTTTATATTTCATTTGCCTTTGCTCGTTTTCATCTTGCAGGTTTTTCAGAAAAGCACGATACGTTGTTTCCTGGATGACATCATTTTCTTTCATAAGCATTTGTTCCGCCTTGATTTCCAACAGCTCATTCACGGCTAGTCGTTTTGCATATTCGGACGGATTTTCGCCTTGATAAACACCTGACCAGAAGTTCTTGTTATAGTCGACATTATATTTTTCTTTAAAATAACTCGTTGTTAGCGCTTTCTTATTTTGTAAAACCAAATGAAATTCGTCATAAGTTATCGCCTGGCCATCAATTGTAAATATGACCTTCTCGTTCGAACGACTTTCAAAGTAAAGCACAGAAGCACTTATGGCAACCGCTAACACGACCAATGCGCAAGACACAATAATGAAGCGAGAGCTTGCAAATTTTTTCTTTATCATTGATGGTTCCCCCGATAATATTTTTGTCAAGCTTATTCTCGATCCCCCCAATGATCGTAAGCAAGCGAAAACACGTAACAAATTGTATCATGGGTTCAATATAATAAAAAACATACCTGAAAGCTATGCAATATTTTGACCTAGATGTACATGATCTTTACTTTAAGTGCATAGGCGGGAGAAGAAGATCTTCTCCCCCAATTCTTCAATTGTACCCTTGCCGCTGAGAGGAAAAGATTTCCGATGCCCTAAACTACTTGGTTTTAATCTCTTTGCTTGTTTAGCGGTCCAATAAATAGGTTCTTAAAGGCACATCCTTTACATATTTCTTATGCAGGGTGAGATTGCTACCAATAGGGAGAGGAAAAAATGGTTCTATATAAAAAAGCGAACATCGAAGGGTTGGATATCTTTTTTCGCGAGGCAGGGTATCCGAGTTGTCCGACCTTGGTCCTCCTTCATGGTTTTCCGAGCTCCTCCCATATGTTCAGGGATTTGATTCCTTTGCTGGCAGACTGGTTTCACGTCATCGCTCCCGATTACCCCGGATTCGGAAATAGCAGCATGCCTTCAACGAAAGAATTTTCATACACCTTCGAGAATCTCTCCCTCGTCATCGAGAAGCTACTCGACAGGCTCTGTATTCCTCGTTATTTCTTGTACGTCCATGATTATGGAGGGCCGATCGGATTCAGGCTGGCCGTTCGCCATCCGAACCGGATTCTTGGATTCGTTATTCAGAATGCTGTTGCCGACGTGAGAGGGCTTGGACAGCCATTCGACCTCTTCAAAGCGCTGTGGGTGGAACCGAGCCCGAAGACAGCAGCGGCATTCTCCGCGCTGACCTCCTTCGAATTTACGAAGAAGCAATATTTAACGGGAGTATGCAACCCCTATCTGGTTAGCCCCGACAGTTATTCGATGGACCAGTTCTTCCTGGACCGCCCCGGCAATGGCGAAATCCAGCTGGCGCTCGGCTACGATTATCGAAAGAACGTAGAGCAATATCCCTTCTGGCAGCAATACATGCGAACCTATCAGCCTCCGACGCTGGTCGCCTGGGGCAAAAACGATTTTATCTTTACGTTGGAGGGGGCTCTTGCCTTCAGCAGGCATTTAAAATATATCGAAACCTGTTTTCTGTGCGGCGGGCACTTCGTGCTGGAGGAACAAAGCCGGCATGTATCGGATTTGATTAAGAGTTTCTTTGCGCGGGTTTGTAATAATTAAAGGGTATGAGTTCCAAATTTGTTCCATCAACTGAAATTAAGTATTTTCAACACACTATACTGCCGTTACTTCAACAGACAACGGCAGCCTATCGTGCGCCGGCTGCCGTCATGTCGTGATTGACTACTATTGTTCCTCATTAGGTCACCGAAGAATATGCTGCTAGTTTAGGATCAATTCATACCCTACTATTGGGATTTCACACGCGTCTCTTGGAGTTTACAACGCGTGTCACTTGGAACTTATTAACTCCTACTTGTATAATTGCAAACTTGCTGAAAGAAGTGCCAGAAGAAGTATATGGTTCCGCTGTAATATTTCCACTTGGAGTTTTAACGGTTGCGGTGATTCTCGTCACCAAGCAGACTCCACGGCTAGTAGCTGTCCAAGTTTCGTCACGTTGAACATTATAGTTGTCGTCGGAACAAAGAAATGATGCGTATTCAACCTTCCCAGATACATTAAATGAGGTAGAGTTAACGATCTGAACGGGTGGGTAAGCTTTTTTACATCCCCTACATCCCATACCCGATCCCTCCCTTCTTATTGACATAGTTCAATAGATGCTGTTGAAAGAGTTTTGGTAAGGTATAAATGTGGATAAGAATAAAAAAGCACGTCCATTTCCATCCGTTTCAAGCCTTTCTTCCAGCATCCCTGAACCAAACACGACTCTACCAATCAGAAGACTAACTTCAACCATAAAGTTTGGACGCAGAAGCAGCGAACCCGAAGCTGGTCCGCTGCTTTAATGTTTCTGATACCATAGTATTCTGCGATACATCGAGGAATCTTTTAAGAGTTGGAAAGGGAATAGATCCGGTTGATAATTGCCTTCGATGATCCAAATCTGCCGCTTCTTATCGATGCCGATATCGAACCCGACTTGCCTAAGCTTGGGGTAATGCTCTCCAAGCCGCTTTGCAGCCGTTAGCGCGACCCTTTTGGTTTTGACCAATAAGCTTCGATCTACTATGCCTGCTTTTTTCAGCGCTTCAGGTACTGGGATGATGCGACTAGGCACATTCGTGACGAGATAACCCTGCGCCGCCACTTTCGCGTATGAGCCTGTCACTTTCCAAGTGGACGAAGTGCCTTTTCTTCGTTGCACCATTATCCGAATGTCAAACGGCTTGTGTTGAACTTGAGCAAGCTGTAGACGTCGTTGGACAATATATCCACGTCCTCGGGTCTGCTTAGTGATCCATTTGAGCAACCGCTCGGTGTCTTTCATATAGCGTGTTTTCTTTTCGTTATGAATACGATAGGAGTTCGCTCCGTTTCGGGTAATAAACAGGATGTCCCGTCCGAAGCTACCGTCGCGCGGCTTTAGAACGAGGCTTTGATATTGATTCATCTGCTTTACCAACTCGTTAAGCTTAAGTAGCCGAGTTTCAGGCAACCATGCGGCGAGAGAGGACGTACCCTTTAGAGTGCGATATTGCATCCATTTGTCTCGTTTAATCGACATTCGAATCACAATCCTTTAGCTTACAGTTACTTGTAGGCAAATGATTCTTCTGTTGGTAGACACGGCTACCTCCACTGCTCCTGGGATAGGACCGCTCGAAATTGACATAGATGTGTTCGAAAGCTTTTCGCAAGTTACAATTTGGCGTTTTCAAGCCCTATATCATTTGTATTCCGCACTGAGGGCGTTGACAGTGTCAAGTATCGGAGTCGATTCATCTATTTTTATGTGGTGAAGTAGGCTAGGATAGTTTGGAAAAAAACAGGCTCGACGCAAAGAGCGTTTCTTCTTCCCGGTCTCTGATACAAACTTCTCCCTTTTCAAATGAAAAAGGCATTGCTCAAGGACAATGCCAATGGATTTTAGCTGCAGCAAGAAGACTTCGACACCACCGGTTTGGTTACTGTTGAACAGCAAGAACTTACTGCTTCTGATTTGACAAGGGATTGGTTACTTTGCTCCGAATCGCAGCATGAATTAGTCTGAATGCTACACACCCCTGTTTCAGGAAGTTCAAGTTCTACCCTCTCAGCTGCTTCATAATCGCCGACTAGAGCTGCTACAACGGATCTTACTTGTTCATACCCTGTAGTCATCAAGAATGTTGGTGCTCTGCCATAACTCTTCGAACCCACAATATAAAAATCTTTCTCTGGTTGCCTTAGTTCTTTCTCCCCGTGAGGTCTTACTGTGCCGCAGCTATGCACATTTGGGTCGATGAGAGGTGCCAGTTCCACAGTGCTCTCCAAGCTTGGATCTGTTATCACTCGGACTTCCCTTAAAAAAGATAGATCCGGGCGGGAGCCTGTATTTGAAACAATCTCATCAATATCATCCATATATAGCAGCTCATTCTCATAGGAACCAATGACTTGAATCTTTTCGCCATTCGTTTTTAACTCTTGAATATAAAATGACGTCAGAACTTTTACTTTTCCTGATTCGACAAGCTTTTGAATACGTGTGCCAAGTTCTCCTCTAGCAGCCAGCTGATCTTGCTCTTGCCCTCCATAAACATCTTTAACCATAGATTTCCGGAGCACCCAAACAATTTCCGTTTCTTGTACTTGATCTTTGAGTTCTCCAAGTTCCAAAAGCGTATTAATGGCGGAGTGACCACTTCCCACCACTAGCACCTTTTTGCCAACATAACGCTCTTTATGCTTGCCAAGAACATCTGGTATCCCGTAAAAAATGTGGTTGCTTAGAGAATTCTCCTCAGTCGTCCAAACACCTTCTGAAAGGACAGGATTCGGGTTCGTCCAAGTGCCCGTGGCATCTATAACTGCCCTGGCTTCAACCACCATTCGCTCTCCATTTTTCTCAACATGCAAAACAAAAGGAAGCTCGTCGCGACTCTGTGTTTTTACCTTGCTAAGACCTTTGCGACTTGCAGCGACGACTTTTGCATTGAAGTGAAGGTAAGGTTTAATTTCAGGCAGGTTTGCCAAAGGCTTGAAATAGTTTTCGATCATCTCAAGGCCGGTAGGGATATCTGAGTTATTTGGAGCTTTCCAACCGTGTGAGGAGAGTAGTTGGCGAGCAGCCTTGTCGATATTAAATTCCCATGGAGAAAAGAGTCTGACATGAGACCATGAAGCAATATTTGAACTAACCTCGTTCCCTGCTTCTAACAGTACAAAGGCCTCCTTACGAGTCGCTAGATGCGCAGCAGCGGCAAGGCCGACAGGACCGGCACCGATAATAGCTACAGGTAATTTTGTTTGAGTAGGCAAGTTATTTTCAGACATTGAGAAACCTCCAAATAATATATTGTTCAATTATTTATGACTAGTAGTAATTTCAAAGGACGCGAGCTTGTTGATTCTTAGCAGCAAGCAGGTGCGCAGCAAGTGACTTGAGTTTGTTTTGTTTTAAATAAGTTAGTAATTTTGTTGAACCTGATACGAAATTGCTTTCTGCTTTGAGGCTCCCTCAATTCCAGCTGGTCAACCCGTTTGTCTAACCGAGATACATACATAAGTTGTGGATTCACATCGTGAAGTAACATCACAAAACACTCCTTTAATCAAATAATATTGATGTATTAATCAAAAAAAATTGATTATTTATTTAAAAAAATTTACTTTCCGCTTGGTCTAAAAACACAACATAACTGCTCAGACAGTAAACCATTTACTTCTGCTTGATTAATCTCATAATAACTCCAAGTACCAATGATTTCTTTAGTTATTAGGTTTGCATCTAGCAGGATCTTTAAGTGGTACGAAAGTTTGGATTGAGCCATTTCGACGATATCACATAGGTCACAAACGCACGTTTTACCACGTTGGGTTAACTCATACATGATCTGCAATCGCTTGCTATCAGCTAAGGCTTTAAATTTTGACTCATATGAAGTGAAAAATGAGTCATTTGGTGTTGTATTCGTTTTTACTTCATGTATAGGTATTATGGTTTTCATTTGTTTCCACCCGATTCATTGATCAAATATTTTTGATATATCGATAATATATACCAATAAGAACCAAATTGCAATACTTAATCAAAAATATTTGATTAATGATTTCACTGGTTGTTGTGCTTGTTATCTGTCGCGCGGCAAACTGTTACCAGATCATATCATCAATGACATCACCAGGAATGATGGAAACTCAGGTTCATACTTACTAATCTCCAACATTTGTCACAACGCCTGTGATTCTCCAGATTACTTTTGTTTGGCGTCACCCATAACTTGAATTTATCTCGAACCATCACTTTCCCCCATGAATTGTAACTGAACGGTTTGAGTAATTGTTTTCGATGAATATTGTCCTCGATTCAATAAACTCCTTTAATTCTTCTTGTCCAATAAAGTTATGCTTAGATGAGGAAAATACTATTCTATGTTCTTTATCAGTAAAACACCAGAGAAATGTCATAATGTTCTCGTCAAAATCGGGAATGTCCCAAAGTTCTTGTCATTTAATTTTGACAAGAACTTGAGGACATAAAATGAAAAAGCCGCATCAAATCTACCTAACGAGTTGCTAGCAAACTTTCATTCGCACGTTGTAAACCCTCAAAGGATTTATAAGTATGAAATAGCTTCCATTGTTGTCCAACTAGCACTGGCAAATGCTTTGTAATTCGTAACGGCTGCTTGAAAATCTGCTTCACTAATTGTTGCCGTGGCATCGTATACAACAGCTGTTTCAAAACCAGCTTCGATTAAATGCCTCATATGGGACTCTACACAAATGTTGGAAAGCACTCCTGCGATAATTATCTTCTCTTTTCGATGTTGTCGTAACTGGTAAACCAAGTCATTTGTTTGTGGGCTAGCAACCTTGTGTGGAGTTGAAACGACGGTTCTCCTATCAAAAATATAAGGTTTTAAAGAATGAACAAAATCAGCTCCAAATGACGGTGGTGTGTACGCATTTGCCACTTGATACATTCTAAGACCTAATAACATTGTTTGCTCATTTCCTGTAAATTGCCAGCCATAATCATGAGGGTATAAATAATGGGGTGATATAAATAGTTGGTATCCTTTATTCATGGCAGTTCCCATTAATAGTTCAAGGTTTTGTATAGTATTGTTTCGTTCAATATTTGCTTTTGTCAGGTGATAGCCTCTCCCCCCAGGACACATAAAGTCATTTTGTGGGTCTGTAATCACAATTGCGGTATTATCTGGGTGTGGTTGAAACATCATTTACCTTCCCTCCCACTCAGAGCTTCTTTACAGCAATTTATATGTCAATTCCAGTTTGTCTTATGTGCGTTTCTATAAGAGCCAGTCCATTAAAAGGAGAAATCAAACATGTCTAACAAACTCGCAAACTGTAGGACCTGTCAAAAAGAAGTATTCAATTGAAAGTCGAATAGCACATCCTAATCCAACCCAAAGAAACATGGCAGGATGTTAAAGTGGCGTTAGATATTTCATTCCACGCTCCCTATGCAGGATGCTACGCTAATGGAAATCATGAAAAAAAATGTAATAAGCGTTCACCCAATAGATTGAGTGAACGCCTTCATTTTTATTGTATTAGAATCGTTCTTTTATATAAAAAAGCCTCTTAAGATCAGGGAAATCGGTAATCTTTTATGAGTTCACTTCCATTTGGAGTATGACTTAAGTAAGAGGAAAATAAAGATTTTATCATTTTATATTTCTTACATCTATATTCGTATTAGGAAGGAGGTGTAAGTAATCGAACTGCACTGCACATCCATCACCAACTGGACTCTGAGCAACTACACCGACTTTTAAACTATGAATATTATTCATTCCAAAATACCGCACTAATGCCCATTCATTACCATCAAGAGAGTAATGAAAAGCTATACAATTATCATATCGAGATACTCTTAAGAAAGGGCTTATATTCCCGACATAGTCACCGATACAATCATCCGAAATATCTTTAGTTACTACACTAATAATGGACGGTCGACCTCTAAAATCCTCATAACATAACTTGGCCCAGTTATTCTCGTCTGCCATTACCATAAGACATCCGGAGTCATTCCGGTCACGTATGTCTACGCTGACCCGAGTGGTTAAAATAAAATTTGCATTTGTTGTCGTATATAGGAATGGAGCAGAATTTTTTCTTCTTTCCTGTGTTGGGTTATGGAAGAAGTCTGCACGAGGTGGTGCGGTAATCATAAGTGAATTTTGTTCAGAAAACTCCCATTCATATGGTTCATTAATCCATTTAAGAGAAGTATTTAGACTCTTCCCCACGCAGTTATTAAAGAGATTCATACCTAACCATCGCCACCCATCCATATAGTATATGACATAGTGTATATCTAGTGTGATTATAACAGAGGGGGAAAATTTTGTTCAAATCTCTTACTATAATCCTCCATGTTTATCTAGGAACTGCAGACAGCATTTTAGAAAATGGATACAGAAATAACAGCCGTTAAGATAATCCGGCCGCATTTTTGTTTTTTGCATTATCGTTCTTCGTTTATTGAATTATTTCTTAAAATCTCACTAACCCAAAAACGATAAATCTTTTATAAACCAAGCGTCCGTAGCATTATGCTCTGAACCTTCTAGTGGTCTTTCAAGTTGTTGAAAACCTAATTTGATGTAAAGGAGATTTGCTGCTTGAAGTTTCTTCAATGTTTCTAAGTAACAGTGTGTATAGTGTTCCTTGGCGAAGTCCAGTGCTACTTTCATAAGATCCTTCGACAGACCCATACCTTGAGCTTCGGGTGTAATGTATAGCTTTTGCAACTCGCAAATTCCCGGTTCCTGCCCAAATGGTGCAATCCCCACACCGCCTACCACTTCATTATGTTCATTCACTGCAACCCAATACTTTGAATTTGATTGTTCCTTGTAATATTGTGCCAGACTGCTCAGTTGAGGGTCAAAATATGCTGTTCCCGGAATGTTTAGGTTAAATGATTCCAATGAACGTTTAATAATTCGCTCTATTGTTTGATTGTCCTGTTCTTCAATTTCACGTATTTGCATTGTTTCATTCCCCCAATATCAAAATAATTATAATTTATTAACTCTAATATTATTCGCCAAATAATTCAACCGATTCAAGAATCCGCCTGTTACTTTAATGAACAAAAAAGTAACCCACAGCAACGGACTGTGGGTCGTAAATCCCTCTATATTCGCACCTTTGAATACAGCACCATCGAGCGAACCCGCAAAATCAACCGAAAATAAGGTTATAAAGAGTGCATAATTTTCCATTTAAATCAGCAACATAAGAACAAAGCTATAATAGGGCGGTATTCGAAAAATGGAAAATATTCTAGTTTTGTTACAAGCAGCTTCCAAGTCGGATGATTTTATACAATCTGATATAACAATCCGACATACGCTTTTTCATATGTCGTTTTACACTTCCATTGTCAATCATGAAACTCTGCATCGGGATCTATTCACCGTTATTCTACTCTCAAACGCAGAAATCCATAATTTGAACGATTTAAAAAATGCCATTCCCATTGAAGGTATCAAAATTTCGTCAAACATTCGTGAGATTTCACTCAGTCTTCTTAAAGGTTTTATCTATTTACAATTGGATACCAATCTAAATGAAGGCTTATTGATCAATGTTGCAGATATAGAAAAAGGCTATCGAGGAAATAACTTATCGGAAAACGAATACAGTGTAATCGGTCCGAAGGTGGCTTTCGTCGAAGATCTAGATACGAATTTAAATTTGCTGAGAAAAGAAATTATCTCGGAAAATTTGGTTTTTGAGGAGCAAACCAAGGGTTCAATTTCCAAAACAAGAGTCGTCATCGCCTATATTGAAGGGGTCGCTAATCCTCAGCATCTCAACACGGTAAGGCAAAGACTTAGGGATTTGGACTTTGATGTAATCTTTGATAGTTCCACCCTCGATCAGATTATATCCGACAATTCCAATACGCCGTTCCCTTTATTTATATCAACCGAACGGGTGGATCGATTGAAATTTAATATTATTAGCGGACATGTAGCTGTTCTAAGCAGCGGTTCCCCTTATGTCATATCAGGCCCTACCTCCTTTTTTGATTTTTTTAACTCTCCAGAAGACTATTATTTGCCATGGGTACTGGGGGCCTTTTTTAGACTCATTCGTTATGTGGGGGTTACATTTTCTGTTTTTGCATCATCTCTATATGTGTCGGTCATGACTTATCACTATACCGTCGTTCCAAGAGCACTGTTAGGTCCGATTATCGAGTCCAGATCAAACGTACCCTTCCCGCCATTTTTAGAAGTACTCTTAATGGAAATTACCGTTGAGCTGTTGCGCGAGGCTGGAGCCAGGCTGCCAACAAAGGTTGGACAAACGTTAGGGATTGTAGGAGGCGTGGTTCTCGGCCAAGCTGCAGTTCAAGCAGGCTTGACGAGCAATAACTTAATTATTATTGTATCGCTTTCTGCACTGGCATCCTTCACAACGCCGATTTTCAAAATGGCCAACACAATCCGCTTTCTCAGGTTTCCTATGATCTTCTTGGCGGCAGCTTGGGGAGGATTGGGCTTGATGGTAGGAGTAATGTTTCTATTGGGTCATCTGCTGCGCTTAAAGTCTTTCGGGACACCTTACCTGGTTCCTGTATTTCCATTTCGATACAAAGGTTTTAAAGAATCCATACGTTCTCCCTTCAGCGTGACTTGGAATCGACCAAATTTTTTACGCCCACTTAACGCTAGACGATATACCGTAAATAAGCGTAAAGACATCGGTGACGATTACAGTAACGAATAAACTTCGCCGCAAAGGAACTAACATGAATGAAAAGGTATGTAAGCATTCTTCTCGTTTGCTTCCTTATATCCGGGTGTGCAAAACAAGAAATTATAGATCGGATCAAAATTGTGCAGAGCGTCGGTTTTGACGTCCAAGGAGATATATTTAAATCAAGCGGCACATACGCTTCCTATCAGAAGAAAGAACTTTTGCGGTTGATGAACGTAGAAGCGCAAACATTTGGCGGAGTTTGGCTCCCCCAAAATACGAAATCGGATGACCAAATCGTGACCGGACAAATAAGAACAATCGTTATTAGTGAAAAGTTTGCAAGAAAAAGCATTCAACCACTAGCCATGAGTCTTCTTCGAGATCAAGTCGTAAGTAATAACGCAACGATCGTTATCAGCAAACAAGAGGTAAGCACAATAATGTCTGAAGCCTTAAAAAATCCCCCATTTTATTTATCTGATCTAATCAAACAGAACATGGAAAAGGGGAACACACCTTTGACAAATGCGCATTCTGTACTTAATCAATATTATGGAGAAGGTCAAGACGTGTACTTACCTGTATTGGATCAAGACGAAAATGGCCTCATTCACTTGGATGGGGTTGGTGTATTTAAAGAAGACAAATTACGTCTTTTACTAACCGAGAAAGAATCCCTCCTGCTGAAACTCCTCAAAGATAAATCGAAAACAATGATCGGGTCGTACGAATTTAGGAGAAGAGAAAATGAACCCATTTATTTTAAGATCTTGTATGGTAAAAGAAATATATCGCATGATCAAAATGACTCTGTAGTCATTTCCTTGAAATTACATATACAACTCAGAGAACTTCCAAAAACAATAAGCTCTGTCAGTAACAGTGATTTGCTCGATCTTAAACATGACATCGAACAACATTTTACAAGCGAAATTAGTGACATGTTGAAAAAATTCCAAATGAATGCCGTGGATCCGATTGGTTTTGGCGAGCTTTATAGAAGCAATCATAGAAATTGGAACGAGCAGGAATATAAAAATAAAACGTACCCTAACATCAAATTTGAAGTGAATTCAGAGATTATTATTTCTCAGTCGGGAGTTGGCGTTGGTGCAGAATAGCGTGAAGGAAAATTACTTGGTTTCGGGATTTTTCGTGTTTTTCTTGATTTTTGCTTCACAGTCTGGCATTGGAGGTCTAGGTTCCTCAAATGCAGTGTTTACATACTCGGGTCAGGATGCCTGGATCTCCGTGCTTATTCTGGGTTTAAGCCTTCATTTGATTATTTGGATAATTTATAAGATGCTTAGTAATCCCGCTAAGGACATCATTGACTTACACCAAATGATTTTCGGGCGTTTCTTGGGTAATACCTTTTCGTTACTTATAATCGGATATTACTTCACCTCAGCCTTATATGTCTTCCGAACCTATATTGACATTGTACAGGTATGGATATTTCCGTCCATGAGAACTTGGGAATTGGCCGTCTTATTTATTTGTTTGATTTATTATCTTATTTCGGGAGGATTCAGGGTTCTAACCGGTCTTGCTTTGTTCTCTACAGTAACTGCCTTCCTATTGTTTTCCCTGATCTATTTCCCGATTAAACTTGGAAACCTCAATTATTTAATGCCGGTATGGAATCACACTGTTCCCGAACTGCTAAAGGCTTCTAAAGTTTCTTACGGTGCATTTATTGGATTTGAAGCGCTTCTCGTTTACTTCCCTTTTATAAAATCAGTTGAAAAGCAAGCGAAATGGGCCCATTTAGGTATATTGATCAATACGCTTCAATTCGTTGCATTAACCATTTCCAGCCTGCTATATTACAGTCAGGGATTGCTAAGAAATACGCTCTATCCGCTTTTAGGCATAACCAAAATTATTGAGTTTGAATTCGTAGAAAGAATCGAATTAATATTTATATTTTGCTGGCTTATTATGTTTATTCCGTCACTTTGCATTTCAATCTGGAGCTGTACGAGAATTTTGAAGAGAGTCACGCCTCTCAAACCCCGAGCATCGTTAGTTTGGATTCTAACCATATTCTTCATTATTGTTGTTCAATTCAACGATAAGTTTAAAGTTGACGCGTTAGGAAAATTCACCATTAATATTGGGATATATTTTGTGTTCGCCTACATCCCATTACTTTTTATTCTTTACTTAATCCAGAATAAAAGAAAAGCTAACTTGAATGTAGTTTAATTCCTATAACTAGAAAACAGCGCCTATACGTCTCGAACTTTCGACGCGCAGGCGCTGTATTTCTTGAGCCATTATACCGTCCCGTCCTATATCTACCTTATTGACAACGAAAATATATGTGCGGCCCCCGCGGGGTTAAGAGATCCCGAGCTCTTTACGTTTATAAAATTAAAACGTATTATATACATTTTCACATTCTTTCGCCGTCGGTTCATAGAAACAGTGCTTCTTCCATCGTCCTACGAGCGGCTGATTATACCAAGTTGGCGGACATGGTCCGGGATTTTCGAACGTTCCTGGACGGAAATACCATAGGGAGAATTTGCCTGGCCAATTCCGCTCCCCATTCACGGCCCGTTGCGCCAGACGGCGTTCCCTCTCTCTTGCGTTTTGATAGTACATACCATGTTGCAATGCTTCGAACGCATGCGGCTGGTTGATCATTTGGGGAATTGTCCGTATTCCTTTAAAATCGGAGCAATTCGCTCTTATTCGGTTAATGCCAACATTTCCAACAAGGAGCATGCCCATTTCGCCTTCGGTCTCAGCTTCAGCTCGAAGCAACCTAGCCAACATATCAATATCCTGTTTCCTAGCTTTTACGACTGCCATTTGCTCACCTCTTTAGATTTCTATACACATCATATTGTAGGTGAAGCGGATGTGTTACTCTGGCAAAATTGTGTGCGATAACAAATAGCCGTTCCACCACACTCTTCTGCCCGTTAATCCAGCCAGCAAGAGCCGACCATCATCTACCTCATAATACGTGAGCGCCTCCATTCGCAGCCAACCATGCTCATCGAATCGATTATTTTGTTCATCGCGTTTGGCTCTCTTTCTTATTTGATGAGATTTAAATGGCTGCATACTCGTATCACAATAGCACCTTTTATTCGTATATAATCTGTACAAAGTTGAGATTTTCAGGCGTACTCGAGCAAATAATAACATTTACATAGACTTAATAATGCGTGGCAATAAAGGGAGAAGTCGATCCATCGTAATCGGATCATCGAAATTCCATTTTCCTTCTAATATATGAACGAAATCTTCCCCCAACATCTCCCTCATTATCGTTTTGCGTTAGCGAAAAGCCCCAAAGGAAGTTATTTAATTCTCTTCGAAATAGGATGATCCTCATTTAACCCTAGCAAATCCCATAGGTTCCCATATAAATCTTTAAATACGGCGACAATTCCATATGATTGTTCTTTAGGCTCTCTAACGAACTCAATTCCCTTTGACACCATGTCATTATAATCTCTCCAGAAGTCATCAGTGCTTAAAAATAGAAAAACTCTACCACCCGTCTGGTTTCCAATAAACATATCTTGTTCCTGTTTCGATGCTTTTGCAAGCAATAATGTGGTACCAACAGAACCTGGTGGAGAAACTACTACCCATCGTTTATCTTGTTCAGGTTGATAGGTATCCTCAACTAAAGTGAAGTTCAGCTTCTTTGTATAAAAATCTATTGCTTCATCATAATCTTTTACCACAAGAGCGATATGAACAATTGATTGAATCATACTTGACTCCTCCCGATAGAGTGAATAATTGTCAACGGATAGTCTTATCTTACCATCTTCCCAGTAGTCAAGTAACCATCACGCAATCCTGCCCGTTAACGCCACTGCTTAATCTTCAACTGCAATACTTAAATTGATGCTTCAAAATAACTTTAGTTCTACTACATAAATGAATAACTATTAAAAAGCTTGCCATTCGATTCAGTGGCATTTACAAAACCTTAACTTTTATATATAAGCGAATAATTATATAATCATTTACAAATGACATCCAGTCAGTTCGACGTGCACGTGACAAAATACAAAAGAAAGTGATTGAACTCTTAAAAGGCTTGAATGCAGCATGTAAAGGAGCGTGTTATTTTGCCTGAAATTGAAACGTTATCTGATGTATGTAAACTACTCGGGGACAAAATGAGATTGACGATTCTATCTCTACTCAAAGAACGTGAGTTATGTGTATATGAGATTGTTGAACTCTTACAAACAAGTCAGCCAAATGTGAGCCAACATATGCGAAAGCTGAAAGCCGGTGGTTTAGTGAAGGAAGCCAAAAAGGGCCAATGGGTTTTTTATTCGTTAAATATTGAGGATAAACCCTTTCTGAATGAGTTTTTTCAGTACCTGCCTTCCCAAAAAGAAAAAGTGGATGCCATATCATGTGAAGATCTAAACTGTTGCGATTAGGAGGAACCATGACTTACATTGCGGTAATTATTTTTCTGCTTACATTAACTTTTGTTATTTGGCAGCCTAAGGGTCTCAACATTGGATGGTCTGCTTCTGCTGGCGCAATCCTTGCCCTCGTCTTCCAAGTCGTGTCTTTCCACGATGTACTGACGGTTACATCCATCGTTTGGAATGCTACGCTCGCTTTCGTCGCAATTATTCTCATTTCCTTAATCTTAGATAATATCGGATTTTTTGAATGGGCTGCCTTGCATATGGCGCGAATTGCGAAAGGAAACGGTCGGCTCATGTTTGTATACGTCATTTTATTAGGCGCGGCAGTTGCCGCATTTTTTGCGAATGATGGTGCAGCGTTAATTCTAACGCCGATTGTATTGGCAATGGTTCGGGCGTTGAAGCTGCCAGACAAAATGATTTTGCCTTTCATCATGGCAAGTGGCTTCATCGCAGATACAACTTCTTTGCCTTTGATTGTCAGCAACTTAGTGAACATCGTATCGGCGGACTTCTTTGGCATCGACTTTGTCACTTATGCAAGCCGCATGATTGTTACGAGCCTGTTTTCATTAGCAGCAAGTCTGGCGGTTTTGTACTTTTTCTTCAAAAAGGACATTCCAACGAATTACGACTTGAAACAATTAAAGCAACCTTCGAATGCCATCAAAGATCTTAAGCTATTCAAAATGTCGTGGGTTATCCTTTGCATCCTTCTCGTCGCGTATGTAAGCAGCGGATTTATTAAAATTCCTGTTTCCATCATCGCAGGTGTCGTTGCATTGGTCTTCATTTTAATGGCCAGGTCCAGTAAAGTGATCGAAACAAAACGAGTGATTAAAGATGCTCCTTGGGCGGTTGTTATCTTCTCTATCGGCATGTATGTCGTCGTTTATGGCCTTAAAAACGTCGGTCTAACCGATGCTCTAGGAAAAGTGGTTGAGAACTTAGTAGGACAAGGATTATTTGTTGCAACAGTAGGAATGGGCTTCTTGTCTGCTATTTTGTCCTCCATCATGAATAACATGCCGACAGTTATGATTGATGCACTAGCCATCAAAGGTACAAATACAGACGGTATTCTTCGAGAAGCTCTAATTTACGCCAACATTGTCGGAAGCGATCTTGGACCTAAGATAACACCGATTGGATCACTCGCAACGCTTTTATGGCTTCATGTTCTATCTACAAAAGGTGTAAAAATCACATGGGGCAATTATTTTAAGACAGGTATCATTCTTACTATCCCAACGCTCTTAATTACTCTTACTGGGCTTTATTTATGGCTTCACATTATTAATACAACAAGTATGAATATTTGGTTGTTAATTGTTGCGATCGCAGTACTTGTGGTAGTTGCCATGCTGATCATAAAAGCCATTTTATGGACAAAACAAATGAAAAGAGGACATCAAGGTGTTTAAACCTGAATGATCCCACTAAAAGGAGAAATGAAACCATGGATAACAAAAAACGTTTAGTTTATTTTCTTTGCACAGGTAACTCTTGCCGCAGCCAAATCGCTGATGGATATTTAAAAGCTTTAGGCGGGGATAAATACGAAGTAAAAAGTGCTGGTTTGGAAGCCCACGGATTAAATCCACGTGCAGTTGCAACTATGAAAGAAGATGGTATTGACATCTCGAACCATACATCCGATGTAATCGATCCAGAGGTTTTGGCTCAAGCTGATTACATCATTACTTTATGCGGTCATGCAAACGACAACTGCCCAGTTGTTCGAAATGATAAAGCTGAAAGATGGCACTGGGGATTTGACGATCCTGCGAAAGCAACTGGGACGGAAGAAGAAATTACCGCCAAATTCCGTGAAGTGCGCGAATCCATTAAGAGCCGAATTGATCAATTCGTCAAAGAAGGCAAGTAAGCTAATCAATAGAATGCACGTTGCGGTTAACTGTTCAGACCTTCAGAAGTCGCTTGTTTTTTACCGTGCTTTCTTTGGCAGGAGCCTTCTAAATTCAAGGACAATGCTGGCTTTGCTTCAGGGAAGGGGCCTCCCTGGTAATTTTCTTTCACACAATAATTATTTTATCTTAAGCTTGATTTAATCTTACATTGTTATTCTAAGAATCAACCCCACTGTTAAAACATAAGGGAAATTGGACTTACAGCCCTAGAAAGCTGTAGGTCTAATTTTCATTTACGGATTCAAGGGAAAATAAAAACCGCTCACTCAAACGCTCATCCCAAAAGAATACTATGCCAAATCTTGGGAAGGATATAATTCTCCTATTAGTACAGGGAGCAACTGCCGCAGCAGCGCTCCCTGTTTGTTTTCACTAACGTATGATGCTCTTTATAAGACAACACATTTACAGTTAATTTTGAAAAATCATCACAGAAAAAAAAGTGTGATATTCCATAATTAATTAAAAAACGGAGCCCGCAAACCCGCGGCGCTCCGTTTTCATTGTTCCATCATTCATTAGAATTTGAATTAATCCGCAGTGTATTTAGCGGTTTGTTTCACATTTGCTGAGTCTAAACGCATCGTTACTCGGCGTCCAGCTTAAACCAAATACTAGCATAATCGCCGTCGATCTGCGGTAGATTCAGCCCGTAGTGCAAAAGCCTGTCTCCGCGGTAGCTGGTACCGAGTTGGCTGACGCGATAATCGAAGTCCGCATTCAGACCGCGAAGCTGCAGCCTCCGCAGCGGTGCGTTAGGCTCCGCCAACACCCGAAAATAAAACACGACCGCTTTCTTCTTATCTTCCGAAACGAACATCCAAGCCGTTTCATTTCCGGTAAACGGACTTTTTAACCGATACAAATCGCCGCTCTGAACAAGCCCGCGAAGCTCTTTATAATCGCTCACTTGCCGCTTTATGACCGCTTTCTCTTCCTCAGATAGCTTTGTCAGGTCCAGCTCATATCCGAAGTTGCCGGACATTGCCACGTCGCCCCTGGTCCTGAGCGGCGTGATGCGGCCCACTTGATGATTCGGTACCGCGGAAACGTGCGAACCCATCGCGCTGACCGGGTAGACGATGCTGGTTCCGTATTGGATTTTGAGCCTTTCGACAGCGTCCGTATCGTCGCTTGTCCACGTCTGCGGCATATAGTAGAGCATTCCCGGATCGAACCTGCCTCCTCCGCCGGAGCAGCTCTCGAAAAGGATGTGCGGAAATGATCCGCTCAGCTTCTCCAGCAGCCCATAAAGCCCCAACATATACCGATGCGCTACTTCGGATTGGCGTTCCGCCGGCAGTGCAGCGGAACCAATCTCCGTCATATTACGGTTCATATCCCATTTGACATAGGTGACGGGGACGGTTCGGAAGATGTCGCTAAGCGCGTCAAAAATATACTCCCTGACATCTTGTCTGGAATAGTCGAGAACGAGTTGGCACCGTCCTTCCGTTCTGCGCCGCTCCGGCACGTGCAGGCACCAGTCCGGGTGAAGGCGATACAGTTCGCTCTCAGGTGATATCATCTCCGGCTCAAACCATAGACCGAACTGAAGCCCAAGCTTATTGACACGCACAGCCAAATCTTCCAGGCCGTTCGGCAGCTTTTTGCGGTCGACCGTCCAATCTCCAAGAGAAGTCGTATCGTTATCGCGTTTGCCGAACCAGCCGTCATCGAGCACGAACAATTCAATCCCAAGCTCAGCGGCTTCGCCAGCGATCGCTTCAATTTTGTCAGCGTTGAAATCAAAGTATGTCGCTTCCCAATTATTCACCAGAATCGGCCGTTCCTTATCGCGATGAACCCCTCGGCACAGCCTTGTACGGTACAGCTTATGGTACGTTCTCGACATGCCTCCTAAGCCTTCGGACGAATAGACAAGCACCGCTTCCGGCGTTTGGAACGACTCTCCCGGCCCTAGCAGCCAAGCGAAATCAAACGGATTAATGCCGATCGACACACGCACCGTAGCGAACTGATCCACCTCGGCTTGTGCAGCGAAATTACCGCTATATACGAGACTGAACCCGTACACATCCCCCTGCTCTTCGCCTGCGTCCGGCCGGAGCAAGGCGATGAACGGATTCGCCTGATGGCTGCTGGAGCCGCGACGGCTCTCAATTTTTGTAGTGACACCCATTTTGAGATGACTTCTTTGCACGTGCCTTTCCCTTACCCAAGCGCCTGTTAAAACCAAACAGTCGTACTCGGCATCAGCAAAGTCGACACTTGCGCTCAAGGCGCTGCGTAGATTCAGCGCTTGCTGCCCTTTATTGACAAAACGTACGGATCGTGTAATGGCACTAAACGCTTCAAAAACCGTGTAGCTGATAATAACCAGCAAGCCGGAATACGCGTCGGTCAGCTCCAGCTCCAGTGTCATCGCTTCTTGTTCCGACTCGGCGTAGACAGCCGGCAGCCCATCCAACGCTGGTTTCCCCCTTACGATTCGGTGCGTTCTATATAACAGCTCTGTAATTCGGCTCCCATCCTGCAGCTGTACCTGATAAGCCGGATGGCGAAAATCGCTAGTACCATACTGCGGATATTCCTGCGGCAATGTATCGAGCGAGATTCTCCTGTCGTCCGGCACCGGATTAGGGCTGAACGAGCATCGCTCCTGCAACATCAGAAAATCGTCCAAGTTCCCATCCTGATCCAGTCTCTTTCCCCAGTATGCATGAGACGGATATCCGTTCACCAGTTGAATGATGTAACTCATATCCTTAGACTGCAGATGGAACATCTGCTTATTTTCGTTGTAATAGATATTCATAGTGCTTCTCCCTCACTCCGATTACGATATAGATTCTCCTCAAATGGGCTATGGTGAAAGGAAAAGAGCGAGATGGGTGGGGAATCTAACCCCCTAGTCTCGCTCTTTTTAACTCGATGCCTGTCATTCCTTCACAGTAATCCCGCAAATATCAAATTCAAATTCCAAATCCTGGTGTGACGGTATCAAATATTCATCGTGCACAGGTGCGCCCCAGCTGTCGTCTCCGCCTACTCCCATTTGTCTGCCCGCCACGGTTACGACCGTATAATGCACCTCAGGCAGCTCCCAATGATGATTAGCTTGCTCAAGCTCAAAAGCGGAATAAGGAGATACATTGCACTCTACTGGAGTAAGCGGATCTGCTTTGATCATAAGCCCTAGTCCATTCGCATCGGTTATTTTCACGCTTCGGACGCCAGTGCGGTTGCCCGATTCCTGCGGAACGAGATAACGCGAAGGCAATTGATCGACCGGGCTGCTGAAAACAGCTAAGCGCGCCCCGCAAGCGCGGTCGATGTAGTTTTCTTCAGGCCCCATCGCGTACCATTCGGATTGGTTATATTCAGACGCCATCTTGAAAGACAGAGCAACGATAGGCAGATTCGGAAGCCCCTCGGCTCCTTTGTAGCAGGTGTGCACACGGACGGTTCCATCCACATACACCGTGTAGGCCGTTCTAACACGTATTTCGGAATGGATGCTGAACGTGTACTCAAACGAGACGGTTGCCGTTTCCGATGTTTGCTGTAGTTCGACTTTTTCGCATTTTCTCGCTAAACTTGCAGCGTACCAAGCGCCTGCCGTGAAGCTGAGCGAAGTCCCTTTATCATTATCGGTGGTGGCCCTCCAAAATAATGGCGTCGGTGGCACGGCGATCATTTCGCGACCGCTGTATCTGATTGATACCAGCGATCCGACCTGCTTGGAAAATAGCATAGAAAAATCTTTGCCCATGACGCCTATATTTACATCGCCTTCGACCACATTAAGAGCTCCGGATGGCAGACTGCAATCGGATGGAGTCTGAATTGCCATAATCTTTTGGCCAAAAGCGACCTCAAATCCGGCCTCGGCCCACAGAAGCGCCTCTTTAAGCTTCAGCGAAGCTTGCAGACAATACTCACCGGGTCCCTCTTCCATATGGGGCAGTTCTATCGGAACGCTAATTTGGTTTTGCGCTTCTACGTCGACATGTGTTTGCCATTTCCCTATCTGCTTGCCATCACGATACAGGCTATACGCCAGTACAAGATGGTCCGTTCCTGTGAACAAGCTTTCATTGACGATTTTAATATGCGTTCGGGTCGGCTCCAACTTATAATTCTGATAGAGGAATTTAACTTCCTGCATTTTCGGCGTGATTTGCCGATCCGCATATACAAGACCATTGCCGCAGAAGCTATAATCGGACGGGCGATCCTGGAAATCGCCACCGTAAGCTAAATATTCGCGGCCGAAACGGTCTTTTTTCACCAACGCCTGGTCGATATAGTCCCAAATAAAGCCGCCTTGATACATCGGGTACTTGTTTTCCAGTTCCGTATATTTATGCAGGCCGCCGACAGAGTTTCCCATGGCATGCATGTATTCACAACTGATGTACGGTTTTTCCGGCTGGCTTTGTAGATAGGCTTCAATATCCGCCGGCTTCGCGTACATTCTGCTCTCCATGTCGCTGGTAGCATCATATTTGCGGTTATGGAATACGCCCTCGTAATGGACAAGCCGGCTCGGGTCGGTTTCGCGGAAATAATTCGATACGTTCAAAATAACCTGTCCCGCATAAGACTCGTTGCCGCACGACCAGATCAAGATGGAAGGATGGTTTTTATCCCGTTCCACCATCGAGCGCGCACGGTCAAGCACAATGTCCTGCCACTGCGGATCGTTGCCCGGGATGTTCCAAGAAGGCTCGACGGCGCCCATTTTTTGCCAGGATCCGTGCGTTTCCAAATTCATCTCATCGATGACGTAGACGCCATATTCGTCGCACAGCTCGTACCACAACGTTTGGTTCGGATAGTGCGAGGTGCGAACGGCGTTGATGTTGCTTTGCTTCAACGTCTGGATATCCCAAAGCATGTCCTGCTTCGTGATCGCCCTGCCGCTGCGGCAGTTGAACTCGTGGCGGTTGACGCCCTTAAACATTATCCGTTTGCCGTTAAGGCACATCAGCTTGTCTTTCATTTCAAAACGGCGGAAGCCGACCTTTTGTACGATCGCTTCGACCAGTTCCCCGTTCTCATCCAAAATCGAAATGCAAAGCGAATACAAATACGGGCTCTCGGCGCTCCACAGATGCACATGGCCTGCTTCAGCAATCACTTCCAGCTTGCTGCTTTGGAATTCGTTCTTTGCCGTAAGGCACGTCTTGCCCGCGGCGTCTTTCAGTTCCAGCAGCGCATGAACGGGAGCAGACGGATTTGCGCGCAGCGCCAGATCCACCTTTAATGTGCCGTTTTCATAGCGGTCATCCAGTTCGGCATTGACGCGCAAATCCCAAACATGGTGCTTCGGAACCGTAAATAAATACACATCGCGGAAAATGCCGGAGAAGCGCCAAAAATCTTGATCCTCCAGCCAGCCCCCGGTGCTGCGCTGATAGACCTCAACAGCCAGCTTGTTCGACCCTTCGCGGATATACGGTGTCAAATCGAATTCGGAAGGCGTGAAGCTGTCCTCGCTGTAGCCGACAAATTCGCCGTTCAGCCAAACGTAAAAAGCCGATTCGACGCCTTGAAAAGAAATATAAACGGGCTTGCCTTGCATATGGGCCGGCAGATCAAAATGCTTCACATAACTGCCCACCGGATTATGCTCCTGGGAAATGTGCGGAGGACGAAGATCGGCCAGCCCATCCCATGGATACATCGTGTTCACGTACTGCGCCTGGCCCCAGCCTTGAAGCTGAATATGGCCCGGCACCTGAATATGCTCCCAAGCGGCACAATTGTAATCCGATTCGTAAAACGCGGCAATCCGGCTTGACGGATTGACCGCATAGCTGAACTGCCAGCTGCCGTTCAAGCTGTGGCGCATGTCCATCGGCAATCCGGCCGTGGCGGACGCCATCGAGCTATAGTAGCGGTGGTCTGAGTGAGCATCCAGCCTGTTCACTCTAAAAATGCTGACATCTTGAAGCCAATCCAGGCTTGGTTTCGTATGACTCATTCAATTCGTCTCCTAAACAATCATATTTAGCATTTTACTCTATTTTACAGATCCGACCATGCCCGCAACAAATTGTTTTTGCATAAGGAAGAAAACCAGTGCAGTCGGCAGCGTGGAAATAACGATAGCCGTCATGATCACACCGAAATCCGGCGAATAACTGGAACCCAAGTTCGAGACTAAGAGCGGAATCGTTCTTTTATCCGGGGTCTGCAGTACAATAAGCGGCCACAAGTAGTTGTTCCAGCTGGACATAAAAGTAATAATCGACCCAGCGGCGAATGTTGTCTTCATCGTTGGCATGTAGATGCGGAAAAACAAGCCGAGCTCGGTCAAGCCGTCCATACGTCCGGCCTCAAGCAGCTCCTTCGGGAACATTTTCGTGCTTTGGCGGAAAAAGAAAATGAGGAACGCAGTCGTAAAAGTGGGGAGCACGACCGCCACGATCGTATTGACGCCAATCACGGGAACCGTTCGCGACAGCTTGGAAAACATTTGATAAAGCGGCACCATCATCGCCGCGAATGGAATCATCATCGACAGCAGCAAAATGTTGAACACAACATCTTTCGCCTTGCTGCGGTAAATTTCAAAGCCGTAACCGGCCAGAGAGGCAATCAGCAGCGCCAGCACTGTCGTCGATATAGAGATTTTGAGTGAATTGCCGAAAGCTTGGAACAGGTTGATTGAGCTCACCAGTTTGTTGAAGTTTTGCACAAAGTGGCTGCCCGGCAGCATTCTCCCCTGGGTGACATCCACGGAAAGATTCGTCGAGCTAATGACCATCCAAATAAACGGGAATATCGAGATGATCGCCGCAGCGGTCAAAAATACATAGATGAAGATCCTTTTCCACATTATTTATTCTCACCTGCCAGTTTAATTTGAAGGACGGAGAGCACGATGATCATGACCACAATCGAATAGGAGACGGTAGCGGCATAACCAAAGTCGGGAGAGTATTTGAACGAAAGATTATAGATGTATTGGGAAATCGAAAGAGTTGCATTGCCTGGTCCGCCTTTTGTAATATTAACAATTTCGTCGAACAGCTGCAGCGTCCCGATCGTCGAAGTAATCGAAGTAAACAAAATGATCGGCTTCAGTAATGGCACCGTAATGCTGAAAAATTGCCGTACCGAGGAAGCGCCGTCGAGGCGAGCGGCTTCATAGATCGAACTGTCGATGTTTTGCAGCGCCGACAAATAGAAAATCATATTATAACCGGTCCAGCGCCAAGTAATCGCAATAATAATCGTTACCTTCGCCCAGAACGGATCGGAAATCCATTGAATCGGTTGCGCGAGAATATGCAGCTTCATGAGCGCCAGATTGACTAGACCATCGTTACCAAACAAATATTTGAACACGACTGAATAAGCGACAAGTGAGGTGATGCAGGGCAAAAAAATCGCCGTGCGGAAAAATCCCTTGAACCGTAGATTGCTGTCGTTAAGCAGCACGGAGATGATCATGGCCAGCAAAATCATGATAGGCACTTGAATGATCAAAAAGAGAAACGTATTTTTGACAGCAGTAAAGAACGTCTTATCGCTAAACAGCCGTTTGTAGTTGTCGACGCCATTGAAATGCAGATTTGCTCCAGCTCCGGTCTTAAAGGAGAGCAGTAAGGCTTGAATCATTGGATAAAAGTAAAAGATGCAGATCAAGATTACGGCGAGCGCAATAAATAGCCATCCCGTCAACTTTGCTCGGTTTTTCATTGTATAGTTCAAGGTTACCAAACCTTTCCTTCAGAAAAATGGAAACGCTGACCTCCGCCATGCGCATCGGCAAAACGAAGGTCAGCGTTGATCGGAAATGCAACGGGTTACTTAATTTGCGACTCCGCTTGAGATTGCGCGTCACTCAACACTTTATCCAAATCTGTTCCTTTTAAATAGCTCTGTGCTCCGACTTTGAGAATATCTTCGATCTCATACGTATGCATACCATAGTTGACCTTTGGAATTTGCGTCGTCCAGGTTGCAAAATCAGAGCTGATCTTTTGGCCGCCGAAGTAATCGTCCGCTTTCGTATAAGCTTCGCCTGAAGCTGCAGGCTTATAGGTGCCGATAACTCCGATATCGGTCAGCATTTTTTGATACAGATCTACATTAGAGCCAAGCGTTTTTCCGAGGAAATCCGCGGCAACGTCTTTACCAGGGCTATTCAGCACATACCAGGAGCTTCCGCCAAGGTTCGAAGCGTTGACCGAGCTGGCTGTGTTTTTCAGTTTAGGGAACGGAACGACAGCCCATTTGCCGGATTGGTCAGCTTGCGCCTTAACGGAAGGCGTGATCCAGTTGCCTGTCGGCACGGTTGCGACAGCGCCGCTGTTAAAGCCAGCCAGGAAAGCGTTCCAGTCGGAAGTAATCTTCACGATATTGGCGGACATTAAAGTTTTGTACGTTTGGAAAGCGTCCTTCAGCGCGGCATTGTCTTTCAGATCCGGCGTAGAGCCATCACTTTTCAGATACCAGGAGCCTGCCGACTGAATCATCATGCGGATTAAACCAAGGTCGTTCGGATCCTGCGTCAGCATATCTTTGCCGGTTTTTGCTTTTACCGCTTTACCGATCTCAATAAATTTGTCCCAATCAATGTTCTTCATATCGTCGACTTTATAGCCGGCTTGCTGTAGGTAGTCGGTGCGGACATACAATCCTGTTACGCCGGAATCGAACGGAAGACCGTACTGTTTACCGTTTAGACTGGTCGATCCGATTTTGTAATCGGCGAAATCAGACGCTTTAATGGAAGACGACAGGTCTTGGAAAGAATCGGGATATGCTTTCAAGAAGCTTTGGGCGCGATAGTCTTCAATCAATACTACGTTAGGCAAACCCGAGGTCGTGCCGGAATTAAGTCCGGTGTTCAGCTTTTGGATGATGTCATCCTGGGCGTACTCCACGATGTTGATTTTCACATCAGGATGATCTTTCGCGTACGCTTCTTGCGCCAATTTCATCGCTGCGATATTAAAGTTTTTGTCCCATGCCCAGACTGTAATTTCCTTGGTGCCGGACGTCGCTTGATCCGAAGGTTTCGCGGTATTCGTTGTGTTGCCGGAGTTGCTCGAGCATGCCGATAGCAGCAAAAGACTCGACAACAGGACTGCTGAAAGTTTCTTTTTCATGTTGCTCCCCCTGTTTGATAGAGTTATGAAAATGCTTACAAAGTAATCATAACATCCCTCGAAAACGGCCTGTTAGGAATTACTTTTCATCAATTAGTGTTATTCTTTGAATTTGCAACCGCTTTTTATTCTCATTTTTTTTAGAATTTGTACTTTTTTTAGAATTTGTACTTTTTTTAGTATTGCAGGTGTATTGTAGGTGTTTATACCGGCTGATCGGTCATCCACGGAATCTTAATGGTAATTTTTGTTCCCTGGCCTAATCCGCTCTCCATCGAAACGCCGTATTCCTTGCCGTACAGCAGCAGTAAGCGATCGTGAACGTTGCGGATGCCGATGCCTGTGAACGGCTGCTTCGCATGGTTCGGATTCGTGGTTGTCTCCTCATAAGGTGCCTGCTCCATTCCGTCGCCATTATCGACGACCTCGCAGACGAGTGTTTCCCGGTCTCTGGTGATGATGACGTAAATATAACCTGTATGTTTTTTATGAAAAGCATGAAAAAAGGCATTTTCGAGAAAAGGCTGGAGCATCAGTTTGGGCACCTGCGCCATCAGGCAATCCGGCGAGACGAAGTAATCGACTTTAATGCCGCGGCCATAGCGCACCTGGTTAATAAACACATAATGCTTCAGGCTCTGCAGCTCCTGTTCAACCGTAATCGTTTCTTTGACATTGCTGATCGTATTTTGCAGCAACGAGATGAGTGCATAAATCGTCTCTGTAGCCTGCTCATTGCTGCCCCGCTGGACTAATATGTTCACGGAAGCGAGCGTATTATACAGAAAATGAGGATTGATTTGCTGCTGCAGCGCGGCCAGCTCCGCCCTACGCCGCTCCTTCTGGGTTTCAACCAACCTGCTGATATAGTCGTTGAGCTCGTCGAGCATATAATTGAAGGAATTGCTTAGCTCCCTCGTTTCGTAGGTGCCGGAGACCGTCATATAGTTGTTAAAATTGTTTTTGGTTACATTCGACATCTTCTTGACGAGCGTTCGCAGCGATTGGGTCAGCCTACGCGTAATAAAGTAAACGACCAGTACTGCTGCCGCCACAATACCTGTACAAATAAGCACGATCGCCTGTGTGTTGAGCATATGGCCGAGCACCACATTTTTATCGATCACATTCACAATGTAAAAATCAAACAACGGCAAATAATCGGCAAGCACGATAACGTCTTTGCCGCTCATTTCCAGCTCCAGATTGGCTCCTCCCGTTTGCTGCAGCGTCTTGGCGCTGTCCGACAGCTGGTCTGACACCGTCCCGACAAGCTCCGTCCGATTGCTGGAGACGATGACCCCGGATTGATTAAGGATCATCACATCATTGCCGGTGCTTGTAAAACTGTTGTAAATGCCGCTAAATTCGCTTTCCCTGATCATCATGTACAGCGTGCCGTAAATTTGCTCACTCCCCGGTATGTACAGCGCTTTCGAAGCGACCAGACTAGACTCGCCGGAACCCGCAACCTTATCTTTCATAAAGCTGTATAGCAGCTTTCCAGGCTGACTGAGCGTACTTTGTGTAATCGGATTTTGCTGCAGCTCTTGCGTAGAGCCGGACCAATAAGCACGGTCGCTGATATAGCTTTTGCCGTTTCCGCCGAGCAGCAAGATCCCGATGCTTTTGGTGCCGATTCGCGATTGGATCCGGTTCATCTGATCCTCCATGCTGTAAACAGTTCTGTAATTCGTCAAGGAGTCCATGTCTGGCGCGGTCAAATAATTTTTGATTGCAGCGCTTTGCGCTGTATTAATCGCTATGTTTACGTTGGAGTAGTGGAACGATTCCAAACCGCTTTTGATCTGGTCGATAATCTTCGAATTTGTAATACTGAATGTTTGTACAAACAGCTTTTTAGACATTTGCAAAGTCACCCATGAAGTTAAGATCGTGATGGAGATAATACTGATCACCATGACGAAAAAAATTTTGCTAAATAAGCTTTGTTCTGCGATTTTCCGTAGACGGGTTCCCATTGGCAGCCGATTGTCCCCTCAATTAATTTTTACGATATAGACTGGGCGAAATCCCCTTCAGCTTGCGAAACACTTTAGTAAAATAGCTGTGGTCGGAGTAGCCGACCAGGCTGCCTATTTCTGCAATCGAAAGCGCCGAGTTATCCCGCAGCAGCTCGCACGCCTTATCAATGCGAATGCGGTTCAAGTATTCGTTAAAGCCTTCTTTATTATGAACGGTAAAATAATTGGACAAATACGAGGCGTTAAAATGAAACAGCTTCGCCACTTCCGTTAATGTCAGCGGTTCCGAAAGATGCTCATCGATATACTGTAAAATTTTTTGAAAGGCCGGCGAGCCGGCTTTTTTGCCGGTGACGCATTCCATTGCCTCGTTCAAAAATTTTTCTACCAGCGCAATCACGTCTGTAATATGGTCCGCCTCATGAATCGAACGAAAATACTCATACTTGCCTTCATCCAAGGAAGCCGCCTCATAATGAAAATGCTGTAGGGAGACGATAATATTGAATAGGCTGTGGCCTAAAGACGATTTCAATGCGAACATGTCCATGTCCTTCCGCCCGGGCATCGACTGCACATAGCTGCGCAGCCGGCCAAACGCTTGAGGATACTCTTGGCGATTCAGCCCGGCATTAAAGGCTTCCATATCAAAACTGACGCTTTCCCCTTGCTCATTCAGCTCATCCAAAATCAAGTACTGCCGGTTCGACAAAAAGAAGCGGTGGTTGACGATTTGCATAATTTCGTTAGAATAAACCTCGTGCATGGCTTCAATGTCTGTAAAAAATCGGCTAAGCGCGAAAAACAAGCCCATGCCCGAGCTAGCCCCGGTTTCCGCAAGCTGTCTAACCAAACGAGCTGCGGCCGCTTTGGCCTCCGGATCCAGGTTAAGCAAGAAGCGGATTTGCCCGTCTTGATGAGACAGCAGCCGTACAGTCAGTGGGCTTTGCATATGTTGCACAATGGCTCCGATAACGGCCTCGGCCCATTCTTCGCTGCGTTGTAACGTTGCCGAACCCAGCTGCGCATCTGCGATTAATAGCGCAAAGTCAGTGTAAGGAAGAGCGCTTTCCAGCTCCTGACGGTCGTACGTGATGGAATAGCCGGATATCAGCTTATCCAGAATATAGTCCAGAGAATGCTTACTGTCGCCGGTCAGCTCCATACCCCGCAGCTCGGGGATGCGCTGAGCCGTTTTATGCAACACTTCCAACAGAGAAGCGGCATCGAGCTTCGGCTTCAACATATAATCGGCAACGCCGCTCTGAAAGGTCGAACGCACATATTCAAACTCGCCGAAGCTGCTCAGCACAACAATTTCAATGTCCGGATACATCGCTTTCACGACTTTCGCCAGCTCTGTGCCGTCCATCACCGGCATCACAATGTCGGTCAAAATAATATGCGGCCGGTGCAAATGAACAAGCTCCAGCGCCTCCTTGCCGTTGGCGGCTTCGCCGACGATTTGAAACCCTTCGCTTTCCCAGTTCAACAGATGGATAATTCCTTGACGCACCAGCATTTCATCGTCAACCACAAGGATTCTGCCCTTAGCCTCCATGTTCCGCTCCTTCAATCCAAATATAATTAGTCTCGCAGGTGACATCCATTTTTATACATGCAAAAAAACGAGAGAGGATGCTTCTGTGTGAAGCGTCCCTCTCTCGATGCTATTATGGAAATGGTATCCGTCGTGCCAATCCTTGGCAACCTATTCTAGCAAAAAACATACGAGATTACAAAGAAAATGCGAGATTTCACCTTCTTAGTACACCCTGAAGTCTTAAAGACAAATCCAATTTAATAGCAACAACAGAGCAAGTATCATTCTCCCATTTTAATTATATTTTCCTCATTGGAACGTAGATCGCCCCCGTAATGCTTTGAGGGTCTTCGTCAGTTGAATATTCTTGAAGAACCTAGGATGGAAGCTTAGGCAGGCTTGATTCGATTAATGTGCTCATTCAAGACTCATCTTATATGTTCGTAAATACAGTCATATACAATAGTCATTATCGTCGAATCTGATTGTCGGTAATTCAAGCACATACCGTGCGATTTTATCATATTATCCCGCCTTATAAGTTCCCGAATGCTCTAGGAACAAATGGATATTCACCTTCAATGCAGGTTTGACTTCTGGTGAATGGTAAATTTCACGCCATTGGCGAAGATCATATTTATACATTTCCTTCCCCAAATTCAGCAAGTCGGCGTTGGAATTTTTACCCAGTTGAAAGGTTTCCATGATTTCATTGCGTATCGTTTTGTCCACAGCCGCCCTCAGCTCTTCTTTGGAGAACTGACCATTCCCCATTTCCATGCTGGCTTTTATTTTTAAGTCCAGAATATATTGAAGCTGTCCTTTCGCATAAGTCCACTTTACGCTCCGATGACTACTTCTCACCATACACGTCGCTTGAAATTGCGGTCCATTTACCTGCAGCATGACCTCATCTGAAGGTTTGTTCATCCAACGAATTCCTTCGACATCGGAAAGCAGAAATTTCTTTTTATACTTTTTTTGATAAAAAGCATAGAGTCCATCGATATAGGCTACGGGCATCGGTTTTTCTTTTGTCTCCCACTTGTTATTTAACGATAGAGAGGGAATAAACGCCGTTTCCCCGGGCTCTCTATAGGCCTTAAGGAATTGTCGCACAGAAACTGGCCGAGTTCGTGCTACTTTGGCGGCAGCGGGTCTAGGATTGTGGATGACGGTTAGCTCAGGTGAGAGCCCAAGTAGAGCATCTGAACCAAACAATGGCGTGATGGACTCCTCGGTCCCAAATAACCAGGCAGTATAACGAAGCTCCCGATAACGGTATAACGCTTCGAGGATGTCCTCTACATCTTGCTCAATCGCGCGGCTGGTTAAGACCAGAGCTGACACCTGTCCTAAATATAACTGCTGCTGGGATGTCATTTGATTTAAATTTTGAAAAGCGATAAACGGGTTACTACCGGATGCTGTACCTATCCATGTGCTCTCTCCAGCATTTTTTCCCGTCCCGCCGCGCTTGGCAACGTTACCGAAATTAATAAGTTGGGAAGATACGAGATATTGTCCGTCTTTATAATCAATGCCAATTGCAGCTACGAACACGGTATCTTGAAGCTCTCTTCGATCCCAACAACCGGTAAGGAACAGGCTGCAGCTTAGAATCAATACAACGATACGTCCGAAGTTCAAGAAGCGTCATCTCCTTGACGGGTGGCATCTTTTGGTTGCAGAAAACCTGGTCTCTTTTTCATTTGAGATAGTGGTTTTCTCACTAAAGCAGGTATCAATTCCTTCCAAAGCGGTGGAGACATTGGAGTCAAGTAAGGGATGCCGAAGGATTCCAAGCCGGACATATAAAAGACAATGCAGATAACGGAAAGGATAAACCCAAATATGCCAAAAAAGCAGGACATGAGAAGAACATAAAATCTAAAAATGGTCGCAGTCCCATTTAAATTTTGGTTGATCAGCATAAACGATGCAACGGTAGATATCGATACGACCACGATCATGATTGGCGAGGTAAGACCGGCTTTTACAGACATGTCACCAATGATCAGCCCGCCGACAACGGCAACCGTCTGACCGACCGATTTGGGCAAACGAATGCCTGCTTCCCGGAACACTTCAAAAATACTAACTACTAGAAACGCTTCGAGTGTGGACGGCATAGGAAGACCAGTCCTGTTTATTTTTGCTGAAGCCAGCAGGGAGAAAGGGATCTGGTCGACATTGAAGGCGGATAATGCGACCCAGAAGCCCGGCAATAGTGTTCCTATAATAAATCCAAGTATTCTAAGTAGTCTTTCAAGGGTAACAAATTGAAATGGTAAATAGAGATCCTCCGGTGTTTTGAGAATCTCGGTAAACGTGACTGGAGCAATAATGGCGTTAGGGGAGCCATCAGCCAAAAAAACAAACCGACCGACCATTAAGCTTTCAGTCACATAATCCGGACGCCCGATATAATCGATTAAAGGAAATAAAGAAATCGAACTATCAGCAAGCATGACCTCCAATTGGCTGCTATTATGCAGCACATCCACATCAATTTTACAAAGACGTTCTTTGGCTTCTCGGATCAAATCGGAATTTGCAATATCACTTACATACAATAATGCCACCTTGGTTTGACTTCTTCTGCCGACAGTGAAATATTCAACACACAATGTGGCTGATTTAATTCTGCGTCGAACCAAGGCGACGTTGGTTGTCAAGTCTTCCGTAAAACCGTCACGCGATCCTTTTACTGAGACCTCCGATGCGGATTCCTCAGGATTGCGTTTCGGAGCATCGGCGATTTCCAGAGAATAAAAGGTTTGTGATTTTTCTAAATATATAATTAAGGTTCCAGTAAAAACATCAGCTGTCAGCGTATCAACGTTGTCATTCCCATTCAACTTTTTCAATCGTAAAGGACCGAAGCACTCGAGAGATTGTTCGTCCGGATGAAGCTCTATCATGCCCTCCAAATGAAGCAGGACATAATTATTGATTTGCTTGGAATCGGCTATGCCGATGCAGTAAATTAAAATCACGCTATGCGTTGAATGACGAAAATTCATTAGTACGTTATCGATTTGAACATCGTGGCTGTTTTTGAACAGCTCCCTGATGGAGTGCTCTTCTAAAGAACCGATGGAGATCTTGTCTGACTGCAGCATAGTTGTACCACCTTTTTAGACTACGTTGTTACGTTCTTTTGCCTCCATAGAGCGATAAGACCGAGCAGGATCACGACGATCAGCAAATGGAATAGTAATACCGCTGGAAAATACCAATGCCGTAAAAAAAACAAAAAATCATAATCGCTGATATTTAATAGGTTAGCCAATATGAATCCTGCACCAATCAATGAAGCGGCTAATGCTCGAGTACGCCGCTTATACAAATTGGCAAGATCAAGGATTAGACAGATGCCAAGCGAAATACGAACGGATGCGCCGGTAATCCACTGATAAATGGACAAATAATCCATATGTTCGACAAAATGTCCAATACGTAGAAGCCGCCATTCTTCAAAAGTAGGATATCGTTGTTTGGCACCCTCCAATGGACCAAACTCACTGATCGATCCTAGAGTCGGACCAAAAGCCAGGCAGGCTAACAGCAGAGCAAGTAAAACATAATAAAATAATGATTTTTTTGAAGCTTGCTGGTTTAGAAATATGATGATGACCAACTCCGACAATCCGCCTCCTACATAAATCAGCCCTTTCAGAATAGGACTCCAACCGTTTTCAAGGACGGGAAAGATACTGGAGTAATCCTTATTCGGAATGTTCGCAAAGGAAATGTAGAAACCGAGCAAAGATACGGTCGGCAAAAAAATGCCGCATGCAATCATAATCATGCGTACACCAAAAACGCTGACAATCGCGGATAAACCACATAAGAATAGGGCGATAACAAGCACGGGGGTATGTGGTAAATAGGAGACATGCGTCCACATGACCGTATCTTTAACCGCGACGAAGACGAAAAAAATAAAATATACGATCCATGAACTCCGAAAAAGAAGAGAAGGTATGAAGCCATAGTTGATCTTGATCCAGTCTTGAATGTTACTTCCACTCGTTTTTTTACAGATGTAGTAAACCGGAATCATGAATACGCAGATGGGGACAGTCAATATTACGATACTGATCCAAGCGTCCCTTTGTACCGTTTCCAATAATAAAGGGACTATTTGAACGTGATTCATTAGACCGACAGACATCATTAAAGTCATCATGACGAGCGCAAAGGGCAAATTCTTTTGAATCATGTATGAATCCCCCTTTAAGATGAAATGAGCTTGATTTATATATATGGTTCACCTATTTTGGGAAAAATATCCCATATCACAACTTTTCAATGGAATGAAGTTGTAGATGAAGATATATATGGGTATGCAGATGTGCAAAAAAGCTCTTCACTTAAACCACCTGCTGTAAATTGTGGTTACCGTGGAAAAGTATGGTTGCACCTTTGGATCTCCACATGTGCTCATGGCGGTCAACCCTCCCATGTCTCACAGAGTCTACGCTCCCACATTCCTTCATTCAACCTGTCCATGAGGTGGAGGTCAGATATGCTGCGAGGGCAGGATCTCTTCGTCCGTATTTCGATGGTGTCGTAAAAACTATATCCTCGTTTATCCCCTTGACGTCAATATCATCCCCTTAGGAATTTAAAAACCTCATCAAAATGGAAAGTACGCTTTACATCGCTTGAGATGCACGATATACTCTCCTTATGGAAAGCCAGCTTTCCATAAGGAGAGTGAACGCATTGAACAACCGTTTAGAAGAAATCCGCAAACAACGCGGAATTAAACAAGAAGAATTAGCAACGGCTCTTGAAGTGTCAAGGCAAACTATCGGTTCGCTGGAAAACGGACGTTATAACCCATCGATCCTTTTAGCGTTCAAGATTGCTCGTTTTTTCGGTATGAATATCGAAGAAATCTTTATTTATGAGGAGGATGAAAATGTATGAAAAAAACTATTTCGTCTTTTTTTCTTACCCTTGTAGGCGTAGGACTACTGGCAGGTGGTCTGTACTTCATCAAAACAATTGAAGATCCACAAGGTATGCTGCGAGCGTTGCCTTATATCTGTGTTGGGCTTGGCTGTGGTATTTTCGGTCACGGTATGGGAGAATTAATCGGCCGACGCCTTATGAAGAATAATCCTGCCGCAGCAAAGCAGATAGAGATTGAAAAGAAAGATGAGCGTAATTTGGCAATCGCTAATCGGGCAAAAGCGAAAGCATATGACATGATTGTTTTTTTGTTTGGAGCCTTAATATTAGCGTTTGCCTTGATGGGTATAGATAAAATAACGGTATTGATATTGGTTTTTGCCTATCTGTTTATCCATGGATATGGCGCTTATTACCGTGTCAAGTACTATAAAGAGATGTAATAAAATTCAAGTACTTCTTTAGGAGTAATCGAAAGGTTGCTCCTTTTTCATGTAATGCGCTCAAATCGAAATGCCGTATGTGAATAACCTAAAACACAAAGTCAATATAGTTCCAGATAACTGCCCGTTACTTCAAGGTACAAAAAAGTGACCCACAGCAACGGGCTGTGGGTCATAATTATTTATATTTTAAAGGGGGTCAGTTTTATTATAGGCTTGATTCATTAAAGCTATATGAAAATAAGATTTCATTCTTGTTACATTTATTCAGCTAACATTCTCCCGTTTAGCTTAATAATGACCATTCGAAAACGTATTTCTGTCTCTCTTATTGAAACTACCCCTCTTCTTCCGTTATTCCATAATCTTCAATGCAATGAATGCCAGATCTATAATATCGATCTTACCATCATTGTTTGAATCTGCTTGTTTAACGCTCTCCCAATCAGGACTTGCGGACGTTTTGCCGTAATTAGCAGCTACGATGCCCAGATCGCCTACCGATACTTTCGCATCATGGTTCATGTCACCTGGAATGCCGACAGGGACTGGTGTTACTTGGATGCTTAAAGAAGAATTTAACGCTTTGGACTCATCTCCATGCTCGTCTCCAAGTGTTGTATCCGTTACTGCGATTAATGTCGTTGTCACTTTGGAAAGTTGCTTCGACTTAAATGTCATTTTCACTAGCTGCGCATCTCCAGTGATAGCATGACCAGCACCTTGGCTCGCAACAATCAAGCGAAGTTTACCTGGAACATCTTTCACCGTCTTCACAATGCTCAAGCCCGACAGCAGCGAATTGGCGGAAACGAATTCCATAACATTAGGATCATAAGTAATCTTGATGTCTTCAGCGTACACCTGCTTTTTAACACTGTTCAAAGCATAAGTAATCTCGATTGACTGTCCACTTTGAATGCTGCTGCTTCCCATTAATGTTGTCGACGGATCTTGTGGAATGATGGACGCTTCAAACGCCTGCACTGCCAAGGCTAGCGCCGACGCTGCTTGATCTACGTCCGCTTGCACAGCTGCGGAATCATCTACTACCGCCTGGGCAACTTCAATTGCGCTCATCAGCAAAGCTTTCGAGCCAGCCGTATACTCGCCCACATTCGCGCCTTCTACAGCCGTGTTGTATTTCACTTGAGCGCCGGCAATCGCATCCGTTAAGCCTGCTTTATCGACTTTCACAACTTCAAATGGCACACGCATAAGCTCCGTGTTCATCGTTTCACCCAGGTAAATCATATCGTAGCTGCCTGGTGCCAGACTTGTCGTAAACGTCAACTCACCATCCGGTTGATGTACCGCGCTTGTTTTAATACTTGCGATTGGCGTTTTCGGACTTGTCTCACTTGGGATCGTTCCTCTAGGGAAAATACCGAAGGCATCTGCCCTCAATGATCCTGTATACGTAACTTGAATCGCTTCTTGAGGGCGATAATTCGTTTTATTCAATTGCATCGTCGGATTGCCTAAATCCAAATCAGGGTCCTGCGCAGGGTCCACAACTGGAATCTGTGCAGGAAGCGAAACCACGTACTGTGCGTTCGGAACCCAGGAACCCGCAATGAAATCTCTGCCTTTGACAAGCACTTTATCATCATAGGCCTCTACATAGAAGCCCTGAGAACCGTTTTTGCTAGTATCATTATCTGTCCATAAATACCCGGCCGAAGCCGCATTGAACATCGTTGCATACTTGGCGTTATACATCGTATCTTTCGAACCCAGCTCCCAGTGGGTATGACCGCTGAACAGAATCGATTGAGGGTGCTTCGCTAAAATCATTTTTAGCTCTCTATCTTGTCTCACGCCGTACCAGTAAAAGTTTTTATTGAAGCCAACGTTGGCACCGGCAACCGTATTCTTTAATGGCTGATGATGAAAAATAAATACTGGCTTTCCGGGCGATTCATTCTCCGATAACGTCTCATCCAACCAGTTTAGCTGCGTTTCGGATAAGTAAGAGGCATCCTTCAACCCTTTTTCCGTACCTAAGAAAATAAAATGATACCCTTTCAGCCAAAAATCATAATATTGCTTATCCATGCCTGTATTTGCCGTATACACGGTCATACGTTGTTTAAAATCTGCCCATCTGACATCATGATTGCCAAACGTAAAATGCATCGGTGGCAGGCTTGCTTTATACTTATTCCAAATGCTTGAGAAAGTCGCATATTCCGCTTGGGAGCCGCTGTCGGTAATATCGCCGATGTGCATGATCCCATCTGTTTCAGCACCGTTTGTGCTGATATCTTTTAACGCTGCATCGAAGCCTTTGGAATATTGCCCCGTGGCTGAAGCTTGAACGTGAGTATCCGTGATGACCTCAAACTTCACATTCGGTGTAGGCAGTACAATACCCGGAATCTCCATGCTTACACTCGAAATAGATTCGCCTACACTTGAATTTGAGTAGGCCATGAGCTTTGTGGCACCTCTCGGAACAACCGTGTTAGCAGGAAACGTATAGGTAGCAAATGTATCCCCGGATACCGTTCGCGGTAGTGAAGCAATCGCTCCTTGTCCGGATAATTTGCCGGAATCGCCGCCCCAATACAAGTTGTACCCCGTCACATTGGTTTGATCGGATGGGCTTTTGACCAAGACATCTCCTGCTACTTCGCCGGCATCCACTTCCGAATTTATGAAAGTAATTCCCGTAGGCGCATTTAACTGAATAATGTTAAATTCCGATCGTCCCAGAATCGTATATCCGTCGTTTTGCATATAAATCGCTTCGTAATGACCTGGTTGCGTTCGCGTTAATGACATCGCACCGTCAGGCTGTGTCCCGCTGCTCGTATATTTCCAATTGAGTGCTGGATTGCTCGCCTTAGGTACGGCCCCATAATTGTAGAGTCCGATCCAATCCTTCAGGGACGAACCTGTATAAGTTAAGGTGATCGGTTCTCCAGAAATATACGTGGATTTATCCACCACAATCGAGGCTATTGCCGCATGCGCAGGCTCAATCGAACCTGGAACGGATTGAATTACGGTTAAAATCGCGAGAGTTAAACCAAGCACTTTGGACATGGAATTACGAAAAGACCACATGTACAGCCCTCATTTCTATCGAATTTAATTGCATGGCCTCCACTAGCTAGCCAATGAAGTTAGTGAGCCTTACTGCTTATTTTTAGACCTATGACACCAATGACAATAAGCACCATTCAAATCGGGTAAGCTACCCCTACTTCAATATAAGGTTAGCGCGAAGTTCAAGAAGGTAAAACTACAGCCATACAAAACAAACATCAAAAAGATGGTAAGATCATTGTAAATCCCACAGATAGCTTCATTTGATGTTGTGCCGGTTAACTCAAAGAGGATCGCAAGTGCCAGCAGTAACCATCCCTATCCGCTTTCAATTTTCATTATAGGATGCATCCAGCCGCAGCTCGTGATAAGAGGAGATGACGGCAACTGCATCTGCCAGCATACCCGCGCCTAAGGAAGCTTCTTCATTCATGAGCCCAATGGATACCGCCCACACCGGCGGAATTTCCCATCTGCATATCGCTATTCGTATCACCAATTAGAGCCACCTGGTCTGGCTGCAACGCTAGCTCAAAGCAAGCTTTATGTACCATTTCCGGAAATGGCTTTCCTTGCGCCACTCGGTCATGACCGATGATCACCTTAAAATATCTGCGAATCCCCATCCATGCCAAATGCTTCAATGCTTCTGATGTTTCGTCCGCCGTTACAATGACGAGCAGCACATTATGTTGATCGCATTTTTTAATAAATTCGATTACGCCTGGCAGCGGGTGGGCTGCGCACAGCCGCTCCATTTCCTCATTCGCCAGCTGTTGACTTTCTCTCGCCAATCGGATCGCTTCGCTCCAAGGAAGTCCGAGCCGATAGCCTTGCCACGCGATAATCGAGAGCAGATCCCCGGTCAATCCCATTGCCAAGGGACCATTGCGGCTATACGCAACGATTTCCCCCGTTTCATCATGGGTGTTCCCCCAAAGTTCAGCATAGGAAGCCATCTCCCCTTTTATGCCCTTGCCTGTTAACGTTTCCTTGTAATGACGGTAAAAGTATTCACTCCAGCTACCCCATAAACCAATAAAATTCAGCAGTGTGCCATCTTTATCGAAAAGTATGCCTTGTACAGTAAAAGGGTTGTTTTAATTTGCTCCTTTTCCATTGCGGAGTATACCGTGTTTTCAGTTGCTTTGCTGGATGCTGCTGATGGTGCCGCGCTCGGGTGCGTCTGCCGGGGTTTTGTCTGTGGCGCAACCCGTTAATAATCCTGTCACCACCAACATAACTGCCATTCATTTCGATTTCTAGTTGATTGTCATCGTCAAATCTCCTTCATACGCCTGTGGCGAAATAGTTTGGATTACATGTAGGTCAAAATTAAAACCTGCTTCAAAATTCAATTTTTTCTTAATTCAATATTTCCCCAATTCCTTATAACTTCTAAAACGCAATTCGTACAAAAAATATTGTACACTCGTCCGGTGGCTAATGTGTCAATTGTCTGTTAAGTTCATTTAAAGGTTTTGTAAATCTCCCTGATTTCGTACTCGAAAGGCGATCGATCTTTTTGCTATAATAAGTTTAAAATAGTACAAGAAAAATTGAACAGACTGCTATACTATGTGGTAATAGGATTTGAACAGATACGTGACTCGGGATCAAAGCTCAGAGAAACTGATTGAAATAAGAAAAAGTATATTTGAAGCCATGGCCCAAACCATGGATTTATACGGGGCTACGCATTCATCGGGGCAGCTTTACGGCATTATGTTCTTTGAAAATCGTCCCATGACACTCGATGAAATGAAAATCGAGCAATATGAGCTATGCGCTCCGATCACTGTTAGAATCGCAGATGGTCAAGAAGCTCGAGGAGAAGCAGGCCCGAAAAGAGCTATATGTGGCGGAGACTGATTTCTTTCTTGCTTTTCAGAACTTCTTCACCAGTAAGCTGCAGCATGAAATTGATGTGATGGCAGAAGCGATTAACAAAGCGCTGCCTGAGCTGAGAGAGCTCATTCTCGATGAGCATGTCTCTGATGAGGAAAGAAAGCTGTCCTTGCAAGATTTGCTTAAGCTCCGGCACGGACAAAAATATTATGCATGGCTCCAGCAATTCGTAGACGCGTTGAAGTGCGGGAAGTATTTTGAGGATTTACAATAGTTTTATCTAACCGTTCTACTGCCCGTTTAGTTTAACGCCGCCGCTGCCAGTCTAGAACTTTATTTTTCGAGTTTATCACATTATTTTCATCAGACACCTGACTTATGCCCAATCAATAACTATGTACCCAGCGTATGATTATTCCGTAGTTACAAATTCACTTGAGAGGAATGAGTAAACATGAGTGGTGCAAGTTGTGCAGGATATGGTGTTAACAACGCAGCAGCTGTTTTGGTTCTTTTTATTCTTTTGGTTATTATCTTAATGACTTTTGCAATTTAAACCAACATCACAAAAACGGTCTTATCGCGAAATAGATGCGAATACAGACCGTTTTTCCTCGTTGTTTAACTGAGGGTGATGAATGAGTTTTGAGTTTGGCTGGCAATATCAATATATGGTCAAATGGATGGTTCCGTACTAGGTCTATTCCCCCTTCGATACCCATTTCGCTCCGCGCTATTCCTTCCAACAACTCGCCAAGACGGATCAGGCTGAACTGGACAACTATCTTCGCACTACTCCCGTTTACTTCAACGGACAAATGGCAGCCGATCGTGTGCCGGCTGCCGTCATGTCGTGATTGAACTATCGTTCTGCGTTAGCGAAACGCTTACCTGTATCGTCCTTCATCAATCCTGTTCTTAGCCTTTACACTTATACCTTCATCCTCATCTTTTAATAACATCTTTAATACTCGTAGAGTCACTTTTTTGTTATAGACAATTCGTTGTCTAACCGAGCTATCTAAATCTTTTGCCAGTTTTAATTGTAAGTTTTCAGGTAGTCGATTTTTTGTAGCAACATTAAATCTAATCCTTTCATCTGCATCGTCTGCTAGAATTTCCATAATCTCAACAGGAATTGATTTATTATGTGCTACCCATTCACGCATTTCAGGATACGTTCCAATGACTTCTAACCAAACATCTAAAGGTGCTTCATCCCATGCAGCCTTCAGGTATTCCTCAATGTTATCACTAAGCCTTAACCTTACAAATTCTTCAGCCGAATTAATCATAGTTCAACCCTTGCAATTCTTATGTAATAGATATTCCGCTATTTCTTGAACAATTTATAGCTTTGGACGGACAGTATATTGCGATTGGAAATTTTATGAATCCTGAATTTGATTCTCTAAGTCTATACTTTAGAAATTGTGCTTTTCAGATCACTAATTAATTTTTTGAAATCATTATTCTTTCGCTCAACATCTATTTCCTCTTCTTCCTCTTCCAAAAAGACTAGCTTGTAATTATCAAGCTCAATTAATAGTAGCAAAACCTCATCTCTAATTTCAGTGTATTCCAACATCGGATAAATCTTTAACCTTAGTATTGCTTATTTTTCCATACCATTTTGACATTGAAGAGCTTTCATCTACAATAACTATCGTTCCTCGTTAGTTCAACGAAGGATGAGACCGATAGTCATTTAATTCATTTTTGCACCATGCGAAAGTGTAAACAACACTGCTTGCTCTGTATCCATTCGTAACCCCTTGAGTGTGAGGGTTTTGAAATCCACACCATCCATTTTAGCTCCCCTTACATCGGCTCCCTGTAATTTCGCTCTAGCTAGCATTGTTCTCGTAAGATCACAATTTCTTAAGTCAGCTTTTTCTAAATTTGCTTCGGTTAAGTCAGATTCATAAAATTTAATTCCACGCAAATCTTGCTTAACCAGTCTTGCATTTCTCAAATTTGTATAAGACCAATCCCCTTGGAATATGGTGATTCCATCCATATTGGCACTGGAAAAATCTGAACCCGTCATTTTGCAGTTTTCAAACTTCGAAACAAATAGATTGGCTTCGGCAAAGTTACAATTCTCAAACGCAGATTCTTTATGAACGGAGCTATTTAGCGAGGCACCCCGAAAATTACATTCAACGAAACGACTGTTCCTCGTTGTAATCTCCTCTAACGATCCGTTAGCAAATGTGCAACGATGAAAAGTGCAACTTATTAGCTCGCCATACCTCAAATCTTGATTACAAAAGTCTATTCCTTCATAATTTTGATTGATATGCTCAAACATGATACTCCTCCTTTTCCAATAGTTGATATATCAACTATTGGGTGTACGCAAATCATTTTTCATATTATCTCGCATCTTAATTAGAAGCCTGCGTAATTCATTCATTTCTTCAAGTGAAAAACCTGTTTCAAGTACATCAATAGTTCCTGAAATACAAGGTATTACATTTGTAGCTAAGCTCTTACCTTTATCTGTTAATGATACTTTAAAGTAACGACGATCATAACTATTAGTAATTCTGTGCATTATACCTTTAGTTTCAAGGCTCACTATCATCCGAGTGATGCTTGATTTATCTTTTCTTAAAGCGTAAGCAATCTCACCTTGAGACAACCCATCCCGTTCATTGAGCAAAACAATAATAAAAGCTTGTTCAGGCGTAATATCATACGGAGCTAAACTTTTAGTCATGTGCATAGCTATATCTAATTTGGCATCATGAATTAAGACAGCAATATTATCGAGTAAATCCATTTTGTAATCACATCCCATGAAAGAATATAGCAAAGTAGTTGATATGTCAACTAAAACAGTGTTATTAAGTTCAGGCGATCGTCTTGTCCAACTGAAGTTAAGTATTAAGCTATCGTTCCCCGTTAATTGATGAGAATATCCCAATATAGAAATATGCATGTTTTATGCAAAAAAATGTATAGCGACCTATTGAGTTTATTCTTGTGTTGACTTGAACTTGTACATCCAACAAATGCAAAAAAACAGTGTTTAACTTATCCAAAGTTAAACACTGTTTCATACTTTTATATAGAATTAGGATCTCCGTAGCAGCCCACACTCGGGCTCATATCCTCCAATGTAATCCACAAGAAGTTAGGTTTTTGTCCTGCATCCTTCATGACTGCTCTCATAGCTTCCTCCTCCCTTCATACCCACTATTTCACAGAACCAATTGTAATCCCTTTGATGAAGTACTTCTGGAAGAACGGATAGGCCACCAGAATCGGAAGTACGCCGACGACCGCAATCGCCATTCGTACCGAAGTGCTCGGAAGCTCTGCGACCTTTGCGCCAGCGCCCGAAGCCATGTCAGAGTTGCTGTTCAAAAATTGGACATCTTGAATGAGCCGATTCAAAATATTTTGAATGCTAAACAGCTTCGGGTTGGTCACGTATGTCAATCCATTAAACCAGTCATTCCAATACAAGATGGCCTCGAAAAGACCGATGGTCGCCATGATCGGAACCGACAGCGGGAGAACGATTTTGTAGAACGTTTTAATCTCACCCGCCCCGTCGATTTTGGCCGCTTCGATAAGCGCTGGTGGAATCGACGTCATGAAGAAGGTACGGACTAGCAAGACGTTAAATCCGTTCATGAGCAGTCCAGGAATCAGCAGCGCCCAAATCGTATTTTTCACATGTAAAACCTGCGTATAAATCAAGTACGTAGGGACAAGGCCCCCATTAAATAAAAGTGTAAAGAAAACGAAGAATGCCCAAAATTTCTTCCACGGCAGATCTTGGCGGGAAATCGGATACGCCAACATCGTCGTGATAGCCAAGGAGGCAGTGGTACCCACTACCGTAATGAACACGGTAATCCCATACGCTCGGCTCAACTCTTGCCAGTGATCCAGTAAATACACATACGCTTTGGAACTAAATTCTTGCGGAAAAAGAGAGTATCCATGTTGAAGAATGCTTGTCTCACTTGAAATGGAGGACATGATAAGCAGTAAAAAAGGCAGAAGGCTTGCAGCGGATAATGCGATCAGAACGATGTGAGTAGTCCACTGCAGCGCTTTACTATCTTGTGCCATGAATCTTTTCCCCCTCTAAAATAATGCATTGTCTTTGCTGAATTTGCGCACCGCGTAGTTAGCTACGATAACCAACACGAATCCGACAAGCGATTGGTAAACACCGGCTGCCGATGACATCCCGATATCCCCGAGGTTCATCAGACCTCTATACACGTAAGTGTCAATAACATTTGTCGTTTTGGACAACGCGCCCGAGTCCATTGGCACTTGATAAAAAAGGCCGAAATCCGAATAAAAAATGCGTCCGATCGCCATCATGGTCATCATAATAATGACAGGCATGATCAAAGGAATGGTAATGGAGCGAATCTGATACCATCTTGAAGCGCCATCCAGTGTCGCTGCCTCGTAATACTCCGTGTCGATGCTGATGATGGATGCTAAATAAACGACGCATAGGAATCCGACACCTTTCCAAACATGCACCAGTGTCAAAATGTACGGCCAGTACTTCGCTTCTGAATACCAAGAAATGCTGTCAATTCCGAACAGCGGAAGAATGGCCTTGTTCATCAAGCCTGATTCGACACTTAACATGGAATAGACGAGATAGCTGACAATGACCATAGAAATCAGATATGGAAGCAGAATGACACTTTGATAAAAACGGGATAAAAATTTCTTCTTCACTTCATTCAGCAAAATTGCCACAAATATAGCTATTACTGTGTGTACAACGATAAAAAGCGAATTGTACAGAATCGTATTGCGTGTAATGATTAAGGCATCTTTCGTCTTGAATAAGTATTCAAAATTTTTAAAGCCGATCCAATCGCTGCCGAGAATACCTGCCTGATAATTGATATCTTTAAATGCGATGATAGCACCGAACATCGGTACATAATTGTTAATGAACAAGTAAAGCACGCCTGGGATCATCAAAAGGTAAAGCGGAAAATAATTTTTCCACCTGCTAAGCCTTTTACTCGTTGAGGATTTATTCGTTATTGCCTGTGTCATAATACTCACTTCCTCCACTTCATGGCATCTATTGTTTGCTTACACATTCATTATAGGAACTAGGCGAGTCACTCACTACTCCGTTTTCGACTTCCCGTTTGTACGATTCCGACCTGCCGTTCAGCTCTTTAATATGAACGCTGTTCATTTTGTACCCTTTTGCAATAATCAGCCTTCCGATCCTGGAGGCTTATTCGGTGTGGCTCAAGCAGCAGCGCTCTCGAGCACTACCGAAGAGTCTGGTCGGACAAGCCTGTCTATACAACTGAACCTGAAAAAACCGCCTGTCACAAGTTGCACAGGCGGATAAATTTGGGGTCTGTGTAGCAATGGAACTAAATCATGTAATACGCAATAGCATTTATCTCTAGGAGTAGCGTATACATTTAGCGGAAAGGCACAAACTAAGTGAAGCAACTTTCATTACTAATAACACATCACTAATTAAAACCGTGTATCCCAACATCCACAAAACGGATCTACCGGACTCTTTCCTTTAAATTCGGATTCCCCCGTTAACTTCTTATAGAGATAATCAATAGTATTTTCGTTTGCATGATAGCAGTTGATCATGACAGGGACTCTCGGAATATCGAATAAATGATACGGATTAGCCAAAGAAATGAAGATAGTAGGCACTTCCTGAATGAACCATGGTATGTCGCCCGCAAACAATGGCGACCACTGCAGCCTTAAAGTCGGCTTTAAGTTAGCAGAAGGAATGTTCGCCAAATAAATAACAAGGTCAAATTGTTCTTTTATTGTGTACGAAGGCTCCGTAAATGACGCTCCAAATTTTTTTGGTTCAAAGAGAACCACCTCAAACCCATTTGTTTGCAGCTTATCTGCAAATCTCTCAGTGTAGGATTCTGTGTAGAAGCCCTCTCCTTTTAACTGAGAATTTATGTCCTCTACAGGAATTAACAAAACTCTCCGATATAGATCAGCAGATATAGGCAGTAATTGTTTTGTATCTTTTACTAGGGTAATGGATTCATCTGCCGCAATGGATGCCCACTGCTTATGTTCTTGACAGCCGAGTACCTCGAGCTCCTCTTGTCTCGGAATTAACGCAGCGGGTTCTTTTTTATGAAGACCAAGAGATGCTTTTAAGGCCAACACCCTCGTGGCTGCTTCCTCTACTCTTTCCATAGTCAGCAGTCCGTTTTCAAGGCCCTTCATCATAAATTCAAAGTCTTCTTGTACATCTCGGTTAAAGAGCAGCACATCACAGCCCGCTGCGATTGTTAAAGGAATTGCCTCTTCTCGATTTTTCGCCATTGAGAACCCAGCCATCATTGTAGAATCAGTGACGATGACCCCATTAAATTGCAGTTGTTCTCTTAGTAAATTCTGTAACAATTCTTTAGAAAGAGTAGCCGGCATAATTTCTTCTTCCTTAATATCAGGACGAAGCTTTCTGGAATAATGAGGGAGCATAATATGTCCGGCCATAATAGTTTTTGTACCTGCCTCAATTAATTCCTTATAAACAATACCAAAGGTACGATCCCACTCCTCAACAGAGAGAGAATTAACAGCAGTCACTAGATGCTGATCTCTTTCATCCACACCGTCTCCCGGAAAATGTTTGGCGGTTGCCGCTAGTCCTTTTTCTTGCAAGGCTTGTACATACGCTTTTCCCATTTTTGTAACGGCGGAAATATCTGATCCAAAGGTACGAATGTTGGTAATGGGATTTCGAAAGTTCATATCAATATCTACTACAGGTGCAAAAGACCAGTTACAGCCTACCGCTCCTCCTTCTTTAGATGCAATCTCCCCTAACTTGTGTGCTATTTCTGTGTTTCCTGTTGCTGCTGCCTGCATAGGATTAGCAACGGCTGTCCCGTCCAATGCAATGCCTTTTCCTCCGCTTTCTAGGTTTGCTGCAAGAAGTAGAGGAATAGAGGATTGCTCTTGTAAAAAACGATGAACCTCTTGAATTGTCTTTCCTTTGTCTGGCCTAAACATAAACCCACCAGGCTTAAATTTCTCTAATATTTCTTTCAGTATCTTTTCATCCTTATGCATAACGTGCAGACAGAACAGTTGACCGACTTTTTCTTCAGTAGTCATAGAGGATAAGGTTTTATTTACCCATTCAATATCTTGATCTGTCAGATAGAAAGGATTTTCTCTTAAATTAATCACATTTACTCCCCCGATTTGTATAGTTCTATTTTTAACACAGTTCCGCATCTGCAGCTCTTATTATACTTTCACAGCATTCTGAAATTCAGTCGTACGACTAACCCACGCAATCCCCTCATCTTCTAGGTGAAAAGGTTTAGCTTTCAAATCAACCATACATCGTCCCTCTTATGACTATTTGGAGTTTTACCTTTACTCTAAATAAATGCTTTTCAGTTTTTCTCGCGCCTCGAATGTCAATCCGAGCACTTCTTCCATATAAGTTTCCATGGTCCCATAATTCTCTATGATTGCATGCAGTGCCGTAGTCAAGTATTCTTGTTTTACTGCCATCATTTCTCTAACCTTTGCAAGCTTGTTGTCATCTCCTAGCTTCTCTTGAATCGAGCTAAGCAGGTGCTCAATCGCTTCTTTCCGGTTGTTATTGCTTCTTAGGAAATCCTCCATAACGGTTTCCATCGGCACTTCTAGTGCAAGAAGCAAGATGGCTCCAGCAAATCCCGTTCGGTCTTTCCCTGCTGCACAGTGCCAGAGCAGCGGACTGCCTTCTGCCTGCAGCACCAGATCAAAAAATCGACGATAAGCAGCTTGAGCAATTGGATCAGTGACAAACTGTACATAGGCATTTCCAAGCAAATCTCTATTAAGCTCGGCTATGTCCATGTTCTTAATCCAGGTAATCATTTCCTGAGCATTGACAACGCCACCAAATACGGAAATAGGGATGTTTTCCGCACCATCGACGACTGGGTTCGGCTTTGCCTTTTGTTCACCTTCCGAACGAAAATCACAAATATACCGCAAACCGTTTTCTTGCAAATAAGCAATATCCTCTTCATTCATCACCGCTAACTCTGCAGAACGGAACAATAGATTAGGCTTGATTGTCCTTCCATCTGACGTGCGATATCCACCGAAATTACGCAAGTTGGTTCTTTGCTCTAGTTCCTCTACTCTTTGCTTGTATGTCGTTTCCATATTCCCCTCCTGAATCCGATATGCCACTTATTTCACGTTATTTTCTTTAGCCCATGCATCCAACTGTTTTTGCTTTTCGGCAATAATTTTGTCGATTCCGGCAGCTTTCAACTCCGAAATGAACTTAGGCAGTTCTTTATCCGGATCGAAGGCTCCGTCCTCCAGCCCCAATCGGTACTGATTCACGACGTTGGTAACCGCGGCAACTTCCGTCTTCACCGAAGTGTTGTCATACGTAAACCCAAGCGCCTTCGACCGGGTAGCACTCTCGTTGAACTTCTTCATTTCTTGCCATATATTCTTGTCATTACCTTCCCATACATCGGCAAGGAATGAATTACCGAACATAAACCCTTGGTTCAAATCGTAACCTGTATTATTCTCATTCACTCCTGCAGGGTAGCCTACAAAACCATCCTGCTTTTTAACATAATGCTTGCCTTCAATACCCCAATTGAATAAGTTGACAATATCTTTGTCAGCGTACATGAGATTAAGGAACTGCATAGCTTTATCCGGATTTTTTGAACCTTGGGGAATTCCCCACATCACGCCATTTACCGTACTTGTATTCACAACTGCTGGCGCAAGTTTGATCGCGATCATTTCAGTTCCGATTATTTTTGTTTGTTGTTCAGCAAAACCCGGTTTCATGTGTGTAAGATTTCCTGCTGCTTTGCCTGCTTTAATAATGGTATTTTCACTTTCTTTGTTTGTCACGACATCTTTAATCGCATATCCCGCCTGATTCCATTTTCTCATGAGCTTCACCACGTTGGCGTATTCAGGAGTCTCGTACCAGTTCACGACTTTCAGCTCGCCTTGTCCATTATTCAGAAGCACGCCTAAATCGTCGCCCAAAGAATCTCTAGTGCTAAACGTTCCGTATAAGGAAGTCTTATTCGTCATAGGAGCCATGCTTGGCTCGTTTTCTTTGATTGTCTTTAGTACACTTTCAAGATCGTCCAATTTTTTCACATTACTCAAATCAATGTTGTATTTGGTTACCAAGTCTTTTCTCATACTAAAGCCGTAATCCATCGCTAAATCACGAATGGTCGGTACGCCGTAAAGTTTACCTTTCACTTTCGGAGCATTTAGAAATACAGGCCCTAACGATTGTGAAACATCTTTGCCGTACTTGCTAAGCAGATCATCAAGCGCAAGCATTTGTCCTTTTGCGACATAGCTGGAGTAATACGGTCCCCACTCCACCATTAAATCGAGCTTCTCGGCGCTAGTCATCATCAAATTGACTTGATTCACATAAGCACTGTAACTGATGGGCAGAAACTTAACGGTGGCGTTGATTTTCTCTTTGGAAATTCTGTTAATCTCGTCATTTACCAACTGCATGTCTTTTGGAATTGCGCCTTTAACAGGAAATGCTACCGTGAGCTCAACTGGCGCTTCGGTCTTCTTTTCGTCCTGCTTCTTGGAGCTTTCTGCACCATTTTCGGAACCGCAAGCTGAAACCATAACCGTCAATGCAACAATTGAACTTAAGAAACCCAATCTTTTCTTCATGGTTATCTCCTTTTATTTGTTCTATCCGACACATTTTCATTATAAGTACCCGACAGAACCGTCACTACTCCGTTTTCGACTTTCCGCTTGTACCATTCCGACCATGCTGCTGTCGATAATCGTTCGGGTTCATACCAGTCACGCTTTTGAATCGTTTGGAAAAATGCGCAAGATTCGAGTACCCGACATGCGCGGCGATGCTGCTGACCGACATACCGCTTTTAGACAACAGCTCCTTAGCCATCCCCATACGCTCCTGAACCAAATATTCAGTAACCGACATTCCGGTTTCTTTCTTGAAGATGCGATCCAAATAATCCGGATTCAAATAGACATGATTAGCAATTTCCTCGCGTGACAGCTCTTGTTCATTCAAGTGAAGCGCAATATGATTTCTGACACGCTCCGCGACGGATTGCGTTTGTTCAACCGTATTCACGTATTGAAGAGATCTCTCCATGATGTGCTTGATCCATGCAATCGTATCCGTTACAGAACGCGTAGCACGCGGGGCAAGCTCCATCGATACGGCATCACTTAACAGCTCGCGTGCCTGAATGCCTTTCAGCATGATGACGTGATACAGCATTTGCAGAAAATCGTGATGAAACTGATGCAATGCCCTCGCATCTAGTTCCCCTGTATGCATCGTGCTCTCCAAATATTGTTCAACCTCCGACAACACCTTCGTCATTGAACCTTCTTTCAACATGACCGACCACACAGGCAAATCCGGCAATGTAACGGGCTTAGAGGATTGTTTTTTTCCTGATAGCATGAACACTGTATTATTATAAGCAACATTGTTTTTCTCGAGATGAGACAGCGCATGAACCATCGATGGCAATTCGTGTACGAACGCTCGATTCCCGATGTAGCAGGAAATATCGCAATAGAAAAATTGTCTGCAGGACGAGATAAAGGCTTCGCACTTTTGTTTCAATCGCTCCATCTCTGGTTCCGCTTCTTGATCCCAGGACACGATCCCAAGCAGCTTTTGGCTGCCCAGCAGCAGCACTTGTCCCTTCTCTTTCTGTTCAACGATCATTTCTTCGGCGCTATTTTGAATGGCATACTCCATAATCTTCTCATCGCGTAAACTCATCTCTTTATAAAAGCGCTGCACGCTGATCAGAACAGGCAAAAACCTCATTTCCTCTGAAAAAGGGATATTACGATCCGCGGCAGACGCTCGAATAGCTTCCAAATTGGACGGAATGGTTTCATGCAAAATATCAAGCCAAAATCGCTCAATCAGGAGCGGCTGGTGCTGGACCCAAAATTGGCCGTAACGGCTATATTGCTGAAGTTCACTCTCTTTATTGATCTTTGCCCCTGCTTTCACAATTACCTCTTCCAGCTGAGAAAGAGCCACCGGCTTCAATAAATAATCAAAGCAGCCAAGCTGAATGGCTTGCTGCGCAAATTTGAAATCGGCATGACACGTTAAGAAAATCGATTCCGTTTTCGGATAACGCTCCCGGACCCATGTCAAGAGTTCTAGGCCGCTGCCTTGCGGCATTTCAATGTCACATAGCATGATATCGATGGGATGCGCCTCAAAAATCTCCTTCGCTTGCCTAATATTATAAGCCGTATGGACGGTTGAAACCCCAAACGTCTCCGAGTGCAAATCGGATTTGAGTCCTTCCACGAACAGAATTTCATCATCTACAATGAGCATTTGCATTATAATCGCTCTCCTTTTTCCATATCCGGTTGTAATGGCAGCGTAATGACAATGACTGCACCTCCAGAAGCACTATTGGCAAATGAGATTTCAGCACGGCTCTGGTACAACAGCAACAGCCTTTGTTGAACATTCCAAATTCCGATATGTTCGCCTTGCGTACTCGTCATCTGTGTTCCGCTGCGAAATCCTTCCAGCACGTCCTCCGGAAAACCCGGTCCTGTATCTTGAATGGTTATTTTGAGCGTAGGGGCCACGGCCGCATCATCAAGTTCCATATCGATCGTCAAAAGAACCGGTTCATCCATCGTTACCGCATGCTTGATCGCATTTTCCACAAACGTTTGAACGACAAGCGGCGGGATCGGGGTACGCAGCAAATAGTCAGGAACATGAATCGTACACTGTAAATGATTCGGGAATCGCAGCTCCTGAATGCGCAAATAATTTCGAACGTGCTGTAATTCTTCTTGCACAGAGACAAAGGTCAAATTGCTTCGGAACATATAGCGGAAATAGCCGACCAAACATTGCGCCATCTCTTCAATCAACGCATAATTTTTGGCACGCGCAAGCGTGTGCATAATATTAAGCGAATTTAAATAAAAGTGCGGATTGATTTGCAGCTGCAAATGCTGGAGCTCCGCCTTTTGCTTGTTCATCTGCTCTTCATAAACATGGATCCGTAATTCTTGAATTTGTGACATCATGTTATTAAAGGTTTCATAAACGAGTTGAAACTCATCAGATGTCCTAAACGATTGAATCCGCATGTCCAAATTACCGTCCTTAATTCGTTTCATCGCTAATATCAGGCGATTGATCGGAAGGAGCACTGTTTTTCGGAGAAGCAGCAAACAGACAGGTAATAGGATGAGAACTCCAATGAGAATGCAATTGACAATATTTCGGAGGATCGGAAGATTTCTTAATATTTGTTCATCCGGTATGAGCGCAATCAGATTGAAATTCCCTACAGCCGACTTTTCACCGACAACCAAATAACGATGAGCGTCCCCACTTAAATAATAGTGTTGAAGATTTTTATTGACATCGAGCCGGTTATCTCTGACAATTTCCGCATTCACCAAAGGCACGCCGTTATTCGTTGTAAATAAGGCCTCCCCATTTTCACCGAGTCCGATAAGATTTAGCGGCATCATTAAATTGTCAAATAAAATCCATGTACCGACATACGTATCGCTCACTTTGATCGTACGTAGCAAGTAATATTTTTCTCCGATTTCCTGCACATACCAACGATTGATCGGTAAATTAGGCGTTGCCTTTCCGGTTTCATCCTCAATAAAGTTTCTGACCGATTCTCGTTCAGCATAATTCGTAACTTCCCGAAATGCATTCAAGTAATATTGATTGGGAACCGAATAAATAAAAAAGCCGTCCACCGATTTGAAATTCAACATATTTTCGGTAATTCGGTTCGATAGTCTGCTTAATGCGAAGATGCGTTCACTCTCCGAAACTTTGTTCTCAATGCCGGTAAAGTCGGCTTCGGCGATAGTCAAGCCCATTAAATACGATTCCGCGAACCGTAATTGTTCATCGATTTGTCCCATATACAAAGACATCATTTTTTTGTTGGAATCGGCCACTTGGCTCCGAACAACGCCGATCGCATAGTAATTGGTATAAATGAGCAGCAAGCTTAACGGCACTGTGATCAGCACCACGCCGACAATCAGCTTGAAACGAATGGAATTGAAAGGAATTCGAAAAAATCGGCCTGTCATGATTGCTCCCCCTTTTTATTTTCTTCTCTAATCATTATTGACTGAATGTACGAAATAAAAAGCCAGCAGTCTGCTGGCTTCTCATTTTTAACTAGAATCATTTATTTATTATAGTGACTGGGCCACAGAATCACTACTCCATATTTGACTTCCTGCTTGTACGATTTCGACCAGTGCAATGCAAAATGCTGCCAATAAACGAACAAACTTAAAAGCGATGATCTGCTTACAGGGGTGAGTGGTATGTATATCCTTGATAGTCTTTGATTTAAGCATAGGTCTTTAACTTCAACTAATTTCTATAAAAAAACAAGGTCAGACGACATAACATCGACTGACCTTGATATAATATTCACTTTATAGCATAAATGCCATTTACTAATCATTTATTAAACAATTCGTCTAACGAATTATGGAACAATTCTAATTAATTATGGAATTTCACACTTTTTTTAAACTATCGTTCCGCGTTAGCGTAGCGAACTACTCTCAAGGCACATTCAATGCGGAGCCTTTGTACGAAGTAGCTTTAATCCTAATCCGATAAATATTATCCCTGTTATTTTATTTAAATAGATACCCAACCTTTGGTTACCTTTCATTTTACTTGTAACATATGCTGAAAAGTAGGCAATAAACAGGCACCATAACAACCCAGTTAACGAAAATGTAAAACCTAAAATAAGGAATGGGATTGGACCATTCGCCTTTGCATCAATAAATTGTGGTAAAAAGGCAATAAAAAACATAGAGACTTTGGGATTCGTAAGACTTGTCAACATTCCTTGTATATATATTTTCCTGATATTTTGTTGATTTGATTCAGATGCACTCAAACTTGCATTTGTTTTATCAAGTAGCATTCTAATTCCTAGATAGACTAGATAAATGACCCCAACTATTTTAATGATATTGAATACCATGATTGATTTTGTAAGTATAATCGATAAACCGAAAGCAACTAATAAAGTATGTATTAAAGAACCGCTTATGATTCCGAAAACAGAATACACACCAGCTTTTCTTCCTTGTGAAATGCTTCTTCCTACAATGTACATTGTATCTGCACCTGGAATTAGATTTAATAAAATCCCCGTAAGCAGAAACACTTCATAATTGATTATTCCATACATTTTTGACAATACCACCTCTCAATTATTATCACACAAAGGAATAATAATAATTGAAAAAATGGCTCCTTGTCAATCTCAAAACAATCTATAATTATGATTTACAAGCACAATTTTTTTGTTATGTCATTCCGTCATTCTGCCCGTTATTTGGCTGACGATATTCCTCTTTGTATACCGGTATGACGATACGAACTGTCGTACCGATCCCCAAACCGCTGTGAAGCGTGACGCCGAACGATTCTCCGAATTGCAGCTTGATCCGCTCGTTGACGTTCCGAATTCCGTAGCCGATGCTTTGGTCTTTGTCAGCAAATACTTTACGAACGGTTTCCGGGCTCATCCCGATTCCATTATCGATCACTTTGAACACAATATTTCCATTCTCCAAATATGCAACAATACGGATATGCAAACGATCCTCGAACATGGCATGCTCGAGCGCATTCTCAACGAATGGCTGCAAGATCAACTTCACCGTGTCGTACTCCAAAACGGAAAAATGAATATCATAGCTGACATCCAGCCGGTCGACATGCTTAATTTTTTGAATATCAATATAAGATTGAACCTGACGGATTTCCTCGCGAATCGGGATGATCGATCTGCCTTGATTCAAGGTTAGCCGATAAAAAGTCGCCAGTCCGCTCACCATCCTGTGCAGTTTTTCCGCTTCACCCAAACGGCCCAGCCTGCTGATCGATGATAATGTGTTGTAAAGAAAATGCGGTTTTATCTGGGCCTGCAGCGCCTCAAGCTCCGCTTCTTTTTTCCGAATGTTGCTGACGTATACCTCTTGAATCAGTCCCTCGATATTTTCAGCCATCTCATTGAACGCGCCCGCGATCCGGGCAAACTCGTCCGTGCCGGTAAAACGGATGCGTTTGGAAAAATTGCCTTCTTGAAATGATTGAAGCGACTGGACGATTTTTCGGATATGCTTGGTGAAGTAGGTGGATATAAGCGCGCCAAGCGCCAAAAAAATCGTAAGGCTGAGCAAACATACAAGCAATGTAACGTTTCTAACCTTATTGGCCCCTTTCTCCAGCTCATGGAGCGGGACAAGTGCCATAACCTCCCAATTCAATCCCTCAAGCGGCTCTCGAATTTGCAAATAACGCTCGGGCTTCGTGGTCCAGTCATGGGGCAAAGGATTCTGAATACTTTGATAAATAGGGGTATTCCGTTCATCCGTTACGGCCAAGTAGCTCGGGACACCCGTATTGCTGTTGCCGTAGTTCAAGTTTTCAAACAGATCATCCATTTTGACCGTAATGCGCATGAAGCCTATTGGGGAGACTGTATGAAAATCCATCATTTTTCTAAGGAGCGAAACGTTGCCGAATTTGGCGTCCGTATCCACTTGTTCCCACAATGAATCCGTCTTCAAAGCACTGAACATGCGGATCCAATCGAGGCCTTCGAATCGCTCAAAATGAAACAGCTCGTATTTCTTTCCTTTCGACAACGGGTCTTGTTCAGTGTTACCCAAAAAAATCTCAGGGAGCGTATCGTTATGCAAAAACAAATCCAATGCGATATGGTTCGATGTCAAATTTAAAGCGGCCTCCAATCGCGGAACTACATTGTTGGAGGTTATCTGATAGCTGTCGTAAGGTTCCACCCTTTTAATTAATACCTGCTGGAGCGATTGATCCAGGTAGACTTGCTGGTCGACACGTTCCACCACTTTCATCTTCTCCTGGATGTTGTCACGAACCTGCTTCAACGTTCCGGTTACGTTTTGAATCGTCTGCTTTTTTACGTACTGGACGGAAGTCGTATACGCATAATAACCGATCAAGACGACAGGAATCATCACCAGCAGGAAATAAGAAATCATCAGTTTATATCCAAACGAAACCGTAATATTGGGAAACCGTTTCATCCTTTTACACCTAACTTTGTTTACGGTAGTCTACAGGGGCAAGACCAAAGGTCATCTTGAAATGCCGGCTAAATAAGGTAAGATTCTGGTAACCAACCCGGTTTGCAGCTTCGTATATTTTTATTTTCGGATCGTGCAAAAGCTCTTTCGCACTCTCCATCCGTTTCCTTGTCACGAAATCGCCAAATGATTCATTCGTTGCCTCTTTAAACACGTAACCAAGGTAATTAGGTGAGAAACCGAATTGCTTCGCGACATCTCTCAGCTGCAGCGAATTCTCAAGATGCTCCGCGACGTATTGCTCGATTTCGATGATCAGCTTCCGATTCGGATTTTTCTTTTTCAAATGCAGATGCTCGGAAACTTCGAACAGCCGCCGGCGCAGCCAGGCTTTGATATCGTCGATCGTTTCAAATTCATAAAGCGCATTCAAGCTATTCAGCTCTATGCTTAACAAATCGTATAAATTAGCATTCAGCGACCGCAGGAAAAAATCGATCTTAGAAATCACGTACAAAGCAAAGTTATAGACGGTGAGCTTATCCTTCAAGCTGTGGACCAGATTGAACAGCTGCTCCAAGCAATCGTAAATACGGACAAGCTCATAATTGGCGGTAGCCGCGAGCATCGCTTCCATGATTTGTTCAAGGTCGGAGGTCGATTTAACAATCTCCACCTCCGTATTCGCCAACGTAATGACCCGGCATTTACCAATAAACATTTTAGTGGCGAGCGCATCCCCGGCCTGCCGGTAAGAGCGCGGCATGTCCTGGATGTCCGATACCGGCGAGCCCAGTCCGACCGTAATGGTCTGGCTCGAATGCGTTCGCACATGATCGACCAGAGACTGCATTGATGTTACCGGATCGATATCAGCACCGGATAAGACTAGCACAATTTTGTCATCATCCGTATTGCAATAAAACCCAAGCTGATGCATGTGAATAAAATCGGCGACCAAGCGAAGAACATGTTCGATTGCGTACGATTTCTGATCGTCGGAAAACTGCTTCAGCTTCCACGCTCGATCGTCGATTTCTATGATTCCGACGCAGCCTTGCCCGGTCTGCAGGCGCATACGGCGCCCGTCGTAAAGATAGTCAAGCTTTTGAAAATCGATGGCTCCCTTCAGCCACTGAAGCAGCATTTCGTTTTGCAGCAGCGGGATGGATTCCTCGATTTGCGATTCTTTCTTTTGCCGTTCACGTTCGTAGTTCAATTGTTCTTTGACCAGCTGCAGCGTATTGAGCAGTTCCAGATCGTCTACCGGCTTCAGAATATACGAGCTGGCATTCATCTTTATTGCCTTTTGGGCAAATTGGAACTCATCGTGTCCGCTTATAAAAATAATTTTCAACTCTGGAGATAAGCTTCTAGCCTGTTCCGCAAGCTCAAGTCCGGTCATGATCGGCATCTTGATGTCGGTGATCAGGACGTCCACCTTGTGTTCCTGCAGCACATTCATCGCGGCAAATCCGCTGTTCGCCACTCCGACGATCGTCATATCCAGCTTCTCCCAAGGTATAAACCGCTGCAGCACTTCCAGGTCCAATTGTTCATCGTCTACCAGCAGCACGTTGTACATGATTATCATCCCTATAAATTGAATATGGAGAGTATACTTTTAAAGTATACCCTCCTGATGGTGCGTCGAACAAATAATTTATTTGCCGCCAATTTTCTTCAGGTTATCCTGCCATTGCTTCTGAATAAAGTCGATAGCCTTTGGAAACCCGGCTTTTTTCATATCGTCGTTCGTTTTTGCCAAAACCGATAGGACTTCGTCGTCGCTCTTCGCGTAAATCATTTTAGAGAATCCCTGATCGAAAATATCTTTCACGGCCTGCAAGGCAATGCCTTCTTCAGAGTCGCCCTGCGGCTTCGTATTGGCAAAGGTGGTAGTATCCATGGCCGTTTTCCAGGTAATGTTGACCTGCTGTGTCGTTGTGAAATCCCTTTGGGACTCAGGGAGCAGTTTGTCTCTGGCTACTTTGGACAAATCAACCCATGTAGCGTTACCAGCCATCATATTATCGGAAATGTGCAGTTTGTCAAGCTCTGCTTTGTCCATTGTTTTATATTTGTCGTTCGGAATCGGAATACCGTTCTCATCTGTTTTGTCCCATAGGAATCCCGGAGGGCCGAACCAAAGAACGGATTGCCCTTCATCGCTGGTCGCCCAATCGAGGAAAGCGAATATGCGTTCCGGATCTTTCGCTTTCTTCGTGATGACGATTTTGCCGCCGCCTTCTCTTCCCGTAGAGTTAATAAAAATTTTGTTTTTATCGAGCCCATCCTTATGCACCGGCCAAATAAATTCGTAACCGCTCTCAGGATCCTGTGCTTTGAGCTTAGAGTCCGGAACGCGGGCCCTGCTGGCAAGATTCGGTTCGATTGCGACAGCCACTTTGCCTTGGCTGAGCTTTTCGATCATTTGATCGGTCTTTTGGGTAAAGACGTCCTGCGTCATTAACTTGTCGCGGAACAACTTGCTCGTGAAGAGCATGAAATCTTTGAAGGCCGGATCTTCCGTAATCGGCTTTATTGTATTTCCTTCCGGATAGAACATATTGTTTACAAAGTAAGGCGGATTGTTTTCTTTGAATGCCGAATACATCATTTTGATCGCACTAGGATTGCCGACTTCAAGCGGTATGACGTTCGGGTATTTCTCTTTGACCGTGCGCAAGTAGCTTTCCAAATCGGCTAATGTTTCCAGCTTCGGAGAACCGAGTTCTTTATACATTTTCCGGTTGACGGCATAACCGCCGTTGCCATTCAAATGATCGCCGCCCACGTACCAATCCGGAATGAGATACAGCTTGCCGTCGCTCGAGCGATTGATGTTGATGATTTTATCGCCGGCCGACTTTTTCAGATTCGAATATTTGTCGAGATATTGATCAAGCGGAACCACTTGGCCTTCGCTGATCAGGCGGTCCAGCTCGGGGCCCGCACCGAGCGATATTACGTCCGGCAAATCGCCGCTGGCATACATGGCGTTAAACTTTTGCTTGGCATTGCCGTTCGTAGGCACGTAGTTAATCGATACTTTTTTGTTTTCCTGAATCCATTTGGTTGTGACCGTTTCTCCCCAAGGAGCCGGCTGCCAGTCATCATCGAAGTTGTAAAAGCTAAAGGAAAGCAGCTTATCTTCCTTCGTTGCCGCAGCGGTCGATGCGGCTTCTTTCCCATCTGACGATTTGGAGGTGCCGCATCCTGTAAGCAGCGTGCCAACCATTAGCACAGCGGCTAATGAACCGGCGAACCACGTTTTGTTTCTCATGGTGATACTATCCCCTTTCGTAATCACAGTTTATGTTAAAGCCGTCGCCGGCATCCAACAACAAGCATTATTCTTTCAGCGAACCGACAAGCACACCTTTGACGAAGTACTTTTGCACAAACGGATAGACGAGCATAATCGGGATCGTCGCCACCATCGTGGTGGACATCACTATCGATTTGTGCGTAACGCTCTGCATGCCGAGTAAAAACTCCTGCTTCGTTGCACTTACTTGCGTGGAAGACTCGACGGAAAGAATCGAGCGGAGCGTTTGGTTCAGAAGCACCTGAATGGGAAGCAGCTTCTGATTCGTAATATAAATCGAAGCGTCAAACCAGGCGTTCCAATGGCCTACAGCCGTGAACAGCGATAAGGTGGCGATGACAGGCCCGGATACCGGAAGAATGATCCGGAAAAAGATCCCGAGATAGTTACAGCCGTCTATCTTAGCCGATTCTTCAAGCCCATCGGGAATCCCCTGGAAAAACGTGCGGAATATAATCATATTCCAGACGCTGATTATACCGGGTATGACAAGCACCCAAAACGTATTCATCAAATGCAGATCTTTGATCAACAAATAGGTCGGAATGAGTCCTCCGCCAAAATACATCGTGATTACGCAAACGATCATGTAAAACTTTTTGCCGATCAAATCCCGTTTGGACATCGCATACGCGAACATGGAAGTAAAAAAGATGGATAGAAATGTGCCTACAACCGTTCTCGCGACGGTGACCCAAAAGGCATGAATCATTCGGTTATCCTTGAAAACGTACCGGTAATTTTCCAACGTAAATTCCCGCGGCCAGAAGGTGATGCCTCCCAACGCAGTGTCATTGCCGTCGTTAAACGAAATAACAAGGGAATTCCAGAACGGATATAAGGTTAAGAAAGCAAGAATAATTAAACAAGAATAAATCACAATATCAACTACATAGTCTTCCGTTGAGCGCTTCAAGCTGTCTCCTCCTTTCTGAACGCGCTTACCATAAACTCGTCCTGCCCAGCCTTCTGGCTACCCAGTTGGCGATAACGAGCAGTCCGACACTGATGACGCCCTTGAATAATCCGGCGGCCGTCGCATACGAATAACGGTAATTTTCAATACCTACGCGATATACATACGTATCGATGATTTCCGATACAGGTCTCAAGACAACGTTCGTTCCCTGGTTCGTCAGCAGTAAAATCTCTTCAAATCCCGCATTTAAAATTTGGCTCACCTGCAAAATCAAGAAAATGATAATAACCGGGGCGATCGACGGAATCGTAATCGAAAATAACTTTCTTAAACGTCCAGCGCCGTCGATCGAGGCCGCCTCGTACAAGTGGGGATCGACCCCTGCGATAGCCGCTAAATAGACGATCGCGCCGAACCCGATATCTTTCCATACGCCGGAGGCAATCAAGATCGTCCAGAAATATTCGGGAATCGACAGCCAGTTGACCGGTTCCTTGATCAAGTCGAAATTTTGCAGCACCATGTTCAGGCTTCCGTTATCGACGGATAGCATCGAGATGACGAACCCCGAGACGATAACCCAGGATATAAAATGCGGCAAATAACTGATCGTCTGGACGACGCGCTTAAAAACTCCATTTTTGATCTCGTTCAACATTAAAGCGAGAACAATTGGCGCGGGAAACGCCACAAGAAGCTTAAGCAAACTGATCACGACCGTATTGCGCATAATTAGCCAAAATTCAGGAGCATTGAAAAACATCCGGAAATGTTTAAAGCCAACCCAACTGCTCCCTAGAAATCCTTTTGCCGGACTGTAGTCCTGAAAGGCCGTCAGCACCCCCCACATCGGAATATAGGAGAAGATGAAGATCAGGAGAATGGCCGGAATCACCATAATTTGCAAATCCCATTGCTGTAGAAATCGTTTTGCCATCATGCTCACCTCATTATTCCTTCTTGCTGTATCTAATCTAATTCTAGCGGTTATCCAAAATGAATAATACTGACGCTATCAACTAAACCTGCACTTTATCAACAAAGTTTGTTGCATTTATATGCTTGACAGTTTAAAAAATAAAAAGCCTGATTTCTCAGACTTTTTTTGAAAAGTTACTCTTGGCTATACAAGATCAGTTCAGCCATACCTACTCTATATCCACCGCCGGCCGTTATATTATTTATCGTTATCCGAACATAATTGATATTCTTATATGGAGTAACAAAAGCTTCCGCTGTGAAGTGTTGCCCCCCTACAAGGTGGTTAATAAGCGCTTTTTGCCATACATCGCCATCGGTTGAAACTTCTAAATCATAGCTGTACCAGTTGCTATCCTTTTCCCAGAAGATACGGCTCCCCGATACCGTTTGAGACTTCTTGAACTTAACGGTAACGGACTGCGGCAATGTCGTTGATTTTGCGAGCCAGCCGGTTCCTATTGTTGTAATTCCATCCCTCAACTTATCCGTGCCTCGCCCATCTTCACTTTCCGATGATGCTTCTATACTTTCAATGGCATCATTATCAATAACATCGCCTGGCTCTTGAACGTTTGAAGGTATAACCTTAAATTCTACTAGGGATCCCCAGTCTCCCTTCGTCATGCTGTCAACCATGGTTAACCTTACATATCTGCCTCTAGTGTTAACCAAAACTGTCTCTTCACTCCCATTAGGAGACGTATGGGCTGATCGATCGATAACCTTAGACCAATTGACTCCATTCTTCGAAATTTCAATGTAATATTTATTTACATTTTTTGATTTTTCCCATTGAATCTGGAAGCCTAATATTGAAAAACTCGCCTCTAAATCAACCATCAACCAAAGGTTTCCTTGCTGCTCGGATGATACAGTAACAGGTTTTCCGGCGGCAATGTTTCGATACAATCCTTCGTCAGATTCCAGCTTCTCAACGCCGCCAACCCATGGAGTGCTGTTTCCATCCGGCACATACTGTCCGAGGTAAGGTAATGTACTTACGCTTTCTACCGCAGAAATCAGGCCTTCTGAAGCTGCCGCAATTTGTATAGTCCCGCTTATGTTAGAAGTTCTTACAAATGCGAAGCCTATTCCTCCTTCTACATGCTGTTCTTCAACGCCAATTCTTGGAATATCTTTACCTACAAGCTGCCCCTCACCCGTTACAGAGATTTTAATGGTACGATGATTAGTTGGCACTATAGTTCCGTTTTCATCAACAACCTTAAAATATACAGGAATTAAATCGTAACCATTCGCTACAGGTTCTATTCCTCTAATACGTACTTCCATTTCTATCCGCTTGGCCTGGCCAGGTGTCTTCACCGTGTGGGTTTTTACCACTTTTCCATCCAGAATAGCCTCTGCTCTCAGTTCTCCCGAGTCAAACCGGTTCAATTCAAAAGTGAATATCGGGCTGCCGCCCTTTCTTACGATATGAGGAACAGCGCTTGAAGCCTCTTCTCTTGTAATTTCTTTCACCAATTCATTGTTTTGATATAGCTTAACAGCATCACAATTGCTGAATACATTTACATTAAGACTTGATGTAGGTGAATAGGTGCTTGCGATAAATACCACCGGCCCATATTCAGGATCTTTCGCAGACTGCATGGACTGAAACCAGTAGTAATTATATTTTTCATATCTGTCTATATCAACCGTTCCGCTGCCTAATGTCTGAGTCGTTGACCCGCGGGCATAATCATTCCAACTCCACAGGAAATAACCGCCTATTCGATGATTGGCATCAAGCCCGCCCCAGTCGGAGTAACCATCTCCATTCAGATATCTCTGACGCGTAACAATTTGGGTGTTCATCGCAGCTTCGCCTTCTTTTCTCAAAGCTTTGCTCGGCTCCTCAAAATCTCCCCATTCACGAGTAAAGAACGGTTTATCGGGATCAAAATCCGTCCAATTACTTGGATCCGCATTCCATCCGGTATCAACTACCTTGTAATTCACGTCATAAAATGAACCTTGAAGCCCGTAGTCTGCCGCTGTATACATCTGGTTACCCGGATATTCCAAATGAGCAATTTGAACGGCTTCTTGCGCCCATTCTGCCGAATACCTCGTTTCATTCAACGATGTTTCCCATAAGACGACTGAAGGCCTGTTTCGATCACGCCTTATCATTTCGCGTATATCCCTTAATGTTAGATCATAAAATTTAGAGCTAATTGTAAAATTTTGCCATCCAGGCTGACACTCAATGACCAACAAACCAATTTCATCGGTTGCATCCAGAAATGAAGGATCATTCGGATAATGAGTAGCGCGTACCGCATTGAATCCATTTTCTTTCATTTGCAATGCATCACGATATTGCATGGAGCCAGGAGCAGCATCCCCGACATTTTGAAAGGCTTGATGGCGATTTGCTCCACGTACGAATATCCTCTGTCCATTGAGATATAGACCATCCGGTTTGTACTGTATAGTTCGGATGCCTACTTTGGTCGTGATTGAATCGACTAAATCGGTTGCGTTATAAACCTCGCTTACCAGAGAATATAAGTACGGAGTATCAGGACTCCACAAATTGGGATTTATTACAGTTAAGTTTTGATTGAATTGGTGATCTCCGCTTGCTTCTAATCTTATTGAATCGGTTTCGCCTTGTGCAGTAATAGTTCCGTCCTTATTCACGAGCTTGCTGATTACTTTGGCTTGTACGGAAACATTATTTTTATTCACAACATGAGTTTTCACATGAACCGTTGCTCTTAAATTTGTTACCTCAGGGTAGGTTGCAAATATACCGCCGCTAGCTGTTTGATCGGTCTGTAAGGCATCGGAAATGTGCAAATGGTTCGTTATTCTCATTTTTACATTCCGATATATGCCGCCAAAGTAATGGAAGTCAAGATTCGCAAGAGGTTTTCCCGGCGGCGTATCGGGACTGTCATAGCTGTATACCTTTACCGCCATAACATTGCTCTCGCCATACTTCACCTTACTTGTTATGTCTGTTGAAAAACCTACATATCCGCCATTGCGAGTGTAAATCTTCTCGCCGTTCAAGTAAACTTCACTATCCGTCATGACACCATCAAAATCAATATTGATCGATTTTCCTCTGTACTGCTCATCAACCGTGAAATAACGTCTGTACCAGCCGATCCCTTGGTAAACAGAGTCCCCTCCATTTGCATGTTTTTTTTCAAGTCTCATGGTATGCGGAAGTGTAATCTGGGCAAAAGCGCTATCGTTGAAGGCAATTGCTTCTGCGCCTTCCAGATCGCCTCGATAAAATCCCCAATCATTGTTAAAGTTCAATATGTTTCTTTCATCTGTCCCATTCATTTTCTTCATAGGATAGAAACCTCATTTGCTTCAAAGTTTTTATATCAATATTAGAATGAAACATCCCCGATTTTTTCAGGGGTAGCAAGCTAAAATGGAGCAGCTGCCGCGGCAACTGCTCCCCCTGTGAAAAAGATCATCTATAACAATTTAACTTCATCGCTCCATTCACTATAGCCTGCAAAATTGCCAGCTCTTACTTTTACAGTATGGCTAGAGTGTGGTTCCAGACCTGTTTGCGTGAATTCGCTAGTCACATTGCTTATGACTTTGTCATCAAACATAATGTCGTATTGCAGTGCTCCAGGCGAATCGTCCCAGTTCATATTGACAATGGATTTGTTATTACGCACAACCGTCAATTTTTCCGGAATAGGCGGTATTTGAGGAAATTCTCCAGAACCGAACATGAACCAGTTCAGTTTGCACATATTTTGACTCGCGCCATGAAACACAAGAAATAACTTTTGCTTTCCAGTCACTTTTTTTGCAAGGTCACTCTTCACATTTACATACTGATTTATATCGCCTGTATTTGGAATAGAAAGTGTGCTTATCAAATCGCCGCCCATGTGATCGATTCTTACCTCAATCGTACCCCCGGTGAATGAACTTGCTACTCTTGCATTAAACCAGGCAGCATCGCCGGCGCCAAAATCGACTTGATCATATTGCAGCCAATCTCCATCTTTTAGATTCGATATGGATAGATCGTATTCACGGTTTGGATCAGCATATATCCATTCGGTTTTTGGGTTTATTTGGAGTTCCTTATCTGAAACAAACTTTTGATCATCGTAGCGCGCAGCATCGATTCTCTTATTTATTCCAAACAGATTGCCTTGATTTTCTGTCGTTGTCAGTTCAAAGGAATTTGCATCTACATACCCGCCAAGCTTCATTGATGCATAGTTGAAAATGCCAAATCTCATTCCAACGTAGGTTCCATAACGCATCTCGTATCTTCCGCCAAGACGTGTAAAATGGATACCGTCTACACTATAGGAAAACTCCATTCGATATTCATGTCGTGGAATCTCGGCTCTGAACCATACGTTTTGAATATCTGAAGATACATCAACAGATACATGTTCGGTCCTATTATCATTAATGACAATGGATTTATGACCCGCTTCATTTTTTATCCCGATAAAGGTAAATTCTCTTTGCATGATACATAGACCTGCCGTATCGCCATCGGCCATATGACTCACATCCAACTCCACAATCCCTGCACAATCCGGACCAACAACCCGCTGTGTAAGCGTATTTCTTGCATAGGTCAAGTTGTCTGTTACGCTTGATGTTTTAAGTCTTATAAATCCTGGTCTTTCTTCAAGACTCCATTTGCTGTTATCTGGATTGTGATTCCATTGCCACTGCAGCCCTAACACATTCGCATTAAAATCATCCGAAGTTGGAAGTGCCTTCGGTTCAACATGTCCTAAATTCGGGATGTTAGGCTTTCTATACGTAACGACAGCTTTTTCTCCGTCGACCTCCCCCATGTACGGCCAACCGTTCTTCCATGTTACCGGCTGCAAAGTAGGCACCCTGCCAATCTTCGACCGATCTTGGAAAATGATCGCCCACCATTCTAATGAACCATCCTCTTGAGGAACATCGACAATCCCTCCTTGATGAATGCCATTGCCCCAGAAATTCATAAAGCTTGCCATAATATCCTGGGCTTCATAAGGTCCATGGGCTAAATCCTTGGTTCGAATGGCAACTTCTTTTTTGGAGCCATGCTTCCAAATCGGCGTCGTTAAAATATAGTAAAAGCCATTGATTTTATATACATGAGAACCCTCATTATACCCATGGTAACGATGACCGGGACATGGATAAGAGTAAATCTTCTTGCCGTTTTTTGTGGAGCCAGGTTCTCTCTTGGATCGGATCGATAATCGGCCTGTCTCTTCATCTACGATCTCTAACTCGCTTAAATAGAGTTCTCCTTGCCCATGCACAACATAAACTTTACCATCATCGTCAAAAAATAAACCCGGATCATAAAGCTCGTCCTCAAGTTTATAGAGTGTCCAAGGTCCCTTAGCTTGATCTGCAATACTTACATAGGCAGCATCTTTATTGATATTAAACATAAGATAAAATTTTCCGTTATGATACCTTAAACTCGTTGCCCATGTACCCTCATCATAAACTTCGCCATTGATAAGGTCGTATTGATCACCTTCCATCCGATCTACAGCATAACTTTCATATTCCCAATTCACCAAGTCCTTAGAGCTCATAATAGGAGTACTTGGAAATAAATGCATACTCGTTGAAGACATATAGTACGTATCGCCAACTCTTATCACATCATTATCCGGATAGTCTCCCCACATAATTGGATTTGTATAGGTGCCGTTTCCATTGTCAGCAATCCATCCATTTGCAGTTTCTGTAATATTTCTTCTCATTGTTCATAGACCTCTGTGTTCATGATGCTTTTATAAAATTCGTCCAGCTCTACCGACTTGCCATTATGAAGTCTCGAATGCTCGGCAGCAAAGGCCATCATATGGCTTCTTACGGAAGCGGAGGCCGAGGTAAGGCTTTCTCCGCCTGCAAAGTTTCGGATCTCGCTTAAGAAACTCCGTACAATGCCGCTGTCCCCTCCGCCGTGACCGCTTGCTTGCTCCGGAATTACAATGACGGTTTCCTCATGGGTCAAGAAATCGCGCACCACGATTTTACTGTCCTCAGCTCGGATTTCGCCACCCGTTCCCATGATTTGAATTCTCCGCTCCTGGTGCCTTGTAAAGCCGCACATACTGAACATGGCGGTAGCGCCGTTCGCAAATTCCATATTGACCACTTGATGATCGACCACGTTATTATCGCTTTTATAAACACAGCGCCCGTAGTTTGACTCTTGAAGACCCTTGACGATATTTTCTTTGGTCAGCTCATCGACGAAGTGGCGTGCCCAGCCCTTGCCTTCCCCGAGATAAAACCGGGGAGCGGAATATGTGCATTTAGACTCGACAGCGCATCCGCTGAGACAATAGTCGGCAGCTCCCTCGGGCGCATTCTCCGAACGGAAATGCATCAGTGAACCGTATGAGCTGACGCGGCTGCACGGCTGATCCATCAGCCAGGATAAAACGTCCATATCGTGGCACGATTTGGCCAATATCATCGGACTCGACGTCTCCGAGTTGTTCCAATTGCCTCGAACAAAGCTATGGGCGATATGCCAATACCCTACATTTTCGTTTAATTGGATCGACACAACTTGTCCTATTTTGCCATCGGAAATAACTCGTTTTATTGCAGACCAGAAAGGCGTATAGCGAAGCACATGGCAAATCGTTAATAGACGTTCGTTTTCCTTTGCCACTAGCTCCATTTCGATACACTCCATCGGAGATGGCGACATCGGCTTCTCCAGCAAAACATGATATTTTTTCGCCAATGCCTGTACAGTCGGTTTGTAATGCATTTGGTCCTGTGTGCAAATGACTGCGATATCGGCCATTTGCGGTCGATCCAACAGCTGCTCCCAAGATTCAAAACAACAATCAGACGATATATGATGTTGCTCTGCGAATTTATTTCTTCGGCTTTCACTGGCTTCGGCAACGGCGACAAATTTCAGTTCATGCGGATAATCAAGTGCATAAGGTGCGTAACTTTGAGCGCCTCTGGCGCCTGCGCCGATCAATATAGCGGTTAATTGAGTCATTTTCATCCATCTCCTTTATGTGTCAAAGCGTATCGGAAATCTCCATTTCGAGACTGCTTTTCGGCAAGCAGCCCTCCTACAAATTGTATTAAGGGAGGGGGAGATAGTGCTAGTTATCAAACCAACGAAAAGTGTACAATATCAACGAATTTATAAAGATTTCGAAAAGTTCAACTGAAATAGTAAAGAAACCGAATACTTTTTTCTAACTTCAAAAGTAAGATATCCTTCAACCGGCTCGACCAACAGGTCTTCTTTTCCTGCCTCACGAACAACAACCGCTTTTTCGGACCTCAAAATAAACATGTTGTCGATGATACATGAGACATCCAGTCTACTTGCTTGCTGACGCTCCCAGGAAAGCGATATTTCGAACCCTCCACGAACGCGTATGCCGGATAACGTCCCGCTCTGCCATGCTAAAGGAAGAGCAGGCAATAATTCGACATAGCCTTTGTGGGATTGAACGAGCATCTCCGCTATGCCTGCCGTATAGCCGAAATTGCCGTCGATTTGAAATGGAGGATGGGCTCCCATCAGATTCGGAAAAACGCCTCCGTTGGAACCGAATACTCCCGAACGCTCTCTTACGACGTTAAAAAACCGGCGAAGAAGCTCCTTGCACCGCTCCCCGTCCTTCAATCGCGCCCACAGACAGACCTTCCATCCGACGCTCCACCCCGATCCCGCATCTCCACGCCTGTTCAAGGTTTGCCGGACGGCGTCCAATTGCGGGCCCTCCGTAAGCTGATTTCCCGGATAAACGCCGTATAGATGCGAGACATGTCGATGGTGCGCATCTTCATCCTCATAATCAAGAAGCCATTCCTGCAGCTGGCCGAATTTGCCGGTCTGCATCGGATGCAAACGCTTCTTGGCGGCTCTCACCCGCTGGACCCATTCCTCCTTCACGCCAAGGATCGCGGTCATGCTCAAGCAATTGGCGAACAAATCTCCGATAAGTTGAAGATCCATCGTCGCCCCTTTTGTGATTTCCCCACGCTGGCCATCCTCCGTATAGAAATGATGCTCCGGCGATGTTGACGGTGATGTAATCAAGTATCCTTCTTCATCCTCCACCAGCCAGTCCAGACAAAACAGAGCCGCCCCTTTCATGAGCGGGAATGCCTCTTCGGCAAGAAATTGTTGATCCTGCGTATATTCGTAATGCTCCCATAAGTGTCGGCATAGCCAGGGACCAGCCATCGGCCAAAATGCCCATGCCGGGTCTCCGTGGCGCTCGGCGCCTACAGGATGCGCATGTCTCCATAAATCCGAATTGTGATGCGCCGTCCACCCGTTCAATCCATACCGCTCTTTAACCATTTTCTCGCCGGTTGCAGCAATCTCCTTGGCTGCCTTAAGCAGCGGACGATGGCATTCGGACAGATTCGTCACTTCCGCGGGCCAGTAATTCATTTCCGTATTAATATTAAGCGTATAATTGCTTGTCCAAGGCGCGCGCGTGATTTCGTTCCAAATTCCTGTTAAATTGGCCGGCTGCGTCCCTTCACGGGAGGAAGCTATCAGCAGGTAACGTCCAAAATGGAATAGTAAGGCAACCATGGCCGGATCGTCCGCGCCGCAGGTTTGCAGCCGTTGGTCCGTATCAAGCTCCTCATCTGCCTCTGTGGCTTCGCCAAGCGTAAACTCGACCCGTCCAAACAGCTTGCGATAATCCCGGATATGCTCTTCTTTCAATTGATCATAGGAGATAGCCATGGCCTTCGATAGAGTCGACTCATTACGATGGGCCAGCTCGCCGAAATCCCTGCCGGGCAGTTGGTCATAGCCGTTGAAGGAAGTTGCGGCAGCAAAGTAAAGTACCGCCTCCGTCGCCCCTTGAACCCAAAGCTTGCCATGCCTATACGTGATTTGGCCGTCCTTTGATGAAGCACGCACTCTTCCCTCGAAATGGATCGCTTTCGATTCCCCAAATTCCCCATACACAAACGGCAATTCGTCTTCTGCATAATAGTGCGGCGCGCAATATTCCGGACAAACCCCCCGCATTATCAAAGCCTGACCGTCCTGCAGCGTTTCAGCTTTGAGATGGCTGTCCAGTCCCACCGTGAAGGTTAACCGCTTTGGAACAGAGCTTGTGAGCCGAATGACCAACACCTGATGGGGATACGAAATAAACGCTTCCCGCGTGAATTGGACTTGGCCAATCGTATACGATACCGATGAGATCGCTTCTTCGATGTCTAACATCCGCTCGTAACCTCGGCAGTCATTTCCTTGAAAATGGTGAATCGTCAAATCGCCGAGAGGCATATATCCTTGCGCATAGGGGCCGAACATGTTTTTCGTTTCGTCCGACGCCTCGCCATATTTCTGCTCGTCGATGAGCTGCCTCACCTTACGCAGCGACTCTCTGTCATCATAAGACCGGTCCCGATTCGGGGGACCGGACCATAACGTATCCTCGTTCAGCTGGAACAGATCTCGCTCGACACCGCCATAATGCATGGCTCCTATCCTTCCGTTGCCAAGTGGCAGCGCCTCCGTCCATTGCACCGCAGCCTTTTGATAAGTCAAACGTTTCATTTACAAGCCTCCTAATAAACTCCGGGGATCAAGCTCGGAATCCAATTAATTATTTTTTGGAATATTTCTCGTTGTAAACCGTAGGTGGAACCTACTTTCCTCCAATTAACAATAAGAAGCGTGATAGCATCACGCTCCTACGTTCAACTCAAGTTATAACCATTATTTATTAAAAGTCTCGTCATAAGCTTTATTGAGTAGCTCCAGAGCGCGGTCAGAGCCAAGTTTTTTAACCTGTGGAATAACTTTCGAATCCCAGGTATCAATGCTTTGCTTACCGATAATCACATTTACCGAAGCTTCCTCTACGTAGGTATCAATAGCAGTTTTGAGGTCGTTATATTCTTTTTTCGCTTTAGCATCACTAAATTTTGCATCAAAGGTTGCCTTGCCAAAGGCTTTGTTTTCTTGCAAAAATGATACCGATTTTTTCATGGCAGCTCCATTTAACTCATAAGTATTGATAGCCTCTTGATTTACAACACTGAAAAGGTTTTGTTCGTTTAGCCCCGAACCCTTGATGGTACCGTTTGGAGTAGCAGGAGTTTGAAAATCCTTTAAAAATTTCACAACATCATTGGAAGTCTTATGATAAGATTCGCCTTCGATACCAAATTGCATGGCATTGATGCCTTGTGGGCTGTACATCCAGTTTAGGAAATTAACCAATTCATCTTTGTATTTAGATTGATTTGAGATCACTTTGTAACTTCCGAAATAGCCGCTTATAACACCGGTACCCATTCTATTATTGTTGTAAGCCGGTTGAAGCATCGCCGTAAATTCAAAGCCCTGTGGAATTTTGCTTCCCATTTGTTGAACAATCTCGTCGCCAACTTGCGGGTAGTCAAAGGTCACAAAGCCTTTGTTTGTGGCTAAGAGTTCATTCCATTCATCATCTGTAATCGTAGCAAAGTTTGGATTCAGCAAGCCTTCGGAATACAATTTATTCAAGTAAACCAACGTATCCTTGTAGGCTTGGCTTTCTGGACCGTATTCATATTTGTGCTTAGTATCGTCAAGATAGAAAGTGTTAGACGATCCTCTATAATAAGCTTGGTTACTAAGTAAGTGAGACGCCCCCCATCTTACGAAATATGGGTAAGAATCCGGGTAAAGTTTCTTCAGTTGAACTAAGGTCTTGTATAAATCGTCGAACGATTCGAACTTCGTGGATAGGTTGTTTTTTGCAAAAATATCAGTTCTGCCGAGCATCACTTCGTCGGCACGAGCTGGCACATCATACATTCTTGAGGCGCCATAATATTTACCGTCAGGCGAACGAGTTAGTTTCGTAGCAGGCGGATATTTATCCAACATTGCTTTGTAAGCATCAAGCTTCCCTGCTTTCATATAAGGCGTTAAATCTAAGAATGCTCCTTGTGGACCATAACGGTCCGCATTATCGGATGTAAGCGTAATCAAATCCGGTAATGATCCAGATGCTATCAAAGTATTCAATTTTTGTGTATAGTCTGCACGGGCTACGACAGTGGGTTTGATTTTAATATTTGTATACTTTTGAATGGTCTTAAAAATTTCTTCATCACCCGTGTATGTGTTAGCAGACGAAAGAAACCAGGTAACTTCAATTGGTTTTGCGCTAATTTTTTCCGGCGCGATGGCATTTGGGTCTGCGGATGTCTGTGGTTTAGCAGAAGCCGCAGAGGTTGATGCCGGCTCTGTATTTCTGGGAGATTCGCTTGAGTTGCTACTGCACCCTGCAACAAACAGAACAGAAGTAATTACAGATAAGACCAATAATTTTTTCATGATAATTCTCTCTCTCCTTTTTAATAAATTTTATTGATTATCCTTTTATTGAGCCAACCATAGTACCCTTGACAAAGTACTTTTGTATAAAAGGATAAATACACATAACAGGAAGGGTTGTGATGATAATGGATGCCATTTTTAAAGATTCCGTTGCTGAGTGAGTTAATTCAGCATAAGCGCCTTTTTCACTTGGATCAAAGGCTGCAGCAACCAAAATACCTCTTAAAATCATCTGCAAAGGATACTTCATGGTGTCATTTAAATAAAGCAGCGCATTGAAATATCCATTCCAAATGCCAACAGCTGTAAATAAGCCGATAGTTGCCATGATGGGCTTGGAAAGCGGCAGAATGATTTTTACTAATATTTGAAGATCAGTGGCCCCATCAATGTATGCGGATTCAGTTAGGCTTTCCGGTATATTCCTATAGAAGGTTCTCATGAGGATAATGTTCCATGCGGACAACGCCCCCGGAAGAACCATAACCCAAATGGTGTCTATCATATGCAGGGACTTATAAGCCAAATAGGTTGGAATCATTCCGCCCTCAAAAAACATGGTTATAATGTACACTTTGGAGATAAATGAACGCATTTGAAACTTATCTTTGGAAAGCGGATATGCGGTTAGGGCTGTGAAAAATAAGGTGAAGAACGTTCCCAGGACAGTATACAAAATCGTGTTTTTATATGCCGTGAAAAAAATAGGATGGTTGATCATGATTTTGAATGAACCTAGGTCAAAACCTTTAGGATAAAAAGTAACTTTCCCCGCAATGACTTCTGCTGGATCGCTAATAGACACAGACACAGCGTACGCAAAGGGATAGAGCATAACCAGTACAACAATAGCCAATATGATGTACACAACGGAAAGAAAGACCCGATCTCCTATTGGTGCTTTGATTTTGTAAGAATTCTTTTTCATGACATCACCATAAACTTTCTTTTAGGAGCTTTCTGGAAACATAGTTTGCTCCTAATAAAAAAACAATGGAAACCAAACTGTTAAACAACCCAATAGCACTTGAAAATCCATAATCTTGGTCCAATATACCTTTACGGTAAACATAGGTAGAAATAACATCGGCAACATCATAAGTGGCAGGGCTGTACATTAACAGAATTTTATCGAATCCGACGCTGATAATACCGCCAATGGATAAAATAAACAAAGTAATGATGGTAGGGCGGATGCTGGGCAGGGTGATGTGAATAATCTGTTTAAACTTAGAACAGCCATCGATCTTGGCCGCATCATACATTTCTGTGTCAATCCCTACAATGGCCGCCAAGTAGAGGATGCTGGAATAGCCAACTCCATGCCAAATACCTGAGCCAACATACAAGCTTCTAAAGAAACCGGACTCGTTAAAAAATTGGATCGGGGTAACACCGAAATTTGCTAACAAGTCATTTACAATACCAGTACTACCAAAAATGGATTTCATAATGCCCACAATGACAACAACCGAAATAAAATAAGGTAAATACGTAGCGGTTTGAACAAATTTCTTAATTTTGGGATGTACCACTTCGTTAATCAACAAAGCCAGAATAATCGGTGCGGGAAAAGACCATAACAAGTTAACAAGGCCAAGAAAAAACGTGTTTTTAATAATTCTAAAAAAGTTTGGATCATTAAAAAAACGGATAAAGTTATCAAATCCAATCCATTCAGAGCCACTGATCCCTAAAAACAAACTGTAATTTTGAAAAGCAGTTACGATACCGACCATGGGATAATAAGCAAACAAAGCAATCATGATTAACCCTGGCAACGACATTAGCAAAATAAAGCGGTTACATTTCCAATCATAATTAAACTTAGAAACGATTGAAGTTTTAGATATTTTTTTGATATTCGCCGACAAGAGCTCCCCTCTTTTCCTTATTTTGTTTACGCGCAATTTCGAAACAGCTTTTCGGCAAGCAGCCGATATATAAATTGTAATAAAGGAGTGGGAGATGTTTCTAGTTATCAAACCAACGAAAAGTGTACTATATCAACGAACTTGTACCGCACACGAAAAAAGCAGGAGTGTCACTAAGAACACCCCCTGCTTCTTAAGACCCTCAAAACAAGGCTACTTTATCACTGTAAAGGGTTGTGGTTTGCACCACAACCGAAAAAAGGACAGACGAGTCATGATCGCTCGTACTGTCCTTTCGGTTCGGCCGGTTATCCTAAATCCGGCTTGTCGGTCAACTCGATGACCGCATTTTCCGTATGATGCAATTCCAGAATGACGATTTCGTTCTTTCCTTCGCGAAGCAGAGGCGCCGGCAAGTATAAGGTCTTCTGAGGTCCTTGTTCCCAATAACGCCCCAGGTTGAAACCGTTGATCCAGACTACGCCCTTCGACCAGCCGTCCAATCGAACGAATGTATCGCCTAAAGAATCCGCCGTAAACTCGCCGCGGTAAAATGCCGGACGGTCTTGTCTTGGATTGCTCTCCGGGATGCGCCCGAATGGAACCGAAGCCGTATTGTCAAGCGGAAGCGGGTAGATGGTCCAGTCGAACAAAAACTGGTTACTCATCCGAACCCCTTCAGTGATGCCTTTAAAATCTTTCAATCGAGGCCCGTAGTTGACGCGGCCCATGTTCTCGACAACGATGTCGAGCCTTGCCCCACCGGCCGGAATTTCAAGCGGCAGCGGCTGTTGGTTCCAACGCTCAACAGTGCCTAGATAGACGCCGTCCAGGAATATTTGCGCACGGTCGTGAACATCCTGCAAATGCAGCTGATCGCCGGTTCGCGGTCCGGAAACATGCGTCGAATAGACGATAAAGCCGTAGCTTTGTCCGAACTTTTCCATCGGCTCCGGACAGACGCTTTTCACAGGCTCGGAAAGCTGCTGCAAATGATCGAGCAGGTCCGCTTTTTCGCTCATGGCAACGCGGCCGTAGCTCTTCTTGGCAATCGGCGCAGGCAGTTCCGGGAATTCACTCACATCTGTGCCCAGATAGTTCCCAATGATGTTCCGTACAGCGCGGTATTTCTCCGTTACATCGCCGCATTCGGACAGCGGTGAATCATAGTCGTAGCTGGTGATCGTCGCACCATAATCAACATCATTGCTACAGTTAGCTCCATTGTAGAATCCGAAGTTCGTCCCGCCGTGGAACATGTAAAAGTTAACGGACGCTCCCGCCCGCAGCATGCGGTCGAATACGTCGGCGACATCGCCCGCATCGCGCGTATGATGCGGCTTCAGCCAGTGGTCGAACCAGCCGTTCCAATACTCCATACATACGAGCGGCTCATCGGCACGATACTCGCGGAACTTCTCGAACGCTTCTTCCGGTCTTGAACCGAAATTGACCGTTGCAAGCGTATCCGGTAGCGTTCCTCCTTGCAGCATAAAGTCTCCGGGACCATCGGAAGTAAACAGCAGCACATCCACGCCACGATTTACAAGGCCGTCGCGCAAATGGGCTAAGTAGTTCTTGTCATTGCCATAGCTGCCATACTCGTTCTCGATTTGCATGGCGATGATCGGCCCGCCGTTCGTGCTGAGCAGCGGAGTGAAGCGAGGGATCAAAGCGTCATAATAACGGTCTACTTTTTCCAGATATGTGTTGTCCATGCAGCGAAGCCGGATGTCCGGGTATTGCAGCAGCCACGCCGGAAACCCGCCGAACTCCCACTCTGCACAAATGTAAGGGCTCGGACGCACGATCACATGCAGCCCAATATCCCCGGCCAGCTTGATAAAACGTTCCACGTCCGCAATTCCTTCAAAGTTGAATTCATTCTCCTTAGGCTCATGCAAATTCCAGGCTACGTAGGTTTCTACCGTATTGAACCCGCAAGCCTTCAGTTTAAGCAACCGGTCTTCCCAATACTCGGGCACGACCCGAAAATAATGTATAGCCCCGGATATGATTTGAAATGGTTTTCCGTCTAAATGAAACTGCTTGTTTTCGGCTTGTAAAATGGCCATGCTAATCCCTCCGGCATAAGAATGCTAGTAATTAATCTTGTCTATTCCTATCATCGCTGAAAATAGACCGGAACTTCAATCTCCAAAATGAGTATTTTCTATACCAAATGTGCCAAATTGTCGCTGGGCACCAGTGATGTCCTCGCGAATAAATATCCAGTTTTTATTGAAGTTCAAAATTTTTTCTGGATTGATTCCTTAACGTCATGTATTACATCCTCCCTTACCTTAATGTTACTTTCTAAAGGGTTGGAAAAATACTGCTTGAATCAACGAAATGTATACTCCAGCAACGATCATGATTGTATGCCTGGCAAAAGATCAAGTAATATGGGCGGTTAGCTAGCATGCGGTTCGCCAACCTTGACGAATATCGAAATATCTTTGGGCTATGGTAGCCCATGCTGTGCGCACAAAAATAAGCAGTTGCAACGACAACTGCTCCCATGTGAAAAAAGCTCATATGATCCTATTAACCGTTAGATGGTATTTAAAATATTGTTTGAGTTATAGAGATGTCGCAGAAATGATGAAAGAGCGAGGATTGAATATTTCTCATACTACGATCACCGACTAACGAATCATATAAGGTCGATGAAACTTACATCAAAGTTAAAGGGAAGTGGAAGTATCTATATCGGGCAGTCGATTCTGAGGGAAGCTCGATAGATTTCATGTTGTCTGAAAATCGTGATATTCATGCGGCGAAACGCTTTTTCAAGAAGGCATTGACATCGCCACACAATCAATCCCCACGTGTGATTACGGTAGATAAGAACCCTTCATACCCAGCTGCAATAGATCAGTTAAAAGATGAGAAAGATCTGTCGAAAGAAACCATAATCAGACAAACAAAGTACCTCAACAACATTATCGAACAAGACCATCGGTTCATAAAGAAAATAACAGCGATGAAAGCCGGAGTTCAATCTCCTTGGTACAATTAGTAAAATAAGTTGTTCCTTTTACAGCGTTTTTTAGGTTACCCTAAGCACGGTATGGAAATCTCTGTGTGTGATCGTCCGCATCGAGTCGAGCAGGCAGTTGCATAATCATTCATACTTCTTTATAATTACACGTTGTTCATGTTCATACTACAAGTTAGGAGAGAAGTAGAGTGAAAAAGCATTACCGTTATACGGCGCTTTTATTGTTGATGCTGGTGCTGCTGACTGGCTTTCCCGTTCAGGCCGCTTATGGGGCAGGCAGCCAGTCGGAGAACACCCTTGTGCTGGGTACCAGCGCCGACTTTGCGCCCTATGAATTTCATAAAACGATAAATGGAAAAGATCAGATAGTGGGCTTTGATATTGATATTGCTGATGAAATCGCCAAGGACATGGGAGCAAAGCTTATTATTGAGGATATGAGCTTTGACGCCTTGCTGCCCGCTTTGCAAAGCGGCCGGGTTGATCTGGTAATATCAGGCATGACACCAACTGATGAACGCAGGAAAAGTATCGACTTCTCCGACAACTATTACCAATCCAAGCAGGTATTAATGGTTCGTACAGAAGACAAAGAACGCTATAAGAGTATGGACAGCATGAAGGGGGAAAAGATCGGCGCACAAAAAGGCTCCGTTCAAGAGGAGATTGCGCGGTCCATTCCGGAGGCTGTTATTACATCTCTGGACCGCATACCGGACCTTGTTCTGCAGCTGCAGACAAAACGAATAAATGCCGTCATTCTGGAAGACACCGTTGCCGTCGGTTACCTGCAGAACAGTGCGGTTACACTTGCGGAAGCCGTTCCGGACGATGCACCTGTTCAAGCGGCTATCGGCATCCGCAAAGGCAACACAGAGCTGCTGACAAAAGTCAATTCGACGATCGCCCATCTGAAGAGCGAGAACCGTATTACAGAGATTGTTAAACAAGCGAGTATGCTGTCTGTAGATAAGCCGCAATCACCTGGAAATATATTTACAATATTTTGGGAATACCGCAGCTATTATGCGCTTGGCCTCGGTTATACACTGCTGTTGTCTGCGCTTGGCGTCTTGTTTGGCTTCATTATTGGCTTGACCATCAGTCTGCTGCGAATGTCAGGTATCCGGGCGATAACCTTGCTGAGTACAACGTATGTTGAGATTTTGCGCGGTACACCTATGTTGGCGCAGCTTTTGATTATCCACTATGGGCTGGCGCTCACTCTGGGGATCAACTTTACCCCGTTGCAGTCAGGTATTATCACGCTGTCCCTGAACAGTTCGGCTTATTTGGCGGAAATTTTCCGTGCGGGTATTCAAGGCGTGGATCGCGGGCAGATGGAAGCAGCCCGTTCGCTTGGAATGAGCAGGTGGCTGGCGATGCGTCATGTTATTTTGCCGCAGGCGTTTAAGTCAGTCCTTCCCGCGATCGGAAATGAGTTTATTACGATTATCAAAGAATCGTCCATTATATCCGTGATCGGAATGGCAGATATTATGTACCAGGCTGGAGTCGTGAAGAATATCACGTACAAGGGACTTAGCCCGCTCATTATTTCAGCCGCGATTTATTTTGTATTGACTTTCACGCTGTCCAAGCTGCTTGGCGCATGGGAACGGAGGATGGGAGCTAGTGATCACCGTTAAAGATTTACGCAAATCATATGGAGAAGCAGAAGTTCTCAAAGGAATAGATATCAGCATCGAAGGCGGTGAGGTCGTCGTTGTCATCGGGCCGAGTGGCTCGGGGAAAAGCACCTTTCTGCGCTGCATCAACCTTCTGGAGCAGCCCAGCGGCGGGGAAATCCTGTTTGAAAACGAGTCCATTACCGCCCGTGGGCACAACATTAACGCCACCCGGGAGAAAATGGGCATGGTGTTCCAGCATTTCAACTTGTTTCCGCATAAGACCATTATGCAAAATCTGACCCTTGCACCTACCAAGGTGAAAGGCCTGTCAACCGTTGAAGCGGAGAAAACTGCGTTGAAGCTGCTGCACACTGTTGGACTGGCAGATAAGAAGGATTGCTACCCTTCCCAACTCTCCGGCGGACAAAAGCAGCGGATTGCCATTGCACGCGCCTTGGCGATGGAGCCGCATGTGATGCTATTTGACGAGCCGACCTCGGCACTTGATCCAGAAATGGTAGGAGAGGTGCTGGATGTTATGAAGAAGTTGGCTAAAGGTGGCATGACGATGATTATCGTGACCCATGAGATGGGATTTGCCCGTGAAGTAGGCGACAGAATTGTGTTCATGGATAAAGGTGTGATCGTGGAGGAAGGGACTCCTGATCAAGTGTTTGGAAACCCGTCTAACACCCGCACGAAAGATTTTTTGGCGAAAGTTCTATAGGATAGGTATTTCTTTAGATACTAAATATTATGTAGAGTAAAAAGATTTGCCTCAGAGACACTGTTCTCTGAGGCTCTTTTGTTTGAGTACCTGCATAAACCTATCCATTTAGTTTAACGATTCGAGCTTTCTTCCAGACAGTTTGAAGCTTAATAAGGCACCTTTTTCCCTAGGTTTCCATCCCTGATTAATTGCTTCAGGAATTATTATGGCCACTTCAGCAGGCATTACAACTTTGTTATTGAGTGTCTCAGCATACGGAAACTCCACCCAGAACTCATTAATGTCTGATTCTATATTAACCCTGAGTAATTGGCCGTTAACTTCATTATGCTGAACGGTTAAGGTGAGAATGCCCTTTGCTGAAGGAGTGATTACCCATCTGTACGATTCTTGCCCGACAGTAATCTTTCTTGTCCCCTTTTTACTGATAGTCATAAATTCAACTCCAGTGTCTTTTTTATTGAAGCTATCGTATCCCGTTAGAATTCCTGTGGAACGAATAATTTGGAATTTGAATAAAAAAGAGCGCCTCTGTACGATGGGAGTACGAAACGGGTCTACAGCCCTTAAAATCCCACATCAGGAGGTCGCTCTACTATGAAGTTTAAAGCACAAGATAAACAAAATCAACTCATTGAAAACATTACCGCTAATCACCTTGTTGTCGGTGTAGATATCGCTCAGGAGTTCCACGTTGCTAGAGCTGTTAATTTCCGTGGAATTGCTTTGGGTCATCTACTGGAATTTAGTAATGATGAAGTCGGCTTCCGCACTCTTCATCGCTGGATCCAAGACTTGCTAGCTTCGTACAAGCTAAACCAAATTATCGTCGGCATGGAGCCAACAGGACATTACTGGCTTAGCCTTGCACATTGGCTTAAAGATACCGAAATTGAAGCTGTACTCGTAAATCCTCACCTCGTCAAAAAGAACAAAGAAAACCGCGACAATACTCGATCTAAAAGTGACAAAAAGGATGCGCTTGTCATCGCAGACATGGTGAAAGACGGCTACTATTCACCTGTCCGTTTTCATACCGTAGAATACGAAGAGCTGCGAGTCCTTATGGCAAATCGAGAGACCGTTGTTAAACGCCTTGTAAGCGCAGTGAATCAAATCCACCGCTGGGTCGACATTGTGTTTCCTGAACTAAGACAAGTCTTTAAAATCTTAACTTGCAAAGGTGCATTGGTGACTCTTCGGTTGTTCCCTCTCCCCGCCGATCTATGTAAATTAGAATCTACCGATGTGATCGCGGGATGGAAAACGTTCATGAAACGACACTCAGGTGCCCGTAGAGCTAAGTTGCTCATCGATCTTGCCAAAAGATCCGTTGGTTCAACCCAAGCAACACACGCTTACAAACTCCATCTTGAGCATCTTCTTGAGGAATATGACTTAGCTAGCACACAGCTGCGGAGAATCGAAGATGAAGCCAAAAGTGTACTTAAACGAATTCCCTATACAAGCAAAATCCTTGCCATTACTGGCATAAGTGCAATTGCTTTAGCTGGCGTTTTAGGGGAGTCGGGTGATCTCAGCGGTTTTATCCACGGAAACACACTACTCCGCCACGCAGGCCTTAATCTGACCGAAGCAAGCTCTGGGAAATGGAAGGGCCAGATGACGCTCAGTAAACGAGGACGACCACGCCTGCGACACTTTCTCTACCTAATCACGATGTGCATGGTTATGACGAACAAAGAATTTAAGGCTTTGCATCAACATAATGTTCAGGTCAAGAAGCTGAAAAGAATGAAATCAATTATGAAGTTATGTGGAAAATTAGCTCGGATACTAGTAGGTCTGGCACGTAACAATCAAGCCTACAAGCCAGATAAAGTCTTTGTTCTAGCAGCTTAAAAACAACACACTACTCACGCAAGTTGGTATATTCGCAGGATGAGAAAGAAAGTACGGAGTATCGGGATACGTTACGCAAAAGGGCTCAGACCCATTCCGTTAGAAAAACCGACCTCCACCCCTTAGATAGGTGTAACGAAGGAATGATAGGGCTTATGACCCGTTGAGACGTGGGAGCGAAAATCCCTAAGGGCTATGTGGAGTATACGTACAGTATATGGAATTAATTGGGCGGGGCTTCCCCCACCTCTATTCCCGCACGCCTTCTAACGGCTCAATATTGCCAACACCGACTCTCTTCATATTTCTACCGAATCTAAAGGGATGAAATCCTGCGAATACACGAGCTTGCGTGAGGAAATTAAATCATTTCGAGGGAGCGTAACGCGGTACCGGAGGTTTCAATTGTTTGCCTCTGACTAAATAAACATAAATTATTTTCTTTCGGAACTCAATTATTAATAGGTCCCCCGGTTATACGTCCATTCACCGTACCAATATGCAGTTTTAAAGCGGAATATGCTCTAAAATCACCTACACCAATAGCTTCGAAAGTTTTGGCTACATTGCCGAAATCATGTCTTGTTATTGCGATTTCTCCAATTTTCTCATCTCTTTCATTGTAAAAAGATAAATTCGCTCCTACCATATTTTTTTCATTTGCCATATTTTCCATCTTCAATTGCCCAGTTACTTTTGTATTCTCTCCAACTCTCGTTAATATGAGATTCCCTACTGAGATCCCCTTGTAATTTGGATCCATTACATCTAATGGACCATTTTTTATAACAATTGTTTCATTGTCAGTATCATAATCAATCGCAGCGCCAATATTTTCAGCTACAAATCGAATCGGAACATACGCATGTCCGTCGTAATTCAGCACCTTATATTCCTCTCCTATTTCAACACCTTGCACATTAAACTGAAATTTAACAGCGAATAACAAAGCTTGAATCGATTCAGAAGCGAAAGCAATGCTTGAAGCAGAAATGGAGATTCCCAATACAGCACCTATGATATTTTTTTCATTTAACAAATTCTCCCATTCAAATATTTTGCTTTATTAGACGTTTTAATTTCCGTTTTGTTGCTGCCATAGAATAAAAAAGTGCCTCACTAAAAAAGGCATAAGCCTGGTAAATTACCAAGATCATGCCTTAGAGGGCTGCATAAAGTTGTTTTACATTATGGGTCACTTCACTGCCAGATGCCATCATGTAGTGATTACGCTAACGTATCCGTTAGTTTAGTCGGCTAAAGATTCTGTCCTTAGGTTGCAGTTGCTATCAATATTCGGCGGATGGCTTGTACATTATGATACACGCTTGTTTGATGAATTCCCGCTCTTTCATGGACAGTGTGTATATCTGCGGCTTCATATTGCCGGGCATCGCGTTGAAGCTAAGCCAAGCCTTTTCCATTCCTTTAATGATTTCTGGGTCTCCCTGCGATCGGCGCGCGTTTAGTTCTGTCAGGGACCGTGCTAGGTTCTGAGCTTCCGGGCTACCCGGATCGGCATTAGCTGCTACAAGCCGTTTGAGCTCATCTCGAAACTGGGTATATTGGAAATGCGATTCTTCGACGAACTCCTGTCCCGCTAGCTTCTTCAGCGCTTCCTGCGAATATGAATTTACAGCCAGATTGCGCATCATCTTTCGTTCGTCGGGGCTCAAATATTTATTGACCCATTCCGGTTTTAATTCCATCTGCATAACCTCCATTATTTTCACGATTGAGTTATAGTCGACCACGCCGCCCTTCTCCATCTTCTCCGTTTCCTCGATTGTGAGTAGGATGGAATCGAGCTGCGCGCGTTTTTCCAGCAGCATGTCTTTTTGTGTTTGCAAAGCGGCAGAAAATTCCTTCGGTCCCGTTTGAATCAGGATCTTAATTTGGCTGAGTGAGAAACCGAGATACTTCAGAGCCAGAATGTGTTGCATCTTGACCAGATCCTCGTTCGAGTACAATCGATATCCAGCTTGCGTATGCTCCGAAGGGGAAATAACACCTTTCTTATCATAATATTGAAGCGTACGTACAGTTACGGATGTTTTTTTGGCAAATTCGTTCGTATGGTAATATCGTTGCTTCAAGCGACATCCTCCTTTCTCCATCAATTTAAAGTATGACGTTGCGTCGTACTCAAGCTTTTTTAATATTTTTTCCGCATCGCGTTTATTCCCATCCCTTACATTTTACTTTCTGCTTACAAGTATGTATCTTATTTTGTCCTTACTTTAGACAAGTACATATATCATTAAAGCAAAAAGAACCGCGAATACCGCGGCTCAGTTATTAGTTATATGTTCTCCCGTTAACTTAATGGGTCGCTTCTCGAACTATCCTTCATTCTTTAGTTTCTCAAATTCAATTTCATATTTTTTTAACTTATCTATATTACAAATCGGGCACAGCATTTTATTATTCTCTATTCCTGTTAATTTCACTTTAAATGAATCACACTTCTTACACTTTGAATAATTTACTGAATGATATGCCTTAAAATATGCACATTTTACTTTCGGTAATTTCAGTGACAATTTTGCAAAGTCCCTAACTGAAAATGTATTGTCAGTCTCAAAGACTTCTAATTTATTTAGTTTTTCAAGTGGAGATAATCCGTGATTAAGCACTTTAGCTTTCATTAATACAAGTTTCTTTAGATTTGTCAGTGAACTTAAAGAATTCAAGTTATCAAAAATTAAAGTCTTTCCTGATGAATCCCAACTAGGTAAAGATTCGAGTGATAATTCGGTTAAACTCTCCAAGTTAGTCAGTTCTTCAAGTGAATGAATTTGAGGCAGATGGATTATTCTAAGCTTCTCTAAGTTTTTCAATTCCTTGAGATTATTTAATGTTCCAGTTTCAAATGAAAAAATCGCTAATTCCCGTAGGTTGGTCAGAGTGTTTAGTTTTGAAAAGTCCTTAATTTTACAATTCCATATCTTCAGAGTTTCGATGGATTTGTCTAATAACATTGCATCAAATTCACTCTGTGTTTGTTTAATCAACTCAGCTTTTTTCATTTTATGCACCTCGCACTTGGGCTAGTTCATCTTCGTAAAATCCATTATTCGCCATACCTTAAGGTATTCGCAAAATGACCACGCTATCCTGCCCGTTACTAGAGTAAAGGGCTGAAATCATCAGCCCCTCCTCATCAAACCGTACGTGAGGTTTTCCCTCATACGGCTTTCCGATGTTCGTCAGTCATGAGCATGCGGAATTACAGTAACGTTTTAAGTCCAATTTGTTTGGCAATATACTTAACTTCCTGAGATGACCCCATCCATTTTCTGCGTTGTCTTTTCTTAGCGTACCATCGAGTCAATCTCTGCATAATATACCAGTCCAGCTTCGCTAATCTCCGCTGGCTGTAGTTCGTGTAGTAGTAATTTTTCCATCCTTGAATTTTTGGATTGAGCCATTCTACCTGTTCCTCTAACGATCGTGAGCGCGAACTTGGTGGTGCAAGTCTTTCTTTTACCACTTCTCGTATGCGTTCTTCTGCCTTTTTCGTTAGCCACTGTTGTGTGGTGAAATATACTCTGCTTTGGGATGTTTCTGCTTTTGTTTTCCGATGGTGCATGCCTAGAAATTCGAATCCTTCGTCTCCTGTCCACATGCCCACTATGCGTGTTTTGGTTGGGTGTAAGGTGAGTTCTAAACGCTCCATAATCGTGAGGATGAGTTTGTAGGCGTGGTCTGCTTCTTTCTTCGTTTTGCAAACGACAACCATGTCGTCCGCATACCTTGTTAGTTCGCCTACTCCTTTTCCATGTTTCTCCCACATTTGGTCGAAGTAGTTTAGATAAATGTTCGCAAGTAACGGTGAAATAACACCGCCTTGGAGACCTCCGAAAAAGTCAGTTATCAATGCTAATTTAACCCCAAATATATCTATTAATAGAATATAATAGAAATATAGATTCGTTATTTGGAGG
>NZ_JAGGKV010000005.1 GCF_017874035.1 Paenibacillus aceris
GTAAGACCCCTTGTAGACGACGAGGTTGATAGGTTCGAGGTGGAAGTGCAGCAATGCATGCAGCTGACGAATACTAATCGGTCGAGGGCTTAACCTATTCCCAACCAAGTGAAGATCAGCTTTGTAGCGAATTCCGAATACTTGATTGGGGCCCAGAAATCCTAAGCAAATCCTACCTTTACGCAAGTTTCGTATCTAGTTTTCAAGGCGCAAACCACGCTTTGACTGTTTGGTGATGATGGCGGAGGGGACCCACGCGTTCCCATCTCGAACACGACCGTTAAGCCCTCCAGCGTCGATGGTACTTGAACCGCAGGGTTCTGGGAGAGTAGAACGTTGCCAAGCAGTATGACCTCACTATAAAAAGTGGGGTCTTTTTTATGAAAGCTTTCGAATATGCTAGCGGTGAACTTAGTTTAGCGATCGGGGAGCAGTTTGCCATCGCGGCAGCTACTCCTTCTGTCGTTGCGCTAACAGGAGGATAATTCGACTGATTTAGAGAATTACCCAATATGTCCTCATGAGGCAGAAGAAGGCTGTGAGTGTCATAAACCTCTTGTCGAGACAGGCTGGGGTAAATAGTCTTTGGAAAAATACCGTCACAATTGGTACGAGCAAGCATCACCTGATTTTATTGCGAAGGACCTATTAGATGCAGTGAACTGGTTAGTTAGTAACCCCTAAACAAGAGCCGGTATGACGAGCTAAGCTAACGGATAACGATAGTTGAATATAACGCAACAGGCAGCCGACTAAATGTTGGCTGCCTGTTTTACTAAAGAATCCTTGATTTAACGATCGTATCTTCAACAAAGATAAAAAAGTACAACGACATGAAAATCCCATTATTAAGTACGAGCGAGAGGCAGCCGTTGATTTCGATCATTGGGCTATTTATCTTCCGAATTCCCCTTATTTTTTAACCACAGGCACCCAAAATTCGCCGTAAAAAGTGCCGTCGCCGTTATCTTTGCGATAAGTCGCATTTGGACCACCGATATAAGCATAATCAGTGATTCGGGCCAAGACTTCGCCAAAAGCACGGTAAGTCAGCTGATCAAACAAAGTTTCCTTGTCGCCATTTCCTGCGACCACGATGTACTCACTCTCTGGAAACTCGATGATGCGCGTTGCGTCAGCCACTGATTTGCCAGCTTCTACCGCGAAATAATTCCACGGCTTTCCTTGATAAACCTCATTGACTGACCATTCGCGATCATCTTTTGCGGCATCTTTGAGCTTATTAAAACGCCCGTCTGCCTTGAGTCTATCCCAAAATTCGGTTTTTTCTTTTTGCAAAGCGGGCATGTCTTGAAAATTCGACTGGATTGAAAAACCATAGGCGGTCAATGTAAATGATTTTTTGTGTTCGAGTGTGTATTCTGCCATGTGAGTGCTCCTTTTATCCGGTATAATTTTTGGGAGGTAAGGCTCCATTGTATTGATTTTGAAAGATTTGACAAGGATTAGTTTTCAACTTTAATTACACGGAGCCACATTTCGCCGTAGAATTCACCTGTATCATTTGCTTTTACGAACGTTGAGTTACCAGGACCAACGTATTTGTATTCTGTGATTTCTTGGATCAGGCCGCCGAAAACTTTGCCTGTGATTTCGTCAGCAAGGCGGTCTTTGTCAGCACCTGTCCCAGGCACGACAAGGTAATCTCCAGCGAGGAACTCGAGGACGACCGCGCCTTCCACGTTGAACTCACCCATTACGCCGAAGCCGCGCCAAGGCTTGCGGTCGAGGTTGTAGTTGATTTGATATTCTTGCCCGTCAGCGAGTGCGAGAAGTTCAGCAAGCTTGCCGTTTTCAGTGATTTCAGCTTTTTTCGCCGCAGTTTTTGCTGCATTTCCTGCCCAGTCGTTGTAGTCATCAAATGAAACACCGAAAGCAGTCATTTTGTAGTTTTCTGAGATTGTTTTAATGGAGTAGTTAGACATTTTGTTCTCTCCTTTGTGGGGTTTATTCTTTACAAGACTGATTCTATTAGCCAAATGTATCAAAAAATGATACTTTTTATAAAAACTGAAAATGTAAATCCGTCAGTGCTGACATTTTATGCTACATTTTTGATATAATAAAATCATGAAGAAAACAGAACGAGTGAACCTGATCATGCGTTACATCAATAACCGTGCGCATTTTACGATTGCCGAGATTCAGCGAGAGTTCAAGATTTCCCGCGCGACGGCGATCCGCGACATAAACGAGATTCAGGAGATGGGTTTCCCACTGACGTCCGAGCTTGGGCGCGGTGGCGGATACTATGTCCTGCAAAATCAATATCTGCCAGCCGCCCGCTTTACGCCGGAAGAGCTGAAGGCGATTTTTATCAGCTTTATCGCCTCAAAAAATTCGCAGCTGCCTTATCTGCAAAATCGCCGCTCAATCACTGAAAAACTTATTGGCATCGCGTCGCAAACACAGCAAGATGAGCTGATCGAGCTGAATAATATCTTGCTTTTCGAAAATACAAATCCCGCCAATCCGAATCTTTTGGAGCTCGATGATGCGGCGCCTGCGGAGCTAAACCAGTTGATTTCTCTTGCTGTGCGGGATAAACATTTACGCGTGACTTATGAGCTGAGTCTTGGCTGGCCGCAGTTGTTGGACGTTTTTTTGCTGCACATATTTAACTCGAACGCTCAGTGGCTGGTCGAGGTTTATGATTTTGATTCGGATGAGTTTCGTTATTTGCCTGTTGAGATGCTGCGGGATTCGGCAATTTCTGAGCAGGAGATGAAGTGGTCTGAACAAGAGATTTTAAACAAGAAATTGCTTCGTGCACGTGAATCCAATCTTGTTGTGAAACTTGATTCGATTGGGATTCAGCGCTTTAAGCGTATGCACCCGCCTGGGATAATTTTGTCCTTAACTGGGATGTTTCAATCGAGCGGGATTTTTAATGTTCAGTTGGATGTGACCGATGTTGAGGCGCTGGCGTATTATGCGGATTGGCTTTTGTTTTTGGGGAAAGGGGTCGAGTTTGAGCGGATTCCTGATGAACTGCGTGCGGTTTTTGAAGAGCGTTTAGCCACTTTAAGATTTATCTGAAATTTTTCTATTTGCGATAAACTAGCAGAGGATTGATTTAACGATGAATTACCGGCCTGCTGTCGGGTGACAAGAACTTTATCCCATTCCCGACGGAAGGCAGGGAGGAGTATTTTCAACTGATTAACGGGAGAGATAGTTGAATACCACAGGGGCTGCTAAGAAGCAGCTTCTTTGTTTTTTATAATTAAAGTGTGAGAGAATTACGTTGCTTCGTGTCCATCCGCATTCACGGTTTGACGGGGGGCCGGGGAAGTAATTCCCCGTCTTACCCTACTTAAGACCTAGACAGCGACATTTAAACTAAGGCAGTAGAGTTGAATATAAACAATGAAAATTTCGTTGGAAGATTGGTATCTATCACAGTATGATGGGGATTGGGAACAAAGGGATCCTGTGGCGTCCAATTTCATCAGCTCATTAACTTTCTAGATTCTAAATAAAGGACCTGAATAAACTTTTTTGTGTTTTGCCGGATTAAGCTGAGAGCAGAAGATTCATCATTTTCCAGTGCTTTCATTTTTTTGCGAATATCACTCAGGTCAAAAAACTTTGTAGAGTACTGCTCGAACTTCGGATTCGAATAATCGATCAATCCAAGGGATGCTAAATGGGTTAGCGCTTGATTCACTGCTCGTCGCACCCGTTGTTCGGCCGCTTTGATCTCCTTTTTCAGGTCGATAGTTGAAGCGGAGGGGCCTAATTTTTTCAAGGCAATTTGATGGTATATTTCATGAAGCTGCGGAAAGCCCTGTTCCTGTGAGTGATCGGCCTCATAACGGTATAAATAATCGAGCATCTCCAGTAAGTCTTTGCTGCCGGCTTCCCCAATCAGTCCGAGATCTGATAACATATAGTTTCCGCATGTAATGATATTTTTTTCAATGGAAGAAGGCTGCTTCTCCGTTAATGCGTCGCTGAAGCCGACAGCTCGGAGAGATTTTTGAATATTTCGAAAGGATTGGTGGATGAGCAGCAATTCAGAAACCTTTCTAATAACGGCAATTACTTCCAAACGGTTTATGGGTTTGGTGATATAATATTCAATTCCGCTGGCATACGCTTTGACTATCATTTCCTTCGACTCCACTTGAGAAATCATAATGATTTTCCCTTCAAAGCTCCCGGATAGTTTGCGAACGGTCTCTATGCCGTCACGAACAGGCATTAGTAAATCGATAAGCATGATGTCTACTTGCTTGAGTTCGAGCAAAGGGATATCAACATGCGCCCCATCAGAAGCTTCGCCTACCACACTTCCTAAATCCTCATCCTCGATAATTTGTTCCAGCATGGAACGGATAGCTGGATCGTCATCGATTATAAAAAAACGCATTGCGCTATTCTTCCTTTCCTATTTGGTCAATCGGCAATGTGATCGTGAAAATAATACCTGCACCTTCGGTGTTGTCTTGAACTTGGACGTTTCCAAGCAAACGCTCTGTTTCCTGATTCACATAAACCAAACCGATTCCCGTTGATGGATTGCCAGCTTTATCGAATTTGGTCGTATAGCCGGGCATGAAGATTTTCTTTCGATACTTCGGCGCAATACCTGGGCCATTATCGGCGACACGGAATATAATAACATCTTTTTCCCGTTTAACCCATATTCGGATAATGCCCTGTTCCTCAAACGCTTCTACAGCATTGGCAACTAAGTTATTGAACAAAGACAAAACAGTGTACACATGACATAAAGGAAAGATCCCTTCGGTTTGCAACGTGAATTCGATCTTCTTACCAAGTGACTGGGCATATTTCTGATTGGAACGCAGAACGATATCGACCAATTCTTCCACCGGCATATAGTCGCTTTCGTGCGAAATCAGGCTGGATAGACCCGCATATATTCGTTGATTGTCCTTTTTGATCTCATGAACCTCACCGGCGATCCGGAGAGCTTTTTGTGCTAGATCTTCATGAAAAACATGCTGTGCATCATTTAACGATTGATACAGCTCGTAGCTGTCACGGGCGATATTTTCTGCGTTGTGCAGCGTTTTTTTCAATTGAATGGTTTCCTCGTAAAGCTCAGAAATAAGCATGAGCATCTTCTCGTTTTCTTTGCGCTTCTGCTCTTCGGCTGCTTTCGACTGCCTCAATTTGATCAAATTGAAAAAACCAAGAACGAAGAAACTCCGGAAAAATGCAATGAGAACAATCTGATTCCAGGTTGCGAAAGTGGTCGTTTGTTCTGTTGCCGAATAACGCAGCAAAAGCTCTACCAACGTCGCGGCGATTTCACACGCCACACCAAGTGCTCCGACCAGAACTGGCCGGTTATGACGACGATTTATTCGAACTGCTGCGAAGGCAATGGCATAGGTCAAATAGTAAAAGAATACCGGATAATGATGCTGAAAGGCAGCTCCCAAGCTCCAATGCGGTTCGAGTATCGACTCAAGTCCCATGCGAAAGATCGTAACCGAGCTGCCGACAAGTAATCCGGATATTAACGGTGAGGGAGAACGGAGCCAGAGTAGGAATAGAAAAAAGGCAGGGGTACCCAAACTTACCCGAAAATCAGTTTGAAACGGGTAAAAATTTAATTCGCCCGCGATCGGAACCGAAATGACCATCAGTATTAAAAGGAGCCATTTTTCTTTCAATGCGGTTTCCAGCCTCCCTTCTTAACAACTACAGTCATTCGGCATCTTTTGAATTATTCCTCCATGGTCATAGATACTCCTTCTTCTTCAGTATTCCAAAAAACGAGATGAGTAATTCGACGCAGGAGGGGACAAAATTTTTATTCAACATGTAGATTCATATAGATTGCTGTAGATTCCCCGTACAATAAATTTCATTCAAGACATTTTAAATTATTGTGAAAAAAAGAAAGCGCTTAACATTTTTGTGAAAAGGGGAATTATGATGAAAAAATTTGGTTTGGCTTTTCAAATCTTGTTTGGACTATTATTAGGGATTATTGTCGGGGCCATTTTTTATGGTAACCCAACGATCGAAAGTTACTTGAAACCGGCGGGAGACATTTTCATTCGTTTAATTAAAATGATCGTCGTTCCCATTGTTGTTTCCTCTCTCATTGTCGGAGTAGCAGGAGTAGGAGATATTAAAAAGCTTGGAAGACTTGGTGGGAAAACGCTTCTTTATTTTGAAATCGTGACGACGATTGCTATTATTTTCGGCTTGGTCATAGCGAATATCTTTCAGCCTGGAGCTGGAATCAATATGGCTGGACTAGCTAAGACAGATATTTCGAAATATGTCGAAGCGACAAAGAGTGTGACCAGTCACAGTTTCGCCGACACATTTGTTAATATCGTTCCGAAAAACATTTTTGAATCATTAGTAGCCGGTGACATGCTAGCCATCATTTTCTTCTCTGTATTGTTTGGTTTGGGCGTTGCCGCGATTGGCGATAAAGGAAAGCCGGTTTTATCATTTTTCCAGGGCGTTGCAGAATCGATGTTCTGGGTGACGAACCAAATTATGAAATTTGCGCCGATCGGTGTATTCGGATTGATTGGCGTAACCGTATCCAAATTCGGTGTCGGCTCTTTGATTCCTTTGGGGAAATTGGTGCTTGCTGTGTATATCGGCATGTTCCTGTTTGTAGTGATCGTGCTTGGTTTAATTGCTAAGCTTTGCGGTACCAGCCTTATGGCAATTGTTCGCATATTAAAAGATGAACTCATTCTGGCTTACTCTACAGCAAGTTCCGAAACGGCACTTCCTAAGATGATGGAAAAAATGGAGAAGTTCGGCGTACCGAAGGCAATCACGTCATTTGTCGTCCCTACGGGATATTCGTTTAATTTGGACGGGTCCACGTTATATCAAGCGATAGCCGCATTATTCATTGCACAAATGTATGGGATCCATATGTCGATTGGCTCTCAAATCATGTTGATGCTTGTCTTGATGCTCACATCAAAGGGAATTGCTGGTGTGCCAGGCGCTTCGTTTGTCGTCCTGCTTGCCACACTTGGATCTGTCGGGATTCCGCTCGAAGGTCTAGCTTTTATCGCAGGTATTGATCGTATTCTGGATATGGCCCGGACAGTAGTCAATGTCATCGGCAATTCTATGGCCGCGGTGGTTATGGCGAAATGGGAAGGTCAGTACGATCAGAACAAAGGAAAGAAATATTTAGAGTCCGTCAAGCAGGCTGCGTAAGAGAATAACAAGGAGGAAACAACCATGACAACAGCTCAGCAAAGGATAGAAAAAGATTTTCTTGGTTCAAAGGAAGTGCCGGCAGACGCCTATTACGGCATTCAAACACTGCGCGCAGTAGAAAATTTCCCAATTACCGGCTACCGTATTCACGAAGAGTTGATACGTGCGATGGCAACCGTTAAATATGCGGCGGCTGCAGCGAACATGGAGATCAGGCAGTTGAATCCGCAGATTGGACATGCTGTCGTGCAAGCGGCACAAGAAATTATGGACGGCAAATGGCATGATCAATTTATCGTCGATCCGATACAAGGCGGAGCAGGTACATCCATCAATATGAATACCAACGAGGTCATCGCCAACCGGGCTATCGAGATTCTCGGGGGAATCAAAGGCGATTATTTTAAAGTAAGTCCCAACTCGCATGTGAATATGGCCCAATCAACGAACGATGCTTTCCCGACAGCGATTCATATTGCAACACTCGCTTTAATTGAGAAGCTGCTCGTGACGATGGAGGAGATGCTCACAGCATTTCGTAAAAAAGCCGTCCAATTCGACGGGGTAATCAAAATGGGGCGGACGCATCTTCAGGATGGCGTGCCGATCCGACTGGGGCAGGAGTTTGAGGCTTACAGCCGGGTGCTGGAACGCGATATCAAGAGGATCAAGCAAACCCGCGGCCATTTGTTCGAAGTCAACATGGGTGCAACCGCTGTCGGAACCGGCTTGAATGCCGATCCACGCTATATTAAGCGAGTCGTGGAATTGCTAGCTGAGCTCAGCGGGCTGCCGCTGACCAATGCTGATCACCTGGTGGACGCAACTCAAAATACAGATGCTTATACCGAAGTGTCAGCCGCATTGAAAGTTTGCATGATCAATATGTCTAAGATTGCCAACGACTTACGATTGCTCGCTTCCGGACCGCGTGCTGGGTTAGGGGAGCTGAATCTCCCTGCACGGCAACCCGGTTCGTCCATCATGCCAGGCAAAGTCAATCCGGTCATGGCTGAGGTCGTCAATCAGGTAGCGTTCCAGGTCATCGGGAATGACCATACGATTTGTCTTGCCTCTGAAGCAGGGCAGCTCGAGCTTAATGTGATGGAGCCTGTGCTCGTGTTCAATTTGCTCCAATCGCTCAGTATCATGAATCAAGCCTTCAAAGTTTTCCGTGTACATTGTTTGGAAGAAATCGAAGCGAACGTAGAGCGCTGCAAAGAGTATGTGGAGAAAAGTGTCGGGGTCATTACCGCGCTCAACCCGCATCTGGGCTATGAAGTCGTAGCGAGGATCGCGCGTGAAGCGATTCTGACGGGTCGTCCTGTTCGGGAACTGTGCCTTTTATATAATGTTTTAACGGAAGAGGAGCTCCAGATTATTCTCGATCCTTATGAAATGACGAACCCGGGAATCGCAGGAGCGGAATTATTGAATAAGAACTAAAGAGGAACATGCAGCATCCGAGAGGGAAGTTTATCGCCAATTGTTCGGATAACATAACGAAGGGAATTGATGAGGATGGAAGCCAAGTTGCAGCAGTTGAAAATAGGTGTGATATCGAATAATTTGCCCGTATCCCAGCTGGTCGAAACAGCATTGGAACGGAAGGAAGGGGTCCTTTCTTCCTCAGGGGCCTTACAAGTATACACAGGGAAATATACTGGACGTTCTCCTAAAGACAAGTTCATAGTCCAAGAACCTTCCGTCATGGACCACATAGATTGGGGGGCAGTGAATCAACCCATCTCACAGCTTCAGTTCGAGCGGCTCTACCAAAAAGCGCAAGATTATATGTCGGATAAGGATTTGTTCGTATTCGACGGCTATGCCGGGGCAGATTCGGAGTATCGGTTACCCATTCGCATCGTGAATGAATATGCATGGCATAATTTATTTGTCCGGCAGCTTTTTGTTCGTCCGACAGAGGAAGAATTGCAAACCCACAGTGCGGAGTTTACTGTGATCGCACTGCCGGGCTTAAAAGCTGATCCGGAAATGGACGGTACGCGCTCTGAAACGTTTATCTGCCTTTCCTTTGAAAGGAAATTGGTTCTCATCGGCGGGACCGAGTATGCAGGAGAGATGAAAAAATCGATATTTAGCGTTCTGAATTATTTACTCCCTTTCCGTGACATTTTTCCGATGCATTGCTCAGCAAATGTTGGAGAGAAAGACGATGTGGCCTTATTCTTTGGGTTATCCGGAACGGGGAAAACGACACTTTCCGCTGATCCAAACCGCCGGTTGATTGGTGACGATGAGCATGGCTGGACCGATCAAGGGGTCTATAACTTTGAAGGCGGATGTTATGCCAAGTGCGCTAATCTATCCGAAGAAAAGGAACCGCAAATATGGCAGGCCATTCGTTATGGTTCAGTTTTAGAAAATGTCGTTCTGGATCCAGAGACAGGCAGAGCGGATTATAACGATACTCGGACGACAGAAAATACGCGAGCCGCTTATCCGATCGATGTAATTCCTGGTGCTGTTATCCCAGGGAAGGCGGGTCATCCGAAAGTTATCGTTTTCTTAACAGCTGATGCTTTCGGCGTGCTGCCTCCTATTTCGAAGCTGACGAAGGAACAGGCGGTGTATCACTTTTTGTCAGGATATACTTCAAAGCTGGCAGGTACCGAGAGAGGAGTAACGGAACCGGAGGCGACATTTTCCACTTGCTTTGGAGCGCCTTTCCTTCCGCTCCATCCAACTGTGTATGCAAAGCAATTAGGAGATAAAATTGAGGAGCACCAAGTTAAAGTTTATTTGGTGAATACTGGGTGGTCCGGAGGTCCCTACGGTGTAGGAAAGAGGATGAACTTAACTTTCACCCGTGCGATGGTAACCGCTGCTTTGAATGGAAGTATCGAGCAAGCGACGTTTGCGGCCGATCCGATCTTTGGTGTGCTCTGTCCCGATTTCGTAGAGGGTGTTCCAAGCAATGTTCTTGTTCCCCGTCATACTTGGCAGGATCAAAAGGCGTATGAGAAGGCTGCTTGGGAGTTGGCTGAACAGTTTACTCGCAATTTTGAGAAATTTTCCAATATGGAAAAAGAAATTATTACTGCTGGTCCATGTAAAAGGGATTAAACATCAATACTTTAAAAATTAAAATTAATCCTTTGAATTTATCTATTGAAGCAACGGGCAGAACGCATCAAGAAGGAATGATTAAATAAAGAGAACGAATAAGAACCGACGGATGAAGAATTGCTTGAATACGGAAAAGGAGCTGCCACAGCAGCTCCTTTTTCTCTTTTATGGACCTCTTCATTAGCTTTCAGGACAGTGTGTAGTTATTTATTTTCAGAGCAATCACATGAATTTGCTTATGCACAGCATCCTGCAATATCTGACTATCTTTAAACCTCCTGCGACGGTTCTGACTTAACGTAGAACTTGTATATTGCATAAAAACAAATGAAATTATGAACCCTAGAGGGTAGACAGCTATTGGGGGAGATTTCCTCGGAAGGAAATTAGTCAATGATCAGAAATTTCAAGAGACTCATGAAGAAAAGAAATGAAAAAGAATATCAGAGACCATCTCTCCCTTCCCAGCAGCACCCGTTGTTCCAAGATCTGAACGACAACATTCAAGTATTTCAGTCGATATATTCGAAATGTGCCGACGTTGTATTCCGAACTTTTGTCATTAGCGAAGATTCGAAGATGGCATTGATTTACATCGACGGATTGACGAATACAAGCGGTATCGAAGAAATGGTGATAGCCCCTCTTATGCGGCTTGGCGAATCTGAAACAGTTACTGTAAAGCAAATAGAGGAGAGGAAAATTTTTGTAGCGCAGACTAGGTCTGTCGAAACGTTCGAGCAATGCATGGATGCTATATCGACCGGGTTTCCGATTTTGCTTTGCCATAACGAATCAGCCGGACTTTCGCTAGGTTTAAATAAATGGGAGCATCGTGGTATCGAGGATCCTACATCTGAGGTTATGATCCGTGGCTCACGGGAGGGCTTTACAGAAACAATGATAACGAATTTGTCACAAATCCGGCGTATCATTAAAAGTCCGCAGCTCAAAATTGAAATGCTAAAAATCGGAGAATACACCAATACAAAGGTGGCAATCGCCTATATTGAAAACCTTACTGACGAGACGCTGATTCAGGAGGTCACAAATCGGCTATCACGCATTCAGATCGACGGGATCTTGGAGAGCGGCTATATCGAGGAATTGATCGAAGATAATCCGTATTCTCCTTTTCCGCAGTTGCTTTCTACGGAACGCCCGGACGTTACCTGCGCAGGCTTGCTCGAAGGGCGTGTTGCCATTTTAACGGAGGGAACTCCATTTGTGTTGATTGCGCCTACGACGTTACCATCCTTGCTGCAATCGGCGGAGGACTACTATCAACGGTTTTGGAGCGGGACGGTTATTCGCTGGCTGCGTTATACATTTTTTTTGGTTTCTCTATTTTTGCCATCCTTGTATGTGGCCGTACTTACTTATCATCAAGAGATGATACCCGGCAACTTGATCTACAGCATGGCTAGCTCCCGGGAGTCGGTTCCTTTCCCTGCATTCGTTGAGGCACTGCTCATGGAGGTCACGTTCGAAGCGCTGCGTGAGGCTGGAATCCGGCTTCCCAAACAAGTGGGCGCTGCTGTCAGCATTGTCGGAGCTCTCGTCATCGGTCAGGGTGCGGTACAGGCAGGGCTTGTCTCAGCGCCCATGGTCATCGTCGTAGCGATAACAGGTATTGCATCTTTTATTATTCCGCGGTACGTCTTGGGCATTGCCATTCGGTTGATGCGATTTCCAATGATATTGCTTGGAGGGACTTTAGGCTTGCTTGGCGTCATGCTCGGTTTTCTTGCCATTCTGATTCATTTGAGCAGCCTTCGTTCCTTCGGAGCTCCGTATTTATCCGCCATTTCGGCGACCAATGCTAATGAGCTTAAAGATGTTTTTATTCGCGCGCCGTGGTGGAAAATGGATATTCGTCCTCACTTTACAGGTGAGTATAATAAGTTTCGCAGTGCAAGTGATCAAAAGCCGGGTCCCGAGCATGATGACAGTCGCAATCCATAAATGAGGAGGCAGTTCATGCTAAAGACTGAAAAAATTTCCCCTTTCCAAATAGCACTCATCATGCACCCGGTTATTTTGGCTACAGGCTTCCTTGCCTTACCGACGATAACGGCACAGTATGCCAAGAATGATTTGTGGATTACAGGTATAATCGCTTTTTTCCCTGGAATGGTTTCGATCTATCTGGCAATAGGGCTTCATAAGCTTTATCCGAAGATGACCATATCGCAATATAGCGAACAAATTGTCGGTAAATGGCTGGGCAAATTGATCGGCTTCGGTTATTTTATTTATTTCATGTCTTCTACAGGTATGATCTTGCGGCAATATGCGGAATTTGTATCCGGCAACTTCCTGTTTAGCACTCCTTTAGCCGTCATCATAGGTTCCATCTTGCTGCTATCTGCTTTTGCTGTACGGGGTGGAGTGGAAGTGATCGCTAGGTGTGCCGCTATTTGCACGTATCTGTTTATTTTGCCTTTGTTCATTTTACTTTTCCTTGCACCCGACTTGGATGTCAAAAACATATACCCGATTTTAAGCCATGGGATAGTCCCTGTTTTAAAAGGTTCATTAACTCCTCAAGGTTGGCTTGCCGAGTTTTTTATTATTTCTTATTTCCTGCCTAGTGCAAGTCATGCGGATAAAGTAAAGAAATGGAGCATACTCTCACTAATTGTGGTTGTGATAGGTATGACTTATGTCAATATGATCACCTTATTTTTGCTTGGCCCTGATCTTGCTAATAAAATTTACCCCATATTAATCGCAGTGCGATATATTAGCCTAGCCGATTTTTTTGAAAATTTGGAGTCTGTTCTGCTTGCCATGTGGGTATTAGGTAATTTCGTTAAAATTACTGTCTTTTTTTATGCAGGTGTGGTCTCCTATGCCCACACGTTTAAGATAACGGATTATCGTCCTATAGTTGTTCCTTTGGCTATTTTGGCTTTTTTGTTCAGCTACTGGGATATACCATATTTTACTGCATTAGCGAATCACAATAAACTCGTGGCACCTTTTGAGCTTTTTGTCGTGTTTATCGTTATACCGCTTTTCCTACTCTTAATTGCGTTCATTCGTAAGGGGAGGCGAGGCTTATCAAAATGAATAAGCTGGTGACAATCGGAATGCTCCTTATCCTTGTCCTTTCGCTTACCGGTTGCTGGGACCGAACAGAGCTTAACGACTTAGCCATTATTACGGCTATGGCGATCGATTCAGAAGAGGACAAGCAGGTCAAAATAACGATCCAGTTCATTATTCCGCAAAATCTAGTCGGTGGTATGTCTACAAGCGGCGGCGGAGGAGGAGCCAAACGCACAACTATCCGCACGGAGTATGGAAGCGATATAGCGAACGCATTGGCCAATCTTCAACAGATTCTTCCTCGTCATCTTTTTTGGGGACAATGCAAGGTCATTATTTTCAGTGATTCGCTAGCAAAAGCGGGCCTTAAGCAACACGCCGACTTTTTTGTGCGTCAACCGCGAATCAGGGAACGGGCTTATGTATTTGTAGCGAAAGGAAAAGCCGCCGAAGCGCTGCGGATGATTCCACCGTTGGAACGGAGTTCAGCTGAGGTTCTTCGAGAACTTTCAAAAATGAATATAAGCTATACGGTTACCGTTGAGCAGCTTAGCATCATGTTAAAGTCGGAGTCCAAGGCGGCAGCGTTTCCGCTTGTTTATATCTTGCCTTCAATCAATCCTAAGGAGCCGACTCAAACGATCCCCTATATCAGGGGAATAGCTGTCTTCAAGAACGATAAGATGATCGGTGAATTATCGGAAAAAGAAACACGTGGTCTTCTGTGGGTAAAAAACCTAATCAAAGATTACACGATTACGTTTAAACTTCAAAATACCGGCGCACTGATCTCCCTTACACCTGTAAAAACCGAGGTGGAGCTTCTTCCCTCATTAAATAACGGAAAATGGAAAGTGACAGTGAAAGTGAAAACAAGCGGGGATATGGTCCAAAACGGTACAATGCTGAATCCGATGGAGCCGGCCATTTTGGAAGAATTAAACCAACGGTTCGAGGAGGAAGTAAAAAACCGGATAGAGTCCTCTGTGCAGGATGTTCAAGAGAGATTCAAAACGGATATATTCGATTTCGCCAAAGCTTTTCATCAAAAATATCCTAATCGATGGGAAGAGGTCAAGGAAGAATGGGATGAGGTTTTTACCAATATCGAGGTGAAGGCTGAAGTGAACGCACACATTAACAGACCGGGACTTGTCAATTGGCCTGGCGGAATTTCAAAGGAAGAGGTCCAAAAACAATGAAATGGTCCGTTTTCATTCCTGTTACCGCGGCTTCGATCTGTATTGTATTGCTGGAATGGCCGAAGCTGAAGCAAAAGCCGATGAAGGATAAAATCGCTTTTACCGCAATTTTGTTGGCAGTCTTGCTGCTGTCCATGTTCGATTTACCCAATACTCCTGGTCCTATAAGGTTCCTGAACGCGCTGTTTAAGCCGTTAAAGCCGCTTGTGGAACAATAAGTTTGCCAAAACACCAAGAGGATAGTCCTGATGATGAAACATCTAGGATTATCCTCTTTTTTGGATGTTCTGCAGCCTTTGGTATTTCTCAAAGAAGCTTGAGTGAAATATTCCCCCTTCTGCGTCAGGGTCATTCATTGTCGAATAATTCGACACAAGTGAATTCATGTAGCGGTTTACAGCCTCTTTAAAGAAAGAAATGTCCGGGTCATCAGCTTGCAGGTGCTTCATCAAACAGGAATCGATCAAGAACAGGACCATTTTGTAAATTTCGCTGGTGCTGAGCAATGTGAACAACAGAACGGACGGTCGTTCACTGCGACTGAGGTATACTATGAAGCAACTGACCTTGCAGCTGAGCTATCTATGAACTAGAGGGTTGGGTATACTAATTCGGAGCATTTTAGTCGTGTATTTAAGAAGGTAACGGGGGTAAGTCCGAAGTTGTATAAGGCAAATCTAGGTTTTGGAGCAACGATTAAAACTAATTGAACTGCCCCCTTGATCCCGATGCTTCTAAGTGCTTCCTGAACACACTTCCATCTGCCGATTGCCGGGATAAAAGTTATGCATATGATAAAAAAAGGACAGGTCGAATCCAATCATTCGTCTGTCCTTTCTGCAGTAGAATTAATCAATAAAATGTTTGGTTGATGCTAAATCGTGATATTTTCTTATCATATTGATGATTGTTGAACGAAGGGGATGCACCTATGATGAAGTGAGTCTTAGTTGAAGAAAGGATGATTGAACGAAATGTTAATGGATCGTTATGCTAGTACGCTATCTAATCTTATTAGTCCGCATGACCAATATTTTCCTTACCCTAAGTTCGAGGATCGAGATCAATGGGAGTCACTTCCAGAATCATTAAGACAGATGTGGATTTCCAAGGGAAACGATTCGTTAGCCTTCTGTTGGCCTAGTCTAAAGGCGACAGATTATTTGGAGTATTTTAAAAGCGGGCAGGTGATGTTATACGAAGAGAAGCAGCGGGAAAGGAAGAGGATGCTTGCAATCCTCGTTCTGGCGGAATGCATGGAAGGAAAAGGACGATTTCTTGATCAGATAATCAACGGAATCTGGTGTATTTGTGAAGAGTCCACTTGGGTCATTCCCCCTCATCAAGTGATTTCTAAACGAAGCGCAAAAGACCGTCTTCCGGATATTGAAGATCCGTTTATCGATTTATGTGCAGGAGAAACGGCAAGCTTGCTTGCCACGACGCATTACTTATTAAAGCATTCGTTAGATCATGTTAGTGAAAATATATGCAGTCGTATTCGGATCGAATTAAAACGCAGAATCATGGATCCATTTCTAGAACGCAATGATTTATGGTGGATGGGCTTGGAAACCAATCGAAAGATGAACAATTGGAATCCATGGATCAATTCAAATCTCCTTTCGGTTTTTCTATTGTTAGAGCAGGAGAATGAACGGCGGTTTCAGGCGGTTGGCAAAGTTATTCAGTGCTTGGACCGCTTTATAGAAGATTGTCATAGTGACGGAGGCTGTGATGAGGGTCCAGTTTATTGGGGGAGAGCCGGTGGCTCTTTGTTTGACTGTTTGGAATTGCTATACCAAGCTTCAGATGGCAGGATCAACCTGTTTAATGAGCCACTGATACGGGAAATGGGGAGCTACTTGTATAAAGCCCATATTGATGACAGCTATTATGTGAATTTTGCCGATAGCAGCGCAAGGGTAGAAATAGAAGCTCAGCTTGTTTATCTGTATGGGAAGCGCATTCATGATCAACAGCTTAAAGATCTTGCATGCAGTGCATTCCGAAATCATCATTCACCGATCTCTTCGGGATGGCTAACCATGCATCGTACCATCCCTTCTCTTTTTGTAAATCAGGAGATGCAAGAGACATTAACGCAACCGCCTTTTGTTCGAGATGTGTGGTTGAACGTTATCGAATTCATGGCAGCGAGGGAAAAGTCGGGCTCCAGTCAAGGACTGTATCTTGCAGCAAAGGGAGGACATAACGGCGAAAGTCATAATCATAATGATGTCGGTCATTTTGTGGTCTATAACAACGGCAGTCCGTTCCTGATCGATATAGGAGTCGAAACGTATACGGCAAAAACCTTCAGCCCGCAACGATACCAAATTTGGACAATGCAGTCTGCCTATCATAATGTACCGATGGTAAATGGTGTCCAGCAACAAGCAGGCAACGAATTTGCGGCAACGGAAGTTCATTATAGCCAAGCTGACGATGATCATCTGGCTCAGCTTTCCATGAACATTGCGAGCGCCTATCCGGAAAGCGCAGGTATTGAATCATGGAGACGGACTTGCAGTTTCTCTCGTCAAAAGGATGCATGGATCGTAATCGAGGATGATTTCAGACTTCAGAATCCGACCGATGATATCCGAATACACCTCATGACGCCATGCGTACCACAGCTTGAAGAGGTCGGAACAATCTTGTTAAGCGATCATTTGGGCAATGCGATACGATTGGATTATAACAGCCGTGATGTCGTTGCTGCCAAGGAACTCATCGTCTTAAAGGACGAGAGATTGCGAGCCGTATGGGGCAATTCTCTTTATAGGATTACATTAAAGTCGTTAGTTCCCACCCGTTCAGCGAAATGGTCCATCGTCTTGACGAAAGTATGATGAAAATCCCGCGGTCATTGTGACTGCGGGATTTTTCCGTACACATACAGCTAAAAAGTGCAATAACACAAGATCGTGTTATATTCTCAAGTGAATACGATTTTTAGCAAAATCGTGTTATTTTATTAAGTTTTTATGCATTGCTCAAACGAATTGATCGAATTATGATCAGGTTATGAATATGAAAGCGCTTTTAAAAAAATAAGACGTGTGGAGTGGATCAAATGGGAGTTGCCTTAGAGGCGAAAGCAACTTATGTGAAACGAAGAAGAAATAAACAGTCGATTCTCAACCAGTATGTGGAGCACAAATATTTTTTCATCATGTTATTGCCGGTCGTCATTTATTATTTAATCTTTCATTATGGACCGATGTACGGGGTGGTCATTGCTTTTCAAGATTATAAGTTTTTGAAGGGGGTAACAGGTAGTCCTTGGGTAGGGTTCGATAACTTTATAGAATTGTTCAACAAACCGTATTTCTATACCGTATTGAAAAACACACTGATCATTAATTTCTATAAGCTGCTGTTTGGGTTTCCAGTTCCTATCGCATTAGCGCTTATGATAAACGAAATTACCAGTCCGATTGTCAAAAAGGCTGTACAAACGATCAGCTATCTGCCATATTTTCTTTCTTGGGTTGTTTTATCAGGACTTATTATTGAAATTCTTTCCCCTAGTCGGGGGCCGGTTAATTATTTGCTCGAGATGATTATCGGTATGAAACCGATTTACTTCATCACGGACCCGAATTGGTTTCGACCGATACTCGTATTATCGGAAATCTGGAAACAGGCAGGCTTTACGACGATTATCTACTTGGCGGCGATTGCCGGAATCAACACGGAAATGTATGAAGCGGCAGAGATGGACGGCATTTCGCGAGCCCAAAAGATTTGGTATATCACTCTTCCATCGCTCATTCCGGTTATCGTAATCATGCTTATCTTGAGCTCAGGCTCGATCATAAACGACGATTTCGAACAAGTCTACAACCTGTTGAATGTAAAAGTCATGCAAGTTGGAGACGTACTGTCAACGTATACGTATACCGAAGGTTTGTCTCGTATGAATTACAGCTATGCCGCTGCCGTCGGTCTCTTCAAGAATGTGGTTGCGTTAGTGCTTGTTTTCACGGCAAATCGATTAGCAAGTAAAGTTAGCGATGAAACGATCTTTTGATCAGAACTGAAAGGAGTATGACGATGGTATACAAAGCATCTTTGATGGATCGCGTGTTAGGAATAACCATTTATACGGTCCTTCTTCTATTAAGTATTTTCACATTAGTACCGTTAGCGCAGGTCATTACCGTTTCCTTAAGTCCATCTGAAATCATCGGCAAATATGGCCTGCATTTGTTTCCGACGAAATTTGATTTCTCTGGGTATTCGGAAGTGTTTCATACGCAGCTCGTATGGAGGGCTTATGGAAATACGCTTCTTCGTACAGTGCTCGGAACGACGCTTACCGTTTTGCTTACATTCATGGGGGCTTATCCACTCTCCAAAAAAACGCTGCCGAATCGTAAGCTATGGACAGGATTCATTGTATTGACGATGTTTTTTTCAGGCGGAATGATTCCTTCCTATATTCTTATCAAAAACATTGGACTAATGAACTCGGTTTGGGCTCTTGTGCTTCCAGGCGCAGTCAGTGCATTTATGCTGCTCATCGTTCGCAATTTTATTAGCGGATTGCCGGAAAGCCTGGAGGAATCTGCTAAAATCGACGGAGCGAACGATATTGCGATTTTATTTAAAATCGTTATTCCGCTCTCCCTGCCTATCGTCGCGACGGTTGGTCTTTACACTGCGGTTTATCATTGGAATGCTTGGTTTGACTCCATGATTTATATACAAGATCAGAAGAAGCAAGTGCTCCAATTAGTGCTTCGCAAAATTTTATTGGAGGGGCAGCTGCAAACGATGGATACCAATGCCCAGCAGGCTGCGGTCAATACCGAATCAATGAAAATGGCAACGCTCCTTGTCGCGATCATACCGATCATTTGCGTGTATCCATTTTTACAGAAGTATTTTATTAAGGGCTCGTTAGTTGGATCTGTTAAAGGTTAATCTCCGATTTTTCGGAATTAGCATATAAAAAAATTTGGAGGGGTTAACGAATGAGCAGCAAATGGCAAAAGAGGGTAGCAAGGCTAATGGTGATTTCAACCGCGATCGCAGTCGTTGCGGGTTGTACCAGTAAAACGCCAGCAGGGAGCGAAAAGCCTGCAGACAACGCACAGAGCAAGGAACTGGTATCATTAGACTATTTAGGCTATGATTCTTACGGTCAGCCTGATACAACGGCACCTCTTGTCAAACTTGTCCAGGATAAATTCAACGTCAAGTTTAACTTTTGGTTCATTGATGCCAACAAGTGGGATGACAACCTGAACGTGAAGCTTGGCGCTGGGGAAATGCCGGATGTGCTCAAGGTGCGCAGTCAGCAGAGTCTTCTCAACTATATTAATCAAGGGATTCTGGCACCGATTCCGAGGGATTTGATTGATAAATATGCTCCGACTTATGCGAAATATTTAGACCAAAGCTACAGCGAGACCTGGGATTATGTGAGAAGCGACGGTAAAATTTACGGTATTCCTGCAACGATAAAGGGTTACCCGACTGTTGTAGTCTGGCGCAAGGATTGGCTCGATAAGCTGGGGATCACCAAAGTGCCGGAGACACTGAAAGAGTTTGAGGATGCTGTGTACAAAATGCGCAATAACGATCCGGATGGGAATGGCAAGAAAGATACGTACGGATTATCGGATTTCGCAATTCCAGCCGTTATGGGCGCGTTCGGAGCTCCTCCTATCGACGATATAAAAGCAGCGGCCAAAGCAGACCCTAAGCGGGCGCTCATGCTTACTAAAAAGGACGGCAACATTCAATTTGCTGCCACACAACCAGAGATGAAAGACGCGCTCGCGTTGCTGCAAAAGTGGTATAAAGACGGAGTGATAGATCCTGAGTTCATTACATCCGAGAATACGTCAGGTCACTGGTCTTTGTCCCAGACACTGAACAACAACCGAATCGGGGTAACTGGCAAAGGGCAATATAATCATTGGAGAAACGAACTGGATCCCGATAAGTCGGGAGATGCGTACGGTCCTGCCTATCAAGAATTCAAAAAATCGCAGCCGAATGGAGAGATTGTGTTCGGTAAGCCGCCAGTCGGGCCGCAAGGAAAGTCGGGTACGACGCAATGGGGAACGTTCAATGGAGCCATTGGGATTACAACCAAGGCTGCCAAGGAACCGAAGAAATTGGAAACGGTTCTTAAAATGATGGAAGCGGCAACTACGGATTACGAGTATTACACGCAAACATTATATGGGATTAAAGGCGTGGATTGGAAGGATGATAACGGCAAGTTCATTAACTTGACGCCTACTGAAAAGCAAAGCGATTCGCAGCAAAAAGGAAAAGCAGTCATGAACGTTCAAGTCAACTATGATCCATTCCTGCAGAAGCAAAATCCTTTCACGTACAAGTTCGCTGACAAAGTTGTTAATTATAAAGGCTATGCAAACCAATTCGCACCTGCGACGGATACATTTAACAAAAAGTCCTCTGATTTAGGCAAGATGGTCATCGAAACTTATTTTAAAATCATTACTGGCGAGCAAAGTGTCGATTCTTTTGACAAGTTTGTAAAGGACTTTAAAGCCAACGGAGGAGACGAAGTCGAGAAGTCGCTGAACGACGCTTATAACAAACTGATCGGAAAATAAGATGTGCAGTATAATGCGGTCCGCTTCAAACAAGTGGGCCGTATTTTACGCATGCGGCTGTCCAGAAGGGGAAATCTTATAAAGCTTTCGCTTTTTTTGCGTTGACAGAATGTGAATATACCGTAAAGTGTAGTATAGGACCGTGGGGGGGGATGAAATGAAAAGGCGTTTACAAGTGAAAGGGAATGTTTTTTTGCGCCTGCTCGCATTTAACATCATGTTGGTGATATTTATCATGGTGCTTCCATCGGCGATTTATTTTCAATATTTTAAATCCAGTTATGATGATCAGGTTAATCAATTGAATATGCACACGATTACCCAATTTCGCGATTACATGGATGCAGGGGTTTTAAAGGAAGTCGTGAACATCCCCAATCTCTATTTAACCAACATCGAAAGCAATGAAGCGTTAACCTATCCGCTGCAGCATGATATCGCCGGCGATACCATAAAGATTTTGCAAGTTTCCAAAAGAATAGATGAAATACGCAATCGATTCCCATTCATTCATTCCATTGATATGTATTATCGGAAAAGCAATTTGTTGTTCTTAAACTCGAATGTATGTATTCGAAATCATATATCGGATTGCAATCTTAACGGTAGAGAAAACTGGTTTAAACAGTTTTCCGAGACGGAAAAAGCGATAGGTTGGATGTCCACTCGGCTAGGTGAAGGTAATGACGCCAAATTCGCGGTTACTTATGTTCGCAGTCTTCCTTATTTTGCGCCGGTTGAAGGAAAGCTTGGCATCATAGCCGTCAATATCGACGAATCTGCCATTAATCGCATGGTGCATGACTATCAAAAATCAAGCGGTCAGCAGATTGTAATTATTAGTGCGGATGGACGTTACCTTTCCGATACCGTTTCTTCGCAAGGCGCGGCTTCCAATTTAGAAGAAGCTTTGATTGAACGTATCAAGAGCGAGGATGAAGGAATCATTTCGACGCAAATTAATCGAGAAGCCGGGATGGTCGCTTATACGAAATCCCAATACAGTCCTTGGAAATATGTCTTAATTACCCCGAAAAGCATCTATTACGAGAAATCGTATCATATTCGGAATTTCTTAATTTTAGTAGGCGGTATTTTATTGCTGGTCAACTTATTCATTGCTTATCTAATGACCGTACGAATGCATAAGCCGATCGGCAGTATGTTCTACCTCTTTACGGACCAAATCAGTCAATTAAACAAGAAGTTGGATCAAAGTAAGCCGATTTTACGAAGGAATACGATTTTGCAGCTGCTGAGCGGCAAATTTGACCAACACATCATAGCGGAGCAGGAGGAATCACTCGGGATCTTATTCAATGAGGAAAGGCTGTTTTGTTTTGTTTTGCATCTTCGCTTAAAGGATTATTGTGATTTTGAACAGGAAATGAGCCTTATCGTTCAACTTATAGAGTCACTGGAACATGCAACCAAGCATGGTCGAATCTATGCGATCAAGACGGAAGGTGAATCCATATCCGGTATCGTAAATTTCTCCGGAGAGCAGAATGAGTTAATGATTATGAAGGATATCGTACATAAAATAGAAGAGACTTCGGGCTTGAAATTTACTTTATCAGTTGGAAATAGCTATGAAATGAACAAGGCCAATATCTCGGTTTCGTATTTTGAAGCAAATGAAGCACTTCCATACCGATTTTTACATCAAGATCCTGTTCTACGATATGACAAGTTAAAAATTTCAAAATTAAAGGATACCGGCAGCTCGATCAGAGTATTAAATGAGATTGAAGGCTATGTTCGTTCTTCGGACGAGCAGCGGCTTAAACAAGCAATCGATAGCGTATTAGACGAAATCCAGTCTGGGGAATATACGATAGAGTATTGCAAACACATCCTAATGGACGTGGTGTCCTCCATTCGGAAAGCTCTCAAGAGTATTGGTCTTAGCTCAAGTCAGCTATATGGTTACGACATCCGACAATATCTGAAGCGCATTGAGAATGTGAATGAGTTTCACGAATGGATCTATGATGTCATTGCGGTTACGATGGTCACACTTAACCAGAAAAAACAAAACATCGATAAAGATATGGCGCTTCATATAGCCCGATTTATTGAGGAGAATATTTGCAATCCAATCTCGCTTGACATGGTTGCCGATCACGTTGGGGTCAGCTCGAATTATTTAAGCAAATTATTTAAGGTGACGATGGGCGTTAATTTCTCCGATTATGTTACTGATATGAAATTGCGCCATTCCTTACAGCTATTAAAAGAAAAGAAATATACGGTTCAGGATATTTCACAGATGATCGGGTATAACTCGGCGCATTATTTTATCCGTATTTTCAAAGAAAAATATGGGATTACACCTAAACAAGCCCAAAAGGTAAATTTTGAAGGTATAAATGAATGGTGAGCCATAATCGTAAGGAAGATAAATGGATATCCCGCGGTCATTGAGACTGCGGGATTTTTCGTGTGCTTACAGCTAAAAAGTGCTATATCACAAGATCGTGTTATTCTCAAAAAATAAAGGTTAATGGAAAAATGGTGTTATTTTATTAAGTTTTTACGCATTGCTCTAACGGATAGAACGAATTATGATCGAGTCACAGATTGTGAAAGCGTTTTCTCGCGGATATAAATATGGGGCTATATGGCGGGTGATGCAACTTGAGACAAGCGTATCATCTGCCCGATATTCATAAGCCAATTATTTGGAAGGAGGATTTTAATAAGACATCTTAGCGATTTCAGAAGATACAAGGGAAGACCCATTTCATTGATTGATATTGAAAGCGTTTTAAAACAATGAGGAACATGGAGGGTTTTACTGTGTCAAATATGAGTCATTTAATTCAAAAGAGTTTAGGAAGAAAATTTAAGATCATGCTGACGCTTCTGTTTTTTTTGGCGCAGTTTTTCTCAGTCGGTAATCTATCGTTTTTTGGAGAGACGACAGTTCTTGCAGCCAATCAGACAAACATTCAGTCAACGAATTTAAGCGTGACAGTGGACGATGCTTTTCCTAGAATTATCCAATACCAATGGTTGGGGGCAGGAGCATCTAATGGTGCAGTATTTTACGGAAACGAAGACACGCTGAGTCAGGTTAAAATCAACGGTACACTTTACACGCCGACGATAACCAGCTCTATAACCGCACCGGATACGATTACCTATACAATGAGCATTTCAAGTATAGGGGTAACCATGAAGATGTATTTCAAGGTTACTGATAACATCGTCGAATTCAAGGTAAGCGATATTGTCGAAAGCGGCTCCACGAAAGTCATGACCTTTGACATTCCCAACCAAAACCTTATTTCCATCCGGGATACTCAGACCAATGCCGTAGAAACAGGAGTTGATATCAAGGGCTCCATCGTTTATTCGGATAACTCTGTAGAAGAAAGAAACGTCTTAGCTAGTAAAACGGTTGACGCAAGTCCGGTGGCAAAGTCGTATCTTATCTTGAATACCGATAAACTTGCAGCAACTATGTATAATAACGTATTTAATCCTACAGATACGACGAAGACGACCACAACAGCCAAGATTCAAGATAACAAGAACGAAGCCAGATACTTCTACCAGACTAAATCAATATCTGCCGGTTACAAGAGAATGGCAGCATGGAACAATATTTGGACCTATAGGGAAGTACCGTCTGAAGTTATTGAATTTCCTTACTGCAAGATCGCCATTACACCCGATGCTAATAATGACGGTACTGTAGACTGGCAGGATGGAGCGATAGCTTACAGATCCATCATGAAAATCCCATATGGTGCAGACCAAATTAAAAAGAGCTTTGTTCATATCGCGTATTCCCGTGGAAGTCTTGCCCAGTGGCCATTCCTTCGGACACTGGATATGGTTAAGAAGATATCGCTGTTCACTGACGGCTTCGGACAGTTCTTGGAGTACAAAGGACATCAGGCCGAAGGACATGATTCAAACCACCCCGATTATGGGATCAATATCAATAAGAGAGCGGGTGGACTGTCAGAGTTTAACATTTTAGTTGATGAGGCTGCTAAATATAATACAAGCGTAGGTGTGCATATCAATCATACCGAAGCTTATCCGGAAGCCCAGTACTTTAGTGATAAAATTCTGAGAAATCCACTTGCCGGCGGTTGGGATTCACTAGACAAGGCGTGGCTAATTGATCAATATGCTGATGCCACTAACTTTGGGGCGGACGGTTTGGCCGGCAGATTAGCCGAGCTTAAAGCTAACGTTCCTAATTTGAAGTGGGTTTATGTCGATGTGTATCATACTCAAGGATATCCGGAGTGGAAGCTCGGAACCGAATTGAACAAAAACGGCTGGGCTGTCGGCACAGAGTTTATGGGTGGACTTGAAGATTTCGCTGTGTGGAATCATGTTCCTCAGATTAAAAGCCAAGTGTTAAGATTTATGAAAAATGGCGTTGCAGATTCCTTCGGATTCAACTACATGCTTTTGAAATCAAGGCATGCGGGCTCTATGGGATACGGACCGGACGGTAACGATGACCAAGGTAATAATCAAAACTTGACCGCCCAAATGAATATATTCTACACTCAGAATCTGCTGATGAAGTACATGCAGAACTTTGACATAATGAAGTGGGCACCAGACCGAATCGATTTCACTGGCAATGTATTTGTCAAAGAAACGACACCTGAGCCTAGTCCAGTAGTTGAGCTATACAAAGACAACAAAATGATCGCAACATATCAAAACGATTATAATACTTCTTCTTATCAAATCACGAATAAAAGTGCCAAAGTGTTCATCCCTTGGGACCCTCAGACGGAGAACAAAATCTACCACTATAACACTACCGGTGGAAGCACAACCTGGGAGCTTCCGAACAGTTGGTCGGGAGTTAGCTCGGTGAAGCTGTACCAGTTGTCCGATCAAGACAAAACTTTTGTAGCAGATCTTCCTGTAAGTAATGGGAAAGTAACGATTAACGCAGCAGCTAATACCCCATATGTTATTTATAAAACGGCACAAGCAGCTCAAACCATGAAATGGGGAGAATTCGGATATGTCAAGGATCCTGGTTTTGACAGCCACAACTTAACACCTGGCACTTCATCATGGACGACTGAGTCTTCCAGCGGAAGCACAAGCCAAGTTAAAATTGTGAACAGCGCCGAAGGTGAAACTTATCTGAGTGTAAATGGCAACAATGGTGCAGATGTTACGTTGAGCCAAACCATTACAGGACTGACACCGGGCAAGACTTATCAGTTGTCTACATGGATGGAGGTTAATGGAAGGACTGGAACACTTGGCGTTAAAAACTATGGTGGACCTGAAGTTATGAACAACATGGATAAATCGCCATTTCTAAACCAGCTTTATACCTCATTAAAGTATTTGCGCAATAACATGCAGAGAATCAAGCTGGAGTTTACTGTACCCGCCAATCAAACGAGCGCACTTATTTACATCAAGGCAAATCCAGGGACGTCTTCTTCATACTTAAATTTCGATGATACGCGTGTTGTTGAAATGGATACGACACCATTTGGAAATCATTATTTCTTTGAAGATTTCGAGAGCAAGGACGAAGGCTTTGGACCTTTTGTACAAACGAAGCAGGATGGGCGTGTTCACAGATCTGAGACGCATAGCGGTTATACGACTGATACGATCAATGGCAAATACTCATTGAAGACGAGAATGACTACGGATAATCCGGAAACAGGAGAGTATTTGAGGACAGTGCCATATACCGTAAAGCTGCAGCCGAATACGATGTATAAGTTGAGCTTTAATTATTTACTCGGTTCAAATAATGGTGGAACCTATAGTGTCGCGGTTAAAGGAAACAATGGTGCAACGACTTTGTCCGATGTGCCAATTCCTTCATCTGTCAGCGATACTGTATATTCAACGTATACAAAGACATTTTTGACTGGAAATTACGATGATACCTACGTTTCGTTCGTTAAGAACGCAGGGGGGATGATTGACTTCGTCATGGATGACTTTGCGATTGACGTTGTAACCACAGCACCTCCTTTGGCTGTGCCTAAGGGATTAAAAGCAACTGCTCTTAGCCCATCCCAGATAAGTTTAAGCTGGAATGAGACGGATTTAGCAACCGGATATGATCTGGAAATAGATGGCCAAGTAGTAACACCTGCTATCTCCCCTTACATTCATTCCGGGCTGGCTGTAAATTCTACGCATACCTACAGGGTAAGGGCAAAGAATGCTGCAGAGACAACGGATTGGAGCACATTAGTCAGCGCTACATCAACGAATGCGATTTCAATCGTTGCAGCAGCGGATGCATTTGTACGTGACGGTGGGTCAGCAACCACGAACTATGGAGCTGATCCAAATGCTACGGTTAAGTGGGATGCAGATGGCTATACCCGTGAGGCCTTCTACAAATTTAACTTGAGCAGTATACCGGCAAATATGACCAGTGCAAAGATTAAGTTATATCCAACAGGAATTGGTTCAACATCGCCTGGGGTGAATATTGAGCAAGTTCAGAATACTTGGGGCGAGTCTACCCTAACCTGGAGCAACAAGCCTTCGGTAATAGGAACCAAATTGAATGCAAGTCCTATCATGCTTATGTTTAACACGGCGTTGGTCATTGATGTGACGGCTATTGCACAGAAAGCTCTTGCTACTCAGGATAAAAACATATCAATAAAAGTATCAAATGCACTCCTGAGAGGCGGTTCTTCAGATAGTACGTTTGCAACTAAGGAAAATAGCATTTCACAATACTTGCCGGTGGTGGAGTATACGGCACCAGGGAGCATTAGAGGCAAGGTTGTAGATAGCAGTAGCACGCCGGTTTCCGGCTCAACCGTCACCGTATCTGGAACCAGTTCCGTACTTGGTTCAGCCATTACTGCAGTTGACGGAACCTATACCATCACAAACATACCGTCAGGTTCTGGCTATACCGTAACGGCAAGTAAAACGGGATATATTGACGTATCACGCCCGAATGTTAATGTACCAATGGGGGATATATCTATCATTGATATGATACTTACATCACCGATCAGCCAGCCGTCTAACAATGCAGACCTGAAAGGGTTGAGCCTGTCGAGCGGCCAGTTGAATCCTGCATTCGCAGCGGAGACGACATCGTACACGGCGGATGTGGCGGGCGATGTGAGCAGTATTACCGTAACGGCATCGGTCTACGACAGTTCGTCGACGGTAAAGGTAAGCGGACAACAGGCGACCAGCGGTCAGGCAAGCGGACCGATCGACCTGAATGTAGGCAGCAACACGATTAGCGTAATGGTAACGGCACAAGACTCGACGACAAAAACTTATACCTTGACCGTGAATCGCCAGGCTTCGGCTCCAACTGCCCATTTGAGTGGCGCCGATACAATTATTTCAGGTCAGTCGTTTGATCTAATGTTTGGACTGAGCAATGTGACGGATAGCGCGTATCAGAGCATCTATGCACAAGATCTTACACTCAATTATGATCCAGCAAAGTTTGACCTGATTTCGATCACATCTACGAAGCCTGGATTTGGGGTCGTATCGCAAAAAGAAGTAGCGCCAGGTCGTGTGCGAATCCTGGCTGCCAGCCAAGGGGCAGATCAAGCAACCCATCCCAATGACGACTCTTTGAAATTCTCCTTCACTGCCAAATCAGTGACCCAAGATACGAATACAACAGTGTCCGTGAATAGTGTTGTTATCGCGAATAGCTTGGGTGGCGAATTGCAAGTAAACGGGGCTTCCCGTGACGTGCTGGTTAATGTATTAGTCGATAAAACGACATTACGTGCAGCGATTAATTCCGCCCAGTCTAAACACGATGCTGCGTTAGAAGGAACGAATATCGGTCAATATCCTGTCGGCTCGAAAGCGGTTCTGCAGAATGTGATCAACGCGGCATTATCCGTAGACAGCAACCCTACAGCAACCCAACAGCAAGTTGATCAAGCCTTAACAGCATTGAATGCAGCAGTACTGACATTCGATGCGCTGGTTGTAATCAACATTCCGGGAGACTTGAACGGAGATGGTCGTATCAGCATAGGAGACTTGGCCAGAGTAGCGGCAGCCTATGGAAAGAAATCTTCCGATTCGGACTGGAATCAATATCAACTGGCTGATTATAACCATGACAACAAGGTTGATATTATCGATCTTGCGGCAATCGCCAAATTGATTTTAGAGTGATGAAGTAGTTATCTAAGTATTTTAATCTAATGTATCCCAATTAAAAGAGCCTCCAAACCACGTTAAAGTGAATTTGGAGGCTTGCCTTATTTATTAATAAGTTTCCCATTCTCTAGGAAAAGCACTCGATCACATAGAGGCAGCACTCGGTCATCATGCGTTACCATAACCGCGCTCTTTCGCTGATCCTTTACTTGCTTCGCGATCATGCTTACTACATCGTGCCCTCGTGACGCATCTAAGCTTGCTGTTGGTTCATCAGCGAATAGGACAGCCGGGTCATTCATTAAGGCTCTTGCGATAGCGACCCGCTGACGTTCTCCCCCGGAAAGCTTCTCAGGATATGCCGTTCGACGATGAGGTAATCCCATCTTATCGAGTAACTCTTTTGCTCGTTTGGCTGACTTCTCCTTGTCCATTCCGGCAAGCTTGGCTACGACCATCAGCTGTTCTTCCACTTTTAAGTATGGAATCAAGTTGGCGCTTTGAAAAATAAATCCGATTTTTCGAAGTCGCATTTCAGAAAGTTCTTGTTTGTCTTTGCCGGTGATCGATTCTCCATCGAGTAGAACATCCCCACTTGTCGGTTCAAGAAGTGCTCCTGCTATGGACAGAAATGTACTCTTTCCCGAGCCAGAGGGTCCCATTACCGCGACCAGTTCACCTTCGCCCACCTCGAGATTTAGCTTATCCAAAATCGTTCTTTCGAAACCGCCATCCTCAAAAGTCCGCGTAATCTCTTGTAACACAAGTCTGTTTCTCATGCTGCTGTCCTCCCAATCGCATCTAAAGCGTCAATTTTGGCAACTTTCCACACTGAAAATAGCGAACCGGCCAGAGACATTGCTACAAAGGACAAGCAAGTAAGTGCCAAAGTGGAAAAACCTAATTGAAATGGCATTGAACTTGGCAATACAGCCTCAAACAATTGTACCAGCAGGACGCTAATGACCAAACTACCGACCGATAAGAACAAGACCTGCATCGTCACACTCCTGGCTAAATAGGCAGTACGTGTACCAATGGCTTTCAAAATACCAAATTGACTGGTTTTCTGAATCGTAATGACATAAAAGAATACGGCGAGTACAAAGGCAGAAATAACAAACAAGAATACAATCATCATCATAAGAGAGCCTTGCTCTTCTTTATAACCAGGTATTGCCGACACTGCCTCAGACTTCGTTATAACCTCTGTATTGGGCAGCGCGGCCTGAAGATCCTTTACTTTCTCACTCGAGTCTTTAATGGCAATCGCATTGTAAACTTGACTATCTGCTGATTTAGTCCCTTGAAGAGTAAGTGTCCGTGCCTGAAGATTGAGCCAGTCCTGTTTATTTAGAAAAACAGCCGGTGTATGGCTGAATGACTCGTTCTTCACAAATCCATCTACAGTCCATTTTGTTCCCGAAGCTTGATCTACAATGATTGTACCTATTTTGACTCCAGAATCAGACAGCTTTTGATCAACGAGAACATGTCCTTTTATCTGATCCGAGAGGGGGGAACCTTCTGTTATTGTTGGCGCCAGCCAGCCATTGTTATTAACTGCGAGCAGTGTAACATCAATCTTCTCTGTACCATCAGATGGAATAACCGTAGTCATTTTCACACCAAGCGGCTCCGCATTCTCTTTCCCTACTATTAAGCTGGCCTTTTCAAGCTGATTCAGATCGACCTGAGACCTAGTGAAGCGGTGATTAGAATCCTGTTCCAAGACAAAATGAGTTGCAGCCATATTCTTAACCGAAGCCGCGTTATCATAGGCAAGCCCCTGTGCAAGACCAGTGACAAATAGAACAAGAAATGAAACAAGCACCATAATTGTAGCGATTAACGAATACCGAGCCTTAGCAAACCTCATTTCTCGAATAGCTAAATACATTTTTGATTCCCTCCTTCGTAATATCCTGAGTATAGGAAGTGAAAATGAACGGCGAATGAACAGCATGTTACAGCTGAGATTTCCATGAATTTCTTTTCCATAGCAATTGCTCCATCCTAAACCCTAAACCCCGTCCCTGTTGGATAATGTTGATTATACTGGGTAAATTAATGAAAATTGGTTTGAGTGTGGGTGGAGTAGGATGAAGAATCTTTTAAGAAAATTGATTTCGAAGGATAGTGAAAAAAAAAGACCATTCATGGAAACGAAAGTTTTTCCTTCTTTGCAAAAAAATATGGACTACATTCAAAACCAGTTGTTTCATTCGAGTGATTTGAAGTGGCGGAGCATTAGGTTTAATCAATTAGAGGGTCATATGATCTTTCTGGAGTCCTTGTCTGACCCGCAGAGAATTCAAAAAGAAATCATTGAGTACATAGAAGCGAAAAAAGAAGGGACCTTGGATGAACTCATTGCTTCGATAGACATTACGAAAAAAACGGATCTAAATGAGGTGTCTCAGGCCTTAGTTCAAGGGAATTGCGTTTTGTTTTTTGAAGGTGTCGTAGAAGCTCTTATTTTCGATGTAACAGCAGTTAATAAACGGAGTATTTCAGAGCCAGTGAACGAAGGTGTCGTTCGAGGCGCTCATGATGGCTTCATAGAGAACCTCATCACGAATCTTTATTTGGTTCGAAAGCGCGTTGAAAATACGAACCTGGTCGTTCGTTATTACAAGGTCGGAAAGGCAACCAAAACAAAATTGGCTCTGCTTTATATGCAAGATCTGGCGAATCAGGATCTGGTCCAAGAAGTGGATCACAGACTCGGTTCCATTGAGATGGACACTGTGATCGCACCTGGATTCATTGCCGAATGGATTGAAGATAATTCCTTTTCTCTCTTTCCGCAAATCTTATTTACGGAAAGACCGGATCGGGCGGTAGCCCATCTCATGGAAGGCCGCGTTGTTATTTTATCGGATGGAGATCCGTCCGCGCTCATTTTGCCGGTGACTTTCTTTGCCTTTTATCAAAGCCCGGATGATTATCATAACAGGTGGATTGTCGGATCGTTCATTCGATTGATTCGTTTGGTGAGCTTTATCGTTGCATCTCTAGGACCTGCTTTATATATTGCGATTATTGGCTTCCATCCTGAAATTCTTCCTTCTAATATGATTTATACCGTAAAAAGCAGTATTGATAGAGTACCATTTCCACCTATCGTGGAGGCGCTTTTTATGCAGATTGCTTTAGAGGTACTGCGTGAAGCAGCAATTCGTTTGCCTAGCCGAGTCGGTCAAACCGTTAGTATCGTTGGCGGCTTGGTCATCGGTGATTCGGTTGTGCGGGCTGGATTGGTTTCCTATCCCATGGTAATCGTTGTTGCCTTAACCGCTATTGCGTCGTTTGTGGCCCCGTCAAGCGAAATAAGTACGGCTACTCGCATTCTCGGCTTCCCGCTCATGATCTTGGCCGCGATGTTCGGTTTAATCGGTATCACGTTTGGCCTTCTATTCATCTTAATCCACTTATGTAAATTAGAAAGCTTTGGTACAGCCTATTTTGCGCCTGTTATGCCGTTTCGAATCAAAGATATGAAGGATGCACTAACACGCTTTCCAATCTGGAATTTGAATCAGCGGCCTCATGACCCGCATCCCAAAAAGTTAAACCAGGAAAAAAATGTAAGGGGGTGGGACTATGATGATTCCGGAAAAGAGTAGAATTACTCAGGGACAGTTCATGTTTTTTGTCATCCAGTCACAAGTGGGGGTCGGAATTTTATCTCTTCCTCATCGAATGCAGGCTATAGCCAAGGGAGGCGGGTGGATTTCAACATTAATCGCCGGGCTGGCCGTACAAGTGATTATATTGATTCTATGGGCTCTTTGCAGACGGTTTCCTTCCGATACGATATTCAGCTTCTTACCTAAAATCGTTGGCAAATTTTTTGGGAATCTGCTTGGACTTGTTTATATTGGTTATTTTCTGTTCTCAGCGGGAATGGTTTTAGCCGTATTTGCCGATGTGATAGGAAAATGGGTTCTCCAAAGTACGCCAAGATGGGCATTATTAATTCTAACCCTCCTCACCTGTATATATTTGGTTAAGGAAAATCTCCGAGTGATAGCCAGACTGTTTGTCATTTCTTCGTTGACGATCATTGTAATGGTACTACTATCCTTGATGGGTTATGTCAATATGAATCTCGACTATATATTTCCTATAACAGAAGCGGGATGGGGGAAAATCTTCAAAGCTGCGAACGAGGCGTTGTTTCCTTTAGTCGGGTATGAAGTGATTTTGGTGATTTATCCTTTTGTAGAAGGGAAAAGCGGCGAGAAATTAAAGGCAGCATCTTTAGGGAATCTGGTGATTACCCTTTTTTACGCATTTGAGGTGTTTACTAGTTTAGTCATTTTCAGTCCGTCGGTCATGCCCGCGATTTCGGAACCTCTCATCTATATGCTGAAAGGATTCTCATTCCAGCTCATTCAACGGATCGATTTAATCTTTTTATCTTTATGGGTTTTTGTTGTCAGCACTGCCATTGTCTCTTGGTTATATATGGCAACAACTGGATTGGGGCGATTCTTTCACCGGGATGAGCATAAAAAGGCAGTCCCCTATGCCGCGGTCATTATCTTTATCCTGGCTATGATTGCTCAGGATCCATCGATCTCCGACCTTTTCGATCGAATCATTAAGATTTCTCATTATATACTGGTGATTGGGCTTCCTGTGATCCTGCTCATCTTCTCGTATCTTACAAGAACAAGGAGAGTGTAAGTCGGATGAAAAAGTACTTTTTCTCAATCGCGGTTGTTATTATCCTCTTATTGATGACCGGGTGTTGGGATCAAGATCTGTTAAAAAATGCTCGTTTGATTTACGGAGCAGGTTTTGATCTCGCACCGAATGGAAAGCTTCTATCCACCTTTGTCATACGGGATATGGCTGGAAGCGAACAACAGAGTCCCAAAAACGATATTATTTATACGGACAGTAATACGATACTAGAAGGGCGTGATAAAATAGATGATAAGATCTCACGGTTTCTTCGAGGTTACAGAAATAGGATTATTCTCATTGGAGAGGAACAAGCAAAGCAAGATATTTATCCGATCCTTGATAATATTTACCGTGATCCCAAGAGCGCTTTAAATGCGAGGATCGGAGTGGTGCAAGGGAAGGCGTCAGACTTACTTTCCCTTAAAAAAGTAGGGAACGTCTTAATTGCAGAAGAAATTGACGAATTAATAAAGAGCAAAGAACTGACTACAAACGTTCCCAAAGTGACCATAGAAACGATTTACCCTGTGATCATGGACCCTGGAGAAGACTTTGTTCTTCCATACCTCATGAAAAATGGGAAAAGAGTGGACGTTTCGCAAATCGCCATGTTTCATAAGCGTCAATTTACAGGGATTCTGAGCACGGATGAGTCTATCATGTATTTATTGTTGAATGACGACAAGGGGAAAGTGGCGAGATTCACCCGAAAAATAAGTAAAGGTCATCAAAATGGTTATGATTTTTTAACATTTAATGTGAATAAATCGAAGCGGAATATGAAAATACTGACTCAATCAGGCGAGCAAATTACGGTTATGCTGGATTTAAAATGGAAGGTGAGTATCGTAGAATATCCGAAAAGTCACTTAGATGATAAAGATGTGGTTGCTCAATTAAACCAGTTCCTTTCTAAAGAGATGAATCTCTTGATAAACGAAACGATAAAAAAAATGCAAGATGCCCGCTGTGATGGACTAGGTATCGGCAGAAAACTCAGAGCGTACCATCCGGATATTTGGAAGCAGCAAAAGGAAGACTGGGGGAGCAACTATCAAAAAGTACATTTTGTTCCTAAGATTCAGGTAGAAATTACGAAGAAAGGGATTATAAACTAAGGATTGCTTCATGTTGAAGCAATCCTTTTCATTTTGCTTATTTGGATTTCACTTAAAATATTCCCCACGCTTCAGGGCATCGACAAACTGCTGAAGCCATTCGTAGTAGGTTTGCCCATGCCGAAGTTTATATAAATCTTGAAGTGCAAGATGACGTTCCTGGTCTGTTATATGTTCGTCAAGAATCATTTCTGTCAATTCAGGAAGAGCTTTATCAATGGCTTCTGTCATTACATTGATTTCACGCTGGAGCTTGTGTGTGAAGAAATTTTGAAACGCAAGGAAGAAATCGACCTCTGCAGCATACAGTTCTTTTCGCTCCTGTTTTTCTTCTAGCTTTTTCACCATTTGGGATTCTACCAATGATCTAACCGCATAGCTCATGTTACTTTTACTCATATTCATTCGAATTTTCATCTCATCGAGAGTCATCGGCCGATTCTCAAAGAACATAATCCCGTACAATTGACCGGATGAATGAGTTGCTCCGTACAAATCCATCGTTTCTGCAATAGCATCAATGATGTCTTGTCTGATGCGTCCCCTTTGTTCTGATGCGTGATTTTCTTCTTTTTGGGACATTAGAATATTCACTTCCTTATTCCTGATCGACTGATAGATTCAATAGATTTTGTTTGAATTACATATATTATAGCAAAAACACTTGAGATAGAAGAGGAAAATGAATTTGAATTTGTGCTTTTACATAATCTTAATGTCGAGTTTACGTTCGGTTGACACGAAAAAGTCATTCTAAGTGTACAATAAAAATTGTACGAATTAATTATTCGGAAATGATTAGCAACAAAATCTAAATGATTCAAAAAAAAATGAATTTTTTAGATTCTCAAAACTTTGATGACGGGAAAAGGGGACTAACAATGAAAACGAATTTGAAATCACTTGCGTCTATGTTACTTATTACAGGTTTATTGGCAGGATGCGGCACAGCAAAGCCGGTAAGTACAGCTCAAAACAGCAGCCAACCGAGCCCGGTAACAACAGCTTCAGCTAACAAACCAGCAGAAATCACCGTATATTCCGCAATGGAAGAAGAACAAATTAAAACCTATCTTACTTCATTTAAGTCTCAGAATCCTACGATTAAAGTGAACATTGTTCGTGATTCGACAGGGATCATGACAGCCAAGCTAATTGCAGAGAAAGAAAATCCTCAAGCCGACGTCATTTGGGGATTGGCAGCAACAAGCTTGCTTGTTATGGATGATCAAAAAATGTTGGAACCTTATGCCCCCAAAGGTGTCGATCAGGTGCTCCCTGAATTTAAAGATAAATCGAGCGTTCCCAAATGGGTCGGAATTGACATCTGGGAGACTGCTATCATAGTCAACAAGGTGGAGATGGAAAAGCGGCACCTGGCCATTCCCCAATCTTACGAGGATCTGGCTAAACCGGAATACAAAGGATTAATCGCTATGCCAAATCCTGCATCCTCGGGTACGGGATACTTAACCGTTAATGCACTTATGCAACTGTACGGCAAAGATAAAGCGTGGACTTTTATGGACAAGCTGCATGAAAACATGATGGTGTATACCCATTCTGGATCCAAACCGGCGAAAATGGCAGCTTCAGGAGAAGCTCCGATCGGTATCTCATATGGATACAGCGGCATCCTGGAGAAGAAAAAAGGGTCCCCGATTGAAGTCATTTTCCCGAAGGAAGGATCAGGTTGGGATATGGAAGCAAATGCATTAGTGAAAAAGAAAGACATTAAGCCGGAAGCGAAGTTGTTCTTGGATTGGGCGATTAGCGCTGAGCCGATGAAGGAATACAATAAAAACTACGCTATCTTAAGTATTAAACAAGAAGCCAATAAAATTCCTGATGGCTACAGTAAAGATCCGGTATCGCAATTAACCAAGCTGGATTTGTACCAAGCTGCTAGAGACCGTGAATCAGTGTTAGGTGAATGGTCACAAAAATACGATTCCAAATCGGAGCCAAAAAAGTAGATGGTGGATTACAGCGGGATGCCGATGTTCGGCATCCTGCCCACTTTAAGATTTGGTTTGGGTAAATTCGTAATAAAGGGGCACGTGTCATGAAACAAGGATATTTATCGGTGCACAACCTTTCCAAGCACTTTGGGAAGCAAACTGCGCTGCAGGATATAAATTTAGATATTCATCAACATGAATTCATCTGTCTGTTAGGGCCAAGCGGATGCGGGAAAACAACATTGCTGCGCATCCTTGCGGGTTTGGAAAAAGCGGATAGGGGCCATTTGACCATTGGGGGAAAAGATATCACCTCTGTACCGGCTGGCAAACGGAACTTCGGCATGATGTTTCAATCGTATGCTCTATTTCCTAATCTATCGGTTTCCGAGAATATTGCGTACGGACTTCGCAATCGATTAACCAAGTCTCAAATCGCAGATCGCGTGGACGAGCTGCTAGGATTAGTGGAATTAGTGGAACAGCGCCATAAAGTACCCTCACAATTATCGGGGGGCCAACAGCAGCGGGTAGCTCTTGCGCGAGCGCTCGCATTTTCACCGGATTGTTTGTTGCTGGATGAGCCATTATCCGCTCTTGATGCAAAGGTTCGTGTCAAGCTGCGGCGTGAAATTTGCCGCCTGCATAAACAATTCGGCATGACGACAATTATGGTGACGCACGATCAGGAGGAAGCTTTAACGATGGCTGATCGCATTGTCGTTATGAACCAATCGCGAATCGTTCAAATCGGCACCCCGAATGAAGTCTATGAACGTCCGAATAGCCCTTTTGTTGCCGATTTTATTGGAGCGGTCAGCTTTATCGAAACGGATAATAGGAAACAAGGAAACCCTATACTGGCTATCCGTCCAGAGCATGTTCAATTGGTTCGGGAAGATCATGAGAAAGGCAGACATGGAATCGTACGGGAAATTGAATATCGAGGGACACACTATCGCATGGTTCTAGAATTATTGGATCATCAGGATTTCCCGCTTATGCAATTTCTTACCGTTGATCTGCCAACGCAAGCTATGGTGACTTTTAACATCAGACTAAATCATAAGATAACATTTAACTTGCTGCCTGAACACGTTATCAGGTTTGATACGGTATCTGATATTGCAGTTGGGTGAGGAGGTGAATGGCATGGATACTTGGTTAAAACGAATACGACCGAATGTTAACGAATGGAGTAAAAACAGTTTTATTTTATTAATGACAATCGCCTTAATTTTTACGATTCTAATGCCGCTTGGTGAACTCTTGATCAAAGCCGTTAGCAATCAAGAAGGAAATTTTGTCGGACTCGCTAATTTTGCCAAATATTTCTCTACACCGACGCTTGTAGCTTCATTATGGAATTCAATTAAAGTTTCATTGATTACGACCATAGTCGCTGTGACGCTCGGATTCGGATTTGCTTATGCGCTTGAGAGAAGCGGCATCCGAGGGAAATGGTTCTTTCGTTCCGTAGCTCTGCTTCCGCTTTTTGCTCCTTCGATGCTGCACGGATTAGCATTAATCTATTTGTTTGGGAATCAAGGACTTATTTCAACGGGGTTTTTCGGTCTGCTGCCTGAATTTCGAATTGAGCTTTACGGGCAGACCGGGATTGTTCTTTCCGAAATTTTATATACCTTTCCGCAAGCATTTCTCATCCTCTCGGTTGCTTTTGCGAGTTCGGATTATCGGTTATATGAAGCAGCAGAGACGCTGGGTGCGTCAAAATGGCGTACTTTTTGGACGGTAACTGTACCAGGTACCAAGTTTGCGCTCATTAGCACGGTTTTTGTTTGTTTTGTCTTGACATTTACAGACTTTGGAGCACCTAAGGTTGTAGGAGGACAATACAATGTTCTTGCAACCGATTTGTTCAAGCAAGTGATTGGTCAACAGAATATGCAAATGGGGGCTGCCGTCGGTGTACTGTTGTTGATTCCGGCCGTGATTTCGTTTGTCATAGACCGAATTTCACAGCGGAAACAGAGCGGGTGGCTTAGCGCAAAATCAATGCCATATCGAATTGAAGCAAACAAGCTGCGCGACGTCCTTTTATTCATGCTTTGTTCGGTTGTATCAGCTGCCATTCTAAGCATTATTCTTGTGGCTCTCTATGGATCAATAGTGAAAGTATGGCCTTATAACTTACAGCTCTCTTTGTCCCATTATGATGGTTTTCTTGACGGAGCGGGACCGTTTGTGAACAGTTTGATCATTTCGACTGGTGTTGCGCTGATTGGCAGTGTAGTAACCTTCCTATTTGCCTATCTCATTGAAAAATCTCGCGGTTATGCAATATTGCGAAATAGCGCTTATTTTCTGTCCATGCTGCCGCTTGCATTGCCGGGACTGGTACTAGGTCTCATCTATGTATTCTTCTTTAATAATCCGAACCAACCCTTGCATGGGCTGTATGGGACCATATGGATCATGATTATATGTAATATTGTACATTTTTATTCAGTTTCATTTTTAACGATGACCTCGGCGCTAAAAAAGCTGGATAGCGAGTTCGAGGCCGCATCAGAAACGATGAATGTACCCTGGTATAAGACTCTTGTCAGGGTAACGGTGCCCATGTCATTGCCGTGTATTTTGGAGATTTGTATGTATTATTTTATCAACAGTATGGTGACGGTGTCGGCAATCATCTTTTTGTATGCGCCAGACTTGAAACCTGCTGCCGTGGCGATTGTTAACATGGAGGACTCAGGTGATATTGCTCAGGCGGCAGCCATGTCGCTGCTAATCATACTGGCTAACCTGATTATGCGAACAGTTGTCATGTTAACGTCCGGAAGGATGCGTCGGCGAACGGAAGCATTATTGGTTAGGAAAGATAGTTAGTTTTCACCTACATGAGAACCTCAGGAGCGATGGGAATGCCAAAATTAATGATTAACAAGAGAAGTTATTCTGTAAAGGGGGTTTTATTTGATAAGGATGGTACACTACTCGATTTTATAAGTCTTTGGGGATATTGGAGCGAGTCGTTATACCGGAATTATTCAAGTAAAGTCTTGGCTGTTGCAAAGGACGGGATCATCGATCCCATTTCGGATTTGTGGGGAACGGTTCATGATGCTGCCGGGCATATGACGGATTATAGCAGAAACGGTCCACTCGCCATGGGATCGATTGGCGATTTGCTTGCTATATTAGCATGGCAAGGCTACCGGCTAGGACTCCCTTGGAGTGAATCTATGCGGATAGCAAGGGAAAGTAAGCGTTTGGCGGATGAAGAAATGGAACAGGTTCGCCCCGCTTATCCGCTGCCGGGAGTTATGGACTTTCTGAGGCAATGCCATGATCAAGGAATGCCAATGGGCATTGTAACGGCTGATGAGACGGCGGATGCAGAAAAACATTTGCAGTGGTTGGGCATTCGCCAGTTTTTTAAAGTTATTGTCGGGAACGATCTGGTAAAACAGGGAAAGCCTTTTCCCGAAATGGTACATAAGGCATGCTTAGAGCTTGGATTAGCACCAAATCAAGTGGCCTTGATTGGGGATACCAACAGCGACATGCAGATGGGGAGATCTGCAGGGGTTGCAGCCACAATAGGGGTAATGATGAATCATGCTGCAAGGTCTGGCGACTGCTGGCTCAATGACGCGAGTGTGCTCATCTCATCGTACGCTGAACTTCACTTGGAGGAATCCACAGATGAAGGGTGAGAGTGGTTTGGGATGGATCCTTTTAATACTTGCCATTCTCTTTGAATTATCGGGTACGACGTCAATGAAGCTATCCGAAGGTTTTACCCGATTTTGGCCATCTATATTGATGTTTGTTTTATACGGCTGCAGTTTTACCCTGCTTAACTTTGCTCTGACCTACATTGAAGTTGGAGTTGCGTATGCGATTTGGTCAGGCGTCGGTATTGTTCTAATTACATTGGTAGGATTTGTGCTTTTCAAGGAAACATTTAATATAACCCAATTAGCTTGGACGGTGCTCATTGTTGTTGGTGTTATCGGCTTGAAGTTAAGCAGTAAGGCTCATTGATGTGGCGGATTACAGCCTTATGTTTACAATAAATAAACCCGCATTTTACATGCAATTAACCTATAGATTGCAAATTCATTGTACAGTAAATTTTGTACAGATATGAAATGGCAGATTTTTTGGGGCCAAAAATATAAATGTAAAAAATTCCTTGAACGTAAGTCACAGGGTTGAGCGAATTTTTGGGAGGTGGTGCTTACGGATTGAAATGGCCGTTATTTATCGCATCAGACTTTGGTGAGTACTTAATTTATAAGCTTTTTGAACAGATCCTAAAAAAAACTAAAGCATGGAGGTTTTCTGTAGTGAAAAGAGTTATATCTTTTACCCTCGCATCAATGATGTTAATCGGTACGTTATCGAACACCGCAGTAAATGCAGAGAGTGACGTGATAAATGCCAGCCCCCTTATGGCATCGATTAAATTCGATAATAATTTAGAAGATGATGCAAATCAGGGGCATTCGTTGATAGCTCATGGAAATTATAGTTATGTAGACGGTGTATTACCCGGAACCAAAGCTCTGCACGTAGAAAGCGGAAACGGCAATTATGTCAGTACGACACAAAGCTTGAATGTTGGGAATGACAGTTTTACCACATCCTTCTGGTATAAGGGAGATACTAAGGATAATCAGGTCATATTATCGAACAAGGATTTTAGTAAGAGCTCTAACGCAGGCTGGGCGATTTATACATCAAACAATTCGGTCAATATGAATTTAGGATTCCCGACCACATCAGTAAAATTCGGGCGCGACACGTTTAATGCTTCCGCTTGGCGTTACGTGACATTTGTTGTAGACAGAGATAAAATGCTCGGGTCGTTATATATTGATGGTTACGAAATGGCTGAAACTTCGCTGGGGGTCGGAACTTTAGATACATCGAACCCATTAAATATAGGTAGCGACGGAGTGGGCGGCAATGGTGGTAATTCATTCGATATCGCCGATCTGAAGGTTTGGAGAGGTGCACTAAGCAGTGATGCAGTTCAAGCTAGTTATAATGGTTACGGTTTAAATAAAGTAGATATGAAGGCACTTAACGACACAATATCAGAAGCAAATACAATAGTAGCAGGCGGTCTCGGCAGCGGCTTCAGCCAAACCGATTTTGATTATTTGAAAAAGGTTTTGAATACGGCATCTGGGGTTGCAACAACGCAAAAAGTAAAATTATATACACAGGAAACCATCAATTATTACGAACGCGAACTAAACAACGCCATATTCATCTATCAAAAAAGCAATAAAACATTAACTCCCGCCGATTTAAATATAGCGGATAGCAGCGATCCGGAAATCAGTAGTAATCCCGCAACAATCGCGCGCGTGGAAGCAGATTATCGAAAAGCACTGAAAGTATTCCCGCAGGCAGACGTATTGGTGCAGCCTGGCGACATTACCGGCGGTAACAATGCCAATGAATATGTGTGGATGGGTGAGCTTACAAAAGTTTACAATAAACTTAAAGCTGAGGGCTTATTTAACACTACAAAGTTATATATTGTAAAAGGCAACCATGATATGAACGGCACCGAAAATTTAATACCTGTCGGTACGGCGGGCGCGTGGAACGATTCAACGAATTCGTATGATAACGATTTTTATAACAGTGCTTATAGAGTAAAAATAAAAGGATATAATTTGATTGGTTTTGATGCAAATATTAACAGCAGTAGCACGGTGGGAAAAGCTAAGGATTACCTCAACCAAATTAAAAGTGAAGCGGATTATGATCCAACAAAACCCATATTTGCAATGTCTCACTACCCGATAAGCGGAACCGTGTGGGGATCGGCATGGAGCAGCGGTGCAAGTAATAATTTCGGTAAATTTATTGCCGACAACAATTTTTCGCAGGTGTTCTATATGTCAGGTCATACGCAATACGACCCGACTGACGAACGTTCTCTCTATCAAGGTACGGCTTCGTTTCTCGATTCCGGCGGTTCGAACTACTCCAGTTATCAAGATGACGGTCCGTTCGGTGGATACATAGAAGGCTCGTATGGAAGCTATCATACCACACCTCGTATCTCCAATTTCATAGAGGTGTACGGTACAAAATTGATCCTCAAACAGTATAATTTAGCTACAGATGAATTTGTAAGTATACCTCGTGTAGTCAACGTTGGCGAAGGCAAAGATGCCTTTACCTATAGCAAGAGCGATACAAGAGATCTCATAGCTCCGCAGCTTGATGAGGGTAGTATTAAGGTCGATTACTTGGACTTCATTAACAACGAAGTTGGTTTTACACTAAAGCAAGCAACTGACAATGTGCGCAATTTGGAATATAATATTCAGCTTATCAATAAGCTCACGGGGAAAGTGGACAAATCGTTTAACAGCCTTTCGTATCCGATGGACAAACCATACGATGTATACAGGCAATATAAGTTTACAGGTTTGTCGCCGGCTACTCCATATATAATCAGGGTATTCGCCGACGATTCCATGTATAACCGTTCGTCGCAGGACATTGAGATTATGGCTCACGATGTTAATTTAAACAGCATCACTGTGCCTTCTGATGTAACAGATGTGGCATTCGGAGCGGCAAAGACAGCGAACGGCCTTGGATTGCCAAAGACAGTATCCTTGGTTACCGATGCATTCAGGGTGGATGCCAATGTGACATGGAATGTAGATGCTTCAAACTATGATCCCAATGTAAAGACTCCACAGACCTTCAAGGTAAATGGAACTGTAACTTTGCCAACTATAGTAGCAAATCCCAACGACGTGCCTTTGACAATAAGCATTAGAGTAACTGTAAATAAGTTCTCAGTGCCGACCGCTAACGCTACCGCTACCGCTTCATCAAATTTCAATAACAATTATACTCCCAACAAAGTGATCGATGGTATCAAAGGGGGACAACCAGGTGTTGGCGAATGGGCGTCCAATGGAGAACAGAATCCATGGATCCAAGTGAATTGGCCGACGAATCAAACGATCAACAAGATTACCTTCTATGATCGGGCAAACTCAAGCGACTGGGCGCAAGGCGGAACGCTTACCTTCAGCGACGGAAGCACTTTAACGGTTTCAGGAATCCCGAATGACGGGAGCGGTTATTCTGTATATTTCCCTGCCAGGAAGGTGACATGGGTCAAATTCCAGATATCCGGTAATAGTGGGGGAAATAACGGTTTGTCGGAAATGGAATTTTCGTGGATTGTTCCGGATGGTGTACCTTTGAAACTCATGAGCATCACAGCGCCGGCAGCTATCACAGGAGTGAACAACGGAACGGCAAAGACAGCGGACGCCCTTGGACTGCCAAAGACAGTATCCATGGTTACCGATGCATACAGTGTGGATGGCAATGTGACATGGAATGTAGATGCTTCAAGTTATGATCCCACTGTAAAGACAGCACAGACCTTCACTGTTAATGGAACTGTAGCTTTGCCAACAGGGGTGGAAAATTCTAACAACGTGTCATTGACAACAAGCATTAACGTTACTGTTAAAGAAGCTGTATCAGCTTCCGACCATATAACACTAGACAAATCCCAATACATCCAAGGGGAAGCTATTACCCTATCCTATAATGGGGCTGCGTTAAACGGGAAAGATTGGGTCGGCATCTACAGAACCGGAGCTGTTCCTCCAGGTGCCGGTGTATCTTTGATATGGAGTTATTTAAAGTCTGGATCCGGAAAAGTTAGTTTAAACAATGGACTGGCCCCTGGCACTTATGATGCACTCTTTTTGCTCAATGACGGTTATACGATAGTGGATCGCAAGACATTCCAAGTCGTTCAACGGGTGACGCTAAAGAGCATTACTGCGCCCACAGCCATCCAGGGATTGGCCAACGGAACAGCAAAGACGGAAGCAGCCCTTGGCTTGCCTTCGACCGTAGAACTGGTAACCGATGCAGGAAGTAAGAATGCCAATGTGACATGGAATGTAGGAGCTTCGAGCTATGATCCAGCTCAAAAGACGGCACAGACCTTTACTGTAAACGGAACTGTAATTCTGCCCGCAGATGTGGTAAATCCGAACAACGTAGCATTGACAACGAGCATCAGCGTGACTGTACTGCCGGCGCCAGCAACGGCTCAGTCTACATTGACAGGTTTACAGCAGGTGGCACCTGGCCAAACATTCAATGTAATGATGGGACTAAGCAACGTCACGCAAAGCGTATACCAGCAAGTGTATGGGCAAGATTTGACGCTTCACTATGATCCGGTAAGTTTGCAGTTCAATTCGGTTAAATCATTAAAAGAAGGATTTCAAGTCATCGATCAAAACGAGACGGTGCCGGGACAAGTCCGGATTGTGGCTGCCAGCGTGGGTTCGAACGTGTATGCCCAAGGCGATATGCTCTCATTCCAATTTACGGCCAAATCTGTGGCTCAGGCAACTATTATGACGTCAATTTCTATCGACAATGTTGTGATTGCCAATGGACAGGGGAATGAACTGCAGGTCGGCGGAGCCTCCCACGAGATACAAATTAGTACACCTGTAGACAAGTCACTTTTGACTGCTTTGATCGCAAACGCTCAGGCTAAGTACAATGCAGCCGAGGAAGGCAATGGAAACGGCCTGTATGCGATTGGGGCCAAAGCACAATTACAGTCGGCGATCGGTGCGGCGAGTGCGATAGCAAACAATCCGAATGCCACTCAACAGCAGGTGGATAGTGCGAAATCGGCATTGGAAGCAGCCGTACAAGTATTTGAAACGAAGAGAATTAACGCAGATATCAATGGAGGTGGAGTCTCGATTGGAGACTTGGCTATTGTTGCAGCTGCTTATGGCAAACAACAAGGTCAGCCGGGGTGGAATGTGTTAGCGGATGTAAATAAAGACGGCAAGGTTGGTCTTGAAGATCTTGCAATCGTAGCTTTAGCGATGTTGAAATAATTCGACGACGATTGTTGAAAAGTAAAATTGATCGCATCATCGAAATTGAGGATTGATCGGCAATGAAAAGGGGGGAGCTTATCTCCCCCCCTTCTGTCGCCGAAATGGCCAGTTACACAAATAAATATTTGAAAGGGCGGATTACTTTGCTGGTAAAAAAACTTCTCGCGTTCAGTCTGACGTTGCTTTTGACCGTGTTCATGCTTCCGCAGCCCTTTATATATGCAAACACAAACACTAGCCCGAGCTTTTTACTTTCCATCACGAAACCAAGCATATCGGCGGGTGAAAACTTTGAAGTGAAGGTAGAAGGCAAACAATTAACCGATATGTACGCATTTGAAGTCAATTTATCGTTTGATACAAGCCGTTTAGAGTTTCGTAAAAATGATTTTCAAAGTAGCGGCTTTACAGTGGGACCTAATGTGGATGGGAACATAATTCAAATCGCATATACGCAACAAGGCAACACTCCTGGGCAAAGCGGCGATGTAACGTTGGCTACGCTGCCCTTTCATGCGGTAAGTCAGGGATCGGCCGAAATTGTACTGGACAGTGTAAAACTGATGAAACGGGTGGATTCGAAATTAGTGACTGAATTTTTTCCAGTCAATAGCAAGGTAGTAGCTTCCATACAAAACGGTAATGAGGTCAAAATTCCTGCTGTGCCTTCAGGTTTGACAGCTACAGCAACAAGTACCACACAGATTAACGTAACTTGGAATCATTCAAAAGACGCAACGGGTTATGACCTGATGGTGGATGGAGTTGTTCAAACGGACAGATCAAGTCCATTCGCGCACACAGGTCTTGCAGCAGATTCAACCCATACCTATAGAGTGAGGGCAAAGAATTCGGCAGGAGTCAGCGAGTGGAGTTCACAGGTAAGTGCAACATCTCAGAGATCATCGAACAATAACAATAACAACAATGGCAACAACAACAACAATAACAATGGCAACAACAATAACAACAATGGCAACAACAACAATAACAATGGCAACAACAATAACAACAACCATAACAACAAAAATAATGCATTTAATAGTGATATCATCAATGAGTTTAAACTTGTTAATTCGATCTCTTCCTGGGTAGCGGAAGCCAAAAAAGCGGATGAAAAGGTCGAACTCGCTGACATTAAAGGACATTGGGGCAAAAAAACCATCGGTACGTTCGTGAAATTGCACGTTATTGATGGGTATGGAGATGGAACATTCCATCCTGACGGCAACATTACACGCGCCGAATTTGCAGCTATCATTTCTCGCGTATTCGATATCAACGGCGGTGCCAATCAGTCGGTTATTCTGAACGATATTGAGAACCACTGGGGTAAAGAAGCCATTGAGAAACTCGCTAGCGCAGGCGTGATTGCCGGATATGGAGACGGGACGTTCAAGCCGGACAAAACGATCAGCCGTGAAGAAATGGTCATTATTCTATCCCGTATTGTGGACTTTAATAACGTGGATAAAGATGCTTCTAAAGGAAATTTTGCGGATATAGCACGCGCAAGCTCTTATGCAGCAAATCACATCAAGGATGCAGCAGAAGCGGGTATCATCAGCGGCAAGGACAACGCCTTATTCGATCCGCAGGGTAACTCCACACGTGCGGAGGCGCTTACGATCGTACTGAATGCATTGAACCTTAACCCTCAAGTAAAAATACTCTTGGACAGCTTGAACGAAGTCGAGCAACATGTTCAAGGTGCAGAATGAACGGTCGTGACCCGATAAACTAAATTACAGATTGTCATACATGCATTCATGAAAAGAGGTCCCGCTATGAAGCAGCGTTCATTCCTGTCCTTTATCATAATCATAGTCTTATTATTTTTTGGGACTACCACAACTTCACTTGCGCATTCCGGAAGTATGGGTTACTCGGTATTAAACATTGAAGAGAACGAGATTCTCTATGAACTTTTTCTTGATGAAAGAGATTTGTTTCCAAAATTCGGTACCAACCTGGATAATCTGGTGAACGAGGAACAGTTCTCGCAAAAAATCGAATCCTATCTACAGAAAGGTCTTCGCATAGATGCGGATTCGAAGCCCTTGACGATGGAATTGCTTTCGATGAACATGGCGAATAAGGGTACCGAAAGAGGCGTGGAATTTCATCTGAAGTTTACCGCCGATAAAGTGTTCGAACAATGCAATCTTCATTACGATCTGGCGTTTGATGATGTGCCTGCTCATACGAGTGGACTCTTGGTTCATGCAGGGGAATATGTCCAGCAGGACTTGATTGATAGCACGAAAAGAGATATCCTGATTAACCTTCCCAAACATTCGCAGCAGGATATGATTGATAGCACTAAAGGTGATATTCAGACCAACCTTCCCCAGCCTAAGACTGGCGCTGTTTTGTGGAAATACTTCAAGCTTGGAATCGAACATATTTTGACAGGTTATGATCATTTGCTGTTTTTGTTATCCTTGGTATTAATCGCATCGCGGTTCAAGGATGCGTTGAAAATTGTTACTGCTTTTACAGTCGCTCACAGTATTACACTTTTCCTGGTGGCGTCGGGCCGCCTTCATGTCATCCCCTCTTGGGTGGAAGCGTTGATTGCGGTGACGATTTGTTACGTAGCCGTGGAAAATATGTTTGTTCAAAAGGCAAAATGGCGGTGGGTACTGACAGCCATATTTGGCCTGATTCACGGTATGGGTTTCGCCGGGGCGCTCTCTGAAATAGGACTTCCAAAGAGCAATCTGATTGGCACGCTTCTGACGTTCAATTTAGGTGTGGAAACGGGCCAACTGATGGTTTTATGCCTATTACTGCCCCTCTTGATTTGGCTGCGAAAATTTCCGTGGTATCGTAAAATGATGATATCAACGTCTTGCCTTATTTTTGTGCTGGCATTTTATTGGTTGATTCAAAGATTGTAATTAGGTCATAAATTGATCAATACGAGAGTTAGCGGTATTTTTGCTGACTCTTTTTATTATTGCATGTCTATCGGGAGCAGCTTGCCACGCGGCAACTGCTCCCTAGTTTCGTTTAAGTAAAGAGCAGGATAATGGAGTCCATCCATATTATGGTATTATGGAGTTGTGAAGAGAAAGGAAGGGGAACGACGATTAGGACACAAAAAGAAATGCTGTTCATTGTGCAATCACAACTTGCTATTGACCTGAATTGCTCAATCGATGACCTGAACGGTGAACATTGCCACAGCCGCGGGGCGGTGACCTCTGATTCAATGGTAGAGGGTCTTTCATTTGTTACTTATCGAAAATGGGATAAAACTGACAGGCAAATGTCCAATTGATAATTCCTTACTGACATATAGTTCAATTCAAGATATATTTATATCAGATATTTATACTTAGGAACTCAAAGAAGAGGGGATCGACTTGTTAGGGATAGACCAATTAGTATTAAATTTTCTCTTCATTTTGGTAAGTATCCTCACTTATTTTTCCCTCGGACTTTACAAAACAAAGAAGAAAGAAATCCTTATCGGCGTGCACGGAAGTATCTCCGTTATATTCTGTATGTCTTTTCCATTTACCGTTTTCCCTGGATATATATACGACTTGAGAATACTCCCTTTTATCATAGCAATTTTGTATGGTGGAGTACGACCTGGTCTATTTGTTGCTCTTGTCCTTCTTTTGTATAGATACCTGCTTGGAGGTAATGGATTCATAGTAACGTGTATTTCTTATATACCTATTTTTATTTTTACCGCAATTTTTCTAAGGTATTACAATGGTTTATCCAAGAAAAAAACAATTACATTTGGAACTATACTAGCTTTATGTTCTGCACTGTTTGTAACAATGGGTAGTATCATAAAATCTGATGATATAATTCTTCAAAACCTTGGTTTTTTTGTTTTTTATTGTATTGTTCTTGTGGCTTGTTCATGGAGTGCGCTTTATATTATCGAGACAATGAAAGATAACGTAAAGATGAGAGATGAAATCCATCGCTCTGAGAAGCTAAATGTCTTAGGGGAGCTGGCTGCTACAATTGCTCATGAGATACGCAATCCATTGACGGTGTCCAAAGGATTCATTCAATTGATAAAGTCGCGTTCGACTAATGACACCGATCTAAATTATTCAACATTAGCACTTGAAGAAATAGATAGAGCTGAATCCATTATTTCTGAATACCTGATGTATGCGAAGCCGCAGGCCGACAAATACGAGAAAGTTAATGTGAAAGAACACCTATATACCGTCTTGAAAATTATCGAGCCGTATACAACATCGCAAGGTCACATTATAAATCATAATTTTGAAGATGCTTTATGCATAATCGCAGATGCAAAGAAATTTACGCAAGTAATGATCAATTTAGTGAAAAATGCTGTGGAAGCCATGGAACAAGATGGTCAACTAACGATAAATGTGTATGCCAGTAATAACAATGTTGTGATCGAGGTTATTGATACTGGGGTCGGCATGTCGGAAGATCAATTATCTAGGTTAGGTGTTCCCTTCTATTCAACTAAGGATAAAGGGACTGGGTTAGGTCTGATGGTGTGTTATCGAATTATTGAGGCCCTAGATGGGAAAATTCAAGTTAAAAGTACTAAGGGAATTGGCACAAAGTTTAGTGTTATTATTCCTAAAGCGCTAGAAAATGAATAAACTCAACTAGCCAAGAAGCTGCAAATGTCGTTAGAGGGCTCGGAAGCGCTTGCTCAGGATTATTGTATATCGGAGAAAAGATGTAAATTGCACGGATGATAGGTGTAAGTTATAGTAGCCTCATTGCAGTTGAAGGAAACTTCCAACAATGAAGGAGACGTATTGTATGGACAATCGCCCCAACATACTCTATATCATGAGTGACGATCATGCAGCCCATGCGATGAGCTGTTACGGGAGCAAGATCAACCAAACGCCTAATCTGGACAGGATTGCGAACGAGGGAATGCGCTTTGATAACTGTTTCTGCACCAATGCACTTTGTACGCCAAGCCGGGCTTCGATTCTAACGGGTACATACAATCATATTAATGGTGTCAGGACCCTCGATTCACAGCTGGATGGGAGAGGGATCACCTTTCCGAAGCTGCTGCAGCAAGCAGGTTACCAGACGGCCATAATTGGCAAATGGCATCTGGGACACGGAGGGTTCAGCGATCCAACCGGATTTGATTACTGGAATATACTTCCTGGGCAAGGGGCCTATCATGATCCTGAATTTATAGAAATGGGAGAAGAGAAGACCGTGCCCGGTTATGTCACTGACTTAATTACGGATTATTCGCTGCAATGGATGAAACAAAGGGATGAAAATAAACCGTTCCTGCTGATGTGTCATCATAAAGCGCCGCACGATAAGTTCGAATACCATCCGAAGCATGCACATTTATACGAAAATATCGACATCCCGGAGCCGGAAACTTTCTACGACGACTATGCCAACCGATCTGATGCAGCTAAAGAGGCCACCTGCAAAATAGCCGATATGGACAGACATTTAACGGAGACTGCACCCGAACATCTTACAGGCGAAGTACGGAAAAAATGGAACTACCAGAAATTCATTAAAGACTATTTAAGATGCATTGCATCTATTGATGAAAATGTCGGGCGTTTGCTGGATTATTTAGACGAACAAGGATTAGCGGATAATACGATTGTCGTCTACACATCGGATCAAGGATTTTTCCTAGGCGATCATGGTTGGTACGATAAACGGTTTATGTACGAGGAATCGCTAAGGATGCCATTCCTTATGCGTTACCCGCAAGAGATTAAGCGAAGTACGTTGAATTCATCTATGGTTCTTAATGTAGATTTTGCACCTATGCTGTTAGATTGCGCCGGCGTGGAAATTCCGGTTACCATGCAAGGAAGAAGCTTCCGAACGATGTTTAAAGAACAAGTCCCTCCTGAATGGCGGCAATCAATGTATTACCGATATTGGATGCATTTGGCTCATTTCCATATTAAAGCGCACTATGGCATGCGAACTGACCGTTACAAGTTGATTTATTATTATGCAGAAGCACTTGGGGTGGAAGGTGCGATCGATGAGACGAAACCGACGGAATGGGAATTGTTCGATTTAGAGCGCGACCCTTACGAGCTGCTAAACGTATATGATCATCCGGATTACCGTGATACGGTAAGAGAACTTAAAGAGGAGCTTATCCGGCTCAGACAAGAAGTGAAAGACGATAGTTGTGATTTTCGCTTGGAACAAAGGCCTTAACCTGAAAGGGTTGGGCTTTTTCCGTTATATTGTCAGCAAGTAGACGAACTGATAAAATGAGAGCGTTGCCATATAAATCGTATGGAAAGGAAGATGTTGATGAAGAAAACATGGTATTACCGCTTGCTTTTTTCTTACATGCCTGTCTTCCTTTTGATCATTTCTTTTTTGTTTTTTATTTTTTTCCAAATTTTAAGTGAGCGGGCGCAGCAGGATGCGGCCAGCGTATACACAAGCATTAATAATCAGTCGCTTCAGACTGTGGAGCAGACACTGCAATCGATTGATCATTTAATGGTGACCAAACAGACGAGAAATAATAATCCTTCCGATTTCAATATGTTGGATTTTTTCAATCAGTCGGGCCAGCCTGCAACCTATTTTACGTACCAGGTGACCCAAGAATTCAACAATATGAAACAGCTGAACCCATACATTCATTCTCTTTATCTCGTACGCGATAGCGACGGTTATGTGCTTAGCTCCAATACGGTAGCTCCATTGCAAGCTTTTGCCGATCACGAATTTATTAAAGGACTGATGAAGGATACTTATTCTTATCATTGGACGGATAAACGGCTCTTTAAGGAGTTTGGAACGTCCAGAATGGAAGCGGTAGTCTCATTAGCGCGCAAGTATGTAACGAGTTCGGGAGAAAGTGGCCTCATGGTAGTAAATGTGTCGATCAATGCCTTGAATCAGCTGATCTCTAAAAGTTTGGATCAATCGGTCAGTTTTGTTACGGTTACCGGCTCGGAAGGCATGAAAATGTTTCCGGAGAGCGAGGTTAATGACGATACCCGAAAGGTCATGTCTACAATTGTATCCGAATATACGGGCTGGACGTATAAAAGCGGCTTGGTAAATGGGAATCGCTTTTCTATTCTCCAAGTGTTCTCGGGAATTTGGTTTGTTTTTGCCGCAGTCGTCGTTTTGATTGGGTTATTATCCATTCTTTATATGACGAACCGGAACTATAAGCCGCTACGGGCGCTTATTTCCAAATTGGATGAGATGTCACAAGCAAGCGCGACTCAAAGCGGCAATAACGATAATGAGTTTCACTATATTGAGACAACGTTCCACTCGCTCGTTGAACGATTCAATGTGTTTAAGACGCAGTCAGATCAAAATATTAATTATCGCAAAAAATCCATTTTCCTGGAGGTTATGAACGGTTCCAGATCGTTAGCGAACGAGGAGTGGGTTGACGAGCTGGAGAGGCACGGGTTCAAGGGCGGATTCAAAAAAGCGGCAGTATTAGTCGCTTCCATAGATAAATATTCGGATATCCGCAGCCGCTTCACGGATCATGATCTTATTTTATATCGCTTCATCATTCAGAACATGTATACGGAGCTCGTTCAGAAATCGTCGCTTCGCAGCTGGACCGAGTGGATCAACGATAAGGAAATGTGCGTTTTCATTTTTACGCAAGAGGATATGCCTAACGAATTATTCGATAACATCAAGCCGTTCACGGAGCATGCGGTTTCCTGGGTTCGTAACAACCTACCTTTTACGGTAACTTTTGGCGTGGGTCAGGTAACGGAGACAGTGCCTCAGCTCAAAAACTCCTATAAGTCTGCCATCGAAGCGATTAATTACAAGTTCGTGCTTGGCAGTGACCGCGTAATCGGGTACTGGGAGATTTCCAAAGAATACGAGGTTGAGCTGTATTACCATCTTGAACGGATTCGCAGTATGGTGTATTCGTTTCGGATGCTGGAGCCGGATTGGCGGACCAAATATAACCGGATTTTTACGGAAATCATTGCGGACCGGCCGAAGCGTGACGATATTGTCAATTTGCTTCATTACTTATCTTTCCGTTTGTTTGATCATATTCACGGCCTTGTTATGAACGATGAGATCGTGCATACGAACAAAGCGATTATGAAGGATGTTATCGAGCAATTCGAAACGCTTGAGGATGTACAGGATCAGCTGCTTGAAATTATGGAGAAGTTGGAATATGTCATGTCGGAGAAAGCCCATAATGGCAGTGAACAGGTCATTGCACTTGAAATGAAGCAGTATATCGCCGACCACCTCTCGAATCCGGATCTGTCGCTTGTTCACCTTAGTGAGCAATTCGGCATCTCTTCAAAAAATGTCAGCTCGTTGTTCAAAGAACAATTCGATATTAAGTTTATTGATTATCTCATCAATCGCAGAGTCGAGCTCGCCAAACAGCTTCTGACGGAGACCGAGTCCAGCATACAAGAGGTCGGGTATCAGGTGGGCTATCTGAATCCCGTATCGTTTAACCGCGTTTTCAAGCGCTTGGTAGGCATAACTCCTGGAGATTATAGGAAAGAGCGACATTGTTAATAGCAGAAAATTGTTAATCATTACGTCGGATCGGGTCAAAATGACCTGATCCGATTTTTGTTTACCGCCAGAAACATGTAAATTGCAGGGTTGCTACTAGGTGGGGTATAGTTGCCCCAACAACAACAATCGTCTCATGCAAGGAGGAGGGAACAAAATGGCGGAAACAGCCAAACTGTCTGCTGCGTCCAAATTAAAAAGCAAATCTTCAAACCCCACGAAATTGGGAATATCTCTAAAAAAGATGCGGCGGCATTGGCAGCTTTATCTTTTAGTTTCACTGCCGGTTGCTTATTTCATTCTTTTTAAATATGTGCCAATCCTGGGTGTACAGATCGCCTTCAAGGATCTGAATCCGATCAAAGGCATATGGGGCAGCCCATGGGTAGGGTTCAAGCATTTTCAATCATTTTTCGAACACCCGAATTTCTGGCTGCTTATTAAGAACACATTATATTTAAGCTTGTATTCGTTAGCTGTCGGTTTTCCTGCACCTATTTTACTTGCGCTCATGCTGAATGAGTTGAAGAATGGTTTGTTTAAACGTTCCGTACAAATGATTACTTACGCGCCCTATTTTATCTCTACAGTCGTTATGGTCTCAATGATTATCTTGTTTTTGTCGCCTAGAATTGGCGTCATCGATCATATCCGTACAGCGCTTGGCTTAGCTTCGATTAACTTTATGGGCAAACCATCCTTGTTCTCGACGATCTTCGTTCTCTCCGATGTATGGCAGTTCATGGGGTATAGCGCAATCATCTATATTGCAGCCCTTGCCGGCGTGAATCCACACTTATACGAAGCGTCAAAAATCGATGGGGCAACCCGGCTGCAGAAAATCATTCACATCGATATCCCCAGCATTATGCCGGTTATGGTGCTGCTGCTCATTTTGAACATGGGCCATCTGCTCAGCATCGGGTTCGAGAAGGTGTATTTGCTGCAGAATCCGCTGAACATTGGAGCTTCGGAAATTATTTCGACCTATGTGTACAAAGTCGGTCTCGTCCAAGCGAATTACAGCTTTTCATCGGCAGTCGGCTTGTTCAATTCTTTCATCAATTTAATGCTGCTACTGTTTGCAAATTACGGGGCAAGACGAATTACAGGATCGGGGTTGTTCTGACATGGAGAAAACAGTCAAAATCAAGGAACCGCTTGCGGATAAAATTTTACTCACGATCGTTCATGTCGTTCTGTTCCTCATCCTTGTTATTGTGCTGTACCCTCTTATTTACATCGTAAGTTCTTCGATCAGCTCTCCGCAGGCGGTAGTAGCTGGCAGAGTTTGGTTATTTCCGGTGGAGCTATCTTTGAAAGGGTATACCGCTGTTTTGAACAATCCGCGTATTTGGTCAGGCTATTACAACTCGCTCTTGTATACGGGAATAGGGACACTTATCAGCGTATCTTTGACGATCGCGCTCGCCTATCCGTTGTCCAAACGAACCTTTCATGGCAGAAAGCTCCTGATGTACATGATCATGATCACGATGATTTTCAGCGGGGGGTTGATTCCTTACTATTTGACCGTGAAGGATCTAGGACTGATTGATACGCGCTGGGCGCTGCTCCTTCCACAAGCGGTAGCCGTTTGGCAGGTTTTTATTGCGAAGACGTTTTTTGAAGAAACGATTCCGGAAGAATTAAATGAGGCTGCTCAACTCGACGGCTGCAGTGACTTCAAGTTTTTAAGCGCGATCGCGCTGCCGTTATCCAAGCCGATCATTGCCGTACTCGTACTTATGTATGCGATTGCAAACTGGAACGCGTATTTTGATGCACTTATCTTTCTGCGAAAGCCAGATTTGTTTCCGCTGCAGCTCATATTACGGGAAATATTAATCCAGAATTCGGTTGATAATACAATGATGGTTGATGTGCGAACAATGGAAGCCAGACAAGGGATGAAAGATCTGTTGAAATTTTCGCTGATCGTCGTCTCCAGTTTGCCGGTACTTATCATATATCCGTTCGTTCAACAATACTTCGTGAAGGGGGTTATGATCGGCTCGTTGAAAGGATAAAGGAGAAGCGTAACGTAAAGTAGAACTGTATGTGCAATCATCATTCAGGAGGGTGTCAAATGGGGAATTTATGGAAAGCAGTTGCCTGTACAGCTCTAACCGCAGTATTTTTACTCAGCGCTTGTTCGAATGACGGCAGCGGAGGCAAGGGACAGGAATCCAGCACAGGTCCTAACGGCGGAGACGGGGCGCAAAAGCCAATAACGATAAGTGCGTTTATTAACCAATCGCCTAATCTAACAACCTTAGACAATCCGTTTACGAAGCAAGTTGAACAGAAAACAAATGTGAAGCTGAATTTCGTCGTCGGACCGCCGAATGATAATAATGACAAGCGCAATGTTCTGATGGCAAGCGGCGATTATCCGGAAATTTTCCTGAGCGGCAACTTCGCGACCGCAGATCAAATGAAGTACGGCAAGCAGGGTATTTTCCTTCCATTGAACGATCTCATCGATCAGTACGCGCCGAATATTAAACAAGTATTCAAGGACCGTCCGGATTTAAAGACGGCCGTAACGTCTTCCGACGGAAAAATCTACGCAATGCCGGAAGTGAATGAATGTTACCACTGCTGGTATTCCCAGAAGCTGTGGATCAACCAAACATGGCTAGATAAGCTTGGTCTGAAAATGCCGACGACCACTGAGGAATATGCAAACGTGCTGCGCGCCTTTAAGACGAAGGATCCGAACGGCAACGGCAAAGCTGACGAAGTTCCGCTAAGCGGGGCATTGTATACGTGGCACGGCGATTTGACCGGCTTTCTCATGAACGCGTTTATTTATAATACGGGAGACGGACAGTCTTATTCTTATATCCGGGTGAAGGATGGCAAAGTCCAGCTTTCGGCGAGCCAGCCGGAGTGGAGAGACGGTCTCCGTTATATGAATTCGCTTTATAAAGAAGGATTGATCGATCCGCAAGCTTTTACGCAAAATCAAGAAGGCTTGCAGCAGCTTGGCAATAAAGCAGGCGAAACTGTACTGGGGTCGTTCACGATCGGCCATGTGCGTATGGCTGTTGGCGCCGCCGATCCGCGGAATAAAGATTATACGGCGGTTCCTCCATTAAAAGGGCCGAATGGCGTACAGTTATCGGGATATTACAAATCCGTAGGTAACCAGGGCCGCTTCGTTATTACCAATAAAGCGAGCAAAGACAAGCAGATTGCCGCAATTAAAATGCTCGATTATTTGTGGACCGAAGAAGCAACCAGAGGGCAAGAGTTCGGCGTAGAAGGACATATGTGGAAAATGGCTGACAATGGCCAGTTGAATGTCAACGGCAAACCTGCGAAATATCAGGTTGACGAGAAATATCGCACAGAGACGATTCATACCGACGGCTGGGATCAAGCCGGTCCGGATTTCCGGCCTCGTGAGCGCTTTGAATCGCAGGCGGTTTCACAGGATATGTTTTCACCGGAAGGTTATGAGTTGCGTTTGGTGAAGGAAACGCAGAAGTACGACGGCTTCCAACCGAAAGAGCAGGATTTCTTCCCGATCGACATTTTTATTAGCTCCGAGGAAGGCGAGGCAGCCGCTCAACTGAAGGCGACCATCGAAGATTACGTCAAATCGAATATGCTTCAGTTCATTACAGGAGATAAAAACATCGAGAGTGGCTGGGATGCTTATATCAAAGGCTTTGACGGCTTAAAGCTGAATGATTACTTGAAAATTTTGCAAAATGCTTATGATGCCGATCGCAAAAAAGTAAAATAATCACATGAGAAACAGGAATGGGAAAGACGGCCTGCGGCAGAGTGCTGCAGGCCGATTGTATAAGAAAGCAAAGGATGTGCCGTATGGAGCCAAATCTACAATCCCAAATCGTGAACCCGGTTCTGAGGGGGTTCAATCCCGATCCTTCGATACTCCGCGTGCAGGATGATTATTATATCGCAACATCGACCTTCCAATGGTTCCCGGGTGTGCAAATTCATCATTCACGCGATCTCGTCCATTGGAGACTGCTCACGCGTCCGCTTGAACGGGCTAGCCAGCTTAACATGATAGGCAATCCGGATTCCGGCGGCGTGTGGGCGCCGTGTCTAACTTACAGCAATGGGACGTTTTATCTCGTATTTACGGATGTAAAAAGCCATGCGGGCGCTTATAAAGATACACACAATTATGTCGTTACCGCCAGCGATATAATGGGGCCTTGGTCCGATCCAGTGTACTTGAACAGCAGTGGTTTTGATCCTTCGATGTTCCATGATGACGATGGGAAAAAGTGGATCGTCCATATGGCATGGGATTATCGCAAAGACCGTGATCCGTTTAACGGCATATATTTGCGGGAGTATTCGGAGAGTGAGGTGAAACTGTTCGGTCCTTCGCATCTCATTTATAAAGGTTCCAAGCTTGGTTTGACGGAAGGGCCCCATATTTATAAGAAGGATGGCTACTATTATTTAATGGTTGCGGAAGGCGGAACGAGCTATGAGCATGCCGTTACGGTGGCGCGCTCCAGGCAGTTGACGGGTCCTTATGAGACGGATCCGCAGACGCCGATGCTCACGGCGGTTCATAATCCGGATGTGACACTTCAGAAAGCCGGGCATGCAAGCTTGGTTCATACGCATAGCGACGAATGGTATATCGTTCATTTATGCGGGCGTCCTCTGGATACGGAAGACAGAAGGTGCAATTTGGGCCGTGAAACGGCGATTCAACGTTGTGTTTGGAGCGAAGACGGATGGCTTCGTCTATCCGGGGGAGGAAGTGTGCCGCTCGATTTCGTGCAGCCTCCATCGCTGCCGAAGCATAAGTTTCCGAAATCTCCAGACAAGGACGACTTCAATGACAACAGATTGAATATCCATTGGCAATCGTTACGCCAGCCATTTGCCGAAGATTGGATCTCACTTGCCGAGCGTCCTGGGTATCTTAGGCTCAAAGGGATGGAGTCTCCCAATTCACGGTTCAGGCACAGTCTAATCGGACGGCGCCAGCAATCGTTTCGCTGTGAAGCGGAGACGGTCATCGAGTTTGGTCTCAGCTCCTTTCAGCAGATGGCTGGCATGATGTATTACTACAATTCGCAAAATTACTATTATTTGCGCTTAAGTTTTGATGAGAGTCTGGGTGCGAACCTCGGCGTTATCGGTAACGATCATGGCGTATATCAGGAGCATACGGAGAGGCTCGTACCGGTTGCGGTACAGAAATCCTGCTATTTAAAGATGAAGCTGAACTACAGCGAGCTGCAATTTTATTATTCCGTGAATGGGACGGACTGGCTAGCCATCGGTCCTGTGCTGGATGCCAGTAAAATATCGGATGAATATGCGACGCATCTGGTCGATGGTTATTTTACGGATTGGGGCTTCACCGGTGCTTTTATCGGACTTTGTGCCCATGATCTGTCAGGCGGCCGCAGACATGCCGATTTTGATTATTTCACCTATTCGGAAACAGAAAACTGATCATGGAGAGATGCATGTGGAGCAGATGAATGAAACGTTAAAAGGCCGCCATCTTGTATTCGTAATCGGAGAAGATGAATATGCGTCGGAAATCACGATGCCGCGTATCGCTAAAGAGGCTGAGCATAAGCATGGAGCTCAAGTGACCGTGTTATCCGCGCATCCGGGACCAGCTGAGCCTGCAAATATTCCAGGACTGGAGGCACTTCAAACGGCTGATCTCGCCGTGTTCTACTTGCGGTTTCGGCAGCTGCCTGAAGAGCAATTTGGTTATATTCGAGCGTATCTGGAAGCGGGGAAGCCAGTAATCGGTTTGCGTACCAGCACGCACAGTTTTGATTACCCGGAGGGGCACCCACTGGCGCGCTGGAATGACGGCTTCGGCACCGATGTGCTTGGCGCACCGTGGATTCGGCATTTCGGGCATTCGTCTTCAACGGATGTTTCGATTGCCTGGGGGGCGAATGAGCATCCAATTCTAAGAGGCGTACCAACGCATTTCTCATGCCGTTCTTGGCTGTATCAGGTACTGCCGTATCCTCCGGAAGGAGCACTACTTCTGCTGAACGGACATACGGTAAACCCGGAGGATAACGGCTGGTCGTATACGGAAGATACGCCAAGGGTGCAACCTGTGGCGTGGACGCGTACACATTTCGGAGGCGGTCGTGTCTTGACGACGACGATGGGGCATCCCGAGGATTTCGAGCAGCCTGCTTTTAGAAGACTGCTGTTGAATGGCATCCACTGGGCTGTCGGAGCCGAACATTGGATATCGGAAGGAGAATGAGGATGAAAATAGCAGCGATTACCGGCGTAAGGCAAGCGGAATTGGTAGAAAGAGAGAAGCCGGTCCTCAAGGAGGGCTGGGCGCTCGTTAAAGTGTATGCAGCGCCGATGTGTGCGGAATATAAAGGGTTTGTTCATGGACATACATCGGACTGCCTCGGGCATGAAGCGGCCGGTGAAGTGGTTGAAGCGGCGCCGGGCAGCAAGGTGAAGGTTGGCGACCGGGTCGTCGTCATGCCGCAGTATCCTTGCGGCGAGTGCGAGCTGTGCATTGCGGGCGATTTCATTTATTGCGAGCACAATATGGATCATTACGAGCCGACGATGACCCAGTACATTTCCAAGCCGTCCTGGATGCTGGCGCGGATACCTGACGGAATCACCTACGAGCAAGCGTCGCTGGCCTGCTGCGGGCTCGGCCCCTCTCATGGCGCTTTCCAAGCGATGGAAGTGGACGCTTTCACGACAATCCTCATCACCGGGCTTGGACCTGTTGGACTCGGAGCGATCGTCAATGCGAAATTTCGCGGTGCGAAGGTCATTGCGGTTGAGATGAATCCGTATCGTGTCGAACTGGCGAACAAGATGGGCGCCGACATGATCGTCGATCCCCGTGTTCCTGATGCTGTGCAGCAGATCAAAGCTTTAACCGGCGGCAAAGGGCCGGACTGCGGACTAGACTGCTCAGGCGTCGTCTCGGCTCATCGGCTTCAGATTGATGCGGTGAAGCGCAAAGGCAAGGTCGCTTTTGTTGGGGAATGCTTTACGGAGACACCGATTAAAGTTAGCGATGATCTACTCCGTAAAGGCATTCATCTGATTGGATCGTGGCATTACAATATGAACGAATTTCCGCAATTAATGAAAGTGATCGAACAGTCGCCTTTAACCGGACTACTGATCTCACATACGTTTCCAATGAGTAATATTCAGGAAGCTTTTGAATTGTCTGCCTCACAGCAAAGCGGCAAAATTATTTTAAAGCCATGGGAGTGAATCATTGATGAAGATCGGTATGAATTTGCTTTTGTGGACGGATCAATCCAAGCCTTCCGAGCATTTAACATTATTGCAATCGATCAAGCAGTGGGGCTTTGACGGGGTTGAATTCGCTGCCGACAATATGGATTCAGCGGATGCACGCGCTTTTGGCTTGATATTGAAGGAGCTTGGCCTCGGATGCACTGCAATCGCCGCACTTGATGCCAGCTCGGCGGATCCGGCGAGCAGGGACAGGGCGCTGCGGCAGGCTGCGCTCCAAACGCTGAAGCGGGCGATCGACAATACGAAATCTTTGGGGGCGGAGGTGCTGTGCGGGCCATTATTTCAAGGATTGGGACGCTTCTCCGGCCATGCACCGCAGCGGGATGAGTGGGATTATGCCGTTGAAACGCTGCGCGAGGCGGGCGAATACGCAGGTTCAGTTGGCGTGAAGCTGGCGCTGGAGCCGATTAACCGTTTCGAGATGTATATGGTGAACACGCTTGCAGATGGAGTGCGTTTTGTGAAGCAGATAGGCTTGCCTAACGTTGGCTTACTAGCGGATACGCATCATGGCAACATCGAGGAACGCAATGTGCCTGAAGCTTGGCGTCAGGCGGCGGCACACATCGTGCATGTTCATATTTCGGAAAATGACCGCGGAGTGCCTGGTAGCGGTCATGCGGTACCGAAGGAAATATTCGAGGTGCTTACAGAAATCGGTTATGACGGCTGGCTCACCATCGAAGCATTCGGGCAGCAGGTCCCCGGACTGATCTCACGACTCCATTTGTGGCGGGATTATGCGAACCACCCGGATGATGCCGCACGTTTGGGTGTTCAATATATTCGGCAGCAATTAGGTTATGGAGGTTCGGTTCATGCCAATCGTTCACGTTAACGGGATAGAGCTTCATTATACGGAAAGAGGTCAAGGCCAGCCCTTGGTTTTACTGATGGGTCTTGGGGCGGACGGGAGCGTATGGGAGGAGCATGTGCGCGTCTATGAACAGCATTATCGCTGCATATTGGTCGATAACCGGGGAGCGGGCCGCTCCGCCAAGCCGGAAGGCCCTTATACGACACGGATGATGGCCTTAGACACCATCGGATTGCTGGACGCGCTTGGGATCGACCAAATGCATTTGTCTGGCATCTCGATGGGCAGCGCCATTGCGCAGGAGGTGGCCTTGGCTACTCCGGAACGTGTCCGGACTTTAACGATTAACTGCTCGTGGTCGGAATGCGATGCGTACACTACGCGCATCTTCGAAACGTTCGGCGCAGCCTATCAAGCGATGAAAGCAGATGATTTCCAGAAGTTGCTGCAGCTCATCATCTACACGCCAGCTTATCACGAACAGCATCAAGATAGGCTTAAAGAAGGCCAGAACAGCGCATTAACGAACGGCAATCCGATGCCGGTTCATGCGTTTCAAGCGCAATGTAGCGCTTGTATGTCTCATCATACGACAGGGAAGCTCGGGGCAATCACCGCTCCTACACTGATCACTGTTGGAGACCAAGATATCTTTACACCGGTCCATCTGTCGTTGTCCATCGCAAGAGAGATTCCTCATGCCGAGCTAAGCATATTTGAAGGCAGCGGCCATACGCATCACTGGGATCGGCTGCAGGATTTTAACCGGATCACGTTGGATTTTCTTAACCGTCATCAATGATCTGAATAAAGTTTAAGGAGTGATTGCGTTGAATCCCAAAATATCAATTGGTTCTTGGGCGTTCGCTTTCGGCCCATTCGCCCGGTCTCCGTGGCCGTTTACACAAATTTTGCAGTATGCCGGAGCATCCGGTTATGACGGTGTGGAAATCAATGGCTTCGCGCCTCATCCGACCCCATACAGCCATCCGACTAAGGAAAGCCGTCAGGGGCTGTTGGAAGAAATTCAATCTTATGGACTCGGGATATCCGGCTATGCGCCGGATTTCACCTCGGTGCCCCCCGACCGGTGCAATCAGGACGATTATTTGGAGCTGCTGCAAACGTATATCGCGTTTAGCGCTGATTTGGGCATTGATACCATTCGTGTGGATACGGTCAGTCCGCCGGCCGAATTGTCCGTGGGAGAGTATGAGGACAATTTCGATAGACTCGTTGCTACTTGGCGGGCATCGGCAAAGCTCGCAGCTGTGGCGGGAATGACCATCGTTTGGGAGTTTGAGCCCGGCTTTTGGCTAAATAAGCCAAGCGAAGTGAAGCGGCTTGTGGAAGCCGTGGGTCACCCTGCCTTCAAAGTATTGTTCGATACGAGTCATGCGTATATGAGCGGAGTTGTCGGTGCGCGCCATGTCGGGGAAAAGGAGCTGCTTCAGGGAGGTATTATTGAATATGCGAAGTTGCTCCAAGATCATATCGGTCATCTTCATCTTATCGATTCAGACGGAACGCTTCACGACGAAGAAACGAGCACGCATGCTGCATTTGGGGCGGGAAAAGTGGATTTTGCCGGCTTTTTATCGGCAATGAAACCGGTCATATCGCAGATGGAATGGTGGTGCGTGGATTTCTGCTTTAATGCGGAAGTCGAGGAATGGGGCCGGCGCGCAATTCCTTTCATTCGCGAGGGGATCAAGGAGGTTGATTAATCGGTGGCAATTCGATATGGATTTCAAACATATACGTGGCAAATGTCTTATGCGAAATATGGCAATCGGTTGGACCATATTCTCGATGTGATCGCGCAAGCGGGAGCTGCAGGTGTAGAGCCGGAAGTATGCATGCTTGGGCCGTATACGCAGGAACCGGCCGCCTTGCAGGAAGCGCTGGCGCGCCGGAATTTGCGGCTCAGCGCCCTGTGTCTCGCACTCGATTGGCGAGGACCTGAAGAAACGGAGGCTGAACGAATTGAAGCGGATCGGGTGATTCAATATTTACAGCATTTCCCGGATACGGTTCTGACGCTGGTACAGCTTCCGGGCAAGGACCGGAGGGATCTGGAGCAGCGGCAAAAGAATGCGCTGGCTAACATTAACGCCGTTAGCAGACGAGCTTCCGAGAAGGAGATCGTATGTGCCTATCATCCGAATTCACCGGCTGGATCGATCTTCCGGATTGAGCAGGACTACCGGATTTTGCTGGAAGGACTTGATCCCCGGTACTGCGGCTACGCTCCGGATACGGGACATATTGCTAGGGGAGGGATGGACGTGGAAACGATATTCGGCACGTACCGCTCCCTTATCAAACATGTTCATTTTAAAGATATGGATATGACAACGGGCGCATGGTCAGCTCTGGGGCAAGGCTCAATCGATCACCTGCGCATTGCTCAATATTTGAACGCTACGGGTTACAACGGGTGGATTATGGTTGAGGAGGAATCAATTGGGGCTGAAGCGGATCCAGATCAGGTGACTTTGGCGAACGGGAATTATATACGAGAAAGGCTAGCCGCTTCAGCGCAATAACCAATAATCAATCGCCAGAAAAACGCCATCCCGCATTACAATGCGAAGGGATGGCTTCTCTTGGCTTCAAATCACTTCAGATGAGGCATAATCGTTGAACGGTGTATGTTCTTCATGAGCTCTTTCGAGTTTAGATCGCAAATCGATCATTTCTTTTGCCAATTGAACGAATCGGGCATTGAGCGCGCAGGCTTGCTCAAAATCGTCTTCATTCCGCAGGCTCAAAAGCAAGCTTTCCATCTGAATTTCCAACTCCTGAATGCGGGCTATCATGCTGTCATGAACCGAGTTCGAACCGGTATCCATCGACTTCAGCGCATACGTCTCGCCGTTGCGGGTGTAATGAGCCGAACGGCGGCATGTACCGCAATTGTTCAAACACCGCTCGACTTGTATGGAGCAGCCGGCTTGCTGCAGCTTGGTCAAGTCATCACTCAGCTTATGTTGGATGACGTTCGAAAGGCAGAACCGGATACTGTTAGAATCTTCCGACATGCAAATCCCCCTCTCCGGAGACGAATTCCGCTACATAGTTTCATTGCATTCATCTCGTTTGCAGGGTGTACACATACTCGCCATTCTTCGTCATGACCGGCCCGTTATCGAAGGCAATTCCCGTTTCGGGGTTCACCGCACCGGCTACGGAATATTGAAGCACCAATCCTTTGCGAGTCGCGCTGCTGCGGTTTGGCGTGCTGCGGTGGAACAAAAGAGAATGAAAGATCACCATGCTGCCGCTTTTCAGCGGAACCGGAATGCCGGGGTCTTCTTCAAAGTAGCACTGCCATCCAATATCCGTCTTTTTATGTTCCACAAAGCCTTGTTTATGGGATTCCGGCATAACCCAGATGCAGCCATTTTCTAACGTAGCGTCTTCCAAAGCGATCCAGCAGGTTAAATAATGCATCGGTTCGATCGGCGCATAGCCGTTGTCCTGGTGCCAAGGGAAATCCCGGTTTGCTTCAGGGCGTTTGTACACCGACTGGTCAAAATACAGCTGGACATCCGGCCCCAGAATATCCATTGCGATGGCTGCCATTTTATCCTGACAACAAAATCGTTGGATATCTGCACTTTTTTTGTTGAGCTGCGCATTGAAATTGATTTGCCCAGGGATATTGAGGAAATTTTGTCCTAATTTTTGTAATTCCTTTTCGGCTTGTTCATCGAGTTTATCGATCTGCGCCGTCACTGCGTCGATCTCCGCTTTCGAAAAAAATTGATCGAGAATAATATAGCCCTGATCTTCGTAGTGCTTCAGCTGTTCGTTGGTTAACATGGTCATTCGCTCCTTCAAGTTGGTTTTAGAAAGATTGTGTTTGTGATTTCATTATGCTTACCGAACCCAACTTCTCACAATGTCGAAATCGAACTACTTATTGCAAATTTGGAACATTACGGGGGTGCTGAATTGCAAACAAAGCTAAGTATCCGTGAAAATATGGACTTCTCTTTGTATCATGTTGAGAAAGCCGCTTATCATTCGTTTCACCTGGAAATGGTCAAACCGTATTGGACGGTATCGTTTGTGCTGGAAGGGGAAGTGGAATCAAGGTCGTGCGGTGCGGTGGATGTGGCTAAGACAGGGGATGTGATGATCCACCCTCCGAATTTGCCATTCACGGAAATTGCAGTCGGACCGGGGGTTCATTTATGGATGTTGATCGAAGTGCGGGTCATTCCGCAGCTCAGCTTTTTTCAACGGTTTCCCGTAAGCCGAGTCATCACGCTGCTTCATGCGGACAGCTATGCGGCTTCCTTTGAGGTACTGCTCCATATGTGGAATGAGCCGCCTTCACCGCTGCGTGATTATAAGGGGATAGCGATTGCGCTTCAACTGTTAGGCGACATTTTGGAGAGTTGGATGGTTTCCGGCAGCCCAAGCCGGCCGGCCTCGAAGCTTTCTACCGAGGACCGGTTTCTTCAAGTAGTGAAACATATGGAGGACAATCTCGACAAAAAGCTGATGAGAGAGGATTTGGCACAGCTGGTACATTTGCATCCTGGCTATTTTAACCGGGTGTTCAAGCAAACCTACGGGGTGTCGTCCATGCAGATGCTGAAAATGCTGAGGCTGCGCAAAGCTTTGCAGTTGTTGGAGGAGCCGGACAATACGCTCGAGCGGATTGCAGCGGTGTGCGGCTTTGGCGATGCCGCCTATTTCAGCAAAATATTTAAAGAAAGCGTAGGGAAAACGCCGGGAGATTACCGCAAAAGTATCAAAAGTACAAAAGAAGGCTTTGTCTCGACCTGAGCGCATAACGGATCAATCCGGCTGCATATTTTGCCGGGCTGCCTGTTAAAGATGTTCCAAAATTACAATATGTTGTTCACTTCGTAGATTGTCCGCTATTTGAACGCTCTAATATACTTTACTTATGTTCCAAACATAACAAGTATAGGCAGCGAAGAGAATGAGCCGGGACAAATTAGCGGAGAGGGGCAACAAACAAATGAAAAGCAGAAAATTCGGGTGGATATTTATGATGCTTACCATAGTGCTCGGGATCATCGGTTGTTCCAATGACGATACCACGAGTCAAAACGCAACCGCTTCCAATGCACCAACGACGCAGAATGATGACATGGCAAAGCCAGCCAAGGCGCTAGTAACATTTAGCTACTTTAACGCAGCGCGTCCCGGGAAAGATGTCAATACGAACGAAACGACGATCGGTAAAAAGTTAGAGGAGCAGACTGGGGTCAATTTTAAAATTGAGCATCTGGTCGGTGACATTAATACGAAAATTGGGGTTATGATAGCCAGCGGAGATTACCCGGATGTGCTAATTCCGGATAGTGCGATGGATAAAGTTCTCGATGCCGGGGCCTTTATCCCGTTGAACGAACTTTTGAAGAAACACGCACCGAACATTATGAAACTCTATGGTCCTTACTTGGACATGATGAAAGCCAAGGATGGAAATATATATCATATTCCGTTCGAGGCGGCGCAGGGATATATGCCTGACCCGAATCCGACTTCCGGCTTCTGGATTCAGCGGGGTGTGCTGAAGGAATTCGGTTATCCTACCATTACAACGCTGGATGAGTACTTCGACATCATTAAACGTTATAAGGAGAAACATCCGCAAATCAATGGAAAAGATACAATCGGATTCGAAACACTGACTCATGATTGGAGATTTTTCACGCTTACGAATCCGCCTATGCATCTGGCTGGTTATCCGAATGACGGCGGCGTTATTGTCGATATGAAGACGCACGAGGCGCAATATTACGGCGATGATGAGATAACGAAAAGGTATTTAAAGAAGTTGAACGAAGCGAACAATCAAGGCTTTTTCGATAAAGAATCGTTGGTAGCGAATTATGATCAATATTTGGCCAAAATTTCATCTGGCCGCGTGCTCGGCATGTTCGATTACGCATGGCAATTCCAGCCAGCGAGCCAAAGCTTGCTAAAAGAAGGCGACGACGATAGAAGATACATTGCTTTGCCTATCGTATTTGATAAAGGGACGAAGGACCAATACTTGGATCCTCCTACATTTGTTCAAAATCGTGGAATTGGCATTACGGTCAAAGCGAAAGATCCGGTTCGCATTATTGAATATTTCGATAACATGGTGACCGAAGAGAATCAGAAACTCATTAACTGGGGGATTAAGGGTGAAACCTACGAGGTGGATGCCAACGGCAAATTTACCCGCTCACCGGAACAAATTAAGAAAACAAGCGATCCGAACTTCCAGAAACAGTTTGGCATCGACATTTACGGCTATTTATGGCCGATGATGGGTAACTTCAGCGTATTCGCCGATGGCAATCCCAAAAATCCGAATTTGCAACCGTCAGTTGTCGAGCAAGGATATACCGATGGGGACAAAGCCATTTTGAGTGCTTATCATGCAAAAGTATTCTCAGATCTGTTCTCGCCGCCTGACGAGCGCAAATGGTATCCAGCCTGGAGCGCAGGGATTGGCAAAGGGACGCCGGAAGATATATTTGTCCAAAAAACCGTTGACCTGCAGCGCAAATATTTCCCGAAAATGATCTTAGCCTCGACAGCCGATTTTTGGTCACTTTGGGATGAATACATCAAAGAATTCAACAAGTTAGATGCCAAAACTTATGAAAATACGATAACCCGAATTGTAAAAGACCGCATTAACGGTAAATGGTAAACGCTATCAGTAGGGGTGAATACAGTGGCTGATTCCATTGCAAAACCAGCGTCCCTTAAGCGGATGCAGGTGCTTAAACCGACAGGGGCAAAACTTTTTTTCATCAAATTGAGAAATCAAAAAGCATTAGCCGCCATGTCCTTGCCGTTCGTGATTTGGCTGCTCGTTTTTAAATATGTCCCCATATGGGGCTGGACGATCGCATTTCAAAACTTTAAACCGGCGAAAAAGCTGGCTGATCAACAGTGGGTGGGATTCGATAACTTTAAGTTTTTGTTTCTGGACGACGGATTTTACCGGGTCATGCGCAATACTGTGGTCATGAGCTCCATTAATCTGGTGCTTGGCTTTGTGACTGCGATTACGCTGGCTATTCTTTTAAACGAGCTGCGCAGGGCGATGTTCAAACGGTTCGTGCAAACCGTCAGTTACCTGCCGCATTTTATTTCTTGGGTTGTGGCGGCCAACATCGTTTCCAGCGCTCTATCGACTGAGAACGGTATCGTCAATATTTTGTTGATGAAGCTTCATGTGATCAACGAGCCTATTCTTTGGTTGGCTGAGGGGAAATATTTTTGGGGTATTCTTGGTGCAGCCGAAGTGTGGAAAAATGTAGGGTGGAATACGATCATTTATTTGGCTGCGATGACGACGATTGATCCAACCTTGTATGAAGCAGCAGAAATGGATGGGGCGAGCCGATTTAGGAGAATTGTGCATGTCACCTTACCTGCGTTGAAGCCGATTATTGTTATTTTGCTTATTATGAATTTAGGCAACATCCTGGAATCGGGCTTCGAGCCTCAGTACTTGCTCGGCAACGGATTGACAGCAGACTATTCCGAAAATCTGGACATATTTGTTCTGAAATACGGCATAGCGATGGGCAAATTTTCGTTCGCGACCGCTGCTGGCATGTTCAAGACGGTCATCAGTTTTATTTTTCTCTTCTCTGCGAATCATTTGGCCAAGAAATTAGGCCAACCACGGCTGTTCTAAGGGGGACGGAGACGTTGTTAACGAAAACCATTTCAGCAAAAAGACGTGATAGCCGTATAGGAGATCGTATTTTTGATTTTAGCAACAATGTGTTTATGATTATGCTCATCGTCGTTACACTTTATCCTTTCATTAATACGCTGGCGATTTCATTGAATGATGCCAACGATTCGATCAGGGGCGGCATCTTCCTTAAGCCAAGAGTGTTTACTTGGTATAACTACGAGTATGTGTTCAAGGAAGCTAGCATTTTTCACGCAACACTTGTTTCCGTGTTGCGAACCGTACTTGGTACGGTTATATGCGTATTTTGCTCAGCGATGGTAGCTTATACAATCAGCAGGAAGGAGTTCGTGCTGCGCAAGTTCGTCACAGTCGCTTTTGTACTGACGATGTATTTTAATGGGGGATTAATTCCGAATTATTTGCTGATCAAAGAGCTTCATTTGCTTAATAGTTTCTGGGTGTACATTATTCCGGGCACGGTGGGCGTATTCAATATTATCGTGATTCGCTCTTTTATCGAGGGGCTTCCGGAGGGGATCTTGGAAAGTGCCCGCATGGACGGATGCGGCGAATTTACAACATTTATGAGAATCGTCCTTCCGCTATGTACGCCTGTGCTTGCCACCGTATCGTTATTTGTTGCGGTCTGGCAATGGAATTCTTGGTTCGATGTGTTTCTATATAATTCATCCAATATTAATTTAAGCACATTACAGTATGAATTAATGAAAGTATTGCAAAGCTCGAACGCTTCGATGTCGCAGAAATCGGCTGCAGATGTGTTCAGCAATGTGGCAGGACAAACAACGAATCAGGTTACGCCGCTTGCCGTAAGGGCAACAATGACCATAGTGGCGAGTCTGCCGATCATCGCAGTCTATCCATTTTTGCAAAAATATTTTGTAAAAGGGATGACCTTGGGCGGCATTAAGGGATAAGGGGGATAAAAAATGGCGGATCCCAATTTAAAAAGAAGAGACTATCGTGTGAGTGGTCCAGAAAACAAACGCGCACAGGAAAAGGGACTGGCAGAGGCGGATTGGTATACGTGTCCGATTCCGCGCGAGCGGCTTAAGGAGCTTATGAAACGAAAAGACAAGCCGGCTATTAGAGACACCTTCATTTGGTTTGGTGCGCTTTTCGTAATGGGAATTGTTGCTTATTATTGTTGGGGATCATGGTGGGCGATTCCAGCATTCGCACTTTACGGCATTCTATACGCAACTCCCGGTGATTCAAGATGGCATGAATGCGGTCATGGGACAGCTTTTAAGACACCCTGGATGAATGAAGTTCTGTATCAGATCGCCTCCTTTATGGTTCTGAGGTCGGCAACACCCATGCGATGGAGTCACACCCGCCACCATACCGATACGATTATCGTCGGAAGAGATCCGGAAATCGTGATGGAGCGACCTCCTATTTGGAAAATAATATTTATGCAAATTTTTCATCTCTATGGGGGACCGCGAGAGTTTTATAAGTTTTTCCTTCATTGCTTCGGCAAGCTCGACAAAGAGGAATATACGTATATTCCTCCATCGGAGCACAGCAAGACATTTTTGGAAGCTCGTATATACTTGCTTATTTATGCAGCTATCTTCGTATGGTGTTTGCAAATGGGAAGCCTTTTACCGGCCATGTTTGTCGGCTTGCCTTCCTTTTATGGCATGGCATTCGTGCTCCTATTCGGTATGACACAGCATTTAGGGCTGCATGAAGACGTGCTTGACCATCGGTTGAACACGCGTACGATCTACATGAACCCTATTCTACGGTTTCTTTATTGGAATATGAACTATCATGTCGAACACCATATGTTCCCCATGGTACCTTATCATGCTTTAGCAGACCTGCATGAAGAGATCAAAGGGGACTGCCCGCCAGCATCGCGTAGTTTTGGGTCTGCCCTCAAGGACGTGATAGTTGCACTTGTGAAACAGGGGAAGGATCCTGCTTTTACAATCGATCGTCCGTTACCGGGTACTGCCCGTTCCTATAAGTTTGGTCCTGAGGAAGCAGTGCTTGAATCGGATCGTGTTGCGAATTGAATTATGCGAATAGCTGGAGGAATCGGAGATGGAACATAAAGGTTGGATTGAAACATATGCTGCTGAAGATATCAACCAAGAGGACGTAGTGCGGTTTGACCTTGGAGACCGTACATTTGCAGTCTACCGAACGGATAACAACGAGTTTTTCGCGTCAGACGGCTTTTGCACACATCAAAAAATTCATTTGGCTGACGGCTTAGTTATGGGCCATATCATAGAGTGTCCGAAGCATAACGGTCGATTTGATGTGAAGACCGGAGAGCCTAAGCGTGCGCCTGTTTGTGTCAAGCTTAGAACATATCCTGTCAAAGTAGAGGCTGGCAAGGTGTATATCAAAATCGACTGAGGTAACGGCTTGTTGCCCTTCCTATCTTTATAAACTTCATGTACACTTATTGGTAGAAAGTACCACACTCATGGAGATGGAAGGGACGGTTGGAATCTGATGAAAATGAGCGGCAATACAGTTCTTGTTACGGGCGGGTCATCCGGCATTGGCTTCGAATTTGCAAGTCAGCTGTTGAAGCTCGGGAATACCGTTATTATTACGGGGCGGGATCAAGCAAGGCTTGATGCGGCTAAGAAAAAGCTGCCAACGGTACATACGTTTCAGAGCGATGCGGGAGATCCTCAAGCGATTGCAGATTTGTATGCTTCGGTGGTGAAGCAATTTCCCAAGCTCAATGTCTTGATCAATAACGCAGGGTTTATGCGAAAAATAAATCTTCATACTGCGGGTAACGACCTGGAGGATTTGAACAGCGAGATCGAAACGAATCTCAGTGGTCCGATCTGGATGGTGCAGCAATTTTTATCGCATCTGAAAACGCAAGAGTCGGCTGCGATCATAAATGTCTCATCAGGCCTTGCGTTCGTGCCTCTTCCGATCTCGCCCATTTATTGCGCAGCGAAGGCCGGCATTCATTCCTATACGCTTTCACTACGAGCACAGCTTAAAAACACCAAGGTCAAAGTATTCGAGCTGGCTCCACCGTTGACAGCAACTCCCTTGGTGGATACGTTCGATCCGGCAGAGTTGACAGGTTCAAAGGCGATGCCAGTCGCTGACATGGTGAGTTTTGCGATCAAAGGAATGGAGAGGGACCAATACGAAATCCGGCCCGGCCAAAGCAATGCTTTGAAAATGATGAACCGGATAGCGCCGAATTTTATTTTTAGCCAGCTCAGTAAGACTGTGGACCATATGCTGGGCCAGACAAAAAAGTAAGTCATAGAAGGGCCCAAAGCGAACTGCTTTTTTGTGGCAAAAAACAGCCATGACAATCCGACACCACCACGAGTTGGTTGGTGTTTTTTTGTTAGCGGCGGAGGTTTTTTCTTTCTATGTGGTAAAATAAATTCATCTGGAAAATGGAGGGGATTTTATGACAGTAGGATCTCAAAACGATATCGATGCTCTGAAAGAAATTGGCAAAATCGTTGCATTGACGATTAGTGAAATGAAACGAAACGCACGTGTCGGAATGACGACAAGGGAACTGGATGAGATTGGAGGATGGTTTTTGAAAAAGCATGGGGCTGTGCCGGCACCTAAAAAAACATACAATTTCCCGGGCAACACATGTATTAGCATTAACAATGAAGTTGCCCACGGCATACCGGGAAATCGAATCATTCAACCTGGTGATTTAATAAATATCGATGTTTCGGCAGAATTGGGAGGCTATTATGCGGATGCGGGACATTCTTTTCCGATACCTCCATTCAACCCATCATTAATGCGCCTCTGTCGCTACACACACAATACGATGATGAAAGTAATCTCTTCACTTAAGCATGGAGTAAAACTGAACGAAATCGGAAGGATTATTGAAATCGAGGCCAAAAAAGGCGGCTATAAGGTTATAGAGAATTTGTGCAGTCACGGTATTGGGAAATCCTTACATGAGGCTCCTACAGAGATTCTTCCTGTTTATAACAAGCACGATAAACGTGTATTGAAAGAGGGTTTAGTCATTACTATTGAGCCTTTTTTATCAACGGGTGCGGATTATGTCGTTGAGCAGTCGGATGGGTGGACTTTATGTCTACCGGACGGCGGCTTTGCGGCACAACATGAGCACACCATCATTATTACAAAGAATCAGCCCATCATCGTGACGGTAGCGTAGGATATCTGAACAAAAGTGGGTAGTTTAACGAATTCTAGCTGCCACTCAATTACGAAAACCGGATTCCTTTGTAAAATACAGGGTCCGGTTTTTTCATGTAATGAATTGCTTATCGGACGATTATTTTCCCGTTGCGTAAGGTGCTCGCTCCGCGGATGATGGCTTGAAATTTAATGGCGCTTAGATTATTTTATGTTTGTAGATGAGTACATCGTGTATAATGATATCGTAAAGATTGGCGAAAATTCTATTTGAAGGTTTCAAGGGGATATAAATGAACAAAGAGGATGTTAAGCAACGTATTAAGGATTACCAGCAGGCAGAAGGAGTGCATCATCTTGCTTGCGGAAACAACAGTAAACACGAGAAATTATACCCTAAGGTGCTTGAACAAGGGTTGGTACTTCTTTGCCCTAATTGCAATTACACTCAGACATACATTCCTGATCTCTTTTTCGACGATGGTTTTTATGAGTGGCTGCGGGGCATGAAGAGCTTAATTTAAGTCGAAGGCGGTAAGTAATTTTGAAAAGTATACTTACACAAGCGTCGGCAATCTAATTCCCGAACAGCCTGGCTGTGTTGTAAAACACGGTCAGGCTGTTTTTAGCTAGCCTTCATGTTTTGAAGCAGAGCATGGCGGTGGTATAACGGCAACTGTCCAATGACACAAAGTGGGCCGGTATTTGCGGTCCTACGGAGCAGGCTCTGGCATAGCTTCGCTTGTTATTCGAGATCGTTGTCCTTTACAAAAGAATGTCCCTTTGAAATAAAACGATAAAACAACATTGTTGCACTTTGAGAAAGTAAATAAATACAGAAAGAATAATAAATTCCGTAAGAATCCTTATAATGAAACACACCAACTTGCGTGCAAACCCATTCGAAAGCTATTGAAATACATGACCATAGTAAAATATAACCTACAGTCTTTATCCCTTTTAATTGAAAACGATCATATAAATAGATAAAGAAATACCCAAATGGTGCGTAAAGAAAATAAACCACAAAATCCATCACCGTGTATGCAGGTCCATCCATGATGTCATACAAATCAAAAATGTGACCGCCAATTGAGTTATCCAACATACATGCAACCGTTGAACTAAAAAGAAATAGTAACAAAGTTATAGATCCTGAAAAACGTTTTGGCATGAGATAGATGATCAAATAGGATAGTCCAATGCAACCAATTACGAACCAATCATTAAGATCAAAGGCTTTTTCTACAAAGGGAATAGTACCTTTCATGAATGGTTGCACATCCTTCTAAAGTAGCTAATTGTCACGAATTGCATGTAGAACAAAAGAAGCCTGTACACAATAAGCCAGCATAATATTTTAATTTCACTGTAAATAACAATTTTTAACAAAAGACTTAGAGTCTCCATACCTATAAGAAAAATAATTGAACCTGCATGTATAGAAACTTTAGTAGACACACTACTAGCCAACTGCCAAAGATTAATCATGATCGCTATAAAAAGTGGAATAATGATGCTTTGAATAAGTGAAAAGGAAACATAGTTCAATGGATTTTTGGAAATTTCGAAAAAGTGAAATGTTTCACCAAACAAGTAATATAAATTGGTATCTATGAAAGCTACTAATAAACAAATAAATGAAAACTCCTGGTTTGAAAATTTACTTTTCAAGACAGCGGAAGTTGCCACAAGAATCCAACATAGGGAAACATACAGGGAAATGATCATATTGTCCTCACAGTGATCTGATTCTTCATAGCATGGATGATTGCTGGGGAAATTATGCAATTGAAGAGATAACTTGGTGATGGATACAAAGTTAACAGTGATCTGCTAGATGTTAAGGGCGCAGCTAATGCGTTGCCTGTTGTAGTGTGGACCTCTGCCAAGCACTTCCATTCGAGCCCGCCTGTCGTTTATGATTGTGTGATATGTACGTACAAGCTATATGTGGTTATAATACCGATATATCAAATCGGGTTTAGTGGTGCCAGAGCTTAATCATATGCGAGTCATCGGCCCCTCAGTCTGGAGAATAGTAGAAAAAAACAGTAGCTTAACTTGTATGTACAAGTTATAATATAGATAGTCGCATTGTTATTACCTTTCGCATCTGTATAACAGCGAAGTTATATGTCTGGTCATGATGCGGGGAGCGAACTATTTCGCATAAGGAGTGTGTCTTCCTTGCTCGAAGATTTGAAACAAGCCGTGCTGGAAGCGAATATGGATCTGCCAAAGTACGGTCTCGTTACGTTCACTTGGGGAAATGTAAGCGGTATCGATCGCTCCGCCGGGTTAGTTGTCATTAAGCCAAGCGGTGTGCCGTACGAAGCGCTAAAACGAGACGACATGGTCGTTGTCGACCTGGAAGGCAACGTCGTAGAAGGTAAGCTGAAGCCGTCATCCGACACGCCTACCCACTTGGTGCTGTACAAAGCGTTTGCATCGATCGGCGGTATTGTCCATACGCATTCGCCGTGGGCGACTAGTTGGGCACAGGCGGGGTGCGACATACCAGCGCTCGGTACGACGCATGCCGACTACTTTTATGGCACGATTCCGTGCACACGCGACATGACCGAAGATGAAATTAAAGGTGCTTATGAACTCGAAACCGGTAATGTGATCGCTGAGACGTTCCGCGACCTCGATCCATCGATGGTTCCCGGCGTTCTTGTTAAGAGCCACGCACCGTTCAATTGGGGGAAAGACCCGCACGATGCCGTTCATAATGCGGTCGTGCTTGAGGAAGTGGCGAAGATCGCCTTCCATACGCTTCAATTGAAGGCAAATGTAAGTTCGATGAGTCAAGTTCTGCTTGATAAGCATTTTCTGCGTAAACACGGAAAGAACGCATACTACGGCCAGGCCGGCAATGGAACGATTGAACCGGTTCACCAATAAACGAAGGTACAACACATAGAAACACAATCGGCATCATAGACGCAAATTATTCTTTATTAAAAATTATCCATGATCCTTAGGAGGAAACTACATGTTCGATATGACAAAACACCAATTCTGGTTCGTGACCGGCAGCCAACATTTGTATGGTCCGGAAACGATCGAAGAAGTCGCTTCACATTCGCGTGAGATGGTCGCAGGCCTGAACGCAAGCGGCAATCTACCTTGCACAGTCCAATTCAAGACAGTTCTCACGACACCTGACGACATTCGCCGTCTGCTTATCGAAGCCAACTCGGACGAATCTTGCGCCGGCGTAATCACCTGGATGCACACGTTCTCCCCCGCGAAAATGTGGATCGCAGGCCTGAGTGAGCTGCGCAAGCCGCTTTTGCACCTGCATACGCAGTATAACCGTGACATCCCGTGGGACAGCATTGATATGGATTTTATGAATACGAATCAGGCGGCACATGGCGACCGCGAATACGGATTCATCGGCGCCCGCATGGGAATCTCCCGAAAAATCGTTGTCGGCTACTGGGAACACGCTGACGTGCAGAACCGGATCGGCGCCTGGATGCGCACCGCAGTCGCTTTGCAAGAAGGACGTCGTTTGAAGGTAGCGCGCTTCGGAGACAATATGCGCCAAGTAGCCGTAACCGAAGGCGATAAAGTGGAAGCTCAAATCAAGTTCGGCTGGTCGATTAACGGATATGGCGTTGGGGATCTGGTGGCGCGCGTCAATGACATAACGGAAGCTGACATCAATGCCCTGATGGATGAATACGAAACGCTTTACGAAATTACGCCTGAAGGTCGCGGGGCAGGAGCCGTGCGCGACGCGATTCGTTATCAAGCCCGCATTGAGCTGGGACTCAAGGCGTTCCTGGTAGAAGGCGGCTTCGGGGCATTCACGACTTCCTTCGAAGATCTTCATGGCCTGCAGCAGCTGCCGGGTCTTGCTGTACAGCGACTCATGGGAGCAGGTTATGGCTTCGGAGGCGAAGGCGACTGGAAGACATCGGCATTTACACGCATTATGAAGCTGATTGCAGGCAACGAAGGTACTTCGTTCATGGAAGATTATACGTATCACTTCGAGCCGGGACGTGAGCTGGTGCTTGGATCGCACATGTTGGAAGTTTGTCCGACGATTGCGGCGAATAAGCCGCGCATCGAAGTGCATCCGCTCGGTATCGGTGGAAAAGCCGATCCAGCCCGTCTCGTGTTCGATGGCCAGGCGGGGCCTGCTCTAAACGCCTCAATCATCGATCTGGGCAATCGTTTCCGCTTGCTCATCAACACAGTAGATGCCGTTCCGGCACCTCAACCGATGCCAAAATTGCCGGTTGCGCGTGTACTATGGCAGGCGCATCCGTCCCTTCAGGAATCGGCAGAAGCTTGGATTCTTTCCGGTGGAGCGCATCATACGGTGTTCTCCAACAAAGTAACGGTTGAACAGTTGATCGATTGGGCAGACATGACTGGCATTGAATATGTGCTCATCGACCGTAACACTAGTGTACAGCAGCTGCGCCGCGAACTGCAGTGGAGTGATATAGCCTGGAAGTTGAGATAAGCGGATGAAGTTTGAAACAGGCCCTTTCCTCGTTTTTGATGGGGGCAGGGCCTGTTGCTCTTGTGTGATCAAGCTTGTCATGTACCTTATAAAAGGAGAGACATTTCATGAATAATGAAGTTAAAAATGCCATTCAGAATGGCAAAACGGTTCTTGGTATTGAACTTGGTTCTACCCGGATCAAGGCGGTTCTCATCGGTGAAGACCACTCTCCTATTGCATCTGGCAGCCATGCCTGGGAAAACAGCTATGTGAATCAAATCTGGACTTATAGTTTGGAGGATATTTGGAAGGGCGTCCAGGACAGCTATCAACAGATGGCCGCCGAAGTGAAACAGCGGTATGGTGTTTCATTACACACAATTGGAGCAATCGGCTTCAGTGGCATGATGCACGGTTATGTGGTATTTAATAAGGCAGGGGAGCAATTAGTACCTTTTCGCACATGGCGGAACAATATAACCGAACAAGCTTCCGAGACGCTAACTGATTTGTTCCAATATCAAATTCCCCAACGTTGGAGCATTGCCCATCTGTATCAAGCCATTTTGAATCAGGAAGAGCATATCGCTCAGATTGATTTCCAGACCACTTTGGCTGGATATATCCATTGGAAACTAACCGGAGAAAAGATACTTGGCGTTGGGGAAGCATCTGGTGTATTCCCGATCGATCTGAATACGAAAAATTACAACGCAAAAATGGTTGGTCAATTCAATGAATTGATTGCAGCCCGTAACCTGCCGTGGAAACTAGAGGATATTTTGCCGAAAGTGTTGGTGGCAGGTGAAAACAAAAGCGTTCTCACTGAGGAAGGGGCCAAGCTTCTGGATGTTACCGGAGAGCTGCAAGCGGGTATTCCGCTTTGTCCACCAGAGGGGGATGCTGGAACTGGCATGATTGCAACGAACAGTGTTGCGCAGCGCACAGGAAATGTGTCTGCTGGAACTTCCGTATTTGCCATGGTTGTACTCGAAAAAGAGCTGTCTAAAGTGTATGCCGAGATTGATCTTGTCACCACGCCAACTGGCAATTTGGTCGCAATGGCGCATTCCAACAATTGCTCCTCCGACCTTAATGCCTGGGTAGGTCTGTTTGACGAGTTTGCCAAAGCAATGGGGTTTGATGCAGATATGAATCAAATTTACGGCAAGCTGTATAATTTGGCCCTTCAAGGGGACCCGGACTGCGGAGGTTTACTGGCTTACGGTTATCTCTCGGGAGAACACATCACTCATTTTGAAGAAGGCCGTCCATTGTTTGTCCGTACATCCGACAGTACATTCAATTTGGCCAATTTCATCCGAGTTCATTTGTTTACAGCACTCAGCGCGTTAAAAATCGGAATGGACATCCTGCTCAAACAAGAGGGCGTGAAACTTGAGGAAATCTTGGGCCACGGTGGATTTTTCAAGACCGAGGGTGTCGGGCAGAGCTTTATGGCTGCTGCTTTAAATGTTCCCGTTTCCGTTATGGAAACCGCAGGAGAAGGTGGAGCATGGGGGATCGCCTTATTGGCCTCCTACATGATCAATAAGTCCGAGAACGAGACATTAGAGGATTATTTGAGCCAAAAGGTATTCGCAGATAAAGTGGGTAAGAAGATGTCGCCGGAGCGCAAGGACGTGGACGGTTTCGAAGTGTTCATGCAAAGGTACATCAAGGGACTGGCTATCGAAAAAGCAGCGGTAGAGTATCTCAAATAGGTTATTTGGTCTCTTACTATAAAAAGCGGCAGTTGTGGAAGTTTTTTTTCCTTGGCTGCTGCTTTTTTTTGTTATGGAGATGTATACGCATTTTCCTTGATAATACGTTTTTATCCAACGCAAAAGCTGCCGCAGACAACTGCCGTACTATAGAAAAATCATTTATACTAATAATTGAAAATTGCTGTTATTATTAATGCAACTGCTTTAAACGGAGGATCGGATGTTATCTCATTTCAATGACCATAGTCTTTTTTTACGTACATTTGAAAAATCTCCAATTGGAATAGTTTTTTTATCTTTTGATGGAAGCCTTTTTAAAGTTAATCCATCTTTTTGCAAAATGTTAGGATATAGCGAAAGTGAATTAATAAATCTCGGTGTTCCATCTGTCACCTATCCTGAAGATATAGAAGCAGATTTGGAATTGTGGCGTAAATTGGTACAGGGTGAAATTGATGATTATCAAATAGAAAAAAGGTATATTCATAAATCTGGGACCATTATGTGGGGGCTTCTAAATGTTACTATAGTAAGGAACCAACAGGGACCCAATGGTAATGTCATATCCATTTCTCAAATTGTAGATATAACAGAACACAAAAAGAAGGAAGAAGAGTTCAAGAAGATTGGAGAACTCCACAAGCTTATTTCTGAACATTCACAGGACGTTATTTTGCGTTTAACTCCAGATGGAATTATCTCATATGTCTCACCAGCAATTCGTAATCAACTTGGATATGATCCAGATGAACTTATTGGAACATATGCCTATGATTATTGGCATCAAGAAGATTTGAACGGTGGTTGGTTAAGGCAAGGTAATTCTGATAATTCAGATAGTAGAATATTTGTTTATCGTCTTCGACATAAAAACGGTCATTATATATGGCAAGAAGCGCACTCTAAAAAAATAAGAAATACTGCAGGAGATGTTCTACATGTTATCAGTATGGGCCGTGATATAACAGAACGGGTGCATTCCGAAGAATTAATCCGCAGATCAGAGAAACTTTCCTTAGCTGGCGAACTTGCAGCTGGGATCGCCCATGAAATTAGAAATCCTTTGACTAGCTTACGAGGATTTATGCAACTATATGTGAAAGAGGATATTGAAGGTACAAAGAAATTACGAAATGAAGTCATGCTTTCAGAAATTGATCGTATCAATGAAATTGTAAGTGAGCTTTTAGTGTTAGCTAAACCTTCAAATGAGACATATGAATTAAGGGACGTAGTACATGAATTAAATCACGTTACAAGATTATTTGAAGGACAAGCCAACCTTTATAACGTTCAAATAAAGAAAGAGTTAGATGCTAATTTACCATTTATTCAATGTCAACGCAGTATCAATCAAGTATTTATCAATGTTTTAAAGAATGCTATTGAATCCATGCCAAAAGGCGGAGAAGTGATCATACAAGCCAAGCAAATCAACGATGAAATATACATTCGAATTCAAGACACAGGGTATGGAATCCCACAAAATGAAATAGCCAAGATTGGAGATCCTTTTTTTACTACAAAAGAAACAGGAACAGGATTAGGATTAATGGTTTCAATGAGGATCATCCAGAATCATAAGGGGACTATGCGAATCGACAGTGATGTTGGAAAAGGAACTATGGTGGAAGTTATTTTGCCAATCTTTAAATCGTAGGCAGCCGACATCAAGCGGCTGCCTCTTCCATGCTAAACGGGCAGTTTAGTGACAACGAGTTACAAATGCCTAACCGGGAGTCAAGCAAGTTTTTCTGAATAGATATGACGTATCAAATCACTCCGGCTAATGATACCTACAAGGACACCATTGCGTTCAACAGGCACTTCCTTAATCCGCTTCCGCCCCAAGATCGTCGAAATTTCCTCTATGTCGGTATCCCACTGAACTTTAATGATGTTTCGCTTGGAAATTTCCATTATGTTTTCCTGCCTTAAGCTATCACAACGAAATCCAAAAGGTTCTAATTCTTCGAAAATATGTGTCGAAAAAAATCCAGTGTCAATCACGTTAAGATTATGTTTTCCAACTATCTTTAGGATATCCCCGTCACGTATAAAACCGACAATTTCATTGTGATCGTTTACTACTGGCATTCCACTAATACCATATTTGATCAATTTATCAATGGCGTCTCCGACAGAATCACTTTCCTTAGCCTTATAGACAGGATGAGTCATGATTGTAAATGCCAATGTTTTTATTTTCGCTTTCCCCCTTAAGATTTTCCACAAAAACTATAAAACGAGGCGGCCGAACAACCGATCGGCCGTCTCGTTTGGCTTCAACTAAATTTAAAATCATAGTATGGGTTAAATAAATTATTGAGCTGTGTATCCGCCGTCCACCATAAGATTCGTACCGACAACGAAAGAGGCATCATCACTCGCCAAGAAAAGCATGGCATTCGCAATTTCTTCTGCGCGGCCAAGACGGCCGATGGGGTGAAGCGCGACCAGATGGTTTCTCGTCGCTTCATCAGCACCGTTTAAAATAGGGGTGTCGATAAAACCAGGGCATATGGCGTTGATACGAATGCCATGCTTGGCATAAGAAACGCCAAGCGATCGAGTGAAGTTAGCTACACCGCCTTTTGCAGCATTGTAGGATGCCAGATTCATCATCCCTACATGACCCATAATCGAGGCTGTGTTGATAATTGCGCCGCCGGTGCCCTGTTGCATCATTTGCGCAATGGCATGTTTATTGCATAAGAATACGCCGGTTAAATTAATATCAATCATCTGCTGCCAGCGGTCGAGGGTGACGTCTTCAATCGGTTTGGCGGAGTGACCAATTCCAGCATTAGCGATCATGATGTCTAATTTTCCAAAATGCTGAACGGTAGCCGCGATCAAAGATTGAATATCTTCTTCCTTTGAAACGTTTGTTTTTACGAAAATGACTTCCCCGCCAACGTTTGACAATTCTTTGACTGTTTCTTCGGCTTGATCAGAAATATCACTGATGACGACTTTCGCACCTTGCTCTACGAAAAGGCGAGCCGCAGCCTTCCCTATTCCTGATGCACCGCCTGTAATAACAGCTACTTTACCGGATAGTTTCATCGTTTGTGCTCCTTTATATATAAGTTATGATGGATATTATCTAGCTGAAGCTCCGCCATCGATGATCATTTCAGTGCCTGTGATGAATGTAGATTCGTCGGATGCCAGGAAAACGACCAAATTTGCTATATCGTCAGGCGTACCGCAACGCTTGAGGGGGATGCCACTTGCTAATTGCTCCGCAGAGACATTTAAGCCTGACGCAACAGCATCGCCCATGGTTGTCTGGATAACACCGGGATGGATGGAGTTGACACGAATTTGATCCGCCGCAACTTCCATGGCCATATCCTTGGTCATAATTCGAACAGCCCCTTTACTTGCACCATACAGCGTATGGTTTGCGCTACCTGTAATACCAGCAATCGAAGATGCGTTAATGATCGATCCACTGCGGTTTGAGCGCATTTCAGGTACAACGTGTTTCATACCAAGGAATACTCCAACTACGTTAATACCTAACACGCGATTCCATTCATCAACTGTATAGTCAGTCACTGGCTTGGTGCTATAGATGCCTGCATTATTGAAAAGAACATCAACCCGTCCGAATTTCTCTTTAGCCGTACTAACAACGTGAGCCCAGTCCGTTTCTTGCTGTACATCGTGTTTTACGAAAATCACGTTGCTGTTGATGACTTTAAGTTCTTCACATGTTTGATTGCCAGCTTGCTCATTTATATCAGTGAAAACGACATTGGCGCCTTCCTCTAGAAACTTTTGAACAGTTGCTTTACCAATTCCGTTAGCTCCGCCTGTCACTATTGCTGTTTTTCCTTGTAATCTCATGATGTCTAGTCTCCCTCTAAATAGAATCGAGATGTTATATGTTTCTTTGATCGGTTTCATTATACTGCGTTAAAATATTTAAATAAAATTAATATAATTTAGTATAATATTAAATATTCTAATGGAAGCGAGAGGGGGATGATTATGAATATTGATCAGTTGAATTATGTTATTGAAGTCGCCAAAACAAAGTCTCTCTCAGCTGCTTCCCATAATTTACACGTTACGCAGTCGGCTATCAGCCAATCCATCGCCAATCTTGAGGCCGAATTGGGCATCCAGTTATTTAATCGTTCCCGTTCAGGGGCAATACCTACTCAAGAGGGGCAGAGTGTGATTCGAAAGGCGCTTGAAGTGGTCAGCAAGGTACAAGAGATGAAAGATGAGGCTTTACACTGGTCGGAAACTCATCAGGCAGAATTACGAGTTGCAGCATTACCGCATACTATGAGTTCACTTATTAGGACTGTATCCAGCTTCAAAAATGATTACCCGAATGTTACGATTCGAATAATTGAAAGTGGCTCCGAAGAGATTATAGAGGCTATTCGAAAAAATAAAGTAGACATCGGTCTAATAGGAATTAGTAAAGAGGCTAATAATAAGGAGACGGGTTTGGCTTTTGAAGCACTCTGGGAAGGGAAATTCGTTCTTGGTGTCGGAAGAAACTGTGCTTTGTCTTCTAGGAATAGCGTTACTCCAGTAGAAATGCAGCGACATTCATTTGCCCTTTATGACGAAGAGCACATTGTAGAGTTTGTTAACAAGTTTATAGCAGATTACGGGCCGCTCCACATCTTATTTACGAGCAATAATCCGCATGCGGTTGCGACTGCTCTGAGGGAAAATCTAGCAGTTACCATCGGGTATGATTTTTCATTTATTGATAGCCCTTATATAATGAGCCGTGAGTTGGTTTTGCTTGAGATCGAACTAATGAAGCAAGAACCCATCTTATTAGGATGGGCTTACTCTGAGACCAATAAAGGCTCGCGAATTTCTAAAGTGTTTATTCAACGATTTCTCAATGAGTTTCAAATTAGAAACATTAAATAGTAAATCTCTTTTAAAAACCGCGCGCTGCGCGGTTTTTTGTTTTCTAATAAGAAATTCTATTTATGAGAGGGAACTACAGGGCGCTATTTTGAAAAAAGATCCCTTCGCGTGGGTGAGAGGGAACTAGGAGCCGCTATTTCGCCATTTTGACAAAAATTTGTACAATGGAGGTTGAATAAGAGACTGCAGTTCCCCTACAATCTACGAAATTCGGTTATTTGCTTAAATAGGGGACTGTAGTTCCCTCCCATTGTAAGGGGGCATCCCTGTTTGGGATAAGCGTTGTTCAAAACACTTTTCTGAGCTTGATTGGATGCAGCAAATTCCTTGATCTCCAGGGTAACATTGGGAAACCGTTTTTTGAATGCAGCTCTCTCCCAACCTTTCAAATACAGACGTATGGAATTGATGATGCTATAATTGAAATTACTCAATCTGAAAGATCACTCGAAAGGGGGAGTTGCAAGATGAAATATCTCGTAAAGCATGACATGACCAATAACATTATTGTGTTTGACTTGAAAGCATACTTGCTTATTAATGACGACATTTAATATGAAAGATATATCTATAATAATTGGATTCCATCGCAAGCACCAGCGCGTTCCAACAATACAGCAAGTTGAAGCTGCCTATCTGCAAGCAAAGAGTGGCCAGATGGATGGAGCGGTGCTACTGGCGGATTGGAAAAGGCACTGCTTCTATGTGAGGAACGATAATGAACGGGAAGTTATGACAATGATTTTCACTTATTGTTCTGAGTTAATACATTAAATCTTCGGAGGTGTCTATTCTGCAACAATTTTTATGCGGTCAATGCGCTCAATCTAATAATTTAAGTCTTGAAATGCGAATTGCTTTAGCAATCTCATTAAAGAGGGGTTATCAATACACTTGCAGTGAATGTTCTCAAGGCTACTTATTATCACGATATAGTGCCAGAGTCGAAGATGGTGATAAGAATGAGGTAGTCGACGATATGAATGCTCCTCTTTCCTCACCGGCAATCGATATAAATAGGAATGAAAATAAAGTAGTCGCAAATAACGTAGAACAACTTGATCTCTTTCTACTTTAATTATCGTGATACAGCAAATAACCGCCGCTGCTAATAATAAACAGCGGCGGTTATTTATTAGGTAAATCGGCTTTAATCGATGGAGGGAAACCATATGAGTGAAAACGAAAATGTTGAAATTCTTCTATTAACAAATGCGATATTAAAAGATAATCAACTTTCACTTAAAGCCAAGGGACTCTATTTCAATATAATTTTCTTAAACGAAGAACAGGATCTAACCATGGGCATGTTTAAGAAAATGAGTCAAATCGATAGTGATCGTTCTATAAAGATGGGCCTCACCGAGCTTGAAAAGGGCGGTTATATTATACGAAAAACGCTTCAAAATGGAGAAGCTTGTTGGGACTTAAATCGTACAATGAATATGAAAAACAAAAAGGAAGCAGCCGTGAAAACCGTAGAAGAAAAGAAAAAAAATCAAATGAATAAGCCGATAAGAAAAAAGGTGCAGCCAAAGAAGAGTACGCGAACACAGAAAACAACAAAAAAAACCGGTTTAAATCGTGCTTTGAGCGATTTCTTTAAGGAATTCTTTTGATATATACATTGGGGAAATGCTTCCCTCGCGAACATGAGTGATGCCCTGGATCAGATGTTACATTTACTGGACCATACATTTTTGGTACGATAAATAAAAAAAGCAAATTCACGCATAAACACATTGAGGAGAGATAAGCAATGCTTGCACCGGAGAGGCATCGATTAATATTATTGGAACTGGAATCAAAAGGGCAAGCCACGGTAGTGGAATTGAAATCACTGCTGCAAGTTTCCCTCGATACGGTTCGCAGGGATCTTGAACGGTTGGAGCAAGAAGGCAAGCTTCAGCGCGTACATGGCGGTGCCGTCTCCAAAAGGGAAGAGATCGCGACGAATCAGGCATTCTTTAAGCGTAAAATTACGCTGAACGATAGAAAGCAGGAATTAGCCACATACGCCGTCGATCTCGTAAAAGAGTATCAAGCCGTCTCCCTGAATGCCGGCACAACGAACATCGAGCTTGCCAAACGGCTTGCCGCTCGCTTTGAGAAACTGACAGTGATCACAAATTCCCTTCGCGTTGCAGATATTTTGGCCCAGAAAAAAGGCTTCACCGTTATCATACCCGGAGGTTATCTGAATCATGAGGAGTTCTCTTTGTACGGGCGATCGATAGAGGAAGAAATTATGAATTTCAATGCTGACTTTGCATTCATCAGTATCAATGCGATTTCCCTTGATAAGGGGCTGACTGATTTCCGTCAGGGAGAGGCGGAGGTCATTAATGCGATGCTGAAGAGCGCCAAGCGGAAAGTTGTGGTTGCGGATTCGAGCAAATTCGAAACGGTATCCTATCTGAACATTTGCGGATTGGATCAAATTGATATGATAGTAACGGATTCCTTCATGGATAAAGAGCTACAGGAAACCTATCAAAAACGCAATATATCCATCATAAACGCAAACTCATTGTAGCTTGCGTTTTTATTATGTTTTCTTAGTGTAAAAAACAGCAATAAAAAGCATATGTTTGTTAAAAATGCGTAAAATATTGCAAAATGTATTGCGTCATTGCGTTATTTCCGTCTATAATCAAACTATCAAAACCAACAAGAATTGAGGAAGCAAGATGACGCAAAAAGAACGCATCAAAGCAGTAATTTTCGATTGGGCAGGTACTGTCATTGACTATGGTTGCTTCGCGCCCATGCACGCATTCATTCAAACTTTTGAAGAAGCGGGAGTGCCGATTACGATTCGGGAAGCAAGAATTCCAATGGGCCTTCTGAAGTGGGATCATATTCAAGCCATTTTGCAGATGGGAAGAGTAAAGGCGGAGTGGGTTGCCAAGTTCGGCAAGGAACCCGTTAGTGAGGATGTTGATCGTCTTTATGTTCGATTCGAAGCCATTTTGATGGAGTCGTTGAAAATGTATACGGACCCGATTCCGGGCGCCTTGGAAACGGTTAGCCAACTTCGCGATGCGAAGATTGCCGTCGGATCAACAACCGGGTACACATCAGGCATGATGGAGGTCATTGTCCCGGAAGCAAAGCAGAAGGGATATTCCCCGGACTTCATGATCGCCTCTGATGAGGCAAAGGCCGGTCGGCCTTATCCATATATGATCTTCCAAAACTTAACCGAGCTGGGCATCTACCCCCCGAGAGCAGTCGTCAAGGTGGGAGACACAGTTTCCGACATACATGAAGGCAGAAATGCAGGGGTATGGACGGTGGCCGTCATCCTGGGAAGCAGTGAACTTGGACTAACGCAGGCTGAAGTTGAAAGCATGCCTCCGGATGAACTGACTGAACGAATGAATCAAACGAGACGAACGTTTGAGCAAGCAGGAGCAGACTATATTATCGGCTCCATCAATCAGCTTCCGGCCGTCATTGAAGAGCTTGAACGCAGCGGACTGGAGAGGGGATTACGATGAATCACTTTTATAATCCGGTAGCTGTGTCCTTCGGGGCGGCATCGGCGGAAGCATTCGCCGATATGTTACAAAACCGTTATGCACTCGTAGAGCGGGTATTGGTTCTAACGAGGGGAGGAGACGTTGAGAAGAGCGATAGTTTAAAGTCTGTCATGCACATGCTTTCCAAGAAAGAAACCTTATTAAAGGAAGTAACGCTGTATAATCCCAATTGCGCAGATATTTTGAAGTTGAAACAAGATATTGAGCCTTTTGGCTATGAGCTTATTGTGGCCATTGGCGGAGGCAGCGTGATGGATGCGGCCAAAGTGTTGTCGGCCTTGCAGCGTAAGCAGGTTCAGACCGTGGCCCAAGTTCGGGAGGCGATCACAAGTGAGTGGTATCGCGGCGAATCGCATTTTACTCCTTGGATCGGGATACCGACAACATCGGGAACGGGCTCTGAGGTCACATGCTGGGCTACCATATGGGACGAGGAGTGCGGCAGCAAATACTCGGTTTCCGACGTGAGGCTGTACGCGAGTGAGGCATTGATCCTTCCGGAGTTGACTGTAACAATGCCGATGCGTCTAAGCGTTGCGACTGCACTGGATGCCATGTGCCATGCAACAGAGGCGTATTGGTCGGTTCATACCAACACGATTACCCGCGTTTATGCTCTGCAAGCGATCAAACGCATTCGGCGTACGCTTCCTCTACTCATTGAGCAGCCGGACGATCTGGCATTGAGAGAGCAGCTATCAACGGCTAGTGTGCTGGCTGGCCTGGCCTTTAGCAATACGAGAACTACAGCCTGTCATTCGATATCTTATCCGCTCACGATGCTTTACGGCATAGATCATGGCATTGCCGCCAGTCTCACATTAGCTGCGGTGATGAGACATAACCTTGCCGCATTGATTGATCCGGAAAAATTACTTCATGCATTTGGTGCTGCGGACGTAGATGGAGTGGACCATTTCATTCAAAGTATTTATAACCAATACGGGCTGCCTGGCCGACTTGGTCACTATGGAGCTACCGTAGAAGGCATCCGCCATGTTGTGTCTCTCTCGTACACGAAGGGGAGAATGGACAATAATCCCGTTAACTTATCCTCTGAAGAACTTGAGCGTATGCTGGTTTCATTACTCTAGTGCAGAACGATCGTACTTTTAATCATTATTTTTGGGAGGAATTATCAAATGAAAAAGAAGATGTTAACGCTAATGCTTTCTGTGTCTCTTGTTGCAGTCACAGCAGGCTGCGGTACCAAAGCTGGCGAGGCACAGAATGGATCGGCAGCTGTAAAGACCAAAGATACCATTACGATAGCTTGGTACCCGAATGAATCCGGCGCTGAAATGAAAAGTGCCCGCGAGGAAATTGGAAAAGTCGTTGCGGCCGCAACCGGGAAAAAAGTGGAGCACAAGACGACAACGGACTACACGATCGCTATCGAAGCTATTGCCAGCGGAAGCGCAGATATCGCCTATATGGGGGCGCAAGGCTATGTGGAAGCGAATGCAAAGAATAAGAAGGTCCAACCGTTGGTCATTCCAAGCGGCGAGTCGGGGACGCTGGAAGATGCTGTGTACTACAGCTGGTTAAGCGTGCGCAAGGGTGAGGAAGAAGCTTATAGAAACGGCAGCGGTTATTCCATAGACAATATTGCCGGTAAAAAGTTCTCGTTCGTGTCCAACTCCTCTACTTCCGGATTTAAAGTTCCGTCTGCCGGCATTCTTAACTATTTTAGCAAAAAAGACAAGTACAAGAATTTAACCGTCGATGATTTGATTCTAGGCGGCAAGGATAAGTTCTTTGGCGAAGTGCTTTTCGGAGGAACGCACCAAGGTTCCGCTGTCAATTTGCTGAACGGTAAGGCAGATGTTGCCGCTTTCTGCGATACTTGCGTTGCCAACTATATCGAGCTGGACTCAGGGAACGCCAACACAGCTGGTGCGGTTTACAAAATTAAGCAAGGTGCAACCGAACCGTTCAATACGATGGTTGGCAAAGAATTTGCGCTCATTTCCGTTACGCCGGTGCTGAATCAGCCGTTTGTTATTAACACAGGCACGATCAGCGAGGATGATAAGAAGAAATTACAGGACTCTTTTACATCCGATTCCGTAACGAAAAATGCTCAAATCATCCTGCCTAAGGATTCAAAGGAAGTCGGCATGTTCAAGCAGAAGAGCGGTAAAGAAAAATTTCTGACTGTCGATGACGGATTTTTCAATCCGGTGAGGATGCTGTCCAATTAAATGTTAGGCTGATAGGCCAAACCGATCGAGGGAGCAACTATGACAACATTATTGGAATTTAAGCAAGTATCGAAGCAGTATGGCAGTGATACGAAGGCTTTAACAGATGTGAACTTCGCTGTGAAAGAAGGAGAGTTTGTGTCGATTATCGGCCCGTCCGGGGCCGGTAAGTCGACGCTGCTCCGATGTATTAACCGTATGATTGATGCAAGCAACGGTGAGATCATTTTTAATGGCGCTAGCATTCTTGGCATAAAGAAGCGTGAGTTAAAACGGTTGCGAACGCAAATGGGCATGGTATTCCAGCATTATAATCTAGTGAACCGATTGTCTGTGATCGAAAATGTACTGCACGGGCGGCTTGGCTACAAGTCCACGCTGGAGGGGGTCCTTGGGCTTTACTCCAAAGAGGAGAAGAACCAAGCGTACGCGATTCTGAAAACGCTCGGACTCGAAGGGCAGGTCTATAAGCGCTGTGATCAATTGAGCGGTGGTCAAAAACAGAGGGTCGGGATTGCCCGGGCTCTCGTGCAGAATCCGAAAGTGCTGCTCTGCGATGAGCCGATCGCTTCCCTAGATCCGAATGCATCGAAGGTCATTATGGACCTTCTGCGCAATATTTCTACCAATATGGGCATTACCGTTATTGTAAACCTGCATCAAGTGGATACAGCACTCAAATATTCTGACCGGATTCTTGGTGTGAACAAGGGAACGATTGTATATAACGGTACGCCAGCGGGGATAGACAACGAGCAGTTATCCAAAATTTACGGCGCGGAGTGGAGTGAGCTTCAGGAAGAACTGGAGGTCAGTCATGCTAGATAATTTCTTTGCCAAAAAGCGATTGAACACACTGCTGTATTGTTCATTATTGCTCCTACTGACGATCATTGCTATTGTGATCACGAACTATAACGTCATCAAAGGCTTCACCTCTATTCCTAAAGCCGCAGAATGGGTGTTCAATAATTTTTATCCGGACCAAAAGGCATTGAAACGGCTTCCGGTTATTATTAGCGGCCTTACAGAGACGGTGCTTGTCTCGATTGCGGCGACGACAGTTGCTGCCGTGTTTGCCTTGATGTTTGCGATGGCAGGTTCCCATTCAACCGGCAAAGGCGGCGTGTTCAGTATGGTGAGCCAGTCGATTGCAACGATCTTTCGAAACATTGATGTCTCCGCTTGGTCGATGATTTTACTGATTTCTTTCGGACAAAATGTGTTGACGGGATATTTCGCGCTGTTCTTCGGTTCCTTTGGTTTTTTGACCCGCGCTTTCATCGAGTCGATTGACGAAGTGAGCAGCAGCTCTGTAGAAGCTTTAAGATCAACGGGAGCAGGTTATTTTGCCATCGTTTTTCAATCTGTCATTCCGTCCTGTATTCCTCAGTTGATCAGTTGGATTTTATTCATGATGGAAACGAATATTCGTCAGGCCACATTAATTGGCATTCTGACCGGCACCGGTATTGGTTTTCTGTTCAGCTTGTATTACAAAAGCCTGAATTACAGTGCTGCATCTTTGATCGTTCTTGTTCTTGTCATGACCATTTTTGTTATTGAGACGATTTCTAACTATGTCAGGAAGGTGATTTTGTAACATGGGACTACAGAATACCTGGTTAGATGCCTCAAACAAAGACACCCGTAAGGAAATGATCATCGATGAGATCAGTGTGAAAAAACCGTTCAATAAACAAGCCATGGTAATCCGGCTCACTCTGGCCTCATTGGTGGCATTGACGCTATATGCTTTCGTGACGTTTGATTATAAGGATATTCAGTTTTTCGATGCCGCTTTAGAGACAGCACGTACAGTGAAAACTATGTTCTTTCAACCTCTCTTCAAGCATATTACTTTCCTCGAGGCGGTTAAACATTTGACCATTACGCTGGGACTTGCCTTTCTAACGACGCTATTCGGCGCAGTACTCGCCTTGATTCTGGGCTTATTGGCTGCGAATAATCTGTCCAACCCTAAACTTGCTATCGTCGTTAAAGCCGTAGTTGCTTTTATTAGAGCGGTTCCAACCGTTTTGTGGGTATTGATTTTTGCTGTTGCAGCGGGGCTTGGCAGTGTTGCCGCCGTCATCGGTATGACGTTTCATTCTGTCAGCTATCTGGTGAAAGCGTACTCGGAATCCTTCGAGGAGTTGGACAAAGGGGTCATTGAATCATTAAAAGCCAGCGGTGCCAATTGGGTTCAAATTGTGTTTCAAGCTGTCCTGCCTTCGTCTGTCACTTCTTTGATCTCCTGGACATTTATGCGTTTTGAAATTAACTTCGCTGTTGCTTTGGCTATGGGAGCTGCAGCTGGAGCGGGAGGAATCGGCTACGATATGTTTATGGCCAGCTCCTATTATTATGATGTGAGGGAAATCGGAGCGATTACGTATCTGATTCTTGCTTTTGCCATCGTTCTTGAGTTCATTGCCGGCTGGATCAAGAAGAAGTTACGAGTTCAAGCGTAAGTAACTTGTCGTGTAGAAAAGTACAATTTGAATGTAGATATGCATCATAGAGACAGGCAACGGTAAAGTCATTTTTTGCAAAATCCGCTCACGTCAGTGAGCTTGATGATAAATTCAATTATGAACTGAGCCGAGGAGGATATTCATGTTGCCGTTTAAACGTATGATGAGGTGCAGCATAACCGCAGTTTTGGTCTTCGCATTCATGCTATCCGCAGTAGGGACTGTATCTGCCGAGAATGTTGCAGCAGAGCGCGAAAGTTTGACGTTTCAGTTAGGTAACTACGGCATTATGGACAAGCCGGTAGAGAGCATTCCAACGACAGCGGAAGTGTGGGTTAAGCTGCAGCCCAATGTAAATACGCGTCAGATTATTGTCGGCAATTATAAAGACGGTAAGCAAAACAGTTGGTCGTTGGAGCTAACCGCTGACAATCGACTTCGTTACTGGGAAGAGTATTATGATGCGCAAGGTGTTAAAAAAGGAATTAGCAACTTATATGTGACAGGCGTTGACGTGGCAACCAATGAGTGGATGCTGCTCTCCGTTGTACGTGATGTAGCGAATCAGCAGATTATATTTTATAAGAACGGTACGAAAGTGTTTGAGAAAACCGGTTATACGGCTATTGCGCCGAGCAACACGATTTCGACTTTACCCATGTATGTAGGTACGGATTACAGAAAAAGTATGTGGCTGAATGGGGAAGTTTCCGAAATTCGTTTATGGAACCAAATGCGCACACCCGAACAGATTAGTCAATATGTTACGACAGAACTGACTGGAAGTGAAGCCGGATTGGCGCATGCTTGGCGATTAAGCGATGCAGCAGGCACCTCACCAACTGCAACATTCAGCGATTTAGTCAGTACGAATCCGATCAAGATCACCACGGAGGGCTTTCCAACAAGTCCTGTCATTACTGATCCTACAGACCCAACAGATCATAAAAAGAGAGTGCTCATTCTTGGGTTGGACGGTACACGTCCGGATGCTTTGCAGGAAGCAAATACACCAAATCTGGATCAATTAATGCATGACGGCGCTTCTTATTTTACAGCGTGGGCAAATGCGAGCGATACATGGAGCGGTACGGGATGGTCATCCATACTTACCGGGGTATGGAAAGCCAAGCATGGCGTTACCAATAACTCCTTTACCGGCAGTAATTTTGCGGCTTATCCCAATTTATTTAAGCGCGCCAAGCAAGTGAAGCCTAATTTATATATTTCATCCATTGTGCAATGGGCGCCGATCAATACCAACATAATCGATGGAATCAACATGGAGTTTAGAGGCGAAACCGATGAAATTGTGACAGCCAAAGCTGTGCAGCATCTGCAGTTCGACAATCCAGATTTGACTTTTGTCCACTTTGATGAAATTGATGCGGCCGGGCACTCCACTGGCTTTACCCCTCAGAACGCCAATTATATGGCTGCTATTCAGAAGGCAGATGCCGAAATCGGAAGAATCATGAATGCGATTAAGGCGCGAAGCACCTACTCGCTAGAAGATTGGTTAATTATTGTTACCACCGATCATGGCGGGGTAGCCGGAGGCGGAAACGGCGGTTCGCATGGCGGTACTTCCGAAACAGAGCGGAAAGTGTTTATGATTGTAAGCGGTCCTTCTGCAGCTAAAGGCATGATTAATCCACCTTCAACACCATACCCGAGTAACACGACGACACCGAACACTTTGACAGGCATTATTCAACCGGATGTCGGGGTAACCGCTTTAACTCACCTCGGGATTCCGATTAATCCCGCTTGGAATCTCGATGGACGTGCAGTCGGATTAGCCAGCAGTCCGCCGTTGATTCGAGGGATCAAAGTGAACGGCACAAATCTAAGCAGCTTCTCCTCGGAAGTTACAAACTATAACATGAATGTTGTGAAAGCTATTGGCTCGGTTGAGCCGGTAATCGATGTGGACAAGGTTTCTGATGATGTTGTCATTGATATCACGACAGATAACAGCAATCCGAATATCAAGAAAGTAAAAGCAACTTCAGCGGATGGCCAGACCAGTAAAGAATATAGTCTCAACCTTACACAAACGGACCAATATGTCAGTGATTTGGAGGGGGTTAGCGCTTCAACAGGTTATGGCAAAGTGATGAAAGATGTCACTGATCAGGGCAATCCGATCAAACTGAAAGGCGTAAGCGGAACCGTTACATTGGACAAGGGACTTGGTGTTTATGCCAACTCATCCGTCGTATACGATTTGAGAGGCAAGAAATACGACAGATTCACAGCTACGGTCGGTATTGACCAAAACACATCTTGGACAGGGTCCTCCGTTGAATTCCAAGTATGGGTTGACGATGTGCAAGTTTACGCCAGCGGTAACATGACGCCGGCTACTATTGCCAAACAAGTGGATGTTGATGTGCGCAACAAGAAAAAGATTGAGTTAAGAGTTACGGATGGCGCGGAGTGTCCGTGTTCAAACGCAGAAGATCATGCGGCTTGGGGAGATGCGAAGTTCACGATTCCGAGCACAGATTACGGTACACCGAGCATGACGGATACATATGCAGACAGCATGGACTGGTCGACCGGGACTTCAGGATGGTTCTCCGTACAAAGAAACAGAAGCGTCGAAATGAACCCATTAACCTTACGAGCGGATGAGAGCACAGGGAAGACTGTTTATACAAGAGGACTGGGGACGCACGCGAATTCTTCTGTTGTATATAATTTGGCAGGGAAGAATTTCAAGAAATTCTCGGCAGTTGTAGGCACAGATCAAGAAGTGGGGACAAACGGGTCCGTTCAATTTCTAGTATTGGTAGATGGTGTTCAAAAATATGCAAGTGGCGCCATAACAGGCAGCACGGTTGCACAAGCGGTGTATGTTGACGTCGAAGGTGCAAGCACAATTGAACTGAAAGTGACGGATAACGGAAATGGAAATTCATCTGACCATGCGGATTGGGCTGATGCCAAATTCAGCAGCCTGGAAACGGCATACTCGGTTACGATCGATAACGGCATAACGGGCGGAACTGTAGCGGTGGATGCTGTAAACCCTGTGCCTGGTCAACAAGTGAATGTGACGGTAACTCCGGCAAGCGGCAAACGTCTTAAAGCAGGATCGCTGAAGTATACAGCGGGATCGATGGAAACGGTTATAAATGGCACGAGCTTTACGATGCCGGCAAGCGATGTGGTCGTAACGGCACAGTTCGAAGAAGCAGCGGAGTCAACACCGACGACAACGATTACAGGACCGAACGCTGTACTGGCGGGGCAAGATTTTGTCGTGAAGGTCGGCCTCTCTAGTGTAATGCAAGCGGTATACGCCCAAGATATAACGCTGGCGTTCGATCCTTCAGCGATGACATTCGTCTCCGCGAAGGAAGCGCGTGGCGGTATCAGCGTCGTTGCCCAAAAGGTTCAGAACGAATCCGGCAAACTGCGGCTTATCTTAGTAAGTCAAGGTGCAGGCAACGCGATTACAGGCAGCGCGGATGTGCTGGAGCTGAGTTTTAAAGCTAATGCGGTTACACAACCTGCGGCAGGCAGCATTGCCATCATAAGCGCTTCGCTCGGCGGCGCAAGTGGTCAAGAGGTAAACGCGACGGCCTCATCGATGAGCGTCTCGGTTACGACATTGCCTCCAGGCATTCCTGGCGATATCAACGGCGATAAGAAGGTGTCGATTGGCGACTTGGCTGTCATTGCGGCGAATTACGGCAAGAATGCCAGCAGCCCGGATTGGCTCAGCATTAAGCTTGCGGATGTGGATGGCGATAACGAAATCGATCTTGATGATCTCGTACTCGTAGCCAGCCGGATTCTCGAATAAGAATTAACATTATAGCGGCATTCGGGCAGTGGCAACACGTCCGGGTGCCGCTTAAGTAATTCGGCGTAATATGAAATTGAGCTGTCAATTGGAGCGTTATTTTTCGATGTCATTGATGCAGAACGTTAGTTGTTTTATTGGAATTATATGGTATTATATAAAGAACATAAGTTCCCTTTCTTGGGAGTGTGGAGATAACTCGAACATATGTTTGATATTGGTTTAAAGCCGAAAAGAAATGGTCACTGAAAGTAATTGAACAATTAGGAGGGAAAAGCGGATGTTGAACAAAACGCTGTTGGTCGGGGATGCCATGCAGGAATGGACGGGGACGCGCCGATTGTTGGCGAGCTTGCCGGACGAGCATCTCAATTGGAGACCGCACACGAAGTCGTATACTCTTGGTGAATTAGCGACTCATGTCGTCAACCTGATTAATTGGCAACTGGTCATTTTGCGCGATCCGGGACTGGATTTGGCGACCGTGCCATCTCACAGGGAGGCCTTAGCGAGCCGGCAGGCGTTGCTAGACGAATTCGACGCGAACATCCAGGAGCTCAAGCGGACGCTAGACGCCACCGATGAAGTTGTGTTGGCCTCTAACTGGACGCTTCGTCACGGCGGTACAGTAATGGGCGTACAGCCGAAGGCATCCGCATTCCGTACGATGGGCATGAGCCACATGATCCACCACCGCGCGCAGCTCGGCATGTACTTGCGTCTGCTCGACCAACCGGTACCAGGCGTCTACGGTCCGACCGCGGACGAACTCGGCAAGTAGCTTTTGCATTCACAACTTGTTAGGATCCTGAGGCAAATCTTTAGGTATAAAGTTATAAATATCTCCTGTTTCAAAAGAGTCAATAAGCCGATCAAGCCAGTGGTAATATCGAATCGCTTCATCGATCTTATCCATATCTGTTTGTAAAATGGATTGCAGCGTTGCATCATCAGGATAGAGCAGACCAAGTTGGTTAAGCTCAATTCTTGACTTGCGCAGAGAACTAAGATTAATTTCCAACGCTTTACGCCACTTCAGTGAAAAATAATCGGAGAAGGTTTGAAACCAGTCCATTTCTACCTCGTAGAGATCTTTTCGTGATCCCTTCTCCCAAACTTTATTCACCATTTTCAAATCAACCAGCGTACGCACGCCTGTGCTCATGCTGGTTTTACTCATTTCCATTGCTTCTCCCATTGCATCCAGAGTCATGGGCTTGTTTTGAAAAAACAACAAACCGTACAGATGTCCGATTGATTGGGTGATGCCATAGAGATCCATGTTTTTCCCAATAGATTCAATGATACGTTTGCGAGCTTTTTGAATTATCAGTTCCTTGTCTGAGCTTATGTTTTGTAGTTGTTCCATTCTAAAGTTCACCCTGCCTTTATGTTTACATCGTCAATTGTAAGAAACAATTTTAATAAAGTAAAGAAAGTCATTGGATAGCGTGCTGAAGTATGAAGGAGAATATCGATTATATCATACAGTTTTTTCTGTACAAACAGATTAAACGGAATTAATTGTTGACATAACCTGTTTTAGTTCTTTACACTTAAGTAGGCATGAGGGCATTAACGCATACAGAAAGGAGTGAGCGTATGGCAATTATTGATGTGTATCAGGTAACCAAGGTATTTGGACCTGATCCTGAGTCTGTTCTTCCGCTAATGGCTAAACAGCATTCAAAAGAGCAGATTTACAGGGATACCAAGCATACAGTGGGGGTCAACGAAGTCAGCTTTTCAGTACAACCTGGTGAAATTTTTGTCATCATGGGGCTGTCAGGCAGCGGGAAATCAACACTTGTCCGACTGCTAAACAGGTTAATTGAACCTACGAAAGGGAACATCAACATTCATGGCAAAAATATTGTCGAAATGAATGACGATGAGCTTCGTCGTGTCCGAAGAGAGACGATCAGCATGGTATTCCAGAAATTTGCTTTGTTCCCACATAGAACAGTTGCGCAGAATGTGGAATACGGTCTTGAAATTCAGGGTAAAAGCAAGAAGGAGAAACGTTTAAAGGCGATGGAGGCCTTGAGCCTCGTAGGATTACAGGAATGGGCCGACAGTATGCCATCACAATTAAGCGGAGGTATGCAGCAAAGGGTAGGGCTAGCCAGAGCGCTTGCAAACGATCCGGATATTTTATTGATGGATGAGGCCTTTAGCGCACTAGATCCGCTAATCCGTAAGGATATGCAAGATGAGTTGCTGGATCTGCAAGATAAAATGAAAAAAACAATCATTTTTATCACACACGATTTGGATGAGGCGCTTCGTATTGGTGACCGCATTGCTCTGATGAAAGATGGAAGTGTCGTTCAGATTGGGTCGCCGGAAGAGATTATGATGAACCCTGCTAATGAATATGTAGAGAGATTTGTCGAAGATGTAGACCTGTCTAAGGTTTTAACTGCTTCAACCGTGATGCGCAGGCCGGAAACGGTTGGGCTGGACAGAGGCCCGCGGGTAGCTCTTCAACTTATGCGGGAAAGCGGGATATCGAACTTGTTTGTAGTTGATCGCGGAAAAAAACTGCTTGGCGTCATCACGGCTGAAGATGCTTCTGAAGCTGTTCGAGTAGGAAAAACACTCGAGCAGATCGTCATCCGGAATGTGCCTACTGTAGCACCTGAGCAATTGTTACATGAGTTATTTGAAATATGCGGAACTTCTAAATATCCGGTGGGCGTGGTTGATGATAACAATCGTATTATTGGTGTCATTGTTCGCGGAGCCGTCCTTGGAGCATTAGCAGGGCAACCCGTTACTAAAGAGGAGGTGCGAAGGGATGATCCCCAAGATACCGCTGGATGAATGGGTGGAATTTGCCGTTGATAAACTGGAAGTGAATTTGGTTGTTTTCTTTCATTTCATCTCGGCTTGCATAGAGGGATGCGTGAATGCCTTATCCTTTGTTTTTCATGGTGTACCGGTCTTATTATTCATTGCAATTATGAGTGTACTGGCCTTTTACTTAGGACGCTGGTCGCTTGCTCTATTTTCAGCACTTGGTCTTTTGTTAATTCATAATTTAGGATTTTGGAGCCATACGATGGACACATTGGCCCTTGTTCTAACTTCTTCGTTAATTTCCATCGTGATTGGCATCCCTATCGGAGTCTGGTGTGCACAAAGCGATAAATTTCGCAACATGGTCACGCCATTGCTGGATTTCATGCAAACCATGCCAGCATTCGTTTACTTAATTCCAACTGTAACGTTCTTTGGACTAGGTGTCGTTCCCGGGGTTATTGCCTCTGTTATCTTTGCTGTGCCACCAACGATCCGGCTTACCAATTTAGGTATTCGCCAAGTGGCTGCGGATTTAGTGGAAGCTGCAGATGCATTTGGCTCAACACCTTCACAGAAGTTGTTCAAACTCCAATTCCCACTAGCCATGCCATCGATCCTAGCAGGAATTAATCAAACGATCATGCTTTCGTTATCGATGGTTGTCATCGCATCCATGATTGGAGCCCAAGGTATAGGGGCTGACGTCTACCGCGCTGTGACTCAGATTAAAACGGGCCAAGGGTTTGAAGCAGGCTTGTCCATTGTCGTATTAGCCATACTTCTTGATCGTATGACTCAATACATTCTTAAAAGAAAAAGGAGTGTATGAACATGTTGAAAAATAAAGCGAAAGCCTTGATGTTGGCCAGTTTGGTTGCTGTGACCGTAATAACAGGGTGCTCCAAAGAAGCATCGTCGTCGACAGAGAGAAGCCTCGGAAGCCAGGTCAATCATGAAATAATTGGGATCGACCCTGGGGCGGGATTGATGAAACAAACCGCTCAGGCTATCGAAGATTACGATTTGAAGGAGTGGAAGCTGGTAGAAGGTTCAAGCGCTGCAATGACCGTAGCTCTTGATAAGGCTTATAAAGATAAGAAGCCGATCATTGTGACAGGCTGGACACCTCACTGGATGTTCGCTAAATATGACCTCAAATACTTAAGCGACCCTAAAGGTGTATTTGGTAAAGATGAACAAATCCATACGATCGTTCGCAATAACTTGAAAAAGGAAGCTCCATCCGCATACACAATGCTGGATAGGTTTGAATGGACGCCCGAGGAGATGGCCGTTGTGATGTCAGCGATCATTGATGGTAAAAAGCCGGAAGAGGCAGCATCCAGTTGGGTAAAGGATAATGCCGGCAAGGTTGGTGGCTGGGTAAAAGATCTCTCCCAAGAGAAGGGTAAGAAGTTGAAGCTAGCGTATGTGGCCTGGGATTCCGAGATTGCAAGTACAAACGTCGTAAAAGCTGTTTTAGAAGAAAAGCTTGGATATAAAGTAGAAATGCTTCAAGTCGAAGCTGGTCCCATGTGGGCGGGAATCTCCGATGGAAGTGCGGATGCGATGGTAGCAGCTTGGCTTCCAACAACGCATAAGGATTACTTTGATAAATATGCCGGTAAATATGAAGATTTGGGACCGAACTTGAATGGTACAAAGCTAGGATTAGTTGTTCCCGCATACATGAATATCGAGTCGATCGCTGATTTGAATACAAAATAATGAAGCTAAAAAGAAGAGGCTGTTCCGCTAGGTAGATAAACCTTGTGGGCAGCCTTTTCTTATTAGTTCCCCTCTAACCAACGAAATTCGGCTATTTGCTCAGCCGGTCGAGCAGACGTAATGGGCGTTAGCGTAGGCTCGGTCTTCGCGGGCATGTATACAAGATTACTGATGTACGTCAAACTCAAAAGGACCGTCAGGGGGTGCCCTAACGGTTTTTCTTATTTACAAGTTAACTGGATGCGACGAAGCACATAAGCTGTTTCGGCGCTCCGTCTGCTATGAAAATATGATAAGATATTTTGTATACTGGGAAACGAAGGGAAGTGTAGGGTACATGAGATACAATTTTACATCCGGAAGCTGGAAATTATTCGTTTTGATCCTCATATGTAATCTCATTGCAGGCTGCGCATCGGTGGCCCCTACCGTTCAATCTGCACAATCAGACGCTGAGCCGAAAAAAATAACGCTAACCGTCTGGCACGATTGGGCAGCGCAGGATTCGGCCTCGGACATTATGAGAGAGCTGCTTTCCCAGTTTCAAAAGGACAATCCGCAAATCGAGCTTCGCTTGCAAAGCGTGATCCCGGATGTCTACCGGTCAAGGATTAAAACGATTGCTGCGGCAGACGAGCTTCCTGACGTTTTCCTGATCGGTCCCGATTCCATGACACGCGAGTTCGTCAGAGGAGGACTCATTCAGCCAATCGACGATTTATTGAAAGCGAATTCAGACTGGGCGAATGGATTCGAACCGCGTTCGTTTGATGCCTTCACCGTAGAGGATAAAAAATATTCCGTACCGATGACCATATCTCCTACGTCTCTAGTGTTCTACAATCAAGCTATATTTGATCAATACCGTGTACCGGTCCCTCAAACGTGGGAAGAATTGCTTCAAGCGATCAGCACATTTAATAAGCATGGAGTCACTCCGATTGCGCTGGGGAACAAATCGACCTGGGTCGCTCCTTCAAGTATTTTCAGTACGCTTGCCGATCGGATTACGGGAACCGACTGGTTTATGAATGTCGTGTCGCAGAGCGGGGCCAGGTTTACCGATGCGTCATTTATGGATGCGCTTGCAAAAATGCAACAATTGGCTCGCGCCAGAGCGTTTCAGGACAATTTTGGCTTCATCGACAGCAACCAGATGGAACAAATGTATTTTCACAAGCAGGCGGCGATGTTTATTGAAGGGGGCTGGGCCGTCGGCAGACTAATTGCGGAAGCGCCAAAGGATGTGTTGGAATCGACTCACATTACCGTACTTCCAGCAATCCCGGGCGGCAAAGGGGAGCAAATGGCAACTTCCGGTGTGGTGGGAAAAGGCTTTGCGTTAAACGCCAAGCTGGAAGGGGAACGCAGGGACGCGGCCTTAAAGCTAATTTACACGATGGCTAGTCCTGAAGCGCAAAGGAAAATGTTAAACGGCAATATGCTGGTAAGCTATCGGGTAGACGTAGACCGTACGGCTGCACACCCGTTGTTCATTGAGCTGCACGATTTCATGAAACGTGTGAAGCTCCTGCCCGCCTATGAAACACAGCTGACTACAGCAGCGGTGGAAACGCTCAATGAAGGAATTCAGGAGCTGTTAAAGGGAGGCAGTCCGGCGGCGATAGCCCAGAAGCTGCAAGATACGCAAGCCAACGTGCTTGGCAAATTCCGATGAAAAGGACGGCACGGAGATCCCATGCGACAATATATAAGAAAATCCCTGCAAGTAAAACTTACCGTCATGATGCTTTTGGCTACGACTATTCCGCTGATACTTCTCGGGGCATTTTCTTTCTTTACTTCGGCTCGGATTAGCGAAGAGAAAACGAAGCAAACCGGGATGGATGCCATTAGCCGTATTCAAACGAACGTCCGGTTTATCACGAAGGATATCGAGGAGATGTCGATCTTTCTCACAGGAGATAAGGACGTCCAGCAGTACATGAGCGATTTCGATTACGATTCTCCCGAACGCGAGCGCATTCTGACTTTGACGACGAATCTTATTCAATCGAAGGCCTATATATCCAATATTTCGATTTATTCCAAAAACAAAACGACACCGCTGCACACGCAAAATATATACTCCTCCAATTTGTCAAAGGTGATAGAGGACTGGAATATTAGCGGCAAAAAGTGGACTACCCTATATTTGGCGCATTCGATGAACGGACCGGAATATACGTTCTCCTTCTTGCGGGCTGTCAAGAGCACAAATAACTTCGAGCCTCTAGGCTTTATCTGCATCAGTGTGAATGTGCAAGAGCTGTCCGGCTATTTCGATAAGCCGAATTTCGGTGTGGGAGGAGGGGATCTGCTGCTGCTCGACACACAAGGCGTTGTCATCTCGGGGAACAAGAAGGACTGGCTCTCCCGGCAATGGGATGCGCTATTCCCCGGTTCCGAACAGGCAGAATGGAAGAAGAAACAGGATACGTTTACCTATGGCGGGGAAGACAACAAACAGACGGTTCTCTATCAGCACATACCGGATCTCAATTGGACGCTGGTCGGACTCGTACCGTACGAGCTCTATACGGAGGAGTACCGCTACATCTGGCTGTTGACGGGGAGCGCAGTAAGCTTGGCGGCATTGTTGACGTTTGGTTTGAATTTGTTTTTCATACGCCACGTTACAAAGCCGTTAAAGGTGCTGCGGCGGCTTCTTGTACGAATCGATCCGAACGAGCCCATACCGCTCTATCAGTTCGAATCTCCGGACGAGGTGGGTCAGCTTGTCGGCAGCTACAATCAGCTGGGGGAGCATATTAAGAAGCTGAAGGAGCGGCTAATCAAAATGGAAAGCCGAAAAAAAGAAGCGGACATCCGTGCACTGCAGTCACAAATCAACCCGCACTTTTTATACAATACACTTTCATCCGTTCATTGGATCGCGTTGATAAGCAATGAACACCGGATTGCCGAGATGGTCGGTGCGCTTAGCGATTTTCTCCGATTTAGCTTAAATAAAGGAAACGACTATTGCTCAGTAGGACAAGAAATCTTGCATGTCAAAAATTATGCGGTCATTCAATCCATCCGTTTTCCTAATACATTCGATCTGGAGTTCGACATTGACCATCGGATTGAAGACCTGCCTATGCTAAAGCTTCTTCTGCAGCCTTTGGTGGAAAATGCGATGATTCACGGCATGCAAAAGGTTAAGCGGAGGGGTACCATTTATGTCAGCGCAGTTAAGGAAGACAGGGGTATTCGCTTTTCAGTATTGGATGACGGCGTCGGTATGCCGCAGCCTGTGCTTGACAAGCTGATCGCTGATATACAGCAATCGATGGATCAACAGCCAAGTGTCCCCTTCGGAAGCTACGGGCTGCGAAACGTGAATGAGAGGCTTCTGCTCCATTACGGGCCATCTGCTGAATTGGCCATTGAAAGCCAGGAAGATCAGGGAACTAGGATATCGTTCATCATTCCGGTAAAGGAGAATAGACATGAAAATTATGATCGTCGATGATGAAGCTATTATTCGGGAGGGCCTTTCCAAGGTTATCGACTGGAAGCAGCTCGGGTTTACCTTCCTGCCGCCTGCCGAGTCCGCTGAGGAGGCTTTGGAGCGGATGCCGGCGGAAAGGCCGGATCTGATCCTGTCAGATATCCGCATGTTCGGAAAAGACGGATTAACAATGGCTAAAGAAGCGAAGGAGCTATTGCCTGGCGTAGAGATCATTATGCTGACAGGCTATGATGACTTTGAATATATGCAACAAGCAATTCGCAACGAGGTGAGTGACTATTTGCTGAAAACAAGCCGGCCGGCAGATATTATTCAAGCCGTGCACCGTGCTGTGCAGCGCATCCGCAATAAGTGGGAAACACAGAATCAAGCGAATCTGAAAGATAAAGAAATACGAAAACGGTGGCTTGAAAAACTGCTGACGGAAGGCATAAACGAGGGAAATCATCTGCTTAACGACTACTTTCCGCTCTTAAAGCCAGAAGAGATGCAGCTTCAGGTGCTTTTGATCAAGGCGGCAGGGTGGGGGGATAAAGAAAGTAACAGACCGTTGCTGCAATTTGCGGTCGATAACATGCTGCGCGAGATGATTCCTTGCGAAACGATGCATATGACCTCCACACTGGCAGTTGTATTAAGGGTCGAGGAAGGTTGGCGTGTGGAAGGGCGATACCGGACATTATTGGCCAAAATCGAACAATTGCTGAAGTGTACACTTTATTGCGCAGTAGGCACTCCGGTAAACAGCGGGAATGAGCTGCATATTTCTTATAGGAACGCGGTACAGGCGTCGAAATTTTGGACGATGTACGTGCAGGAACGGATTTGGAGTTATGAGTTAATCAAGACACGTAAGGGCTGGAGAACGCTCTGCTCCCGCGAAGAAGAATCCGAGCTCTCGCAGCAGCTGCTGTCAGGTGATGAACTGCGGCTTAACCAATGGATTGGCTCCCGCATTTCCGAATATTTGGTGCATCCCGATGCGACTTACGATTCGTTATCTTCGTATATTCAATCGCTTGCGATATCCGGTTTTCGCTGGCTGGAGAGGGTGGCAAGCGAATCCGAAACAGGCCAAGCGCAGATCTCCGATTTCACCTCTTGGGGAGAAGCGAACGGCGAGACCACGCTTCGCGATTCGCTGCAGCATTACCTGCATGCCTTGATGAATGTATACCGGCAGAGCCTGTCCAAGGGACCGACTGGTTACGTAGAGCGCGTCATCTCTTTCGTGAGAGCCAATATAGGCAGCCAGAAGCTGACCTTGGTCCAGGCCGCACGCCACGTGCATCTTCATCCGGGCCATCTTAGCGAGGTTTTTAAAAAGGAGACCGGCAGCAACTTTATCGATTTTCTGGTGAAGCAGAAGCTGGAACTCGCCAGGGAAATGCTGAAGGATCCGTCAGTCAAAGTAAGCGATATTTCGCGGTCGCTAGGATACGAAGATGTCAAATATTTCAGCCAGCTGTTCCGTAAGCATTTCGGTCAAACCCCTTCGGAGTACCGGGAACAAGTCTAACCGAAAATTTTCTAACCTTGATACGAATATTCTCCCCTTTAGAGATACTAGAATTATCCTTACAATTAAAACAGAAACAACGAACAAGACTACAAGATACATGGCTTTCAAGTTCAAACTACTGGGGAGGTTGGCTATGAAGAAGGTAGCAGCATCGATTACGGTATTATCTATGATGTTTTTGGCAGCGTGCGGGAGCTCACCATCTACCACTGTGAAACAAGACACACCGGCCGAAACGAAAACGGCAAGCACAGGGCAATCCGGCGAGAAGAAAACGTTGGAGTTTTGGTACATCGATCCCGGCGATAAAGAAAAAGTATACTTGGAAGCGGTCGAACGATTTAAAAAGAAACATCCTGATGTGGAAGTCAAATCGCTGCAAACGCCTAACGACACCTATAAGCAAAAGTTTGCCGTAGCCATGTCCGGAGGTACTCCACCCGACGTCTTCCATTCCTGGGGCGGAGGTTGGCTGAAGGAATTTGTTGATCAAGGTAATGTTCTGGATATTACTGGGAAGTTTGACGCGAACAATTTCAGCAAGGTTGCGCTCGATAACGCGACCTTTGGCGGAAAGACGTACGGCTTGCCTCTTGGTTTGAGTATAGCCGAATTTTGGTACAACAAGGAGATTTTTGAGAAGAACGGACTCAAGCCTCCAGCTACTTGGGATGAGTTCACGAAGGTCATCGATACGCTAAAGCAGAATAAAGTGATCCCCCTCGCCTTAACGAATCAGTCCAAATGGCCGGGAGCTTATTATCTGATGTATTTTGCCGATCGCCTGGAAGGTTCTGATTTGTTCAATAGCGCATTAGGGCGTAAAGGCAGAGGGTTTGACGACCAGGGGTATGTGAAGGCAGGCCAATATATCCAGGACCTTGTCAAGCGGGATGCTTTCAACAAAGGGTTTAACGGCGTTCCTTACGACGCCGGCGCAGGACGCCAGCTTCTCTATACAGGTCAAGCGGCGATCATGCTGATGTCCAATTCGATTGTTAACAATGTACGGCAGGAGAAGCCGGATTTCGAGAAAAAGCTGGACTTCTTCCCATTCCCGTCGTTACCAGGCGGTAAAGGAGATACTTCCAGTTTACAGGGCGCTACAGCACCGGTGTGGTCAGTTTCCAAGAAGTCGAAAAACCCGGAGCTGGCGATCGAATTGGTGAAGGAATTATCCACCGTGGAAACAGCGCAGGCTTATTCGGATCGTACGGGTAGCGTCGTTGCGGTGAACGGTGTGAATTATAAGGATGATTACGCCAAGCGAATAGCCGAACAGGTCAAGCAAGCGAAGTCGATTTTCTGGCCTTATGACCAGACGCTGCCGCCGGATCTTGGCGAGCTGCATAAGGATACAACGCAAGGGGTGTTCGGATTGTCGATCACGCCTGAAGAGGCGGCCAAGAAAATGGAAGAGAAGGCCAAACAAATGCTCAAGTAATTTCATCGGTACAATAAGGGGGGATGCGTAATCCCCCCCCCTTATTTCTAAAAAGAAGGATGTGAGGATTATGGATACTACGATTGCGGCTTCTGTGGACAACAAGTCCCGACTGGCAATGACAAAGAAAAAGGTCTGGTCCAAGAGGATGACTGTCGTGTGGTTCATTGCGCCAGCGCTTCTCGTATATCTTGTCTACATTTTATATCCAATCTACGGGACCTTCTACTACAGCCTCTTTGATTGGAAGGGCGGCCCCGCTAAAACCTATGTCGGTTTTGATAATTATACCCGACTCTTCGCTGAAGCGGAGTTTTGGACCTCTCTTGCGAATAACCTTAAGGTTGTATTCTCCTCTGTATTTATTCAAATCCCCTTGGGGCTGCTTATGGCGCTATTGCTTTTCTCTTCCATTCGAGGACTGCGTTTTTTTCAAACGGTTTACTTTATGCCCTTTCTCATGTCTACCGTGGCGATCGGTATGCTCTGGATATTTATTTTTGATCCGTTAAACGGTTCCCTCAACAAGCTGATTGGGCTCTTCGGCATGGAGAATGTCGCTTGGCTGAGTGAAGGCAAAACGGCGATGGCCTCCATTCTGATGGTTATCGTTTGGCAGTTTGCACCCTTTTACATGATTTTGTTCAAGGCGGCGATGGTTGGCATTTCAGAGGATTTATACGAGGCTGCTTCTATAGACGGAGCGGGAGCATGGGCGCGTTTTACCCATATCACTTTCCCAATGCTTGTACCTACGATTGTGAGTTCTTCGATTTTGGCCGTGGTAGGCTCTTTAAAAGCATTTGATATTTTCTATATCATGACGGGCGGCGGACCCAATAATGCTACGGAATTATTAGGGATTTACATGTATAAACAAGCTTTTATCAATTTTAATATGGGGTATGCCAGTGCAATTGCGTTCATGATGTTCCTGATTGCCTTTTTGGCAGGCGGTATCATTCAATATGTCGAATACAACCGGAAAAAGAAGGGGGCCTACTAATGGCGATTCGCGCTCTCAAATCCGTGCCGTTATATGCATTTGCCGTCATACTGCTAGGTTTCACCGGTTACCCCTTCTTATATATGGTCATGACGTCCTTTAAAACGCAGGAGATGTTCTTCACGGATCCGTTTTCCTTATTCACAACCATCCGATTTGACAACTACTTGCTTGCGTTTCGAATGGGCCTCACCGGTTATTTTATGAACAGCGTTTATATTTCGGTTTTGTCTGTGTTACTGATTGTATTGTTAGCCGCCTGGGCGAGCTATCCAATAAGCCGTATGCGTTTCGGATTAAGCAAGCCGCTTTTCATGCTTTTTGTGGCCGGGATGATGCTGCCAATTCACTCCACACTAATTCCGATCTTTAAATTGACGAAAGATATGGGCATCTATGATTCGTTATTGGCACTCGTTGGGCCGTATGTCGGTTTTGGGCTGCCGATTTCGATATTCATCTTAACGCAGTTTATGTCCGAGCTGCCCCGTGAGGTGGAGGAAGCGGCAGAAATTGACGGCTGTTCGCATGGCCGTATTTTCTGGAGCATCATTCTTCCCATGCTGACTCCCGCTATTGCGACGATCGTCATTTACAATTTTATTCATATCTGGACGGAGTTTGGTTTTGCCCTGGTATTACTTAATAGTCCTGAGCACATGACGCTCCCTCTTGGAATGCAAAAGTTTTACGGCGAGCTTACCGTTAATGTTCCAGCCTTAATGGCGGCTTTGACGATGGCAAGCCTGCCGATCCTGCTCGTATATTTCTTGGCACAGGAAAAAATCGTATCCGGGTTGACTGGTGGAGCTGTGAAATAAACTTTATAAGGATAGGAGTTCGATACGGAATGGAAATTGGCATCAATTTATTTTCTGTGAATCAGGCCTTAAATGAGGATTATTTTAAAACCCTGGAACGGGTAGCGGAGTGCGGTTACAGAAACGTCGAGTTGATAGCTACCAATAAGCACGGCGCCAGATTTGGCGATACAATCCCTTTGCCTGCTTTGAAGAAGAAACTTGCTGAGCTGGGCTTAAACCCAATTGCCGCTCATGAAGGGATCATGCCGGGGGTAAATCTGAATGAGGTGGATTGGGATTCTATCATAAAGTACAATTATGAGCTTGGCGTTAACCGGATTGTTATTCCGATTCTTCGTATAGACACTATTCATGATACCTTAACAACAGCGGAGCAGTTGAACAAGATCGGAATCAATTGCCGGGAAAACGGTATCCAATTATATATACACAATCATGCGCTTGAATTTAAAAAGGAAGATGACACAACGTTGTTCCATCTACTGGTAGAGAATACGGACCCCTCCAACCTTAAGGTCGAGTTAGATCTGGTTTGGGTTACAAGGGGAGGAAACGAGCCTGTCGCTGTACTAGAGTGGCTAGGGGAGCGTTGCGACATGGTTCATCAGAGAGACTTGAAGAAGGACATTTCCTATCCTATCAATATTTTTGATGAATTAACCGAAGCTGATAAGGGGCTGACCTATCAAGACCTGCATATGAAGTATAGACGGCCTGATCTGTTTGTAGATCTTGGAACAGGAAGTTTCGATTTTGAGCAGGTGTATCGAAAAATCAAACAGTTGGGCTATGTGAAATATGCCTTCGTTGAAAGCGATGGGGAGCGGGCAGACAAGTTCCGGAGCATTGCGAATGATTTGAATTATTTAAAACAATATATTTGACATGAAGAAAGGAGGGCTCGTTATTTTAAAGCTCCTCCTCTTTTCGTTCGAGAATAAAAGGAGTCTGACGCATGGAGAAGCTTTTGATCCCGCTAGGAATCATCGTTGTTGGCCTAATTCTTGGCAAAACGTTGAGAGGACTCTGGGAGAATAAAAAAATTTTCAAAGACGCACCGCTCGATACATTCTTAAAAAAGACGATTCAGTGGGTTCTATTTTTTGTGAGCCCTTTTATTATTACGGGAGCCTTTTGGACGGTAAAGCTAGATAGCTTAAAGCTTATTGTGCTTCCTTTTCTTGGTGTCCTTACTTTAGTAATCGGTGGTCTTTTATCGGTCGGGGTATCAAAATTTCTGAAACTGGACCGGGCTAAGACAGGTTCTATGTTTGTTTCTGGTTCATTTTCAAATATGGGCAACTTCGGTACTTTTTTCTGTTTTGTGTTCATAGGTGAAGAAAGTCTGCCCTACATTGCCATGTTTCGCCTGCTGGAGGAATTTCTTTATTATTCCGTTGGCTTTCCAATCGCCAAATCTTTTGGCGATAGTGAGGTTATAGATAGGGACAAATCGAAGCTGCGGCATTTGATAAACAATCCATTTATTATAGGATCTTTATTGGCAATTGTACTGGGCTGTTTGTTTAATATGCTCGGGGTGGAGAGGCCGGCTGTTTACGGGACTATCATTTCTTATATGGTACCGCTCTCGACATTTTTAATCGTTATCCCCATCGGTTTTAATATGAATTTCGCGGCTCTTCGGAGCTACATAAAAGAATGTTACTCGATTTCACTTGTGAAATTTGTGGCGGTACCGTTGATTATTACTGCGTTAGGGTTTGTGCTTGGGCTCGGGCAAATTCATGAGAACCTAGTGCTTAAAGTCATGCTGATTTTGTCGGCCATGCCGCCGGCTTTCACCTCTTTGGTACCGCCGCAGCTCTATAAGCTGGATACCGATTTGGCAAATTCAAGCTGGCTTTTTAATTCAGGAATGCTAATACTCGTTGCTCCTGTTTTGTATTTGATATTGCGGTCGATTTAGATGGAGGTTCGATATGAACGCTTGAAGGGGGATCTAATATGAATAGTTATTTTTGCGCTCAGTGTAAGATGTTACATGTAAAATCTCTTTCTCCATATGAAACAATCTTCACATCTGGTTTTCATTGGGTCGATTCAACTTTATATCAAGTCGGTGTATGTAATAAGCAATTTATAATGCCAATAGAAGATACTACTACAAACAACTCGCACCTGTTAATTCTGGGGTGAGTTGTTTTTATTATTTACGGCTTGCAATAACCAAGTAATGGAATCGTATATCTTGAAGATTTGTCGGAGAGTATCATTCGCTCCACCGATAATCATTATTTCAGAAAAACGGGCAATATGATCAAATGATTGTAGTGACAACTGAGTTCGTATAATTAGTAAAAATTGCCAACTGTATTGCAATATTAGCATACTGTTGGCAATTTTTTTGGTGGAAAATGGACAATCCATGTTACTCTACCTGCTTTTCAGACTTCAGCAGCATTTTTCGTAAAACGCGAGCTACACGACTTTTCCTGTTTTTTGCTTTCTTTTTTATCCATTGTAATGACCTTTTGTATGCTTGGGTATTATTTTGTTGATAGAAGTGTTTGGCTGTAAGTTGTAGTGTTCTCCGTAATAACAGCGCAGACGAACGTGTTAACTTAGATCGGATTCCCCTGCGCAATACCCGCAGCGTATTTTTGTAAGTCTCGAAATCTTCTGATGGAGGTACTAGGGCGAATAAATTTAGCGAGGAGTCATTGAATCCGTAGGTTTCAAACATGATTTTTAGATTTTCAGTATTTATAACATTACCTCTGAAGTGGGTTGGATGTTCCTGGTGATACCCAACAACCTCTTTGATGGAGTAGAAAGGGATCTTTAACCGATGCAGCCTATATCCAAGGTCCCAGTCTTCGAGTCCATATAGTACAAATCGCTCATTGAATCCCCCAATACGGGTCAAATGGCTGCGTCTCATCGATACACAACGAGTAACTAGTAACGTCCAAGGAGCTACATCCGTTTTTGCAAATTGCTTTTTGATATTTGGGGGTACTCTTGAGGGGATAACAACTTTGGATAATGCACCCGTTTGATGAAGGATATCTTCTGGCGTTATTAGCGGAATAATTTCATTCGCTGATTCAAAGTCCATATTCCATAAGTTTGTTTGTGTAAGTCTGTAACGAAAATGTTCTTTTTCTTCAGGGGAAAAGTCAGGGTAATAATGGGTATATGCATCATCCCACGAGTAAGGGATGCCTGAAATCACGGCCATGGGATATTTGCGGTGATAACGGCTAACAGTTCTAATGAATTCAGGTAACACCAAAAAGTCAGCATCACAGAAGATAATGTATAACCCACTCGCATGGCGCAGCCCTAAGTTTCTAACGGCAGATCGACCGAGTTGTTCCTGATGGGTTACATATTTTATTGGATAGGATGCTTGGAAGCCTTCGACCATTTCCTTCGTTCCATCTGTAGAACCGTCATCAGCTACAATCACTTCGAATAGATGCTTTGGATAAGTTTGTGTTTCAAATGAAACGAGCGTGAGCAGCAGTTGCTGGGCTCGATTATAGGTTGGAATGATAATGCTGTAGCGGATAGCCAATATGATCTCCCCCGACCATTTTTAGAAAAGCCTTAAATAAGACAAAATAATAACAATATATTCAATGGCTTTAGCGTGGTATGGTCAAACATCCCTTAGGGTTTGAAAAGGGTTTGGGCTTATTCGGGTTACTAACTATTTCCTTAGTTCATTGTCATTTGTCTAATGACCAGAATATTATGATACAGCTAACGTCTAAGCTGAATAAGCATAGGAAGAAAGGATGAGGATAGATAATAATGAAAAGGACATATAAGGTCAACGAGATCGCCAGTAAAATTGGAAAAACGCGAGCAGCAGTGATGGAATGGTCAAATCATTTTCGCGAATTTCTTCCGACCATAGTTGTTGGTAGATCAATAAGGTACACTGAAGAAGCCATCGAGATTTTTCAGATCATTTCCAAGATGAAAGATGACAATAAACCACTCAAGCTGATTAGAGAACATTTACAGGATATGCGTCAAAAGGTATATATCTCACTTCATAAGGAAGAAAAACCGTTGCTTCCTACACCTACTATTATGCCTGACTCCAATTTGCCTCATGGCGTAAACAAATCAACTTTTCCTCCAATTGAAATCAAGTCCAACTTGTTATTAAGCCATGAAACAATGGAACTGCGTAACATGGTACATCTTCTCACGCAAAAGATAGAAGCGCATAAAGCTTCAGGGAATGTAAAAGACCATATAGACGACCTGAATCAAAAGGTTGGTGTATCATCTACTGCAGGCGGCAGGTTTTTATCACCTATTAAGGATAACTCAAACTCTCAGTTTATTCAGTTAACGAATGAAGTCACGGAACTGCGTAACATAGTCCATGTTCTTACCGAAAGAGTAACAGAACTGTTCGAACAAGACATTAGCAGTGAAGTTGCTTCCACCATAGAATTACTTAACAGACAATTTGAGGGTGTTTCTGTAGAAGTGACAGGGCTGCGGAATGTGATCCAGATCATTCAGCAAAAGGTAACTAAAGTTTCAGAGCAAGATCTCAAAGGTGAAATGCTTACTGCCGTAACAGAGTTACTGAATCAACGATATGAAGGCGTTTCTGAGGATGTAAATGAACTACGCAATATGAATCTCCACACGCAAAAGGTAACCGACAAAAGATATGACGCCATTTCTGAAGAAGTAACCGAACTGCGCAGCGTAATCCAGATGCTAGCCCAAAAGGTAACTGAAGTTTCAGAGCAAGATCTCAAAGGTGAAATGCTTACTACCGTAACGGAGTTACTGAATCAACGATATGAAGGCGTTTCTGAGCATGTAAATGAACTACGGAATATGAATCTCCACACGCAAGAGGTAGCCGACAAAAGATATGACGCCATTTCTGAAGAAGTAACCGAACTGCGCAGCGTAATCCAGATCCTTGCCCAAAAGGTAGGGGAAATGGTGGAGCAAGACGTTAGCGGTGAAATGCATGTAAGAGAAGAATCGTTGAACAGAAGAATGCAAAACATATCTGAAGAAGTAGCAGGACTAGGTAACTTAATCCAAACAACAGAATTACTGAGCAGACGATATAACGACATATCTGAACAATTGAGAACACAGCAACTATTACTTGACAAGATTGCCAAATTTCTTGGCTATCAGGTAATAAAATAATTCTAATATTTTCCAAAGCTAATATTGCTTTAGTCGTACATGCGTTCAGCCGAAGGCTGAACGTTTTTGTCGTACCGTCCAAGAGTGTTCTAATGGATGTACTCTGGCTGAATAGCAAGCCTCGGAAGATGATTTTAGGTACAGTGTAGTCAAGCTGGCTTCTTACGCTGCTACTGCTGTTGATCTGGGATGTACGCGTTGCACTTTCATCTTACCTTCAACTGATTATAACTTGGCATTCAATAGACAGTTAACTTTAGGTAACTTAGTTTAAAATAATTCACTCCTTCTCATAACAGGAATGACTATTTATAATTGATAATAAAGAATAAATTATGAGGTATTCATGCAAATCATTCGTGACGTTCGCAAGTTTGTTTCAATCCCCGGAGCGAGAACGCTGCTTACCATGTTATTTTTATACGGTATAGGAACAGGTATTTTAGCACCTATGAACGCCGTGTATCTCAACGAGAGCGTTGGGCTTTCTAAAGTACAGATCGTTGTTGTTTTCGCGGTATCACTGTTTTGCAATATAGCCATTACGATTACAGTTGGATGGATCAGCGACAGTTTGAAAAACAAGAAGAAACTACCGGTATTAGCGGCCTTACTTTGCATAATCGGGTTGTTCATCTACATGAATGCTTCTGATTTTCGGAGCGCGCTCATTGGAATGACGATAACCGTTGCACCGTCCGGATTGATTATGGGGCAGCTGTTTGGCATGGCTAGAAATCATTTTGCCCGAAGTGCCGGTGACATTGTGGAGATGGCCCAAATATGGCTTCGGGCTACCTATAGTATTGGCTTTTTTACGGGGCTGCTGCTTGGAGCTAACATCTTCCTCATTGCAACGTTTAAGGGCGTACTATGGGGGAATATGGCAGGCTATGTGTGTTTGGTGGTTCTCTTGCTGTTGTATAAGGAAACAACGGGGGGACCGGGAGCAAAACAAGTGGTGAAAGGAGAACCGTTCTCTCTTGTTATGCTGGTAGCACTGCTTATGCTCTCTTGTGCCGATGCCATTCGAGGCTTATATTTACAGCTTGTCGTATTAAAGCTGTTCGGTAAGCCGGAGATTATGTCCTATATATGGAGCGCGCAGGCGGTATTCGAGCTGTTTTTCATGACAATGGGCGGATATTTGGCGGCACGGTACGGTAGTAAGAAGATTATTTTTCTCGGCGGTTGTTTCGCGCTCGCCACTTATTTGACTTATACGAGCAGTACCTCGCTTCCTGTCTTCTTTATCGTCCAGCCGTTGTATTCGTTCTTTGTTTCAATTCTGTACGGAGTTGCCATGGGCTATGTGCAGCGGATGTTTTTAAGCCGAACAGGCTTTGGTGCAAGCTTATACGTGTTCATATCGCAGACGGCTTCTTTAATCGGATATTTCTTACCTCTGTTCATTCAGGGGATAACGCCGAAAATATTCTTCATACCAAGCGTTCTTGTCGTGCTATCGTTACTTATCATCGGAATGGTGTTGTACAGGGAAGGACGATCGAATTTGAGGAACTCGACCGTCATTGAGCAACTATGAACACTTAAATATTTCCCATGCAATAATCGTTTGAAAAACTAATATCTGGAGGGATTTGTTTTATGCGATATCGGAATTTGGGGACAAGCGGATTGGAAGTTTCGGTGCTAGGTTTGGGTACAAATGCATTCGGTGGGCGCGCAGACAAAAACACATCGATTCGAGTCCTGCATCACGCAGTTGACAAGGGGATCACGTTCATTGACACTGCCAATGTTTATACAGGCACGAAATCGGAAGAGATAATCGGAGAAGCGTTTGAAGGACGGCGTCATGAAGTGCTCCTTGCGACAAAAGTGGGTATAAAGCTAGGAGAAGGTCCGAACAGCAGAGGTTCGTCGCGTCAGCATATTCTAAAGGAACTCGAAAGCAGTTTGCGCCGCTTGCGAACGGACTACATTGACCTGTACCAGATCCATGTTTTTGATCCGAAGACATCGCTTGACGAGACGCTCCGTACTTTGGATGATTTGGTGACATCCGGAAAAGTGAGATACGTGGGGGCCTCGAATTATGCAGCGTGGCAAATGATGAAATCCTTGGCCATAAGTGAAAGTCAACGCCTGATCAAGTATGTATCGGTTCAACCCGGCTATTCACTGGCCGATCGTGGTGTGGAAAGGGAGCTGATTCCATTCTGCGTTGATCAGGGGATCGGAATCATTCCTTATTTTCCACTGGCAGGAGGAATTCTTACAGGGAAATATTCGGGAGGTTCTGTACCAAGCGGATCACAGTTGGACATGAACCCTAACTTTGCGCGGCGTGTGAACTCTGCCCGAGTGGAGCTGGGTGAACAGGTGGCCAAAATTGCAGCGGAGATCGGTACATCAGCCACAGCCCTCTCGCTGGCTTGGTTGCTGCACCAACCTGCGGTAAGCACCGTTATCGCCGGAGCGACACGTGAATCCCAAATCGATGAGAATCTGAAGGCGGTTAACCTTGAGCTTAGCGAGGATGTTCTGAGATCGCTCGATGATGTAAGTAAAGACTTTATCTACTCGCCTCCGTTTTGATTGCATGGAAATTATTAGGAGATTGGAGTTGAATGGCCAATGATTTACGAATTGAGAATCTATACTATTCATCCAGGAAAAATCGATGCGATTCGAAAGCGTTTTTCCGATCATACGCTAGGTGTTTTTGCCAGACTCGGCATGCAGGTGTGTGATTTCTGGGAGGATTTGGAGGAGCATCCTAAGCTCTATTACACAATGCAATACGAAAGTATGGAAGAACGGACAAGACAATGGGAAGCTTTCTCGCAGGACAAGGAGTGGAACGAAGTGAAACAAAAATCCGAGCAGGATGGAAAAATTGTTGAATTCGTCGAACAGGTTTTTATGAAAAGAGCGGAATATTTTAAAAAATAGATTCAGGCCCATGTAGATTGGGGGAAAGTGAATAGAAGTCTAGTTTAAAAAAGAGGCATAGCGACTCATCGCTATGCCTCTTCAACTTGTACTTTTCTTCGTAGTCCAAGCCTGTATCGGCGGAGCAGTCCGCATGCCAGCATCGCTAGACAGAGCAGAGCCCCTAGGCCGTAGAGCACTCGCAAATGCGGCACCTGGGCGGACAAATCAGCGCCCCCTAGACTTCCAACGAGCAGCACTGCGAAGGCGATGCCTGCCACCATGCCCAAATAACGAATAAGAGCAAGCATGCTGCCGACGAGACTTGCCTTCGTCCCGGGAGCCGCGCTCATCATATCTGCATTATTGGAGGCTAAAAACAACCCGCCGCCCGCACCGAACAACCCGCCGAACCAAAGAAAGTCGGCAAGCGAGGGGAGACCGCCGACCATAACGGGAAGCATCGCGCCCATGCAGAGAAGCGCTCCTACGCTCGTCGGCCAGAAGGCTCCGAACCGGTCTCGGCTCCAGCCGGACAAAGGTCCCATAATACCGAGAAATACCGGTTGGACAGCCAGAACCAGTCCGACCGACGTGATGGAAAGACCGAGGCTGTTTTTTAAGTAAAAGGCTTGCGGAATTTGGGTAGCAGTCAATGCGGCGTAATAAAGAAAAGATGAGCTGTTCCCAATCAAAATCGACCGATTTCGGAAAAAAATGGGGTCGATAATTCCGTTTGTCTGTCCTCTTTCATACCAGGCAAGGAAAATGGCAGTCAAAAGTCCGGCTCCCCCCAAAACGGCCACGGTGCCGGAAAAACCATCCTCCTCCAAGAATACGGCTCCAATGAACAAACAGAGGACGCAGACGGCGAGAACAACGGCCCCGACGTAGTCGATCGATCGGCGGTTGCGTTTTGTCTGAGGAAACCAAAGCCAGCCTAGAATGGCTGCAACTAAGCCGATGGGGACATTAATCCAGAATAGCAGCGGCCAACCGGAGAGATGCATGAGGAAGCCCCCGATAGCAGGCCCTGATAGGGTGCCAACGGACATTACGATCGTGTTGACTCCGAGCGCTTTTCCACGTTCATGATCAGGAAAAATGGCACGGACCATCGCTTGGCTGTTCGCCATAATCATGGCGGCACCGATGCCCTGAATGCAACGGGCGATCAGCAGGAGAGCGAAGCCTCCGGGTACGGTCGCTACAAGCGAACCGAGCGCAAAGAAGAGGAAGCCGATGCTGTAGACTTTGCCGCGATTCAAGCGATCCGATAAACTCCCCAGGATGGGAAGCAGACCGATCATCGTGAGTAAATAAGCGGTTACGGCCCATTGCACGGCGGAGAGCGTTACACCATTCTCCTCCGCGATGACGGGAAGTGCCAGATTTACGATCCCGACGTCCAATGTCGTCATGAACGTCCCTAGGTTGATCACCTGCATGATCGCCCAGCGGTTTACGAGTTTTGCCACACAGATACCTCTTTTCTGCTCATGATGCTTTCCTGTCTCATTTTACTCTTAACTCGCTCCCGAGGGGTGACTATAATTCGACTTTAAATCAATAATTAGAAAAACTGCGGGAACGCTAAAAAGCATCCCGCAGTTTAAGTTATTGAATCCCCGGGCGAGCGGGAGTCAAGCGTTCTTTTTGCAGCTGTTATGGGGGCTTTAACTAATTTGCTGCATGGATCCTTGGATTGCATGCAAGAGCTGTGGAATTTCGGATAGGCTACGAATCTCGTAAGTAGGTCTAATGTTGAGCGGTGAGTGTACAAGATGATGGTTAATCCAAATGTTGGTGATCCCGGCCGTTTGGGCACCTTTAATATCTGTTGCCAGTGTATCACCGATCATCACAGCTTCATTCGGAGAGAGGCGAAGCAGATCAAGTGCATGATGAAAAATAGCAGGATCCGGTTTGCCGGTGCCAAAGGTGCCGGAGATAACTATATGATTAAAATAATCCGCTAGACCGGGAATACTATCAATTTTTTCCTGTTGGATGTCTGGTGCACCATTTGTCAATAGCAACAGTTCGTATCGTTTGTGCAGTTCATCTAGTACTTTGAAGGTATCGTCGTATACAAAAGGTCGGTTTCTTCTTTCCTTCATGAATTGTTCCGCGAGTTGGGCGCCTATGTCTGGACAATCAATGCCAAGCATTTGCAGCCCAAGATTCCACGATTCTCTTCTGTATGTAGGCGCTAATTCCTGAATTCTGCGGAAGTTCGGATGCACCCCTTGATGAAATTGCCCCCATAATGCTTCAAGGTCGGTCACATCAATCATGTGCAACCACTCATATAAGTCTAAAGATTTAAAAAGCAAGCCTGCGGAAGTGCGGACGGCGTTTTCAAGCACTTGAGCTTCAATTGCGAATTGGTTTGCCGCTTGATTGCATGTTGCTTGAAACGATTCATTGATGCTCTTTTCATCCCATAGTAAGGTGTTGTCCAAGTCAAAAATAAGGGCTTTCTTCTTATGCATAGATCTAAAGTCCTCCTAGATGTTGTTGATTCGCAGCAATAAACATGATTATCTCAAAATAAATCACTGAAAAACACAGAATATACCAATAATGCAGATTAATTTCGCGATAAAGCGAGAAATTGACTTGAAAATTGTGGAAAGATCTTTAAGTCTGTTGTTGTTTTCTGTGATTTTAAAGTAGATATTACCCTAATCAAGAAACTATATCAATGTATTTTAATAAAATTAAACATAAAACAACAATAACAAATAATATTAAACATAAATTCACATAGAGTTAACACTGCGCTAACAAATTACTTATATCTTAAAGGTATCAATAAACACTACGAAACCTAAGGGGAGAAGCAAAAAGTGAAGTTGAAGTTGAAATCTATCTTGAATGTGACTGTAAGCGCAACGCTCTTGGTGACTGTACTTGTTTGCTTGTGGTCCTGGTAAAACCACAACAACACAGGGAGGGGTTGGCAGCACATCGTGCGCGATTCCACAGGAATCATAACAGCCAAGCTGCATTAAGCCGATAGCAAAAGAATTCCTGGACTGTTAGCGAAGACGCAATAAGACGATACGCGTCCAAACAGGGGCCAAAAAAGTAAATCAGATGGAAGAGGAGAATTGTGAGTGATGAGGTTACGTTGGAATCTGTCATTTTTGCTGCTATGTTGCATCCTTTTTGGAGCTTTTGCAACCTTTATGATCCCCAAGCAGGCAATTGCCGTCTCTGCTTGTACAGGCCCAGTTCCGGTGCCGGATTTAGTAGATTTTGATTTTACCGAAAGCGTGATTAAAGATAAGTCGCCTCGACATGTGGACGGTACTGCATACGGCAACCCACAGCTCGTGTATGAGCCAAAGCTGCAAAAAAACGTGCTGAAACTGACTGGCGGACAGTTTGTTATGATACCGAACGCAGCGGAACTCAACAACTTCCCGAACGGCTTTACCATGTTGGTCCAATTTTCGGCGGATATCTTAAGCGGTGAACAAGGGATTTTCGAGAAAACGCAAAGTACAGGCTACGGATTAGAAGTAAATCCAAACAAGATGGAGACATGGGATTATATTGGCGGTGCAACAAGGAAGTTGTATAGCCCTGTATTAAGTGCGAATAAGTATTACGATGCCGCAATTACCTATGACGGCGCTCGGCATGTACTTTATATGAATGGAGCTGGGCTGAATGGGATTGGACAGGTGGCTGCTTCGGAAAATCGGACTGGAGCGGTAACATCCCCTACTTCAGTCGGGCTGGCTATAGGCGGAGATCCGCAAAGTGCAACCACCGCCCAATTAACGTTCAAAGGCTCTATAGGCTACGCCAAGATGTTCAGCCGAGGTTTATCGCAATCTGAATTGGCTTGTTATTACGAAAGTACAGGCATTCTGGCCGATCAACAGGGCCCCACATGGTCTGCCGGCAGTGAGTTAACGGGAGCACTAATAGGCTTGACAAGTTTTAACGTGAACTGGCCTGCGGCAACAGATGATAAAGCGGTAACGCAATACAGAATTTATAAGAACGATACTTTGGTGAATACGGTAAATGGCAGCACAAACAATTATTCATTTGATTTATTGATTCCGGGAGAAACGGCTACATATAAAGTCGAAGCCGGAGATGCATTTGATAACTGGACGACGAACGGACCTTCATTAACCTATACGATGCCTGGGACGGTTGTCGCGCCTCCGGGCATGGCGCCTGATTTGCTCCAGCTGACTTTCGAACATTCGGCGGGTGAAGACGGCAGTAAAGCACACAATAACGGCACGCCAGTAGGCAATGCGGCTGTTTATTTCAATCCTGATTTTAACAAAAACGTGCTTGCGCTAGATGGGAATTCGTCCTATGTTCGGATCCCCTCCAATCCAGGACTCAGTCCAAGTTTTATGACAATGGCGGCGTCCTTCTCGCTGGACGATCTGTACCATACTCAAGATATTATCGGGAAAGCGCAGCATTCGGATTACGCATTAGAATTCAATCCGATAACGCAGAAGTTGGAAGCATGGTTCTTCATTCATGATATTACAGGGAATGATTCATTCGTAATTGTTCCAAGCAGTACGAAACTGACAACGGGTCAAATATATGATGTGGAGGCTACGTTTGACGGGCAGACAGCTAAACTTTATTTAAACGGAAACTTGGAAGCAAGTCAGTCCAAAAATGGCGTGATCGGCGGTGCCGCTAAGGTCGATCTAGCCATTGGTGCAGATGCCGAACCGACAGATGCCCAGAGTTATTTTCAAGGCAAAATCGGATTCGTGGAATTATACAGTAAAGTGCTTGATGCAAGTGCCGTGCAGCAACTTCATGCCAAGTACGCACCTGCGGTTACACTGCCAGTTTCTTCGATCGGCTGGGATATTCCTGCAGATTGGTGGGTAGGTCAAAGTGCACCTGCTGTGGTGAAAAAGAGGGATACCAACTCGGTGGAAACCGTTATTGACAGCGGACTTGTGTTTCAAAGCTTGAATCCGAATGTTGCAGTGATTTCAGGAACAGGGACGATTACACCGCTTCGTGCGGGAACAGCGACGTTAACTGCCAACTACGGTTCATTTAGCTCCAGCGTTATCATAACCGTGCATGAAAGAGAGCTGCCTGAACCGCAATTTCTTTTATTAAATGGAACGTCCGTCATGGCTGCCGGAGAAACGGCCAATGTAGTTACGACGATCGTCTATGAGGATGGAAGCACGCGTCTACTGACAACAGGTGTGACTTATAGCTCGGATCATCCTGATATTGCCTTCATCGACAATAACGGGATCGTCCACGCAATTGCACCGGGAACTGCCGTGCTTAGTGCTGTTGCTGATGGATTAAGAGGCGACTTTATCCTTACTGTCAGTCCATTTGGCGAGCAAAACGGAGACCCGCAGATCACGGCACTTCAATTTACCGGACCGAATTCCTTAACAGTAGGTCAATTGGAAAACACGGTACTCACGGCGGTATATTCGGACAACTCGATCAAACGGCTAGAGTCAGGTGTCACCTATTGGAGTGAAAACCCTAATGTGGTTGTGATTGATTCCGTCTCTGGAGCCGTATATGCGGTTCAACCGGGGATCGCGCGTGTAGTCGCTCAATATCAAGGATTTAACGCAAGCTATTCGATGGCAGTTTACGCTGTAAGCGTACCAACGGATCCAACGCCTCCTGAGCAGCGTCCACAGGAGCTGCAGCTGAGCGTCCCATCAAGCTTGCACACCGGACAAAGTGCAGCAGTATCGGCTATCGCCGTATATATGAATGGAGCCTCCGAGACTTCTGTGTCGGTTACAAGCATTGCGCAGTGGCTGGTTGTGAATCCGGATATTGTCCGGGTCGACGCTCAGGGTATAGTCACCGGGCTTCGTCCTGGTACAACTGTGGTGACAGCAACTTATCAGAACCTGGTAGCACAAACGTCTATTACTGTTCTGGAACAAAGCATTGGCGGTAATGGAGGGTACGCATCTTCCGGTTCAAGCGGAACTAATTCGAACGAAGATTCAAGTATGGGACACTCTCTAAAAATTGACGATTTAAAGCAGCAATTAGCTGTGAATGGTACGTTAAAAGTGGACGCCATCATCAACAATTTTGTATTCCCGTCTCTTGCCGAAAGCACATCGAGCACACAGACGGTTAGCTTAGATCGAGGCGATATCAAGCTGAGTCTGCCTGGCGATTTATTCGTTGGATCTTCAGACAGGAAGCTGATTTTGGGATTGTCTGTCGGCTCCGAAACGGATCAAACGGCATGGCTAAAAACATCCGGTTCGTCATCCAACACGAAATTAAAATTTGCGTCGTCACTCTTTGAAGTAACAATCGCTTCACAGAAGGCAGACGGAGCAATAATACCAATTCCTCGATGGGCAGAGCCGATTCAAGTGGAATTTACCGCAGTTGGCGATAAACAGCTGTTAGGCGTCTACCGCATTTTTGATGATGGCAGTATGACCTATATCGGTGGGGAACTGACAGATAAGGGCATTCGTGCGGAACTCCATGAGAACGCCAAGTATGCTGTACTAGATTACAAGAAAGCGTTTGAGGATCTGCCTGAACAGCATTGGGCAAATCGCACTGTGCAGATCATGAGCGCTAAGTATATCGTAGAAGGCGTAAGCGACGCATTCTTCCAACCCGAGAAGGCGATTACGCGGGCTGAATTTGTAGCTTTGCTGATGAAATCGATACATCTTCCGCAGCAAAAACAGAGCCGCTTCCAGGATGTTCCGGAAAGCGCCTGGTATGCGCCTTACGTTGCAGGGGCTGCAGTATCCGGCTTGGTCAGCGGCGAAGACGATACAACCTTTCGCCCTGAATCGGTTATCAGCAGAGAGGAAATGGCTGTTCTTCTCGCTAGAGTAGTTGAACAAGCGGGCGGAAAATCAGAACAAAGCGGCGTCGAATCGTTCCAAGATGCCAATCAAATGGCAGCGTGGGCTCGTCCATCCATTGCATTGACCGCAAAGCTAGGCCTTCTGCAAGGACGCGCGGATCAATGGTTTATTCCAAGCGGGAGCGTATCCCGTGCCGAAGCGGCACAAGCGTTATTTAACCTAATAAATAAAATGCCAAAAAAATAAAGCTCTCTGACATAGAATGGAGGATCCTCCTTGCTGCGAATTCAGCGTTTCAAGCAAATAATAGCACTACTAGTCGTGCTCATGTTCCTAAGCCAAATGGTGCTGCCAGCATTAAGCCTGCAAGCGAATGCAGCACCCGCTCCCTCAACATGGGCGGATGTGGACAGAAATTACCGTACTCAGCTAAGCTTTAATAATTCGGAAGGTACAGAAGATTTGCAAAATTATCCTGTATTGGTCAAACTTGATGCAAGCCAGATCGATTATTCGGTGACTGCGTCGAACGATCTGCGATTTTACTCGGCAGATCAGTCGTCCGAGCTGCCGTACGAGGTTGAAAAGTGGGATCCTCAAGGGGAAAGCCTGATCTGGGTTAAGGTTCCCCTCATTCATGCCCAATCCAGCTCGGATAACATCTGGATGTATTATGGCGGCAGCTCGACGATCAATCTTCAACCGAAGCAGGTATGGGATCCGAATTATTTGCTAGTGTATCATTTCCCGGATAGGATCGCCGACTACTTCTATCACCCTGCTCAAGTCCAGCAGTACACAGACTCGACCATGAACAACAATACCGGTTTGCGGAATGCAACAAACGCGGGTTCAAGCGGACCTTCTTATACGCTGGATGCGAAGGACCCTCGTTACAACATGGTTGGACGTTACTACGAAAGTCATCGCGGTTATGTACGAGCGACAAATGGCAACGTGGGAGATGGTCAAGGTCAAATTACGATTTCCGCCTGGGTGCGGGCGAATGAATATGAATTAAACAGCCTCAATTACTACGTGATTGCGAGAAAAAGAGGCACTGATACGCAAAACCAAGCGTACTTTATGAAAATTGGCGGCGGCAAATGGAGCGCTAATCTGTTCACTAACGATGCCGACCCGAGCAAAAACGGCAGCACATCACTAGACTTGGACGGCGGACCCGTCACGGCAGACTGGACCTATTTGACACTGACATACGATCAGAGTCTAGCTAGCAATAACCTCAAGCTGTATCGCAATGGAGCGCTCGTGTCATCTGCTACCCGCAGTGGAGCGTTGATTACGACAAGCGGGACGTCAACGACACCGTTCACGATCAGTAAGTCTTCCGATGCCGGCGCTGCCGGCGGTGGGTATCGTGGAGGCGTAGACGAAGTTAGAGTTTCTAAGCAAGCCCGCAGTGCGGCTTGGGTCATGGCCGATTACCAAAGCATGAGCAAAGACAGCCGATTTGTCGTTTTTGGCGGCAAGGAAACCAAAGGCTCGATGCAGCTTACCCTGGTTCAACCGAAGCAGGGGGGCGTATACTACTCGCCTGACTTAAGCTTCGGTGGCGTGACCAGCGATGCGTCAACGATCCGTTATGAGTTAGATAATCAGCCTACAGTTGAAGTCGACAGCAATTCCAAAGCTTTTCAATCGATGCTGAGTCATCTTGTTAGCGGCTTGCATACCTTGAATGTCGAGGCAGTATCCAAATCGGATTCTTCGGTTAGAGCCAGTAAAACGGTTACCTTTACGATTGATGGACGCAATTTGAGCCCAACTGCCACAACGGATGGACCGAATGGGTCACTCACTCAGGCGAGCGGCGATGTCACCTTGCGAGTCAAAGCAGAGTCACCGACCGGAGATCCGGTAAATGTAAACTTTTATCAGAAGGATATGAAGTTCGTTAAAGACTTTAGCGCCAAAGTTTCCACTGATACCGCCTATGAACGTACGGATACAATGGATCCGCCTAGCAGCGCCACTATTACCTCCGAGACGGCGTTGCCGGCAAGCGCTTATGAGCAGATAAAATCTACTGACGGAGCTTATTACAGCAGCAAGTCTTTGTCGAACTATCCTTACCAGCGTTTTGATTTGGCGATTGACAGCGATTTGAGCGACGTCAATCAGTTGGATGTGACATGGGAAGGGCGCTCCAAAGAGCTTGTCAAGCTGTATGCCTGGAACTACTCGACCAGTAAGTGGATATTAATTGCTTCGCAACTGGGAAATACTAACAACAGTGATTTCAAACTGACAGGCACTTTAGATAAAACGACGATGGTGAACAGTACGACTAAAGTTGCCAAATTGTACGTGGCCGCTACGCAGCATGATACGATGCTGCCAGGCAAAAACCCGTCACCGAACGATTACGATTTCTCTTTTGTATGGATGACGGACACCCAGCTTGAAGCAGAGTCTTTCCCAAGTGTGTACGACGCAGAAACACAGTGGATGGCGGATAACAAAGATGCACAAAAAATCCAGTATGTGATCCATACCGGTGATATTGTGAACAGTGCAAGCCAGGAGTATCAATGGCAGAATGCCGATCACAGTATGAAAATTTTGGAAAATGCAGGGATTCCTTACGGTGTCATTCAAGGCAACCATGATACGAACGATACGCTGTATAGCAAATATTTTGGCGCATTCCGATTTAAAGACAGGCTGTTCAATGGGAAACCTTACTATACGGCCTATAACAGCATGAATAAGAATCATTACGATCTTATTTCGGCCGGCGGTGTAGATTTCATCATCATGTATATGGGTTGGGGCGGATTTGACGCGACATCTATAGCTTGGGCAAATCAGGTGTTACAGCAGTACAAAGACCGTAAAGCAATTTTGGCGGTACATGAGTATTTGCTGTATGAAGGCACCTACGGCACGGATGATTATGACGGAATTAACATTATGAACCAGATTGTCAAACCTAACAGTAACGTATTTATGGTATTATGCGGTCATAACCAATCCGCTTTCTATAATGTCAAACGAATCGGCGGCAAAGTTGTTTATGAGTTGCTGCATGACTACCAGGATGCGGCTCTCGGCGGTGCGGCGTACATGCGGATGATGTACTTCGATTTGAAACGCCAGCAAATTTACATGGTTCCTTATTCTCCGATTACAAATGACAATAACGGATTTTTCCAGCAAAAGCATGAGTTTTACACGATGCCGATCAGGTGGAACAACGAGCCCATCGAATTGGCTACCGGATACGTTGGCATTACGGGAAGCACCCTTCATTTGTTGAATGAACAGCCGGTTTCATCCGTAGCAGGAACGGCTAATTATGTGTGGAGCGGGAGAAATGCCAACCAGTCCTATACCTGGTATGCCGAAGCTTTGGACACATTCGGTCATAAAGTAAAGTCAGATGAAAGCAGCTATACAATTAAAGCTCCTGCCGTACAATCCATTCGGTTGAGCGGGTTGGCTCCGATGAAAGTTGGACAACAACTCAGCTCGGTCGTAGAAGCCACTTATTCAGATGGCCGCATCGTGCCTGCAGCAGGATATGTATTAACGAGCAGTAATCCAGCCGTTGCAACGGTTGATGCAAGCGGACTCGTATCGGCGCTTGCCGAAGGACAAACCGATATCACAGCGAGATTGGGTGCAATTGCGACGTCCTACCGATTGTTTGTCCAAACGTCGCCAACCGAGCAGCCAATCCTACAATCCATACAATTGAGCGGTTTACAGTCAGCTGTGATTGGAGAGCGCCAGCAATCGGTCGTCTCAGCAATCAATAGCAATAATACGACCGCATTGCTGCTGGGAGCAGGCCAACCATCGGCACAAGGGCTTTCACTGACCAATTCGGAATCATCCGTTGCGGCACTGGATCCAATAACCGGTGAAGTGACAGCCTTAAAAGCCGGACAGACGGTCATTACAGCAACCTATCAAGCGCTTTTCAGCAGCTATACCTTGCTGGTGAAAGATGTCGGGACCGTACCAACACCGGATCCTGAACCTAAATTGGAATCGCTTGTGGTTAGCGGTCTTGATACGCTTAAAGTTGGAGAGAAGGGTCAAGCGAGCGTATTCGGACATTACAGCGATAAGCAGGACTTTGTTCCGATTCAGGACAGCGTTCAATTTACGAGCAGTATGGAATCCGTAGCAACAGTGAATGCTTTGGGCGAAGTGGCTGCAGTAAGTCCAGGAAAGTCAACGATCACGGTAAGGTACAAAGGGCTGGAGGTCAGCCATGAAGTTCAGGTGGTTGCGGCAAGTTTATCGCCTGCAGCAGGAGGCGGTGGAGGCGGCTACGTGCCGGCGCCTGTTCCAGCGAATCCGGACGACGCATTCATTCAAAAAGTTGACGCAAGTCAGTTGACTGCTAATAGTGCTACGGATTCGTTCGTCGTGCAGGCCGAAAAAGGCAAAGTACAGTTGGAGCTTCCTTACTTGAATGCGAACCAGGCAAAGGCGTCTAGTGTTGCTGTTCAGCTCGATTGGGGAACGGTGAAAGTGCCTGTTCATGCACTGGTGTCCGACAAGCCAAATAACGAGTCGGCGTTTGTGGTGTCGAGTCGCGAATGGAACGACGATTATATGGATATTCTGAAAGACTTGGAGTCTCATCCATCTTTGCGCGTGAAACCTGCACCCGGGATGATTCATCTTGCCTGGGACTCCTTGGCTCAGCTTGGACCTGTCGACATTCAGGTGCCTTTACTGCAGGGGTTTAACGGGAAAAGAGTGGGGTTATATCGCATTAGTAACGATGGTCAGCTGATTTTGCAGTCTCTCAATGCTTCTGTTGATCCAACCTATATGTCGTTCAAGGCGACTGGCAGCGGAGACTTTGTCATTGTACAAAAAGATGTCATCTATTTTGACGTCAAGGGCCATTGGGCCGCGGAGGTGATCGGAGACTTGGCTGCAAGAAACATGTTTGATGCTCTGGTGGCCGACCCGATTGTTGCCGATCAAGGGGCTCAAGGTTTCGATCCTGATCGGCAGATTACTCGCGCTGAATTTGCCGCATTGCTGGCTCGTTCGTTGGAGCTGCCGAAGGGAGGCAATAACAAATTCGCGGACATTCCGCACACTGCCTGGTATTCCCAAGAAGTTGCATCCGCTTTGAGTGCAGGCATCGTGGATGGGGTCAGTGACTCCGCATTTGCTCCCGATGCTCAAATTACAAGAGAGCAGATGGCTGTTATGCTAATGCGGGCTTGGAAAGTTAAAAATAGCGGGGGGGAAGCGCCGCGCGCAGGGAAAGCTTTTGCCGATTGGAGTGAAGTTGACAATTGGGCGAAAGAAGCAGTATCTCTTGCCTCCGCAGTGCGGCTGATGAATGGGCGCGCTGATGAATCGTTTGTACCTAAAGGTACAGCAACACGAGCTGAGGGCACACAAGCCATTCACAATTTCTTATTCGGAACCAATTAATTGTTCCTGAACCCCCTATTGGAAATAGTACGCAATTTTAATATACTGAAACATATATATATATATATATATCCATTGGTGGTGTATCGTACTTGTCATTGTTAGGTCAAGAAAGAAGAGAGTATATCTTGCAAACATTGCTTCGCAACGGCAAAGTCAAAGTTCTGCCAATGGCGGAAGAGCTGGGCGTATCCTCAGAGACGGTTCGTAGAGATCTCGATGCATTGGAATTAGAGGGGCACCTTCAGCGGGTTTACGGCGGAGCTGTTCGTTCCAGTTATCAAAACGGTGAACCCACCTTTGTACAGCGCACACAATTGTATGTCGATGCGAAGAAAAAGATTGGGGAACGTGCCGCGCAGCTCATTGAGGATGGGGATACGATCGCTTTGGATGTAGGAACTACAATGATGGAGCTTGCGAAGGCCATCCAAGGCAAGCGCAACTTGACGATCTTAACGAATTCACTGCCGATTGCCTCCTATCTGTCTGAAGCATTGAATAGCAATAGGTTTTCAGGTAAAGTTTTTTTACTCGGCGGACAGCTTAATCCGGAACAGCAATCGATCACAGGTCCGCTCTGTGAACAAATCATGGAACAGTTCTATTTGAATAAAGCATTTTTGTCCATTGGCGGCATTTCGTTGACTGGCGGTGTCACGGATTATGATTTGAACGAAACTTATATTACGAAGAAGTTCGCTAAATCGGCACGGGAAGTTATTGTACTAGCGGATCAGTCGAAAATCGGTGTCCAAGCATTCGTTCATATTATGCCGCTCGATCAGATTGATGTCATCGTATCCGACCAGCCTTATCCTAAAGAATGGAAGGAAACGATTGATCAAAAGGACATATATTGGATAACAAGCGAATGACGTTCAAGTAATAGCGAATAAGTAAGGCTCCTATTGGAAATTTTCCAGTAGGAGCTTTTTCTTTTTTAAGGTATTGTGAACGCTGCTTCGTGTCCACAACCTCATTCTCGGAATGGGCGGTTGAGTGAGGTTGGATAGGTGGATGTACGGGCAAATCATCCGTATCTAGTGCGGAATATCGACGAATTGTGATCAAAGTGATTCCCTCCATTTTTTTGTTTTTATAACTGTTCGTATATGTAATATAAACTAACATTATTTCGGGATCAAATAACCTTTTCTTATGCATTGTAATAAAAGTTCATATATAAGCGATGTTTTTTGACTAACACTTGACATGTTTATGCATTGACGCTGAACAAATAAAAGGAATGTTTTAACATTGATTTTCAAATTATTGTAGTTTTATTAAGACAAATATGCAAAAACATGAAAACTACTCGAAATAAATTACGCATAATAACTATGGTTTATAAGGGAAATGTTCGTGTTATTAGGAAATGAATGAACTTAATAACGAATAATAAATAAATTTTTCTTGAAATAAACGGAAATACGAAGTATATTATTAACAATTAAATGTTAGGTAATATAACACTAAAAAATATATTATTGGTTATTTATCGATAATGGAAATAAATTAACATTGTATGTAATATTTTTAAACTGGGAGCGTGAATAAAAATGAAGAAGAAAATTGTCTTAGTAGGGAACGGAATGGCCGGAGTCAACTGCATCGAGCAATTGCTTAAGCTTGCACCGAACAAATACGAAATTACGATTTTTGGAAAAGAACCGCATCCCAACTATAATCGCATTCTGCTCTCGTCGGTTTTGGCTGGTGATGCAGATATGAATGACATTGTCATTAACGACTGGTCTTGGTACAAAGAGAATCACATTGTCTTGCATCCAGGAAATACGGTTAACAATATTGATACAGCCCGTAAACTTGTCCGTACAGACGGGGGGATCACGGTACCCTATGATGAATTGATTCTAGCAACTGGATCGCTTCCATTCATGCTTCCTTTACCGGGAGCGGATAAAGAAGGGGTTATTGCTTTCAGAGATATTAAAGACTGCGAAACAATGATTGAAACTGCCAAGAGCTATAAAAAAGCGGTAGTGATCGGTGGGGGACTTTTAGGTCTAGAAGCAGCTCGTGGTTTATTAAACCTAAACATGGAAGTATCGGTCGTTCATATTAACGAATATTTGATGAATTTGCAGCTCGACCGAACAGCCTCACTCATGTTGCAGCATGAATTGGAACGCCAAGGAATGAAATTCTTGCTAAAGAAAAACAGTGAATCAATTCTTGGGAAAAAGCGTGTAACGGGCCTTCGTTTTACGGACGGTTCGGAAATTGAGGCCGATCTCATCGTGATGGCTGTAGGGATTCGCCCTAATATTGCGCTTGCAAAAAGCATCGGCATCGAAATCAATCGTGGCATCGTGGTAAATGACTTTTTGGAAACGAGTATTCCAAACATTTACTCCGTCGGAGAATGTACAGAACATCGCGGCGTAGCCTATGGTTTAGTAGCTCCTCTCTTTGAACAAGGCGCTGTGCTTGCAAAACGGCTCGCAGGCATAGACGCCGCCGGTTACCAGGGCTCAATTGTTTCAACCAAGCTGAAAGTATCGGGTGTGGATGTATTTTCAGCGGGCGAATATGCGGATAAGCCAGATACACGCGCTGTCCGCGTGCAGGACGATTTCGAAAGCATTTATAAAAAAGTCGTCATTCGAGACGGCAAAGTCATCGGTGCGGTACTGTTTGGTGACATCAGTGACGGCTCCCGATTATTTGCAATGATCCGGAATGGCGAAGACGTAACAGGCAAAGAAAAGACGGTGCTCCTGGGCGATAGCGGTGAAAAGGCCAAATCCGGAGCAGAGATGGTTGATGTCATGAGTGATGACGAGATCGTGTGCGGCTGTAACGGGGTTTCTAAAGGCGCAATTGTGCAGGCCATTCAGGAGAAAGGCTGCTCCAGCGTCAACGAGATCAAAGCATGTACCAAAGCATCCGCTTCCTGCGGAGGGTGTAAACCGCTCGTAGCCGATGTTCTCACCTATGTCCTTGGAGAAGACGGTGTAAAAACCGTAAAAGAGGGAATTTGCGGATGTACGACACTCGGACGCGATGAAATCGTGGACGCGATTCGCAGTATAAGACTAACCACTACGAAGGAAGTCATGAATGTGCTCGAATGGACCAATACGGAAGGCTGCTCCAAATGCCGTCCGGCGCTCAACTACTATCTTGGCATGGTATGGCCAGAGGAGCATGAGGATGAAAGAGAGTCCCGCTTTGTGAACGAACGCAATCACGCTAATATTCAGAAGGACGGTACATACTCCGTCGTTCCAAGAATGTACGGCGGTGTAACCACACCGAAGGATTTGAAGAAAATCGCCGAAATCGCCGAGAAATATGAAGTACCTCTTGTGAAAATGACAGGCGGGCAGCGCATTGACTTGCTTGGTGTTAAGAAGGAGGACCTGCCCGGTATGTGGGCTGATCTGGATATGCCTTCAGGCTATGCTTACGGTAAAACGCTGCGTACAGTGAAAACGTGCGTAGGTTCAACGTTCTGTCGCTTCGGAACTCAGGATGCTATCGGCATGGGCATTCAGCTTGAGAAAAAATTTGAACGTCTAAGCACACCGGCAAAAGTGAAAATGGCTGTGTCGGGTTGTCCGCGAAACTGTGCAGAAGCGACAATTAAGGACTTTGGCGTTGTGGCCATTGACGGCGGTTGGGAACTGCATGTCGGAGGTAACGGGGGAACCAAGCTTCGCGGAACCGATTTGCTGTGCAGAGTGAAGACCGAAGAAGAAGTGCTTGAATGGGCGGGTGCTTATTTGCAGTACTACCGCGAAACCGGGAAGTACAACGAACGGACTGCGGAATGGCTGGAACGAATCGGTTTAAATGCGATTAAAGAGGCACTAGAGACCAAAGAAGACCGGACTGCGCTCGTAGAACGCATAGAGAAAGCACTGGATCTGCTGAAAGACCCTTGGAAAGAAATCATTGAGAAGCAAGAGCTGCACAAGACGTTCGTACCTATGGTAGGACAATAGGCTTATTATTTTTGAAAAGAGGAGATGACGACATATGAAACGGATATATGCAGGTAATATTTCGGAAATTGCTGAAAAAAGATCAAGGGTGATTCGAATTGGATCTTTGGAAATTGCCATCTTTAAGCTTTCAGGCGGTACGATCAAAGCCATTGAAAATCGCTGCCCACATAAAGCGGGTAAGCTTTCAGAAGGAATCGTTTGTGATCAGCACGTATTTTGTCCCTTGCATGATTGGAAAATCAACCTGCAAAATGGACAAGTTCAAGCGCCGGATGAAGGCTGTGTAACATCCTTTCAGGTAGAGGTTGATGCAGCTAGTGGAGAAATGTACTTGCACATCGCAGAGGCAAATAGCTTGGTATCCTAATAGAAAGGGGCCGGCGAATTTGGATTATGTAAAACCAGAATATGTGGTAGAACAAATGGTGCAAGCAGGCACGAATAAAGCAAACTTAAGTATTAGGGATTTATTGATACGTAGCTTTTTGGGCAATCAAAGGCTGCTTAATCGTGCAAGGAAGAAAAGGATAACTCTTGTTGTTGAGGTGACACATATATGAAAACTAATAAAGGCATAGTATTTTTTGTCGGTGCTGGTCCCGGGGATCCTGATTTAATTACGGTCAAAGGTTTAAAATGTATTCAAGTTGCTGATGTGATCGTTTATGATCGCTTAGCCAATCCAGAGCTATTAAATGCTGCCCGCAAAGATGCAGAGTTCATTTATTGTGGAAAACAACCCAACCATCACTCGATTCAGCAAGAGCAGATCAATGAAATTATTGTCTCAAAAGCCCTTGAAGGCAAGACAGTTACACGTCTAAAAGGTGGGGATCCATGTGTATTTGGTCGTGTCGGTGAAGAAGCTGAGAAATTGGACCAGCAAGGGATATGTTTTGAGATCGTACCCGGGATTACGGCGGGAATTGCTGCGCCGGCTTATGCAGGCATACCTGTTACACATCGCAACGTGGCTTCAACGTTTGCTATGGTCACTGGACATTTGTGTAACGATAATACGATCTCGCCTGACAAGTGGAAGGCGCTTGCTACCGGAATTGATACGGTTGCATTTTATATGGGAATGGGGAATATTTCTAATATATGCAACCAGTTAATTCACTACGGAAGGAATCCCGATACGCCTGTTGCCATTGTTTCTTGGGGGACGACAGAGGATCAAAGAACAATCATAAGCTCGTTGAATACGATTGAGAAGACGTTACAGGAACAGCATATATCGAGCCCGGCGATCATACTGGTAGGGGAGGTTGTTCATTTAAGGGAAAGGCTTTCTTGGTTTGCCGAAAATAGTTGAAATCAAATAATAAAATAATAGTGAAAAGTAAAGTAACGCTTCCCAGTGCCAAGGGAGGCGTCTTTGTCATGTTTCCACTTGTCCGTTCTTTTGTTATGTTGATAGATAGCTGAAAACGTATGATAATATTAAAAATACATGTCTTGAGAATTAAGCAGGGGGTATGATATGAAGCTGCAGGCTGCTGGCAGATCCAGATGGCTCGTCTATCAGAAAATCGTCATCGTGTTTATCGTGTTCCTTATTCCTTTGGTCGTCATGAATATATGGGTGAATTACAAAGGATTATCATTTGTTAAGGATGAAATATCCGAGTCGGCGGTTGCCGGTGCGTCCTTTTATTCGAAGCAGCTCGACAACGAGTTATATTTTATTCGTAACCAACAGCTGCTGTTCATGAACAACCGCGATCTGCAGAAGCTCAGTTTTGTAGGCGGCACGGTTGAGAATTATGAAGAGGTCCAATTAATCGATCAAGTGAAAGACAGCTTGCTCACGCTGCAAAGCACAAGCGATTATGTGGTTGATACAGGTGTGTACATCAAGTCGGTAGGCAAAATGATATCCATGATGAATGGCGTTGAGAATACGCCGAATGATACATTTAGGATGATCTCCACGCTAATGGAAACCAATCCAAAGCCTTCTTTTTATAGACTGGGAGATCGCATGTTATTTATTGAAAGCGAAAACAATTCAGGCATATGGTCTTATATTGAAATTTCTAAAGGCAAGTTATTGGCGGCATTGAATCAAATTGCTGCTCTATACCAGAAGTCAGCAGTTCTGCTAGGAGAAGAGAAACTGGGTAGTATACTTTCTACCACAAAAGACACGGATGTTATCCCTACGATGCTGTCGTTGGTTGAGGAACAGAGCGAACGTAATTCTAACAAACCCATCATTCAGAAGATAAATGGCACAAGCTATTTCATCACGCACAGTCATGTCAGTTCATTGAATTTGTCGTTGATTATGTATGTAAATCAGAATGAACTTACAAGCAAGCTGAGTCAGTTTAATACCTGGTTTTTCGCTATCTTTGTCATCACCATTATGGTCCTACTTCTTTATTCGTTCTCGATCCACTTCATGATTCATAAACCGCTTTCTAAGCTGACTAAGGCGTTTCAAATGATTGAAACGGATAATTTGAATTTGAGCATTGAGTCAAAGCGAAAAGACGAGTTCCATTATTTATTTAACAGTTTTAACCGGATGGCTTATCGGTTGAAGCGCTCGATTGAGGAAAATTATGAACAGAGGATCGCTCTTCAGCATTCTGAATTGAAACAGCTGCAATCGCAGATTAACCCGCATTTTCTATATAACAGTTTCTTTAATATTTACATGATGTGTAAAACGGGAGATTCGGATACCGCTGCTGAGCTTTCGCAGAAGCTTGGGAGCTACTATCAGTACATCACGAGGAGCGGCTCCGATGAGGTGCCTTTATTTAAGGAGTATCGACACTCGCTCGATTATTGTGAAATTCAGTGTATCCGTTTTTCCAATCGCATCCGTTACGAATATGCAGAAATGACGCATCCCGTACAGTCGGTACTGGTACCTCGATTGATTATTCAACCAATCGTAGAGAATGTATTTGAGCACGCATTTGAAGACGGAACGATGCAGGGAATCGTCTACTTATGTGTTGACTACCAAGAGCAAGGCATACGCGTTACGGTGGAGGATAATGGTAATTCGCTAACGGACGAGAAGCTTGAGCAATTGCGCACAAAACTTGCGAGCAGTGCGGAACAAAAAGAGAAGACGGGAATGAGCAATGTAAACATCAGACTTCAACTGAAATATGGGGCGGGCAGCGGTGTATTCGTCTCCCGCAGCCAACACGGAGGCTTACAAGTAGATCTGATAATAAACTTTACCAAGGAGACATAATCATGTACCGATTGCTTATTGTGGATGACGAGCCTGCTATTGTAAATGGACTGGCACTGCTTTTTCAGGAAAAATCGGATTTCGAGCTTGAGGTTTGCAAGGCCTACTCTGCGAGAGAAGCACTCGAAATCGCTAGAAAAACGAAGCTTGATGTCGTGGTTAGCGATATTCGAATGCCCCAGAAGAGCGGTTTGCAGCTAGTGGACGATATTGTTTATTATTGGCCATCTTGCCGTATTATTTTGTTGACCGGTTACAGTGAATTTGACTACGTCTACGAAGCCATACGTAAAAATGTGGAGAACTATATCCTGAAGACAGAAGGTATCGAACCTATCTTTCAGGCTGTTAAGAGGGCAATCGATAAATTAGAACAGGAGAATCACCATAGCATGCTGGAGGAAAAAGCGCTGATGCATGCTCAATTCGCTGAGCCGCTGCTCAAAAAAGAAATGCTGGAAGCTTTGCTGCTAGGTGAGCCGGTGTCTTCGCTTCTGACTAATGCTCGATACGCAGAGGTGGAATTTCGTGTAAAGATAGAGCGGCCGGCCTTTTTTGTAGCAGGACAGATTAACCGTCTGGAGGAGCAATCCCCCTCCCATAAATCGAAGCTGCTGCAAGCAGTGCAACAGACCTTCAATAATCATCTGCCGGTTTCCATTAATGGGGAACAAGCGATTTATGATGCGAACACACTTGTTTGGCTGCTTCAACCGGATCATGAATTAATAGCCCGTTTTACGGCTGAAGATCATGAAATGGACTGGCAAGGCATTGTAGGCTATATGAAAAGTATTCTGGAATCGGTGCAGAATGACTGTGAAGAGAATTTGAATGTCTCCGTCTCGTTTGCAGTTTCAGCCAATTTAATGAACGATTGGGAGAATCTCCATGAGCAAGTAGAGGCTGCCCGCGCCAATATCCTCAAAAGATTTCAGCTCGGACAAGAGATGGTTGTCCTTGATCTGGGCATGAGGATGGAGATGATGTCATCTCAAATGCTGCTGATTGAACAAATCCATCAATATATCCAGAATCATCTTTCAGGAGATTTGTCGCTTACCGCCATAGCCGCAGAGGTACACTTTAATCCCTCTTATTTATCCCGCTACTATAAACAAATTGCAGGCCGCAATTTAATGGAATATATTCAATCGACCAAGCTGGAATCAGCGATAGCCATGATGGCGAATCCGCAGATGAAATTGAACGAGATTGCATCAAAGCTAGGTTTCGATTCGCCTTCTTATTTCACCACTTTTTTCAAGAAGATGACAGGAACTTCGCCTCAAGAATTTCGCAATTTACAATAAGTAAATAAAGTTAAAGGAATGTAAAAGAATTGAAATTGTTTGCTTTCTCCGTTTACCTTTACAATAAAACGTAGGAAAACAAATGAAAAACCTATTGCTAATTATAAAGGGGGAAAGCGTTTACTATGAAAAGTAATCAAGGAGTAAAGCTGCTACTGACGGGCGGGATGGCACTCTCACTGTTAACCGCATGCAGCAATCAAGTTGACGACAAATCGGGTTCACCTGCGCAAGCGGCAGCTGCCACAAGTACTAGCTCTGCACAAGATCCACTAGGCAAGTACGCCGAACCAGTAACGGTTACACAAGTACTCGGATTCAACCCGCCGGAAGATCCGAGAACGCAGCAAGGGATTACACCTGATAAGAACGCCTATTTAAAAGATCTGAAAGAGATGACGAATATCGAGGTTAAATATAAATGGACCGTACCTTCAAGTCAATTCGAGCAAAAATTTGCTCTATCCATGGCTTCAGGTGATCTGCCCGATATTATGGAACTCGATCAGAAAAATTATGAGAAGCTAAAGAAACAAGGCATGCTTGCCGATTTGACGGAAGCTTACAAACAGTACGCATCCCCTACGCTCAAAAAGTATATGGAGTCGGACGGCGGATTCGCCATGAAAACGTTCAACTCAGAAGGCAAGCAGCTCGGTATTCCTGCTTTCGAAGACCCCTTCTTGTCAACGCAGCTGCTTTGGATTCGGAAGGACTGGTTGGACAGCTTGAACCTTCAGCCACCAAAATCGATCGATGACCTGGAGAAAGTCGCAGAAGCTTTTGTTAAAGGCGATCCGGACAAGAATGGTAAAAACGATACCTATGGAATTGCGATGCAAAAAAACTTTTTCTACTGGGGATTTGATGTTAGAGGATTATTTAATGGGTTCGGGGCTTACCCTTCTGTAGGCGATAATCAGTCCGCTTGGATCAAAGGCGCAGATGGCAAGTTAGTACCGGGACTTATTCAACCTGAAGTGAAGAATGCACTGGGTAGAATGCAGTCATGGTATCAGAAGGGTATCTTCGATAAAGAGTTTGCGTTGAAGGATGAGAATAAAGCTGTCGAAGATATCACGGCTGGCAAAGTAGGTATATCCTACGGCGAATGGTGGTACCCGAACTGGCCGCTTAACTTGAACGTGGACAAAGATCCAAATGCAAATTGGATCGCGCTTCAAATCCCTTCGCTGGATGGGAAGCCTGGGAAGTCACTTGTCCCAACACTGCGCAGCAATAAAATATTTGCTGTGAATAAGAATGCGAAAAATCCGGAAGCAGCTATTAAGATGATGAATTTCTACATTGAAATGGGTAAAAAGAAATACATCGACAAGAATAAAGCGGAGAATGGTTATGTCTATAACTGGTTCAATCCTAGAATCTACAATCCGGCTCAGATCGATACGATCTACACGGAAGTCAACAAAGCGCTCGATGCCAAACAAAATGAGGTTACACTCGATGACGAAAATTACAAAAACGTAGCCGACGTCTTCAAAGCGACGCAGGACTTCCTCTCTAAGAATACGACGAATGCGAGCAAAGGCGTAAATTGGGGGCAGTATTACAGTCGCGCAGCCAAAGAAGGCGGCTGGGGGCTGACGCGTCAGATTCGCGAAAACAAAGCGTTCGTTAACAACGAGTTCTACAGTGTTCCTACAGCGACGCAAGTCGAAAAAGGCGGTCAGTTGGATAAATTAATGTCGGAATCGTTTACAAAGATTGTGTTAGGCGGTTCGCTTGATGATTTCGATAAGTTCGTTACTAGTTGGAAGACGCTGGGCGGCGACCAAATTACGAAAGAAGTAAACGAGTGGTATAGCACTGTAAAAAAATAAACAAGTTGAAATAGCGGGGGAAGTTACAGGTCAATAACTTCTCCCGCTCTATTTCTACACCAAAAGGAAAGGGAGGGGCATTCCAATATGCGAACATTACGCAGAGATTTCCCGCTGCATCTAATGCTATTGCCGGGAGTTATCTTGACGCTTATATATGCATACGGTCCAATGGCTGGCATCATAATGGCTTTTCAAAATTTTGAACCGTTGTCTGGATTTTTTAAGTCGAAATGGGTTGGGCTTGACAACTTTAACTATGTGTTTCATTTGCCGGATTTCAACCAAGTTCTATGGAATACCCTTCTGATCTCCATATTCAAAATGATATTATTTCTGCTTGTGCCTCTTGTCCTTGCGCTGCTGTTGAATGAGATCACGAAGAAATGGTTTTCAGGCTTGATTCAATCGAGTATTTTTTTGCCATTCTTTCTTTCGTGGACGGTACTGGGGGGGGGAATTATTGAATTGTTCTCCTTAAATGGACCGATTAACGGTTTGATATCGCTGGTGGGCTTAAAGCCAATCATGTTTATGCTGAACAACGATTGGTTCAGGGGGATCATAATAGGCTCAGATGTCTGGAAAGGGATGGGCTATAACATGATCATCATGTTGGCTGCTATCACTGGCATTAATATGAGTCTCTACGAAGCAGCCGAAGTCGACGGGGGAGGGAAATGGAAGCAAATGCTTCACATTACGCTGCCGGGCATTGCGCCGATGCTCATTTTACTCGGTGTATTGAGTTTAGGAAATATTTTAAATGCTGGTTTCGAGCAAATCTTACTCATGTATAACCCGACTGTGTATCAGGGCTCAGATATTATCGATACGTTCGTATATCGGCTTGGGATGTTCAGCCAGCAATTCGGGCCTGCAGCAGCAGTCGGTTTATTTAAATCTATCATTTCTTTAGGATTGGTTTCTATTTCCTACTATGCTGCCTACAAATACAACAATTACAGAATATTTTAGACGGTTGGAGGATGTGTTGTGGTCTATAAGCAATCGTTAAGCAGGAAGCTTTTTGTCGCATTCAATGTGCTGTTGCTAACACTCATCACAGTATTAGGTATTATACCTTTTGTACATCTGCTTTCCGTTTCACTCAGTTCGAACACCGCAGCGATGGCTGGCGAAGTGAAACTTTGGCCTGTCGGCTTTTCTTGGGATGCGTATATATATCTTGGAGAAAAAGTGGAATTTTTCCGGTCCTTGTGGGTGTCCGTGAAGCGGGTTGCTCTCGGTAGCGTAGTGAATATGCTGCTTGTGTTTATTACAGCGTATCCTCTTTCCAAATCGCAAGATCAGTTTGCTTGGCGAACGCCCTATGTTTGGTTTTTTGCCGTGACGATGTTTTTTGGCGGAGGGCTTATCCCGACGTATATCATTGTTAAGAATACAGGGATTATGGATTCGATCTGGGCGCTTATTTTACCAGGCGCATTGAATGTATGGAATATGATTCTCATGCTTAACTTTTTTAGAACGATTCCCAAAGAAATGGAAGAAGCGGCAACGATTGACGGTGCCGGCCATTGGAAGATGTTGTGGCAGATTTACTTGCCAGTTTCGCTTCCTTCCATCGCTACGATCGGGTTGTTTACCATTGTTGGACATTGGAATGCTTGGTTCGACGGCATCCTTTATATGAATTCGCCTGAAAATTACCCGCTGCAAACGTATCTTTCTACACTGATTACAGCGATGAGTTCGCAAATGACAGCAGTTTCTGCCGAGCAATTGAAAGCTATGGAGAATCTAAGCGAGAAGACGCTTCGGACAGCACAAATCTTTATGGGAGCTTTGCCGATCATGGTCGTTTATCCTTTTGCCCAAAAGTATTTCGTTAAGGGCATGACGGTCGGCAGCGTTAAAGAGTAATGAATAATCGTTCAAGGGAGACCAGTGGCAGATGAAAAAGGTGAAAGTTGCGTTAATTGGAGCAGGATTAAGAGGAGTTAATTATCTGGAATATGCCTTGCAGCATCCTCGTGAACTTGAAGTCACCGCTGTAGCTGAACCTAATAAAGAGCGCAGAGAGAATTTCAAAACAAGGCATGGTTTAACTGAAGACATGTGTTTTACGAACTGGGACGATTTATTTGCAGCGCCAAAGCTGGCGGATGCTGTACTGATCTGTACGCAGGATAAGCAGCATTATGAACCAACGATCAAGGCTCTAAAGGCAGGCTATCATGTTCTTTTGGAAAAACCGATGTCACCTGATGCGCAGGAATGCGCGTTGATGGGAGAGATCGCCGCTCAATCAAACCGCGTTTTTTCTATTTGTCATGTTTTAAGGTACACGAATTTCTTTACTACTATCAAAGAGTTATTGGAAAGCGGTGCCATCGGGAAGCTAATGTCGATTACCCATAATGAAAATGTGGGCTATTGGCATCAGGCACATAGCTTCGTAAGAGGCAATTGGCGCAAAAAAGAGGATTCCAGCCCGATGATTCTGGCCAAATCGTGCCATGACTTGGACATATTGCTATGGTTAGCAGGCTCGGATTGTATGCGTGTATCTTCCTTCGGTTCTTTATCACATTTTACTTCCGATCAAGCACCAGCGGGTGCGCCGCTTCGCTGCTTGGATGGCTGCCCGGTTGCGGATGACTGTCTCTACTATGCGCCTAAACACTATTTGACAGATAATACGGATTGGCCTACGTCTGCGATTGGTGATGATCTCAGCTATGAGGCTCGCTTGAAAGCGCTGCAGGAAGGACCTTATGGCCGATGTGTGTATCACTGCGATAATGATGTCGTCGACCATCAAGTGGTGAATTTAGAATTCGCAAGTGGCGCAACGGCTGCATTCACGATGAGTGCGTTCACCAAGGACGTTAGCCGAACCATCAAGCTCATGGGCACGAAGGGCGAAATTCGCGGTGCGCTGGAGAAGCAAGAAATTGAAGTGATTCATTTCGGCAGCGGGAAGGTGGAGCGAATTACCTTCGAGGATGCCGGGGGCCATGTTGGACATGGCGGCGGAGACACAGGTTTGCTCAGAGATTTCATCAAGCTGGTTCGAGAGGACGGCAATACACAGGGGCTTACAGCTGCCTATCATTCCGTGCAAAGCCATATGATAGCATTTGCTGCTGAACAGGCGCGAGAAGAACACAGTGTTATCCATTTGAAGGATTTTGTTGAGTTAACAAAAGCAAAGGCTCGATAAGTTATGGTACAGTCGGGGACCCTTTGAGGTAGTTCAATATGGAGAAATAAGGTGGCTGAAGGTGCTCATTTGTTAGAATTGCTCCTAATACGGATACTTAAGCAAGTTACCGTTAATGAGCACGAATTAATTATCTTACACGCAAAAGGACCGTCAGGGTGAACTGACGGTTTTTGTTGTTAATAAACTCCAAATTTCCGCTTTGCAGTTTGAACAGGCCGAGATACAATATATGTAACAAAATTCAAGAAGAGGGTGTGGCCTGATTTGAAATTACCACTGAGTCTACCTCTGATTGGCAGCCGCAAAAGCGCGCTATCAACGATGATCGCCACCAATTTGTTTATTTTACTCATTCCGCTTGCCATGGGTTTGTTTTTGTATGCCAAGGTTGAGCAAAGCTTGGAGCAGAGTTCGAATCGCTCCAATGCGGCGATGCTTGAGCAGCTGAAGATGTCGCTCGACAACAAGTTTTCGGAAGTGGATTTATTAATGCGACAAGTCGTGTTCGATCCCAAACTCGATTATATGCTTAAAATACCGGTAGACGCAGATGATGTAACCAAATATCAGTTTATTGAATTTATGCGGGACAAGATGAGCAAGTATCGCAGTATGACAAGCAGTTTCATTTTCGATTTTTACGTTTACTTCGCAAATAGCGATACGATCGTGAAGTCGGATTTACGAACGGACTCGCGAACCTTCTATTCGACTCACTATACATATAAGGACCTCTCATATGGTCAATGGAAAATGATGCTTCAGAACGAGCATAGAATGTCTTATTTGCCGGTAACGCCTCTTACTGACGTACCGACAAACGATGAAGACACTCCTAAGGAAGTCATCACCTATATACAGTCATTGCCGATCCTTACGCAGGCGGCTAATCTTGGAAGCTTTATCGTGTTAATTGACGTTGAGCAGGTCAAACAATTGTTTGCACAGATGGAATCGGCAAATCATAGCGCCATTTATATTATTGACGATGTCGGCACTACGATTGTGAGTAACAGTGATCAGCGATTTCCAGCTGACTTGCTGGCGCGCATTGAGGGAAGTAACGATCCCTTCGCATACAAGTTAGCGGGCATTAATCAAATGGTGTCTGTTGCATCCTCGAAAAAAGCAGGCTGGAAATATGTATCTATTACACCGAATGACATTTTTATGCAGCAGGTGAATCAAATCCAGAACTGGGCTATCGTACTGTTCGCCATATGCTTGATTACTGGGCTGCTGGCCGTCAGTGTCGGAGCTTACCGAAATTATAGGCCGCTTCAAAAAACAGTGAGCGCCATTATGCGCGGGAAGGATATGAGCAAACGCCCTTCCTCCGATGAATACGAATTTATTAGGCAAACAATTGAAGGGTCGATTCATGAAGAGAAGAGTTTACGCAGCACATTGACCCAGCAAGTTCCGTTCATCCGTGCCAACTATTTGTCCCGATTGTTAAACGGTCATATGGATGTGGACCTAACGGCAGTCAGCGAAAATAATCTCCAGTTTATGGAGTTAACTTTTATAAGCGATCGATTTGCAGTCGTATTGGTCAAAATAGAGGACGTTCATCTTTTTTCTGAAGATGGCGAGCAGCAGTGGGCTCATGCCAGATTTATCGTATCCAATATCGGCGTTGACCTGATCGGACTCCATCACAAAGGATTCTCCTTGGAGCTCGACAGGGATCGGCTGGCGTTCCTTGTTAACCTGTCGGAAGTTCGGGAGGAAAACGAGTCTGATATTCGCGATATCGCCCAATCGCTCTACACCATCATCTCAGATAAGTTCCAAATCGGCATTACGGTAGCCGCCGGAGGCATTCATCAAGGACCCACAGCGATTCGCAACTCATATCCAGAGGCACTTGCAGCCCTTGAATACAGATTGATTCGGGGCAAACGTGCCATTATCCATTTCCAAGACATGACCGATACGGAGCAGCATTATTATTATCCGCTTGAAATAGAGATCCAACTGATCAATTTCGTACGCAGCGGCGATACCGATAATGTCAAAAAACTACTGGATCAGATTTATTCGATGAACTTCGATTCCAGTCACATTACACCGGAACTGGGGAAATGTTTGTTTTTTAACGTGATCAGCACATTCTTGAAAATACTTAACTCCACCAATACGAACCAGGAAGAAGTGCTTGGTCCTAATTTCGATCCGATCCGGGCTGTGTTCAACCATCCGACGGCGCAAGGCATGCACTTGAAAACGCAGGAGCTGTATGAAACGCTCACGCGTTCATTTACCATCGAACGATCGGATCACAACACGCAGCTGCTGCAGGAGATCGTAAACATTGTGCATCATAACCTCGGTGACCCAAGTCTGGGCTTGGCGCAAATTGCAGAACAGTTCCGAATGACTCCGCAATATATTTCCACGTTTTTTAAAAAGAATCAGGGACAGAATCTGCAGGACTATATTACGCACAAGCGGATTAAAATGGCGAAGGATCTTATGGAACAGAGGGAACTGACGATTGTGCAAATTTCCCAAAAGGTTGGCTACAACAACGACGTCGTATTTATTCGGGCTTTCAAAAAGCTGGAAGGCATTACGCCGGGAAAATACCGTGAAACGATGCTTCCGGATAGAGCTAGTCTGGAAGTATAAAGGCAGCCCTCTTCAGGGGCTGCCTGTCTTTTTATGATGAACTGATGATTTTTAATGTCCTACTGATTTATTTTCTGCTGGCCGGCAATTGTTAAAAAAGATCATGGCTAGTGAAAACAAGAGAGTATCCATGTTCCATAAGGGGAGTTACACTGGGAACCAGAGATCAGACAACGATGATACAGCAGCTAACGTCACCGAAACATTTATCTATTAAAGGGAGGCAAACAAATGAAGAAGCATTTGAAACAAGCAGGCTCAGTCATTTTGGTTTCCGCATTGGCAATCTCGGTTGCAGCCTGCAGCAAAGAAAGCGGGAGCGAGGTTACCTCATCTGCTGCACCGCAGCCGGTAAAGGAATCACAACCGCCTAAACTGAGTCAGTTGACATATTGGGTGCCGACTCAAACGCAAGTCTCTTCTCAAATGAAAACATATGCTGAAATAGGGACGTATAAGGAGCTTGAAAAAGCAACCGGCGTAAAGGTCGCCTTCCAGCATCCTCCCGTTGAGGTCGCTCAGGCGCAAGAGCAATTTAACTTAATGATTGCGACCAACGACCTTCCGGACGTTATAGAAGCAAGCTGGGGAGCGACAAGCGGTGCGGTGGTTAGATACCCAGGCGGACCGGAGAAGGCAATTTCAGATAAGAAAATCATTAAACTGAACGAATTAATCGACAAGTATGCTCCCAACTTGAAGAAGCTGCTCGATGCGCATCCGGACTGGAAGAAGCAAATTTCAACGGATGAAGGAAGCATCTATGCGTTCCCGTTCTTACGTGGCGACGATAAAGTCAGGGTGTTCTTTGGCCCAGCGATCCGCCAGGACTGGCTGGATAAGCTGGGCTTGAAGATGCCGACAACGATTGACGAATGGTACACGGTATTGAAAGCGTTTAAAGAAAAGGATCCGAACGGTAATGGCAAAACGGATGAAATTCCACTTTACTTGGATAAAAATCTTTTCTCTACTGATGCTCCGTTCCTTGGCGCATGGGGGATTAACTACAGCTTCTATCAAGACAAAGGTACCGTGAAATATGGTCCGATTCAGCCGGAATATAAGGATTTCCTTGCAACAATGAATAAATGGTACAAGGAAGGCTTGCTGGATAAAGACTTCGCAGCACCGAATGATAAATTATTAGATAACAAAATGACGACCAACGTTCTTGGCGCAAGCGCTGTATTTAACGGCGGAGGTATCGGTAAATATGCTGGTCTCATGAAGGATAAAGACCCGAACTTCAAGCTGGAAGCTGCTCCTTATCCTGTATTGAAAGCAGGCGACAAACCGATTTGGGGACAGAAGGATTTTGCTTACAGCGGAATTGGAGCGGCCATTTCGGCAGCCAACAAAAATCCGATCGAGACCGTGAAATGGCTTGATTACGGGTATGGGGACAGAGGCGATCTGCTGTTCAACTACGGTGTAGAAGGCGCCAGCTTCAAGATGGAGAACGGTAAAGCAACATTCCTTCCGGAAGTTTTAAATCCTCCGGCTGGAACGAGTATCCAGCAATCGCTGGCTAAATATAATCGTGGTACGTGGAGCGGCCCGTTCGTGCTCAGCGATAATTTCCAACTGCAATATCTGGCTCTCGCTCAGCAGAAGAAAGCTTTGGAAGTCTGGTCGCAGCCGACTGCCGAACGAAAGTTGCCGATTGTTACACCGACACAAGAAGAGAGCAGTAAATTTGCTTCTATCGTGACCGATATCCAAACGTATCAAGATGAAATGCTCTTGAAGTTCATTATGGGCGTAGAACCGCTTGATAACTTCGATAAGTACGTTAAGAAGATGGAGAGTATGGGGATCCAGGATGCCATCAAAATTCAACAAGGGGCGCTGGATCGTTACAACAAGCGCTAAGTAGTAAATGTTAGGCTGGGAGATGAGAGGGGTCATCTCCCAGATTACGTATCTACCCTTAAGAAAGGTAAGGCGAGACGATGACGCAACACACCGGAGTGATTCACGTGACCAAACGAAATCCGACCATGCTGCAAACCATTCGCACGGATTGGAAGCGTCATTGGGCCATTTATGTAATGGCGCTTCCTGTTATTTGCTATTATCTCATTTTTCATTACGGTCCGATGTACGGATTGCAAATCGCTTTCAAAGAATTTTCACCGGCCAAAGGAATTATAGGGAGTCCGTGGGTAGGCTTCAAGCATTTTGATAGTTTTTTTAACGGTATATACTTCTGGCGGCTGATTAAAAATACAATTTTGCTCAATCTTTACGATTTATTGTTCGGTTTCCCTGCAGCCATTATCTTGGCGCTGCTTCTTAATGAGATTCGCAGCGGCCGTTTCAAACGTGTGGTACAGTCCATCTCCTATTTACCGCATTTTGTTTCAATTGTGGTTGTAGCTGGACTCATGGTCGACTTTTTGAGCAGAAGCGGTCTCATTAACCAAATCATCGGTGTCTTCGGTATCGAGTCTATTGATTTCTTAAAGGATGAGGGCTGGTTTCGTTTCCTCTTCGTCTCCTCAGGCATTTGGCAAGGAATCGGCTGGGGCTCGATCGTTTATTTAGCGGCAATTGCCACGATAGACCCGACGTTGTACGAGGCTGGTCGGATAGACGGAGCCAACCGGTGGAAGCAGACGCTGCACATTACGATTCCTGGCATCATGCCGACCATTGTTATTTTGTTTATTTTGCAAATGGGTAACATGCTGACAGTAGGCAGTGAAAAAGTACTTCTTCTTTATAATCCGCTTACTTACGGCACAGCTGATGTCATCTCCACCTATGTATATCGCAAAGGGGTACTAGAGGCGAGTTATAGCTTTACGGCTGCTGTTGGGCTGTTTAACTCTGTCATCAGTTTTATTCTGATCGTTGCTGCCAACAGCTTCGTCAAGCGGATCAGCGAGAACAAATTGTGGTAACCGTACATGATATTTAGAGGCTGGAAAAGGAGATAGGAATCATGAGACTAACGAATGGAGAACGAACATTTGGCTATTTCAATACCGTATTGATGCTCGGTCTCTGCGCTGTCACGCTGTACCCATTCTTATACGTGTTATTTGCCTCATTCAGCAATTCGACAGAGTTACTTCAGCATCTTGGGCCACTGTATAGGCCGGCAGGATTTGATCTTAGCGCCTACAAAGCCGTATTCAGCAATCCGATGATTGTTGAAGGGTACAAGAATACGCTCTTGTACGTGTTGCTTGGCACAACCATTAACCTGATTATGACATCCATCGGCGCATATGTATTATCCAGGCCGAACTTATATTTCAAAAATATGATGATGTTTTTTATCGTCGTCACAATGGTATTTCATGGTGGTTTGATTCCTTCTTTTCTGCTCGTCAACAATCTTGGCATGATGAATACGATGTGGGCGCTTCTCATCCCCGGTGCTATCAATACGTTTAATATGATCATCATGCGAACCTCGTTTCAAGGCATTCCGGTCAGTTTGGAGGAATCTGCGAGAATGGATGGCGCTGGCGATTGGACGATATTGTTCCGCATTATGATTCCGCTTTCTTTGCCGGTTATGGCTGTTATGGTTTTGTGGTATGCGGTCGGACATTGGAACTCCTATTTCAGTGCGCTGCTCTATTTACGAAACCGCGAAGCTTACCCGCTTCAGCTCATCCTCCGCGAACTTTTAATCCAAAATAGCACCGATGCTTATTCTGCGGGTTCAAGTGACGATAAGTATGCCATTGGAGAGACGATCAAATATGCGGCCATTATCGTCTCCACGCTGCCAATTCTTTGCCTGTATCCGTTTTTGCAAAAATATTTCGTCCACGGTGTCTTGGTAGGTGCGATTAAGGAGTGAGAACATGAGAGGTGTAATCTACGAGAACGCCCCGAGCAGTTGGAACGAAGCCTTGCCGCTTGGCAACGGTCATTTTGGCGGAATGATATTTTTCGAGGATCATCAGTTGACTATGGTTCTTAATCATTATGAGGTCTATTACCAAAAACTTCATCGTTACAGTAAAAAGTATCGGAATGGCGAGGAGGGGGACTTCCATCTCCAATATGGATATACGTTTGAACAATTGAGACAACTTGCTTCTGATTTGTACCGAAATCCTGATAAAGGTCCCATATTTCTATACGGCGATGTGTTATCCAGCAATAGCATGCATAGAAAATATGGCAAATCGTCAGGTGGAACATCCCATTATCCTACTGGTGAAGTGCACCTGTTTCCTTCCGTATGTATGTCTGATCCAGACAGCTACTCGTTAAAGCTGGATGTCGAGAACGCAACGGTGCATTTCGCAATAGAAAAGGGCGATGACAAGCTTGATGTGAGTACAATTGTTGCTCAGGACGGAGATTTTGTCATTACAGACATTAGGCAGACGGACACTGGTCTACTGTCAGCTGTCTCGCTGACCGTTCCATCCAGAAGATACGTGGAAATGAGCGTTACGTATCATCAACTGGATGAAACGACATTTTACTATCAAGGTTCTTTTTATCCGGATGGAGAGGACAGAGAACGGTTCGGCCCTTTTTCCTTTCTCGTGATGATGCGAATCCTTGGCGCGAAAGGGAGCTTGATGACGGGAGAGGCAGGTGATTCCTTACGGATAACGATGCAGAACGCCGAGGGACGCATGACGCTGCTTACGACGGTTGTGACGGAGGAAGAGACAAATGACTTGCTTCGTACTGCTCTTCAGAAAGTAAACCAATCCGGTTCGCTCTTGCGAATAGCAGATATGATAGCTGCTCATCAAGAACATTGGAGCAATTTCTGGAGTCGCTCATCCGTTACAGTTCCTGACAAAATGATCGAAGAATTGTGGTATATCAATCTGTACGCGCTTGCCTGCAGCAGCGGCAAAGGAAGTCGTATGCGTGAGCAGGCAATGGGACTGAATGGTTTGTGGGATATTAAGCAGCCGACCAAATGGGGCAGCATGTGGTACTGGGACGTGAACATTCAAGCCGCCTTTTGGCCGCTCTATACGGCGAATCACCTTGAAGTGGCGGAGGTGTTTAATGATGGACTGCTTTCCTACGTTGCGGAGGCTGAAAGAATGGCAAAGCAGTTCTATGGCTTGGAAGGTATAGCAGGGGATTACCCGCATGCGCTATATTTCAGTATTTGGCCATGGTGCGCACAGTTTCTGTGGGATTATTACCGCTACAGTATGGATGCGAGCTTTTTGCGTGAAAAGGCTTACCCTGTCTTTAGGGGCATTGCCCGTTTCTTCGAAGGCTACTTGAAGGTGGATGCTGCTACGGGGCAGTTCAACATTTTTCCGGATATATCACCCGAACAAGGACCGTTAACCTGCAACTCGACCTGTACGCTGGCATCGGTCAAATATGTGTTGCAAATCGCCAGTGAAGCAAATGAGCTGCTAGGCGAAGCTGAGGCCGATCGGCTCAAATGGCGGGCATTCGCATTGCGCTTGGCACCGTATAAGGCGGCTGAAACCCAACCGTACGGCGATATGCTGTTGGATTCGGAATGGGCTCCGGTGAATCTGCATCTGCGTCATCCTTCACTATTAATGCCGATTTATCCTATCGGTGAAATAAGTAAAAACAGCGAAGCAGCGCTGCGGCAAAGAGGAGACAATACGCTTCGTTATGTCGAAAATCATACGGAATACGGCGTGTTTCAGTTCGGCTGGCTCTCCTGTGCGGCTTCCAGACTGGGCAAGGGGAATACCGCGCTCCGATTGCTGTATGAGCAAGGCATAGATCTATCGATGAGGAGCAATGGTTTGTTCTCCGAAGAAACAGAACGATGGATGAACTACTGCAACATTACGAATGAGCCTTTGTATCATCCGCACATGATGGAGGCTTCAGGTGAAATGGTCGCTGCCGTGAACGAAATGCTGCTGCAAAGCTATGATGGGGTGATCGATGTATTTCCGTCGCTACCCTCGGGTGAGCCTGAGGAGGAGCGCACGATTGGTTTGTACGACCATGATGTAGAGAAGAAGGTAAAGAAGTATGAGAAATGGAACAATTGCTCCTTTCAACGCTTATTAGCCGTAGGAGCCTTCGAGGTTAGTGCAGAGTTGAATAATGGCCGCACGGTTTGGGTTTATATTCAAAGCAAGGCAGGATCTAAGGTTGTTCTGCGCAACCCGTTTAATTGGAGTGAAAAAGTACTGGTTTCAAGCAAAAATGGTCAATCGTGGAACAAAGTGGACTATCATCAGGAAGATGGACGGATTTCATTTGAGACGGCGAAGAACGGGGAGTATGCGATTTATCCTCATTCGGAATCGTTGCTACCAGAGTTGTTTTTATCCAACTCTGATCGCGTTAAGGCCAAAAGGAGTTATCCACTTGTTCACGAAGCCCATACACATCGGAGAGTATTCCTTGGCAAAAACCAAGACACGCAGCATTACAGGACACTCGACCATTTTACGTTTGATTATTATTCTGGCAATTACCGAGAATCGAGGCTGGCGGCCTATCGCTTTGATTTTGGCGTGGCCTCGCATGTGTTGGACAAAGATTATTACAAAGTGCTGCCAAGACAGGTGCATAGGGAAGGCGTCCTCGGCCAAACGTTCAGAAAAATAACGCCAGGGACGATTTTCACCGCTTATTCGGGGAACGGATGGGAGAGCGAAGAAGGTCTCATAGCGACGGATCGCGGGAAACCTGACGAGCTTCGAAGAGATTTTATCGGAGGCACATACGAAGCAACGTTTATCGTAGAGCTTCCAAAGGGGAGATACGATTTGCTTTTTGTATCCGGCGACCAAGAGGCAGCGTCTTACACGGAAGTAGAAGTCGTTGGGCAAAGCAAGTGGAAGCCCGAGAATGCGCTGAAGGCAGGTGAATTTGCAACGGATATGCTGCCACTCACACAGAGGAAGGACGGTTATATGAAAATACGATTCAGCTCCTGCGAAGGGATGCAATGGAGGGTCAACGTGCTGGTTGTCAACAAGAACTACACGTACTTATAGAAAGCGGGGCTGAAAGGGGGTGATTGATGACTCGACGACAGATCGTTTGGAAAGAAGAACCCGAAGAGCTTTCAACTAATACTAAACGCGGAGGTAATCGAATGCGTGTTAAAAAGAAAGTGAAATTCGCAAGTCCAATTGTTCTTCTAGCGTTCTCCATGATTCAGGCTTTGAGTGGGTCTCAAACGGCTTATGCAGCGACAGAGAATTTCCCGACTTATGTGCAAAATGCAGTCCCAAACCTGACTGCCGGTAAAGCTGATATTGCAGGCTCTGCCTTCGTCGACAAGGACGGGGAGTTTCATTGGATGTATTCTTTAGCTGACTACTCACAGACGGACAGCGGCGGTTCTTGGATCAAATACAACACCAATAAGGACTTTGGTGCGTTGAACACCAATTGGGGCACTACAACAACCTATAATTCTTACTGGAACAGGCCGGGGACCATCAATTACAAGATCGACGAAACTTACGGTATTCCAACTCCCTACCAGGATGACCACAACGATGGGATCGGCGTCTGGGTTGATCCGGAAACCGGATACTGGTATGCCCTGACCAACGACGAATATCAATTCTCGCCATTTGCAACGGGCAACCCGACCAACAATGAGCGAATTTCCACAGGTGTCCATAACAATCGTGTCTTGGCCACTTATTCGACAGATAAAGGAGCTACCTGGCAATTGATCGGGCAGGTTGCCACTTCACCGTGGAACGATAGCAATGAAGCAGCTACCAATGCGAACTTTCCCGGTTCAACTTGGTCATACGGGGTGGCCGGAACCAGATTTTTCGTTGATAATGTAAACGGTTACTTTTATGTGCTCTACAACAACCACATCAATTGGAAACCGGGTTTTAGCAACATCCTCACTTACTTCAGCCTTGCCCGCTCTCCGATTAGCGCCAAAATGGCTGAAGGATCTTGGGATGTTTGGTATAACGGAACATGGACCAGATCGGCACTGAAAGGGAATGCAGGCTGGATAGGCAGTCCTATGGGGGCTGGCAGTGATCATAATTTGACCGTAAACTATACGCCAGCGACGGACAGTCTGACTTTAACCGGGACTGGTATGGATGGATCATCTCTGAATATCAGCTACACGAAGGTACCAAGCGGTGGAGATTTCACCTTCAAAGATGCTGCAGGCAACACGTATACAGCAAATACAGTCAACGGCACAATTAAAAATGCAAGCGACACCAGCCTTCCGTCCGTCTCTTACTCCGATCCGGCGTTGGATGCTACAATCACCGTTTACATCCAAAACAACCAGGTATGGATCAGCCAAGAAAACAACTCAACCGGATACTTGACCTCCGTTAAACCAGGCGGCAGCACGCCGGTATTCAAAGATACGGCGACGCAAAGATTATTTCTTCCGGTCAATACGCAGTACGAAAATGCTTTTTCCTATAATGCTTACAGTGGAAAATATCGCTCCGTCGGCTATGACGGATACGTTTATGAGACCGATGATTTAGGCGCGCCGGACACGTTCAAAGTCGTAGGTAAACTTCCGTCTACGGTAGGTAGTTATTTGTCTCAAATCGACTCAGGCAGTCTGACCAATCAACAAGTCAGCGGCTATTCCTTCAGAACGATTTCCGATTTATCGGGTTCACAAAAAAATTATTCCACAGCAGCTCCCGGTCCCGGGCAGACTTATTATTCAACATATAACCCGCCAAAAGACCAAACCGGAACAGTCATTTCACCGTCTACAGCCTATACCGTCTCAATAGGCGGAAATGCTCTTCAGGATGGCGCGGGAAATCAGTGGCAATTTATTCCTGTACCTGATGAATTTGATTCTTCTAAAAATAGCGGTTTCTACAGATTACGGAACGTATCCACAGAAAAGTATTTGAAGGTATCCGGCTCAACAGCTGCAGCAACGCGGGCAATGGGAGCCGCAATTACCTTTGGTACAGCGGATGCAGATGCCAATCCGAGCGGAAATGGCGGAAATGGAACTGCAAGCGGCAGTGACCAATGGTACCTTTTACCTGTTGGAAATGCTACACCGGCCTACCTCACTCCCTCTTCTACGCCAGCTACGATTTCAGCAGCAACGAACTCAAGTTTAAGCGGGATCACGAGCTATCGACTGGTCAACCGGGCAAGCGCGCTTGGTGTTGAATTTAGCTCCAGTCAGCCTTCCATACAGAGTATCAAGTTTGGCGCAGGCAACCCGCAAGCCATGACCATCACCCCAGTAGCGTCAAATCCAAATCTACCATCTGTCCCCACCGGTTTGACCGCAACTGGAGTAAACATGTCTCAGATCAAAGTTAGCTGGAATAGTTCTACAGGAGCTACAAGCTATGACCTTATGGTTGATGGCGTGATAGTAAGTAGCGTAAGCAATACTTATACGCATACAGGATTAGAAGCAAGCTCAAACCACACCTACCAAGTAAGGGCAAAGAATAGCGAGGGCTCGAGCTTATGGAGTTCACCGATAAGTGCGACAACACAAACCGGAATTGTGTCAAAAGGCAAACCCGCTACGGCCAGCTCGGTACAAACCGGAAATGAGGTAAGCAATGCCAATGACGGGAATACGACTTCTACCCGATGGGCGGCCGTCACTAACACCTTCCCGCAGTGGTGGAAGGTCGATCTTGGCAGCAGCATGAATATTACCAAGCTTGAGAGCTACTGGTACAACAGCACAACCTATCCACGTGTATACAAGTACAAAATTGAAGGCAGCAATGACGATGTGACCTATACGACTATACTTGACAGGTCGGATAATACAACTCAAGGATTGATAACGGATACCTTCCATGCAACTGTCAGATATGTCAGAGTAACCGTTACGGGCTCCAGTTACAGTGGTGGAAGTGCCTCCGCTTATGAATTTAACGTATATGGAGATGCGAATCCGACAGCTGACACAACTCCTCCAGTGACAACAGACGATGCGGTTGCGGGGTGGCAGCAAACAGGGCAAACCGTTACCCTGACCGCAGCCGATACGGAAAGCACAGTTTCCAAAACGGTTTACAGCGTGGACGGCGGGGCGTTTGTTGAAGGCAGCACCATTCAAATCACGGACGAAGGCGTTCATACGCTCCAATACTACAGTGTAGACGCTGCCGGTAATCAGGAGGCAACGAAATCCGTACAAGTGAAAGTCGACAAAACGGGACCTGCTGTTGAAACGACTGCTGCTGTAACGGGCGAACCAGGTGCACAGACGATAACGGTCCTTCAGTCGGATACGGTAAACATTCCGTTCACGGCAACGGATGCGCTCAGTGGTGTCGCAAGATCAGAGGTGAAGCTGGATGGCGCGATTGTCAATCAGCCACTTACAGCACAGCCATTTACATTAACGGCTGGTGACCATACGATCGTTGTGACGGCAGTGGATAATGCTGGCAACACCACGGTACGTCAGTATACTCTCAAAGTCTTACAGGTCGTAAACGATCAGCCGTCAACGACTTTAACTGGATTAGGGACTGTTAAATCAGGCGACTCCTTTAAGGTAACCTACGGTCTCAGCGTGAATACGGCAAGTATATATGCACAGGACATTACGATCGATTATGACTCGAGTATCATGGCATTTGATTCGGCGAAATCGGTGAAGGATGGCGTTGTGATTGTTCAGACGGTTAACAGTACACCAGGCAAGCTGCGCTTAATTTTGGCAAGCACTGGCAGCAGTAATGCCGTTACTGGGCAGTCGCAAATACTGGAGCTTTCTTTCCAAGCGAAAGATCTGACGCAAGCGTCAACTGGACTCATACAAGTAAGCAAAGCAACACTCGCGAACGAGCTTGGCACGGAAATACAGGCCGTTTCTTCCTCAGTCAGTATCCAAGTGACGCCTGTGCCAGTCGGAATTCCGGGAGACATCAACGGAGACGGAAGAGTCAGCATCGGCGATCTGGCCTTGGCTGCTGCTAACTACGGTAAAACGGCATCCGATACGGATTGGCTGCAAATTAAGGCGGCGGATACGAATGGCGACAACCGTATTGACATCACTGACCTTGCGGCGATTGCGAGCAAAATTTTGAACTAAATAAAGGATCAGATCGCCTTCTTCCCTTCTATATTTTGGAGGGGGAGAAGGGTACTTAGCAAGCAGTTACCTGTGGAGTCTATAGCCCATTTATATGGAAAATGTTGCGTAATGACGAAGCTTGGCACATTCGTGCAGGTGCTAGGAACCTTTGTCGAAAGCATTGCTTGGACTCTGATTTCCCAATAATATTAACGTATAAATCGATGGTTTCTACGTGTGCCAATTTAAAGTGTGTTACCGATTTAGCGGGCACGAGCTTAAAGAGGTTTCTCTTTAAGTGCGTGCTTATTTGCGTACTGCATAAAATGGGAGGTAAGCTATGTTCCATCTATTTAGTCGGCATAAACGAAGCACGATGAGAAGTTTAAGTTTCTTACTAATCGCTGCCATACTCGCTGCTTTCATTCCTGCTGGAGCGGCGACTTACGCTGCTGGAGAAGCAACGAATCTGGCCGCAGGGAAAAGCGTGACCGTTTCCTCAGAGAATGCGACCAAAAACAAGAAAGAAAATGCGGTGGACGGGAATATGACTACGCCGTGGGGCAGCCTCTATTTCGACCCCGAATGGATCTATGTCGATTTGGGTAAAGCTTACAGCGTGTCGAAGGTGAAAATTTACTGGGAAGCCGCTTACGGCAAAGGGTACAAAATACAAGTATCGCAGGACGCGATGTCATGGACGGACGTATTCGCCACGCAAAACGGCGATGGAGGGTTGGACGAGATCAATTTCGAGCCAGTCGAAGCTCGGTATGTGAAAATGCTGGGTGTCCAGAAAGCGACCAAATGGGGATATACGATTTATGAGTACGAAGTGTACGGAGTGCCTGTCACACTGAAAGCGCCAACATTAAGTTTAAGTGCCGAAACTTGGACGAATTCGACCGTCGCGTTTACGATTGGAGACTATGATCCGTCTGCGCTCACGGCCCAATATAAGCTTGGCGTTAGCGGCCAATGGTTGGATTATACAGGGGAAGTAAGTCTTAACGGGGAAGGCGTAGTGGATGTGTACGCCAGGGTGAAGGATGCTGAAGGTAATGTAAGTGCGGCCGTGCAGCGAACGAGTCGCATTGATACAACGGCGCCAACGCCTCCGAGTATCTCTAGTAACGAGGGCGAGACGAACACGACGATAGTCATTAGTGGTGGCACCGACAGCGCAAGCGGTGTGGCCGGGTATGAGTATAAGCTGAGCACCGGCGGCACATGGCTTCGTTATTCCGAGCCACTTGCGATCAGCCTGCTGGCGCCAGTCACGGTGTCGGCTCGAACGGTCGATACAGCGGGCAATACGAGTGAGGTCGTGTCCAAAACGATTGAACCGCTCAATAGCCAGACGTTCATGAATTTGGCCAAGGGGAAGACAGCAGTTTCTTCAAGCACGGATTCTGCTGCGAATAAGACCGAGAACGCGATAGACGGCGACACGGCAACTCGCTGGGCCAGTCTGAAAACGAACAACGAATGGATTTATGTCGACCTCGGGAAAGTTTCGACCGTATATTCGGCCAAACTAAACTGGGAAGCCGCATTCGCCAAAGCATATAAAATTCAGTTATCGGAAGATGGCGTCGCTTGGACCGATGTGTACACGACAACAAAGGGAGCAGGCGGAATCGAGGAAATCAGCTTCGATCCGGTTACAGCGCGTTATGTCAAAATGCAGGGGGTAGAACGCGGCACGATTTACGGTTATTCCCTTTACGAGTTTGAAGTGTACGGCTATCCGGCGCGATCCAAGGTCACGCTTCAGGCGGATGCCGAAACATGGATCAATCGGGACGTGCTTGTAACCGCCGCAAGCCAGGAAACCGGTGGGGAGATTTCCTATAAAGTCGGGGAAACGGGAGCGTGGCAGCCCTACACTGCGCCTGTGAAGATCGAGCAGGAAGGGGAAACGAAGGTATTTGCCAAGTGGGCTGACGGTTCAGGCAACGAAGGTCCGACAATCTACAAGACGGTACATATCGACAAAACAGCGCCGGCAGCCCCCTATATCCATCGCAGCAATGTGTTGACTAGCAAGCAGGACGTTACGTTCACAATCGCCGGCGGGCAAGATACGGGCAGCGGCATTCAGATCAGCCAGTATAAGCTGAATGATGCGGCATCATGGATCGATTACACCGGTCAAGTGACGGTGAGTCAAGAGGGAGAGACGAAGGTTACGGCCAGAACGATCGATAAGGTAGGAAACGTTGGCCCAGCTGCCAGTGCAGTAATTCGGATCGACAGGTCGGCCGCTAACAATCCGAAGCCTACCGTTATCCCAAGCTTGCGCGAATGGTCGGGCGGAACGGGGACATTCCAAATGACGTCTGCGTCGCGCATCATCATAGATCCGGCATATGCATCGCAGCTTGCGAAAACAGCCGAAACGTTTAAGGACGATCTCACTGAAATTACAGGCTTCAAGCTTCCGCTCGTTTCGGCTGATACGCCTCAAACCGGCGACTTTTATTTAACACTGCAAAATAGTGATGCAGAAATCGGCGACGAAGGCTATTACTTCGAGATCGGCGATGCAGCGGTGATCCGGGCGAATACGCCTACAGGCGTCTTTTACGGCACCAGATCCGCATTGCAAATTTTGAAGCAGGACGCAGCGTTGAGCCGGCTGGCAAAAGGGGTTTCCAGAGATTATCCGAAATATAAAGTGCGCGGTATGATGCTGGATGTGGCGCGCAAATATTTCCCGATGAGCTTCATCCGTGATCACGTCAAATTCATGTCGTGGTACAAAATGAACGATTTCCAAATTCACTTGAACGACAATTTCGGCACTTACTCAGCTTTCCGATTGGAGAGTGAAACGTATCCGGAATTGACGGCTAAGGATGGACATTATACAAAAGCTGAATTCCGCGAGCTGCAGGATATGGCTGCCGTTCAAGGCGTGACGATTACGCCGGAATTCGATACGCCGGCGCATTCGCTTGCTTTTACGAATATCAAGCCTGAGATCGCTTGGGCGGGAGATTCAAGCAAAGTGCATCTCGACCTCAAAAATCCCGAAACGTACAAATTCGTGGAATCGCTCTGGGATGAGTATATTCCGTTGTTCGATTCACCAAACATGCATATCGGAGCCGACGAATACGATTATTCCACTGCAGAAATCCGTGATGATTTCCGCGCTTACGTCAACCATTTTAACAATTATGTCAAAAGCAAAGGCAAAAGCGCTCGTATGTGGGGAAGCTTGGGGCGCATTTCCGGTCCAAGACCGGTGGATAAGGACATCACCGTCAACATATGGGACAACGATTGGCAAAATCCAGTGACGACGATCAATTCCGGCAACGATGTAATCAACAATTACAAGCAATTGCTGTACATCGTGCCGAATATCGCACGTTATCAATCTTATCTGAATACGCGCAAAATTTACGAGGAATGGGAACCGAATATTTTTGATTTCAACAATGCAGCGCGCAATACGACAACTGATGAGCCGCATTTGCTTGGCGGTTCGTATGCCGTATGGAACGATACGGGCGGCGCAGGCGCCAGCATATTTGATGTGCATGCCTTCACTAAGCCAGCTACGCAAGTACTCGGTGAAAAGCTGTGGAGCGGGACGACAACCGGGCAATCGTATGCGGACTTCAAGGGCCTTGCCGACAAAATCGACGAAGCTCCGGGAACGAATTTGCTGCGCGAGGTTGATACCAAAGGCAATGCAATCATTGCCTACGATTTCGAGGAAGGTAGCGGCACGGTAGCGGAGGACAGTTCAGGCAACGCTTATCACGGTCAATTGATTGAGGTGTCAAGGACGGAAGAAGGTTATACAGGCGAAGGGCTGAGCTTTAACAAGGCTAACGCGCATTTGGAAACGGGACTCCAGAGCAAGGGCTTCCCGTGGAGCCTATCCATGCGCGTGAAACGAGAAAACGATGCGCAGCAGACGGATTCGATTCTGCTTGAATCGGTTGACGGCGCCTTGAAGCTGAAGCAGAACGGCATCGATAAGCTTGGCTTTACGCGCGAGGATGGAATCGGCTTTACGTTTAATTACACCGTTCCGGTAGGCACTTGGGTGCAGCTTACGCTGGAGGGGGATAAATCCGGAACTTCGCTTTACGTAAACGGACAGTTTAAGCAGCGGCTTACGAATTCGTTCGTGCTTCCGCTTGAAAAGATTGGCAGCAGCACGTCCTCGTTTAAAGGGGTGCTCGACGATGTGCGAATTTTTGCCGACGTTCGCCCTGTGGAAACCCATAACATCGCGCTCCGCAAAGTTTCGAACGCTTCGGCCGTCGATATAAGCGGAAACGCGGGCAACAACAACGGACAAAAAATTCATGTCCAGGCGTTCGATGGCGACACGAGCACACGCTGGGAATCGAAGGCCATCGATGACCAATGGATTGACGTTGACCTTGGCGAAATACGTACTGTGAACAAAGTGAAGTTAAACTGGTACACGGGCATGCAAGCCATTGGCTACACCATTCAGGTGTCCAACGATGAACGGACTTGGACGACGGTTTCGACAGTCGCAAATGGAGACGGCGGCATAGACGAGATCGCATTTGCCCCTATTCAGGCCAGGTATGTGAAAATGCAGGGGACGCAGCGCAGCCCGGGCAAAGGCTATTCGTTAACGGAGTTCGAGGTGTACGATGCATCCTTATTGAAATGGGAAACAACTCAGACCGACTTGGATGCGGGGCAGGCGGTTGCGATGAAAGCCGTGTTGACTGCCGAAGGCGGCGCTGTCGACGGATCGGTAAGACCCGTATACAAGTCGTTTGATAATACGGTGGCTGAAGTGAATGCTGAGGGACTACTTACAGCCAAGAAGGCGGGGCAGACTTGGATTACAGCTTCTTATGGCGGACAAACGGCCGTCATGGCGTTTGTTGTAAATGATAAACCTGAAGCGACCCTGAGTACAATTTCATTTGATCAAGAGGGGTACAACGTCAAGGTGAACGATGCTGTCCAAATGCTTGTTACGGCTAATTACAGTGACGGTCAAGCAGCGAATGTTTCGGCATTAGCCCAATATTCGGTGGAGAATCCTTCTCTCGCTCAGATTGATGCAAACGGTTTGCTTCATGGATTGGTGGAAGGAAACACCGTTGTAACAGCAACGTATGGCGGGGTAACGACAAGCGCAGCGGTTCAAATTGAGAAAAGCAGTACGGGTATAAACGAACTGAATGCCGTATTAACTGGGCCAGGAACAGCGAAGCCGGGCGATCCATTTACGGTGCGCATGGGCTTGAAAGGTGTGGCAAAACCGATATATGCCCAAGATATCCACATCAGGTACGAGGACAGCATATTTGAATTTGTTGAAGCGAAGTCGCTGAAAACGGGTGTAACAATTCTGCAAACGGTGCGTAAGCCGGGCGAGATCAGGCTGATCACGGTCAGCGAAGGCGCTACTCATGCGATTGCGGCGGATCAGGACGTCATTGAGTTGACCTTCGCGATGAAGCCCTCCGTCGTGCAAACATCGGGATCCATCGCAGCGTATGATGTGACGACAGCCGACGAGCTTGGGATCGAGACGCAAGCCGTACCGTCATCAATCACAATCATCCAGACACCGCAGGCGGTAGGCGATCTTAACCACGACGGCAAAGTGAGTATCGGCGATCTTGCCTTTGCTGCTGCCCATTACGGCAAAACAACGGCAAGCCCGGATTGGCAGCAGGTGAAAGCGGCGGATGTATCAGGGGACGGTACGATCGGTATCGACGATCTGGCGGCGATAGCTTCTAAGATTTTAGAATAGGTAGATCAAGAATCTAAAACCTAGTTCCGTCTCTTTTTGAGACAGGACTAGGTTTTTTTTTTCGCAGAAATATCGATCGTAACGAGAAGTGAATGATGATTCAGGCTTTGGATGATATTTCCCCGGAAATGATCGATTACGAGTTCCTGGTGATTAGGGGGTTTTATATACTATCGTAATTAAAGACAACCGTTAATAATTTATTACATACTTTTCCATGAATACTGGTGGTAAAATCTGATTGTAAGACTAGGGGGATGATTATGAAAAGGAAAAGTTACTTCGTAAAGCTGCTCTCCTTCAACATCGTATTGGTCATCATTGCCGTTTCGTTTCTTGGTTATATAGCCTATTATAAGACATCCTCCTTAATGAACGAGAAGATCGATAAAATAAACGCACAGCTTCTCCTTCAGTCGCAGATTCAGTTGGAAAATTCGCTGCAAACTGTTGAAAGCGCAATCATCCAATTTACACTGCTGCCCAGCTTTACTAGCCTATTGGACGATGACCTTACGATGAACAGTTATGACAATTACGTTAAGGTTAAAAATATGGTGTCAGAGGTCAGCTCTTTATACGCCCATTCCTCGATCATCAACAGTCTGGAAATTATTAATTTGGAAAAAGGGTGGGTTTTACGTAATGGCGGGGTACTCTTGATCAACGAGGTATATACCCGTGAAGAAATTGACCAGTTTAGGAAAGTCGTTTCACGCTCGAAATGGAGTAAATCTGCCAATTCTGATTTTTTCCAGTACACATTGAAGGTACCTTTTTCAGCGATTGACCGGTTCCAGGGAATCGTGAGAACCAAAATTTCGAGCAGCGACATATTTCGTGAGCTGATGCCGAGCAAAGACTTAGGCCAGATGACAATGATTGACGACGATGGCAATATTATTCGGAATATTACGCAGTATGAGCTTCGAGATCAAGACGTGAACCACCTTGTCCAAATGATTCAAATGCAAGTTAACCAAACCCCGCAAGGTAATTTCTTATCCAAAATCAACGGATCCCAATATTCGTTTATTTTTCGGCATTCCGAAAAATATAAATGGACTTATATATCGTTGATATCGACCTTAGAGGCCGAGCAAAACTCCCGATTCATTGGTCTGTTTATTTTTATCACAGGTTTTGTTGTGGTTAGTGTGTTTTTCGTGCTTTCCTTTTACGGCACCCGAAGACTATACTCTCCTATCAAACGACTGTACCATATGATCGCATATAACTCCTCGGAGAAACTAAATGCGCAGTCGCAAAGCAACGAAATGGATTATATAAATAATCGGATGCACGCTTTTTTTCAGGACAGCCAGAAGCTCAAGGTTCAGCTGCATATTCAAACGAATCAACTAAACGATTTTTTTGCTTTTAAACTGTTTCAAGGGGAAGTGAACCCTCAGGAAATCGAAAGTAATTTCAGGCGTGATGCTTGCTGGAACCATTTTTATGTACTCACGGTACAGATCGACACCTTACAAGATACCGGTTATAAGGATTCAGACCGAGATCTGTTATTATTTGCTGTGAAAAATATGCTGGGCGAAACCGCCTCGGACTTGTTAGTACTGAATCCCGTCATTATGAATCATACGCAAGTCGTCCTGCTCGGCGCTGATCATCAACATGTGGATGCTTTTAAGGAGGAGCTTTACTTACTGTCTCGTTCTATCCAGCAGGTTGTAAATCAGTATTTGCGTCTTCAAGTAAGTATTGGAATCAGCCGTCCGTTCAACCAGCCAGTAGAAGCATCTACTGCATATGGCGAGGCAACGGATGCTTTAAAATCAAGGTTTACCCAGGGCAGAGAGGCCATCCTGTATGCTTCCGACTTTGATTCTAACGAATCGGGCAACAAGGGCAAATACCCCGGATTTATGGTGAAAGAATTAATCGATGCGATCAAATTCGGTGACGCGGAGCAATCGAAGCGAACGCTTCATGACGTCATTGCGGAAATATGTTCAGGTCACTATGGTTATCGGTATTGTTCCATGTTTATTTTTCTGCTGCTTATGGATTTGATCAAGATTTCCCATCAATCGGATGAAATGTTCGTCTCTTTGTTCAAAGAAAAACCGATTTTTCAGAAGCTGGATCAACTGCTGCAGACTTCTGTCCAAGAAATGGAGGCGTGGATTTTCGAGCATGTCGTTCAATTGATCATGGTCGAAATGTTGGCCCGCAGTGAATCCCAGCAGAGGAATATGATCAAAACACTGATTCAAATCATCCATGATGAATACCATTCCGAGTTGACGCTCGAAGCCTGTGCTTCCCGTTTTCATTATAACCCAAATTATTTGGGGCAAATTTTCCGAAAAGAAACGGGGAGCAGCTTTAGCGATTATTTATCCCAATACAGACTGAATATAGCGAGAAGATTGCTCGCTGAAACGGATGATCAAATTCAGGAGATCGCCGAAAAGTTGCGGTTCAGCAATTCGCAAAATTTTATTCGTTATTTTAAGAAGATGGAAGGGATCACGCCTAAACAGTACCGAGATAAATTAGTGAAATTTAACGGATAAAGGACCTAGGACAGCGCAGGCTGCCCGCTCTCGATTGAGCGCGCGGTATGCGCGTTTTTGCTTTTGGAGGACTTTGTGGATAATCACTTCGTTACTGTGCTGCAGATTACTCGTGAAACCCGTGGATGCGGAATGATCCGTAGAGAACTGCGGAACAGATTATTTACAATTGGCAGCCCCCTCTTGTACCTTAACGTTATCAAACACGAGATGGGAGGTATCATATTGAAAGCGTTGACAAAACTAGCGCAGCAAAGGCGTCATCCAAACGTCGCCCTCACGGAAGGAGCATGGGGCAAGTTCTTAAAGGAAATAAAAAGGGACTACTGGTTGTATCTAATGCTATTGCCTGGCGTACTTTATTTTCTGATCTTCCGTTATGCCCCGATGTGGGGGCTGGTCATTGCGTTTCAGAATTATATGCCGTTCCTCGGAATTACCAAAAGTGAGTGGGTAGGCTTCGCCCATTTTTATGCTTTGTTCACAGGTCCCGATTTTTGGATGCTGCTGCGAAATACCGCAATCTTAGCCGCTTACAACATTTTCCTGTTTTTCCCGCTGCCTATCATTGTAGCTCTAATGTTGAATGAAGTGCGGCATGAAGTGTACAAGAGGATTGTTGTTTCGCTGGTTTACGTGCCGCATTTTCTGTCGTGGGTCATCGTTGTGAGCTTTTTTTATTTTTTCTTTGCGATTCAAAACGGTATCGTGAATGAGATCATTCAGTCACTCGGCTTTCAGAAGGTGCACTTTCTGGACAGCGCCAGCTGGTTTAGGCCAATGGTTACCTTGGAAGTCATCTGGAAAGAAACGGGCTGGGGCACGATTATCTTCATGGCGGCGCTGGCCGGCGTCAATCCACAGCTTTATGAAGCGGCACGAATGGACGGGGCGAACCGTTGGCGGCAGCTTTACCACATTACGCTGCCTTCGATACGAAGCACCATTATCATCCTGCTGATCCTGCGGCTGGGATCGTTTCTCGATACAGGCTTCGAACAAATTTATCTCATGCTTAATACGCTGAACCGGGAAGTCGGGGAGGTTTTCGACACGTATGTATACACGGTAGGGATACTGGGTGGCCAATTCGGCTTCAGCGCAGCGGTTGGCATGTTCAAGTCAGTGATTGGACTTCTTTTGGTTATGATCACGAATCGGCTGGCGAAAAAGTTCGGGGAAGAAGGCATTTACTAAGCTTACAGGAAAGGAGGTGAAGGCATACATATGTACAGATCATGGGGCAGCAAGCTGTTCGACAGCGTCAATTATTTGCTTTTATTTCTATTGGCCTTGATTACGGTCGTTCCGTTTCTGCTCAACGTGACCGGCTCGTTCGCCGCTCCGGAGGAAGCTCTTCGGAAGAGCTATGTACTTATCCCGGAGACATTCTCGCTCGCCGCTTACCAGTACATTTTCAGTACGAAAATTATTCCGCACTCGTTATTGGTTACGATTTTCATTACGGTTGCGGGAACAGCTATTAATATCGTGCTTACCGCCCTGCTGGCATTTCCTTTAGCCAACAAACGGCTGCGGATACGCAAGCCGGTCATGCTGATGGTCGTTTTCTCCATGCTGTTCAGCGGAGGGATGATTCCGACCTATTTGGTCGTGAAAAATCTAGGACTGCTCAACACATACGGCGCCCTGCTGCTTCCCGGGGCCATCAGCGCCTTTTATCTGATTATATTGAAAAACTTTTTCGCCCAACTACCGGATGAACTGGAGGATTCGGCCAGGATAGACGGAGCTAGCGATCCACAGATCTTGTTCCGGATCGTGATTCCGCTATCGATGCCGGCGATAGCGACATTAACACTGTTTTATGCGGTCGGGCATTGGAATCAATTTCTAAACGCCCTTCTCTATATCAATGATGCGGACAAGTTTCCAATACAGGTATGGCTGCGTCAAATCGTCCTTCTCTCACAAACCGGCATAGGTGATTCCACAAACAACTTCGAGGGGGTGATTCCGCCGGGTAAAACAATCCAAATGGGAGTAACGGTCGTATCCACTGTTCCTATCTTGCTCGTATATCCTTTCTTACAACGGCATTTCGCGAAAGGCGTGCTGCTCGGGTCAGTTAAAGAGTAGGAAAGGCGGTCCGGGAGTGAAAGACCAATACAATAATAGTATGGAGGTCATGGTTTCATGAGAAAAGAGTCCAAGCGGATTGTACCCATGGTGTCAATACTGCTAATTGCGGCATTGACCGGATGTTCTGGAGGCAGCAAACCGTCCGAGGCAGGCAGTACGGAATCAGCAGCGCCGTTTCGAATTAAAATGATGAGCCAATTTGAAAGTGCAGAGCCTCCGACAGCGGACAACCCCATTGTGAAATACATTGAACAGCAGACGAATACGAAACTCGATATCACATGGGTACTGAACTCCAATTATACGGATAAATTGAACGTGTCGATGGCGTCCGGGGACCTGCCACAGGCGATGCTTGTCGTCAATCCGCAGGATACGGTCATCGTGAGCGCCGCGCAGAGCGGGTTTTTCTGGGATGTCGAGCCCTATTTGAAGGACTATCCGAACCTAAGCAAATTAGATAAAGATACGCTGAACAATACCCGGATTAACGGGAAGATATATGGACTTTACCGGGGCCGTTATCCGGAAAGGATCGTCATGTTTTACCGGAAAGATTGGTTGGATAAAGCCGGGATCAAAGAGCCGCCTAAAACCGTGGACGATTACTATCATGTGCTAAAGGCTTTTACGTCGAACGACCCGGATAAAAACGGGAAGCAGGACACATGGGGCATCACCGAAAATAAAGATTTGAGCACCTATACGTTTCCGCTCCTGTTCGGCGCACCGAATGGGTGGGGGTATATCAATAACCAGGCCATTCCGGACTTCATGACCAAGGAATATATGGACTATTTGAAATTCATGAAAAAGCTGTACGACGAAAAGATCCTCAACCAGGACTTTGCCACTGTGCCGGGCGCCAAAGTATCGGAGGATTGGATAAATGGGAAAATCGGCATCCGAGGAAACATCGTCGAGGCTTACCGTGGCGAAACATTCGTCGGCCTTGGCAAAACACTGCCAGGCGCAGACGTTCACATCATTCCGGCGCTTGTATCGACGAACGGCCAGAAGCGGGTTGCCAAAGGCAGCGGGTACTTAGGCATGTATATGTTTCCGAAGTCGAGCGTCAAAACGGAAGCGGAATTGAAGAGGATACTAAGCTTCTTTGACAAGATGGTCGACGACAAGATGGTGAAGTCGGTCATACTCGGCGTTGACGGGGTTCACTACAAGGAAGAGAACGGCGTACAAAAGATTTTGGACGACACCAAATACAACAAGGAAGTCGTGCCGGTCCAACACCTCGCAATGCGTATGGACCTTATCAACAACGGAACGCCGCTCGCGAAAGAGGCGGCGGAGACACTTAAGGAAATCAAGCAATACGGAGTTGCCGACGTATCGCACGGACTCATTCTAAGTGACGACAGCAAGAAAAAGCTGTCGACGAATAAGAAGATTATTGACGATGCGAAAATCAAGTTCATCATGGGCGTCATCGATGAAGGTGGCTGGAATAAAGAGCTTGAGAAATGGAAGCAGTCCGGCGGCGCCGACGTCATCAAGGAATATACCGAGCTATACAACAAGTACAAGAAATAACAGAGAAAAGTGTTAAATCAGAAATAAAACTGTAAAGAGAGGATGAGTAATTTGAAGGTGGTACTGGTCGGTTTGGGAAACTTTGGTTCAGGTTGGTATAGGAGACTGAGACGCCATCCGGGGGTGCAGGCGGTATGCGTTGTTGAAGCTAACGCTCAGCTCCGGGAAACGATTGATTCGGAAACCCCGTTTTATTCGACTTTGAAAGAGGCAATTATTAGTGAGCACCCTGATATTGTCATTAATGTTACGCCGCCTCATGTTCACACTGCGATAAACGAAATCGCTTTCGAGCATGGTCTGCCTGTGCTCTGCGAGAAGCCGATTTCAGACGATATCATGGATGCGCAATATATTGTCGGCCAGGCGGAACTGAAAAATATCCCGTTCATGATTTCCGAGAATTACCGCTTCTTCGCTCCGGTGCTGAAAGTAAAAGAGCTTTTAGACAGCGGCACCATCGGACATTTGTCATCGGCTCATATCGAATTTGACCGCTATCATGTGGTACCCGTACCTTATTTCAATCGGATGGCAAACGGACTGTTGGAAGATGTGGCGATTCATCATTTTGATATGATCCGTTATTTTACCGGTCAGGAAGCGGTCAAAGTGTTTGCTGTGAACAGCAACCCGCCTGGAAGCTGGACGGAGACAACGACGATCCACCTCAGCGCTTGGATGGAGCTTGACGGTGGGACCATTGTGGATTATCACGGCAGTATGATGGCTAAGGGGAAAGTGACCGAATGGTATGGAGATTGGCGTTTCGAAGGAGCGGAAGGCGCGATTGTATTAACGAGCAACCGAGTGCAGCTAATCAAGGAAGGAAAGGCGGATGAAGTGTATACCTTTGACGGGGTAGGAAACGTACTGTCGATTGATGAATTTCTAGCTGCGCTGAAGGAAAAGCGTGAGCCTAGACCAAGCGGTAGAGACTATTTGAAGTCGCAAATATTGGTGCATGCTGCTGCCGTCTCGTCGAGAGATGGCAAAATGGTTTCCGTAGAAGATGTACTCAAAAAATAATGTCCACAGGAGTGTGATTTCATTATGAATTATCGAGAGCATGTGTCTCGCGGCGATTTACATTATGAGCACACGGTCAAAAGAAGCGAAGGTGGACTTCCGATTGGGAACGGAAGAATGGGAAGCCTCCTTTGGACGTCGCCGTCCGCAGTGAAAATGCAGTTGAATCGCGTCGATGTGTATGCTAATGACCGCTCCACGAACAGTTTCAATCAACGGCATTCGGATTACGGTTATGCCTGCGCTTTTGTCGACATCGATTTTGTGGATTACGGGGAAGACGTGTTTCAGGATGGTACGGTACGCCAGCATTTAAGCCTCTTTGATGCGACAGCGGTTATCTCCGGTAATGGCATAGGTCTCGAAGCGTTCGCTTATGACCACAGTGATGTTTTTGCCTTCAAGGTCGAGGATAGAAGGGAGAGTCCTCAAGGCATCAACATCAAGCTGAAAATGCTTCGGCCTTCGGAAGTCGCAACGAAGAATCATACCGCGGTTTCCAAACTCATCGTGCACAAGGACGTTATGATCTTAAAGCAGGAATTCAGGGAAGGCGGCTATTACTGCTCTTCGGCCGTTGCAGTCGGGATCTCCAACCGTGACGGGATTATTCGGATGAACGATGAGCTTGGCGGAAAGGCGCCGGTTACCGATTTTAGGGTTAACAAAGTGCTTGGGCAGCCGAATGAGACAGAAATGCGTCTATGCATGAAGCCGGAAACGGGTAACTTTGAAATCTTCCTTGCAAGCAGTGCAACGTTTGATGAGAACGAGGACGTCGTCGCCTCGGCAGTAAACCAATTGGAAACGGCAAGAAAAGCGGGCTATGAGCGCTTGCTGCAGGAGCATAAGGTTTGGTGGAACGAGTTTTGGCAAAAGTCCTACATCCGCTTAAGCAGTGATGATGGCAGCGCTGAATTTGTGGAGAAACATTATACGTATTATGTGTATCTGATGGCGTCTAACTCCCGGGGCGGAAAGTATGCTCCTAACTTCGGAGGTATGCTCCTAAGCCCTCGAGGAGACTTGAGACACTGGGGGACGATGCAATGGTGGAGCAACCTCAGGTTATATTACAATGCGGTTCTGGCGACAGGCCATTATGAATTGATGCAGCCCTATTTCGATATGTATTCCGGCATGTACGATTCTTGCGCCAAAGCGGCGGAGCAGCAGTGGGGCAGTAAAGGGATTTATATTCCTGAAACCGTTTGGTTTAACGGAGTCGAAGAACTGCCCGAAGATATTGCTTCAGAGTTGAGAGAGCTTTACTTACTGCTTAAGCCTTGGGAGGAACGTTCCGAAAGATTCAAGCAATATGCGCATAACAAGCATCCGCATGAGAGTCGATGGAACTGGAAGGGTCACGAGGCATGGGACCAAGGGAACTTGGTTTATTCCGATAAGGGCTGGGGCCCCTTTGGATCCACGAGCCACATGTTTTGGAACATCGCCGGCATCGCCTATCATTATTGGAATTATTACGAATTCACCAAAGACCGGACTTGGTTGAAGGAGCGGGCATACCCGATGATTAAAGGGGCCGCAGAATTTTTGCGCAATTATCCGCACATGCGATTAGAGGATGACGGCAAATACCATATGTACAACACAATTAGCGGTGAGAAGTACATCGGGGGTAAAGATACGATTCAAGTGATGTCTGCGCTACACGGGATCATGCCGGTGCTGCTGAAGGCCGCTAATATATTGGGTGAGGATCAGGATATGCATCCGGTGTGGGAAGAGTTTTATCACAACCTGGCTCCGCTCCCGCGAAGTGATCATCCGGAGGCCGTCTTTCGTTCGAAAGAAAATCAGGAGCCGGTTTGGGTCGGCGCGATTGGGCAGGTGCTTGACGACCGGCGTGACATCGCTACCGATCCGATGAGGGATTTTATTCTCTGTTCCTTAGAGACTGCGAGCGTAAATCCGGATTGGTTCAAGACAGGCCTAGCGACCCTTGCCAATCAACAGGATAGGTTGGAAGGAGACTGGGGTAGGGCTGCAACCGAGATGTCTTCCGTTGCCACAATGCTCGCGGGCATGGGGATGGCCGATGGTTTTAAACAAGCAGTTTTGGCGCAGCTGGAATGTGTGAACGCCGATCGCGAATACTGCTACTATGCGGATACGGGCAAAATCAAATATTATGACAATCGGCTGACGGTACGGGAAGGCGTTAACGCCATAAGCGCGCAGAGGCTTGGAAATATGGCGAACGGCCTGCAGGTTGCGCTCTGTCAAAGCCAGCCCGGCGCTCCCGGCAGAGAGCCGGTCATTCATGTGTTCCCGGCAATCCCTGACGGTTGGGATGCTGCCTTCTCGCTCTGGTGCCATGGAGGCTTTAAAGTGACGTCCGAGATCCGATGCGGCGTAATAATCTCGCTGAGCATCGAATCCACACTAGGCGGTATATGCAGGCTGCGCAACCCTTGGGAAGAACAGCAAGTATCCGTGAAGCAGGGGGACCGCGCATTGAAGTTTTTGAATGGATCATTGATTGAAATTGAGACATCTGCAGGTGAGTCGTTCAACTTGTTCGTAACAAGGTGAGATTTTAGCGAGAACGCTAGAAAACGATTTCGGGCATATGCTTAGTGTTACAGTCTTGCGCCCGTCTAGATGACATAAAACATGGTAAAAAGGAGTGGTTTCAAATGAAAACGTATCGTTTACAACAGTTGGCCGATGTTACGGAAGGGCATATTTTGAAAGATATTATGCCGGGGGATTACCTCACTTATGGCGGGTTAGCTTTTGAGAGGCCAGGAGCGCGCGCTCATACGAACGACGGTCCGGGAGGTATCGACTATCATGTACACGAAGATTGTGAAGCTTTCCTGATCCTGCAGGGCAAAGGCGAGGTGGAAATCAACAAAGCGCACAATTACCCTGTAAAAACGGGAGACGTCGTTATTATTGAACCTGGGGAGGATCATCATCTCATTTCAAGCTTAGAAGATCCTATTGTCGTCGTCTGGTGTCATGCCGGTGCGACTCGAAACAAAAATCAAATAGATTGAAACAGATTGCCCCTAACGTTATAAATTTAAGGTAGTGGAAGAATAAAGACATCCGGAGCGCATTCTTCCGGATGTCTTTTTATTTACATAGAATTTCTATGTTTGCAGGGAAACTACAGGGCTCTATTTTGCCAATAAGATCCCTTTCCTTGAGGAAGAGGTGACTAGGATCCGTTATTTCGCTATTTTGACACATATTTGGTCGATGGAGGTCGAATAAGAGCCTGTAGTTCCCCTCCAACCGACGAAATTCGGCTTAATTTACAGCTAATCCAATTATGTAACAACCAACAAACCGTGTAGGAATGTTGCTATAGCAACAAGATTGATGAATTGTCGAGTTTAAGGAGGGGGAATGTGGCGACAAAAGTAATGAATGTAAGAACAACACAAACGAAGCAGTCTTTGATTAACGCATTTATCCAATTCGTTTCAAAAAAGGATTTTGAAAAAATAACGATAGCGGATATAACAAAGGCAGCACAAGTTAATCGAGCCACATTCTATGCACACTTTAAGGACAAATTCGAATTGTTGGATTTTATTATAGGGGACTCTGCATCGGCTGCGATCATAAACCGTACGACAGGTGAAGTGAAATTCGATCAAGACAGCATACATAAACTCGTTTTAGCATTATGTGATTTTTATGAACAACCGAACATCCGATGTCGCAGCAGCTATGTAAGCTTAGTCGTACCTCAATTGAAAGAAAAAGCATTAAATGAGTTGAGGGTTTATCTGTCGAAAAGTCTTAAACACTTGTATTCAGATGAAGAAATGAAGATGTATGTGCCCATTTATGCACAAGTTATCCATGAAGGTGCTATTCAATGGGCGACTGGGATCACGATTATGAACAAAGAGGAAGTCGCCAAAAGGGTTGCATTATTAGTAATAGGCGGATTTGAATCATCTGCGCGAACGCTAACGGGAGACGATACGCAATGAAGATACGATGTTAGTCAAGCATGAACGTGTGCAATATTTATGTATTTTTAGTGGATTATTGAGGATGAAAGCACTTGTCTTCTTCGTTATAATGACAGGGAGTCGCAAAAGCGCACAATCTTCTTGAAGAGATGAGGAGGAATTTGAAAATGAAAACAATTGTTTGCGATAAACCAAATGAATTCATATGGAAACAAAAAAGTAAAACTTTAAAAAAGCAGGGTGAGGCCCTTGTTCAAATTCGCCGAATCGGTATATGCGGTACTGATTATCATGCTTTTCGCGGAGAACAGGCTTATTTCGAGTATCCTCGCGTTCTTGGACATGAGCTTGCGGGTGTCATCGAAGAGGTGGAAGATAATGAATACGATTTCAAAGTGGGAGATCAAGTTTCCATTATTCCTTACATGTACTGCGGCAGCTGTATCGCTTGCAGGAATGGAAAAACGAACTGCTGCACTGACATGAAGGTGTTGGGCGTTCATATTGACGGTGGCATGCAGGAATATATGTCTGTTCCTTTGTCGGCGCTTATTAAAACCAATGAGCTTAGTCTCGACCAATCGGTCATTTTGGAACCGATTGCTATTGGGGCACATGCGGTTCGCCGAGCTGAAATTCGCGAGGGTGAGACGGTTGCTGTGCTCGGGGCAGGACCTATCGGTTTAGGCGTGATGGCGATCGCCAAAGGCCGCGGTGCCAAGGTCATAGCGATGGACGTGAACGAGAGCCGCTTGGAATTTTGCCGATCCTGGGCGAATGTAGACAGCACGGTGAATGTAATGAATCAGCCTTACGAAACGCTTCTTCAATTAACTGGAGGAGATCTGCCGACAGTTGTGCTCGATGCGACTGGCAATGTGAGATCGATGACAGACGCTTTCCGGTATGTATCGCACGGAGGACGATTAGTGTACGTCGGACTAGTGAAATCCGACATTACCTTCTCAGACCCGGAGTTCCACAAGAAAGAGCTGACTTTGTTAAGCAGCCGCAATGCGACGAAGGAAGATTTCGGCGTTGTCATGGACGCCATTCAATCGGGAGCGGTCGATGCCTCAAGATTCATTACGCATCGTTCCTCCTTCGAGACGATGATTGATGGCTTCGAGTCTTGGCTGAGACCGGAAAGCAAAGTAATTAAGGCAATCGTAGAACTGTAATCGATAAAAAGGACATTCAAACTGATAACAGTTTGATGTCCTTTTTCTGTATAGGAAGACGCTTCTGACTAGAAAAATCGAACTGCGTTTTGCTGTCTGTATTTAAGCGGCGTTGTATTCGTAAGGTCTTTGAATTTTCGGATAAAATTATTCACATTGTTAAAGCCAACTTGCTCGGAAATTTCATTCACGGAATTGTCAGTTTGCTCAAGAAGCATTCTAGCTTTCGTTATCCGTAATTTCAGCAAATACTCGTAGGGAGTCAAGCCTGTCTGGCGTTTGAATGTACGGATGTAAGCATAGGCGGTCAAATGGATCATCTTGGCCATATCTTTAATCGACAGATCTTCGTTGTAATGCAGATCGATATAAATGATGGTTTCCGTTATCGCTTTCGTAACGGAACTGGAAATTTTCAACGTGTCATTGACATGTTTCTCCTCACATAGGGATGTTAAGGCTCCGCACAGCGCCTCCGCCATTTTGAGATCGGCAATAGACGAGTTAAGGTTTATTTGCTCCAGTATCGTGTCTATCCGACCTTCGACGTATCCGGGCTTTTGCAAAACAATCGACTGAAACTTCCCTTCATTGACGGTGTTCTCGTAATCAACCCCCGCGGATTCCTCGAAACGTACCCATTTAATTTCCCATTTCTCCCCAACGCATTCATAGATATGAGGTTCATTGCAATCAATCAGAAAAGCATGACCTGCAGTTAAATGAAACTTTTGACCGCGGTAAATGATTTGTCCACTCCCAGCCAATGTAAGAATGAGAATTCGGTTGTCAGGACCTTGCCGTTGTACCCGATATCCGCTCAAGCAATGATAATGACCACAGGCATATACCCGGAAAGGCAACTTGGAACTTTGGGGATTCGGAAGATGAAGGAGATGGACGGAATCTGGGCTGATAATGTCATTGATGATGTTCGTTGATGTGTTCATGTTGTCGACCGTCCTCAATTTTTATATATTTTCAGTTGATTATTGGCGATGTAAATCAATATTACCTCAAATATAATAGAAATGTAAGCGTCAATACTATTCACAGCGGAGGTATTCAAACATGAGCATCGCACAGAATGACCTGGAATTATTCGAACTTATGAAACGTGAACTTTATACACCTGTTATTGGAGATATTTTGGATGACCTGGGGAGGTATCACCAAATCCTTGCCCCTGCTGTTCAACCAATGAAAGAACATATGGTGTTAGCAGGACGCGCCATGCCGGTGGTTATGATTGATGTGTACGGCAAGCAAGAGAAGCCGTTCGGACTATTGACCGAAGCGCTCGATCAACTGCAGCCTGGCGACGTTTACGTAGCGAGTGGCGGAGATATGCGATGCGCCTACTGGGGTGAGATTTTAACGGCTACCGCAAAAGCGCGTCAAGCGGCAGGGGCCGTCATCAACGGTTATCATCGGGATACGCCGAAGGTGCTGGAACAAAACTGGCCTGTTTTCTCACGGGGGCGCTTTGCACAAGATTCCTCAGTCCGGACAAAAGTTGTCAACTATCGTTGCCCGATCGAGATCAATGGCGTGTGGATTAATCCCGGCGATCTCATATTTGCGGATTTGGATGGCGTTGTCGTGATTCCTTTGGAGCTTGAAGATGAGGTTATCGGGCGTTCGCTGGAAAAAGCAAAAGGCGAGAAAGTGGTCCGGAAAGAAATTGAGGCTGGGCTTTCAAGCACCGCCGCTTTTGCAAAGTACGGCATTTTGTAAAATGAGGAAGTGAGGAGTTCGAGATGAGCGACAAATTTCGCCAAGCGAGTTTTCAAATTCATCAGGACGATAATGTGTGTATAGCTTTGTCCGACTTGGAACCTGGAAGTATTGCGATCTATGGGTCCACACAAGCTATTCGCGTTGATATAGCGAGTCAGGTGAAACAAGGCCACAAAATAGCTAATCGCTCCATTGCCGTAGGCGAGCCCATCATCAAATACGGAGTCGCAATTGGAGTAGCCATGCAACCTATAACAGCAGGTGAGTGGGTGCATTTGCAAAATTGTAAAAGCTACTATGATAAGCGTTCGTCAACCTTGGATATAGACTCCGGAGCGCCGACAGATATGCAATATCGGTAAGTATTTTCGCTGCAGGTTTGCTACAAATTCAATAGGAGGACGAAAATATGACGGGACATTCGGTTCCTTCTTGGCAAGGATATCTTCGTAAAAATGGCGCCAAAGGTATTAGAAATAAAGTATTGGTGATGTATACAGTAGAGTGTGCCTCCTTTGTTGCCAAAGAAATCGGTAATTCTTATAGAGACTCGCATATCGATGTGGATGTTGTCGGATTTGCCGGCTGTACGGATAATGAATACGCACTGCGGATGATGATCGCGATGATTCGGCACCCGAATATCGGGGCGGTGTTGACCGTTGGACTCGGCTGTGAGTATTTACAAGCCAAAAATTTGGCTGATATTGCTGGGCAAGAGGGGAAACCTGCTTCCTGGATGCTGATTCAAGACCGTGGAGGAACCTTAAAAACGATTGAGGATGGAAAGCTTGCAATTGAGGAATTACATGGGCAGCTGCTGCGGGAAACAGTTATGACGGATATGAACTTGGCCGATCTTGTGATTGGGGCAGAATGCGGAGGATCCGATTATACATCAGGCCTGTCAGGTAATGTTGTCGTCGGCCGAATGTTCGATTTGCTTGTCAATGCTGGAGGGACGGCTATTTTCGAGGAAATCGTTGAAGCGATCGGGCTTAGAGATATATTGCTGGAACGTGCGGTTAATGACGAAGTGAGAAATGATTTGGGAGCGACGTATGACAAAATGCTCGATTATTGCAAGAGCGTCCGTCAGTACTCCGTATCGCCCGGTAATTTCGCCGGCGGATTGACGACGATTGAAGAGAAGAGTATGGGGGCTTTTGTGAAAAGCGGCTCCAAGCCGATTGAAGGCGTGCTCCGCGTATCCCAAAATCCGCCGCATCCCGGATTATGGTTGTTGGATAGTACGCCGGATCCTCACTTCATGGGCTTCGGATATACGAATCCGAACGATAGTGAAGGATTGATGGATTTAATTTGCAGCGGAGCCCATCTGTTATTTCTTGTAACCGGAAGGGGAACCGTCGTAGGAAGCGCTGTCTCTCCAGTCATCAAAATAACTGGCAACGAAACAACGTATCGCAGAATGCCTGACGATCTTGATTTCTGCTCTGGTGCTGCATTAACCGGCGAGAAGACGATGGACGTGTTGTCGGAAGAACTGCTCGATCTGGTCATTGGGGCATGTCGAGGGCAACTGACTAAAGCAGAGAAGCTAAAGCATAAGGAATATTATATTCCGTATAAATATCAAACTGAAGGAACGAATTGCGGGGGGGAAAGCGCTGTGAATAATTATCAGGAAATGTTTAGTCTCGCTGGTGAACGGGTGTTAATTACGGGGGGAGCAACTGGGCTTGGACTTGCAATGAGCCAATGTTTTCAAGCAGCCGGAGCGGAAGTCATCATGGTCGGTTCCGGCTCCGGCGAAGAAAGAATGCGCCTTGCCGAGGAAATGGGTGAAAAGGTACATTACCGCTCTTTTAATATAGCGGATACGGATCAGACTGAGCGATTTATTCAAGACGTAGAAGAAACGATCGGTCCGATTACCATTCTCATTAATAATGCGGGCAACCATTGTAAGAAGCCGATTGAAGAAACGACGGACGATGATTTCCGAATGGTCATGGATGTCCACGTATTAGGAGCATTTTCGTTGTGCCGCGCCTTAATTCCACGGATGAAACAACGAGGAACAGGCAATATTATTTTTCAAGCATCCATGACGTCTTTTATTGGACAACCTAATGTCATCGCATATTCTAGCGCGAAATCCGCGTATCTCGGGATGGTAAGAACGCTTGCTTCCGAAACGTCGGCTTACGGCATTCGTGTGAACGGTATTGCTCCTGGTTGGATAGAATCGCCAATGCTTCGCAAAGCACTTTCCGGCGACGAGTTAAGAACGCAAAAAATAATAGGACGTACCCCTATGAAAAGGTTCGGTGAGCCACAGGATATTGGGTGGGCGGCCGTGTATCTTGCCTCTCCGGCGGCGGCTTTTGTCAATGGAGCGGTTCTGCCAGTGGATGGAGGAGCACTAATCGGTTTCTAAGAAAATTGGTGATTACAATTTCGTTAGGAAATGTGGGTAGCTAGGAATGCTGCTCATTTCCTAATTTAAATGTCGGATCTATATGCAGATCTATTTGAAAGCGCTTAAAGATCTGGTGAATTTATCATCTTGGAAGGGTGAACATAATGAGAATTAAACAATCCGTTGAAAGAATACCAGGCGGAATGATGCTTGTACCGCTGCTGCTAGGTGCATTACTCCATACTTTACTTCCGAACTTGCCCACTTTCTTCGGTTCTTTTACAGAGGGTCTATTCAAAGGTGCATTGCCGTTTATCGCTCTGAACATCTTTTGTTTAGGAACATCTATCGACTTTAGGGTAACACCGAAAATATTGAAAAAAGGCGGAGCGCTCATTATCTCAAAAGTAGGTGTTGCGGCGCTTGCCGGCTTGATCGCCGGTAAATTTATCGGCGACGGAATGGTGATGGGTGGATTGTCCGTACTAGCCATTATTGTTGCAATGAATGATACTAACGGCGGCATGTATATATCCTTGATGAATCAATTCGGAAAGAAGGAAGAAATTGGGGCGACAACGATTATGGCCTTGGAAACCGGTCCGTTCATAACGATGGTAACCCTTGGCATCGCTGGAATCTCGGTTTTCCCTTGGCCCTATTTAGTGGGTGCCATTCTGCCTCTTCTATTAGGAATGATTGTCGGAAATCTGGATTCAGATATTCGCAGCATGTTCAGCAAAGGAAATGCGATGTTGATTCCATTTATCGGTTTCGCGTTAGGGAGTGGCATCGATCTCAGTAAAGTGTATCAAGCGGGTTTAACTGGAATTGTCTTGGGAGTCCTTGTTGTTGTGGTGACGGGGGCAGCATGCGTAATTGCCGATAAATTGACTGGCGGAAACGGCGTTGCCGGTATTGCCGCGGCGACAACCGCAGGCAATGCCGCAGCCGTCCCAGCCGTTATAGCGGCTGCGAATCCCAAATACGCCGCCGTAGCTCCATCGGCTACCGTAGTCATTGCATCGTGCGTTATTGTAACGGCCATTCTGGTACCTATCCTAACCGCCTGGTGGGCGAAACGGGTAGGTCGGGCGGAGAAGAAGGATAACGATGACCAAGTACAAGTGAAATTTAGTACGTAACGAACGACCTATAGCCTTCATCTAAATCAATGAGATGCAAAGCACTAATGGAGGAGCCTGTCAAAGACAAGGCTTCTTTTTTTTGGTAGAACTTTTGCTTTTGCACCTACCTTGACAAACGAGTTCGTCCTAAAAGGACGACGAAGTCGGCTATCCTTGGTAGATAAGAATTTATATGTTTTGGAGTGGTTGAGGAGTTACCTTGTCCTGTAGTTTCCTTAGGAGGATCTGTTGCTTTAAAAGGGCTCATCTCTTAGGATTGCTCGAATATGAAGGACAAGTTACGCCACTGCTCATTCAAAAATTGTGGGATCCAGTGGACGATGTTCTTATTGAACAGGGGGAATTGTTTGATCTGGAAAGGGATTGGTTAGGGGGGAGGAGACTCAAGGCTTTTGGAGTTCTAGGTCGATTTACCGTATTGACCGGGAGAACTGCCGGTAATTTTTTTGAATGTACGAATAAAATTGGCATAGTCGTTAAAGCCGGACAAATGACAAGCTTCGGAGACAGAATATCCCGTGGATAATAGCTGTTTGGCTTGGGCCACCCGTTTTAATAAAATGTAACGATAAACACTTCCTCCTGTCTGAAGCTTGAACATGCGGCTGAGATGAAACTTATCCACGGATAATTCCTTGGCGATTCGATCTAAGGTTAATTCATCAAGCAGGTTATTGTCTATGTAACTCATGACAGATTGAATCAAGGAGGAAGTTATGCTCGGTACCGTAGAACTGGTTCTCCGGAAAATATCATTCGTAAACACAAGAATTTGGGTCAGATACGAAAATGAAAGCACATCACTGCCATATTTGTTTTGATCCAATACTTCAATAAGCTTAGTCGCTAGTGACATGTACGCTTCGATTTGAGCTTCGTTGAGTTGGACAATGTTGTTCTCACCCGGCTTGTGATTTTGGAAGCAGGAAAGTAAATTTGTTTTGGATGAACAGAACGGCAAGACAATTTGCGGCTTAAAATGAATTGTAATTCGCTCGTACGGATTGGGCGTCAGCTTGAAAATTTTGTGGATCTCATGATTGTTAATGACAAGGAGATGTCCTCTTTCCAAAGGGTAGCAGTATTGATCAAGAAATAAATTGATTTCGCCATTCAAAAAAAGGAAGATTTCGTAATTGTCATGAAAGTGAAAATCTTCATTGGGTACATAGGTGGAGCTGGAATAGTGCGCCAATAAATCCGCTTCCAAGTACTCGTATTTTGAATTTGACATCGTGGTTATCCCTTCCTAATACACGGTTATAAACTTAATTTAATACAGAACGTGTTAAAATTCAATGACGCAAGAAACGCAATATAATTCCCAATAATAGCAAAGAAATTGCTTTAATTTAATAATAAGCTTATAGAGAGGTTAAAGCAAAACAAAACGGGAAAGTGGGAATAAGGATGCTGCAAGCAAGCGATCAGATCTGGTTAGAGGATGTTATTCAAAAACTTACAACGAAGATGGACTGGGTAAGCGAAAAATCACAAAACAAGATTCCTTATACCACGATTAATGGCACGCATGACAACCGTATCGTGGACAACCCGTTAGGTCAAATTACAGACGGAATCAACTGGTGGACGAACGGGTTTTGGGGCGGCATGATGTGGCTCATGCATCACGAGACCGGAAACGAAAAGTATAAAGAAATAGCCAATTTTTCAGAAGAGGCGCTCGATGTATGCTTCCATCAATTTTACGGACTGCATCATGATGTTGGATTTATGTGGCTGCCTACCAGTGTAGCGAATTATAAAGTAACTGGAAATCCGGACTCTCGAAGAAGGGCGATGCATGCTGCCAATCTGCTTGCCGGGCGGTTTAATTTGGCTGGCGGTTTTATCAGGGCATGGAATGACAACGAAATCAGAGATTGCCGAGGCTGGGCGATCGTAGATTGTTTGATGAATCTCCCTCTTTTGTATTGGGCTACAGAAGAAACCGGCGATCCGCGATTCAAACAAATTGCTATGAAGCATGCGGATACGGCCATGACGGCATTTATCAGGCCGGACGGTTCCGTTAACCATATCGTTGAATTTGACCCGTTTCTTGGCGGTGTAGTGAAAACTCACGGGGGTCAAGGCTTTGAAGAAGGCTCCTCTTGGACACGCGGACAGACTTGGGCTTTATATGGGTTCATGATGAGCTATATGCATACGCAGAAGGAAGAGTATCTGCATGCGGCCAAGCGCGTCGCCCATTATTTTATGGCGAATATTCCGGAAAACGGCATCATTCCGATTGATTTCAGACAGCCGAAAGAGCCTGCCTACGAGGACTCAACAGCAGCAGCCGTTGCAGCATGCGGATTCATTGAAATTGCCAAGGTCGTCGGTCAGCACGAAAAAGATGTATATATCAACGCCGCTTTGAAGTTGGTAAAGACGCTGGATGCGTCGCGCTGTGATTGGACAACGGATTCTGATTGCATTTTGACAGGAGGTTCAGCTGCGTATCATCATAATGACCGCCATACATCAATCATTTATGGCGATTACTATTTCATGGAAGCTATTTTCAAATTGAAGGGAAATGATTTGTTTCTGTGGTAGGACGGCTGAAAGGATGGAAACGACTTGCGGCAGATCGAAGAAAGAGCGTATTTCTTACGCTCATCTTTTCTTACATGATCATTTTGCTGCTTCCCGTTACGATTGGCGGGATATTTTATACCCGAATTGAAGCAATCATGATTGAGAATGCCAACAATTCCAATACGGCCATGCTGGAGCAGGTCAAGCGGACGATGGACAGCCGCATGAAAGAAATCGATCAGTTGACGCAGCAGATTGCGTTCCATCCGAAGCTTCTCAAAATGTTCAATCCGAGAGGGGATGGATACGCCCAACAGAACCTTTCTTCGTTTATCGATTTTATGGGCGACATGTCGCGATACAGTTCGGTCAACAGTTTCATTGATGATTTTTACGTCTACTTCAACAATTCGGACATTGTTCTCTCCCCTAAGATGAAAACAGACTCATATACACTCTATGAAAATATTTATCACTATCAAAACCTGACCTACGAGCAGTTTAAGGAGCAAATATTGCTTCCTTACCATGCCCGTTTTTTTTATCCGTCCAAGGAAATGGCGGTTGGTCTGAGCCAAACCAAGCGAATGGTTACATTCGTTCAATCGCTCCCGATTGGCGAAAGGGATCGCGTTGACGGCGCGTTTGTCATTCTGATTAATGAAAATCAGATCACAGAAATGTTAGCCAGCCAAGGCATGCGTGATGAAACGGTGTTCATTCTTGACGCCGACGGAACGGTTTTGATGCGTACAGCCGGAGATGCCCAAGAAAGTGGCGAAATCAGTTCCTACTTGAAGGAATTGGGCGACGGGTTGTCCGGCAAAGAATCGCTCGCATATACCGGCGTGGGCATGGGAAAGGGACAAGGAGTGGAAAAGGACATGATGGTTACTTATACAACTTCCAACCAAAACGGGTGGACTTATGTTTCCATTATTCCTAAAGCCGTTGTGTTATCACAGGTCAATGCGGTAAAAATGTGGGCGATCACGGTCGTCCTGCTCTGTCTCGCCGGAGGCGGCGCCGTGTGCTACTACATGGCTTACCGTCACTACCGGCCGATCCGGGACCTCGTTCACGCCGTCGCTCGGGGCGGAGGAGCGGATTCAACCGGAGTCTTCCCGAAAAACGAATTTGAACTCATTAGAGAGAAGGTTCACACGTTGTTCGAGAAGGAGAAGAATCTGGAGACGACTTTGTCCCGCCATTTGCTCGTTGTCCGCACGGAATTCCTTTCCCGGCTCATCCGCGGTCATGTCGATGCGGCGGCGCTCACAGAACGGGATCTCCAATTTATGAACGTTCATTTCGAATCCGGGCTCTTTGCCGTCTTGTTGATTGATATTGACGATTTCAGTCAATTTTCCGAGCAAAACACCGAACGCGAATGGGCGCTCATGCGTTTTATTTTGTCCAATTTGAGCGTTGAACTGCTTGAGCATAAAGGCTATCTGATCGAATTGGAACGCGATAGAATAGCGATTCTCGTGAACTTACCGACCGGCAACAGTCGCGATACGCGCATGGGAACGTTCGTCGATAAGTTGAAGGACATGATGGACAAGCGGTTCAAAACCAAAATCAGCATTAGCGTCAGCGACGTTCACGAGGGGATCGAATGTATACAGGAATGCTACAATGAATCGGTCTTTGCGATGGCATACAAAATGATTAAAGGGCAAAATTCGGTTCTGTATTATGAAGAGGTGCGCAAGTTTGGCCAGCCGACGTACTATTATCCGATGGAAATGGAGTCACAGCTCATGAATGTGGCCCGCAGCGGTGATTACGCCAATGTCGAAATCATATTGAACCGCATTTATGAAGTGAATTTCCAATCGGGCGGCATCACGCCGGAGATGGGAAAATGTTTGTTTTTCGACCTGCTTAGTTCATTACTTAAATTATCCGGTTCATTAAATATCGATCAAAACCTGGTTTTCAGCGGCGAGAGCGATCCGGTACGGATCATTTCCGAATGCGCCACCGCAGAGCAGATGGTTGATCGAATCAAACGGTTGTACAGGCGGCTATGCGAAGCAGTCCAAGAGGACCGAACCGGCCACGGCGAACAATTGTACAGGAAAATGACGGACTATATACAGGAACATTTTCACGACGGCATGCTGAGTCTTACGACGATGGCCGATCATTTCGACATGAACGCCTCGTATCTTTCCGCTTTTTTCAAAAATTACAGCGGGAGGAATGTCAGCAATTATTTGACGGAAATACGCCTTAACACATGCAAACGCCTGTTGGCGGAGTCGACGCAAACCGTGTCGGAAATCGCCCGTCAAGTCGGGTATGCCAGTAACATCGGATTGACGCGTATGTTCAAAAAAGCCGAAGGAATCACGCCTGGACAGTATCGCGAGGCGATGAAACACGAATCCGGATAATCGATCCAAAAAGCAGATAACTGCCGATCAATAAAACGGATAACCGATATTGAAAGCGTATTCTACCTTTTCACTGGCTTGCTTGTTATGGTGGAGACAGGCCGGAAGCGGTCATACAACGTTTGAAATGACAGGGGAGGATAAGGTATGCAGAACATAGCAAGTCAAAAGAAATGGGCGGCAATGCTGCTGACGGTACTCACGGCCAGCTCTTTAATCGCGGGGTGCTCTGGCAACAAGGACGCCTTAGAACCTAATAAAAGTAGCTCGAGCACCGACGGAAGCGGTAACACGCAAAGATCAGGGGGAGAAGGCAAGGACGAAGTCGGTTACCCGGCACAAATGTCCTATTGGGTGCCTTTGGATGCAAACGTCGCGGCAACATTGAAAAACTTCAGCGATGTAGGCATGTACAAAAAGCTGCAAGAGGTTACAGGCACGAAGGTGGAATTTAAGCATCCGAGCGCGGACTCCACGCAAAGGACGGAGCAGCTCAACCTGATGCTGGCTTCCAAGAATTTGCCCGATGTTATTGAATATACCTGGACGGAGGTTGGCGGCGGCCCCGAAAACGCCATTCAAACCGGCACGATTCTCAAATTGAACGATTTGATCGATAAATACGCCCCGAACTTCAAGAAATATTTGAAAGAAAATCCGGATATCGCCAAAATGGTCAAAACCGACAATGGAAGTATCTATTCGTTTCCGTTCATTCGCGGCGACAGTAAGCTGATGGTGTTCTACGGCCCGATTTTCCGGAAAGATTGGCTGGATAAAGTACACATGGACGCGCCGAAGACAATCGATGAATGGGAGAAGGTGCTGACCGCCTTCCGCGATCAGGATCCGAACGGCAACGGACAGAAAGACGAGATTCCGTTTTTGCTCAAATACAATGAGGTCCGCGATGCCACTCGCAACTCTTTAATCGGGGCTTGGGGAATTGGCGCTCAGTTTTATCAGGTGGACGGCAAGGTGAAATACGGAGAAATTCAGCCGGAATACAAGCAATTTTTGACGACGATGCGCAAATGGTATCAAGAAGGCTTGATCGACCCTGATTTTGCCGCCATGGACGCCAAACTGATGGACGCGAAAGTGACGAGTAACAAGCTCGGATCGTTTTACGGTCTTAGCGGCGGCAACATCGGAAACTACTTGGGGCTCATGAAGGATAAGAATCCCAACTTTAACTTGGTCGCCGCGTCTCATCCGACATTGAAACAAGGTGCGACTCCAGTGCTTGGGCAAAAGGATAAGCCTTACAAAGGCGTTGGCGCGGCAATTTCGGGAAAAGCGAAAAACCCGGAACAAATCGTCAAATGGCTCGATTACGCATACAGTGAGGAAGGCCGTCTCCTGTACAATTTCGGGGTTGAAGGAAAGACCTACGAGATGGTGAACGGTTATCCGACCTACACGAAGCTCATTACAGACAATCCGAACGGCCTGTCAATGGTCCAGTCGATGGCTCAATGGATGCGCTCTAACTATAGCGGTCCGTTCGTTCAGGATAAGCGCTATGTCGAACAGTATTATAAGTTGGACCAGCAGAAAACCGCCCTTGAAACGTGGAGCAAAGCGGAAAACACGATTTTGATGCCGCCGCTGACGTTAACAGCGGAAGAAAACAAGCGGTATTCGTCGATTATGAACGACGTGAACACGTATGCCGAAGAAATGGGCTTGAAATTTATTATGGGCGATGAGCCTCTAGATAACTTCGACAAGTTTGTCAATACCTTGAAAAAGTTTGGAATCGAAGAAGCGGTTAAAATCCAGCAAGCGGCCCTGGATCGTTACAAGGCAAGATAAACGAACGGGGGCTCATCACTATGGCGAAATTACAAATCGAATCAACGACCAAGAAGTCCGGTCTGCCGGCGATGGATCGTCGAAGCTTCGTGAAACGCGCAGCGAACGACTTCAGAATGAACAAAACAATTTACCTCATGCTTCTTCCTGTGGTCGTCTATTACCTAATCTTTCATTACGGTCCTTTGTACGGCTTGCAGATCGCCTTTAAGGACTATTCACCCATGAAAGGCTTTGCCGACAGCCCATGGATCGGTCTCAAACATTTTACAGCGTTTTTTGACAGCTTTTATTTTTGGCGTTTGTTGCGCAATACGATATTGTTAAGCGTTTATAGCCTGATTATGGCTTTTCCGGCAGGCATCATTTTGGCGCTTTTGTTGAATGAGATCAGGAGCCGGGCTTTTAAACGGGCCGTCCAGACGATTACGTATATGCCGCATTTTATTTCACTTGTCGTTATCGTCGGCTTCATGGTTGATTTTTTGGAACGGAACGGTTTGATTAACAAGTTGCTGACGTCTATTTTCGGGATTGACTCGATTCCGTTTATGCGACAGCCGGAATGGTTCCGTACGCTGTATATCGGCTCGGATATTTGGCAAAATATCGGCTGGAGCTCGATTATTTTTCTAGCCGCGATCAGTAATATCGACCCTTCCTTGTATGAAGCGTCCAAAATCGACGGAGCCAGCCGCTGGAAGCAAACTTTGCATATAACGATTCCGGGCATCATGCCGACCGTAATCATTTTGTTAATTTTGCAAATCGGTCATTTCATGTCAGTCGGGATGGACAAAATTTTGCTCATGTACAATCCGGCGACTTATGAAACAGCGGATGTCATTCAAACTTACGTGTACCGCAAAGGGATTCTGGAAGCGGATTACAGTTATAGCGCTGCCGTAGGTCTGTTTAATTCCGTGATCAGTTTCGTGCTTCTCATACTGGCCAACGCCATAGCCAGAAGAACGAGTGAAGCAAGGCTTTGGTAAACGAGGGAGGCCATCATGAAAAGAAGCTTCGGTGAACATTTTTTTGACATTATCAACGCAGTGCTGTTAATTTCGTTGTCGATCATCACGATTTATCCGCTCATTTACGTTTTGTTCGCATCGTTTAGCGACCCCTCTTTTGTCGTGCAAAACAGGGGATTGCTGTTTTATCCGCACGGCTTTACGACGGGGGCCTATCATTTGGTGCTTAAAAACCCGAATATCGGTACGGCCTATTTGAATACTTTGTTTTACGTTGTCGTAGGGACAGCTCTCAACATTTTACTCACTTCGCTCGGCGCATACGGCTTGTCCAGGAAAAACGTCATGTGGAAAAACGCCATCATGTTCCTGGTTGTGTTCACGATGTTTTTTGACGGCGGACTCATTTCGATGTACATGTTGGTCAACAATTTGGGGATGTTGGACACCCGCTGGGCGATCATCATTCCTTCGGCGGTCAGCGCGTTTAACCTGATTGTCATGCGTACGGCATTTCAAGCCGTGCCCGTCAGCCTGGAAGAGTCGGCGAGAATCGACGGGGCAAATGATTGGACGATTCTGTTCCGCGTTGTGCTTCCGCTGTCCATGCCCGTCGTGGCCGTCATGATTTTGTTCTATGGGGTGTCCCACTGGAATGCCTGGTTTTCCGCGACGATTTATTTGCAAACGCGTGATTTGCTTCCTTTGCAAATTATTTTGCGGGAAATCCTCATCGCCAACGATACGAGCAATATGCTGACAGGCATTGACACGGGCGATAAAGCGATGATTGGCGAAACGATCAAATATGCAACCATTATTATTTCCACCGTACCCATTTTGTTTTTGTACCCGTTTTTGCAAAAGTATTTCGTCAATGGCGTCATGATCGGGGCCGTGAAAGAGTAAACAGATTAAGCGGGATTGGCCCGCAGACCATATGCTCTGCAGCCAATCCGTCTATGACCATTCGTAAATCGAATTGAAAAGAGAAAACGAAAGCAACCAATTTGCAGGAGGAAATAATAAGCATGCCTATGAATCAAGCTGATTTTTTCGGTATTTGGGATGAAGCAGAGGTTCTATGGTCGACTCCGGGCAAATGGAACTACGCTGAATTCCCTGAATTGAAGCCTGTTGAAGACTATGTCAAGCTAGGGGATTATGACAACGCGCAAATCGCACTGCTTGACTATTTCAAACAGCGGCAAACGAGAACAGCTATGCCTTATGAATATGACGAGGCCAACGCCAAACTCGCGCCTCTGCTTGCCGACCAGATCATTCCCGTACTGAAAGAAACGTATGTAGACAGCTTCTACGTTACCAAAACACCCGCTGTCTTTTCATTCGATCTGCTCACCAATGTCAAAGCAGCGGCCGGCGCCGACAAAGTGATCAGCTTTATGCTTATGGGACGCCATAAAGGCATTGAACCCGCCTATCTTTACAGCAGCCAGCATGACTCCTTCTCCTTGCCGACTGAGCAGTGCCGGCCCGTTCTAATCGTAGACTATACAGATCAACAGAGGGCGCAGTCCGTTCATCTCGCTCCGAGCATGGATACGTTTATTCGGGGGTACGACGACACCAATCACAGTCAAGAACCGTTGCTGGAGGTGCTGGAGTCCGGTGCACCGTTCGATGAGCATACGCGGAAGGCTTACTTAAAGTTTGATTTGTCCCGGATCAGCGGCAGCGTTACGTCAGCAACATTGCGCTTATCGGGCTATACGCATGCCGAGGAACCCGTAGGCGTCATGCTGTTTCATACAGGGGATAATGCCTGGGATGAACATACATTCACTTATCGTCATCACAACGGCAAGACCTTCTCATGGCAGGGGTTGCCCGAAGGTACGGATTGGAAGGGACCGGGTGAACCGGCCGCAGATAACCAGTTCGCGATGCAAATCGCCAACTTTACGTGGCTGAATCCGCTCATCGCCGAATACGCCGCAACGAACAATGAAGTCTATGCAGCTAAATATATCGATTATATGACCGACTTTATTCATGATGCCGAGCAGTACGTCACTCCTGGCGCTATCAGCATGGGAGCTGGAACTTTCCCGAAATGCTTCCAAGCCTCGCTGCGGGCTGCCAACTGGGTGGACGCCTATCATTTGTTGAAAGGCAGCTCCTCCGTGAATGCAGCCGATCATACGATGATTCTGAAGGCCGTGTGGAAAATTGCGGCGGCTTTGTCAACGGAAGAAGGTTATGATCCCCGCAATAATCACGGCATTTACGAGACCAAAGGTTTGTACAGCATTGCTGTCTATTTTCCGGAGCTTGCCGATTCGTCCGGCTGGATCGAATTAGCCAATATCCGGTTAAACGCATTGATCACCAAATTGAATTTTAGCGACGGCTCTTATTCGGAATCGAGCTCCAGTTATTCGATCGGAGCCGCAGACTCTTTTATGGCTATTAAATCATTTGGCCTTATGAACGGGTGCAGCTTCAGCGAGACCTTTGATGCCTATCTGCGGAAGATGGGCTATTACATCGCCGATCTCGCTTTTCCTGACGGATATCTCCCGCTCTTCGGCGATGGAAGCAGCTTGAATGCCAGACTGACGATCAAGCGATTGGGCGAGCTGTATGAGGATGATGTCTTGCTGTACCTAGGCACAGGAGGTAAACAAGGAACTCCGCCGGCGTATGCTTCATCGTTCTACCAGGTCAGCCAATCGGCTACGATGCGCAGCGGTTGGGGCGCCGATGCCCGCTATTTATTTATGAATGTCAAGCAAGAACGCTCCCACAGACATTCCGATGACAACAGCATTATTTATTATGCGAACGGCAGGCAGCTGATCGTCGACCCAGGCACCTATTCGTATAGTGATGAGCCGATTTCCAACTGGCTGCGTTATTCTACGGAAGCGCATAACACGGTGGAAATCAATCGGCAATCGCAAGACATGACAGAAGGTGTATTCCGGTACTGGACCGATAACGAGTCATTCAATTTTTTAGAGGGCATCATTTATAATGTACCCGGTTTTATCTACTATAGGGACGTCCTTTTCTTGAAATCATCCTATACGATCGTTTCGGATTATATACGCGCACCGGAAGGCTTACATGAGTATCGGCAGCATTGGCATTTCCTTCCTACGGCCAATCCTGTCTTGGATCCGGTCACTGGGCAAGTGCGGACAACCTTTCATGATCATCTGGCAGATATTCAAATTATTCCTGCCGATCCGGAGCAATTGTCCGAAGCCGAAATCAAAGACGGATACTACTCCAAGGCCTTCTATACTGTGTCAAACTCCAAATATGCAGCGTTCACGAAGGGAATTGTACAAGGGGATATTACGTACGACACTATCCTTTATCCGACTGCAGACGGAGAAATGCACCATATTGAGGTTCATCGGCTGGAGCTTTCACCAGCCGTACCGACTAAGATTGCAAGTGCGCTTCAAATTGACAATATCGGCGAAGAAGGCCATACAGGGTATTACTATTTGTCGCATGAAGAAGATCCGCAGCGGTCACGCCGATTCGACGCTTTTACTTTTGATGGAAAACTAGCTTATGCCGAGAAAAACAGAGATGGCGATATACGACTGGCTATCATCAAATCCGGTCAAACATTCGTACACGACTCGACAACGTTAATCTCATCCGGCCAAGTCGTAAATGACATTGCCATAGAGTGGGAAGGCACGGTAATCAAGATCACCGGCTCCAACCTCGCTATTTCCGGTAATGGCAACGCCGCTTCGGCTATTGCGATCTATGCCCCTGCAGCAACAATCATACGATTGAATGGGGAATCGATGACCGATTTTATCGTTTGCGGTAATTATATTTATGTAGAAGGCATAACTGTCGAATAGTTTCGAGAAAAGGTAAATAAGAATCGAAGACTTATGAGGTAAGTGAGTGTATGCGGGGAAATATGGAATGAACTTTGAGATTCGGAAGGAGACTACAACCAGGATTGCAAAAGGGCTGTTCCTAAGTCTCCAAGACTTAGGGCAGCCCTTGTTTCATCCGCACAGAAGCTTTTCATTAGAAGGCGAATGGCGTATATCTATCGATAAACATGGCATAGGCGTCATCGGGTATTTTCAATAAATCACCTGTGGCTAGCATATGTTCTCTGAGATATTCAAGAAGAGAGAGGATTCTTGGCCGGTGAACGTCTTGAAATGCGAGATTGATAAGTTCTTGAGCATCACTTGCAAGATCGTACAATTCAATGAATATCTCGTCCTTAAACCAATCTACAATTAGCTTATAGTCCCCTTCGATCACGCAACGTTGAAAGTTCCCTCTGGCCCCGTTACCGTCGAACTGAATAAAGAGCTTGTCACGGTTCCAGTGATGGCCATTCACAAGCGGTAATAACGATGTTCCCGCAACACCTTCAGGAATCGGGAGGCCTAAATAGTCGCATAGCGTAGGGACGATGTCGATTGCACTGACAAGCGCATTCGATTCTTGTGCCTCGCACTTGAAACGCTCCGGGAATTTCAGCAATAACGGCGTACGGACGGACTCTTCGTACATGCACATTTTTTGCCAGAGGCTATGGGAGCCGAGCATCTCGCCGTGATCGCTCGTGAAGATTAGTAAGGTATCGTCATAGATACCCTGTGTTTTCAATTCTTGGATGATTCGCCCTACACAGTCGTCGAGCAGGCGAACAAGTCCTGTGTACACCGTCCAAATCCGGTGCCACTCTTCTCTGGAATAACGAACGCCGATCGCACCTGTCAAATTGTACAGTTGCAGGGGCGACTGATGTTTCGACCATACGCCAACATTCTCAGGGAGCGTTATGTCTGTCTGTGTGTACATCGAATACCAGGGTTCCGGGATCTCTAGCGGCGGATGGGGAGCTAGAAACATGGCGCTCAAGAATAGCGGCTTTGTCCGATCCCTATGTTGCAAGGCGTGCAGAGAATCGTTCAAAATAAACCCATCGAAGAAGGCATCAAACCCTTCTTCATAGCAGCCAGTCGTGGGGATAGAGTACGTTGCCGGGCGGGTTGTCGTCCCGCTGGCCATTTCCGGAACGATTCCTTTGAAAAGAGCTCCCCCAGGCATCCGTTTCCCTTGCTCTTTAAGGTGTTTCGCATAACGCCCCTCCAGCGGTAACCAGCTGGTATGTGAGCTCTCGGAACGATCGAAGCGATCCTCTGTCAACAGATGCTGCTTTCCTGTATGCCAGCTGTCCCAGTCGTTCTCAAGGAGCTGATATAGATTGGGGATGTTCCTGCGTACATGCCCATGAGTAGCATCCTTCGCTTCCCATGGGTTAATTAAACAACCGGTTTGGTTCGGATAACGCCCTGTAAAGAAGGATCCTCGAGCAGGGACACATAATGGCGATGCACAGTAAGCCCGGTTGAACCGGAAACTTTCCTGTGATAGTTTGTGGATATTCGGCGCGAATTGGGGGGTTATCAGATCGGCGCGTAATTGATCGGCCATAATCATCACAATGTGCGGTTTCGTGAGATCGTTCATGTGCAGTCAACTCCTTATCTGTTGTTGAAGCGTTCAACGGCAACTGTATGAAAAGGATGAGTCCGCTTTTAATTGTACCTATTGCAGCATAAGATTGTTTATCTATTCCAGGGTAGTTTTTGTCTATTGGTTATATACATGCTTGGTTGGAGTGAAGAATTCATGGAGAAATTCGGCGTTAACATCTTATGGACATCTAGATACGACTACGACAGAGGCAGGGAACTGCACATGCACATGCACGATTATTATCAAATGATATATTTTTTGAATGGTGCAGGGATATTTACTTGTGATGGCTCAACGTACACGATTAAGCCTGGATCACTATTCTTCATACACCCGATGCAGAGTCATGGGTTCGTTCCTCATGCATATGACACCAGGCGGATGAAGACGCTTGATTTGAAGTTCCACATACATGACAGTCAGCTCATTCAGAAGGTAAAGATGGTGCCGGTGCATCAAGCGGATTCGACATCAGAGTTGAAGCAATGGCTTGAGCGAATTCGCCGGGAAGGTACGATGAAAGCATTATTTTACGGAGAGTCAGCTTGCTTATGCTTGGTACAAATGTTGTATATGCTATGCCGAAAAGCGAGCAAGACGGATGTGAGCCAACTCGAGTTCCACGCAAGCGAAGGGATTCAGACAACATATGAGCCTACGGAAGCCGCCAAACGTGTAGAGCATTATTTAAAGGAATATTACTATTCCGAGGCGCTTACTTTGGAGAATGTGTCAGAGCGAATTTCTTACAGCAAAAGCTATATCAGCCAAACCATTAAGCACAATTACGGCTGCTCGTTTACTCATTTTCTGCAAAAAATCAGAGTGGAGAAAGCGAAGGAACATATCATGTACTCTGATCAATCACTCAAGCAAATCGCAGAAAAGGTAGGTTTTAAGACGATTCATCATTTCAATCGAGTGTTTAAGGGCGTTGAGGGCATAAGCCCGGGAAAATGGAAGCAGCGCGAGTTGGGCGGTATATGCAAAGATGTATCGTTTGATTAACGAAATTGGGTATATGCTTGGTTGATTTTGGAAGATAGAATGGCAGGAGGTGGTGAAAAATTCGAAAAAAAATCTATGAGAGGTGAGTAACGTTGAGGAAAAAATTGATTGCCTTATTTATTATGTTTCTGTTGCTGCCATCGCTGTTACTCTCGAAGATCTGGTTTGATAAAACATCGGATACGATTGTGGATGTGGCCAGAGTATTTAACGAGCAGCTTGTCAGACAGTTAAATAATCAAATTAGTGATTATTTTCAAGATTTGGAGCGCTCTACGATGCCTTTAATTGCTCACCCGTTGGTTAAAGAATTTATGCTTCTTCAACCGGATCAGGCTTATAAGCAGTTTATATTAACTCGAGATATCCAAAATGAGTTGCTCCAACAAATTGTATTTGGTCGTCCTGAAGTTTATTCACTAACTATCTATTCTGCTAATGGTCTGCAAATCTCCAATCATGTCGCGCTGCCAAGTCAAGATGATTATGAAAGCTACCTAAGAAATACAGAGTTAGGAAATTACAATGTAATGGGTATTCGATGGATAAATAATACCCCGTTACTTACCATTACGAGGAAGTTCACTGATACCACATTGTATCAGACAAGTGGAGTTTTAGTTTTTAATATAAGGCTTAATGAGATATGGAATAAAGTGAATAAAATTCAAACTGGCATGAAGGGGAAGTTGTGGATCATCGATTCCAACAATCTTGTTATTTATGACTCAGGTCATTATGACAAATTGGGCTCAAATATGCCGGATTGGTTTATCGATGGTATTCATTCGTTGAAACCGGATGAAACATTTTTGCATGAAGAAAAAGGGGTAACGAATATCGTCAATTACAATACTTCCGAATCTACTCGCTGGACGATCGTATCTGAATTCCCTATACATGAGTTTAGTAAAGGGTTAATTGTTCTAAGGGACTATTCTATTTGGATTTTGCTAATTATTACTTTTGTTGCCTGTATCATTATTGGCGGATATGCTTTCTATCTCACAAATTCACTAAGTATCTTAGAAAGGCTTATGCGTAAAGCGCAAGACGGAGATCTGCTTATCTTAGCCCCGCACCGCCGGGAAAAAGAAATAGGCAGTTTGTTCGTAGGATTTAACAAGATGATGGGGGAACTCCGACGTCTTATCGTAGAGGTGCATGCAGGACAGTTGCGAGAAAAAGATTTATTGCTGCGGCAAAAAGAGTCCATGTTACGAGCTCTTCAGTCCCAGATCAATCCGCACTTTTTATACAATACGCTAGAGATTATTAATTCCCATGCTATTCTCCAAGGCGTAATGCCAGTTAGTAGAATGGCTACCGCATTGGCCGATATGTTTCGGTATTGCATGAAAGATTCTATGCAAGTAGTAAACTTGACCGAGGAATTACAACATATCCATACGTATCTCGAAATTCAAAAGGAAAGATTTCCTGAATTAACGTGTGAATTTCATTTTGACATGACCGTTGCTTCATCGATTTCAATTTGCCGCCTTTCTATACAGCCCTTAATCGAAAACTGTTTTATTCATGCTTACGAGAATCAAATGCTTCCACCTAGTTTTATTGGGATTACGGGAGACATTCAGAAAGGGAAATATGTCATTAGGATTATGGATCAGGGTAGAGGGATGCCGGATGATGTGCTAGTGAGATTTAGCTCTGCATTCAAAAATCAATATAACGATCATGAAAATATGAATGAAGGATTAAATGGTCATATCGGCTTGATTAACGTTCATTCCAGGTTACGATTGACGTTTGGTTATCCATTTGGTTTACACATCGCTAAATCTAATCATACCGGGACAATCGTGGAAGTAGTTATACCACTTGAACAAGGGAGAAAGGATGAATCCGCATGATCCGTACAGTCATTATTGAGGACGAAGCCTTAATTCGAAAGAGCCTGTTTAAACTTGTATCCGAATCTTCTCTTGGCTTTGACATTATAGGCGAGGGGGGTAATGGCGTTGAAGGTTTAGAGCTAGCTAAAAGTGCGCATCCCGACTTAATTATTACAGATATAAAAATGCCGCAGATGAATGGATTAGACTTAATTAAAAACGTTAAATCACTAGGAATTCACTGTGAGTTTATCATATTGTCAGGTTACGGTGATTTTAGTTTTGCTCAAGAAGCGATACATTATGGTGTCAGCGATTATTTGCTTAAACCCATACGGCCAGAACAACTTATGCAAACTTTACATAAAGTCAAATTGGAAGTTGAGAAGTATCAGATTGATTTGAATGCGTATAGCGAGTGGTTGCTTTATTGTACGGAGGAAGCAAAGCATATCGCTCACTTGATATGGAATGTGAATGAAACCGAGGCTATGAACGCGATCGATTATTTTAATAAGAAATGGGCAGATAGTCGCGGAGTGAATTCGCAATATAAAGTGCGGAGTATTGAACTTTTGAGCAGAATCTATTCATGTCTGTACAATGACTTAGGAGCCAAAAGTCTTGATTACGATAATAAACTAACGATTCTTTTTGAAAAAAATAGGGAGGAAGTACAAGTTTTAAATAAGCATTTTATTAGTACTTGGCTTCAAACTGTTCGTGAAACCCGAAATTATGGTGCGCATCTGAGCATCAAACAAGTTATCGCATTTATCGAAAATAATTATAAGAATAATGAACTTTCCCTGCAGATGGTCGCTGACCATGTTAAATTATCCGTCCCTTATCTCAGTCAGGTATTTAAACAGAGCGCAGGCATCTCCTTTTCTCAATATTTAATTCAAACACGCATGGAGAAGGCGAAACAATTATTATCCGATCCTGATTGCAAGACTTGTGAAATCCCAGAACAGATTGGATATACGGATTACCCCCATTTTACGAAAAGCTTTAAAAAGCTCTTTGGTATTTCACCTCGAGAGTTTCGCACAAAAAAATAAAGCGCATACATTTACCTTATGAAAACACAACTAGCATAAGGAATACCATGTACGAACCCTCTGATTTCTTCTAGTATGGAGTTATCAAATATGACATCAGGAGGTTCCCATGAATACGAATGCGCCCCCAATCCATTTGATTAACACGGAAGCAAGAAAAAAAAGAACCAGGCTTTATTATTCGAAATACTGGCAATTATATTGCATGATAATGCCTGGGATTATGTTTTTCTTTCTCTTTAAGTATGTCCCGATTCTGGGAAGCGTTATTGCCTTTCAGGATTATAATGTTTACAAAGGTATCATGGGAAGCCCGTTTGTCGGATTAAAGCACTTCGAAACGCTATTTACGTATCCAGAATTTTTGAAAATACTCAAAAACACCGTATTCATTAGTATTTATCAGCTTGTGTTTGGTTTTCCTGCTCCAATTATTTTAGCTTTGCTTCTAAATGAAGTTAGGAAAATGTGGTTTAAACGCTCTGTGCAAACCATCGTTTATCTCCCGCATTTTTTATCTTGGGTTATTGTAGGTGGCTTAGTCATCAATGTGTTATCGCCAAATTACGGAATTATCAATGAGATCTTAGAATTTTTGGGGATAGAGCGAAAATTCTTTATGCAACAACCTGAATTTTTTCGATCTATTGTAGTTGCCTCAGGTATTTGGAAGGAAGTGGGCTGGAATACAATTATTTATCTTGCCGCCCTAGCTAGTATCAACATGGAGATGTATGAGGCTGCCGACGTTGATGGTGCTGGAAGATTCCGAAAGATGATTAGTATTACATTGCCATCCTTATTACCAACCATTATGATTTTGTTCCTGCTGAGAATTGGACATCTGTTAGATTTAGGATTTGAACAAATTTATATGCTGATCAACCCACTCGTTGCAGAGAAAGGGCAAATTATAGACACGTATATTTATAGCGTTGGTTTACTAGGAGGACAATATAGTTATACAACGGCAATCGGAATTTTTAAATCCGTTGTTGGCTTGATGCTTATCTTTAGTTTTAACCAAATAAGTAAAAGGCTGACCGGAGAAACATTATATTAAACAGAGGTGAAGAAATGAAAAAGAGGCCGGCGATATTCCCAATGATTAATGCCATCATACTGACAGGTATCAGCCTGTTAATGCTAGTTCCTTATCTCAACATATTAGCAGGCTCCTTCAGCGGCGGGCAGGCAATTCTGCAAGGTAAGGTCTCCGTATTTCCTGTAAACTTTACACTTGATCATTATTTGGCTGTGTTAAATAATAAGGCGATTTGGAAATCTTTTGGGGTCACCATATGGGTAACGGCAGCCGGCACATTTCTAAGCCTTTTTTTTACTTCGCTTATGGGATACGGATTATCAAAATCCCATTTAAAAGGTCGAAGTTTCATGATGATTATGATTATTGTGACAATGATTTTTCCAGCTCCACTGATTCCGACCTACCTTGTTGTGAAGTCATTCGGTTTATTGGATTCATTAAGCGCCCTCATTATTCCCGGCCTAATTAGCGCGTTTAATCTGGTCATCATGATAACCTTTTTTAAAGGCATTCCAGAAGGCCTTACAGATGCGGCAACCATTGATGGATGTGATGAATTTAATACCTTTGGAAGAATCATTCTGCCGCTTTCTCTCCCTTCTTTAACGACGATTGGTCTGTTCTATGCAGTTGGGTATTGGAATGGGTATATGAGTGCGATTATGTATTTGAGAGATCCCGGACTTTTCACTTTACAAGTTAAATTACGTCAACTTCTTGTAGAGAACGATTCTGGCAGTATGGGCTCCGGCATGCTGATGTCCATTGAAGGAATAAGAATGGCAACAATTATTGTTGCTACTGTGCCAATTTTATTCATTTATCCTTTGATCCAGAAACATTTTATCCAAGGTGCAATGATTGGTTCTGTCAAAGGTTAAAAATAAAGTGACTAAGGGAGTGGGACCGAATGAAAGCAAGCAAAAAAGTAGTTGGAACACTTTTGGTTACTACAATGATTTCCGCTTGTAGTAATCAGTCAGATGAAGGCAAAAGTTCGCCGGATGGACATGGAATTCCCTCAATAAACATTACTATGAACTCTAGATCACTTCCATATGTTGAAGCGTCTCCTAATATTAATGAGGATATCTATGTTAAAAGGCTGGAGGAACTATCCAAAACAAATGTCAATATCGAAATCATTCCCGCAACAGATTTTGATCAAAAACTTAATTTGCTGCTTGCTGCTAATGAAAAACTGCCAGATCTCCTTGAAATTTCAGCCATTAATACCAAGGTGTCCACACCTGCTATAAATAACGGAGCTTTTACGGAGCTGAATGATCTGATAGATAAATTCGGTCCTAATCTTAAAAGCAATATCCCTAAAGAAGCATGGGATTCCCCGACAATAAGTAAGGACGGAAAAATATATGCGATACCAGCCATGTCGGGCACGACTCGTAATCAGGTTGTCTTTATGCGGAAAGATTGGCTTGATAAACTTGGATTACAGGTACCCAAAACAATAGATGAATACATAAATGTATTGACCGCATTTCGCGATAAGGACCCGAATGGCAACGGTAAAAAAGATGAAATTCCATTCTCTGGGCGCAAAAATTTAAGAGTTGCTGAAGCCTTTTTTGGAGCCTATGATGTCAATCCTGGCGAAGGAATATCTGCGGGCACTTGGAAGTATAAGGATAACAAGCTGGTTCCTAAATACATTTTGCCGGAAATGAAAGATGCGTTGAAAATTTATCAATATTTGTACAAAGAAAAGCTCCTTGACAATGAAGTGTTTGTTCAAGAAGGCAAAGATTGGGATGCGAAGATTAAGGGCGCTGCACGTGTAGGTATGTGGATACATGATCCGGGCTATCCAGACAAGTGGTTGGCTGAAGTAAAGAAAGGAGAGCCCACCGCTGAAATCATAAACATCCCTTCACCAATTGGTCCAGACGGAAAAGGCGGAGCAGAAATCACTTCACCGATCAGGTCAGCTTATGCGATCCCTGCCAGCAGTAAGAAAGCTGAGGATGTTATTAAATTTTTGAATTGGTTCTACTCGAAAGAGGCGAATACATTCCTGACTTATGGCATTGAGGGGGATGACTATACCGTAAATAACGGTAAGATCGAGTATAACTATCAGACAAGCGCGGATGGAATTAACAAGGAAAATATGCACTTGATGTTCCTGCAAATTACCGGCGAACCTTATATTACGAACGAAGAATTTATGAAAGGACGCCCACACGGAGATTTAATCACGAATGCTTCGAAAGTTGCAAACAGTGAAGGTCGGGTGAATGATGGACTTGATATGCCTGTTCCAGCCATTATGTTGTCTCAACCTGAGCTCGCCAAAAACGGATTGTTTATGGAAACGGCAGCGAAAATCATTGTTGGCCAGGAAAGTATCGACTACTTTGATAAATTCGTTGCAGACTGGAAAGCGCGTGGAGGTAATAAAGCAATTGATGAAGCAACCCAATGGTATCAAAAAAATAAGAAATAAACGATATCATCTTATTTATTCATAGGGGGAAATGAGAATGAGCAACCAATTATCAATGGATATTGGATATAAGCATAAGAACGATCATGAGAGTCCTGTTACTGCCATTATCGTCGGAGCCGGCCACCGCAGCTTAATTTACGCATCTTTTGCAGAGTTTCATCCTGAACGATTCAAAATTGTCGGAGTTGTAGAGCCGGATAGCGAGCGCAGAAATTTAACCAAGGAACGTTTCGGATTATCCGAGGAAAACTGTTTTGCTGATATTGCAGAGCTTGTCGGTAAGCCCAAGATCGCGGATGCCGTAATTAACGGTACCATGGATCATTTGCATGTATCTTCTTCAATCTCGTTGTTAAGGGCTGGTTATGACATCATGCTGGAGAAGCCGATCGGCGTCAGTGCGGATGAAGTTTTGGAGTTGTATCAAGAAGCTGAGCGCCTTGGCAGGAAAGTCATGATTTGTCACGTGCTGCGCTATGCACCATTCTACGAATCGATTCGTCAAACCATAGCTGATGGCTTAATCGGTGATATTGTCAGTTTGACGACAACCGAGAACGTTACTTATCACCATATGGCCATGGCTTATGTCAGAGGAAAATGGGGGCGTGTGGATAAAGGTGGTTCCTCCATGCTCATGGCCAAAAGCTGCCATGACTTGGACGTATTGGCCTGGATGAAGGGAGATATCCAGCCTGTGAAGGTAAGTAGCTTCGGAAGTCTGCTGCAATTCCGGCCTGAGAAAGCGCCTTTAGGGTCGGGCACGCGGTGTCTTGTCGATTGTTCCATTGAGGAAGATTGCCCTTATTCTGCAAGGAAACATTACATTGAGCAGCGATTGTGGAAGGCTTATGTAACCTATAATACCCATTTAGGTGTTACAATGAGCGATGAGGAATTGGCGGAATCTCTGCGAAAAGACAGCCCGTACGGTCGTTGCGTCTGGCGCTGCGATAACGACGTGGTCGATCATCAGACGGTAATCGTAGAGTTCGCAGATGGCAGTACGGGAACGCATGTCATGACCGGTGGCACTTCCAAGCCAGGTCGTTCCATCCATATTGTGGGGACTAAAGGCGAAATTCAGGGAGAGATGGAAGCAGGTGCTTATGTCATCCGGCATCCCGATGCCCGCAAAAACCATATCTATTCCGAGCAGCAGATCAATGTTGGGGTGTCGGAGGAAATGCATGGCGGAGGAGACTTGCTTCTTGTCGCCGACTTCGTAAAAGTATTGAAGGGAGCAGTGCCATCGATCTCCTCCACATCTCTGGAAAAGTCGCTGCACGGGCACTTAATCGGATTCGCAGCAGATCAGTCGCGACTGGAACAAAGAACTGTTGAGATTAAGCGAGTGTAAACTGCAGGCAAAGTCCAGCTCATACTAAACTAAACGCAGAACGAGAGCTTAAAGAACAAAGTGCATTGCCGCAGGGCAATGCACTTTGTTCTTACGAGTAAGTGTATTTTAAATTACAAAACTCCATATTTAAATCATTTTAGTCCATTTATTACTAAAATTAAGAAAGATATAATAAGGCTTACTTAGACTATGAATGAAAAGCGAGGGAAAAAAGTTATGTCTTTGATAGAATTCGGCATTGTAGGCAGAGGGTGGAGAGCCGATTTTTATTTGCGGATTGCGAAATTGCTGCCTCACCGTTTTGCCGTCCGTGCGATGCTAGTCCGCGACGAGGAACGAGGCAGGGAGATCGAGAAGGAATGGGAGGTGAAAACCTACCGGGATATAGAGTCTTTCGTTTCAAGCGGGCCTCTCATGTTCGCGGTTCTTTCCGTTTCTAGGGATGCCTTGCCAGTCTGTACACTGGAGCTGGCAGAAAGAAACATTCCGATATTGACAGAGACACCTCCGGCTAATGACATCCCGGGTATGATTGCCTTGTACGAGTCGTTGCGCAAGCTTAAGGGGCGCGTACAGGTAGCTGAACAATATTTGTATCAGCCGATGCATGCTGCACGTATTGCTTTTGTGAGATCAGGTAAACTGGGGGACATTTCTCAAGTGCAAGTATCGGCTGCTCATGGTTACCATGGCATCAGCCTGATTAGAAAGATGCTTGGCATTAGTTTCGAAAACGCCATCATCAGGGGACAGAGATTTACCTCAAAGATCGTGAAAGGCCCGGGGCGTTATGGACCTCCCGAAAGTGAAGTAATTGACGATTCGGTGCAGGATATCGCTACTCTTCAATTCGGAAACCAACTGGCTCTGTTTGATTTTACAGGTGATCAGTATTTCTCATGGATTCGCCAACATCGTGTCCTCGTTCGAGGAAGCCGTGGAGAAGTAACGGACGAAACGTTCCGGTATTTGAAGGATTATAAGACACCTGTCTATGGCAATTTTCGAAGAGTCGATACCGGTCATAATGGTAACTTGGAAGGGTATTATCACCGAGGAATTACAGCAAATGAAGATTGGGTGTATGAAAACCTATTCGTTCCCGGGCGTTTATCCGACGATGAGATCGCCATTGCTACAAGTTTAACTAAGATGGCGGACTATTTGCTGGGGGGGCCGTCATGCTATGATTTGGCAGAGGCGATGCAGGATAATTATTTATCGATCATGATGCAGACGGCTATCGAGTCGGGAGAGGAACTGACGACGACGACTCAGCCTTGGGCGCTGTGAGGTATAGCTCGAACTGCTGAAATTGTGTCCCCATGGGACTCAAGGAAAGCAGGAAAAGTTTTTAAAAGGATATCTGATTGGCGGCTTTGTACTTATTGTAATTATATTGTAAATTTTTACTATTTTTTCAAACTTCAGATTTCTTAATAGGAAAAGAGGATGCCGAATGGCGTCCTCTTCCTTTGTATTCATAATTGATATTAGTATACTGTTGGTCTTTAACCTTTAGAGGGGGCTTTCTTAATGGGATTTGAACATGGCACCGCACGATTCGCGGACCACGAGCTCGGGAGAGTGATTGATGGTAATCGTCTCGTCGGAGCCATTAATCGCACTGATCAGCTGCAGTACGGCCATTCGCCCCAAATACTCGTTATGCTGATCCATCGAAGTCAGACGCGGAATGCTGTATTCGCTCAGCGGAAATTGATCACAGCTCGCGATGGCGATCTGCTCGGGGCAGTGCAGCCCGCGATCCTTCATGGCGCGAACCGCGCCGAGCGCAACCATGTCGTTATGGGCGATGACTGCCGACGGCAGCCTGTCCGAGTTGGTATTGAGCAACTGGATCATCGCGGCGTAGCCGTCCGGCGCGTAGTAGTCCGAGGTCACGATGTAAGGGTCGTAGACGGTTTGTCCGAGCGATTTCATCGCCTGCGAGAACGCCTCGATCCGTGAAGAGGTGACGCGAATGCCGGGTTCTCCTCCGATGAAGCCAATTTTGTCGTGTCCGAGCGCCATGAAGTGATTCACGATGGACGTTACGCCCTGCTTGAGATTCCGCTCGACGAACAAGCACTCGCATCCTTCTATTCTACTGCCGACGATAACGACTGGTACGTGACGGTGAAGCTGGTTAAGGGCGAGAATGAACGAATCCGGGATATCTTCTTTATCAATTTGGCCGCCTAGAATCAGTACGCCATCCACTTGCTTCTCGAGAATGATTTTGAAGTAATCCTCTTCAGATAAGTGCGTGTCGAAGCGCTTTGAGTCGCGAGAGAACATCGTGTTAAACATGAGCGTGGCGTACATGTGTTTCAAGGCGAAACTCTCAATCTGAAGAAATAACGAGGCGAAATAAGGATTCGTAATATCAGGTAGAATAACACCGATGTTTTTTGTCGTTTGATTGATCATACCCCTGGCGAATACACTTGGCGTGTAGTTGTACTCGTCAATAACCTGTTGGATACGCTCTCGCTTCTTCTGGGAAACGGAGGGGCTATTGTTCAGCACACGCGATACGGTGGTTACGGACACGCCGCTTTTTTGGGCGATCTCTGTAATTGTAATCTTGCTCTTCAATGTGACACATCCTTTTGCAAACATAGGCACTAGTTAGATTTTAGCGCAAGTTATCAAGTGACGCAACAGAAATTTGGTAACGATACCAAAATATTTTTATTTATTGGAATAGCAATGAGGATGAGGGGAGGTCCTTTATTTTTCAGTAAAATATAGATTGACAGTATTGTTGTCACCTGATAATCTTGCATTTGTAAGCGGTTCACATATTCAAATTTGGTAACGTTACCAAATATGCGGGGGATGTATTCGATGGAAAAACAGTTTTTAGGATCGGTCATTGCGGTCGATCTGGGAGGTACCAGCATTCTGTTAGGAGAGGTCACGGTAGAGGGAGAGGTCATTCGAACGAAATCCTATCCAAGCGATACGACGAGCCAAGCAATCGCACTGCAGCATATTATCGATGCGATAGCTGACTTTAAGAAGACCTCTACATCCCGGTCGGAGCCGCTGGCGATCGGCATTGGGGTTGTCGGCCGGGTCGATGGGACGAGAGGCGTCTGGCTAGAGATTGAGCCGGGAAAATCCGAAGAGACCGACGTTAAGTCGATCATCGAGTCAACGTTCGGAGTCCGTTGCGGCATCGACAACGACGTTGCATGTGCAACGAAGGCGGAGCAGCGGTTTGGATGGGGAGAACAGTCCGACAATTTCATCTACTTGAATATCGGCACCGGAATCGCGGCAGGATTCATTGTGGATGGGCATTACGTGAACGGCGCGAGCTTAAATTCGGGCGAAGTCGGCCATGTGGTTGTCGATCTGCATAGCGATGTGGTTTGCGGCTGCGGGCGCAAAGGATGCGTCGAACGGATCGCTTCGGGCCTCGGTTTTCATGAGAGAGTACTGGCACTGAGGAGCCAATACCCGAATTCGGCTCTTGTCATTCGCGACGGCGAACGCGTCGCAACGCAAACCATTTTCGCTGGGGCGGAAAGCGGAGACGAGCTCTGCGTGCGCGTTTGCGAAGATGCGGCCAGCGCCACGGCAGCGCTCGTCATGAATCTCGTGCGCGTCAGCGATCCCGATACGATCGTTCTAGGAGGCGGCGTCACGAAGAGTGATTATTTTGTCGGCGGAGTTAATTCGTATTTGAATCCAAAAACGATGCGTTTCGTTGCCAGGTCTCTTGTGAAGACGAAGCTGCCGGAGCCAGGTCTCGTCGGTGCGGCATTGGCAGGTATGCAAGCGATCGGCATAATCGGGGAGGGGGCTACGATTTATGGATGTTAAGCCTACAATGATGACATACGTTCTGGAGCAGTCGGAGATGGTCCAATCGATCCTCGAGCGCTTTCCGGGCAACGTGGATGAATTCGTGGACATCGCGCTCGGTACGTCCGAATGGCTCGTATTCGCGACTGGCTCGAGTTATAACGCTGCTTTAAGCGCTAAATATTACGTCGAGAATCGGGCGGACGTCCGGATGGAAATCAAAGAACCGTTTCATTTTACGCATTATGACCGTATCTCCCCGCATGTTGATCTTGCCATCGGCATCTCGCAGAGCGGCCAGAGCACGTCGACGATCGGTGCCTTGGCCCGCGTACGACAGGAATCCGATATCAGGACAATTGCGATGGCAAGCGATACGACCAGCGCGATCTCCGAGATGGCGGACGTGACCACGGATATTGGCAGCGGCAAAGAACGAGTCGGGTACGTGACGAAGGGATTCACTGCGACGGTGCTCACCTTCATGCTCGCCGGACTCCGTCTTGCGCAGCGCAAGGGGATTGCTTCACACGACCAAGTAAGCAGGGAGCTGAAGGCATTTCGGAAGTATGGAGCGGCTCTGCCTTACATCATATCGGCTACAGAAAATTTCTACGAGCGCTTTAAGGAGGAGTTCGTGGGTGCTCCCCGGTTCACGGCGATCGGCAATGGACCAGCCGTTGGCACAACGAAGGAGATCGAGACGAAATTCTCGGAAACGGTCAGACTGCCGACACAAGGGATCGAACTGGAAGCATTCATGCATGGCCCGTATCTGGAAGTCAATCCGGAGCACCGCATCTTTTTCTTGGAGACGGATAGTCCGGTCAAACATCGGCTTGAGTCGTTGAGAGCGTATGAATCCCGCGTCACGCCGTATACGTACATCTTTAAGCTGGGCAATTCAAACGATGAACGAACACTAGCGCTGCCAGTCTCATTGGACGAATACCAAGCGCCCCTTGCGCTCATTGTACCTTTCCAGATCCTCGCGCATCACATTGCAGGCGGGCGGGGCATCGACTTGACCCGTCGGATCTACACCGACTTTGGGGTTGCGATGCAGAGCAAGACACAGCCTGGCGATTACGCTTAACTGTGAAAGTTAATAAAAAAAGGTGGAAGTTAATCCAAAGGGGGAATCTGTAAGATGAAAAAGTTTTGGGTCCTGGTATTAGCATTACTCCTAGTGCTTTCTGTAACTGCATGCTCAAGCAGCAACACCAACAACGAGTCTGGGAATGCCGGGCCGTCTTCGGCAACGGCGAAGAAAGTCAACCTGAAGCTCTGGACCATTTGGCCTTCAGGAGATTTCAAACCCATACGGGATGAGCTAGTAGAAAAATGGAACAAAGACCACCCTGAAATTCAAGTGGAAGTAGAGTCCGCCGAGAACGACGCTTATAAAACGAAAGTACAAACGGCAGCGGCGGCTGATGGACTACCGGATATTTTCTTTAGTTATGGCGCGGGCTTCTCGAAGCCATTTGTTGATGGCGGAAAGGTTCTCACCCTGGACGAATACCTGAATGACGGAACAAAGGACAAGCTTTCAGCCGGTTCGTTGGACAATTTAACATATAACGGTAAAGTTTACGGCTTACCGTATACAATGTGGCTCGGAACTTTGTTCGTCAATCAAGAGCTGTTCGACAAGAACAATATAAAAGTACCGACAACATATACCGAGCTCCTCGAGGCTGTAAAAGCGTTCCGTGCCAAAGGAATCGATCCGATGGCGGTAGGCGGCAAGGATCTCTGGACAAGCGAGTTTTATCAAAACGTATTCGCACTGCGTGAAGGCGGAACAAAGCTGAATCTCGATGCATTGAGAGGCAAAGCATCATTTGAAGATGCGGCATTTACCAAAGCGGCAGAGAAGCTTCAGGAATTAGCGAAAGCGGATGCCTTTATGAAAGGCTATATGGGTTTATCAAGGGATGAGTCGGAAGCGGTGTTTCTGGCAGGTAAAATACCGATGTACTACAATGGCAGCTGGTTTGCAAAATCATTGGACGCTGCTCCGGCTGTTAAAGCCAAAGTTAAGGTTATGAAATTTCCTGTCATTGAAGGAGCCGCGGGGAACGAAAATGAATGGATTGGCGGCGTGCTCGACACGTTCATGGTAAGCTCAAAAACCAAGTATCCGGAACAAGCCGTTCAATTCTTGAAGTATTTGACTGAAAATCTCTCAAGCGAAGGTTACAAAGCGGGGGCTGGATTGCCTACTTGGAAAACGAAGGTCGACGAGTCCCGAATCGACCCGGTTTTAAAAGATGTTCTAGCGGCTTTCAATAAATCTACCGGTGTTGTACCCTTGTATGATTTGTACCTGGGAGGCAAACAAGGGGAGACGCATATGAACCTTGTGGCGAAGCTTTTGGCAAACAAAATAACTCCTCAAGAATTTGGGGTTCAAATGCAGGCGTTAGAGAGATAACCATATCCGTGAGGAGGGGAGTATATCGCTCTCCTCCTTTCCCTCAAGGAGGATCTTATCATGGATCGCGTTTTAAGCAACAAGAAAGCGATACTGTTTTTTACACTGCCGGCATTTTTGTGGTACGCAGTCATTGTGCTGCTACCTGTTTTTATCTCCTTTTACTATAGCCTGTTGGATTGGGACGGCGTAGGAAAGGGTGTATTCGTCGGTCTCGAGAATTACGTAACCATGTTTCGTGATGATGATATTTTCAGGCAGTCGTTATGGAATTCCATTATACTTGCTATCCTCTCTGTGTTTGTACGGCTTCCGATCTCGCTAGTCTTAGCGCTCATTCTAGCTGGTTACGTGAAAGGTAACCGCTTCTACCGTACCGTATATTTTATTCCTGTAGTCATGTCCACGGTGGTAATCGGGCAACTCTGGATGAAAATTTATCATCCTTCTTTTGGCCTTCTGAATGGGGTTTTGGGAAGTCTCGGATTGGAATCCTGGAAGGGCGAATGGCTAGGCAGCGAGAAAACCGCTTTGATTGCCACCTTCGTGCCTATCGTTTGGCAATATATCGGCTATCATATGCTTCTTCTGTTTGCATCGGCAAAGTCCATACCGGAGGATATTTATGAAGCTGCGCGGATAGACGGAGCAACAGGGGTGAAATCCTCCCTCTATATTACCATTCCACTAATTAAACCGATGTTGAAATTATCGACGATCTTTGCCGTTATTGGATCATTAAAAACGTTTGATTTCATTTATGTGTTGACGAACGGCGGCCCTATGCATGCTACTGAAGTACCAAGTACCTGGATGTTCAGCAATATTTTTAAACAGTATCAATACGGGTACGGAAGCTCACTTGCGATCATCATCATTCTAGAGTGTTTATTATTTACGGTTATGATTCAAAAAATGTTTAAAACGGACTAGGGAGTCTTTTCGTGGGATGTTTCGTCGAAAAGACTCTAGACCATTACTTTCGTTTCGGAGGCCTAAAACATGACTGTGCAACAGGCAACGATTGCTTCACGACGAAAAAGCGGAATCAGGATCAGCACCTTGATCATGCAGTTTTTTCTCATCTTATTTGCAATTATTCAACTATTTCCTTTGGTGTGGCTCTTTCTTTTTTCTTTCAAAGATAACACAGATATATTCAGTGGAAACGTAATCGGTTTTCCGAAGGTATGGCATTGGGAAAATTATAGTTCCTTGTTTACAGGAGGCAAACTAAGTCTATATTTTGTCAATAGTTTGATTGTCACATTTGGTACGATGGTATTTACCGCCATCTTGGCGACTATGGCCGCCTATTCATTGTCAAGGTTGAAATGGAAACTCAGTAAAGTGACACTGACGGTTTTTATGATTGGGCTTATGATTCCTATTCATGCAGCCTTGCTTCCTATATTTCTTATTCTGAAAAATACGGGTCTTCTGGACACCCGACTAGCGTTGATCCTTCCTTATACCGGGTTCGGATTGTCTCTCGCGATAATTGTCATCGTTAATTTTTTCGTTACGCTCCCCAGAGAGCTTGAAGAGTCGGCCTTTATTGACGGCAGCGGAATCTATCGGACATTTGCTTTGATCATGATGCCGCTGGTGGCGCCGGCTATCGCAACCGTTTCCATATTTACGTACTTGTCCTCATGGAACGAGTTAATGTTTGCTATTACATTTATCAGCAGTGACGACCTGAAGACTTTGACGGTTGGAATCATGTCGCTGTCAGGGCAGCATTCAACTTCTTGGGGACCAATCGGAGCAGGACTGTTCGTGACAACCTTGCCTACGATCGTTCTGTATTTACTTATGAGTTCCCAGGTAGAGCGCAGCTTAACGACAGGTGCAGTTAAAGGCTAAGCAGAATTATTTTAGACCTGCAAATTGAGGGACTGTTGACAGAATGGGTTGAGGACATTATTCTCACCCCATTTTTGTATATTTATAGAGTCCTGGCTTTATTTAAAATGACAGTTCATCACTTACCCATCATTTATTTGTATCTTCCTTTTACTCGGTACATAATATTTGTATGGAAAGCGAGGTCACCCCCATGTGATACCTGTAAGAATTTATCAAACATCAGGATGACTTGCCTATGCATTTGTTTGTAAATAGCGTTGCGCATGTTCCTTACCACTGGCATAAAGAAGTAGAGAACATTTATGTCCTGCAAGGAGCCGTAACCATCCTGGTGGATCAGCAACAGTATGATCTTAAACAAGACGATATTATTGTAGTAAATAGCATGTCTGTACATAAGTTAGAACGCACCCTGCAAGACAATGTGCTTCTCTCGCTGCAATTCAGCCCTATATTATTGGAGGGAGAAACGTTTATTGCATGTAATTCTTCCGGGAAAACGATGGAAGATCAGGGATGTTATAACCAAATCCGCCGATATTTAGCCCAGTTTGTTTGGGAATCAACCAAAACTGCGACAGGTTTTCGCAGCTTTTCGTTAGGCCTGTTGCATCTTTTTCAGCGAAAAGATCGGCATGCCGTTTCAAAAATATTTGACGCTAAAGTGTTTCAAATGTTCGGTCAGAACTGGTTAATCGATCGTTCGCCGGACCGACTGATTGAGGAAATGATCCAAAATTTTGTGTTGATGCGAAGTAAATAGGATTTAGTCCAAAGCCTGTATGTATAGTAACAACAATAAGACTATGTAACAAAAATACGGTGCTTAACATTAACTTGAGCTGTTAATGTTAAGCACCTTTTCTGAGTGTCGAATCTTTTGTTTAACCCATATGTTCCTTAACCGATGGATTCAGTATCAATCGTTATTGAATTACTAAGGGGATCATTTATATTCCTATTTTTGACCAACGAATATCTTTTCAAACCAAGAACAGTTGGTGTACCATGAATATACATCCTCTCTTTTTTGGGATAAACTCGCATAAGCATCTGGAGGAGTACATCGTGTTAAACAGCATTTGGAGGAAAAGACGAAGCGTTATCATAACCTGGCTTTTTTCGTACGTGGCCGTTTTGCTTCTGCCGATTGTAATCGGTGTTTTTGTTAATCGCGAATCAAACGCAGCTTTGGAAGAAGAAATTCACAGGGCTAATGATGCATTGCTAAAACAAGTTCGTGAAGTCATTGACAATGAATTAGAAAGTGTTTTAAGGCTGAATACAGAGATTACCTGGAATACCAAACTTCAAGAACTCATGTTTACGAACATACGGGGGCAGGATAGCTACCAGTATTCCTTGTACGAGATCGCGATGGATTTTAAAATGTATAAAACCTTTTATCCACAAATTACTGACTTCTATGTCTATTACACACCGGATGATATTGGTCTAATGCCAGGGTTTGTTCGTAGCGGTAAGGATGTGTATGAGGAAGTCCACAATAATCCTGATTTCAGCTATGATGACTGGCAGACCCTGATGACTTCGAGTAAAAAGCCGAGTTTTGTTCCACTTGTATACAGAGGGTTAAACGGCAGCATCCATCAGTCTATTGCCCATATAAGTTACTTAACATCGGACGTAAATACGAAACCTGAGGGCGCAGTGGTGATTCTAATTGACGGCTCGAAGCTATTAAGTGCACTCCAAAACGTTCAATTGTTCAGTGGAGGCGAAGTATTGGTTTTGAATAAAGAGAATCAGATTCTTTTATCCACTTTGGAAACGAATCAGCATCCGGTATTAACGAATCGGGTTCTTTCCGGAGATTCTGGCTTTTTCCAAGAAAATTACAAGGGACAAGACTCGGAGTTTTATTATATTGCATCCAAAAAATCGGATCTTAAAATTGTGACCATTATGCCGAGCGCCTTAGTATGGCAAAAAGCAATCAATGTGAGATGGATTACTTACATTAGCATCATCCTGAGTATTCTCGGGGGGAGTTTGTTGACCTTCTTCTTTTTGAAAAAAAACTATAACCCGATTAAACAATTAATCCATACCTTCAAAAGTGAATCCGCTGAACAATTAAATGACGGAAGTAACGAATTTCAATTTATTCAGCATATGATCTCCAATACCGTAAATGAAAAGGAGCAAGCAAAAATTCGTCTCCAGCAGCAAAATCATTTGCTGCGCTCTAATTTTATGAACAGGTTGTTAAAAGGCCGGTTAGACAACCAAATCCCGATCGAGGATGCGCTGCCTGCTTTCGAGATGCACTTTGATAGTGAACAATATGCCGTTCTTTTATTTTATGTAGAAGCAAATGATCAGTTTTTTTCGAGCATTAATGGAAAGAGTGATAACGAAAAGGCCAAACTGCTTCAGTTTATCGTTTCAAATGTTGTTGAGGATATCATGAACGCGAGGCATATTGGTTATATGACGGAGATCGATGACATGCTCGCCTGCATCATCAATTTCCGTGACACGGGGCAGGCAGGCAGCTTGGCCGAACTGCGTCAGATGACCGAAGAAGCGCAGCAATTTTTGAAAACTAAATTTCAAATCGAACTTACGGTTTCGATCAGCAATATTCACACATCCATTGTCGATCTTTCGATTGCCTACAAAGAGTCCGTTGACGCGATGGAATATAAGCTTATTATGGGCAGAAAAGAAATTATTTCTTTTCATGAAATTCAGAATGAGGCGCTTAATGAAATCCCTCAAGGCTATTATTACCCGCTGCAGGTGGAACAGCAGCTCATCAACTTTTTGAAAATTGGCGAATATGACAGGGCAAAGGAAACGTTGGATAACATCGTGGACAGGAATTTGAAGATCAATCAGATTTCGTTACCCTTGGCTCGCTGTCTGATGTTTGATTTGGTGAGTACGATGGTGAAGGCGCTTCACGAAATTGGCGATACACAGGAAGAATCGTCTGGAGGAAGCTTGAAAGAAATCGAGAAGCTGACAGCATGCGAAACCATGCAGGATATGCATGAACAGCTCACAGAGATGCTGAAAGAAGTATGCAGCAACAACTTGGCCAAAAGAAAATCAACTTTGGTTCAAATCAGACATCAAGATTTGCAGACATTAACACAAAACATCGTACGTTTTATTCAAGAAAATTATCAGGACGCGGATATGAATATCTCGATGATCGGTCTGCGGTTTGATATGAAATCGACCTATTTATCCAAATTATTCAGAGAGCAAACTGGAGAAGGGCTTCTTGATTACATGAATAAAGTTCGTATTGTGAAAGCTAAGGAATTGATTGAAAGTCAGAACATCACCATGAATGAGATATCAAGTCTTGTCGGATTCAGCGATGTCAACGCATTGATCCGAATATTCAAAAAGTATGAGGGAGTTACGCCCGGTAAATATAAAGAAATGTATTTAAAATAACCGAAAAAGGCTGCTGCAAAGCGGTCTTTTTTCTGTTTTGGCCGGGTAAATAAAAAATTTAATATGCGATTGTACAAATTTCAGATCGATTTTATGTTTTTTTTGATGCCTTTGGAGGATTTTAAGATATTCAAATCGGGTTTACAAAAGCATAATAAAGATGCGAAAGGAAAGTTGCCCGAAATCGTACACATTATAGGGAGGTAAACACAGATGAAGAAGAAAGTGAAACTTATATCAAGCGCTTTATCCATTATCATGCTGAGTTCAGTCGCATTGGCATGCAGCAACAAAACGGATAAACAACCAGCTCCATCGCCCGTTGCAAATGAAGAAACCGCAGTAACATATCCGCTGAAAACAGACAAAACTCTCTCGTTTTGGACAGCTGATGCTAACAACATCCTGCAGATCAAGCCTAGTATAAAAGATATTCCATTTTATCAGGAATGGCAAAAAAAGACAGGTGTTGCGATCAATTTCATAAACCCTGTTATGGGGCAAGAAAAGGAACAGTTAAACGTCACGCTGGCTTCCGGCGATCTGCCTGACATGATCGAATACAATTGGAAGACGAGCTTCCCCGGCGGTCCTGAAAAAGCGATCAAAGACGGAGCGATCTTAAAGCTCAATGATGTCATTGACAAATATGCGCCTAACTTGAAGAAATATTTAAAGGAGCATCCCGAGATCGACAAAATGGTAAAAACAGACGACGGAACTTACTATGCTTTTCCATTCGTTCGCAGCGATGAATCTCTGATGGTTTTCCAAGGGCCTATGCTGAGACAAGACTATTTAACTGAACTGGGTCTTCAAGTGCCGACCACGATGGATGAGTGGTATACGGTACTGAAAGCGTTCAAAGAGAAAAAAGGGATGGAGGCTCCTCTGACATTCCGCAGCAAACCAAGAGCTCTGGACGATATCTATAATGGAGCTTTCATAGGCGCCTACGGGATCAACCGCACATTCTATCTGGATAACGGCCAAGTGAAGTTCGGACCGGCACAGCCTGCTTACAAGGATTTTCTTGTTACGATGCGTAAATGGTATGCCGAAGGACTGCTCGATAAGAATATTGCTACCGCAGACCAAAAAAACCAGGATGCAAATATGACATCCGGCAAATCCGGTGCCACCATCTCCCAAGCTGGAAGCGGAATTGGCAAATGGATTGGTGCAGGTGCGGCAAATGCTCCGAAATATGACCTTGTTGCTGCTCCTTATCCGGTTCTGAACAAGGGAGATAAACCGAAATTCGGTCAAAAGAGCTTTGCATTCGGCTCGGAGCCAAGCGGAATGATTGCCATTACGGGATCAAGCAAAAATGTAGAGCTTGCGGCTAAATTCCTTGACTACGGCTATAGCGAGGAAGGACATAACTTCTTTAACTTTGGTACCGAGGGAGTCAGCTACAAAATGGAGAACGGGAATCCGAAATATACGGATTTGATTATGAACAACCCTGAGAAACTCTCCATTGCACAATCGATGATGCTCTATATCAAAGCAAGTATGAGCGGTCCATTCGTTCAGGATAAACGTTATCTCGATCAGTACTATACGATGAAACAGCAAAAAGACGCCATTGTTACTTGGCAAAATACAGATGCTTTGAAGTATGTGCTTCCTCCAATTACGACTACACCGCAAGAAAGCACGGAATTGGCTAAAATTATGAACGAAGTAAATGCGTTAGTGGATGAAACTACGCTTAAAATTATTCTTGGAGCTTCACCTATCGACGAATTCGACAAGTACCAAGCAAAGCTGAAAACGTTGAACATTGACAGAGCGGTTGAGATTCAAAAAGCTGCTTTGGATAGATACAACAAACGATGATTGGTTATTAATGAGAAGGGGGAAGGGTAGTCCTTCCCTTTCTATACAACAAACAGATCCTACAATTTGAAAGAAGGAAACCTTATGACTACTAAGAAAGATCTATTCGTGAAGGATTTTCTTCTGAATAAATCCTTATATCTTATGATGCTTCCAGTCCTTATTTACTATGCTATCTTTCATTATGCGCCCATGTATGGAGCCATAATTGCTTTTAAGGACTACTCTCCAGTGAAAGGAATTATGGAGAGCGATTGGGTTGGCTTGCAGAACTTCAAGGATTTTATGAACAGTTTTTATTTTTGGCGTATTCTCAAGAATACACTTGTCCTTAGTCTATATTCCATTCTATTTGAGTTCCCAGCTCCGATCTTGTTAGCCCTATTCATGAATGAGTTGAAGAACAAATTTTTCGGCAGGTTTGTACAGTCCGTTTCTTACATGCCTCATTTTATTTCAATGGTTGTCATTTGCGGAATCTTAACGGACTTCACGAATAGTGGTGGCTTTATTAACTCTTTCATTGCTCATTTTGGCGGTGACGGGCAGGCATTACTGCAAAAGCCAGAGTATTTCCGTCCTATTTATGTTATCTCTGAAATTTGGCAAAAAATTGGATGGGAATCCATTATCTATATGGCCGCTTTAATGGGGATCGATCAAGAGCAATACGAAGCCTCCAGGATTGACGGGGCCGGCCGGTTGAAGCAGATGCTATACATTACATTACCAGGGATTGCTCCTACAATCGCCATTATGTTCATTATGAGGATGGGCAATTTGCTTAATGTCGGTTTTGAGAAAATTATTTTGCTTTATAATCCGGTTACTTACAGCACGGCCGATGTGATTTCATCTTTTGTCTATCGCAAAGGTTTATTGGAATTTAACTGGGGGTTCAGCGCTTCTGTAGGACTATTCAACTCAGTGATTAATTTGATTTTATTAGTAGCAGCTAACCAGATCAGCCGTAAAATTAGTAAAAATGGATTGTGGTAAGGAGGAGGGACGACATGAACCGAATGAGTCGGTCCGAAAAGGTATTTGATGCAGTTAATATAATGATTATGCTTGTACTTGTTATTGTTACCCTATATCCCTTGGTTTATGTAGGGTTGGCTTCGATTAGCGATGCAAGCTCTCTTATTGCCCATAAAGGCTTGCTTCTAAAATCGTATGGATTTCATATCGATGCCTACAAGCAAGTATTAACCAATAAAAGTATTCTAACGGGTTACAGCAACACGTTTATCATTATTGTCTTGGGGGTATTTGTAAATCTGCTCCTGACTTCTCTTGGCGCTTATGTTTTGTCGCGAAAGAACGTATTATGGAATCGCGTGTTCATTTTTATTATTTTGTTTACGATGTTCTTTCAGGGCGGCTTGATTCCTCTCTATTTGGTGATAAAAGGAGTTGGACTTTACAATTCATTATTGGCGCTTGTACTTCCATTTGCCGTCAATACCTTTAATTTGATTATTATGAGAACCTCCTTCTCGGCTATTCCAGATAGTTTGGAAGAATCGGCAAAAATAGACGGGGCCAATCATTTTGTCATCCTGTTTCGGATCATTATGCCATTATCCATGCCTGTCATAGCCGTTATGATCATGTTTTATGCCGTAGAGAAATGGAACGGCTGGTTTTATGCCTCGATTTTCCTAAAAGACAGGGATTTATTCCCGCTACAGCTCGTTTTACGCGAAATACTGCTTGCCAACTCGACAGAAAGCATGACAAGCGGAGCCGATCAGGGCTTTCAGCTTGCCGAAACGATCAAGTATGCAACGATCATGGTGGCGACTTTGCCTATCCTGTTCTTCTATCCGATTGTCTCCAAATATTTTGTTAAAGGAGTCATGGTCGGAGCTTTAAAAGGCTAAGAAAGCAAGAGTTGCTTCTGGTAAGACTAAGTAGGGAGATGAACCAATGAGCATACAAAAATGGCTGAAGGAGCCGATTTCGACAACGGTGCTATTAGGCAATTTGCGTTCCCGCCTAGAGAAGATGGACGTAAAGAGCGCTTATATTTCCAGTCATATGCCGGAGTTTGTGCAGCAGACGATAGCTAAGGCAGAGCTTGCTTATCAAGGCATGCTCATGCTGCCTGGTACTGGCGGCGTAAGGGAATTTGTAGGCAATCCACCTCGCTGGCTGGAGCGTAGACATAATGATAATGAGTATCTGTGGCAGCTGAACCGCATGAATGATTGGCAGGATTTATTGGAGGCTTATTCTTTAACGAAGAATGAGAAGTATGGCCGCAAAGTGATTGAAGAGATGCTGAATTGGATCGAAACCGTAGAAATTACTGAGGACATGATCGGTCTGCCGATCAGCTATTATTCGGAATGTCATCCGCTCCGTGCGCTGGAGCTGGGCATTCGCAGCTACAAGACCTGGCCGCTTGTCTTGGAGCATCTGGGACATTCCGATCTGTTTACGGAGGAAGTATTGGAGCAGTATGTAGCTGCCGTCTATAAGCAGATCACAATCTTACGTAAAGTATCGCCACAGCTATGGCCCAAAGCGGATCATAACCATTATTTGATGGAATGCTTGGGAATTTTGACCACAGCGCTTTATTTTCCCGAGCTGAAGGAATCGGAGGAATGGAGAGATTTTGCGATCGATGGCATCGAGAAGTGCTGCTTTGCCCAGCTGACGGAGGATGGCGGACAAATTGAAGGCTGTCCATCCTATCATAATGGCTGCATGTTCTGGTTTGGCCTTGCCGTTGTGCTCGCTAAGCGCTTTGGCTTCCAGTTCTCGGAGCCATATATGGAACGTTATAAGAATAATCTGGATTACTCGATCTATTCGCTAAGGCCGACAGGCAAATGTGTACCCGTGGGTGATTCACATGCAAACAATCTTGCGATTATGGGCGGTGTATACGGTTATTTTGCTTTGGGGGATATGACTTGGCTGGGTCTTGCTGCTAACTTGATGGATACGAGCGAAATTATGCAGGAGGCAAGCAGGCATGTATGGCGTGCGCTAGATGTGCAGCGATTCGTTAGTGATTTACATTTTCTAAAGGAAAAGCGATATACATGCGATAAGCAAACTACATTTTGGAATCGCACGCTTCATCAAGCGATTATTCGCAGCGGTTGGGATCGCGAGGCGCTTAGCTTTTTGTTTACTTGCCGCAGCCCGATTCAAAATTTGCACGCCCATATAGATCTTATGAGCTTTGATTTTACTGCGCTAGGTAAGGATATGATTTGCGATCCGGGTCTTTTTTGCTTCAGAGAGGATGAAGACCGCAAGCAGTTTAAAAGCTCGAACTTTCATTCCACACTTCTCATTGATGACCGTGATCACTTTGAATATAGAGGCTCCTGGGACTATGGTCCGCAAAAAAAGGGAGAGATATACAAGGTGGAAAACAGAGGCTTCTACCAACTCGCAAGCGCTTGCCATCTGAATTATGAGCCGATTGTCCATCATCGCCATATTTCGCTCGTGGGTGATAAGTTCGTTGTGATTGCCGATCGGGTAGAGGGTTTGGAGCATCATAGCGTGCAGCGCTATTTTCATCTTGATTTTATAGATGTGAAAGAAGCTGCGGGCGGCATAATCGCAGCAAGCGATATCGCGAATCTGGCCATCTTTACTAGTGAGCAGGGGCAGCTGGAATTTTTGCCGGGAAGACTATCGGACATGAATGATGTTGCAAGGCCTTCCACTAGAGTTAAATTTCAGGGCAGCTATAACGGCTCGAAGAGCTTTTTGACGGTTCTTATTCCGTATAAAGGGGAGCCGCAGCCTGATGTTCAGATTAAGGAGGTGATGGATGGGGTTTTCGAATTCGGTTATAGGGAGCGTTATCATGTTGTCGTTAAGGATAATGATATGGTAATTAGCTCCTCTTGAAAAAGTTAGGTGTGTAATGGTAAAACAAAGGGAGTTCTTAACCTTGTTGGATGGAGTTATTGTCGAACTAACCCATCCAACGCAAGTTTTCAAAGAATGGTGAATATCCGTATAACACGGGAGGTAGCATGATGAGAAATTTATTGGCCGTACAGAAAAAAAGGGGTTCTTGTTTACTCGTTGCTCTATTAGTCTTTGCTCAAATAGTGTTAACTTTATTTCCTAAAACTGTAAGCGCTTCCTCTGGTGTGAGCAATATGTCAGATGCGTCCTTTTTTGGCGTTTGGGATCAAACAGGGCAAAGATGGACGACACCGAGCAAACTGAACTACGATGGTTTTCCAGGGTTAAGCACCGTACAATCCAATGTAAAAGCTGGCAATTACGATCAGGCTAAAACGGATTTGCTGAACTATTATAAAAATCGAACAACTCGAACGATTCCGACTGATTACGTTTCAAATCCAGCTATGGTGCCTCTCTTGATGGACCAAATTGCAACGCCGCTTAAAGAATATTATTTGAATACCTTTACCGTTGAGCACACGCCCAAACAGTACACCATGGATTTGCTTTCTACGGTACAAGGCGCCATCGGCTCCAATCTTAGCTTCATGCTGATGGGACGCTACAAGGGTACGAATCGAGCGAATATTTACAGTCGTGAGCAGGATTGCTCACTGACAACGCTCGCGCAATGCCGCCCCACGCTTGAGATCCAATATTCAGATGCAACGGGCGCTCATACAGCAAACTTGACGTCCACGAAGGACACCTATATTCGCGGCAATGATACGGTTATCCACGCCAGAGAGTCACTGCTTCAGGTACAGGAATCCGGCGCTCCCTATGATTCGAATACGCGTAAAGCTTATATGAATTTTGATTTATCGACGATTAAAGGAACGGTTACTGCGGCAACGCTGAAATTATCAGGGTATTCCGAATTAAATGAGAATACAGATGTGATGATCTATAAATCCGGCGACACGGCTTGGGATGAGAATACGCTCACATATGCAAACCATAATGGCAAAACATTTTCCTGGCAAGGGTTGTCCTCGGGTACGGATTGGGCTGGTCCTACCCCAAATATTGCAGATATCGAATACCATTATCAGATCACTCGATTTTACTGGCTTGATCCTCTTATAGCGGAATACATCAATACGGGGAATGAAAGCTATGCGGCGAAATATATCGACTACCTGATTGATTTTATTGTTGATGGCGATGCCTCTACGAGTGTGTCTGGCGCAGGGTCATTTCCCAGAAATTTTGATACTGGCATTCGGGCTGCTAGTTGGGTAAAAGCTTACCATGTGCTAAGAGAGAGTTCCTCCATGAATGCTGAGTCCAATACGGATTTATTGAAAACGTTCTGGAAAATAGGTGATTACTTAAATACGCCTGGCGGCTTTAGTCCCGATGGCAACCACGGAACGGTTGAAACACAGGGGTTGTATACCCTTGGCATTTATTTCCCTGAGTTTACCGATTCCACCACTTGGCTGTCCACGTCCTATTCCCGATTTGACTTTCTAATGTCGACATTGATTTATAAAGATGGTTCGTACATGGAGTCCAGTGATACCTATACGACAGTAACAACCGCTCCTATGATTGCAATTAAACAACTCGGGGCGATGAATAATGTGCCTTTCGAAGGAGCATTTGACAATAATTTGAACCATTTAGGCAAATATCTGGCCGATATTTCGTTTCCCAACGGCTATGCGGCCACTTTAGGGGACAGCCAGTACACCGATCTCAAAGGTACGATCAAACAAATAGGTGATATTACTAACGATGACGCCTTACGTTATGTAGGAACTTCGGGAGCGGAAGGCACAAAGCCTTCCTACACGTCCATTCTGTATCCGGACAGTAAAAGTGCCATTATGCGCAGCGGATGGTCGCCGAATGACCGCTATTTGTTTACGAATGTGAAACAAGCGGCGCCACACAGGCATCCCGATGATAACGCCATCACTTATTATGCGTATGGCAGACCCTTATTGGTTGATCCCGGTGCGTATTCCTACAGTGACGATCCGATTGCCAACTGGCTGCGATTCTCAACCGAAGCGCATAATACGATAGAAATTAATGATACGGCTCAAAATCTGTCTGAGGGTTGGATGCAAGATTGGACGGATAATAGCAAGTTCAACTTTGTTACGGGTGTTACCCAAAATGTGCCTGGATTCAAGCATTCGCGTGACACGCTTTTCCTGAAATCGTCCTTCTCAATTGTTTCAGACGTTGTGGAAGCGCCTTCCGGAACAAATAAGTACCAGCAAACATGGCACTTTTTGCCTACAGCCAAGCCAACGTTAGATGCGTCTACCAAAAAAGTAAGCACCGTCTTTGGCGACACTTACGGCAATATCCAAGTCGTGCCTGCCGATCCTGAGCAATTTACGGCTACGCTCGATCATGGCTATTATTCCAATGCTTTTTATTCGGTGTCGGACGCCACATATGCTTCCTATACTAAGAACGTGTCCGGAAACACTACATTTGACACGGTCTTATATCCGACAGCCAGCGGCGAGAATCGCAACATCAAAGTCAGTCGAATTGACCTATCTGTCCCGACTACCGTTGCCAGTTCGCTGAAGGTTGACAACATCGGAGATGCTGGAACTTCGGGTTATTATTATGTGTCTCACGAAGAAAATCCGCAGTTCAGACGCAACTTTGATACCTTTTCATTTGACGGGAAGCTGGCTTATATCGAAAAGACGAGCAGCGATACGGTCAAATCAGCCATCATGAAATCAGGAACAACCCTTGAGAATAGCGGAGCAAACCTAATTGCATCCAAAATGCCTGTGAGCGATATTGCTGTCGATTGGAACGGCACGACTTTGGAGATTAACGGATCGAATCTCATTGCTGCGAGTGACCCGAGTGCCGTTTCGGCTGTTGCTGTGCGAGCTCCCGGTGCCACTGCAGTGACATTGAATGGCAAACCGATTTCCAACTTTACCGTTTCCGGTGATTATATCTATGCGGTAGGTGTACCTTCATGGTCATCTTCTTCCGGTTATCAGAACAGCTTCGATTTGGGTGCCGGACATTCAGGGGTTCAATCCATTGAATTTGACCTGATCCCGGCAGCTGATAAAAGCGGAGGCATGATCGGATATACGGGACAATCTTCCGTCGTGAACAGCGAGTCTGATTTGCCAATGATTGTCCGATTGAATTCCGACGGTTATTTCGATGTTCGGAATGGCAGCAGCTATGGGCAAAGTGCCAAACTCGAATATAAAGCAAATGAGCTTTATCATGTTACCTTACTTGCCGATTTGGACACGAGAACGTATAACGTATATATCTCTCAGCGTGGCAAGCCGGACATTCAGATTGCGGACCAATTCATATTTAATACCCGGTCGTCTGCTATATCGGATATTGGAAAATTGGTGATGAATAGCCCGGCAGGAGATCAGCTGCGGGTGATCAACCATACAGTAGGTCATGCGGATTTCATTCAAATCGATGTGGCCGCAGATGCATTCGTGAATTCATCAAGTCCAACAACGAACAATGGAAATAGTAAAAAAGTGGAACTCAGGACGCCTCGTCAAGCTTACTTGCGATTTGATTTAAGTAACATACCTGAGCTTGAAAACGTTTCATTTGCGAAACTTCGGCTGACATCCGCATCGACAGGTACTTTTATCGATCAGGCGCAGTTTGTCAGTGATGATTCATGGGGGGAAATGACTCTTACCGATGAGAACAAGCCTGCGGGTGGAGCTGTCTTGGGTGTATGGAGCATGCCATCGGCAGAGAATGATGTGGACATTGATGTTACATCTCAAGTTAACAGCGAACGTGCCGGCGACAAACAGTTGAGCATGCTTATCAAAACTCAGATGACAGACAACGTTCCTCATTTTTATTATGCGAAGGAGAACGGAAGTAAACAAGCGAGGATATTGCTTTACACGAAAAAGACGAAGAGTCAGGGCCAGGTTAAGAGCCTCACAATCGGCGCAGAGGCAGATACGATGGTGAGTGCAAGCGTACCAACTGCGAACTATGGTAAAAATACGAATCTTGAGGTGAGAAATTCGGCTTTTGTCCCGCGTGAAACATTTGTTCGCTTCAATTTGTCGGGCGTATCCAGCAATGTAACATCGGCTAAGCTACGCCTTACATCCTCTATTGTTGGCGGGACTTTCACAGATAAAGTACAGTTTGTAAGCGATGACAGTTGGGAAGAAACCACGACCAACTACAATAACAAGCCTGCATTAGGCGCGGATCTGGGCACATGGGAGATGCCTCCTGCCCAACAATTTGTGGATATTGACGTAACCTCGCAGGTGCTAGCCGAGCTTGCCGGGGATAAGAAACTTAGTTTGGGTATTGCCTCGCTTACAGCGAATAATATTTCACACTATTATTATTCTAGGGAAAAAGGCAGCTTAGGGCCGCAATTGTTGATCGACACCGTTACGACATCCAATAGGGTCAGTCTCATTTCCGATGTGAATATCAAGTCCAACCGAACAATTGCAACGAAAGCCGGTACTGGCAACAATGTAACGCTATCATTCACTTCTAAAGAACCGATTCAAGAGGCTTCCGTTGTCATTCCTGGTGTGGAAATCGGAGCGGCTTCAACAGACGGTTTGCATTGGACTGCAGTATATACGGTTACTAAGGATACGCCGCCTGGGCAGTTGGCTTTTACAATCCAATATAAAGATTTGAACGGTTCGGCAGGCGTGCCGGTGACGAGTACGACGGACGGAAGTTACGTTACAGTTCTGAAAGACCCGCTGGTTTCGATATCGATCGATCCGAATAATGGGAAGGTGGAAACCGGGGACTCGACCAAAGACCCGACGAGTCCGAATCTGACGTCGAACAAAACAGTAACGACTACGCCAGGCCATGTCGCGTTCAACTTCGTGAAAAATCCGGATGTCACTGGCGATGTCACCGTATCGCTGGATGCCGTGACGTACCGGCAAGCGCTTGCAAGCGATACGCTTGGCGCAGCGGTACCGGGGAATAACGCCAAGATCGAGAATGGCAAGTTCACCTGGGACAATGCGGCGCCAGGAAACTATCGCATTCAAGTAAGTCAGCAGGGCAAGCCATATTCGACGACGGAGATTATTGAAGTGGTCGTGAGAAACGATACGAAAGTCGCAAACAGCTATAAATATGTGCGGGCTCGCTATTCCTACGTGCAGGGAGTGCCTTCCAACATCGTGTTGTATACGGATGTTCTTGGCGTAAGGAACTTCGATTCCTCGAAGGCCAAGAAACTCGCTTCTATTGATGCTTCCGAGAATTCAGGGTGGAGTAATTTTATCGTTACGAACTGGACGCCGATCCAGGCGGATAGCGTATCCGATGCGCTGAACAGCCTCGTATTAACTTGGGCCGGCGCAGGGAGCAAAGTCGACTGGATTGAGTTTGCAACCGATGAGCTAGGCTCGAATCCGAAGCGAATCGAAGTGGAGCATTTTGATTACCACCAAGGTTCTACGGAGCCGAATTATTTCGAATTCGGGAGAGACGGAAAGGCCGGCATGTTAAGTCTGGGCTACTCTGGAACCAAACAGTATTATGTATACGATCAAGTGGTATTGACGCAGTCGGACAAGACAGCGCCGGTTACGAAGGCGGAGACAACGCCGCCATTACCGGACGGATTGGGCGGGTGGTACATCCATCCGGTTACCGTCAGCTTGAGTGTCTACGATGACTTGTCCGGCGTAGCGGATACGACTTACAGTTTGGATAACGGGGCAACCTGGAATCTGTATACGACACCGGTTACGGTCAATCAGGATGGCGTGAACACAATTCTGTATCATTCGACAGATAAAGCCGGGAACGAGGAAGTCGTTCATACGCTAAGCCTTAATCTGGATACGTCCGTTCCAACGGCAACGGTAGCCTACAGCACGACGGCTCCTACAAATCAGGATGTGACTGCAACGATTACACCAAGCGAAGCGGTTACGGTGACGAATAACGGCGGTCGGGCGAGCTACACGTTCAGCGAGAACGGCAGCTTTACGTTCGAATTCGTAGATGCAGCTGGTAACAAAGGAAGCGTAACGGCTAACGTCAATACGATCGACAAAATCGCTGGAAACCCAGTTATTGAATCGCCTAGTGAAGCTTTTGTTAGCCAACCGATTGACCTGAATGTCGGCGTACAAGGCGTAAATAAAGCCTTTACGACCGTGAGCACTGTGGTTTACTACGATCCGAGCAGAATCGAATTTGCGACTAAGGTGAACGAGCAGGGACAACTTACACTGGATGAAAGTGCCTTTACGACTGTCCAAGCCGGCTTGCAGGTGATCGGTACCGGCGTTAAACCGGGGCTGGGGCAAATTCTTCTCCTGCTGGCTCGTTTCGGACAAACGGAGGCCGTCCCAGGCAATTTGATTACACTTCATGGCCATGTGAAAGCTGACGCTCCAGCGGGAGCGGCGAATGTGAGCCTGCATGATTTCGGGATTTACGCCGATGGAAATCCTGTCCTACTAACCACGGCAGAAGCTACTGCAACCATCCAGGTGAAGCTGGCTGACAAGTTGGAGCTGCAATCGCTCGTTATACAAGCAGAGCAAGTATTGAGTAATAGCGTGATCGGTTCGGAACCAGGTCAATACCCTCTATCTTCAAAATCTGCTCTCGAAGCGGCCATTGCAAGTGCGGTTAGCGTTCGGGATAACACATCGGCAGGACAAGCTGATGTCAATCAAGCGGCAGCTAGTCTGAATGCAGCGATCACCGTCTTTAAACAAAGCATCAACCCGTCTACTACTCCTGTAATACCGGCTGACAAGCAGGTATTAAGTGCGGCCATCGAGGCTTTACAGTCCAAGGTTAACAAAGCAGCAGCTGGAACGAAAGTCGGCCAATACCCGGCTAGTGCCATTACAGCGCTGAAGACAGCTCTGGGCACAGCTGTTACAGTTAAGAACAATGTAAGCGCAACACAAGCTCAAGTCGATGCAGCTAAAGCAGCACTGCTTGAAGCGGAAACTGCCTTCCAGTCTGAACTCATTACCCTTGTGCCAGGTCAGACCAAAGTAAGTATCAGGGATCTTTCGATCGTTGCGAAATATTATGGCGTGAAATCCACAGATCCGAACTGGAGCAGCATTGAGAAAGCAGACTTGTTCGGTCAAGGTGAGATTACAGTTCGAGAGTTGGCAGCCATTGCGCAACTGATTATTGGGGATTGGTTATCCGAGTAGATATTTACAATAACCATCATCCCCAGAGGGGATAAGCACGGAGGAGCTGTATGAGAGGCCCATGCAATTGCGCATGGGCTTACTTTTTATTTGCCAATTTACCTTGCTTCGTCGGACGGTTTGGAATGGAGCTTGACGGGAAGAACCAGGATCATACATGAGGACCTTGCGGAAGTTGGTTACTTAGTGGAGGATATGACCAAATCCTAGCGAATACAACATCTATTACAAGTTAAACAAGGAGTGACCCTGCTTTGATCGCACAGGTGAAAGATCTATTTGCCATAGCGTTATTTGATGTGAAAAAAATACAATATTACTCCCGGTTCATGTTTGATTTCACCCAACCTTATTTGACGATATCCTATATCAAACAAGGAGAGGTGATCACGACGGATGACGGTAAGGAGTATATCGCCAGAACCGGAGATGTCATGATTCATCGCCCTGATACGCCTTTTAATGTGATATCGCAGATGGAAGGCGTTCACTTTCTCTTTAGTATTGAACTGACTGTCAGGGAGGGAGAAGATTTCTTTACGATGTTCCCTTTGAATAAGGTTATTACAATCAGAGATACCGCTTTGTATGAAAAGAAGTTCGACGAACTGAAAGACATGTGGCAGCAGAATAACAATGAGCATGAGTCCGTGCAGGCGGGTTTTCTTGCTCTTTTCCTGCTTCATGAGATTGTAGAAAGCTCCAAAATCGGAGAAAAGCGTACGTCCAGAGATACGTTTGAGATCAACAGGTTCAATTATGCGCTTCATTATATCGAAAAGGGTTTGGAGCGAAATATTACGCGTGAGGAATTGGCGGACATTTACCATATGAATCCTGTTTATTTTAGCCGGGCATTTAAAAAGGTATATGATCTTACCCCGATGCAGATGCTGCAAAAAATGAGAGTTTTACAAGCAAAGAGAATGCTGGAAGACCCTGCAAACACCATTGAGCATATTTCCCAAAAATGTGGCTTCTATGACGCGTCGCATTTCAATCGCGTTTTTCAGAAAGCTTTCCACATGTCTCCAAGTAATTATCGAAAAAGTATCAAAAGTACAAAAAGTGGAATCGTGCCTACATGGTCTGAGGATAGTTTGTAGGATAACATATGGAGTATAGATTAGGGCGAGGAGGAAATGATAGCGCATACAATCAACTTAAAGGCTCACTAAATAAGGTTAACTGCGAATATTTGTCATATTAAAGGGGGAAATGCCAATGGTACAAAAACGGAAATATGCTGCGATTTTAATCGGATCTGCACTAATTGTACAAATCATTACAGCTTGCTCTGCCTCGCCTGTGAATACAGCCAGTACCGGAACTCCTGCAGCGGGAACTTCCGGAAATAAAGCCGAAGCAGCGCCAACGGGTGAGAAAGTTACCCTGCGTGTGATGGACTGGGCAGATAGCGAGAAGCCCTATCGCGAGAAGTTTATGAAAGATTTTGAAGCTAAATATCCAAATATCAAAATCGAATATACGCTAATGAGCGTTGATCAATTCCAGAATACGATCACAACAGCGATCAAATCAGGAGATGCACCGGATTTATTCCCTATTCCCGGCAATATGTCGCTCAGTATGGCGGTTAAAGGAGAATGGTATCTCCCGTTAGACGATTACCTCGATGATGCTTTTAAGAGCCGCTTCATTGACGGTGTGTTCGTGGAAGGTTCGACTGTGTTAAACGGCAAGCTTTATTCCATTCCTGCCCTTTCGAGTGTGCCGAGTACGCTTGTCTATTATAATAAGCAGTTGTTTAGAGATGCCGGTTTGAACCCCGACAACCCGCCAAAAACATATACGGAATTCCGCGAGGCGGCAAAGAAAATTACGGAAGCCGGTAAAGGCAAGGCGTACGGCATCATTGAGGGCGGCAAGCAAATCGGCCGCTGGAAGTTGGCGGCTATGGACTGGTCCGCACTGGGCGGCAGCGGGTTAAACCAACAATCGCCGATCAGTTTGGTCACGCATGACGCGAATTATGACAGCAAAGCCGTTGTCGATGTTATGAACTTGTTCAAGGGTATGAAGGACGACGGAAGTTTCCATCCGAAGACGATGAGCATTTCCGCACCTGAAGCTCGCGCTCTATTTGGGGAAGGCCAGGCTGGTTTCATCTTGCAGGGGGAATGGTCCATCGGTGTGTGGAAACGGGATAACCCTAATTTGGATTTCGGTGTGATGATGCCTCCAGTGCCGGACGATGGACAAAAGGGATATTTGCCTAAGTCAACCATAGGTCCTTGGATCGGGATATCGAAGACATCGAAGCACCCGAAAGAGGCCGCGCTTTATTTAAAGGAATACTTCAGTAAAGAGTACCAGTCCGTATTGGTGAAAGCGGGAGACCGTTTCTCTATCTTAAAGGATGTGAATGAGACTGCCTCCTTCCGCAATTTAAGCAATACTATGACATCGTTCAGAAATCTTCCCGATTAATTCCGAATCCTCAGATTAGAAACCCTGAGCTTACAAGCGTGTATGGGAACTATAAGGATGTTCAACCTGGTGTTGGCGATATCCTGCAAGGCGTCGTAGCCGGGGCGATCAAAGATCCAACCGCTCCGTTGAAGCAGTACTCCGCTCTCGTTAATAAAGCGTTAGATACGGCTATTGCGAAGGCGAAGTCGGAAGGCGCGAAGGTAGACAGAAATGATTTCACATTCTCCAATTGGAGCGCCGATAAAAATTACTTAGAACAAGATTACAAATCGATCAAATAATGGGGAGTTCACGCATCGTGAAAACCAAATGGAAAATTGAATTATGGTGTTGGCTATTCCTGTTTCCGACGTTATTGCTTTTCGTATTGTTTCAAGGCTGGCCGATTGCAGCCAGCTTGTACTATGCCACCTTGGATTGGTCGGGGCTAACCTCCGATGCAACCTATGTCGGACTTCATAACTTCGTTCAAGTAGCGAAGGACCCATACTTTTGGAACGCATTTAAAAATAGCTTTACCTTTATGCTCGGCGTCGTGCCTCTTAATCTGTTCATCCCCTTAATACTTGCCGTTGTTTTGAATCGTCCCAGAATAAAGGGGGCCGGCATCTACCGGACCTTAATCTTTCTGCCGGTTGTTACAACCACATCGATTGTCGGTATTATCATGGTTTTCATATGGGGCAGCGACGGAGCTGTCAATGATGCGTTATTGAAAATAGGATGGCTCGACACGCCGATTAATTGGCTGGGAGATGCCAAATGGTCCATGTTTACCGTGATCCTCATTTCAGTATGGAAAAATCTCGGTATTAACATGATTTATTGGCTTGCCGGGCTGCAGGGGATACCCAAGGATCTGTATGAAGCTGCTGAAGTGGATGGAGCAAGAGGGAGTAAATTATTTTTTCATATTACCGTACCTCTGCTTCTGCCGATAGGAGCCGTCATTTTCCTGCTAAATGTCGTCAATTCCCTGAAAGTGTTCGATTTGATCAAAACCATGACCAATGGAGGGCCGTTCTTCGCAACGGATGTTGTGTCCACCTATATTTACCGATACGCCTTTTCCAGTGAAATGGGACTTCCGCAACTAGGGTACGCATCGGCTGCCGGTCTCTTCTTTGCCGTAACAATCAGTGCTCTCGCGGTGATTCAATCCGTGCTGAGTAAACGAATTAAAGGTCGTGCAAAATCATGAAAATCTTAAGATTATCATTGTTCCACGTCGTCATGACCGCCTTTTGCCTCGTTTGGATTTATCCGTTTCTATGGATGGTCTCGGCTTCCTTCAAGACACAGAGCGAATTTTTCACAAATGGACTCCGGTTGATCCCGACCAGTTTCCAAATGGGGAACCTGGTCAGAGCATGGAACGAAGCGAATTTTGAACGCTATTTTTTGAATAGTGTCGTTATTTCCGTCAGCACCATTCTCATCGTACTTCTGGCAACGGCAACCTGCGGATATGTACTAGGCCGATACGCTTTTAAAGGGAAGAAGCCGGTTTTGGCGGTTTTGGTCGCAAGTATGATTGTCCCGATGGAATTTGCGATTATTCCGATCTATGATTTGATCAAACAATTGGGGCTGATGAACAATTTACTTGGTGTTATTCTTGCTGAAGCGGGAGGAGCGCACATCATCTTTATCCTGCTCTTTGCTACCTTCTTCGGCCAGATTCCCAAAGAGTTGGAGGAAGCCTCCATAATGGACGGCTGTGGATTTTTTCGCACTTTTTTCACCATTATGCTGCCGTTATCGAAGCCAATCGTCGGCAGTGTGACGATCATGCAGTTCATCTGGTCCTGGAACTCTTTTATGATTCCGTTAATTTTAACACTCAGTTCTCCCAATCTGCGGCCTCTTGCCGTTGGACTATATGCACTTCGGGGAGAGAATGTGGTGGATTGGACGGGGATTGCGGCCGGAGGCACGATTGCTATCGTTCCGATTATTGTTATTTTCCTGTTCCTGCAGCGCTACTTTGTAGATGGGATTGCCGGGGCCGTAAAGGGCTAACTACAGAAGATGCACAAACAACAAAATACATCAAAGGCAGGTTACATGACCTATGAGAATTCTTTATTTGGATTTAGATTCTTTGCGTCCTGATCATTTGGGCTGCTATGGTTACCATCGTGCGACTTCGCCTAATATCGACCGCATCGCCGAAGAGAGCGTTCGGTTTACCAACTACTATTGCTCGGATGCTCCGTGCATGCCCTCCAGATCGGCATTAATGTCGGGCAGATTCGGGATCCACACCGGCGTCGTCGGCCATGGGGGCACGGCTGCGGATATGAGGCGCGAAGGGATGGAGCGCGGTTTCAGCGACCGGCTGGCGACGGAAAGCCTTCCTGGCGTTTTGCGTAAAATGGGCATGAAGACGGCATCGATCAGCACCTTCTCAGAAAGACATTCCGTATGGACCTTTAACGCGGGATTCAATGAAGTTTTAAATATTGGAGGCAGAGGCGGAGAATCGGCAGAACAAGTATTGCCCGTTGCACTCAAATGGCTGGAAGATAATGCAAAATCAGAAAATTGGTTCTTGCATCTTAATTTCTGGGATCCGCATACGCCTTATAGGACGCCGGAGCACGTAGGCAACCCATTTGTTAGCGAACCTATGCCGGCATGGATCACGGAAGATGTATTCCTGCAGCATAAGCTGAAAAAGGGGCAGCACAGCATTGAAGATATGAATAAGCTTGCCAAGTCGCATTATTACAGACATCCAAGGCACAGCCAAACGATTGAGCGGCATAACGATTTAAGGACGATTATCGACAATTACGATTGCGCCATTCGTTATATGGATGAGCATATCGGGCAAGTGATGCAAAGGCTTGACAAGCTCGGCGTGTTAGCGGATACAGCGATTGTTGTTAGTGCGGATCATGGGGAGAATATGGGGGAATTAGGTATTTACTCCGAGCACGGGACAGCGGACCAGGGGACCTGCCGAATTCCGATGATCATCCGCTGGCCTGGCGGCCTTAAAGGAAGCGTAGACGAGGGGCTTCATTATCAGCTGGATCTTGCCCCTACACTGGCAAGCTTGCTTGGTGCGCCGAAACCGGAGTCTTGGGATGGTTTGAGCTATGCGGAAAGCATTACGAAGGGTGCGAATACAGGCAGGCCTTACTTGGTTGTTTCCCAGTGCGCACATGTCTGCCAGCGAAGCGTCAGATTTGAGAATTGGCTGTATATCCGAACATATCATGACGGTTATCACGGATTTCCCAAAGATATGCTGTTTGACTTGGAAAATGATCCTTACGAACAGTACAATCTCGTTGAAGAAAGAAGCGATATCCACATGAAAGCTGTATATTTGCTTAATGAATGGCACGATGACATGATGCTGACTATGAAAGAGGATACAGATCCGTTGTGGACCGTTATGAAAGAAGGCGGACCGTACCACGCGAAGGAATATAGGAACATGATGGATGCTGTGAAATAAACGAAATAGCGGGTGAAGCTGGCGGATACTGCTCTATAGGTATCCGCTAATTTCATTGGGATTATAAACTAACATGTCAAAATAGAGCTATAAATGTAAAGTGAGAGGGATTTTATAAATGGATGATATCGTGTATTATGCGCATGATAGCGGTAACTTTAGCTAGAGGCGGTTAGGTAAGAGGTCGGCATTCTTTGAATAAAGGAGACGGCATAACGTGTTTAAGATGATGATTGTGGATGACGAGCCGCTCTTAAGACTTGCCTTACATCAAATGATCCCTTGGCATGACTTCAATATTCAAATCGTATGCGAAGCCAATGATGGGGCGGAAGCGATCTCATTTTTGCGACAGCATGGTGACATTGATGTGGTGATTACTGACATCAAAATGCCAAAAATGAGTGGAATTGATCTGCTGCGTGAATGCAACGCTAGTGAAATATGCAAGCCACCGGTATGGATTATTTTAAGCGCAAATAGCGATTATGAAATCGTAAGACATACCTTCTTATTGGGAGCGCTAGATTATATAGTGAAAACGGAGTTAGACGAGGAGCATCTCATTCGTGTTGTTACGAAAGCGATCCAAACACTTAAACTTAAATCGACGCAAAGGATTAGTCACGTAGAAGCGAATGAATGGGGCAGGACGAAAACAGAACAATACATTAGCAAGCTTATTCACATTAACCCTGAGGTTGAGAAGTTTGAGTACGATCAACTAACAGCCCGAATCTGTGAAAGTATCGGAGAAGTTAATCAGGTAGCCGCAGTGATGTGTATAAAGAGGCAAACGGAGCCATGGATGAGCGATACCAAGAAGGGAAGTATCGTTGCCCAAACGATTCAGACTGTCCTTCATTCCATGTCGATTCCGTTTCTGTATGACAGGCAAGATGCTGATAATTATGTGTTGTTCTTAACGCTTCCCGAAGAAAGGAGCTGGTCGGCAAGCCGCTATAAAATCCAGTTCGCTTTTCAGTTAATAAAGACCCGCATTGAACAATACATGAATATGAAAGTTTCCATTGGGGTTAGCGACACAGCTAACAGCAGAAAAGATTGGCGCCGATTGTACGATCAAGCCAAGCAGTTGGCGGCTAAGATTTATTTTGAAGGATTCGGCCGAATATTTTATCCCGAACATGCGCATGTCGAGCAGGACAGCACGAAGCTTACGGCACAGAAAGAAGAGATTAAGAGGATAATTGTTGACTTTATCCGCTTTTTTTCGCTGGAAGACAAGTTGGCATGGGAACACAAGCTGGAACAAATCATGAAGATCATCGTGAGAAACAAAGGATCGGATCCCCTTGTAACCAAAGAGGTGCTTGCTGATTTCATTTGGGGAATCGGGACGTTTTTATATCAAAAAGGGTTGCGTTGGGATGAATTGGATTGCAAGATTAGCTATCCTTTTGAGGCAATCGAAAATTCTCAGACATTGGAGGATACGCTCATTTGGCTTAGGCAAATATGCCACAGTATCTACAGCGCCACTCATGAAAGCCGTAATACGCGAGATGAGCCCAATAGTCTCCCCGTTTTGAAGGCAAAACAATTGGTGGATTCCCATTATCGCGAAAACATAAACTTGTCTTTCATTTGTGAAATGGTCGGTGTCAGTGAAAGCTATTTAAGCAAGCAATTCTCCAAAGAGGTTGGGTGTACGTTCGTTCAATATGTAACAAACCATCGTATTGAGGAATCGAAGCGCTTATTGAGAATGAACATGAAGATTAGCGATATATGCGAACAGATTGGTTACTTGAATCCTGAACATTTCAGCCGTGTGTTTAAGAAGGCGACAGGATATAGTCCTAGGGCTTATAGAGGGAAATTTCGAGAAATAGTATAAATAATATCAATTTACTTCTAAAATGATCATTCTTAAACGCTTTCATTATGTTTATTCTTAATGCAGGGTTCCGCATGCAGTGAATGAAACATTTTGTATCTAAGCAAGTGAGAGCAGCGACAAGGCTAGAGGCATGATGTGGTTCTTGACATTGTGCATCTAGTCTCTTTAAAAGGAGAAAATGAAGGAGGATGTTAAGTGAAGAGGCGAATGATTGCAGCATTTTGTTTGATTGGCGTTTTACTTTCCAGTAATGTACTTCCCCCACCCATGGCGCAGGCGCAGCAGGTGGCAACTTCGGATGCCAGTCTTGCCGCAACGGGCAAAGCCGTTAGTTACAATGGAGAAAGGAGACTCAATTTCAATGAAAATTGGCGTTTCCAAAGGGAAACGAGCGGGAGCCTTACCGGGGCGCAGCTGCCCAGCTATGACGATTCAGCCTGGAGGCAGCTGAGCTTGCCTCACGATTGGAGTGTGGAGCTGGATTTCAATGCACAGTCTCCTGCTACGCATGAGGGGGGCTTTTTGGATGGCGGTACCGGTTGGTATCGCAAAACGTTTACATTGCCATCCACGATGGAAAATAAACGACTTTCTATCGACTTTGACGGTGTTTACATGAACAGTACGGCCTATCTGAATGGGCAACTACTGGGCACCTATCCATACGGCTATAATGCCTTTACGTATGACGTGACTGGAAAGGCATATACGGACGGCAGGGAAAACGTGCTCGTAGTGAAAGTAAACAACATTCAGCCTAGCAGTCGTTGGTATTCGGGCAGTGGGATATACAGAAACGTATACCTCTCTGTAACGAATCCCATCCACGTGGAGAGATACGGCACTTTCGTAACGACACCACATTTGGAAAACGATTACAAAGCTAACAAAGCCGGTGTAAACCTCAGCACAAAAGTGAAAAATGAAACAAGCGCAGCAGCGCAAATAAAGGTTAAATCAACGATTGTGGACAGCGCCGGGACAGCTGTAGCGTCTGTCGAATCGCCGGAGCAAACCGTTCAAGCCGGCGTGGTTGCTAATTTTGCTGATCATACTGAAATCATGAATCCTAAGCTGTGGAGTGTCGATAACGCTTACAGGTATAAGCTTGTCACAGAAGTAACGGTTGGCGGCCAAGTCGTGGATACGTATGAAACACGCTTGGGGCTTCGGTATTTTACATTTGATCCGAATGACGGCTTCTCGTTAAATGGGCAGTATATGAAACTGCATGGGGTATCGATGCATCATGATTTGGGCGCGTTGGGTGCAGCTACGAACTATCGTGCCGTAGAGCGCCAGATGCAAATTATGAAGGATATGGGTGTAAACGCCATTAGGGTTACCCATAATCCTGCCTCTCCGGAACTTATAGAAGCTTGTAACAACTTAGGACTATTGGTTGTGGAGGAAGCTTTTGACGCGTGGAATCAATCGAAGAAAACGTATGATTACGGCAGGTTCTTTTCCACTTGGGGGGAGCATGACGTGAAGGAGATGGTTGATAACCACAAGAATGAGCCTTCGATCATCATGTGGTCTCTGGGCAACGAAATTTATGATACAACTAGTGCCAGCGGAGTCACAACGGCCCGTAATCTGGTTAAATGGGTGAAAGAGATCGACACAACGCGGCCAACCACCATCGGCGAGGATAAAACAAGAGGCGATAAGGTCAATGTAACAGCTCTAAACGCGAATATTAAAGCGATATTCGATGCCGTAGATATTGTAGGTCTTAACTATTCCGAAAATAATTATGCCGGTTACCACCAGCAAAATCCAAACTGGGTTATTTATGGTGCCGAAACCTCATCGGCAACGCGTTCGCGCGGGGTTTATACACACCCGAATCAATCTAATCAGAGCACGACGTATGCGGATATGCAGCAATCCTCGTATGACAATGACTATGTAGGCTGGGGCAGAACGGCCGAGGATGCGTGGAAGAGAGACCGTGATTTAAAACATGTCGCGGGACAGTTTATATGGACTGGTTTTGACTATATTGGCGAGCCAACTCCTTATTATAATTCCTTCCCTGCAAAAAGTTCTTACTTCGGCGCAGTCGATACGGCCGGATTCCCGAAAGATATCTTTTATTATTATCAGAGCCAATGGAGCGATAAACCGATGGTACACTTGCTGCCTCATTGGAACTGGAAAACGGGAGATACCGTCCGGGTATTGGCATATACGAACGCGCAGAAGGTAGAACTGCTGTTAAACGGCAGATCATTAGGCGAGCGCAGCTATGAATCCAAGACAACTTCTTGGGGGGCTGCATATAAGGAAACTTCGGCTGGAAAGACCTATCTGGAGTGGTCGGTTCCTTATGAAGCGGGCACCTTAGAAGCAGTGGCCAAGGATGCGAGTGGAACGATTATCGGCAGAGATCAGGTGACAACCGCAGGTGAGCCTGCAGCGATTAGATTGACAGCCGACAAGCAGGTGATTACAGCAGATGGCACGGATTTATCTTTTATAACAGCTGATATCGTAGACAGCGCCGGTAGAATTGTGCCTACAGCTGACAATCTGATTCAATTCAGCCTCTCGGGCAGCGGCAAGCTGGCGGGTGTTGACAACGGAAATGCGGCAAGCGTTGAGCGCTATAAGGATAACAAACGGAAGGCGTTTAGCGGCAAAGCGTTGGCGATTCTGCAATCCGATAAGCAAGCGGGCGAGATCGTTCTGAACGCAACGGCCGCAGGATTAACTGGCAATTCCGTTAGGGTCATTACCGTACCGGCCGCTGACCGCGATACGAAAACGGTGGCCGGGTTCGAACTCATCCATGTAAGCGTTGAGGTTAACGAGGCGCCCGTACTGCCTGCTGCAGTGAAAGTATTGTACAGCGATTCGTCCGTTGCCACGAAGCCTGTCACTTGGGAACAAGTGAATCCTGCCTTATATGCGAAAGTCGGCGCATTTGATGTCGAGGGTACTGTGGAGGGGGTAACCGAAAAGGTAAAAGCCAAGGTTATTGTGAAAGGCGCTGCAGCGGTTAAGCCGTATTCAACCGTAACCAAGGTCGGTGTTAGCCCTGCTTTGCCATCGAAGGTTACTGTACTTTACAGCGACGACACGACGAAGGAAAAGGCGGTCATTTGGAACGCCATACCGGCAGATCTTATCGCTAAGGAGGGAACCTTTGTCATAAAGGGCAGCGTCGCTGAACTTGATCTACAGGCTGAAGCATCGATCAGGGTCACTGGCGAGAGTAATTCCGTTAATATTATGCGATCCCAGGCGGGTTCTTCTTATCCTCTGCTGGAGGCATCTTTTACGAATCCGGATGATAAATTAAGCCATATTAATGACGGGATTAAAAGCTATAACGATACGCCTGTCAATCGATGGACGAATTGGACACGCACGCCACGTAATGATGGCGACTCCATAACGGTAGATTTTGGCGAATCATACTCCATTAATAATCTGAATTTGTTCGTATTTACGGATAGAGACACGGTAGTGCCGCAAAGCGTGGCGGTACAGTATTGGAACGGCTCAGCATGGGTGAATGTAGACCATCAAGTTAGTCCCACACCGTATGTCGTTGGGCAAAACACGATCACATTTGACGCAGTAAGGACGAATAAGCTGAAATTCCACATGATCGCATCGCAGACGAACAAGTTTGTTGCCTTGACAGAGGTCGAGGTCAATGCGGATAAGCTGGTGATGGGTTCAACCGCTAAACTTAACGAGATTTCGGTGAATGGTCAGTTGTTGAGTGCTTTCAACCCGGATCAACAAAGCTATGAGCTCAGCTTGCCGTATGGCAGCAAGGTGCCTGAGCTGACGGCAACGGCGGGCGACCATGCATCCGTTACGATCTTGCCGGCCTATCAATTGCCAGGTACGGCCAAAATTTATGTCACATCAGAAAATGGCTTGGCAGACGCGATATATACGATTCATATGTCAACCGAGAAGGCCAAATTGGTATCAGCAAGTGTGACTGCCGATAAAACGAACCTTGTCGTCGACGACATCATTGACCTTAAGGTAAGCGGAACATTCGAGGGCGGAGAAGTGATGGATTTGACCGGTTCCAATCCGACTTACGCTTTTGAAGGAAACCATATCAAAATTATGAATAACAAGCTGTATGCGCTTAAAGATGGCACGGTTAAGGTGAAGGTGACAGTGAGTTACGAGAACGTGACTGTAACGACGAAGGAGCTTACGTTCCAAATCGCTCCAAGCTCAGTCGAGAAGCGCATGGTCAGCTTAAATCCTGTGAACATCGTTGTAGACAAGGGCTCCGCTCCTGTTCTGCCTCTAACGGTAACAGCTAATTTCAATGTAGGTATTCCAGCTGATGTGAATGTCACATGGGATCCGATCGATCCTGCCCTTTACAATAAATTAGGCGAGTTTACTGTCTTAGGTACTGTGCAGGGAACAACGCTCAAAGCGATGGCCAAAGTGATTGTTAAAGGCGCTCTATCCGCTGAAAATATTACGCTGGTCGTATTGAAGAACCGGATGCCCAGTTTACCGAAGACAGTGAAGGTATTCTACAGTGACGGAACTGAGGAGCAGAAGGCTACCGCTTGGGGGGATATTCCAGCAGGAAGTACAGGAAGAGTAGGGGAATTTGACATCGAAGGTACGATTGCCGGTACTGGGTTCAAAGCAAAAGCGCATATCCGAGTAACCGATGAAATAGGTTCCGAGCTAAATATAAGCAGATCCAAAAATGGCTACGATTATCCGAAGGCTGAAGCCTCGTTCACGAATAGAGGCCCGACTTCCAATGATTTCATCGAGTCGATCAATGATGATGTTATTTCTTACGAGGCAACGCCGCAAAATCGTTGGACGAATTGGCAGAGCACACCGCGTCAGGGCGATTGGGTGTCCATCACGTTCGGAGATTATGCGCCGCAGGAATACGATGTAGACAATATGGAAGTGCATTGGTTTGAGGACAGCGGCACATCGTTCCCTGCTTCCTTCAAGATCCAGTATAAGTCTGGCGATACGTGGGTGGATGTAACAGGCTTAAAGAGTGTTCCGGCAACACCAGCCTTAAGACAGGCCAACTTCTATACGTTCGACAGCGTGAAGACGACTTCGCTGAGACTGAATATGGTCGCGAAGCCAGGTAAGAGCTTAGCAATTACGGAGTTGAAAATATTCGACAAGCAGCCGAAGGCAAACAGCGAAGCGAAGGTCAAAGATATTTTGCTCGACGGAAAAAGCATCCTTCGCGACTTTGTTCAAACAGGGGGCAGCTATGCGTACAGTGTGAACGTAGCTAGCACAGCCAGCATTCCGCAAATCACCGGCATTGGGGAAGACAATACGAGCGTTACAGTGGTACCGGCGGTTACGGCACCAGGCACGGCTAAGGTGATTGCGAAATCCGAGGACGGTAAGATGACCCTCGTATACACGATCACGTATCATCTAGCGCAGCAGGTACAGCAGTCAACCACATTAACCGGTGCTGAAGCCGTTCCGGCAGGAACTGATTTTACCGTTCGATTCGGGCTGAGCGGCGTGACACAGTATGTGTACGCACAGGACATCACGCTGAATTATGATGCGAATGTCATGGAATTCGTATCGGCAAGACCGCTCGTGGATCAGATGCAAATTGTTCGAATCGTGAAGGAGCCGGCAGGCAAGATTCGTCTGATTGTGGCAAGCGAAGGTCCCGGTCATGCTGTTACGGGAACTGCCCAAGTAGCTGAGCTAACATTTAGAGCGAAACCTCTTATCCAAGATGCAGCAGGAACTATTTCTGTCATCAATGCCACGCTGGCAGACGAAAAGGGAACTGAAACGCAAGCTGTTTCCTCATCGTTAGACATTCGTTTCACAGGAGTCGTCCCTGGCGTAGCAGGAGACATCAACGCTGACGGTAAAGTAAGCATCGGCGATCTCGCTATGATCGCTGCGCATTACGGGAAAGATTCCAACAGCCCGGATTGGCAGACGATTAAAGCAGCGGACGTTGTCGCTGACGGGGTAATCGACATCGAAGATCTTGCATGGCTAGCTAGGAAACTTATGGAGTAACAGGAGGAATAACGAGATGTCGAGAAAGCTAATTAGCATTTTTCTAGCAATCTTTATGTTATCCAGTCTTGTGTCGGGCATGGCCAGCGCTGAGGCAGCTCCGAGTAGAAACGTATTGGAAGCATCTGCCGATAGCGGTACTTACGAGATATACCCATTGCCGCAGAAGGTGATCTATGCAGGGACGAATTTTACTATAACGGATGAAGTCAACGTCGTGATTGAACCTACCGTAGATGCAGCCACGCAAAATTTTTTGAATCAAGTACTTGCCTCCAAATCCTTGAAGGCGACGAAATCTGCGGCTGTCGTATCCGATAAAACCAACGTTCTCATAGGGACAAGGAGTTCCGGCGGATATGTAGACACCTACTTCGGTGCTCATATTCCCAACGATGCAGCGATTTTCGCCAAAAATGACGCCTATGTGTTAGACATTGACAAACAACTGGAGACGAAAGGCAGCATCGCGATACTGGGAGCTAATACGGATGCGGCATATTACGGGCTTGCGACATTGAAATTGATTTTCGATCAAATTCCCGGGAAAGATTTGAAATCAGTCAAATACGAAGACTATTCCGATGCCAAATGGAGAGGCTTCATTGAGGGCTTTTACGGATTCCCTTGGTCGCATGAAGACCGCAAAAGCTTAATGCGTTTTGGCGGGCAATTCAAAATGAATTCTTATATTTTTGCGCCTAAGAATGACCAGTACCATAATTCTGCTTGGAGAACGCTGTACCCGGCAGATGAACTGGCGAAAGTCAAAGAACTCGTCGATGTCGGACGAGAATCCAAAACCCAATTTGTATGGGCGATTCATCCCGGCTTCAGCATGATTAATTGGAATACGTATGACGCTGAGCTGGCAACCTTGTTAGCCAAGTTGGATCAGCTCTATAGCATAGGCGTTCGTCAATTCGGTTTATTTCTGGATGATATCTCCACAGCGCAATCTTTGACGGATAAAGATAAACATGTAAAGCTCATCACCGATGTTGCGAACTGGGCAGCAGCTAAAGGGGACGTTAAACCACTGATTTTTTGCCCGCCGTTTTACAATCAAGCCTGGACGGGAGAAAGCGGCAAGCCTTATCTCCAAGCGTTAAGTAAAGTTCCGGCAGATGTCGAAATCATGTGGACAGGAAGCGGTGTTGTCGGAACCGTAAACACGACCGATATGCAGTGGCCGAAAAATGCTACCGGCAGAGACCCGTACGTATGGTTAAATTGGCCGGTTAACGATTACAAGGATGCCAGACTTCTGTTGGGCAAAGGAGAAGTACTGAAGGCTGGAACGCATAATATTTCCGGTGTCGTCTCTAATCCCATGGGGAGTGCGGAGTTATCTAAAATTGCCTTGTTTGCCGTAGCCGATTTTACATGGAACAGCGACGACTTTAATGACAGTCAGAGTTGGTTGGATTCATTTAAGTATGTTGCGCCAGAGGCCGCATCTGAGCTCAATACGATAGCTTATCATATGAGTGACCCGTCACCAAGCGGACATGGGCTTCAAGTAGGGGAATCTGAAAACATCAAGGCACAGCTTGAACTGTTTTTGAGTACATTTAACAAAGGGGAAGCAGCGACGGAAACCGGAAATCAATTAATTGCAGAATTCGATCGAATATTGAATGCGATTACTTCATTTAGAGCAAAAAGCAGAAATGCAAAGATGCTGACCGAAATAGATCCCTGGTTAAATTCCTTGGAGGGTGTTGTGGAATCTGCTAAGTCCGCAACAAAGTCAGCGATGGCGCTGCAAAGCGGCGATATGCGTTTAGCGTGGGAAGAGTTGGCCAAAGCGGCGAATGCGATGTCTGATTCCAAAAATTACAAAATTAAGAAATTAAATTATCCGGACGTAACGGTAGAAGCCGGCTCCAAGCGATTAGTTCCATTTGCTAATGAATTGCTTCAAAAGCTGGATGCACGCATCTATACATCCCTGGATCCTGATTTTACCATTCCTACTGCAATGAGCTCCTACGGGTCGGTCTCAGGCTTAGATCAAATGATCGACGGCAATAAATCAACCTATGTGTACGTACAGACGATTCAAGTCAATGGCGACTGGTATGGCATTGATTTTGGGAAACCGATTCAGGTCAATGATGTTGATATTTTACAAGGTCGAACAGATACTGATTTTGATATTTTCCAGAAAGGGATATTGGAGTATTCCGTAGACGGGCAAAATTGGACGGCGATCGGAGCCGAACGATCCGGCTTTCATATTGCGGTTAGCGAGCTTGACCTGAAAGCCCGATATGTCAGATACCGGTTGACGCATGCCGGTATTCCCGGGGGTAAGCCTGATTTATGGACGGCGGTACGAGAATTTACGGTTAATGCAAAAAATGGAAAAGTAAAGCTCTATTCGAATGTGAACGAGCTTGCGCAAACGAGTGTAAACAGCACGGATGTAATGTCGCAAATTTCCAATCTTAACAATGTGAGCTTGAAGCCTTCGCAGTATGTTGGGATTCAGCTATTGTCGATTGAAAGGATTGCAGAAATTGCATTGCAAAGTACGAATGCCGAGATCGTACTGGAGACTTCGGAAAATGGATATGAATGGAACTCTGTCAAGGTAGGGGGTCCATATCCGAATGCAGCATATATCCGATTAATCAATAACACAAACACAGTACTCACATTTAATTTGACGAATTTGCAGGTTAAACTGCAAAAATTTAGTGCTCCAGTCGTTACCCATAACTATGAGAGTGTTTATCAAGGTGCGATTGCTGGTATATATGACGGCAATCTGGATGCAAAAGTATGGTTTGGCGGCAAACAATCTACAGGTAAATTCGTACAGGTTGACCTTGGCGGAGTAGTCAACGTGCAGAATGCTGCTGTGGTGATTGGCGACGGTGAGGGTGATTATTTCCGAAAAGGCGATCTTCAGCTATCTGTAGACGGGACGACGTGGGAAACGATTCACAGTTTCAATAATCCGGGAGATCGCAGTTTGAATTTCCCTGATCATGAGGTTCCATACCGATATAAACGCGTTCAAGTCGCTAATAAGCCGGCCAGATACATCCGATTGATTTCAACGGTCAATAACGAAGCTTGGCTTGCGCTTAATGAAATCATTGTCAATGAAGGTCTGGATAAGCCCGGAACCGAGCTTCCTGCATTTCAAGTAAACCCACAAGGGGACACGGGTAAAGAGGCCTTTTACACAACGGATCATAAATTATCTACGTTCTACACGCCAAAGGGTGATGCGAAGCCCGGCTATTTGAACTACAAGTTGTCCAAGTTTACTGAGGTAAGCCAAGTGATTATTTTGCAAAATCCAACGAGCATTTCTAATGCCGAAGTATCGGTAAGGGATGGATACGGCTGGCATCAGGCTGGTACGCTATCCCAATCGTACAACGCGATAAATACGGCTAATTACGAGCATGTCCTGGAAGTGAGAATTCAGTGGAACGGCGTCGTCAAACCTCAAATCTATGAAATCATCCCTGTTCAGCGTGAGGGAGGCTTCTTCCCGGCAACAACTTTAACGGCAGGAAGCTCCGTCGTTGGAGGCCAAGATTTCAACGTACAAATCGGGCTGAACAACGTTACGCATGCTGTGTATGCGGAGGATATTACGCTTGATTATGATGCCAACGTGCTGGAATTCGTGTCTGCGAAGTCCTTGCCGTCAGGGATCAGTCTCTTGTCAACAGGGAAGTCTACGCTCGGCAAAATCCGCATGCTTGTGGCCAGTGAAGGCGCGGGGCATGCGATTACCGGCAATTTGCAGCTGCTGGAGCTGACATTCCGAGCGAAAACAGTGTCGCAGGCGAGGGAAGGTACGATCTCGGTATCCAAAGCGATATTGGCTGATGGACAGGGAACGGAATTGGGTGCGGCAGCTTCCTCCATGAAGATCAATGTGATGCCGATCGTTAACCCAGGTATCCCTGGCGATGTGAATCATGACGGCAAAGTGAGCATTGGCGATCTCGCCCTCGTGGCGGCGAATTATGGCAAAGATTCGGGCATTCCGGATTGGGAGCTGGTGAAGCAAGCCGACGTAACGAACGATGGCAAGATCGGTCTGGAGGACCTTGTCTTCATTGCCAGCAAAATTGTTGAGTAAATCGGGAATGTATGAAGCTGTAACAGAAGGGAGATTTAAAAATGTTAGCCTTAGAAATGGAGAATTTGCTGAAAAGGATAGCAGTCTTTCTATTCATTGCTTGTTTCTTGTTCATGAGCAATATTGTGCCGCCACAACCGGCTCATGCGCTCGAGAATGGCTTGGGTCGCACGCCAATGATGGCATGGTCCAGCTGGAATGCATTCCGTGTTAAAATTAATGAGCAATTAATTAAGGAGGAAACAGATGCGCTGGTCAACAGCGGAATGAAAGCGGCGGGCTACACGAATATTAATATTGACGATGGGTTTTTTGGGGGCCGGGACGCGAATGGCTTTGTGCAACCGAATTCTAGATTTCCGAACGGTATGAAAGCAGTCGCGGACTATATCCATTCGAAAGGCTTGAAAGCAGGGATTTATACCGATGCAGGCAGAAATACATGCGGGTATTACTGGGATAAAGCCGATGACTTATCGCAGCCAGGTGATGGAAGCTACGATCATCGCCAACAAGATTTTGATATGTTTATTAAAACCTGGGGATACGATTTTATTAAAGTTGACTGGTGCGGCGCAGACAAGATGGGACTGAACCCTCAAACGGAATATACCAAAATACGAGATCATATTTTGGCAACGGGAATTCCGGTTATGTACGAAGTATGCAATTGGAGATTTCCAGGTGCTTGGGTGACGGATGTAGGCAATCAATGGCGTGTATCGGGAGACATCGCTCCGAAATTCAGTTCAATCATGGATATCGTTGATCTAAATGCGGATCTGGCGCAGTATGCAGGTCCAGGTCACTTTAACCATATGGATATGCTGCAAGTAGGCAACGGCATGAGTTATGAAGAGGATAAAACTCATTTCAGCATGTGGTCGATTATGGCTTCTCCGCTGATTGCAGGTAATGATTTACGTACGATGTCTCAGCAAACGAAGGATATTTTGACGAATACAGAGGTCATCGCTATCGATCAGGATCCGGCAGGTATTCAAGGAACCCGCATGATCGATAATGGCGATCAGGAAGTATGGGTTAAGCCGCTCGGTTCTGCAAACAGCGGAGAAAAAGCAGTCGGTTTGCTGAATCGTGGAGACACTGCAGTGAATATGTCAGTAAATTGGGACAATATCGGTCTTGATACCAACGTAACGGTTCGGGATTTGTGGGCGCATCAGGATAAAGGTATAATTGCAAATTCCTATCATGTAAATGTCCCTGCGCACGGAATTGTACTTCTGAAAGTTAAGGGAACTCCAATTCCGCCGACGCCAATTTTCGTGACAAAGTTCGAGGCGGAGTCCTCTGCCAACACTTTGAGCGGAGCCGTTCGTATCGGTAGTGAATCAAGCGCTTCCAACGGCAAAAAAGTAGGATGGATCGGGAATGGTGCTGCAAACACGATTACATTTAATAAAGTGATTGCACCTATTGCAGGAGATTATACGGTAAATATCAGATATTACTCCGGAGAAGTTAGGGCAGTGAAGATATCTGTCAATGGCGGGGCAGCGGAAACGATTAATTTTGCAGCCGCAGGCAATTGGACAACTGGCCAAACAAAAGCCGTGACATTGCGGCTGAACGCCGGGGAGAACACGATAAAATTCAGCAACGATACCGCTTATGCCCCTGATATCGATTATATTGAGTATGTGCCTCCTAAGCTGGTAAGTGTCACAGCGCCGGTTAACGTCACCGGGTTGGCGAACGGAACGGCGAGGACTGCCAGCGCCCTTGGGCTGCCTGAAACCGTAGAACTTGTTACCGATGTTGGAAAAGGGAATGCCAATGTTCTCTGGAATGTAGATGGAACAGGCTACATTCCAGAAGTCAAAACAGAGCAAACGTTCACAGTAAATGGAACAGTCAGCTTGCCTCTTGGCGTAGCCAATCCGAACAACGCAGCATTGACAACCGACATCAACGTTACTGTAAATGCAGCGTCATCCGCGCCGCAGTCTACATTGACAGGATTAAAGCAGGTTAACTCTGGCCAAACTTTCGATGTTAAGCTGGGATTGAGCAATATCTGGCAAAGCGGATACCAGACGGTATATGCGCAAGATGCGACGCTTCTCTATGATCCGACTATTTTGAAGTTCGAGTCAGTTGCATCGCTGAAGGAAGGATTCCAAGTCATCGACCAAAAGGAGACAGCACCGGGGCAAGTCCGGATTGTGGCTGCTGGCGTAGGTGCCAACGTGCCTGCCCAAGGGGATGTGCTCGTACTCAGATTTGCGGCCAAATCTGTAGCTCAGGCAACTAACACGACCATTACAGTTGACCATGTTGTGATTGCCAACGGACAGGGGAATGAACTGCAGGTCGGCGAAGCCTCCCAAGCTGTACAAATCAGCAGTATATCCGTAGATAAGTCGCTTCTGAATGCATCAATCGATAGTGCCCAGGCAAAATACGATGCTGCAGTGGAAGGCGACGGAGACGGATTGTATGCAGCAGGCTCCAAATCGCAGTTTAAGTCAGCAATCGATGCAGCACGTGCAACAGCAAACAATGGGAATGCCCTTCAGCAACAGGTGGACAGCGCGAAGGCTGCATTGGATGCAGCCGTTCAAGTGTTCGACGCCAAACGAATTTCTGCAGATATCAATGGACAAGGTGGCGTCACTGTAGGCGACTTGGCGATTGTCGCGGCGGCATTCGGTAAAGTTCAAGATCAAGTAGGCTGGAACGAAAAAGCGGACGTGAACCATGACGGCAAGGTTGACGTTGTAGACCTTGCAGTCGTAGCAAAAGCAATTCTTCAATAAAAACTGTTTTGCAAAATGGTAGAAGGGAATCTGTAAGACGGGGGGATTTTGGTTTTCCCTGTCTTTTTTTATGGGCAAAGAATGATATAATACGATGGGCTTAGCGGATCCATCATGGGTGTAACTCGGCATCCCCATGCTGATGGCGCCGGCGTTTGATCCGGTGTTGTCCGGCTGGCTGGTCGATTCTGTCAGCTGGCACTGGATTTTCATGTCGGCGGCGAGTCAGCTCCGATTCACTTGTTCCATTTATGTTAATAATTGTAAAGTTGATACCCCCATTGGCTGTAAATGGCTGGTGGGGATTTTTTTTTCTAAAAATCACTTGCATAGCGAATACGTGTTCGGTATATAATGTAAAACACAAACACATGTTCTTATTCTGAGGTGGTTAAATGAGTGTCATTACACATATCGAGACTGACGAAGATATTCAATTAATCAAACAATTTACACTGTTTCCTATTTTGCTGGATATGTTGTCCAGGGATTCGGAGGTGCTCAAGGTTCACAAGGATAAAATTGTATATGGTCATGTTCTGTTTTACTTAAAAGAAGTTGAGAACGCTATTTACCCTGAATTGCAAAGTATTAGAAGTACCATGAAAAAGCGGGATATCAAAGTGCTGCATACATCAACCACTTCATTTGGCATTCACATTGAATATAAAGTTCGTGGCTACATTCACCATTTCACAATGCTTCGAAGTTTGATTAAGGCTGAACTTATGACAACACTCATGAGAATGCGGAGGTCATTGTAATGGGAATGAGAGAAAAAAGCGATCGCACGATCTACCTCTCGGATTGCCAATCTTTTTACGCAAGCGTCGAGAAGGCTTCTCATCCAGGTCTTGAACATCTCCCAGTTGTTGTGGCCGGGGACCCGGCTAGGCGCTCTGGAATTATTTTGGCGGCATGCCCTATCGCTAAAGGCTTTGGAATTAGTACGGCTCAGCGTCTTGGCGAAGCACTTCAATTGTGTCCAAATGTGATTGTAATGCGGCCGCACATGCAGCGTTATATCGATGTATCCCTTGCGATTACGGATATTTACAAAGAGTACACGGATCTAGTGGAAGTGTTTTCGATCGATGAACAATTTTTGGACGTGACAGGCTCGCTTAATCATTTTCGCTGTACGCCAGAACAACTGGCCGTCATGATTCAAAAGAAGGTCGCGGCCTCGATGAACGTACGAATTCGGGTTGGTATTGGTCCTACCAAAATCCTCGCTAAGCAGGCGACGGACAATTTTGCCAAAAAGAATGCAAACGGGATTTTTACACTAGGCAAAGAAGATGTTGAGAAAGTGCTGTGGCCGCTTAGCGTCGATAAGATGTATGGCGTTGGATCACGCATGACCAGACATTTTGTCGCACTTGGCATGACCACAATTGGTCACGTTGCAAGGACACCGATGCATATTCTTAAACAGAAATTTCGCGCGCGTTTTGGTAAACAATCGGACATTCAAGCGGAAGTCATGTGGCGTACAGCGAACGGTCTCGATGATAGTCCAGTCACGCCAGGAACGTTCAATGTTGCTCCGAAATCAATTGGTCACGGAATGACCTTACCGCGAGATTACACAACGGCTGAAGAAGTGGATATCGTGCTTTTGGAATTAACGGAAGAAGTTTGCCGCGATGCGCGCACAAAAGGATATACAAGCGGGACCGTTCACGTTTTCTGCATGTGCTCGCCATATGATGCTCCTACCGGATTTAGTCAGCAGCGCAAAATGCCTTTTGCCACGAACAATACGCTAAAAGTTTTCGGGTCCGTTCGCGAGATCTTTCATCGTAACTGGAACGGTCATCCGGTGCGTAAAGTCGGCGTTACGCTAGGATCACTTGAAGACGAGGAAGTTACACAGCTGGATCTTTTTGAAGATGTAACAAAGCTGCGCCAACTCGATAGCGTTCTGGATGGGATCAAAGACCGTTTTGGGAGTACGGCAATTATTCGCGCTTCGAGTTTAATGAAAGCTGGCCTGGCAGCGGATAGAGCTGGCAAAATTGGAGGTCATTACAGATGAGTAAGAAATTAGAACTTAACGGTCTTTGGGAGTCTAGTCGGATGATGCTTCCTCAACATAAAGAGTCTGCCATTCGAAATCGAAGGGAAAGTCAACGTATCTCGCGTCCTATACATGATGTGCAAGAAATACAACACATATCAGCCGTTCTGAGTCTATCGCAGATGTACAAGAAACCGGTCGATTTAGTTTTGTATGAAGAATTTAAGACTCGCTCAATTACCGGTATCGTAGCGCGCAGCAAACATGGAGAATTTCGATTAGACACGGTTGATCCGTTTAGTGGAGCAAAGGATTGGGAATGGATTGCTTACAGAGATGTTCTGAAGGCAGAGTTGAGTAAAGAATGGACAGAAGAAGAAATGATCGATCCATAAATTTAGGATATGAATGCATAAGAATTCCTTTCACTCCACATGATACTATTACACCAAGAAAAGGAGTGATTTTTTCCATGGCAAATAATAACACACTGGTTGTTCCTCAAGCAAAAGCAGCTTTAAATCAAATGAAATTTGAAGTCGCTCAACAATTAGGCATACCTTTACAACCCGAGGGCTACAATGGAAATCTTGCCACACGCGATGCAGGCTCTATTGGTGGAAACATTACAAAGCGATTAGTACAAATGGCTGAACAACAGCTTCAAGGCTTTCAACGTTAGTCCTTTGATGTAGGAGCAAGCTCAAAAAAGACTTCAATCACCTGTCCTCCTTAGGTGAATGCAGTCTTTTTATTTTGATAATATTTACATGCAACACAGAACAGGAGGTGATACAAAATGACTCCAAGGGGAAACCAAAAATCTACAGGTGAAACAAATGACCTTAATCCGAATATACCGAGTTCAACGGCAGCAGATGTTTTACATACAACGGATGAAGTTAAAAGTATGAATGACCGGATAAAGGTAGATACGACACCTGAGACATGTCGTGCGAGTTTAGATGGGAATTAATTTGTGTATGAAACCACCTTGGATAATGGTGGTTTTTTTATAGTCTAGTAGGGCAACTGCGAATCAGCAGTTGCCTTTGCAATTGTTGTAGATGGCTTCAGCTTCCCGCAAGCAGTCCAGCGCGGGCCGGCCCCTAAGCCGGCGGGAAGGCAACCGGTATTAATCTATTTTTAAGACTCCATATAAAGATATTGATCTAAGTGGAAAAGATATAGAATTCCACAATCATCCAAATTCTTCTATATTAAAATCGTACCTTAGCAAGGGGCGAATAAGATAAAGAAAAGGTTACGGTTGTATCATCATGTAAGCACTTTCAAATAACGCTGCAACCGTTCTGGGAACATGGAGGTGATTGAGTATAAGTCATAAACCGCTAGCTGTTTGAAGACTAACTCTATCGCCAAAAGAGAACAGCGCAGGAGTAAGCTGCATTGGCGTGGAACGAGGAAACCCTTGTCCCATCTGCCTCGGCGATTGCCGAGAGCTATCATACCATTAGGAGTGATTCAGTTTGGCTTCTTTCTTTCATTCGAAAAAACGTAAGCTTGCATCACTGATTTTGTCGTTGACCCTCACCTTCACCTTCGCCAGCAGCGCCTTCGCCGACACTACGCCATCGAATCCAGCTTTACCCTGGATGAACACGTCGCTCACACCCGAGGTGCGTTCCGGACTTCTCATCGGCGCGATGACGTTAGACCAAAAGATCCAACAGCTCGCAGGGAGTCCCGGAACGAACCCGGAGCTTCCCCAATGCGGAAGCACTTTTCGGCACGTTAACGGTATTCCCGAGCTCGGGATTCCGAATTTCCGGATTACCAACGGCCCCGTCGGTCTTGGTGGTGGAGACTGCAACCCTCAGGACAAAGCCACCGCTCTTCCCGTCGCACTCGGTCTTGCGGCTAGTTTCGATACAGACCTCGCGTACTCCTTCGGGAACCTGATGGGTGGGGAGGCGCGCACGCTCGGTTTGCACGAGCTTGAAGGGCCAGGTATGAATCTAGCACGCGTTGGCGAGGGTGGCCGTAACTTCGAGTACATGGGGGAAGACCCCTACCTCGCCGGCATCCTGTCTTCGAGTGAAATCCATGGGATTCAAGATAACAACGTCATCGCGATGGCGAAGCACTATGCGCTCAATGATCAGGAGAAAAACCGCAACTCGGTCAGTGTCAACATCGCAGAGAACGTGCTGCACGAGCTTTATCTGCTGCCGTACGAGATGTCGGTTAAGGCTGGGAACGTCGCCTCGATCATGTGCTCGTACAACCGGGTCGGCGGTACCTACGCTTGCGAAAACGAGTACCTGCTGAAGACCGTCCTGCGTGACATGTGGGGCTTCAAGGGATATGTTCAGTCCGACTTCGGAGCCACGCACTCGACTGCCATGGCGCTTAATGCCGGTTTAGATTTTGAGATGCAGTCTGGCACGTGGTTCTCGAATGCAAGAATTAAAGCGGCACTCGCAGACGGCAGCCTCAACATTAACACAATCAACAAGGCTCTCGACCATCGGTACGTGCAGATGTTTAAATTCGGCGTCTTTGACCGGCCGACCGTGCAGGGCACCATCGACGCTCAGGCTAATGGGGCTAAATCACGCGAGATTGCTGAGCAGACTGCGGTTCTGCTGAAGAACAGCAATGATCTGCTCCCGCTCAAATCCTCCGTGAAGTCAATTGCCCTAATTGGCCAGGCTACCTTCGCTGACGCTGCAGTCGCCGGTGGCGGCGGCAGCTCGCGTGTCTTGCCGTTGTACACAGTCACTCCGCTTCAGGGTCTGCAAAATACGCTGGCGAAGCTGGGTTCGAAAGCAACGATCACCAAGGTAATCGTGGACAATAACAACAGTAATCTCTCTGCGGCTGTTGCTGCAGCGAAGAATGCCGATGTTGTAATTCTCATGGCTGGCGTCGTGACCAGCGAGGGCTCGGACCGTCCTAGCCTTTCCTTACCGAACAATCAGGACGAGATGATCTCTGCCGTCGCTGCCGCCAACAAGAACACCGCGCTCGTGCTCAAGGATGGTGATCCTGTCCTCATGCCATGGATCAACCAAGTTCCTGCGGTCCTCGAAGCTTGGAACCCGGGCGAGGAGGACGGCAATGCCGTCGCTAACTTGCTTTTCGGGCTCGCCAACCCTTCCGGTAAGCTTCCGGTAACTTACCCTGTCTCCAAAGCAGACACGCCAACTAGCACGGAAGATCGCTACCCGGGTATCGGTTCCGGTGCTGGAGTGGTCCCTCAGGTGTACTATTCCGAGGATTTGAAGATGGGGTACCGTTGGTATGACGCCCAGGGTATCGCTCCGCAGTTCGCTTTCGGTTACGGACTGTCCTACACCAATTTTAAGATTTCTAAACTTTCCGTTACGCAGAAAAGCAATGATGGGACCAAGCCGATTCAGGTGTCTGTTTCTGTGAAGAACACCGGAACTGTCGCGGGTGCTGAAGTTCCTCAGGTCTACTTGGGTCTGCCCGAGAGTGCAAACCAGCCGCCTAAGCGACTAGTGGGCTTCAAGAAGATCTGGCTCGCCCCTGGCGAGGAGAAACAGGTTACGATCACAATCGACCCGGCTGCGTCGAACCATCCATTGTCCATCTGGGACGCCGACGCTGACGCGTGGAAAACCCTTGATGGTAATTACAAGGTGTACGTCGGCAACTCCTCGAACAACATCACGTTAACTGACACAATTACGGTGGGAAAAACGGCTACTTTGACCGGGAAAATTTCCGCAACAGCGGGAGAAACATTTAGCTTGAAATACGGAATGAAAAATGTAACTAGCAGTGTGTATCAGGCTGTTTATGCTCAGGATCTGACACTTAATTTTGATCCGACTCAATACGAATTTGTGAATGCGCAGTCTTTGAAAACAGGGTTATCTGTTGTTAAACAAGAGCAAATCGAGCCTGGCAAAGTACGGATACTATTAGCCAGCTTAGGGGCAGGCAACGCAGTGAAAATGGATGGTGACTTATTAAGCCTGCAATTCAAAGCAAAGACAAACATCCAGTTTGCGAATCCCATTTCCATAAATAGCATCGTTATATCGAATGCGAATGGGGATACGACTCAACTTGCAGATGTTTCTCAAATCTTCAATCTAGCCGATTTTAACAGTAACGGTGTAATGGACATCGGTGACTTGGGCATTATTGCCGCTGCATACGGCAAGAAATCAAGTGATGCGGATTGGGCTATGTATCAGTCAAAGGATCTGAACAATGATGGGAAAATCGATATTTTCGATCTAGCTAGGGTAGCACAACTAATTTAATCAACTATTTGTAAAGCACGGGGGAAAGTTTAGAAACTTTCCCTTGCTTTTATCGAAAGGATGGTCTTCAAAGTGAGACGAAAATTACAGTTATTCGGCTTATTGGTTTTGATGAGTATCATGTTTTTGCTGCCACAGGCCGCTTTTGCTGATACGGCTCCATCTTTTTCATTGGGGCTTAATGCCTCCCAGGTGTCGCTGGGCAACGACATTCAGGTTACGATTACGGCAAACAATATAACCGATCTTTATGCTTATGAACTGAATCTCGATTTCGATCCTACAATGCTTGAGTTTAAAGGAATCAGCAACGGTGATTCCGATGGGTTTTCGGTTGATCCTCAGGTGAATGAGAATCAGCTTCAATATGCGTATACGAAGGTTGGCAAAGTACCGGGAGATAGTGGAACTGTAAAACTTGCCACAGCAACATTCAAAACCATCCGTCAAGGGAGCGCTGTTTTTCAGCTGAAAAGCGTGAAGTTTGTGAATAGTAATTTGAATGATTATACGTACAATACGGATGCGATGGTGTCGGCACTGATCGTCACGAGTAGTGACGGTACACCAACACCAACACCAACACCAACACCAACGCCAACTAGCGGTGGTTCAGGCGGATATTCAGGAGGTGGTAGTACGATCCCGCAAAATGGCACTGCTAACCCGGGAACCATCGTCATGCAAGCCGGGGATGCGACAGTGGATGCAGCGACGAAAACGGCAATCTTTACTTTAACGGAAGCCAATTGGGAGAAGGCAATTGGGCAAGTTTCAGCAAATGCAAAAGGAGTCAAGAATATAAAGTTTGAAATGAAGGAAGTACCTGGCGCGAAAGAGTATAAACTACAAATTCCATCGAAATTACTCTCAAATAATGAGTACTCGGTTCAAATAGAAGTTGAATCGCCAATTACATCGTTATTCATACCGAATAACATGTTCCATGCCGATGAACTATCCAGTGCAATTGTCACGCTGAAAATCGGTGAAGCGGATGTTAGCAAGTTGGGCAATGATGTTCTGAATCGAATTGGCTACCGGACCTCCATTGATATAAGCATGCAAGATGGCAGCAAAACGATAGCCTGGAACAATCCGAGTGCTCCAGTAGCAGTACACATGCCTTATTCGCCAAATGAAGATGAAAAGCAGCAACTTGAACATATCGTTGTATGGTTTTTGTCTGACGATGGACAACCAGTCCCGGTACCAAATGGCAGATATGATATGAAAACGGGTGCAGTTGTATTTACGACAACACACTTTAGTAAATATGCAGCAGCATTTGTGCAAAAGACGTTTAATGATATTGTTTCCCTGGATTGGGCAAAAAATCAGATTGAAGTACTTGCAGCGAAAGGAATTATTAACGGAACCTCAGACAACCTTTTTGACCCCAATAAGCCAGTCACACGCGCTGACTTTTTAGTCATGCTTGTTCGCGCTTTAGAGCTAGACAGCTCTAGGGGAATGGGAGACAAATTTGCAGATGTACAAGAAGGCGTTTATTACGACCGATCTTTGAGAATAGCAAGAGGAATGGGGATTACGGAAGGAGCGGGCGACAATTTGTTTAAACCTGCTGAACCTATCACAAGGGAAGACATGATGGTGTTAGCAGAGCGTACACTGAGAGTGGCGAAACAAATGACGATCCCTTCAAATCAAGAGCAACTAAAACAATTTAACGACTATTTACATGTATCTGATTATGCGGTTCATAGCGTAGCCTCTCTAATCGAGATGGGGCTTGTTCATGGTTATGATAATGCTATTCATCCTAAAGATACGACGAATAGAGCTCAAGCAGCGGTTTTGATTTATAACATTTTCACTAATTTGTATAAATAATTCAATGAGGAAAGTCGAATGATATTCGAGCTGATCCTTTCAAACAAATTATTTTCTGTAAAGAAAAAATACTTTGATGTGCTTGCTCTTTCTGCTCCTTATAATGAAAGTATAACAGCATACTCGACTCATTTATTTTGGATAGGAACATAGCCCATATGTTCCTTTTCTTGATTTCAAACTGGGGTTTTCACATGAAAATAGATTCAATTGAGGAAAAGATTTTGATAAGAGCTAAAAAGATATTGAATTCCAAACCCAACCCATTCTCCCTATATTTATATTATAGCTAAACGGAGTGAGGTGGATGAGTCCGATAAGATTCGCTGTAATTCTGTAATTCATGGAGAAAGAGAGGAAACAAATGAGTGCCAACACGATCTACTCAGATAAACTGCCGACCAGCCCGGCAAACACACTAAAGCGAAAACGAATGAAACGCCCACGAACACACTGGTTGCCCTATATGTTAATTGCACCCGCCGTTCTACTCATTATGAGTTTCTTATTTTACCCGATGGCCAATGTGTTTTATTATAGCTTTCAGAATTTTAATCCAGCCAAGCCTTATTATAACGGATTTATCGGTTTAGATAATTTCAAGAGCATCTTTAGTCAGGACGAATTGTTTTACTCCAGCTTGCTGATCTCTTTTAAGTGGGTATCCATAGAAGTTGTATTTCAGTTAATATTTGGCCTGCTGATTGCATTGCTCTTAACGCAGACTTTTGCTTTTCGCGGTTTGTTCCGATCCATTTCGATTATGCCTTGGGCGGTCTCGGGGGTCATAACATCTACGATGTGGTCACTGCTTTTCAATGAGCATATGGGGCTTATCAACAGCTTGTTCGTTAAATTCGGCTTCATCGAAAAAAACTTCGCATGGCTGGCAGATTTAAATACCGTTTTTCCCGCTGTCATCATTACAGAACTATGGAGGGGGATTCCATTCTTCGCGATCACCATGTTGGCAGCCTTGCAAACGGTACCTCAGGATTTATACGAATCCGCTAGGGTTGATGGTGCGGGACGGTGGAAGTCATTCATTCATATCACTCTTCCGTTTTTGAAAAATTCGATTATTCTTTCCACCTTGCTGAGAGCCGTTTGGGAGTTCAATAATGTTGACTTAATTTTTACGATGACTGGTGGCGGGCCGGCTAATGAAACAACGACATTAACGATGTATGTGGCCAATCAAGCAATTATTTCTCAAAACTTTGGATATGGATCTGCCTTGACCGTAATCAGCTTTATCATTCTGCTCGTGTTTGCAATGGGCTATCTGAAACTTAGCCGTTTTGGCAAGGAGGGATAGACCTATGTTGAAAAAATTGGATCGACTATTTATTTTAAGACTGCCGCTTTTGCTGACGATGGCGTTTACTCTATTTCCAATCTACTGGGCTTTAGTGACATCTCTTAAACAAGAAGGGGACATTACAAAGCTACCTATTCGTTATTGGCCGGAAAGGATCACCTTTGATAATTATGTAGTTGCATGGAAAAATGTTGGATTTTCGATTTTCTTTAAGAATAGCGTGCTTGTCTCGGGAATGACTGTGATTATCGTGCTAGTCTGTTCGGTATTGGTTGGGTATGCCATCAGTCGATTTAAATTCAAAGGGAAAAATGCCTTCATGATCATGCTGCTCTGTACGCAATTTGTGCCTGGCGCCATGCTGTTGATTCCGTTATTTATGATTTTCAAACAATTAGGTCTGACGAGTAACCTTCTTGCGCTCATTATTACTTACAGTACGTTTCAACTTCCGTTCAATGCACTGCTTATGAGTGGCTTTATTAGCAATATCCCAGAAGCACTGGAAGAAGCTGCTATGATGGATGGTTGCAGCCGGTTGAAAGCGATCTTTCTTGTGATCTTCCCGATCCTGCTTCCCGGTATAGTCGCGACCACAGTTTTTACCTTCATTAGTGCCTGGAACGAGTTCCTGTTTGCATTAATGTTCATTAGTAAACCGGCACTGTTTACACTGCCTGTCGGCTTACGCTATATGCAAGGAGAGTTTGATATCCATTACGGTGCACTTGCTGCCGGAAGCCTTATTTCTTTGCTGCCTGCTATCATTTTATTCAGTTTTGTACAGAAATATCTGGTTCAGGGCATGGGTTCCGGAGCTGTAAAAGGTTAAGTTTGATCTAATTCCCCAGGGAGTTAGCCTAGATACCTATTATAAGTTAAAAAGGGAGATGTTGAAGCATGAGAAAATTGAATGTGGTCCTTACTTTGGGAGTTCTTGGTTTTTCAATACTTTTATCCGGCTGCGGTGTCGGCACGAGTAACAGTACCGTTAGTCAGGCCAGTAGTAAGCCTGATGATGCTACAAAATCTGCTGTTACAACCAAGCCGGCAGAGCATGTAAATCTAGTCTTCTGGGATGAGAACGCAGGACCTGATCGTACGCCATATTTACAGGAAATTATTAAACGTTTTCAAACGAAAAATCCGAACATTTCAGTTGAATATGTCGGTATCCCGTTCTCCTCGGCCAAGCAGAAGTATGATGTTGCGATTGCTTCCAATGATACGCCGGATATCGGAGGAGTTACCGGAATTTGGATCTCAGACTTTGCTGCCAAGGGTACGCTCCTGCCCTTAGATCCTTTCTTCGATAAATGGAGCGACAAGGACAAAATCACCAAAAGTTTAGTTGATTACAATCGTACTTTGGTACCTGATAAAAAGCTGTACCAAATTCCAAGTACCATGTATTTAGATGTCTTCTGGTACCGATCCGATTTGATCAAAAATGCGGGTCTGAAGCCGCCTACTACATGGAACGACTTTTTCATAGATGCCGAGAAGTTGACGGATGCAAGCAAAAATCAATACGGATACACCATCCGTGGGGGATCAGGAAGTATTAATCAGTTGACTACTGTCATGTATGCATATTCTGGTCTGGAGCATTACTTTGATGCCAAGGGTAAAGCTACAGTAAATGATCCGAAGAATCTGGAGTTTTTGAAGAAGTATGTAGGAATGTATAAGAAATATACACCTACGAGTGATATTACTAACGCTTATAAAGAGATGGTGGCTACGTTCGATACGGGAACGTCTGCAATGGTTCAACACAACTTTGGTTCTTATAACAACCACTTTCAAGCACTCGGTGAAGGAAAATTCGCCTCAACGATTTTACCGAAATCAGACAACGGCAAAACAATCGTGGCTCCAACTGCGAATGGTTATGGAATATTTAAAAACAGCAAGCATCCGGAAGAAGCTTGGGAGTTTTTCAAATATATGCTTTCCAGTGAATCCCAAGCCTATTGGAATGAAAAAATCGGTCAAATGCCTATCAATGTAGACGCGCTGCAAAGTGACTACGTGAAGAAATCGCAACACATTCAAGACGGTGCCAATGTAATGGCTGACAAAAACACAGTTGTATTAGATGTGCCGAGTTATTTGCCTGACTACAGCAGTATATTGGCTCAAACATTGGAACCTAATTTTCAAAAGGTAATGTCAGGGACAATGACAGCCGAAGCCTTTCTTGATGGTTGGGCCAGCGCGATGGAAAAGGCGAAAATGGAATATGATAAAGGAATCAAGAAATAGCTGAAACTTGCCAAACCGTCTGAGGAGGAAGGTCGTCTAACCCGTCCGAAAAGTGAATAGGAAAGTTCGGACGGGCTGGATGGGGGGGATTAACATTGTGGTTTATCGGAATCGTACGTTGAAATCAACTATTTTGTGGATTTCTATCCCTGTTACTATGCTATTTGTTTTTATTACTGGATTATTCTCCTACCTTCTTGCGTCCAATCAGCTGGAGCAAAATGCATTTACGAGTATTTCCGATACCGTCTCTCAAACCCAAAGTTTCCTGAACGATAAATTAACCGATGTCGTGACGAGTCTGACGATTCTCGATAGCGATGCCGACTTGTCCGATATTATGACACGTACTGAAAATCCGGCTTATAGTCTGGAACCGGACGATTATCTTCAATTCAATAAAGTATTGAACAGAGCTTCTCCCGATCGAGGCTTAATCGATTCGATGCTGCTTTACTACAATTATGACCGACTAGCGTTCTACAGAAAAGATGACCTGACCGAACTAGTGAAAGTTTCCCTGGAGCCATACAAGATTGGGCTGGCAACGGATCCGACATCTATCATTCATTGGTTAACGCTGCATACGGATCCAATCGGGGAATCATTCAATCAGAATAAAAACAGAAAAGTGGTCAGCCTATTTAAACTGCTGGGTAAAAATGTAGAACAAAGCAAAGGAATTATTCTTTTTAATATAAAAGATTCATTTTTTCAAACGATATTAAGTAATCCAACCATCAGTAAAAATGGTTATCTATGCCTCGTTAGTGAGGACGGGATCATTTCTTACAAGAAAGTAGATGGGAAATATGAGTTTAAGGATTCGGAACTTCAGCCAAAATTAATTCAAACCAGTCAAGCATCGGGAGAAATCACGGTTACCAACGAATATGGGAAAGAGATGCTGATTGTTTACGATACATTAAGAATCAATAAATGGAAGATTGCTGCAGTAGTACCTAAGGATGAATTATTTAAAAAAGTGAATTACATCAAATACCTTATCATTGCTGTTATGTTCATTTTGTTTGGGTTCGTGATCTTCTTTTCCAACTTCCTGGCTAACGTGATTACGAGGCCGATCGTTCAACTTACTAAAAAAATAAATACAATCGAAGAAGGTAACCTGGAGGTCGAATTCAGAGAAATGTCGCAAAATGAGATCGGCGTTCTCAATAGAGGTATTCGCGATATGATCTGTAGGATCAAACAATTGCTTACGGAGATAGAGAATGTGCAAGAAAAGAAAAGGAAAGCAGAATTAGATGCGCTGCAATTTCAAATCAGGCCGCATTTTCTTTACAATACACTGTATTCAATCATGCATTTGATTGAAATGGACGAAAAAAAGAATGCCAGCCGGATGGTATCGGCGCTCTCCGACTTCTTTCGTATTTCGATAAGTAAAGGGAGCGAGATTATACCGTTCTCTCAGGAAATCGAGCATATCAATCATTATTTCACGATTCAAGAGTTGCGATATGGGGACAGTTTTACCTATGAAATAGATCTGGACCCGGCTATTTTGGATCATCAAATTGTAAAGCTGACTCTTCAGCCACTCGTCGAGAATGCGATTTATCACGGAATGAAGCATATTCGTAACAAAGGCCATATTTCTATAAAGGGTATTATTCAGGATGATGATTGTGTGATCCGCATAGAGGACAATGGTGCAGGCATGTCTGCCGAACAACTTGCCAAAGTCAATGCTTCTTTATCGGACAAGCATACCGGAGAGGGAGGAGCCGGATTCGGTATTTATAATGTACATAAGCGGTTGCAGTTGAATTATGGCACGAAATATGGGCTTAGCTATGAGAGCAATCCTGGAACAGGAACCGTAGTAATCGTCACGTTCAGATAACAGCAACGTTTTGATAATAGAACTTCCAGGGGGATGACCAGTATGCATAAGGTCGCAATTATTGATGATGAAGTCATTATTACCCGTGGTTTAAGCAGGAACATCGAATGGCAGGCTAATGGCTTTGAATTGGTGGGTTCTGCAGCGAATGGGGAGGAGGGTATGAAGCTCGTCGTAGAGAAAAGACCTCATTTAATTATTACCGACATATGCATGCCTTTTGTAGACGGCTTCGAGCTGACTGAGCAGGTAGTAAGAGCATATCCCGAGACTAAAATTCTGATGCTAACGAGTTACAATGATTTTGAATTTGCCAAGAGGGCGTTACAGCTTAAGGTGTTTGACTATTTATTAAAGCCGGTTGATGGTGAAAAGTTGCTTGAAACGGCAAAGCGTGCCATTAAGGAGCTTGAATATGAGTCCGAAATGAAGCAGAAGGTCGTTGAAGGCATGCCGCTCTTGAGACAACAGTTTTTGGAAAAGCTGTTTAAAGGGAAGCTGACACCTGCGGAAATTAATTCAGGTATTGACTTCCTAGATCTTCAACTAACTGCTGAGCGCTTTGTAGTCATTCTATTGAAGGCTGATGACTATAGTTATCCCGAATACCAGAACCGATTTGGGAAAGAAGTACTCAAATACTGTGTGATCAACGTATCGGAAGAAACGCTCGCCAGCATGGGCAAAGGGCTTGTGTTTAATTCTATTGAAGACGAGGTAGTACTTATTGTGTTTGCCGAAGGGGATCAGAAGGAAGCGGAACTTCAGGCCTATGAGATCGCAGAGTCGATCCGTGCTAATGTAGAGAAGTTTTTGAAAACTACGGTTACTGCAGGTATTGGTTTTGCTTATGAGCAGACAGCAGAAATTACATTTTCCTATCATGATGCCCGTTCTTCTCTGGATTTCCGCCATATTTTGGGGACGAATCGGGTGCTTACTATTGCCGATACGGGTTTGTCGCCTCGCAAAGAATCAATTGTGTTTGACGGATTGGAAAAGGAATTGGCCTTGAAGGTCAAGTTGGGCTTGGAGGGGGAAGCGCATGCCATCTTAAATACAATAGAGCAATCGATCATTGAAAGCCAATCGTTTTCCTTATCAAGAACACGTTTAATCGGGGTAGAAATTACCGTTCTCATGTACAAAGAGTTAGAGGAACAAGCGAAACAGCTGGATGACTTTTATTCCATTTATAACAAACAACAGCAAATGCAAACGGTTCATGAAATTTTTGCATGTATCCGTCAGCTGGTGAACCAGTTGGTTTCCATTGTCAATCATCAACGCGAAAATCAGGTGAAAAAGCTTATCAATCGCGCTGTGGAGTATATGGAGCAGCATTATGATCAAGAGGGTCTTTCTCTACATGATGTTTCAAGCGTAATACACATCAGTCCTACTTATTTAAGTATTATTTTCAAGAAGGAAAAAAACATAAATTTCAGTGAGTTCCTCAATCAGTTGCGTATGAACAAGGCTATGGAGCTGCTTCGTATATCTGATTTGAAGTCGTATGAGGTAGCTGAAAAAGTAGGCTTCAAAAATGCGCATTATTTCAGTCTATGTTTCAAAAAGTATACAGGTGTGTCCCCTTCGGAATATAAGAATGCGTAAAAGTGAATTCATGAAGGAGGTGATCCATCTGAGAATTACACCGATTATTCTAAGAAATTAAAGACGTTCTATGGTGTAGGAAACATTTTGTGATGTGAAAGATGTGCTTCTGAGATAGGCATCCGGACTGGTCATATGACCTTTAATTTTTTAGTATTGAAAGCGCTTAAATATGAAAAGGTGGGGGAAAGGGAATATGACATTAATTTCGAACCATTCAAAGAAAGTTATGGTGTCATCGCTTATTTTATCGTTGCTGTCTTCACCGCTGGCTATATCTAGTGTAAGTGCGGCTGCTGGCACGCCTCAGCCTGAAATTGCAAGTCATGTAAAGAATGTTCTTAATATCGACGGCAAGACATTTAAGGATTTAAACGGGAACGGTTCATTGGACCCTTATGAGGATTGGCGTTTGTCCACGAATCAGCGCGTGGCTGATCTTCTTCCGCGCATGAGCATGGCGGAGAAGGCCGGAATCATGCAGATTACTTCTTTACCAAGTGACATCAACGGTATCAATGATTTTGTTAATAATCGTCACATTCACTATCTGATTATCCGTGACAACATAACGGCCTTGGAGCTTGCCAAGAGAGCGAACAAATACCAAGAGGTTGCGGAGGCTACCCCGCTTGGCATCCCGCTTGTCTTCACCTCCAACCCTCGTAATCACGTAAGTCAGCAGCTCACGTTCGGCATCAGTGAGGCTTCCGGACAGTTCTCTACATGGCCTGGTACCTTGGGCCTTGCAGCAACAGGAGATCTCAGCATCATCCGCGACTTTGCTGAGATAGCCCGTGAGGAGTGGCGTTCGTCTGGTATCCAGAAGACCTACGGATACCAGGTTGAGATCGCTTCGGAGCCGAGATGGAACCGAATCTCAGGTACCTTTGGGGAGGGGACAGAACTAAACTCGAAGATTGCCCGCGAGCTGGTCCTCGGCTTCCAGGGTGAGAAACTGGGCAACAAATCCGTTGCCCAGACCATTAAACACTTCGTCGGTGACGGTGCGGTGGTTCGCGGTCTCGACCCGCACAACGAACCCGGTAAGTGGGCAACCTACCCAACTGAAGGCAGTCTCTTTAAATACCAGCTCCCACCATTCCAAGCCGCAATCGACGCTGGCGTGAGCTCAATTATGTCCTATTACAATGTTCCGAGCAACGCGCTTAGCGCTAAGCAGCTCCCAGACGAAATGTGGTTTTCCAAAAACCAGCAGTTCGAGGAAGTGGCAGGCGCCTATAATAAGACCCTGATCACTGATATTCTACGTAACAAGATGGGCTTCAGCGGCTATGTCAACACCGACAGCGGACCACTGACCACCCGTGATTTCGGAGTGCATGATCTGACCATTGAACAGAAGTTCGCCAAGTCGATACACGCCGGAGCAAACATTTTCTCGGATAACAATGATCCAAGCGGGCTCATCTCCGCTGTTAACACGGGTCTACTACGCGAAGAGGAACTCAATCCCTCCGTGGCGCACCTCCTTACAGAGATGTTCGATTTAGGGCTTTTTGAGAATCCATATACGGATCCGAATAAGGCTCAGATGATTGCCAGCTCACCTGCTTCCCAAGCGCGGGCCGATGAGGCGCACCACAAGTCGATTACGCTACTGCGTAACAACAAGGGCCTGCTGCCGCTATCGGATGCAAGCATCAACACCAAGAAACTCTACGTGGAAGTTTTCAACGGTAATAATAGCGCAACGCAAACCACTGCACTTAAAAAGCTCATTACCGATAAGGACCCATCGGTAACGATCGTCAACACGCTCGCAGAGGCGAATACCGCGTTTGTGTGGGCACTGCCGACTATATATGCCTACCCCGACAATTCCAGTCAAGAGATCCAGTTGAGTACACTCACAGGCATCGATGTCAATAAGATTAAGCAGATCGAGGCGGCCGTTCTGACTGTGCTTGCAATCAACATGACCAATCCATGGGTCGTCAATGAGATCGAGCCGGGCGCTGCGGCAGTAGTGGCAACCTACGATGTCAAGGGAGAAGCCTTACTGGACGTACTGCGAGGGCGCTATAACCCTACTGGTATTCTGCCAATTACGATCCCAGCTAACCAAACGGCCGTGGAGAACAACGCATCGGATGTCCCGGGCTACGCCGAGAATTTTCACTATGCCTACACAAATGCGGCTGGTGATGACTACTCATTCGGTTTTGGATTATCTTATGGCGCAAGAGCTACTCTGGCAGGAAGCAGTTCCGTACCAGTAGGAAAAACGTTTAGTCTGAATTATGGTTTGAAAAACGTCACCCAAAGTGTTTATAAAGATGTATATGCACAGGATCTGACACTTAATTTTGATCCGGCTCAAATGGAATTTGTCGATGCGCAATCACTAAATACAGGTTTGTCCATCGTTAGTAAAAATGTCACTGAGCCTGGAAAAGTAAGGATTTTGCTCGCAAGCTTAGGAGCAAGCAATGCGATTACAACGGATGGCGACTTCATGAAACTTCAATTTAAAGCAAAGGCAACTGCAATGACGCCTCCTGCTCGCGTTACGTTGTCTAACATCGTTTTATCTAATGGAATTGGAAATGAAACGCAGGTGGCTAACGTTTTCCAAAATGTAAAAATCAGCTTTACGCTAGCTGATTTAAACGGTGACAGTAAAGTGACCATTGGTGACTTGGGCATCGTTGCGGCAGCATTCGGGAAAACATCAAGCAGTCCGGATTGGGCACGATATATGTTAGCTGATGTGAATAATGATGGCAAAGTTGACATTGTGGATCTTGCAATTGTAGCACATGCAATCAATTAAGCAATGAAATGCTAATCGGGGGGAAGTATAACCTTTCTTCCCTGCTGGTGACAACTAGGAGGCTTCCCGCTAATTAGCGAGGAGCCTCTTTCAGGCTGGGATTGACTTGAGAAAAAATAAGTTCAAATCGGCAAAATTTGTTGCATGTATTTGGAAAAGGATTGAACTATAATTCATTTGTATTCGCACTGCATACAAAAATGTCGTCCAATAGAGAAGGTGAAACATGAGAATGTACTCGAAACAAGCCAAAAAAACATTCGTCCGTATCCTGTTTTTGCGGGACCAAAGTTTGGCTACAAAGCTTCTTGTGTACTCCGCCCTTCTTGTGGTTGTGCCAATGTGTGTTATCGGCATTATTTCCTATCAACGTGCTGCTAATGTTCTGGAGCGCGAGTCCCGCCAGTTTAGCTGGCAGATTATCGAACAGGTGAATACACATGTCGAATATTATGTAAATGACTTTGAAATTAGTATTTTAAAAATATTAAACAGTACGAACATGAACAACTATATAAAAATGAAATCACAGGAAGAAATCGATCAAAGCCACATTCGCGATATCGTAGAACAGGAACTGCGGAATGCGGCCTATTCCCGGTCGGATATTTCTAATATCACCATCGTCCTCGACGGTATTGAAACGATCGACACGATCGATAACAATTTTAAACATCCCGAAAATGCCGTAGTCAACGAATATTGGTATTCGACCATCCCTTATACCAGTGAACCGAAGATATTCACCCGGACGCTGCAATGGGGGGATCGTAAAGAACAGGTCATCAGTATCGCAAGGCGCCTGGTGAGTCCGATGACGCTAAAGCCGATCGGGATGATTGTCATGGATGTGAATTTCAAACGATTTCAGGAAATTGCCGAAAAAGTCAATATCGGCCATTTCGGCTCCCTGTATATTATTGATTCAGAAGGTCATTATGTCTATCACCCCGATTTGTTCGAATTGGGTAATTCGGCGCACTTTGAAAAATTGAACGATATTTTGAATGGTGAGAATAATTCATTTGTCACTTCTCGTGGCCCCAAGGAACTGCTAACCTACAGCCATTCGTCATTTCTCGGCTGGACGCTAGTTACCTCGATCCCTTATAGCGAACTGATTCAAGGCACTGAATACATCCGACGTACCATTGCAAGTATCGTGATGATTACACTAGCTATAGCTTACTTATTAGGATTTGGTTTTGTGGGCAGCATTGTCAGGCCGGTTCGACGACTGTATCAGTATATGAGAAGGGTTGAATCCGGCGACTTCACCGGTCATATTGTAGTGGAATCGAAGGATGAAATTGGTATGCTTGTTCATGGATTTAACACAATGGTATCAAGGCTCCAAGGATTGATGGACGAAATCTATTTCTCCAAGCTTAGAGAAACTGAGCTCGCTCTACGGCATCGAGAAATCGAATTGAAAGCGTTGCAATCACAAATGAATCCCCATTTTCTGTACAATACGCTTGAAACCATTCGAGGAATGGCGCTCGAACATTCGCAGGATGATATTTCATCCATCACATCTTCAATGGCTCGTCTTTTGCGATACAATTTAAAAAATAAAGGGCAGAAAGTTGCATTAGAAGAGGAAATGCGCTATGCCGAAATTTATTTGCGCATCCAGAAGTACAGGTTTGAGCATAGATTGGTGTACGAAATGAATATACCTGAATGGGCCAAGCAGCAATTGGTCCCCAAATTTTCCATTCAACCTGTCGTGGAAAACAGTATTATTCATGGCATCGAACCAGTCTTAAGCACTATCAAAATCACCATTTCCGCGATTCGGAATATGGAGGACAACTCCTTCATCGTCCGAATTCAGGATACCGGGGTGGGCATTTCCGAGCAGACGCTTCAGAATATACGCCGCAGCCTTGAGCAAAGAGATGCAATGGAAGACGGAACCAACATTGGGATTATCAATGTACATCGGAGAATTCGCTTACTATTTGGAGAATGCTACGGCATTTCAATTGAAAGCAAGGTTGAACACGGGGTCGTAGTTGATATTAAACTACCGTTAGTTGCCACGGTAAAGTTGCAGTCGGGAGGACCTAGTAAACATGTACACGATCATGCTGGTTGAAGACGAGAGATGGGTCCGTACAGCTTTTAAACGGACTGTGGAACGGACGGGCCTGCCTTTTACTGTAATCCATGAAAGCAGTAACGGTTTGGATGCGCTTGATTGGCTGAAAGACAACCAGGTCGACTTGATTATGGCAGATATAAGGATGCCTGTTATGGACGGGTTGACGTTTATTGACCAGCTTCACGAAGGCGGCCAAAGACAATCCGTTATTATAGTGAGCGGACATGATGATTTTTCTTATGTCCAGCGGTGTTTGCGGGCAGGCGTTTTTGATTATTTGTTAAAACCCGTAGAAGTTGAAGAAATGAAAAACTGCCTGATGAAATGGATGAAGGAAAAGGACAGTTCATTGGAACCTAATGAAGGGCTTAAGCCCGAAGACAAGATTGGAATGTCAGCGATTGAAAAAGTAATTGAACTCATCAAGGTTAGCCAACCGAAAAATATTAGCTTAACGGAGGCTGCAGCTGCGGTTAAATTGAATCCCAGCTATTTAAGCCAGCTCTTCAAGCAACGAATGAATCAAACATTTTTGGACTTTTCGCTGCGATTGCGAATGGATGAAGCCGAATGGCTGCTCGTTCACACATCGCTCAGAGTATGGGAAATCGCCCAGCGACTCGGTTATACGGACTTGTCTTATTTTGGCAACACATTTAAGAAAATAAAAGGAAAAACACCATTGGAATTTCGCAAATCGTTTCAATTAATCGAGGAAGGGACAGGGCGCACCAGATGACCTTGCTCCCTTTTTTTGAATTAGCGGCAATGTTTTTGGGATATCTAAAAAAGTTACCAAAAAATCTAAAAACAGGGCAGTTATCAATAAAGTGCCAACTCATTATAATTGAAAATGTACAAAGCAATGAAAGTGCTTTCGAAAAATAGAAAGGAGGTGAGAGTGAACTGCTATGAGAACGATCAAAAAAATCGCTTTATTCATTGATAGTTTTTTTGAAAATTTCGCCCAAGTTTCTTTAGTAGCGATGATTCTCATCGTCACAATTCAAGTCATAACCCGTAAGATGTTTAATTATGTTTTTTTCTGGTCGGAAGAGATTACAATGGTGCTGCTGATCTGGTTTACCTTTATGGGAATCGCCATCGGGTTTCGGGAAAAGCTGCATTTGGCTATCGATTCGTTCACTGCCAAATTACCGCGAAAGGTCAATATGGGCATTGATAAACTTGTAAGCATTGGAAGCCTTGCTTTCGGAATTTTCATGATCAAGTATGGTTGGGACTTTACCGTTCTAATGAACAGCTCGACACTGCCAGCAACGAAACTTCCGAACAGTGCGTTTTACGCTGTCATGCCGCTGGCGGGATTTATGATCAGCATATATGCCATGCTAGAGATCCTGGGAGTCAACACGAGACGTCATCAAGGAATGGAGGAAGGAGAACACTAACATGGATACGACCACAGTCGCCATACTAATTTTGGCCATCAGTTTTACAATTATGCTTGTTTTACGTTTTCCTGTTGCGATTTCCCTTGCAGGCTCAACGATATTAACGCTTCTATATATTGAAGTACCGCTGGAAGTTGTAGGTCAAAGGATGATTCAAGGGGTTAACTCTTATGCTTTGCTGACGATTCCATTTTTTATATTAGCTGGACAGATTATGGGTGAAGGTGGACTTGCCCTGCGGTTGGTCAATTTTGCACTTCTTATTGTCGGACGTATCCGGGGTGGACTGGCGATGGTTAACTGTGTGGCCTGTCTGTTTTTTGGAAATATTTCCGGTTCAGCAGCCGCCGACGTATCTTCAATCGGTTCGATCATGATTCCGATGATGAAGAAAAAAGGATACAGCGAGGATTTTGCGGTCGGATTGACGACTACGGCTGCCATCCAAGGCGTTGTCGTTCCGCCAAGCCACAACCTGATCCTATATTCCCTGGCAGCGGGGGGGACATCCATTGCGGCTCTGTTTCTAGCCGGTGTTGTTCCTGGCATTATCCTTTGTGTTTGTTTGATGGTTGCCAGTTATTTTATGGCTATCAAAAAAGGCTTTACACAAAAACATGTGACTCCTCGAAAAGATGTGCCTAAAGTTTTGCTGGACGGTATGCTTTCCATTATGCCGGCCGTTATTATACTTGGCGGAATTTTTTCGGGCTGGTTTACCGCATCCGAATCCGGTGCTATTGCCTGCTTATATGCATTCATCGTCACCTTCTTCGTATATCGCGAAATACCGCTCAGCCGGATGTGGGTAATCCTAAAACGATCACTTCGTACTGTCTCAATGGTCTTGTTTCTAATTGCCGCTTCGGATGCCTTCAGTTGGGTGCTTGCGTATCTAAAAATACCTGCGCTCGTTACGGATGCTTTAATGCAGATATCGCACAATCCAATTATTATCTTGCTAATCATTAACGTTTTACTGCTAGTTTTGGGAGCTCCAATGGATATGGCACCGCTGATTCTGATCATGACGCCGATCCTGCTTCCTGTGGTCACGGCACTAGGAATGGATCCCGTTCATTTCGGCATCATTATGATGCTAAACTTGGGAATCGGGCTGCTTACTCCGCCTGTCGGAACGGTATTGTTCATTGGCTGTGCGATCGGCAACATTTCGATAGGCCGTGGAACAAGAGCTATGGCGCCGTTCGCTCTCGTGCTTGTCGCCGTATTAATGCTTTTAACTTACGTACCGTCAATAACCATGTGGTTGCCTAATTTGATGAAGCATTAAGAAGCATGAAGCAATTCTGTCAATATGAAAACATTTAGGGGGAATAGAAATGAAACTTTTGACGAAACAACCAACGGTAATATTGGGAACGACGCTTTCTGTTTTCTTGTTGCTCGCCGGCTGCGCAGACGATGTCAAAACCACCGGGAATGTGACTACATCTCCTCAAGCGGAAGGCAAAAAATATACGTTCCGACTGGCTGACACACATCCGGATAATTATCCGACTGTCCTTGGTGACAAGAAATTCGCCGAGCTAGTTAATCAAAAGTCCAATGGACGCATTAAAATCGATGTGTTCCCGAACTCCCAGCTGGGGGAAGAAAAAGCGGTCATCGAACAGGTGCAGCTCGGCGCCATTGAGTTTACCCGCGTAAGCTCGGGGCCTCTTGCTGAGTTCAATAAATCACTAGGCGTATTCAGTCTTCCGTACATTTTCGATAACGCAGCCCATGAATGGAAGTTCCTCGAAAGCGACAAAGGAAAAGAACTGTTGAGCAGCCTGGAATCCTCTAAATTGAAGGGATTGGCCTATTATGACTCCGGGGCTCGAAACTTTTATTCCAAAAAACCGGTGAAGAGCGTTGAGGATCTAAAAGGCATGAAACTCCGCGTGCAACAGAACAAAATCAATATTGATTTAATCGATGCTCTTGGGGCCAACGCAAGCCCGATGCCGTATGGCGAAGTTTTTAGCTCTCTGCAAACTGGCGTTATCGACGGTGCCGAAAACAACTATCCGAGCTATGACTCCTCCAACCATTATCAAGTTGCCAAAAACTTAGTCTTGGATGGGCACCAGCGTGTTCCTGAAGTCGTGATGATCAGTAAAGTAACTTGGGATAAATTAGGTGACGAAGATAAAAAGATTATTCAAGAGGCAGCAACTGAATCCGTCAAGACGCAACGCGAAGAGTGGGCCAAATTCGAGAAAAACTCAGAAGCGAAAGTGAAAGCCGCTGGTGCAACAGTTACCGAAGTAACGGATCTAAAGCCTTGGCAGGATAAAGTGAAACCTGTCATTGACAAATACCGATCCGAGTATAAAGACGTGCTTGATGCTATCGATCAAGCAAGAAAATAAGTAAATAACAAGAAACTATGTGAAAGTAGACCGCCACAAGGAGGACTAAAAATATGACTTTGAATTCAAAACATTCCAAAAAAGTTGCGTTATCTTCGCTGGCGTTGACGATGCTATCTTCGCTTGCTATATCAAATGTAAGCGCTGCGGATAGCACGATTCAACCAGAAATCTCCAATCATGCAAAGAACGTTCTAGCGGTTGATGGCAAACAATTCAAAGATCTAAATGGGAACGGAAAATTGGACCCGTATGAAGACTGGAGACTCCCCGTAGACAAGCGCGTGGATGATCTTGTTTCCAAGATGAAGCTCGAAGAAAAGACGGGGATGATGCTATCCATGTCGCATTATATGGGAAACAGCAAATCTTGCCCGGCGCCGGCAGCAGGCGGGACGCCTAACGACATACTGTGTGAGAATGACCTATGGCAAACTATTAACAACTTTGCCGTTCCAGGAAGTGAAATGTATGTGCTTGATCCGCCTGTACTTGGTGCATCGGCTGCTACCAAAGGTATTACAGAGCGTAACTTGCGCTACTTTATTATTCGCGACAATCCAAGTGCCAAAGATCTAACAATCTGGACCAATAAGATACAGGAAGTTGCCGAGGGCACAAGGTTAGGCATTCCAGCTATTATGATTTCGAACCCACGAAACCATACGTCGAGTTTGGGCTTCGGGTTTAGCGAGGCATCGGGTCAATTCTCTACCTGGCCTGGCGAATTGGGACTTGCAGCAACGAATGACGCCGACCTGGTGAAGAAATTTGCGCAAATTGCTGGACGGGAATGGGAAGCATCCGGCATTCGCAAAGGCTATCAGTATATGGCGGATATCGCTACGGACCCTTTATGGATGCGATACAACGGTACGCTTGGCGAATCGCCTGACCTATCTGGGAAAATGATAACTGCTCTTATTAAGGGTTTTCAAGGCGAAGAACTTGGTCCACATAGCGTTGCCCTGACTACCAAGCATTTCCCTGGCGGCGGCACGCGTCTGGACGGTCATGATCCTCATTATTCGTGGGGGAAACCGAATCCGTATCCAACGGAAGGCAGCTTAATGAAGTATCATGTTCCTTCTTTCCAAGCAGCTATCGCTGCCGGTACCTCGTCTATCATGCCTTATTATGCGAAATTCGATAATTCGTTGAATGCACCTCAGCTTCCAAACGGGCAGACGTTTGAAGAAGTAGGTTTCGCGTATAACAAATACATAATTACTGACCTTCTGAGGGATCAACTTGGATTCAAAGGGTATGTGAATAGCGACACTGGCATTATTACGGCCATGCCTTGGGGCGTCGAAAATCTGACAAGGGTACAGCGGTATGCTAAGGCAGTGAATGCCGGTGTTGATCTCATTGCCGGAGATCACAATCCTGCCGATCTAACCCAGGCGGTCAAGGACGGTTTAATTACCGAAGAGAGAATTGACCAATCGGTAAAACGGCTGCTGACAGAATCGTTTGAGTTGGGCATGTTCGAGAACCCTTACAGGAATCCAGAAACTGCCCAAGCGATTGCAGATGACCCCGTTTCGCAGCAAATAGCCGATGAAGCGCATCGCAAGTCGGTCGTGCTCCTGCGTAACGACAACAATATGCTGCCTCTAACAGATGACAGACTCGCAAATCAGAAGCTTTATGTTGAAGTCGTGTCCAAATCGAACAACGAGAAGCAAACCAGCGATCTGAAAGCTACCATCAAGCAGTATGATCCTGCGATCACATTGACGGACAATCTTGACGAAGCAACACGTGCATTAGTCTACGTAGTTCCTAGCGGTATATCGGATAAACCAGATCTACCGTTATCCGTAGCGCTTAACGCAGACACTGGAGTTGATGTAGCGAGGATCAAAGCCATAGAAGACAAGGTTCCAACCATTCTGACTATCAATATGAGCAGTCCTTGGCTAATCGGAGAAATAGAAGAAAAGGCTGCTAGTGTTGTCAGTGTGTTCGGAGTGAAAGCTGAAGCATTAGTGGATGTTCTTCGTGGTCGTTATGCTCCTACCGCTAAGCTTCCTTTCACATTGCCCGCTAACCAAGCAGCGGTTGACAACAACAAGAGCGACGTTCCCGGTTATGCTGAAGGTCCCGATTACGTTTACCGTGATAAATATAACAACGAATTCGGGTTTGGTTTTGGTTTGAGTTATAAGAAAGAGAATCTTGTTTCTTACGATTGGGCGAAAAAACAGCTTGAGGAATTGGCTTCCAAAGGGGTTTTGGACAAAAATGTAAATCCTGGCCAATTCGTTACACGCGGTGACTTTGTAGACACATTGATACGTGCATTAGGTCTGGACGGCAGCAAGAAAATTGGTGAACGTTTTGCTGATGTAAACGAAACTGATTACTATAATAATTCTTTGAGAATTGCCAGAGGTTTGAACATGATAGATGGTTCGGGCAACAATGTATTTGATCCTCAAAAACCGATCTCAAGAGAAGACATGATCGTATTAACTGCGCGAGCGCTCCAAGTGGCGAAACAGACTTCGGTCAATCCGAAGGCCGAAACGAAGGCTGAACTGCTAAAACAATTTAGCGATTATGCAAAAGTATCGGAGTATGCGGTTCCTAGCTTGGCTTTACTGATCGAGCTGAAGCTTGTATCTGGTTATAATAACGCGATCCATCCTAAAGAATCTACCAACTGGGCTCAAGCCGCAGCTTTGATTTCTAACATTTATGCTAATGTGGAGAAGTAGTTGTTAATATTAAATGAAAGTGAGTCCCGATGCATTTGATCGGGACTTTTTTCTATCATACAATACATGGTATTATTATGCTAATTAAGATATTTTTTGGAAGCTATTTGGTGCAGTGCCCAATAATATTTTCATTAGTGTGGGGTGATTTTAGGGTATCTAGCATATTCTAATACCAGGAAGGAAATAGAAGCACCTAATAGAGTTGGTGTTATTGATACAGGAAATGGGAGTGGTTGGGAACAACCATCCTAAAGAAAACGGGATTCCTGTAAGAACTGATAAATATGGAAATTAGCATGAAGGAGAACGATAGTTCAATACCAGATTAAAGGAGCTGTTACATAGATGAAACAGATTACTCTTCGCCAATCCCAAAATTCCGATGTTGAGACCATTGCTAATTTACGGGCAATTGTACTACGAAATGATTTAACTAGGTTAGGAAGGTATGATGAAGAGAAGGTTCGTCAACGCTTTCGTAATTCATTTGAAGCAGCTTACACTTGGATTATTGAGTCAGATTCTTCTTTTGTTGGCTGTGTAGCTCTTAAACCGGCGTTAGATGGTTATTTATTGGAACATTTTTATATTTATCCTAATTACCAAGGTAAAGGGATCGGTAGTCATGTATTAAAAATATTGCTTGAACAAAATGAAATAAAAGGAAAACGTGTCACATTAAATGTCTTGCAAGGAAGCTCTGCTCAACGTCTTTATGAACGATTTGGTTTTAAAGTTGAAAGACAGGATCTCATAGACGTTTACATGTTTCTGAATATAGAGGAAAATATCAGATCAATCGAATGAATATAAGAGGGTGCCCAACTTACAAGCATTTCGCTTTTCTATCGCATAAGGTGTAAATATGAAAGGAGTGGGGGGATTGACGAAAATCACAATCGCTGCAGTCGGGGATTTGTTGATGAAAAAGAAGATGATCGCCTCTGCCGCACGGGAAGGCGGATTCGCCCCTATTTTTTCCAAAGTGAAGCCTTATCTGCGGAGATCCGATTTAACGATAGGCAATCTGGAGACGACATTCTCCGGTAACAATTTTCGCGAAGAACCTGGAAAACTGTTGTTCAACTCCCCGGATGAATTCGCTGCGACGCTCCGGAACTTGGGCTTCGATGTAGTAGGCACAGCCAATAACCATTGTATGGACGGGAAACTATCCGGTTTGAGGCGGACATTAAACGTCCTCGATGGGCACGGTCTGCGACATACGGGCACGTACCGTTCCGCCCGCGAAGCTCGCCGGAAACTGATTGTTAACGTAAAGGGAATAAAAATCGGAATATTGGCTTATACGAAAGGAACGAACGGGATCCCAGTGCCGGAGCCGTCGTTAGTCAACCGGCTAAACCAGAAAAAAATAATAGCTGACGTGCGCAGCTTGAAGAGTAGAACAGATTTTATCATCGCTTGCCTACATTTCGGTAAAGAATTTCGAACGTTTCCCGACAGCAACCAAATCCGGCTCATGCAGCTGTTGTTTAATAATGGTGTGAATGTAGTGCTGGGAGCGCATCCCCATGTACTGCACCCGATAAGAATGTTTAAGGCGAAGGACATCGACGGAAACATTAGAAATCGGGTAGCGGCGTCTTCTCTAGGAAATTTCGTATCCACCGAACTTCCCCAGCATACCGCTAGACTGCGTGGAACAATCTTGATGTTAACCATAACGAAAAATGCCAATGGGATAACGGATGTGTTGAAAATGTCATGTGTGCCAACCCGCATTTTGCAAAATATAGGGAAGAAAAACGTTTATCGGGTTGTGCCGAATTGATAGGACGGATATCGATAAAAGAGTTGTTAAATCTGAAGGTCTCCGTCAAGGAGATCTTTTTAGTGTGTGCGGAATGTATGTGAAATCAGCTTCGGGTGCATAGATTGACCGAGGCGCTCATTATTGCGGTTTTATCTTTTACCTCATTCGATTATAGTAATTTATAGGATTATTATTCTGTATAGGAATAGGAGGCGTCTCATGGGACTGGGAGAACGGATTGGCAGAGGCAACACTGCGGATATTTATGTACTAGGGGCGGATCAGGTTCTTAAAGTATTCCGCGACCCGAAATTGCTGGAACTGGAGCAAGGGATCAGCAACATTATTGAGGAGTTGGCGGTAGGTGCTCCGAAATTTTATGGTAACGTAGAAATTGACGGTTTTGCTGGACTTGCTTATGAGAGAATCATGGGGCCTTCTATGTTGGAGATTCTGATGGGTAAGCCGGAGCAAGCTGTAGAATACGGTCGTCAGTTGGCTCAGCTTCACGCCAAGTTGCACAGCGTCAAAGCTAGCGGTCGTTTGCAATCCATTAAAAGCCGACTGGCTGATACAATTAGCCTTATTCGTCATGTCGGCTTTGAGCCTTTTCGAGAGGCGGTTGAAAGTCGTCTGTCCGATCTTCCCGCAGGGGAACATCTTTGCCACGGCGACTTCCATCCAGGCAATGTACTCTTAAGTCAGCAAGGGCCAGTCGTAATCGACTGGATGACCGCAGTATGTGGACCAGCACAAGCCGATGCAGCCAGGACGATCCTGATACTTCGTCACGCGGTCTTGCCGGCAGAACTGCCCGAGGTAGTCAGGCAGACGTTTGCTGAGATTCGAACCGTATTGCTGCAAAGTTACGAAGACACATATCTCGAACTGACCGGTTACAACAGGGAAGAGCTGACGAAGTGGGAGCTACCGTTGATGGCAGCACGCCTAGTTGAGAGCGTTCCGGAAGAGGAACAACGTACACTTCTCGCTCTAATACAGCGGCAGCTCAGCTAAGATAACAAGGACAGATGGCCGAAGCCGGCTGCTGTTACTGTTTCATTAAAGCAACGGCGGGGTATCGTGTTATCACCTTAAAATGATAAGAATATCAGTAAAAAATAGCAATGCAGATTAATCTCTGCCTTGCTATTTTTGTGTTATTCCTGCAGTCTTTCCAACCGATCCACGCGGATCCAGCTCATTGCTTCAATACCAAGAATGCTTTTAAACTCATCTACGAGCTTATAGCGATTATGAGGATTTAAAAGGTTCCCCAACTCGAAAAGGTGACGAAGCTGCTCAAGCTGTTCGTCGCCAAGCTCGAAGAGTGAAAAGGTGCCAACATCGAGCCTCTCGAGTAACGTTTTGGCACGGTCTTCACAGCTACGCAACTGTTGCAGCTCCAGTAGCATGTTTTCTTTGAAAACATGCGAGTCGGGATTAAGGTAAAGAAGCTCAATATGATCTTGATCTGGGAATTTTTCCTGGACGTATTTCATCAATTCAATTTCTTCTTGTTCGTACGAAAAATCAAATGTTGCAATCACGCTACCTTGTTGCAAGATGCTGAATCCCCAGCCATGATCTTCAAAATTATAAAAGTAAAGTACGGGCGCTTCTTGTGTAATTCCCATGACATCATGTGGACAGTCTTCACTAACTTCTGTCCCTTCAGTAAAAAATAAACTCCACTTATCATTCAATTCATCCATAAAAATAGGATTATACTTTTGTACTGAGGGTTTAAATTTATTAAGAACCAAATTGCCTGAAGTAAATTCGCTCATGATATTCCCCTACCCTTATTTTCGATAGAAGGAAATTCGATATTCATTATGCATTTTCCTGTTGAATAGAACATGAGAAACTATCTGATCCTAAATTCCTCAATATGGTAAAATGAAGGAAAAATCATTAGAGGTGGTGGAATATGAAGCATCAACCTCCAGATTGGGAAAGTAAATATGGCTTAGAATTTCAAACCATTACTTGAAGAGTGGAAGCGAGAATATCCAAATTGAATTAGTGACTTACCCCATTAACAGGTGTTGTCGCTAAACTATCTGGAGTGATATACATTCCGGTTCTCAATGTTACTGAAAAGTGAGTGAGGCGTCAGTGTCAAGAGGTTTTAATCAGTCTCAGTTTGGGTTACGATGATAACTGGGGTTATTTCGCATAAGAAGGGGTAAGGCTGCATCATCAAATGGAGGGAAGAAAACTGGAAAACTTTGCATGCTTATACATCGTACGTGGCGAACCATATCGATCGGGCACCTGCGTGAATCTCAGCGAGGTTGAAACACTGGTCGGCCGGATATCCAATCAGTTAACTCCGGATTTGGCCTTTACGAACGCTTTTATTTCCCGGGAGCATTTCGTCATCCGCAAAGAGCAAGATAAGGCGGTGCTATATGACTTAGGGAGTCGACACGGAACTGAGATCAACGGCGTATTGCTAACGCCGCATACCCCGTATACTTTGAACAATTTTGATATCATTAAGCTCTCTAAAGGGATGACCGTCATCCACTTTTCTTATATGTTTGCCGAGCAGACCCTAGAAATCGAACCGCTCAGCATCACCAGGGATCTGGAAATTCCGGAACTGCCGCTCACGATTCATTGGGAGAGAAGAGAATGCGTCGTGGAAGGCAAGCGAATCCTAATGTCCGAAAAAGAATATTTACTGATTCGTGTACTACATGAAAATGCCAATCGGCTCGTTCCGCTTGAGGAAATTAAATCTACGGTATGGCCGGAAAGATCAACGGGAGCAGAAGGCTTCTCAGATGTGACTCTGGACGAACTGAATGCCCTGGTCTATCGGGTGCGAAAAAAATACGGAAAAGCTACCTTTCTGATTAGCGCAGTGCGCGGCAGTGGCTACATGCTCGAAACTGAATTGAAATCGTCATAACGAAAGTAGGGACACTTCTTGAAGTATATACAGGCTGAGTTTTCAGGTCCACTGAACGGAACGGTACATATACCAGGAGCGAAAAACAGCTCCCTTGCCTTACTTGCCGCCGCTTGTCTGGCGGACAATATAGTAACTTTAGAGGGCATTCCACGTATAGACGATGTCCGTATTATCGCGGATATCGGTCGGGATATCGGAATGAAGCTTAGACAGGATGGTGGACAAGTCATTATTGACCCACGGTGGATTCATAGTTCCGTGATCGATCCAGGAAAAGCATCAAGCTATCGGGCATCTTATTATTTTGCAGGCGCGTTACTGTCCAAATTCGGCAGAGTTACGATCGGATTACCTGGCGGTGACAATTTCGTTTCAAGGCCGATTGATCAACATATCAAGGTATTTAAAGCACTCGGAGCGCAGGTACATCTCTTCAAAGATTATTACGAAGTCGAGGCTGCCGAGCTAAAGGGTGCGGACATTTATTTCGACACAATTACCTCTGGTGCGACGATTAATGCGATGCTGGCGGCTGTGCTGGCAAAAGGGCGAACACAACTACACAACGCAGCTATGGATCCGGAGGTGTGCGATACGGCAAGCTTCCTTAATCAATTGGGTGCACGAATCTACGGGGCGGGAACGGAACATATTCGAATTGAAGGCGTCTCATATTTGAACGGGGGAACGCACACGGTTATTCCTGACAGGCTGATTGCCGGAGCTTTTCTGATGGCGGCTGGGCTCCTTGGGGGTCAAGTTACTGTCATGGACGTCATTCCCGAGCATCTTGGCTCATGTCTAGCTAAGATGGAGGAAATAGGGATGTATGTGGAATGTGGCGAGAGCCAAATTACCGCTTTTGGTACGAATTCGCTGAAAGCAACGCGTATTCGCACAGGCATGTATCCGAGCTTTGCCACCGATTTACAGCAACCCATGACCGCGCTTTTACTTCAAGCCAAGGGCAAGAGCATAGTTACAGACCGTGTCTATCCAAAGCGGTTCGCTCACGTTCCCCAGCTACGGCGGCTTGGCGCAGAGATAGAATTACGGCAAGAAAGTGCGTTTATAAGCGGAGGACGCCCATTGCAAGGCGGTTGGGTGCATGCTGCAGATGTGCGTGCAGGCACTTGTTTGCTGATGGCCGGTTTAGCGGCTGAGGGCAGCACGTGTATTACAGGCGTTGAGCACATCGAGCGCGGCTATGAGGACGTTATTGGCAGCTTCCGATCCATAGGGGCCAAGCTTTCGATGCGCGAGATGGATGCACAGGAGCACCTAAGCCAGATCCGTGAATCTCATTGAAGTTACAGAGAAATGTTTTATCGGAACAAAACAGCCGAGTGTATAATCGGCAAAACATAAACATCGCCCTTGAAAATGGCGGTGTTTTTTCATTTTTTTACAAAAGGTGTCGGATGATAAGAATCGTATCTCTTTCACGATGGAGGTATTCTGCAAGGATCCAAAAAGTCCGAACAAGCTCGGTCCACAGTTTTAATTATTTTGCATTCGCAAAATATCGGCAGTCGGAGGACACCCAAATAACCGTGCATACTCGCGACTGAATTGAGATGGACTTTCATAGCTTCTGACAACCCGCCGACTAACTAAACTTTGATTTCAATGTCTGGTTACCGTCGGTAATAAGGTTGACGCTCATTAATGTGTTCATAGAAAAATAAAGTTTCAGACTGAGACAAGGAGGCATATACCCAAGCCATATTAATTTCTACACAATTATGGTAGAAAAGTAAGTAAAAGCCTGGGGTTGCTTTCCCTCTGGCTTTTGGTCATCTACTTTGGTTTAACAGCATTTACACTGCTATTATTAGATAGCCTTACTGGTTCATCAAGTTTGGAAAATAAATTGATAGTATAAATCAATAACAGCACATGCAGAATCATAGATAGCTTAAATATCAAAGGGTATTTTTTACTAATCCATCTTATTATTAAGCAAAAAAGTAATGTTATGATTGCCGTTACTACCATCATTATTCTTAAATAGACTAATGCATTATTGAGACCGACATGAAATAAATCATTCCCCCACATTGAAACTCGTGTGAAAAATTGAATCCAATAAATAGGGAAAAGTATGCAATAGAATAAAGCTTTTGTTATCATCTTGAAAATTTTAATTATATCCACCCGCCATTCTAATTAAATACCCGACAAATGGTTGCTTTCTCCTTAGAGGACTAAGTCTGATGCTTCGAGTACAAGAAAATAATACCATTTACTTCCAAGCTTCTCTATCTTTATTTATTTGTAGCAACGTTGGTGCAATAATGCAGAGGTAGACTAAGACATTATCTTCATGTCCTAGAGTCTTGGGGAAATAAAGTATTAGACTTAAAAATAAGGTGTAGCCCTAGACTAGCGCTGCCGTCATTAAGCTCCCATGAAAATTAAATCCGGAGTATCAGAAAAAGGCCGCACTAAATAAGACGCAGTTCATTCATTTTTTGAAAGCGTCTGAAGGTGGGGGAGATAGAACTAGGTATTAGCTGCAATTGTTACGGAGTAACCTAAGTTCTCTAGTCTTCGAACGGCATACTTTACAATAGATTGTTGCTTCTGTTTGTCAAAGTAGTCTTCACCTAGATCTACATACATTTCTCCCATGAAAATTAAATCCGGAGTATCAGAGAAAGGCCGCACTAAATAAGACGCAGTTCATTCATTTTTTGAAAGCGTCTGAAGGTGGGGGAGATAGAACTAGGTATTAGCTGCAATTGTTACGGAGTAACCTAAGTTCTCTAGTCTTCGAACGGCATACTTTACAATAGATTGTTGCTTCTGTTTGTCAAAGTAGTCTTCACCTAGATCTACATACATTTCTTTACGTGTTAGGAGATAAAATGCAATCCGTAACATCGCATGTGCCACATTTACAGCTGCTCGCTTTTTACCTTTTCGTGCAGCCGTACGTCTATACATCGCTCCAAGGAAGTTCTTAGATGCAGCAACGGAATGGGCCGCTTCTATTAAAGCAGATTTAAGATATTTGTTTCCGTTTGTGGTTTTGGCAGATTTCTTTTTTCCTGCACTTTCATTATGTCCAGGTACCAATCCAGCCCAAGAGCATAAATGTGCCGCACTAGGAAACTGTTTCTTAATATCCGTTCCGATTTCCGCCAGGATTTGTTCTGCCATTCGAATAGCTATACCTGGGATTGAATCTAAACGTTCAACATCTTCTTGAAAAGATGCTATCCGCGCAGCAACTTCCTGATCGAGCACTTCAACTTGTTCATTTAAAAAATCAATGTGAGTTAAAATGGTTTTGATCATCAAACGCTGGTGAGGGTTTACATAGCCTTGAAGAGCTAGTTCGAGTTCGTTCTTTTTTTGTTTCAAGGTGCGCCTAGCAAAGTTCGCTAGTTTTTCGGGATCATCTTCGCCCTCTGCAATAGCACGCAACATATCGCGAGAGGAGACACCCATAATATCCGAAACGACAGAGCCAAGCTTAATATTCGCTCCCTCTAATACCTTTTGAATGCGATTGTGCTGTCTGGATCTCTCTTCAATGATGCTTCGGCGATACCTAACAAGCTCTCGAAGTTCACGTTGATTTCGATTTGGAATGAAGCTTGCTTTAAGAAGTCCATGACGGAGAAGTTTGGCGATCCATTCCGAATCCTTGACATCTGTTTTACGTCCAGGTAACGCCTTCATATGCTGGGCATTCACTACTAAAAATTCAATTCCCTCAGCTTCGAGTAGGTTAACAATTGGCTTCCAAAAAACCCCTGTGCTTTCCATTGCAACGTGAGAACATTCATGTTGTTTAATCCAGTCGATAAGTTGTAATAGATGCAGCGTTTTCGTAGAAAACGTTTGAATCTCCTTTCCTTTAGACGTTAGAATACATGCTGTAATGTTATCCTTGTGAATATCCATACCGCATGCACGTTCAATGACGACTTCCACTTAAAAAACATCCTCTCTACGGCTAATTCGGATAAGAGGCTGGTGCAACAACCAGAGTAGGATTAATCTCCCATGAGTGCTTCCAAAAAGGAGCGACAATCTGTGATGCACCGTGATCGTTGGAGTCAGACTAAAGGTTGGGCTCTAAGGCACCATAGCTTATCGACCTTCCTCTCCCAGCCATGGTACCAGTATTGACGGATTCCTCATCCCATTTTCATCATCTGTGGTGCGGCGCTTGCGCTGCATGTATGGCTAAAGGGCAGCATTCCTATAATGAAGTCCATCTTCCTCGATGTTCCTCAATATGATAATGTGTTGCTATAACAACAATAACTAAGAATAGAGGTTTCCCCTCATGTAGAGTGTTACAGCAACAAGGAATTCACCCAATAAAGGTTGTTTTAGTTCATTCAAATGAATAAACTAACGGATAACAGTAGGTTCAAGTAATCGATGAGACGAAGAGGGGGAAACCGAAATGAAGACGATCAAGTACATGATGGACCACCTGTACTGGGCGGACGGACGCATCTTGGACGCGCTCGAGGAGAGTGAGACGAAGAATAAGGACCTTCTGAAGCTGGTTCGGCACGTCGCTGTCGCGGAACGAGTCTGGCTGTCCCGATTGCAGGGCAAGGGCAGCGCGCAATATTCGTTGTGGGAGGAAGCGGAAGACCTGACGGCGATCCGGACGATGTTCGAAGAAAACGCCGAGCAATATCGCGTCTATATCGAAGGGCTCGAGGAATCCGAGTTGGACGAGATGATCGACTATGCGAACCAGAGCGGGGTTCCGTTCCAAACGTCCGTCCGGGACATCCTGTTGCAGGTCCTCTTACATGGGCAATATCACCGGGGACAGATCAACCGGGCTCTTCGGATCGAATCGGCAGAGCCTGTCCAAGTCGATTACATCACGTTCGCGAGGCTCTAACAGGGCCTAATAATCATCATTACTCGGAATGGGATTGGCATTGAAATAACGAGGAACGTTAGTTCAATGAGACTGTAGGCAATGGTTTGTGAGAAATACTTCAAAACTTATTTGTCACCCAACATTAAAGAACATTCGTCATTCGTTACTTTCAATGCTTACAGTGGATAATTAGCTGATAAAGAGGGCATAATAAAATAAAGCTATGCCCAAAAAGTAGCCCGGTATGAAAATGAAAATTTCGTGATTTATTGGTGGTACTTGCATTTTATCACTAGGCTCTTGCATATGTTGGAAGATCCCTGGCTTAGTGGCCGAAGTGTACACATTAAAACGTCGAATACCAAAAATCGCAACAATGGAACTGAGGTAAATTGAATGTTATATCCTTCAATTGATAAACTACTTGATATCGTAGATAGCAAGTATTCGCTAGTTGTAGCTTCTTCCATGAGAGCAAGATCTTTGCGTGATGGTGCTAAATCTGATTTGAAAGGCCAAAAGTCTCACAAACATGTTGGAATTGCGTTAGAAGAACTTTACGGCCACTATATCAGTTATGAAAAAATTATGACCGAGATGGACAAGAAATAAACAAGGGGTTTACCAAACAGTTAAAAGCGTCATCGGAGAATTCCGGTGGCGCTTTTTATCTTTACCAGAAATCCGAGACGGCATCAGTTTTCTTTTCAGCAGAACCAGTTCGAAAGACAATGGCTACCTTCACAACAGAAGCTTCTGCAGCAGTTGAACATCGTCATTTTCGGTACCGGAACGTTTTGTCTGTTGAAGTAACGGGCAGTTATCGCTAATTATTTTCACTCAATACCAGAATAAAACTAATTTGAAGTAATATCATCGTCGGGATAGACATACGAATACTTTTACGGGACACTCTATACAGTGGCATAGTGGCACCACCGGAGGTCAGACACTTGTATTTTGCGATGGTAGGCATTCCAAAAGTGCTGAGTCATTCGGAAGATTTCCAATATCACGATTCTTACTTCCTAGTGATACATATTGATCCATATAATGACGAAGCTGCCGGTACGATCGGCAGCTTCGCTGCGTTAACGGGCAGTTATCTTCAATAAGTTGTGTTAAAATATGGAATAGGATATATAGGTAGGGGGAAAGAGATGAGAATTGCTGTTGCAAATAATTCTGACTATGGATATATACAACAACGCGACCATCACATATTACAGGGCTTAATACTACAAAAAATTAAGGGAAATGAAATATATATTCTGCGGGACGAGGATGAAAATTATATCGGATGGATGAGGTACGGATATTTTTGGGACAACACACCATTCATGAACATGATATGGGTCGAAGAACAATATCGGGGTCAAGGGTTAGGTAAGCAAATCGTTTTTTTTTGGGAAGAAGAAATGAGACATAAGGGCTTAAAGTTGGTCATGACCTCTACTTTGGCTAATGAAGAGGCACAGCACTTCTACAGAAAGTTAGGTTATCGGGATTCAGGCTGTCTGTTACTTGAAGATGAGCCATTGGAAATCATTCTGACTAAGAAAATTACTTAACCATACCGAAGAGAGGCTGCTGACAAGATCGCAGCCTCCAATGCGTTAAATAATAAATACATTTACGGGCACTTAGTTAACTGTTTTTTTTTTTGAAAAACCACGGAGGACTTTATGAGAAAAATAATACTTATAGGTTCAGGCGGTTCGGGAAAGTCATCATTAGCTCGTGAGTTAGGCGACATTTTGGCAATTAGAGTTTATCACTTAGACGCAATATTCTGGAAACCAGGGTGGGTAAGCACGCCCAAAGAAGAACAAATAAGGGTGCAAGAGGAACTTATAAGTCTTGATAAATGGATTATAGACGGTAATTACGGAGGTACAATTGATATTAGATTGCGATCTGCGGATACGATTATTTTTTTCGACCTGTCTAAATGGTTATGTCTGTATCGTGTGTTGAAGAGAAGAATACAGTACCATAAGAAAAATAGGATTGACATGGGAGAAGGTTGTGAAGAAAGAATTGATCTCCAGTTTTTGAAGTGGGTCTGGGAATATCCTGAAAAACAGAAACCTAAGATTTTAGAGAAACTTCGTGCACTTTCTCAAGAAAAAGAAATTATCATAATAAAGTCCCCCAAAGCGGTTAAGGAGTTCTTAGAAAAAGTGAAATCATTATACGAACGGGAGAACTAGAGCTTAATCAATTTGCGGGTAAATTTAACTAATAGGTGGATGAAAGCAATTTTATGGGAAGTAGGTGTTGGTAGATGGTCTTTGAAATTGAAGCTTATGTCGGAGCAGGTTCACTTCATTTTGGTATGACAAGTGGACAGGTAAGCTCTGCATTAAATAGTATTGCTCAAAAATTTTTAAAAACAGAATCTAGTCAAATGGAAACAGATGCTTTTGAATGGTGTCATGCTTATTATAAACAAGATGGATTGCTTGAGGCTGTCGAGTTTTTTGAGCCTGCGGAAGTGAAATTTATGGGAAAAGACTTATTAGGTTTGCCGTTTGAAAATGTGAAAGATATGTTCAGTCAACTAGATGAAAAGCTAGCAATAGACGCTAATGGATTTACCTCTTATAAATTCGGAGTAGGAATTTATGTGCCATACCATGAAGCCCAAGTTGAAGGAGTAATTGTATTTGAGAAGGGTTATTACGATATATAAAGCCTTCAACTAACGGAAGAACAATAGCTCAATCACGACATGACGGTAGCCGGCACACGATTGGATGAATGTATGGATTATGAACTGCTCTAGTAACGGGAGACGTTAGCTGTAACTATTGCAATATAATATAGGAAGAAGTGGAATAAATGAGAACCTTTATTTATTTTGTCAGACATGCCGAATCACCATATTTTGAAGGTATGGAGAGGTCAAGAGGGTTGTCTGACAAAGGTAAATTAGATGTACTTAAAATCAATGAAATATTGAAAGATGAAGAATTTGATGTTTTTATATCGAGTCCGTATGAAAGAGCGATTCAAACTATTAATGGCGCAGCCGGAACTAACAAAATAATATTATATGAAGAGCTCAGAGAAAGAGAAATTGGTCAGATAGAAAATATGAGTTTTATGGAAGCCAAGCTGAAACTGTATAAAGATATTAATTTTTCATTTTCTAAGGGTGAATCAACCATTTATGCTCAAAGAAGAGCAGTGAATGTAATAGAAAACATTTTAAAAGAAAATATGGGAAAGAAAATTGTAATTGGAACGCATGGAGATATTATGACTTTAATACTGAATTACTTTGATAACCGATATGATTTTGAATTTTGGGAATCAACATCTATTCCGGACATATATAAATTAGAATTTGAAGAACAGAAATTAATCGAATTAGAGAGACTTTGGAACTAGGAGAAGGCAGGGGGTAGTTCAACCATAACAGGGAGCAGACTGCCGTGGTGCTCCTCCCTGTCTCATTGAAATCACTTTATTTCTTTAGGGAGAGGCGAGAGTAATAAAATGAAACATTTTACTAAAGAATGGTATGAACTGTGTCAAAAAACAAGTTTTCATCTAAGTTTAGAGGAAGAAAAGCACGCTGAAACATTTTCAGAAGAATATTTTCAACAACTTTATAACACAGAGTTAAATAGTTGGCTTAATTTACAAGAAGAAGTTGCTTCCATAATGAAAAATAACGAAACCGTAAATAGAAATAATAATAATGAATATGAGCCCTTTAATAGAGATAGGAAAATCGAACAATTTCATGACGGTTTCATCTATAATCAAGAGTATTTAAAAAGGAAATTACCAGAAACAATTTTAAAACAGATAGCTGATATAAGGGTTTTTACTTTAAATAAAGCAACCCGAACAGTAATAAACGCAGTAACTCAATATTGTGAGGATAATGAAAAGTCAGTAAACACAACAATTGAAGATTTTAGAAGATATATGGGGGAAGTCTCCAACACACTTGATAAAGCAATTGTTGACAAATTTAGATTTCATGATTGTACGATTACAAACTCAGTACAGGAAGATATGTCCTTAATATTACTCCTTGATAACTCAGGTGGTTTTACAAATATCGATCAAGTCACCTTTAAAAATTTTAATATAATAAAGCAAGAAGGTTCATTGGAAGATTCATGGTGGCTGTATGAGGAAGTATATAAAGTCAATGACAGATATGAGTTTCATGTTTTGCTACAAAACAACAATATGGGTTTAATTGACTTTATTATTTCAGCTGATCAAATTTCATTCAAAAGTAACAAAATATTGAACTCTAACGAGGAACTATAGTTCAATCACGACATGACGGCAGCCGGCATACACGATCGGCTGCCTTTGTCTGTTTATCTAACGGGCAGCAGTTTAGTTGAACAAGAGGATGGTATTTTTGTTAGTATTAAACAAAAGGGAGTGGATGAACGTGTATAACAAGAAGTATTTTATGTACAATGAAGAAGTTTAAAGAGTAAGATAATATTTCATCTCTATAACTTCTATGCTGAAACCTGAATGAAAGGAGAAACAAAATGTTCTTAATAAATTCAAAAACAATTGAAGTTCTAGATGCAACGTTATCTGGAGTTATGAATCACGATGGATTTATAGAATGGTACATAAATATAGATTGCGACAGTGCTGAATTTGACGGTATTAATACATCGCCAAGAATATATCTTGAAAGATATGAGTGGGGAATTAGTTGTATTGAAGAAATAACAAACAAAGAAATAAATATTGAAAAGGGCTCTAGTTTAAGTAACGATAACATGTTTCCTGGGGAAAGTTTATGTTGCCTTTATGCTTTTGAACATCAATTTCTAGATGAAAATCAAATAAGTTTTTATTTGAAAAGTGAGGACTTATATATTTCATGGAAAGCAAAGAACTCTAATAATTATCCTGAAAGATTTGAAGTTGATGTAGATACTAAGATAGATTTTTTGGGAATTAATTTAGGCGAAACTAAAGATTCAGAGACAGCTAAAAAACTCATTAGATTTGATACATCAGGTCTGGATTATTATAAAGAAGAAGGAACTCTCTACTTAATACCGGTAGAAAAAAAGTGAAGGATGTAAAAATACATTAAAGTTTCAATGGGTTAAGTTAATCATTGTTCCTCCGGAATTGAAATAATGTCGGTGACAAGAAGATTATCTCAGTAAGGGCCGCGAAAATCACGGCTTAATTTTAATACAGGTTAAGAATAGCGGCGCTTCGGAAATGATAATCAGGTGTAAATATAGGAGGTTTGCCCGGCGGTAACGACTGTGCGAAAACCACGGGAAGGTAGTTTAATATTAGTTGGGAATCTTTCATACATCCGAATGAATCAATTGTAAATAAACTATTTGAGAGTAAAGAGAATCAGGGATGTAATAGGTAGAACTCAAGTTATTAGAATAGAACAAAACTAATGAAGGTATTTTTAAATGAAGGGAACGAATACTATCCTCATATTGTTAAGCGAGGGTGGAGGCAGATATGGCTAATAAAAGCGAATTAGTCCTCGACATTGCAGGGGTCCTAGCTACTAACTTTTCGCCGTTTTTTTGGCAAGAACTATCTGATTTGTCTAAAGTGCCTTATGAAATGCTTGTTAACTTTATACAGGAAAGTTCATCCAAGTTACCGAAGATTAGGATTAGCGACTAAGCTAAAACTCAAGTTGGAGGAAGAAGCTGAAAGTCATAAAGTTAATTTAATTTATACACATACAGAAGAAACAAATAATCATGTCATCGAATTAAATAAAAAAATCGGGTATCAAGAGGTTCGACGTGGGCCAATTTGGGATGAAGTAATCCGAGTAAGCCTGATTAAGCAATTAAGCTAACATCCAGGGATTCACCATAAACACAGAGATCTCTTGTCTAATTAATTTAACTGGCTTTTACGATACTGAATGGGAGTAAAGCCCGTTATCTTTTTAAAAATCCGACAAAAGTAAGGGAAATTAGGTATTCCAACCAAAGAACCGATCTGTTCTATAGATTTTGATTCTGTTTTTAACAACCAGCAAGCTTGTCTTATTCTTCGCGCGATCACATATTCGGTGATGCTTCCCCCTGTTTCGGCTCGAAATAATCGAGAGACATGATTCTTGGAAAGATGGAGTTCCTTTGCTAATTCAATCAAGTCAAAAGGTTCCGTATAATGCTCTTCGACCCAATTCATTATTTTTTCAGCATGGCTATCCGGGCGTGCGACCCCTCCAAATCCTCCAATATGTAGTGAGGTAAGATAGTCTAAAATGTTGAGAATCAACATGGACGCAGTCTCGTGATCCTCATCCTTTTCTTTCCACCCCGAAACCAAGTCATAGAATCGTTCAAGAACGCCTAACATATAAGTCGAGTCGCGCTCCTCACGGAACACCTGATTGGACATTTGTTCCTTCCATATCTGCTCAAAAAAACGAGACAGCACAGAAAAGTTTTTTAGATGAGGTGCAACGATGGAGGGCTCAAAGGTTAAAACCGTTCGTACATATGGATTTTGAGGATTGGCATCAAATTGAATACGGTGAAGCTGGAAAGGTTGTAAAATGACGACACATCCAGCCTCTAATTTGTAAATCTTGCGGTTGAGGGTCAGGGTTCCTTTTCCTTGATGGATAAATAAGACCTCGATCCCTTTATGATAATGGTAAGTAATAGGGGGACACTCTAAGGACACAGCCCTATATTTAAGTCGTATCGCCCGGTTGTTTAGAACATGAAATACTTGTGCACGTTCATCTATTTGATTCGTGTGTTTCAACGATGCTCACCATCCAACCATCTTTTCAAAATTATCAATTGAGTGATATTTTGTGACTTAAGAATATAACTTTTTTGACCAAAAAATAAGCTATGATAATAATGTCGATATGATCTAATTATACGATGTAGTAATTATTGGTGACAATGCTGCTAGCAGAGAATAAGAATCACAGACCTTCGGAGGTGGGCGTAGAATGACTTTCGTTTTAGCGACTCTAAAAGAGGACGAATACACCGAATTATTGGATGGCATCAAAGATATTCTGAAAGAATGCTATCAGATAACAGAAGACGAGGCGAAGTTAGTTATTCATGAAGGTAGTGAAAAAGCGCAAGAGTATTTAAATGACTATTTCCCCTACATAGACTCGATTCGAGAAATGGTTGACGGAATTAATGACACACTAGACAAGCATATGAATCTAGTGTTTCAGGAGGAAGAATTACCGAATAAAATGATTTATGAAGCAGCTGCGTGGCACGCGTTTGAATATGTAAGATGTTACTATAAAAGAGCGGCAAATTTCGTGTAACGGCATTTCCGACTAAAACATGAGGAAGGCGAAAAATCCGATGGCCAGAAAATCAACTTACGTGTACATGTCCGTGTATTACTCGCTGGTATTTATGGCGCTAGGCGCCTTTAGTAACTATATTCCGCTCTATTACAACGACATCCGTCTTGATCATTTCCAGATTGGTCTGCTCTCGACCGCGGGAGCGATTACCGCGATGATCGCTCAGCCACGCTGGGGATTGGCTGCCGACAGAGCGGCATCGAAAAACCATCTGCTCCTTCTGGCCTTGCTGCTGACCTCTATCCTCGTCTGGACGCTGCCGGCGGTAGGCAATCAATTCTGGTTGCTATTTGTGTGCACAGTTGTGTTCGGCGCCGTCCAATGCGTAATCAACCCGCTCGGAGACACGATTACGCTGGAGATTTCCCGCAAGTCGGGATTTAACTTTTCACGCATCCGCACAGCAGGATCCGTCGGTTATGCCTTGATGGCGGTTATTGCCGGTTGGCTGCTGGACCGTAACCTGCATTATATGTTCCCCTTGTTCTCTGGACTCGTGTTCGTCGCCTTCCTGCTAGCTTGGGGCATCCCTAAAGTGGAAGGCCATCAGCGCAAGGCGAAGGTGGAACTGAAACAGCTATTCACCAGTAGAAAGCTTGTACTGATCTACTTGTACACGTTGGTGGTAAACTGTACGATGGGCTTTTTTACGACGTTCCAAGCCGTATACAGTAAGGAGCAGGGATTGAGTACGGCGTTGATCGGCCTTGGGGTAAGTATAGGTTCAGTCAGCCAGTTCCCGTTCATGCTGTTTTTTCAACCACTTTACCGAAGGTTCGGGATCTTTAAGATTTTGCTCTGCTCCGGGATTATCCTTGCCGTACGGTGGTTGCTGTTCAGCGGCTCCCTAAGCCCGGCCGTCTATTTGGCGACGTGGGTATTGCACGGTGGGACGTTCATGTTGTTTTACTTATGTCTCGCCGAGTACGTGAACACACATGTGCCCATAGAGCTGAAGGCAAGCGGCCAAATGATGAATTCATTGACGATGAACGCCATCAGTCGTACAATGGGTTCACTGTTAGGCGGACTGTACGCCGGCTGGTTCGGCATCCGTTCAGGGTTTGCAGTTAGCTCCTTCATCTGCATGGCTGCAGTGGCGTTGTTTTGGTATTATTATAGGCCGAACGATGAGGAACAAATGGAAATGGAAGGGTCCGCCCAATAGGTGCGGTTGCCTACCGGCAGATTAATGCCACACGTTATCATTTGCGGAAGTTCAGGAAATTGTTGGAATTTATTAGTGAATTCTCCATTTAAATGAGTAATATCAAATTAGGGGGGATTCCTGTGATGAAATCATTTTTGATTATTTTCTTTTTTCTATTCATTCTAGGCTGCGAAGAGCAAAGTATTACTGACGTAATCACTCAAGAGTCGCCTAAGACAGTAGTAATGAAACAGGACCTTATCACTGTTGAAAATCAAAATGATGGAATGGCGCGTCGCAACTTAGAATATATCTCCAAAGACAAAGGGAAGATAGCTGTCGACCCGAATTATTTTAATATAAATGATATTAATCGCGGCGATGTAATTTACTATAAAACACCTACAATTGATAAGAACAAATATCCAAGGCTAAACCCGCCCGAGTATAATATTGCAAGGGTTATAGCTCTTCCAGGCGAAAATATTGAAATAAAAAAAGGTCAAGTTTATATTAACAATAAAAAGTTAGATACCTTCTATGGTAAAGCTCTCAGTTGGGGACTCGAAGAAGAAGAGTACTTTAAAACGGTCAATAAGCCAGGTTCAGCTCAATGTGATGAATCATGCCAGAAAACAATGAAAGAATACTTTAACATGGAGATGGCTAATGTTAAAGTGCCTGAGGGACATGTCTTTGTTATGGGTGATACGTGGTGGAGAAGTATTGACAGTCAAATCTTTGGTACTTTGCCTGTCTCCACTATTAAGGGAAGGGTATTGGGATATGCTGGTACTTTATGACGAGAATACCCCAATTGATCTTCGATGAATTGCTTTTACAGGAGAACGATAGCAAATTAACAAACAGGGAGCAGCTTGCAGCAGCAGCTCCCTGTTCCTTTCAAGCAGATTACACTAACCCAAAAAAGCGATAGAACGTTTTACTTTTTTTGCAAATTCAATAGGATTATCAATCGACTCCCAGTGAATATACATAAGACGCGGGTTCTCGAACAGCCAGTGATTATGGACTGCTGTTACTTTAATCCCGTTATTGCGAAGATTTGAGAGCAAGCGATTTACTTGGTTTTGGAAAAGAGCCGTTTCCCCCAAACAGAGTGCGCGCCCCGACTTGTCCAATGATTCAAACGAAAACAGTTGATAACGGACTAAAGGAGATGTTGTGCGTCTTCCTAAAATAGCTGCGTTTACTCTCCTATTTCTAGTAACAAAACAAACCGGACCTTTTGTAATTTCATGCTCGGTTGCACCTAAAATGGTTGAAAATTGATTACATAGTCGTCTAAAGGCAGGACTTACATTTACTTGCTCCGCCATATGAAATCATCCTTTCATAATAAGATACGAACAAACTCAACGGCAATTAACCCAAGAATGCAATGGACTCTTTGGTTCTTTTCGCAAATACGACAGGATTCATGATAGCTTCCCAGTGCATATACATTAATCGAGGATTTTCTTTTAGCCAGTGATTATGAATCGCAGTCACTTTTATCCCGCGTTTACGGAGGTTCGTTATTAAACGATTAACCTGATCTTGATGAACGGCAGTCTCACCCAAGCATAGCGCACGACCCGAACTATCTAGCGATTCAAATGAGAACATTTGCATTTGAACCAGAGGGGAGCGCGTTCTTCTTCCTAAGATCGTTTCTTTTAAATTCGTCATTCGCGTCACAAAACAAACCGGACCTGCATCAATTTCCGATTCGCCTCCTAAAATTTTGCCAAATTGCATACAAAGTCTTCTAAATTGCGGACTTACTTTCACTTGTTGTGCCATATAAATCCTCCTTTAATCGTGTTCTCCATAACGTATGATCAAAGTAGAAGAGAGAATTGGACCAATCACTATTGTTTCAAAAATGTACGAATTCCATAGACCAGAAAAAACACTAAAAAAGCACTCTGAACGTAGAGTGCCTTTATGAAAACTGAACGTAAGAGATTTCAGTTACTCTTCGCTATTTTCGAATCTCTCTCGAATCTTCCTCCGTTGTTTCCTTTTATCTAACCATATGACTTGTTTAGCGATCGTATATCCGATTAGATATGCTGCCGCCGAAGTATTTCCATCCACAGTAAATGGGATGATTGAAGCGTCTGCAACAATTAAATCTTTTACCCCGTGAACGTTTCCACGCCGATCAACGACCCCTCCATTTTTTAAAGGAGCCATACGAAGCGAGCTTTGTTGGTGATGATTGTGGTCAAAATTTTCTTTAATAAATTGCTCAAGTTCGGTATCATCTTCTATCGTTTCAGGAGTTGGTGAAATGAGGCGGTATGTTGGATCAATGGAGACTAGCTCAGCAGCTATATTCTTTACATAGATCTTATAAATGTTTTTTACGGCTTCCAAATCACTCGGATTATCGAGAAATCCTTCATCTGCGAGCACAATTTTAAGTGGGTCTTTGTTTTGGATTTTAATGGAACCGCGACTCTTCGGACGCAGGTAAATCAAACCTAACGTTAACGTATCACCCTCAGAACCAATACCCAAAATTTGAACCGCTCGACGCTTTCCATCTATTTTTAAAGGGTCAGGCAGGAAAGCCCCGCCAGTATAAAGGGCATTTGGATCATTTGAAGGTAAAGGTCTGTCGCTAGGATTTGATTGAAATACTGCAAAGTTAAGTGTGTGGTTTCTTAAGCTTTTCCCCACGTTTGGATTATGAAAGATGCAGCGAATACCAGCTTCTTTAAGTATTTTTGCAGATCCTATACCGGATAGCATTAAGAGTTGAGCGCTGTTAATACCTGCTGTAATAATGACCTTTTTCCTTGCGTGTGCGATTATGCGCTTACCATTTTTTAGAAATTCCACTCCGCGGGCGCGCTTATTAGAAAAAATCACCCGTAAAGCGGTCGAATCAGAAAATAATCTTAATTTACGACCATTTACTCCCCGACCATTCAACGCTAAGACATCCGAAGACAAAAATGCAGTGGAGGAACTTTCCCTTCTGCCATTCGGTTTTTGATATAATTGCCATCGAGTAAAGGGGCCAATTGTGGTTTTCGGATTATTATAATCGAGAATTTCAGGGAAGCCGGTAGCTCGCTCGATTGCATTAACTAATTTTTTTGCCATGGATGTCGGATTTAGAGGAGCCTGACGAATGTCAATGCGCCCACGATACCCGCGTGCAGAGGCATTATTTGTATTCCCATTATATTTTTCAAGTCTTTTGAATCGCAGAACCGCTCGATTAGGAGACCAGAGAGGCCCGAGCAGCCTTTCCCATTCTTTCAATACCTTGCCTGTTGGGCGCACGTACTGTTCTCCGTTAATTGATGAACCGCCGCCCAAGAGACGTCCTGTTGTCCATTCAAACATTCGATCGTCCAGCCCCGCTTGCGGGACACCTTCTCCTTGCCAGAAATACTGAGGGAAGAACTGTTCTTCCAGCTCAGAAGCCATCGTCGAGTCGCTAATCGGTTTGTCTTTATCGTTGTTTCCGCCCGCTTCTAAAACAAGGACGGATGTTCTTTTATCGTCGGATAGGGTTTTCGCGATTACTGCTCCTGCGGGTCCTGTACCCACAATAATGTAATCAAAAATTAATTTTCTTTCCATCAAAACTCTCCTTTAATAACGGGCTAATGTAGGATATTAAGTTTAGTTGTCTCATGTGTCGAAAAAATAACTTGCCCTGTACACCCAGAGGGAAGATCGACTTGGAAAAATAAAATGCATCAAGTTGGTTAAGGGTTTTGTTATTCGAAAATTATCAATGTAGCCAAGTCATTAATGAAAGTTTACGTTACAGTACCTGAGTCTAGGCAAATGCCGTGTGCAACCAAGGTGTTTCCCCATAGACTGCTGTTGTAAGTCGATAAAAAACATAATGTGCTGGGAAAATGCGATTAGCTTTTTGGTAATAAAGGAGACGATTCAACTAGTAAAAAAGGAGAGGGATAAATGTCTAGAGAGTTCCATTTAACTACAACTCGAAGAGTGCCTTTGAAAACACAAAAAAGGATAAGAAATATTTCCCCTGGTCTGATTGGTAGAGTTGTTGTTGTTCGAACACTATTTAATACATTTACTGGCTGTTTATTAAGTGTTGGGCCAAACACAATTCGATTACGGATTTTTAGCGGGATAGACCGAATATTTATAACGATTCGTATTCCAATTGGTATCATAATTGATATTTTCCGTTTTCCATGCCCATGACAAGGTAGATTTGAGTTAATGAAAAGGAAATTCGGTAGAGGTGTGGCAGGGGTTTCGGCGTAAGCGATCACTTCCATATCAGAGTTCTATTAAGGCGAGTAGTTGTAAAAACTCGTCTTTTTTGCAAGCTTAAATGCCGCATTAGGTTTTCTACAGGGAGGTTCTGACCGATGAAAAAGGATCAAAGACCTGTAACGAATCGTTATATAACAATTGCCATTTTACGTCGAGCCGCTGCACGAATGATCCCCTTGTATACTCGAATTGCGCATAATCGAAAATATGCGGAAGCCTGGACCGCAGCCTTACGAGAAGGCAACATATCCCAACGCCTGTTAGATAAAATTGGCATAAGCCTTAACGATAAGGACATTTTCTCCTTTGGTGGTGCAGGAAATTGAACTCGGAAGCATTTCGCGCCGTTCAAATTACGAAGACAGGCTTCCAAATCGTTTTTCAATTTGGTGCAAGTCCAATTTTCTATTATAACGAGTTTTATCGCGGGGTAGATTTTTAGGGATAAAGCCATTCAATATAGGTGCTTTCTCGAAGAGCTACATCAAAATGATTAACTGAATGGTTAGTGAAGGAGAATAGACTAAACAAATGGGAAACGAGAGTTAAGTAATTGTTACATGATTGAAATTTTATTTCGTTGTAAATTTAATATTTTAAAGTAAGAGCATTTCTTTGTAATGAGAAATGCTTTTTATTTTTGTCAAAATCAAAAGGATATTTCAAAAACAATAATAATATAATAAATAACAGTATAAATTTATTGTAAAACGATATATTGTATGTTAAAATCATGTTGTCATTAAATAAGTGAGGTGTTTTAAATGAATGTTAAACGAGGCTCAACCACGTTCTTAAAGGTAATTATTTTTCTGGCTGGAATTGCAGTGCTTGCTTTGTGTATCTGGTTGCCTGTGATAGCCGTTAGAGATGCAAGGGTACATCCAGATACGGCTTACTTCCTGATCCCCTTTTTAATATGTGCATACGGATTTTGTATTGCGTTTTCTGTTGCGTTGTATCAAGCATATAAACTCTTAACCTACATCGAAAAGAACAATGCTTTCTCTGAATTATCCCTTAAATCTTTGACGATTATAAAGAAATGTGCTTTTACAGTCATCTTTCTCATTTTGTTAGGAATAGTAAGCTTAAGGGTGCTTGCTCAAGTTACAGATAGTGATGATGCGGCGGGTCCTACGTCATTATGTCTAATGGGCATTTTAGCAACAAGTATCATCGCAGCCATTGTGGACGCACTTCAAAAGCCATTAATAAATGCCCCAGATATAAAGTCAAAAAACAAAGTGGATTGATTTCGAATTACACAAACAGGAACGATAGTTCAATCGCGACATGACGGCAGCCGGAGCAGGAACGGCTGCCGTTGTCCATTGTAACGGGCAGGTTAGTTGCAATATGTGGTAAAATGAGGTATCAAGTTCAGTTTTTGGGGGATCAGGGGATGCCATCTTATGAGTTTGAGTTGAAACCGAAAGAACTTCTTCGATTGCTGTTCTTTAAAAAGATCTGTCCTGACTGCAAGAATAAGTTGGTGAAAAATAACGAAAAGACCTTTCTCAAAAGAGGTTGGTACAACATGAACGGAACTTATAGTTATGGAAACCAATATTTCTTCGTTTAGTTTCGGTACACGTCACTCAAGTAACGAGTAGTTTAATTCAAAAAAATTTTGTATATATGTTTAAAAAAAGGAGATGGAATCTCTTGGCGTCCCTTCATCTAATGGTTGGTCTCCCTTGTAGCGGTAAGACTACTTTGGCTCGTCAACTCGAAACGAAATACTCTGCACTTCGCCTTACTCCCGATGAATGGCATATCCGTCTATTTGGGCAAGATTTCGGGGATAACATGACGGAATCTGACGAAACAAAGCATGACTCTAGACATGATTCTGTGGAATCCCTAATGTGGGAAGTGGCATCTAGAGTATTAATTCTTGGTGTTGATGTTATTCTGGATTTTGGGTGTTGGGTTCGAAGTCAACGAGACGAGTTTCGTACTCGAGCTAATAACCTTGGGGCTGACTTTAAAATTCATTTTGTTGATGTGCCTGAAGAAGTGTTGTTTGAACGTCTAGAAGCTAGAAATGTGATGAACCCAGAGGGAACTTTTTTCATACCCAAAGCTAAACTTAAAGAATGGATACAAATTTTCGAGCCACCTTCACCAGAGGAACTTGAAACTTCCGCCGGTTAAACTAACGGAAGAACTATAGTACAATAACAAACAGGGAGCAGCTTGCCGCAGCAGCTCCCTGTTTGCATTCAAGTAACGGGCAGGTTAGTTGAATTTGTACTTTACTACTCCCATTAGTGTCCCAAGGTAACCCTTGAGATACCATCCATTGATTTCCTCGTTAGAACGGCGCATACCCATGCCATACTGTACAAATAAATCATATAACAAACGAGCGACTCTTTTTTGAGTTCACTAGAGTGATATGGAATACAATTTCTTCGATAAATTTTACACAAAGAAAATGTAGAATTAATATAATCCACAAAGTCCTTTTATATACTTAAATTGTTAGATATAGAGCTAAAAGGACTAGGTGGTAGATATAATGTTAAAAAAACGTGATTTGCACGAGTGCCATTCACTGTATGACTTAATGATGGATCCTGCAGTTTTTCCTTACGTTCGTTATAAATGCCAATTTTATGAAGAATATTTATTCATAACCAAACAGTTGATCGTTGAAGAAGAACGGGAAACATGTATTTCTAGAACAATTCTTGACGAGATGGGACATCCCATTGGTACCATTGATCTATATGATATTGTTAATAAAACAGGCTTCTTGGCCACATGGATTGGAACTCCTTATTTTGGAAAAGGATATAACCAACGAGCGAAAGAGTCCTTTTTTGCTGAACTATTTCTTGAACATAATATCGAAACGGTATTTTTGAAGATACGAAAACAAAATATTCGATCGAAGAAGGCAGTAGAAAAACTACCGTATGCCAAATTAGCAAATGATACAAACCATCAAATATATAAATCGATAAATAAAACGCAACAGATCTATGATTTGTATCAAGTGGATCGGTTAGGATTTTTAGAAAGTAGTAGAGTTATGCAACATGAGGTTGCTACGTAACAAACTATGCAAAAACTGTTGCTGATAAACGTCAAACTAAAACGTAAAATTTACTACGACCTTCAGAAAGCCCCAGCTGGTTGACTTTGTAATGAAGGTTTTGAATCAGTTTCTCTCAATTTTAGTCCTCATTTTTAGGGTTATGGTCTATTTATTTAAATCCAAAAGAACGGCCTACTGGAACTGCTTGCCTGTTTTACATGTTCCAATTCTTCAGCAAGGATTTGAAGTCCTTTTTCAATATCCTGTTCATCCGTGCGCATAATACTCATGCGTAACAGGTTCATTTTCGGGAAAGAGGAAAGGAAATGGTATCGCGGTCTTGCTCAGGGAGGAATAGCAGTCGTCGGGCAGTTGCAACTCCTTCAACCATTCTTTGGTCTGTTACTCTCGGCTCTTGTTTTGCATGAATCCATTGGATGGACAATCTTTATTGTCAACATTGGCGTTGTTTTGTGTGTGACGTTCGCAAAACGTTTTGCATCCAATTAGTGCTGGAGGTTGTAATATTCTCATATTTATCAAATAAAGCTCTAACGGGGAACGATATATAGAACAATAAACAGGGAGCCGTTTGCCGCGTCAGCTGCTCCCTGTTTTCGTTCAAGTAACGGGCAAATTTGTTTAATTGTGCAATCATGAACACTTCATTGCGTATGTATAAATAATACAAGATGGGCTTGCGGCCGCGACCATCTTTTTCGTTGTTCAACCAAGGGGGGAGTGGAAGAGGGAATTTGAAACGTTTTGGAAGAATTTTAATTATTGAAAGGACTTCTCTGAAAAAATCTTTTCTAAAAAATAGGAGGTTCTTGTGAAATCAAGAAGTGTGGGGTAAATAGCAGATGGGGGTGTGTTAGTTGGATGAAGGAACCAGATTTAAAGTATATAAGGATTGGGCAGAGCGATTTGATTGTGATATTTCATCAATGACTATTCCGAACGTCATAGTTCGTGAACACTCCAAGACTTTGAAAGGATATAATGGTATTTATTGCTTTTTTAATGGAACGACAAGCATTATATCGTCTCCCACTAAGTATACCTCATATATAAAAAGGGCCATCAGTGGTAGACATCCAATGGAAACTTTTGATGCGAATTTTCTTGTAAAGGCAATTGATATAGGTAAATACAAGGTTATTGGTCCTGCATTTCAGGGATACATTGATAGGGCTTCATTTCTTGAAGCATCTTCCCTTGAAGTTGTAGAACTTGTAACTTCAAATCAACTATCTCTACTTAATGATTTACGTAAATCTTGCTCTGAAACGGAGTGGGAGCATAGCTCCATAGAAATCAATAGACAACCAATACTAGCAAGGATATCTGATGAAAGAATTGTAGCAGCAGGTTCTTGGAGAGTAGAGGAATCTGGTTTTCTTAGCGTAGGTATTTTATGTCACCCAGATTATCGAGGTAAAGGACACGCCAAAGCAGTTGTAAGTGCTTTAACTAGGAAAGGGTTAGAAGATGGTTTCACGATGCATTATCAAACTTTAATGTCCAATAGTTCGTCAGTAGCTATTGCTAAATCGCTGGGATATGAAAAATTAGCTTGTACTTTGGCTATAAGGATTCTTGAGTAATTCTTGGATTGGTTTTAGTCGGTAATTAATTTAAGTGGTTAGTTATTCTAGTGCTAATGGGCACGATAGTGGAAATTACAGTTCAGGGTATGCTCCCTTCAGAGTACCCGGATCGTGGAGCCAAAATAAGTGATTTGATAGTTCTTCGCCGTGCCCCGTTCTCCTCGTAATTCGCTTACAACAGCTCACTGACCTTTAGATCGAAGAAGGCGGTCATCGCTTTTTGAAGCTGCGGGTACCATACCCATCTCATTGGTTCCATCTGCGACGGGTCGGCGCACCATTCGACAGCAACATATAGGCTCTGCACTACACACAGCCTGTAATCTAGACAAAGCTGCTCCCATGAATAGAGATTCACTCCATTGCTGCGCAGCACTTCATGATACTGCTGTAAAACCTGAAACTCCAGCGCCCGTCGGCTCTCAGTGTCCCACCAATGAATCATAGCGTAAGCCAGATCACTTACGCCTAGCCAGCAGGTCAACGACCAGACAAACGGCTGGCGGTCAATCAAAAACATGGGTGCGAGGCCGTTATGACGAATCAGGATATTGCCGGGATTCAAATCCCCGTGAATGAGGGTGAAACCTTCGTGTGAACGAGTCCTCTCGATCATCCGCTCCGGATGCTTCTCCAAAATCAGCGGCAACGTTTTGGTCCAAAGGTCGGGAATATCCTGTCGGCATGCCTCAAGCAAAGGGTCAAGCCCAGGGCGGATCGCTGAAAGATAGCGCTCAATTTCCTCCCTCTCCGGAACAGGCTGGCTTCCCGGTCTTCCTGCCCCTAGTTCGTTATTCACCCAGTGATGGGCATGCAGTTTGGCAACCGCTTCCGCGAGCGCTCTACCGTACTGCAGGGTGGGCTGAACTTCCCAACTCGGTTTGTGGGTATCTGTGACATCTTCCAGCAGTAGGTAATAGCTTTCTTCCGAAGCGTCATGCCCTGCATCATAGCATCTGAGGATGGGAGCATTCTGCAGGGTGATGTAGTCGCGGGCATAGTAAGCCGGCTCGGAAGCGGCGGCGAATTGTACCGAATCGCACAATTTAAGGAAGAGGGTCTGCGGAAGCACACCTTCTGCCTCTTCTGAATAGGAGATCCGTACCCGGTAAACTCTCGAATTGTCGCTCCGCGCCGGAAAAACCTCAAGCCCGGCCACTTCCCCTGCAGTCAGCGCGCCCGTCCTTCGGAGAATCTCCGTCAACCGTGCTCGCGACAGTTCGTACGGATGCCGAATCATTTTACTGCTATTCATAAAAAGACCTCCCAAAATTTAAAACCTAGACCATTCATTGTCACACGGCCGAGCAAGCGCAAAGGCGCCGCAGCAATCTGCTCCTGATCGTTCAAGCAGCGGAGATTAACGCAATAGATGATTGTTCATTTTCAATACGGTACTCCATATTTCTCGAATGCTAATTTTATGTTTTCCATCACACGATATATTCCTGATTAACTCCAGATCGAGTTGACTAAATTACCAAGCCGTAAATGACAAGCTCTATGCGGATCTTAAACATCCTCTCATCATTCGAGAGGAACTCATGATAGAATTAAACGAATGGAACTAGGAGCCTCACTTATTTTAAATACAAACTGATTTATCAAGGGGCATCCAGTAAAGAGCCTTAAAAACAAAGGGGAACGATAGGAATGACGGTAGCTACAGATTGGAAAAATGGCGCTCTAGGGCACAAATTTATAACTTCTTTCAGCGGAGGAAAGGACAGCGTCCTAGCTCTATATAAAGCAATGAAGGTTGGAGAAGCAGTTGGACTGATCGTCATGTTAGAGGAAGAAGGGCAACGCTCCAGATCCCATGGAATGCCCCCTGAGCTCATACGTGCACAAGCTGAATCTATAGGTTTGCCTGTCTACACTGCTGCTGCTAGTTGGACAGATTATGAAGAAGAATTTATGCGGCTTTTGGGAAATGCAAAAAATCAAGGAGCAGAGGTGTTAGTTACAGGAGACTTGGATATGCCTGTTCATGGTTGCTGGCATGACAAGGTTACGAGAAATGCTGGATTAAAGCTTGGGATGCCTCTGTGGGAAATGGATCATCATAAGGTTATCGAAGAGTTCATAAACCTAGGATTTATAACGATACTTGTGACTGTAAATTTATCATTAGGAATGCGTGAAGAAGATCTAGGACGAACGATAACCCATGAGTATGTGAAGGAGCTTGAATCTCGTGGTATTGACCCTTGTGGGGAAGGTGGTGAGTTCCATACCACAGTAATTGATGGTCCCATTTTCAAGCATCTTATTCCCGTACGCAAATGTGAGATTATTAAGAATGGAGAATATGCCTTTATGCCTTTGGAGTTGGATCACCCCGTGAGTAATCAGTACTAACGAGGAACGATAGTTCCATAATACAAATCATATCGTCTGTTATTGGAGGAGGGAACTATGAACAAAGAGAAACTCATCCGTAAATTTGATAATCAATCCAAAATTTATGAAGCGAGAAGGAAGAACCAGTCAGAACGGAAATGGCGGGAAAAATTGATCGGGAGTGCAAATGGGAAGGTTCTCGAGGTAGCTGTTGGTGCCGGAGCGAATTTTTACTTTTACCCCAATGATGTGGATGTGACTGCTGTCGATTTCAGCGCTACTATGTTATCCAAGGCAAAAGAGTCCGCCACGGCTAGCAATGTTCGGGCCATATTCATTCAATCAGATATTGAATCTATTTCGTTTCCTGAAAACTCATTTGATACCATCGTCTCGACATTATCCTTTTGCGGTTACGAATATCCTGTTAGAGTGTTGGAATCTTTTAGCAGGTGGTGCAAGCCAGGCGGTCAAATTTTGTTAATGGAGCATGGTCTGAGTTCAAACCGATTGATTGGCAACACCCAAAAGATCATCGAACCGTTATTTCTACGCGTTGTCGGCTGCCATCTGAATCGTAATATGATCAATATTTTTCAGCAGTCCCCGATTCATATACATCATATGGAACGCTACATATTTAATACTGTTCATTTGGTGTGGGCATCGCCAATCAAAGGAGAGGGTTAAAGTAGGGAGTAGTATTATGCCATTCAGATCCATGGCGGATGTAGCTCTTCGTCTGCAATAATATACTATATGGTATTTCATTTTAAGATGTAGGATATGTGAATAGCTTGAAAGGAGCATTCTCATGAATATTACATCTTTTTTGATTTACTGTATGATTGCCACTTTTACTCCAGGACCTACTAATATCGTCATATTGTCTACCGTGCATCATTTGGGGGCAAAAAAAGCAATGAAGTATTCGTATGGAGCAACGATTGGATTTGGTTTATTACTTGTTATTTCTGCTGCGTTAAATACAATGCTTGTAACGATCATACCGAAGATATTAATTGTCATGCAAATAATCGGGAGCATGTATATGTTCTATCTCGCTTATCAAATTTACAAAAGAGACACGTCAAAGCCAACTGTAAATCAACCGGCTACCTTAATGTCAGGCTTCCTAATGCAGTTTTTAAATCCAAAAGTAATACTCTTTTCAATGACTGTAATTCCAAGTTTTATATTGCCAAACTATAACGCGGTCCCTGAGGTGGCGACAAGTATTATAGCTATAACACTAATCGGATTTTCAGCTTTTTCTACGTGGGTTCTATTCGGTACAATCTTCAAGGAGTTTTTACAAAAGTATGATAAGACTGTTAATGTACTGATGACCTTATTTCTAGCTTATGCTGCGATCATGATCTGGATATAGTCAGCTAATGTAGAGGTGATTGAAATGGAGAAGTTTATCTATAAAAAGTCGGCAGGTATTACTGCATTATCAGCAAGTATGACTGAGTTTAAGTATAAAAAGCACGCTCACAAGGAGTATGCAATAGGCGTAACATTACGAGGTATTCAACATTATAACCTGGACGGCAGTCTACAATTATCCTATCAAAATGGAATTATGCTTTTTAATCCAGAACAGGCGCATGACGGAATGGCACATGATAAGGCAGGTCTTGATTATGTCATGCTATATATTGAGCCGCAAATGTTTTTAGAGGCTATAGAGAAAAAGGATATCGTACGTTTCTCTGATCCTATTGTGTATGATCGTAAACTTGAACAACGAATACTAAGTCTTTCTCATGCCATATTAAACGAAAAAGATGAGGCGTTGTGCAGTGAATTGCTCTTATCCCTCACGGATAATCTTATTCAAAACAATCTTTCTGCACACGACAAGAAAGATAACGCTCTAATTAGCAAAGCAAAGGATATGCTTCAAGCCAATTTCGAACATGTACTTAAGCTTGATGAAATCTGTAAAGAGCTTTATTTATCGAAATTTCAGTTTATCCGATTATTCAAGGCTCATACCGGAATTTCACCCTACCAATACTTTCTTAACTGCAAAATTGAACGTGCAAAACAATTAATTGAGCAAAAAAGAGATATTTATTCTGCTGTGGCTGCATGCGGTTTTGTTGATTTAACCCATTTAAATAAACACTTTAAAAGCGTATATGGAACAACAGCGTTTGAATACATGGCTCATATATATTCAGGAGGGAATGGAAGATAATTTGATTTGAATGAACCTTGTGTAATTTAGGAGAGTTACTAGGTTTATAAAAGTTGATAACATTAGAAGAAGGCAGCCGACAGTATAGAATGGCAGCCTTCTTCGGTTATGGGGCAGGATAATGGAAATATCTGCAGAAGAGATAAAGGAAATTTCGATGTGTATCAAACTGAGGCAGCGAGGTGGGAAATTGTTATTTAAGAAAGCGCTATCAATCAAAGCGAAGCTCGTGCTGCTCATTCTCTTCTTTTTATGCGTTCCGCTGCTAGTTTTTGGTACACTGTGGTATGAGAAGGCATCGGAAAGCATTGAATATAATGCTATCGATTATAGTGAGCAGCTTATGGGTCAAATTAATTCGCAACTGGACGGATATTTCTACGACCTGGAGAGGATAACCTATCCATTGCTGCTGCACCCCCAGATTCAATCGTTTATGAAGTTGGATCCTGAGGACCAATACGACAGGTTTCTTGTCAGCAAAAAAATATCCGACGAGCTATTTCCTAGTATCACCTTTGGCAGGCCTGATATTTATGGATTGTCTATCGTTTCTAATAGCGGGATAGCTACTTCAAGCTATAGTGATTTTGCCGGTAGGGAAAGTTATGAGCTATATAAAAATGCAGTTCTTGGTGAGCGGAACTATCGGATTGTTGGCATAGAATATATGGAGTCTACTCCTGTTCTGACAATCGCGCGCAAATTTTTGGATACGGTTTCATATCAATCTAGCGGAATGCTCATTATCCATGTACGGCTTAATGAGATTATTAAAATCTGTGAAAAAATTAAGCTAGGCGACACCGGATTCTTATGGATTATGGATGCGGAAGGGCGAGTCATTTATCACCCAGAGAAGGAAAGATGGGGAAAACAGGCATTGACGCCGGAACTTAGTGAAAAACTGTCAAGCGAGAACGGCTACTATGTGGAAAAGGCGCGGCAGGATAACAGGCTTATTATTTATGAACGCTCTCCGATGACAGGCTGGACGCTTATTTCGGAAGTATCGCTAAAGGAATTGAACAAAGATATGATCAGCCTGAGAAACGTTACTGTCTGGATCGTTCTCCTGCTGGTTGGTATTGCTTTAATTCTTACTGGTGGCTTTTCCCTCTACTTAACACAATCGTTGCTGCATTTGCAGCGACTTATGCGCCGTGCTGAAGAAGGGGACCTTAGCGTCAAAGCTCCCGAAAGGAGGAACGATGAATTGGGGGGATTAAATCGCGGCTTTAATCGGATGGTCGGTGAAATCCGCCGTCTTCTCGAAGAGGTGCAGACTTCCCGTATGAAAGAGCAGGAAATGGAAATTCGTCAGCGTGAATCTGCCTTACAAGCGATGCAATCGCAGATTAATCCCCATTTTCTATACAATACATTGGAGATTATCAACTCTTACGCAATTATTGAGGATGTAAAGCCAATTAGCCGGATGGCGACTTCATTGGCAGACATTTTTCGTTACAGCGTTGGAAATCCGAGCCAAGCGGTCACGCTTTTGGAGGAGATCCGCTACATACGTACTTATCTGGAAATACAGCAGGAGCGCTTTAATGCTTTGCAAGTAGAGATTATTGCCGACGAGCGACTGCTTCCTATGGTTCAAGCTGTTCGGCTTATGATTCAACCGCTTGTGGAGAATGCTTTTAAACATGGCTATCAGGCTCATAAACTGAGACCCAGTTATATAGGGATTAAGGGCATGATGCAGGACGGGGATTATGTGCTTCGGATAGAGGACCAGGGAAAAGGAATGGACCGTCAGCTAAGAGAACGCTACAATGCAGCGTTTATAGCCGGTGACAGCAGGGAGATGCGGCAAAAGGGGGAAGTCAGCGGAATGTTTGACACTATCGGCCTTTGGAATGTGCACCAACGCATCCGTATTAGCTTCGGTGACCCTTACGGGTTGTTTATTGTAAAGTCCAACGAGACAGGCACCATCATTGATATGCGGCTGAAATTCGCTGCTTGGCCGGTTGAAAAGGGGGTTGGGAACGATGTATAGCGTTTTAATCGTTGATGATGAAGTGATGATAAAGCATAGTTTAACTAAGCTGATTGATGGAAGCCAGTACGGTTTTCGCGTAAACGGGGAAGCAGAGGACGGCAGTGAGGCGTTAGCGCTCTGGGAGCGGCTGAAGCCGGATTTAATCATTACGGATATCAGCATGCCGGTCATGGATGGGCTAGAACTAATTGAAGAAATCCGTAAACGAAGCCAAGATACAGAAATTGTTATTTTGTCTGGTTATGACGATTTTGGATATGCCCAGCAGGCGATTCGCTACGGGATCACGGATTACGTGTTGAAGCCGGTCAGACAGGAACTTTTGGAGAACCTGTTGAGGAAAGTAGCTGACCGCTTGGATCAAAAAGGGAGAAGTTTCAAGGAGCGGGGGCAGAGGCTGTGGGAATGCCGGGGCATTGCTGCCTCGCTTACGGAACATTTGTGGATGCTCCGCGAGCCGGAAGCCCTGCTGCAGTTATCAGACTTCCATCAGCAACTCATGAGCCGAGGACTGAATCTCGCGCAGTGCTTGGAGCACCTGGAGGATGTGATCGCCTTGGCGGAAGCGGAGCTTATCGCAAGGAGCGGCGGAAAGATGCAGGAGCTTCCGAAGCCACGGTTATCCGCTGCAATTGCATCCCAGGATGAAGTCGTCCTTCACACACGGATCAGTATTGCGGCATTTGCCGAACAGGTTCGTATGATCCGCAACTGGGGACAGCATCATGGCATTATGAAGGCCGTGCGATATATCGAAGCGCATTACGCGAACGAATATTTGTCACTATCCCAAGCCGCTAATGAGGCAGGAATGTCCGACTCCTATTTCAGTAGGTGTTTTAAAGAGGAATTAGGCTTAAGCTTTATTGAATATGTCATTAAACTTCGCATGGAGAAGGCCAAAGATCTGCTGGAAGCAGCCGAAAGTAAAACGAATGAAGTTGCTCATGCTGTCGGCTACAGCGATTATCCTCACTTTTCCAAATCATTTAAAAAATATTGCGGTGTAGCACCTAACGAATATAAAAAACGATTAACCGGTAAATAAGACGCGGAGAGAAGCGCGTCTTTTTTTGTTGAAACATGTTAGTCAAAAAAACACAACATGTTACGGTTTTACACATGGATGCAAGGAATGATAGCGGTTACAATAAAGCTGCAACTTAGGAAGGAGAGATAATAATGGAGTTAAGGAGTAAACCCGCATCACGGGAACAAGCGGGCTCTTTTCCGGCAGAAGCCGTGAAGCGAAAGCCTTATTGGTTGAAGCACTGGCAAATATATTCAATGGTTCTTCCGGGACTGATTTATTTTATTTTGTTTAAATATATTCCTCTATCGGGTGTAATTATTGCGTTTCAGGATTATAGCGTATTTACCGGTATTTTCGGCAGTAGCTTTGTCGGGCTTAATCATTTTCACAACCTTTTCACATATCCCGAATTTCTTCGTGTCTTAAAGAACACACTGCTGATCAGCATCTACCAGATTGTCCTAGGGTTTCCGGCACCAATCGCTTTGGCTATGTTGATGAATGAAGTGCGCAAGATGTTTTTTAAACGCGCGGTGCAAACAGTTCTATATCTTCCGCATTTCATTTCCTGGGTCATTGTCGGAGGACTCGTTATCAACTTTTTGTCCCCAAGCTCAGGCATGGTCAACGATTTTCTCAAGTGGCTGGGCAAGGAGCCTGTCTTTTTCATGCAGGAGCCAAATTACTTCCGTTCGATCGTAGTTACTTCGGGAATATGGAAAGAGGTTGGCTGGGGGACGATCATTTATCTTGCGGCCTTGGCAGGCATCAATCCAGAGCTTTATGAGTCAGCCGAAGTGGATGGAGCCGGGAAGCTGAAGCAGGCGTTCAGCATTACGCTGCCATCGCTTTTGCCAACGATTATGGTGCTGCTGCTGCTGCGAGTCGGACACGTGCTTGACCTAGGTTTCGAGCAAATCTACATGCTGCTGAATCCTCTCGTGACGGAGACGGGTGAAGTTCTCGATACTTACATTTATCGCATCGGGCTCCTGGGCGGACAATATAGCTATACGACGGCAATTGGATTATTTAAATCGCTTGTAGGCGTCATTCTAGTTGTTGGCGCTAACCAACTAAGCAAGAAAACAACTGGAAATTCAATTTATTAATTCTGAAAGGAGAGCGGTACATTGATCAGGGAAAATGCCTCTCGACGTGCATTTATGTATGGCAATTATTTGGTTTTAACGGTAGTAAGTTTAGCTATGCTTCTTCCATTTCTACATATATTTGCGGGCTCTCTAAGCAGCGGGAGCGCAATTTCTCAAGGACGGGTCAGCATCTTTCCCGTTGAATGGACGATGATTAATTATAAAGCCGTGCTGCAAAACGCAGCTATATGGAAATCCTTCGGCGTGACCGTTCTATTGACAGTCGGAGGGACGGTGTTCAATCTGTTTTTTACCTCATTAATGGCATACGGTTTATCTAAAAATGAATTGAAGGGCCGCTCCTTAATTTTATTGTTGATTGTGTTGACAATGATTTTTCAAGTACCGCTGATTCCCGGATATTTGCTGGTCAAGTCTCTAGGAATGCTGAATACACTGTGGTCTCTTATCATACCTGGAACGATAAGTGCTTTTAATTTGATCATTATGATTTCTTTTTTTCGTGATATTCCAGAAGGGCTTGTGGAGGCTGCACGCATTGACGGCTGCGGCGAGTACCGCACTTGGTGGAGCATCGTGCTTCCTTTGTCGCTGCCATCGCTTAGCACCATCGGATTGTTTTATGCGGTTGGCCATTGGAACGGGTATTTCAGTGCGATCATGTACATCCGTGACCCTGCCTTATTTCCGCTACAGGTCAAGCTTCGCCAGTTGCTAGTCGAAAGTGATACCGAATCATTGATGCAGAGTGTAAACGTGACGCTGCAATCGATGGAAGGCATTAAGATGGCGACCATCATCGTTGCTACCGTTCCCATATTGTTGATTTACCCGCTGATCCAGAAACATTTTATTAAAGGCGCCATGCTTGGGTCAGTGAAAGGTTAATATATCATGATAAGCGAAAAGGAGACGGGTCAAATGAGAAAAAAAATGACGTTGCTTGCATTATCCGCTGTATTGGCTGCCGGGACTCTGGCAGGTTGTTCATCAAGCGGCGGCTCTCAGACTCAAGCCACTTCACCGGCTGCAAAAACAGAAGAAAAACCGGCGAAGGTGAAAGTTGGCATCGGTACGGAAGGACTTCAATATATTGAAGGTTCTCCGAACATTAATGAAGACAAATATACGAAGAAGCTTCGTGAATTATCCAAAACAGATGTGACGTTGGAGTTAATTCCGCACAGCCAGTTTGATCAGAAGCTGACGCTGTTGTTTGCCGGCGGCGAACTGCCAGATCTGCTGCAAACGCACGGTATTAACCGTCCGGAGGTGGCTCCTGCCGTTGATACGGGTGTATTAATTCCACTGAACGAACTAATTGATAAATATGGCCCTAATTTGAAAAAGAATATTCCGAAGGAAGCATGGGATTTTGCCTCTGTCAGCAAGGGGGGTAAAATTTACGGCATCCCTAACGTTAACCCGACTCCCAACGGCAATGTGATGATGGTTCGTAAGGATTGGCTGGATAAATTGGGCATGAAGCCGCCGAAAACTGTGGATGAATATATCGAAATGTTGAAAGCGTTTAAAGAGAAAGATCCGAATGGCAACGGAAAGCAGGATGAGATTCCATTCTCCGGACGCGAGAAGCTGGCTTTTACCGAAGCGTTCTTCGGAGCATATGATGTGATGCCAGCAGATTGGAAATTTGAAAACGGACAGCTGATTCCGAACATGATCCGACCCAACATGAAAGAAGCATTAGGGGTTTACCGGAAGCTTTATGAACAAAAGCTGCTGGACAACGAGGTATTTGTGCAAAAGCCGAAGGATTGGGATGCAAAAATTAAAGCCCAAGGTGTAGTAGGTTTATGGATCCATGGTCCAAGATTGGCTGATAAATGGGCGGCAGAGGTTAAGACTGGAAGCCCTACATCCCAGTTGGAAATTATTCCAGCACCAGTAGGACCTGACGGCAAAGGCGGTTTGAGCATCGGGAGCACGGTTGGAGGGAATGTGTGGGTCATTCCAAAAACGACCAAAAATCCTGAAAATGCGATCAAGCTCCTGGATTGGTTCTATTCTGACGAAGCTCAGAAGTTCCTCACCTACGGTCTGGAGGGTGATGATTACACAGTTGAGGGCGGTAAAATTAAATACAAATATCCGCAGAAGCAGGATGATATTTATAGAGAGGAAATGCATCTTACATGGCTTCGAATGGTCGGCCCTTCTCATCTGAGCGATGCGGAATTTATGAAGAACCGTCCATCCGGAGATCTCGTGATGAAAGCAATAGATGTAGCATCCAAGGAAGGCCGTAAAAATGACGGATTAGGTATGCCGGCGCTGCCGACACTGCAAGCTCGTCCGGAACTGGCAAGAGATGGTCTTTGGTTGGAGCTTGCTGCAAAGATCGTAACCGGCAAGGAGTCCCCCGATGCGTTCGATAAGTTCGTGGAGGATTGGAAGAAACGCGGCGGGGACCAAGTCATTAAAGAAGCTACGGATTGGTATAAAAGCACTCACAAATAAAAATGGATAGACGGGCTGGGGCATTGTTCTATGCAATGCCCTATTCTCTGTAATTTTCATGGAACATTACTTTATGCTTAAACCTTATACAAGGAGTCGGTTGTCGCATATGGAGCATTTACGTGGTACACATGACTTAAAGCAGCTCCCCCTGTGGGGGCCCTACACGAAGAAATATATAGGAATCTCGCATATAGCCGATTCGGAGAGGGGATTCCGCTTCGATCTAAGCGTATTTCCCGGCTTTTACCGCAGAAAAGTCGATGTGCCGAATGTGATGTGGGAGTCAGGATATCATCCGTGGGAAGCCGCGCCCGATTTAAGCTGGTATACGCACCGGCATGAGCTCGAATGGAAGGATCAGGTCTACACGGATATCTCTTACGCCGAATTATCAGCAAATGCGAGGTTAATCCGCTGTGAATTCGTTAACCGGACGCAGGCTAGTCAAAATGTCGTGCTGCATTACATGGCCTCCATGCATTTTCCGCAAGTGCGTGGGCACGGGGAGCAGCTGCGGACCGTTCGCCCCGAGCTTCCGAAGGAGCGGGCGTTATGGAGGGATGCGCTGGACTATGATTCATTGGCATTCGCAACGCACCGGCCGAACGATAATCTGGTTTACGACGGTTTTATTCGCGGAGAAGAGCGAGGGCAGAACCTAGTGGGAGGCTCGTCTCTCCGTTTCGGCCAGGAAGCGGGAGACCGCGTTGCCTATACAATTACGCTGGCTGAACCGATGAAGCAAGCTGCGCTGCTCTTGCGTTACAGGATGAAGGATGGACAACGACTTCGCCTTCAAATCAACGGTGCCTTTGATGCTTCTATGGAGCTTAACGGAACGGATGAGCCGGATGAATGTTATGTTGACGTGGGGACGCTGCCAGCGGGGCGGCATGAGGTTGTATTCACTACTGCCGAATCCTCCTCCAGTACGAGCGATTGCGCCGTTTCGGCGGAGCTTGATGGGTTTATCCTTACAGAGCGGGACTTACTGGGGAAGGTGCGGTTTGTGCATGAAACAACAGAGGCGCATCCGCAACGGTTTCCAGGGCCAGTTCCTAATAGTCTATTGCTCAAATATGAAGGCATCGAAGCTTACTACGGGTTGCTTTGGGCTTGTGATGACTATGAGGTGCGGGAGTTCCACTGTGATGAGCTTGATCGTTTTATGCGGCATAATGTACATCATCATGTTCACTCGGTGTTTAAAGGAGAAGGTGACGGTCACTTCACCAATGTTTATTTGAGACCTATTCCATTAGCTCCACAGTCAAGCAAGACCCTATATGGAATGGTTTGCTGCGGAACCAAAGATGAGGTGATGGGGCAGATTTTATCCTATAAGCCCGATGCCGAGCAGTTCGAGACGTTCTTCTCATCTGTGAAGCGGAAGTCAAAGTCCAAGCCATTCAACCCCTCTGGGGAGCCTTATCGCTTCAGTCAGCAACTGATGGAGGCTACCTTGGCTACGAATGTCGTTTATCCGGTTTATACGAAGCAGTCGTATATTCGCCATAACACTCCCGGGCGGTGGTGGGATAGCTTGTACACTTGGGATTCGGGTTTTATCGGAATCGGATTGGCCGAGCTCGATATAGAGCGTGCGGTGGAATGTCTGAATGCCTATGTTACAGAACCGGGAGACCCTCATGCGGCTTTCATTCATCACGGCAGTATGGTTCCTGTACAGCACTACTTGTTCCTGGAACTATGGAATAAAACGCAGTCGAGAGAGTTTTTGGACTATTATTACCCTAGGCTTAGGCAATATTATCAATTTTATGCCGGCAAAATGGGAAGTTCAACAACAGGAATTTTTTCTTCCCATTTGCTGAAGACGTGGGATTATTTCTATAACTCCGGAGGCTGGGACGACTATCCGCCACAAGTCGAAGTCCACCGTAGCCGTTTGACAGCCAAAGCGGCACCTATATCCAATACCTGCCATGCAATACGTATCGCCAAAATTTTGAAAATGGCAGCAGCCGCAATAGGCGGGTTGGAAGAGGACATTTATGAATACGATAGTGATATTGGACGCTTTGGAAAAGCTGTTCAGGCATATGCCTGGGATGAGGAAAGCGGCTATTTCGGCTATGTTCTGCATGATGAACAGGGGAGCCCCAAAGGATTGCTCCGGCATGAAAGCGGACAAAATTACAATATGGGGCTAGATGGAGCCTATCCGCTGATAGCCGGCATTTGCACTCCCGAACAGGAAAAGCGTTTAGTAGGATATATTTCTGATGGTGAGCGGTTATGGAGTCCGATCGGTCTGTCGACTGTAGATCAGAGCGCCGCTTATTTTAAGAAAGACGGCTATTGGAACGGGGCCGTTTGGATGCCGCATCAATGGATATATTGGAAAATGCTTCTTGCTCTTGGGTTTAGTGAACCTGCTCACCGTATTGCCCGCACGGGTTTGAAGCTGTGGCAAAGAGAAACCGGAGAAACCTACAACTGCTATGAACATTTTATCGTGCAGTCCGGGAGAGGAGCTGGGTGGCATCACTTCGGCGGACTTTCAGCCCCTGTGCTGAGCTGGTTTGCCTCTTATTACCGGCCGGGTACGCTCACATGCGGTTATGACGTTTGGCTGAAAAAGACAGATTTTAATTATGACAATACGGAGCTCTCGGCTGATCTTAGCTATTTTGGAGAGGAAGGCCGCGACCATACCGTGCTGGTTTGTATGAAGGCGGGACCCTTGTATCGCGTGTCTTGGAATGAGCAACCAGTCGGGTTCTCAACGGATGGCGATGGATTGCTGGATATTCGCTTGCCGGGGGAAAGCAGTGGAAGGCTAACGGTTACTTTGGTCTGAGTGCCGAAACAATTTATACTTCATATTGCGACGAAGTCTTTAAATACGTTTTTGCGGTATATTTCACACCACGGAGTATCTGTGGTGTTTTTTTATTGAACAAATGGATTCGAGAGTTTAATAAGTAAACCTTCCTACACATGTTGGCTTAAAATTGGAATAAAATGAAATACTAAACTCATTTCACTTTTAGCGATCCGGAGGTTTTTCTAAATGCTGCACATTATCCTGTTAGTCATATTGATTGCTATCGTTATTTTGCCACCACTCATCTTTTTTGGTTATATGTATGTTTTATCCAAAAAACCAAAGCATTCCATCATCCGCTCTCACCCGTTCCTTGGTTGGCTGCGTTATTTGCTTGAAAAGCTCGGACCCGAGTTTCGCCAATACTGGTTTGACAATGATACGGATGGGAAGCCTTTCTCGCGAGCTGATTTTGTCGGGATTGTGTATGCGGCGAAATACCGGACAGATCTCATCTCATTCGGTGGCAAACGCGATTATGAAAAACCTGGTTTCTATTTGTCCAACGCCATGTTTCCGAAATTGACTAGCGAGCTTAGGGTGGATAACAAAGAGACGATACCCGGAAAAAAATATGTCATTACCGATGAGGGGCTTTTTACTCGGCAGGAAAAGTTCGTGGAAGAACAAGTGAAACCTTGGTTGCTAGATGATGACGATGTCATTGTGGTAGGAGAAAACCGCAGAAACCCTTGGCGGCTTAAAGGCATGTTCGGTGCTTCAGCCACTTCCTACGGAGCAGTCGGCGAGCATTATATTCAGTCCACTGGTAGCGGGGCAAGGATGGCGGGTGGCTCGTGGATCAATACAGGTGAAGGCGGGGTTGCGGATGTACATCTTGCGACGGGGGTCGATATCATTTCACAGATCGGGCCCGGCATGTTTGGCTTCCGAGATGGTAGTGGCAACTTCTCCATAGAAGAATACAAGCACAAAGCTAAGGTCACAAATATCAAGGCTTTTGAATTGAAGTTTCATCAGGGTGCCAAAATACGTGGCGGACACCTTGAAGGCTCAAAGGTAACCGAGAAAGTCGCAGCAGCCCGCTTGGTGCCTGTTGGGAAAACGGTGAATTCGCCGAATCGGTTTGAATTTCTAACCAATCCGGAGGAAGCACTCCGTTTCATCAGCACCCTGCAAGAAGAGGGAGGCAAACCGGTGGGCATCAAAATTGTCGTCGGTGATCCGAAGCGTCTAGAACCGTTTTTCCGTTCTATGGTAGAGTTGGATATCTATCCGGATTTCATTACAGTAGACGGTTCTGAGGGTGGTTCTGGAGCGACCTTTAAGGCGATGGCGGATGGTATGGGATTACCGCTCTTTGCCGCGCTGCTCATCCTCGACGATATAGCTAGAAAATTCGGCGTGCGCGACCGTTTCAAAATTTTCGCTTCCGGTAAGCTCATAACGCCTGATAAAGTTGCAATCGCCTTAGCTTTGGGTGCCGACTGTGTCAACTCTGCTCGCGGCTTTATGATGGCTAACGGTTGTATCATGGCACTGCAGTGCCATACAGGTAAGTGCCCGACCGGCATTACAACCACGGATTCCAAGTATCAGGCTGCTCTGGCACCAGAGGAAAAGCAATGGCGGGTAATGAACTACATCCTTCAACTAAGGGAAGGATTATTCTCGCTGGCTGCAGCCTGTGGTTTGGAAAGCCCGCGTAGATTCACGCGGGAACACGTGGTGTTTACGAACGAAAGCGGTCAGTGTATGCGAATCATTGATTTGTTTCCTTATCCAGAATCCTGATGAATATAAACGGGAAATAATAGGTATATCCTGAAGGGCTGCAGAATTTGCAGCTCTTCGTTCCGCTTACGAGTCGGATTGTTGATACGAACCGGAAGTACATGATTTGGAGTATCATCAAGCTCTTAAAAAGAGATATAAGCTTGCGCATGCTCAAATAGGTATGCTCGATCCCAGAAGTATCTATGTTCCTTGTTATTTTTTGATTCTATTTTAATTTTTTCAATTAGATCCATTAGTGCAGACTCAATTAATTCAAATCTCACTGGTCCCCACGCCTCTTGCTTTAGTTGAGCATAATTCATGCTCTCCTTCAAAGTAAGACCTTTAATACGCTGAAAAAGGACGGCCCACATAGTCAAATCGCACTTTAGGCTTTTAGAAGGAACCGCAAACTCCTTTAACCCAACTGCTCCCGTATTTGTGGAGATGGCAATTAGCCCGCAGATATCATCTCTCTCATGTCCAAGTTGCAGCTTTTTTGCAAAATCGCTGTCAAACCGAAAACATTCTATTCGGGTAATCTTATACTGCTGCAAATATTCAAAGGAAAGACCAATCTCTTCAGTTTCATTCATCGTAAAATTGTCAGCAATCGTGATCGGCATCTTTATCGCTCCTTACACATGTTTAATTAGTTCATAAAAAAATGACCTTCTCTGGAGTCAGAGAAAGGTCATAAAAATACAATGTCAGAACCTCGCTCTTATCTCCCAGATTCGCTTAATACAGCGTTTCCGCAAGAATTAGCACCGTGCATTCCTTTGTTTAACAAAGGTTTGTCGGTTGCCGGGTTTCATCGGGCTAGTCCCTCCACCTACTCTTGATAAGAAAATTCAACATATTCGATTGTTTTTATAATACTATAAAGCATTTTGATGTCAAGAGAAATGATATAAGAGACCGGTAGCCGGAGCTTTTTAACATTTCGTCAAAACACCAAATGGCATAAGTTGTCACTCATTGCAAACTGACCTTTTCATGAGAAGTTTATAAATCTCATTGACAAAAAACAAGCTAAATCCAACTATTTGGATTAGCTTGTTTTTTTATTGGAGTAGCGAAATAGAAGTATAATGCCAGCTTGTAACAAATATATTGAAATATAGGTTGATCAAGTAAACTTTGATATGGAGTATCCCATTAAAAGAATGTGAGGAGATTGCCCTTGGCAAAACTTTTAACTCAGGTTGTACTTGGCGATGAAGATCTAAGATATCTGCAATCTAGCATGTTAGATGAAACTTTTTATCCAAATAAAAGGTTTTTCGTAATAAAAGAGGAACACTCGTATCAGGGTGTAACGCACTTGAGTGAACAACTTTTTGAACGAACTAAAAACAGATTCGGCAAATTTGAAGCAGCCTCGATCAATAAAGAGAAGTATTTAGTCCTAACCGATGAAAACGGCAATGAATTACACTTAACTGGCTGTACTTCCGAGTCTACCGGTACTGGCCTTCATGGAACGCTTAATATTTTAAGAAAACTTAACTTTGATATTGATTTGGAATTGGGTAGCACAGAATAGCTGCTGCATATAAAATAACCAAATACATTGGAACTCCCCGTAACTTATTGTTGTATGTGTTTGCTATATACTCAATTAAACCCCAAAATTACTCTGGGGCTTTTTTTCATGAGTGATAAGGCGTCTTTTGATTATTAAAGTAATGGGGAGGATAGCTTAATCACTCGTCGAATACCTCAAACGTGGAGAATCTTTTTAAAAGGGAAAAGTATGATAGGCTGAACTTTTGGTAGGAGACTAACATGATGCGAAAATTTAAAAAGAGGCTCACAGAGGGATATCAGAAATATTTTGCCCAGAAGATGTTTAATAAGATTCTCATGATCTACTCGCTAATTGTGATACTCACGCTGGTTGCTTTGTCTTTTTTTATTTATCAATATTTCTCGCAATATATGATGAACAAGGAGGCAGCGCGGGAACGCGAGGCAGTCTCGAATGTAAGTGCTTATATTGATCAACGTATTGATGCTTCCAGAATGATCGTGCAGAGCCTTAACTCCAATGATTATTTCCTTCAGAATTTTTCGATTTTGCTCAAGAAGGGGTACTCTGAATATTTAAATTACACTTTAAATCAATTTCTCAGCGCCGATTCGTCGTTCACGAATTCGCTGAAAGAGCTTTCTACCTTTTTTAATAGCGGGTTCAATATCGAATCGATCATTTTCTCGGGACAGAATGGAGAATTTTATCGGGTTAAAGATCAATTCTCGTTGGAGATTATTTCACCAGAAGAGACGGGATATAAGATTCCTTTTCAAGGAGGAGGGGGTTCTGACCAAAGCCAGATTTATCCTATCCCTGCTGATAAGAATGGAACGCACGAGCCGCTATACGCGGTTGCTGCCGAACTGAAGAATCCGAAAACCTTGGAGCTTCTAAGCAACATGATGATCTTGTTCCGATCCAATGCGATGATAGAGCCCAACGCGCGCATTCAGGACGAATTGAAAGGAAATCTTCTGGTAACGACCCGAGAAGGCGATGTCATTTACGATTCTTCCAGTACGTGGTACGGCCGCAAATTTCCTGTAACGAATTTAATGGACAAGGACTTATCTGATAGAGTGTTGGTCTCCGGGCAGGATTTGTACGCGACGGTATCTATGAATAACAAGGCCGGTGTGATGGTCGCGCAGGTCGTATCGCCTGAAGAGCTAAGTACCGATACGAAGGGGGTTAAAAGGTGGATAACGTTTCTTACACTCGTATTTATTTTGGCTTCTGTTATTCTTACGAGTACATTGATACAAAGATTCTCGAAACGTACCAAGGTGATCGTAAGAGCGATGGAGAATCTGGATATCAGTCAAAGGAATGTGCGAATTCCGCTAACCGAAGGAGATGAGCTATACCAGATAGCGACTAACTTCAATAAGCTGATTGAACGAGTAAACCATCATATTGAGAAGGAATATATCTCTGAGATCAAACAGAAGAATGCGGAAATTGTAGCGATGCAAATGAAGATTAATCCTCATTTTCTGTACAACACACTAGAGGCGATCAGGATGAACGCGGTTGCGCAAGGAGCGCCTGAAGTTGGTCATATGATTTATCTGCTAGCTACGTTATTCCGCACCTCGATGAAAAGCGCAATGGTTGTTAAAGTCACTGATGAGATTGAGCGCTGCCGCTTGTACCTGGAGTTATTCCAGTTTCGTTATCCGGATCGTCTGAAGGTTCAGTTTGACATTGCTTCAGAAATCGAACAGCAAGAAATTTTGAAGCTTTCCGTTCAACCGATCGTCGAAAATTACGTGCTGCATGGTTTTCGAACGGATCGCAGGGATAACTGGATTCATGTTATAGGAGCTATAGATTCCGGTGTCATGGTGATCGAAGTTAAGGACAATGGCAAAGGAATTCCGGAGTCCAAACTGATCAAGCTGCGCGAGTTATTGAAGGCGAGAATCGAGCTTGAAGCGGAGACGGAATCGATCGGACTTCATAACGTGAACATGAGGCTGCAAATGTTGTACGGTGAAGCATATGGTATTGGTATCGAGAGCACAAGCGGGACGGGAACAGCAATAACGATGAAAATCCCTTATATCAACAAGGAGTAAGAGGACTATGTATAAAGTAATGATTGTCGACGATGAACCGCTTATTCTGAAAGGCATGCATGCGATTATCGACTGGAAACGTCATGGGCTGCGAATTTTATCCCAGGCTGAAAGCGGCGAGGAAGCGATCGAACGATTTCTGGAAGATCCCGTAGATATCATCATCACGGATATTTGCATGCAGGGTATCAGTGGACTGCAGCTTATAGAAACCGTAAAATCCTTAGATTCAAACGCCAAATTTATTGTACTCAGCGGATATGACGATTTTCAATATGTGAAGGAAGGCATCCGTCTCGGAATTGAGAATTATTTGATCAAGCCGATTGATGTCAAAGAACTGGAGGCTACGCTCGAAGCTGCTGTACAGAAACTGGAGCAAGATGGACTTCGCAGAAACCGATCCGCTGAAGAGAAGCAAGTCTTACGCAATAATGTGCTGAATCGTTGGATGAGTCAGTCGATTTCGATGTCTGAACTGAAGAATCGAGCTGAAATGATCGACCTTTCACTTGATGAAAGATCCTATGCGGTTGTAATGAGTAGTCTTCTAAGGACTGAACCAGAAGGTGAAGCCTTCTCACAGGAAGTTCGCAACGAAATGATAGCAGAGCTATTCAATGAGGTGCAAGTGTTATTTGCCAAGGCCTTCTTCTCTTACACGAACATGTGGTTCATCAACCAGGAGGCCGATATTGTTATTCTATTCTCAGATGCTGGTGGCACCTTGAAACGCGATGTTCTTTATCGAGAGCTGCAAGAGCTTCATAAGGTTATTATGGAAAGGTGGCAGGTGGGCATGAGGTTCTCTATTGGGCCTACTGTCCAAAACTATGCCGATGTGCCTGAGAGTTACCGTAAGGCCCAGGAGCAGCAGATGCGCAGCTCTATTCAAGATGATGCCATGATACTAGACGGCGACAAGCCATACTCCTGGAAACCGAATATTGAACTGCTACAGGATCGTCTTGCTTTTACCTCTTTGCTCGCTAAGCGTGATCGGGAAGGGATAGGAAGATGGATCGATGACTCTTTTAACCGGATTAAGGAGCAAAAAGACATCTCGCTAGCGGATATACAGGATGTTGCGATGGACCTGCTGATCGTTATCGGCAAACAAGTCGGTATGAATCATTTCATGGAGACGTTCACTCAGCTTTTCAGATTCCGAAACTTAGAACAAATCCGTCATTTTGTCTTGAAATACGTCGATACGCGTCTGGAAGCCATTCACTTCACAGACAAGAATTTGAGTCCGATTATACGCAAAATGGTATCGGATATTCATGCGAATTATGAATCGGAGCTGTCGCTGAAAACATTGGGCAATCGTTATCATGTTCATCCGATTTATTTGGGCCAACTATTTAAAAAAGAAATGGGTATCGGCTTCACAAATTATATCAACCAATATCGGATTCAGATCGCCAAGGAGCTGCTTTTAAACTCGGATCTGAAAGCAAATGAAATTGCCAGAAAAATCGGGTATACGGATTCGAATTATTTCTATAAACTGTTTACCAAATTGGTCGAAGTATCGCCTACTCATTTCCGTAATCTTCATCAGTCAAATTTCTAAATATGCCGGCGTCCGTAAAATACGGCGTCGTTTTTTTGTTTTTACAAAAAGTTTATTTGAATCTAACGGTTCGTATTAGATTATTCCACTTTCTGAAAGTAAGATGACGTAGGATAATGAAAGCATCATCCTGAAGGGTTTTACTCAACAGCAAAAACGTAGGCTGCTTAGATAGGGAAGAGGGGAATGGACAGATGCAATCGGCATGGAAGTCGTTATTGAGGAATAGGGCTTTTTTATTGATGGTACTGCCAGGAACGATATGGCTTCTCGTCATGAAATACTTGCCCATCTACGGGAATTTGATCGCTTTTCAGCAATTCAGGTTTGATAGCAAAGGATTGTTTCACGGGATATGGCATGCGAAGTGGGTAGGATTCGACAACTTTAAATTTTTGTTCCAGACGAATGACGCTTTTATTATTACTCGTAACACAGTGCTGTACAATTTAGTTTTTATCGTACTGGGACTTGTTTTCCCGGTTACTATTGCGGTTATTGTAAATGGACTAAGAAATAAGCGTATGTCCAAGTTTTATCAAACCGGTATTATGCTTCCGCACTTTCTTTCCTGGGTCGTTGTTAGTTATTTCGCATTTACTTTTCTGAGCATGGATAAAGGGATTATCAACAATATTCTTATATCTCTTGGGTTGCAGTCTAAAATGTGGTATAACGAGCAGGCATATTGGCCTTTTATCTTGACCTTCGCGCAAGTGTGGAAAACAATTGGATATTCCAGTGTCATTTATATAGCAGCCATTGCAGGTATCGACAGAACGTATTACGAAGCAGCCGTCATCGATGGCGCGAATAAATGGCAGCAGATCATAAATGTAACGATCCCCCACTTGAAGCCGCTTATGATTGTTCTAACTATTCTTGCTGTAGGGCATATTTTCAGCTCTGATTTCGGATTGTTCTATCAAGTGCCTCGAGAATCGGGTGTTTTATTCCCTGTCACGAACGTGATCGATACCTATGTATATCGAAGCATGAAGGAAATGGGAATGTTTAGTATGAGCGCGGCCGCAGGGCTGTATCAATCCGTTGTAGGATGTATCTTGGTTTTGGCCGCCAATTACGTGGTTCGAAGAATCAGCAAAGAAGATGCTTTATTTTAATTGAAAGGGGATTCTTACATGCCAACCACGAACGTAACCAATCATGAGGCTTTTTCGCGAGGATGGAACATCTTCTGGAATATGATCATCATTTTGCTCGTTCTGACCTGTATAACCCCCCTCGTCTTTACGATCGTGATTTCGTTGACCAGTGAAAAGATGCTGGGTTTAAACGGCTATAGCTTCTGGCCACAGCAATTGAGTGTTTCCTCCTATACTTATTTGTTCAAGGATTCCGGTGAAATGTTGAATTCATTTTTCATTACATTTCTCGTGACCGTGATCGGCGTCATCTCAAGTCTGCTGTTCATTCTGCCATACGCCTATGCGATTTCTAGACCAGAATTTGCTTACCGTCATTTCTTTACCTTCCTTGCGTTCTTCACGATGCTGTTTCAGGCAGGAATTGTCCCTTTCTATATGGTCATCACACAATTACTTCACTTAAAAGATACGATTTGGGCGCTGATCCTCCCCCTTAGTGTTAACACCTTCTATATCATTGTCATGCGAACCTTCTACAAGACGACCATCTCTGAAGGGATGATTGAAGCGGCAAGGATTGATGGTGCAGGTGAATTCACGATTTTGTTAAAAACGGTGCTGCCCATTTCGCTTCCTGGTATTGCAACGATTGGATTATTCAGCGCATTAGGTTATTGGAACGACTGGTTCAACGCCATGCTGTTTATTGATAAACCGAACTTGATGACGCTTCAATATTTGCTTATTAAAATCCAGAACAACTTGCAGTATTTGCTTGATAATACAAACACGCTAAACGCGATCGCAGTTGCGGAAGAATTGCCGCAGGAATCGACCCGAATGGCCATGGTGGTCGTCGCAACGCTGCCCATTGTCTTAGCGTATCCTTTTTTTCAGCGCTTCTTTATCAAGGGTTTAACGGTAGGTTCCGTTAAAGGATAGGATGTAACGTACTGGTTGCATCACGCAGCCGTACATTAAAATAATGATTTCACACCAAAAAAGGAGGTCATTTCCATGAATTTGAGCAAACAGAAGCGGATTTGCCGAATTTTAGCTCCAATGTTGATCGTAACATCCATTCTAAGCGCTTGCGGCAATGGTGATGAAACAGCACCAAGTCCGTCTGCGGGAGGCACAGCTGAGATGACAACTGTAAAACCAGCAGATGCAAGTGCATTGAAGCCTTATGAACTGCAGCTTTATTTTGGCGGTAGTTCACCTAGGGATACAGAGCTTGTTGAGAAGGAAATCAACAAATATCTTCAGAAGAAGATTAACGCTACAGTAAAGCTTAACTTCGTCCCTTTTGGAGATATAAGCACGAAAATTCCGGTTTTGCTGGCATCCGGTCAGAAAATTGACGTACTCTTCACGGATAATGGATATTATTCTTCTCTGGCTTCCAAGGGAGCTCTGACACCTGTTAATGATCTGCTAAGCAAATATGGGCCAGACGCGCAGAAGTCAATGTACAGCAGGTTCCTTGAATTGACGAAGATTAACGGGAAAAACTATGCCATTCAGAATCCAAAGGAAATTGCTTCCCAATATGGCTGGCGTATTAATACAGATCTAGCTAAAAAACAAGGTATCGATGTTTCATCGGTTAATTCGATTATGGGCTTGGGTTCTGCTCTTAAGCAAATGAAAGAGAAAGATCCTACGATGAACGCAATAGAACCGAACTCTCGAGTAGCTTGGTATGTCCCATTCGACTATGTTCTAAATGATGCTGTCCCATTTGGTATGGTGTATGAGCCTAAGGCGACAGATGGAAAAATCGTCGATATGTGGGAAACGCCTGAATCCAAAAAGGCGCTTGCCCAAGCGCGTGAATTTTACAAGGCGGGATATGTTCGCCCGGACGTAGCAACTTATAAACGCCCGGCGGGTGAGGATCAGGCTGGAAAATGGTTAGCTGGTCTCATGATCGGAATTCCGGCGGCTGATGTGATTTGGTCGAATAATACAGGGCTGAAAGTATCGTATGCGCCAATTGAAAAACCTGTCGTTAACACTTCGTCCATCGAAGGCTCGATGCTGTCGATCCCGACAACTTCTCAGGATCCGGAGAGAGCTATGATGTTTATTAATTTGTTGCACGGGGATGTGTTCCTGCACAACTTGTTCGTTTATGGGATTGAAGGCACTCATTATACGAAAGTGGCTCGTTCCAATAATGTTATCAAATTGCTGCCGGCATTCAAAGAGGGCTGGAAACCAGCCTGGTATATGTTCGGTAACGGCTTCCAGACTTACTTGACCGAAGACGATCCGAGCGACAAATGGGATCAATTCCAGAAGTTCAATGACTCTTCCATCGTATCACCTCTCGTAGGATTTACCTTCGATCCAACGCCGGTTCAGAATGAGATCGCTGCAATTACGAACATATCCGCTGAGATTAAAGCGCCACTCACTACAGGATCCGTTGATCCGGATGAGTTTTTGCCCAAGGCGATCGCAAAATTGAAAGCTGCCGGTTCGGATAAGGTTATCGCAGAGATGCAAAAGCAATTCGATGCTTATAAAGCAACTATGAAATAATAAAATCGAAGATTTACAGCAATCATTTGAATCGTGAAAGAAAAGCACAAATAATTTGGGTGCTTTTCTTTTTTTTAATTAGTTTACATACATTGACATTGGTTTGATATCAAACTATAATGAGATTATGCAAAATAGAGATGCTATTTCATTGATTTCCAAAATTAGAGAGAAAGTTAATCGGTTTATTGTAGCAGAGATGGTGAAGTATGGGATAGAAGGTATTGGCACTTCGCATGGTGATATCATCTATGCGCTATTTAAGAAGCCCAGACTCACTATGGCGGACATTTCAAAAGGGATTAATAAGGATAAATCTACAGTCACAGCACTTGTTGACAAGTTAATCCGGCACGGATATGTAACAAAGGAAAGGGACAGAGAGGACAATAGGGTTGTTTATGTTGCTTTAACCCAACAAGGGAATGAACTGAAACCGATCTTTGAATCAATATCCAAAGAAATGTTAGACTTATTTTACTTAAACATCTCTGAAAAAGAAAAAGAAGATCTGATTAACATTTTAAAAAAGATTTATGGCAACTTTTAATTTTTTTTCAACAAATAGTTTGATGTCAAATTAAATGAGCGGGGAGGAAATCATGTGAGAGATTTTACGAAAGAATTGCCCGATCATACAGAGAAATACATTGGGGAAAACGATTTGTTTCTGGAGATATTCGAGGGGAAGAACCACCTGAAATCAACTGAAAAAAGGCCCCCATTGATTTTTATACACGGTTCCTACACAGGAAGTTGGATGTGGAGCAAATACATTCCTCACTTTATGAGTGCAGGGTGGAAATGCTATGTCATGAACTTGAGAAGTCACTACAAAAGCAGGCTGCTGGATATGACGAAGATCACTTTCGATGATTATTTGGAGGATATTAAAGAGGTTATCGCTGAGTGTGGTGTTTCTCCGATTCTTATCGGATTTAGCATGGGGGGGATCTTGAGCCAGAAGTTGGCTGAAACCGCCGAGATCGCAGGGTTGGTGTTGATCGATTCAGTCATAAGCAAAGAGGTTTATGAAGTGGTACCCTATAAAGAATTAGCCCAGATGACAACAGGTCTAATATTGCCTGCCCCAGTCCGTGAAGAGCTTTCAAGCATAGATGAAACAGCAGATGACATTGAATTTCAAAAAAAGTATCTGACAATGGAGTCATCAAAGGCATTTAGCGCTTTTTCTTTTTCAATCGAAACAAAGGGGATATCCATAGACAGCAGTTCAATTTCTTGCCCGTGCTTGGTTATCAAAGCAGTAAACTGTGATGATGACGACCGTCGGGGTAGGGTGACAGCGGAGCACCTCCATGCTGCATATACAGGGCTTTGGAACACAACTCATACCGGTGTGCTCGTAGGGCAGAGATATGTGGAAGCAGTCGATACAATTATGGACTGGTTAAAAAGATTTTGAAACCGGCTGAAGGTTGTTCGGTAATCCTATGAGAACAAGCTTATGTCATACTGGAAAGAATTTTGATGAAAACAAAAGGCTGCCGAATCGTTCGGAGGCCTCTTCCTTTTTATTTACAATATAATGGTGGCACCAAGGCTAAGGCTGCATATGTCATTAGTCCAATGGGCTTATGAAGCCTGTATAACTTGAATTGTACCATTTGCCTATTTGTCTTTTATGTCGAATGTGAAACGACAAAAACCGATCAATCAGAACGAGAAGGGCCTAATATCTACATGAACAAACTACGTGTTCGGGTAGAACCGTGGCCATCTGAGAGATTTCGATAGTTAACATGATATAGGTTATACAGACTATAACTTTGGGGTCTCGTGAAAGAGAAACAGTCGAAAAGTGAAGGAAAATATATCCAGAAAATTTGTTGACAAATATTCCCTTCGGTCTTAGAATTTGTATCAAGACACTTTGTTAGTCATCTTTACTATCAAAGGGGGTGAAAAAGTGCTTGGACGCGGTCAAACTGGAAATACCAAGCTAGTTAAACAAATGAATCGACATCTGCTTATAAGTCGGCTCAGAGAATACAAGCGAGTTTCCCGGGCGGATCTGGCTAAACTTACTGAATTAAGTCGTCCGTGCGTTTCCTCTCTAGTGGATGAAATGATTCGAGAAGGCCTCATCAACGAGGTCGGCATCGGTGAATCCAAAGGAGGAAGAAAACCGATTTTACTTGAGTACAATTTTAGAGCTAAAGGTGTGATTGGCGCTGTATTTGAGGGTAGCACCCTCCATATGTCCATAGCGGATCTTAGCGGTGAACTGCTCTTCAATTATGGGACCCGTTTATCTCAGCCGACCAACGGGGAGACGGCGATCCGGGCGCTGGAAGTAGGTGTGGATGCCCTTCTGAAGCAAAGCGGATTTGATAAAGACCGTCTTCTAGGGATTGGGATCGGACTTCCGGGAATCACGCAACGCACGGACGGAACGATTAGTTATGCGCCAAGCACAGGTTGGATGGGGCTGCCTGTTCAGCAAGAAATGGAAGAAAGATTGAACATTCCGGTATTTATCGATAATGATGTTAATTTAATGACGATTGGTGAGTTTCATCAGGGGATTGGCTTTGGTGTTCGTAATCAAGTTCATATGTATGTAGGTACAGGAATCGGTGCAGGAATTATTATTGACGGTCAATTTTATCGAGGCTTTCGTGAAGCTGCTGGCGAGATCGGCTATATGATGATTGGGCCTGTCGGACGAACCCGACGCGGTGAATATGGCGTATTCGAAAGAAATTATTCGGTTTCTGGCATCATCGAAAAAGCAAGGCTGATTCTGACAGGCTGGAACGAAGATACGAGTGTAATCACCGAACTTATGAGGCAATCGGAGGCCGGAAATCGTAAAGCGGAGCAGTTTTTGGAAGACATTTACGTTCACTGGGCACATGGCATGGTCAATATGATTAGTGTGCTGGATCCAGAGCTATTAATCATTAACGGAGAAATGGTCAACATCGGCGAACAGGGGATAAAGAAGTTAAATGGGCTTCTAGCTGAATGGGTTCCCTTCGTGCCACCTGTCAAAGTTGCAGCTTTAGGTATTAAAGCAGGAATTATTGGAGCAATTCAAATTGTCTTGGAAGCCCTTTCATAAACATACATAACGGATCACCAAAAATAATTTAGTGGAGGAATTTAAACAATGAGAATGATAAAGGGGAACGTATCGAAATGGGTTACCGGCATGCTTCTTTGCACCGTTATGACAGCGGTTACAGCGTGTGGGAGCGCGACTCCTAGCGGTGGGCAAGCAGCCAAACAGACAGATAAACCGGCAGAATCAGTTAAACCTGCAGAAGCTCCGAAGTCCACAGAAAAGCAAAAGCTCGTTATTTACACGGCTAGAGATAAAAACGTTGTGGATGAGATAATTCCAAAGTTTAAAGAGAAAAATCCAAATGTTGATGTTGAAGTGCTTACCATGGGCGCTCAGCAAATCATGGAACGTGTCCGTGGAGAGAAGGCTAATCCGCAAGCGGATTTCTGGTGGGGTGGAACCCAGTCCTCACTCATGACAGCGGCAGATGAAGGACTCCTCGAAAGCTTCAAACCTAGCTTCGGCGACAGCATACCAGCGCTCTATAAGGATGCGAAGGACCGCTGGTACGGCGAAATGCTGCTTCCTGAAGTTATTATGTATAACTCTAAAGCGCTGAAAAAGGAAGATGCTCCTCAGGATTGGGATGACCTGCTTGATGCTAAATACAAAGGAAAGATCATCATTCGCGGTGTTCTCGCTTCCGGTACGATGAGAACAATTTACTCAGCAATGGTGTTTAAAGAAGGTGGAGCTACAGATCCGAAGAAAGGCTATGACTGGCTGAAAAAGCTGGATGCGAATACGAAAGAATATGCACAGGATCCTACAAACTTATATTTGAAGCTGGCGCGTGAAGAAGGAACTCTGTCTCTTTGGAACATGCAGGATATCATGATTCAGAAGGAATTGCAGAAACAGCCATTTGACTTTATTTATCCGAAAAGCGGTGCGCCGATTCTGGTAGACGGTGTAGGTATTGTTAAAGGTGCAAAAAACATGGACGCAGCCAAGAAGTTTTATGAATTCCTATTTGACTCCAAGTTGCGAGTGGAATTAGCCGAGAAACTATTCCAAATTCCTACCAGAACGGATATCAGCAAAGATACGCTTCCAGCTTGGTTGAAGGGTGTTGAATTGAAGCCTATGCAGTTGGATTGGACAGTTATGGCTAACAAGGAAAAAGACTGGATGCAGTACTGGGACGAAAACATCAGAGGTAAAGGCGGCAAATAAATCAGATTTGATGGCGGAGGATACCCTCCGCCACGATTACAACAAGGGAGGTAGCCCGCTTGATTGATGTGGCTTTGGAACAGGTAAGCAAAGAGTTCGGCAAAGTGAAAGGTGTCCAAAATGTAGATATCAGAATTAAACCAGGAGAATTTTTCACTTTTCTTGGTCCGAGCGGATGCGGGAAAACAACGACGCTTCGGATGATCGCCGGATTCTATTATCCGAGCGCCGGACGCATTGTCTTCGGGCATGAAGATGTTACGATCCTGCCTCCGAATAAACGTAATACAGGGATGGTATTTCAAAACTATGCGCTTTTTCCGCATTTGACCGTATTTGAAAATGTAGCGTTCGGCCTGGAGGTTAGAAAAAAGTCTAAAGCGGAAATCACCGAGAAGGTAGAGCGAGCATTAGGACAGGTACATCTGGGTGATTTCGGACATAGACGAATTGACCAATTGTCAGGCGGACAGCAGCAGCGTGTTGCTCTAGCAAGAGCCCTCGTGATTGAACCCAAAATATTACTATTGGATGAACCCTTGTCCAACCTAGACGCTAAGCTTAGAGAAGAAACACGTTTAGAGATCAAGCGTCTGCAGATTGAGCTTGGAATAACTACGATCTACGTGACTCATGATCAAGCGGAAGCGATGTCGATGTCAGACCGCATTATGGTCATGCACGGCGGTGTCGTCCAGCAAATCGGGACACCCGAGGAAGTATATCACCGCCCGGTTAATCGGTTCGTAGCTTCGTTCATCGGTGAGTCGAATTTGTGGGAAGGCGTTATTGAAGAGATCCGTGGGGAGGAAGTCAAAATCCGAGTGGCCCCTAGCCTCGTGCTAACGGCTTTAGCCCGTAATTGTTCACCGAACACAACATTGACAGTTGGGACAAAAATGACTGTTTCTATACGTCCTGAGTCAGTTCGTGAAGCACTGCCGGAGGAGCAGCTTCGAACGAATGCGGTGGTCGGTAAGGTGATGATTTCAGAATTTACGGGCATCAGCGTCAATTATTTGCTTCAGGTGCAGGCGCTTTCGCTGAAAGCCATGTTTGTCAATCACAAAACACAGGTCCAGCAGCGTGGGGACGAGTTGTATATATATATTCCCAAAGAAAGCGTATACCTGCTGGGGTAGACGAGGGATCCGATAATGAAATCTGAAATGCAATCCTATACACAGCCTGTCACTCGTAAACGTTCGATCGTACATTCACCTAATTTCGTTTATGTACTAGTAGCACCGCTGTTTCTTGTATTACTGGCTTACGTGCTATTTCCCTTATGTCAGACCTTTCTACAAAGTGCCGTAGTGGATGGGCAGTTTTCGATGAAAAGCTACGCCAAGTTCTTTAGCTTGGAGCATACTGCAAACCTGGAAGCCCTATGGACCAGCATTTATTTATCGGTTCTTAGTGTGATAACGTGCGCACTCGTCGGTATCACCATGGCTTTCTTGCTTGAGCGCTATGAATTCCCAGGGCGGAAAATATTAGCCGTACTCGTTATGGTTCCAATGGCTTTGCCCCCGTTAATCGGTGTGCTGTCCTTTACGTTTTTATATAGCGAGAGCGGGATCATTCCCCGAGCCCTGAAACTTCTGCTTCACTTGGATCACGTCCCTTTTTCGCTTAAAGGGGTGTGGGGAGTGCTCGTTGTCCATACGTTTACCATGTATACGTATTTCTACATGACCGCTTCGTCCGCTATCAGAGGCTTGGATCCATCCCTGGAGGAAGCGGCATCCAGTCTTGGAGCCGGAAGATTATATATTTGGCGGCGAGTTATTATTCCGATGCTGACACCGGCCATTATCGCTTCATCTCTATTGGTTTTCATGGTTTCGATGGCCTCTTATACGGCACCTCTCATCTTTGGAATAGAACGGACTATGACGATGCAGATTTACTTGTCGCGTACAAATGGCAATCTGGATATGGCTGCGACGCAATCGACAATTTTATCGTTCGTCTCCATTTTGTTTTTGATTTTAATGCGTTGGTACCAAAGTCTTCGTAATTATCAAAATATGAGTAAAGGTGTCTCTGTGCACAGGACCGAGGTGAAAACGGTGTGGGGCCGATATTTGGCGATGCTGCTATCTTTCCTCGGTGTCATTGTCCTGCTTCTGCCGATTTTCGTGATCATTCTTATCTCTTTTTCCGCAGATGGGAAATGGACTACGCAAATTTTACCCCCGGAATACACCTTTAAGCACTATGTGGAGCTTTTTACTGATAGCAAAACGTGGCGTCCGGTGGTTAACAGTTTCAAAATGAGCTCCATTGCCACATTAGGCAATGTCATATTTGGCGTAGCGGCTGCTTACGCGATGGTTCGTTTGAAATTCAAAGGAAAATCGTTAATGGACATTTTTATTATGCTTCCCTGGGCGCTGCCAGGTACAGTTGTAGGTATTAATCTGATAGCTGCATTCAGTACGCCGTCAATATTCAGCTTTAACCAAGTATTGGTAGGAACCTTCTGGATTTTGCCTATCGCCTATTTTGTTCGCCATTTACCTCTGGTTTTCCGCTCGACGTCCGCTACCTTGATACAAATGGACGCCTCCACGGAAGAGGCAGCACGAAATTTGGGTGCTACCTGGTGGTACAGCTTCCGGCGCGTGGTTTTCCCGATGGCGCTTAGCGGCATACTAGCCGGGACACTGCTTGCGTTCGTGGATGGCATTGGCGAATTCGTAGCTTCAATTTTGCTTTTTAAAACAAGCACCGTTCCCATCTCGGTAGAAATATTTCAGAGAATGTACTCTTTCGAATTCGGCACAGCTTGTGCATATGGCGTTTTGCAGATCGTCCTGATTATCATTGTTCTCTTTATTTCGCGTAAGATTACAGGGGATAAAGCAGGTAGCGCATTCTGACGATCACTGATGATCTTTAAGCAGATTCGGTCATATCGTGGGAACACCTAGGAGTTCATAACCACGTCATGATATACAGCGGGAAATTGGCCATTTCTTGCCGTGTGAGATAGGAATGATCAAAGGAGGAGTTCAATTGAGTGGTAAGTCGAAATCAAGCCCCAAATTAGTATCGATGATGACGAGCGTTGCGATCGCAGGAAGTATGCTCTTACCTGCAATGGCAAGTCCTGCTTATGCAGAACGAGGCGTAGTAGATCTATGGAAATCGATCAAGCCGTTAGCGACGATTGCAAGTGCCATGAATACCGGTGCCCATCCAGATGACGAGCACAGTGCTGTGCTTGCTTATCTTTCTCTTGGCAAAGGCGTCAATACTTTCAGTGTTATTGCAAACCGTGGCGAGGGCGGGCAAAATGAAATCGGAAGCGAGCTGGGGAATCCCCTGGGAATCATCAGAACGCGCGAACTGCAAGAAGCCTCTAAAATCACTAACGTAACACTAGGTATGCTTAGCGAAGAAATCAATGATCCGATTTTTGACTTTGGATTTTCTAAAAGTGTAGAAGAAACACTTCAGCATTGGGGAGAGTCCGTTGCGTACGAACGGTTGATACGTAAGATTCGTGAGGATCGTCCGGATGTAATCATTCCATCATTCCTTAATGAAGATTCAACGCATGGCCATCATAGAACGATTAACGTTCTTACTGTTCGGGCTTACAAGGATGCCGCTGACCCGAAAGTATTCCCTGAGCAGCTAAAGAAAGGTCTGCAGCCTTGGCAGGTTAAGAAGTTATATTTGCCAGCAGACGCCAAAAAATATAACGTCATGGTTCCAGTAGGCGATTATGACAACATCTATGGCGCCTCTTATGTGCAGTTGGGTGAGGAATCGCGCTTTATGCATAAGAGTCAAGGTATGGGTAGAGTCGTAGATGAAGGTCCCTCCGGTAATTACTATACGCTTGAATCGAGTACAGTAAAAACGAATGATAAGGAAGCAAGTTTCTTTGATGGCATTGCATTTACTTTTGCCGACCTGGCTAAAGAGGTTGAAACCAAAGGCAAAGATAATAAAGTAACGAAGGACTTACAGCAGCTGCAAAAAGACAGTGAAGAGGTTATTCAGGCGTATCCAAACTTCACGGAAGTTGCTCGGGAAGTTCACGAAATGAAAAAGGATGTCCAAAACGCCTTGGCAGATGTGAAGTCTTCTAGTCTTGATCAAGCCGTGAAGGATGATTTGTTCTATCGTTTGAACGTGAAAGACGCGCAATTGAACAAAGCTAGTATGGAAGCCACTTCGCTGGTTGTTAAAGTAAAACCAGACACGGGTGAGCTAGTAGCCGGGCAAACGACCAAAGTCGTAGTTTCTGCCTTCAACGGTGGCAATGTAAACCTTAAAAACATTCAGCTAAACTTGAATGTTCCACAAGGGTGGGAAACAAAGGCTGCAGGGCCGGTTACCTTCGATTCTATTGGCAAAAACCAAACAGTTTCCGTTACGTACAATGTGACCGTACCTAAGGATGCTGCGGAGTTCAAGCCTTATGCGGCACCGAACCTAACGGCTGATGTTACATACAAGGCGTTTGATACATCAAGTACGGTTAGAGCAGTTCCGCAAAATGCGGTTGCAGTTCTTCCAGCGTATGCGATGTCTCTTAGCCCTAGTGCAACTGTATTTAATACATTGAAATCGGATGAGGCGATCCCGGTTAAGGTTACAGTACGTAATTATACGCCAGGCGCCTCCAAGGCATCTATTTCTTTGAATTTGCCGGAGGGCTGGACGGCCGAGCCGTCTGTAGAAGAGATAAGTTTCGCTTCTAAAGGCGAAACCAAATCCGTATCCTTCACGGTCAAAGGCTCCTCCAAGGTGGCCACAGGTAAGTACTCGATTACGGCGGTAGCTAAGAATGAAGATGTTCAAAGCAATGAAGGCGTTCAAGTGATTTCCTATCCGCATATCGGTACAACGTATTTGGTTCAACCTGCCGAACTAAAAATTCAAGCGTTCGATTTGGCTGTTCCGCAAAACTTGAAAGTTGGATACGTGTCAAGCGGTTTTGACAACATTGATGAATATTTGCGTCAAGTAGGTGTTAATGTTGTGAAGCTGGATGATAAGGCAATCCAATTCGGCGATCTCTCTCAATACGACACGATTGTTCTTGGCATTCGTGCGTATGCTTTCCGTCCGGAGCTGATTCCGAGTAATCAACGTCTGTTAGATTATGTGAAGAACGGCGGGAACCTCGTGGTTCAATATCACAAGCCTGAAGATAAATGGAAGCCTGAGCTTGCGCCATATCCGATTAAGATTGGTGAGCCGCTTATTAAATGGCGGGTAACCGATGAGAATTCAAAGGTTACGATGCTGGCCCCGGATCATCCGATCTTCAATTACCCAAATAAGATTACAAACGCAGATTGGGATTCGTGGATTCAGGACCGTTCCGCTTATAATCCTGCAGAATGGGGCAATGAGTACACGGAGCTGATTTCTAACGGAGATCCTGGTGAACAAGAATTCACAGGTACTTTCTTATCAGCTCCTTACGGAAAAGGTGTTTACACATACAGCTCGCTGGTTTGGTATCGTGAAATTCCAAATCTAGTTCCAGGCGCAATTCGTATGTTCGTTAATATGATTAGTCAAAAACAGTAATATAGCAGTTAGCTAACCAAGTACATATGGAGGGCACGATCAGTGTTCTCCATATGTATCATGAATTCGGAGGTTGTTCAGGGGATATGAATGTAATGAATGTTCATGGGCGAGAGGTAGATGAAGTTAAGAATACAGCGCAATTTGCTGTGGTTCCATTGGGTTCTTTAGAATATCATGGACCACATTCACCGTTGGGTACGGATGTTATCTTGGCTGAGGGCTTTGCACAAAAGGTGGATTTTGCTCTTAAGCCCTTAATCTATCCTGTAATATCGTATACGTCTTGTCCAGGCAAAACCAAAGATTATCCTGGTACGGTTTCGGTCCGCCCATCTGTCTTCATTGATTACTTATCAGACGTCGTAGACGGAATTTGTCAGTTGGGTATTCGAAATATTGTCTTACTCAATGCTCACGATGGCAATATGGGTCCTTCCCGGACTGTAGCCGAATCCATCACCGGTAAATATAAAGACGCGAGCTTCTTGTTAATCAACTGGTGGCAAATGGTTGCGACTGATTTTTCTGAGCAAATGGGGTTATTTCACGGGACTGCGGGCAGAGGCCATGGGGGTCCATACGAAATGTCTGCCGTTAAGGCTTTTCGACCGGACCTGGTTTCCGTACAGGATTCAGATTTGGAATTAGATTCATGTCCGCCTTTAACTTTAATGCCCTATGTTTTAGTGGAGGGTACCCCTCAAGGATGGGATGGATACACAGGTAAAATTAGGCAAACTTCCTATGAAGCCGGAGAGGCGATCGTGGAAGAAGCTGTCCGGAATATGAATCAACTAATCGTGAATTGGCTTGAGATGAGATCAAAAAAATGATTGGAAAGGATGAATTGCAATATGGGATATCGTGAACAACTGCTGCAATCGGAAGGATCATCTTTCCCGGGTAAAACGTATACGGAGGTTGTTTTGGAGCCAGCATTTAATGAAGCAAAAGAAAATCTGCTAGGCCCTATGATGGCAATCAATAAAGCACATTTGATCATGCTGCGTGAGCAAAACCTGATCACAGAAGAAGAATCCAGACAAATAGCTAAAGCCATTCAAAGACTTGATGTGGAGGCTCTGCGCCACAGCACCTATACCGGAGAGTTCGAAGATTTATTCTTTCAGGTCGAGCATCAGCTGCTGGATCATGCTGGGGATATAGCTGGCAATTTGCATCTTGCGAGAAGCCGCAATGATATGGGAATTGCGATCTATCGAATGGTGCTCAGAGAGAAGTTAGCGGTGACACTGTCATCTGCACTTTTCTTGAAGGACCATTTACTGGACTTTGCAGAGGAACACTTGGGCACGGTGATGATTGGCTATACACATACGCAGCAGGCTCAGCCAACGACTCTCGCTCACTACATGACGGCTGTTATCGATTCTTTAAATCGTGATATTCGACGCATGAAGGCGGCTTATGCCAATTGTAACCGAAGCAGTATGGGAGCAGCGGCATTGACGACCTCAGGATTTGCTATCAGCCGGGAACGTATGATGAACCTGCTTGCTTTTGACGAACTTATCGAAAATTCATATGACGCGATAGGCGGCGCTGATTACTTAGGAGAAATCGCGACAGCCATTCAGCTGGCGGCAATTAATTTAGGGCGGGTTGTGCAGGATCTTCTCTTGTGGTGTACTCAAGAGTTTGCGGTGCTTAAGGTAGGAGCTCCTTACGTACAGATCAGCTCCATCATGCCACAGAAACGCAACCCCGTCTCACTGGAACATATGCGGGCGTTATTGTCGAGCTGTGTCGGTAATACGAATACGATTCTTTCCATGATTCATAACACGCCCTTCGGAGATATTGTAGATACCGAGGATGATATGCAGCCGTATGCTTGGAAAAGTTTAGAAATCATGGATAAGTTATATAGATTGTTAGCTGCCGTAATAGGCACGATGGAGGTCAACAAGGAAGTGCTTCGCCAGAGGACGGAGGGAAGCTTCGCAACAGTCACCGAGCTGGCGGATACGTTAGTAAGATCGGATGCGCTGTCATTCAGAAAAGCCCATCATATTGTCAGCGATGTGGTAAAAAAGGCGCTTGCTAATGGTTTAAACGCGAATCAAATCACGCTTCAATTAGTGAATGATGCTGCAAGACAAATCATTGGCCGGGATGTGTCCCTGGATGAGGAAGACTTGCGCAGAGCGATGGATCCCGTTCATTTTGTGGACATCCGTACGTTGCCGGGAGGCCCAAATCCTAAAGAAATGAAGAGAGTCATCGATGACCGCAGGCTCCAGTACTCGTCACATACACAATGGCTGCAAGAGGCCCGGGAGAAGAGCCGATGTGCCATTCAGCATCTGGATGAAGTCATTCTTCAATGGAGTGAAGCCTAATGAGGAAAATAAGAATTCCACTACTTGCTTTTGATGGAGGAGGTACCAAAAGCCTTGTCGTACTCACGGATAGGGAAGGAAATGTACTAGGACAAGGAAAAGCAGGCCCATGTAATTATCAAGGGGTTGGCAAGAAGAGGGCGGTGCGGGAAATCGCTCATGGTATTCGCGAGGCGATACTGGATCTTGGTGTTACCGAGGATCTCGCAAACCTACCTTCAATCGAGATCGACTGCGCTGTTTTTGGAATCGCCGGCTTGGATACGGAATATGACAGGAAAGTGATTATGGAAATGGTGAAGGATACCCTCTGTCTTCTGACTATCCAAGTAGGGCACTTAGTGGTCCATAATGATGGATTAGCCGCATTATTAGGTGCAACCGAAGGCCAGCCCGGTGTACTCGTCATTGCAGGAACAGGGTCGATCGTATTTGGCATCAACGAGTTCGGTCAAACGGGTAGGACTGGCGGATGGGGGCATCGGGTAGGGGACGAAGGAAGCGGCTATTGGATCGGCAAGCAGGCCGTGACAGCGATTCTTCGGACGAATGATGGTCGGGGCGATGCAACTAGACTACATGAATGGGTGCTGCCGCATATGGGCTTTACCCATGTGGAAGAGCTGTTCAATTGGGTCTATAGTTCGGATTACTCCGTGGATAAATTAGGAGAATTATCTCAGTTGGTTAGTTTAGCGGCGATAGCCGGAGATCAAGAAGCTAAACGTATTTTATCCGCAGCCAGTGAGGAATTGTTTGTGAGTGTACGTGCTATCATTCAGCAATTAATGCTAACGGATAAACCGTTTAAGCTGATCCTGCAGGGCGGCGTGCTGCAAAATATTAGCCTCGTTCGGAAACAGCTGATTTCGAAAATCGAGGAATATGCACCCCAAGCTCAAATCATTGAAATGCAGGGGGAACCGATAAACAGCGTTACTTCGATGGGGCTAGTTTATTTAAAGGCCTCGATCAGCGAATTGAATTGAAGGAAGGAGTTGAATGATATGAGTAAGAGATTATTATTCGTGTTTGCTCATCCTGATGACGAATCCTTCGCAGCCGGAGGTACCATGGCTAAAGCCCATAAACAGGGGCACGAGGTGTTTTTAATATGCGTCACTTCGGGCTGTAAAGGGAAGTCCGGTGAATTTCAATTTAGCTCACGAGAACAGTTAGCCTTGCACCGCGAAGAAGAATTACGGAAGGCATGCTCCATACTTGGTGTTACCGATTTAATTTTATATAGATATCCAGACGGGACCCTTAAGGATCAAGATCCGGTTATACTGGCCGAGCGGATTAGTCAAACGATTATTGCTTTAAAGCCAGATGTCATCCTATCTTTTCCGCTGGATGGTGTTACCGGACACCCGGATCATATTGCCGTTTCCCATGCTGCACAAAAGGCCGTAATTTTATCGGAGGCATATTATTCTCCAGCTCGGCTGCCTAAATTTTATTATATATCCGTTCCTCACTATTATGATCATTGTCAGGACGCTGGGCCCGAGGATGCATGCATCATTACAGGAAAAGTGGATATCAGTGAATTTAGATTATTGAAGGGACAGGCACTGCAATCCTATAAGAGCCAAGTCTACTCCGTAAACCGGGCCTACCCGGGTGTGATGCAGAACGATTTTACGGTCATAGGGCGTTATGAATACTACACCTTAATTCGTGCTGACGGTAAGCAGGTCGATCTGGTGGCGGAAAAGTTCTCAAACGAATTACCAATCATCGAGTTAGTTGATAAATCTAGCCTATAGGCTTAAAAAAACATCTGCCATATGGCGGTGTTTTTTTATTTATTTTGAGATTGAAGCCGCTGTGTGACCGAAATCTCTTCTCCGATAGAACTTTTAAATAGATGAATAGAAGAATGCGATATACACTGTGACGGACTGTTGATATATAGTAATCCTATGGAATTAAATCCGATTATACACATCGGTATTAACGGTTAAAAGGGGAGTGACTTCTATGTCCAAGAAACAACTAAAGCTGGGAGCTAATTTGAATGGAGTCGGAAACAGCATATCCTTCTGGCGGCATCCCGAAGTGCCAACCAATGCGAGCGTAAATTTAGCGTTCTATAAAGAGCAGGCTCGTAAAGCCGAGCAGGGGAAATTCGATCTCTTGTTTATCGCCGATGGTTTGTTTATTAATGAAAAGTCGAACCCGCATTTTCTGAACCGTTTTGAGCCACTGACACTGCTGTCAGCCTTAAGCGAAGCGACTAGCCGAATCGGACTGGTTGCAACCTTATCTACATCTTACAGCGAGCCGTTCACAGTGGCCAGACAGTTTGCTTCCATCGATCATCTTAGCGGAGGAAGGGCGGGCTGGAACGTAGTCACCTCACCGTTGGAAGGCTCGGCACTTAACTTCGGCAAAGGCGAGCATCCGCATCATTCGTTGCGTTATGAGATTGCTGAGGAGCATCTTGAGGTTGTGAAAGGGCTATGGGACTCGTGGGAAGACGACGCGTTTGTCCGAGACAAAACTAACGGTGTATTCTTCGATCCCGCCAAGCTTCACACACTGCACCATAAGGGCAAACACTTTGCGGTTCAGGGGCCGTTGAATGTCGCGCGTTCCAAGCAAGGGTACCCGGTCGTGTTCCAAGCGGGCTCCTCAGATTCCGGCAAAGATCTTGCAGCCAAGTCGGCGGACGCGGTGTACACGGGACACGAGACGTTCGAGCAAGCACGAGCTTTCTACCAGGATGTAAAAGGCAGAGCGGCCGCTTACGGTCGTCAGCCGGATGAGATTCTGATTTTCCCGGGTATCGGGCCGATTGTCGGCAGAACCGAGGCGGAAGCGGAGAGTAAATATCAGGAAATTGCTGAACTTGTCACAATCGAACAGGCACTGAATTATTTGGGGCGTTATTTTGAGCATTATGATTTCTCACAGCATGTTTTGGATGATCCGTTTCCGGAACTCGGCGACTTCGGCAGCAACAGCTTCCGCAGCACGACCGACCGCATTAAGCAGGAAGCTAAAGAACAGGGACTCACACTTCGCCAGGTTGCACTGCGGGCATCCACGCCGAGAAGCAATTTCATCGGGACGCCGGAGAAGGTGGCTGATCTCATCCAGCAGTGGTTCGAAGGCGGCGCTGCAGATGGTTTCAACATTAGAACAGTGGTGCCGAACGGGCTTGCGGATTTCGTCGATTTGGTTGTGCCTGTGCTGCAGGAGCGCGGGATTTTCCGTAAAGAGTATGAAAGTAATACGCTGCGAGGGAATTTGGGGTTAGACGTTCCAGCGAACCGTTACATTCGGCAGTCTGAGGCGGTGAGGGGGAAATAGGATGTCAACTGCCATCGATGTGCTCATAAGGGATGCCAAGTGGGACGAATGGGAGAAGGCAGTCGAAGGGTTGTATGAGAAGCTGAGCGAGACCATCCCGTATCCGGAAATCCGCCTCCTCGGCGTACATCCTGCAGCAAGAAGCAAAGGCGTCGCTACCTTGCTGATAGAAGAATGTGCCCGGCGCGCCAAGCAAGATGGATTTACCTATCTTGGCTTACACACGTCGAACCGTATGCCTGACGCTGTGCGGCTCTATCTTAGGCTGGGATTCGAACATGAGCCCCGGTACGATTTCTTTGCAGCTGACAACACAACGGTGGTTGAAGCCTACCGCTTGGCACTGCAGACCTGACATGAAAAATAAAAAGGAGGATGTATCCATGAATATATTAAAAACAACCCCCCTTATCCTGACTTCAGCATTACTGTTCGCAGGCTGTGGGGCACAAAAAGAAACGGGTGTCTCGCCGGCATCGGGCGGAGCTTCACCGGTAGCTGCACCAGCTGCCACAGCTGCCACAGCGCCACAGAAAGTGAAAAAAATCGTAGTTGGAACAAGTGGAACATTTAAAGATGTTACTTTCCTCGATGACAAGGGAAACTTAACCGGCTATGATATCGAGTTGACCAAGGAAATTGATAAGCGCCTGCCTGAGTACGAGTTTGAATTTAAAACGATGGAATTTGCTAATATCCTCCTGAGCCTGGAAGCAGGCAAAGTCGATCTAGCGGTTAATCAATATGAAGTGAACAGCGAACGACAAGCCAAATTTCTGTTCAATGACGAAGCCTACAACATTTGGCCTAGCAAAGTTGTCGTGAACAAAGACAACAATACAGTGAATTCGATTGAAGATCTCAAAGGCAAGAAGGTCATCACCTCTCCGGGGAGCAATGGCGCCGTCTGGCTGCAGGATTACAATAAGAATAAAGGAACTCCCTTTGAACTGGTATACTCCGGCAGCGGCGGAACGAACGATGTGATTAACCAAATTAAAACAGGCCGTGTAGACGCCACAATCTCGACACCGTTCCAAGTAGCAGGACGCAATAAGGACGCGGATGCCCAGCAAAAAGTCGTAGGTCCCGTGCTGTACACATCCAAAATTTACTATGTGCTGCGTAAAGATGAAACAGACCTGAAAGGCAAGATCGATGAGGCGATAAAAGAAATCAAAAAAGATGGAACGCTGGCAAGCCTCAGCAAAAAGTGGCTAGGGGAAGATTTTACAGTGACGCAATAGCGGGAGGGAGTCATGGAGAGGCGGAAGGGATAGAATGGGAAAACCGTTTGATTTTTCACTGATTTGGGTGTACTTGCCTAAGCTGCTGTCTTACCTGCACGTCACGTTGTTCATTGTGCTGGCTTCCGTTGTATGCGGCATTCTGCTTGGACTTGTCATTGCACTTCCAAGGTTGTATCGCATCCCTCTGTTGAATCGGCTCGTTATTATTTATATTTCGTACACCAGAGGCACGCCTATTCTGATCCAGCTATTCCTCGTGTATTACGGCGTGCCGGAACTGCTCAAAACAGCGGGACTCGACGTAAGTGATGTTCAGCCGTTAGTTTTCGTCATACTGACTTATGCACTCCATTTTGCGGCCTATTTCTCGGAAATTGTCCGCGCTTCGGTTAACGCCATAGATCGCGGCCAGGCGGAGGCAGGCTATTCGATCGGCATGACCGGATACGCCGTGCTGACGCGAATCGTTTTGCCACAGGCGTGGAAAATAGCGCTGCCCAATGTGGCTAATCTAACGATCGGCACACTGAAGGATACGTCGCTCGCCTACACGCTGGGCGTAATGGATCTGGTCGGGCGAGCTGAAATGCTGGGGACGACCTATCACTTTCTAGAGATTTGGATTGCTTTGTCCATTATTTACTATGTCGTAGTCCTCTTATTGGAGTATATGTATCATCGTTTCGAACGCAGGGTGCAGCGCTTTGAAAAAGCGGTCACAGCTTTGGAATAGAAGGAAAGGAGGAAGCCGCCATTCACATCGATTTCCAGTTTATGCTTGAAGCTTTTAAGGCTATGTTGAAGGTGCTTCCTTTGACACTCGTTATCTCGATTGTTCCCTTGTTCACGGGGTTCATTGTCGGCGCCCTTGTCGCCTTTATCCGAATGTACAGAATCAAATATATTCACCGCATCGCGCAGTTTTACGTTTCTTTCTTTCGAGGCACGCCGCTGCTGCTTCATATCATGCTTGTTTATTTTGCCATTCCGATGATATTTGATAGCCTCGCAGTGAGATATGGCTGGAATGTGCGCTCTAGCGTGATTCCGCTGATTCTGTTCATCTTCGTGGCATTCACGTTGAATATCGGGGCGTACATGTCGGAAACGATCCGCTCGGGCATTTTGTCCGTCTCGAAGGGACAGCTTGAGGCGGGATATTCGGTTGGTATGACGACCTGGCAGGGCATGAGGCGTATCGTCCTTCCACAAGCACTGCACATTAGCCTTCCTAATTTGCTGAGTAAATTTATCGGCTTGCTGCATGGTTCTTCGCTTGCATTCATGATCTCGCTTCAGGAATTAAACGGCACTGCGCACATCGTAGCGATGAGGAACTGGAAATATCTTGAGGCATATATCGCAGCGGCTGCGCTGTACTGGATTTTGACCATTATCGCTGAAAGTATTTCCGCTTTGTTGGAGAAACGTTTGAATGTATACAATCGCAGCGGTGTCGCTTAGGCAAGTCACAGAATTTGCACCAGATGTATTGAATTGTTGAATCGATGTATAGAAGAACTCTATTAGACGAGAGCTTACGGAGAATGATAAGGTTAGATCAAGAATAATTCTTAGTATTTATATCGGAATTATAAGTTTAAGTTCAGCCACGCATTGAAAAGGGGGCACCTCATGATTCGTTTAGCCAATATCTCCAAATCGTTCGGTCGCAATCAGGTGCTCAAAGGCATTCATCTTACCGTTAAAAAAGGAGAGGTCGTTGCCATCTTGGGACCAAGCGGTTCAGGCAAAACGACACTGCTTCGCTGCTTGAATTATTTGGAAAAGCCGAATGACGGAGTGATTACGATTGACAATTTCAGCGTGGATTGCAAAAAAGCGTCCAAAAACGACATTCACCAGCTGCGTCAAAAGACGGCAATGGTGTTCCAACAATACAATTTGTTTCGTCACAAGACAGCGCTAGAGAACGTAATGGAAGGATTGCTAATTGTCAAAAAGATTCCAAAAGAAGAGGCGCGGAAAATCAGCGTCGAGCTCCTGGAGAAGGTCGGCCTTGGGGAGAAGCTTGATGCTTATCCCTCACAACTGTCGGGCGGTCAGCAGCAGCGAGTCGGCATCGCCAGGGCATTGGCGTTAAATCCTGAAGTCATTTTATTCGATGAGCCCACTTCGGCGCTAGATCCCGAACTTGTCGGCGAAGTGCTTGCCGTCATACGAAAGATTGCCAAAGAAGGCATCACGATGATTATTGTCACACATGAAATGACCTTTGCGCAAGATGTCGCCAGTCACGTGGTTTTTATGGATGAAGGCGCCATCGTCGAGGAAGGCAAACCGAATGAGCTGTTTAACCGTCCCAAAGAAGAGCGGACCAAGCAATTTCTGAGCCGCATTCGCCCGGAACTTTCATATTCCATCTAGGAGGCAATCTTATGACGATTTCAATTGGCATTCTGGATCAAAGTCCGATCTCCCCTGGGAGTTCAGCCTCTGAGGCGCTTGCCCAAACCATTCGATTAGCACAAAAAGCTGAGGAGCTCGGCTTTCAACGATTTTGGGTGTCGGAGCATCATGACTCCGAATTTCTCGCCGGCTCCTCGCCGGAAGTGCTCATCTCGCACTTGTTAGCCAAAACAGAGCGAATTCGCATCGGGTCAGGCGGCATTATGCTGCAGCACTACAGCCCGTATAAAGTTGCTGAGAATTTCAATGTTCTGGCTTCGCTGGCACCTGGAAGGGTCGACTTGGGGGTTGGGAGAGCGCCGGGAGGGCTGCCTCGCAGCACACAGGCGCTGCAGCATGGAGTCACGGAACCTCAGACGCTGACGGAGAAGCTCACAGAGCTTGAGGCATACGTGAATAACCAAATTCCGGAGGATCATCCGTTGTACGGCATTAAAGCATCGCCGATAGCAAGCATTCCGGCTGATATTTATTTGCTTGGGGCGAGTCCCGACAGCGCACAGCTTGCTGCTTCATTAGGTCTTCCTTATGTCTTTTCTTTATCCATTAACGGGGACCGATCAGCCGCCATTGAAGCCATACAGGTGTATAGGTCCAACTTTCAGCGTGCTTCGAATCGATCACCTCGGGCTATACTTGCCTTGTCCGTTATAGTGGCAGACACAGATCAGGCGGCGCATGCGCTTGCTTTTGAACAGAAGCACTACAAAGTGTATTTGGCCAGTGGCAAAAAAGCGACCGTAGGTACGTTGGAGCAGGCCGAGGAATTCGGCAGGCAGGCGAATGAGCCATACACGATTGAGGAGAAGACAACGGAAGTCACCCGAGGCTCCAGAGAGACAGTTCGTGAACAGCTGTTAGATTTACAGAGGCTCACAGGCGTGGAAGAGTTCATCGTTACGGCTAGAATCGAGGATTTCGCAGAGAGAGTTCGTTCCTATGAACGACTGGCAGAAGTGTTGAAGGGTGTAGAAACGTCCGTATAGTACTTTGCAGTTAAATAAACATTAGGAGGATATGACATGAGTCGTCACGACATTCAAGCATATTTGGATACGCATAACCAATTACTTCAGGCTGTGGAAGGACTAACCCCAGAACAATTGATTTGGAAGGAGACTTCATCTTCGTGGAGCGTGACCGAGGTTCTGGCCCACCTTGCGGATCATAGCCTTGTCATTTCCTTCCGAATTCGTGACATTTTAGCGGGTACGACGGTTCGATTGCCTGCTTTTAACCAGGATGCCTGGGTCAGCGGGCAAAGGGCTAATGACGGTGATGCTGCCGATATTTTGACGATATTTAATCCATTGCTCCGTTATAACAGCTTATTATTTCATCGTCTAAGTGACGAGGATTGGCAAAAGACAGGTATTAATGCCAAGGGTGAAGCCGTAAGCGTAACGAATATTATCCAGGGATTTACGAAGCATGTGAATACTCATTTACAACAAATTGAGCGAATTAAACGTGCTTTTTCAATCGCAAGCGAACATGAGGTGAGCTCTTCATGAGCGAAATTTATCGTCTTGCTGAGCCCAGAGATGCCGAGAGGCTTGTGGACATCATCTATGATGCGTATATCACGATACGCGAGCTGAAGCTGCAATGGCCCGCTGCGCATGCGGATTTGGCATTAATCGAAGAAAATATCGCGAAGAACGCCTGCTATGTTCTGGAAAAGGATGGACAGATTGCGGCTACGCTAACCTTGTCGAAGGATTCAGCCAACAGATGGAACAGGGAGTATCCGTTTCTCAAATGGTTCGCTGTCCATCCTGACGCGCAAGGCGGCGGACTTGGCACTAAGCTGCTGACTTGGGTGGAGGAAGCCGTTATTCGCGATGAACTCGGCGCATCGGCTGTCACGCTTGCAACAGCGGAGAAGCATCCATGGCTGCTGGATATGTACGAACGAAAGGGCTATGAGCGCATCGATGCTATCGACCGGGGCAATGGTGACGGTACGATGTATTTGCTGCGTAAAATTGTGAACCCCCATTTGCATGCTGAGAGAATTCGTCAGCACCGCCAAGGAGGTTCGTTATGAAATTCGCCTTATTCAGCTTAGTGATGAATATCCGCAATGCGGTTACCGGTGAAACGCTGACAACCCAAGAGAAGTTTCAGAACATTCTCCAGCAGGCGATTTATGCCGAAGAGCTCGGTTTTGACGCTTACGGAATTGGAGAAAGACACGGACCTCCGTTTCTTTCTTCATCGCCGGCTGTGCTCCTGACAGCCATTGCTGCCCACACTTCGCGTATTCGTCTGCTGACAACGGTTGCGGTGCTCAGTGTCTTGGATCCAGTTCGTGTTGCCGAAGATTATGCGACGTTGGATCACCTTTCGGGAGGACGTCTGGAACTAATTATCGGCAAAGGCAACGACCCGAGGCATTATCCGCTATTTGGCATCAAAGAAGAAGAACAGTGGGATTCGCTTGCCGAAAGGTATGCCCTGCTCAAACGCATATGGAGCGAAGAGAATGTCAACTGGGAAGGCAAATATCGTCCCCCATTAGAGGGAGTTACCATTTTGCCAAGACCGTTTCAATCGTCGATTCCGATCTGGCATGGCAGCGCCTCATCGCCGCTCTCCACGGAGCTGGCCGCCAAGTATGGCGAACCGATTTTTTCCTCCAATACGTTTCATCCTTTACCTAAGTACAAAGCGTTGATCGATCACTACCGGGAAAGATGGGCTTATTACGGACATGATCCTAGGCGTGCAACGGTTGGAGCGGGAGCAGGCACTTTATATTTAGCTAAAACGACAGAGGAAGCGATTCGGCGCTTTCGTCCGTATTATGAGGCTTTTCATTCCACGGATTCAGCGAAACATAATCAGTCGCCTTTTGTTAGTTTGGAGGATAACTTAGCAAACGGGCCACTGCTGGTGGGCAGTCCTGAGCGTGTTATCGAGAAAATATTGATCTATCAGGCCGCTTACGGCCACCAGGTCATGTCGATCAGTGTGGACGGCTTGACGGAAGCTGAACAGCGGGAGCAGATGGCATGGTTTGCCGAAGAAGTTGCGCCAGTGCTTCGACGGGAGATTGTAAGCAGCGTTTGGTCAGCTTAATCTATTTATTTGACATTGGAGTGTGCTCATAATGAGGAAATTACGTTTTATACCCATCACGCTGCTGCTGGCAGCTGCCGTGACGGTTTTATCCGCGTGCGGAGGAGCCGGCGGCCAAAGCGGATCGTCATCGCCGGTAAGCTCCAATAATGCTTCAGTGAACGGGCAGGCAGCGAGAGGCGGTGAAATTTCATATGCACTGGCAACCTCGCCGGATTCGCTTGATCCGCACCGCAGCGGTTTGGCCGTTGCCGTCAGAGTATTCCGGACGATCTATGACAATCTGGTTGTGCAGCTGCCGGACAACACGATTAAACCCTGGTTGGCAACGGAATGGTCGATTTCGCCGGATGGTAAGAGCTACACATTCAAACTGCGCAAGGATGTGAAATTCCAGGACGGGACGCCATTTAATGCGGAAGCCGTGAAATACAGCTATGACCGTATTCTCGATCCTGCCACGAAAGCGGCTAATGCTTCTGCGCTGCTTAAGCCTTACAAATCTTCGGAAGTGATTGACGAATATACGATAAAGCTGAATTTGGAGTCACCATCGGTAGCGTTTCTGGGTAATTTGAGTCAAGCGATGCTGGGGATCGTATCGCCAACAGCGGCTAAGAAATCCGGCGATCAATTCGGTAGAAATCCGGTCGGTACCGGACCTTTCAAATTTGTGAAATGGGAAGACAATTCCGAAATCAAAGTCGAGCGAAATCCAGATTATAACTGGGCCCCTTCGCTGGTTGAAAATAAAGGCAAAGCGTATTTGGACGCTATCACGTTCAAAATTATTCCCGAAGAGGCAACCCGGCTCGGCAGCGTACAGAGCGGTCAAGTGACGGCGGCAGAAACGATACCGCCGCAAAATGCCGTGGCGCTGAAAAACGATGCCAAGGTCCAGCTTCTGCAAGTGAACACAAGCGGCTTGCCGTACACGCTCTTTTTTAATCAAAGCAGAGTTCCTTGGAATGATGTAAAGGCGCGTCAGGCTGTACAATCTGCAATTGACGTCGATGCCATTGTCAAGACGCTGTATCTGGGCACCTATCAACGCGCATGGTCGCCTTTGACACCAACGATATTCGGTTACGATGCGTCTCTTGAAAATAAGATTAAACCCGATCTTGATAAGGCAAACCGTTTATTCGATGAATTGGGCTGGGTTAAAGGAGCAGACGGCGTACGCGAGAAAGACGGTAAAAAGCTGACGCTGCATTATGTAGATGGTTCACCGAATCGGGAGAAGCGCAATGATATTGCCGCCATCGTCCAGCAGCAGCTTAAGAAAGTCGGAGTCGTCGTAGAAGTTGAAATTACCAAAGACGTTCAGAGTGTCATTTATACAGCTCAAGCTTACGACCTCTATGGCAACAGCCAAGTGAACTCGGATCCGGTTGCCTTGAATTCGTTCTACCATACAACGGCGCCGAATGCTCGCCCGTCTCTTTCCCATTTATCAGATGCGGCTCTTGATAAACTGCTTGAACAAGGAGTTGTAGAAGCGGATGAAGCGAAGCGCAAGGAAATTTACAAAAATGTACAGCGCTATATCATTGACAATGCGGTCATTATTCCGGTTTACATTTTCCCTTACACCGTAGCAGCCTCGAAAAATGTAAGTGGCATCAAATTCGATTCATTAGGTTATCCGCTGTTCAATGACGCGTCTATCCTCAAAAAGTAAGGAGGCCGTTCGGATGGTAAAGGCAATGGCAATCCGGTTTGTCAGCTCTTTAGGCGTTATTCTGGGTTCTTCCATCTTGGTGTTTTGCGTTTTGTATGTACTGCCCGGAGATGTTGTGATGAATATGATCGATCCGAGCACAATGAGTCCTGAAGCAATCGCGAATTTGCGTCATCAGCTCGGGGTAGACCGACCGTTTATCGAGCAGTTTACGACATATTTCAGCCACGTGCTTGCCTTGGATTTCGGCAAATCATTAGTGAGCTCAGAGCCTGTGCTGCCCAAAATTATAACGCATTTCCCAGCGACATTGGCGCTAACGGCTGCGGCCTCGCTGGTGTCTGTTGCTGTTGGCCTCGTGCTGGGCGTGTTATCGGCGATTCACCGCAACAAACCGATTGATATCATCGCCAGAATTGTCGGGTTGTTCGGCATTTCGATGCCGACCTTCTGGTCAGGGATTTTGCTTATCTTGATATTTTCCGTTTTCCTCGGATGGCTGCCGGCTATTGGCTCTAACGGTTGGCAAACGCTGGTTCTGCCAGCCGTTACTTTAGGAATGCTGGGAGCGGGCTTTATCGTCCGAATGGTTAGAAATTCCATGCTGGAAGTGCTCGGAGAAGCATTCATTACAACGCTTCGCGCCAAGGGCTTGATGGAGCGCTCGGTGATGTACCGCCATGCGCTGCGCAATGCATTAATCCCTGCAGTTACGATGCTGGGAATTCTAATCGGCGAGATGCTCGCCGGCACGGTTGTCATTGAGACGGTTTTTTCCCGGCAGGGTATCGGCAGAATTATCGCAGACGCGATTATGGCGAAGGATCTGCCGGTTGTGCAGGGAGTTATTTTATTCTCCGCAATCGTTTACGTCCTGGTGAATTTACTTGTCGACATCTCGTACGCCTATATTGATCCCCGGGTCAGACGATTCCAAAGTTAAGTTTATGCTTACGAAGTCAGTTTTCTAACGAAAACTTTAAGGAGGATGCCTAGGATGAGGGAAGTTGCCACTGCGAAACCCTTGTGGCGGGTCAAACAAACCGGCCTGACCATTCACCGCAAGAAACTGAATCTGAGCCCTTCACGTTTCATACTGTATGCGTCAACGGTTGTCGTTGTTTTTCTAATAATCTGCGCCATGGTGCCGCAATGGATTGCACCTTACTTGCCGACGGACATGCAAGCGGACCAGATTTTGCTTGCTCCTGAAGCAGCCCATTTGCTCGGGACGGACTATTTTGGCCGGGATGTCTTCAGTCTTATTGTGTATGGCGCCCGGGAGTCGCTGTTCATCGGTTTTGCTTCTGTGATTGTAGGCGGACTGCTGGGAGGGCTGCTCGGCGCATGTGCGGGATATTTCGGGGGATGGACGGACCGTGTACTGATGCGATTTAACGATATCATCATGACGGTTCCCGGCGTATTGCTGGCGCTTGCGATTGCTGCGGCACTCGGCCCTGGGCTTTGGAATATTGTACTCGCTGTTGCTATGGCCGCAGTTCCTAACTATGCCCGCGTTATGCGTGGGCAAATTCTCAGCGTCAAAAATCGTCCGTTCATTACCGCTTCCCGGTCGATCGGGGCAACACAGCTTTCTTTGTTTATGAAACATGTTCTGCCGAATTCCCTTTCTCCGCTGCTCGTTATGGCGGCCATAGGCGTCGGGACAGCTATACTGACCGGGTCCGGTCTTAGTTTTCTGGGGCTTGGCGTATTAAAAGAAGTTCCTGATTGGGGCGCACTGCTTTCTCAAGGTAGAGGTTACTTAACCGTAGCTTGGTGGATATGCACGTTTCCAGGTTTGGCTATTACTTTGTTCGTCCTGTCCATCAATGTCATCGGAGATGAACTGCGCGATGCGCTTGATCCCAAGAAACGGCAGTCATAGGAGTGAGTAGAGGATGAGTGCATTACTATCCGTAGACCAGCTTGGCGTAGAATTTGCTACAATTCGGAACGTCGTGCAGGCTGTCAGCGATATAAGTTTTTCCATTCAGGCCGGTGAAATTGTTTGTCTAGTCGGTGAGTCAGGAAGCGGAAAGTCCGTGACCTCCAAAGCGATCATGCGCTTAATTGAACATGAGAACGGGGCGATTACCGCCGGTACCATACAGCTTGGAGATGTTGATGTCACTGCGCTTCCGCAGCAAAAGCTGCTTTCTCTGCGGGGCAAAAGAATGGCAATGGTTTTTCAAGAGCCTATGGCGGCTTTCGATCCTGTTTTTACGATTGGCAGCCAAATCACGGAGACAATTAGGCGTCATGATCGTCGTCAAACAGCTCGTGAGGCAGAAGAGGAAGCTGCCCGTCTGCTGCAGCGGGTAGGTATCCCAGAGCCGGAGCTTCGCCTTAAGCAGTATCCGGGCGAGCTGTCCGGGGGGATGCTGCAGCGGGCTATGATTGCGATGGCGCTCAGCGGCAAACCAGAGCTGCTGATTGCAGACGAGCCGACAACCGCTCTGGACGTGACGATTCAGGCGCAGATTTTGCAGCTCTTGCTAGAACTGAGGAGCGAGTATAACATGTCCATTCTGCTGATCACACACGATTTGGGTGTTGCGGCTCAGATGGCAGACCGCATCATCGTGATGTATGCCGGTCAAATCGTCGAGCAATCGGCAGCGGCGGATTTGTTCACTCAGCCCCGGCATCCGTATACGATGGGGCTGCTGCGTTCCATTACGACATTAGACAGTGATCGCACGAAGCCCCTTTACGCGATCTCGGGCTCTATACCGGGTATGAATCATCTTCCCTTGGGATGCCGGTTTCATCCACGCTGCGCCTACGCGACAGAGCTATGCACCCGTGAGACGCCGGCGCTGGAAGAAAGAGAAGGCCGTCAATGGGCTTGCTGGCATGCTGATCAGTTGCCGGAGCCGGGGGATGTCGGAGCTGCAAAGCCGTTTCACGAAGTCGACGTTCATCAGCGTCCTGCTCTTGACGACAATAACGCGAAGCAGGAGGCTGCATCGCTCATTGAGGTTCGTCATGTGACGAAGCATTATTCGCTGCAGCGTTCTTTCCTTTCAAGGGAGAGGAAATGGATTCAGGCCGTAGACGATGTTTCGTTCACGATAAGAAAGGGGGAAACCTTCGGCTTAGTCGGTGAATCGGGCAGCGGCAAGTCGACGCTCGGACGGATGCTGCTTCATTTGGAGAGGCCAACCTCCGGTACCGTCTTGTTTGAGGATCAGGACCTGGGCACCTTGTCCGGCTCCCGTTTACGTCAACAACGGAAACATATGCAGATGATCTTCCAAGATCCTCACGGCTCCGTTGATCCCCGCTGGAAGGTAGGGGATATTATCGGTGAACCCTTTGCGGTGCATGGCATGCGAAAGGGAAAGGAAAAGCGGGAAGCCACAGAGGCGCTGCTGAGGCTTGTAGGACTGGATCCGAGTGTCTATGACCGCTATCCGCATGAGTTTTCCGGCGGACAGCGGCAGCGTATCGGCATTGCGAGAGCGATCGCTATGCGGCCTAAGTTTTTACTGGCGGACGAAGCGGTTTCGGCCCTGGATGTATCCGTGCAAGCGCAGATTATTAATCTGCTGCAAGAGCTGCGCCAGCAGCTTGATCTTACGATGCTGTTTATCGGTCATGGATTGCATGTTGTCCGTTATGTGTCTGACCGTATCGGCGTTATGTATTTGGGCAAACTGATTGAAATCGCGCCCAGTGAGCAGTTATTCCGCCATCCGGCGCATCCGTATACACGGGCGCTGGTGTCTTCCATTCCGGTCCCCGATCCGCATCGGCAGCGCTCGTTCAAAACGATCGAGGGGGAAATTCCGTCACCAGCCAATCCCCCGTCAGGTTGTAGATTCCGTACAAGGTGCCCGGCTGCGACCGCGAGGTGCGCTGCGGAAGATCCACTATTCCGCGAAGTAGGCCAAGAACATTTCGTTGCTTGTCATGATCCCTTGTAATAAATTAATAAATTCCGATTGACATACTCGGGAATAATCGGTAGAGTATAGGATAATTCAATAGCTGTCAACCGGGCAGCCGGAGACCTGTGAAGCCTTGTAGCTGAATGTTGTTCAGCATTTCAGCATAGGTGCTCGGAGGTCTTTTTGTGCTTGGTTTTGGGCTTATCCTATTCTAAATGGATCTGGGGTACCGCGTATGAATATTGAAAACATTGAGGCGTTTGTTTATGTGTATCATTACGGAAGTTTTAATAAGGTTGCGGAAGTCTTGTTCCTGTCGCAGCCATCGGTTACTGCGCGAATTCAATCGCTCGAACGCGAGCTGGACATCCGGCTGTTCGATCGTTTGGGTAAGCAAGTGCAGCTGACGGAGAAGGGCAGACAGTTTCTGCCCTATGCGCAGCAGCTGCTGCAAGTGTATCAGAAAGGCAAGCAGCACATACAGCGCCAGCGGACGGATCCGCATGAACTTCGACTGGGCTGCACAGTGTCCGCTTCCAACTACATACTGCCTGAATTGCTGCCAAAACTGAAAGATCAGTACCCGGGGATTCAAATCAAATTAACGACAGCCACGACCGATGAAATTATGTCTAAAGTTCTGAATAAAGAACTCGATATCGGCTTCGTACGCAACATCAGTCATCCTAATTTACATTCGGTTAAATATTACCAAGATCCTATTCGTTTATATGCCTATGCGGACCATCCTCTTGTAGGTAAAGAAGAGGTGTCTCTTGACTTGATCGTCGATCAGCCCTTTGTTTTTTTTGAATGCGGTTCGCTGGATTGGTTGAGAATTCACCGACTATTTCAAAGTCTGGATAAACCTCCGGCTATTGAAATTCAAACGGATAATGCGGAGACAGCCAAGAAGCTAGTCTTGAACAAGGCTGGCATATGCTTTCTTCCAGGTTTATGTGTCGATAAGGAAGTACGTGAGCAGCTTTTATATCCCGTAGATTTAGCTGGGGTAGCGAGTGTCGCTCTGCAGACGAATTTGATCAGCTTGAACGGTGAGCAATCGGAGTTGGTGCAGTTTTTTCTTGCGAATCGAAGTGGGTAATAAAGAGTAGGCGGTTGATGAACGAAACGGTTCGCTGCGGAGTGATAGCATCGGAGGAGGTTAGGCATGAAAAATTCATTTGAAGTGATCGTTGTCGGAGCTGGGTCCATGGGGATGAGCGCAGGGTATTATCTGGCTAAGCGTGGGATTCGCACATTGATGATTGATTCATTTGATCCCCCGCACGAACAAGGAAGCCATCATGGCGAGCCTCGCTTGATCCGCCATGCGTATAGTGGAGGAAAGCCTTATATTCACTTGGCCCTTGAGGCTGACCGATTATGGCGGGAGCTCGAGGTGGCAAGCGGGCAAAAGCTGCTCGTTCGTTCAGGTGTTCTCAATATGGCTGATCTGTCTGCGGGAAAATTCACGAATAGGCTGCCCGATTCCGACGAGGCAGGCGTGCAGGTTGAAATGCTGGATGCCGATGAGGTCCATCGGCGTTGGCCAGGGATCGTGCTGCCGGAGTCATTTGAAGCGATGTATGAGCCGGACGCCGGTTATTTATATAGCGAACGGTGTGTCGCCGCTTATCGAACTCTAGCTTTAGCCGAGGGTGCCATGCTGCTGCCCTATAACCCGGTTCAGCATATTCAAGCGGACGGAGCAGGTGTCCGTGTACGTACACGAGCAGGCGAATTTTCAGCGGATCAACTGATTGTGACTGCCGGAGCCTGGTTCAAGAGTTTAGAGCCTTTCGTCTCGCTGCCAATCCGAGCTGTCCGCAAAACTGTAGGGTGGTTTCGGGGGGAGCCCAACCTTTACGATGCGGGCGTTTTTCCGGGGTTTACTCTCGGAACTGAGAATGGAGGGTATTACGGCTTTCCCAGCATAAACGGCGCAGGTATCAAAATCGGTCGCCATGATGGCGGATTGCCTTGGACGCCAGGGGAGCAGGCAGCGCCATTCGGTCACCTTGAACAGGATGAAGGTGACTTGCGCCGAACTTTGTCCACTTTCCTCCCCCTTGCAGGAGGAGAACTGCTAAAAGGGGCTGTATGCAAGTATGAATTGACTCCTGATGAGCAATTTATCATTGACCGGCATCCGCTTTATACGAATGTCCTGCTGGCAGGAGGGTTTTCCGGGCATGGATTCAAATTTGCCAGCGCTGTCGGGGCGCTGCTCGCCGATCTTATTCAACATGTGTCAACTACAGTGGAACTGAATACCTTTTCACTGTCTCGTTTTAATCAGATAAAGTCCTAGGAGGAGAGATAAGCAACAGTTATACGTAACTAACTTTAATGGGGGGAGCTGCCACAGGGCAACTCCTCTATTGTTTATTTAACTACTATACGGGCAGCTTAATGATTTCAATAAAGGAAAATGACGGAATTAGGCGAATTATTTCATATTAAGCATACCTGTCAGATATAAGTTCTGCATACAGACATCGGGGGAAGTGAGTTTTTGTTTAAAAGTAAGCGTTTTCGAAATAATTGGATCATGATTCTCCTCATTTCCAGTATTCCTGGACTGATCTTCGGAGGTTTCATTTATTGGCTGGCTGGGGGGCGCCTGGAAAATGAGTTACTCCAAATGCACAATAAACAGATTCAGCTGAGAGCTGGCACAATTGACGAGCAGTTCTCTTACTTGGAAACGTCGGTTATGCATTGGGCATTCGATCCAAGTTTCAGTTACTCATTAGCGAGTTTAAGCCTATCGCGTGATTTCGAGGTTGCGCGCAACATGACACAGACGTTAGCCAATATGAAAGGCGCCAACCCACTGGCTCTGGAAACAGAGTTGTATTTGGAAGGGGCAGCCCCGGTGCGGTTTCATCCGCAGTACGAGGCATTAACAAGTGCTGTGCAGATCGAAGGATACAGGAATTTGCTCGCGATGGATAAGAAGGTTTTCTGGTCCCAGCATACTTCGGAGTCAGGTCTTCCGCGTGATAACTCCTTGTCGTTAATGGTGAAAATACCTGAAACCAACGAGAACCCGTTTGGGGTTATTGCGGTTCGGGTCGACACCGAGAAGGTCGCCAAACTGCTGCAAACGTTGGCCCCGTATAACGACGGTAGCACGTTTCTGTTGGAGGAAAATGGCGATCGATTGCTATCAAGTTCAGGAAGAGAACCAGCATCGCAGCTTGACGAAGCGATTAAGAGCGAGGTGCTTGCCAGTAAGGCGAAATCAGGCTCATTCCTTTTTGATTGGAATCGAACGACGTACACGGTTGCCTTCGGCACAATGTCGCGCGTAGGTACCACTTGGACGTATGTCACGGCATCGCCGATCAGTGCAATTACCAAGCCGGTTATTTTTATATCTCAATTGGTCTTGACGCTAAGCGTCGCGATGCTGCTGCTAGCATTCGTTTTATCTTGGGTCGCTTCACGGCGTATCTATTCACCTATTGCACAGTTAGTCAACTTGCTAACGGGAAAGACAGGTTCAGCGGCGCTCCGTAAAGAACAGAATGATGATTTTAAAATCATTGAGAAAGAATGGCTGCATTTGACCAGAGAGAGTATGACGCTTCAAAATAAGCTGGAGGAGCAGCTCCCACATCTCAAGGAAGGATTTCTGCTTCAACTTGTTCAAGGGTATCTCTATTCCTACTCCGAGCAAGCTCTTCTGGAGAGAATGCGCAATTTTGGCTGGTCAGTGGACAATCGGCAATACGCCATGCTGTATATTCAATTGAGCGGGTTTGAGAACTTGGAGGGGCGCTTCTCGTCCGGTGATGAAGGGCTTGTCACTTTCGCTGCTGCCAATATTACGAAGGAGCTCGCATCGAGTCGTTTCGAACAAGCAGAAGTGTTGAACTTTCACGATTTGTCTATCGGTATCCTCATCATCCTTTCAGAAGAAATTGAAACGCCGGAAGGAATCAGAACGTTTAGTCAAGAAGTGGCTCAAGGGATTCATAACACGCTGAAAATGTACGTATCGGTCACCATCGGCAACCTCGCTTTGTCTGTCGTGCATGTGCCCTCTCGTTTCGAGGAAGCGATGCAAGCTTCAGGCAGACGCCGCTTCGAAAGCCGGAACCAAATTATCGACCTGGAAAGTCAGGATGAGTTCGAGAAAGAGAACCATGAATTTCCTTATCCGTTCGCGCTCGAAAGAGAAATTATTCAGGCTATTCGAATCGGCCAGAATGAAGAAGCGAAGCAGCTTATTCAGGCTTTCATGGAAGAATTGCTCGAACGCGGAGCCAAGGTGATCGATATTCAGCAAGGGAATCTTCAATTACTTGGCAGTATCTTGCATGCTATTCGACTTATGAATCTGGATCCAAACCGAATATATAAATCGGCTAATTTATACGAACAACTTATGCAAATCAGAGATCCGCAGAAAATGATCGCCTGGTTCCATGATAAAGTAGTGAGCCCATGCATGGTGGAACTGGAATCGCGATCCGATGCACAAATGAAGAAGATCGTAGAAACTACGATGATATATCTGCAGAACAATTACATGAAGGAAATATCGCTGGACAGCTGCGCTGACTACGCGGGTACGAATACAGTTGCTCTAAGCAAAGTGTTCAAGCAGGTCAGTGGTAAAAATTTTATAGACTATTTAACCGAGCTGCGTATTGGAAAAGCGAAAGAGCTTTTGCGGGACACGGATATGAAAATCAACGACATTGCCGAAATGACGGGATATCAGCCAAGCTATTTTAACCGAATCTTTAAGAAGCAAGAAGGCATAACGCCAAGCCGATATCGGGAGTTAAATAGAAATTAATAGCTTCATCCCAAAAACCGCCCACAGTGGCGGTTTTTTTCTTGTTTGAGAAAAGTCTTAATCCCGCAAAAAAGTATAAGGTCCCGTCATGTATGGAGTTAGAAAGTGTGCTTGATGGAAATTCCAACAAATACTACGCTTGAACCAAGGTACGAAATCCAATCTAAGATTTTAATTTCCTAATGTTAGGGGACGAACTATTTTGAAATACGTAACGATCAATGAAACGGATATTAAACAAGCTATCGACAGGATCGTAACAAGAACGTTTCAGATGGATATGACATGGGATTGGCCCGCCGGCGTCGCTTTCTATGGAATAGGGCAAGCCGTTAAGACTACCGGTGAAACGAAGTATTTGGAACCATTGCGCGCATGGATCGATGAGCAATTTGAGGATGGCATTCCTCCGTTAACGGTTAACGCGGTATCCATCGGTCATACCTTGCTTACCCTATATGAGCAGACCCAATCAGAACGTTATCTGGATACTGCTGTTCAAATGGCGGAATTTTTGAGAACGGATGCTGTTCGATTCGCCGACGGAGTGTTTCAGCATACCGTCTCGCAAAATTACGATTTCCCGCAGCAAGCTTGGGTGGATACGATGTTTATGGCCGGATATTTTCTGATCCGCATCGGAACTCTGCTTCGTAGAAACGATTGGCTGGAGGATGGCTTACTTCAGTACCATGCACATGAGCGCTTCTTGCAGGATCGAGAAACGAATTTGTATCTTCACGGTTGGGACCATATCGCCCAGAACAACATGTCCGGCGTATATTGGGCGCGTGGCAATTCATGGGCGGCTTATACGATGTCCGAAGCGCTGCATATTGTAGAAGTTACACATCCGTCCTACATGAAAATTTACGATTCGCTGCGTGATCAACTTAGCAGCATCGTTCGGCTTCAATCCGATCAGGGCCTTTGGCATACAGTACTGAACGATCCGACGGCTTATGAGGAAACATCGGGCTCCGCGGGTCTTGCTGCGGGATTGATACGTTATAATGAAGCCATCGGCGCGCCAATGTACAATAAATACATTCAGAAGGCCATGCCTGCCCTATTATCGAAAATTTCAAATAACGGTACTGTCTTAGATGTCTCGGCCGGAACAGCTGTAATGAAAGACGCTGAGGGTTATAAAGGGGTAGCCCATGAACGGATTCAAGGCTGGGGGCAGGGGCTGGCACTCGTGTTCCTATCTTCACTTCTTACGTACAAATGGGCAAAGGACGGTTCACGAATCGAGTAAGCTTTTGATGCTAATCATTTTTTTCTAAGTTCATACTTTTTTGCTAAAGCGCTTTCGAAATAGTGTTATTGTCAGAAATTTTCGAATCTTATAGTGTCTAACTTAGAAAGTCACAAGCTTAAATTTCCATTGCAAAGGAGTGAGAACATGATCAAAACATCTGATGCGGAGCAGCACATCGTGCCAGTACCAACCGTAAGAAATTCCAAGCGAAGCACGTTGATAGCCAAAGTAATAAGAGATAAATATTTGCTGCTGCTGCTAATACCGGGATTGGCCTACTTTATCCTATTTAAATATGTTCCGATGTGGGGGGTTCTGTTAGCCTTCAAAAATTATCAGCCTTATGTCGGTTTTTTTAAAAGCGAGTGGGTCGGGCTGGATAATTTCAAGCAGTTTTTTCAAGATCCTGTTTTCTTCCAATTGATACGCAATACGCTTTTGCTTGGTTTGTATGATATGGTGTTTTTCTTCCCGGCGCCAATCATTCTGGCTATTTTGCTAAACGAAGTCCGCAAATCTTTGTACAAACGGTTTATTCAATCGCTAATTTATATCCCGCATTTTATTTCGATGGTTATTGTTGCAAGCATTTCTTATCTTCTTCTGACAACAGAAGGTGGCGTCATCAATGAATGGGTGCTCAAGCTATTTGGGCATAAAATCGACTTTCTAACAAGTGAAAGCTGGTTCCGTCCCATGATCATTACACAGAGTATTTGGAAAGAGATGGGTTGGGGAACAATCATCTTCCTCGCAGCGCTTGCGGGCGTGGATCAAGAGCAATATGAAGCAGCCATCGTCGATGGCGCAAACCGATTTCGCCAGCTTTGGCACATTACGCTGCCAGCTATTCAGGGGACAATCATCGTCGTGTTGATATTGCGAATGGGCCACTTTATGGACCGTGGGTTTGAACAAGTTTTATTAATGATTAACCCGCTAAACAGGCCGGTTGCCGAAGTGTTTGACACGTATGTTTACACCGCGGGGATCATTCAGGGTGCTTTCAGTTATAGTGCGGCAGTAGGGCTATTTAAAGCCATTATCAGTGTCATTCTCGTTTTTACAACGAATTATTTAGCCAAAAGGGCTGGGCATTCCGGCATATTCTGATTGAAAGGAGGAGAGCACGATGAACGCACGTCATTCGTCTGCAGGCGAAAAATTGTTTGATATCGCCAATTATTTGTTTCTTGCTATCGTTGCCCTTGTCATGATTCTTCCGGTTATGTATATCGTGGCGGGATCGTTCGCAAGCGATCTGGAGATAGGAAGCAGATCCTTTTTCCTCATTCCCAAAGACATCACATTGGATGCTTATAAATTTGTTTTTAAAGATAATACGTTACCGCGAAGCTTGCTAGTATCTGTATTTATAACGGTTGGAGGTACTCTTGTAAATCTATTCTTTACCTTTACGATGGCTTATGCCTTATCCCGGCGGCATATGGTCGGGCGAAATATCGTCTTGAACATGATCATCTTTACGATGGTGTTTAGCGGCGGGATTATTCCTACTTATCTGGTTGTGAAAAGTTTAGGACTATTGAACACCTACTGGGCGGTCATGCTGCCTGTCGCGATCAACGCCTTTAATTTGATTGTCGTGAAATCATTTTTTCAAGAAATTCCTAACGAACTGATTGAATCGGCCCGGATTGATGGGAGTAATGATATTGGTGTGCTATGGCGAATTGTTCTACCGCTCTCTAAACCGGTTATCGCAACATTTGCTCTTTTCTATGCGGTTGCCCATTGGAATGATTTCTTCAATGCTCTGATCTATCTGTCTGACGCGAAAAAGTGGCCGATGCAGGTTCTCTTGCGGCAAATTGTTCTTTTGGCTACGGGGGCCTTGGATATGGGAACGTACGATCCCACTTACGTAAAACCACCGGATCAATCGATTAAAATGGCGATTATCGTCGTGGGGACGTTGCCGATTTTGATGGTTTACCCGTTTATTCAAAAGTATTTTGCTAAAGGCGTATTAATTGGCGCGGTAAAAGGTTAAAACGCTTTCAAATTGATGGCGGCTATTTTCGGATTGTCGCAGCAGGAGTCCAAGACCGAAAAGAGTTTGACGACAGACGGCTGCTTCATCATAAATAAGTACATTTTGAATGGATAAAGGGAGGATATAGAATATGAATTGGGATAAAAAGAAAAAACCATTATTCGCAACAACTAGTGTCATATTGGCCGTTACCGTTATAGCGGGGTGCAGCTCGGGAACTGAAGGATCTAAAGCGACAGAAGCACCTAAGACGACTGCAGGAGCAGCGACGGCTGCAAATGAAAAGCCTTTCCCAATCAGTATTATGTTGAAGAGCTACTACAATGATACGGCTACGCCGGAAAGTAAAGTGTGGAAAAAGGTAGAAGAATACACGAACACGAAGCTCGATTTCCAATTTGTCCCTGATGCAAGCTATAACGATAAACTGAACATAACGCTTGCTTCCGGTTCCGTTCCTTCTCTTCTATTTGTAAATAATGCGAAATTGCCTGCTGTTGCCAACGCCATCAAAGGAGGGGCTTTCTGGGAAATAGGCCCTTATCTCAAAGATTATCCGAATCTTAAACAAGCGAACCCAACTGTTCTTAACAATACGTCAGTTAACGGGAAATTCTATGGCCTCTACGTATCCCGCCCGATCGGACGGATGGGGATCAGCTACCGTAAGGACTGGCTTGATAATTTAGGCATGAAGGAACCGCAGACGATCGATGAATTTTATGCGATGTTAAAGGCATTCGCCAACAATGATCCTGATAAAAACGGCAAAAATGATACGTATGGCATGGTCGTAACCAAGTATGCGGGCCCTTTTGATATTATGCAAACCTGGTTCGGGGCTCCGAATAAGTGGGCTGAGAAAGACGGTAAGCTGATCCCGGCCCATTTGACCCCAGAATATATGGAGGCACTCAAATTTTTCAAAAAACTGTATGATGAGAAGTTAATCAATCAAGATTTTGCGGTATACGATTCGGCAAAATGGAATGACCCGATTATTAACGGTCAGGCGGGTGTGGCGGTTGACGTCACCGAACGTTCTTATCAAATTGAAGAGAAAATGAAACAGATCAATCCGAAGGGCAGTATCGGTTTAATTGGAGCAGTAAGCGGCCCGACCGGTCTTCATAATCAACCGACAGCTGGACACAACGGCATGTTCCTCATCTCGAAATCCAGCGTCAAAACAGAAGCTGATCTGAAGAAAGTGCTTACGTTCTTAGATAAAACCAACGATAAAGAAATGCAAGCGTTACTCAACTTTGGTATTGAAGGCGTTCATTATAAAGTAGAAGACGGCAAACAGGTTATTCTTATCGTTCCGACTGACCCTATGGCTCCTGATATTAATAACAAGAATATGAACCAGATCTTATCTTCAATTCCGTACATTATACCTGACATGTTCAAACCATCAACACCGCTTCGCACGAAGTCGGTCGAAGTGCAAAAGGAAAATGAGAAAATCGTTGTTCCAAATCCCGGAGAACCATTCACAACTGCAACCTATACGCAAAAAGGCGCACAGTTGGATCAAATGGTGGAAGACGCACGAATCAAATTTATTGTCGGAAAAACCGATGAAGCCGGCTATAAAGCCGACATGGAACTGTGGAAAAAGAGCGGTGGCGACGACTATACGAAAGAAATAAGCGAAGCTTACGCTGCAAGCAAGGGTAAATAAGTTATGTAAGTAAACTACTTTTAGAGGATAAGTTCCGGTCGCGCAAGGGGACTGGACTTTTTCTCTAAAGGGTTCCGGCTGTCTTTTAAAAACGTTATGACTAAAGGAGAGGTTACGATGACAATGATAAAATCCAGAGGCGGTAAAGGAACGGTTTGGCCTTCGGAACGGCGTACTTATACAGATTTGATCACGGGCGTAACAGTAACGCAGCTAACAAATCACTGCTCGCACAGTCACCATATCTATTTTACGAATAACGGCTTCTATGGAGATGGGAAGCTGCTCTTTGGATCGGACCGCGAGAATGTTACCAATCTATACAGCATGGATTTGCACAATGGCACAATGACGCAACTAACGGATTTGGAACGCGGCCGTGAATCCCGGATTCAAGGGACTTTTCTTCATCCAGACGGACATGAGGCTTATTTCTACTATGACAATGCCATTAGGGCAATCAATCTGGAAACAATGGAAGAAAGAATTCTATATACGATTCCACAAGGGTATAAATTCGGCAGCTTGAGCTGCACAGCAGATGGGCAATGGTTATGCTTTGGCCTGAATACGGATTTAACGCAAAGTATTGCAATAGATACGAAGAACGGTTACTTGGGGTTTGAGGAGTATTTCCGTGCAAAGCCGCACTGTATGATTATGGCGGTATCGCCTGAGAACGGAAAGGTGAAAAAGCTTCATGAAGATCAGCTGTGGATCGGCCACGTCAATACGTCGCCAACGCAAGCGCATCTGTTAACTTTTTGTCATGAAGGGCCATGGGAACAGATTGACCATCGGATCTGGGTGTTGGATATCGAAACGGGACGTCATTGGAAGGTAAAAGATAAGAAGGCCAATGAATATGTCGGTCACGAATATTGGATGTCAGACGGTCTACACATCGGCTACCACGGTTTTACGAACTCTCTTGAAGATCATACTGGGAAAATTATCGGGTCTGTCCTTTTTGATAATAGTCAAGTCCAGCAGTACGAATTTCCTTTTCAAAATATGCATGTTCATTCTAATGATCTTTCGCTTGTCATCGGTGACGGTCAGCAAACGAGCGCTTATCATGGGCAGCAATATCAAGACACGCTGCAGGTATGGCGGAACGACGGAACTGGGTTCCAAGGTCCGCGTATATTGTGTAAGCACCGGGGAAGTTTCCATACGCAAAATCTTCACGTGCATCCAAGACTAAGCCCGGACGGTAAGCAGGTGTTGTTTACTAGCGATATGTCGGGATACGGTAACTTGTATATGGTCGATATGCCGGAATTCGAGTCTTTACCCGAGATGCCAGTTAAATGAAGTCACAACCGAATCTGCTTCTCATCTTTACGGATCAGCAGCGATGGGATACGTTAGGGGTTTATGGAAATAAAATCATTCAAACGCCCCATTTGGATCGTTTGGGGCGGGAAGGGGCCGTATTCGAGAACGCGATTACTCCGTATCCGCTTTGTGCGCCTGCCAGAGCCTGTACCATAACGGGGTTTGCTGCGGGAAAGACGAATGTGTTCAATAACGAATCGGCCTCTGCGATTGCAGCCGATGAATCGATTGCAGCTTATTTGTCCAAAGCCGGGTATCACACTCAGGCGATCGGGAAGATGCATTTTACACCGGATGAGCAAACGTATGGCATGGATCATCTTATTTTATCGGAAGAAATGAGAGGCGTACGTACAGCTGAAAGTTTAGAGGATATCCGGTTTGATGATTATGACCGCTACCTGATGGAGCATGATGCCTGGGGGTGGGAGAAGCCTCCGGAGATTGGGTATAACGAACTTAAGCCGCTTGTGAACGGCCTGCCCAAAGAGCTTCATATCACACAATGGTGCGGGGATCGAACGGTAAAATGGCTGCAAACGGAAAGACCCTCTAACCAACCATTTTTCTTATGGACATCGTTCGTTAAACCACACGCTCCGTTCGATTGTCCTTCGCATTTGACGGATTTGTATGCGCCGGAAGATATGCCGCTGCCTTGGGTGTCCGATAAAGATGGAACGTCGAAAAACCCTTATCTGGAAACGCATCGTCAGGCAATGGAAGCCGATCTGTACTCGCAGCAAGCTGTTCTTACCAACAGGGCCTATTACTATGCCAATATTACTTTTATTGATGAACAAATAGGCCGGATTATGCAAACGTTGGAGGAAGAGGGGCTGGCTGACAATACGCTCGTTATTTTCACGTCAGATCACGGGGAACTGCTTGGCGACCATCGGCTCTGGTATAAAAATTTAGGGCATGAAGGCAGTTTGCACATCCCGATGTTAGCATGGTGGCCTGGCGTCATCAAACCGGGTACCCGCTGTGAAGAATTGACGACCCTGCTTGATATTTTTCCTACTCTTGTCAATCGGACAACGGAGAAACGCGAGCATGACGGCAGATCCGGTAAGGATCTATTGGAACTGCTCACGGATCCCGCATCGGTTCCTCGAGATGTCGTCTGTTCCGAATTCTATGTGGCACCCAACTATATGCTCCATGTCCGCAGTAAAGAGTGGAAATACCTCTTCTATCAGAACGGAGGCTACGAAGAGTTGTATAATCTTCTGAGCGATCCACATGAACTTGTTGATCTGGCGGATCATGCTGACTTTCAACATGTTAAAGAAGAGCTGCAAAAAGCAGCCGTTCGTTGGGTCATTCACTATGGAAATCCGGAAATTGCTCTGGATGAAACAGGTTGCAAGTTGAAAGTGATGCAATTTCAGCCTCAAAAAGCTAAGATTAACCCAAGACCGTTTTCGCGAATGCCCTGGGATTCCAGAGTGCCGCCTTCGCTGCTCCCTGCAGAGCAGCGCTCGTGGTTTTGGAAGGAAATGGGCGGGGATTGGAGCCATCTTATTCGCTTATTTAGAGGAGGCAAGTAGTTTATGGTTTGGAATGAAATATTTTCACTAGAGGAGCTTATTTATCATAATCCTTTGGCGGAAGAAAATGACGTGCGTGACTTTAAGATGGAAGGACAGGCTGCTGCCAGCTTCCCGCGAAATCGAATGAGGCTGGAAAATAAACTTGATCCCAGTCTTGGGCAAGCATCGAATTTCGTTTATTGGTGTCCGGTGGAATTTCCGGATAACATTGCGATCACATGGGATTTTTGGCCGATTTATGAGCCAGGGCTTTGTATCTTGTTTTTTGCCGCTAGAGGGATTCATGGTGAGGATTTGTTTGACAGCCGGCTTTCCGCAAGAACTGGCATGTATGATCAATATCACCATGGAGATATCAATGCTTTCCATGTCTCATACTTCAGACGTAAGTATGAAGAGGAGCGGAGCTTTCACACCTGCAATCTGCGCAAAAGTTATGGCTTTCATTTGGTCTCGCAAGGCGGAGATCCAATCCCTTCCGTTGTCGATGCCAGGGGCCCATATCGAATGAAATTATTGAAATGGGGAAATGAAATCTTATTCGCCATTAATGAAATGACCGTATTTCATTGGATCGATGATGGCAAAACGTTCGGGAAACTCCTCGGCGGCGGGAAAATCGGCTTTCGCCAGATGGCTCCGCTAATAGCTGAGTATGCCAATTTAAAGGTATATGCGATTTCAAAAATAAAAGGTAAGAATTCGTGAGTTTCGACTGGAAAAAGCATGCTTGTCAATGAAGGTATTCATTGATCGAGCGTGCTTTTTTTGCGACGAACATGCAAAGGGGGAATTAACGGGGAGAAAAGTGTAAAAGCTTAACCCGGGGGCAGCATGTGATAAATGAAATCCACGCCGCCTCTAGTTTTATGGAACGAGATGCCGCCACTAAAGCTGTCCGAAAATCTCCAGCCTGTGCCGCCGACTCTTTTTCTGAGTTCTCTGATGACCTCAGTAGGAACATTGGTCGCTCCGGTCGTAGAACCTGGCCGAGCCGATCCCCACCAAGCTCCCCGGTTCGTTCGGGTCCCATCCCAAGCCCCATATTGCGAGTTCATATCAGAGAAAACTGCGTCGCATTCTGTACTCCATGCTTTTTTATCACTCGTTTTTTCTTTCTCCCTTTCTTGCTCTTTCACTTTCTTCGCATCACTTTCATTTGAAAGGCTAGTGAAAGTTTCCCAGTACTCCGAGCCACCGCCCGACCATGCTGAAGTTTCCGTCCATTCGGTAAAGTTATCCCAGAGAAGCATCGGATTATCTGAATCTCTCATTTGTATAAACAAATTTGTCAGTTTCTTGAAGCATTGGTCAAGATTCTCCCGATTGTCCGAGCTCATTTCTTTCGATCTCTGGAGATCCGTAATCTTTTGGCGCTGCGACTCGATCAAGTCCAATAATGGCTGAACCTGTACCTCTGTCACTGGCTTAGGCAAGCTTTTCTCGCGCTGAATAGAAGCCGTAGTACGTTGTACGACCCGTTGTACGACCGTTTTTGAATCCATGCGGGAGGCAAACAGCTTCGCAGTAGCATGATTCCCGATCGTTTTTTGCAATTGCATGATTTGAGAGGCAGAAGGCGAAATGCTCGGACCGCCGAATGCACTTTGCCGCTGCACGGCTCCGGCCGACGGGGGCTGCTGAAAAGAGGGAGACTGGCGGGTAGGGTTTGATTTTGGCGCCGATCCGTTTTCCTCATCCTTGCGGGACTGTGCGGTTACCTGCGATTTTATGGTAATCACCTTCCAATAATTTTAAGGAAGACATATCCTTCCAGTAGTTAGTTCCATCATATCAGAAGATTGCTAGACAGACTCGATAAATTTTTTGAGAAGAGGCGATTGGGAACGGGCATAATGCTGAATGGGCTTGCACATGAATCGCAGATCTTGAACTAGCTACGTTTGCTAATTGGTGCGGTAAAAACGCTTTCAGATTTTGTGCTTGATTAAATTAACCTAAATAATGGATTATGGTAATAGGCACGAATGATACGATAACAAGGAGACCTATGACATGACGAAACCGAATGTACTCTTGATCATGACAGACCAACAGCGATGGGATACGTTAGGATGTTACGGTAATATGGCTATTGAAACGCCGAATCTGGATTGGTTGGCGTCAATGGGAACTGTTTTCCGTGCGGCCTACACGCCTAGTCCATCCTGTGTACCTGCGCGAGCCAGCTTGATATCGGGGATGGATCCATGGAACACCGGTATCCTTGGAATGGGCGGTGGACAGGGGAACATGGGCGTCGGATTCTCGCATACATTGCCCGGGGAACTGGCTCAAGCGGGATATCACACGCAAGGTGTCGGGAAAATGCACTTTTACCCGCAAAGGGCATTGAACGGGTTTCATCGAACCGTTTTGGATGAGTCCGGGAGAGTTTACGACCCGGGCTTTGTCTCTGATTATAAGCAATGGTTTGATCGCAATAAAACAGGTGACTATGACATTACCGACCACGGTATCGACTGGAATTCTTGGATGGCACGGCCGTATCACGCGCCTGAGTTTCTGCATCCGTCTGTATGGACGGTTAACGAGTCTATCAAATTTTTGAAAGAGCGGGATCCGAGCAAACCCTTTTTCATGAAAACTTCATTCGCGAGACCGCATTCTCCCTACGATCCGCCTTCTTACTATTTTGACATGTATATGAAGAAAGAACTGCCAGAGCCTTGCGTAGGCGATTGGGCCGCGGTACACGACGTTCCGGAAGATGCGGCTGCCCCTCATGCTTGGCGCGGAGTTCGCAGCCGCGAAGAAATTATGCGGGCCAGGGCAGGTTATTACGGATCAATCAATTTTATCGATCATCAAATTGGCAGACTGCTCATTTACTTGCAAAACAACAGGCTGCTAGATCAAACGCTTATTATATTTACTTCTGATCATGGAGATATGCTGGGAGACCACAATTTATGGAGGAAGACGTACGCGTACGAAGGATCTGCACATATCCCGCTGATCGTTCGACTGCCGAAATCATGCGGTAAACCAATCGCCGAAGTGGCGGAGCCTGTCACCTTGCAGGATATAATGCCGACGATTCTGGAAGCGACTGGAGTGAGTATTCCCGAAACAGTGGATGGCCGAAGTCTGCTTGGTTTAATGCGCGGAGAATCGAACGAGTGGCGCGAATATGTCCATGGCGAACATTCTACCTGCTACTCGGAAGTACAGGAGATGCAGTATTTGACAGATGGGAAAATGAAATATATTTGGCTTCCACGCGCCGAGGAAGAACAGTTGTTCCATTTGGGAAGTGATCCGTACGAGTGCATAGATTTAGCGCGGATGCCTGAGCACCGGGAGGAGCTGCTGAAGTGGAGAGCGCGGATGGTGAAGGTGCTTGAGCAGCGAAACGCTGGATTGACGGAGGGGGAACAGCTCGTTTCACTATCAGGCAAGCCGTTTCTTGTGTCGCCAAAATATGAGGAACGGATCCGGGGAACGTTATAAAATAGCCTATTGGAAATAAAGTAAATATGCGAAAAGAGCTGTGTTATAGCAGCTCTTTTTTGATTTCATTTTTTGATAGAATCTGAAAGTAGCCTACTTGTAAGAAATGTGGGTCTTTTGTGCATTAACTTTGAATAAAATTAATATTACAGGTAACAATCTCTAATAACATAGTAAAGAGGGTGACTAGAATGAAAGATAAGAGACGAGAAGATGCTTGGGCAGAGAATCACGATTTAACATTAGCCCAAACCGTTATTAGCCACATCCAAAATGGAAGTACACAACTTGCAGCATTCGAAGAATCTGCTTCTAGACTGAATCGCACCGCGGCTGCTTGTGGGTTTCGATGGAATAAAGAACTGCGAAGTCAATACGAAGCTGAGATTAATGATGCTAAATTGCATAGGATGAAACAAAGAAAACCAAAAAGAGAAGGTTTTGCAGCAATCTCTACTGTATCAAGGGTCGATGATGAAAATACACCGCCTAAATATGATGAAGCATTTAGACAAATCATCAAAATTGCGAAGGATCAAGCTCAAAAGTTTGAGCAGTTAATACAGGAGAATTCTAGGCTCAGGGTTGAAATCAATGAATTGAAAAATCAAAAAAATAGCAACTTGGATGGAATCAAAACCAATGAAGATATTGCAACAGAGGACCTTCAAACTTTTCTCAAAATTATGAACAGAGCGAGAAACTTATCTTCTTTAAATTTGAACCTATAGGTCTTCCTTACATGTGCTAGTTCAATGCTGCATTCATAGGAACTCAAAAAAGGCAATCGACCAGATAGGTCGGTTGCCTTTATATGTGTTTGGGGTAAGCGAAGCTTATCCCTTATTTATTTCTATGTTTATAGGGACACCACAGGACGCTATTTTGCCAAAACCATCTCTTTGCGTGAGGGAGTGGGAACTAGGGTCCGCTATTTCGCCATTTTGACCAAGATTTAGAAGAAAAAGGTTAAATAAGTGCCTGCAGTTCCCTTCTAAACCCCGAAATCCTGCTTTTCGCTTAAATAAAGGAATGGAGTTCCCTCAGTAAGGGCGGAGCATCTATCGTTTCACCTCTTAGCCAACCCTCCGATTGAAACCAACGTAATTAAACTGCCTTTTCACATCATTCCCGACGTAGATGGGGTAAGCATACTTTTTCGCTAAGCTTTTCGTTCAAAAAGAAAATCTACCCAATGCATTTCAGAAGTTATCATTTCCCAGGAAATTTCGAACCGTGTAACATGGCTTGTTTGTCTATATGATAGAGATATTTGTAAAACAATAATAATATAGTTATAATCGTTAATTATATATTGTAAAACGATAAAAAACGGTTTAAAATCGAATTAAGACTAAATATGTGAGGTGTTTTTTTATGAAACGAGGAACAACACTCTTTTTAAAGATAGCTGTTATTCTTATTGGCATCCCAGTTCTTGCTTTGTGCCTATTTTTGGTGCCTGAGATAGGGAAATTTGCGGCCAAATTGTATCCGGATATTGCTTATATCAAATATCTTGTTTTCATTGACTTATATGCAACGGCGATCCCTTTCTATTTTGCTTTGTATCAAGCTTTTAAACTGTTAAGATATATTGACAAGAATCAAGCTTTCTCGGAATTATCTGTACGAGCATTAAAAAGTATAACATACTGTGCAATTACAATCAGTTGCCTATATGTGGTGGGCATGCCACTTTTTTATCTCATTGCGGAGAAAGACGATGCGCCAGGAATTATCGTTATCGGACTGGTCTTGATTTTTGCCTCCATGGTGATTGCCGTTTTTGCCGCTGTTCTTCAAAGGCTTTTAAAAGAGGCTATTGATATAAAATCAGAAAATGACTTAATAGTCTGAGGTGAATGACATGGCGATTATCATTAATATAGATGTGATGTTGGCTAAAAGGAAAATGAGTGTAACTGAACTTTCGGAGAGGGTTGGAATCACCATGGCTAACCTTTCTATATTAAAAAATGGCAAGGCAAAGGCAATTAGGTTTTCAACTTTAGAAGCAATTTGCAAAGCATTGGAATGCCAACCTGGAGATATTTTAGAATACAAAAGTGATGAGAACGCGCAAGGTTGAATGACATGATATAAAGTTTGGTATGAACGGAGAACGAAGTGGAGGGGGGTGCTTAAGCGGCAGCTCCTTTTTTTTATTCAGAGGGATACAGATGCAGTTCGCCGTTAGGGTGAAAAAAATGCCCGAGCCAAGGTTTTGTACCTTGGCTCGGGCAAATTGCAGCGTGATGACCCGCATTGCCGGCAGGCCCCAACACACTACGAACACTTCATGAATGTCGATGCAAATCGGCATTCTAAGCCAAACTCACCCCTGCGCGGCCCCGCGAGCAAGTTCCTTGCGGACGATCGGAGCGACCTTAGTGCCGAGCAGTTCGATGGTGCGCAGCAATTCACGGTGTGGCAACGTGCTGACGTCCACGTGGAGGAGGAAGCGCGTTAGGCCCAGGTTCTTGCGCAGCAGCACGATCTTCTCCGCGACATACTCGGGATCTCCGACGTAGAGCGCTCCGCGAAGGCTGCGGGCGGCGTCGAACGAGTCGCGGGTGTATGGCGGCCAGCCGCGCTCGCGACCAATGGTGTTCATCTGGGCTGCCGTCGATGGGTAGAACAAATCGGCAGCCTTCTCGGTCGTATCCGAGATGAAGCCGTGCGAATGCGTAGCGATCTGCAGCTTGCTTACGTCGTGCCCGGCCTTCGCGGCCGCTTCTTTGTAGAGGTTGACTAGAGGAGCGAACCTCTCAGGCATGCCGCCGATGATTGCAAAGACGACCGGCAATCCCAGCATCCCGGCACGAATGGCGGAATCCGGATTACCGCCGGTTCCGATCCATACAGGCAACGGCTCTTGGACGGATCGCGGATAGACGCCAAGGTTGTCGATGGCGGGGCGATGGCCGCCGCGCCAGCTTACTTTCTCCGATTCACGGATCGCGAGCAGGAGCTCCAGCTTCTCATCGAATAGACTGTCGTAGTGATTCAAGTCGTATCCGAACAACGGGAAAGATTCGATAAACGAGCCGCGGCCCGCCATAATTTCCGCCCGTCCGTTGGAAAGGCCGTCCAAGGTGGAGAAAGCTTGGTACACTCGGACCGGATCGTCCGATGACAACACGGTCACCGCGCTTGAGAGCCGGATTCGTTTGGTCGTGGAAGCGGCAGCGGCGAGAATAACGGCTGGTGCCGAGCTTGCGTAATCCGCGCGATGATGTTCGCCGATCGCATAGACGTCCAGACCGACTTGCTCGGCCAGATTAATCTCCTCTACCGCTTGTCGGAGCCGTTCGGCGTGCGTGACGCCGCCGGCTCGCGGAGCAGCCTCGAGGAATGTGCTTATTCCTATTTCAATTGAAGAAGTCGTAAGATCGGACATAATGATTCTCTCCCTTCTAGATGTCTTCATTATACTATATAATTTAATGTAACTCAACAAAAGTAAGTTAATGAAATGCAGCCACTCGACAGCTGCAGTGTTGGTAAATCAAGCCATCGTCTCAGCTTTCCGGTGAAAATTACACGCAAAGTTTATTTCACGATGATCTCGACTCTGGTTCCATCAGGGTATTTTTCCAGTTGGTGGGAGATCCATGACCCAGCGCCGCGGTTATCAGATGGCGTGACGTACATAATATCAGCACCGGAGCCACCCTCTGCGCACATGGCCATTGGCCACTCATCGCGGTCATAGCCCTTCTTGGTTGGGACACCTTTAAGTGATAAATCTCGGTTATGGTCTGCCTGAGCCCTATCGATCGTACAAATAGGTGATTCTCCGTGCTCAATTGCGGACTTAATGTGAATTCCTGTTTCCGGATAACGATCCTTTGGGAATACGAGTGTTACAATGGAGTCGTTTTGAACGGATGTTTTGCTCTCGAAAATTCCCGATTGAATCGAAAATACGGTTGCGGCAACCAGTAACACTAAAATGAATAGCCATAACGATTTCTTAATTGATTTCATCCTCCAGTTCTGCGCAAGTCATGGATACTATTATAAAAAAGTTTATCTTAGATGTCTTCTTATTCCCCAGGGGAATAATATCAACTGTTGATACACATAGCTAACTGACAAATTTATTTGGCGTTTAAAAATGCGTTGACACGACACCGAAAGGTGTCTTATTATTGAATTGTCACCAAATGGTGTCCAATCAAGTAATCAGCCTAATACTTAGGAGAGGGTGTTGTGAGCGAAAACAACCAGTTGCGGGATGTGTTTGACGCGATTGCAGATCCAACTAGGCGCCAACTGATTCGTCTTTTAGCAGAGGCAGAGGATCTACCGCTTCATGAATTAACGGCACAGTTTCAAATGGGCCGTACAGCGGTATCCAAGCATTTGACAATCCTTAAAGAAGCCGGACTGGTACTTGACCGAAAAGTAGGCAGAGAAACGCGATACAGGCTAAACGCCTCCCCGCTCAGAGAAATTCAAGATTGGGTGGCTTTTTACGGCAAGTTTTGGAGGGCGAATATGTTGCGCTTGAACCAACTATTAAAGGAGGAAGAAGAATGAGTTTAACATTATCTTTGGATTTTCAGTACACGACATCGATCGAGAAGCTTTGGTCCGCCTTAACGGATTCCAACAAGCTTGCCAAGTGGGTGGTCAACATCCACAACGGTCAGGCGATGGAAAATGACTTTAAGCCCGTCGTTGGACACCAATTTCAGTTCCGCACGCAGCCGACCGAATGGTGGGATGGCGTTATTGACGGTGAAGTGCTTATCGTGGATGCACCGAACCGGGTGTCCTATTCTTGGGCCAGTGGAGGGGAAAAGCACACGGTTACCTGGACGCTGCAGGATTTAGGGGATGGAAAGGTTAACCTTCATCTCGAACAAATCGGATTCTCCAATGTTCAAGGACTCGAAGGCGCTAAGTATGGCTGGAGCAAATGGTGCGGCGAACTTGAAAAGGTGTTGGAACAATAAACACCCTAAAACATCACCTTCCTAAGTGCTAAATATGGGTACGATATTTGAACACGGCTTAACCCGAATCAACATAAACCGGCTGCAAACTACATGCAGCCGGTTTATATTGATTCGGATAACGTGACAAGATTTGAGAAAGCTATCGCATCAACTCCCTGGTTAAACCAACAAAAGCAGCAAGTTGCGGCAGCCCGGCTTTATCAATGCACGATGAATGGTACAATGTGAATAGAAGTAGAAATTAACACGACAGGAAGGATGTTATTCATGAGCGAATCCAATCAGGAGTATATCGTAATCTCGGCTGCGAGGGAAAACAATCTCAAGAACGTATCCTTGCGCATTCCCAAGCGGAAGATCACGATCTTCACCGGTGTATCCGGATCAGGCAAGTCATCGATCGTCTTCGATACCATCGCCGCCGAATCCCAGCGTCTGCTGAACGAAAACTTCAGCATGTTCGTCCGCAACTTTCTGCCGCGTTTTCCGCAACCGGATGCAGACGCGATAGAGAACCTGAGCATGGCTGTTATTGTGGATCAGAAGCGGCTTGGCGGCGGTTCCCATTCCACGATGGGCACGATTACCGATATCTCTCCCATTCTCCGTCTTCTCTTTTCCCGAGCGGGCCAGCCCTATGTTGGACAAGCAAACATGTTCTCGTTTAACGACCCGCAAGGCATGTGTCCTGAGTGCAACGGGATCGGTCGCAGGCTTGGCATCGATATGAGCAAGGCGCTGGACAAGTCAAAGTCGTTGAATGAAGGGGCAATCATGCTGCCGGGTTATACGGTGAACAGCATGGATTGGTCGATGCTTGTGCAGTCAGGGTCCTTCGATCCCGACAAGAAGCTGAACGATTATTCGGATGAGGAGCTGGAGCAACTGCTGTATGGCAAGGCGAGGAAAGTAGAGATGCAGTTCGCCGGGAAGGCAGTGAATATTACAGTAGAAGGCATCATCGAGAAGTTCACCAACAAGTACATCAAACAGGATGTGAAGACCAAGTCCGAGCGCACACAACAAGCTGTTGCGCCATACATCACTGAGGGTCCCTGCTCCAGCTGCCGAGGCGCGAGACTCAGTCAGGCTGCGCTTGGCTGCAGGATCAATGGACTCAATATTGCAGAGCTATCCTCCATGGAGGTCGGACAGCTCATCCGCGTCATTCGGGAGATTGACGACCCGATCGCCGCGCCGGTCGTCAAATCGCTGACGGAGCGGCTGCAGCATCTTGTTGATATCGGACTTGACTACTTAACGCTGGACCGTGAGACGGATACATTGTCCGGCGGCGAGTCACAGCGCGTCAAAATGGTGAAGCACCTGAGCGGCAGTCTGGTCGATGTCACTTACATCTTCGATGAGCCCAGCGTTGGCTTGCACCTCCGTGATGTACACCGGTTAAATGGATTGCTTCAGAAGCTGCGCGACAAGGGCAATACCGTGATTGTCGTCGAGCATGATCCCGATGTGATCAAGTTGGCGGATCATATCGTCGACGTCGGGCCTCACGCCGGCAGCCGCGGCGGTACCATCGTGTATGAAGGAAGCTTCCAAGGCTTGCTGGGGTCAGGTACACTGACAGGCACTCATATGAAGCGGCCGCTCCAACTGAAGCAAGATTGCAGGCAGCCATCCGGCAAGCTGCCCATCAAGGATGCCCAGCTTCACAACCTTCAGAACGTGAGTGTAGATATTCCAACCGGAGTGCTGACAGTAGTGACGGGTGTCGCCGGTTCGGGCAAGAGTACGTTGATTAACGAAGTGTTCCTCAGCCAGCATCCCGATGCGATCGTCATCGACCAATCGGCGGTAGGCGTCTCAACACGCTCGAATCCCGCGACCTACACGGGCATTATGGATGATGTGCGCAAGGCGTTTGCTGCCGCAAACAAGGTGAACCAAGGCTTGTTCAGCTTCAACTCCAAGGGGGCTTGCGAGAACTGCCAAGGGCTGGGTGTGGTGTATACCGACCTTGCATTCCTCGACAGCGTGAAGCTGCCATGCGAAGTATGCGGAGGCAGACGGTTTAAAGAAGAGGTGCTTGCGTACAAGCTGAACGGCAAGTCAATTGCAGAAGTGCTGGAGATGACTGTGGAGCAAGCCTTGGAATTTTTTCAGCTAAAAGAGGTTATGCGCAAGCTTCAGGCGATGAGTGATGTGGGGCTGAACTATATTACACTTGGCCAGCCGCTCAGCACGCTTTCTGGCGGAGAATGCCAGCGCATCAAACTGGCAAGTGAGCTGCATAAGAAGGGCAGCATCTATGTGATGGACGAGCCGACGACCGGCCTACATATGTCAGATATCGGTCACCTTCTGGAGATCATGAACCGCCTCGTGGATGCCGGCAATACGGTGATCGTCATTGAGCACAACCTCGATGTGATCAGCCAAGCGGATTGGATCATCGATATGGGACCGGATGGAGGCAGCAAGGGCGGCCAAGTGGTGTTCGAGGGCACGCCTCCGCAGATTGTCCATGCGGAGCAGTCGATCACGGGAAGATACTTGAAGTAATATCGACATAAGTAGTATATAGGATTCGTATATTCTAAGTATGACAAGGAAGTATGTTCAATCAGGGCTGCCAGCAGAATCGGCAGCCTTTTGGATCTGCATAAAACCCTATTTTGGTCAAAAGGGGTAGAGCTATGCATAAGCATTCAAATTTTAAAAGCGTACCTTTAGGCACCCGCTTAATCGCCTTTTTATGGGATTATGTTATCATCGCGGGCTATATAATTTTATTAATTGGCGTATCTTTCCTTTTACGACCTTTGTTGACTCCACTGTTTACGACAAATCCTTTGTTGGCGGAGATCAATGGATTTCTATTCATTACGCTGCCTGTATATCTTTATTTTGCCATATGTGAGGGATCGAAATGGCATGCGACATGGGGGAAACGAAAAATGGGGGTTGTGGTGTCAGGTATTAACGGCAAGTCAATCGGACTCGGATCCTCACTATTGCGTTCTGCTCTTAAATTTGTACCTTGGGAGCTATCCCATTTCACCATATGGCACATGGTCATTCCTTCTAAATACCCAAATTCATTCATTTTTGCACTATTAGCGACGGTCTACGGTCTGGTACTCATCTACTTGATAAGTCCATTATGGAACAAAAATAAACAAACGCTATATGACTTTATTGCGGGGACTGTTATAAGGTACAAGGATTAGGAAAAGTGCAACAACGATATCCAATGTTACTACAATGGAAAAAACTGTAGATATAGAGCTTCTTTAGCTGTGAATGCTGAAAACTGTGGAGTAATAAATAAACAGTTGTGATTTTTTTTCTTTCAAGACCAAGTTTTTTTGTGAGAGGAGTCAGTTATGGATGTGTTAGTTGGATTCTTAATTTTAGGTGCATTGTTTGGAATATTTGTTGCTATTCAAAAGCTTAACTCAAACATCATTACTCAAATTGATCAAAACGAAAAGATTATTGAATTAATGAAAGAGAGAATGCATAGGGAGATTAGGGATGGAAACAACCACAACATTCAGGATTAAGTTTATAAAAACATAGGACATAACGTAACGTGTGTTATTACTTTTTAAGCCAACAGCGAAAAAGCAGCCGATCATGGCTGCTTTTTTTTCAGCTTAACTTACCATGGAATCGAAAATCGGTGGCGCGTACTTTTCCAATTCACTGTACCCGTCAGTACGAGTGCGGCGAAATAGAGAAGCAAGGAGAAGGCGATTGAAGTAATGACGCACCATAACTGCGGCATACCATGGCTCACAACATAGTTATAGGTCCAGTGTCCGCATATCATCATCAGCATCATGCAGATTCCAACCTTGACGTAAGGACGAATACTCCAATAAAATCCGATCGAGCTTGAGATGGAAAAGAAGTTCAGCAGTGTTTGCATCACAATGCCGATCCCGATGCCGTACGCAACGCCAATAATACCATATTGGCTGCCGAACACGAAGATCGAGACACCCTTGAAAGCGGTGGCTATTATGTAATTCCACAGTGTAGCTTTGGCACGGCCGAGCCCGAGCAGAATCGCATGCAGAGGAGCGTCGAAATAATGCAGGAAAAACATCGGCGCCAGTATTTTCAGAAGCAATCCTGCTTCCGGCGAATGATAGACAAGTGTTGTTAATGGAGTTGCCCACACGTATAAGATAACGGTCGCCGGCGCGCCGATCAGGAGTCCCAAGTTCAAGGCCTGATTCATTCGCTCATGTATGAGCAGACTGTTCTTGTTTGCTGCTGCTTCGCCAATTGCGGGAATGAGAGCGGTGGACAAGGACTGCGTGATAAAGCTTGGCATGAACAGCAGCGGAAAAGCATAGCCGGCCAGCATGCCGAATTGTTTCGTGGCTAACGCCGTGCCGATGCCGGCTAGTGCCAGGCTGGTTGTAATAAGAAGCGGTTGGAACGTGCTGTATAACGAATGAATGACACCGTGCCCTGTCGTCGGCAGCCCGATCTGCAGCAGCTCGCCGAGTGTGCTTCTTCCTTGTTTCAGGTGGCTTGCCCAAGTCTCGCCCGGCATCTTCGATTCACCGTATAGCTTGTAGCTTGTCATCAGGAATAGGAGGCTAAATACTTCGCTAACAACAGAAGCGGCCATTGCTCCGGCAGCCGCATAAGCGACGCCGTAAGGCAGCAAGAGGTGGACCAGCGCAAGTACACAGGCGATTTGCACCGTATGCTCCAGTACATCAGAAGCTGCAATGGTCTTCATCTGCTGCATGCCGCGGAAATATCCCTTTAATACGGCGGAGACGGCGACGATCGGAGCGATCGGCGTAATCGCCAGCATCGCGTAATAAGCGCGTTGGTCGCTTAACAGAATGGATGCGATCCACTCAGATCCAAGTAACGTTATGGTCGTGAGCGATACGCTCAAGAAGCCTGTAACAGCGAGCGAGACATGCAGGATGCGCCTGACTTTCATCCGTTCGCCGCGAGCGTGTGCCTCTGCAACCAACTTTGAAATTGCCACCGGCAATCCAAGCTCCGTAATCGTAATGACGAGGGGGACGAGCGGATGCGCCATCATTAAGATACCGATTCCCTCTGCGCCCAGTACGCGAGCGATATACATGCCGCTGATAAAACCGAGAATACGGTTGATGAAAGCAGCGACAGACAAGACCAACGTACCTCTCATAAATGATTGCCCATGTTGTGACATGACTTGTGTCCTCCTGTTTATCGAATACTTAAATGTATTCAAAAATTGGAAAAGCATGCGAACAAGCCGGTAGAGATGTCATTATTGGACATGTGATGGCACATAGCAGTGCGGCAGCGGATCGATCGGCAACTTAAATATGCCTTTACAAATTCATGAGTGCACTGGTAAAATTACACAAATGCGATGATCAGCTTAGCGAACTGGGGTAGCACCACGACGAAATCTCGTCCCCAAGACAACGTTCTTGGAGGTGGGATTTTTATTTTGATAAGTTATTTTTGACCTTGGAATAACACATGATTTGTCGAAGTTTTCACCAACTGAGCTTTTTCCTTATGCAAAGAAATTTTATTCCGGGAAGCCTCTGAACGCAGAAGATGAATTAAAATGGAAATACGCATGGCTTCATCATCAACATAATAATAAGCATCATTGGGAATATTGGGTCATTAATCCAACTACCAAAGAGGCACTACCCATGCCAAAGAAGTATATCATCGAGATGGTATGTGATTGGCGCTCATTTTCAAGGAAGTGGGGCAGACGTGTTGTATTAAAAGTATAGTAACTATATTAAAATGGAGGGGAATTTAACATGGATGAGAAACGGGGATTACTACCGGACCCTTTAATAAGCAGCAATGGCCGTCAGGTTACAACTGTCGAGGACTGGAGGGTTTTTAGACGTTCGGAAATTATTGAGTTGTATCGCGAAAATGTTTATGGCAGAGAGCCAATCGGACGTCCTGACTCTATGCAATTCGATGTCGTGCTGGAAGAAGTGGCATTTGATGGAAAGGCGTTACGGAAACAAATTGACATCGTGTTTTCGGGGCAGGGCGGCGAAGGCCGAGTTCGTGTACTGCTTTATATTCCAATTAGGGAGACAAAGGTACCTGCCTTTATTTATGCAGCAATTAAAAGTCAGCGTGTATTCGATGTGGATTTAGAGGAGTGCTCCGACTTTTGGCCTGCGGAGGATATCGTGTCAAGAGGCTATGCGGCGGTTGTTTTCCATGTGGAAGATTTGGACCCGGATTTTTGTGATGAAGGCTACCAAAACGGGGTTCATGGCGTTTTCGATTCCACAGACCAACCGCGTTCGGCTGATGCCTGGGGGGCTATGTCCGCTTGGGCCTGGGGTGCGAGCCGTGTCATGGATTATTTAGAGTCAGATCCCCTGATTGATTCACAGCGTGTTGCGATTGTCGGTTATTCTAGAAGCGGCAAAGCGTGTTTGTGGGCGGGAGCCGTTGACGAACGATTTGCCTTCGTCATAAGCAATAATTCGGGCTGCTCAGGGGCGGCGATTTCAAGAGGCAAGACAGGGGAGCGGCTAGTGAACATTAACCGAGGCAATCCTCATTGGTTTAATGATAACTATAAAAAGTTTAATGATCGAGAAGATGAGCTGCCTATTGACCAGCATTTATTGCTTTCTCTCATTGCCCCCCGGCTACTCTATGTAGCCAGCGCCTCTGAGGACAAGTGGGCCGATCCCGAATCCGAATTGCTAGGCTTGTTCCTGGCGCAACCGGTCTATTTGCTTCACGGGCACAGCGGATTAGGCATGGACAAAATGCCGCCTGTTAATTCTCCTATACATAGTGAGAGACTCGGCTATCACCTCAGGGCAGGAAAACACGATATTACTCGTTATGACTGGAAGTGTTATATGGATTTTGCGGATAAACAGCTATAGATTCGTTAGGATCTTAAGGTCAGGATAAAGACTAGTATTAGTGTAAGCGCGACCAAATGAACGAAATCAGGGGGATAATCATGGAACCAGTTATTAGTAATCAAAGCAAAAGCTTTACTTTATTCGGTTATTCCAAGACACATGATCCTAACAAAGCATACAGTGAAACGATTTTCGAGTTGCTGGATAAAGTTTGGGCGGAAGTACGTAACAAGAAACTCTCTCACACAGGAATGAATCACGTAGTTTATGAGGTTGATCACGAAATATTTGCTGGGATAGAATTGATCTCTCCGCCTAATGAAGATTCATTATTGGAAAAGAGGGATGTTACTTTTCAAAGATATGCGTATTGCAAACATATTGGACCCTATAGCCAATTAGACGAAACTTATGAGAGCATACGGTCAATAGTAAAAGAATCAAGAGAACACCATGTGCTTCCGTTATTAGAGGTATATGGACATTGGAATGAGGATGAATCGAAACTTGAGACAGAGATTTACTATAATCTCAAATAAGGAATTCGGTTTCAATTAGTGACTAAATTTTACGGGTAACGCAAGGGCTGCCGTGCAGAACGGCAGCCTTTTCTCACGAGCCTTTAAGTCAACCCTATGGATGCATCTGAATCTGCCTGGAAACCCGTTCGCCTAATTCCGCTGATGCATGGTATAGGTAGCTCAAAACAACACTTTGCGTTTCACGAGAAATACCTGAAAGATCGGCAGCAAGGTTCCCAACCAGATGATCTTGCTGAATAGGAGGAAGAGAGTGATAATACTGTCCCGCTTGCGTAAAATTATCAGTTTTGGGCAAGTCGGATCGTACGAGTCGACCTTCTACGAATCTACCTTCGCCGCTTGTCTGCTGTGAACCAGGTGACCAGTTTTGCTGATGGTTGATAGGAATTTTCCGGAAATCAGGTCCCAATCGCCGCCGCTGTGAATCCGAGTATATATTCGCCCGTCCCTGCAGCATCTTATCATCCGATAATTCGACTCCCTCCAAAAGATTGGAAGGTGAGAAAGCGATTTTCTCTACTTGCTCCATATAGTTATCCGGATTGCGGTTTAATACGAGTCGACCTACCGGTAATAACGGATATTGCTTGACATCCCAAACCTTCGTATCATCCAGCGGATCATAGGGCAGACTGGCCTCGTCTACGGGATTCATCAGTTGAACATATAGCCCGTATTCGACCGTTTTACCTGACTCTAGAGTGTCATAGAGGTCCTTTCCGGCGTAATCGGGATTTTCTCCCGCCAACTGGGCTGCTTCGTGACGATCGATATACTGTATTCCGGCAAGAGGATGCCAGAGATATTTCACATAGGTACGGACGCCCTGCGCGTTCCTCCAGATATAGGTATTAACGCTATGGCCGGGAATGTGGCGGAGGCTCTTGGCAGTTCCGGCGTCAGAGTACAAATGGACTAGGAAATGAGTGGATTCCGGCGCTCTGGCGATGAAGCTCCAGAATCGTTCGGGGTCTATCAAATTATTGACCGGCGATGGCAGAAAGGCCTTGATCGACTCCGGGAAGCGAATGGCATCCCGAACCAAAAATACGGGGATATGATTGCATAACAAATCGAAAACGCCTTTGTCCGTATAAAATTTGGTGGAAAAGCCGCGCACATTTCGGGAAGTGTCAGGGGTACCCTTGTTACTTACGGCAAGGGAAAACCTTACCGTGACAGGAACCTGTTGACCGGGATTCTGCAGAAAACAGAGCTGGGTGTACGGCGCCATGGAATTCACGGTCTGAAAGTATCCGAAGGCACCATAACCCTTTACGTGCACGGGTCTCTCAATTATTTTGCTATGTATAAAGGTCTCCAAGGTTTCATGTAACATACTATCTTGTTCAAGTACGGGACCTCGTTCTCCGACCGTCTGGGAATGAAGCGATGCCGGTATATCCCTGTTTTCTTCCATTATTCAACCTCCTGTATTCATCTCACTGATATACATGGTTATGTTGAGATTCTAGCAATCATGACAGATTCATGCATGTACTTCAACACAAAAAAGACCGCCGAATGCGGTCTTTTTTGCTGGAAGTGCGCTTCACTTCGTCTCGGGCGAAACGTCGAAGGCCAGAAGTTGCGTCACTTGCGACGCGTTGAAATTGTTGTCAGAGACGAGGATGAGGCTGTCGTGCCCGTTTTGGAGTTTCGGTCCCCAAGCCATGCCTTCCACGTTGTCGAGCTTCGGCAGGCCCAGCGTATTGAGATCCAGCACCAGCTTCTTGTTAACAGGCGTAAATTGGCCCGCCGATAAAGAGTCAAGATTGTTCACATTCGTAGCTTGAGCGGCATCCGCTTCATATATGCGAATATAATTGGAATAATTGCCATCGGTGGCTTGCACACCGGACCGTTCCAGGATCAGGAACTGATGGTCGTTTATCGCAAGCATTTCCGAAACGCCGTTATCGGCACTTTTACCTGTTCCGGGTTTCGCCGGGATGGCGTCAATCGGATAAGCGTACTGCGCGATGATGTCGCCGCTTCGATTGTATTTTGTTATACGGGAATACGAGCCGGCATCCACGGAGGAGATATCGCCGTCCTGATAGAGCGCGGCTTCCATTGAAGTAAAATAGTAGTTGCCATCGGGGGAGAAGCTGCTTCCTTCCAGAGCAAGATTGTTTCGGAAGCCTTTCTGCGCGGCGTTATCGCCGACTGGATTCATTTGGAAGGCAGCAGGGATCGGGAGCGAAGACAAGTATTTGCCTTTTAACGTTGCTTGGCGGATGAAAGGATTCAAGGCAAGGCTGCGGTCGCCTTCGCTGGTGTACCAGATCGATTTGCCTTTCGGATCGAAGCGTACCGATTCCAGATCCGGGACGACGCCTTGCTTATTCGCAGCGTAATCTTTCTTGTTCGGATACGTCGTGCCGTCCTCCTGTTTGAACTCCGTCATGCCGGTAAGCTCGACAGCGTAGAAACTCTTCGTATCGTACTTCAGCTTTGCATTGTAAAAACGGGCAGGAGCATTGTCTGAGCGATCGTCGCTGATCAGGATCCATTGATGCGTTCCGGGGTTGTAATCAATGCCGGAAAGTCCGCCGATAGGCGTCTCTTCAAACTTTAGATCGTTTGCAATGCGCTGTTCACCGATCAACGTTAGCTGTCCGACAGTGTGGTTCTGAGTAAACCTAGCTTGCTTATGAGGTTTCGCTGCTTCTCGGTGATGGCCATCAGCCATTGGAGCTTGTCCGTTGGATTCCGTCGTTGCGGCCGATGCGGCAGCGAGTGGTACAGCGGCAAGCAGCATACCGGCGACGGCACCTGTGGATACGAGCTTTCTTACCTTCACGTCAACACCTTCTCTCCCAAATTCATCTATCGGAAACGATGACACTCTCATTATATAGAAGGGCGTTGGAACGGGACAATAGGATATGGGGAAATTTACATAAGTTTAACTCGGAGAATCGCTCAATAAGATGGCTTTCGGAAAAGTCAGCAGCCTGTGTAACGAACGGGTAGCCGCCTCTTTTCGAGAGTATATACCAAAAACCCTTCCCTAAGAGAGCTTACTGAATATGTTAAAGTACAAGCTACTTGGGGGTGGGGATGTTGATTCAACTGAATGGAATCGTAGGTGGAAACGCTCCAATTGCAGTGGGAGCTCGAAAAACGGTACTGCTCCAGCAGATCGTGATCCGGGTGAAAAATCGTCAAAAGCTCGTTTTGAAAAACCTGAACTTTTTATTTAATAATGAAGCCTTTGCTATCAAAATCGAGGCTGAGCCTTCTCCTGGAGTATTTATCGCAAGAGGCGGGAGCGGTGATCTGAGCCCCAATAAAGTGTTGGTTAACAATACAACCGGGTCGGAAGTGACAATCTTCTTGCTGATTAGCGCTGTAAATACAGCCAATAACACCAGATCTTTGAGTCGTTCCGACAGTTGGCGCCTGCTGCTTCAGCGTAAATAACCCCATACAGAACTAAAGGAGGCTGCCGGTGGCAGTCTCCTTTGCGTTAACGGGAGAGTAGTTAAATGAGAAATTCTGGAATCGTTGAATTTTGGATGATATCATTAGAGTTAGAAGTGGATTATGAGGACGGGATCGGAAAATCTTATCGCAGAAAACGTACAGTAGGTTTTTTAACGAGAATAAAAATAACTATTGCTATGGATTGGAACATCATCATTCTTTCAAATAATGAAGCTATCAATCAATATAGACTGGGCAAAGCCATCTCATTAAAGGCGGGTTATATGGGGTTGCCGTTGGGGATGCATTGGGAGGTACAACTGAATTTATGACAACCCAAGGAACGACTTGATATAGTTGCGTTACAACTATGGGCACAAAGACGTTGAAGTGCTGGGGAAAGATTGTAAATTACAGATCTATTACTTGAGAACGGACGTGGGGAGGTCGAAAAGTTTGGAGATTAATCAATTCAAACACACTGTAAGAAATCCTTCGAGGATAAAAATCATTATTTCTATGGCTGCTTTATGTGCACTATTTTTAATAAATGGATCAATGAATGATAAGGACAGTACAATACTACGATTCACTATAATTGTGATGTTCTGTTTTTGTGCAGTAGTCATGTTATGGTCCATATTTCAAACATTTAAGAAGCCAACTAAACTTAACCTGTCTCATGGAACGATCGTATTAAACGGACGGATCATTAAAGCGGAGCAAATTAAGGTCATAATGATTATGGGAGATATCGAAAAGCCGATTATTGGAATAAAGCCTTATGGAGCACAAATTGTCCCCATGTGGTTGTGTTTTAGTTTTGTGAAGAATGGAGAGAAAGGCGCAGCCGATTTAGCTATTTGGGCTGAAAGTAACAAGGTGAAGTTTGATAACACCTTTTTTATTAGATGGATATAGATCTTGAATGGTAATCAGTTGGTAGTTAAACTAAAGTGGAAAGACGGAGGTTGATAGGCCACTGGGAAAAGCAATGCTTAATAGTAATGCTTTTTGGCTTGCATCTCTTACGGTGCATTGTTATAATCATCTGTAATTAATTGGTTGAAGGGGTTTTGAACTATGAATAACATCGTATTGAATCAACTTCATCATCATCACAAACGGCGTTAGCACACCTGAAAAAATCCAGGGTGGGCTAACGCTTTTCGCGTTAGCCTCCCTGCGGCATACTAAGCGCGCAGGACCAATAGGTCTTGCGCGTTTTTGTTTTACAAAGTAAGACAAAAGAAAGGAATGATGATTATGCAAAATGTAAAAGGTACCTATGATTTCTTTGGAAAAGAACAGGCAATTCGAAAAAAGGTTCAATCTGTGCTTCAAGAAGTTTTTGAGTTGTATGATTTTGACGGAATGGACTCGACTATTTTAACTGAATTGGATCTTCTGACATCAAAGTATGCGGGTGGTGATGAAATATTAAAGGAGATGTATCAACTTACCGATCAAGGTATGCGTAATCTTGGACTTCGATACGACCTTACGATCCCATTTGCTAAGGTAATTGCATTAAATCCCGGCATTGAAATTCCATTCAAAAGGTATGAAATTGGAAAGGTTTTTCGAGATGGTCCTGTGAAGCGAGGACGTCTGCGTGAGTTTTTACAATGTGATATTGATGTTGTTGGAATAGAGGGACTTGAGGCTGAAGCAGAACTCATGCAAGTTGCTTTTGAAGTTTTTAAAAGGCTTGATTTACAAGTGACTCTCAGATGGAATAATAGAAAATTTCTAGGGGAGATTCTTGAAACGGTTGGGGTTACATCCGAAGAAAAGCTATCTGTGATGCTGTCTCTTGATAAAATTGAGAAAATTGGTAACGAAGGGGTTATCAAAGAGCTAATAAGTAAAGGACTGAGTTCACAGGTAACAAATGCAATAACCGGATTGATTGAAATGGATGAACCTACCTTAGAAAACTTGTTCGATAAATATAAGTTCAAGAATTCTGAAGGTTCAAGTGAAGTGTTTGCTCTTCAGGAATTAATTGTGAAGCTAGAACTTGATAAAATGTGCAAGTTTGATCCATTCTTGTCTCGTGGTCTCTCATTTTATACTGGAACCGTGTATGAGATCTTTGACGCGAATAAAATCTTTGCTTCAAGTTTAGGCGGAGGTGGGAGATATGATGCCATTATTGGAAAATTGGTCGGGAGAGATGATATTCAATACCCGACGGTAGGCATCTCATTCGGAATGGAATCCATCATGGAGATGCTAAAAAGCCGACCAATTCAATTGCCCCAACCTTTAGTTGTCGTTATTTCGATCGGAGAAACCAGCGCAGATGTTTTAAAGGCTGCTGCTATCCTGCGTTCGAACGGAATCCGCACAAGTATAGAGACAAGTAAGCGGAAGTTAAAAAAGTCGCTTGCTACTGCTGCATCCAATGGAATTCCTTATGTCATCCTAATTGGAGAAGATGAGGCAAAAGATGGCTTGCTACGATTAAAAGATATGAAGGAGAAGAATGAAAAAGTTGTAACTGTACAAGAAGCAGTAAACCGAATTTTACAACAGCAATCCAAAATATCAGAAGGTTATTAATCATGCTCATATGATTTGCTGAGGTAGGAGCGTTGAATTCAAAAAATGTACCTACCGTGGTAAAATAAGTTGCTATTTCGTAGTTTTTATGGATTCTGAAAAGGGGCGTAGCTGATGGATATTAAAAATATTTTAGTGACCGGACGGATGTACAGAGATCTTGAGAGGCTAGCCTTGCTGGACACCAAGAGGGAGTATAAGTTCCTTCCAGAGGCGGAGGTAAGTCCGAATCATTTCGACTGGGCTGACGGTTATGTGGCATTTAAGCCGACGGAGTCGTTTCATTTTGGGGGGTTGCGGTGGGTTCATGCGCTTGGAGCTGGCGTTGATGCATTTTTATATAATCGTGAATGGAAAAAGGATGTATTATTAACCCGTACGGTCGGCAGCTTTGGGCGGAAAATAGGGGAATATTGCTTAAGTTATATTCTTGCCGATGTACAGCGTCATGGTGATTTTCGGCAGTATCAGTCCGAAAGACATTGGCTGCCTTCGCAGCAGAAGCTTCTGCAGCAGCTTAACATCGTCATTTTCGGTACCGGAACGATTGGCATGGAAGTCGCCAAGATGCTTAGAACATTCGGGGTAACCGTATACGGAATATCTCGCAGCGGTGCATCGAACTGTCATTTTAATAGGGTCCTTCCGATTACCGAAGTGCACCCCTTGTTGGCGCAGGCCGATTGGATTATTAACACGCTCCCCTTAACTCAAATCACTGAAAGACTATTCGAAAAACGTTTGTTTTCTTGCATGCACGGTGCAGGCTTTATAAATGTGGGCCGGGGAGCTTCAGTAGATGAAAACGCACTGCTCGAAGCGATAGAACGAGGGCAAGTGCGCAAAGCAATTCTGGATGTGTTTAGAGAGGAACCTCTACCCTCGGAATCGCCGCTGTGGGCTCATCCGAACATGGCCGTTACCCCGCATATTTCTGCCGTCACCGGGCTGGATGAAGCGATGGACGGATTGCTCGCCGTATTAAGAGAAATTGACAGCGGACAAGAACGAATTAGCTATTCTGTGGACGTAAGCCGAGGATATTAGATCAAATCAGTCGGATGGCGATCGGCGTCCGGTGACATTCAGTAGGGTATTTCATGTTATGATATCTAACATTGTTATGGCGAAAAAACATATATTCGTGCTAAAATGAATAAAGTTGGACAACGATATATGATTTTCGACTTCAAAAACAAAGGTATTTACATGGGATGTAATATCTGAAACGGGGCGTTAGAGACATCATGACAGATTTATTTTTTAGGGAAAATGGGACATTTACGATTGTTCAATTTACGGACTTACATTGGAAAAATGGCGAACCTGAGGATTTTCGTACATATTCGTTGATGAAGAACATCTTGGAATTGGAATCGCCTGATCTAATCATTTAGTGCCGCATTGTATATGTTTGATTCAGGAAGTAACTTAAACCATCGGATAGGTTCTGGTTATGAATGGATTACACATAAGCAAATAGGCTGGTATAAGGATATTTCTAAGCTATTAACGGAAGACAATAATGGGATTCCATTGTTGTCCTTAGCATTCTTCCATATTCCTCTTCCAGAGTACAACGAAGTATGGAACTATCATACATGCTATGGTCATAACTATGAAGGAATGGGTTGTCCAAAAGTTAATTCAGGCCTTTTTACGGCATTTCTTGAAATGGACGATGTTAAAGGTGTTTTTGTTGGTCATGATCACATAAATGATTTTTGCGGAGAGTTACACGGCATTAAGCTTTGTTATGGAAGGGCGACAGGGTATAACAGTTACGGAAAAGAAGGATTTCCTCGTGGAGCACGAATCATTCGATTAGAAGAGGGGGAGCACTCTTTTAAATCATGGATTCGTTTGGAGGATGGCACAAAAATTATTAATCAAGAAGAACATGCACCTGAGCATGTTTGGAAACGAATTTAGACATAGGAGTGATTGTAGTGGAAATCAGAATTGATGATTTAACCGGATCTAAAGTAATCGCATTAATTGAGGAGCATCTTCAAGGAATGTCAGAAGACTCCCCACCTGAGAGTGTACATGCCCTCAACTTAGATGGATTAAGAAAACCGGAAGTGACTTTTTGGAGCGCATGGGAGCAAGACGAATTGCTTGGCATTGGGGCACTTAAAGAGCTTGATGTTACGCATGCTGAGGTAAAATCCATGCGTACGGCAGCTTCTCATATGCGAAAAGGGGTTGCTAGACAAATTCTTGAACATATCATAGCAGTTGCTATAGAACGTGGGTACACAAGGCTCAGTCTAGAAACGGGCTCCATGGAATCCTTTGAACCTGCAAGGAAGCTGTATGAAAATCTCGGTTTCCAATATTGTAATCCATTTTCAGATTACATCGAAGATCCTTACAGTATGTTTATGACCAAGGAATTGTTCCGATGAAAGCCACTGAGAACAGGAGACTGCGACATGTTGAAACTATTCGAGTATAACTGGCAAGTTCGGAAAGATTGGTTTGACTGGTGCGATACGGTGAGCAAGGAAGAGTTGTTGAAAAAACGCACAGGCGGCATAGGATACATCCTTCCCACGCTGCATCACATTGTGGCAGTCGAGTATGGCTGGATATGCGCTGGAATCCAAGAAAAAGCGATTGAAATCCCTCCGTTCGAAGAAGTGGCCAGCTTGCAGCAAATTAAGGGTTTTTCCGCCCGTTGCCATGTGGAACTCGCTCCATTTGTCTATGATTGGAATGATAGTTTGGAAGACCGCATTATGATTGATATCACGGATGAAGGGGAACGGGAAGCCCATAAATACGGCGAAGTGATGCGGCACGTGATCGCCCACGAGATCCACCATATCGGTCAATTATCAATATGGTCGCGAGAAATCGGAAAGAAGCCGGTTACTGCAAACTTGATTGGCAGAGGGTTATTCGATGTTTAACGTTGATATACCTATTGAAATAACGCAGAACATTGGTTAGACAAACTAGGGAGCAGATCGCCGCGGTAGAGAAGAGGTCAATTAAGAATTGGAGAGAAATTTCTTTCAACAAAAAGAAAATGGCGTGCCAAATTGATAATCAATTTGACACGCCATTCTTACGTTAATTCAATATCATTCGGGCTACCACTGCCAAGTCTTCAATATCGACTTTACCATCACCGTTGACATCTGTCTTTTTGTACTCGCTCCAATTCGGATCATTGGAAGTTTTTCCATATGCGGCAGCTACGATGCCAAGATCACCGATCGCAACGTGTCCATCGCCGTTGACATCGCTAGATTGAGTTTTATTGACCGAATCAATAAAGGTTTGAAGCGCTAGGTTAAGCTCTGTTGCTGCTTGATCGATCTGCTGTTGGGAAGCATTCGGATTGTTCAGAACCGATTTTGCTTTCTCGATCGCTGACAGCAATACTGCCTTAGATCCTAACGGATATTGATTCACTTCTGATCCTTCCACAGCGGCATCAAACTTCGCTTGTGCTGCTGCGATAGCGGCGCTCAGCGCTGCTCGGTCACTTGCTTGAATGTCTATACTCACTGCTACATTGCCGAGTGTGCTTTCCTCCCCTAGGCCATTCGAGATAACGACATTGGCTAAACCGATGACGGCTGGTTGAGAGGAAGATTTCGCCTTAAAGTGGAGCTTCAGCAGATCGCCGTTGGCATGAATGGCATTATCTGCCCCTATACTGGCCAGCAAGATGCGCACGCGACCGGATGTTTCGTTTTTACCGGCGATGGCTAATCCCTGCTGAATGGGCTCTGCATCAACAAACTCTACCTGTGCAGGATCGAAGGTAACCGTGATGTCTTGTGCATAAATACTTTGAGTGACGCTCAAATGGTTGAGACCGTAAGTGAGATCAAAGGACTGTCCAGCTTGCACGCTGTTTGCCCCTTTGAGTGTAGCAATCGGTGCTGCCGACTGTTCGGCGGAAGGTTTAAGCTGAGGAGTAATAGTCGGTCCCCACACTTCCATGGCATCGATACCGCTGGCTTGCGGTACAAAATGAACGCGATCAATCGCAAGCTTGCGCGGTTCAGTTGTACCAGCCTTGTAATGCGTGTGATACACCATGAACAATTCCGTGCCATCCGGTGAATAGATCAAGGAATGATGTCCAGCGCCAGGTACAATGGTGTTGGACTTCATGATCGGATTATACGTGTATTTCGTCCAAGGCCCCATTGGAGTCGGAGCCGTTGCATAGCCCACGCCATAATCCGGGCTTTCGAAATGATTGCCGGAATAGGTCAAGTAGTAGGTACCATTATGCTTGATCATAAACGGCCCCTCATTAATACTTGCAACCGGCTGTTTTTGACTGCGTTCCCAATCTTGTGTAGCCCGGAACACGAATTGCACCGTTTCTTCCTTCATGCTCTTCATATCGTCATTCAACTCAGCCATCCAAATTTCATTGCCTTGATTGAATCTGACGAAGTAGATGTACTTTTTGCCGTTATCGTCTGTAAAAATATGCGCATCGATTTCCGGTGTGTTCAGATGCATCGGTTGTTTGACGTCTTGGACGAACGGCCCTAATGGGGAGCTGCTTGTCGCAACCGCAAGCCTCTCATTGACTACATAGTACATGTAGAATGTCCCGTCTTTTTCCACGACCTCTGGTGCCCAAAAGCCGCTAGTCCCCCAAGAATCGGACTGCTTTAACGCCAATTCTTTCTGTTCCGACCAATTTACCAAATCCGTTGAGGTATATACCTTGAATCCCAATGACGACTTATTGGGATCCGTATTCGTCCCATACAAGTAATACATGCCGTCATGCTGCAGTACGAAGGGGTCCGCAATATTAGGCAACACAGAGTTGGTATAAGTAGGCCCAGTTATTGAATCGTGGTAGGAAGATACTTTGATGTTGTCAAATCTGGCATCTGCATTCCATGTGCGCAGTCCGATAGCACCGGTAGCCATATGCGAGGCATCCAACAAGTCAAATTTCGGATACCCGTTGACGTTGAGCGGATTGTCGTTCACATAAACCTGAATGTGATCTTCGTTCGCAACGACCTTAATGTGGTATGGCTCGTTTGCAAGAATCGGCAGCTTTTTGGAAGCAAGCTCTTGCCACTGGCCTTTCGACATTTGACCGAGTACGGCCGATTGTGCGGAAGCGTTAATACCTACATAATATCCGTCTAAGTTATCCGCGCCATTTGCAATGTTCGATGCTCTGAAAATAAACCCAGCTTCGTTTCCGCTTGTAATTTGCACATCGCCCTCAAGCACGAAGTCTGTAAAGCTTTTGCTGTTAAGCACCGCTTTATAGCCGGGACCGCTGTTTACCGCATACTGTCCGTTAGAGACGGTCCAATTACCTTCGTACGTAGACCATCCTTCAGCCGATGATCCGCTAAAGTCGTTCGCGTACAGGATCTCCGGCACAGGCTCGGAGTTCGGCACGGTTACAATAGCTTGCGAGCGGAAGTCACCGCTTGTAGATACCGCTTCAATGACCGCTCTGCCTGGCGCTAACGCCGTTACTAATCCGCTGCTGCTGACGGTAGCGATCTCCGGATTGCTGGAGGTCCAAGTCACTTCCTCGCCGCTTGCTCCAAGGTTGTGAAGTTGGGCTGTCTTTCCTGATTCAAGTGTCAGCTTCTTCTGATCAAGATCAACGCCGCCTTGAATGGATCTGACAGCGAAATAATCGAATCGGGCATCTATCCGATTGTTTGTTGCAACGATATTGTTTGCGTAAAACCCGACTTTGATATTTTTTAAATTCGCAGTGACAGGGTTGGATGCCTGGATCCAGTCATATCCATCCCAATAATAGGTTGTATAGACATTCCCCATTTTCTTGATTTTGAGCGTCATCGTATCGTCGCCGGGATGAGCCGCCTCATTGCTTGGTTTCTTGTAAATGCCGCCAAGTTCATAAGCGGATTCTATAATTCTTCCATTCGCATATACATGACCAAGCTTTACGAAATTATCCGCATCCTGCCAGACGAAGAGACCGCCTTGCTGGTGATTTAAGGCAATAGGTGCCGTAACTTTCGTAACGATCTCAAAATCCCCATTAGCCTGCACATCTCTCAGGAAGACATTGTTTTGACTATTGTTATCTTGATAGACATCTGTAGGCGTCGTATGAATAGTCATCGAACCCGGAGTTTGAGTCAAGCTCCAATTGCCTTTGCTTTCCTGGAAAATTGACCATGCCGGGTCGAGCGCCTGACTATCAAAGGAATCAACGGTAAACTTCGATAAATCCGGTTCTCCAGGCGATTGACGTACAGTAACTTGACATTCACCAATGACTGAGCCGTTATCGGCACTTATAACTCGAATTGTTGTCGTTCCCGGTTTCAATCCCTTGACCGTCAGCATGGTGCTTCCTGTAGCTGTATCCTTGCTGTCTTGGGTAACCGTCGCCACTTCAGGCGATGTTGAAGTTACCACGACGTTCTTGTTTGTTCCGATTAACGGTCTGACAGATGCAATCAAGGAAGCAGATTCTCCGGCACCCATCGTCACGGTTTGATTATCCAGTGCAATGCTTTCTACCGGCGCTGAAACATCATTCTTTTCCAGAGACTCAAGAATGATGTAATCCAGTTGGGCAAAATTCAGTTTGCTGGTTAAACGGATTTTGTTAATCCCGGCATGCAGGTTAACATCCATAGATACCGGATTAAAGCCTTTCCACCCAAAGTTTTTATAAGTGATCGTCTGGCCCGTACCGCCATTGACCGAAACTTCATGCTGCGCAGAAGCGCCTCCAGCTGTACCATTGTCAGCCATGACAATGAGCGAATAATCGCCGGCTTCCTTGACATCGACCGCAAACTCCGCATAATCTTTCCCAGGCTGATCCAAATGACCGACTACTTTATCTCCCGATGCATTATCGGAAGAAGTAATGGCCGCCGAGCCGCCGATGAGTGCGTTTTCAGCTTCATATTTGTATCTTGTTACACTCGGAGTGCTAGAAGGCTCCTCCATGGAAGCGCCATAAGCGGCAGGCGTTCCGAAATTCGGAGTGCCGTCTTCATTCCACGTGAATTTTTGCGCCCGGACACTGCGATTTCCCCAGCTTCCTCCGGAGAATTGATCGGCGTGATATACGATCCAGTCCTCTTTTCCATCGGGAGAAGTGGTGAACGTGTTATGACCGGGGCCGTACGCTGTAGGTACTTTGCTGAAAACAGGGCCAGACTTGCTCCAGGAAGCAGGGTTCAATACATTGCCATCCGTATTGCTTAGCATGCCGAGCGTATAATCGTCCGTCCAGCTGCCGCTGGCCGAGTAAACGATAAATAGTTTACCGTCTTTTTTCAAAATCTCCGGTCCTTCGTTGATATAAGGCGTACCTTTGCGCTCCCAGTCTTGATCCGGCGTAGAGATTTGAACTCTCGGACCACTGATTGTCCAAGGATTGCTCATTGGAGCGATATAAATGTTCTGCTTCACATTGACATCGCCTTCCCAGCCTGACCATACAAAATACTTGGTATTGTCGTCTTTGACAAGAACGGTTCCGTCAATAGCCCACTTGTTCGCGCTGTCCGATATTTTCCCTTTTAACGTATATGTCCCTTGCGGATCTTGGGAGTTTCCTTCCAGCACATACATCCTGTGATTTTCGTTTGCGCCGTCATCTGCAGCAAAGTAGATGTACCATTTGCCATCCAGATATTGAAGCTCGGGCGCCCATAGTTCCTTTGAATAGGGTTGGCCGCTTGGCGGCGAATAAACAGTCACTCTGGGGACTGAGCCGATATCCTGCAATCTTTTTGCCTTCGAAATTGATATAGACGCATCTCTGTTGGATTTTACATAGTAATAATAGCCATCTTTAAATACGATGCTCGGATCAGCTGAGCCGCCGCTGCTGTTGGAAACAGGAACGATAGGGTTATTAAAAGAAGTGCTTGCCTGAACCGTCACTTCAGCGGATGCCGTAGCCCCGCCGTCCTTAGCGGTAGCAGTAATCGTTGCGCTTCCGGTGTTTACCCCCGTTACAACGCCATTGTTATCCACGGTTGCTACAGCAGAGTTGCTGGATTTCCAGGATACTTCCTGATTACCGGCATCTACCGGTTTAAACTCAGGAACAAGGGTTTCCTTCGCGCCAACCTTCAAAGAGACAGCGCTCTGCTTCAGGGAGATAGACTCTACAGCTTTTCCGGAATATACAGGCAGTAACGCTTGCTTCGGCATGCCTGGTCCCGACCATCGGATGTGCAGGCTGGAAGTTCCGGTTCCATGCACGTATTCAATTTTGACTGGCAGCTCCTGGCCTTCTGTCAATGTCGCTTTTCCGCTTGCTTCTTCTCTTGAAGGGCTGGTTTTATCTACAACTAACGAATCCCCAACCCATACTTTTGCAATATTGTCACTATCCGCATAGAACGTATATTCACCTGTAGCGGCCGGCTCAACGGTACCTGTCCAGCGGACTGAAAAATGGTCCTCGCCAATGCCTGCGGATGCGTCAGGCGAACCCGTTCCTTTCTCATCGCCTAAATCAAAATCGATACGCGGGGTAATGGAGCTTTTCACCAGATTCGTAAATTGCTCATCTCCATAATACTGGACGCGGAAAACCGGCATCGAATCAAAGGCATCACCTTTCAGCGCCTTTACGTCTTTGACATCCCAAGGGTGGCCGTCGGGATACACAATACCATGGAAGGGTACCGCAGGTTCGGAAGTCGCCGGATTAACGTCCGTACCCCATGGGAAACGCGTGTTATCTCTGCCGATCCCAAGCTCCCACATGACATATCCGATGCCTTTGTTACCGTAATGCTCGACAATGCCCGGGACACTCTGATTAAGTCGATTCATTGTCTCATCGGCAAGAATGGAACTCTTTACACCGAACGGGGTAGGATAATCGGCATCATACGGATGCCAGGTAACAAAGTCGGAGAAGGGGCCTCCCGTGAACTGACCGCCAGTTGAAGATACAGGAAGCGTAGAGCCCGTCTCCTTAATCCACATTCTCGAATCGTTCATGAGCTGTTTGGTTACGCGATCCATGAGGCCGGATTCCCCATTACTGGGTTCATTGTAGATGTTCCAGAAAGCGATCCTTGGATCATCCTTATGCGCATTGACGATGCCCTGCACATAATCCTTGAGATCCTGCTTGTTTGCTTCGTAGTTTGCCTTAATATCATCTCCAGGAGCTTCCATCCATCGGCTGTTATGGGCTCCATATCGAGGCGCTTCCTGCGGTCCTAAATGCGGATGATCATCCCAGCAGTCATCAAAGAATACGAACTCCGTTTTAATGCCGTATTTATCGGTTAGTTGAAGGAAGTCCTCGATGTTGTTCAACATCGTTTCTTTGTCTTTTTTCCAAACCAGATTATGAAGGAAAACCCTTACAAAATTAATTCCATATGCCTTCGCGTAGGAAAGCTCCCTGTCATTAATGTCATGGTCGTACTCCTCCCACTGCTGCACCTGATTCACTGCGTTAGTGGGCACGAAAACGGCCCCTTTTACCCATGACCAATCGTAGCTCGGCTGTGTGTAGGGCCCCAGATCCGTTACCTTCAAATTGTCATAGGTCGCATTCGTCCAAAAGGACCTGACTCCGATAGCCCCCTGGGTAAAAGTAGAATCTACTGCACTGAGTACATGGCTGCCATCGATATAAATATCAATATTGCTTCCTTTGACTTCCACCTTCATACGGTAAACTTTATTTTGTTGAACCGTAAAAGGGATGGAGGCTAGTTCCGTCCAATTGTTATTCATTTTCCCCAGTTGAACAAGATTATTTACCGTTATGCCAGCATAATAGCCTTGTAAGTTGTCCGCTCCGACAGATGGGGTGTTGACCCTGAAAATAAGTCCGGCATTATCTGAATTGACGCCATCCTTGATGGAGATATCGGCTTCATACACAAAGTTGCTGAAGGATGTTCCGTTTGCAACGGCCTTGAATCCGGCCCCCTTATCGGTATGATAAGCTCCATCTGAAGCATTCCAGGATCCCCCGTACGTCGTCCACCCATCGGCGTTGCGATCATTAAAATCATCTTGGAACAAGATGGAATCGTCTCCTGCGGCCATTACGGCCTCCATAGGGGCTGTGAATGTTAGTACCATGCTGGCAATCAAGGCAGATGATACAATCTTTTGAATTTTATTGGGGATGCAAGTTAACCTTTTCTTCAAGCTACTTCCTCCAGTCACTTGATATATTTCCGTATGTACCAGATACATTATGTAGCAGATTCGCGAAATTGTATTTGTATTATTCCGTGTTTTTATCTGTTTTTACAATCTTTTTGCTTAAATAATTACACTTTAATTCTAGTGCCGGGTTACATGCAGGTTATTCTTCAACCCAAGTATGGTTTCATGCACCTTGAGGTTGAATGAATAGAAAAAATAAACCGGTACTCCGATGGAGTGCCGGTTTATTTTTTCTACTCACGTTTGATAAATAATTTAAAAACGCTATTTTTCAAATAGTCCAATGAATAGAACACAGGTCTATCCGTTTCGTCGAAATGGAGTTGCTTTAATAAGATAATTTCGCTGCCAAGCACGTTCACAGCGTTCTGACCCATTTCTTCGGAATGGCTTAATGCACAGATTTCTGTGATGGCGTAGGCAATGCTGATTCCCATCTTGCTCTTTAGAAAATCAAAGATCGCACCGGAAAATTCCCCGTCGAAATGTATTGGCATTCGCTCAATTTTTCTTGAAAAAGCAAGGCAGATCGATAGAACTTTAAGTTTAAATGGAGGAACCCATGAACATGGAGAGACCGATGATCCAAATTTCAAATGTATCCAAACGCTTCGGAGACTTCGAGGCGATCAAACAAGTGTCTCTCGACATTCCTGAGGGCAGCTTCACTACACTCCTAGGGCCAAGCGGATGCGGCAAAACGACATTAATGCGGATGATCGCCGGGTTCTATGAACCGGATGCCGGAGACATTTATATAGAAGGTAACAAAGTCAATGGGATGCCCGCATTTAAGCGTAATACACCTCTCGTTTTTCAGGAGTATGCTCTTTTTCCTCATATGACGGTTTACGAGAATATTTCGTATGGATTAAAACAGCAGAAGCCTTCTCGTCAAGAAGTGAGGGATAAAGTGGATACCATGCTGAGCATGTTTGGACTTCAAGGGTTACAGGACAGACTTCCCAGAGCGTTGAGCGGTGGGCAGCAGCAGCGTGTCGCTTTTGCAAGAGCGCTTATCATGGGACAGAAGGTTCTATTAATGGATGAACCGCTTAGTAATCTGGATGCAAAAATGAGAGTTGAAGTGAGAGATGAACTTAGAGAACTTCAGCAGCGCTTGGGCATAACGGCCATTTTTGTTACGCATGATCAGGATGAAGCTTTGGCGATTTCAGATCGAATTGCTGTGTTCAACAATGGGCGTGTCAGCCAAGTCGGAACACCGTGGGACATTTATTTTAAACCTGAAAGTAAATTTGTAGCTGATTTCGTTGGAACTGCAAATTTTATAGAGGGTGAAATTATGGCTGAAGAGGGGGATGACCTCGTTGTTAAATGTGGCGTTATTTGGCTGCGGGTACATCGAAACCAATATTCCTTTCGGCCAGGTGACCGAGTAACTCTTGTGATCAGACCGGAATGCTTCTCCATTATTGAGAAACCGGTTGCCGGTGATAATGTTTGGACTGGAGTCATACAGAGAAGCAGCTTTCTAGGGCGAATGATTCGCTATTGGGTCGATGCTTCCCCATTTCAATGGATTGTCGAAGATTCAAGTCCAAGCGTACGTGGCTATCTGCAAGGAACTGTGCATCTAGCTGTGGACAAGCATAACATTCATTTACTGCCGTTAGACAAGTAAGGAAATATAAAATGAACCCTAGAGGTGACAGGAATATGCCGAGTGCAAAAGTTCAATTTCTAAATGTCGGGTGGGGGGATGCTCACCTTATTCAGCTGCCTTCCGGTGGTATTTGTTTAATTGACGGGGGAGATGGTACGTTCTCCGAAGATCAGGACCATCCATTAACTTGGATGAACCGCAATGAGATCGATCGACTGGATTGGATGCTCCTTACACATATTCACGAAGATCATGTCAACGGGCTCTTAGATGTGGCTAAAGCTAAACGGGTCCTCAAGGCGGTGCTTCCTTATGAGCCTTTTGAGCTTCCTCCCGATCAGCTGGTTCAAGAGCTAGGGGACGATTTTACTTGGAGAGTATACCGCATGTTGGCATCTTATCTGGAGTTAGTACAGATCTTAAGCGAGCAGGGGACTGAGATCAAGTGGCGCAACGAGTATGGATCGAGCGATCAATCCGTTATCTGGTCGGAGGAAGGCATTACCTTAACCCATCTGTATCCTTGGAAAGGCGATCCTCTCCCGGCACACGAGGTACTCATGAAAGCTTTGGCTGCGGATGCGAGGGTGAACTTGCCGCGTTTCTTTGAATTATCTAATCATGATAGCTCTGTATATCGACTTAGTATCATGCAAGAGCCCCATTCGAGCGTTCTATTCGGCGGGGATCAACTGGAGCCTGGATGGGAACGTCTGGCACAGCGTACTGATCTTAGAAGCAGAATCTGGAAGGTTTCCCATCATGGGATGGAGGATGGCTTCAATTCGCGCATCCTATCATGGATTCAACCTGAACACTGCATCATTCCCGTTAGCGTATAGAGCTCTCATGCTCTGAAAGGGAAATGGCAAGAACTATATTCATGTACGAATGCTGCCTTTCATTTGACGGGGAACTTTGCCAGCGGGAAAACGTGCCGCTTAGATAACGGATCGGTTCCAGTCGAAATCGGCTTCTAATAACAGTTTTTTAATGAAATGTGCTTTGCGGCTTAATGATGTTGAAGGGGAATAGGCAAATGCTAGGTAACGAAGTCAGCTTTATACTTGCTTTTTTAGCAGGATTATTGGGAGTTATACAAGGGATGATGAATGCACACATCGGGAAAGTACAAGGGCAATATGGGATGATTATTGGTGTTTCCACGGCACAAATTGCCGTCGCCTCCTTTTTACTATGGCGTATGAAGTCCGCTTCTCCCCTGCAGCTTCAAGTTGTTCCATGGATGGTGGTTGCCGGAGTTTTGGGCGTAGGTATTATGTTTGGTACTTCCTATGCCACGGGGAAAATTGGAACACTCCCTGTATTTGTCCTGATCATTGCCGGGCAAATGATTGCTTCTTCGGTTATCGATCATTTTGGGATTATGGGATTGCCTGAAACCCTTTTACTATTTCCAAATTTGGAAGTGTATTACTTATATTGGTCGGTGTGTTTTGCTTAATAAAATCATCCCGGTAATTCAATCAGACAGTTTGTGGGAGAAGGAGAGCATATGAACGAGCAGCAAAAGTATGAAGATGCAGTCATGCAGGATGCCATACGGTATGTGAAAGATACAGGCAAATTGATTATGGAACTCATGAAGATGCCTTTGCAAATTCAAGAAAAGAAGAATCAAGCGGATCTTGTGACGGAAGTAGATGTACGAATCGAGCACTTGCTGCGTAATCAAATTCATCGCGATTATCCGGATCATTGGATCTTATCGGAGGAAACAGACGGTGGGAGAGAAGATTCCCATCATGCACTAAAGCAACCGCCGGCGGGCTACGGATGGATTATTGACCCAGTTGATGGCACAATTAACTTTATTCACAACATAGCTCATTTTGCAATCTCTGTAGGTATTGTGAAAGATGGAATACCGGTAGGCGGAGTCGTTTATAATCCTGTAACCGATGAGCTCTACTCGGGTCGTAAGCAGGGGGGCGCATTTCTGAACGGGCGCCCCCTTCATGTCGGGCGGGAGCAAGATATTGCTCAGGCCTTGCTGGCTACTGGATTCCGGGCTATTGACTGGAAACCGAACTCCGTTGTCGTGGAACAAATCGGCAGAATGACAGGCAAGGTCCGAAGCGTGCGCATTATGGGGGCTGCCAGCCTTGACTTATGCTTAGTGGCGTCAGGGCGGTTGAGCGGATTTTGGCATGACGGACTATACCCCTGGGATGTCACTGCCGGAATGGTCATTTTGCAAGAAGCGGGCGGCGAACTAACGAATGCAGCTGGAAAGCCATTCGCATTAAGCGATGACACCCTGGTTGCATCCAATTCGTTTCTTCATCAAGAGATACTATCACTGTTGGTGTGATTTCAGTAGGCGTAACAGAAGGTAAACGCGGTAGTAGCTCACTCCTGATTTAGGGGTGAGCTTTATTTTACATAAAAATGAGTCGAATCCGATTGAAAGTGCTAAATAGCTGCATCTCAGTCTGATAGCACGGCAGCAGTGAACGACCCACATGTTAAAAAAAAACATCCTATCATAAATTTTTCCATCTGCGGAAACGAGCTTGTGCTTTACAATAATTAAAGTTGAAGTTGGAAGGAGTTGATCTGAATAATGCCATTTGGAAGCGGTTCCAAGGGGTGAGGTCTTTTGTAACCTATTTATTTGTACTTCACATGGAATGCAGTTGGTGACTTGACTCCCTCGTTTAATTGTTCGTATTTGACTCAAGGAGGCTCTAGGATGTCCTTTAAGATGTTTAAGCAACAAGTTTTAAAAAGGGTAGTAAGTTCTGTTCTTTCATTTGTACTTGTACTTTCGCTTCTCATTAGTGTTTTCCCAGCGACAACAGTTCTTGCAGCGTCGGGTGACAACTTAGATATACTGGACATAGAAGTGAACAAGCCGGCAAACGCAGTCGTTGATCTTAATTTTGCAACCATTGGCATATCTTTGCCTTACGGTACCTTATACCAAATGCTGAATGTTACAACAAACCCAGGCGCAACAGCGACACTTTACAGAAGTAACGAAACAACTACGATTCCTTTTGCTGCCAGCGGCATCAACAAGGGCGATGCCAAAATGGACCAATTATCAGCAAGCGGAACTACGTTGTATTATTTGGTTGTAACGGATAAGAATGCAAGCAGTAACAGCCGGAAATATACCATAACGGTTACGGTTGATAGTCAAGTGCCACCTATTACAGGTACTTTGGGCGCCAACGACAAGTATATCCCGCTCAATATTCGGGGAGGGGAAGATGTATGGGACGTTTTGGGAGCATCAAAAATTGGCAATGGCAACACTACGAGTTCTATAGAAGGTCCGGGCGCTCCTTCGTCTTATAGCGGGAAATCATGGTCGGAATCCGTCTATGATCGATCAGGGGACTACCCTGCAGCTTCGACGGTGAACGAGTCATGGCTGGGAGATAACATGTATTTGCAGACAATAGGTAAAAATGATGCGGGAATGCTTGCCAAATATGGGATTGCCAATGTTCCAGGCACCGACAAGCTCAATTCCGACATTTTGCGCTATCACGAATTTAAGCCTTTTGTTACACCGGACGGCGTGAGCCGGGATGATGGCGACCGTGGCGCCGTGGGCAGCGACCGCCAAAGGCTGGAGATTAAAAGTAACACCGACGCAGCCAATAGTGATGCAAATAGTGTGGGCGGCGACATTATGACCCACCACTGGAGACTCATGCTTCCATCGGAAACATTAAAGTTTCAGCAAGATGTTGGTGATAAGCATGCTGGTGATTTTATTGATCCGCACCGGTTTTGGCATATATTCCAATTGAAGGAAGTGGCCGGCAACGCGGCTGGACAGCCTGTGGCTACTCTTTCACTGGTTTCCAGTGATGGCAAAGGACAGCTTGAATTCAGGAACAATCCTGATTCCCTTTATGCGGATAGAATAAAGCCGTTGTTCACGATTCCATTTGACAAGGTGGCTGACCGTTGGCTTGATTTGGATGTCTCAATTTTGACAGCCGATCAGGGTTATATATACGGTAAGCTTGTCGACTTGGAGACAGGCGAGGTGCTGTTCCAAGGCGGTATGACGGCTGAGACTTACAGACGCCCTGAAGTAGCGAACCCGACTACCGGCCGTGTCGAGCGAGTTGACTTGCCTGCTGAAGCTGGTCAGCAAAACCGTTCCAAGTGGGGCCTGTACCACGGGCTGTATAACGGCGCAGCAGACGCGGCTTATGCTGACGAATTTCAAGCCTCAACGATGTATCTGTCGGATGTCTACCTGATCAAAAGGGATAAAGCCAGCTTTGTTTTTCCGGATGGCTGGGATCCCAAGACGCAAACCAAGAATGTTGTAGCATGGGCAAGACCTAAAGAAATCGCAGCTTCTGAAGGTACGGTTTTTAGCAGCTTGCCATTGCCATTACAGCTTGATGTTACCATGAGTACGGGGAATATCGAAAAGGTGAACGTAACATGGAGCCCGGAAGGCTATAAGCCTGACAGCACGGGGAAAAACAAGATATATGGCGACTTTAGCGGCTCAGGTTTTATGAACACCAGCAGCATCAGGCCTTATATTGAGGTTAACCTTTCCGATTATAAGAACTGGGCGGTAACTCCGGGGGCTAAGATTAAGGTCGTGTCCTCAGGAAGCATTGTCAAAGAAAACTTTATCGATAACGATGCAACCACCTACTGGCAGGCGAACAGTTCTCTAATAACAAAAGACGGAGGCAATCATCAATACTGGGCGGCTGTGCAGTTGGAGAAGAAAATTGATATTAGTAAAATTCAAATTGAATGGACAAATAACAGCAGCTATTTGAAAAATTACCAAGTGTACTATGCCAATGATGCAGCCGCTTATGACGAGCTTGTAGAGGGCAATAATTTCTCAACGAGTTCGAAGGGGACGGAGAAACCGCTTGAGACGGCACATGGAACCTCGTGGAAAGTTATCCCCGGCGTAGGGAAAACGACTCCACTTAGCAATAACGAAAAGGCTGACCGCACGTTGGCCGAGCCGGTTGCAGCTCAATATGTACTGCTAGTGTCCGATGTTAACAACACTCTGGATAGTGGCAAGGGGGCTGGAATACGGAGCAATGTATTCAACATCTTCGGAGAACCATCCAGATCAAGAGTCGAACTTGATGACTTGAAATTAGACGGTACGACGATAGCTAACTTCACACCAGGTCAAACCGCCTATACACAAATTCTTTCAGGCCAAGCCTCAACATTGCCAAAGGTAGAAGCGGTTGCCCCTGCGGGAATGAATACCGATATTGTGTATCCGTCTGACTACCGGTCCGGCGCTGTGACGGTAACGGTATCTGATCCTACTGGAGCTATAGGTGAAACGCAGTACACCATAAACTTTAGTTCCCCTGAAAATGTTACACTGGTAGATTCCGTATCTCTGAACAAGAGCAGCCTAAGCCTTGCCATAGGCAAGACAGAATCGCTAAGCGCTGAAGTATTGCCTGAAGAAGCAACCAATAAGACGGTAACTTGGGCATCCGACGACCCGTCAGTGGCAACTGTAGATGCTAACGGTCTGGTAACCGGCATAAGCGCGGGCACGGCTGTAATAACCGTTAAGATTGGAAGATTGAGCGCAACTACCTCGGTTAATGTTACAGGATCAGGAATAGTTGCAGGCTCGGTCAATTTATTGGACCCGTCCCGTTTTACACCGATCGTGGACGGGAATCTCAAGGTAAGCTCAGAAGATTCTGCTAATCATCCGGGAGCAGACGCCTTGCGATCGGGCGGCAGCGGATATTGGCGTAATTCAAGCTCGAATGTATATATGGGCAGCTATTCGCCATCCTCACTGGCTTTAACTCTTGACTTGGGCGCTCCCAAAACGATTAATAAGCTTCATCTTGAGATTCCTAACACCATCGCCAACATCCAAAGCAATGCAACAAGATTCGAGGTATATTACTCCAATAGCCTCAGTTCTTGGGCAAGTGCGCCTACGTCTTCCGACTCGGCGAACAATTACGACTGGAGGGCAAACGGCTGGACGCTGGCCGGCGGTACGGAAACGGAAGGCTTGTGGTCCTATGTAACCTATAACGGACAACAATGGGCCTATGATAACAAAACATTCCTGTTTCCGTTTACAGCTAGGTATGTAATGATCAATACGGTTCTGGTTGGACCCCGTGATAAACGGACAGACGATGCAGCATCCATGATGGGGATATCCGGCTTGAAAATTTACGGCAAAGATGCAGCTTCTAACAGTACCGCACTGGTGCCGTCTAACGGTACCTACAGTACGTGGGATCAGGTTGCTCCTATATCTACAATTATGAACCTTGCCGGCGGACAGACGCTTACAGGGATAACTGTGGAAGGCACTGCTCTGCGTCCAACAACTGATTACTCAGTATCAGACAATACGGTTACATTTGCATCCTCTTACTTGGCTAAATTGCCACTGGGCACAAAAGAATTTACGTTTAATTTCAACAACGGCAGCCCTTCCATATTCGCATTAGACGTAACGGCCCGCGGGAATGGAGCGAATGCGAAAACAATTAAGATGAACCCGATCGAAGGCGTATCTCCTTATAACGTATTGGGCGGCGCAATGGGTACCGACGAACCGGTAGAAGGCGTGACCAAGCGGATCAGGGACGCTTATCACGAATATTATGGCGATCAGCCACGGGCGACAGCGGCCGACGACCATATTACGAACGTATGGGACAGCGTTTTGAACAAAAATGTATTCAAGATCTTTGAATTCGGCAGAGGCGTGAACAATGAATTCGCGGATAAGGTCCGCGATGGCGAGTACGGCCATAAAGGTGTTTTCGATTGGGATAAAGGTTATGTTGTTGGCGGAGCGGCTATAAATGATAGGCAAAGGGTGGAAATTCGCCCAAGCGAAGATTCAAACAACGATTTTGTAGCCTATAATGGCGACCTGGTTTCCTATCAATGGAAATGGAATATACCGGATGGCAACCAGTGGAATCAGTCGAACTTCAGGCACATTTTCCAATTGAAGGCTGTGAATGCCCAGAAGGCTGATACCTTGCCGGGCGGCAACACGGGCGGTGAGAACGGCGCATACCTCCTCGCTTTCTCGATTTCCGGAACTTCCAGCAGGAATCTTGTTTTGAATCATAACCGTTCAGATGGCGATAAAAACCTTATGAGCATTCCGTTAAAAGAGATCGACGGCCACTGGATTCAGGTGGAGCTTAACGCGCTTATTTCAGACTCCGGCTGGTTAACCATTAAGATTACGGATATGGTAACGGGCAAGGTATACACCTTTGACAGCCCGGATGTTTATCAAGCGTTTGGCAATCAAGGCGCAGGAGATGGCACGAAGGATTTATGGAGAAGGCCGGAAAGAGGCGGCAACTTTGAAACAGAGTACCCGGCTACTTTTGACCAATATGAACGTCCCAAATGGGGGATTTACCGCAGCTCCAACGGCGGCAATAACTCTGCATTTGATGCTGGGCTGCAGCTTTCCGACATCACGATAACCAAAGTGGCGACAGGGATATCATCCGTCAACCTTGCGCTAAATAAACAAGCTTATAACGTAGGTCCGACAGCAGGCGCCAACCCGATCCAGATGCAATCGGCTGCGGGCAACGAATTCGGGAATGCCAATAAACTGACCAATGGCGTACCGCAAGACCCGACATTATGGGCTGTAACCAATGTGAGCAGTTTGGATCAAATCGGTAATTATTCATGGCTGGGAACGGATGGAGCGAGAAAAGGCAGCTTCGTAATCGACCTTGGAAAAGACATGGATTTTAGCCAAATCAGATTGTTTGCCAAATCGACGAGGTTAAAGGGTGCAACCGTATATGTATCTGATGATTTCCAAAACCATACCTCGGCGGCCGATTTTGACGCAATGAAATTTACGCAAGTTGATAAACGGACAGCCGATGGCTATACGTTTGCTACCGGCAACAACGGCGGTACAGACTCTGCAGACAGCTCGTACCCTATAAACCTTGGTAAAACCTATCATTCCAGATATATCAAGGTAACGGTAGAAAACGCATCCGGCGGCAACATAGGCACAGATCTAACAGGGCCTCCGCGCCTTACGCAAGCTCAAGTGTTTAATGCGCCGACGCCTCCACAGAATCTTAAATTGGATGCCAGCGGCTCAGCGAAAGTACTGAAGTGGGACTCCAGTACTTCGAGCGAAGGTTACACAGTTTATAATAACACAACGGTACTTGCTGACTTACCGGCAGGAGCAACAAGCTATGAGCTGCCTCCCAGCTTGACAGACTTATCCAAAGTAGCGGTAAGGTCCAAGGGAACGGACGTGTATTCACGCAAATTTATGATCTCGGCGCCAGCCTTATTGGCTGACTCGCCTGTCCTGCCGCAGATTGCAAGCATTACGCCGATCAGCCTCACAACAACAGTAGGAACGGCGCCTGTATTGCCTTCAGTAGTTACAGCGGTATACAGCGATAGCACAACGGCGCAGCTGCCTGTAACGTGGAACAGCATCAACGCATCCCAATATGAAACACCAGGAAGCTTTAGCGTACAAGGAACTGTAACCGACACAACTTATAAGGCTTTAGCTAATATTACGGTGATTCAAGTCGCTCCAGCTTCGATCCTAACGGGAACGAGTGTCGTTCATTCGGGCCAATCGTTTGATCTGACCTACGGATTAAGCAATCTGAATGCAAGCATCAACGGAGGCGTATATGCCGAAGAACTGAGCGTCGATTATGACCCGGCTCAATTACAGCTAGGCTCAGTAACTTCGTTGCTCGATGGTATTTTTGTGAGTCAGACGGGAACGCCTGGGCACATTCGCATCGTCTCTGCGAGTCAAGGCGCCGCCCATGCCATCACAGACAGCAATAGCGCAGCAATCTTGAAGCTGAGCTTCCAAGTGAATCCTGCAGCGCAGTCTGCGAGCAGCATCGTCACGTTGTCGGGCGTGGTCATCTCTGATGGCAACGGCGTAGAAACGCAAGTGCAAGGCGCGTCCCTAAGCGTACAAATTACGGCCGTAGATAAATCGGCGCTGAATACGCTGATATCAACCGCACAAGCGAAGTACGACGCTGCTGAGGAAGGAAGCAACGCTGGACAATATCCAGTTGGATCGAAAGCAGCTCTACAAGCGGCAATCGCTAAGGCACAAACCGTAGCCGGCAATGCCGAAGCCACAACGGATCAAGTTGACCAAGCGTATGCTGATTTGAACGCATCGCTGCAGGCTTTCCTTGCTTCGATCCATGTTGCCATACCAGGAGATCTGACCGGTGATGGCAGATACAGTATCGGCGATCTGGCTATTGTGGCTAGTCACTATGGCGAAAATCGGAGCAGTTCGAACTGGCTAGCAAGCGCGGATATCAATAACGATGGTGTGATTGATATTACCGATCTTGCGGCTGTGGCGCAAAAAATTACTTTACAGCAGTAGTCGTCTTTATAAAAGGTAATCTTCAGCAGAGTCACCTGCTGGGGGTTGCCTTTTTTCTTTAGTTGAAATCGTAAAAAAAGACATGCCATCTTAATTTTACCCTTTGTGCGTGTTCGAAGAATATCTATAATGAAGTTGAATAAAAGAAGGCGCAGACGAATGTATGAATTCACTCTGTGCCTTCTTCTGCTTTTATACGATCAATTTGGTGTATGCAAGAGTCGAAAAAGTTCATTTAACTGTTAATGATCTTAAACACTCTGATAATGATATTTGATTCTCCCAAAAGCTTCTCAGTCCTACAATAGGGTATATAGAAACGGTTTCTATTCGATGGAAGCCGAGATGACTAGAAGTGGAGGAAACCCAGTGAGTACAAATCAATCCGCCGTTGTAAGCCGGGCGATCGTAAGAAAACAGAAGCAGCGCATTCAGTGGTTGCCCTACCTCTTAATTGCGCCAGCGATTGTCTTGATTATCGTCTTTTTGTTTTACCCTGTTGGGAATGTATTTTATTTTAGCTTGCAGAAGTTTAATCCCACGAAAGCTTACGAGAATGGATTTGTAGGGCTCGACAATTTTAAAGCCATCTTCACAACAGACAAATTATTTTTTTCAACCTTGTGGGTCTCAGCGAAATGGGTGTTCGTCGAGGTTGCTCTCCAGCTCATTCTTGGGTTAGGAATCGCGCTGATGCTGAATCAAGCTTTTAAATTTCGCGGATTATTCAGATCGGCAGCGATTTTGCCTTGGGCCATTTCAGGGGTTGTAACCTCCACCTTGTGGCAAATTTTATTCAACGAGCAAATTGGACCGCTCAATGATATCTTATTGAAACTAGGTCTTATCGATCATAAAATCGCGTGGCTTTCTGAAATAACCACCGCATTTCCTGCCATTGTAACAGCTGAATTATGGAGGGGAATACCCTTCTTCACCATCGCGTTACTCGCTGGTCTTCAAACAATCCCCGGTGATTTGTATGAGTCAGCAGTAGTGGACGGGGCGGGAAGATGGAAGTCCTTCATTCATATTACGCTTCCATATCTGAGAACGACTATTATTTTAACAACGCTGCTGCGAGCTGTTTGGGAATTCAATAACGTCGATCTAATCTTTGTAATGACGAACGGGACAGGTGGACCCATTGATTTAACGACAACTCTCCCCATGTATATCGTTAAGCAAGCGATTGTCGCGCAAGACTTTGGATACGGCTCGGCACTTACGGTTATTGGTTTTATCATTCTGCTGTTGTTTGCTGTGTTCTACTTGAAATTAAGCGGATATGGAAAGGAAGAGTAAGCATGATAAACACGCAAATGATGAAACCTAAGCCAGTTCTTCCTAGGATCGTGGAAAGAGCATTTATGTTATATATCCCAATGCTGCTGGCAATGGTATTCACACTATTCCCGTTATTCTGGGCAATTGTCACTGCTTTCAAGAGAGAGAGCGACATTACAAAGCTTCCTATCAAGTACCTGCCGATGCCCGCAACGTTTAAAAACTTTCTGATTGCCTGGAATAACGTTGGCTTCTCCAAGTATTTCTTCAATAGTTTAATTGTAGCGCTATTGACCGTCCTTATCGTGCTGGTTTGCTCTATTCTTGTGGGCTATGCGATCAGTCGGTTTAAATTCAAAGGCAAGAAGCTTTTCATGCTGCTTCTGTTATGTACGCAGTTTATTCCGGGGGCAATGCTTCTCATACCGATGTTTGAGATTTTCAGAACACTGCACCTCACTAGTAATTTAATGGCTTTGGTCATTATCAACAGTACTTTCCAACTTCCCTTCAATGCCATATTGATGAGTGGTTTTATTACGAACATTCCTGAGCAGCTTGAAGAAGCAGCGATGGTGGATGGATGCAGTCGATTGAAATCGGTCTTCTTAGTCATATTTCCCATCCTGGTGCCAGGAATTGTGGCCACAATGGTCTACACATTTATTGGATCGTGGAATGAATTTTTATTCGCACTCATGCTCATTAGTAAAAAGGCGCTTTTCACATTGCCAGTTGGACTTCGCTACATGCAAGGTGAATATGACATTCAGTATGGCGCATTAGCTGCAGGAAGCGTAATTGCTTTGCTGCCAGCGGCAATCTTATTCGCATATGTTCAAAAGTTTTTGGTACAAGGCATTAGCGCAGGAGCTGTGAAAGGCTAGATACTTTGAACTAATTCGCTCTTCGAATTCTTATACGAATAGGGATTTAGGATACATACTTTTATTAAGGAGATGTTAACATGTACACAAAGGGTCTTAAAATGTTAATGGTCATTGGCTCGGCATTATCGTTGACTTTATCAGGGTGCAGCAGCGGAAGTTCAACGACGACAGAATCGACAACAGCTCCAACGAGGGCGGCAGCGCCATCAGCCCAATCCTCAAACCCGGCAGAAAAAGTGAAGATTACATTTTGGGATGAGAACCCCGGCCCGAACAGAACTCCTTTTTATGAAGAGTTAATTAAGCGTTTTCAAGCGAAGAACCCGAACATTCAAGTTGAGTATGTAGGCATTCCGGCAAGTGGGGCCAAACAAAAATACGATGTTTCCATCGCGGCCAATGACACCCCTGATGTAGCAGGTATCAACATGGTGTGGTTGTCAGATTTCGTGGCTAAAGGAGCCGTGCAAGAGCTCGATCCGTACTTTAAGGATTGGAGCGATAAAGATAAAATTGCTTCGAATATGGTTGAGTTTGACCGAGGCTTAACGGCGGACAATAAGCTTTATTATCTCCCGCATACGATGTTTCTGGACATACTTTGGTATCGAACGGACTGGGTGAAGGATGCTGGTTTGAAAGCGCCTACAACATGGGATGACTTCTTCACCAATATTGACAAGCTGACTGATATCAAAAATAACCGTTACGGATTCAGCATTCGCGGAGGGTCCGGAAGCATCAACCAGCTTACTTCTATGATCTATGCTTACTCCGGCATCACGGATTACTTCACTCCTGATGGCAAAGCCACAGTTAGAGATCCCAAAATCACTGAATTTTTGAACAAGTATGTTGCCCTATATAAAAAGAATACGCCTGTAAGTGATGTTACGAACAGCAATAAAGAAATGAACGCAACGTTCGACACTGGCACTTCAGCTATGATTCAACACAACTTTGGTTCTTACAATGACCACGTCACAAATCTAGGCAACGACAAGTTCGCAGGTGTCATTCCGCCAAAAGCGGCTAACGGCAAAAGAGTGGTTGTTCCTGTTGCAAACGGATTAGTGATGTTTAAAAACTCTAAGCATCCTCAAGAAGCGTGGAAATTTTTGAGCTTCTTAATGAATGCAGACAGCCAAACCTATTGGAATCAAAGCATTGGTCAAATGCCTACAAACACCGATTCATTGAAAAGCGATTACGTGAAAAACACGCAGCATATTCAACAAGGCGCAGAAGTACTTGCTGATAAAGATACCACTGCATTAAAACTTCCTACGCATCTGCCGGATTACACAAAGATTACGACGCAGCAGCTAGAGCCTGATTTCCAAAGAGTGCTAACAGGGAAAATGACCGTTGCCGACTTTGTGAATGGCTGGGCTACTTCGATGGAAAAAGCGAAAGCGGACTATGACGCTGCAATGAAAAAATAAAAAAATCATGTCATCGCATTTGGGGGTGAGCGTTCATTCGCTCTCCCTGAATGTTGTTATTAATGGGGGAATCTCTGTGCCGGTCTTTCGTTCATTAAAGTCCACGATTATTTGGTTGTTTATCCCAATCATTATTGTGTTTGTGCTGGTTACAGGTACGATCTCATTCATTCTGGCTTCGCAACAATTAAAAGAAAACTCAATCACGAACTTGAACGATACGATTGCTCAAACGAAAAGCCTATTAAGCGATAAATTAACGGCTTTTATTGCGGAGTTAATCGGCCTGGAAAATAAATCGGAATGGATTTCCATTATGAATAAGACGGATGATCCGGGGGTACCTTTAGATCCTGAGGATTACATTTTTATGAATAAAGCACTGGACTCTTATTTTGAACGTTATTCCATGCTCGATTCTGTGCTGTTTTATTACAATGCTGGACGAGTATCTCTGTTCAAACAAAATAATTCCTTAATTTCAACCGTTAATATTTCTTTAGACGATTACAGCCGCAAATTGGATAGCGATCGCCTTTCGGTCATAAAATGGCTTAATATACATGATGAAACGGGGTTATCTACACCTCAGGTGATCAGTGTATACCGCATGTTTGGTATAGATCGATCGGAAACAAAGGGAATTTTCATGATGAATTTGAAGAGCCGCTTTTTTAGCGATTTATTGAACAATGCCAAGATCAGTAAAAATGGTTATTTATGCATTGTAAGCGATGATGGGGTTATGAGCTTTAAACATGTAGAAGAGAAGTACGATATTGATGAAGCGGTTTTACAAAAAGAACTAATGACAGCGGATAAGCCGTCAGGGCAAATTAATATCAAGAATAAATATGGCGAAAAAATGTTGATCGTTTACGATACGTTAAGTCTTAATAAGTGGAAGGTCGCTGCAATTGTACCGGAAGGCGAACTTTTTAACAAAGTGAACTCCATTGGACTTGTGATTATTACTGTCATGCTGCTCGTTATTATTTTCGCTGTAGTTGTTTCCAATATTGTTGCCCATATCATTACTAAGCCTTTGATTAAATTAACCCAAACAGTGAATCGTATTGATGATGGGAATTTGGCTATCGAGTGTAATGCGGTCCCTTCCAATGAAATCGGCGTGCTGAGCAGAGGAATTCAGGATATGACGCTTAGAATTAGGAATCTGTTAACAGAAGTAAAGGAAGAACAAGAGAAGAAAAGATCGGCCGAGCTGGCCGTGCTGCAGTCACAGATTAAACCTCATTTTCTGTATAATACGTTATTTTCAATTAAACAGCTTTGTGAAATGGAAGAAAATAAAGATGCCGCTGAAATGGTGACAGCACTATCTAACTTTTATCGAATTAGTATTAATAAAGGCAACGAAGTTATCCCTATCTCCTTAGAAATCGAGCATATCCGAAATTATTTGTACATTCAGCAGATGCGGTATGGTGAGGATTTTATTTATGAAATTGACATTGATCCGGAAATTATGAATTGTCATATTGTTAAACTGACTTTACAGCCGTTAGTTGAAAATGCGATTTATCACGGTATGAAGCAGAAACGCGGACAAGGCTTGATCCGAATCAGAGGGCAATTAGCCAATCAGGAAGTACGGCTCTATGTGGAAGATAACGGCAATGGGATGTCGGATGAAGAAGTCAAGGCAATAAACCAAAGTTTAAGAGAAGAAGAGGATAGCGGGAACGTGCTAGGCTTTGGCATTGGTAATGTAAATAAGCGGCTTCAGCTTAACTATGGGGCTTGTTATGGCCTTGTATACGAGAATAGGATCAGTGGCGGTATCATCGCAATGATAAGGATCCCATTTTATGGCTAACACACGGGAGGCGCTTGAAAGATGAAAGTTGTAATTGTGGATGACGACAGCATTATTCGGAAAGGGTTATCTCGGACGGTCCCTTGGGAGCAGAATGGGTTTACACTCGTTGGTCTGGCTAGAGATGGAGAAGAAGCTTTGAGCCTGATAGCTGAGGTGCGGCCTAATCTTCTAATAACGGATATTCGAATGCCTTTTATGGATGGTTTCCAATTGACGGAAGCTGTTAAAGAAAATTATCCGGATATAAAAATTATTATGTTGACCAGCTTTGATGAGTTCGAGCTTGCGCATCGGGCGCTGAAATTAAAGGTCTTCGATTATTTATTGAAGCCTGTCGATTCACAGCTTCTTTTGGATACAGCGAAAAGGTCGATGGCTGAGCTTGCCTACGAGAACGAGATGAAGCGGAAAGTAGTCGAGGGCATGCCGCTGCTGCGACAAAGATTTTTGGAGAAGTTAATTAAAAATAATTTATCTGAGGAAGAAATTCGTTCTCAAAGCGAGTTTTTCAATTTTACGATGCCAAGATCCAAATATGTTGTCATCTTATTAACAGCCGATGATTATAGCTACCCGGATTATCAGAACCGCTTTGGAAAAGAGATGCTCAAGTTCTGTATCTTAAACGTTGCTGAGGAAACAGTACTAAGCGATAATGAGGGAATTGTTTTTGAATCGGAAAAAGATGAGATTGTCATCATTTACAATGCGGACGGCGAGCAGGATCTAATTGTGCAGAAGACGTTACAAATCGCAGAGACAATTCGAGTCAATGTAGAGAAATATTTGAAAACGACCGTGACCGTCGGTATCGGTTTTATTTATGATAAACCTAGTGACGTTTCCCGATCATATCGCGATGCGAAAGCAGCTATTGAATTCCGTCATATGATTGGCACGAACAGGGTGTTAACCGTCGGGGACACCGGTCTTCCTCCCACAAGCTCAACGGAGATCATTTTAAACGAGTTAGAGAACGAATTTGTTATGAAAGTAAAACTGGGGTTGGAAAAAGAAGCGCATGCCGTACTTAATGATATCGAACAAAGGCTGCTCGAAATTAAATTCGTCTCCTTAGCGCAAGTTCGCCTAATCGGCATTGAGATCAGTCTTCTTCTGTTCAAAGAACTGGAAGAGATTGCGAAGCGTAATGTGAAGTTTAAGGAAGGCTTAGAGAGTGTTTACACTTACTACAATGAATTGGAACGGTTCCAAACGGTTCAGGATATCTTTGCTTCTATTCGTCATTTGACGGCTCGTTTCCTGGACATTGCGAATCGACAACGTGAGATCCAAACACAAAGTATGGTCCATAAGGCAATTGACTATATCGAGAGTCATTATGCAACGGAAGGGCTATCCCTGCAAGAGGTCGCCCGGTACGTACATATTAGTCCGACTTATTTGAGTATACTTTTCAAGAAGGAGAAAAGTATTACTTTCAGTGATTTTCTGCTTCAAACGCGTATGAAAGCAGCCATTGAAATGCTTCGAATGAGCGGATTGAAATCCTATGAAGTTGCGGAAAAAGTCGGCTATAGCAACCCGCAATATTTTAGTCAATGCTTTAAGAAATATACGGGATTCTCACCTACTGATTATAAAAATAATGAACATTAATGAGAGGGTAAGTGGAATTTTAATTTCCGCTTGCCCTTTTTTTACTTTAGAAGCCTGTTTAAGCCAAAGATATAAAGATATCAAACAAAAACAATAAAATATCATTAATTAACTTTTGGCAGATTATGGTATACAAGTACTGTTAAGTGATGCAAAACTTAATAAAATCAAAAGAAAGGGAGCTTCATTTTAGCTAAAGTACAATCTTAAATTAGAAAAGGAGAAATTGCACAATGAAGAAGATTCCGGTTCTGAATAAAAAGATCGCTATCTCGATGTTGGCTTCCTTTATGTTACTTAGCCCATGCTACTCAACCACATTTAATCATGTTGCGTTTGCTGCAGTAACTACATCCTCAAGTTTACAGGCACCGATAAACGTGTTATCTCCTCGAGAGTCACTGACAGATACGACAGTGCTCCTGTTGTGGGATAAACCGGCTAACATTTACGACATTTCCAATTTCGATACATATGTCGTTTATCAAAACGGCGTGCAAGTCGGTGAAACGACTAAAATGGGTTACTCGGTTTCTGGACTATCCCCCAGCTCCGCTTATACGTTTACTGTGAAAACAAGGGATACCGACGGCAATCTGTCTGAAGCAAGCGCGGCGTTAACAATCCAGACGAAGGCTTCCGGCCAGACGATAAATGTGGAAGATTACGGGGCGGTTGGCGATGGCTTGACAGTTAACACGGCAGCGATTCAACAAGCTATCAACGATCTGCCGGATGGCGGGACAATCTATATTCCGGCTGGTAAAACCTTTATGAGTGGTGCCTTGTTCTTGAAGAGCAACATGACCATGAAGATCGACGGAACATTGAAAGGGACGACGAAACTTAGTGACTACCCGATCATACCAACGCGCTTTGAAGGGTTCGAGCTTGACGGGTACGCCAGTCTCCTGACACTCGGACATCGGGATGCGAAAGGACCTTACAACATATCCAATGTCGTCATCACGGGTTCGGGAACGATCGATGGAAACGGGCTGGATCTAGGAAATGCCGAAGTCGCAGCTTCAGGAAACAGATCACGCGGACGCGCGATTATGATGCTTAATGCTCAGAACGTTTACATTAAGGATCTGACAGTGAGTTACGGTCCGGCATGGACGACGCATTTCATCTACAGCGATCATATCACTTTCGATAATGTTAAGCTGATTTCCAAAAATTCTTCCTACCGGATTGCCAATGGAGACGGGATTGATCCGGATTCATCCACGCATGCGAATATTTTCAATTGTTATTTCCATACCGGTGACGATTCCGTGGCGATCAAATCTGGCAAGAATCTGGAAGGATACAATCTGGGCATCCCGACGGAATACATCAGGGTAACCGACAATGTAATTGACGGGTCTAACGGCGGTTATGTCATCGGCAGTGAAATGTCCGGCTCAGTTAGACACGTGCTGATTCAAAACAACAGCGTAAGCTCGATCAGCTGGGAAGGCATTGATATCAAATCGAGTGCCGGACGGGGAGGCATCGTCGAGGACGTGACCTTTAAAGATATGACCATTTCCAAGACGAGAATGGCGATCAGAATATCCGCGAATTACTCAACCAACAATGACGGAGATCCGGCACCGGTTCTGCCGACCTTGAAGGATCTGCACTATGAAAACATTGTCACGGGCACGGGGACAAACGGTACAGCTTTGGGAATTGAAGGCTTGGATGGCAGCTATGTTCAAAATGTTACGATGAAGAACCTCAATCTGCGCGGTACGGCTGGTGCTGTCATTAAAGATGCCGATTCCATTTTGTTCGATCGTGTGAAGGTAACGGCAGATAGTGGTCCGGCATGGACCGTAACGAACGTAACGAATATTCAAAGCACGAATCCGGTAATTCAACCGCTGACTTCTCATCCGAATATAAATCAGTTTGATGCAGCAGGACATATCATCACAGCGTTAGGTGGTACAAAGGTAGGGCAGCTAATCCTTCAGCTGTCCAGTGAGGACGGGGCGCTCCAGACTTTCACCGTTGCGGATGCAGACGGCCATGTCAAGCAAGCTTCGGAAGTACTGGCAGAAGGAGACAAGTTAACCTCAACCGCCAAGATAGGAAGCGACACGGCTGTTTATACGATCAATCTTACGTCAGATACAACAATTCAACTTAAGGCGAGTCACCCGAATCTGACTTCTCTCGACAGTGCATTGCACAAACTTTCTGTAGCTTTCGGAACGACAGTTGCGGATCTTCTTAATCAAATTGAATCACCGACAGGAACGCCGCAAACTTATTCCGTAACGAGTGCGGCTAATTCGCCTAAAGCTTCGGGCATGCTGGTCAATGGCGATATGTTGGTCGTTACCGGTCAGGATGGTATATCAAAGAGCACTTATCAAATTTTGAGCGCTATGATTTTCGAGGGCGAAACGACTCCGTTTACAACTTCGGGCCTTGGAACAAGTACGGCGGCAGATGCGTTGGCAAGCGGCGGTTCCTACCGGCAGTTTACAGGGACACCAAAGCCGGGCAACTGGATGGAGTATACGATTAACGTACCTGCAGCGGGTACCTACGATGTGTCCTTCGGATATAAGACGAATACCAACAGAGGTATCGTGCAGTTGTCCATCGACGGCAATGCGCAGGGAACACCGGTCGATGAATATGCAGGCGCTCAAGGCTTTGCTTCGGTAGATTTGGGCAATGTGACTTTCTCTGCGCCAGGCGATCATAAGTTCAGATTTCTGATTACCGGGAAAAATGCAAGCAGCAGTGCTTATGGGATTACTTTCGATAATGTGAAGCTGACGGCTGTGGGCACTTCTGCTAACCTGTCAACGGATACCGGCATCCAGCTGGCGGCCAGCCATCCGAATTTGGCAGCGGTGGATGCAGTTGCCAAAGTGGTGAACGCCTCCAACGGTGCAACGGTTGCACAAGTCATTACGCAAATAGCTTCGGCAGACGGATCGGTGCAAAGTTATACGATTGCCGATGCGAGCGGCACAGCCAAGAACTCCGGAGCGCTGGTCAGCGGGGATAAGCTCGTTGTCACGGCTTCAGACGGAATAACACAGGCCGTCTATACGATTCAAGTCGCGCAGCCAGCAGCACCTACGGCAACGCTAACGGGAACGAGCGCCGTATATCCAGGACAACCGTTTGATCTGACATTTGGATTAAACAACCTTGGTTCTAATGGAAGTGGAGGCATTTATGCCGAAGATTTGACCGTGAACTATGACCCGGCGCAATTGCAGTTCGACGCGGTGACCTCGTTGATGGACGGCCTTTTTGTGAGCCAGACGGCAACTCCGGGACGCATTCGCATCGTCTCGGCGAGTGAAGGCGCCTCTCATGCCATAACGGACAGCAATATTGGAGCGATCTTGAAGCTTAGCTTCCAGGCGAATCCTGCAGTGAAGTCGGTGAACAGCACCGTCGCTTTGTCAGGCGTTGTCGTCTCCGATGGCCGAGGCGTGGAAACGCAGGTGCAAGGCGCCACCGCCAATATACCGATTACGGTCGTGGATAAAGCGGAATTGAATACGCTGATCGCATCCGCACAAACCAAATATGACGCTGCTGTAGAAGGAAGTAAACCGGGACAATATCCGGCTGGATCGAAAGAAGCATTACGAGCGAGTATCGCGACGGCGCAAACCGTAGCCGACAATTCGGCGGCGACACCGGATCAAGTTAACCAAGCGGTGATGGATTTGAATGCAGCGCTGCAGTCCTTCCTTGCATCGGTCAACGCAGCGATTCCGGGAGATGTGAGCGGAGACGGCAAGATCAGCATCGGCGATTTGGCTATTATAGCTAGTCATTATGGAGAAACACCTAGCAGTCCTAAATGGACGGCGAGCGCGGATTTGAATGGAGACGGTGTGATCGATATTAGCGATCTTGCGGCCATGGCTCAAAAGTTGGCACAGTAGATAATCATACATTTGCTGTAGTTTTGTGTATCACGATAGCGTTTTCATTTCAATTATAATAGGTTTTAAAAGAACATTTCATGCGGATTCAATCTACCTTATAAGTTACAAAGTGTATCGCTGGTTGGGGGTGATTCAGATCATACATAGAAATTAAAGCGGCAAATAGTGATATCTTCAGACTAACATTTACGAGGTGATTAGGATGTTGAGTAAACGAAGATGGTTTTCCGGATTTTTAGTGATTTGTTTGCTTGTGACAGGATTTTTGACGCCTGTTGGGAAATCGTTTGCGGCTGCAGCACCTGTCCCGCAGCCTGCAATTAATACGGCGACTGATTTATTTTTTAGCGATTTGCCTTATACCACATTGACAGGGTCAGGTTACAACGGCACGGTGAATAAGGATCGGGGATCTCATACCACGACGCCGCAGATTCCGATTAAGCTCGCATCCGTTGGCGGTGTTGATGCAGATCCTTGTAACAATAATTGCACCGCATTTACAAAAGGTATCAACTTGAATGGCAGTACCGTCGGTAACAAAACGGCCGTTCAATATAACGTGAACAAAAGCTTTGCCCGCTTTAAATCTTTGGTTGGACCTGATGGATATACGTACTCAAATACAAATTTGCCTACGCAAATCCAATTTCAACTACTTGGTGACGGGGTAACGCTATTTGACAGTGGTACGATGACGACAAAAGCAGATTCAACTGCTAAGTACCAAGAGGTAGATGTTGATATATCTAATGTAAATGTATTGACGTTATCGATGACTACGCTGAATGCAACAAGCTCAGCAGGCGATTGGGCAATGGCTCGTCTAGTGTTGAAATCGGCGGATCAAATTGCGTCAGGAATAACATCTTTCCTAATTACGAATACGGATGTGGCATTAAAATATCCAGCAGGTGCCGGATTTGCTTTTAGTGTACTTAGTTCGGATAATCCAGCGGTGGTTGGACTTGACGGAGCGATTCATCCTCAATTAACTGACGCGACTGCAAATGTGATCGTGAAAGTAACTAGAACGACGGATAACACTACAGCGAATACCGTCACTATTCCGATCACTGTGCCAGCTTTAACACCAGTATTTGTTGCGGCTGGCATTACGTCAATTGCGGCTCCTGCGCAAAATGCAACGTCATTGGCACTGCCGAACGTGCAGTCCGGTTTCACCGTAGCGATTAAGAGTTCGACGAATACGGGCGTCCTTGCGACGAATGGAACGATATCTCCTCCGCCCGGAAACACAGCTGTCACGCTCGTAATGACGGTAACAAGAACATCGGACGGTTCCACAGCGGATACCGGAAGTATTTCATTGGTTGTTCCGGCGAGAACAGGCGGGATCATATCGGGTTCAACCTATAAGATGATTAATAAAAATAGCATGAAGACTATTGCTGTCAAAAACGATGCGAATGCGCTGGCAAATGGGGGCCTTGTCGTTCAACAGGAAGACAGCCATTCCCATAATGAAGAGTGGATCGTCTCAGAAAATAGTGCAACCCCTGGCTATTATAAATTTACTAATGCATTGAGCGGCAAAGTGATGGCAGTTCAAAGCGCAGTTCTAACAGACGGTGGGCTTATTCTTCAGTGGTCCTTTGGCTCAAGTGGCAATGATCTGTGGCAGATCGTGGATGCCGGCACCGGTTTTTATGAGCTGATTAACAAAAAAAGCGGATTGGTTTTAAATGTGCCGGGAAATTCGACAGATAACGGAACCCAGTTAGAACAACGGACGAATTCCTCAGCAGATAGTATGAAATTTCAGCTTCATGCAATAACGGCTGCGGATATTGCGGCAGGGATTGTGTCGATTGCGGCTCCAGCGGCAAACGCGAACTACTTGACGCTGCCAACTGTACCTGCTGGTTATACCGTAGCGATTAAGAGCTCAGATAATACAGGCGTCATTGCAACGAACGGAACGATAGTTGCCCAGAGTTCAAGTACCACTGTAAATCTGGTGTTGACCGTTACAAGAACATCAGATAACACAACAGCCGATACAATGAGTCTTCCGGTGGTCGTACCTGCGTTAATCACCAGTAAGGAATTGTCAGACCTGGCTGCTGGACTATCGATTACGGCTCCGGCTGTTAATTACACGCATTTGATGATGCCGACCTTGCCGGTTGGCTATACGGCAGCTATTAAGAGTTCCACGAATGAAGGCGTTATTGCGACAAGCGGAATCATTACACCGCCGAGTGCAGCCACAACCGTATCGCTCGTATTGATGGTAACGAGAACTTCCGACAACGCGACTGCGGAAACGAGCGCCATTCCGGTCGTCGTGCCTGCATTGAGTCCGACTGCAGCTAACGGCTTGGCTCAAAAACCTATTTTGGGTTGGAGCAGTTGGAGTTTCATCAGAAAGACTCCTACAGAAGATAATATTAAGGCGCAAGCCGATTTCATGGCTGCAAATCTTAAATCGCATGGTTACCTGTATATTAATCTCGATGATTTTTACACGCTCGACTACAATACAGTCGTTGATCAATATGGCCGATGGGTTGTAGATCCAGCCAAATTCCCGAGCGGAATGAAAGCTCTGGGAGATTATATACACAGTTTGGGCTTGAAATTTGGCGTGTATGTAACCCCTGGTATTCCCAAAGGCGCAGTGACACAAAATACGCCGATTGAAGGAACGCCTTACCATGCGGCAGATATTGCCGACACGTCTAAAACGGAGAAGAACTATAATTTCAAAGGGATGTACTATATCGATTACTCGAAGCCCGGCGCGCAAGAGTATGTTAATTCTTGGGCTAACCTGTTCGCATCCTATGGCGCAGATTATTTGAAAATCGATGGTGTCGGCGACGCTGATATTCCTGACATCCAAGCTTGGTCCCAAGCGCTTAGAAGCACAGGGCGTCCTATTGTCATGGCTTTATCCAACAATTTGAATATCGCTTATGCCTCTACTTGGAAGCAATATGCCAACAGCTGGAGAACGCAGGGAGATGTCGAATGCTATTGCACGACCTTAACGGATTGGTCGCATGTATCCGGCAGATTTGGAAGTGCGGCATCCTGGGCTCAATATGCAGGACCTGGAGGTTGGAACGATCTGGATTCACTCGACGTCGCGGGTGGAAGTAATGACGGACTTACGAATGACGAAAAACAAGCCTATATGTCACTATGGGCAATGGCCTCCGCTCCACTGGATAGCGGCGATGACTTGACGCATACAGACAGCTATGGCTTAGGGCTGTTAACGAATGATGAAGTCATTGCAGTGGATCAGAGCGCGGTGGCCGGAACGCAGGTTTCCAACTCGAATAGCACGCAGGTGTGGAAGAAGAAGCTTGCGGACGGCTCCTATTATATTGGCCTGTTTAATTTAAACACGGCTGCTGCGAGCATCACGGCGAATTGGTCTACCCTCGGTATTCAAGGAGATGCTTTTATTAGAGATTTATGGAGCCACAAGGAATTGGGGATTATCAATACAAGCTTCACAGCTAGCGTCCCTGCGCATGGTGCCAAATTGATTAAGGTAACACCAGTATCCACTCTGCAGGTTACGCCGGCGAACGGAGCCGCAGATATCGATGCGGTATCGATCAACTTTAGTTGGCCTGCTCAGGTGAATGCGGACAGCTACAGACTGACAGTTGCCGAAGATACGGCATTCTCGAACATTGCATATAACAGCACCGTTGCTTCTACTTCAAGCAGTGTGACAGGACTCAGCAACGATAAACAGTACTACTGGAAATTATCAGCTATTCAAAACGGCGTGGAAAACGTGATCGGCGTATTCTCGTTTACTTCGAAATTTTCAGTACCACCAGCCGCACCTGATGGAGTCAGCGTATCCCGGACCACAGCTGCCACGGTTCAATTGAGCTGGAACAGCATTTACGGAGCAGCCTCCTATTCGGTTTATCGGAAAACGGTGTTGAATGGAAGCGGCAGTTATGTGAAAATCGCTTCGAACGTGACCGGAATCGGATATACGGATACGAATGCGCAAATCGATGACAACATTAAATATGCGTATCAAATAACAGCCGTAAACGGGATAGGCGAAAGCCAGCCATCCGCAGAGACGAATTTGCCGGATCTGACGTCTTCAGATGTTGCTGGCGGGATTACGGCGATTGTTACACCGGCACAGGACGCAACGAGTTTAGCGTTGCCATCGGTGCCTGCCGGTTATACCGTAACGATCAAGAGTACGGACAATCCGGGTGTTTTGACGACGAACGGCGTTATTAAGCCGCCTTTCTTGCAAACGACCGTTAACGTCGTACTTGAAATTAACAGAATCTATGACAACACCAAATCTGTTACCGTGAGCATTCCGGTCGTTGTGCCGGCTAAAAATGTAATTACGGCTTATTTTGAAGCGGAATCGGCAACGCTTGGCGGTACCGGTGCGGCAACGAAAGTTTCGAACTGCGCGTTGTGCTCAAGCGGGAAAAAAGCTGGATTTATTGGCAACGCAGCTGCTAACTATGTGTTATTCAACAACGTGTCTGTGCCAGCTGCAGGTCAGTACACCTTGAAAATTGATTATTTGACAACCGACTCTAGAACATTCTTTATCAGTATAAACGGAGGTACGGGAACGCAGCTCCCTCTGACCGGTGTAGATTTCAACACGGTATCTACAACATCGATCAAAGTGCAGCTTAATGCGGGTGTCAACACGATAAAGTTTTATAACGATAGCGCATATGCGCCGGATTTGGATAGAATCGGTGTCGGCGCTGCAAGTGCAGCATCGGTAGCCGCCGAAATTACATCGATTGCGGCGCCTGCGGAGGACGCTGCTACGTTGACGCTGCCAGCTGTACCGGATGGTTTTCTTGTCGCAATTAAGAGCTCGGATCAACCGTCTGTCATTGGGGTGGATGGGACCATCGTTCCTCAAAGCGTGAGCACTAAGGTAAATCTGGTTCTGGAAGTGACCCAAGTGTCTGACAATTCAAAAGCAGTGACTGTCAGCATTCCGGTCGTTGTGCCTGCAAAAACGGTTGTGTCTGTTCCGTCGGTAACCTTAACCGGTGTTGATGCGATTAATGCCGGTCAATCGTTCAATCTGACCTATGGGCTGAGCGGGATCACCCAGAATGTGTATGCGCAGGATATCACGATCACTTACCCGCAGCAGCAGTTGGATTTTGTGTCTGCGGATTCGCTGAAGGCTGGATTTTCGATTATCCAATCAGCTGTGACACCGGGTCAAATCCATCTGATCACAGCTAATATTGGAGCGGATCATCAAGCGAACGGAACTTGGCTGACTTTGAAATTTAATGCGAAATCGACCCAATCGACGAGTGCCTCTGTCGGGGTATCGAATGTTGTAATTGCAGACGAGAGTGGAATTGAAACGCATCTAAATGATGTGTCGCACAACGTACTCGTTACACTCGTGGACAAAACAGCGCTCAGCGGAATGATCGCAGATGCGCAAAGCAAACACGACGAAGCAGATGAAGGAACGCTTCCTGGACAGCACACGGCAGGCTCAAAAGCTGCGCTGCAAGCCGCCATCGACATCGCGAATGCGGTGCTCGCGAACACCGGAGCCCTGCAAGCGGAAGTAGATCAAGCGGTAAGCGATCTGAGCGCGGCCCTGCAAACATTTGCAAATTCGATCGTTCAACATGCTGTGAATGATACGAACGGCGACGGTAGAATCAGTATCGGTGATTTAGCCGTTGTTGCAGCCGCTTATGGTAAAACGTCTGCCGATGCAGACTGGAATCAATTTAAGCATGCAGATGTCACAGGAGACGGTAAGGTAGACATTGATGACCTCGCCGCTTTAGCAAGAGGAATTCTGACGAACTAACGGCGTGTGAACGAGGGGGCGGGCTGTTGCCTCCCCCTTGTTTAAACGAGGGCACGGGCAAAGATTAAATTCAAAGGAGGCAACACATGATAGTTACAAAGATTAAGCCTATGCGCAGGACCATTTCCGCGATGCTGCTGTTTCCATTAACGTTCACAGGCCTAACTAGCCTTATGGGCGTTACTCCCATCGCATTAGCGGATTCGGGCTTCACCGCGCCGCAGGCCGTTGTCGATCACTTAAATCAAGATGATTGGTCTAATCTCCAGAATAGGTTGTCAGGCATCTATGGATCGATCACAACTCCTCAGCAAATCAGCTCTCTTGATAAAGGCAACTACACATCAGGACAGCTCATTGGAAATGGCGACATCGGTGCAATTGCTGCGGGCGTGTCTACGACTTCTCAACAGTTCTATTTCGGGAAAAACGACTTCTGGGGAACACTTCATGCCCAAGGCACTTCGGTCAAAGATAATCAAGGTATTTTATCCGGGGGCGGGCTTGATATTTGGCCTACGACGGCTTCGGGAAGCCAGGCGGCATCTGTTTTTAATATGAAGCAAGACATTTTAAATGCGCAAATCATCACGAATATGCAGATCAAGGACGATACAGGCAATGATGCGGCAATCCAAATGAATTCATGGACAGCGGACACCGACAATGTGTTTGTAACTGAAATCACGAACAAAGGCACTGGTGGAGTAACGCTGAACACGAAGCAATGGGTTCCCGCCATGGCTTATGCCAATTCAAGCGCGACGGATTTGACGGATGCGAATAGCACTTACCCATACACAGGCGGCATCGATTCAACGGGATCTAACGCTGTGCTTTGGACCACAAGAGATACCAACGCAGGAAGCGGCGGCAACACCAGCAACTTCAGAAGCAGAATGGCGACCGCAACGACCGTAGTTGGCGCTTCACTTACCAATTTGAAAGAAAAAACCGAAGCCAATGATTATTTCGACAGCAACAAAGGAAAATATTATAACTCCCTCGGCGAGTCAGGCGATTTTCAAGTAAATGCAGGCAATACGGTTTATTTAGTTACCTATTTCGCAAGCAGCAGCGGCGCGTACGACAGCATTAAGAGTGTATCGGGTGTTCAGGCGGATGCCAAAACCGGACTTTCCGCCTATACCTCATCAGAGGCTGTAGCTCAGCTGAAAAGCGACCATTTAAACTGGTGGAAAAATTATTGGTTGAAAAGCTATGTTCAGTTTAACGATGCTGCTCTTAATCAGTACTATTACGGTTCGCTTTACATTCTAGGCAGCTCGAACCGGCCGACAAGCCCGAACGGCAAAGTAAATCAGCAGAATCTTCCGGGCTCGATGTACGGTCCATGGATTCCCGCCGACAATGTGGGTTGGGGCGGCAGGTATTTCTTGAACTATAACCAGCAAGCCCAGTATTATGCGTCGGGTTCGGTCAACCGGATCGAGACCGCGATTCCTTACAACAGAGTGATAGCCTATGACCTGCCGTGGCAAATAAACAATGCCGCCCAACAGAATCATGATGGAGCCGTGCATGTAAGAACGTTATCTCCCTTCCATGTCATGGCCAATGAGCAGCCTTCTCTGAACGCGAAATCATCATCTAAGATGTATGGTTTCAACTCAGGCTCGACTGACCAGAAGTCGAACGGCATGTTTGCAGCCGTTCCAATGATTTTCTACTACGAATACACACTGGATGACAATTATCTGCGAACGGTGCTTTATCCATACTTGAAACAGCTGCTTACCTTTTACAGTTCCTATGTGTTGAAAACGGATGACGGCAACGGCCAATACCACTATTCCGTTATCGGCTCCTCTATCCATGAAGGCGATGCCGCTGATATTAACCCGGATTTGGACATGGGCGCTATCAAGTTTATGTCGGACTTCTTAATAAAGCATGCCGCTGAAATTGGCGAAGACCCATCCAACTTGAGCCGCTGGCAGGATCTCTTAGACCATACTTCTTTCCCGGAAGCTAATCTTCCCAAGGGCATATTCAACACGGCTAACAACAGTAACTTTGTCCCTACTCTCATCGCTACCGATTATCAGTCCCCCAATCAGGCGCATGTCGATATGATTGAACCGGGCGACCAGCCAGTTGAGCTTGAAGGTGTCGTATTCCCGTTTGAAAATGTTCAAATGCTGGACGGCGACAAAGAGCTGTTGCAAAAGGTTATCAATACCCTTACGTACATGAATGCATGGTCTGCTGGCAGTTTCGGGGGTTGGAGCAGCCAAAATAACGGCTTTCCAAAGATTTATCCGATTGCTGCAAGAGCTGGATGGCCGGCGGCAGATTTGCTTTCCAAATTTAAAACAGCAGCAAGCTCAAAACTTAGAACGAGCAACCTCAGTTATTTGCAAAGCGGTGGCGCGGTAGAAACGATTGGGGCAATGGAAGGGTTGAATTCCATGCTCTTGCAGAGCAATACCACTCCGAGTGTACCAAGTACGATATGGGCATTCCCGAACTGGGATATGTCAAAGTCTGTCAGCTATGAAAGGCTTGGCGCAATGGGGAACGTAGAAGTGTCCAGCGCCTATAATGCAGACACACAATCGGTTTCATACGTCGATCTGAACAGCAAACGCGATGGCAAAATAGCACTTGTCAACCCATGGTCAACGGGTATGCCTGTCATTCAGGTTGTAAATTCGGACCAAACATTGGGTGCTAACGTGGATTACGCCATAACTGGTGGAAAGATTGTTTTTGACGCACAGAAAGACACAAGATATATGGTTATGAATAATAACCTCATCTCTACCCCTCATGTTTCGGGTATTACATTGAGTCAGTACTCGGCGACTTTGATCTATAAGGGGACGAATGGAGCAGATACCAATACCGTCACAGCGACAACATACGGGAACCCGAGCGATACCGTTACTTGGACCTCCTCGGACAGCAGCATTGTAACCGTTACGGGCAACGGCAATACAGCGACAATCAAAGCGGTTGGCACAGGCGCAAACAAGGTTGCCAACGTAACCGTCACCGCAACGAGCGTGCAGGACGCGGGCGTAAGACAGTCCATTAAAGTGAAGGTGGCGGACGTCTCCAGCGTTCCTACAAGCCTCTCGATGGTCAGCCCAGCGACAGCAACCATCTATGGACCCGCCAGTTCGGCCTCTGATAATTCAAAAATTACTGGCACAAACAGGTTGCAGCTTACGGCTTCCGTACAGCCAAGCGATGCTTACGACAAGAGAATCATGTGGTTCTCCAGTAATCCAAACATTGCGATGGTCGATAAGAACGGTTTGGTTATCGCGAGAGGAACGGGCACAGTCACAATAACCGGTACAAGTATGGCTGACTCGAGCTTACCGCCGATTACGTGTACGGTTACAGTTACGGCTGCGGGAACGGATAACAGCGGGGATGCCGCGCTTGCTTCTGTTTTAACCGCTGCCAAATCGATTTCGGCTTACACGAGCGATACAACCTCGAGCGGCGGCTTTAAACAGATTTCAGGAAGCCCGAATTGGGAAGGTAAACAGGAAAGTTTTCAGAAAGCTTTTATCAACGCCTTGGGCGTGAAGGGGAAATATGCGGGATATTCAACAACGAATATAAGCAGGGATACTGCGTTGTTTGCGGCAATTGCTTTGAATGAGGGCATTAGAAGTATTGATCCAAGCAAGGCAATCGTAGTCAGCTTGTTAAACAAAAGCGCGCTTATAGCTGCAATCAACAGCGCTGCTCAGTTAACGGCAGCCAATTTCAGCACACAGCAGGATTGGACTAATTTGCAGTCGGCACTTACTGTTGCGCAGAACATTAATAATGATGGAAGCGCCACACAAGTGGATATAGATAATGCTACTGCCGCCTTGCAAACGGCAATGAGCAAACAAATCCAAGCGCCGGTATCGAGTGGCAGCATTCCGACTGTCAATATGACACAGGGTTCCGCTACTATATATGGCAGCAGCTTTGTTCAGCTGCAAGCTTCGGGCAGTCGGACATGGTCGGTCACCCAACCGGACGGTTCGATAACGACAACGGGATCAATCGATCCGAGTGGCATTTTGTACGCTACTAGCGAAGGTACCTATAAAGTTACCGCTCAGTCTAGTCTTGGTGTTTCGGATAGTATGCTCATTACTTTCAGTCAAATGATTCCCACGCCGAATTTAACAGTTAACAATAATGGGAAAGGCAGTGCCTTTGGCTCAACGAGTAGTGGATCTTACCCGCCGCCAAACGCTTTTGACAGCAATCCGAGTACTTTCTACGACCATAGTTCTACCACTCCGTACGTGGGATGGGATTTTGGCAAACCTGTAGCGGTTAATGTGCTTCGATTCTTGCCGCGCAGTGGAACGAATGCCGCTAGGATTTACCAAGCCAAACTCCAAGGATCGAATACATCGGCTACTAGTGGATTTGTCGATTTGTATACCATTATGGACAATCCTAGTACCGCCAATTCTTCATCCTGGTACGTAAAAGTAATCAATACGACGACGGCCTACCGGTACTACCGTTGGTTGGGCACTAGCACGTCGCATGCGAATGTGGCTGAATTCCAACTGTACAATAATTTTGATAAAACAGCCCTTGGGAATGCATTGGATACGGCCCAATCTCTCGTTGAGGAAAATTATACCGATTTAACTTGGGAAGCCTTGCAGACGGCATTAGCCGACGCGATCAGCGCGAACGCCGGTACGTTTGTCACACAAGCTGAAATTGATACGGCTGCGGCAAATCTTCAACTGGCTATTGCAGGGCTCCAGGTAGCACCGGGCAGCGCCTTGGAGGTTGCTAACGGCATTACGTCAATCCAGGCTCCTATAAAAGACGCTACGTCTTTAACATTGCCGACGGTACCTGACGGATTTACCGTAGCGATCAAGAACTCGGATCATCCGGCTGTCATCGGACTGGATGGGACCATTACGCCGTCAACTGCCGATAGTGAGGTACAGCTCGTCCTAGAGGTTACGAGAACCTCGGATGGAACGAAGGCGGATACGGCAAGCCTTCCTGTAGTCGTGCCTGCAAAAACGATTGTGACGTTACCGACGGTAACATTAACAGGTGTGGATTCGGTGAATTCCGGACAATCGTTCAATTTGATCTACGGGCTAAGCGGGATCAGCCAGAATGTTTACGCGCAGGACATCACGGTAACTTACCCGCAGGAGCAATTGGACTTTGTCTCTGTGGATTCGCTCAAAGAAGGATTTACAATACTTAGTAAAGTGGTGACACCTGGCCAGATCCATCTGATTACAGCCAACATTGGAGCGGATCATCAATCCAATGGAACTTGGTTGACCTTGAAATTCAATGCGAAATCGACACAATCGACGAGTGCTTCTGTCGGTGTATCGAATGTTGTAATCGCGGATGAAAGGGGAACAGAAACGCATCTGAATGATGCGTCACACAACGTAACCATTACTCTCGTGAACAAAATAGCGCTCAGCGCATTGCTCGCGGACGCGCAAAGCAAACATGATGCGGCAGTCGAAGGAACGGCAGCAGGCCAATATCCGGCAGGGGCGAAAGCAGAGCTGCAAGCTGTCATTGACAACGCGAATGCGGTGCTCGTGAACACTGGGGCAACGCAAGCGGAAGTCGATCAAGCCGTAAACGATTTGAGTGCGGCATTGCAAAGATTTACAAACGCTATCCTTCAACATGCTGTGACTGATACGAACGGCGACGGTAAAACCAGTATCGGTGACTTGGCCGTTGTAGCAGCCGCTTATGGCAAATCGTCTACTGATGCAGACTGGCAGCAATTCAAACAGGCAGATGTCAACGGAGATGGCGAAGTCAACATCGAGGACCTTGCAGCTGTAGCAAGAGAAATTTTGTCTAATTAACAGATTTGAATGAGGGGGCGGCTGAATGCCTCCTCCTTTTTGTAAATGATAGGAGAGCGTTCTTCCATGGTTTCGAATCTTATTTTAGACGCTCACATTAAAAATTAGCACATTTATAGTAGTATTATGTCTCACGAAAGCCGTAATATCGATGCTATGATAGGTTTAACGGTCAACAACTTATAGGTTGACTACAACTAAAAATAACGGGAGGGTTCACATGTTCAAAAAACCGTTTTTTACTGTAACTGCCCTGATGCTTGTATCATCATTGGCGTTAATGGGATGCAGTTCCAGTACGAATTCAAATTCTGCCTCTTCTGCTTCACCAGCTGTAAGCGCTTCACCTGCAGGTGATAAAACGACTCCAACACCTTCCAAACAGGATAAAGTGATGTTATCCGCATTCATGTACGTGACGAGCCCGGCTGGTCAAGACGCCTACACACAGATTGCAAGAGATTTTGAGCAGCAAAATCCAAACATTCAAGTGGACTTGCAATTCCCAGGTGATTATGAAAATGTTTTGAAAGTCAAAATGGCGGCCAATGAGCTGCCGGATGTATTCGATACTCATGGCTGGGCGCAAATTCGGTATGGCAAATATTTAACCGATTTGAAAGCTGAAAGCTGGGTACCGCAAATGACGGATACCATCAAGGACGTAGTTACCGACAAATCCGGAAAAGTCTATGTGCTTCCGATCAGTGAAGCAAAAGATGGGATCTCTTATAACGTGAATGTACTAAAAAAATATAATGTTGATGTTCCAAAAACGATTGACGAATTTTTAGCTGCTGCAGATAAAATTAAATCGCAAAGCAATGGGGATGTTACTCCATTCTATTATGCAGGGGCTGATAACTGGACTGTCGGGCAGTTTTTTGACGAATTTGCAAGCCCATTGTTAATTTCACCGAAGGAAAACTCGGCTAGCGCACTGCTGGACGGCAGTTTCGATTGGACGAAATGGACGCCGCTGCCTGCAAAATTCAAAGAAATGTTTGATAAAGGATACATGAATAAAGATGTGATAACAGCGAAATACACAGATCTGGCCAAGTTGTTTGCGACAGATAAAGTAGCCTTCTTCATGGGTGGTCCTTCCTTTGCGGATGATGCCTATAAAGTCAACAAGGATACTAAGATTGGTATTATGCCTGTACCGTCTATGGTCGCCGGTGACGAACCAAGCTTCTCCGGTGGAGAAAGGGATACCATGGGAGTTTGGAAAGATTCCAAGCACATCGATGAAGCCAAAAAATTGCTTGCTTTCTATGCTAAACCAGAAAACATGGCTAAAATCGCAAATGTTATGAAACTTCCAGCCGGTTTGAAAGGTGTAACTGCAACTCATGAATTTGCCTCATTTTATGATCAATATTCATCGATTCGCGTCTTCCCTTATTTTGACCGTGTCTACCTGCCAAGCGGTATGTGGGATGTCATGTGTAATTCCGGTTTGGATTTAATCGCCGGACATATTACACCAGCGAAATACAGTGACGTTATGAAAGAGAACGTAGCCCGTTTAAATAGAAAGTAAATTCAAGGAATGGAACTGAATCGAATATAGGGTTGTCAAACTGAATGATGAAAAATTCCCGTACCATAAGGAAGTGGTGCGGGAATTTTTAAAAACATGATTTGGGACGCCTCAACTGAACGGAGGGAAAGCAATGGAATCTATAGATACTACTTATACAAAAAAGCGTATCCCCCTGAAAAGGCGGGGAAGGTTTAGTTCACCTGTTTGGCTCAATTTTCTATACTTACCGACAATTGTGCTTCTGCTTACGTTTATTGTGTACCCGCTACTAAACGGGATTAAAATTTCTTTCACGGATTGGGATGGGTTTTCCCAAACTTGGAAATGGTTTGGCTTTGGCAATTACCGCAGGATGCTTGGGGAGCAGGATGTATGGATCGTTATTAAAAATACATTTATTTATGGGATAGGCAGCACATTTTTTCAAAATCTAATTGGGTTGATGTATGCACTATTCTTAAATTATAAGATGCGTACCGCTGGCATTGCCAAAACGATCATTTACTTGCCGGTGATTATAAGTCCGTTAATTATGGGGTATATTTGGTACTTCTTCTTCCAATATAATGGCGGAGCTATAAACGATATCATACATCTATTCCAAAAAGAAACGATTGACTTATTAGCCAATTCGAAAATCAATGTGTGGATGATCACATTTGTAAATACATATCAATTTCTCGGAATCGCGATGATCATTTTTTTGGCTGGGCTCCAAACGATTCCCAAAGATTATTATGAGGCTGCTGATATAGATGGCGCTTCTGCCTTTTCTAAGTTCAAGCAAGTAACACTACCCTTACTGTCACCAGCGATCACCATAAGTGTCGTTTTAAACTTAATTGGAGGTTTGAGACTGTACGACGTCATTATGTCATTAACGAAAGGCGGGCCCGGCTTCGCTTCGTCATCCTTGTCTTCCTATATGTATAGACAATATTTTACACGGCAGGATGCCGGGTTCGCATCATCCATTGGGATATTGATGTTTGTGCTAATTTCTATCATCAGCCTCTCTGCACTTTATTTCTTAAGAAAAAGGGAGCTGGAGCTATGAAACCGGTAAAAAAATGGATGGACATCGTAACCATACTGATTTGCATCGCTCATATACTGCCTTTTTATGTCCTACTCACGACATCTTTAAAAAAAGATTCAGATTTGAGTTCTAAGTGGAGTCCCCCCCATTACTTATATCTAGATAATTTTAAGGATGCCTGGACGCGTGCTCATCTTGGTTCTGCGTTCATTAATGATGTTGTTATTACGGGGCTCACGATTCTTGTGCTTATCCTGCTAGGTATGATTTCCTCGTATCCGTTGGCTCGTTATCGTACTCGTTGGAATCGCTTCATGTACACGGTATTTATTGCGGCTCTGATTGTTCCGCCGTTAACGATTCTAGTTCCCTTATATAAATTTTACGTTAGTCTCGGCGCATTGAACACGTATTGGGGAATGGTTCTCTTGCATGTCACTTTTTATATTCCCATTACGATTTTTCTATACACCGGGTTTATTAGCTCGATTCCCAGAGAGTTGGATGAAGCGGCCTTAATGGACGGTTCCACCCGTTTGGGCGTGATATTTAAATTAATTTTGCCGCTTTTAAAGCCGGTAACCGCTACAGTGATCATCGTAAATGGCGTAAACATTTGGAACGACTACCAATTCTCCATCTTCTTCTTGCAAAAAACGAGCGCACAAACCTTTACGGTAGCTTTGTCGGCATTCTTTGGTCAATATACGAACAATGTCGGTTGGGTCGCTGCCGGTTCGGTAATCGCCGCATTGCCGCTTGCTGTCTTATATCTTTTTTTACAGAAATATTTTATCCATGGGCTTTCGGCCGGAGCAGTTAAAGGATGATAGATAAGAGATTATTTGCTATGATGGAGTGGAGATTCCTGTGGAGGACCATCAATGAAATTTGCATATTCGTTCAGGTTCAAATTATCCATGCTCTACCTGATCACCATCATCGTTCCGACGATTGTCATTACCATTATTATGCCCTCGTATTATAAACAAATTATAATTCGCAACTCTATGAATGAAACGAACAGTACCGTAGCCTCGCTTAAATTAAATATTGAAACCTATCTAGACGAACTTGAGCAATTAACCATCATTCCTTACTTAAACGATGACATCATGAACGCTCTCAAACAGAAAGCCAGCACGAATCATGACGGCACGGATCTGTATGCATTATTAACATCAAACAGGGTATTGAGAACCACGTTAGATAACTATATGCGAATAACCCGCAATGATATTTTGGGTACGATGATTATAGCCAAGGACAACAAAATGTATATGGGTTCAAAAGTGGGCACCTCATCAGACTCGGTCGATGCCTATCCATTTTCTTCACAAGATTGGTATAAGAAAGCTTTAACAGGCAACGGAAAAGCCGTTTTTGTCAGCTCGCACCCCCAAGATTATTTAATTAAACCATTGGCAGAGAACGTCTTTTCTGTAGCTCGCATGATTAAAGATCCGGATACGGAAGCACAATTAGCTTTTATTATGGCCGATGCGGATACCAATATTCTTCAGAAAATAGTAACAAGCATTCATTTTAATGTAAAATCGAGCATTTCCATCTTGGACGATCACAATCAGGTTTTATATAGTACAGTTTCTCTGTCGTCGAAGATGTTGGACCAGGTGGCATCAGGACAGATGACCATCAAGGATGACAACGAATCGTACATCATGATTCAGCGTAAGTTAGATAAAGCGAATTGGAATATTGTCGTTTTGATATCAAATGCTGCAATTCAGTCTCAATTCCACTGGGTAAATATTATAGGGATTGTATTTGGTTTAGGGGGACTCTTTTTTACTGTTTTAGTATTTTTTTCTCTTTCCCGTTGGATCATTAAACCTTTCAAGAAAATGACCTCGCTAATGAAAGTGGTGCAAAGAGGGAGATTTAATGAACAAATGGAGATTCATGGGAAGGATGAAATTGCTCAACTTGGCATAGCGCTAAATTCTATGATTTCACATTTAAACTTATTAATTGACAGTGAGTACAGAGCGCAATTAAATTTACGTAATACAGAGCTGAGTTTGCGCAATGCCGAGTACAGATCTTTGCAAGCACAACTTCAGCCCCATTTCTTGTACAATATATTGAACGGATTCATTGGTCTGAATCGATTGGGCCAAAAGGAATTGTTAGAGCACTCGATCATTTCTCTTAGTAAGATGTTAAGATACATTCTGCTAAACACGGATCAGTCGACCATCAAAGAAGAGTTTGAGTTTCTAAAAAGCTATTGTAATCTACAAAAAATGCGTTTTGCTAAAAAAGGCTTTGAATTCGATATTCAATGCGAGCCCTGCTTAGAGAAAATGAGTATACCTAAGCTGCTCTTGCAGCCTTTAGTTGAGAATTCAATTATCCATGGGATGGAGCCGATTAACCACGCATGCTTATTAGTCGTTTCGGCCAAGGAACTTAAAGGCGATGATAAGCACTTCGTCGAAATTATGGTTAAAGATAATGGATTAGGTTTTGAGCAAGCGCTTACAGATTCTCGCCTTCATATCGGTTTAAACAACGTAAAGGAGCGTTTGCGACTTGCCTTTCCGAGTTCCAGTTTTTTCATTTGCAGTGAGGTCAATGTGGGGACTCAAGTTGTAATACGTATTCCATTGCAGGAGGTTCAAGGGTGAGAATAGTAATTGCGGATGATGAATATCTCGTTCAAGAGAGTCTTATTAGCATGATCGCGGAAATCAACGATAGCTGGAGTATAGTAGGTATCGCTTCAGATGGGAATGAGCTGGTCCATTTAATTAAGGAGCATCAACCCGATCTTGCTATCGTGGATATTCGGATGCCGTATCTTTCTGGACTTGAAGCCATCAGACTAACCCAAAATGAATGCCCCTATATGCAAAGTATCGTGTTAACTGGTTATTCCGAGTTTGCATTTGCCCAAGAAGCGATACAGTTAGGGGCATCGAATTACTTACTGAAACCGGTTGGTATGGAGGAACTTAAGAGCTCATTGGAAGTGGTCAATCAGAAACTGAAGATCCAGAATGATTTTATCAATCATAGTTTTGAATCTGCCATGATATCAATTGTGAATGGGTTGGATCCCGCGTTAATCATAGAAGAGCTCGGCGATTGTGCGGATTGGTCGTTTACAATTGCAGTTTTTTATGTAGATAGTGCATTACCGGAAAATGAGCAGGCAAACAAGCTTCGGACTTTTTATCAGCATGTAAAGCGTCGAATCAATCAAAAAAGGGATAGGAATGTCCGTTGTGCTTTTGTATTTTTACCAAATGGGGAGCTAGCTCTAATTTGCTCATTTAGAAAAGAAGCTAAATACAGGAAAGTCATTGAGCATTTGATCGAAGAATTTGAACCCATTCTACAGGGCATATCCGGGTATGAATTTTGTTTGACGATGATATCGACGGAAAATTGTTCTTTCACTGACATCAAGGAACTGATGAACGATCTGCAAACGTTTTCATTTCTGCGTATATTATATGGCGTGAATAAAAAATGGAAGCTGCAGGATTTAATAAAGAAAAGTAGCGATAATGCATTCAAGTTGTGTTATACAATTCAAAAACTGGTAGCGAGCTTTCATGAACGTTCACATGCGAATTATATGAATAAGCTTCACGAACTCAAAACGATTTTTGATACCGACGAGCTATGTAAGAATGAATGGATAAGAAATGGAATTTCTCACTACTTATTTAACACGATACAATGTCAATTGAAGACTTCGGATGATTCTATGGAGTGGATCCATAAGTTAAAGAAACATGGTCAAAGTCTGCTGAATGATATTCGGAAAGCAGAGAGACCCCAAAATATCATTGAACAAACACTGATTTTTATAGAGAATAATTTTATGCATGATATTAGCATTCTACAAATTGCTGACGAGTTACAGGTAACTCCTAACTACTTAAGCACGTTGTTTCATAAAAAAATGGGTGATACATTTATTAAATATTTAACTAGGCTTCGATTAATCAAAGCACAGGAATTGTTGGCAGACACCCAATCACAAGTTCAAATCGTCGCAGAGATGGTGGGGTATTCCAATACTCGGCACTTTACTAAATTGTTTACTGAATTCACAGGTTGCTACCCATCTGTTTATAAAAAGTCAGTTAGTAAGAAAGAGGAGCTATCGTAGGGGCCGAAACGTTAAACAGTCTGACTAAATGAACATTTAATCAGACTGTTTTTTTGTGTTATATAGGATATGTTTTTCCGAACTATTGCTATTTTTCTAAAACGATCCAGTTCGTATCAAAGATATAAAGATATCAAACAAAAACAGTAAAATATTATTAATTGATTTTGGCGCCTTATGGTATAAAAGTACTATTAAGATATGCATACCTTAATAAAAATCAAAAAGAAAGGGAGTTCGTTTTTAACAATGGCAGCGCTTTCCTTGCACGGCATTTCACAATATTCTTTCACGTTCAAAAAGGAGATGGATACATTGAAACTCAAAATTCCAATGGTTTTTAAGAGAGTATTCAAAGCGATGGCAGTCGTAATGCTATTCAGCGTATGCTATTCAACAACATTTACTAATCATGTACAGGCAGCAGTGAGTGCAAATACGATGATTCAAATGAAAGCCTCTGGACAGCCTAATCTTACAGGTTCTTACACGATTGCTGCTGCCGATCCAATCTTTAATGAGAATACAGACATTATGCCATCCGCATTAGGTGTAAATATTGGCGATATCACAGCAGATTCGATTAACCTTACATTCGGCAACACCTATAGATACACGGTGGATACAGCTGAGGGGCAAGGACTTACCTCTACGGCCATCTCCACAGTGGGGGGATTGCTTTCACAAATCGCTTCCAAAACTTCTGCTCCTCAAAGTTATGCAGTCAAGAGTGCATCAGGGACTACAAAGGTGGCGGCGGATCCGATTGCTCAAGGTGATATTTTAACGGTTAGTTCAGGACTAAGCTCTCATGATTATACGGTAAATGTTGTAAAAGGAGCGCTGAGAGGAACCATGCAGCTGGTGAACAACACGATAACGGCAAATACGCCAGCTGACGTCGTGCTGAACTTCTTTTCAGGAATGAGAAGTCCGGCAACCCAAGTCGTCCTTCATGTTCCTAAAGGAATTGAAGCCACGATGGATAACACAACAGTCAATGTTATAGGCAGAGGCGAAGTGCCGCTTTCAGGACTTGCGACACAATCGATCGGCAGAACGGGTGCGGGATACCGATTCCAGCAGGTGGGCACGGTTGCTATTGTTAACAATAGTGACGGAAGTCAAGTTATTACTTTTAATGGACTTGATCTAAGGCCGGCCAATGGTCCAGATCTTCAAATCACCTTTAAAGGTGTGACGATGGCAGCGGCAGGCAATTACGATTTTACAGCTTCCTACACGACATCGGAGCCGGAAGTATTAACAAGCCCATCGTTTGCAGTGAGCTTAAACGTCGTAAATACAATCAGCAACTTCAATAGAATATTAGAAAAGAATCTAACGTATAAGGAAACCAGTGATACGTATACAAAGGCTAGTTTTAGTTGGAGTGCTGCTAAAAATGCGACTTCCATTAAGTTGATGCAGTCCACAGACAAAGGAGCGACATGGGCAGATAGTTCTGCTGCAATAGACATTCAAGGAACAAGGGTGGATGTAGCCAACCTTACGCCTAATACGGAGTATAACTTTAAGCTAGTCACGACGGGCGGAGAGAACGCTGGAGACTCGAATATCGCCAAATTTTATACAGGTAAATACAATGCCAAGCTATCTGGCGCAAAAGGTAATGGCACAGCGGATGACACCCAATCGATAAACGATGCCATATCGTATCTGAATTCTTTGGGCGGCGGTACGCTGCTGTTTGAAAATGGCACGTTCAATGTGAGAACCGTTTATCTGCAAAGTAATGTGTATCTATATGTCAATAGTGATGCAACAATCTCTGCTTTAAAAGGCGGCGATGCGCCGGAGACAACGTACTTCTCGGATTTAGGATATCGCTCGGGTACATCCGCAACATCGACGGGCCCTTACAAAGATCCTGAGAATTACATGACCAAGCAAGACGTAGGTCATCACTACTTTAGAAACACGATGTTTTTTGGTGAAAGATTAGATAATATCAAGATCATCGGCAATGGTAGAATTACAGGGAATAATAACCTAACGACCAGCGATGGGGTCATGAACAATGCACCAGACAGCCGTTCTGACAAGATGGTTACCGTAAAGCTGTGTACCAATTTCGAATTTGGCGGTTTGGATAACGGGCTTGACCTGTGGTACCAGGAGACGAACTCGCCTGCCACAGACCAACCCTATTATATTCAAAGCATTGACCCGGACGGCAACAATGAAGTCAAGAATACGGACATTAGCAATATGCTCAGAGTGGATAAAGCAGGACATTTTGCTTTGCTTGCAACCGGGACTGATCATATCAACACGCATGACTTTTATTATGGCAAAGATGCTAGCGGCAGCGCCAGAGACGTATTTGACTATATGGAGAGCAGCTATGTTACAGCCAAAAATATTTATGTCAGAGGTTCTTCCGATGATATTGTCAAGCCGGGCAGTGATACTGCGTTAGGCTTTACAAGACCTGCAACTGATTACTATGTTCGTAATATTATCGGTGACACGAATTGTAATTTATTCCAAATTGGCAGTGAAACAGCAGATGACATCAAAAATGCTTATGTGGATAATATTTATGTGCTGGCAGGAAATAAAGCGGGCTTCTCAATCTCAACAAATGATGGCGCTCATGTTGAAAATGTGTATTTGAATTATGGCAAGACAGGTACGGTGCATCATAAGGCACAAATGAGACGTACGCGGGCGCCTTTCTTTATCTCTATTTCAAATAGGGGACGTACAATCGGCGGCAGTGCCACTCGCATGCAATGGGTGGAAAATGGCAAAACGAGAGATGAGCTTTTAAGCACGAATGTAAATATCGGAATGGTCAAAAATATTTACATTAAGGATGTTAATATCGAACAGGTATATCAAGGAAGTTCATACAGCAACCCGAACAATAGATGGCAGGCATATAATGGAGATCCTACAACTAAGGCAGCGCCAATCATCGCCGGTTATAAGGTGGGAGACGGTGGACCTGTTCTTCCGGACGGACGCAATATTGGCTACATTGAGAATCTAAACTTTGAAAATGTGGATGTTTTAGTGAAAGGTGGAAACAGCTTTGCGGATACACTCATAAGTCCTCCAGAAATGGGTGTAGGGAAGTACAATATTTCAGACATTGGGGAACAACCATCCTATGGATTCTGGGCAAAACATGTGATCGGTTTGTCGTTCAAAAATGTCACAACCAATTTTGAGAAAAATGATGATCGTTTTGCGATCGTGCTCGATGATGTGAAAAATGCCACGATGGATGGCATGACAATGGTCAAAGGGACTGGCAACCCGAATATCTTACAGCTCAGAAATGCAAGCAATATTACCGTTAAGAATTCTTCCTACTATATGAATTCATGGGGCAACCAGCTTACGGCTCTTGCGGACATGGATAAAGTAAGCGTGACAGGCAACCAGGCCTATCCGAACATAATCATTGTGGATTTGACCAACACGGCGATCCAGCTGAAAGTGGCCGGACACGCAAATTTAACAGCGCTGGATACAGCATCCGCAACGGTTACCGCACTCTTGGGTTCGACTGTAAGCAACTTGGTTGGTCAAGTGGAATCAACGAATGGCACAACACAGACCTATGCCGTGTTGGACTCAAGTAATCATGCGAAGACATCGGGTCAACTGGTCTCCGGAGATGTGTTAGTCGTCACTTCCGAGGATGGAACGGTAACGAAAAACTATCAAATTTTAGTGCCGAACGTGATCACAGTCGAGGGAGAGTCGCAACAAGCTACCGCTGCCAAAAGCAATGGTGTAACGCTCTCGACCTCATCAACGAATGGAACTAGCTACCTGCAGACAAGTGCGTTAGCTATTGGTGGTTATGTCGAATTAACTGTCAATGTTCCTGTAGCGGGTACGTATGATCTGAGCTACCAGTATAAGACTAATACTACGGGCAGAGGGACTGCTCAAATTTCTCTTGATGGAACGAATATAGGTACTCCAACTAACCAGATCGGAGCTATAGCCAATGTATTTGTTCCGGTTGATCTTGGAAATGTCATGCTTACGGCAGGAAATCACGCAGTGCGGTTCACGGCAACTGCTCCGGGCAGCCTCGTTATCGACTATGTGAGATTGACTGGCTTGGATAGCACGCCAAGTCTGCCAACAGCGGCGGATATTGCCGCAGGAATTACAAGCATTGAGGCACCTGCGAAGGATGCAACGAGATTAACGCTGCCAGCTGTACCGAATGGATATAGCATCGTAGTGAAGAGCACTGATCATGCTGCAGTCATCCAAACCGATGGAACCATTATTCCGCCAAGCGTGCAGACCACGGTTAACCTTGTCTTGGAAGTGACCCGGACATCGGACAACACCAAGGCGGTTACTGGCAGCCTTCCAGTCATCGTTCCAGCAAAATCCACTGTTGCTGCTCCAGCTTCGATCCTAACGGGAACGAGTGTCGTTCATTCGGGCCAATCGTTTGATCTGACCTACGGATTAAGCAATCTGAATGCAAGCATCAACGGAGGCGTATATGCCGAAGAATTGAGCGTCGATTATGACCCGGCTCAATTACAGCTAGGCTCAGTAACTTCGTTGCTCGATGGTATTTTTGTGAGTCAGACGGGAACGCCGGGGCATATTCGCATCGTCTCTGCGAGTCAAGGCGCCGCCCATGTTATCACGGACAGCAACAGCGCAGCAATCTTGAAGCTGAGCTTCCAAGTAAATCCTGCAGCGCAATCTGCGAGCAGCATCGTCACGTTGTCGGGCGTGGTCATCTCTGATGGCAACGGCGTAGAAACGCAAGTGCAAGGCGCGTCCCTAAGCGTACAAATTACGGCCGTAGATAAATCGGCGCTGAATACGCTGATATCAACCGCACAAGCGAAGTACGACGCTGCTGAGGAAGGAAGCAACGCTGGACAATATCCAGCCGGATCGAAAGCAGCTCTACAAGCGGCAATCGCTAAGGCACAAACCGTAGCCGGCAATGCCGAAGCCACAACGGATCAAGTTGACCAAGCGTATGCCGATTTGAACGCATCGCTGCAGGCTTTCCTTGCGTCGATCCATGTTGCCATACCAGGAGATCTGACCGGTGATGGCAGATACAGTATCGGCGATCTGGCTATTGTGGCTAGTCACTATGGCGAAAATCGGAGCAGTTCGAACTGGCTAGCAAGCGCGGATCTCAATAACGATGGTGTGATTGATATTACCGATCTTGCGGCTGTGGCGCAAAAAATTACTTTACAGCAGTAGTTGTCTATAGCTTTTCTCAGTAATGAGACAGCCCTGAACGTCGATCACGTTCAGGGCTGTCTTTTCGTACGAAATTGATTATTTTGTGAAAAATATGGTAACTAAAACTTTGAGATTTTCAAGTAATGTACTATGATAAACTTGATTCAAGCGATGGTATGGGACAGTGCCCCTTACTCTTACACAATTTAGATAACAGATTACCTAAGGAGTGGTAGAAATGGCGCGGGTATTATTTATTAATGGTGGATCTGAGGGACATATCAATCCAACTCTTGGAGTTGTGGAAGAGCTTATTTCGCGTGGAGAAGAGGTCGTTTACTTTTCTATAGAAGCTTTTAGGGAGCGTATTGAGAAGACGGGAGCTTCCGTACGAACATTTGACGATCAAAAATTTATAAAAGCCTTTATCTCAGGTGGAAGAGACTATTTACTCGAAAGAATCAACGGTCTTTTACTTACGGCAGATATCGTCATACCAAGCGTTCTTGAACAGATCAAGGATGAGCATTTTGATTACATCATCCACGATTCCATGTTTGGTTGTGGACGTTTACTTGCTCAAATTCTTAAGCTTCCTGCAATCAACTCATGTACTTCTTTTGCGCAGTCAAAAGGTTCATTCGATAAAATGTTGGAACAATTATCCTTGAAAATCCCTGCCGATATAGTTAAACCAATAAACGATAAATTCCAAAGCCTGACGGAAATGGTGAAGGAAAAATATGATGTGGAGATCCAAACTCCGTACGAAGTGTTTTGTAATCCTGCACCACTTACAATCGTTTATACAACAAGGGAATTTCAACCTTATGGAGAATCATTCGATCAAACTTATAAATTTGTAGGTCCTTCTATCTCTTCACGATTAACTCAGGAAAATGTAGACTTTGCTGCAATCGAGGGGCAAAACCTGATTTATATTTCGCTTGGCACAGTCTTTAACCAAGCAATTGATTTCTATAAGCTTTGTTATGATGCATTTGGGAACACTGATCATACGATTGTTATGTCTATCGGGAATAGAACCCAAATTTCAGACTTAGGGGAAACTCCTAAAAACTTCATCGTAAAAAATTATGTTTCACAAACTGATGTACTGCAACACACTAAATTATTTATTACGCATGGTGGAATGAATAGTACCAATGAAGCTCTCTATTACGGGGTTCCGCTAATTGTAATCCCACAAAGCGCGGATCAACCGATTATCGCTGCGCAAGTCGCCAATATCGGAGCAGGCATTACACTGCAAATGCAAAGCTTGACTGCGGATCAACTGCGTGAATCCGTAGATCATGTGTTAAGCCGCACATCTTTCGAGAAAACTGTTGCGACTCTTAGTGAATCCTTCCGAAAATCAGGTGGGTATCAAAAAGCTGTTGATGCGATTTTCGAATTTACTAATAGAGGCTAACGGCAGTTAGGGGCGGAGACTAATTGAAAAAAATCTTTATTAATGCACTTGGAGGAGCAGTTGCCTTCGGATTGTTTTGGAGTTTTGGTAATATGATATTTGACAATAACCTAGCCAATGACTCAGGCATTTATGGAGGCATATGCTTCTTTGTAGTTGGCATGTTGATTGCTCTTATTCGTCGAGGAAATAGAACAAACGAATAAGAAGGAACATTAGTAATAAACCAGAAGGGCTGCCGCGTGGCAGCCCTTTGATTTACTTATTTGAACCCAATGAACTTGGACTAACTGTTAAGACGGGTTTTGAACACTTAGGATAGTATTGTATACTGCAAATTAAGGAGCAACGTATGGAGGAAGAAGATCAATTCCTAGGCTATATAGGTGATTATAGGGTTCATGATAGCAAAATTGAGCGCATTCTTTGGGAGAACACGAATCTTATTGTAGCTTTAAGAAGCTATGAGGGAGAGGTGGTAGATGTTAAATTTTATGGGGTTCGAACTATAAATTCTAACAGACCAATAGTGGAGTTTAGTGTTTAAATATCTTCAGTTTCTTATAAAATCTCTTGCACCTTACGTAACGTAACGTTTTATACTAAAGACACCGGTAACAGCTAGCGCCAAAGAAAGGAGTGGATTATGCCACAAGATTGGAAAGTGGGGGATCTTGCCAAAATGACCGGACTTACTGTTCGTACTTTGCGGTTTTACGATCAGATTGGCTTGTTTTCACCTTCAGGACATTCCAAAACCGGTCATCGGTTATATAACGAAGAAGATATCAGACGGCTGCAACAAATCTTGTCTCTTAAGGAGTTGGGCTTATCGCTTGAAGAAATTCAGGCGGTACTGAAAGGCCAGATGTACAGCCCCTCCGACATCGTGGCTATTCAAATTGAACGGATCCGGAAAAATATAAAAACTGGGCAGAAGCTTCTGGCCGAACTCGAACGCGTGAACGAACGAATGAAACATCAGGAGGCGCCTTCCATTGATGCATTTATTTCAGTTCTAGAAACGATGAAGATGAGCCACGAAAAGTATATCATTGAACATCGGTTGAATTGGGAACGCAGTTTCGATCAGCTTGGCGATTTTCTAAATGATAATCTAACATAATTTCTCTAGAGGAGGATTTACTTATGAACCAACGATTTACGACTCACTCGACATTCAAAATTGAGCGCATTTACCGCACCTCTCAGGAACGGTTGTTTGCAGCATGGTCGGACCGGAGCGCCAAAGCACGCTGGTTCCAGCCTGCCGAGGTATTCGACTTCCGTGTCGGTGGACGGGAATTGAGCAGTGGTGGACCCCGGGAGGTCCTGTGTATACATTTGAGGCCTATTATCAGGAAATTGTGCCCAATGAACGTCTGGTATACACGTATAGTTTGGACCAAGGAGAAGCGCGGATGTCGGTTTCCATCGCGACCATTGAATTGCAGCCGACCAGCGAGGGCACCAAACTGATATTTACAGAACAGGGTACGTTTTTTGACGGCCATGATACGCCGGAACAACGTGAGCAAGGAACTAAGGAAATGCTGGACCTTCTCGGAAAATCCCTTGGCGAGAGCAGCGCAGACAACTTCGAAATCGTATCTCGCCGCAAATTGAATGCCCCTCGAGATTTGGTGTACCGTGCTTGGACAGAGCCGGAACTCCTAGCCCAGTGGTGGGGACCTAATGGTTTCACGAATACTTTCCATACTTTTGATTTAAGACCCGGAGGCATCTGGGAATTTACAATGCACGGCCCTAACGGAGCCGACTATCCGAATCGAAACGTTTTTCATGAAATTGGGCCCGAATGTATCGTGCTGAGGCACGAAACTAGACCTAACTTTATTCTGACTGCTACATTCGAGGACGCTGACGGTGGAACTGAGATCACTTTCCGGCAGACTTTCGAAACAGAGGATGATTACACCAAGCTCAAACCGATTTGCGAAGAAGCGAATGAACAAAATTTAGATAGGCTCGGATCGGTCTTGAAGAGGATTTCACAATAGTTGGAGAACCCCTTACACATCTAAATAAGAATGTTTGCTTCATAATGACAGACGAATAAAGCAGGTCGCGCGGCGGCCTGCTTTATTTATTAAAGTAACGGAGAGTATACTGCAGTTAGGGAGATAACGGTAAGATTTGGAACTAATCATTACGAATAATTAGGTAAACGATCAGCCCTATGAGTGGGAAAAATAACATGGCTAACAGGATGATTATTGCAAATTCCGCGCTTTTACCTCTCCTTATGCAATCTCGATATGCCCATACGCATAAAACAATGTGTACCAAAAATAACGCGAAAGATATGAAAAGAAAGAATAAAATAATACCGGAGCTAAAAGCAAAACCAACGTTACTTTGCAAGTTTGACACCCCTTTTTCGAATTATTAATAATGATTAAATTGTACGAAATCACAGTAAAGGAGGCACATAGGTGTGAAGTCTCACATTTCTAACCGTATAAAAATCCCGCCAGGATTGTGGACAGGAATACGTCAATTAGGAATTGCAGTTCACGACGTAGCTCGCAAAGCACAACTGCCGCTCACCATAATTACGGAACCAGAAGTCACCACCGCCCAATATTTCGCGATCTGGCAGGCTTATTCCGATCTGATTGGTGACACGGCCACAGGAATCATCAAGCTTGCGACTGTCTATGAAACAGCGAAGTACCCACCGGCCGTCTTAGCGACTTACCACGCTCGTGACTACCGCGACGCTCTAAATCGAATGGCACGGTACAAACAACTGTGCCCTCCTGAAAGCTTACGTATCAGCGAGGAGGGGGTGCACTGTACAATCGAACTGGAATGGCTGGATAATGAACAGCCCGTTCCGCCGATGCTGGTTGGGATCACGCTGGCATTTCTACTGGAGCTTGGGCGCCGTGGCACAGGTCAACCTTTGACAGCGTGCTTCGTCGAGTTTTCGCATTCAATGGGAGATGTACAGGTTCTTGAAGCTTACTTCGGCTGCCGTGTCCGCACTGGAGCAAAATATAACCGATTGACGCTGCATCGAAGAGATCTGAACCGCACATTTGTCTCCTATAACGAAGAATTGCTGGAGATCCTGACTCCCGTTATGGACCAATCGTTGGACGAACAGCAGCGAAACCGCTCGATGACCGAGACGGTCAAATGGATCTTGAAACGCAGCCTTGCAGGAGGGCGTCCCGACATTCATGCTATCGCGAAGGAGTTGGGAATGAGTGAACGTACCTTGCAGCGCCGGCTTACGGACGAAAACACGAGCTTCAAGCATCTGCTGACACAAGCTAGACATGAGCTGGCACGAGAGTACTTGGCAGACCCCTCGCTTGAAATTCAAGAAGTGGCTTTCTTGCTTGGATATGAAGATCAGAATTCGTTCTATCGCGCCTTCCGCCTTTGGGAAGGTGATACGCCTTCAAGTTGGCGTACGAACATCTAGGCACATGCTTGATATGAGTATTACGGTTAGGAAGCAAGAACGGAGTTTTATTTTGGCGTATTATGCAAGAACTTTGGCGCAATATGCTAGTTACTGTACGATCCAGACAAGGTAATATGATCTCTATCCGGAGCACAAGACTGTTTCAAAAAAGGAGAAATGTTATGGATATGGGATTAAACAATAAAAAGGCTTTAGTTACAGGGTCAACGAAAGGAATAGGTAAAGCAATTGCCATTGAACTTGCCAAAGAAGGTGTTCATGTCCTAATTAATGGACGAGATTATGAAGAAGTAGAACGAACTGTAAATGAAATTAAGTCAGACTTCCCGGCTACCTTTCCTCAAAATGCTACAGCTGATCTAGTGGATATTGGGCAAAGAGAAGCTTTATTTGAAAAATACCCCACGATTGATATTTTAGTTAACAATATGGGTATTTATGAAATTATGCAATATGAAGACGTTGACGATGAAGTGTGGGAAAAATATTTCCGTACGAATGTTCTTGCTGCAAATGGATTATCTAGATTTTATTTACCAAAAATGTTGGAAAATGATTTTGGCCGCATTATCTTTATTGCGAGTGAAGAAGCAGTTATGCCTTCAGGACTAATGCCGCAGTATTGTATGACAAAATCAATGCTATTATCCTTGTCAAAAAGCTTATCTAAATTAACGATAGGCACAGAAGTTACCGTCAATACGATTATGCCAGGACCAACACTCTCTGAAAAGGTGCAACAAATAATTGAGGGTATGTACCCTAATACAGAAATGACTTTTGCGGAAAAAGAGAAAGAATTTATGATTACAAACCTCCCTCAATCTGAAATACAGCGGTTTATCAAGCCTTATGAAATAGGCAGACTAACTACATTTGTGTGTAGTCCATATGCTTCCGCTTTTAAAGGTTCTCCAATCCGAATGGATGGGGGAATGGTGCCTACTATTTTTTAATCGTGTGTCTCAGTACGTCCTGGTCGTGCATTTGTTGATTTCTCTTTTGAAATATTTGATTATCTTGGTGTGTATCAAGATCAGTATGAGGAAAGAGAACAATTATTTAAAGATATCATGGACAGATGAAAGGGAATGAACAACGGCATAAACGATAAAGAGGAGCTGCATGGAGGCAGCTCCTTGTATTGTTTCATTCAAGTAAGTGAACTTACATGCATTCTATTCAAAATTTTGAGTACATCAAAATCCTTCTATACATGGTTTTGTCTTTAAGCATGTTAAAAATACTCATATCTGGCCCCGTATTAATCTCTAGAATCCATGGCTTCATATTGGAGTCAATGGCAATATCAACTCCAAAAGCTTTTTTGCTTTTATAACTTTCTCCCAGAATAATACTCGCTTCTCTCCCTAAAGATTCAATCTTCTTTATAAAGTTTGTCCTTTCCACTCCGCTGAGATGTGATTTGAGTAAAGTGTCTATTGGAAGTGGTGTGCCTCCACTGTGGAAATTAGTTACTATCTTTCCCGGTTTAGCCAACCGGCCAACAATACCTGTCGTTTCAAGTTGTCCACTTCTGTTCTTTTGCACCATAACTCTAATATCAAATGAGCGACCGTCATGTTTTAACAGATGAATACCTTGTTGAACAACATATTTGTGTTTATATATGAATTTGTGGAGAGAATTGTATAAAGCATCCAATGTATGATAATTTCTTGAGGACGTTCCACCTCTTAAAACGAACCCATTTACCGTTTTTGCTATCTTAAATATGCCACGACCTCCGGTGCCCTCATCTGGTTTTAAGTAAAGGGAGTCATACTTCTGCATCATATTAAGAATGTTAGATTTTGTTGCTGCTTCCGTGTCAGGCAGTAATGTGTTTATCTGGCTATATTTTTTCATGAAATAATGTTTTCCTAATTTACCCATTTTGTATTTCACTTTTTTCACTCTAACTACCTCCTGCATATTCACTTAGAGGTAGTATATGCGAATGATTTTAATGCGGTACAGGCTTTAGACGACTTTAGGACTGCCGTACAAGTTGGTCTTCTCAACCGTGCGGCAGTCCTTTTATTGTAGCTCGCAGCCAGCCTAGAGCTTCTTCATGACCTCGAAAATGCGCAAATCGTTAATCGTTTGGATAACCATCGCCGAATCGGGCATTTGGAATTTTTTTAGAATAGAATTGATTTGTTTCTTAATCGTTTCATACTCAACGCAGCGCTCTTCGGCAATTTGCTTCCGCTTCTTGCCTTCGCACAATAGACGGAGCACCTGCAATTCGCTTGGCGTAAGCTCCGAAATGATATGAATAATCGTCAGCAGGCTGTTTTCCGCTCGCTTCACGCGTGCAAATTCTTCGCGAATTTTCTCAGCGATCATCGGGCGGATGGGGGAGGCGTTCATGTAGGCAGCGCGCACGGCTTCCATGACTTCAACGTCAGTCGCTGTTTTTAACAAATAGTCGGTGATGCCCGTTTGAAAGGCGGCAAAGATGAAATTCTCATCCTTGTGAACGGTGAGCACGATGATTTTCATCTGTGGATACTTCTCGTTAATCAGTTTCGCCGCTTGAATACCGGCAAATTGGGATTCCATTTCGATATCCATGAGAATCACATCCGGCTGATGCAGCGCTGTTTGAATAACCGCATCGTGCCCCGAGGAAGCGCGTGCCACACAGGCAAAATCATCATGTCCGGCGAATGTCCTTTCCAGCCTTCTAAGGTGGGCTTCCATGTCATCGGCGATGAGAATACGGATAGGTTGTTGTGTCATTGTGCAGCATCCCCTTTCGTCAGCTGTCCGTTCTTTTAGATAATCGGCAAGTATACCGTAAAGGACGTTCCGACGTCTTCCTTGCTCTCTACAACTATCTTACCGTCGTGGCCTATGATGATCTTATGGCAATAGGACAAGCCGATCCCCCAATTATTAACCGATGCTTTGGTGGTGAAAAAAGGATCGAAAATCGCCTCCAAATGCTCCTCGGCGACGCCGGGTCCGTTATCGGAAATCCGGATGAGCGCCCAACCGTTCTGCTGGCTCCGTTCGACTACAATGCGGCCATCATCCCGAAACAGGAGGGATTCACTGGCATTGAGGAGCAGGTTGTAGATGGCTTCAGTCAAATGATTGAAATCGATATAACAATTAGCGGGCAGCGTGTCTGGCGAATAGTCGACTTGGCAGCGGCTAGCCTGTTCGTTTAGGCGGGCAATTGCATGCTGAACCGGAAGATCGATAGACATCGGTTGGAGATTCAGGCTTATATTTTTTAATTTATCAGCGGCATCGTTAATGCTGGCGAGCGCCGATTGTGACGATCGTAAGATGAGGTCAAGACTATACAAGGATTCACTGTCCGCTTGATGGCGTTCTTTCAGATAGGCTGCCTCGGACTGAATGCCGATCAAATGATTTTTGAGGGCATGTGTAAAGGCACGCGTACCGAGCGTTGCCGTGTCGATGCTTTTATTAATTTGAATATCGCGATTTTTACGGTAATTCTCGATGGAGTTAAACTTGTACATAAGGTAAATCATCAAAAACAAGATTAAATAAATGGCAAATGGAAACACCGGAAGAAGGATCGACTGATAGCCAAGAGGAGGCTGCAGATAGTTGAAATATCCTTTCAGATACGTTTCTTTGACCAATACTTTCGGGGCCCAGGAAAAAATAAACAGATGGATCACGACGAGCGGAATAAAGAGCAAGACATGATACAATGTCAAATTTTTGATAAACTTAATTTTCGGATAATTCAAATAATAGTTGATCAATAGGCCAAAAGCAACAAAAAGTATGAGGTAGCGAAGGCTCTTTATAGCAATTTCCATCGCGCTAAAGAACAGCAGGTTATCAATCCGGTTGCTTAGGGCGATATGAAAAGAAGGATCATAGTAGGTGGTCTCGATAATAAAAAAGAGTAAGATCCCTCCATAGCCTATCCTTTGTTTCAATGTGCTTAGGCTGCGGGTGAAGGCAATGGCGAAGCCAAGCAGTGAACAGTAGAATAGCCCAACGCCGATGTTCAGCATGCGAATAAGCCAATCGGGATTGAATTTGGTCAGGACCAAATAATTCCAGGTGCCGGGACTGAAATCAAAGAAGGTGTGAATGACATTGAAATAGTAATTAAATTTACTCAGGTACAACGTGAAGGATACGAAAGAAAGCACCCAGCCGATGATGATGCCATACATGAAGCGGGTTGACGCATGATTTAGCTTTTTGTACGTGAACAATATGGTGAAAATGAGCAGTACAAGTGTAACGAACAGCATAGGATCACTTCCTTCTCTTCAGGCAAAAAGGGGGGAATAAAACATTCATCTGTCTGCCTGCCTGGTGTCTACGTATAATTCAAAATAAGAAAGCGCACACAAATCATATCAAAAAAAGGGTGGGTGTCAAATGAAAAAAAGTTTAAAGCTTGCTGTGACAGGCTCTTTGCTGTTGGGATTGCTGGCCGGATGCGGGACCGCCGGGCAAACGGCAGGAGATAAAAGCACGGCATCTCCGGACGCCAAAGCGGCTCAAGTGAATTTGAAAGCAACTGTACTTCAGGATGATTTGGAAACGTTTAAAAAGGCTTACGAAGAATTTAGCAAAGAGAACCCGACAATCCAAGTGCAATTTGAAACGATTCCACAGGCACAGTACTACGAAAAACTTCGCATGCAGTTGTCCTCCGGGGATAGTATCGATTTGTTCGGTGGCAATATGGATGTGTTTCTGGACACTGGCATTTTGGAGCCGTTAGACGATTATGTCAAAAAGGCGAACGTGGATGTTTCTGGGTATGGCCCGTTGTATGATGCGTTAAAAGTTAATGATAAAGTTTTCGGACTTCCATACCGGAAATCCAACTGGATGCTGTTCTACAACAAAACGTTGTTCGATCAAGCCGGCGTTGCCTATCCGAAAGCGGATATGACATGGGACGATTTCCGTGAACTGGCGAAGAAGATGACGAAAGGCGAAGGCGCCAACAAAACTTACGGTGCATTCTTGCATCCATGGGCACAAACGTGGTACATGCAAGGCGTTCAAACCGGCGCTTCGATCATCGATAAAGACCTAACGGCGTTCAAGAAAGGCCTTCAATTCCGGATGGATATGGAAAAAGACGGTTCGATCATGGGTTGGTCAGAGCAAATTACGACAAATGCACATTACAACGCCGCTTTCCAGAAGGGCAATGTGGCGATGAATCTGATCGGGGATTGGCATGTGGCACAGCTTAGACAAGCAGAAGCAGAGAAGAAAATCAGCTTTGATTGGGACGTTGTTCCAGTTCCGCATCCGGATGGCGTAGCAGCCAATACTAGTTTGGCTACTCCGGTGTCCTTGATGGTGAACAAGAACTCTAAGCACAAAGAAGAAGCGTTCAAAGTGGTTCAATTCATGACTGGCGTGAAAGGTGCGAAGCAGTTTGCGGCGAAAGGCTTTCTCACTGGTTACATCAATGATGAAATCCGTAAGACGTATATTGGCGACGGCAGCTTGAAGCCTAAAAACATCCATTATTTCGTGGAACAAAAAGAATATCCGGAATATCCGCTGCTGCCAGGCGTGAAAAACATTTTGGTGAACAGCGTCTATAAGCAAGAAGGCGAAATGGCTTTAACTGGCGCTCAGACCGTTGATCAAGCGATTCAAAAGATCGGCCAACGCGTTGCATCCGAATGGGCCGATAAATATGCCAAAGATTACAAAGCAGGCAAAAAGTAAGTGACAGAACAGAAACGGCCGGGCTTCGCTCAATGTAGTGAAGCTCGACTGCTTCGATAGGGGTGAAGCATATGAAGGGTTCGAGCAAAGCATTACGGCGTAATCGATTGACAGGGTATACATTTCTGCTTCCCAATATACTTGGATTTTTGATTTTTATTTGCTTACCGGTGTGTGCTTCCTTCCTCATGAGCTTTACGGACTGGAACGGGTTTGGTGAAATTGAATTTGCGGGATTATCGAATTATACGCGTTTATGGAGCGATGAAACGTTCCGTATCTCCCTGCTCAATAGTTTACTTATGACAGCCGTTTCCGTACCGGTGACGCTGATTCTTGCGATTTTGGCAGCAGTCGCCCTCAATAAAGGATTGAGAGGCGTTAAAATATTTCGAACGGCGATTTTCCTGCCGCATATTACGGCAACCATTGCCGTAGCCGTCGTGTGGCAGCTGCTTTATAACCCGACCATGGGGCCGATTAACGGCTTCCTCAGAAGCCTTGGGATCGACAATCCGCCAACTTGGCTTGCATCGACACACTGGGCGCTCCTTTCAGTCATTATCGTCAGTATTTGGCATTCGATCGGTTACTATATGGTGCTTTATTTAGCGGGCCTGCAGGGAATTCCAAAGGATCTCTATGAAGCAGCGGAAATTGACGGCGCAGGCAAAGTCTCACAGTTCCGCAATATAACACTGCCGATGCTATCGCCGGTCATTTTCTTTACGATTATTATGGGCATTATCAATTCGTTCAAAGTATTCGATCTGGTCTATGTCTTGACCAAAGGTGGACCTGGCCGTTCAACGCACATGCTGGTTTACGACATTTATTATACGGCCTTCCAGCGCTTTGAATATGGCTATGCCTCTGCCATGGCTTACGTGCTGTTCGCGATTATTCTAGTCATTACGTTGATTCAATTTAGAGGGCAAAAACGTTGGGTGAACTACTCCTAACGAGGTTAACGGGTAGAGAAGGGAGAAGCCAACATGAATATACGAATAGAGTCAAGACAGACGATGGTGACGTTACCGAGGCGAACTCCACTTGGCGCATGGATTAGAAAAACGGTTTTATATGCAGTCGTGACCGTTGTCGCCTTGTCTATGGTTGTTCCTTTCCTCTGGATGCTTTCCGCATCAGTGAAGTCGGAGGCGGAAATTTTTGGCTTCCCCATTCAGTGGATACCGAGTCACTTTTACTGGTCAAATTATAGCAAGGTATGGACACAACTTCCTTTTTTTACCTATTACTTGAATACGATCAAAATCGCTTTGTTTACTACGCTGCTGCAAATTATTACATGCTCCACTGCTGCTTATGCGTTTGCCAAAGTGAAATTTCCGGAGCGGGATAAACTGTTCTTCATGTATGTGGCAACGATGATGGTGCCTTATCAAGTCATGATGATTCCACAGTTTATGTTAATCAAGAAAATCGGGTTAATCGATTCGCATTGGGCGTTGATTTTACTTGGGGCTTTTAGTCCATTTGGCGTGTTCTTGTTCAGACAATTTTTTATGTCCATTCCAGAGGAGCTCTCGGAAGCTGCCAGAATCGACGGCTTGAGCGAGTTTGGCATTTATGCTCGGATCATCCTGCCGCTCATTCGGCCTGCGATTGCCAGCTTGACGATCTTTACATTCATGCACGCATGGAACGATTTCCTTGGTCCTTTAATCTACTTGAATTCGGATAACTTATTTACCCTCCAGCTCGGTATGCAGCATTTCCAATCAGAACATGCCACGGAGTACGGCCCGTTAATGGCAGCAGCGGTTTGTGCCATTATTCCAACCATTTTAATTTACTTTATGGCCCAAGACCATTTCGTCGAAGGGATTTCCGCAGGAGCGGTTAAAGGGTGAGTCTATCATGAAGCCAAATATCATTTATATTTTTGCAGATCAATGGCGGAAGCAGGCTGCCGGTTTTATGGGGGAAGATCCTGTCATCACGCCAAATATCGACCGATTCGCGCAGGAGAACCTAGTGTTTAACCATGCGCTCTCTTGTACGCCGCTTTGCTCTCCGCACCGGGCTGCGCTCATGACAGGCAGGTATCCGCAATCGACCGGTGTCTATACGAACTGCAAGATCGGAGCGGATGTCATGCTAAGCGAGGACGAGGTTTGTATTGGGGATGCGCTGAAGGCGGCGGGGTACCAAACTGGTTATATCGGCAAATGGCATCTCGATTTACCCGAGCAAAATCGGTGTCAGGAGCCTGAGTCCGGAGCGCGTGATTGGGATGCATATACACCGCCGGGGCCGAAACGGCACGGCTTTGATTTCTGGTATTCTTACGGTGCGTACGATCATCATCTGAAGCCGCATTATTGGAAAGACACGCCGGAGATGATTCAAGTCGACCAGTGGTCATTGGAGCATGAAACGGATGTTGCGTTAGACTTTATTCGGTCAAAAGCAAAAGAAACAGAGAAGGACAATGGACCGTTTGCATTATTTGTCTCTTGGAATCCGCCTCATAGCCCCTTTGAACTTGTGCCAGAACGCTACAAGGAAATCTATAGTGAAGGGAAGTTGAGCTTGCGTCCGAATGTGAGCTCGGAGCAGCTTGCTGCGCATACGGGGGAGCCCTTTGAAAGCGGGGATGAGGCGCTGAATCGGTACACCCGTGATTACTTTGCGGCGGTTTCCGGCATGGATGAACAATTCGGCCGGATTTGGCGGGAAGTTGAGGAGCTCGGGATTGCGGAAAACACGTTGATCGTGCTCTCATCGGATCATGGTGAGCTCATGGGCTCGCACGGTTTAATGGCGAAGCATTCCTGGCATGAGGAATCCATTGCCATTCCTTGTCTAATGAGTTGGAGAGGCACGATTGGGCAAGGCAGCACGAATTTGCTTTTTAACAGTGTGGATATTATGCCTACGCTGCTTGGCCTTGCCGGCGTCACCGTTCCTGCGGCTGTAGAAGGATTCGACCTAACTCGTGATATTCTCGGAACGGGTCGTACCGACATTTCCTCAGCTTTTATTTCCGCTTTCCCCGGCAGAAAGGATGCGATTGAGCAATTTGCCGCTGCTGGCTTGGATAATCGACAATATGGCTGGCGTGGCATCCGCACAAGCCTGTATACCTATGTTGTTCATAAAGGATACACGCCCGGCGCAGCAGTGCAGCGCTTATTCTATGATCATGAGAAGGACCCGTATCAGCTCAATCCCGTAGTGATGCAAGAGCGGCCGCAGACGAAGCTTCTGATTTCTTTGGAGGAGGAGCTGCAAAGCTGGCTAGATCGCACGGAGGATAGGTTTGATCTGGCGTAAAGCTTTTGAAGATTTTGCAAGCAAGCATATATAAGAGCGCGCAGAGTATGGATATGTGCGCTCTTATTTTTACTGCCAGTTAGAAATCGTCCCTCAAAAAGTTCATATCTCAGCCCAAAGGATGAACGTAAATGATGAATGCTACGGTAAACCGACAAAGGGTTATGACGGTCTTTTATAGATATTTGCTTTCTTATATGCTGCTGCTCTTTTTACCTATGCTTTTTTTGGGAATTACCGGCTATTATCAATTATCAACCATTGTGGGGGACGAAGTTGAAAGAAACAATCAGTCGCTTTTGAATAACCTCCAGATCGAGGTAGATAACAAACTAATTCTAATGAATAAAATTGCCATTCAGATTACGGAATCCCCAGAGTTGTCACCTTATGTGCTGACACATGACATGTTTAGTATGTATCAAGGAAAAAAGATATTGGAAAGCAAGGTTGCAGATGACAGTATTCGTGAAATTGTTCTCCATATTCGCGGATCTGAACAGTTATATTCTTCGTTAAGTACCTATAAGGTCAAAGACTATGCAAGTAAATTTTACCGCTTTACCAATTGGACCGAGGAACAATTCGATGAAGATTTGAACAATGTGAACACCACCATGCTTCGGCCGGCAGAGGACGTTTGGATAGAGGGGTTACCCACACAACGTTTGATTACTTATATCGTGCCGATTCCGTTCAAGAACCAAAAACCGTATGGTACGGTCGTGTTTGAGCTGAAGGAGGAGGCATGGCTTAAAGGTCTTAATCCAGATCTGCTGCTGCCCAGCGGTAACGCGATCGTTTTCGATCAAAAAGGCAGGGTAATATTCGCCTATCAGCAAGAGGATTATTTGAAATCCGTCGACTTTTACAAGCAAATCGTGCATGGGGACAACCAATTACATATTCAGGAGTTTCAGCATAAAAAGTTTGTGGTTTCGGCTCAGAAGTCAGCCCAAAGCGGTCTGACCTATGTAACAATGCTTTCCCACTCTTCTGTCGTTGCGCCAGTTAAGCAAGCCATCTTGAAGTGGATTAGTTACTTGCTGATCATTTTGATCATTGGCTGTGGAGTCGTTTACGTTGTTATGGTACTTAATTACAATCCGGTTAAAAAGCTGGCTGCTCTCGTAGAAACAATTCGAGGTCAATCGATCCGCAAATCAAACGAATTCGAAGCGATTGGCAGCGTTATTCACGATATTGCCGATTCTAACCGCATCTTGGGCCGCAAGTTGGAAGAGAATCGTTCAGCGATAAGAGACCATCTGCTCGGCAGCTTACTGAGGGGAGAATTTCAAACACTGGATGAAGTAAATGAACGGGGCGAGGAGGTTGGCGTTACTTTCCCTTTTCCACATCTCACCGTCATGATCCTAGAGGTCCCTGTTTCCCAAGTGTCCAATAAGGAAAAGTTGATTATGGAAGTGGAGCGGCAGTTCGGAGAAGAGGCTAGGGGGCATGTTAAGTTCAGCTTAGAAGAAAGAAGAACGATTTTTATTATGTCCTGTAGAGGCACTTCAGAGGATAGGAAGCTGTGGTTGAACACTTTGCATGTTCATTTGAGTACGACTTTTGTCATGCCGATTACGATGGGGATTGGCAATTGTTATACGGAACTGTCGCAAGTAGGTCGTTCATATTTGGAAGCATCCACGGCGATTGATTACAAGATGATCAAAGGCAATCAGCGAGTGATCTTCTTCAGTGACCTAATGGCGCATGATCATACAGATTTCTTAAACCCCAGACGTGTTCTGGAAGAATTGGAAATCGTGCTGCAGTATGGCGATGCAACGCGAATTACTATGGGTGTCCATCAAATCGCCATGAAAATGAAACGAAGCGGAATGACCTTGTTCATCGCAAAAGAGCTTTGTTATGACATGATTGGTAAATTTATCACGTTCATGGAAAATAGAAGTCCCGGGAGCTCAAGCGGTAACTTGCCGGACGTCTTAACTTTGATCGACTATACAACGTTGGATGAAATTGCCGATTTGCTCACAACCGCCTGCACAACGTTATGTCTTTCCCTTGAGGTGCCAAAGCCTGTTTCCACTGCCGTAACAATCGACCAAATAAACCAATTTATTTTACAGTCCTACAGCGAATATGATTTCTCCGTACAAAAGATTGCCGAGCACTTCTCTCTTTCCTTATCTTATTTGAGCCGTTATTACAAAGAACAGACAGGCAGAACCGTCATGGAATATTTGAATGAGGTGCGAATCGAACAGGCAAAACGCTTGCTTCGAAACAATAACAGTTCTGTTAAGGAAATTGTACAACAGATAGGCTACTATGATGTGTCTAGCTTTATACGTAAGTTCAAACTGCAAGTCGGCTTAACACCTGGCGAGTACCGAAAACAGTTTAAGTAAATAAGCTATTGCTTTTGATTTGAATATTTGGGTTGAAAATCGCATATGTGCGGTTCAAATTCAACATATCCGGTTGAAAAGGGGCAGATAATAAATATCGCATACTGCGATTGGCGATCTCACTTATATACCGGATGCAGCGGTGATGTTTAAATATCAATTATACATGCAATTGCCTTCATAGGAGTTGCATCCATAAAGATACAGTGGAGGTGAAAATAAAAATGTCATTGAAGTCGAATGTGGTGAATGTCAAAATGACAAACAAGCGTAACAACCAGCAAACGTCTAAAATCGAGCTGTCCAAAACGATCAAAAAAATTGCGCGTAATTACGATTTGTACCTTCTTCTTCTGCCAACGCTTGCCTATTTTATTATTTTTCATTATATACCGATGTATGGCTTGCAGATTGCATTTAAAAATTTCAATCCGGTAAAAGGGATCGTCGGCAGTCCATGGGTTGGCTTCGATCATTTTGAACGATTCTTTCAATCGTATCAACTGGGAACGATTATTAGAAATACGCTTGGTATCAGTATCTATGAACTTCTGGTGGCGTTCCCTGCTCCGATCATTCTGGCGTTAATGATTAACCAGCTAACAAGCGAGCGTTTTAAACGTTTTGTGCAAACGGTTACATACGCTCCGCATTTCATCTCCACAGTTGTTGTAGCCGGAATTGTCTATTTGCTTCTGTCTCCCAAAACAGGCGCAGTGAACAACCTGCTAGGTGTATTCAACATCGAGCCCATATTTTTTATGGGTAGTGCCGATTGGTTCAAAACCGTGTTTGTCTTCTCCGGGATTTGGCAAAATATGGGCTGGGGAACGATTATCTACCTTGCTGCTCTGACATCCGTCAATCCTGAATTCCACGAGGCAGCGGTCGTCGACGGAGCGACGAAATTGCAGCGCGTGTTCTACATCGATATCCCAGCGATCATGCCGACAGTTATCATCATGTTGATTATGAACATGGGGCATATGATGAGTGTTGGTTTCGAGAAAGTCTATTTGATGCAAAATCAACTGAATATCGATTCGTCAGAGACGATCCAGACATACGTTTATAAATCGGGACTTGTGCAAGCCCAGTACAGCTATGCATCTGCGATCGGTTTGTTTAACACCATTATCAACTTTATTTTATTAATCAGTGTAAACAAAATAGCTAAATCATTAAAACAAACGAGCTTATGGTAAAGGGAGGAGGGGGAATCTATGAAGCTGGCTAAGAATAGGGCGGATGTTATGTTCGACGTACTCAATTATTCGTTGATTGTGATCCTGCTCCTACTTGTTCTATACCCACTTTATTTTGTTGTAACCGCTTCCGTGACGAATCCTGACTTGGTTTACTCCGGGAAGCTGTTGTTTTTGCCTGAACAAGTGACATGGGATGGCTACAAAAGGTTGTTTTCCGATGCGACCATTTGGATCGGTTTTAAAAATTCGTTATGGTATACGGTTACCGGAACGACGATTAATGTTGTTCTGACGGTTATGGCCGGCTACGCGCTTTCCAGAACGGATTTGGTCGGAAGGAATGTATTCATGTTCCTGCTTGTATTTACCATGTTTTTTGGCGGCGGGCTTATTCCAACCTACCTGCTGGTTAAAGACCTCGGTATGCTGAATACGACATGGGCGATGATCCTTCCGAATGCTGTTTCCGTGTTTAATGTCATCATCGTTCGTACATTTTTTCAATCAAACGTTCCGGGTGAGGTGCTCGAATCGGCCATGATCGATGGCTGCTCGAATTTGAAGTTTTTTGTTAAAATCGCCATTCCTTTGGCGCTGCCGATTGTGGCGGTGATGGTACTGTTTTATGCAGTAGGGCATTGGAATTCCTATTTTCAGGCGTTGATTTATTTGAAAAGTAACGGGATGCAGCCTCTACAAATTATTTTGCGGAACATCCTGATCATGAATGAAGGCTCTGATTTGCAAAATTTACTGGATGGCTCACAAGAGCAGCAGAAAAAGCTTGAGCTGATGAAATACGCAATTATCATTGTCTCCAGTCTACCCATGCTTATTTTGTACCCTTTTCTTCAGAGATACTTTGTTAAAGGTGCGTTAGTCGGCTCATTAAAAGGGTAGTCGCGGGTATCATGCATGAAGATATGATCTATTCGAGAGGACAGGTGCTGGCATATGAATAATAAATCGCAATTATGTACAATTGCACTAACACTTACAATTGCAGTCGGACTTGCAGGTTGTGGAGATAAGCAAGCAGGAACAGTTGACAACAAACAGGCTTCGGCACAAGTGCCGAGCAATTTGAACGTAACCGACTTTCCGATTGTTAAAGAGAAGCTGACATTAAACATTGCGGCTTTCAAACCGCCGTCAGGTAAAGATTTGAACGATTATAAGTTTTTTCAGGATGTAGAAACGAAAACGAACATCCATATCAATTGGAGCTTGACACCGGGAAGCAGTTGGCAGGAAAAGAAAAACCTGTTATTTGCCGGCGGTGAGCTGCCTGACGCCTTCTACGCGCATGGTATTTTGAGCGAAGACACCGATATTGTTAAATACGGTTCGCAGGGGATTCTCATTCCGCTGGAAGGATACATCGATCAATATGCGCCGAACGTAAAGAAGCTGCTACAGGATAATCCAGTCTACAAAAAACAGCTGACGGCTCCGGACGGACATATTTATTCCCTACCGACAATCGATGAAACGTATTCAAGAACGAAATCAACGATGTTCATTAACAAAAAGTGGTTAGATGAGCTGAAACTTCCTATGCCGACGACTACCGACGAATTGTACAAAACGTTGAAGGCGTTCAAGGAAAATGATCTTGGTGGCAACAATAAGAAGGATCAGATACCGATGTCATTTCTACAAAATTGGAATAACGATGTGAACTCCTTGTTCGGCGCTTTTGGTCGAGTTGATCGTGATGTTCATAAAGCGGGAAACAATCATCTGTCCGTTGAGAATAACAAAGTAATTTATACGGCTGTTCAGCCGGAATACAAGGAAGCCATTCAATATGTTAACAAGCTTATTTCCGAGGGCTTAATCGACCAGGAAAGCTTCACGCAAGACGCCAAGGTGTTCAATGCCAAAACAGCCAAAGGGATTGTAGGCGTCGCTTTTGATTGGAATCCGGCTAATCAGGACTACGTTTCGCTTCCGCCATTGAAAGGATCGAAAGGACAGAAGCAAGTGTGGGCTGAGTATCCAGCGGGAATTCTGCTGAGAGGTTCGTTCGCAATCACCAATGTTAACAAGCATCCAGAAGCAACAATTCGTTGGATTGATAACATGTATGATCCGAAAAATTCCATGCAGCTTAGCAAAGGCGTGATTGGCGGCCAGAGCCTGAAAGAACGCTCAGATGGAAAGTATGAATCCGTACTACTTCCGCAAGGGGCTAATGAGGACGATTTCAAACAAGTACCTCCTACGGCTTATTCCGTTTGGGCTACCACGAAGACCGCAGGTGATATGGTCGTAACTACACCTACAGGTAAACGGTCCAAGATCGACATTGACAACGTTTACGGCCCGTTTCTTGTCAATGATGCATTTCCGAAAGCCTATTTCACCTCGGAAGAAAACGATCAAATTTCACGTTATTTGACGGATGTGGATTCATACGTTAGTAAAATGTATGCAAAATGGATGATGTCAGGTGGCATTGAGAAAGAATGGGACGACTACGTGAAGAAGTTGAACGAAATGGGTCTTGATAAAATGATGAAGATTTATCAAGCGGTGTATGATCGCTATCAGGGAGAGTAAGCATGAACATATTTTCTTTTGAAAATGAAATCCCGCCGCAGTTCTCATGTGATAACTGCTCACAATTATCTATTAGCGACGAGTATTGCAAATATGGTACTCATAGTCTGCAATGGGAATATACCATAGACTCCTACTTGAAAGTGAATCACCCCATTCTTTATCGCCCTTTTCAAGAGGGTTCAATTAGTCAGGCACGCGATTCGTTCGTTGTATGGATTTATAACTCAGAACCATTGCTGGATGTGCTTACCTTTCAATTTGGACGGAGCGATGAGGTGGATTGCCAGTTTGAGTTCCACCTCAATTTTCGCGGATGGCGTACTGCTTGGGTTGCTTATGAGCGAGACATGCAAGGGGAGCCGCATCCCGATATGAACATCCTGATCATTCGCGCACCGAAGACAATCGGCACGGGGAATTTGTACATAAATCAGCTCATGCTGAACACATCAATCGATCCGCGTTTTCATACACGGGATAAGCAAGTGCCGTTCGTTAATCTGGAGGCAGATAACAAAGCTAACGCACATTGGCTAAGCTTGTATGTTTTTGAGGAGCTGGAGCGGAGGCGTTCGGTGCCTGAAGTTGTGTCACCCGAGCAGCTATGGGCGCATGCGGTTATCAATGAGCGTTTCGAGAAGTTGTTCTTAAAAGGACGATTAGTCACCCATGAAGACATGATTCGAATTAAGGGGATTTTTTCCACATTCGAAATCACTCGAAAGGGGGATAGGATCTCAGGACGGCCCATCGATCTTCCTTTCTTCGACCATTTTCCACAATCGGACAAAGAACGATTGAAGGAGCGGGCTAACAGTATACAGCTATCTGATTATACGGATTTCATGCTGGAAATTGCCGTCAATTATCGTTCCACGGGAATTTCAAGTTGGAAGCAGGATCTGCAAGTCATGTTTATTGATTTACTGGATCATATGGACGATCAAGGGTGGACGTATGGCAGCTCTCAAGGGACTGTTCATCATTTCGGTTACAATTTCCGTCATTATTATCCGGCTGTTTTTTTGATGCGAGATGAGCTGGAACAAGCCGGGCGACTTCAACGAACACAGAAAACGATGTATTGGTTCAGCGGCGCCGGACGAATTCATACACCGTTTCATGAAATTGAAGGAAATATCGATATATTCAACACGACGCTGCATGGTATTCTGGCAAGTCTACTGATCTTGCACGATACGCCAAAGAAAGTGCGTGAACTGTCATCGTTCAGAGAATGGCTCAGCCATTCTCTTTTACCTGCACCAGGCTTGAGGTCCGCATACAAATCAGATGGTTCTGCCTACCATCATGTTAACCACTACCCAGCGTATGCCGTAGGCGGCTTCCTCGGAGTTACGCCGGTTATATATCTGATAAGCGGTACGGTTTACCGGATTGATGAACGAGCACACGAGTCTGTCCGTAAAGCGCTGCTAGCTTTGCGATTATATTCGAATAAATACGAATGGCTTCTTAGTCTTTCGGCGCGCCATCCTACGGGGAAGGGAGCATTGGAAGTAGAACCCTACAAATATATGGCGTTATCGGGTACCCCAGACGGATCGAAACCGGTTGACGAAGAGGTGGCGGCCACCTATTTACGGCTGCTCCCTCACGGGGAGAAATCCGAGGCTGCGGAGCGGTTTTTGGCTATGCGCATTGCACCGGAAGCGGATCCAAACGGACATTGGACGATGAATTTTGCAGCGCTGGCGATTCATCGCCGAGACTCTTGGCTTGCAGGCGCAAGAGGGCACAACCGGTATTTGTGGGCGAACGAAACGTATGTAAGCGCCAACCTATATGGTCGGTACATTTCGCATGGCCATTTGCAAATCATGAGCCAAGGTGAGCCCATAAATAATGCGGCCAGCGGTTATCATCACGACGGCTGGGATTGGAACCGCTGGCCAGGGACAACGACCGTACATAAACCGATAGCCGATCTGCGCTCAAATGTTCGGAACGTGGATACGTTTAGCGGCTTCGAAGAGATGCTGCTTTCGGATGAAACATATGCCGGAGGATTGAATTTGGAAGGGCGGAACGGTATGTTCGCGATGAAGCTGCACGAGCATCCGAAGTATGAAGGAAGCCACCGTGCACGCAAATCCGTGTTCTTTTTTGATCATCGAATCATTTGTCTTGGTTCGGATATTGAGAATACGAACTCGGTCTATCCAACCGAAACGACGCTGTTTCAGAATCATCTCGCTGATCTGGGAAGTCCAATCTGGGTGAATGACAACAGCCCTATTTGCGAGTTTCCTTACTCGTATCAGCGTGTATTGGAAGAGCCCATATGGCTTCTGGATCATAAGGAGAATGGCTATTATATCCCGGCAGGACAAATGCTGTCGGTAACCAGGAGCGTTCAGCGTTCAAAGCATCAAGCTACGGATGCGGATACGCAGGGCGATTTTGCTACAGCCATACTGGGGCATGGCTGCGCGCCTAAACAAGGGAGTTATGAATATACGATCCTTGTGAAAACAGACTGCGCTGGTATCGAAGCATTTTGCGAGAACATGAAAAGCCTGGAAACGGCAGCATACACCGTACTCCGCAAAGATCGCAGCGCACACATCGTGAAGGATCATGTTAACCAAACGACCGCCTATGCGTTGTTCGAGGCAAATGCAACCGTCGACACGGGCTGGATCGCAGATGTCGATACACCTGCGATGATCATGATCCGCGAGGCAAGCAATGAATTGACCGTAAGCGCTGTCGATCCTGATTTACGATTATACGAAGGTATCGAATCAGACCAGTATGATGAGGATGGCAACCAAGTAGAAGTCAGTCTTTATTCACGGAAGTGGGTCCATGCTGAAAGCGTTCAGCATACGATGCGCATTACCATGAAAGGAAATTGGATCCTGAAAGAAGACTGCTTTGGTTGCCGAATCGCAGAACATAGGGCTGATCATACAGTGATAGAAATGGAAGGTAAAGACGCGATGCCACGGGAGTTTGTTTTACAGAAAGGGTATGTAGGGGAATTGGGGGATTCGTATGAGACTTTCGATAAAGAAATTATTAGCTAGTACAATGGTTCTTGCGGTATTCGTCTCATTTGGGATAAATCCGGGAATCGGCGTGCTTCCAGTTGGAAAAGCTGCTGCAACCGTGCACGTCAGTGTGAATTATGATGAAAGTGCTACTGCCAAAAATACGAAGCTCTACAATCCGTCAACATATACCGGAACTGTTGGGGGCGCATGGGGGATCTATACTTCTGCTGTAAATACTGATTATGTCATGATGGAAAAAGCCCCTTTGCGTAATGATTACAGTCTCAAGATAGTTTCAAATACAACAAACATAAATACTGGAAGAAACAATTTGGGTGGATCCGTAACAGGAAATACCGGAATTTCTGGGAATCTCGTGTTCGAAGCTTCCGTGTATATGAATAGTACGCAGCATCGCAGGGACATTCAATTCAGGAGCTTAAACGCGCCGGTCCCCGCCACGGCAACGACGAATATTTCGGTGATTTCATTCGATAACACGGGTAAAGTAAGGGATGCGAATAATAAGGTGTTGGCCAATTACGAGGCTAATTCCTGGTACCGGTTGAAACTGTTCGTTGACAACTCTGCCAGGAAGGTAATCTACTTTGTAAATGATCAATATTTAGGGGAATCATCCCTTCCAGCAACCTGGTTAAATATAAGGCATATCTATATGTATCAATATTTTGGCAGTGGGATTCAGGGTGAGTGGTATGTGGACGATTTAAAACTTTCTGATTATGTACCCGTGACAGGTATAAATACCTCGCTTGAAGCGCTTGAATTGTCAGAGACGATAAGTAGGTCCATTACAGCATCTACAGTACCGGCAGATGCGTCAGATCAACGCTTGCTTTGGAGCAGTGCCGACCCAACCGTTGCAACTGTCACCTACGGCATGATTCGTGCAGTGAAGGAAGGCAGCACGACGGTTACTGTTAGCACTTACGGCGGAGCATACTCGAAAACAATCCCGATAACGATTACCAAACCAGTTGCTTTGGAAAACATCAGCTTACCGGATCAGGCTTCCTTGGTAGAGGGGGAAACGCATTCGTTACAGGTCGTATTCCAACCTGAGAATGCAACGAATAAAAAGCTAAACTGGCGTTCATCTGATACGAATATCGCTACAGTTGATATGAATGGAGTAGTAACAGGAATTACGGAAGGAAATACGTCGATTACAGCTACATCCGAATTAAACGGAGCAATAACAAGCAAAACTAAGGTTACAGTAACTCCGTTCATTCCACTAACAAAGGTAAGTTTCATGAATGCGCCTTTACAAATGACGAAGTATGATACTTTACAATTGGAAACCGTTGTAGAGCCAGCTAACGCTACCGAAAAGTTGTTGACTTGGCAATCCAGTAATCCAAGTGTAATTCGTGTAGACGGGAATGGGAACTTGAAGGCTTTGACAGTAGGCACAGCAACAATAACGGCTAGATCGTCAAATGGCGAGCAAGCAACTTCGACGATTGAGGTTAAAGCTCCCCAGCTGAAAGATCCGCAAGAATACGATAAAATCAGAATTCGCTGGAAGGAAACAATAACCGGTAAAGATTCTTTGGACGTTGATAACATGGAAGTAAAAGCAATAATCAATAACAATGCAGCGAAAGCACAAATGTATTGGGATAGCATGCAACTAGATGGCGCCCGTAATACGCTATGGGCAGATTTGGCGCCTTCCACTTCTGACTCAACATTTGTTACGGATCACTATACACGTTTGAAAGCGATGGCACAGTCCTTCGCAACGAAGGGAACTCCTCTATATAACAACCCAGAGTTAAAGAGAGATATTGTTCAAGCCATGGAATGGATGCTAGATCATTTATACACGAGTACGGGAGTTGAATTCGGAAATTGGTGGAACTGGGATATCGGCACGCCAACTCGCTTGGCGGATATTCTCATCCTCATGTATGACGATTTGACGCCAGAACAGATTTTAAGAAACACGGCAAGCATTGATCATTACATTGGAGATATTACTTTACCTTCTTTTACACAGCAGGGGGCCAACCGTTCAGATATTATGCTGATTCAAACGAGAATGGGTCTCGTTGAGAAAAACTATGATCGTCTTATTCATGCGCGTGACGGGCTGACACCACTTTTTGATTATGTGACAACGGGCGATGGTTTCTATGAAGATGGATCTTTTATTCAGCACGGTACGGTTCCTTATACAGGTAGTTATGGTGAAGTTCTTATTAATGGGATGGGAAATTTACTGCTGCTATTGAATGGAAGCACTTGGCAGCCCAATGTTCCTGAGGTAGAGCATGTATATCGATGGATCGAAGAAGGCTATGCTCCGGTCATGTACAAAGGACAGATACTCGATATGACTCGTGGACGTGCGATTGTAAGGGAAACCTTGGATTCCTATGGTTCGGCAAAAAATATTTTAATTGGTATGTCACGTATAGCCCAAACAGCTTCCGAAGAGAAGGCGGCCTATTTAAAAAGCTTTATTAAATATCACTTTCAGTTTCTTTTGGAAAGAGGGCTGACTTATTATCAACTTCCTCTGGATTTGTCCGACACGATTAAAGGGTGGATCGAAGACCCGGCTATTCAACCTATAGAAGAACTTCCGGCCCACTTTGAACTGAACGCGATGGCTCGCAGCGTACACGTAGGCGACGGCTATCTATTTGGGGTTAGTAAGAGTTCCAAGAGAATTGCTACCTACGAGTTGACGAATGGTGAGAATGCGAAAGGTTGGTATACCGGTGATGGCATGACCTACCTGTACAATAACGATTTATCCCAATACACGGATAACTACTGGGCAACAATTAATTGGTATCGCTTACCGGGTACGACTGTCGTTTTTAGACCAAGAACTTCAGATCAGTACCAATATGGAGATGGTGAAATGCCTCCAGCGAACTCCTGGGCAGGTGGCGCAGTATTAGGTAAGTATGGTGTTACAGGGATGAATTTAATCCAGAACGGCACAAAACTGAAAGCGAATAAGTCGTGGTTTACATTTGATAATGAAATTGTTGCATTAGGATCTGATATTACAAGTACAGATAATAGGAATGTAGAGACAATCGTAGAACAGCGCAAGCTTACAGATAATAACACGAACGAGCTTTATGTTAACGGTGAGTTGAAGAGTGGATTTTTTGGGGAGGAAATCCTGGAACATCCTGAATGGGTTCATTTGCAAGGAAATGTGGCTGGAGCAAGTATAGGCTATGTATTTCCTGGTACGCAACCGCTTAAACTTATGCGTGCTCAACAAGAGGGCAGATTGTCGGATACGAACCTTAGTAATCCTCCATCTGCAACAGTGCCTTCGGAACTTTTAAAGAACAATTTTCTGACTATGTGGATGGATCATGGTTCTAATCCAAGCAACGATTCCTATCAATATGCCATCCTGCCTAATGCAAGCAAGGCCGAAACCGCTGTGTACGCTTCGTCTCCAGATTACACCGTTTTGGCTAATTCAGAGGATGTTCAAGCTGTTCGTGAAAATAAGCTGGGAATGGCAGGCTTCAATTTCTGGAGAGATAAAGTCACGACAGTTGACGGCTTGACCTCAAACAGCAAAGCATCCGTAATGATGAAAGCGAATAAATCGACGGGAATTTACGAGATAGCGGTTGCTGATCCGACTTTGGAGAACAATGGATTCATTGAAATTGAACTGGATAAGTCTGCCCAAAATGTGATTAGCAAAGATGATCGAATAGAGATTCTACAGCTAATCCCTAACTTGAAGTTGAAAGTAAGTGTAAAAGACACGCTGGGGAAGTCTCAGTTTGTATCTATGCAAATGGTGCCTGAACCTGACGTTACAGCACCAACTTGGGGCAATAAAGGGCAGGTGACAACATCGGATGTGACTTCATCCAAGGTGACATTGAATTGGACTCCCGCGGAAGATAACGTTGAGGTCACAGAATATCAAATTCAGTGGGGCGACAAGCAATCTGTCTTGGTTCCAGGGCATATTCATAATCAACAAATTGAAGGTTTGCTGCCAAATAGCACGTATACGTTCCATGTGAAAGTGAAGGATTTAGCTGGAAATTGGAGTGCAGAATCACTTGACGTGTCTGTGACCACTTTGAAAAATCCTTCGGAGCCGTCAGGAGATGCTGGAGCTGGACCAGCTGGATCATCCGGACCATCCGGACCATCTGGCGTTCAACCAACGGTTCAGACGGATGTAGTAAACGTACAAAGCGACAAAGCAACGGTCGGATTTGGACATGGAAAGGATACAGTTTCCTTGCCAATTTCGCAGATTCCGAGTCTCCCTCTGGAGGTTTACGGAGAGTCGGCTCAGATTACAATTCTTCCCGAAATGCTAAAAGCACTTAAGGAGAAAGTAAATGGCGATGTCAGTAAAACTACGCTAGATATAATGGCAAAGCCTATCTCGGAGTCCTCCATTACGCAAACGGGCGTAGCAGATCCTACTGTTCGTTTAAATCTAGCAAGTAGTGCCATTGAATTTGCACTAAGCTTACGCTCTGATGAGGGTAAAACTTGGCCAGCGAATGCTTTTAAATCAGGCGTTGAAATTGTTCTCCCGTTTGACCCTGCAGGCAAGGATCCCGCGTTGCTTGGCGTTTACAGTTATCATATAGCGAACGGAAAATGGGAATATATAGGTGGAACCATTGATCTATCGTCTAAACAAGCCAAATTTACACCGGACCAACCGGGCATTTTCGCTGTGCTGGAGTATCATAAAAAGTTTAAAGATGTACCTGAAACTCACTGGGCTTTACGGGCTGTACAGGTATTATTTGCGATGCACATCATTGATGGAGTTACTTCTGAAGAGTTTAGTCCCAATGGGAAGACGACTAGAGCACAATTTACTACGCTGCTGGTACGTTTATTGAACTTGAAGAAGCTGGAAATGCAAACTTCGGAATTCGAAGATGTTCAACAAGACGCATGGTATGCCCAGTATGTTGCTGCAGCAAGCCAAGCCGGGTTGGTCTCGGGAGTCACTGAACAGAGATTCGATCCGAATTCTGAAATTACTCGTGAACAGATGGCTATCCTTTTAGTCAGAGCATATGAGTATTTGAATGGCAGCTATACGTCAATAGAGAGTAAACTTGAAACCTATACAGATCAAAGCGACATTTCCACATGGGCAAAAGATGGTGTTAACAAGGCCATCGAACTAGGCATTCTTTCAGGAAGATCAAACGAGCGCTTCTTCCCTTCTTCTACTGCCTTACGAATTGAAACAGCAGAAGCTTTATACAATTTTCTTAAGAAGAAATAGATGTCTTAACAAAGAAAAAGGTAGCCGTTAGATCGGTTGCCTTTTCTCCGTTGTAGGAGAGGGGGAATTGTCGTTTCTCAACTTTTTGAACTAAAGGGTTGTATTACTCATAAATCCATGGTATATTGCAAATCCACCAATTAATAAACAGTTTGTATATGGTTACTTATGTACCCAAGTTAAGCGTTGTTTTCTTAAATGGTGATAACAAAAATAAGTTTTAAAAAAACACTTGCTTTCAAATTGCCACCATGATATATTACATCTCGCTGCTTCGGTAACGCGGCGGTGAACGAAAGAAATTGATCTTTGAAAACTGAACAACGAGTGAGTAAGCACAGTCGAGCAATCGACTATAAATGAGATTGCAAAATCTCGCTAGCAAGTCAATGAGTACAATTAAGCTTAAAATATGGGCCCCGGAAAAGTAATCGGAATTCTCTTCGGAGGTTAACGTCACTTTTTTGGGTAACTTTATGGAGAGTTTGATCCTGGCTCAGGACGAACGCTGGCGGCGTGCCTAATACATGCAAGTCGAGCGGTCCCTTCGGGGATAGCGGCGGACGGGT
>NZ_JAGGKV010000006.1 GCF_017874035.1 Paenibacillus aceris
CCTCCAAATAACGAATCTATATTTCTATTATATTCTATTAATAGATATATTTGGGGTTAAATTAGCATTGATAACTGACTTTTTCGGAGGTCTCCCTTGGGGTGTCCCAATTGGATTCTCGCTAATCTCATCCATGATGCCAGCTTTTAACATTCGTTTGATGATTATTAGTAATCTTCGATCTTTCAATCCCATATGCCATAATTTTTTTAGTAGCACACTGTGATTTACCTTGTCGAAGAACTTACTTATATCACCCTCAATGACCCAATGGTAGCCAGTCTCCCTGACTAGGTTAGTTATCCTTTCCAAAGCCATCTTTGAGTCCCTCATCGGACGAAAACCAAAAGAATATTTGAAGAATTGAGCTTCTAAAATCGGCTCTATTGCAATTCTCACACATTCTTGTATAACTCTATCAGCGATTGTTGGAATCCCTAAAGGTCTTAACTCTTTTTTTCCTGGTTTAGGTATCCATACTCTTCTAACAGGTTTCGGGTTGTAGTTTTTCATCATTTCCTGTATTTGGCCGACTACTTCATCGTACCCTTTCTCAAGAAATGCTTCTCTGATGGATTGGCTATCGCTTCCGGGGGTCTTGCTACCCTTGTTGGCTTTGATATTGTGAATTGCTGTTAGGATCACAGGCTCGGACGAAATTATTTCCATTAATCCCTTAAAGGAAGGTCTTTTACCTTGCTCAAACTTCCCTTTGGAAATAGCATATACTTCATCTTGCCATATACGTAAATCTCTCTCGGTTTTTAGATAGTCAAATTTTTGTGCCAACAGACCACCTCCTTTCGGAAGGGTGTTGGTTTTAGTCAGGTGCGCCTACGGCTTCCTTGACGGATTGATTTATTAATATAATTTCTTAGACTATGCCCCTTCGCCATGTGAACGGCTTTCACGTTCTCGGACTACTACGGGCTGCTGCCCCACAGATTCAGCAGGCATTTCCTCCTTGCCTAGGAACATTGAGCACCCCTGCTCTTCACATTTCCTTCTGTGGTTCTGTTGTTCCTTGTATCTCAGCTTTACATATGACCTTAGCTGCCTTCTTTGACCCGGTTACCATCCTTTTGCCCATGATTGGTGGACTAAGGACTCTAATCCTTACAGGATTAGTGAAGATATTCCATGGTTTAATAGTTTATCCTCGGTAGCACCCCTATAACGGAGCGACATTCTTCTGTAACTTAGAATGCCTCAAACTTTCGAGCCGTACATTCAAAGGTTCGTCAGACTTCTTTTGGAAGTCATTCTCAACATAGTCATTTTATAGCCCCCCGATTACTTCCTTAACCACTTCACAGGTCCAGTTTTCACCGTCTTCACCGAGCTTTATACAAATAGAAAAGGTGTTTTCTATTGCATATCGGAGGATTAGGGAATGTTAGCCAATCTTCTAACATAACAGGAACTTCCCCTGTTAAATCGATACAAAGTTAGGTCTGAAGACCTCCTGATTTTATTGCATATTTCTATGCAGATTGTACAGGAACAACACGCACAAACCATGTTTGTTCGGAGTAATCAGACCACGTAGTTCCATCGAACACTCTGACTCTGACTCGGAGTATCTGACCAGGAGGAAGCTCGCGATTAACTTGCCAAATGCCCTGGTTTGAAGCCGTTCCTTGATAGAATTGCCCCGAATCCAATACCATGACATCATTAGCTTCATTGGTAATTTGGATCTGGTAATAACTGAAGATTGTACCTGGATCAGGATCCGTTTGCGTCCATTGAAACGTTGGCCGAAGCTCCGAGAAAATTGTCGGCGCAGCCTGCGTCCCATTTGGTATCTTCATTATCGCAGATGGAGGTCTGTTCAGAGTATAGGAATAGGTGAGGATAATCCTCGACTAAACGTTAGGATCTCCTTTTCCCCTCCTTCACACCGTACGTGCGACTTTCATCGCATACGGCGTTCCATCTATGAGTTACAAGGAACAATTCAATTTTTCTCTATAAAACAGAATCTTCTTCCATGTTCGACGGTTGAGGTGAGAGTGATCTTCCTTGTCATGAATAAGCTTGTGACACGATTTATGAGTACTCGCTAAGTTTTGAACTTTGTTGACTAGGTCAATAGAGAGCTTGGGGTCAATATGATGAGTTTCCAAATCATCCCCAATGTCAGTGCCACAAATTTTGCATCTACCTTTGTCGCGGTTGAATGCGTAAGCTCGATTCATGAAGTACTCGAAGTTATATTTAATTCGAGTCATGCCCCTAGATATAAGCTCAGATAGTTGAATAGAAAGCAATTCATCTGCTCGAACCTGTAATGGTTTCTTCCCCGTGCGCCATTGAAATAATTCTCTACCACGTTCGGAATAGGGCGTTTCTTCGGGGATCTTAGGGTACACTTTATTCCAACTACAAAATCGTATGCACGTTATACCAATCAGTGTATCCATGTACTTGATTGTAGCAAGGCGTGTTCTGTACTTGGAATGAATGGAACTCAAATTGTAGACTTTATTGGCTGGCTCCCATTTTGCCTTGAATCTTTTCAGAGAGTTGATCCCTGCGTAACCAAGTATTTGCGAGTACTTTCTGAGAACTACGTTGACCAAGGTGGTGTGCTCGTAATAGTTAATCAATCCTCTGATCTTGCTGTTGATTAGGTTGATGCCGTGAATGACATCCTCAATTTTCGTGAGTTTTCTCAACCTTTTGATCTCATAGAGGGTGCTTTTAACTTTACTTTCCAACTTTACCCTGTTTGGCATAGTTCGTTTAACGTAGTCGTTGCTATTCGGAGTTTTGACAAGTTTATACTCGTATCCTAGGAATCTAACGTACTTTTTCTTGATGTTCGTTATTAAAGTCTTTTCCTCAGAAAGCTCAAGTCTAAGTTTGACTTTAAGATAGTCCGTGATGTTACGTTTCCATTCCTCAGCATTTTTCTTCGTATTGGTTAGGATAACCCAGTCGTCGGCGTAGCGAATGAGATATGCAGGCCTAAGATTAGTTTTTTTAAGTGCTCTAATCTTTTTGTTTTGAAGCGAATAGTTATAACTCGTCGGCTTGCATTCCCATTGATTGCCAACCCATTGGTCAAAGGAGTCAAGATATACGTTAGCTAATAGTGGTGAAATGATTCCTCCTTGGGGAGTACCCAAAGGGTTTTCTTTTGTTTCGTTCATAACACCAGCTTTAAGCATCGCTTTGATGACCATTAGTAATCTACGATCTCTGAGCCCCATGTGCCACAGTCTCTTAATGAGAATACTGTGATTTACATTGTCAAAGAATTTACTAATATCCCCTTCAATTGCCCAATGGTAGTTGGTCAGCTTAACGAGATGAGTTATTCTTTCCAAAGCCATGCTTGAGTCTCTCATAGGTCGAAATCCGTATGAGTGTTTGAAGAATTGTGCTTCTAGGATGGGTTCAATTACGATCCTTACACATTCTTGAATGACTCTGTCGGCAATGGTGGGGATACCGAGTGGCCTTAGCTCTTTTTTACCAGGCTTGGGTATCCATACTCGTCTAACCGGTTCGGGTTTGTAATTGGATAACGATGTTCTGATCGTATTTACAACTTCATCGTATCGTTTCCGAAGGAAAGCATCCCTAATGGTTAATCCATCACTTCCGGGCGTTTTACTCCCTTTGTTGGCTTTGATATTGTGTATAGCTGTAAGGATAACGGGTTCAGACAAGACTTTTTCCATTAGTCCTTTGAATATTGGTCTTTCGCCATCTTCAAACTTCTTCTTGGAAATAGCATATACTTCGTCTTGCCAAGATCGTAATTCAGATTCAGTTCTTAGATAGTCAAATTTTTGTGCCAACGGAACACCTCCTTTCGGAGGGATGTTGGTTTTAGTCAGGTGCGCCTACGGCTTCCTTGACGGTTTGAATTGTTACTTGTAAAACTTAGACTATGCCCCTTCGCCATGTGAATGGCTTTCCCATTCTCGGACTACTACGGGCTGCTGCCCCACAGCTTCAGTAGGCATTTCCTCCATACTTAGGAACATTGGGTTCACCTACCCTTTACATTTCCTGCTGTGGTTCTGTTGTTCCCTATACTTTAGCTTTACATAAGACCTTAGCTGACTTCTATGACCCGGTTACCATTCTTTTGTCCACAACTGGAGGACGCAGAACTCTAAACCCTTGTAGGATTAGTGAAGGTATTCCATGGCTGAATAGTTTACCTTCGGTAACACTCCCTCTGAGGGGAGCAGCATTCTTCTTTACTTTAGAATGCCCCTCGGTTACGAGCCGTACATTCGAAGCTTCGTCAGATTGTCGTTCCAGACAGTCATTCTCAGCATAGTCATTTTATAGCCCCCCGACTACTTCCTTAACCACTTCGCAGGTCTGGTTTTCGCCGTCTTCACCGAGCTTTATACATTAACAGAGGTGTCTGTTAATGCATATCGGAGGATTAGGGAGTGTTAGCCAGTTTTCTAACACATCAGGTACTTCCCCTGATAAATCAGTATAGAGTTAGGTTAAAATTAACCCCCTGTTTTTATTACGTATTTCTACGCAGATTGTACAGGAACAACACGCACGAACCATCCTGAGTTGGACCATTCCGACCAGTATCTACCGTCATTCACACGAACCTGAACTTGATAAGGACCAGGCATTCCTGCAAGTACCGACAAACCAAATTGCTCTACGGGATGAGCGGTCCAAAAATTATTCATCGTATAATACTGACATCCACGCCATGTACTGGAATCACTATCATATCTGCACCCGTGAGCGTAGCTGCCACCTAGAACTGCATTATTTGTATTTCCGTAATAATTGTAAGTAACTTGAGCTCCATTTTCGTCGAGGATTCTGTATTGGAAGCTTTTATATTCCGTTGGTACGTCTGGATCCGTTTGATTCCATGAAGGAATTAGCAGCCCGCCAGCAATCGGAGTCGGATTCGCTCGTGTCCCATTTGGAAAAGTTAGAGCAGTGGATGGAGGATATCCCTTACTGAAATATTTCTCAGACCATTCCGACCATGCCCCTTTCTCGTCCTGAACGCGAATCCTTGCCTTGTAAACCCGATTCTCCTGCAATGACAATGCAAGAGTATAGCTTAAGCCAACTGTAATGCCTTCACTTTTGAGGTTACTGCTATTAGAAATAGCAGGATAAAACTGACTCACCCACCTATACTGCGGATTACTGTAGTAGTCATACAAATAATATTGAATATCGATTTCAGATTTTACAATGTAGCTATCCGCGTCATAATCCACAGCATTCCATGTGAGCAGCGGATTTGATGCCGGCGCCCCTGATGGGTTGCTAAAATCACCGCTGGAAGGATTCGTAATATCAACAAATGGCGGATGATTCACAGGAGGGACATTTAACCAAATATACGCTTCTGCCCAGTCAGACCATGCGCCATATTCATCTTTTACAGCCACCCTGAACGTATATAGACCCATCTCTTTAACCCGGTCGATAAGTCCCGCTACCGTAGTTCCATCCGGAAGGATATATTCATATCTGCGATCAAGTATACCTTTTGTTGCAGCATAGTTGATTCCTGTTGACTCGGTAGAGTAATTGGCAGAAGATAACCATCGATCCGGGTCATAGCTCATTGAATCATCGCACGTTACCTTGCCATACAAATCCTGGCTGCAGTTTATCTTACCTATCGGTTTTCGGTGTATCAAAATATTTCTCGAATAGGGATCGGACTCGGATAAGTAACTGGCAAAAGTCCCGTTAGGAAAAGCATAACCTTGTGGAGCCGGGTCGTCAGCGCCGATATAGGTCAGTCTATACAAACCAACTTTATCCAGTATTTTCACAGGACCGCCCATTAAAGTTTGACCATGATAGACGGATAGCCCACTTTGTCCATCCACTGCGTCCAAAAATTTGGTTGCATTCGTATGCTCATACTTCCATTTGTCTTTAACAATAAGATGCGGATCGTTCTCTGGGTCATTATACGTAGTTCCGTAGATAATTTCTTCTCCTACAATTCCCATATCACTTATTGTCGTGTTATCAACAATCGGAATTTTAACAAAAACGTTTCGCAAATGAGAACCAAAGCTCCCTATGAATGCTCCGTAGGTCCCTGAAGCGAACGTAGAATCTGATGCTTCAAAGATGGGAAGCTGCCCTGCTCTGACCTTCACTTTTGACCCTCTAACTGAAATCTTGAGGTTTATAAAATCTGTTGTACTTAGATTAATAGGGCTTGATCTTAGCTCGGAACGATTCCCATTTACTATTTTCACGAAAGATATGCGGTTCGAAGTCAATTCCAGCCTGTACATATTATTGTTATTTTGTGCCCTAAAACTAAAGCCCGAAGGTGTCTTTAAGCTATTGTTCAAACTCGTTTGCATAAAGTCAAAATAGTAATCTGCATCAGCAATATCGGCATCTTTTTTAAGAATTTGACCAACCTCAGAGGAAGCGTACACTTTAGGACTAGCCGTTTCACCCTTAATGGTGTAAAAGTAATATTTATTAAACGAACCCGTTGTATCTTCGTCATAGCTTGATACGTAACTGCCGACACTGGAGCTGCCGCAAGATTCCCATTTAAAATTATACCTTCTAAGCTTTTGGTATCGCTCCTGCAACTGCAAGTAATATTCGCCATCTGCTCCAAATCCGGAAGCTGCTATCGTGAACTGTCTGTCTTCGTACAAAGTTTGCTCATTACTGTGATAGTCCTTGGGACGTACATTAGCTGTTGTATATTCTGCCATCTTAGCAGCAAATTTGTCTGCGACAATCAGCTTATTAAATCCATCTGCAATGTACACATATCCATCCTCGGAAACATCCCATTTCACTTGTGTGATTGAGCTGGTTGATCGATCCGAACCGTCTCCTCTGATTACACTTCCATCCCGGGATTCACTGCTATCGTCTCGATTGACCGTACTGACATCTAAACGCTTGGTAAGACCCGTTTGTTTGTTATACGAAGTCAGATAATTCGTGTATGTTCCTCTAAAAGTTGAGCTCCTGCCACTATTTGTATAATTAGCGTTGCTATATGTGCTCACATAATCTTGATGAGCATAGACTGCTACTTCGGAGTCTTCAAAGATAGCACCACTTCCTAAACTTGGTCTGGTAATCGTTGCTGCAGGCACTTCACGACCCGTTTCCACGTCATACCAAAGCGAAGGATCTCCACCACCACAGTTTATACAGGAACTGGGATTAAAAAGAGAAAATGGTATTTTTATTTTCGTGCCGTCATCATTGATTTCCATATTGCTGGCATTCGCAACTTGGTAAGGCTGGGTAGGAAGAACAAAAAAACTAGAAACCGAATAACTTAAACTCTCGAAGCTCTTAACCCATGAAATTAGGCCGGAGGCATCCTTTCTCGTATAATCACACCACCAATGATAGATATCATTATCATTTGACATATTCGCATAGTAATATCTGCAGGATAAACTATAGCTTCCCCCTTTAGCGTCATATGCTAAGTAATTGCCAGTATTGCTAGCTGTAGGCGTGGCGTTATCTCCACTAAGCTGAGTAGTCGAAGGTTGCCCATAAGGTATTCCTTGCCAATCAACCATTTGTACCGTGTAGGGGATAGCACCGCGAACAGCTACTCCGCTTTTATTGCCTAAGTATTGAGTGCCATATAAAGGAGGAATGCTGTAGCTGCTTCCTTCATTAAGACCCACGGTCTCCACCGCATTAGTAAAAATCAAACCATTGGCCGGAGCCTTGTATGGTGCTTTTGCATAATGAGAAGTAAATCCTTTAGTAACAGGGTTATACGTTAAACCAAGATCTTTTGTTTTATGTAGATTTGTATTTGTTAACGTTGAACCTTCCCATTGATCTCCAAAAGCCATTAGCATTTCGTTCTCGTTTACCGTTTGAAACAAAGGGGGTTCTGGATTGGCGCTTGTAACCGTAAATGCGACCTCGGGAGAATCATTTTTGATATCGATTACAAATGATTTGGTGTCTGTTAACCCCCAGTCTTCCTTTGTTTTAACCGTTAATTTATATTTCCCTACCTTGTTAGCTGGGAGCAATGCAGATCCGCCAACAGTTATAGGAATATTGAGCGGCATGTGATCATTAAAAATTCCATCGTTATTGCTGTCATACACATAGGTAATCGCTGTCTCTACAATGACATCTCCGTCTGGGCTAAAAGAAATATCTCTGAACGGTACGTTTCCACGAACCGCAAAAAGCGGGAGGTCAATCAAAGCAACAGGAGGCTTATCCTCGACAACATGAAGGTTTTTGATCGCTTTATTTTCCGGTAGGCTCCGTACTCCATAGTTATCTTTGACTTCGAGAGTGACCGTTTCTGTACCGACGTTGGGGTAAACTGGAAGATTATTCGTCCAAAAGTACTCCGATATTGTTCTGTTCTTGGCTGCACGACTGCATGCTCCATTGATAGCGTTCGTGGCTAAAGGACGATTTTGCACGACACGACTAGGTACATTCATACAAGGATCAGGCTCAGGACGAGTGATTGTGATGGTGGCCTCTTTTTGCGTACAGGCCCCTTTATCGTCGCACATCTTTGCTGAAATCGTGTGCTCGCCGGCTGTTGATGCCGTTAGCCATGTCAGTTTATCCTCTCCTTTTAAATAACCCAAGGAAGGGAAACTTTTGATCCAAACGCTTGAGCTGTTCGTGAACAGCCATTCGAATGATACAAAATCATCGTCTGGATCATAATGATTAGGTGCCATTTCAGGCAGCAGCCTCACATTTACCTTGTCGCCGAGAACTGCCTCAGATATGGGTGTACGACTGAAGTAATCATTGTCTGGAAACCATCCGATTTCGAACTGCGGCGGTCTATTGGGAGGTTTCGGCCCCACTGTAAACTTCCCTTCATAAAAATAAGAAGTTCCTCCACAGCTATCCTCAAGTTTGTATGAAACATCTACTTGTCCGCTTTGTACGTTACCAGGGTAGCCAATGAAGCCCATCATTCCATAAGCAAAAATAGACATATCGTTCGTAGACGTGCTGCTTAGTGTACTCCAGCCATATTGAATATACTCACCAGTCGTCTGAGATAGAATGAAGCGCCCTCTAACTGGTGTACAACTGGAGGGTATTGTCCAATCTGCCTTGATGATGTTGGATTCTTTCCATGAAATAGAAGACTTATCGGCTGAAGTTTTGCCGGAGTAACTGCCCCCAGTGGGTGTGCAGCTGGCTTGTGGATTAATAATTTGAGAAAGTACATTATTCGAGGAAGTTGATTCTGAGATATCGTCATTGGAATCGACGGTTAGTGTGATGCTTTTCACACTGTTGAAGGTGTAGGGAGTTGTCTCGTTTTTCGTCTCTCCGGGCGGTAGTCCTGCCGTATAGGTAAAAGTCTTGAAAACAGCGCCATCAGCGGCTAGAGTCACTTGGAAGGAAGTACCGCTCGGGATGGCAACACCTGAGTTTTTGAACTTGATACTGAGGTTAGTACTAGCACCAGAGAGGACACAACTGCCTGCATCAATGGATAATGCTGCTAGATCGGGTTTGTTTGGAGGGGTGTAGGTGACTTCGATGTAGGTTTGGTATTTGTAGGTTTCTCCTTTCCATAGGCCTATGGCGTACATTTGGTAATTTCGAGAGAGTCCTCCGGATCCGTCGGAATCGGGCTCATCAAATATTTGTTCCATTAGTACACTACCGTCAAGTAACATCATAGTTCGAATCATTCCTTGACCTGGATTATTGCCTTGACCAATTGATAAAGGAATCGCACTGTAGGACAAACTGTACTTTTCAGCTTCATAAATTTTTATGCTATCTTGTACCAACTTATCTCCGTCGTTAATAATGATATTGGGATCATTTGGATTCATGCTAGCCATATTGGAAGAAATAAACCAAATATCAGGCCTGTTAACTTCATACGCCGTGGTTACAGCATAACCTACTTTACTATAGTCCTTTACCTTGTCACCGCTTGCATTCGTGTTTGAGCTACCATCTTTGTAGTATTGTTCTGAGTCGTATGTATAACGAAGATCAGGGCCGTTATTTAATGTAGTTGAGTAGTTAAACGAGTCTGTTGTATATCTTTTGCGGCCAAATTGTGGAATTATACCTGGGTATGGAGACTTGGGCCTTCCAAAAACTCCGTCAAACTCAATTGGAACTGTTTTACTACCTTTGTGTTCCCATATTTGACCTTCAGGTTGCCTATATATTTGATGCATAGGCTTTGTTTCAGATTTGCCATAAACAATTGCTTTTTCACCACTTAGTGAATTTACTACGATGGAATTTCCAGAAAAAGAAACTGTAGATGAGTTATCTAAATCATTATTATTCAGTGTTACTTTTGTAATAGTACCTGAAACAAACTTACTTATATCTTCGTTAAAACTTTTAAATGACGATGCAGAGTATTGAACTTTATTTGGTGATTCAGTGAACGTACCCAATTCAAAGTTATAGTACAATTTTTTAATACTTGCAGCATAAGCGTTTGCAGGATGGGCAAAAGAAACTAATATCTCAAGAAAAATTAAATATAGAATAATACTAAGTGCAAGAATTCTCAGGTAATTCACCCCTAATTATTTGCCATGAATACACTTTTACCAAGGATATCGAAATTAAATCCCCATCTAGCATGTTCTATGTAACATGTGTATGCTACAAATCCTGTTTGAACTTGTGGAGAGTTAAAACGAATCCAACGTTTGAGTTGCTGCTCTGAAAGGAGTAATTGATCGGTTTGATCAATTAAAGTTAATAATTGCTGTGGTATTAGGTCCCTATCACTGTTAACACCTGCATCACCTACTGTAACTGTGAAATTAGCAAGTACAACTACATTTTTGGATATATCTAAAGATTTATCAAAGCTGTTCATATCAATCAAACTCATATAAGGATCATCAGGATCAGATGGATCAGCAATAATTAATTGGTTTAACTTAACAGTTACACCAGTACCATATGGCCACTCAGTTCCTACTTCTTTCGCCTTCAACCCCAACATCGTCCCCACATTACTCCCAGTAGCAGCAATCTCAGCCGCACTAGCTGCATACTTATCAATCGGCAGCTTCTCGCCCTTTCTAGCACTAAGAATCCGCTCAATGACCGTAATCGCCTGCGCACGCGTGCTAGTCCCATACACGTCCAGATCAGTCCTGCTTACACCATGAATCAATCCCATTTTCGTAGAGTCAACCAAAGAGCCTTTCAATGTCTTATCAACACTTCGCACACTCAAAATAGACATCTCGTATCTTTGCAGGGGTTCATTGTATCTCTCAGGAAACTCGGCTGGGATAATCTCCAGCGCTTTCAAACGATCCACATAAGGCTGAAACCATCCATCTCCATCGGCGTGGTTGACTTTCTCCCCCGTTGCCAACACGACCATTTTAATAAATTCAGCGCGACTGATGAACGCATCAGGCTTAAATGTTCCATCTTCATAGCCGTCAACGTACTTCTTTTCAACTGCGGTTTGAATGGTTTGCTCCGCCCAATGCTGAGCTGTGTCTTTGAAACGGATCGGACTCTGTGCAGAAGAGTCCATGACATCATAGCCAATTGATGCAAAACAAAGCATTGTGATTCCCAAAACAGATAATCTTCTTTTCATAAAAACCTCTTTTCTCTGTATATTCGAGTATTATTTTTGGAAAAATGTGACTATTCATTATCGGTAGTATGCATGACAAAATTGTAAATGTCTACCTAATAATCACGCATAATCCAAAATAAAAGCATAAAAAACCACCCAGACATCGAAATGCACTACACGCATCGATGATTTGGGCGGTTCTTCCGCACACTTATTTTCATTACTCCAAAAATACCATATACTAGTAGTTTTGTAAATCTCTAATTTTGAGCCTCGTGGGCATTTGTTAGAGCAGTCAGCTCTTCAGTCGTCAATTCTCTCACTTGACCTAATGCCAGACTCGGATCCAAAGCAAGTGGCCCCATGGAAATTCTTTTTAAGTACACAACTTTCTTACCTACTGCTTGAAACATCCGTTTCACTTGATGAAACTTACCCTCCATAATTGTTAACTCAATTTCGGAGAGTACTCCACCTGATTCGTTACCGGTACTTAGAATTTTCAAAGTACCAGGAAGCGTTTCGTAACCATCATCCAAGGTTACACCTTGCGAAAATGCTTCGATATCCTCCACCGTGACTTCCCACTCTACTCTAGCAAAGTAGGTTTTGGGGACGTGCTTACGGGGAGAGAGCAAGTTATGTGCAAGCTTCCCATCATTGGTAAGCAAGAGAAATCCTTCTGTATCCTTGTCCAATCGGCCAACAGGGAAGACTTCGAATGGCGCATAAGCCGCATCCAAAAGATCAACCACCGTTCGATCACGATTATCTTCTGTAGCAGAAACAACGCCTTGCGGTTTATTCATCATCAGGTAGACGAACTCCCGGTAGAGCACTGTTTCACCGTTTACCTGTATGATGTCCTTCTCGGGATTGACCTGCATCCCGCTGTCCTTGACCTTTACTCCATTAACATAAATCACGCCTTCTTTAGCAAGACGTTTAAGTTCGGAACGCGTTCCGATGCCCACGTGGGCGAGTATTTTATCGAGCCGTTGTGTTTGTTTCATGACCTCTTAGGTCCACCTCCAGCCAGGCGGGTATTCGTTCTTCAGCATCCCGTCCAGCCATTTGCCCCAGCCGACGGGATGCCCATCAATGCAGACAAGGCAGTAGCCTTTGGCTGCCTTGGTCACTTCCGGATCGCGGATAATCTCGCTCTCCGCGACCTCGAGCGTCTCGCCCTTCAGGTACCGAAGGGCTCGCTCGTCGCTCAAATCCAAGCTCAGCGCTCGCTTGGCTTCGAGCATACGCAGTCCCATGGCTAGCGCATGGGACGGTTCAAATCGGCCGCGGTGCAGCGCGCCGATGTACCAGCCTGGCCGCACGACCTTCAGTCCGTGCAGCTCAGGCAAGCTCGCCGGCGACGCATACGCGTGCTCACCGTAACACACGAGCCGTAAGTCGGCAAAAGGCTCGCTGCGAAGCAGCTCGTCCTCGAATGCCTGCAGCGGCTCAAGACTCACGCGGGAATCAGTCCCCGCGCGGCCCTTCCCACGCAGCGCATCGCGACCGCTGCGCGGTCCCGCTCCCGATGCCGACACAAAGTCGGCATCCGCTCCTGCTCTCAGCCCTGCATCTCGTTTGGCACTCGCTTTCAACCCCGCATCTCGTCCCGCAACTGCATTTACTGCGGCACCAGCACCAGCTTCCGCCCCAGCATCGCCAGCCTTCCGAAGCACGGCCACATAATGCCCCTCACCGCGCAAACGATGCGGCCAAAGTCGGGCAGTACCAGCAACCGCCTCCCGGGAACGAGTGGAATAGTCCTCCTCGCACCACGGCTCACGCAGAAAGTCCGGCCGACCAGATTCAAAACGCTCAATCGGCACCACCTCAAAGGCAGGATGCCTATCCAAAAACTCCGCAATCTGCGCCTCATTTTCCTCCGGTGAGAACGTACAAGTGGAGTACACAATCGTACCGCCCGGCGCAAGCATTTGCGCGGCTTGTCCAAGCAGTTCCCTTTGCATGCCGGCAAATTCCTGTACCGTATGACGCTCCCACTGCAGCATCATATCCTCTTCCTTACGGAACATCCCTTCCCCAGAGCAAGGGGCATCTATTAATATTTTATCGAAGTAGCTCTGAAACACGTTCAACATCCGTTCCGGCCGCTCATTTAATACGACTGCGTTCCGAACGCCAAAAATCTCTAAGTTTTTGACTAGCGCCTTCACCCGATCCGAATGGTTATCATTCACGACAAGAACGCCTTCGCCCTGCAGCTTCGCTGCGATTTGAGTAGACTTGCCCCCCGGAGCCGCACATAAATCGAGCACCTTATCCCCCGGCTGAACCTGCAGCAACTCTGCTGGCGCCATCGCGCTGGGCTCTTGAATATAATAAAGTCCTGCATGATAATAAGGATGCTTGCCAGGACGTTCTCCTTCTTCATAGTAAAACCCTTCTGAAGCCCATGGCACCGGTTCCAGCACAAAAGGACTTTTATCCAAAAAGTCAGCTTTCGCGATTTTTCCCGTATTGACTCTTAAACCAAAGGATCTTGCTTGGTCATAAGAGGCCAGAAACTGCTCAAATTCCTCTTCCCCTAGTAAATCCATCATTTTATCCCTAAACAAGGGAGGCAGCTGCTTCGTCATCTAATCTCTTCTCTTTCCTCTTTTATCTTCGCTATTATAGCTGAACTGTCACGAAACAGCCAATAATTTTCAAAATACGAACAGGATATGCTATACTTTTTATCGAATTTAGTAGTAAGTATACAACACAAGATGAGGTGCATGGAATGAAGAAGTTGCTTATTTACCTTGGCATTGTCGTTATTTTATTTGGGGGATTATATTTCGTTAATCAGCAGTCTACCAAATCTTCGGATAAAGCAAACGCAGACAATCCGTACGGCGTTGCGGCATCCAAGCTAAACCCGGAAACTGTGAAACAACTAAATGATCCGAACTACCAGAATCTTATTCTGCCTAAAGATCTTGATCAAAGGCTGAAGAACAAAGAAACGTTTTTCCAATATTATTACGCATCCACCTGCCCGCACTGCAAAGTGACGACTCCTGTTCTTGTTCCTTTGGAAAAGGATCTCGGTCTTGATGTGAAGCAATTCAATCTAGAAGAATTCAAAGACGGCTGGGAAAAGTATAAAATCGACTCCACACCGACCCTCGTTTATTACAAAGACGGTAAGGAAGTTGATCGTATCGTTGGCGGAGTTCCTGAGGCTGGAGCAGCTGGCGGTAACACACCTGAAGTATTTAAAGCCTTCTTTCAAAAATACAAAGGTTAATATGTACGACCAAGCAGCGGAATCCGCTGCTTTTTTTATTCTATTGGCCAACGGTTTTTTTACGAAATATAGCTAAGAGGAATAATAACAAGGGAATGATCAGCCCGAACGTACCCGAAAAAAAGACCCATATTTTAGAAGCAAACTGAATGAAATACGCCGCATTCGGGTATGCGATGACAGAAAGCACGACCAAGCTCATTCCCAATGGAATATATAGCTGACGAATTTCACTCAATTTAAAAATTTCACCTAAGGTCACGGCAGAAGCATACAAGCAAAGCGTTAATTTGAAGTAAATGGTAATAAACCAAATCCCCGCCATGATGACCTCCAGCCGCTCCAGAAAACTGCCAATGGAAATTCTTCGGGCTAAGGAAAAACTCGGATACATTTGCACCGCTGTTAAATCATCACCTAACACTAGAATAGATAGAACCGAGATGATAACAATCAAGCAGCCCCCAATGGAAACTCCTGCGAGAAACGATTTGCCCAGCTTTTGCGTCTGTTTTACGAATGGCATAATGACTAAAAAAATGACAAGTTCGAAATACGGTGTTCCAATCAGAGGAATGGACGCACGTATAACAGGTTTAAGACCATACCCGAGTATCGGCAGTATATTGCTTGTCTTCATTTGGGTTGGAAGCAAAATGAACATGAGGAAGAAAAAGATCAACACCCAGGGCAGAAAAATTTCCGACGTGCGCGTAAACGTTTCCAGCCCATTTCGAATCCCCAGAATGACGACCGCCAGAAAGAAAATATGCGTAAATTGCAGCGGAGTGTCTACAAGTACTTGGGTTGAAATAAAATCGCCTAAGTTACGAAGCACCAACGCGGCCAGAAGAAAGAAAAAGCAGAAATACAACAAACCAACGGCTTTTCCCACCCATTTTCCCATTAACTCCTCGCTGTAGGCAACCATTGTTTTCTGGGGAAACCGCTGACCAAGAGCTAGGTATAGGACAACGAGCAGCAAACCGATTAAGAGTCCTAAAATGGCAGCAATCCATGCATCCTGTTTGGCATCATAGGCTAGTCCCGAGGGAGCGATAAGGATAGAACTGCCAATCGTAAACAGAACGGTCAATATTGTAAACTGATGGACGCCTATCCTGCCCTTCTCAATCATGCGATTCACCTCTATTTTAGAATGCCAAAAACAAATTGACTAACTGGATGATACACATACGTAATCCAATCCAATGGATTCGGAAGCTTCACTCTCCCAAAATGAAGAATGCATAGCAGTGTTCCGATAAACAGAAGGGAAGAAAATACCCAGCTTTCTGCTACAAGCTGTTTGCGGAGCAGGGTTGGGAGTTCCAGCAGCCCCGCGAGAGCAGCAATGATTAACACGGAGAAGATGACCCACATATGCAGTCACTCCTCCTTTGGCCGCAAAATAATGGAGTTATTCGTTGTACCTGGTCGGCGAATATGTAAATCTATGGAGAAATTCACTTGCAGCTCCGCGAATTCATTTTGCCAATCTCGCTTTAACTTCGTCCATGCAGTGGGAGACGCATCCTCAATGAGCTCACCAAAACCGAAGATATCCGCTTTATTCTCTTTTGCTTTGTTAATCGCGGACGTCATCACTTTTTTCAAGGAGCTGACGGCGATTTTCTCGATTTCATGTATCGTGTCCGGATCCAACAAATCGATCTCACACTGAACTTCGCTTATATTTTCTTCCAACATTAAGTGAACATTGATTTCGGGCTTGCCGTTTTTCACTTGCCCTTTGACTTTGCTTTTGGAACGAATGATTTCTACGGTTAACGTTCCACCTTTGGGACACTCCAAATGCCCCATCGTGCTTCTGACATTTCCCATAATATAGTTATATCCTTTGCTTTCATCCTCGTTTAACCAATCGATCAATTTGTCCTGCTTAAAAAGAGCAAGCCCCGTATACTGCAAATTGGCGATAGGTTTTGTCTCCGCTAAGGACGACTTCGATTTCCCCTTCTCGGGGTCCCCCTCAATTCGAATGCCGGTTAATACCGCTTCAGTCGTCGGTTCGCTAAGATTGGTTATAAACTGATCGATGCGGACGCTGACCGTCGGTGCCCATGCCTTCTCTGACGTTTCTAACGTCTTGAACATTTTGTTCGCTGGAATCCTCTCAATTGGCGTCAATATTTGCAACACTTTGGCGGCTGTCGTACCTCTGGCAACGATAATGTAAAAATCGGACCTAACTTCATGATCTCTGGTGATGCCATCCAGAACTTTGGATACCCCTTCACGAGCAAGTTCCTCACCAATTACGATAATGCGCAAATGGGAAGCGAACAATTTACGGGGAGCTGAAGTCGTTAATTTCCTTGCTGCTTCCAACGTTGAAATCCCCGTCGCTGAAAGCGTCGTGATAGGCGTGCTGTAACCTGCCCCTTTTTTCGAAGCTACCTCATTAGGGTTCACGATTTGCGCAGTAACTAAGTATTCATCCCCGCTTTTATCAAATCCCACGCCAACCGTGATTGCCAAATCATTCAATTCATGCCGATCCCAACACCCTGAGAGTACAAGGCCAAGTAAGCTTAGCGTACAAAGAATACAACCTAATCTTTTCATTGGCTGCTCCCCTTTACTTTCGACTTGGTTTAGCAGTCGGGGCATTGTTTTCACGAATAATATTCCTTTGACTAATAAATCGAGGTCTGGAGAACAAGCCCCATTGCGGCAGTCTGAGGATGGTATCCTTCTGATCCGCTAATACAAACGGCGCCATAGGAGACATGTACGGAACTCCGAACGAACGTAGGGAACAGAGGTGCTGGACCATGGCGATTAAGCCAACGGTAATGCCGAACAGGCCAAATGTAGCTGCAAATATCATCAAAATAAAACGAATGATTCGTATGGGAATTCCCATGCTAAAAGCCGGAATCACAAAGTTAGCGATAGCTGTGATCGCCACAACAATGACCATAGCCGGTGAAACCAGCCCTGCATCCACAGCTCCCTGCCCGATAACGAGCGCACCAACGATGGATACGGCCTGACCAACCGTTTTGGGAAGCCGCACACCGGCTTCGCGCAGTATCTCAAAGGTCACTTCCATCAGAAGTGCTTCAACAAAGGCTGGAAAAGGAATGCCTTCCCGCTGCGCCGCTAAGTTGAACAACAATGAGCTGGGCACGAGCTCTTGATGAAATGTCGTCATCGCAATATAGAAAGAAGGTGCCATCAAAGAGATGAAGAAACACATATAGCGCAGAATACGGATAAGCGTTGCGAATTCTGCCCGCTGATAATAGTCCTCCGCCGATTGAAAAAACTGCGTAAATAATACAGGCGCCTCCAGCACGAAGGGTGTTCCATCTACCAAAATGGCAACACGCCCCTCCAACAATCCAGCCGATATTACATCAGGTCGCTCGGTATTGTAAACTGTCGGGAACGGTGTGAACGTTTCATCCTGAATGAGCTCCTCGATATTGCCGCTTTCCAGAATGCCGTCAATATCAATTCGTGCCAGCCGCTGCCGTACTTCATTTACAATTTTGTCGTTCGCAATGCCATGGATGTACATGATCGACACTGTTGTTTGCGTAACTCTTCCGATTGTCATGCTTTCCAGCCATAAGTTCGGACTCTTGATACGCTTGCGAATGAGTGAGATGTTCGTACCAATCGACTCTGTGAATCCATCGCGAGGACCTCTCACCACGGATTGCGTCATTGGCTCCTCCACCGAGCGCTGTTCTTCAGATGAGGTATTCACAGATAGTACTTGTGGATAATTTTCGACAAATAGGACGGTTTCCCCTGACAAAATCCGATAACACACTTCTTTGTAATCGCTGATCGTTATGACTTCTCCGAAAGTCTGAAGAACGTTCTTCATTAAATCCGGCAGTTCATAGAACCCCGTTTCGATGCCTTCTATGAATTCAGCCGATTTTGCAGTTAAGCCGTTCATAATATCCTGAAATAATGTTCTATGTACCATCTGTTCCAGGTAAGCGAAGCCAATTTTGCAGTCCGCTTCTAGTTCCAGGTAAAGCTCGCCGGTTTTGAGATCGGCGCTATCGCCGAAGGTTATTTTGATTTGCTCGATATTCAACGTGCTATCACTAGAAATGTTCGTTTGCGAAAGAGGATCTTCCATTTCTCGGGATCGCACGGTTGGAATTTTGTCACGAGTGAATAGTTGATGTAGCGTCTTGCTCCATGATTTCCTCATTGTCGCCACCACCACATTCATTTTAGAATCAGGCCTGCTCAAGGAAAGTTTTCCCTGCAACCTATGAAATTATGTATAAAATGTCAGCTGAACAGCAAAAAGGACCTCTGCCCAATCCGGAGAGAAGTCCCTATCCATCACTGATATTTAGCTGCTTGCACTTGTATAATGCCGCAAGGCGAATTTCCAAAGAATTCGTGTCAATCCCAAACAAACAAGCGCAATGCCTACGCTCCATGCAACCTGCCAGCCGCTGATACGTCCAATGAGAGCCGAAGCAGGGAAAGTTGTAATGAAAGCTATCGGAAAAATATACGTTAGGGTGAAGCGTAGAAAACCTTTGTAAACCGAAACCGGAAAACGTGCCGTTTCAAAAAAGGAACTAAATAAATAAGACAAATTGTCTACCTTCACAGCCCAGAAGGAGAACATCATCATGCCCATCCAAAGTGAATAAACCACGACAAGCGATGCCAAAAAAACAATTGCAAACTCCATCAGCATGAGCAAGCTAGGAATAGCCTGAAGCTGCCACAGCGCATAGGCAACCAAGGCAAGCCCGAGTACTACGTCTGATAATCGCCAGAAAACAAGATGTCTGAAGCTGATAAAAAACTGGCTGTCAACGGGCTTCGTCAAAACGAAATCCAATGTCCCTTTCCGGATGTGATTAACGAGGCGCGACATATTCGGCTGTAAAATAAATTCAATAAACCCATGAACCGCGTTGAAGATGCCCAGCAGCACAAGAACTTCATAGAAGTCCCAACCACCAATCTCTTGTGTCCGGTAAAAATATAATTGCACCGTCAATATCGCCATTACCAGCCAAAACACTGTCGATAAAACATTTGCGGCAAAATTAGCGCGATACTCAAACTCCTCAATTAAACAAGCACGCATGAATTCTCGAAATAATCGTACGTATTTCATCAACGACCTCACCACCTTTCTCATCCGCCCACAGCGCCGTATTTCTTTACGCCTTTCCTCCATAGCAAACGAAACGTTACGAACAGGATGATGAGCCAAACGGCTTGGATCGCGAAATTGTGAAGGATAGCAGGCGAACCCACCTCGATTTTGCCAACCAACAGTTCTACCGGAAAACCGACAGTTCCATAGAAGGGCAGCCATGCGGCGACTCCCTCAACCCACGATGGAAACATGCTTAATGGCGCTATCCGGCCTGCAAGAAACAGATGAATCCCCTCGTAGAGGCTGTAAATTGCCGTTGCCCGATTCGTCCAAAATGCCAGCAAACCAAACTCGAACCCAATCAGAAAACGGATGATCGAAGATAAGACAATCGCACAGAAGAACAGCATGATTATTTCCAAGGAAATATTCAGCCTTAGCATTGGGAACAAAGCTGCCGCTATCGCCCACGCCGGAATTAATAGCAACGCGAAAAACAATTTATATACGAGGTTTTGTGAAATGCTCCAATGTACGGGGTGGAACGGCCGAACGAGTTTCGTAGACAGTGATCCGTCCTGAATACTGGCGTCCAGCTCCCATACATCCCAAGTGCTTGTCAAACGATCAACCAAAAGAACGCCTAGGAAATACACCATATAATCATGTGCATTATATCCTCCTACAGCTTGATTGTTGCTTATCGACAACCAAACGGCCATTGAGACGAGCGGCTGAATAAAGGCTCCAACCATCCAAATCAGCGATTCGCTTCGGTACGCAAACATAACCGCCCACTCAACCCGAAGCAGGATACGATATTTTTGCCAAAATAGAGCCAATCCCTTCATGACCCGATGCTTCCCCCTTCGGTCTTCGCCTCAAAGGCTTGGGCGATCACCGATTCCATGGATGGATCTTCGATCGTCAAATCCAGTACGCTAAGCTTGGATAAAAGCCTTGCCGAAAGCTCGGAAACTTGATCTCTGGGCACATCCACATCGACATTTGGAAATGCATAGTGTACTAATGTTCCCATACCGTCGATAACATCCTCAAGTTCATGCTCCTGAGTTCGTTTCGCCAGTTGAAGACGAATACGCTTATTAGGCGCATACCTTTCTACCAACTGATTTATCGCTCCATCGTATAACAGGCGACCTTTGCCGATGACCAGTACCCGCTCACACAAAGCTGTAACATCCGCCATGTAATGGCTCGTGAGCAGAATCGTCGCCTTGTACTTGCGGCTGTAGTCCTGAATGAAACGACGCATCACTTCCTGCATATTCACGTCTAACCCAATTGTCGGCTCGTCGAGAAATACGATCCTGGGCCTGTGCAGAAGCGCTGCAGCCAGCTCGCATTTCATCCGCTCTCCTAGCGACAACTGTCGCACCGGCTTGCGGATAACTTCCTCCAGCTGCAAGAGATGCACCAAATCAGCCAATGTCTCTTCATAAGCTTGGTCGGGAATTTCGTAAATCACTTTATTCACAAGAAACGTCTCTGCTGCGGGAAGATCCCAGATCAGTTGGCTCTTCTGCCCCATGACCAGAGAAATCTGCTTCTTAAATTCCTTTTTATGCTGAAAAGGAACAAAACCACCAACATTCACTTCACCACCTGAAGGATGCAGCAGTCCGGTCAGTACTTTCATCGTTGTTGTTTTGCCAGCCCCATTCGGTCCGAGAAAAGCGACGATTTCACCCTCCGGGATGTAAAAAGACACATCGTCTACCGCTTTAACCGTTCGGAACTTACGGTGATACAAGCTTTTGAGCGATGCGATGAAGCCCGGTTCTCTTTCGTGGACTTGGTACCATTTGCTCAACTTGCGAACCTCAATCATGGCTGCCTTCCTCCTCGTCATGCTGGGGTGGATGCTGCTTCATTTCTTCCAGGAGCTCAACTAGTTCCGGGTCTATGAGATGGATGGTGAGATCATACGGAGCAAAGGGTTCTTCTTCAATCCGGTGGAGCTTTGTCACATACAGCTTGCTTTCTTCGATCAGACGTCCTAAATCGATTCCGAGCGAATTCGCAGGATAAGGTGCCAATTTATCCAATCCCGCGCAAAAAAGCTTAATGGAACCGCTTACGTTTCCATTCGCATGATGATAAAGGCCCACTGCAATCTGCAGTAGACCTTGATATAGAGGGCTCCGGCCTTCTTCCAGCCAAAGCTCCTCCATCACTTCATGACATTCAAAATAATCGCGCAGCTCATTAAAATAATACAAGTAAGCCACATATAAACGATCGTAAGCAGCCATAGATCAGTTTTGATCTCCTTTTTTTGCTCGGGCGATTGCGATCTCAAGATCGGAAGACAGATCACTTAAGCCATCTTCCGTTTCCCAAATCTCGTTGAATCTTAGCTGAAATTGAGCTGCTTCCCGAACTCTATGATAGAAATAAAGCTCCTGAATGTTGCTCAGTACTTTATTGACTAAATTCGAGTTATCTTCAAACATTTTCTGCGATTCAACAATTTCACCGCGAATGCTGGACATTTCCTGATCTAATAGATAAGCTGCCTCTGCCGCTTTACTCAGACGAGCCCTAACATCAGCAGGCAGTTGCTCTTTATATTTATAATTTAAGGAATGCTCAATTGTCGCCCAGAAGTTCATGGCGAGCGTTCGAATTTGCACCTCGGCCAGAATTCGTTTCATCCCTAATGCTGTCTGTACCGGATATTCAATAATAATATGAAAGCTCCGATACCCGCTAGGTTTCTTATTGGTAATATAATCTTTCTCGTAGACAATACTCATATCCTGCCGGCTGCGGATAAGTTCAGCCAGACGCTCGATGTCCGCTACAAACTGACACATAATCCGAATGCCCGCGATGTCCTCTATGCCGGATTCCAATTGATCCATCGGTACATTCAAACGCTTCGCTTTTTCCAACATGCTTGATATTTTCTTAACGCGGCCAGTTACGAATTCAATGGGGGCATATTCTTCCCTGCTTTTGAGTTCGCCGCGCAGCGTTTTAAATTTCACTTTCAACTCTTCTACCGCTTGTTCGTAAGGCAGGAGAAATTTCTTCCAGTCTCGTCCATCCATTGATTTTTCCTCCATTCCGAATGAAGTCAGTTGTGATCTGCACCGATTGCCTGGGAAATATGAGTATACCCATCTTTTTTGAGTAAATCTTGAAGCCCCTTATTAATGTTTGTAAGAATGCCAGGACCTTCATAGATTAAACCTGTATAAACTTCAACTAAGCTGGCCCCGGCCCGAATCTTGTCATAGGCGTCCCTAGCTGTGAAAATCCCGCCAGCCCCAATGATCGGCAGCTTGCCTTCCGTCAATTGATAGACGCGTCTAATGACCTCAGTGGATCGCTCTGTCAGCGGTCTTCCACTAAGCCCGCCTGCTTGCGAACGATTTGCATGAACGAGACCTGCTCTGCTAAGTGTGGTGTTCGTCGCTATTATCCCTGAAACTCCGCTGTCCTTAATCGTGTGCACGGTTAATTCAAGCTCATCGTCAGTGAGATCAGGCGCTATTTTTACGAGAACAGGCTTGCCCGTATGACCATTCTTTGTCTGTTGAAGCTGCATCTCGGCTGTAACCGCATCAAGCAATCGCTTCAAATCATTCCCATGCTGTAAATTACGCAAATCCGGCGTATTTGGTGAGCTAATATTGACGACAAAGAAGTCGCCATATGTATATAACTCCCGGATGCAAGCCCGATAATCCTCTTCGGCCTGCTCATTCGGAGTCGTTTTATTTTTACCTATGTTGATCGCTACGGGAATATCACGTTTACCTGTCTTTTGCAGGTTGTGGGCCATCTCATCCGTCCCTACATTATTGAAGCCCATCCGATTGATAAGCGCCCTGTCTTCGGGTAAACGAAATAACCGCGGCAGCTCATTGCCTGGTTGCGGCTTGGGTGTAATCGTGCCAACCTCCATGAATCCAAAGCCTAACTGAGAGAAGCCTTTCACTGCTTTTGCATTTTTGTCTAATCCTGCGGCCAAACCAACCGGATTGGCAAACTCCAGTCCCCATATACGCTGGTTCATGAGAGGTGAGTTCTGCACTCCGTACATCGATTTAAGTAACTGCGCTCCTCCTGGGAAACGAGTTACCGCACTTAGACCGTCAATGGTCAGATGATGCGCCTTCTCAGGGTCCATTCGAAACAAAATCGGTTTTGCTAACTTCTTATACAGCATGTCCTATGCACTCCGTTCTCTAATGACTCTAACAGTCAGTTTAGCTGACAATGTGCAATTATGCAATCCACTGTAAGCCTCAAACCTATTTTTCAAACAAAAAATCCCTGCTCCATAACGGTTGCAAGGGAAAGGATTACACTATGCCAAACTCTAGACTTCTGAGCGCTGAAGCAGTCGTTCCAAATGCATCGTGAGATAGCCGGTTTCGTCGTCCGGAACTTCCATTTGAAGAGCATCGCTGAGCATAAGCGACAATACTTTTGCCTTCACATAGGTGTCTCCGTACTCTTCTTTAATTTTATCAAGCAGCGTATTTTGCAGTGTCTTTCTTTGTTTAACCCGTTCAATGACACCTTTCAAATGACTGATGAACCGCAATGTGGAAAAGGAATCATCGAAGTTAAAGCCTAACTCTTTAGCCGATTCGATCGTCTTCGATACGATTCTGACAACCGCTAAGGAATCCGACGCCTGCTCCTTTTTGCGTGCACTGTTGAAATGCATCGTCAAGAAGGCAACCTCATCTTCCGGCAATTTGACATCAAGATGTTCATTGAGAAACTCGACCGACTTCTTGGCTACTTTATATTCCTCCGGGTACATATAACCAATTTCATAAGCAAATGGATTCGTGATGAAAATACCTCGTTTTTGCCGTTCTACCGCAAAATTGATATGGTCTACTAACGATGCGTGAATCGTTTCCGAGAAGTCGCCTTCCAACATGCTCTGCGCGTAAGCGATGACCTCTTCCGTGATCCCGATAATTTTCACATCAACCGCATTGAGGATTTGTTCATAATTCCTAAGCACCTCTGAGGTATGTAAAAGGAATTCTTGTGTGATTTCTGCTTCATCAATAGGCATTCCCGGTGTCTTCTTAAAGCCGATCCCCTTACCAAATGCAATCGAATTTTTCCCTGATGTCAAATGCGCCATCACCACATTGTGTGAGAGTACATGAATGATCGTCCGTTCAATCATAAGACACCTCCTAATCTTTATTTCGGGGTCCCGCAAAGTAATCGGAATAGACTTCGAAGGCATACGTCACTTTGCGCGGTAAATTTAGGCTTGTCCTGATTTGTCTTTTTGCGTGTGAAGCATAGGTTTGATACTCTCTCGAATTTGCTCTGATTCCGTACCGAATACGACGTGAACATTACCTTTTCCCAGTCGGATAACCCCGATCGCGCCAAGATCTTTGAGTTCGTTATCCATCACGAGCTTCTCTTCGTTGACGAGCAAGCGCAGCCTCGTGATGCAAGCATCAATTGAAATGATATTCGACGGCCCGCCGATATGTCTCAAAATACGAGTGGGTCGATCCTCTTTGATTTCGACAGGAGGACGATCCGCCACATCTTCCGGCACAGCCGTTTCGTCACGGCTGGATACCTTCATCGGGAAGAAATACAAATACACCCGGAACGTTACATAATAAACGAAAAAGTAACCTGCACCAACAATGAGAATGAGATATGGATTCGTTGACAAGTGCCAATTGAGTACAAAGTCGATAAAACCAGCCGAAAAACCAAAACCCATCTTCACTTGAAGGACATTCATAAGCAGCATCGAAATGCCCGTTAAGCAAGCATGTATAATATAAAGACCCGGTGCTACGAACATAAAAGCAAACTCGATCGGTTCCGTTACACCTGTTAAGAAACTGGTCAAACCGGCGCTCAGCAGAACTGGAACTACCAGCTGTTTATTGACTGACGCTGAACTTTTAATCAAAGCCATGGCTGCAGCAGGAAGACCAAACATAATCACGGGATAAAATCCTGTCATGAACATGCCCGCTTCCGGATCACCCGCGAAAAATCGGGAGATGTCGCCATGTACGATTTTACCTGTTGCTGTTGTATAATCCCCAATTTGAAACCAGGCGATATTGTTAATAATGTGGTGCAAGCCCGTAGGAATCAACAAACGATTCATGATCCCGTAGATGAGGACGCCGATATTTCCATTATCTACAATCCATAAACCAAAAACGCTAATCGCTCTTTGCACCGGGGGCCATATGGAACCCATCAGCAGCCCTAGAAAAACCATCGCCATAGCAGTCAGCAGAGGAACAAACCGCTTTCCGCCGAAAAAGCCTAATGCCCGGGGCAATTGAATATGCTGGAACTTGTTAAAAAACGTCGCGGACAGCACACCGACGAGCATGCCGCCAAATACGCCCATATCCAAGCGCTCCGCCGAATCGGTACCGACATGAAATAGCTGCAATACATTGTTAAACACGAGATAGCCTACCGTAGCTGCCAGTGCTGCAATCCCGTCTCCGGACGTCAACCCGATGGCAATACCAATCGCAAAGATTAATGGCAAATTATCAAATATCGCACTTCCGCCCGACTCAAAAATATGAGCCACCTGCATAAGAAAAGGATCGCTAAACGTCATTTTGCCTATACGTAAAAGAATGGATGCCGCCGGCAGCACCGCAATCGGAATCATTAAAGAACGTCCCATTTTCTGCAATAAATACATGGATCTCATATCAAGTCACCTATTAAGCCCACAAGTTTGGCCGTTTCTTGTTTGCTCTTTCCTATCCCAATTATAGTAGAAAGAACACCCTCCCGAAAGGATAAAATCCTCTAGGTTAAGGTGTTTTTTCTATGCAACAGTATACGGTTATTTCACCGCTCCAGCCGTTATCCCGCTTGCGATTTGGCGCTGGAAGATGATATAGACAATCAGCGTTGGAAGCGTTGTAATCAGTAAGCCTGCAAACAAAGGTCCCCACTCAACGCGATATTGCATTTCTGCCTGCATAACGGCAAGACCGATCGGAAGCGTGTACTTCGTTGGTTCATTTGTCAAAACAACTCCCAAGAAGTACTCGTTCCAGTTATTCAGCATATTCGTTATCATAACCGTAATTAGGCCGGGTTGCGACAATGGCAGCATAACGCGGAAGAATGTTCCATAGTGGGATGTGCCGTCGATGATAGCCGCCTCTTCAATTTCTTTTGGCAGCGATTTGTAGAAGCCAACCAGCAGGAAGATCCCGAATGGCAGGTTTAGTGCGGCATAGACAAGAATTAAGCCCAGCCACGTATTAATTAATTGCAAATCATTCAGTAAGAAGAACAGCGGAATCAAAGCAAGAGCGAACGGAATCATCATCGAGGAGATGTAGATCGTAAAAATGATTTTATTCCCTTTAAAATCATATCTAGCTAAGATATACGCTGTCATTGCTGCAAGAATCATACCGAGCAGGGTACTACCAGCCGTAACAACAATTGAATTTAAGAAATAAGTGCTAAAGTTATATTTGCTCCAAACATAGGAGAAGTTTGACCACAGCAGCGGGAACTTAGGCAGCGCCCATGGGGCGTTCAGGAAAAATTGTTCATTATTTTTAAGGGCATCGAGCAGCGTCCATAGTAATGGATACAGAACGGCAACGCTCCAAATTAAAAGAATGATCCAGACAAACGTTTTGGCTAACGGATTTTTGATCTCCATACGATGGTTCCCCTCCTTCAGAATCTTTCTGTTTCTAAGATGACCTTAATGCATTTCGATGGTTTCTTGGCGCATAACACGCTGCAGAATTAGGGTTGTGATCAATGAGACGATTAAGATCATGACACCGATCGCCGCTCCATAACCGAAATGATATTGTTGAAAAGCCATCCGATACAGGTAAGATCCCATCACTTGGGTTGTATTATCAGGCTGTCCGCCGTTCGTCATTAGCTGAACAATTACGAAGGAACCGTTTAGTGTCGTGATAACAATGTTAACAACAGAAACCTTAATTTGCTCCCAAATAAGCGGCATCGTAATGTTGCGGAATTGCGACCATTGACCGGCTCCATCTATATTAGCTGCTTCAAAATAAGAAGCAGGAATATTCACGATTGCAGCAATCATCAAGATCATGTAGAAACCGATACCTGCCCAAATTGTTGGCGGCAGTAACATCCAAATCGTATGCTGAGGAAAGCCTAACCAAGTAATATCAACTTTTTCACCTGTAAACAGTGACAAGAATGCATTCAGGAATCCAATCTGCGGATTGTAGATGAAATTCCAGAGAACACCGATAACAACGACCGAGATAACATTGGGGATAAAAAAAATGGCTCGGAAAAAGCCGGAACCTTTTACTCTGAAGCGTGTCAATGCAACCGCGAAGAACGTTGCCAGAATCATAATGCCGATTACTTTTCCTACGACTAAGAAATAGTCATTCCCAATGGCTCTAAGGATAATTGGGTCTTTAAATAACTCTTTGAAATTGTCAAAACCGATAAACGCGCTGTTCTCCGACATACCTGACCAATCATAGAATGACTTCTGCAAGGCCTGTATAACAGGGTAGATCGTAAATACGCAGAAGAACAAAAAAGTCGGAATGATGAATGAAGCGATGAACATATTCCTTTTCCACACTTTTGACTTGGCCTTCATTCTATCCTCACCGTCCTATCATTAAAATGGCGGAGAACGCCTAGGGCACTTAGCCTTATTTGTTCTCCGCACTACCTCATTCAGTTCCTATTTCTTCTGCTTAGCTACGACATCAGTAACACGTTTTACCCACTCTTCAGGTGTGATTGTTCCGATTGTCAACGCAACGCTCGCATCTTGCATAGCTTTGTCAACGTCTGCTGCGAAGGAAACCGTAGGTACAACCACTGTGTCAGGTGAAGACAAGAATTTTGCAGCGTCTTTAACGAAGTTAGGTGCTTTGGAGGAAGAGATATCACCTTTAACGTTCGAAGGAGCACCGCTCAGCTCAGCCCATTGGGAAGCTTGCGTTTTGGAGAATACGAACTGCATGAATGCTTTGGCAGCATCTTTGTTTTTCGCTTTTTTCGCGATTGCAAAAGTCGCTGTGGACGTGTTCGCAACAACTTTTCCACCTTTATCTTGCGTGATGGAAGGGATGAATCCAAAGTCGAAGGAAGCTGGAACGTCTTTCGCCATTTCGTTTGGCAGCCACAGACCATTCGGGATGAAAGCGTCTTTGTGCTGCAGGAACAAGGATTGGGAATCCGTGTGGTTGATTTGTACGGATGCTTTGTCGATGAATCCTTTATCACGCAGTTGAACGATTTTGTTCAGACCTTTGATAATAGCTGGGTTTTTCCAAGCTTCAAGATTGTTGGTGGACATATCTTGCAGCAATTTGTAGTCATTGTTATTTGCAGATACGATTGCAGGGAATAGTACAGCACCATTGATGTAGTAAGGGTATTTACCTGTATGAATGAAAGGATTAATGCCTGCAGCTTTAATTTTCTCACTTACAGCCAGGAAATCTTCAAAGTCTTTAGGCTCTGCCCAAGCTTTTTCTTTGAATAGGGCTTTATCGTAGAAAATACCCCATGAGCTCATGACGAATGGAACGTTATAGATTTTGCCGTCAAACTCTTGCGGTTTTTGAGCAAGCAAATCCATAATTTTATCGCCGTCAACGTTTTTCGCGTCTTTAATCCAGTCTGTCAAATCTTCAAGCTGACCGTCTGTCACCATTTGGCGATCAAACAATTCAGGTCCGTCGATATATACGAAATCAGGTGGGTTACCAGCGATCCAACGGGGTTTCATTTGTTCGTTGATTTTTGGTCCCGCACTTTCTTTAATTTTCAGATCTGGATTTGCTGCTTGGAAATCAGCAATAACTTTTTTCCACCATTTGTCGCCATAGCCGCCGACAAAGTATTGGATTTCAAAATCACCTGTTAATTTTTTTGCTGCTGCCGCAGTTGGCGCAGCGCTTGCAGCGGCGGCGGTTGGTGCAACGCTCGCAGCTGGTTTTGTCGTTTCTGCCGGAGTAGCGGACTTACCGCAGCCTGCTGCTACAAGTATCATGGATGCAGCCAAGCCCATTGTTGACCATTTTTTCATGTTCATGTGTTCATCTTCTCCCTTTTTTAATAAATCTGTTTGATATTTGGAGTAGCGAATTCCCGGTTTAACATACTTCCGTTGTTTGTGCTACCAACCCCTTTCAAGTCTTGGAAAACAAATAAAAGGGCATAGTTATAGAAGAAAACTTGCGTTCTTCTAATAACTAATGCCCTTACGGTAACATGTTATTAAAACTGACATATTTAATTGTTTTTCTTGCTTCGTGTGATTAAATATTACAATAAATTGACATGAACGTCAATACATGAATTTAAAATTTCCTTTGGTCCACCATATTCTATGATCGACCATACTTGTGATATGATAGATCATATCGTTTAATTCTACGAAAAGGGTGATTCCTATGTCCAAACGCAAACCAGCAGCCGTTAATCGAAGAGCCAAAGAGGAAGTTAATAAGAAAGCTATCATTTGGACAGGCGCCGTCTTTCTTGTTATCATCCTAGCCATGACATTACTGCTCATTTTGAACAAATGATCTCAAATGAAATGATTGAAATCGTCGCATTTTGAATTGTAATCGCTTTCTCAATGAATGTCAATACAAATTCTAAGCGTTTTCACTGTGTATCAAAAAACGGGCCCGAATAATATTCAGGCCCCTTTTCCTTTGACTTATCCGTATCTAATCCAACCACTTATATTTCTTGCCTGGATTGCTGTCATTCGTCTGCAGAGGAAGCACGAAAGATTGTTCCGGCATTCCTCTGCCCGCACCGCTCCCCAGATCTCCACCGTCTGGACCCGATTGAGGCAGTATCCCCTTGCCAATGGTAACTTTCGTTTGATGTGTCACCATGTTATAGAGCTCTTCGATATCTGCTTGCTGCATTCTCACACAGCCGTGCGACTCGTCTTTTCCGATACTCGAAGGCTTATTCGTGCCATGAATGGCATAAAGCGTGTCGGACAACGTCATCCCGCGACTTCCAAACTCACCGTTCGATTTCCCATTCGGATTGCGAACCTTTTCGCTAATGATGAAGTCACCCAGCGGCGTTTTCTCTCCGCCTAGCCCAACAGGATAGCTGCGGATAATCATATCGCCGCTGATAAGTGCTAAGAGATGTTTCTCCGTATCTATCACGATTCTGAGCGGTTCACGCAATGGATCTGTCGAAGCCATTGGTTGCGAACTGCTTGGCACAGCGTTCTCTTTGCCCTCTTGCTGGGACTGAGCAATTTCTTCGAATTGCTTCGTCCCCTGTTGTGATTGATCCGCTTTAGCGATTTCTGCTTTAAGCGTACTGAGCGCTTGCGGAAACAGTTCCTGCATCTCCGCTGTGAGTCCTGGGAGCAGATTATCCGGGTATGGCCTCGCTAACTGATCTGGTTTCTCGGGCATCGATCCCGTCTTTTGCTGATAAGCCTCCATGGCGCTTTGCAGCACAATCGCCCGCTCCCGCTCACGCATCCACTGATCAATGACCGGGACGAGTGCTGAGCTATCGGCAGCCTGACAGGAGCAAATTTGCGATTGATAGTACTTTAATGCCGCGGAACTCCCGCCTCCTTCAGTCGTAACGCCAAGCAGCGGATTCACCGATTTGTTCCACTCCGTCCATTTACCGTCTGCGCTTCGCGGCGCTTGCATGATGACTGATTCCCCAGTACCTGACCCGGATGATGTAAGGACTTGTTGTAGCTTTTCCCCCCAATCACCCTCTGAGAAATAAAGTTTTGTCCCTGCCGGTCCTTCCTGCTTCACAGGCGTCTGAACGGTAGGTGTCGAACTTGCATATGGTCTCGCTTTGCCAACCCCATCAGATACTTTCTGATTCGCGGAATCTATCGCTGCCGGAACAGCTAGAAGAAGCAAAATAACCAATAAAGGCATCCATTTTCCTGCGCCCTTCATTCTGCTCTTTGATGCAGGCTCGCTGAGATCCTTAAGGGTCACTGTAGGGTAGGATGGAAGCGGACCCTCAATCGTTATTTTCTGGCGTTCAAAAGCCTCATAGATCTCCCCAGACTGCGCAAAACAGTAAGCCGCCTTGCCTTCTTTCCCCTGCGCCGCGTATTCCCGGCCTAACAAATACCAAGCCATTTTATGATCGGGATGTTCTTTCACGTATTTTTTGAGATACTGCGGATCTTCGATCGGATTATGCTGAAAAAAGCGTTCCAGTTGGTCATGATGATTCTTGTTTTTCAACCCAGACACCTCCTCCTCACGACTCGAGACTGACTACCTCTGATTTATCGGCATAAGGCGCTTGGAGTTGAAGCTGTAAAATAAAACGAGCCTGACAAAGATTTCCTCTGCCAGACTCATTATGTTTACTTTACAAAAGATTTTATACGCAAAATCGCTGTTTGCGTATCGGCGTCCCACTGAACATCCAACCCGATCTGTTCCGCGAAGAAACGAATCGGCACATACGTGCGGTCCTGCTTCACATATGGCGCAACATCCGTAACTTGCTTGACCTCCGCTTGTCCTGTCTGCTTTCGAACGACACCCGTATCATCAATCGTCAATTCGACTGTCGTGTCGCCTTTGATTAGCTGTACAACCTTTTTACCCGAGCGCTCTGCATATTTGACTTCAAAGCCAAAGGTTTCACCGATAGCGCGAACGGGAACCATCGTCCGTCCGTTTTCAATTTCAGGTTGAGCATCGAAGGAAATCACTTTCCCTCCATTTACGACCTTAATTCCCTGACTTGCTAAATCTGCAGGCAAATGATAAGGCGCTATTTTGCGAATTTTGTTGTTCGAAGAGTCTGCAACGACGATATTGCCTTGAGCTGTCACAAGAACATCGCTAGGGTTGTAAAATTCAGCTGCCCGTTCCACACCGTCGGCCTCGCCCGTTTGAACAGTTCCGGAGATCGTTGTCACCTTGCCGTCCAACAAATACCGAATTGCATGATTTAAACTATCTGCAATCAATACCCCGCCCTCAGAGGTCACAGTGAGCCCTTTTGGAAAGTCAAACTTAGCATTTGACGCCTCACCATCGGCATAATCGCCGCCTGCGTACAGCTCACTTTTCCCATAGATCGCGCTGCTAGGAGAGCCGGCAACAGTCTTCACCGTTCCTGCTTGCAAATCGATATACCGGATAAGTTGATTACCCGTATCACTTACATATAGGTTGCCTTTGCTGTCCAATGCCAAACCGGAAGGTTCGTTGAACTTGGCCGCGGTCAAATTGCCGTCTTGGAATTCGCCTGCGGAAGAAGCTTTGCCGGGACGAATTTCAACCACCCGGGTTGAAGCCGCGTTCAGCGTCGACACCGTACCATCCGTTGCAATCTTACGAATCACATGATTGAGCGAATCCGCGACATACACAAATCCGTCGGCCGTTACCGCAATATCGCTCGGACGATTAAAGCTTGCATCCGCACCTTTCCCATCCTTGTTGCCTGGAACGCCATTTCCCGCTATCGTGGTGACTTGTCCGTTCGTGTCCACTTTTCGAATCGCGTTATTTCCCGAATCGGCTACATATAAGTTCCCCTTACCATCTACTGCCAAGCCCGTTGGCTCGTTAAAGAAAGATTGAGACGCTTTACCGTCAAGAAGCCCCCCCGTCGGGAACCCTTGGCTATTTTTCGTCACCACGATCTCCGGACCAGCGAACGTCGTGACATTGCCTCCTGCAACTTTACGAATGAGATGATTGCGGGTATCAGCAATGAGAATGCTCCCGTCCTGCATCTGCACGACACCGCCTGGAGCACGGAAGCCCGCTTTTATCGCATCTCCGTTTATATCTTCAAAATCACCGATTCCCACAAGCGTAGAGACATCGGACATGATTTGCCCGTTGCTCGAAAGCAGCGCATCCGCCGATAATCCCGCCGCCCATGCCGATGAACCTCCTAGTATGGTTGCAACCGCTAAAGAGGAAACGAGTATATATTTTAAGGGTTTCATAGGTTTCTCCTTTTAAGATGATGAACTGAGGATCAGACTCTGGAATTCGGCAAATTCACGATAATTTCCGGATTCCCAGTAAACTCCACTTTTTGTGCGTCGGAACCATTTTTATGAATAATAATAACTTTCTCAACTTTAATTGTGTAAGGAGCTGTGCCTATTTGCGTAGACTGACCGTACATTGGGATTGTGACTAAATTTTTCTTCCCATTTACTTCAATATTCGTAGCAGAGCCAAAATTTGTTACAGCATACACAAGCTCGTTTTGTGTTCCATTGGAAAATTGTTTCATATAATCTGCACTTGTGGCAGGATCAAATATGTCTGAATTGCTTACCCAAGAATTTTCATCATTGTAATTTATATTCGCACCATAAGTGAAGTGCAGCTCTACGCCGTAAACGGAGTTGTCACCAACAAAATCGCTTAAATCCACATTCAAATTAAAATCCCCCAGGTTACCCACTTCACCATGGCTTAAACTGAATTTCGGTGATGGAACACCCGGATTGCTAAACTTGATTGCAAATTCACCCGATTTTACATCTGCAACGGCTCCAGCAATTTTCTCTTTGGCGATCGTGACAAAAACATTGGTTACATCATTGTCAGATGAATGTGCGGCAGCCTTACCATTAAAGGTAATCGTAATCTTATTATTACTATTGCGAAGTACTGAAGCCGTCAATCCTTCCGGCAGATGATTAACCGTAACACCAGTGCTCATATCTTGATCATATATGCCATTTGCCAGTGTAATCACTTGTGTAGCGCCGATACTGCCATCATTCGCTGGCGATTCTTCAATAACCGGACTTTCTACTGTCAATGTTGGTGGCGTTGTTGGTGATGTTGGTGTCGAAGAGTCTGACCCCGATCCAGTACTACCGGATACCGGAGGCTTCGAAGCGTTCTCTAGATTCCGCTTGGCTTCCTCTATCTGTTTATTCTTTTCTTCAACTAATTTAATCTGTGCTTCCAGCTGCTTCTTAAGTTCAGCTTCCTTTTTCTCGCGTTCAAGCTTATTTTTCAGCTTTTCAGCTTCAAGCTTCTTCAACTGCTCTTGCTTTGCTTTCTCTTTCTCCGTATCAATACCTGCTGTTTTATCTAAATCTTTGACTTTGCTTAAATCTAGTTTTCTGGTTTGATCCGAAATCTTTTTATTCGCTTCATCTATAAGTTTGTCCATCGAAAGGCGATCGATCTTGTTTTCTGTCAACGCTTTTTTGGCAATATTTCCGACAAGATTGTCGAAATTTTGTTTCACCTTATCGAGCTCTTCTTTGCTCTTCACAAACAAAGTCGGGTCATCGGTTACTTGGCCTGCAGCAAGTTCTTTCTCTTTTTGCGCAATAAACTCATCGTTTTCTTTATCGATTTCCGCTTTATTTCGAATGAACTCTTCAATGACTTCCGGAGATGCCTGATGAATGAAATCATCCAAATCAATGAAATCTACTTTCAGCGACAAATCCTGTGTTTCATCCCTGGAATCTAGTGAAATTTGTTGTGTTGGGTACAAGTATGTAACCCTCGTCTCCTGCTCGGATTCCGCGCCGGTCGTTACGGTAGATGCAGAAACCTTTCCAGCTCCAACCCCCATCTTGATTGATCCTGTTACCGGATCGACCATTACAAAGAACTGTGTCCCCCGTACCCCCATAACGGCCGTCGGCGTTTCAACTTCAAATTCATCATTAGAACCTGCTAATGACTTCACTTTAACCCATAAGGAACCGGCCCAAACTTTCAGTTTGGACTTCTTGTTCCCATTCGAAGAATTCAGGTCGGACACATTGACTTCGGCATTTTCGCCTAAGGTAACATCAGCATCTCCATTGCTCAAGTTAAGCGTCACAGATGAGTCAGCACCTGTATAGACAGTATCCCCTTGATTTAAACTCATATTTTCATATGCATCGTATGACTTGGAACCTCCGCCTTTCTTGACGGTTACATCTCCGGATAATGACGCTACTACTGCCACACGAACGGTTTTGGCGTCGGCAGGCTTTGCAAGAAGCCCTGAGATTAAACTAAATACCAAACTTAAGCTTAGACATAATGAGATAAATGATTTCTTGGACATCCCCATCCTGATTTCCTCCCCAGTATCCATCCTTAAAGATTCCCGATCACTTCGTACACCGCAACGGGTTTTTCTTTTCCTTTAACCTTGATCTCGCCGATTGACTCAATCACGAAAAGGTTTTTAACACGCTCATATGTCTGCTCGCTAATAAGAATTTGACCGGGCTTAGCGTTAGATTCCAGCCGTGCCGACAAATTCACCGTATCACCGATAGCTGTGTAATCCAGTCGCAGATCTTCCGACCCGATATTCCCGACAACTGCGGGTCCGCTGTTTATACCAAGTCCGAACTTAACGCCGATTCCGTACTTTTCGATCAATTTCTGTTCCAGCACATTCGCCTGCGCCTTCATCTCAATCGCTGCGCGAACAGCCATCTCCGGATGATTGTCATATTCAATAGGTGCACCGAACATTGCCATAACACCATCCCCTATGAATTTGTCGAGGGTACCATTAAATTTGAAAATAGCCTTCGTACATACATCCAAATACTCGTTCAAAACTTGAATAACCTGCTCAGGTTCCAACCGCTCAGACATCGGTGTAAACCCGCGAATATCGACGAAGATTAGAGAAATATCCTTGCGGCTGCCCCCAAGCTTAACGTCCTCTCCGGATTGAAGCAATTCATCCACGACAGACTTGGAAACAAACCTGCCGAAAATACCTGTTACCCGATTGCGCTCCTTGCGCTCCTCTAAGTAATGACTTACTAATGACCATATGTAAATAGTAACTAAAGCAAATTGCGGATACACAAGCGGGGCAAACGTGGATCCTGCAATATAGAAGGTTAGCCAAACGCCTCCATAGAAGATGAACATGCCTATGAAAATAAATAGCGCCGTCTTTCCTCTGAATCTCTCGAATAAGAACATAGCTAGTAACGAAACCAAAAGAATAAGACCAATACCTGCCGTCTTACTCATATCTTTGTAAAATTTGCTTTCCAGCAAGGTTTGAATCATGTTGGCATGTATTTCAATCCCAAACATCTTAACAGAGCTGATGGGTGTAGGATATTCGTCCTGCATCGCCGTTACAAAGGGCCCAACCAGTACTATGCTTCCCTGCAGAGGCAAAGGATTTTTACTATTAAGAACATCTACGAATGAAAGCATTTCGTAGCCGGTAGTTGCATCCACTTTCTGCCTGGGCAGCGTGAAAAACTCAGTGGTTACTTGATTTCTATCATTCGTTGGCAGAATGACAGTGCCTCGTTTCCATTCCCCTGTCGCTTCATCTCTCTTCACTTTCTCTTTATCGTCGAGAACTAGATTAGCAAGTGCGACACTGAACGCTGGTATGTAAGACCCATTCTCATCCGGCAGCCCAACAGGCAATTTGCGTGCTTTCCCATCTTTGTCAACAAATACATTAATATGCGCCATTTGCTGTCTGCTGGTGGTTAAGGTTGAAGTTGGATAGTCGACTTTCTCAGGCACTAAATCTCCTGCTTGCTGTTGTTTGGAGGGATAATTAATTTGGATGGGCAGGATGACGTTGTGGTATTTGGCTAAGACATCAGCCAAAGCTTTATCATCGGCGGGGTTTTTCGAAGGTTCGGCCAAGACCACATCTATACCGATAGCTGCTGCGCCGGACTGCTCCAGCTTTTCAATCAATTGCGCATACGTTGTACGGTCCCACGGGAACTTTCCGATGGCTTTTAAAGACTTCTCATCAATCTTGACAATTTTGATCCGATCCTCAGGTTGTCGTTCGTCAACTGATTTAGCTTTTCGCAGCACATCTTGAAGGGGCCCCTCGACAAAATAAAATAATCCGCTGGAATTCACCGTGTAGAAATATGTCGATAACAACAAGAGAACAAGTCCTGCTGCTAGCGTCCTGATCCATTTCTTTTTACCCATAAGAGCCTCCCTTATGTATACTAGCTTCATTGTAAGATGGAGGAAAACAAATGGCAATGATATATTACAATAAATACAAATTGTCGCAAAAAAAAAAGCCCAGTTCCTTGGACAGGAACCGAGCTTTTTCGACATTTCGCGGATGACTCCGCAAATTTTGGTATGATTAGTTAAAAGGTGTATCCGCAACTTTGATGGAGTCTGTTGGGCAGCCATCTTGTGCATCCTGCAGATCATCAAACAGATCTTCAGGGATTTCAGTTACCCCTTTGTTGCCGTCTCCATCAAAAATCACTTCCGCCAAGCCCTCATCATCGTAATCATAGATGTCTGGTGCTGTAGCTCCGCAAGCGCCACAAGCAATGCAAGTATCTTTATCAACGAATGTATACTTTGCCATAGTTTAACTCCTCCTCAATTTATCCTCATTGTAAAATATAATATAAATGAGGACAAAGTTCAAACCTTAAAATTGTTCTCCCTTAAAATACCTTTCAATAAAGTCCGCTAGACCAACAACGTCATTTAAATGAAAACTGGGTAGGGTTGATAAATGTGAATCTAGCACCTCCAAATGCGTTGCAATCGCAACGGGTTCCTGCTCGAGAGCTTGAATAATTGCACTCTGCTCCATTGTACGATAAACAGCGATCTTTGGATGCTTTTCCCGCTTGAATCCTTCAATAAAAACATAATCCAGATGTCCAAAAGCACTGATCTGCTCTTGCAAATCCGGATTCCGCTTTTTCTCATAAATATGAATGGACTCAAGTGAGATCGTAACAACTGCTTCTGCACCGGATTGCGCAAAAATTGTAGAATCCGCACCTGATGCCTCTTTATAATGTCCATGCGCATCATGTTTCATGACAGCAACCTGCTTGCCGCGACGCTTCATCTCCACAACCAGTTTGGCGATCAGTGTCGTTTTGCCGCTGCCCGAATAACCGGCAAAGCCCATACAATGTGCCATATGCTCCTCACTTCTCCTCTTCTTGATGAAGGGGATTATTTTTTAAATGGTCCATTTGCAAAGAAGTCCCTCTCGCCTTATGATTTCTGATAAATGCCGAAGGATCGTCACTCATCATCCCTGCGGTCAATATCGCATTCTCCCCAAATTTGTCCCGCAGTCCATCCATAATCTTATTTAGATTTTCGCGTTTGGGCTGCTTTTCATAGTCAAATAAATCAAGCTGCACGAACGTCTCTTCCTTGCTGGTCAAATTTTGCAGCGTAATTCCCAACAGCCTGACAGGGTTTCCATCCTCCCACTGATGATCATAGAGCTGACAGGAGGTTCTATAAATATCATCCATATGTTCCGTCGGTGTTGGCAAGGTAACGGAACGCGTAATCGTCCTCATTTCTGGATCACGTATCGTAATTTGGATGGTGGACGCCATCAAATCCTGCTTGCGAAGCCTTCGGGCAACCTGATCGGCAAGATTCAAGAAAACGCGATGGATCTCTTTTCTTTCTATATAATCCCGCGGCAGTGTGGTCGTATGACCGATAGATTTGCTTTGTTCTTGCTCAGGATTAACAGGTGAGTTGTCGATGCCGTTAGCCGAACGCTTTAAATGCGGCCCCATAACCCCAAAAAATTTACTAAGTAATGCCTCGTCGCCATTCGCTAATTGACCTATTGTATGAATGCCAAGCTTTGTTAGCTTATCAGCCGTCTTTTTACCGATCCCATACAAATAGTTGCACGGCTGGTCCCATAAGACAGCAGGTACATCACGCAAGCGCAAAACAGAAATACCATTCGGTTTTTTCATATCTGAGCCCATTTTGGCTAACAATTTATTAGGCGCTACACCAATGGAGCAGGGCAGCTTCAGTTCCTTCATAATACGTTGTTGAATTGTTCCAGCGATTTCAAGGGGTGTGCCAAACTGCTTGGAGCCCGTGATATCTACGAAGCATTCATCAATAGACATAGATTCAACCATTGGCGAATAACTATAAGCAATTTGCATAAAATGCCGGGAAAAGCTGCGATACAATTCAAAATCCGGACGGATAAGAATCAAATCCGGACAAATTTTCATCGCCTGTCTAACCTGCATGCCGGTCTTAATCCCTACGGATCGTGCAGCATAAGATGAAGTAACGATAATCCCTTTGCGTAGTTCGACACTGCCTGCAACTGCAATTGGTTTCCCTTTATATATGTCTGGCTCAACAGCCTCATGTACCGAACAATAGAATGCATTCATATCGATGTGCAAAATGACTCTGCCTTGCTTGGGATAATGATGCTCGACCGTCGCCATTTCACAATCCCTCCACGTTCAAAACCTAGAATAGAGCCTTTTTCAGCATACAAAAAAATATTGTTTCAAGCAAACGCATTTTTGCGTTATGATGTCTTTACCCGAAACATTATGATATAATTGTAAATTATACATTAGCGCTTTAAAGCAAGCATACTAACCTGCACACAATCACCATGTCACTTTGCTAGCTTTTGAAGGAGGAACCCATGCCAACATCAGTGAAAATCTTCGACACCACATTAAGAGACGGAACTCAGGGAGAAGGCATCAGCCTATCCGTTGAGGATAAAATTAAAATAGCCCGCAAGCTCGATGAGCTTGGGGTTCATTATATTGAAGGCGGATGGCCGGGCAGCAACAGCAAAGATATCGAATTCTTTGAGCGCGTTCGTGACATGAAGTTCAACAACGCAAAAATCACTGCCTTCGGAAGTACAAGACGCAAAGACTCCATCGCTTCGGATGACATAAATCTGAACAGACTTGTCGAGTCGGGCGCGCAGGTAGCAACCATTTTCGGGAAGTCCTGGGACTTCCATGTTCATACCGCCATTCAAACGACACTTGAAGAAAACCTGGCGATGATTTACGACTCCGTTCTTTATTTGAAGAGCTGCGGCTTAGAAGTTATTTATGACGCGGAGCATTTCTTTGACGGTTACAAAAACAATCCTGATTACGCCTTGCAAACAATCACCAAAGCCCAGGATGCCGGCGCGGACTGGATCGTGCTGTGTGATACGAACGGAGGCTCGCTCCCTGGCGAAGTAACGGCTATCGTGACAGCGGTAAAGCAGCATGTTTCGACGCCTGTCGGCATTCATGCACATAACGATTGCGAATTAGGCGTAGCTAACAGCCTTGCCGCCGTTCAAGCGGGTGCCGGACAAGTCCAAGGCACGATTAACGGCTATGGCGAACGTTGCGGAAATGCCAACTTGAGTTCAATCATCCCTAACCTGCAGTTGAAACTGGGTTATCATGTCATCTCCGAAGAGCAGTTGAAATCGCTAACGCCGGTATCGAGATATATCAGCGAAATCGCCAACATGCATATGCCGATCAATCAGCCTTATGTCGGTAATGCGGCTTTTGCCCACAAAGGCGGCATTCACGTTTCTGCGATTCTTAAGGATGCGAGCACTTACGAGCACACCAAGCCTGAGCTTGTAGGTAACAAACAACGCGTTCTTGTATCTGAACTTGCGGGCCAAAGCAATGTGCTTGTCAAAGCCCAAGAGCTGAACTTAGACTTCAATAAAGAACATCAGAAAACCAAAGAAGTAATCGAAAAGATTAAAGATCTCGAACATCAAGGCTACCAATTCGAGGGAGCTGACGCAACACTGGAGCTTTTGCTGCGCGAAGCCTTCGAAGGACTTGAAGAGATTTTCACATTAGAGTCATTCAAAATGCTCGTTGAGAAATCAGCGAATCATTCCGTCGCGTCCGAAGCCATCGTCAAGGTTAAGGTTCACGGCGAAACGATCTACACCGCGGCAGAAGGAAACGGTCCACTCAATGCCTTGGATAATGCTTTACGTAAAGCGCTCCTGCAATATTATCCGGATATCAAGAACGTCCACCTTTCGGACTATAAAGTTCGTGTCCTAGACGAGAAAGGCGCTACCGCCGGTAAAGTTCGTGTTTTGATGGAAACGACAGATTTCAACACTACTTGGAACACACTCGGGGTGTCCAGCAACATCATCGAAGCCAGCTGGTATGCGCTCGTGGATAGCTTGCGTTATGCGCTCATCGGCAGACAACGCGTGGAGCCAGCCAACAAAGAGCAGAACGAGCGGCTCGGTTTAATCAATCACTAGCATTTTTCAACAAAATAAAAGCTGTAAGTTCAGCCCATGAGGCCAACTTGCAGCTTTTTTGTCATCCTTTGATGAGACTAGCAATCTTCTTGTCCAGCTCTTTGTGCGAAAGCACGTGAATAACTTCACGGACAACCCCATTTTTATCAATCAAGAAGCTCGTCGGAATGGCAACAACCCGATACGTATCCGCATTCGTTCCTTGCTTATCCAAAAGCACTGGGAAAGGATATTTATACGTCTCCACAAATTTCTTGATATTTTCCAATTTATCTCCAGGCGTTACATTCACCGCATACAGATCAAACTGTCCCTCGTATTTGTGATAGACATTCACCAGATCCGGCGCTTCCTCTTCACAAGGACCACACCAGGAGGCCCAGAAATTAACGAGCAGAGGTTTCTCACGCGGACCGCCAATCGAATACGCCTTCCCATCGAGTCCTGTCAGTGTAAAGGAAGGAGCTAAGAAATTCACCTGAGGGGCTTGTTCTGTAGGCATCAATGTTTCTTTATTCTCACGCTGGGCATTTTGATAAATGGCTATCCCCGCCAATATTACGACCAATACGATCACGAATACATTCTTTTTCAAAAAAGTCTTCACCTCCACTCTGTCTATATTATCCCCAAATCGGGCGAATTTCCAACATTGGCTTGTCCGCAAGTATGCTTTCTCCATAATCGGGTAAAGTAAGCCTACCAATCATGCGGAAAGGAACCACAAAAGTGAACAAAGTCGCAACATCAAATGCCAGAACAAGAGACAAAAACAGATTCAAAGACATGTCCAATCACAGCTCTAACAACAGTTCCAACAACAAATCCAGCACTAAATCAAGCAAAGGTTCTATCTGGGAGTACATCGCCATTGCCACAATTCCTCTAGTACTTGTGTTAGGGAACTCCATGTTGGTCCCTATTTTACCTGATCTGCAAGAAAAAATGGGTATTTCCCGCTTCCAAAGCTCTCTCGTCATCACCTTATTCTCCGTCGCAGCAGGCATTATCATTCCAGTGTCCGGTTATTTATCCGATCGCTTCACACGGAAATCAGTTATCATCCCGTCACTCATCGTTTATGGAGCTGCCGGGGTTCTGGCAGGCTTTGGCGCTGTTTGGAACTCTTACCCTGTCCTTATCATCGCTCGCGCCATACAAGGGCTTGGAGCGGCTGGTACTGCGCCTATCGCCATGGCACTCGTTGGTGATCTGTACAAAGGCGGTGACGCAAGTAAAGCTCTCGGGCTCATCGAAGCTTCTAATGGGACTGGTAAGGTGGTTAGCCCGATATTAGGCTCTTTGCTTGCTATGATCGTCTGGTTCGCTCCTTTTTTCGCATTTCCGATATTTTGCTTGTTAGCCTTGCTTGCTGTCATTTTCATGATTAAAGAACCACCCAATGAGAAAAAAGCAGACCCTCTTGGGGTCTACTTAAAGCAAATACGCGATATACTTCGGGAAAAAGGGCGCTGGCTTATCCCTGCCTTTTTCGCGGGTTCGATTACGCTATTTATTCTTTTCGGAGTTCTCTTTTACTTGTCGCAAATATTAGAAGAGAAGCCTTACAGCATTGAGGGGGTCCGTAAAGGCTTTGTTCTTGCTGTCCCGCTGCTATGTATGGTCATTACCTCGTATACAACAGGCGCCAAAATCAAACAGAACGGCGTATTAATGCGTTGGTTAATGAATATCGGACTGATCTTAATGACCGTTTCATTAACGCTAGCCATCTTTCTGAACACGAATCTCTATGTTTTCATCGGTTTACTTTCACTCAGTGGAATCGGAACAGGCCTCCTGCTCCCCTGCTTAAATACCATGATAACCGGTTCTGTCGAGCGTGAGCAGCGCGGTATGATCACATCGTTGTACAACAGCCTTCGCTTTATTGGGGTAGCTTTTGGTCCACCCTTATTCGGATGGCTCATGAACATGTCGCACAAAACCTTATTCATCACAGTAGCCTCAATGGCACTTCTCATGCTGGCTCTTGTCTTCTTCTTTATTAAACCGAATGAGGAATTGAAAGAAAAAGCATGATATACTAGCCACATTCTGAGCTAAGAGCTGTAATGAGGTGTGAACGCTAGTGATCGTTCAATTTAAAGATGAGCTTTACAACCAACTTCTCCAACATAGCCTCCAAAAGCTGCCCGAAGAAGCGTGCGGCCTCATCCTGGGCGAACACTCTCCAAGTGCGAACGGGAGTCTTTTCGCCCATGCTCTTATTCCACTTCATAATTGCGCCAATGATCCTAGGGGTCATTTCGAATTAAGTCCTAACGAGATGATTCCCTATCTTACAGATAGCCAAAATCCAGTCATCGGGTTGTTTCACTCACATCCTACAGCCCCAGCAATTCCATCCGAGTTGGACCTGCAAACACTTTGGCACACGATTCCCACTTACTGGATCTTGTCCTTGCAGCATATGCATAACCCTGAACTGCTTCTTTACCAAATAAAAAAAGCCGTCTCAACCGGGTATCACAAACTCTCGTTTGTAATCGGTCAATGATGGCTTAAAAGGGCGTATAGATCACCTAATGTATCTACATTCCTCGCTTTGATTTCCTCCATAAATCTTGACCAGAGCGTAGCCGTCATTAAGGAATCTTCAAGGGCATGGTGACGTTTCGTAACCGGAATCTCATAAGCATGGAGTAAAGAATCTAGGCTTAAATTTTTCCTCTTGGGCATCAACCACTTCGCTATCATCATCGTATCGAGAACGCGATGAGACAAGCTGACCTTAGAGGTACGCCAGAGGGCAGAATTCAAAAAGTTTTTATCATGACCGGTTGCATGAGCAACCAAGATTCGCTGTTGGACAAACTCCAGAAAATCACTCAGTACGCCGATCAGTTCCGGCGCATCCGCAGCCATTTCATTCGTAATCCCCGTTAGTTCAACAATGTCATCGGGAATTTTCCGTTTCGGGTTTACCATACTATAGAAGGTTTGATCTTTCTGCACTTCACCGCCAATGACAGAGACCCCGCCGAACGAAATAATTTCATCACCGTTATAAGGAGAAAACCCCGTCGTTTCCAAATCAAAAACTACAATTTCCATCGAGTGCAGCGGTATTTCAAACAGGGAATCCTTCCTCTGTTCTTTTAACATGGAGCGAATAAATGCCATCTGCTGCGCACTTTGCACATCAAACATGGAGGTAATCGCCGGTGTTAAGCCTCCCATTTTGTACAATTGCCACATACGTCCAGCCGGGCGCATATCTTTCATTCCGATTCACCTCTCCAGCACAAGAAAAAATGCAATCCGATTTATCTAACCTTTTTCTCTTCTATGTGTGAAACAATCGACCTTTTTACATACTTCTGCAGTTCAATCCCAGAGCGTAAGCATTGCTTTAATTCATGTTTGACTTCTTTGGTCAATTGATCGGCCCCAAGCTTCCCCCGGGTTGTATACATCTCATTTTCCAGTTGAAATGGAGTCAAATCCCTCAGTCTAAGCGCGACGCCAAAAGCTTGCAGCCATTCATTCGCCTGTTGTTCCGGAATAAACGCCCCTTCCTTCAACAGCTTTATCCTTTGCGACGTGGATGAGTGCGTTATCCCAGCCTGGATGGCAAGCAGACGAATGCCGTTTACAATAGGAATATAAGCGCCATACTTGATATCAAAACCACCTGCGTCTTCGCCATACCTTTCAGTAATGAGTTGGCCGAAGATGCCCAACGATATTTTGTGGTGGAGCGTATTCGATAGTAATTGATTCAAAATGCCCGGGTGCTCCTGAACATAGGTCAGAAATGCCCCTTTAAGCTGATCCACTAAATCTTGAGAGCCATATATACAGCGCATATCCGCCATGATGAGTAAATAACGGACATTCTCCCAATCCGGTTCTTGCAACCACCCCAGCATCATGCCGGTATATCCGGTAATCGGCTTACGCCATTGTTTATTACTAGAGATAACATTCCCTTCACAAGGCGGGTAACCCAGAGCATCTAACCCTTGTAAAATGCAATCAACCAATTTTATGAAGTACGCTTCTACATATTCCTCAAGATGTTCTGCACTTTCACCGTAAATAAGCCCGTTATCCTGATCACTCCATAAGGTTTGCTCACTGCGTCCACCACTCCCGAACAAAATGAAAGCATATGGCACAGGAGGCTTCCCATAGCCCTCGTCTTCTAACATATGTTCAGCCAGTTCGATCGTCCTTTGAATAAAAGCATCATGGATCGCATTCACTTTTCGACCTAATTCTGGTGTATGAGAGAAAAGGAGATGCTCCCGAAACATCTCATGCACCTGATCTCTGGTTATTCGCATCTCATCGAACTGTTCCGATAGATAGATACGCTCCAGGATCTGTTCCATTGAGAGATGTTTCATGTTGCATCCCCTTTGCTCATGTAGAAAGTTATGAGGTATTAAACGGACACGCCGTTTTGAGCTGCTTTCTTCATTTGTTCTGGGTAACCGTATGAACCGTGTTCAGACAAGTCCAGACCAATGATTTCTTCTTCTTCTGTAACACGAAGACCTACTGTAGCTTTAAGAATTCCTAAGATAATGAATGATAGAACAAGCACGAATACCAGGGCTCCAAAAACGCCAAGCGCTTGAATTCCTAATTGGTGCAATCCGCCACCATAGAATAATCCTGCGCCGCCGACACCCACTTTAGCCGATAAATCTGGCGTTGCGAAAAGACCCGTGGAAAGTGTACCCCAAATACCCGCGATACCGTGAACAGAGAAAGCATAGATCGGATCGTCGATACCTGCTTTTTCAAACCATTGCGCCGTGAAGAATGTTACAATACCTGCCACTGCTCCGATAACAATCGCCGCCCATGTGTCTACGAACGCACAAGCTGCTGTAATCGCAACAAGCGCAGCAAGTACACCATTCAACATGCTAGGAATATCCGCTTTACCGAAGTACATCCATGAGATAATCAACGCCGCAACGCCACCTGCCGCAGCAGCCATATTCGTTGTCAATGCGATATAACCGAAGAATCCATCTCCCATTGCACTTAGCGTGCTTCCTGGGTTAAATCCGAACCAACCAATCCAGAGAATGATAACACCGAGAACAGATAACACTTGGTTATGACCGGGAATCAGGTTTGGCGTTTTATCTTTATTATATTTGCCAATACGTGGTTTTAACAAGATCGTAGCTACAAGCGCTGCTGTCGCACCTTGCAAGTGAACAACCGTCGAACCCGCGAAATCTTGCATGCCAAGCTTGCTCAACCAGCCGCCGCCCCATACCCAGTGAGCAACGATGGGATAAATGACTACGGTAAACAAAATTCCGAAGATAAAGTAAACAGGAAGCTTAGCTCTTTCTGCAAATCCGCCCCAAGCAATTGCCAGGGATACACCCGCGAAAGCTAATTGAAATAAGAATTTGATTCCGATAGGCACATCAGAGGCAGACAAGGAACCGAAAGCCGCGGCGGCTTGATCTTCCAAGCCTGTTACGAAGAAGCCTGTCGTTCCGAAGAAAGCATTTCCGTCACCGAAGGCGAAGCCGAAGCCTACTGCCCAGAAAGCGATGGCGCATAATCCGAAAGTTAAGATTGTTTTACCGGCTACGTGACCGGCATTTTTCATTCTAGTAGACCCCGCTTCCAATAAGGCAAAACCAGCTTGCATGAAGATAACCAGTATCGCGGCTAACATAACCCAAACAGCATCGATTGCACTTTGCAATTGGGGTATTGTCGCTTCATCTGCAGCAAATGCGAGAGTAGGAAACAATAAGGCCATGACACCAAAAGCTAACAACAATTTCTTAACCATACGACCACTTCCTTTAATGTTAGATTAAATAACATAAGATGAAACTCTTAATGTCATTATATACAGGTTATTTGGGTTTGACAATAGGATTTTCTCTAAAAAAATGAAAAAAACGAAAAATAACCTGACATCAAACAGGCATAATTCGTGTTTTCATTCATAGATGATGAAAAATGTTAAGTTTTCTATCTTAAACATTCTCACCATAGATAAGCATCACGTTTGACTGTACGGTTTGTAATCAGGTATCATTATTATAGAAGCAAATTATCAAATGACATTGGAGTAGAGGTGAATGAAATATGGGGAATGAGAAGCTCTATAAAATCGGGGAACTAGCTAAACTTGCCGATGTCAGTTCTCGAACCATTGATTACTACACCAAGCTAAACTTGATCGAGCCCGAGAAAAGATCCGATACGAATTACCGTCTTTATAGTGATGAAACTTTGAATCGACTTAAACGTATTGAAACAATGAAGAACGAGAAGTATACCCTAGAGGAGATCAAAGCAAACTTACAGCAATGGAGCAAGGTGTCCCCAGATGATAACGTGAGAGATAAGCTGACATCCATTCAACTTCATCTTGAACAGTTAATGAAGGAAGCCAAGGAGCTGGGCCCGATTATCCAGCAGCTGAACCCAAACCAGCTAAAAAAGCTTTATCGCATACTGACACAGCCAACTGCAGCATGCATTGAAGCATTAATCGTTCTTCTAGGTAAAAATCCGTTCTCATAACGAATTACGGAGGCGTGTGAAATGTTATTTTTTCACCCAATGGATTTTCTCATTATTATTGCATTCGCTCTTTCTTTGTGGGCCTCGTTTCGAGTTCGGGGAACATTCAACAAATGGTCAAATGTCCCTGTCTATTCAGGAATGACAGGCGCCCAAGCAGCACGCAGGATGCTGGATGCCAACGGGCTCTACGATATCCCCGTTGAAGCCGTACGAGGCACGTTAACCGACCACTATGACCCGATGGCTAGAGTTGTTCGCTTATCGGAGCCCGTCTATTACGAAAGCTCCATCTCAGCCATTTCCGTCGCCTGCCACGAAGTAGGGCACGCGATTCAGCACAAAGTTCATTATCCGATGCTCGTTGCAAGACATCATATGTTCCCAGTCGTCAATTTTGCATCCGGTGTAGCGCCGCTCTTAATATTAGCCGGTTTCTTGTTCCAACAGATTCCATGGCTTCTGGGTCTGGGTATTATCTTTTTCGCAGCCGCTGTTGCCTTCCAATTGGTGACATTGCCAGTAGAGTTTAATGCGAGCTCAAGGGCCCGTGATCTGATGATCTCTGAGGGGTTCATCTCCAATCAGGAAGAACGCGGAGTAGCTAAGGTCCTAAATGCAGCCGCACTGACCTATGTGGCAGCGGCACTAATCTCCGTCCTTGAGTTGCTGAAATATATTATGATATTCACCGGTCGTAATAGCGACGATTAACATGAAAAGCTCTCCATTGTGCTGTGGGATCACACACACAAGGAGAGCTTTTATTATTGAAAATATTCATGCAGAAACCGTCTGAACACTTCAGCCACTAGCGGAAGCTTCTCGCCCTTCCGCGAGATTAATCCAACGGTTCGGGTTACTTGCGGATCCGTCACGCGAATTTTGGCAGGCTGCATCTGCCCGCCTTCAATTAAAGCCATAGAAGGCAGCAAGCTGACACCCATTCCCGCGGCAACAAGACCGCGTATCGTGTCCGTCTCTTCTCCTTCGAATTCAATTTTCGGAACGAACCCCGCCTTCAGACAAGCCTCCATCACGATCGAGCGTAGCGTATATTCTTCGCTAAACATAACAAAATTCTCATGTTTAAGTTGTTCAAGTCGAATCGACGTATAGTCAGCAAGGATATGATTGGACGGAATAATCGCGTATAGCTCTTCTGTCAGTAATAATTCACCCGTCACATGCTCGTGTGACTCTGGGAATGGCGAAATGAAAGCAAGATCGATTTCACCTTTTGAAACATCTCGAATCAAGGACGTGTAAGTTCCTTGACGCAGCCGAAATTTAACATTAGGGTGATCTTTCTTAAAAGACGCAACAACCGCAGGAAGCAAATTAATGACTAAGCTGTGCGGGAAGCCAATACGGATTTCGCCGGCTTCAGGATCTAGAAATTCATGCATCTCACCTACCGCGCGTTCCAAATCCGTTAATATCCCCTCGATGCGGCTCAAGAATAAATGGCCAACTGAAGTGAGATGCAGGTTACGCCCTTTTTGAACAAACAAATTAACGCCCAGCTCCTCTTCCAACAGATGAATCTGGCGACTAACAGCCGATTGTGCCACATGCATTTCTTCCGCAGCTTGGGTCACATGCTGTTTTCTTGCAACTTTCACAAAGTACTGCAATTGTCTTAATTCCACTTGGATAAATCCTCCGACTTTTCTTACAGAATTACGATTCTGTCTACATTTTATGCATCTAAATTATAGCTTCACAGCATCAATTGGACAACTTAAGATCAAAAAGCTTATAATAAAAAAGTTGTTATCTTGCATGGAAATTAAAGGAGGAACTGTTCAAATGGCACAAGACCGCACTGGTGTTGCTACCCTCAAAGGTAACCCGATCACCTTGGTAGGACCTGAAATTAAAGTAGGTGACAAAGCACCTGACTTCACTGTGAACAAAGATTTGATGACTCAAGTAACTTTGGCAGATTATGCTGGTAAAGTAAAGCTGATCAGCGTAGTTCCATCTTTGGATACAGGCGTTTGTGACGCACAAACTCGCCGCTTCAATGAAGAAGCAGCTGGCCTTGGCGACAATGTTGCTGTTCTGACAATTAGCGTGGATCTTCCTTTCGCACAATCCCGCTGGTGCGGTGCTGCAGGAATCGATAAAGTTATCACTTTGTCCGATTACAAAACAAAATCCTTCGGCGAAGCATACGGCGTATTAATCAAAGAGCTTCAACTTGATATGCGTTCCATTTTCGTCATTGATGCAAACGATACGGTTCAATACGTAGAGTACTTGGGCGAAATGACAGCTCACCCTAACTACGAAGCTGCCGTTGAAGCAGTCAAAAAACTAGTTTAATACACACAAATAAAACAGCAAGGAGGCCTAGCTTCCCTGCTGTTTTTATTATCCTTCAATTTTATATTGAGCTAGTTTTCGGTCTAATTGTTTATAAATATCTATAATCGTACGGTAGTTGGAGCCCAGATCTCCCATCGAACCGCGGGATGCCGAATAAATGTCCACCGCAGTTTTCACGGGATTGATCGCAAACAGTGTCAAAGTAACATCTTGTGTCCTGCCTGTCATTGTTTTGCGTTCCGCGAGAATCTCGCCTACATTTTGAACTTCGTGCAGCAGCTTATACCCCGGTGTTTTTTTCAGAACAGCCGTGACCTCTTCCCACACCTGATCTTTGGGAAGCTTATAATATCTTGTTTTAAGCAAAGGATCTTTGGCTTTATCTCCGGTCGTTTCGTGACTGCGAAGTAATCCGATTAAAGTTCTCTTAAGCAAAAGCCTTTTCCCCCTTCAATGAAGTGCATTTAGACCGCTTGCCATCTCTACACTGTTCTCTATATTACCACTGTTTGGGGATAAGAAAAAGAGGGAAAATGAAATCAATGGGATTACTCCGCTTCTGTTTCCAGATGTTTCTAATTATTAACCAAAAAAGGTGCTGTATAGCAAATAAGCATTTAAGACGGCAATCAATATCGCAACAAACCAACTAAGCACAATCATCCACTTCGGTGTTACAAGCTCACCCATCTTTTTCCGGTCCGATGTAAACTTAACAAGCGGGATAACAGCAAAGGAAAGCTGCAGCGATAGGATGACTTGACTTAGAATAAGTAAATCCGTAGCACCACTTTCACCATAAATGCCAATCACAATGACCGCTGGAATGATTGCAATCATCCGTGTAATTAAGCGGCGCAACCATGGTGAAAGTCTGATGTTCAGGAAGCCCTCCATGACAATCTGTCCGGCTAAGGTGCCTGTAAGCGTAGAATTTTGCCCTGAAGCCAGCAAAGCAACGGCAAATAAAATACTCGCGGCGCCAGTTCCAAGCATTGGCCCTAATAGATGATAAGCATCTTGGATCTCGGCTACTTCCTTACCAGCCGAATGAAAAGCTGCTGCCGAGAGAATGAGAATAGCCGCGTTGACGAATAATGCTAGCATTAAAGCGACAGTAGAATCAATGGTAGCGAATTTTATCGCTTCGCGTTTTCCTTCAATGGTCGGTTCAATTTTACGCGTCTGTACAATCGAAGAATGTAAATATAAATTATGAGGCATGACCGTCGCCCCCAGAATACCAAGAGCAATGTACAGCATCGCAGGGTTAGTTACAATTTCAGTTCTTGGGATGAAGCCCGCTGCCACAGCCGCAAAATCAGGTCTTGAAAATATCAGTTCCATTACGAAGCAAAAAGTAATTAGGGCAATCAAGCTGATAACCATTGCTTCAATGTATCGGAAGCCTCTTTTTTGCAGCATAAGAACTAACAGAACATCTATAGACGTTAAAATAACGCCATATATCAACGGAATCCCGAACAGCAAATTCAAAGCGATCGCCGCGCCGATGACTTCAGCTAAATCACATGCCGCAATCGCTAATTCACATAGCACCCATAGCACAAACGACACAGGTTTACTGTAATGGTCCCGACAAGCTTGCGCTAAGTCACGTCCTGTTACAATACCTAAGCGGCCAGCTAAAGCCTGCAGGAGAATAGCCATCAGGTTTGATATTAAAATTACGGACAAAAGTGTATAACCAAATTGTGAACCCCCTGCCAGATCGGTCGCCCAGTTACCGGGATCCATATATCCTACCGCTACAAGGTAGCCAGGACCAACGAAAGCAAGCAATTTACGGAAAAATCCAGCCTTCTTAGGCACTCGCATACTTTGATGAACCTCAGGTAAGCTGGGCAAAGAGGATTTCCTTCTCCAGCCTTTCCGTTCCTGCTCGGTTTCTTTATAAGCTGCTTCCATATCTATCTCCTTCTTTCGTAAGACCAATAATGTTGTCCTAGGGAAACTTTTTATTTAGAATTATACTATATAAACCTATACTATGCTATAGGCAAACACTTATGTGCATACGAAATAAATTTTCCCATGGGAAAAACTTAAGAAAAAGGAGCCTCATCCGATATGAATATTCGTCCAATTGCTAATAATCTAGAGTTACTCGAAGCTCACGACATTGAAATGACCGTCTATGCGAAAGAATCCGCCGCTACACGGGAAGCTTTTCAGATGAGAAAGCAGGTGTTCGGCTCCTACTTCCTGGTGGCCGAAACAGAATTTGGTTCCGAGCATCCAATCGTCGGAGTGGCTAATGGTGTGAAACTAAATCATAAGGACCTCGCTGATGAGAGTATCAAACAAGGTGTAGAATATGATGTAAACGGGAGATACTTTTGTTTGCTTACGATTGCTGTCCATCCTAATTATCAACGTCAAGGCATTGCCTCACAGCTCCTCAAGCAAATCATCGATACAGCCAGAGAAGAGGGCTTAGCAGGTATCGTTCTAATGTGCGAGGAGCACTTAATTCCATTCTATAAAAAGCACGGGTTTTGTTATCTCTCCCCATCAGCATCCGAACACGGAGGAGTCCAATGGCATGAGATGCATTTGATGTGGTAATGGACTCAGCGGCCGTTATTTGCTTATTTGTCTCCCTAATCAAGGGCATTACAAGTCAATAGCGGCGAGTGGGTTTGCCCTTCGCATTCACACTCTCGCTCTGCTGCAACAGATCATTTAATTAAAAACATGGAAATCATCTTTCGAAAAGAAGGAATTTATCCTTTTCTTGCGAATATATTAAATGAGTCATCTTTGTATATTTATTAAACAAACAAAGATTATCCAGAACAACATTCTATCATAATCAACAAAGGGTGAATTCTTATGTCGTATTTCATGGGCTTAGATTTAGGAACTTCTGCAGTTAAATGCATACTTGTGAATGACTCAGGAACTGTCATTGACAGTCATAGCGTCGAATACCCGCTTCAACAGCCTCATCCCGGTTGGGCTGAGCAGCATCCTGAGGACTGGTGGAACGCCACGATAGAGGGCATCCGCGCCCTCTTAACGAAAACAAACATTGCTGGCAGCGATGTTGCGGGGATCGGTTTCTCCGGACAGATGCACGGCTCTGTCTTCCTTGACGAGGCGCAGCAGGTCATCCGTCCTGCGCTGCTCTGGTGCGATCAGCGCACCGCGGAGCAGTGCGCCTACATCGAGTCGACCGTCGGCGAAGCCGAACTCGGCCGACTGACAGGCAACAGGGCGCTGACCGGCTTCACCGCGCCCAAAGTCATTTGGCTCCGGCAGCACGAGCCGGAGAACTACAAACGCGTTCGGCATCTGCTGCTGCCGAAGGACTACGTCAGGCTGCGCCTGACGGGTGCGTTCGGCATGGACATGGCCGACGCAAGCGGCACGCTGCTGCTGGATGTCGCACACCGCAGCTGGTCCCAAACCGTTGCCGAGCGGCTGGAGATCCCGCTGGAGTGGCTGCCGCCGCTGTTTGAATCCGGCGACGTAGCCGGTCATCTGCTGCCGGAAGCAGCCAGCCTCACGGGCCTAACCGCAGGTACGCCGATTGTAGCCGGCGGCGGAGACCAAGCATGCGGCGCCGTAGGTGTCGGCGTCGTTCGCCAGGGCATCGCGTCGGTGGCGCTCGGTACGTCCGGAGTCGTCTTCGTTCATGACGACTCGTATCAAGTGGATGAAGCATACCGGCTTCATTCTTTCTGTCACGGCGTGCCAGGCAAATGGCACCGCATGGGGGTTATGCTGGCGGCCGGCGGCTCGTTCCAGTGGTGGCGCAACCACTTCGCACACGAGGAGTTGGAGCGTGCGCAGCAGGAAGGCAAGGATGTCTACGAGATCTTGACATCCGAAGCCTCTACCGCTCCCCTGGGGAGCGAAGGCTTGCTGTTCCTGCCTTACTTGTCCGGTGAGCGGACGCCGCACCCAGACCCTAAAGCCCGCGGTGCATTCATCGGGCTCAATCTTAGACACGGCAAAGCCCATCTTACCCGTGCCGTTCTTGAAGGCATTACGTTCGGGCTTCGCGATTCCCTTCAATTAATCCGGGAGTCCGGTGTCGAAGTGACCGAACTTCGCGTGAACGGAGGCGGTGCTAGAAGCCCGTTCTGGCGTCAAATGATTGCCGACATCTTCGGCATCCCTGTCGTCACTGTCAACTCCACAGACGGTCCGGCCTATGGCGCTGCCATCATGGCAGCCTCCGGAGTCTTAGGAGAAGACATCACATCGCTTTGTGAGAAGTGGATCCAAGTCACAGATCGCGTTGAGCCAAATGCTGATAATCAAAGTAAATATGAGTCCTATTATCAAATCTATCGCGGTCTCTATGGTACCCTTCAACATACTTTTCACCAATTAAGCGACCTTGCCGGTCATTCTTAATTCTTAGAACTAAAAAAGCGGTTGAACAGGAAATCTCCTGCTCAACCGCTTATTTGTTTTATGCTTAAGAACGCAAAGAAACCCGCCTATGCCGTCCGGTTTTTGTGCTTCAAACCCGCTCTCGCAGGTGGGTGTCCGCAGAAGTGTATTTGAGGTCCCCTTTCGAGGGCATGTCAGCCACACTTCGATTTAGGTCTCCCTAGAAACAGTCATTGGTTTAAAACAACTTAAAACCGTTACGTACATCGCAGGATTCTTTTGTATTTCTTATTATAGTGCTGTACCGGCTGATAATCAACTGGTAGGTTTATTCTCTATCCTTTTCATCCTTTTTATGCAGGTTAACAACAGAATCTTTGTCTTCTGCCCCATCTTCATTACTATCTTCGCCTTCTTCAGCTTCCGCAAGTCTCTGCTGTTCTTTTTCTTCCAGCTCTTGCTGCTTAATTTGCAGTTTAGTGAAGCTGCGGTTAAACTGCCAGAAGGAAAAAGTCGCCATAATGCTTCCCATGAAGAAAACCACCAGGAAGAAATTGAATTTCGTTATACAAATGTAGAAAATCGCTCCATTACAAAGCAATAACACGATGGAGTTGATTGGATTTCCAATGGAGATCAGAACAGAATTTTTTAAAATCTGGAAAATCTTCATATGCAAATGAACCATGATCGAAAAGAAATTGAATAAGGCAATAATCATTATGACCGTGAAAGCAATGAACAGAACGGCCAATACTTTAAGCGAACTTCCTTGCTTTAAGTAAAAGAAGTAGTTCACACTAATGATTACGAAAATGATAACGAAGAAAATGCCGCCAACCATGCTCTGTACGTAATTTTCTTTATATCCGCGGAAAAATGTTTTGAGCAGAGGAACATCTTCTTCTCCAGTAACCCATTTCCTAGCAACTGCAAACATGGCCGTTGTCGCCGGGAATAAAGTAAACGGTGCCAAAATAGCAATGATCGGTAACATGGCTTTCAGTCCGTCAGGCGATTGACTCACCAATCCCATAAAAGCAAAAAAGAAAACCGGAATGGAACACAACATCCACAACAGATTAATCACCGATAAACGCATGATCCATTCTGATATTTTGTAAAGTCCTCCCATAACTCCTCTAAACTCCAAAACCGCTTCCTCCTTAGCGTTTCCTTTAGGAAACTTTCTACGTTGATTGTCCATGCGTTCTCAATAGCTTGTCTTGCCAACTATAGATTTAATTATAGCCTATTTTTGAACATATAGGTAGACGTCTAGTCGTTCTAGGTGCTTTTACATAAGATAGTATTATTAATGGAACAACTCCCAAATTTTTATCACAACTACTATTGTAAAAAGGCGAAGATCCATCAAGGATCTCCGCCTTTATTTGTATGGGTGTAAACCCTTATTTGTTCACCAAAGTGTCTTCGCTTTTACGAGGAGCTCTTGAACGATCGCGGTTGCCCGGATTGTTGCTTCCGTATTCACGATTTCTGGAAGAGGAGCTGCGTCCTTCTCCACCGTCTCTGTTTGAACCGTAATCTCTGCCATCTTTACGCGGGTAACGGGAATTGGAACTGCCGGAACCGCCAGAGCTGTAACCGCCTTGACGACGATCTCCTGAACCGGAACCATATCCACCGCCAACGCGACGGCCTGAACTGCGTACATCGAATTTTTTCTTTCTGGCACGGATCGGATCTTCCGGTGTCAATTCGATGTTTAATTCTTTTTTGTCGCCTGTCAAAAGCTTCATAGCAGCTGCAAGCAAGTTGACGGAATCATATTGCTCCAGCATTTGGATAGCCAAGCCTTTGAATTCGAATTGCGCATCATTTTGAAGCACATCCAGAATTCGCTCAGCTGTCATTTTTTGTTTGCCTTCGATTGCTTCAGCCAAGCTAGGCAGTGGCTTCTTGCTAATTTTATGACGAGTAACTTTCTCGATGAAGTGCAGGTGATCAATCTCTCTAGGTGTTACGAATGTCCAAGCTGTACCTTCTTTACCAGCACGTCCCGTACGACCGATACGGTGAACGTAGCTTTCAGGATCTTGCGGAAGGTCAAAGTTGATAACGTGCGTTACACCGGATACATCAAGACCGCGAGCCGCAACGTCTGTTGCAACGAGCACATCGATGCTTCCGTCACGGAATTTTCTCATGACATTGTCACGTTGATTTTGGGACAAGTCCCCGTGCAAACCTTCAGCTGCATAGCCTCTTTTTTGTAGAGCTTCCGCTAATTCATCAACGCGGCGTTTCGTACGTCCGAAGATGATGGCCAGTTCCGGAGCTTCCATATCAAGCAAGCGGCTTAATGCTTCGAATTTTTGCTTTTCGTGTAGTTCGATATAAGCTTGATCAATCAATGGCGCGCTGACTTGTTTCGGGATAACCGATACATGCTCAGGATTACGCAGGAATTGTTGAGCCAATCTTTGAATGTTCGCTGGCATTGTTGCGGAGAACAGCATCGTGTGGCGCTCTTCCGGAACGAGCTTCAAAATGGATTGGATATCATCCATGAAGCCCATGTCAAGCATTTCATCAGCTTCATCCAGAATTACCGTTTGAACATCATCAAGCTTAATCGTTTTGCGGTTAATGTGATCTAGCAAACGACCAGGCGTACCGATGATGATTTGCGGTTTCTTTTTGAGCGCGCGAATTTGTTTAACAATATCCTGTCCACCGTAAATCGGTAAGGAACGAATGCCTTTGAAACGGCCGAGCTTTTCAATCTCTTCCGCAACCTGGATGGCAAGTTCCCGTGTTGGACACATAATAAGAGCGGAAATGCGCTCTTCTTTCATATTAATTTTGTGGATAAGCGGGATACCGAAAGCAGCTGTTTTACCAGTACCTGTTTGTGCTTGACCGATCAAATCCCGGCCTTCCATCGCTAACGGAATTGTTTTTTCTTGAATCGGTGTGGATTCTTCAAAACCCATCTCCGTTACCGCACGTAGAATCGCCGGCTCTAAACCAAACTCCTGAAATGTTTTCAAATAAATTCAATCTCCTTTTGTACAGGGCAGGCTAATGCCTTGTATCTTTTTTACCCTTAAGTACGACTTCCTATCCGTGTCTATAGTTTCTTGGTGGATAACATTTCGATTCATCATCTTCCATGATCCAATGGGCCGCCCTTAAGAACATCTAAAATATTATAGCACAAGTCATATGCACAATACCAGAGGCTGCTTTCACGAAGAGAACGAATGATGAGAACGAAACCTTACGCATAAGCTAAGCGTATTACATGGTAGAACAATATTCGGAACAGAGGAGAGTTTTACAATGTCCATATTTAAACGAGTAAGCAGCATTTTGCGAAGTCAGAAACAAGTGCCGGATACAACCCCCGCCGGTAATCCGCTCGAAGATGCCAGAGTTGGGGATATTGTAAATGTAGACTTAGAGGAATACGTCGTATCCGGTAAAGTCATTTATTTCGACCGGGGTTTTGCTCCGCATCGCTACGCTTATTATTTGCAAAGCGGCAAAAATATTCAGTGTCTGATTGTGGAAAAAGGACGAACCTATGATTGTTTCCTTTGCAGCTTCATTGAAGGCGCGCTCGATGATCCCAATGATGTTCCAACTCGATTAGAATTAGATGCTGACGTCATGTTCGACTTGGAGTTTCATCGCAATGATGTTACGCGGACGGAAGGAAATACCGATTTCCGCAGTGGTGATGATGTTATCTTTTGGCGCTATTTCGGCCCGGATCGCAGATTTTTCTTCCTTCAGTGGCAGGATGGTAAGTTTATCGCCCTTGAAGGAGAACGCACGCCAGGGAATCAGATTAAATTTTTAAAATCGACGCCTTAAACGACCTATGTTATCATTGAGTCATACCCCAAAAGGAGGGTTTACTGTAAAGTGAAAAGATGGACATCATGGCTTTACTTCGTATTGATCATCGCCCTTCTAACCGGGTGTGGCGCTGATGCCGTACGTTATATCAAAGATGAGTATCCCCTTGTTAGTGTAGAGGGCAAAGGCACTAACCTTTCTAAAGTATATTTAGTCGAAGGCAAAAATGTCCCTACCGTCGCAACTGAGCTTGCCGCGAAAGAGTCACCGAAAGAAAAAAGCAAGGAATCCGAAGATCAAATGTTCCTTGTTTATAGCGATAAAGTCATCAACATCCAGAAAGATCCTAATGAAAACAAGAATACGCTTGTTCAGGTAGACAGTATCGAGTATGCCAAAACCCATTACGATTCCTCATTTTTACAAGGGTATTTAACAGCTACGCTGCTGCAATCCTTGTTCGGAGGCAATTGGTTCAATAACAAAGGATCTTATGATTATAGAGGCTACACGCGGACGCCAACTTATAATGCCGGTAGCGGCAAAGCGACTGCGCCGACGACCGACACATCTAAGGACAAAAAGCCGACAACCTCCGATCGGACGGGGACCTTCAAGAGCGGGACGGCAAACCCAAGCTCAGGAAGCTCATCGACGGCCCGCAAAAACGATGGCTCCACACCGAATAAGGTGACGAAGCCTTCAACCACCAAGCCAAGCACATCGAAGAAGACCGGCTCCTTCAAAAGGCGCTAATTCTTATTTAAAAGCTGTTGTCCACGGAATGGACACAGCTTTTTTTATTTCCAAAAACTTTTATTGAACGAAGGTTAAATAATGATTGAAGTTTTGAAAGAATGAATTATACTTGCATTATGCTGCATACTATTTTAGAGGTGATTTTTTTTGAAAAAAGCGCTGGATGCCGTCATCATTTTAGTTGGCGCTCTGCTTGTAGCCGTCGGCTTCAACATGTTTCTCATTCCTCACCAGCTGCTTAGCGGCGGGGTTTCGGGATTCGCCATGATTATCGGCTATTTTACGAACTGGAATATTGGCTTATTATATTTAATCTTTAACTTGCCACTCATGATTTGGGGTATGATTTCGATAGGGCGCAGATTCATCATGATCAGCGTTGCATCCGTTATTTTAACCTCGTGGTTGATGCAGGTGCTCCCTACGAGCTATGTTGCACAAGAGCCTATCCTTGGCGCAGTATTCGGTGGCGTATTGATCGGGATCGGAAGCGGTATTACCTTAAGGATCGGCGGTTCCACCGGCGGCTTTGATATTGTAGGTTTAATCCTGACACGTAAATTCGATTTTCCACTTGGAAACATTATATCCGGCATGAACGGCATCGTCATTGTCGCACTTGGTTATTTTAAGCATAATTGGGACCTTGCCCTCTTTTCCATGTTAGCCATCTATATCTGTGGTAAAGTCGTCGATACGGTACATATTCGCCACGTTAAGGTGACGGCATTCATTGTTACGAAACAGAAGGATGAGTTGACTCATGAGCTGCTGCAGCTTCCAAGAGGTGTCACACTAGTAAAAACTGAAGGCGCTTATACGAAACAACAACATGATATGCTCATGACTGTCACTACTCGTTATGAGCTAGCTGAACTAAAACGAATTATCAAGAAGATAGACCCAAAAGCGTTCGTAAATATCGTTGAAACAGTCGGTGTCGTCGGCGAATTCCGCAAGCTGAAATCGTAAATCGTGTAACCCGCCTCTTTCTTCCGGATTAAATTGTGTTATAATGATTGTAATTTCATATAGTTCTGGTTTCATCGTGAGTGGTTCAGGCGTAGTTCTTATTCTAATCTTATGATTGGAAGGGTGATGCTTGTGGAAACAGTCAAATTATCCAGGATTGTAATGAAATTAACACCCGAGTTGTACCCCTTCTTAACCAGCTGTGAGCTGGACTCTGAGATCGTCCTTCGGTTCGGTATCGAGGCGCTAGAGGCAGAAGATGTCATGGAGATTATTCAATTCAGCATTTCGGAACATCATAAAGACGCCCTGTATCATTAAAGGGCGTCTTTTTCTGATTTTGGCAAGAATATTTATTCATTGTTATCCAGTTTGTAATAATTAGGGTATATAGGTTATGATAAGAGCATGGTATAATAGTGCTTAAGATAAATTATTGGAGGTGTCTAGCATGGGAGCATTATCTCCTTGGCACATCATCTTAATTGCAATTGTTGCCCTTCTTTTGTTTGGGCCTAATAAACTGCCTGAGCTTGGCAGAGGTTTTGGCAAAATGTTTCGTGAATTCAAAGATGCAACGAATGGGAACGGCGGTAACAACACTTCTGATGATCAGCCTGTACCGGCTCGTAAAGAGATTAATCCTGCAGAAGTAACGAATACAGAAGCAGGTCAGGTTCACAAATAAATGATAAGCACCCGGCATGCCGGGTGCTTTTTATTTCATTTCAACTTCTGCCGCGCATAACCGCCTGTGTACCAAGGAACATAACTGCCGCTATAGCTGACATCACTGTCGCAAATACGTACATGCTGGCGCCCCCCCACTGTTCGCTCAACCATCCGCCTATCGAGCCGCCGATAATTCCGGCAAGCCCCATGAACACCATGGCAAGTATCGACTGTCCCGTTGAACCAAACTGCTCCGGCAGCAAACGAACGACATATTGAACAGCTACAATCCACAACACTGCGAAGGTGAGCATTTGTGTCACTTGCAGCCCGATTAGTACCCAAGGATCGGTGATGACAGAGTAAAGAATCCAACGAACCGTATAGATGATTGCGACGATACCGAGAATAGTCAGCTCATGATAGCGATGAATATAGCGATTAATTAAGGCAAATACAGGAATTTCACTGCATGCCGCAATCGCCCATGCCCAGCTTACCATCGCGTCCGTAGCACCTAGTTTATTGAGATATAAACCTAACAGCGCATCATTCATGCGATGCGGTATCGAAATGATCAGGATCATTAACATGAACCACAAGAAGCTTTTGCTTTTAAAAATAATACCGATCGCACTTAACGTAATCCGCTGTCCGCTGCTCTTCTCATCCTTGATAAAGGCAAGAAACAGGAACGGAAAAATCCATAGAACCCAATAAAAGTATGGAATTCTGGCCACCCCGCCTAATTCATCAAGCAGCAGCCCCGAAATTAAAGCAACTCCCGAAAAGCCAATGGAACCCCATACCCGAACAGATCCATAGGACATTCCGCGTCCGGCTGTTGATTTCACGACCAAATTATCGATGAGCGGAATCGACGGCAGCAAGAAGAAATAGAGCAGCAGAATGAAGCCTAGCGTGAGCCCGAAGCCATTCGTTAGAAAGAGTCCAAAACTGCCCAATAACGAAAGTACCCACAGTAAAAAGACGATATTTTTCACTGAATTAAATCTGTCGCTTACATACCCCCAGAAGGGCTGCGCAAATATGGAGATGAACGGACCTATCATCATTAACAGTCCAATTTCTGCTGCTGTGTAGCCTTTTGTTTGCAAATAAAGGGGCAAATAGGGCAATAAAATAGCACTTGAAGCATAGTAAAAAAAGTTAACACCTGACAACGAAATAATTTGCTTATCAACTTTCAACAACGTCTACCTTCTTTCTACATCCCTCTACAAATTTCCTCTGTGCTGCATGTACCGCTTGCTTTATAATGAAGCTAGAACAAGATAGGAGAGGACTTATACTTCATGGAAATTTTACTTGCTTCACTTGCCCTGATTTGGGGCAATGTTACTGCTGCCAACCCGGACGCTAGCTTTGAGCAGCTTGTTCAAGCATCTTTGGATGCTAAGAATGCGGTAGCTATCGTTCAACCTGCCCCAACACAAGACCCAACAGATCCTCTCGCTCCTGTTAACAAGCTTGATCCGCAAAAAGACGCTCCAAAAGTCAAAGGTGTATATGTCACGGCGCATAGTGCCGGAGGATCTCGTCTGGGCACCCTTATGAAATTAATGGACGACACGGAACTGAATGCAATGGTCATCGACGTCAAAGATGATTGGGGTTACATCACTTGGGAAACTGGCAATGCCGAACTGGACGCGATGGGCACCACCCAGAAAATTATTGGCAATATGCCAAGCTTGATGAGTAGCCTTAATGAACATAACATTTATCCCATTGCACGCATCGTTGTTTTCAAAGACACCATTCTTGCTAAGAAGAAACCAGAATTATCCTTTGTTAATCCGGACGGCACTGTCTGGGGCAATGGCAAAAATCCGCCTGACAGTTTCGTAAACCCATATAACAAAGAAGTATGGGATTACAACATCGCAGTAGCCAAAGAAGCGGTAAAAGCCGGATTCAAAGAAATTCAGTTCGACTACGTCCGGTTCCCGGAGGGCTTTGAGAAAAGAGCCGATACGCTCAAATACACAAAAGATGATCGCGCTCGCATTGATGCTGTCGCTTCATTCGTCAAGTATGCCAAAGAACAGTTACAGCCCCTTGGTGTTCGTGTTTCGGTTGATATTTTCGGTTATGCGGCATCAGTGCCAGCAGCCGAGGGTATCGGGCAGGATTTCGAAAAAATTTCTCAAAATGTCGATGTCATTTCGCCAATGATTTATCCGAGTCACTATAGCACAGGCTGGTTTGGTGCTAAAGTACCGGATGCTGCTCCTTATGTAACGATTAACGGTGCCTCGAAGGATACAACGAAAAAATTGGAGGCGATTGACAAGAAGGGTTGGAAGCCCATTGTCCGCCCCTGGATTCAAGATTTCACCGCTTCTTGGGTCCCTGGTTACATTAAATATGGCAAGCATGAAGTGGAGGAACAAATTCGCGCTTTGAAAGATAACGGCGTGGACGAATTCCTGCTTTGGAACGCAAACAACAATTACACATCTGATGTAGGTTATTAATCAAGGAAACACCCTGAGGGTATATGGGGCTGTTGGCAACATTCTGTTTGTCAACAGCCCTATATACCTCAGGGTGTTTTATCGTATAATCAAGATTATGTTACCAGATTTGCGGTAAAGCTGTACACTAAAAGTTATATAAGAGCCAATTGCGTAAGAATTACTAAAGGAGTTGAAGAAATGAAAATTGTCGCGATTACGAGTATGGATCTATCCCTTATGTCAGAACAGATGCCACAGGATCTTAAGGACCGATGCCAATTCCTATGGTTTAATTCTTCAAAGGAAGCTCAAGAGCACATTGCCGACGCTGAAGTTATCGTTACAGCCGGTCGGATTAATCCGGATCTTGTCACAGCTGATAAAGCTCCAAAGCTAAGATGGATGCAAACTTTATCCGCTGGAGTAGACAAGTTGCCTCTTCAAGAATTGGCAGAGCGACGAGTTCCGCTAACCAACGCACGCGGAGTACATACGATTCAGATGAGTGAGTTTACCCTCAGTTTGATGCTGCAATGGGTTCGTAAAGCAAATACACTGTATGAGTGCCAGATCCAGAAAGAATGGTACCAGAGTATAAGCGTCGACGAACTTGCCGGTAAAACGTTAGGCATTGTTGGTGCCGGTGCAATCGGTGAAGCCGTTGCTCGTAAAGCGAAGGCTTTTGATATGTCGGTCATCGGATTCAACCGTACGGGCACACCACAACCAGGCTTTGATAATACCGTCAGCGGGGACGAGGGGCTCCGTCATCTTCTTGCCATAAGCGATTTCGTCGTCTTGCTGCTCCCTAGCACCCCGAAAACGCGAGGCTTAGTGACGAAAGAGCATCTTTGCCTTATGAAATCTAGCGCACTCTTGATCAACCTTGCTCGAGGCGATGTTATCGATGAAGGTGCATTGATACAAATGCTGCAAGAAGGCAAGCTAGCCGGTGCTGCACTCGATGTCTTTGAGCAGGAGCCTTTACCGGCGACTTCTCCGCTCTGGAGCATGAAGAATGTGATTATTACGCCTCATATTGCCGGATCATCCGCTCAGTACACGGAGCGTGTCTCCTCCATTTTCTATCATAACTTGAGAGCCATGCTAGATGGTGGAGACATGATGAACGTTGTTAGTCTTACTGAAGGCTACTAAGATAACGAAACGCACCTTATCCTAAGTGGAAACCTCCCAGTGATAAGGTGCGTTATCATTAGTTGCCAGGTATCGCCGCCAACCCTCTCATATATGGGCGAAGAGCCGCAGGGATATAGATTGAACCATCAGCTTGTTGATGATTCTCAAGTAAAGGAATCAGAATGCGCGGTGTGGCAACAGCTGTATTATTGAGCGTATAGCAGTAGCGAAGCTCGCCATTCTCATCGCGGTAACGCAGCCCGCTGCGGCGAGCTTGAAAATCAAGGAGGCTTGACGACGAGTGGGTTTCGCCATACGCATTTCGGCTTGGCATCCAAGTCTCGATGTCGTACTGCTTATAATTTTTGGCCCCCATATCTCCGGCACATACGGCAACGATCCGGTATGGCAGCTCTAGCAAATCAAGTATGTCTTCCGCATTCCGAGTGATTTGATCCAACATTTGATCAGCTAGCGCAGGATCATCTTCACAAACAATCACCTGCTCGACCTTCGCAAATTGATGAACCCGATACAAACCGCGCACATCTCTGCCTGCCGACCCCGCCTCCTTGCGGAAGCAATTCGATGCCGCTGCCAGCTGAATAGGGCCATGCGAGAGATCTACGGTTTCATTCGCAAAATACGAAATCAGCGGTCCTTCCGACGTACCTACTAACCATTTGTTCTCATCCAGCTCGTAGGTCTGATCTTTGCCTGCCGGAAAGAATGCTGCGTTCACGAGTGTATCTTCACGAACCATGAGCGGCACATCCATGACGGTAAAGCCTCGATCCGTTAGCAGATCTATCGCCAGCTGTTGAACCGCTCGGTGCAAATATAGCCCCATTCCTTTGAGGTAATAATTGCGGCTTCCGGCGACCTTTACACCTCTTGGAACGTCAATGATGTCCAGATCTTCCCCGATCTGCATATGATCGCGAGGCTCAAATGTGAAGGTTGGAAGCTCTCCTACAACCTTTACGACAACATTATCTTGATCTGTAGCACCGAAAGGCGTTTGCGGTGAAACTAAATTCGGGACGGTCAGCATAAGTTCCTTGAACCGCTCCTCATATTTCCCGAGCTCCTCTTCGTCCACAGCCAAGCTAATATTCCAGCTGCGGACCTGCTCCTTCAACTCTTCAGCCTCTGGTCGATTCTTCTCAGCCATATACTTTGCGATTTTCGCAGTCGACCGATTACGTTCTGCACGAAGTTGATCGACACGATGCTGCAGTTGTCTCTTCTTCTCTTCTACCTCTAGAAGCTCCTCAAGAGGACATTCTACTCCCTTTTGCAGGGCAGCTTCCCTAACCTGATCTTGATGATTGCGAATCCATTTGATATCCAGCATACTCCGTCACCGCTTCCTTTTCGATTGTGAGAAAAAGACAAAGAACGCCCCTGTCCGAATTGGGACGAGGAGCGTTCTGCTCGCGGTGCCACCCAACTTGATGACAGCAATTTCTTGCCATCATCCGCTTGGTTCCGCGATAACGGGCGGTGCCGGTTTATTTAGAGAAGTCGATGCTTAATCAGTCATCAGCCGTTCCGATCATAAACGTCTCCGAGTTGGATGCTCTTCACAGACATAATGTCGCTTTGTACGTTGTTTGATATTATAAACGAAGTCCTACGCTTGGTCAATAGGCTTACTGATTCTAAGACTTATTGGGACAAACGGCTTGCCAGTTCATACAGCTCTTTGTTAAATTCGCGCTTCGTATGAACGACCAAGTCGATATCCGTAGCGACTAATTCGCCTTTGATAACGCCGCATGCTTTGGAAGAGTCGCCTTCCATCAGTCTGCGAACTGCAAAATCGCCTAGGCGGCTCGCCAGAATTCGGTCGTTATGCGTCGGTGTTCCTCCGCGTTGAATATGGCCAAGAACGGTGACACGCGGTTCAATGCCGACAACTTCGGTAATTTGTTTCGCAACGCCTTCGCCTGTACCAGCGCCTTCAGCTACCAGGATGATACTGTGGCGTTTGCCATGTGCGAAGTTGTCTTTCATTCGGTTAGCCACTTCGCAAATATCAACCTCAACCTCAGGAACGATAATCGTTTCAGCACCGCTGGCAAGCCCCGCGTAGAGTGCAATCTCTCCGCAGTGACGGCCCATAACTTCTACAACTGACGAACGCTCGTGTGAAGTCATCGTGTCGCGAAGCTTGTTGATCGCATCAACAACGATGCTAACCGCTGTATCGAAACCGATTGTAAAGTCAGTAAAAGGGATGTCATTATCGATTGTTCCTGGCAGCCCCATCGTTTTGATACCTAGCTTGCTAAGTTTGTTCGCTCCTTGATAGGAACCATCCCCACCGATAACAACCAAGCCGTCAATCCCGCGCTTACGCAGGTTGTCAGCCGCGATTTGTTGGCCTTCCGGTGTCATAAATTCTTTACAGCGTGCTGTTTGCAGGATTGTTCCTCCGCGTTGAATGATATCACCGACGCTGCGAAGATCCATTTTGCGAATATCATCGTTAATTAAACCATGATAGCCGCGTTGCACGGCATAAACTTCCAGACCATGGAACAATGCGCTTCTTACAACCGCACGAACGGCCGCATTCATCCCCTGTGAGTCTCCACCGCTTGTTAGTACTGCAATTGATTTTACTGCTGACATTTCATTTTCCTCCTTCGAATTCTTGTGCAGGACATTCATGATGTCGTACGAATAAACATGCTATTTAGCCAGAAAAACAACCGGGTTAACGGACTATTCTTCATTAGACGCTTCGATATGTTCTTAACTTGTTGCTGTCCATTCACTTTTGGATCTGATAAATATAACGCAAGCAAACCTTCGATTATCATACGATGAAATCGCGGATGTTCCAAGAACAAAATTTTGCTGCGGGCCTCTTGCACGATAAATGCAATCCTCTCCACCGTGTCCTCCATCGAGCCATAATAGCTGCAGAAGTTCAGATCTCCGCCCAAAACATCTTCTTCCTGATCGATTAAATAATCAAGCAGAATATGCAGACCGCAAACGTAAGGGAAGTAAGCCTCGCGAATCGACTCAACCTGTTTATCACTCAACTGCGAGTCACATGCTGCCAGGAACAGCATAAACATCCCTAATGTCGAACCTGTCGCTGCTGCAAACTCATTCCAAGCAATCTGACTATATCGATGATGATGGAGATTCCACCATTGCTGAAGCTCAGGCTCCCGCATATCTTTGCGAATATGCTTGTACACCTGTAAATCACAGTATAAAGCAACGAAATCCCGCACCTGATCCGCGACTTGTCCATAAGACGGCAGCAAATCGATACAGGACTGACATTTCAGAACGAGATCTCTTAAATAGTTACCGTCTTCTTTTTCCTGCCTGTACGCATAGTAATCATTCAGAGGTTTTGATGGATCTACAGCATCCAGCATCGATTGATGCAGCTGTCTAAAGTCTTGGGGATCTAAGGAGGTGCTGCGATCACATAAATTATCTAAATAATCGCTAATCGTTTGAAAGGCGACGATGAGCGGGATTAATACATGACGCATCGACAAATTAGCAGCGGCATAGACGGCGCCACCTTGGCAATGAAATTTTTTCGTTGCAATGCTGGCTAAGGCTTGCGTACGCAACTCAGTATCTGGTATGTTCTCCGCTCTTGTTTTCCATATGGAAAGCTGTTCGCCTACATCCGGCAAAATATAGCGATATACCCTGAGCATTAACCGGAGTGGACCCTGCGGAACCTTTGTACTACTTTTGTCCGATTGCTTCAAGCAGACTTCCTCCACAACTTTGTTCGTAGCAATATTGCAGCAAAAGCTGCATTTCGTATCGCTGAATATGCCTCAGCCAGCTATCCACTGTCGAGTTCTGAACCAGGGATACTTGAAGCTCCACAACGTCTATGAACACACAAGGGTTCCAAACAGGAGATGTAATCAGTACTTCCAGCTTCTGACGCAGCGCCTCATTGTCCAGATCCGCCAAGTCTTTCACTGTCAAGTAATCTCGCACGCAGGCAATTAAATTTGAAAAAATAGGGTGATGCCCGACATCATTAAACCAATATTTCGCATTGCTGTAATCGCCTTCCATTCGGTGCATGAGAGCATGCCAATAGCTGCCGGAAGCATTGGTAATTTCCTGGGCAATATCATGCGACTTGTCTAGGCTTTCGTTCAACAAATAAAGACCTGCTTTGATAGCCAACCCATACATTTCTTGCTCCGGACTGCCTTGTGCCATATTAGCCGGTAACATCGCTTCAATGTTCGCATCCATGGCCAAATCCCATTCTTCAATTGGATATAACGCAGGCAGATGCTCCAAGAGCGGCTTCGCAATAGCTTCCAACCATTCTGCCCCATCTTTATTGCTATGCATGCCAGTCACTCTCCCTTTCATTAGACAAACTTAATGGTGGGTCTTCGCTTCCAAATCCTGATTAATCCGGAACCAAAGGTGAAGATCATTTATGATCGATGCCAAATCAGCAATTTCAGAATTCAAACGACACGAAGTTATAAAATCATCTTCTTGATCCAGCTGATTTTGTTTACGAATAATTGAGGCCTCTAACTTAATAATTCTGTCAGGAATGACTCCACGAATTTGTTCCCATTGAAATAAGATATCAACGCGCACATCGGCAGGGTACGAATCCCAATCATGTTCTAAAGCCGGCGTCTCGATACCAAGTCTGGCATCGTACTGAAAATAGCAGCTCATTCTTCTGAATTACCTCCTTGCAGTAAAAACATGCTGCGATAGTTCAACAAACATTCTACCTTTAAATGTATCACTTCAAACCTTGGGTTTCCAGTTAAAATTGTATGTCAACAATATTTCATTTTCTGGTATACTTAAATAACGTTTTTAGAAGGGAAATAGTTAGGAGAGATACAGATGACCGCTTCAGCAATGAAAAGAACGATCTCATGGAAACAGCTTATCTCCTTTTTTCTCCCCCTCGGCCTTTCCGCAACGCTTGTTACCCTCTCGCACGTTATCATTAACAGCACACTCGCCCGTGCAGATAACCCTGAAGTCGTCATTGCCAGCTATGCGCTGCCGCTAAGTTTGTTAGGCTTAACCGAGAAGCCGGTTGTTTTGCTGAGACAAGCTTGTTCAACCCTCGTCAGGGACCGTATTTCCTTCCGAGCTATGGCAGCGGTTAGTTCTTATGTATTTGCCTGCATTATTCTCATTGGTCTTATTATATGCTACACTCCGGTCGGAGAGTGGGTATTTCTTTATTTCTTTGGCGTTGAACGCGAATTATTAGACAGTACACTCAGTGTTTATCGTATTTTGATGTACGTAAGCATTTTTTCCGGGCTGAGGTGTTTATTTCACGGCATTATTATTTTTAATATGCGGACAAAATGGTTAACCATCGGGATGGGCGTGCGAATTGTCGCGATGTATTTGTTATCGTTATACTTTATTACAACGGACAATGTCACTAGCGGACGGGTTGGCGCCATTATTTTTCTACTTGGCATGGTGATCGAGGCTTTCGTCGCCATCTGGGAAGGAACCAGCTTGCTAAAAAAAGTCATTCCTGAAAAGGCGCCAGGACACCCCATTGAAACCCAGAAACAAATTTTCAGATTTTATAAGCCGCTGTTGTATTCATCGGTCATTGCCGTCATCATCGGTCCTGCGATTAATGCCGTCTTAGGGAAAACAACGCATATACATCTTGCGATATCTTCGTTTGCCATTGCCGGCTCTTTAACGCAGCTGGTTTTAAGTTTTTTCTCTTACATACATCAAATCGTATTGAATTTTTACCGGAAAGACAGGAAAGCGGTCCTCCGGTTCGTCCTTATCCTTAGCTTTATTCCTGGAACACTTATCGCAATTCTCGCTTATACACCTCTAGGTCCTTGGTTTATGTTCCATGTAATGGGCGTCAATTCTGAGCTTATGCATGCGAGTCTGCATGCTATGCGCATCTTTATGATTATGACGTTTGTATTTCCTTGGTTGGATTATATGAACGGGATCATTATGCTCAGAGGGCAAACGAAAATCATGGTTTTCTCGCAATCTGCGAATGCTACGATTACGGTAATAACGTTGTTTATCGCCATTTGGACAGTCCCCGGTTGGAACGGGATGATCGGCGCATTAGCGCAATCCATTGGTACGCTGGCTGAACTGTTAGTTGTGGTTTATGTGCTCAAACGCACGTCCGAAGAGAGGCAGCCAAGCCTATCTTCAATAAATTTGTAGGGAAAACGAGTGATAACCAACTATGCGTACGTCTATTCTTATAAAGTCACAACATACCCTGCTCCGCTTGTTCACTTTTTCCTTTTTTATGACAATGGGCATCGTAGTCACTTTCTTTCCTCTTTACTTTGATTACAAAGGGTATTCCAAGCTGCAAATTGGACTGCTCTATGCGATTGGGCCATTAATCGGGATCGCAACAAATTTACTATGGGGCTTTCTGAGCGACCGTTTTCAAACGGTCAAAAAAATCATGATCTTTCTGATTATCGGTCAGCTCATCACGGCGATCTTCGTTTTTACAGCCGGGTGGTTCTCCCTCTTGTATGTTTGTTTGGCAATGTTTTTCTTCTTTCAGCAGCCGGTAAACTCGCTCAATGACAGCCAAGTCATGCTAAGCATTCGGGCTAGCGGCAAAAGCTATGCATCCTTTCGTGTTTGGGGCTCCATCGGGTTCGCAGTTTCAGCCGGCGGATTTGGCTTGCTGCTTAGACATTACGGAACAGGTCTCACGCCGATTCTTTGTCTGTTCACCATCTCTTGCACACTAGTCCTTGTTTTCTTCTTAAAGGACGCTCGCCAAAGCGGCAAGAAAATGGCTTTCGGCGGCATGCTTAGCATCTTACGTTCCAAGAAGTTTGTCTGGTTCTTAACTTTAATCATCATCATGTCCGTTTCCCATCGCTTTAATGACGGCTTCCTGGCTCTTTACATGCGGCAGCTCGGCGCTTCCGATTCACTGATCGGTTACGCCTGGATGGCCTCCGCGCTTAGTGAGATCCCCGTGTTCTTCTTACTTAGCAAGCATGGGCACCGGTTTAAAGAATTGCCGCTCCTTGCGTTTGCAGGGGTCATTTACGCCCTGCGCTTTTTCATTATGGGTAACATTCATAATCCTGCGTGGGTCATCGGCGTTCAACTGCTGCATAGCTTAACCTTCGGTGTTTTCCTTATTACGGCCAATCGCTATCTGAGCCAAATTATTCCTGATGAATATCGCTCATCCGGTCAAGCGATTTTTGCTGTAGCTTGGTCAAGCATCGCTGGATTAATTAGCGGAACATTAGGTGGTTTGATTTATGACGCTGCGGGGGGAAGCACAGTTTACGTCATTGCCGGATGTTTATCGATTGTCGCGACGATCGGTTTCTTGGGCACTCATCTATTCCAAAACGATGAACGCTTGCCGAGTCGCAGGTAGTTTTAAAATGAAGGGAATGATTTCGTGTTAGCCATTGAACGGTTATCTCACAGTTTCCGCACAGGGCAAGAGGATACTCCCGTTCTGCATGAACTTAGCTTCCGGGTAGAGCAAGGCGAAATGGTCGCTCTGCTCGGCAGTTCAGGCTCCGGGAAGTCAACACTGTTAAATTTAATGGCAGGCTTAATGAAGCCTACCCGAGGTTCTATTAACATCGCTGGACAAGCTATTGAGAAAATGAGCGAAAACCGCTTGGCGGAATTTCGAAGGACACACATCGGCTTCATTTTCCAATCTTATGAATTAATACCACATTTAACCGTTCGGGAGAACGTAGAATTGCCACTCGTCTTCCAAAGCGTTGCCGGCCCAGAACGTAAGCAGAGGGCTATGACGCTCTTGCAACAAGTCGGTATCGGTGATAAGTCCGATCTATTTCCCTCACAGCTTTCCGGAGGACAACAGCAGCGTGTCAGTATTGCCCGCTCCCTCATTACGAAACCAACCATCGTCTTTGCCGACGAACCCACAGGTAATCTCGATACGAAGACAGAAGCCGAAATTATCGATTTACTCATTGATTTGAATCAAAATTCAGGTATTACCTTCGTTATCGTTACGCATGAGCACGAGGTGGCGCGCCGGACTCAGCGGATTTTACAGCTGCGCGACGGATACTTGCTGGAAGGAAACGCGCAGGAAGGTGAGGCGGGATGAAGTTTAAGGATTACGTTCGCCTAGGTTGGGACCAGCTGCAGCGGCGCAAGGTTGTGACCGCGCTGTGTACCGTAGGGATTGCCATCGGTTCCGCTTCCATCATGGTTGCGCTCGGCTTCGGTGAATCGATTCAACATTACAGCCAGAAACAAATGAGCTTCTATCTCAAAACGGATGAAATTACGATCTCTGATCAAAGCGGCGACCCAAACTCCCCGTCTAAACTGACACCAAGCAAACTCGAACTCATTCGTACTTTCCCTCATGTGAAATCCGTCGCTAGTTTTCAAGATTTGGGTCAGTTCAACTTCACCGTCGACGACGGTAAACAAAGCTATCTCCATCTAATTGCTACCGAGCTGAGTACACTAGAGGATTTCGACTCCAAGTTCCAGCAGGGCGGGGCAAGCAATCAGGACAATCATATTGTACTTAACTACGGCACTACCCTTGGCGTATTGGATTCGAAGACACTAGAAATTCGCAATAAGCTGATGCAGCAAAACCCTAGCAAAGAACAGGCCGAAACGTACCGGCAAATGGGAGCAATTCCTTATCCGCTTTATCAAAAGCAATTGCTGCTGAAAGCGAATAATTCCCAAGAGCAGCCTGTGGGAAGTTCCGGTGCAAGTATCGCCGAGCCCAGAGAGGTGACGCTTCGCGTTACTGGCATTCTCAAGAAGCCCGATGGACTACCGGACTCAATGCTGCAAGGTAACAAAACCGCTTATGTCTCACCGCAAACCGGCCTAAAAATACTGGAGGCCCTCAACAAATCTGCTGCTAACGGGCAAGTTCAATATTCCGAAGTGAAAGTCAAAATAGATAGCAGCACGAATGTGAAGCAAGTTGATGAGTGGATTAAGAAACTCCAGCTAACCACACAAACCAATTTATACCAAGAGGATCGAATGAAAGGTGAATTCGTTATCGTTCGTTTACTGCTTACAGGGGTCGGGCTTTTTGTGCTTTTCGTTGCTTCGATTTCCATTGTTGTTGCTATGACGATGTCCACCCATCAACGACGCAGGCAGATTGGCATCATGAAAGTGTTAGGAGCGAATTTAAAACAGATCCGCAACATGTTTATTGTGGAGTCTTCACTATTAGGCCTGCTTGGCGGCCTTGTAGGCATCATGCTCTCCTATTGGGTTATTTGGGGGATCAATCTAATTATTATCCGTTTCGGTTCTAATTCGGGAGAGCCGGCTGAAATATTATTCATTTCCCTATGGATTCTTCCTGTCGGTATGTTTTTCGCTATTATGACCGGCGTCCTCTCGGGGCTGTACCCCGCCATTAAAGCATCACGTACCGATGCATTGACTGCAATTAAACGAGAATAGGAGTTTGCCTAGCATGAGGAAAAAGAAAACCTGGATACTACTCTTAACGGCCATTATTGTCTGCGGTATTAGCAGCTTTTTATACATATCCAGCCACCCCCAAGCAATGAAGGGAACAAAGACAGACACTGCTTCAGCTCCCAGCGCCTTGCAATTTAAAGTGACGAAAGAGGATCTGGTTAACAGTGTTGAAGTAAAAGGAAAGTCATCCTACGAAAAGGAAACACGTGTCTACGCGCCATTTGGCGGTGAAATAAAAACCTGGCAGATTACGGACGGAGCTCAGGTGAAAAAGGGCCAGCTGCTATTCGAGCTTGATGCCACACCGCTGAAAACTGAAATCGCCTCCCTCCAATCGAATCTGAAGAAGCAAAAGCTGGAAGCCGATCTTGCTAAGTTCAAAGCAGCAGGTCCTGAAGGAGAAACAACCAACATACCTGCGGGCGCCGTCAGTGAAGATGATGCCCGATCACGTTTTGCCTCTTCCGAAGGACGTAAAATTCAGGAACAGTTGAATCAGGTAAATGACGAATCCATTCAATTGCAGCTCGCGAAGAAGCAAGAGAAAGTAGAACAGGCAGCCTTCGCTGCTCCCGATGACGGCATCTTCTTATTCGAGGATTCCTCCAAAATCCCAAAATCTGTTGAGGAAAGCGCGCGGATCGGGAAAATTGTGGATCTAACGAAATTGCAGTTAGTTTGTACTGTCGGTGAGTTCGATGTATTTCGGATTAAGCCGGGCATGTCTGTCCAAGTAAAGGTTGAAGCTTTAAAGCAGAAAAAACTGCAGGGCAAAGTTGAAAAAGTATCCAAATTTGCTAAAGCTGGTACCGATCAAGGCTCGGCTTCCGCGCAGTTCGAAGTTACTATTTCATTGGAACCGGATGAACAGCTAATTGCAGGACTCAGTCTTTCAGGTACAATCGAGACGGAGAAGAAAAACGGAGCAACCGTCGTCCCCACGTTAGCCGTGATGCATGAGAAAGACGTCTACTACGTCATGCTCCAGACGTCACAAGGCGCAGAACGCCGTGAAATTGAGATCGGAATGGAAACGCCGGAGAAAACGGAGGTCATCAAAGGTCTCCAAGAAGGGGATACGGTTGTGCTGCAGTGACAACTGTTTTATACTATAGTCTTAGTATCAAGTAATAATGATGACGAAAATGAAGCAGCAAAGGCAGGTAATCGTTTTTTATGAATTATGAGGATTTCAAGTCCATTGTACTGGAACGCCGCAGCGTTCGAAATTTTACTGAGCAGGAAGTCGCGACAGAAGACATTCGAGAAATCATCGATTGCGCCCGTTATGCGCCAAGCGATACGAATTCCCAAACGTGGAAGTTTATTGCGATACGAAATACAGAGAAGATTAAACATATTGAACAATTGACATGGGAACAGCTTCACCTCAGAGCCGCAGCTGCCGAGGATAAAGGTCTCTCCCGGGAAGCACGCCTATTGGTGAAATCTTTTGGACCTTATGCCACAGCATTTTCAGATGCTCCTGTGCTGATCATCTGTTTAGCGACGCCATACGAGTCCAAATTCCGCGATCGTATTTTTGATCCGATTGAGCTTGTTGAAGATGCGGTCTGGGCCGAAGAAGGAATCAAGAGTTCCTGCTTAGCCTCCCAGAATCTGATGCTTGCCGCGCATGCCAGAGGTCTCGCAACTTGCCCAATGACAGGACCTGTCCTGCTGGCTCAAGACCAAATTCGCGCGTATCTGGACATTCCGGAAGAATGTCAGATTAATATGGTTATCGCCCTCGGTCATCCGAAGGATCGCCCGGGTAAATTAGCACGTAAAGAAATCGATGAGATTCTTCAAATTATCGATTAAAAGATAAAAGGAGCTGCCGCAATTCGCGGACAGCTCCTTTTTCCATATTGAACGAGTACTTTCCACCGCGGCTTGCGATCCCCATTTTAAATTTAACCGCATATTCCATGCCTTGCTCACCATGGCAAAATTATCATTTTAAACATTATAACGTTATATTTACTTGGACGATCCGATATGCTATTCTAACATTATAACGTTATATTCAATTAAATTATTTACAACCTTCTCCTACATATAAGGAGAACTTCCAAGGAAGACTTAGTGAAAGCGTTAATAATTCGAGTTATGGAAAAAGGTGACATGCATGCAAGAGCGATTCGTCCTACACAATGTAAAGCATGTAAGCGGAGAATTTCTCGATATTGTAATCGAAGATGGAAAAATTGCTGAATTGACAAGTCCCGGTCAGGGACAAGGAAAGCAGATTGTTGACTTCTCGGGTGCCTATGTTTCGAGCGGCTGGATCGATATGCATGTTCATGCATTTCCTGCATTCGATCCTTATGGGGATGAAATCGATGAGATTGGCATCAAACAAGGTGTCACCACGATTATTGATGCCGGAAGCTGCGGAGCTGACCGTATTGCGGAGTTAGCTGAAAGCAGAAAGCATGCTAGAACGAACTTATTCGCTTTTTTAAACATTTCACGCATTGGGTTGCAAAGGATCGATGAATTATCCGATATGTCCTGGATTAATCACGAGAAGGTTGTTGAAGCTGCACGAACATATAAAGACTTCATCGTCGGTTTAAAAGCAAGAATCAGCAAAAGTGTTGTTCGCGATTCCGGCATTGAGCCTTTGCGTGCTGCGCGAGCACTTTCGAATGCGACCTCACTTCCCTTGATGGTCCATATCGGTTCAGGACCGCCGAGCATTGAAGAAGTCATTTCTCTTTTAGAAAAGAAAGACATCATTACGCATTATTTGAACGGGAAAGCGAATAACCTTTTTGATGAAGACGGCAAGCCTTTGCAGGTACTTACAGAAGCGATAGCAAGAGGCGTACATCTGGATGTTGGTCACGGCACGGCAAGCTTTTCTTTCAAAGTTGCGGAAGCCGCGAAAAAGCATCATATCGGTTTGGATACAATCTCGACAGACATTTACCGCGGGAATCGCTTGAAGGGACCTGTATTTAGTATGTCCAACATATTGACGAAATTTCTGTACTTGGGCTATTCGCTTCAAGAGGTCATTGATGCGGTTACCTCCCATGCTGCAAGTTGGCTGAACAAGCCGGAATTGGGTCGAATCCAAGTTGGTGATACGGCCAACCTTACGCTTTTTACCGTTCAGAATGAGGAGATTGTGCTCATTGACTCCGAAGGGGACCAACGTACGGCAGATCAAACAATTCAACCTAAAGGAGTAGTTGTGAATGGCGCTCTCATTAAATGCTAAATACGGCCTTAAACGGGTTATCAATGCAAGTGGACGCATGAGCATTCTAGGTGTATCCGCTCCGACCGATACCGTTATGGAAGCCATGAAACATGGCGGTCAAAATTACGTTGAGATCGCGGATCTCGTCGATAAAGCCGGCGACTATATGGCAAAAATTCTTGGCTCCGAAGCCGCCGTTGTCGTCAACTCCGCCTCAAGCGGAATCGCTCTCTCTGTCGCGGCAGTCGTAACGCAAGGGAATCGCCGGATGAGCGAACGATTGCATCAGGACCCGATTGCCAAGCGTGAAATCATCATTCTCAAAGGCCACAACGTCCAGTACGGAGCTCCCGTGGAAACTATGGTTTACCTTGGAGGCGGCAAGCTCATCGAAGTTGGCTACGCGAATGAAGGAAAAGCTGAACATATCGAAGATGCAATTACCGAAAATACAGCCGCAATTCTCTATGTCAAATCCCATCATGCCGTCCAAAAGAACATGATCTCCGTTGAGGAAGCATGGGAGATCGCTCAACGTAATAACGTGCCGCTTATCGTGGATGCTGCAGCGGAAGAAGACATTCAAAAGTATGTGAAAGTTTCGGATCTAGCTATTTACAGCGGATCAAAAGCGATTGAAGGCCCTACTTCAGGTATTGTCGGCGGCAAACGCACTTATATCGAATGGCTTAAAGTCCAACTGCATGGTATAGGCCGGAGTATGAAAGTCGGAAAAGAAACCACGTTCGGCTTGCTTCAAGCATTGGATGAATATGGTGTCAAAGAAGACAAAAGCGAGCAAGAAAAAGCTGCTTTACAGGTGCTAATGCCGCTGAGCGAACTAAAGGGCATTAAAGTAACGATTGTACAGGACGAAGCCGGCCGTGCCATTTTCCGCGGGCGCATTCAAATTGATCCAGAGCAAACCGGGACGACGGCTAAAGAAGTCGTAAACGGGCTCCGCGAAGGTGAAATCGCCATTTATACACGCGATTACGGCGTGAGACAAGGCTATTTTGATATCGATCCACGTCCGCTTCAAGGCGATGATATTGAGGTTATCGCTGCTCAAATACGTAAACTTGCAGGAGGTCAATAACATGTCCAACATGGCAAAACGACTTTATAAAGGCCGCGCAGCTCTTAATGTGCTCGCTAACAGCGTAGAAAACGCGAAAGAAGTATTCGAAGCAGCTGAGGGATACGTGCTAGTCGGTGTCCTTTCAAAAGATTATCCAACAGTGGAAACTGCCGTTGCCGCAATGAAAGAATACGGGAAAGCGATTGACGAAGCCGTATCCATCGGACTTGGCGCAGGAGATAATCGTCAAGCCGCTGTCGTTGCAGCCATTGCCAAGCATTATCCAGGCACGCACATCAATCAAGTGTTCCCTGCTGTTGGCGCTACACGAGCAAACCTCGGCGAGCAAGACAGCTGGATCAACAGCTTGGTCTCTCCAACTGGCCGCGTAGGTTATGTCAATATTTCAACAGGTCCTGTGAGCGCGGCTCAATCCGAGCATGCCATCGTACCTGTCAAAACAGCCATCGCGCTTGTTCGCGACATGGGCGGAAATGCCCTCAAATATTTCCCAATGAACGGCTTGAGCCGTGAAGACGAGCTTCGCGCCGTTGCTCAGGCTTGTGGCGAAGAAGGCTTTGCTTTAGAGCCAACCGGCGGCATCAACATGGAAAACTTTGAAACGATTCTGCGCATCGCGCTTGAAGCCAAAGTTCCGCAAGTCATCCCTCATGTCTATTCGTCGATCATCGACAAAGCAACGGGAAAAACAAATACATCGGATGTACGCGAATTGCTCAGCATCATGAAGAAACTAGTTGATCAACATGGCTAAGCGAATTGCTGCTTTTGGAGAGGTTATGATGCGCCTGCAGGTGCCGGGGTATGAACTCTTATCTCAAGCCAGCTCGCTACACTACACGTTCTCCGGTACAGGCGTGAATATAAGTTCAGCCCTAGCTCGCTTCGGGCACACCGGATATCTGATCTCCAGATTGCCGTCCAACGCTGTGGGAGACGCGGCGGAAGCTTACCTGCGCAAATTAGGTGTCAACTCGTCGATGATTACCCGCGGCGGTAACTACGTCGGCATGTATTTTTTAGAAAATGGTTTCGGAGCGCGGCCCAGCCGCGTCACGTATTCCAACCGTCAGGAAAGCAGCTTTAACACCGCTCCTGAGAACACTTATAATTTTGCTGAAATTGCTAAAGATATAGATATCATCCATTTCTGCGGGATTACGCTCGCTATGAATGATCAAGTGCGGCGGCATATGAAAGCTTTGGCCAAAGAAGTTAAAGCATGCGGCGGCATCGTTGTTTTCGATTGCAACTATCGTCCGGCCCATTGGGGCGAGGGTGGCTATGCGAAAGCAAAACCTCACTATGAGGACATGCTGCAGCTCGCAGACATTGTCATGATGAACGAGAAAGACGCCATGTACATTCTTGGCATGCAAACCGATCAAACCGAACGTCAAGAGCAACTGATGGAGCTGATTCCAGCGGTAGCAGACAAGTATCAGATCGCTGTCATTGCAGGAACGCATCGTCATATCAACAATGACAACACTCATTCCTTACGCGGATTTATTTATAAGAATCAAGCGTTCACCTTTTCAAATCTGCTCACATTTTCTATCTATGATAGAATTGGTGCTGGAGATGCTTACACAAGCGGTATCGTTCATGGGGAAATCCAAGGATTTTCACCCGAAAAAACGGTTGGGTTTGCAGCTGCCGCTGGCATGCTTGCACATACCATTGTCGGCGATACCCCCATGTCATCCGAAAGCGACATTTTGCGCGCGATGACGGAAGCCGTAGGCGATGTAGAAAGGTAGTGAACGTTTAGGTGAACTTATCCCGCAATAAACGACCCTTATATTTGCAAATTATGAATATCCTGAAGGATCGCATCTTACACGGTGTGTATCCTTTGGGTACCAATATTCCATCCGAACCCCAGTTAGAGCAGGAATTCAACGTCAGCAAGATCACTGTTCGCAATGCCATCAAAGAATTGGCGCAAGAAGGCTATTTGGAAAAAGGCAGCGGCAAAGGCACCAAAGTTATTCGAAATGCTTCTCTGTCCAAGCTGTCCAAATGGAAACGTTTCACAGAGGTGCTCGTTGAAGAAGGCTACCGAATTCACAAACAGCTGCTGCGAGCTGAAATTGTCACGAATATGGCGGGAACCTTGCCTTATCAGTTGTTTGGAGAGCGCTGTTTCTATATAGAGCGATTGTATCACTTGAATGAAAAGCCCTATATTCACTATTCCCACTATCTTTCGCTGCAAATGTCCACAATCGAGCTCACGGATTTGAATGATCAATCCCTGTACGAGCTGCTTGAAGACCATGGCATTGTCTTGGAAAAATATCGGGATGAGTTTGCTGCTGTCACCGCTCCCTCACCTATCGACGACATGCTGCAGGTGAAAGCAGGTACGCCTTTGCTGAAAAGATTACGGTATTCCTATGATGAACATGGTGCTCTAATCGAATTCAGTGCAGGACATTACAGCACCGAAATGCACAATTATGTCGTCAATTACGATATTTAGGAAAACGGGTACAGGCTCGATTCCTTTTCTCGTCCACACCTTGATAACGCTTACTAACTTCATGAGAAGAGGGATTTTACGATGAATATATATCTACTGATGGTCACTCTGCTTGCTATCGTCATTGTCATACTTGGTGTAGCCTGGTGGAAATGGCATGCCTTTATCTCTTTAACCGTCGCCAGCTTGTTCCTTGCGCTTATGGCAGGCTTGTCCATGGATAAGATCGTTGGCGCTTATGAAACCGGCGTCGGCGCTGTTCTTGGCCACTTGGTCGGTATATTGGCGCTAGGTACAATTTTAGGAAAAATGATGTCGGATTCCGGTGCCGGCACACAAGTAGCCAATTTCTTCATTCGGGTATTTGGTGAAAAACGTTTGCCATGGGCCATGCTGCTATCCGGTTTTATAATTGGGATCCCCGTCTTTTTTGATGTCGGGATTGTCATGCTGCTGCCGCTCGTCATCTCCATTCACAAATCAACGAAGCAAAATATTTTGCTGATCGGCTTACCCGTCATTGCCGGATTGTCCATTGTTCACGGTCTGGTGCCACCGCATCCTGGCGCTATGACAGCCATCGGTATTTATAAAGCAGACATCGGTAAAGTGCTGATTTACTCTCTGATCATTGCGATTCCAGCTGCGATCATTGCAGGGCCGTTGTTTGCCAAATGGGTAAACAAGCGTGTTGTTCCTGAGAATGAACCAGAGCTTTTGGATGCAAGCACAGAGCCTGAGAAATTGCCCGGCGCTGGTATTTCCTTTTTCATTATCTTATTGCCTGTATTGTTAATGGTTCTGTCCGTGATCGCGCCTTATCTGCCTGTTCCGAGCGGTTTCATGAAATTCCTCGTATTTATCGGAAATTCCGTGATCGCGCTTCTTATTTCTTGTTTCGCTGCGTTTTATTTCTTGGGCATTCGCCAAGGCATGAACAAAAATTACATCAGCAAGCTGTCACACGATTGCCTGCTGCCTGTAGCTTCGATTATTTTGATCATCGGTGCCGGCGGCGGATTTAAACAAATCCTTATCGCCAGCGGCGTTGGAACTTCCATTGCGCAAATGGCCGAAAATATCTCCCTCTCTCCGATTGTGCTGGCTTTCATGGTTGCCGGATTAATCCGTGTCGCAACAGGCTCGGCGACTGTCGCCTTAACGACAGCCGCGGGTATTGTTTCACCGATCGTAGAGCATATGTCAGGCGTTAATTTGGAGCTGCTGGTTATCGCAACTGGCGCAGGCTCGCTCATGCTATCTCACGTCAACGACGCCGGCTTCTGGATGGTCAAGGAATACCTCGGGTTAACGGTCAAAGAAACGTTCAAAACGTGGACCGTACTGGAGACGCTCCTCTCATTCATCGCATTCGGAACCGTGCTGATCATAGATATGTTCGTATAAAAAAAGCCTGTGCATCCCCTCCAAAAGGAGGTGTACAGGCCTTTCTTACAGCAAAAAAGACAGCCCCAATGGGACTGTCTCTGTTGTTTGTGCTATGACACTCTATTTATAAGTGGGGACTCCCAATTTCTTATAATTTTGTGACGTTAGCTGCTTGAGGACCACGGTTGCCTTGAGTGATATCGAACTCAACGGATTGGCCTTCTTCTAATGTTTTGAATCCTTCGCCCTGAATCGCGGAGAAGTGAACGAATACATCGTCGCCTCCATCAACAGAAATGAAACCGTAGCCTTTTTCTGCGTTAAACCATTTAACTGTACCTTTCAAGTGAACAACCTCCTAAAAATATCGCCATCTATGACGAATAAGGAAATTATACCATCACATTTGGGATAAATCAACGAATAAAAAGCCGTAGACAAGCTAAAATTTGTTGATGTACCAACGTTTTCCACTATGCAGAGCCGCTCTTAATTATGCTTAAATATTGATGAGAATTCGGTAAAAATGGGAGGCTCGCCTCTCTTTTTCCCACCAAATGCCCCTCAATTGTGAGATCGTTCATTAGTTTCGAAAGGCTGCTGTATTCAACCGTACGAAAACTGAGCAATGGATAAATCCGCACCTCACCGCCAGACTTGACGACGCGAAGCAGCTCTCGCACCGCCTTCAGATGAAAGGCGTAATCGAATTGCTCTTCATAAAGAAAGAGAAAATGACTGCACAATACGAAATCGAAGGATTCTTGCTCAAAAGGCAGCGACGGAAGATACGCCGCATGATACCTCGAAGCACCATCACGGCTTGAGAAGTCCTCTAGAAACCTCTCAAGGCCCTTAATCCGGCCGGACGTATGATTGTGAAGTGAACCGTAGAACGTCCAGTCATAGACATCCTGCAGCTTCTCCATCTTTGCCGCGACAAGTTCAATCTCTTGTCTGCCATGCCGTTCAATCGCCTCTGGCGATTGATCATAAAGCGGATCGACCGCCTCCGAGAGAATACCAAGCTGCCTTGCTTCTGCAGTGAACGAAGACGCTCCGCCTGCAACATCCAGGACACGCTTACCTTGCAAATCTGCGGTATGCAGCATAAACATTTTCTCGTACTCTGCGTACGATCTAGAGGTCATTGCGACCCCAACTTGCTCATAAATACGTATGTGTTCCATGCTCATCTCTCCTCAGCTCAATGTTCATCTCAACTAAATGCCTCATAACCCGTTTCCCTCTGGAAAGGATTAGGAGAATATTACCATGCGGGCTTTCCGCTGGCAATAGGAATTTCTTGACTAGCCGTTTGGAAATCGCGTTTATTTATGATACGATTGCATATATCTATAAGCTTACTACAGAAACGAGGAACAACCGTGTCAAAACAACCTTTCAAGAAACATACAATCTACAAAAAAGATAAATGGAACATGCTCAATGTTGAAGTCCAAGGAACCAAGATTGTTCTTACTGAGATTTCGGATCAGTGGGGCGAAGAGTGCCACACTTTTATCGGGCGGCCGGCAATGCTGCACTGGGCTAACGAGCGATTTGCCAAGGAGAAGTTCGATGGCACCGAGGAAGAATGGCAAGCGATTATGGATGCTTTCAAAGAAGTATAATCCACTTGGACCAAATGTCTTGACTTTCATTCTTTGGCTTTCTATAATTAACTTATAAGTTCATACGCAATACTCCAAAGGGGAGTAGCTGATACAGTAAAGTCGTCAATTCGGATCCTCATCAGATCCCGGCTTTATTGGCAACGACTATCGTTGTTAGCAAGACCTTTGCCAATTTTTTGGTGAAGGTCTTTTTTGATGAATTAGAGCCTTCACCGGTCATCGGTGCTGGGCTCTATTTTTTTCAAAAAAATATGCTAAAGGAGTGGTTGTTGTGGAATGGTTGTCAGCAGGCTTTTTCGTCTCATTACTCAGTATTATTCTTATTGATTTGGTGCTTGCAGGAGATAACGCGATCGTTATCGGTATGGCGGCACGCAATTTGAAAAAGGAAACGCAAAAGAAAGTTATCTTATGGGGAACGGTTGGCGCCATCGTTATTCGCGCTCTGGCAACTCTAATTGTGGTTACACTTCTGAAAATCCCTGGCCTTCTCTTAGCGGGTGGAATCCTGCTCCTATGGATTTCGTATAAGCTGCTTAGCGAAAAGAAAAATCACGAGCAGGTTCAAGCAAAAAACAGCATGTGGGCTGCGATCCGAACGATTATTATAGCCGATGCCGTAATGGGGCTCGATAATGTTATCGCTGTCGCCGGCGCTGCTCATGGAGATTTCCTGCTCGTCATCATCGGCCTTCTCGTCAGTGTCCCGATCGTTGTCTGGGGCAGCACACTGTTCATCAAATGGATTGAGACTTATCCATGGATCATTTATATCGGTGCAGGCGTACTCGCATTAACTGCAGGTAAAATGATTACCGGCGAAAAGTTCCTGTCCCCTTATTTCGCTTCAAATCCGCTAAGCAAATGGCTGTTCATCGGTCTTCTCATTGTGATTGTACTTGCGGCAGGCAAATGGTCCAAAATGGTCGGCTACCTCGTTGAAGTGGGTGACCGCGGCCAGTTAACACTCCCGAAGGAATTAAGCGACGAAGCGCAAATTGCGCCAGAGGATCGTTTTACGGTCAAAATGGATTCCCGCGGCAAGCTCATTTTGGTGAAGACGGAAGATGATGAGAATCCGGATGAAACTATGCAGCATGCCGGGTGAAAAAGGAGTTTGCCTGTTTACAGCGAAAGTTACTATCATGCAGTAGTTAGTACGCGTCATATTCTATAGGGATAAGGATGATTTACTCATGACCGAATCCGGTTCTATACTCACATTTATTCTCGTATCCTTTTGCCTTGCCATCATTTTGATTATGAAAAAAGACAGCCTTCCGGCACAAATGAAACGGTATCTCGCCTTGTTGGCGATTGTGATGGTCTCGATTTCGTTTGTTCTTATCTTGATCAGCTTCTTCGGCGCCGGAAAGTAAATTTACTTCCTTCCAGCTTTTTCTTATAATCATAAATGAGTGGGTTAACGGTCATACTAGGTGAAAACCATGAAATGGGTTTAAATCAAAAAAGCCCCACATGGGTACATGCCGGGAGCGTGACCGTAATGCGCTGGATCTATGTGACTGCGGCAATGGGACTTCTCCTTAGCTCTGTCCCAGCAGCCGATTTGCATGCGAAAGAGGACCGATTACCCCAAACTCAAAACAAGGACAGGAGGGCTCTCATGGCTCAACTATTGGAACGCAAGCAAGTACCTGCCGAGCACCGTTGGAATCTCGAAGATTTATATGCCGATGGTAAAGCTTGGGAAAAGGAATTTCAGGATGTGAAGAGCTCGCTTGGCAAAATCAGCGCCTTCCAAGGAAAACTTAACGATGCCGCTACCGTCAAGCAATGTTTCCAGTTGGAAGATGAAGTCTCTTTGAAAACAGAAAGACTCTATGTGTATTCCAACATGAAACATCATGAAGATACAGCAGAACCCACTTATCAGGCCTTATCCGAAAAAGCGAAAAAAATTAGTGTCGAAGTGGGCGAAGCGCTCTCCTTTATTTCACCGGAAATTCTAAGTCTATCCGATGAAAAACTTCAGCAATTGGTGAACGATCCTTCTTTATCCTTCTACAAAGACACGCTTGAAGAGATGATTCGTCAGAAGCCGCACACGTTGTCCAAAGAACAGGAAGCGCTGCTGGCTCAAGCAGGTAATATGGCGGGAGCGCCAAGCACGATTTACGGCATGTTGAATAACGCCGATTTGAAATTCCCTGCAATCAAGAATGAAAAAGGCGAGGAAGTCCAGCTTACCCACGGCAGCTACATCCAGTTCTTGGAAAGCCGCGATCCGGAAGTTCGCAAAAATGCTTTCCATGCCGTATATGAAACTTACCGCAACAATAAGAACACGATTGGCGCTACGCTAAGCGCGAATATTAATAAGAACATTTTTTATGCCAAAGCGCGCCACTATCCTTCCGTTCTGGAATCGACCCTTTTCGGCGATAACATCAAGAAGGAAGTGTATACGAACTTAATTTCCACCGTTCACGACTCTCTGCCGCAGCTGCAGCGTTATCTGAAGCTTCGTAAAAAGCTGCTAAAAGTCGATGAATTACATATGTATGACCTCTTTGCTCCGTTGGTTGAAGAGTTCAAAATGGATATTACTTACCAACAGGCCAAAGAAGAAATCAAGAAAAGCTTAGCCCCTCTGGGTGAAAACTACTTGAAGATTCTTCAAGACGGCTTCGATAACCACTGGATCGACGTTTACGAGAACAAGAATAAGCGTAACGGCGCATACAGCTGGGGTGCCTATGGCACACATCCATATGTGCTCTTGAACCATAAAGACAATTTAAACAGCATGTTTACCCTGACGCATGAAATGGGTCATGCCATCCATTCCTACTTATCCGATGAAAATCAAGAATACCGCTATGCGCAGTATACGATTTTCCTTGCGGAAGTCGCTTCAACCCTGAATGAGGCGCTGCTCATGGACTATTTATTGAAACGTGTAACGGATCCGAAAGAGAAGCTCTATTTGTTGACATACTATGCGGATCAGTTCCGGACGACGGTTTTCCGTCAAACGATGTTTGCTGAATTCGAAATGATCACACATGAGAAATCGGAGCAGGGCGAATCTCTAACACCTCAAGAATTCAGCGAGATCTACTATGGCTTGAATAAGCTGTACCATGGCAAGGACATGGTCGTGGATCAGGATATTGAGATGGAATGGGCGCGTATCCCCCACTTCTATAACAGCTTCTATGTGTACAAATACGCAACAGGTTTCTCGGCTGCGACCAGCTTTGCGAAGCAAATTTTGGATGAAGGCCAGCCTGCCGTTGACCGTTACTTGGGCTTCCTGAAAAGCGGCGGCAGCGACTACTCCTTGAATATCCTCAAAAAAGCCGGCGTTGACATGTCCACACCGGAGCCGATCAAGCAAGCCATGAGCGTCTTCAGCTCCCTGCTTGATCAGATGGAAGAGCTTACGAAGTAAGTGCAAGCGGAAGGTTGGAGGCGCAAGCTTTCAACCTTTTCGCAGCTTGAAAGGATGTATGCCGGATGAAGATGCAATGGATTCTGATCTGCGCTTTACTATTCGCCCTCCTTACAGCTGTTTTCGCAGTCGTGAATGTCGAACCGGTGCAAGTTAATTTCATATTTGCCCAAACGTCCATCCCGCTCATTCTTGTCATTTTGACCTCTACGTTGTTGGGTGGTTTGATCGTTGGTCTATTCGGAATGGTTCGTCAGTACAAGCTGCATCGTAAAGTGAAGCAGTTGGAAAAGCAGTTGCAAGATGCCGCGCTGTCTCCTGTCGCGCAGCAGCCTGCTAGGGAATCCGTTATTGAAGCGCCGCCTACCGTACATTAAAGAGAAAAGTGCAGCAAATGTATTGAATTCGGAAATTCAAACATTTGCTGCACTTTTTTTCCTGTTCAACCAGCGGACAAAAACCACAATAGGCAGCACAGAACGCCTCCGATCAGCGAGGAGAGGGCATTCACACGATCATTGGTCATGAATTTCATACCGCGTATTTGTGCAGCGTTCTGCCCGCAGTGGACCTCTTTCTCCACCGTTTTTCCACAAACCGTACAACGATACATCACCTGCAGCGTTGCCCCTAACCAAGAATCGGCCAATGAACCCAACAACCCTGAAATCGCACCGAGCGCAATGAAAACAGATAGTCTACTTATCACATATCCCTGCTCTCCCATCAAGCTAAACCATCCACTGATCCATCCAATAAACGCTCCTCCAGCCACAGAGGCCAGCAAGCCAAGAACACTTACGCCGCCTGATGTTCCCGCTGGAACACGTCTCCCATTCAGAATAGACCTAGGCTCAGATGCGCTCATTCCGCCAATCTCAGTAGCCCATGTATCCGCCGTAACGGTTGCCATTACCCCAACAAATAATACCCACCAAACCGGATCAGGCCATAGGGTATGACCCATGCAAAGCACTAAACCAAGTCCGCCATTGGCCGCAACTTGTCCCGCATCGCGCCTTCCGCCTTTGGCATAGCCGCTTTCGGCAGCGGCTTTACGCTGATGCTTAAGCTTGGATAATATGCTGGAAGAAACAAAAAAAGCGATCAACGTCCCAAACCAGGCTAAGCTTCCGAACACAAACATGAGGGTTCCAAGCACCACCGCAGAAATCAAACCAGACAGCGAGAGAGATCCTCTCCAATAGGCTGCTCCTGCAATGAGCAAACTCCCAATTACTCCCCAAATCCAATCCATTTCAGCACCTCTATTCCCACTTATTGTAGCATAGCTGGATTGGGGCTTCATCCCGAAACCCGTCACAAACTAATTTCGACAAAACCATGCATAAATCGGGTAATTTTAGCAGGAAGTTAATCTTTTTACGAGAATATTATGGTAAGATAGTTCGAAAGTTAGGAGGCTGACATGGAAAACGATCACATCCCGTTCAAGTCCCAGGTCAAAAAAGACTTGGAACCTCAAGAAATGCTGCGCATTATTTTTGAATACGCAGCCAAAATTGCCAATGAACGCGTGCTCGAAAATGTCCTCATGCTGATGGCGGATATGGGTCGCGAAATGATTGTTTCAGATCGTTGCACGGTTTGGCTGCTCGATACGAGCAAGAATGAGTTATGGTCCAAAGTAGCTCATGGACTCGATGAGATTCGGATTCCGAGATCAGCCGGCCTTGTCGGTTATGCTGTCACCCATGATAAAGCAGTATTTATTGATGATGCTTACACAAATGAACAATATAAGACATACTTGCTTAATGGCGCTCTTTCCACAGACCAGCAAACAGGCTACCGCACGAAAGCACTGATGGTCATTCCTTTTCGAAACAGCCAGGGTGAAATTATGGGCGCTTATCAAGCCATTAATAAGCTGACGGAGTGTGGGCAATTTACGGATAAAGACATGGAATATTTGACACTCGCTTCCTCCTACGCGGGCAAATCCTTGGAATCCGCGCTTCTCACGAGCGAAATTGAAGAAACGCAAAAGGAAATTATTTTCACAATGGGTGAAATTGGCGAGAGCCGCTCCAAAGAAACAGGCAACCATGTCAAACGTGTCGCTGAGTATTCCTATCTCCTCGCACTTGGATTAGGCATGAGCAAAGAAGAAGCTGAGCTGCTCAAAATGACTTCGCCAATGCATGATATCGGTAAAGTAGCGATCCCCGACAGCGTGCTCAATAAACCAGGGAAATTAACTGACGAAGAATTTAAAATCATGCAGCATCATACACTGATCGGCTATAACCTGCTTAAAAAATCCAATCGACATATACTCAAAACAGCGGCAATTGTCGCCTATGAGCATCATGAGAAATGGAACGGACGCGGATATCCCCGTGGAATCAAAGAAGAAGACATTCACATCTACGGGCGAATTACCGCAATTGCCGACGTGTTCGATGCACTAGGCAGTGAGCGTGTCTACAAAAAAGCCTGGGAGTTGGATCGCATCCTGCAGCTGCTTAAAGATGAACGCGGCGAGCACTTTGATCCCCGAGTCGTTGATGCGTTTTTTCGTCAATTACCAGCGATCCTTCGCGTTCGCGAGCAGTATGCCGATGCGACATTAGAGAATGCGGCAGATAATCAATAGAAAAGGGCAAATCTCTCAGGTCAATATCGACCTTAAGAGACTGCCCTTTTTTTTATAGGTGAACCGTAACGGCTCCAAATACTTCTTCGCCCCAAACCAATTCCAAAAGGTCGCCCTTGTGCACAGGACCTACCCCTTCAGGAGTCCCCGTGTAAATGATATCGCCAGCACCCAGCCCATAATGCTTAGCTATGTAATCAATGATGGTTTGCAGATCGAAGATCATGTTGCTGATATTTCCGTTTTGGACCACTTGTCCGTTCTTACGAAGCTGGAAATTTTCCTCGGTAAGCTTGGAAGCACCGGGAAATTGACGGAAGGCTGTGATCGGCGCTGACTTCAGAAAGCCTTTGGCCGGCAGCCAAGGTTGGCCCTTTTTCTTAATGACAGACTGCACGTCTCTTAGAGTAAAGTCGATACCAAGCGCATATTTGTCAACAATTTCATCCACGCGAATGCCTTCATGATAAGGCTTTGCGATATGCAGGACCAATTCAGCCTCATAGTGAATTTCACCTTGATCACCTGGAAGCGTCAGCTCACCGCCACTCATCTCGGCCAAAGCATGTGTCGGTTTCGTAAAAATCATCGGCTGATCAGGAACATCGTTCCCCAGCTCAGCGGCATGCGCCCGGTAATTGCGTCCTACACAGTAAATATTGCGAATTTCTGTCATGTAGTCGTCTCCTCACATTATTTCTTGCTAACATTTCCTTGCGTGTCCACCTTGGAACCGATCGAAATTTGACTCAACCTTTGGAACAACTTGGAGCTGTCTTCCGAGTTCATCGGTGTTGGCAGTGCGGCCTTGGTCAAAATAGGCACAAGATGGATATTGCACGATTGCTCCTTCGAGCATGCGGCTTCCAAAATAACCGTTTCCCATGTCTTAGGAGTATCATTTGTTGTAAAAATGAAATTGCCTAAACTATACGCGATCCATTTGCCCTTGTACTGCTCAAAGCCTTGTAAAACATGCGGATGGCCGCCAACGACCAGATCTGCTCCTGCGTCGATATACCGGTGCGCCAAATCGGTTTGGTTCTTATCCGGATGATCGCTTCTTTCGGCGCCCCAGTGCGCAACGACGACGACTAGATTAGCACTCTCTTTCGCTTTCTGAATGGCTTCTACCGGCAGCTTGTAGTTGTAGGTTTCTGCCACGCCCAGGTGACCGGGTCCTGCTTTCCAGGAGGCCTCCGGAACGACACGGCTAAAACCAAGGAAGGCAATCTTCACGCCATCTTTTTCCAATATGACCGGTTGATACGCTTCGTCCAAATCTTTGCCGGCACCTATGCGTTTAATGCCCTCTTGATCAAGAGCATTCATCGTGTCCTGCAATCCCTCCGGACCATAATCCATCACATGATTATTCGCTAAATTAACGAGATCAATGCCTGCATCCTTCAGCGGTGGCAGTGACAAAGGCGAGGAGCGATAGACGTAATCCTTTTTCTGAACGGTACCTCTAGTCGTTATGGGTGTTTCCAAATTAGCGATGGTGAAATCCGGCTTGCTCAAATAGTCTTTTACATTCGTATAAGGGTAATCATAGCCTTTTTGCTTCAAAATATCTTCCACTTTGGAGGCGAACAGCACATCTCCCACAAAAGTCAGACTCACTTGCCCGCCACTGCTCGCAGGCTTGTCCGTTATCGCGGGTGCCGGCGATGGCATGACAGCGTTTGCTGTAGATGCAGGGCTCGGCTTTGTGCTTGGCTCCGTACTCGCTGCTTGCGTCGGCTGAGGCGAATCAACAGCTGCCGGTGACGGCGCCGCCCCTTGCTCTTCGGCGGTATTGCTGTTCGACGTCCAATAGGATGCGCCAATACCTATGGCGAAACAGGCGGCTGCGGCCAGCGTGAGCCCTCCTATCACTTTCAGCGGAGTTTTCTTCTGAGGAGCTCGCTCTTTCTTCGCTTTACGGTGACGCTCTTGTCTGGATTCCATTCAAAACCTTCCCCTTTCCCCCTACAAATTATAGCAGAAGAATCTACCAATGGGTAATAGTCAAGTGCTCTCATTTTCAGATTGGACTCTGTATGGTATAACAGAAACAATACTATTCTTTATTGAAAATAGCATGGAAAGGGATCAAAAACGTTGGAAAAAATCGCGATTATTTCGGATATCCATGGAAATTTACCTGCACTTGAAGCCGTGCTTGCAGATATCAAGCAGCGTGGCATTGAACGGATCTATTGCTTGGGCGACCTGGTCGGCAAAGGACCTGATTCGGCAGCCGTTGTTGATTGTATTCAGAGGACTTGTGATGTTGTCATTCAGGGGAACTGGGACTTGGGGATCAACCTGCCGCAGGATCAGCCTGCCGGCATTTGGCAGCAGCAGCAGTTAGGGCCTGATAGGCTTGCTTATTTGAAGGAACTGCCTTTTTCCGTTGATTTACACCTAAGCGGCAAATTGTTCCGGCTGTTTCACGCTTCCTCCCTAAGCGTCTATCATCGCGTGAAGCGCAAAGCTTCCAAGAAAGAGCGCCTTGCCATGTTTCAAAATACGGAGATGACCGGAGAAACGGCTAACGGGAAACAGCCTGATATTGTCGGATACGGAGACATCCACATCCCTTATTTGATTACGATCAGGAACCCTTCGGAAAAACACACTGAAACGCATACGGACAGCGGGCTGATGCTCTTTAACGTAGGCAGCGTGGGCATTCCCTATGATGGCATTCCGCAAGCCTGCTACTGCGTTCTGGAAGGCAATCTGGGCAGTGTGGAGCAGGCAGGCTTCGCCATTCAATACGTTCGGGTTCCGTATGATATCGAGCTTGCTGTCCGGAGGGCTCACATTGTTCAAATGCCCGAAAGTGACCGTTATGAGCTTGAGATTACAACAGGTCTTGTGCATAAATAAGACAACACAGAAAAATAATTATGGAAATTAATTCCACAAAATGGTAACATAGGTGCATCATTGAAAGTGAGGATGCCATCTATGAAGTTGAATTGGCCAAAAATTGCATTCATCGTTTTATGCGCGGAGATTTTGCTCATATACTGGAACGGGATGAGTGCTATTCCTTTCAAAAAGCAGCAAATTGTACACCCCATTTCCACACCTCAACCTGCACCTCCTGTTACACAGATAGAACCAACAGCGCCTTGGCAATTAAGCGAATATCAATCACTTAAAATTCATCAGCAGAATTCTTAGAATAATATGCAAAAGGACCTTCAACTCCACTTATATAGTGGGAGGAAGGTCCTGTTTATTCATGAAGCCTCGCGCTAGGCAGGAACTCATGCTCGCTTTATTTCACACGTGCCAACGCCAAACCGTCATAGGCTGGAAGGATCGTGCTTTCCAAACGCGGATCCGTGGCAACAAGCTTATTGAAGCTGCGCATCGCTTGCACGGAGGCTTTGGTTTGGCTTGCATCAATAACTTTGCCCCTCATTAACGTATTATCGCCTGCAATAACGGCGCCTGGATTCGCTAATTGGATAGCCAGCTCCAAATAGTTCGGATAATTCACTTTGTCCGCATCGATAAAAAAGAAATCGAAACGCTCTCCCTGCGCGAGCAGCTCATTCAGGTGCACCAATGCTTCGCCGATTCGATACTCGACAAGTTCACCAAGTCCTGCATCCGCCACATTCTGCTTAGCTACATCGGCGAAATCCTGTTTCAACTCAAGTGAAACGAGCTTGCCCTCTGCTTTAAGCCCTCTTGCCAGGCAGATCCCGCTATAACCGCCTAAAGCACCTATTTCCAGCACCTTTTTTGCGCCAATCATTGACACAAGCATTGTGAGCAGTCTGCCATAACCGGGTGCAATGGATATTTCCGGCATATTATGGGTTCTAATGACTTCCTTTACCCGCTCCAGCACGGGATCATCCGCGTATAAGCCTTCCATATAGCTTTCAGCTGTTATGGTTTCCATGTTGTTCCTCCTAAGAGTTTTACCTGTTTCGTTTGTAAGTATATCTTATTTGTCCTATACTTGTTAATTGTATGAGTTTTATGAACGAAGCACAACCCGGATGGAAGGAATCTAAACATGCCACAACCTATCGAACTAATTGCAACTTGCCCAATGGGACTTGAAGCCATCGTTGCCCGCGAAGTCCGCGACCTCGGCTATACCGAGGTAACCGTCGAGAACGGCCGCGTACGCTTCACGGGAGATGAGCTTGCTATCTGCCGGGCCAATCTATGGCTGCGTACAGCGGATCGGATTCTGGTGCTTATGGGCCAGTTTAAAGCCCTGACCTTCGACGAGCTTTTTGAAGGCACAAAGGCCCTCTCCTGGCCAGACTGGATTCCTAACGATGCCGAATTCCCTGTGCAAGGGCGTTCCCATAAGTCACAACTGTCCAGCGTACCTGCCTGCCAAGGCATCGTAAAAAAAGCTGTCGTTGAGAAGTTAAAGCTTCAATACGGCACAGAATGGTTCCCCGAGAACGGGGCACGCTACGTAATTGAGGTTGCGCTCCTGAACGATATCGCGACACTCACGATCGACACCACCGGCCCCAGCCTGCACAAACGCGGCTACCGCAAACTTGTGACTGAAGCGCCGCTGAAGGAAACGATGGCGGCGGCCATGATCCTGCTCAGCCGCTGGAGCGTCGATCGACCGCTCTACGACCCGTTCTGCGGGTCGGGAACCATCCCGATCGAAGCCGCTATGATCGGCTGGAACATTGCGCCAGGCCTGCGGCGCAGCTTCCCCAGCGAAGCGTGGGGCAACGTGCCGCGCAAGCTCTGGGACAAAGCGCGCGACGAAGCCTTCGACGCGGTCCGTGACAATGTGCCGCTTCACATCATCGGCAGCGATATTGATCCGTCTGCCATCGAAGTGGCAGAGGCCGCCGCGAAGTCGGCTGGCTTGACGAAGCAGTTCCAGCTTCGCGTAGAACCGGTAGCCAAAGCCCGCCCGCGCGGCGACTATGGCTGCCTGATCACCAATCCGCCATACGGAGAGAGGCTTGGCGAGGCCAAGGATGTCGAGGTCGCGCTGCGCGAGCTCGGAGCGCTTACAGCTCCAATGCCTTCGTGGAGCATGTTCATTTTGAGCCCGAGCACGCAGCTCGAGCATTACATGAACCGCCGCGCCGATAAGAAGCGCAAGCTGTTTAACGGGCGGATCGAGTGTAACCTGTACCAGTATCTTGGTCCATTTCCTCCGCGCAGGCACGATAAATAGTCTCCGAGATTTTAATAAGACAGCGGCAGCTGAGACATTACGTCTTAGCCGCCGCTGTCTTATTATAAATAATGCATTGTTACTTCGCTTCTGACAAAAAATCTTGCATTAACTCCTGTTTGCCCAATGCCTTTAGATATGTAGTAAGCCCCAAATTGATGTTTATGTAATCCCTTATAAATCCCCTTTCTAGGCAACTTACCTGCGTTTTTGATATGAAAGAAAAATGGAATATTGAATTGTTTACCGTGAAGATGTCCAGCCATTAAATAGTCAAAGCCTTTATTTAAATGCAGTACTACGTTAGGATCGTGGGTAATAATGAGTTTAGTTCTACGATCATCAACAGTTTGAAAAGCAGCTTCAATGTCACTCCTACCTGAATCGAAATCATCAATTCCAATTAATTCAAATCGTTCTAAATGCAGCGACTCGTTTCTTAACAAATGAAGCCCATATTTTCTTAAAAGCTTGACAATATCTATGACATTTTTCTGCTGATAATCATGGTTTCCAAGAACACAATATATGGGCACGTTACAAATAGTCATCGCTCTCAAGTACTCTTCTAGTCTAGGAAGACTTTTTCGGTATTTGGTAAAATCACCAGTAATGAATACATAATCGGGTTTTTCATTATTAATAATAGCGGCTATTCTGGATGGACTAATTCTTAATCTTTCAACATGCAAATCACTTATTTGCAGGATTCTCACATTTAAATTAAGAGCATATTTTATTCGCTCAATTTTTAGCCATTGTGTTGGTAAGATAAAGATTATGTAGCAAATAAATAGAACTAAGAATAAGTAAAGGCAGTTCAATACATTTCCTTCCAAGCGCATCCTCCTCACCAAAAATAGGACCTCATACAACTGGGATCGTTAAGGTGTATATTCTAAGTTTTATTATAGGGTTAATACATTAATGCCACATGAGTATAAGAGTTCAATCTTGTTGCCTAAGTTGACATCATTATTTTCGTTTTTATTACTACTTTTATCGATTAGAACGGTTCTTTCAGTCCCTGCTCTTTTAGTAGGAGCACTATCTACAATTTCCTTATCCAGAGTATCACTACAGGAAGTTAATAAAACTAGCAATAAACTAAAAACAATTAATCTATGCATTTATTGGAATATCCCTCCATTTACTTTTGTTTACTTATATTAGACGAACTATTATACATTTCGTTTAAATACCCACTGTTTTCGCTCCTCATCACGCTTCGGACACAGCGGCGGTTATTTAACATGGATGCCCACCATAAATAGGGGAACTCCATTCCCTTATTTATGCAAAAAGCTGAATTTCGTGGGTTTGGGGGAACTACAGGCTCTTATTCAACCTCCATCGTCCAACTTTCTGTCAAAATGGCGAAATAGCGGACCCTAGTTCCCTTTCCCTCGCGCAAAGGGATCTTTTTGGCAAAATAGCGGCCTCTAGTTCCACTTATAAACATATAAATTATATAATGTCGAAATAAAACAGCGGCAGCTGAGACTTTTTTGTCTTAGCTACCGCTTTCTTTAATTGACCTAGCGTTCTATGTTAAAAGTAGCGCCTAAAGCGGTGAAACGCTATCGATAGGCTGGAGTGTTTTGGTCATTATCAAATCTATTTGTTAGACTTTGAATACCTTTTTAAAATGTGATATTAATGCTGGTATTAGTAATCTATCGGTAGAGATACAAATATATGATGATTCAGAAGGTTGGTATACAATTGATATTATTCCTCTTCAAAAGAATTACTTACAAGCAGTAGAAAAAAGTTCATGAACAAATACAATGAAATTATCCGAATGCGAATCACCAAGATTTTAGGCTATATCATTGCCAGATAAACTCTGAATTCATGGAGCGTAGATCATAAAATAGTGACTACGCTCCATGTATCACAAAACAAAGGAGATTACTTATATGAGCCACTTTGAAGATATGGATAAAAGCTATGTTAAAAATTTAACTAGAACTGAGTATTCACGACTTGAAAATATTAATTTTCAAGCTATTCCGCCGCTGGACATTGCGAATAACGAATTATCTCCCATAGCAGAATATTATATTGCTCCATTCATATTTCTAGTACCGGAAATGTGTCTTATTATTCCACTAACACATATAAATCTAAATGACGATGCACTCCGACAATTACTTTGCCATTTTCAAAGTATTCATGTCGTAACGTCTAAAGGAAATCCCGTTGAACTAAGATTAGAGAATCTTAATCCTAAATCGAAAGAAAAGTTTACTCTGTTAATGAGCGAAAATAAGATAAATCCTTTCGTTTTGGATTTATACCAATTTCATGGTGTACATACCGCTTCGGGTGACTTTAAGTATGTCAGATTTAATCAGTCTATTAATCCAACCTATGAGGATTCGATTCATTCAATTCACATTCAAGAATTCGACGAAATATGGAGTCATATTAGACAAATATACTCTGAAAAGAAATATGTGTATCTCTGTCCAAATTGGTTATTCTCCGACCAGTTATCCAACTCAATCGCTTTGAATTACTTTTCAACAGCCTGCAAAGAGGTTTACTTGAGTATAGATAATACGACGTCACACATTAATGGAATAATCCTTTCTATTGACTATAAAAATGGATAAAGACTACTCTGCAACTATTATTGATCTTTAATTCTCGGTCAATTAACTTAAAGCCCCCGAAATTCTTTTCCCTTTAACGAAGGTAACGAATAAATACCGAACAAGCGGACCCACAATAATGAGTTGAAGCGGAAAAGCAAAAACAAAATTTTTCAACACCAAAGATAAATAACTTTCTAGCAATGATTCCCCAACCAGACTGCCGGAAAAGTAAGCATTCCCCAATCCATAAAGAGACATAAAGAGAACCATTCCACTAACCATAAAAAATGCAAGGGATACTATCACAAATGCTTTCTTAGATTTGTCGTATGGTAATGAAAAAGCAATTTTTTTTGCCACTGGACCGACAATAAATAGTTCCAATAAGGACGCGATAAAAAAGACTAGAATAAGTTGAGCAAGTATTTCTTTCAAGGATATCGTGCCAATCAAGCCGCGGGTAAATAAATTATAAAATGTCATAAATACGACCATCCCAGCGCACATCATCAATCCAAAATAAAAATCTTCTTTCTTTGTTATTGGCAATTTCCATCATCCTTTCAGTTTGTCCTTGTTATTATAGCGATAGTGCAAGCCTCCTCATAAGTGAACAGTTTATGAACATTTCTCATATGCGCTCCCGCATAACAAAAAAAATCCCTCAACCGTTTCTCTGACAAATCGTCAGCCAAGCGATAGAAGGATTTATTTTTTCAGCATAACTCGCAATTGGTCATTCTTTAATAGGTATTCATCCTGCTTGCTCCACCAATTCCAAAGGCAGCCCGTCCGGGTCTGCAAAAAACGTATACCGATCACCGGTTATAGGATCAATGCGGACCGGTTCAACCGATATTCCCTTGCTCTCCAGCTCTTTGACGCTTTGGTCCATGTTCTCAACCACAAAAGCCAAATGACGAAGACCGCGCGCTTCCGGCCTATTCACTCTCATTGGCGGATTCGGGAAGGAGAATAGCTCAATCTGCTGCTCTGTCTCACCAATTCGCAGATCCAGCTTATAGGAGTCACGTTCTGCCCGATATGTTTCATTCACAATGGTCATACCTAACAGATCAACATAGAAATGCTTCGAACGCTCGTAATTCGAGCAAATAATTGCGACATGATGAATACGGTTGAGTTCCACTGCTGCGCCCCCCGACTCTGTTAAAAAACCGCATTCGGGGACCTCCCCCTCCTACGGCTCATTACATTAATTTTATCCGTCTGCTCTCGTCGTTTCAACAATTTTATTCAAAATACATAGTTCTTAAGAACTATTATCGCCATGAAACTTATTATATCAGCACCTGTCGATTTGTGATAATCATTTTGTTGATAATCGACTTGTCTCCTCAAATAAAAAGAACAGCTCGCCTATATAGGCTGAACCGTTCTAAGTTTGGATGTCAAGATTTGGTAGAGTCTTGTCATAAATGCTTCAATCTGCGGCATCCTCGGCATTTTCACAGAAAGCTTGACTTCGCCTTTCCAGTAGAAAATAAAGATACTGTTGCTTCTTCCATGAAACATTTCGACATCCCAACATGCTTCGTTAAGCGCGTATTCTTCTAGATTAATCAGTAGCTTTGGTCCATCCGAGGATGGCACCAAACGGGCAACATGATTGCCGCAAAGTGAAGTTACTTTCTGCTCTTCATGTAGTTCAGACTGCATGCTGTTTGGTCCTCCTTTTTTTTATTCATAGGTTATGAGAGTTATGACAGAGAAAAACCCCACCATAGTGTACCGATCGGAGGGGGATCTAAGTTGAATACCCAATCGTTCGGCAGCTGGCTGGCAACAAGTCCGTTTCAGAACAAGGTAGCCCCTGTAGCTTTGCGTCACTGACTTTCGCCAGTTTTGCCATTGTCGAGATGTGTTGTGAAGTCTTTTACAAGAAATAACTACACTCTCAAGAATAAGGGAAGTTGTTTTGAAATCGTATAGTTCATAAGAACTAATTTTTCATTTTCTTTCAAAAAATTTCTTTTTTCGACCTATTTCTCATCAATATTTGTAGATTATTGGCGCCCTTCCAATAGAATAAAGAGCCCGCGATAGTCACAACAGCAATTACGAGATAAAGTGTGGTTCCGCCATAAGTAACGAGTAGAAAGCCACCCACCCATGGGCCCATAAAGTGACCCACGTTCGTTAAAGTTTGGGCTCCAAAATAAGTACCGCGCATATGCTCAGGCGCCAACTTGTCAATAAGCATGTTCGCCGCGGGGTAATTTAATATTTCTCCAAGTGTAAAGATCGCCATTGAAACAATCATCGGAATAAGGGAATGCGAGAACGCAAAACCGACATCTCCTAATGCAAACATCAAATTGCCAAAGATGATAGCCACAATTGGCGTGTACTTGTCGGATATCCGTGTAAGCGGTATTTGCAAAGCAATAACCACGATGGCATTGACGCTCATAAGAACAGCAAACATTTTTACACCTTCGGTGAAATTTTGCTCTAAATACTGCGAAAGTGTCACCATAACCTGCGAGTAGCCGATCGCTCCAATGATCCCGCCAAGAATGTAGTAGCGAAACGTGACATCACTGCGGATGACCCGCAAAGCCGAGACGAATGTAACAGGCTGTTTCTTCTCCCCCTCGATTTGCTTAATGCCAAAAACAATGAGGAGAACATAGAGCGTAACGGCATAGATAAAATAGACAATTCCGGTAAGTAGAAATGGCAGAGCCCCGTCCATCGTTGCAAAAAAGGCCCCTAATAATGGTCCTACAGCTACACCGACGTTAATGGCCATATATCTCATTGAAAATACGCTGAGGCGTTTAGCCGGTTCCGTTAGATCTGCCATCAACGCTTGCGACACTGGTTCGTAGAAGGAACGGCACAAGCCGTTCAACATGTTGAGCAGCATAAACAAAACAGGTAATTTCACAACGCTAAAGCCTACAAACACTACTGCCCATCCAAAAAGAGCAGCCAGCATGATGATACGTCTGCCGAATCGGTCTGATAAGTTACCGCCGATAAAGCCGCCAATCGTTCCTGCCAAAGCTCCCATCCCGATGACGATCCCGATCATTACCGCGCTCATCGACGTATGATTAGCTAAGTAAATCGCCAGGAAAGGAAGACTCATGGATGACGCCGCCCTGGCCATAACCGTGCCTAAAATTAACGTATGTACAATCGGATGATAGGAACCAAGAAAAACACGTATTCGATTCATCTGTCAGAGCTCCTCTTGCTGTTAATTTACCAAAGGTTAAGACTTTGAGATCAAGAACCCATTATACACGAAAAACAGCGGTTCGTGTCCTTAATTATTATTTTTTGTCGAACAAAAAGCTGGTTCCCCGTAATCAAACGGGAAACCAGCTTTTTATATACGATCTGCAGTGCTGCATGCCCACATCTGCAGGTTATGAAAGGGAAGAATCGTTACCTCATCCGGTAAGTATTTTATTTAGACATCTAACTATATGTTCAAAAAAACTCCTCCTAGCAATTAGATGAGCTCGCTAACTTATCCTTGAAAATTGCTGTCCACACGCTTCATCCAGTGAAGCATCAAAGCAATCTCTTGCTCGGAAAATCCTTGGCGGATCATCTTCTCACCCTCTTCAACTATAGCGGAAAGTGCTTTATACCCTCATTTTGAATCATGCTTTAGCCCATCATTTGCAGGAATCGAAAGCCATGGTCGTTCTCTCTGCCATTTCACTTCTACTTCCGTCTCGAAAAAAGAGGATAGGCTTGTGCTTGTCAGCACATCGCGTGACAGCCCCTTTGCAAACACCTCACCGCGGCGAATCAATAAGGTTTGATTGAATACAGGAAGGATTTCTTCGATGTGATGCGTTACGAATAATAAGGTTGGGGCATCCGGTCCCTTAGCCAATTCTTGAATGCTGGAAAGCAAGGCTTCCCTCGACAGAAAGTCCAGACCATTCGTTGCTTCATCCAAAATCAGCAGCTTTGGCGAGGCCATTAAAGCCCGTGCAATAAGAAGCTTTTGCTTCTCTCCTTGTGAACAGGATTGATAGGTACGGTCGTACAAATGCATGCAATTTAGGCGCTGCATAAGCTCCCCGGCCTGCTCGAAATCTGCCTCGCTCGGCTTCTCATACAGACCAATGGAAGCATGCTTTCCACTTATGACGACATGCTGAGTTTTGTCAGAAGCATACAGTTTCTCCTGCAGGGATGAACTTACCCAGCCAATCTTTTTTCGCAAATCTCTTAAATCAACCGTTCCAAACGTATGTCCAAGCACGGACATTTGCCCTTGACTCGGCCATATATAGCCATTAATCATATTCAGCATTGTCGTTTTTCCTGAGCCGTTCAAGCCCAGTACAGCCCAATGCTCATTTGGGGACACCTGCCAGTCCACTTGGTTCAGTATCGTTTTATTGTCTCTGTACCAGGAGACCTTGTCCATTTCAATAATCGGCATATTTAGGATCACCTCATTTTGAATCATGCTTTTACCATATTTTGCGGCAGATCAGCTTCGGTCAAATTCAATTTTTTATCTGATGGAAGGAACGCCGCCAACAGCCCAATCAACGGCAGAAAAGCACAAAGCTTAATGACAAATGAAATGCTTGTTGCATCCGCAAGCGTGCCTAGCACGGCGGAGCCAATCCCGCCTAAACCGAAAGCCAAACCGAAGAACAGACCGGAAACCGTCCCTACCTTGCCGGGCAGCAGTTCCTGCGCATAAACGACAATAACGGAGAATCCCGATAGCAAAATGAATCCAATGCAAGCACACAACACACCCGCCCAAAACAAATTGGCATACGGTAAAAGCAGCGAAAACGGAGCCGTGCCCAAGATGGAAAACCAAATCATATTCCGTCTTCCGAATCGATCCGCCAGCGGACCGCCCATGAATGTACCGACTGCCCCGGCGGCAAGCAAGGTGAAGATGAATAACTGCGCTTTTTCAACTGAGAGCTGATTGTTCTGAATTAAGTAAAAGGCATAGAATCCCGTCATACTTGCCACATATACGAATTTGGAAAATAGCAGCATAATCAGAATCGAAATCGCGTAGGCAACTTTTTTACGCGGCAAAGGCTGTTTCAATGCAGTGGTTTTACTTGAAGAAGCTGAACGGCTGCTTCCCGCCTTCCGATACCATTTGGCAACGAAAAATTGAACGACAATCGCTACCGCAGCGACAAGCGAAAACCAGATAATCCCAATTTGTCCGAACGGAACGAAAATCAGTGCTGTAAAAATCGGAGCCAGTGCCTGCCCAATGTTGCCGCCTGTTTGGAAGATCGACTGTGCAAGCCCTCTCCGGGGTCCGGCTGCCAAATAGGCCACACGCGATGCCTCAGGATGAAGCACCGAGGAGCCTAGACCGACAAGAACGACGGCACCGAGCACTTGTACGAACGAAGAAGCTACGGCGAGCAAAATCACACCCAAAAGTGAGAAAAACACACCTGCGGGCAGCAAAAAAGGCTTCGGCTTTGCATCGGTGTATAAACCGATCAAAGGCTGGAACATCGAGGCCGTTACATTCAACGTAAAAGCTATCCACCCGATTTGCGTAAAGCTCAGCTGCAATGAGTTATGAAGAATCGGAAACATGGCGGGAATGACGGATTGAATGGCATCATTCAATAAATGGACAATAGAGATGGAAAATAAAATTGCATAAACTGTTTGGTTACGTATTGCATTTGAATCTGACATTTGTTCTCGCCTCCTTCATCATATCATCTGACGTTTTAAATTATAGGAGTGTGAAACTACTCCTGGTTTACATATTGTTTAAGCTGTGTGACGGTCTCATCCAGATTTTTCATGGTCCAATACTCGGCTGCCGCGACATCCTTATCTTTGATCGCTTGGTACATGTTCTCGTGGTACAAATGATGGGGATCGTGCACCGTCTCGACACTTACCAATTTATGCGATGCCTCCAAGAGCGCGGAAGTGAAGGAACGATACAAGTCGATGACAACACTGTTTTTGCTGGCGATAGCGATGGACAGATGAAACTTCACGTCTGAACTCAAATACGTGTCAGTGTCACCTTTCTCCAATGCTTCCAACCTTTGATCCAGCGCGCTGCGCATCTGCTCAAGGTCATTCTCATCGCGGCGCTCAGCCGCTAACCGGGATATTTCGAGCTCGAGCATCCTTCTGACCTCGTAAACCTCCAAAATCTCGGCTCTGCGCAGCCTGTGGTCAAGTGGTTCCTGCATGGCTGACTGAGCTTTCAAAAAAGTGCCGAAGCCCTGCTTTTTCTCCAGCAGACCCGCGTGTACAAGCACCCGTACCGCTTCGCGGATCGTCGAACGGCCAACAGCAAACTGCTGCATGAGCTCCGGCTCCGTCGGAATTTTGTCGCCCGGCTTAATTTCACCTTCCGAGATTTTCTTCTGCAGTTGATTCACCACATCGTCAACCAACTTGGGGCGGCTCAGCGGTTGAAAAGACATTTTAGAATTCATCAGATCATCTCCTGTTTGAAAAAGTATAGCATAGGTCATTCTGATTTTTCCAGATTATTTTTAGCATGCCCTGCATAAAGAAAAGCACTTCCCTGAGCTTCCCATAGGAAAGTGCTTGTAACCTTGGCTTATTGCTTCAACTAGAACCACAGCTGGATCCGCAGCTTGAACTTGACGAACAGGAGGAGCCGGACGAGCAAGAGCTGCCGCCTCCTTGATCCCCGGAGCTGCCATCGCTCCCTCCAAAGCTCCCACAGCCCGATGAAGAGCAGCTGCTATGCTTATCTCTCGGACCTTCCGGTGAATTCTCCGGGAAATTGGCATTCATATCGCTCGAATAGCTTTGCGGATTCTGAATCGAGAAGAACATCATGGCGCCTGCGAGATAAACCATCGAGTTCGAGTTTGCGATTGAAGCATCCCATTCGGTATCCTTTAAACGGCGGCTCTTCGCGGCTTTCCTTACATCTCGAACGGCTTGTTCAATTAAGAGGCGTATCGTCTCAGCAACCTCAGGATATCGGCGGGCTTGCTCCATATTAAACAAACTCGCGGATATCGCATCCACTTTACCTTCACGGAGCATCTCTATGCATTCTGAATCCAGCGGGTTGCGGAAGAATCCGTTCCAGCAGCGCTTGCTGCTCGGCGCAAATTCGAATAGATGAGCATACACCCAATCAAACCAAGCGCGCTCTCCCGGGAGCTGCTTCGGTTCACGTTCAGGAGCATGATGAATGACGCCGCCTGCAAATTGTTCTCCGAATCGCTGATACTCTCTGGTGAACATCAACATTTCATGCCATATGTCATCGATCTCACTACTAAACATCGGTGATCGTTTCAAAATAAGGTTCATTAAGAAATAACGCTTAAGTTCAAACCATTTGCAGGCAAATTCATCGTCAGTCATGCTCGGATATTCAACTTTTACCCGATAGTGGAGTCTTTCAACATAGTCTGCCGGTAGTGAGCTCTCCAGCTTAGCAACAATACGTTCCAGCCGAATACCTTCGAGCAAGCCCAGACCTTCAGGCAGTTCCGATGCCCTATAGAATGGCTTGGATTTACCAAGCCGACTGCGCTTGGGCAGCTTAGGCGATTTTCCAAATAAAAAACGAAACATGGGCATCCCTCCTTTTTCCAATATACCACAGCCTGGTAAAGAGAAGAATAAGTCCCTTGGAAAACATTGTATAATAGGCCTATAATAAAGTGATGGAGGTGTGCATAGATGAAAATAGCAATCACTGGTGGCAGTGGTTTTATAGGAAAGCGTTTAATTGCCTATTTGCAACAGCACGGCCATGAAATTATCAACATTTCACGAACCCCCAGAAGTATCATGAATGGGGTACGTACCGTAACGTGGGAGCAGCTGCAGAGTCATTCTGCTGGCCTTGAAGAGCTGGACGCCATTGTAAATTTAGCCGGTGAGTCCATTAATCAGCGCTGGACAGCAGCGGCAAAGCAAAGAATTCTAAATTCCCGGTTAAAGGCTGCTCAGCAGGTTGCTCAGCTTGTCGAACGGATGGACAGGAAGCCAAAAGTCGTCGTCAACGCCTCGGGTATGTCCGTCTACGGCACGTCAGAGACGGCTGTCTTCGATGAGCGCAGCCCACACAATACGATAGATTTCTTATCCAGTGTCGTTGAGAAATGGGAACAAGCTGCTGATCAAATCCAGGGACCACGAATCGTAAAGGTTCGCGTAGGACTTGTGCTCGACGGCAAGGAAGGCGCATTTCCGAAGATGGCGTTACCTTATAAGCTCGGCGTTGGCGGCACCATCGGCAGCGGCAAGCAATGGCTGTCCTGGATTCACATAGAAGACATGGTGAGATTGATCGATTTCTGTATCCAGAACGAGTCGATCAGCGGGCCCGTCAACGCTACGGCTCCAAGTCCCGTCACGAATAAGCAATTCGGAGTGGCATTAGCCACAGCATTGCACAGACCGAATCTTTTTCCGCTCCCTTCTTTTGTGCTGAAACTTGTTTTCGGTGAATTGTCTACCTTGCTTTTGGAGGGCCAGAAAGTGCTGCCCCGCGTACTGCTGCAGCATGGCTTCAACTTCACATATACATCCGTTGACAAAGCGCTGGCGGATATCGTACAACAATAAACCCGGATTTTTCGAGCGACTCGAGATCAGGGTTTCTTTTTATTTGACCATTCTCATAAAAAAGCTTTTCAAATCCATAAAAGTTGTGTAAAATTAAATTGTATAAAATATTTATGAAAAAGGTGATCCTTTTGAACGTTCATCAGTTTACAGCCCGGACGATCCGCGGTGACGAAAAGTCTTTTGCCGACTACAAGGGTCAAGTGCTGCTTATAGTCAATACCGCGACCAAATGCGGATTCGCTCCTCAATTTAAGGGCCTTCAAGACCTTCATGACACTTATAAAGATCAAGGTTTCAACGTTTTAGGCTTTCCGTGCAATCAATTCAAGGACCAAGAGCCTGGCAACGATGCTCAGGTTGAGCAGGCATGCCAGATCAATTTCGGCGTCAACTTCCCCTTGTTTTCCAAAATAGATGTCAATGGCGCTGACACCCATCCGCTTTACCGTCACTTGAAGCAGCAGGCTTCCGGAATATTCGGTTCCAGCATCAAGTGGAATTTCACGAAATTTTTGGTTGATCAAGAAGGCAAAGTCATTAAAAGATTCTCCCCTACGACAACCCCGCGCAAAATTGAAAAAGAGATTCAAAAACTCTTAGCCAAGTCTGCAGTTCATGCTTAATTGGAAATAGACCTAGCTGAAGATGTTTGGCTAGGTCTGTTTCTTTGGATGGTCATTTGTGTCTCCGCATGAACTTTAAGCTTGTTTCGCAATGTTACCTTCAACTCTCTGTACCCTCCGCCCATTTAAGCATTGAAAAACATCGTCTCGGCTGCAACACTAGATAGTGCCTCTGGGCACGCCCACAACAAAAAAACCGTCTGGGTACATACCCAGACAGTTCTTATTATTTCACGTATTTTTTAGCCTTTTCAATCGCATCGTCTTCGGTAGCTCCTGTTACATAGCGGCCGTTAATGAATATAAAAGCAAAACGGGAACATGGACCGCAATAGGATTTGCAGGCAACTTTGACTTCAGCATCAGGTGCAATGACTTTAATTTTTGAAAGTGCGGATTTCACTTTCATGTGTTTGCATTTATCACAAATGCGAATATCATTGCGCATTAGTGATCTCCGTTGTTCCCCTTGCTTGGGTTCGTAATCATAAAGCCTTCTTCCGGTGTGTAGAAGTAGTCAATACGGATGCCGTCAAGCAATGGTTCACTTCCATCCAGCAAAACATCGATGCCTTTATCAGTGCTGACAACGACGTCATTTGCAGATTTATCGTCAAGACCCAAGCCATAGTGAGCGTGGTCACCGTGTTTATGAGTCACTTGTACACGAACCAATAGGCCTTTGTTTTCTTCTTTATCAAGCTCTAATTGAAGTACTTTCGCTGCATTACGGGAAATTTTGACGTTCATATGTACACATCTCCTGAAACAATAATTTTATTTCTTATTGTAAAGAATCTAAGGCACGAAATCAACCTTTGACAATGTTCAACTTAAAAAGCAATTTACAAATACCATAATCGGCCTGCTATTGCTAATTGGCTTCACGAACTTTAAAATAGATAGTAGTGAAAATATTTCACCCTAAATACAGGATGGTAACTTACTTACTTCAATGATAGTAATGTACATTCCAATTGGAAAGGACGCGATTCGATGTCAACACTTGAGAATGATAAAGTCGCCCCACTCAGCAACTATGTTCCTAAAGTACCCAAAGAAATCGAATGCTCCATTGAACGAACACTTGAGGTGATCGGCGGAAAATGGGCGTTTCTCGTCCTACGGGAATTATTTTGCGGTACGAAGCGTTTCGGCGAACTACAGCGTCAAGTGACAGGAATCAGCCCTAAATCCTTAACCGATATTCTACGTCATCTCGAGGATCATGGCGTTTTAGAACGGATGGCTTACCCTACTGTGCCTGTTACCGTTGAGTATACGTTGACACCGAAAGGCCAGGATTTGCATCAAATATTAAAAGAGATGAAGCTATGGTCAGCAAAATGGACATAATGATTGAAATACACCAGAGGAGTTGGACTTAAGTGATTACCATCAAAACCAAAGAGCAAATTGACAAAATGGGCAGAGCCGGACGCATTCTAGCTGACTGCCATAAGGAGATTGCCAAAATGATTCGCCCTGGCATCACCTCCTGGGAAATCGACCAGTTCGTAGAAGGATTTCTGGCAAAACACGGCGCAACACCGGAGCAGAAGGGCTATCATGGCTATCCATATGCCACTTGCGCATCGGTTAACGACGTCATCTGTCACGGCTTTCCGAAGAAAGAAGCGCTGAACGACGGCGATATCGTAACGATTGACATGGTTGTGCGAATTGATGGCTGGCTGGCGGACTCCGCGTGGTCCTATGCCGTTGGGAACATCTCCCCTACAGCCGAGAAATTGCTAAAAGTAACGAAGGAATCCTTGTACAAAGGCATTGAGCAAGCGGTTCCAGGCAACCGTATCGGCGATGTCTCCCATGCGATCCAAGTATACGCGGAATCACACGGCTTCTCCGTTGTCAGAGACTTCATCGGACACGGAATCGGCTCCGAAATGCATGAAGAACCGCAAGTTCCTCATTACGGACCAGCAGGCAAAGGGCCGCGCATTAAAGAAGGCATGGTTTTCACCATTGAACCCATGCTGAATGTCGGCAAATTCCACGCTAAGGTCGATGCGGATGGTTGGACAGCAAGAACCTACGATGGCAGTCTGTCTGCTCAATATGAACACACGATTGCGATAACGAACCAAGGACCGGTTATTTTGACGGAACAATAAACAAAAAGTCCCCGGAGGAACATGCATGATTTCTTTTTACAAGAAATATTGGAGAACTGCCTTTGACATTGCTCTCATTGTTCTAACCGTCTACTTATTCATGCTGTTATTCAGCTATTTGTATCGCATCGCAACGCCTATCTTTCTGGCTCTGATCATTTTCATGATGATCGAGCCTTTTGCTAGGTTCCTGAATCGGAAAGGAATGCGCAAGTCAATTGCATCAGCCATCTCGACGCTGGTCTTCGTCTTGATCATCCTAGGCGCACTAACCGGTGCCGCCGTAATTTTCACAAGTCAAATTATGAGCCTTGTCGATAAAGTGGACGATTATCAAGCGATATTCAATGACCAGATCGTACATAAAATTAGTGAATTAAATGATCGGTTTCAAACACTGCCTCCCGATGTTATTCTCAAAGCCAAAGAATATGCCGGTCAATTCGCAGGGAATGCTTCCAAATTTATCATTGCTTTTTTATCCGGATTAGTAGCCTCATTGACTTCCTTTTCCACTTTCATGTTTAACTTCATCGTTGGAATCATACTGGCCTATTTCTTAAGCATTGAAATCGACTCCTGGAAACGCCTTGCCAGTGAGAAAACACCCAAAACGTTCAAAGCCGTTTTCTTTTTTCTCAAAGAAAATGTCGTGAAGGGCATCGTCTCATACGTAAAAGCGCAGTTCAAGCTCATTAGCCTGACGTTCATCGTCGTATTTATCGCCCTTCTCCTGCTCGACGTAAATAACGCTTTTTCCATCTCCTTGCTCTCAGCAATCTTCGATGTCCTGCCATTGCTAGGGGTTTCAACCTTGTTCATCCCATGGATCATTTATTTGTTTATCGTGGGTCAAACAACATTGGCAATCTGGCTTAGCGCCCTCCTTCTTGTCGTCATTCTTGTCAGACAAATCATGGAGCCTAAGATCACAGGAGAATCACTAGGCGTATCGGCTTTCACTACATTAGCCTTTATGATCGTATCCCTTTCCTTATTTGGCGTTGCGGGTGTCATCCTTTCGCCTGTCTTGATTATCCTGATCAAAGCCCTGTATACGCAAGGTTACTTTGAGCGCTGGATACGCAAGCCCGAAGACGAGTATACGCAAGGCAATCTTCCAAATGCCGGTCCATAGACAAAAAGCTCTGATTCCATTCACTGGATAGCAGAGCTTTTTTCTATTTATACACGATACATGCTGCGGTACACCGAAGGGGCCACCCCTATTTTTTGCGTAAATACGCGGCTCAAATAAAATCCATTTTCAAATCCGCATTTTGTGGCGATTGCATCCAAGGTTAAGGTGGACCCTTCCAGCAGATGGCGCACTCTCGTTAAGCGTATTTCATTCAAAAAATCCGATGGCGTTTGCGCAAAGGCTCTGCGAAACCTGCGGGTAAGCTGCACCGGGGTGAGCCCCAAACTCTCAGCCAAATCCAACATGGACAAGCTGCCATAAGCATGATCCGTCAAATATTGGCGTGCTTTTTCCATCAAATCATCACTTTCTGAAGTGAACTCGTCTTTGCGTTCCCGTTCGATTTGGATCAGTCGGAGCATATCGCTGAGCATATGCTGTTTATGCAGCGTACTCTCTTCGTCCCAGCCGGGCAGCTGTTTCAGATAGAGGTAATCGGAGGCCAGTCTCTCCCTATCCTTGATGACAAGCTTGCCGCTCCAACGGCTTGCTTGCTCTCCGTTTGGTTCTGACTGCCAGACGAATTGCAGAAAATGAAACGACAATGGCTCCAAGGTTCGCCTTTGAAAACCAACATGAGGCGGGCATAAAACTAGATCCCCGAATCCCGCTTCACCCTTTTGCTCGTTAATTCCATAAAAGAATCTCCCTTCTTCCACCGCAAATAATGTCCAGCAGGGATACGTATCTTCGCCATACATAAACTCCGCTTTTCGGTGCCAATACACGTGGGAGAGGAGTTTCAATGCCACATCGCCAGCAGCCAAGCCTACCACTCCTTATTTGTGAAATAAAGTATATGCTCATTGTAATTGACTGCATGTTCATTGGGAATAGAATATTTTAAAATGAAATCAAAGATATTCCATCAACTAGCGAGGTGCTTATTCATGAAGAATGAAATCGTTACATCCGATATCACTGTTGTCGGTGGAGGCTTGGCAGGCGTATGTGCGGCCATCGCGGCTGCACGGTTAGGCCAAACCGTTTCGCTTGTCCAGAATCGCCCTGTGCTTGGCGGCAATGCCAGCAGTGAAGTGCGTGTCTGGGTGTGTGGAGCTACCTCCCATGGCGTTCATCGCAATGCGCGTGAAACCGGTATTATGGGTGAAATGTTCGTGGAGAACCAATACCGTAATATCGATGGGAATCCTTATATATGGGACCTGATCGTGCTTGAAAAAGTGAAAGCCGAAAAAAATATCACCTTGTTCTTGAATACGGATGTACATGAGGTTGAAGCCGAAGGCGATGACACTTCTCGGACGATCCGTTCCGTTACAGGTTGGATGATGGGCTCTGAACGCCGAATTCGCTTCGATAGCCGGGTGTATCTGGATTGTACAGGGGATGGATTAGTCGGTTTTCTGGCGGGCGCTAAGTTCCGTATTGGCCGTGAAGCGCAGGAAGAGTTTAATGAAGAGTGGGCTCCTCTTGTACCGGATGATATTACTTTAGGAAGTACCTTGCTCTTCTATACAAAAGACGCAGGCCGTCCGGTAAAGTACACCCCGCCGAGCTTCGCGAAAGATATCACCCAAACGACCATTCCGATGAAACGCGTAATTCGAAGCGGCGATAATGGATGCGCTTACTGGTGGATTGAATGGGGAGGCGAGCTGGATACGGTTCATGATAATGAAAAAATCCGTGACGAGCTGTCCTCTGTTATTTACGGTATTTGGGATTATATCAAAAATTCCGGTAAATTCGATTGTGAAAACCTCACGCTCGAATGGATAGGATCCGTTCCTGGAAAACGTGAATATCGTCGTTTCGTAGGAGACTACGTGTTGAATCAGAACGATGTGATCGCACAGGAGCTGTTTGAAGACCGCGTAGCCTTCGGCGGCTGGTCAATCGACTTGCACCCGCCGCAAGGGATGTATGCAACTGCAAAAGGCTCCAAACATATGCATATGGACGGCAGCTACCACATCCCTTTCCGCTCCCTCTATTCGTCCAACGTATCGAATATGTTGATGGCTGGGCGCAATATCAGCGCGTCCCACGTTGCTTTTGGCACGACGCGCGTTATGGCGACCTGCGCCGTCATCGGCGAAGCCGCGGGCACGGGCGCCGCGCTCTGCGCCGCGAAGGGCGTCTCGCCACGCGAGCTGCACGGCAGCCACCTGAGCGAGCTGCAGCAAACGCTGCTGCGGCAGGATGCCGCCGTGCTCGGGCTGAAAAACGAGGATACGTCGGACCTCGTGCTCAGCGCTTCTCTGTCTGCGTCCAGCACCTTGACGCAGCTTGCTCTTGAACAATCTGCGGCGGTAATGCCGCTTACCGCGCATACAGCGGTTCTCGTGCCCGCCGATCCGTTTATTGAAGGCGTTGAGCTGCTCTTGGATGCCTCGGAAGCTACGGTACTTACGGTTGAACTGTGGAGCACAGGAAAGCCGCAAAACTACGTCCCGCACACCCAAGTAACGACAGTTCAAATCGCAGTGGCCAAGGGGAGCAAACAATGGATAAAAGCTCCGCTCAGCTGGCACCCGGACACAGCACAAAATGCGTTTATTATTCTTAGAAGCAACCCAGCTCTGTCGGTACACTTGTCTGCTGCCCCTCAGTCCGGCATACTCTCCTTCAAAAACATGGAGACTGCGGATTCGGCTGATTTCGGTGACATGCATCACCACCAGCCTGTCGTGGATTGGAGCTCCAAAGATTTCGTACGCAAACCGCTTTGCTTCCGGCTGCTCTCGCCTACTTCTGCATTCACGGCGAATAAAGCGGCTAATGGCTATAAACGGCCATACGGAGGACCTAACCTTTGGTCATCGGCGGCTTTGACAGCCGGCAAGCCGGAATGGCTGGAAGCAAGCTGGCCGAAACCAGTGCCGATCCGCGCCGTACAGCTTACATTGAATGACGATGTCAATGAAGATTTAATTAATTTGCATCACCATCGGACAGAATTCGAGATCATTCCTGAGCTGGTTAAAGACTATAAGCTCCAAGCTTATATCGGAGGCGACTGGAAAACGGTGGCCGAAGGTCTCAATAATCACACCCGCCATCATACACATACCTTCTCCGAAACCTTAGAAACCGACCGTTTGCGTGTATTAGTGGAGTCAACGAACGGATCGGCAAGAGCTGAAGTTGTAGAGATTCGCTGCTATAGTTAATCTAAAAAGCACGCTAAATGGCCCAGCATACGCTGCCGTTTGGTGTGTTTTTTTCTTTGCCGTTCGGGCTGGCTTCCGACAATCTTTTCTAATAAATAGGTCTTAATAACCCTTGTTTAACCTTACATGATATGTTATATTAAAAGTGCGACAAATCAAGGTTTCCTCTTCAAAAAGTTGACATAGGAGTGATGAAAATGAATCAAAATTCCGTTCAAATTTCACAAGGCGAAGAGATTATTTATGTTGAAATGACCGTTAAGGAAGCGCTTGCATTGACTGGCGCGAAGTTCAACATGAACCACAAATTAGAAACAGATGCTATCAAAAAGCTGAAACAACGCCTTGAGGATAAACTCCTCCATCCCAACCATTAATCGTACTCTACGTCACCGTATATAGCCCAACGAACGATAACCATCGCTCGTTGGGTTTTTATTTTTCCCCATCCAACCGTATCAAAATCAGCTAACTGTTTATAATAATCTCGCAATGTCCAACAACGATAGTAAGGAGTGAATGACCATGTCCGCAGACCATAAACAGCAAGGGCAATCCAGAAAAAATACAACTACGCGAACTCAGGATCAAAAAAGCAATAAAGGACACAAATAAGGAAAATGAAATGTGAGGAGGATCCCCCATGCTAGACAAATTGGAAAGTAGCTACGACTGCGCGAATGCGAGCTCCGATTTGCACAATCTCATCCAAGAGCTGGAGCAATTCCAAGGGTCCGAAGAGCAGCGCAATCGGCTTGAGAACCAGATCCATTTTATTCAGAATAAGTGCTCCATCCCGCATGAACATCTCCATTATAGATAAAATAAAGAAAAGTCCATGCCTCTTTTTTCGGGCGCGGACTTTTTCACTTTTTACCCATTGATTTTCCTTCTTGTTAAAATACATGGAACCCCTCTACCAACGGCCCCCGGCTGAGCCATTAGCGCCAAGTATCGAAGTCCTCTTGTGCATTGCGTTTTACAAACCGCACAGGTCGACGACTCCACAATCCTCATCGTATATTGCTCTCTGGATGATAAAACTTTCTTCTTGGCTACCTTGCCCTTCCCTTTTGATGGTGCCATAACCTCGCCTCCCAGCCATTTCCTTATTCCAGTATATGAAGTCTGGACATAACGGTTCTTGGGAAGCAAGGTCAAGTTCAGGTTACTTGTCTAACGGTTAACCATTTGTAAATCAAGCGCTGTCAGCAGAATCGGAACAATCTCGGCATACAATTCGGCAAAGGATTCTGCAGGCAACGGATTGACACCCTCCCCTAACTCCACAGTAAATCCCGGCCTGCGAAATTGCTGAATAAACCAGTCTTTGTACCCTGCGTCACTATCGGTCAATTTCACGGATTTGTATCCGCTGACGATAGCTAATTGCTCGGCTAACACTTCGGATTCCTGGGGCTCATACCCGCGGTAGTTCCAGTAGATTTCTCTGCCTTGCGTATGAAGGGCAACAACGAACTCGAAGGGATGGCATTCTGTAAAACGAGCAACCGCCACAGCTTCCGGCTCCGATAACGGCTTCTCCCCGCCATAATCACGCGGCCCCGGCCCTAGCTGTCCTCTGCGTTCTGCCTCCTCCTCCCAATGCGCAGGAAATTGGTCATTGAGGTCAACGCCCCGTATATTTGCTTTCCAATTGCTAAAATCCGGTTCTCCTTCATTCCATTCCAGTAGTTTAGCTTGATAAGGGTGCTCAGGGCTAACGCCATTCAGCACGAGTTCAACGCCGTCGGGATTCACCATGGGAACGACCCAAAGTGAATACTCCGATAGGAGACGCCTTGTATTTTTGCCCTGCCACGCTGTCCCTCTGGCATACGAGCAGGCAAGATCCTCCACAAATTGCATGATCAAGGGCGTCGTAATCCACTCATTCGCGTGGAACGCTGCGTTGACATGAAGCTCTCTTGCGCCTTGACCGATGCGCAGTGCAGGTATGCCTTTCCCCATCACGCTTTCCCCTATAACTTCGACATGCAGGAAAGGATAAATCCTGCTGAGCCGATTCAATTCATCACAAAGCGTCCCATACCCATATCCTAACATACGACCACCTCACAGCTCTTTGATCTTCTACGTAGGTTATGAATATGCCTGCAGCTCTGGAATCATGCGACGTAATGCGGCTGGTTACCGCTAGAGCAACAAAAATAGACCCCTAAGGGTCTATTCAAAAAATGTTAGGCACCTGCCAGACAACCGGTGTAATGGCAATTTGCTCTTTCAGCCAGCTTTCCGTAATGCGTTTAAAAAGCGCGGGTTCTCCACTGCAAAAGAATTGATGAATAGGCAGCAGTCCGGAGGTTTCCATCATATCGCGGTGAGACAGAATCGTGCTGATTTCTCTTGCCGTCTCATCTGCCGATGAAATCAACGTGACATCCGGCCCCATCACGCGGGAGATCGGCTCCATCAGAAATGGGTAATGCGTGCATCCCAGTATTAAACAATCGATAGGCTTGCCAATCAGCGGACGAAGCGATTGTTCTACAATTTCATGCTCTTGTTCCCTGCCAAAAAGCCCTTTTTCTACGAATGGCGCCAAGAGCGGGCAAGGCTCACTGTACACCTGAATGTTCGGGCAAATTAACCTTAGCGCATGTTCATACGCTTTGCTGCGGATCGTTCCATCTGTGCCAATGACCCCGACAACTCCGCTTCGCGTATGCTTAATCGCAGCTCTCGCCCCTGGGGAGATAACCCCTAGGACCGGAATAGAGACCCGTTCACGAATATCTTCTATAGCAACAGCTGTTGCCGTATTACAAGCGATCACAATCATTTTAGGATTAAATTGAATTAAGTAGTCCACGATTTGCCGGGTAAATGTTCGTACTTCAGCTGCTGACCGCGGGCCATAAGGACTTCGAGCAGTGTCACCGAAATAAATCACTTTCTCTTGCGGCAGCTGTCTCATGAGTTCTTTTACTACAGTTAATCCTCCGACTCCGGAGTCCAGTACGGCTATCGCTTGCTGCACACCTATCCGCTTCCTTTGCCGGTTAATGAATTTCACAGGCCACATGGATAGAATATGAGCGTACAAGCTGAAAGGTACCTGGGTATCCGACATTGATTACTGGTCGATCACTTATTTTTTGGGCTGCAAATCATTCACAAGCGCGAACTCATAACCTTTCTTCTTAATCTCTTTGCAAATGCGCGAGAGCGCCTGCATGTTTTCCAAAGAGCCCTGATGCATCAAAATAATATTGCCATCATGCAAGTTATTCATAATATCATTGTATGGATCCTCGGCTCCATTCGCTCTCGGCTCCCAATCCCGCATGGCCGTTGACCAAAAGACAGACGTATATCCCATACTGGATACTAGACTCAAGTTATGCATATTGTAGTGACCGTAAGGGAAGCGGAAATATTTCTCGACTTCTTTGCCCGTCAGCTTTTTGTACAGCGCTTCAAAATCCGTAATTTCCTTGCGAATCTGATCATCGCTCAGTTCATTAAAATCATTGTGCGTCATCGTATGGTTGGCCACAAAATGGCCGTCAGCCACAACTCTTTTTAAATAGTCCGGATTTTTCTTAATATTATTTCCCGAAATGAAAAAGTTCGCTTTCACGCCGTTTTCTTTCAAAGATTTCAGCATCAAATCCACTTCAATCAGCGGGCCGCCGGCGTCAATGGTTAAGTAAACCTTTTTCCCGGTCCCCACCCATACGGCTTTCTGATCAGCGGTGAAGGATTTCGTTTCTTTCGGAAAATCGGGAACCTGTCCCGTTTTTTTCTTCATGTAGTACCATGAATAAGGTACCTTGTCCCCAGCGGTTGACTTTACTTTCGATGTGTCGGCTGCCGGCTTTGTAGTTGCGACAGGGCTAGGTGCAGTCGTTGGGTGCGGAGTTGCACTTGCAGCTGCTGTGTGCGTTGGAGAAGGTATGGGGGTTGCTGTTGATTTAGATGTTGGTGTTGGCGCAGGCTTAGCCGCTTCTACTTTTGTGGGAGCTTTAGTTGGCGCATTCGTTGGCGCTTGCGGACTTGACGTTACAGCTTCTGTGGCAGGGGAAATCAGGCTTTTGTCTGCACAACCGACCAATGTTGCGCTTAGCAGGATCAGCAGTGCAGCACTTTTGGTAATTGGTGTCATTGTAGCACCTCGTTTGGAATGAATACGTTCGGTATTCATTTCGACAGCACTAGACAAATTACCTGCCTATTTTTGGAACGGGGTCTTATTTCGTAGCTCGGTAAGTCAAATATTGAAGAATCGTGATCAGAATAAAAGCCGTTCCGGCAAGCATTGGAATCGTAATAAAACCAAGCCAGTTCAAGTAATCCACGTCACATGGAATAGGCCCACAGCTCGTTGCGGACTCATGGAAAACCCCGGATTGAAGCAATACATGATAGACGGAGATGCAGGCTCCCCATATCGTCAAAGGCAATACATAAATCGTCAGCTTATAATCTCTACGCACAGCTGCGATTCCTAATATAACTGCTAGTGGATACATTAGAATACGTTGGTACCAGCATAATTTGCACGGTATAAAGTGCATAATTTCCGAGAAATACAAGCTCCCTAGTGTGGCGATTAAAGCTAACAGCCATGATAGGTGCATGCCATTTTCTCTTAAAAATTTTTTTGACATTTGTGCTCGTCCTCCCCTTTCTCATTATTATAGAAAAATATAGCAGGGAAGTCTAACCTTTTAGGGGCACTTTGTAACTCTAGCCGCCCAGCAAACAAAAAGCGGCCAAGCAGGCCATAACCAGCCTGCTTAACCGCTTTAAACCGAGAAGCTGTATTCGACTTCGTTCGTCTGTTTAACCAGCTCCCGCCACTGCTCCACCGGAACGATGTCGACGACCGCTTTGATCGGAATGCTCGCAAAATCCAGCTGCGGCACGGCGTCCAGCTTCATCCGGTTGGTGACTAACCGGTACAACCAACCGGGATACATCTTCTCCATCTGCTGCAGCCGATAAATGGCGGTCTCGAAATCTTTGCGCGCCGCGTTCACCGAGCCGATCACGCATTTGTTCTCGAGCACCATGCTCTGGTTGAGCATGTCGGAGGAAATCTCCAGCTTACGGTCAGCTGGCGTGACCCCGAGCAGCGCCAGCACGCCGTTCGGCGCTAGCACAGACATAGCCTCGAAGGCTAGCGGGCTGAAGCCCGTGCATTCGAGGATCAGATCCAACGGCTTGCCGAGCCCTTCGGCATAAGCCGTCAAACTAATGCCGCCGTCCTCGGCCGGCTGGTACACACCCCCGCAGTCCTTCACAAGCTGCGCTTGCAAGCTATCCTGCGGGGATCTGGACCAGACGTATACGTCCAGTCCCAGTACCCTGCAGGTTATCGCAGCCAGCAGCCCCAGCGGCCCAGAGCCGAGAATGAGCGCTGCTTTCGGCTCCCAAATCAGCCGCTGCTGCACGCGCAGCACCTGATCCCAGACTTTCTCGACGATACTCTGCGGCTCGACTAAAACGCCATGCTCAAGCAACTCAGAGGGTACCTGCACCAAGTAACGTCCATCTTCCTTATAAAACTCGGAGAGGAAGCCGTGGGCGCCTTTGATGCCACGCTCTACGAATTCACCGGTTTGACAGTAGTCAGAATGACCGTTGCGGCAATTGACGCAGCTTTGATTTCGGCAAGGCCGCCGCACAATTGCGGTTACGAGATCACCGGGCTGAAAGCCGCTCTCCCTGCCTGCCTCGGCTACGACACCAAGGGATTCGTGCCCTGTGGTCAAATCGTCTTCCCCCTGTGGCGGAATGCCGTATTTTTCCTGCAAAATCTCCTTATCCGTACCGTCCAGCCCCACTGCCAGAACCTTGACAATGACTTCTTGGGGATGAGAAATCACTGGATCGTCCACGGTTTCTAACGCAATCGAAGGGGTTCCCTGTCGCAGTTGTTTGACGCGAATCGCTTTCATCTCTTCATCTCCTCCCAGCTACCCAACAACCGGCTCCAGCACCTTGTCTTCGCTGGCATCCGTCGCTTGCTTCGTTCCCACCAAGGTGAATTTTTTTAATTTTGACAAATACTCCTGCGTCACTTTAATGAAGGAAGCGTGCGACCACGTCAGCGGTGAAACCGACAACGGCGCGCCTGTGAAAGGATGCACCTGCTCAGCCATCGTGCCTGACGGCAGCGCGTGACGAATTGCCCAATGCATCAAATTTTCCGCTTCCTGCAGATCCTCAGCTGCTCGGGCCGTAGCCACCAGCCACTCCGCATACCAAAGTGTACAAATGAACCACGGATTCCCGGGTACTTTGGCAACATCATTCGTTACCTGATGGTAGTAGTCATTTTCATACCTTGCTATGCCGCCGATATCTGTATGTACCCACAATTTCTCTTTCAGAATCCGCATCGTATTCACAATTCTCGGATCATCCAGCTCGAACAATCCGAAGTCGAACAACCCATACATGCTCATATCCAACGTGTAGTCCGGCACATATTTATTTTCTTCATAGCTCCAATATAAGGCCCGCAAAAAGCGGTTTTGGTCAGCTGCGAATAATTGCTGTTCAGCGGCCTTTTTCACCTGATTCGCGATGTCGGTGTAATAAACGGCACGCGCTTTATCCTGGTGATAATCAGCGAAGCGAGCTGCGGCAATAAGACCTGCATACACAGATGCGACCGTAAAAGCTAGAACACCGTAGCGCTCTTCCCACAGATCATAAGAGGGCAGCGGAAGACCTGAAGCATCCCGGTAATGAACAAGGAAGTCGGCAGCCGGTTTGACAAAATTCTCATAATCCTGCCGCGAACTTTCAAGCGTACCTGCCAGCTTATGATGGTGCCACAACGTATACAGCACAAGTGCCGTTTCATCCTCTTGAATGGCAAGCTGTTTTTTGCCCTGACCGTCCACCCAGGGATGCCAGCTAGAGCCTACCGAACTATCTGGATTATACTTGTGCATGAGATACCCTTCAGGAGTCAACACTTTCATACAAAAATCAAAAAATTTCCTGGACAGCTCATAATAACCAGCCCGGTCTAAAGCGTGAGAAACAAGTGCGCCATCCCGCGGCCACATATAGGAGTAGGTATCTTTGGCAAACTTCAAAATATCCGAGTCATTTGCTGCAATAATCGCGCCGCGATTGTCTACGTTCGTTCTTGTGATCAGCAAGCATCTTTTATAAAAAGAGGCCAATTCCGGCTTCAGCAAGGAAAGCTGATGAGCATCCTGGTTAACCCACTTCACCCAATGGTCATGCGTGCGCTGCAGTAAAGCTTGGGGTGTCTCTGTACGAAGCAAACTTTCTGTTCGTTCGACCTCCTGCTTCGTATGGCCAAAACAAATCCAGAACCATGCTTCTTTGGAACTGTTAGGAGGCAGCAGCAGCGTCAATTCAAGCGTCCCGTCAACGGAGCCCTGCGCGATCGGATTTCCTCCTAAATGGCCGTCTTCCGCATCGCGCCACGTCCCTTCAAGACCGTGAATCCCTTTTTGCCCCGTTGCGTAAGCGCTCGGAAATTGCATATCGGCATCCGGAGATAAACCAGATAATGACATGTAACGATGCCCCTTATAGAAAAGCAGCGAATGCAGCTCAGGGTCATAATAGATTGTGTCTCCGACCCCATTTCCATAGATTTGCAGATCTAAATGAAAGTAAAGCTTGATCTCTCTTTCCGCATCAAAATGGTTATCTATCCTGATTTTGCGTAAAAAAACATTTTGCTGCACATCAACGCCGTCTCGGATAACGAAGCTTAACCCCAGCCTCTCATGCTTGCATTCAACATTAGTAATCAGCGAATCTTCTAGGTAATTCAGCTTTTTTTGTACCTCCGGATGGTCGATCCAGAAGAAATCCTGCGCACACCAAATACCAAAATGTGAAAGATGATCGCTAGATTGATTCTCTTGACCTACTAAAGGGTAATACATGTCACGAATATTATAAGCAGCGTCAAAGTTAATGAGTACATTCCCATTTCCTATGGGTAAATCTCTTGCCATGCGATCAGCCTCTTTCCATGATGATGCTACTAATTTTCCAATCGCAAAGCATAAATATGCACGCAGCACCACTTAACAGGGATTTAAGGAAAATGTCGCCAATTCACACCTACACATTTTCATTTCCGTCAAACTCATTTACAATTAAACAATATGGAGGGATTCATCACTATGAAGCAATTAGAAGGATTCGGTAAGTTTTTGGAAAGCTTGCGAGGCAAAATGTCCCTGCGCGAGGCAGCTAACAAAAGCGGACTTTCACATGCCTACATCAGAGATCTTGAACTTGAGCGGAATCGCTCGACCAATGAGAAAATCAATCCATCGCCCGTTACGCTCAAAAAGCTGTCGGATGCCTACAACATTCCATACACCGATTTAATGGAGAAAGCCGGCTACCTCGAGAACGAGAATGAACAGACGAACAACAGCCAAGCAGCCATGGAGGAACCTGTTCCTATGTCGGATACCCTGTTTATTGAAGTCAGTTCGAAAGAAATGATTTACCATACTCGTTTTGAACGCATCAGCCAAGGCGTAACTTCATTACTTGATTTCAGCCTTTTCTTGGATAAGCTTGAAGAGATGGGCTTTAAGAAAATGGATACAAACCTTTTCGTCAATATGAATCATGTACAAAAATACAATGAAAGAGAAGGGAAGCTTTATTTTGACGCGCTCGGCATCTCCAAATTTGTTGTCATTGCCGCGATTCGCCAGAAGAAGTATCACGATCTCATTGTGCGCAGTGTTGCCCGGAATACAGGCATGGGGCTAGAATTTCACTACGATCGTCTTGCGTCAACAGACTCCCTGTTAACCTCAGTAAAGCGTCCAACTTAACATGAATTTACAAAATAAGGGGTAAAGTTTCAGCAAGTATGAAACTTTACCCCTTTCTTTTCGTCTATCTATAAGGACTGATTGAATTGATTTCCTGGTAGAGAGGATTGGTATTGAATTCATGGCTGTACAACAGACCACCTCCCCGCAGTCTCGGGCTACGAGAGTGAACAACAGAAAGCGTTCTGTGGGCATGCGTTTTATCCTGTATACGATATTGAGTTTTTCCATTCTTTCCGTACTGTCCTTGTGCTGGTTTTTCCTAACGGCATCCGGCACGAGTGTTCGACTAATGATGGCTGATACATTGATTACAACGCAGCACAGAGATTGGGCCAAATATCTAATAGGCTCCGAAGAATTACAGAAGCGCGTTGAAGCTTATTGGAAACAATTTGATGAAATGGGCGATGAGAAAGATAAAGGGATTGTTCAGCTTGAGCCTGTCAGCTCCACAGCACCAGTAGCTGTCAAGAAGGAGCTCGTTACGATTGAACCCATTTCGGGTACGAATTTCAAAGGCCAACTTGTCACCATTTCTGATCCAAAAAAGCTTCGGATTGCCGTACCTGAGAAAGTAGGCAAAGGCGAGAAAGTGTCTTCCATGGTTAAAAGAACGGGAGCGATCCTCGGCGTTAACGGCGGAGGATTCATCGACCCCAACTGGGAGGGGAACGGGTTTCAGCCGGAAGGGATTGTCATCTCTGGCGGTAAAATCTTTTACAATGACAAAGGCATGAACGGCACGGTGCAAGTCGTCGGCATTGATAAAGAAGGACGCATGATCGCCGGCAAGTATAAAGTTTCCGAACTGGTGGAAATGGGAGTTCAGGAAGCTGTTTCCTTTTCCCCGCGGTTTATCGTCAACGGTGTCGGACAAATCAAAAGCCAAGCCGACGGCTGGGGCATTGCTCCGCGAACGAGCATGGCGCAAACCAAAGACGGCTCCATCCTATTCGCCATCATCGATGGCAGGCAAAAGCACAGCATTGGGGCGACGCTGTACGATATTCAGGAAATTTTCCTGGCGCATGGCGCTGTCACGGCTGCTAATTTGGACGGCGGAGCCTCTACCGTTCTTGTTCATAACAATACCATCATCAACAAACCTTCCAGTGAATACGGGGAACGCTATCTTCCTACCGCGTGGCTGCTCTTCGAACATCCGGAAACAGCTCCCATCAAGAACGTCTGGGAAGGTCTGGACATCCGTAAGATTGACCCGTCCAAATGGTAAATGCAAAAAAGCAGAAAGCTCTGAGATGAGCTTTCTGCTTTTTTACTCGTTTAGCGGCCTACGATGACCAAATCTTCCGCTGCCTCTGATGTTTCCACATCATCCAGCAATTCAGCATCGTCATTCTTGGACTCTTTCCAGGAGCGAACCGAGTCAACCACATTTGCCGCTGTGTCTTTTGCTTTGCCTACGAGATCAGAAGTCGTCGTGCTGACCGTTTTGGCAACGTCTTGCGTTTTTTGGGAGACTGTGCTGGCGATTTGCACTGTTTTGTCGCTAACTGCTTTAGCATTCTCCGCGATATCGTTTCTTAGCTCACGTCCGGATTTCGGTGCGAACAACAAAGCTGTCGCTGCGCCAAGTAACCCTCCTACTACCGCACCGATGAGAAGATCTTTTCCTTTTTTTTCGCCTGCCATGTGAAATCCACTCCTTAATGGTCTGATTTGGCTTTCCGATTCGCCTGCCATCTTTGCCACAGCTCATACCCGGTCGTTGCCCATTCCATGACGTCCTGTATACGCTTGTGATGGGTATGTACAACCCTTTCCGCACCATGAAGCGATTCGTTCATCATTCGTGCACCTTTACGAAGGACCGAAGCGATATCCCCTATAGCTGCTCCAGTCTTCTCGATGGATTGAATAGTTGGCTCTAATGCCAGCACTTGTATGTGCACCTCTTCAGTCAGCTGTCCCGCTTGCTTCAATAACTGCTCGGCTTCTCCGGCTGTCTTCGCTACGTGCTGCTCCGTTCGAGCAACCGTATCGCTAAGCTGATGCAGCGCGCGTTTAGCTGCTATCAACACTCGAACAGTAAAGACGACGAGTACGATAAACGCTAGGGCGATACTGACGGCACTAATCTCCATCCAAGTCATGTCGGGCACCTCCTGGGTCTAAAAAGCTGTTGGATCGAATGGCGGCTTCTAGACGAATGCCTATGAATTACTACAGTATAGGCAGGAGCATCTTATTTTGACACAAAAAAGCTGGAAAAATTTCAGGGACCTGTCATAATGAAAAACAAATCGAACTTTTAACATTTGGAGGCTTAAGATGAACCGCGAGCAAGGATTGAAGGAAATCGAACGTACCCGCATTATTGCCATTGTCCGAGGCGTGAAGGAAATCCATATTCTCTCGTTGGCAGAAGCGCTGCTGAAAGGCGGTGTTACCGTGATGGAGGTTACGCTCAACACGCCAGGAGCGCTGACGATGATCAGCGAGCTGCAGGCCAAATGGGGCCAGCAGATGTACATTGGCGCAGGAACGGTGCTCGATGTGGAGGATGCGCAGAAAGCCGTACAAGCAGGCGCCTCTTTCCTGGTAACGCCGAATTTGGACGAGGACGTCATTCGTTATGCAAACCGTGAGGGGATTCCGATTTTCCCGGGAGCGATGACACCGACCGAGGTCGTCAAAGCGTGGAAAGCTGGCGCTACAGCGATTAAAATATTCCCGAGCGCGAGCCTTGGTCTCTCCTATATCAAGGAATTAATGGGACCGCTTGACCATATTCCGATGATGGCTGTTGGCGGCGTTACCGAAGAGAACATTAAACAATTTCTGGACTTGGGCTGCTACGGACTTGGTATCGGCGGATCGCTTATTAATTTAAAAGAAATCGAAGCCGGCCGCTTCGAATGGGTGACGGACAAAGCAGCCCGACTGCTTGCAGCTTCGCGTTAAAATCGAGCTGTCTCAAACAAACAAGAATAACGACTCCATCTTCCTTTTAAAACGAGCGTCCTCCTACTTGGGCAATCCCGCATAGCGGAACTACAGGGCGCTAATTAGTCAAAAAACAGAGGTTTGGGCACTAGCTAAGAATTAGCGGCCCATCGTTGTAAATCTTAAATCGTAAGAAAAGGCTGTCCCAAGAGTAGAATATTCTACTTTTTGGGACAGCCTTATTTATTTTTTGCTAATGATATAGACGCACTTGTTTGCACCTTTGGCTAAACATTCTGTTCGCTCAACATTCGCGTCCAGCAAATTTCGAAACAAGGCTAGCTCGCACTGGCAGGCCTGCCCAAAAGTATTAGCCACCTGGGAGATCGGGCAATTATGCTCGCTAAATATATAAGCGTTGGCACCTGTCTGCGACCAATCGACCATATACCCGTTTTCGTTCTGGATATGCGCTAACTCGGCTACACGATCTTCCAAATTCTTATCCAGCATGCGTGGCTGATAACGAGACTCAAGCTTATCCTGTCGGCCTTCAAAGAGCCGCTCTATCTTCTCATGCCCTTGATCTTCAAGTAACTCATCCAGTAAATCGAGCGTCAACTGCATATATTTCTTGGGAAATAGTTCGTCTGCCTTGGGAGCTAACGTGTACACATTAGTAGGCCTCCCCATCGCCTGCCGGACAAGCTTCGTTTCGAGCAGATCATCCTTTTCCATGGAATGAATATGACGCCTGACAGCCATCTCCGTAATTCCGAGCTGTTTGGACATCTCTTGAACGCTTAGAGGTCCACTAGTTTTGAGCATGGAAAGAATCACTTTACGCGTAGATGTCTCAAGTGTTTGATTCATTAGCTCACCTACCCTCGGAACAGTCATTATGTCTCATAATACAGCATCACTTCCAAGATGTAAATTAAGAAACATCTATGTATGTTATTCCAATTCACTCTTGATAAATGCCCGCACACTCGCAGCGAACTCCTCAAAAGCCGCCGGAAGTTTAGACACCAATGGATGCAGCTCTTGACGGTTCCAGGCTACAAAGTCCTGCACAAGAGGCTTTCTCAGCTTAACGAGCTGAAGCAGCGTCTCAGTCAAGGCCTCCGAATAGGCACCTTCGCCATGCACGATTTCCACAATATCCTCGTAACTGCTTGCATCTCTTAAAATAAAGGCATCGATCAGAAGGCTTCCTACGTCCGTTACGGTTTCAATGGCTAAGTGCAGAACACGTTCTTGCGCGAGCTGCCAAACGAGATCATTAGTACCTTGTTCCCACTGCTGCTCTAACTGTTTACTTGCATCGGCTAAAGCCGAGAGAAATTGAATTCTTTGATCAATCTGTTCATGGTTAATAAAATACATGGTGCTATCTCCGTCCTCTTTTCCGCCATTTCGTCCAAATCAACATTGCAAAAAAAGTAATGACAACCAAGAAAATTAACAATACCGCTTGCATGAGATATTCGTAGCTCACTACATTCACCCTCTTGACTTTCGCTTTAATCTCTTCTCACAGTTTATCGCGCTAGCTGGAGAGCGTCAAGCAAGCGCCTTTCTGTTGAAAGGTTTAAATGGACTTGGTCCTGTAACAGGCTTTCCACAATGTGATAGGCCAAATGATGGACCCCCTCCATCCCAATGGGAGCTGCTTGATACGGGCTGTTTTATCGCTTATCGAGATTGATTTGGCGAGTATTGTCCTCCTTTTTCATTCATGTTAAAGTGAAAAAAGTGAAAAAGGAGAAGATCACCGTCATGTCATCAAGGCCCAAACTACCAGAAATCGACCTCGTCCGTGCGATTGCCATTATCGCCGTTGTGCTTATTCATGGCACATCGGGCGCTACTCAGCTTCCGCTCGGCAGCGGTTCTCAAGCATTTTTTTTCATACTTAACAAAGCTAGTTTATTTACCGTCCCTTTATTTATTTGGATCAGCGGCACCGTTCTTTTCTATACGTATTACGATCGGTGGGAGCCCGGTATGTCGCGCGTTTTTTGGACAAAACGATTGCGAAGAATCCTGGTTCCTTATGTGCTATGGTCACTTTTCTATTATTTGTATAATCAATTCATGTTTCATGGAAACATCCAATTTGACATCATTTACTTTATTAAACTGCTTATTTCCGGAAATGCCAGCTATCATCTCTATTATATGGTCATTATCGTTCAATTCTATCTCTTGTTCCCGGTTCTGATTACGACCGTCAGACGGTCAACTTGGCTTCGCAAGTCGCTGATTCCTCTCGGCATAGGCATTCAAGCAGGCGCATATGCCTTTCATCATATGGTGCATCCCCTTCCGGAATATGCCTCGCTTTTTGTAAGCTATTCCGCACTTTTTGCTTTCGGAGCTTTCATGGGCATTCATTATGCGGCAATTGTCGCCTGGTCCGAGCGATATAAGCACTTCATTTGGAGCATCATGTGCCTTGCAGGCGCCACGTTCGTGGGCATGCTGCTCCTCCATCAATACGGTCTGGCAGCCATCGGAAATGTCTGGTTTGAGCTTGCCCTCCTTGTGTACGCCATGGCGATGCCGCTATGCTGCATCCGCTGGTCGCTAGCTCGGCTGGCCAACGAGTCGAAGCGCCGCTCCGTCCTTTCTGCTCTCGGCGCGGCCTCCTTCGGCATCTACCTCATACACCCCGCGCTGCTCACGCTTTGGGATCGACTGACTCCGACCCAAGGACAGCTCTGGATCTACGATCTGCACACAGCCGCTTCGATTCTCATCGGCCTGCTCGGGTCTTGGCTGCTCGTACAACTGTATGCAGCCAATAAAAAAGGTTCCGCTTAATTTAGCGGAACCTTCTTTATTTAAAGCGCGCGAGCAGCGCCCACCGCCGCTGCTGTCTGCGGCTGTATCGCGGCAAGCCGCGGTAAATATGAAGCGCTTCGCGGAACGTGCGCTTCGCGTCTTCACCGCGTCCGAGCTGCTGATACAGCAAGCCTAGGCGGTAGTAAGCTTCTACCGACGAAGAGTGCAAATCACGAAACTGCTCGATGAGCTGCACAGCTCGTTCGGGTGCGATACGCGCCAAAGCTTCTCCTAAGCGTAAATAGGCTTCGCCATATTTAACTCGCGGGTTCAACTCAATCGCTTTGAGCATGAAGCTTTCTCCTTTGCTCAAATCCCCCAGCTTCAGGTGGCAAAGTCCGATCTCATAGTGGACATCGGCGGAATCTTCCATGACCGGCAGCGCTTCCTCCAAATAGGGAAGAGCCTCTTGGAATTTATTGCGCTGCAGCAAGTTCCTTGCCAGTTCCAGCTTCGCTGATGTATTATGCGGGTTAGCGTGCAAATCAATTCGCAGTCTGGATGCTCTTCGCCTTAGTTGAAACGGCTTAAAAATATTCGGCGTTAACCCGATAAATCTTCTATCTAGCACATATAAAATGATTAATAGAATAAGAAGTGCAAGAAAAGGATTGCCGACAAGACGCCATAACAGACCAAAAGCTAAAATTTTGAGAAGCAAAATAAATCCTCCTTTCAACTTCCTTATACTACCATAATATGAGGACATTGGTCATCTTTTCCATAAAAAAAACCACCGTCCTATGACTAGCATATGAATGGAGGCCTCTTATGAATACTAATTCGAGATTTATTTCAAGCAATGCTATAATAAAAAGAAAAAGGGAGTTTCCACATGAACGAAGATCCACGCAAAGCCATATGGCTTAAAAGAAAACAGCTCGGCAGAAACAAATATTTAGTGAATTTCGGCCTTCTCCCCTGGGGTGTTGGGCTTACGGTCTTATTTAGCATCATTGAATTACTAAACACGCATGAGATTAGCTTAGTTTGGGTGCCTATTCGTTTAGTGCTGTTCTTTTTCATTGGTTTTTTCGTTGCGAATGCGCGCTGGATGGCAATGGAAAACCGTTACGAGCCCAGAAGCCAACGACCTTAACGGTCGTTTTTTTAATTGATAAGTACGCTTAATGCAAGTAAGTTTGGTCTTCCACATCTTCGGTATGAAACAAAGACGCCGTACGGCTAAGTTGAAAATGTTCTTTAAGCTCCTCGCGAATGGAGCCGAAGGCAAGAATTCCCTCTTTAAACTCTTCGCGCTCTCCCCGCTTCGATTCACGGGACTTCTTCCCGAATAACTCTTCTGAAATATCTTTATAAGCTTCGTGCAAGTTATTCTCATACCAGTCAATTTCCCGGGATGCATCTTTGCGATACACATGACTCATCTCGAACTCGCTTCCCTTTGTCGCTGAGAATTCGGCGATCAATGTCCCCGAGATGCCCTCGGTTTTCACTTCGACATCCGCGCACCAAACACCATCGCGTTCTGTAAATCGCACAAGATTAGCCTCTTTAATTTTGCTCATAACCATACCCTCCTGGCGTTTCATCATTGCTACCAAGAGTATTTCCAGCATATCCAGGATTTATCAAGCGCTGGGTGTAAACCAGATTTTCCGGAAGTCAACCCACCCCAAATCGTTAATGCATACCCCTCTGATCGAATCATGATAAGTGGTTTGCTGGGATCGATGCAGAACGAAGAGAAAAGATTTCCCCTCCTGAAGCACTTCAATAATTTCGTGAAGTTTGGCAATGCGATCTTCAATGTGTGGGATTCCGAGAATATGCTCGACTTCTTCATCTATCCATGCCTGTTGCTCCAAATTCAAATGCGCACGGACATAACTGTTGCTCTGCTTAAGTGTCTGGATGATATGGAGGTCATACTCGCTTTCCAAACAGATATGATAAAAAATAAGATCGGCTTCCTGAATCGTATCCAACCGCATCATGTCCGACATGCTTCGGGTCGTGAGTTCAATACGAATTCCGACTTTGACGCACTGTTCACAGATCCAGAGTGCATCCTCGTTGTTATTGCTATAAATGTACATGCGAAGCAGCTCTCCATCGTACCCCATGTCTTCAAGCAAGCGCCTAGCTTCCTCCAAATCAGTGCGGTGCTCAGCGGCAGCCCCTTTATCATTCATCGCTGGCAAAAAGGAGCTTGCCGGTGCTTCTCTGAAGCCACCAAGCTGTTCAATCATTCGTTCCCGATCGATGATCAAATCAATGGCTTTACGAAAATTGGGGTGCTGTTGAGGCCCTTTTTTCTCTTGATTGAACGTGAGCAAGGAGCATCCCAGAATCGACTGCTCGATTTGATGCCATTCCGAATCTTTCCCCACCGCTCCGACCGGTTTACGGGAATTGGTATGATCACACACGACCTGAACCATATCCCAGCTAGGGCCAACCTCGGACAACTCCTGCGGCAAAAGCCATATTTCCAATTGATCCAAATGCGGCCTGACCCCAAAATAACTGTCAAATGCCCGAAGCTTGCAGATATAGTCATCATTTCGCTCCAGCCTGAAAGGACCTGTTCCAATCGGCATCCGCCCAAAAATCCCTTCGTTATCCCGGCAAATCTCTTCCGGCAAAATCGCTAGAGAAGGATGTGCCAGCTGCTGTAGGAATAGCTCATTCGGCTGTTTCAGCTCGATGGCAACTGCACTCCGGTTAAGCACCCTAATGCTCTCTATACTTTCAGTCATCCAGCCTTGGCACGCCGAGAGCCCCAGCTCTTTCAGTCTTGAAAGTGAGTAATAAACATCGTTTGCCGTCATCTCCCTACCATGGTGGAAGAGGACACCTTTTCGCAAATAAAACGTATAGTGCAGACCGTCTTCGCTCTTCTCCCAGTAGTGGGCTAAGTGCGGCTCCGCAATCCTCGTACTAGGATTGTATTGAACAAGCGTATCGAATATTTGATTGATCAGATGGGTGTCAAACGCAAAAAAACTGTAAGCCGGATCGAGCGAAACGAGCCATTTGTAGACCGGAAAGCGCAGTGTATCCTTATAACATTCCTCCTGGACAACCGTTCGATAGCCGAAATAGCTAAATAACCAATCGACGAAAGAGTCCTGCAAAGTCTCTCCTCTGCCCAATTGGTGAATGAGTTCAATCGTTCCTTTGTAATCTCCTTTAGCAGCCAGTTCCATCGCTTGTTTGGAAACCATATCCTCAGCGGAAACAAGAAATGTTAACTCCGAAACGTTGCCTCGTCCTCTGCCGGGCTTCCAGGAAATCCAATCCTGCTCCATCATTTTCTTCAACAAAATCTTTACATTCCGTGTCGTGCAGTACATTCTTTCAGATAATTCTTCTAACGTAATAGGCTGCGGTTCATGCTCTATGTCATGGGCAAAGCTGGCACGTAGCTCCAAAAAGTGAGATAACAGCTGCATGAATCCGTTCCTTTCTCAAAAGGGGAAATTGTTAAAGTGAATTATACACTTTTTGTTCCCCTTATTCTAGATGTAAACTAGACCTAACAGGAAAAGAAAGGAAGGTGATCCAATATGCAACCATCCAACTTATATGTGTCTGAGAAATTAATGCAGTGGCAGCAGCACGATTTGGAAGTCGAAGCTCGCGAGCTTTGGAAATTCAAATCCATCAAAAAAAGAAAAGTTTACATGATGATAACTAGCTTATTCTTCTTCGTCTAATGGCAGCGCGAATCCCGAGAACCGCAAGGACCAAAAGAACTGCCAATAGGACCCCGCTGGTATCAACGACCACATCAATGGCATGACCCGTACGACCATCAACAAACGTTTGATGCCATTCATCGGTAGCCGCATAGAGCACCGAAATGATTGAGGAGGTGAGCAGTGCCATGATTACACGTACCGGCTTCGAAAGCAAGGCCAAGATCCAAAGCAGGGCAAGGATAGCGAACTCGCTAACGTGCCCTGCTTTTCTTATGAAGAACTCGATGACTCCGATAGGGTCTTGCCACGTGATCTGTTGACCGTCATATGTGAATGCCAAACGCGGGAAGTGATTTAAGAAAGAAGTTCCAGCAAGCTTCGTTTCCAGAAGCGGCCGCAGGCTCTGCTGCTGATAGGTCTGCCCGGACTTAAAAAAAATAAAGGCCATCCATAGGACGGCAGCAATGGTGAACACATAAAAATAAAGCTTGGAAGAAGATTTCGTCATGTAGAACCATCCCCTCTACGAATTCAATTTCTTACGAATACTAAATAGCGCGAAAAACTCGATAACCATCAAATTCACCGCCGACACGCCATAAAATGCCATTCCAAACATCATGCGGAACGGATCCTCCGTCACAGATTTCCACCAGAATACTGCAGCCAAAGTCAGTACAATATTTAAGGCTGTCGTTATCCAGAAAGAAAATCCCAGCCGATTCGTTTTCCGCATTAACCACACGCCGATTACAAACGGCAATGCAAAAGCTATCCCTAAGAAAACCCAATACAATACCCCGTTTGACACTCTTTCGTCACTCCTACACGATCAACTAGTTTCTGTTACTAGGTTAGCATGAATATATGAATGAAAACAACGTTTGGCACTGTCTGCAACAGAAACGTCGCAGGCATTAAAGGCAATAAGAATTTTCTGTACAAAAGGGCTTGCCTGCTTCAAAAAATTCATGTATAATACGAAAAGTCGACGTTGCTTTTACGACATTTCGGGGCCTTAGCTCAGCTGGGAGAGCGCATCGCTGGCAGCGATGAGGTCAGGGGTTCGATCCCCCTAGGCTCCATACAAGTAAAAACCTCGATCCTTTGGGATCGAGGTTTTTTGTATGGATCATGGGGGTAAGAACCCCAGTCGGTTCGCCCGCGCGGACGGAACGAATGAGTACACTTCATAGAGATACTTCAAGTGCAGGAGCACGGCGTCTGAATCAACCGCTAAAAGTCTTCGTCGAGTATGCTTCGTCAGACAGTTCAATCAAAGATTCGGACATCCCCCAGTTTTTCGTTTTCCCTTCTGTAAGTGCCATTTTCAACGTTCATTTCCCTCATGAGAAACCATGGTTTATTAAAACGATTTAAATCCTTAGCTTTCCAACAATAATGACAATAATTGAAGTTTTTCTAGAAAAGCGCACTGAATTGATTAAATACATAAATTGGACATGGTATATGAGCTTTATTACTATAACAATCACTCTTCTACTTTCCTACTGGTACTACTTGTGGTTTTTTAAAAAAATCAAGAAAATGAACGCGTAGGATCACTAGCGATTCTATTTGAAGAATAAATACAATACCAAATGTAAACAATATTTCCAGAATATAATCCGATACTGAGGTGATTAATAATGGAAAATGTGATGACATCAGCAATTAATACAATAAAATCACTGTTCGATGATGAACCAAAAGATCCACTTCATGTTGGAGAAGTAATGGCTTGTTGGATTTACTTAGGTGGGCTTTTAGAAGCTAAAGCTTTTGTAGAGTCTGCTATTAACACAACTGTAGATATGCAATTAAGAAAAGTGCTAGAAGAAGACCAGCAGATTGGACATTCCCAAATACAACGCCTTCAATCATTTATGATAAACGAGGGGGTTACTTTGCCACCTTCTCCAGAATCAAAACCAAAGTCTGACCCTAATGCTATACCGCTTGGAGTTAAATTTACAGATGATGAATTGGCTAACTTGTTATCAATAAAGATAGTTACGCTTATTGTTAATGCAGCAACGGGTTCGGCACAATCGGTTAGAAATGATGTTGCCCTTTTATTCACACAATTTCAAGCAGAAAAAATGGTATTTGGTGCAAATGTTAAATCTATGATGCGAGAGCGTGGTTGGATTAAAATACCTCCGTATTACTATCCACCAGGAGCACCAGGATCTGGTCGTAATGAAGCATGAAACAATTCAAAGCTCGAACGTACCCGTGGAAACTTTGCCATGGGCTTTTTATTATTAAATTCAATATTTAGCTTTGTCCCCAGCAAAATGCCAAATGTCAGTTACTTTGAATCGGTGCATGGAGCCATAGACTTTTGTACCGACATGTTCTCCAATTCGCGGCAACAGCCGAAGCCAGACGGTCGTCACTGACGCCCAAGAGTAATAATGCGAAGATGAATACCATATGATATCTCTTCGTAGGAGTTGATATCATGGCCAGCTTTCCAGATGTCGTAATTATTGTTCGATCTAAAAAGAATTTTGCAAATATCGGCAGAATCCGGATTATCGGAAGTGCAAAACCTTGCCAAAGATTTATTAAAGTAGGTGCCCCAGTCAAAGATGCTGTATTATGTTTGCTCCAACATGGATTTACGATTGTTGAGCAAGGAAATGTCGGTGTATTTTTTCGGAATCGATGATTAAAAATAGCGGAAAACACTTGATATTCATGTTGTTACCAATCGTAAATTCATGAAACGACACCGTACTTCGACGGACATCTCCTTCTCTTTCATATACTGTTTGTATTGAGGGGTGATTTAAATGTCTCAAGAAGAAGAGTATTTCTTTGTTTCAATTACTTGGTCTTTATTACTGGCATTGTCAATTTGGATGATTGTGCTTGTTTTTATTAGCTAGAAAATAAATTGGAAATCTTTCATCTGGAAGCATCTAGACTCCATATAGTACAAATAAACCGCTAAGCTTTTAGCTAGCGGTTTTTATTAACGTTAATTACCTTATACCAGAACTCGGCGTAGCCGATTTGATTGGAGCAGCCTCGCTTTCAGCACCATTATTATTCACTGCTGTGACCTTGTAGTAGAACGTTGTACCAATTGCTGCCGTTGTATCTGTGAAAGTCGTACCGCTAACTTTGGAGCCTGTGATCTGGTACGTACCATTCGCAGCGTTCGAGCGCATTACGTTATAACCTGCTGCGCCTTTAACCGCATTCCAAGTGAGGATAACTTTCCCGCTGCCGGCATCTGTATGTGCATCAAAATTGTCAGGAGCAGGCAGTATGATCAATCGGTCTACGGGCACTTGCGGTGTAACTGGTGTTATATTTCCTAGGTCTCCCTTTTGAACATATGCTATATTGCTACTTTGGCTTTCTCCACTACTATCCACTGCTGTGACGATATAACTGAATCCTTTAAGGAATGAAGCCGCTGGATCCGTGAACGTAGTACCGTTAATATTAGAGCTTATCGTCTCATAGGCATTGCTGGAACCTTCAGCTCGCTTCACGTTATACGTTGTAAAGCCGCCAACTTTGTTCCAGTTGAGAACGACAGTTGAGCCACTCCGTTCTGCGGTTAAATTCTGAGGCGGTGGGGGTGGCAGTTCTACTATCGTAACCGTTAAAACACGGGATGGCGCGCTCTCACCATGTTCATTCATTGCTGTAACTTGATAATAATATGTAGTGCCTTTGCGAGCTGTTGTATCCGTAAACGTAGTAGCTGTAAGATTGGAGCGTTTGGCCTTAAACGGACCGCCAGGAACATCCGAGCGCTTCACATTATAACTCGTTGCATCGTTAACCGTGTCCCAGCTCAGCTGAACATCGGTTCGATCCAATATGACCTCATCATACTTACCCAATTGATCCCTCACACTTATTAATTGGGCTTTCAAGTTAGTAGGCATCGGCGGTGGCGGACAATGGATATCCATCTGATATAGCGGGGAATTCAAGTCAAGCAAATTCAACGAAACTTCATCATCGGCCACCCACACATCATAACCTGCGATCACATCCAGTTTGAGAAAAGCGTCAACACGGATAGCATCACATCGGCCCTGTTCGTAGTATCTGTTATAGCCTGCTCGGATTCCAGGATAAAGTTCAATTCCAGCATAGGCAATATCTAATAAGGTCAGCGTCAATTGAAAATCTGGACCTGCAGCAAGACTGGCATCAACATTGGAGTTCACATCTAACGTTGCTGTGTTCGTTGTGTTATTAATAGGTCGGAAACCATGACTAAGCGAATAGCTGAAACCTTCTTCCAAATGAAACCGGTCCTCAAATTTAATTTCTAATGAAGCTCTAAAATTAGGGTCGATTTTCAAATACAGCATCGCTTTTACGAATACGCCTGTAAAGACAGGCACATAAAATGGAGCCGTCAACGGAATGAGTTTAGGCTGGGTTAATGCTCCCTTTCCGGTATCGGCTTTCACAGTCACGTTAGTTGTTATATCTCCAGTCAGTACTAATTTGGAATAGAAATCCAAATCCACATCAAACCAATCAACATCAATATCAAGACCAATGTCTGCCGTTACCCCTAAGTTACAGAAATTCATATGAGCATCGAGAACAATTCCTTCGTAATTTGCATGATTCAAAACAATAGGGATACATGGCAAAGTCACAGACGTATCCTGTATGGTGACATCGTTCGTCTTAATTTGGATCGACGGATCAGCTGGGACGAGCATCTTTGGATTTATGGGCTCTGTGGTATGCACATCAAGCTTAGAAAAAACCTCCTTCAGTTTGGGAACTGATGTTTTCACAACAAGCGCGCCATTCTCCTTGCTAACGGATTCCACTTTTTTCGCAATGCCGCCAAAATATTGGTCATTCGGAGGCATGACAAACACATCGCCGACATCTAATTTCAAATCCGGGTCGTTAATGACCCATGTAACATCATCCCGTTTCGAATAACTCGTGCTTTTGCTTTGCTTCACTTCAGGTTTGTATTCAACAATTTTGCGAGAAGCTTCTGGCGGCGGTGTCGACAATTGCCCCGGTGAATAATGAAGGGCGCGCACTAACATAACAGCTGCTTCGGCACGAGTAGAATTATTTCCGCCTTTGAACGTATGATCTGGATAGCCTTGAATAATTCCCGTTCCTAATGCTGCTTCGATCAAGTCACGATTCCTCTTAATATCCGCTTGATCATTCACAGCTCCAAGTAATTTCTCTTCCTTTTGCAGTGGGAGCTGCAGCGCTCTTACAATCCAAACCGCCATTTCATAACGCGTAATGGGCAGGCTCGGCTTAAAACCGTCTGGAAAATCGGTGAGAAACAAAATGCCGTTCGTTAATCCTGCGGCAATATAGGGCACAGACCAACGCCCCTGTTCAACGTCTTTGAACGGAACATAGCTGGAGTTTTTCGGTAATTTCCTTAGTTCTACGAGCATCTTCAGAAACTGCTCCCGTGTTACGTTTCCAGCAGGCTGAAACGACCCATCTTCGAAACCAGCTACAATATTCGCTGCGGATAGTTCCATAATTTCGTTGTACGCCCAATGAGATTGAATATCGCTGAATGTAGCTGGTTGCGGCCCTCCATTGCTATCGCTTTCAGCAGCAGCAGCAAGATACGGAGGGAGCATGCTGAACAGCATCAGGAAAATGGACATCCAGATCAATGATTTATAGCTTCTTCTAAAAATGATAACACCTCCCCTTTTCATTAGAAAAACAACCTCATTTGCATAAGCGGACAGCTTTGAGCTGACGATTAACTTTGACCTCAACCATATCCACACTTGAACTGATTCAGCAAAATTGCGACCCGGCTGCTTATCTGAGAGGACATCATTTAAGAAAATTTTCTATGCCTTTGGATTGGGTTATGTCTCCATCTCTAACGGATGTTAATAGATTATTGGCTCATAAGTTCACTGGATTTATGGAATTATATCTTAAATGACATCAACTTATTACCTTAATTATATTTCATTTACGCCGTTATTTTGTTTATTCAATGATTCCTACTCAAAAATAAATCTTGTTCGGCGGTGTATTTGCTGTACGAACTTAAAAGGCTGCTCCCCCATCGTATAACGATGAGAGAGCAGCCTTTTACTCAAACTTGGTTTTTGTTGATATTATTTAAACTTGGGACGTAATCAGCGGCCTTGCTGCTCGATAACGTTTGCGCTTCTTCAAGAAGACTGGCATCGTTCTGCTGATTGTTTTTACTATCTGCTCGGTTATCCTCGCGGTCATGTTTGGGATCAGCGTCATTTTTAGGCATAACATTCACCTCCATCGTCTCATTGTTAGTATGAGAAGGTGGCATGCATTTTATCCCAATTGAATGAAGCTGCTACTCACATAAATGAAGGGTGAAACATGGTTTATAACTATTTTTAACATTGAATCAATGGGAAAATTTCATTTATAATGGGTGCTGAAAGGTGGTAGGTAGAAATGGCAAATCAATTTGCCGGAACAAGAAGCAGCTCATGCAAAGCCTACGATTAGGGCGATACTTCGCATGGGCGTGACAGTTACCTTTAACATCGTCGCCCGGAAAAGCTTTATCGTTTCTAATAATGGGTTTTGCACTTATTTTTATTTTCATTAATAATAAGGGGCTGAAACCAATGGTCAAACCATTCATTAGAAACCATCAATATAACTTAATTAAAAAGCAGGTCGATCTGCTGCAGAAAGCCGCCAATTCCGTCTCTGATCCAAAAGTAGTGGAATCCGTACGATACAGCGCTCAATCCAAATTGATCGAAGCTTTTCCTGAAATCACCGATGTTCAAAAACAAACGTTAGAGCAGATATCAACACTACGTACGACGGACGAGTTTCAGCAATATCTGCATGCATTAAAGCCATATTTGACACAATTATCACAAGTGACTGGAAATCAGCTTAACAAGCTTTTCCCCAAAATCAAAAAACTGAAGGCTCCTGATTTCACAGTTATCGATTTCCATTATGTCACATATCTTGGCTGGGTCGATATCGCATCAAATAAAATGTTCCTCGTTTACCCTCTGAACGGGCAATGGGTCGGCATCGAAGGAAGATACACCCCATCGAATAAAGGCGTTTGCTTTTTGTGCAATCGGCATGAGGAGGTTGCTTTATTTACAGCGGTCACCAAAAAGAAGCCGGCTAACGCTTCTCCCGATTACTATAAAGCAATTGGCAACTATATGTGTGTTGACAGCGCTGTTTGCAACAAAAACATTACGGATGTATCGGCTTTGGAAACGTTCGTTCAAAAGGTAACGGGATACCATATATCGTAAATAGGTTCAGATACACAAAGCTTAAATAAGTTGGGGCCATCCCTGGAGTAGATTGTTCTACTCAGGGGTGGCCTTTTGCGTGGGAACTACAGGGATTTCATAGAGTTGTAATTGAAATCATAGACTTGCTAGATTATAATACAGGCTTGTATGTTACTTTAATTAAAAGGAAATGATGGCATGAAAACAAATAGTCCCGAATACTGGATTTCTAAACTTGAACTCGTCGCTCATCCCGAGGGCGGTTACTATAAACGAACATTTCAAGCAGAAGAAACGATCACGGATCAAGAATTATCCGTACAATTTAACGGATCACGCTTGCTTTATACCAGCATTTATTTTCTCCTGCAGTCCCATGATGTATCCCATTTCCATCGGTTGAAATCGGATGAATTATGGTATTATCATGCAGGAAGCCCTTTGACCATTCATGTTATTTTGGAAGATGGAACCTACGAAGAAGTTAAACTAGGCATTAATTTGGAAAATGGCGAAACTCCACAATATTTGGTTCCAAAAAATTCGATTTTCGGCTCGTCGGTTATGGTAAAGAATACTTTTTCACTTGTTGGATGCATGGTAGCACCGGGCTTTGATTTTCAGGATTTTGAAATGTTTACGCAAGAAGAATTGCTCGGGCAGTATCCGCAGCATAGAGAAGTAATTATGAAGTTAGCCTATGAACTGCTTCCTGTGTAAGGGAGTGAATGCGATAACACGTCAATGTGACGTGTTTTTATTTTTGGCGATATATGGTGTAGAATGACATTATTACATAGATCTTTTGGGGAATAGCTATCCGATTGGAGCAAAAGAATGAACTATCAAAATTTAGAAGAATGCTTAATTGATTTAGAGAAGAACGGGCATTTGGTTCGCATACAGGAAGAAGTTGATCCTGAGCTTGAAATGGCAGCCATTCATATGAAAGTTCATGAAGCCGGTGGCCCTGCGTTATTATTTGAAAATGTAAAAGGTTCGAAGTTTCGGGCGGTATCCAACCTTTTCGGCACTGTAGAGCGCAGTAAATATATATTTCGACAAACTTGGGAAGGCGTACAAAATGTCATCTCTTTGCGAAGCGATCCCATGAAGGCAATGAAGAGTCCGATAAAACATTTCGGAACGGGTCTCGCTGCCTGGAAAGCTCTGCCGCAGAAAATATCCGGGGGGCTTCCGGCTTCTTTTGAGGAAATCAGCATAGCCGACCTCCCTCTTATTCGCCACTGGCCGGAAGATGGCGGCGCATTCGTTACCCTGCCGCAAGTGTACTCGGAAGATCCGGAGAAGCCGGGAATTATGAATTCCAATCTGGGCATGTATCGGATTCAACTGAACGGGAACGAGTATGAATTAAATAAAGAAATCGGCTTGCATTATCAGATTCATCGCGGCATCGGAGTGCATCAGGCGAAGGCGACCAAACAGGGGCTTCCTTTAAAAGTAAGCTGTTTTATCGGTGGACCGCCGGCTCACACATTGTCTGCCGTTATGCCCTTGCCGGAAGGCATGAGTGAGATTACTTTTGCAGGCTTGCTCTCAGGACGCCGCTTCCGTTACAGCTACATCGATGGCTATTGTATTAGTCATGATGCCGATTTTGTTATCACAGGAGAAATTTATCCTGGCGAGACCAAACCGGAAGGTCCTTTCGGCGACCATTTGGGCTACTACAGCCTTACGCACCCCTTTCCTCTAATGAGAGTGCATAAAGTATATGCCAAGAAAAATGCCATATTTCCATTCACCGTTGTTGGCAGACCGCCTCAAGAGGATACGGCTTTCGGAGCACTGATTCATGAGCTGACAGGCGATGCAATCCAGCAAGAAATTCCTGGCGTCAAAGAAGTCCATGCCGTAGATGCTGCGGGCGTTCACCCCTTGCTCTTTGCAATTGGCAGCGAACGTTATACGCCATATCAACAAGTAAAACAACCGGCTGAGCTGCTCACAATAGCCAATCGAATTTTGGGGACAGGACAAGTTAGCTTAGCTAAGTATTTATTTATCACAGCAGAAGAGAGCCAGCCACTGGACTCCCATGATGTGGAACATTTTTTAACTTACATCTTAGCCCGTTTGGATCTTCATCGGGACGTTCATTTTTATACAAATACGACCATCGACACTCTCGATTACTCAGGAACTGGATTAAATAGCGGCAGTAAAGTTGTATTCGCAGCTGTTGGGGATAAAAAAAGAGATTTATGCCAAGAGGTCCCTGCCTTATTCAATGAGATACCGGGTGTTGAACATGCACATTTGGTCATGCCGGGAATCGTCGCGATTCAGATGTCTGCATTTAAAAGTTACGGCGAGACGCAATTGGAAATGCAGGATTTATGCGAAGCTTTAGGCGCAAAGGGCCCGCTTCCTACTTGTCCAATGATCATCGTATGTGATGACAGCCCGTTTATGAGCGCCTCCATTGATAATTTTGTTTGGGCCACATTCACTCGCAGCAATCCTTCGCATGATATTTATGGCGTAAACAGTTATTACGAGAATAAGCATTGGGCTTGCGATAATCTTGTGATTGACGCGCGAATCAAACCTCACCAAGCACCACCTTTAATACCGGATCCAACGGTTGAAAAAAATATTATGCGTCTATTTGACAAAGGTGCCAGTTTGCATGACATTATCAAATAGCCTTTTTATAACGGCCGAAGCATACATAGCATCACAACCTCAGAGGTTGTGGTGCTGTTTTCTTTTTGGAGCCTGACTTGCGAGTTGCGAACACCTGCCGCCGCAGATGCATCTGGTTATCACGATACGTGAAGACCCGCATCTGCTACAAGCACGGCAGTGTCCGAGGGCAATTGACGGAGCTGCGTATCGCAGACTTGCACCTCCTTTACAAATGATAAACGTATGGAAACTAAACTTTTTTAATATTTTTCGTATGCTTACGGCTATGTTACCATAACTAGTATATTTGGAGGAAAAGGATGTGTCGTCATTGAATCTATCACTCATTCAAGCAGCAGAGTATGGGAAGACTGATTTCGTATTGCAGTGTATTAGAGATGGCGCGGATATCAATGCAAGAGATGAACGAGGACGCACTCCCATTCTAGCCGCTACACATGGCAATCACAAAGATACGGTTAAAGCGTTGATTGAGGCCGGAGCAGACATCAACTTGCAAGATCACAGGTTAGATACTCCCCTCCTATACGCCGGCGCGGAAGGATTGCTCGAAATCATCAAGCTAATGAACGACGCTGGTGCGGATCCAGCAATCACGAATCGGTATGGAGGAACGGCGCTCATTCCAGCATCGGAACGCGGGCATGTTGAAGTAGTAAAAGAGCTGCTTACGCGTTCAAAAGTTCATGTTAATCACGTGAACAATCTAGGTTGGACGGCGCTTATGGAAGCGATTGTATTAAGTAATGGCGGGCATAAACATCAGCAAATCATCCAACTGCTTATTGAGCACGGGGCTGACGTGACGATTCCGGATAAGCAAGGGGTTACACCGCTAGAGCATGCAAGAGCGCATCGTTTTACAGCTATCGAGCGGTTATTAGTGGACGCTGGCGCTTAACTTTAACTTCTTATGATTTCATTAAGAACAGGACGGGATATTATGTTGAATGCTTCATATTGGTTAACGAATGTAAGATTAGAGCAGGGTTATGCCAAGGAAGACGGACAAGTGGTTGGTACGCATACGAAGAATTGTCACGTTCGAATTGAAGGCGGAGCTATTGCTGAAGTCATACCGGCGGAATCCGAGCCACAAAGTACTCTTCCCAAATACGACTGCAAAGAGCTTCTGATGCTCCCCTCTTTTGAGGAGGCGCATATTCATTTGGATAAAACGTATTATGATGGACCTTGGAAAGCGGTAAAAAAAGTTTCCAGCATTTTCGAGCGGATTGAGGAAGAACAAAGGCTCTTGCCTAAACTGCTGCCATTGGCGAGACAACAAGCGGAGAGCATTTTGACGCTTATTCAAGGGTTTGGCGCCACCCATGTGCGCAGCCATTGTAATATCGAGCCGGTCAGCGGACTGCATCGTTTAGAGGCAACTCTGCAAGCCCTGGACGCTTTCTCCGGCAAAATATCATCTGAAATTGTAGCTTTTCCACAGCATGGACTGCTTCGATCGGATTCTGTTCAATTGGTCAATCAATCCTTGGCAGAAGGCGCAAGCCTGGTTGGCGGTGTAGATCCATACTCGGTGGATGGAGATATTGAAAAATCACTGCAGACTATGGTAGAGCTTGCCGTCAGGAATAATGCCGGTATCGATCTTCATTTGCACGATGGCAACGAAGCCGGAAAGCAAACTTTGCTGCGGCTTGCTGATTTGACGGAAGAAGCAGGATTGCAAGGCAAGGTAACGGTTAGCCATGCGTTCTGGTTCGCAGGCGCTCCGCAGCAGGAGTCGGAAGAAGTAGCCGCCCGGATGTCAGCACTTGGTATGGCTATTGCTTCGACGGTGCCTATCGGCCGAACAATGATGCCGCTTCCGATGTTGTCTAACAAAGGCGTTAAAGTGAAATTAGCAACAGACAGCCTGACGGATCATTGGTCTCCTTTCGGAAATGGCGATCAATTGGAGAAGGCCGGGCGATTCGCAGAATTATACGGGTATAGTGACGAAAAGTCGCTGTCTCAGTCCCTCGGATTCATTACAGGCGGAATAACGCCGCTTGACCATCAAGGCGAGCAAGTCTGGCCAAAAGCCGGAGACGATGCAAGCTTTGTGCTGCTTCATGCAAGCTGCTCGGCAGAAGCCGTCGCGCGAAGATCGGAGCGGCAAGCCGTTTGGTATAAGGGACGCCTTGTAAGCGGCTCACTGTAACCACCCAATGCTGGCGCAGTATTTCCGCCTCATTAGGATCAGCAGTTGGATTATTCTGTTGCAATCCTTAAATCCGTAACCGCTACAAGGTTGCGGATTTTTCTTTTCGATATTGACAATAATATCCAATCCACTTTATTATAATTACGATACCGTATAGTAAATAAATATAAGTGAAAAGGATGGATACCCATGATCATTCAAAAACTGCCCTGGGCAGGTATTCGTGTAACATGCGGTGAAACTGCTGTCGCCATCGATCCCTTATTTCATTTTCCAAGCAAGTTTGGTCATTCTCATGAACCTATGTACCCTCTAAGCGATTTCGGTCCTGTTGATGCTGTACTCATTACCCATCAACACGGGGATCATTTTGATCCGGAAGCTATCGCTGCTTTTTATGGCCCTTCTGTTCCTGTGTACTTCCCTCAGGAATCCTTACCATTTATCGATGGCAGTAAACTGAACGGTATCCGGGGTGTTTCCTTAGGCGACACGGTCCAAATAGGTTCCATCATTGCAACAGCTGCCTACTCTGTTGATGGGGTCGGCGATCCTCAAGTGTCTTGGGTTGTGGAAGGAGATGGGAAGAAGCTGATTCACAGTGGTGATACGTTATGGCATGGTTACTGGTGGAAAATTAGCAAAGCTCATGGCCCGTTCGATGCCGCATGCTTGCCCGTTAATGGCGCGGTAGTTGAGTTACCTGGCTTAAAACCAAGCGGTCAACCGATTGTTTTGACACCTGAACAGGCAGTCGCGGCAGCTGTTGTGCTTAACGCCGGTGTCCTCATGCCTATCCATTTCCGCGCCATTCATCATCCTCCTATTTATCGTGAAACTCCAAATGTATTGGAACGGCTGAAAGCTAGCGCAGAGGGCAAAGTTCGCTTAGCCATACTGCAAACAAATGAATCATTAACCTTATAGAGGAAGCACGCTCATGCGGCCTTGAGGGATACAGCCTGACTGTCTTGCTCGAATAAAAACCTTTATACTGAATAACGATTATCCTTGCGAGGTGTTTCCCATTCCTTCAGAACTTCCACAGCGCAAACCAGGACGGCCACGAAACGAAAAAATGGATAAAGCCATCATCCAGACCGCCCGTGAACTCGTCATGGAGTACGGCGTGCAAAGCTTCAGCATGGACACTTTGGCGCTTCGGGCAGGCGTTAGCAAGCCTACCATTTATCGCAGATGGCCAACGAAAGATGACCTGCTCTCGGACGTATTAGGCTTTGCCGCTGAACAAACAGATATTCCCGACACAGGCAACACGCTTGCGGATATCCACATGCTGCTAGAAAGCATGCTGCAATCCTTAGGAACTCGACTAGGGGCGCCTTCTCCTTCGCTGCATAAAATGTTTGCCGGCATGTTAGATGCTCCCCAGTTTCTGGCTCAATATAAAGAAAACTTTATCGCTCCTCGCCGTAACGCATATTCAGAAATTGTAAAAAGAGGCAAACGGCGGGGTGATATCCGCGAGGATCTCGATGTAGAGACACTTGTCGATTTAATTAGCGGAGCCTACCTCTACTGCCTGCTTTTTAAGCCGGAAACAGTTGCTTCCGGTGACTGGCTCCAGCAGGTGATGCGCCTGCTGGAAGACGGGGTTTCTCCTCGTGACTAATCTGGATACATTTTACGAAAAAAAAATATTAAAAACATAAAATAATTCCTGTTCTACCTTCTACAAATATGGTAGATTGATTGTATCATCCGTTGGAGGTATATCATCTTGAAACCAGTCACCGAGAAGCTCATAAAGCAGCATCAACATTATTTGTCTGATAACTCCAATGAACTTAAGAAGTATGGCTCAATCTATGATCATATGCTTTATTACTTCACAAGCGTGCTAGGGATTGAAGAGCAGCAGGCTTTACTATACATTCAAGATTTTAAATCCGATTTTTCCTGTGACGTTCTTAAGAATATCGTGCAAACTAAGATTATCTGAGCTTTGTATGCGTTTACCAAAAGGAGAAGTGAACATGACGAAAGAATTTTGGCTGAATTTACCAGTCAAGGACCTTCAGAAATCAAAAGCGTTTTTCGCCCAACTTGGTTTCACTTTTCATCCACGGCACGAGCATAGCGAAGAATTGGCCGGCATGTTCGTCGGCAATAGCCCGGTCATCATCATGCTGTTTCCGGAGTCTGCTTTCCAAGGTTTTATAAGCAATGAAATTGCCGATACGGCGCGAGGCAACGAAATGCTGATTTCTTTTGATGCGGAGAGTAAAGAAGAAGTTGATGAAGTGCTGGACAAAGCAGTCAAGGCAGGCGGCACCATTTATGGGAAGCCTACAGACCAAGGCTGGATGTACGGCGGCGGTTTCATTGATTTGGACGGCCATCGCTGGAACGTGCTGTACATGGATCAGAACAAGATGCCGCAAGCATAAGGATGCTTCGACTGACGAGTCCCTTGAGGTTATGCCTCGAGGGACTTTTTGGCATCTTTCGAAGCATCCGTTGTATGATAGAAATAATTCATCCCAAATTTGCCCGATCATAAGGAGCTGCGAGATATGAATCTTTTAAAAGGCCAGAAAATAGATCTTACTAAAGGAAGCAACCTGTCCAACCTCCATTTGCAGTTCGGTTGGACTTTTACGAAGTCTGGTCTGAGCATCGACGCCGCTTGTTTTCTGTTATCAAACAAAGGCCTCTGCGAGAAGGATGAGGATTTTATATTTTACGGTAACCCATCGAGTGAAGGCGGGGCTGTGAAGCATCTTCCCAACCAGGGGGCCGATAAAGAAGCCATCCAAATTCTATTGCCCAAACTGTCGGAGCGAACTGCCAAAATCGCGTTTACCGTGACAATTCATGATGCTGAGAGATTAGGACATAGGATGAAGGATGCAAGCGAGCTATATGTGCGGATGCTAAATGGGGATAACGGCCAAGAACTATTCCGCTTTGACTATGGCTCGGACTTCATGAACGAAACAGCCGTTGTAGCCGGTGAGTTGTACAAGCATCAAGGCGAATGGAAGTTTAATGCTATCGGCAGCGGTTTTCATGGCGGTTTAGCCGCTCTGTGCACGAACTTCGGTCTTGAGGTTGAAGAAGATGCCGAGCCCGAAGTGGCAGCCGCTGCAGCAAGTGAAAACGTCTCATCTCTTTCTCCCATTGATTTACGTAAAAAAATCGTCCAAATCACGTTGGAAAAGAAAAAATTGACCGGCGTCATGGCAAGAGTCGGCTTAGTGCTAGACATCTCCGGTTCTATGCAGAACTTGTATAAAAACGGAACCGTTCAGGAGGTCGTTGAACGAATCCTCGCCGTAGCTTGCAAGTTTGATGATAACGGGACACTGGATGTTTGGATCTATGATAACGAGTTTAGCCGCTTGCCTTCCGCTTCGGAAAATGATATTGACCAGTATGTACAGAAGCATGTGATAAATAATAAAAATATCCACAAATTTGGCCGAAATAACGAGCCGCCGGTTATGATGGACGTTATTCGCAAATATACCGTGGAAGAAGATTCCCCGCTCCCCGTTTTTTTGGTCTTTATCAACGACGGCGGTGTTGTAAAGCCAATTAAGAAAGTCATTACAGATTCTGCAGTTCAACCGATTTTTTGGCAGTTCGTCGGGATCGGTCATTCTGACTTTGAAGTGCTGAAAAAGCTGGATGCTATGGAAGGCCGCATTGTCGACAACGCGAATTTTATTCATATCGAGGATATTGCCTCTATTTCGGATGAGCAACTTTATCATCTATTGTTGAACGAATTCCCTGTCTGGCTGAAGGAAGCTGCGAATAAAAGGATAATCCGGAAATAATGAACTTATAGAAAGGTGTGACGATTGTGAACGTTATTCTACTCGGTGCAACCGGCATGGTGGGACAAAGTGTGCTGCGTGAATGCCTTCTTGATCCCCAGGTGAAGAGCATATTAACGATTGGTCGGAACGCAACCGGTCAGCACCATCCCAAATTACGCGAGCTCGTACATGCGAATTTTCTGGATTTATCAGCCATTGCGGGTGAACTCTCGGGGTATGATGCTTGTTTCTTCTGTCTTGGCGTTTCTTCTGCCGGCATGAACGAAGAGAAATATAAGGCGATTACTTATGATATGACTCTGAGCGTGGCAGAGACCTTGGTGAAGTTGAACCCTAACATGACATTCACCTATGTATCTGGGGCGGGTACGGATAGCTCTGAGAAAGGTCGCAGCATGTGGGCACGTGTGAAGGGCAAAACAGAGAATGATTTGCTTAAATTGCCTTTTAAAGCGGCATACATGTTCCGGCCGGGAGGCATTCTGCCCCTGCATGGCGTCAGATCCAAGACGAAGCTGTATCAGGCGGTCTATACCGTGATGAAGCCCTTTTACCCGATGCTGGAAAAATGGTTTCCGAACTCGATCACGACCTCGGAAAAAATCGGCCGCGCGATGATCCAAGTTGCTCTGAACGGCTATTCAAAACCGATATTAGAGACCAGCGATCTCAATCACTTTTGAACGGTCGATCGTATCCATGAATAGGGGAACTGGAGTCCTCTATATTTGCAAAATGCGCCACAGATGCTGCCTTAACGAACTACAGGGTCTTAATTGCCCCTTGGGCATGGTTCTCAGCCAAAAGCAGCATAATAGCGGACCACAGCTCCCCCTTTTGTGGAAAGTTGGCCATTTTCAGGCAAATAGCGGACTGTAGGTTCCCTCCCTCTATTTGCAAGAATTCCCCTTCCACCCTTAACCAGATCATACACCCACACAAAATGAAAAAGAACTCCTCGCGGAGTCCTTTTCGACGGTGACAAATTGATGGTACTTTTGCCTTGAACGCTACTATTGCTCGGTAACTACCTCATCACATTCCTGCAGTTTATGACTACATTAATGGCCTGCGGCACATCTCCTCGCTTTACGGTAGATTCAAAAACAACTTCCCTGGTATTTCGTCTACATTGTATGCGACACAACACCTCTCTGAATCACCGTCGAAATTTAGTATGTCCGATCTTGAACATGTTATTCAATTCGCTTCAAAATAAATTTCATTTTATGAAAAGACTCCTGGTGGCATACTAAAATCACGGTTCATTCTCTTGAATTCCGAACACCCAGTAGATCAAAATGATTGACGAATGTAGTTGCCAAGAATATAATTGCTATAGCAACTAATTTTCGAAGGGGGTGTTTGACATGCAGTTAGCTCTTTCTTTGGGGTTTATTTTGAATCATGCCGGGCGTCGGATGACACAGCTCTTAAGCCATCAATTTCAGCCCTATGACATGACCACCGAACAATGGGTCGTGCTGCATCGTTTAGCGTGCGAGGACGGCATTACGCAGAAGCTGCTGGCTATTCGCGCAGAAAAGGATCAAACGAATATTACTCGTATCCTCGACCAATTGGAACGCAAAGGCATGGTTGAGCGCCGGGCAAATGAGCAGGATCGCCGTTCCTTTCTAACGTTCATTACGGATCAGGGCAGAGCTATGAATGACATCCTGACCCCGATTGAGCAGAAGGTTATCGCCTCCCTCCTGAGCGGCTTCACGGAGGAACAAGTTTCTCAGCTGAGGCAGCTGCTCATTCAAATCACCCAAGAAGCCAATGCACGTATCAAGGAAGTGGAGGAGTCACCGTGATTACCGATCAGAAATTGTGGAACCGCGATTTTGTTGCTGTATGTCTCAGCAGCTTTTTTTTATTCATGACCTTTTATATTCTAGCCGTAACACTGCCTATCTTTGTCACAGATACCTTGCATGGCGGACAACAGCAAATTGGACTCGTCATGACCATCTTTATTATTTCTACCGTCATCTTACGGCCTTTAACCGGTAAATGGATGGATGAATGGAACCGGAAGAAGATTATTTCTTTCGCGCTTGCACTCTTTATGATTTGTACTGCGATGTATCCGTTCATTCATCACTATGGCGTACTCCTTGCCATACGTTTTCTTCACGGCATCGGCTTCGGGATGGCGACAACAGCTGCCGGAGCGGTAGCTATTGATCTGGTACCAGACCGTCGCAAGGGGGAAGGAATCGGCTATTTCAGCCTTTTCATGAGCTTAGCGATGGTTGTCGGACCGTTTCTTGGCTTAACGATTATGCAATCTCACAACAATGCGCTTCTGTTTGGCGTATGTATTGTTTTCTCTGTGCTCTCCCTTTTGTTCGGATTGTCACTTCGTATTCCGCGGCGCGTCGTACAGCCGTCAGCGAAACCCGAAAAAGGCTGGAGAAAATTCGTGGAGCCGCGCTCAATCCCGATTTCTTTAACAGGCAGCGTGCTCGCCTTCTCCTACGGAGCCATCACAACGTTTCTCTCCGTGTATGCCAAAGCAAACGGGTTGGAAAGCTATGCGAGCTACTTCTTCATGGTGTTCGCTTTGATGATTGTCATTTCCAGACCTTTTACCGGCAAATGGTTCGATCGTTCAGGACCTAACGGCTTAGTCTACCCCGGCGTTGTTTTGTTCACAGTGGGAATGATTGTACTTAGCCTGATATCATCACCTGTGCCATTTCTGGTTGCCGGCGGACTGCTTGGACTTGGCTTCGGCGCCATGCTTCCGAGCTTCCAAACCATCGCCATCCAAGCGGCGCCTGCTCACCGCAGAGGGCTTGCTACGGGCACTTACTTCCTCCTTTTCGACACCGGGTATGGCATCGGCTCGTATGTGCTTGGCCTAGTAGCGTCGAAAACAAACTATCACACGATGTATTTCGTGGCTGGAGTCGTTGTCGCCTGCTCGGCACTATTGTATTACGTACTTCATCACCGGAAATCAACAGTGGCTTTGAAATCCAGCCCAGCTGGCGCTATGAAATAATAAATGCCGTTTCTCTTAAGCACTTCTGGGTGCAAGGGAGCAACGGCATTTTTCTTTCATTTGCTTTACCCGCAAATACGAATAGCGATTGACATTAAATTACCGGGATGTTATAAAAATAATGTGTAGCACTCAAAGACTTAGAGTGCTAATATTGAATCAGTGTTACATATTGAGAGGAGATCTAATCCGTGGAAAAGAAACAGTTTCAGGCTGAGTCCAAACGACTATTAGAAATGATGATTAACTCCATTTATACGCAAAGAGAAATCTTCTTGAGAGAGCTCATCTCCAATTCCAGCGATGCCATCGACAAAATTTACTACAAAGCTTTGACAGATGACTCGTTGGTATTTGACAAAGATAGCTACTTCATTAAAGTCATTGCTGACAAAGCAAACAGAACGCTGACCATCCGCGATACAGGGATTGGAATGACGAAGGAAGATCTAGAGAACAATCTGGGGATCATTGCGAAGAGCGGATCGCTTGCATTCAAAAAAGAAAACGAAGCCAAAGACGGCCACAATATCATCGGCCAGTTCGGCGTAGGCTTCTACTCCGCATTCATGGTAGCGGATGTTGTTACAGTTACAAGTAAAGCGCTTGGCAGCGACACGGCATACAAATGGGAGTCCACTGGCGCTGACGGCTATACGATCGAACCAACCGCCAAAGATTCCGTAGGTACAGAAATTGTCCTGCAAATCAAAGCGAACACCGAGGATGACAACTACGATGAATATTTGGACGAGTATCGTTTAAAAGCCATCATCAAAAAATACTCGGATTTCATCCGTTACCCGATTAAAATGGACATTGCCGGCAAAAGACTCAAAGAAGGCAGTGAAAATGAGTTCGAGGATTATCAAGAAGAGCAGCAGCTGAACAGCATGGTGCCGATCTGGAGAAAAAACAAAAGCGAATTAACGCCTGAGGATTACGAGAAGTTCTATCATGAGAAGCATTACGGCTTCGATAAGCCGCTTAAACATATTCATGTTAGCGCGGACGGAGCTGTCGTCTACCAAGCGATTCTCTTTATTCCTGAAAATATGCCTTTCGACTATTATTCCAAGGAATACGAAAAAGGCTTAGAACTGTATGCCAATGGCGTATTGATCATGAACAAATGCGCGGACCTGCTTCCGGACTACTTCAGCTTCGTGAAAGGGATGGTCGATTCCGAAAGCCTGTCTCTGAACATTTCCAGAGAGATGCTGCAACATGACCGTCAATTAAAACTGATCGCCAAAAACATTCAAAGCAAAATCAAAAGCCAACTGCAAGCTATGCTGAAGGATGAAAGAGAGAAATATGAGCTCTTCTACAAATCGTTCGGCCGTCAGCTGAAATTCGGCGTCTACAGCGATTATGGCACTCATAAGGAGGTCCTGCAGGACCTGTTGATGTTCCACTCTTCCAAAGAGAAAAAGCTGGTCACGCTCGATGAGTACATTGCTAGAATGCCGGAAGACCAGAAGTACATCTATTATGCTTCCGGGGAATCGATGGAACGCATCGATAAGCTTCCACAAACAGAGCTAGTTACCGATAAAGGCTATGAAATCCTGTACTTCACAGACGATATCGATGAATTCGCAATCAAAATGATCATGACCTACAAGGAAAAAGAGTTCAAATCCGTTTCCAGCGGCGATCTCGGTATCGAAGCGGACGACAAATCGGAGAGCGAAGCGGACAAGAACGACAACAAAGAGCTTTTTGACTATATGACTAGCTTATTGTCTGGAAAAGTCACTAACGTCAAAGCATCCAAGCGTCTCAAAAAGCATCCGGTATGCTTGTCCACTGACGGTGAAGTGACCATCGAAATGGAAAAGATCTTAAATGCTATGCCGAATAATCCGAATGTCAAAGCGGAAAAAGTTCTGGAAATCAACTTGAATCATGAAGTTTTCGGCTCGCTGAAGGACGCTTTTGTGAAAGATAAAGAAAAACTGAATCTGTACACAGCCCTTCTGTACAACCAAGCACTTTTAATTGAAGGCTTGCCGCTTCAAGATCCGGTTGAATTCACGAATGACATTTGCAAAATAATGGTGTAATCCATTCCCCTCTTCGTAATAGAGCACTGCCGCCGCTTAATGGCTGCAGTGCTCTTTGTTTCATCATCCTCTTCAGGTATGGTCCTCTACGCTAATCGCCGACTGTGCCGTTCTATCCTCTTTCCGTTTACTGACCTCCATGTTCGAGTACACATAAGCTAGCAAACGATCTTGATCAATACCTAATGAGCTTGCTATCTTCATAATATCTAATTCATAAAAATAATTTTGTTTTGGATTAGATTTGACGGACATATGCTTCAACCATCCTTCGAATAGATGTAATAAATGGAAACTTTCCCGTTAAAATGTGATATAGTTTTCTTACAAACATTAATCGGTACGACAAAGGCAAAACCATTGAAAAGTGGTGACGCAAAGCTACAGGGGCTAATTTGGCATCCTATTTCATGTCCAAAATGTCAGCCAGCTGCCAAAACAGCCTCCGTCCGATTAATGAAGAATGACTTAGGAGGAGCTGAAATGATGGGAAAAATTGTGTTAGATGGTAGCATGAGTTTGGATGTAGAACATTTAATTGCTAATCTTCATCTGCCAGAGAGTGATATTTTGAACATGTTCTCCTTTAAATTTAATAACAACCTGTTAACCCCCGATGAATCGATTCGGTTTATTCATTTTCTGAAGAATGAACTGGACAAACGTGCTCAATAACAGAATTATGCATGAATGGATACAAAAATGCAGTCGGTTGATGTCTATAGAATTATTTTTTTTAAATTCGTAAGAATCGCATCACCAAGCCTTTTTAAGGATATAACAGCAAAAAGACAGCGGAATTCCCGCTGTCTTTTTCTTATATTTTGTCAGATTTAAGGTTTAAAGTTTAGTTGTAACAAATAAAAGCCGATCTGAGCTCGTTCGGAAGAACGAATCAGAACCGGCTTTCGTTATTTGTCCCGGAGCAGACCGGGATCATGCTTTCCCAATATTTGCGTCAGCTCTTTCAGGAACATGTTGATATCTTTAAATTGCCGGTAAACGGAGGCGAAGCGAATGTACGCCACTTCATCGACCGGATACAGTTGTTCCATGACGATTTCGCCAATGCCTAAACTGTCAACTTCCGCATGAGCCGTTGTTCGAAGCTGCATTTCAACTTCAGATACGAGCATCTCCAGCCTCTCCATGGAAACCGGGCGCTTCTCACAGGCACGAATTAAGCCCCTTAATATTTTCTCACGACTAAATTCTTCCCTGCTTCCATCCTTCTTAATCACGATAAGCGGTGTTTCTTCCACCATCTCAAAGGTAGTAAATCTTCGCGCGCATTTCTCGCATTCCCGGCGGCGGCGGATCGATTTGTTTTCATTAGCTGAACGTGAGTCAAGCACTTTCGTACCGGAATAATCACAGAACGGACACTTCATTCGCTATCTCTCCTTTCTTTTCTTTCTGATTGATTACCATATGTTACATGTCATGAAGATTAAAGAAGTGCACACAATACTAGTACCAACCGACAAGGAGGTGAACAGACATGAGCGCAGGAAACAGCAACACGCTAGTTGTTCCTCAAGCTAACGCAGCGTTGGATCAGTTGAAATACGAAGTAGCTCAAGAACTTGGTATCTCTATCCCACAAGATGGATACTACGGTAATATGGCTACTCGTGACACTGGTGCCATCGGTGGTCACATTACTCGTCGCCTGGTGCAAATCGCAGAACAATCTTTGGCTGGTCAATTCAAGTAATCTTGGATAGAGTATGCCGCTGAATCTGCAAAACAGGAAGTATTGGACTCTAGCCCCCAAAAGGAGCTAGTCCAATGCTTCTTTGTTTTGTAGAGGCTTATGTGTGCTCCCATTGATCCGAATATAGATTTGTGTATTTCTCATAGTAATAGATGACTCGCTGAACATAATGACGCGTTTCTCCGAATGGGATTTGGTCAATCCGCTCAACCGACCCATCCCAGATGTCCGCTTGCTTCCATTTATTCACATTGCCTTGTCCTGCATTATAAGCCGCAATCGCATAAATTAAATTTCCATTGTAATGCTTTTTGAGCCAGCTCAAATACCAAGATCCGAGGTTAATGTTTACATCCGCTTTTAATAAATCTTCTTGTGTGTGAGGCCCTGGATTCGTAGATTCCACAATCCACTCCGCCGTGTCCGGCATCAACTGCATAAGTCCCAAGGCACCTTTCTTTGACTCCAAATGGTGCTTATAATTCGTCTCCACCCGAATGATGGCTGCAATGAGAAAAGGATCTATATTGTGCTTCGCCGCACTTTGCCTAATTTCCTGCTCAAAATAGATCGGATACAGCTTTCTTCCTATAAAAGTGCTATTCATAAAGAGTACAAGAATGAAGCAAACGAGCAAAAGGGCAAAGACTCGTTTTTTGCGTAAAAACTTCATGAAAGCCCCTTCCCTAGCCAAAACCGTTCGACCTCAGCATAGGTATCTTCCCAAGCACCGCTGTTGTCGATCACGATATCCGCTAATTCGCGTTTTTCTTCTATCGACATCTGTGCATCTATTCGATTATTCGCCGCAACTTCTGTTAAGCCGTCTCTCTGCATTAAGCGTTCCAGCTGGATGTGACGCGGCACATACACGACCATAACTTCTTCAAACATAAAGGATAAGTCAGATTCAAACAATAAAGGAATATCAACGACAACCAACTTGTCCGGAAATTGCCTTTCATAGGCTTCCATCTGCTCTCTAATCATCTTGCGAATAGGCGGGTGCAAAATGCTTTCGAGTTGTTTGCGCGCCTCCGAGTTGTCAAAAACAATCTCGCCAAGCTTTTTACGATGCAGGGAGCCGTCATCTTGAAGAACAGCTTGTCCAAAATGCGCAGCAACCTGTTCGAGAACAGGGCTGCCGGGCTGGACAACATCGCGGGCAATTTGATCCGCATCTACTAATAGAGCGCCGCGGCTGACCAGCATTGCGCTAACCGTGCTTTTGCCGCAAGCGATTCCTCCTGTTAACCCGATATTCATAGGCAAATCTCTCCTAAGCGTATTCCTTTTTCACTATAACATTTTCAACAAACCCATAAGAATAAGTACACATCCCGGAAGGATGGACAGCTTCTTCATCCAGCTCATTTCCGCATAACGAAAACCGATGCGCAAGCCTAGCGCAATAAATGAACCGCTTGAAAGGGAAATGACAGAGGCTGTTAACAAAGGAACAAAACCGATTAAGGCGGCTCCAATACCTGCGCCAAATGCATCCAAAGAGAGCGCTAAGCCTAGCAAAGTAGCCTCAGAAGCTGAAATATTACCCGATTTATCCACATCGGCAATGGATGGCGTTCGCAGAATTTGAATAACCAGACCAAAACGCTTAAGTTCAATATTCAGAATTTCCTTCGTCCTTTGCAGCGTATCCAGCGTGACGGGTTCATTGCCGGAAGGAGGAACGCTGCTGAGAGAGACTTGATCTTCAGCGGATTTCGCTGCCTCTTGAGAGTCCTGTGACTTCTGTTGTCTTTGCTGCGCCAACGCCCAGATTCCGATACCGATTAAGATAAGAGCCCCAATGCGCTGAGCCACCAATGGACTCATGAAAGAAGACATCAAAACGCCAATTTGCATAGAACTATAAATAATGATACCAGACCAAAGGGATATAATACCAATGGAGACAAATGGGATGCGTATTTTGCGTAACCCATACATGACGCCAACGCCGAAACCATCTAATGACACTGCGAAAGCCAGAATGAGCAAAGAAACCACCGGAAGCATATTACCCCTCCTAAGAGTTTTACCTGAATAACAAGCTTATGATCAGCTGGTTATCTGGGCTAAGTACTCCATATCATATGGGAAGGGCAGGCTTCACGTGCCTATTTCTCAGACTTCTTTCGGATTCTCTTTCGCTTTAGCGGCTGACAGGTAGGACAAATGTGGGTTCCACGCCCGCCAACGACCGTTTTGTATATTTCGCTTCCGCATGTTTTGCAGGGTTGGGATTGCCGGCCGTAAATGTTCAACTGATGCTGGAACAAGCCGATTTCGCCTTGACCGTTGACATACGATTTGATCGAAGATCCTCCAACCTCAACGGAATCGCTGAGTGTCCGGATGATCGCCTCATGCAGCAGCATAAGCTCCTTCTTACTAAGCGAGGACGCCTCTCGTTCCGGGTGGATACCGGCTAAAAAAAGAGACTCGTCTACATAAATATTACCGATACCCACAATATATTCTTGATTCAGCAGAAGCGGTTTAATCTTCGTTTTCTTATGGGCGATCCGATCCCGAAATGCTTCAAAAGTGAAGCCTTCGTCCAACGGCTCTAAGCCCAGCTTATGCAGCGGCGCCTGCGTAAGCTCTTCCCCTCTTGGGAACAGATGCATCGTTCCGAATTGTCTCACATCTTTGTACCGCAGCTCGCTGCCATCGGTAAACCGAAACAGCACATGCGTGTGAGATTCCAACGGATCTTCACTGCTGTACAGACCATACCTGCCCTCCATCCGGAGATGAGAGACCATCACATAGTCCGTCAAAACAAAACGCAGAAACTTGCCTCTACGCTCAATGGTTTCAACCTGCTGCCCTTGCAGTAGAACCTCGAACATTTGAATATCGTCCGGCTTCTGAATAATGCGCGGGAGTCTGACCTGAACCTGCTCGATGGTTTTACCGGTAATCAGGTTGTTTAGTGTGCGTTTGACCGTCTCGACTTCGGGTAGCTCAGGCACTGTTGTTCACCTCTTTTGTAATTGGTTCGCCTTACTTGGCATCATACCAAGTAAGGCCAAAGTCCACGTCGGCGCTCAGCGGGACGTCCAGCTTCAAGGCGCCGGCCATGACCTCCGGCACCAGACGGCGCATGGTCTCGAGCTCCTCTTCCGGGACCTCGAAGACCAGCTCATCGTGTACTTGAAGCAGCATGCGGCTCTTCAAGCCTTCTTGCTTCAAGCGAGCTGCCATTTGTACCATGGCTAGCTTAATAATATCAGCCGCCGTTCCCTGAATCGGCGTGTTCATCGCAGTCCGCTCGGCAAAGGAGCGGAGATTGAAGTTCGAATGCGTAATCTCCGGCAAATACCGGCGGCGCTGCAGCAAAGTCGTGACGTAGCCTTTCTCACGAGCATCCTCCACAATAACGTCCATATATTTGCGTACGCCTTGAAAGACTGCAAAGTACTGTTCAATGAACCTCTCAGCCTCACCGCGTGTAATATCCAGATTCTGAGACAAACCATAACCGCTGATACCGTAAACAATACCGAAGTTAACGGCTTTCGCCTGGCGCCGCATATTCGAGTCGACGGCGCTCTCCTCTACGCCGAAGACGTCCATCGCCGTCTTCGTGTGGATGTCCATATTCTGAAGGAAGGCTTCCTTCAGCTTCTCATCCTGCGAGATGTGCGCAAGCACGCGCAGCTCGATTTGCGAGTAATCCGCTGCAAGAATGTACCATCCAGGCTCGGATGGCACGAATACCTTGCGGATCTTACGACCCTCCTCCAGACGAATCGGAATGTTCTGGAGGTTCGGGAACTGGCTGCTGAGCCGTCCTGTGGCGGCAATCGTCTGCCGGTAATAAGTATGCACCTTACCAGTCTCCGGCCGCACCTCTTTCAGCAGCCCCTCTACATACGTCGATTGCAGCTTCGCAAGCTGACGGTAGTGCAAGATCTGCCCGACGACTTCGTTGTAGGGCGCCAATCGTTCCAGCACCTCGGCATCCGTCGAGTAGCCGGTTTTGGTCTTCTTCCAAGCTGGCAGCCCCAGCTTCTCGAATAAAATCTCGCCAAGCTGCTTCGGCGAGTTGATGTTGAACTCTACGCCGGCGAGCGTGTAGATGCTGGTCATGATCGCATCCAGCTGCTTCACCAGATCAACGCCGAGCGCCTTAAGACCTTCGGCATCCACCGCGATGCCGCGAAGCTCCATCTCCGCCAGCACGCTGGCCAGCGGCTGCTCCAGCTCATAGAAGAGGCTGTGCATCTCGCCCTTCTCCAGTTCTTCCGCCAGCGCCGGCACGAGGCGTGCAGTGGCCATTGCTTTGCGGCCCAAGTGGTCGCTAAGCGCAGCAAGCTCCGGCAGGCGGAATTTCGCGCCCTTGCCGAACACATCCTCGTCCGCCTTGAGGCCCGGCAGGCTGTACTTCGCAGACAGGCCGCTCAAGCTAAGGTTTGACTCTGTCGGGTCAAGCAGGTAGGCAGCCAGCAACACGTCGAAATCCACACCTTTGAGTGCGATGCCTTGCCAAGCCAGAGCCAGAATGGAGCGGTGCAGGTCAAAAAGCTGCTTCTTCTTCGTGTCATCTGCCAGCCAAGCGCGCAGCGGCTCGCCCGCTTCCCCTTTTAACAACTCGAAAGGCACGTAATAGGATGTATTGATGTCCCCCTCGTGAGTAAACCAGATAACGCCGACATTGACGGCTTGATGCGGATTCTCGCCGACCGCTTCTACATGAATCGCTGCGCTGTCGCTTAATTTGTTAATCAGCTCTCCTATGTTCGCTTCGGTGACAACAACGGCATCCATGCTTTCAACAACTTGACCCGCAGCTTCCAAATCCACGGTGCCGAAATCCATTTTCTCCAGCAAAGATTTAAATTCCAGCTTGCGGAACATGCCCGCCAAAGCTTGTCCATCAAACCCGTCATAGCGGAACGTATCCCACTCGGTTTCCATCGGCACTTCACGGAAGATGGTCGCGAGTTCTTTACTCATGATCGCGTCTTTCGCATGCTCTTCGACCTTTTCTTTCATTTTGCCCTTCAGGCTGGCCGTATTCGCGAGCACTTCTTCAACGGTACCGAATTCATGCAGCATTTTGAGGGCAGTCTTCTCTCCAACACCGGGAATACCCGGAATGTTATCCGACGTATCGCCCATAAGTCCTTTGAGATCAATAATTTGCGCAGGCGTAAGACCGTATTTCTCTTTGATTTCGGCCGGATTATATAGCTCAACTTCCGTAATCCCTTTGCGTGTTATCGCAACTGTGACATGATCGGAAGCCAGCTGCAGCATATCCTTATCTCCGGAGACGAGCAGCACCTTTTCACCTTTGGCGTCCGCCGCCTTGGTCAGTGTCCCGATAATATCGTCAGCTTCGTAGCCTGACAGCTCGAACTGCGGAATTTTGAACGCTTTCAGCAGTTCTTTGATGAGCGGAAATTGTTCCGAGAGCTCAGACGGCGTTTTGGCCCGTCCGCCCTTATATTCGGTATATTCTTTATGTCGGAAAGTAATTTTCCCAGCATCAAAAGCAACAAGAAAATGCGTAGGCTTTTCTTCTTCTATTAACTTGAGCAGCATCGTTGTAAAACCATAAACGGCATTCGTGTGTAATCCACTAGAATTACTGAGAAGCGGTAAAGCATAGAAAGCTCTGTTCGCTATAGAGTTACCATCAATAATAATAAGCTTATCCATAAGTTCGCACCCCGATTTTAGACATACTTCCTTCATCATAGCATACGAAATTAAAATAAAAAAACGGTAGCGCACATAAACATATAAGGAATGCATGAATCGATGTTCCGGTCTTCAGAAGGAGGATCTCCGAATGAGCCCTTTTTTCTCACCAACACGCAAAAAGGTTATTTTTTTCGATATGAATAATACGATTCTGGATCGCAGACAATGCTTTGACTCGGCATTTCTGGAAGTCATGAATGACTATACGGCGAGGTGGGAGCCGGACGAAACGCTCTTCACTACCCAAGACGTTCTCCAGAGTTACAAAATGGAATGGAGCCGGCACCGCAAAGCGCCGATTCGGAGCCCCATATCGCCTGATGAGCTTAGGCATATTTGTTTACGCAAGGCGCTTTCCCCGCTGCCTGTGAATGTCAGCACGGCGTTTACCCGGGCTTTCTTTGAACAGGTCGAAGAACAGGAAGACCATTTTGTTGCGCTTTTCCCCGGGGTGGAGGACACGCTTGAGGCTTTATCTCAGAATTATAAGCTTGCTATTATTAGCAATGGAAACCGGAGAAGACTTCAACATAATTTGGACAAAATGAAGCTGACCCAGTGGATTACCCAGGATCGCTTATTTAGCTCGGAGAAGGACGGTCCGCGTAAACCGCACCCAGCTATTTTTGAGAGGGCTCTGAAGGCCATGAACACGGCTTCAAGCCAAAGTGTGATGGTGGGGAATTCGTGGCGCAATGATGTGGTAGGAGCCGCATCCAGCGGTTTAGACGCCATCTGGATACATCCAGGGAATATGAAGAAAATTTCCGAACGCCGTATCGGCAAACAGAAGGTCATTATCATCCGTTCGTTTAAACAATTGATCTACACCTTCTAAACGGCAAATGCTACCCTATATTTTGAAAATAATAAATGCTGCCTGGATATGCTTTTGCCTTCTTTTTGAGGACAGCCGCGGTATGTGAAATATGTTCAAGTGAAATGGGAGATTCACAGCTGCAAACGACTAGTGATAGCGACAATGTGACTCCCTCGCTTTTAACCTTGTTGCCGCTCCTGTCCCACACATACTCCCATTCCTCATCTTCGTAAAACATCTGCACGCCCTGCTCGAATCTGCGTATCATTTCCTGACACAGCAGCTCGGGAGCTGCCGTAGACGATATTGCGATAAAATCATCGCCTCCTACATGCCCCACAAAATCAAGCGGTGTCCCGCAAACCGAAATAGCCTGCTGCATAATGTCCGCGGTGTATTGAATCAATTGATCCCCTTTCTGAAAACCGAACCGGTCATTGAACCATTTAAAATAGTCCAGATCTGCGTAGACAACATGAAAAGGTTTACTTTCATTGATTCGTTTATTCAATTCCCTATTAATTTGCAAGTTCCCCGGCAAGCCTGTCAGTGGATTCGCCACTCGAGCCGACTCCATCCGTACATTGGTTATGCTCTCCAAAATTGACCGAATTGAAGCAATCCCTGCCATTTTCCCGACGCTTGTTATGATGACAAGATCATATAAATGATGAATTGAGCGCGATGTCGCCATCTGCGACACTTGTTCAACTAACAAAAACTCGTCCACGATTAGCGGTGAATCATCCATGACACTATCAATCGTCCGGTTCCAGAACAAAGAGTACGCGTACTGTCCAGCCAGTTGCTGAAACAAGCGCTCTCTCATCATAAGGCCGACAGGCTCTTCTCTACTAACGATGACGACGCCCACAGCTTCCTGATTTTTTTTGAAATAATCCGCTACTTCCGAAATCGGCACCTTTCTGTCGAACACTTTCACCGGTGTTTTTAGATCGCCAATACTCCAGGTCATATAGCCTCCTTGTGCTTTACGCTGCTGCCAGATTAACCTCTTCAAGCTGTCCTGAATCTTAGCATGAGTTGTCTGTGGCTTTCCAAGCAAAAACCCCTGCGCATAATGCACGCCGAGCCGGGCTAATTTGGTCAGTTCATCTTCCTGTTCAATGCCTTCGGCAATAAGGGAAATGTGCATTTTTTGCGCAAACGTTACAAAGGTTTCCAATATGTACTCTTTCACTTTGTTTTTATGAATATCCTGGATAAGGGAGCGGTCGATTTTAATAAAATCCGGTTGCAGCTCGGCGATAGCCTGCATAGAGGAATACCCTGCACCAGCGTCGTCGATCGCAATCCGGTAACCTTGTTTCCGGTAATGCGCTAGTATTTTTTGGGCTAAAGAGAAATCCTCGATAGAGGTTCTCTCCGTTATTTCAAATACGACGTTGCTTGGACGAAGCCCGTATTTTTGCAATATTTCCAATGTTTTACCAGGAATGAATCCAGGATCATACAACACATGAGAAGAAATATTTATAAAAAGCAGCTGCTGCGGATCTTCCAAAATGGAAGCCTGAATCGCTTTCTCACGCGCCAGCTGCTCAAGCTTGTACAACTCACCATGATTCTCTGCGAATTGAAACATAATCAGAGGAGAATGGAACCTGCTTTCTTTAGGTCCGCGAATTAACGCTTCATACCCCATCACCTGACCGTCTTGCAAGGAAACAATAGGTTGATAGACTGAGTGAATAGAACCTTTTTCTATGATATCGTAAAATTGACTTAGCTCTTCTGACTGACTGCTCATGTCCATCATCCCTTGTATCAATATAAGTATGTCTTCAGTCTATCAAACGAAATGACAACCTTTATTATCCATATGTAAAATGTATGTAAAGACTTAAAATAAAAAAGAGGGAATTCGATGTTCGCCACGAAAAAATAGAAGGACGATTGCTAGGTGCGTACAATTGCATGTACAAGCACGGAAAGGATTTGAAATGGAACAACAAGTCAAAATCTTGGCGGTAGATGACCGCTATGAGAACTTGCTGGCTCTGAATAGCATACTGGCCTCTTCCCACTATGATGTTATTTCACTGCAATCCGGTGAGGAGGTTCTTCGATATTTATTAAAGGAACCCGCCGACCATATTGCTGTTATTCTAATGGATGTTCAAATGCCAGGACTTAGCGGTTTTGAAACCGTCGAACTGATCAAGCAGCGCAAAGCTTGTCAGGATATTCCGATCATCTTCCTTACGGCCCTTAGTACATCGATTGAGCATGTGTTAAAGGGCTATCATGTAGGCTCCATTGACTATTTGTTCAAGCCCGTTCATCCCGAAATGCTGCGCATGAAAGTGGATGCTTTCGTCAATATGCACCTGGGACACCAGAAAATCAAATATCAAAGCGAACTCCTCCATAAGCGCACGCTGGATCTCGAGGAGACCAACCGCAAGCTGGCGGAAGCGGAGGAAAAATTAAAGCAGCAAAACACACTTTTAGAACAATGGGTCGAAGAGCGGACTTCTGAGCTGGTGGACGCTCATGAGAAACTGCTGAAATCACAGGACCATTTCAAGAAAATGTTCATGCTCTCCCCTTCTTTGATGGCTATCCGCCGTCTGCCTGATCTTTGCTATATTGAGATCAATGAGAGTTGGAAGCAATACACAGGATATGGTGACGAAATCATCGGGACAAGCATGGATCTTCTACGTCCGGAATCCGGGGAATCCGTCAGCTGCGGAGAGGTTGTTCATAACTGCAAGGTGAAATATGAAACCAAATCCAAAGAAGTTAGGACTGCACTGCTCTCCACGGAAATCATCGATATCGAAAATGAAAGCTGCTTGCTTCAGGTGGCTGTTGATATTACGGAAAGCTTGCGTTTTGAAACAGAGATGGCCCGTCTTGCCCAACTTAATCTGGTGGGGGAAATGGCCGCCGGCATCGCCCATGAGATTCGCAACCCGATGACGACGATACGCGGATTTTTACAATTGTTTCGTGAAAACGATCGCAATATGCAAAAAGAGTATATTCCGATCATGCTCGAAGAACTGGATCGGGCCAACGAAATTATTACCGAATATTTATCTCTGGCCAAAAATAAACAATCCCATCAGCAGCCGGATCAGATCAACCGGATCATTGAAATGCTGATCCCGCTCATCCAGGCGGAAGCTGTCATGTCAGGCAAGCACGTTCAATTCCAATTCGAGGATTGCCCAGTCATCCACCTTGACGATAAAGAGATGCGTCAGCTTATTTTAAATATGTGCATGAATGGGCTAGAAGCTATGACGATCGGCGGCACGCTGAACATTCAAACGTACTGTGAGAACGAACACGTTGTCTTGCTTATCTCGGACGAAGGGACAGGCATCGACGAGAAGCATTTGGAGAAGCTCGGACGCCCTTTCTTCACCACGAAGGATGAAGGTACAGGCCTCGGTTTAGCCATTTGCTACAGCATTGCAGCCAGACATCATGCCTCCATTGAAGTCCAATCCAGTCCGAAGGGGACAACTTTTTATATTCGCTTCCCCGTTCCTAAGGATGCCGCCGATTCTAAATAGGATCGGCTTTTTTTTCGTTGCGTTGCAGGCAAGCGGCTATTTATATCCCGCGCAATGCAGCTCCCGCGAGAACAGCGGTTACTTCTTGCCACAACGATGTTTTTCATCGTTGTGGAGAGGGGCGGGCATCGTTGCGCTGCTGCAACGATGTTTTTCATCGCTGTTCGCGGGGATTCCCGTGGGAACAGCGGTTACTTCATGCCACAACGATGTTTTTCATCGTTGTGGAGAGGGGCGGACATCGTTGCGCTGCTGCAACGATGTTTTTCATCGCTGTTCGCGGGGATTCCCGCGAGAACAGCGGTTACTTCTTGCCACAACGATGTTTTTCATCGTTGTGGGGAGGGGCGGGCATCGTTGCGCTGCTGCAACGATGTTTTTCATCGTTGTGGAGAGGGGCGGGCATCGTTGCACTGCTGCAACGATGTTTTTCATCGCTGTTCGCGGGGATTCCCGCGGGAACAGCGGTTACTTCTGGGCACAACGATGTTTTTCATCGTCGTGGAGAGGGGCGGGCATCGTTGCGCTGCTGCAACGATGTTTTTCATCGCTGTTCGCGGGGATTCCCGCGGGAACAGCGGCTAATATTAAAAAAGGGTGTCCAAAGTAGGAATTCTACTTTGGACACCCTTTCTTCAATCTCAATATCTAATTCATAACCATTTTACACGTTCAAATCCTTACGTTTCCCAGTCACCATATAAATGACGCCTTCACCGATATTTGTCGTGTGATCCGCTACACGCTCCAGGAAGTGGGCAACGAGCAGCAAATGCGTCAGCTGACGATTACGGTGATAATCGGAATTCATCATACCCATTAGCTCTGTCATCACGGTGCTGTACATCTTATCTACACGATCATCCTTCTCAGCCAGCGCCGCGGCCCGGTGTACATCGCGCTCCATGTAGGAAACGAGGCTTTCCTGCAGCATCTCGATGGCGATATCCGCCATCTGTGGAATCGTTTCAAGCGGCTTCACAAGCTCTTCTCCCGCGAAGCGGATCGTGATTTTGGCGATGTCCACCGCATGGTCGGCGATGCGCTCCAAATCCGTGGCGATTTTGAGTGCTGTGCCGATAATTCGCAAATCGCTTGCCATAGGCTGCTGCAGCGCAATGAGACGCAGCGACAGCTCATCGATTCTGGTTAAATAATCATCGATCTGATCGTCATTTTTAATTACTTGCTGTGCAGCCTTCTCATTGAGCGTTGCCAGGGAATCAACGGACTTAAGAATCAATTCCTTGACGTTTTCCCCCATCTCCAGTAATTCTGTTTGCAATAAAGTTAATGATTGGTGAAACCCGGGTCTTGCGTCCATGTACGTTGCCCCTTCCAGTAGTAGTTAGCCGAATCTTCCCGTAATGTAATCTTCAGTACGCTGATCGTTCGGATTCGTAAAGATTTTATCTGTTTTGTCGGTTTCGACTAAGTACCCGTTTAAGAAAAAGGATGTCATATCGGAAATCCTGGCTGCCTGCTGCATGTTGTGAGTTACGATAATAATCGTGTATTTATCTTTAAGAGTCTGAGTCAATTCTTCAACCTTCAGTGTTGAAATCGGGTCTAATGCAGAAGTAGGTTCATCCATCAGCAATACATCCGGTTCAACCGCAAGTAAACGGGCGATACATAACCGCTGCTGCTGTCCGCCCGACAAACCTAGCGCGGATTTGTTCAAGCGATCCTTCACTTCATCCCACAGCGCGGCTTGTACAAGGCTGCGTTCCACGATTTCATCGAGCAAGGCTTTCTTCTTGATACCGTGAATACGCGGGCCGTAAGCAATATTGTCATAGATGCTCATTGGAAATGGATTTGGGCGTTGAAACACCATGCCCACTCTTTTACGCAAAGAAACAACATCAGAATCAGAACCGTAAATATTATGGCCGTCTACAGCTACATTTCCCGTAATTCGAACGCCGTCTATTAAATCATTCATGCGGTTCAAAGTACGCAAGAACGTTGATTTTCCGCAGCCTGAAGGTCCAATCAACGCTGCGATGCTTCCTTTTTCAATCGTCAAGTCGATATCGTGAAGTGCGTGATTTTCTCCGTAAAATAAGTTCAATTTATCTGCTTTGATCTTTGTCATGGTCGCGATCGCCATCGTTATTTCCCCCCGGAAAGTCTTTTTTGTAAGATTCGGCTTGGTATGCTGACTAGAAGGTTAAAGATAAGTACGACGATCAAGAGCAGCGCGGCACTTCCCTTGGCAATATCCTTGGCATCCGGAACGAGCGCTTCAGCACCTACATACCAGAGATGAACGGATAATGTCTCTCCCATGTTCATTGGGTTGAAATCCGGGAAGAATCGGGAAACCGATAAGCCTGCTGTGTAAATAAGAATAGCGGATTCACCCAATGCACGTCCTGCAATCAGCGTGATCCCCGTAATCAAGCTAGGCAGCGCCGCAGGAATCAGAACTTTGCGGATCGCCTGCCACTTCGTTGAACCAAGCGCTAAGCTTGCTTCCCAATAAGAATCCGGAACCGTACGAATCGATTCTTCCGTTACCCTCACCATTACCGGCAAATTCAGCAGGGCTACCGTCGCCGCGCCGCCGAGAATGGAGAACTTCAACCCAAGCAAATTGGCAAAAAGCAAGAATCCAAATAAACCAAAAACGATGGAAGGTACAGATGACAAAGCCTCAACAGAAATACGGACAAGGTCCGTAAACCAATTCTTTTGCGCGTAAATAGCTAAGTATATGCCTGAAAATAAACCAATTGGAATGGAGATCAATAAAGACAAGATCAAGACATAGAAAGAGTTGAATAACTGTGGTCCTACACCACCGCCAGCTTTGATCTCCTCCGGTTTACCGAAGATGAAATGCCAGGACAAATGTGGAATCCCATCCCCCAAAATACGGATGAGAAACCAAGCCAAGATACCGATAATCACAATACCCGATGCCCAGAAATAAACCGTAGCAAGACGATCCGTCGTTTTACTTGTCATTTCACTTCACTCCTTTTTGCAACGATACGAATAATGATGATTAAGGATAAGGAGATCACAAGTAAAAGCAGCGCCATCAAATACAAGGCATTGTTCCAAGTTGATCCGTAGCTTGTATTTCCCATGTCCTTCACGATAGCCGTTGTTAATACCGTTGTGGAATCCAGCAAGGATTTCGGCATTTGCGGCGAGTTCCCGATAACCATAAACACAGCCATGGTTTCACCAATCGCGCGGCCCATACCTAGAATAATCGCCGTTAAAATACCCGGCCTAGCTGCCGGCAGCAATACCCGCCACATCGTTTGCCAGCGTGTAGCTCCGAGTGCCAGAGAGGCTTCTTCCAGCCGGCTCGGAAGAGCGCGGATAGCATCCTCCGAAATGGAGAGAATAGTCGGTAGAATCATAATCGCTAGTATGATAGAGGCAGGCAGAATGCCGTAAGCGACATCGCCGGTTAATTTACCTAAGGCTGGAACAATGACCGTCATCCCGATCAGACCGTAAACGACCGAAGGAATCCCTACGAACAAGTCAGTGGCAGGACGCATGATTTCGCGCATCCATTTGGGTGCAATTTTGGCCATGAACAACGCCCCGGACAATGCTAGCGGTACAGAGAAAACTACCGAAACGAGCGTCATAAGCAGAGTGCTGTATAGAAAAGGAAACGCTCCGAATTTATTTGAGCCTGGCGTCCAGTCCGTTGAGAAGAAAAACTCCAAAGGACTTACTCCCTGAAAAGTTTTTAACCCTTGCATACCGACGAATACAATGATGGAGAAAATAATTGCTGAAACAAGAGCAGCACTACCGACAAACACCCATCTCATGATGCTGTCTTGTCTATGTTGTCCTTGGGTCCATTTAGAAACAATTGGACGACTTTTGTTGTCTGTGTCTGAGCTCGCACTTGATAGTTTGTCTGCTACGGAATTCACTGGGTTAATCCCCCTTTATTTAATACCACATGCCCTAACATGCATACATTTATGATAGGACATGAATGTCATTGGATCGTTAATGAATTGTAAAGGGAATGTAAAAGTTTATCGGAATGTGACTCAAATCAGCACAAAGAGCGCCCGCATGTTGCGGACGCTCTCGATGGATGAACCCATTATTTTTTAAGCAGATCAGCAGGCAAGAATTTCAGGTCACGAACTTGTTTACCTTGGAATTCTTTGCTGGAGATATACTCGATGAAAGCTTTAGCTGGATCTTTCGCTTCACCTTTTGTGTACATGTGCTCAACACCGTACAATTTGTAAGAACCGTTTTTGATGTTTTCTTCGGAGAACGCCACACCGTCAATTTTCAAAGCTTTTACTGTATCATCGATGTAAGGAGTATCTACATAACCAATGGAGCTGGATTGACCAACTACAGCCGTTTTCATAGCACCACTGTTTTCTTGCGTGATTCCGTCTTTTGTGAAATCTTTGCCATCAAGAATGATGTTTTTCACAAGTGTACGGGAACCGGAGCTGTCTGGACGGTGTACAAGCACGATTTTTGCATCGTTACCGCCAACTTCTTTCCAGTTTGTGATTTTACCCATGTAAATATCAGCTGCTTGTTGTTTCGTTACATTATCAACTTTTACATCTTTATTTACGATAAATGCGAATGGAGCAATTGCAACTTGGTGGTCAACAAGACCTTTATCTTTAAATTCAGCGGCTGGCTCAACGTCGGAGTTACCGATATCGGAAGTGCCATCAGCTACGTTTTTAATTCCTGTGCCTGAACCGCCTGCTGTAACGTTGATCGTTACTTTCGGGTTCTTTTCCATAAACTCTGTTGCTGCTTGCTTAACTAATGGAAGAAGTGCGCTTGAACCGGAAGCTGTGATTGTACCAGTAAGTTCTGTCTTAGGCGTATCGGAAGGCTTTGCCGACGCAGTTGCAGCTGTGCTTGCAGCAGGTGTTGGAGAAGCGCTATTTGTTTCTGTTTTAGCTCCGCATCCAACCAATGACCCCATCATTAATACCGCGGAAAGTGTAAATGTAATCCCTTTTTTCGACATGAACTTGAACATAGTCAGCATGTCCTCCTTTTATTTTATGTTGCTGATCTGGTTAGTTTCGATTTCCTTGTTTGTCCCTCGCAACTAACTTACAAATACATCGTAACAATCGAATGTAAATTCCAAACCCAAGAAACGTAAACGTAATGTAAAACTTTTTTTATAGGCCTTTTGGTAGATGTGTATGGTTAATTTTACATGTTATTTACACAATTCGACGCTTTAGTTAATAGAAGCATCCTATATTAATAAGTAGAAACAAGAAAAAAATCAGATCTTGTCTATTTATGGAGGGATGAGTGTGAGTAGGTTATTCGTTTTCAATATGACCATGCGTTCCAAATTAATCGTTAGCTTCAGTGGAGTGCTGCTAATTTTTCTAGCTGTTGCCTTTTTCAATCTCCACCAGGTCAGTCAAATCAAACAACATCTAAACGATCAAAATGACAAGGTCGCGCTCAAAGTAATGGCACTTGAATTTAAGGAAATGGTTCAAGACATGAACATCATTGCGTCAGGGCTCGAGATCTCGAAGAAACCCGAATACATATTTAAATACAATGCAAAGCGTCAACCTTTTAACGATTATGTTAAAAAAATAGGCGATACCGCCGCTACACCCGATCAGCAAAAGTGGCGCAGCCAATTGATACAAGCCTCCGTAGACTACATAAATAATTTTGATTCTGCTGCAAAAATGATTCAGGTCAATAACGGAACGAGCACAAAAGATTTAGAAATAAATCTGATGTATTTATATAATGAATCGCAAGATCTGAAAACGACCATCTTCGATCTCGTCGATAAGTTTTATGTAACCTACACCGAGTCTGCGGATCAGGCGATCCTTTCCTCCACGAAAGCCCTGGACAGTACTAGTCTGGTTATGATGTACGCATCCGTTCTCGTGCTTGTCATTACCGTCTTGATCGCTTTCTTCCTTATCCGCTCTTTCGTCCGTCCGATTCAGAGACTGCAAAAGGCTGTTTCTCTAATCGCCGCCGGGGATTTAACCCAAACCATTAATGCAACCTCTAAGGATGAGCTCGGTCAGCTCAGTCAAAGCTTCGATCATATGATCCTGCAGGTTCGGCTTATGCTTCATACTACGAAGCAGATCGCTTCTTCCTTAAGTGAACACTCGCATGAATTTCATCGATTCTCTCAGCTCACGGCGACCGCCAACACGGATATCCTGAAAGCGATCAATGAAATTTCGAATGGCGCAGATGAGCAAGCCATGAAAACCGAGTCCAGCTCCCTCATCATCGCAGAGCTTGAAGCAGAAATTCGCGACATTACCGCCTACACGCACGAAATGATTCGCGCAAGTGATGAGGCCGCAGCAGGCACACTGCAAGGGACAGGTTTTGTCAGGGCGTTAAAAGCCTCGTCCGAACAGTCTCAGGCTGTGCTGCACAAAGTGGATGCAGCTATGCAGACTCTAGCCGCCAGCTCGAATCAGATTGGCGCCATCACACGTTCGATCACGGAGATATCGACGCAAACGAACGTACTGGCCTTGAATGCCGCGATTGAAGCGGCAAGGGCCGGCGTGCACGGCCGCGGCTTCTCCGTGATCGCGGATGAGGTTCGTCAGCTGTCGCAGCAAACGAACGACTCGTCCAAGACGATCAGCGGCATTACGCAGGCGCTGCAAAAGCAAATCCAAGAGCTGCAAAGCTCGCTGTTGGAGGCAAGGGATTCTGCGAATACACAGAATCATCGTGTAACGGACACGCTCAGCTCCTTCGAGAGCATCGAACACTCTATGAATGGCATCAAGGAACAGATCGAGCACATTCATCTAAAAATCGAACAAGCGCGCTCCAAGAACGATACACTTGTTAATTCTGTTCAGTTCGTAGCGGCGATTGCCCAGGAAACAGCCGCCGGCGTTGAAGAGGTCAACTCAACATCCACTGAGCAGGATGCCTCCATCCGCCGCATTGCCGAAGAATCGGATGACATTCTTGCCTTAGCTGAGCAGTTATTTGCGGAGATCAGCAAATTTCAGATCGGTGATACAAGCGTAAATTCTCGTGAATCTGCTGCTATTGCTGCTGATTCAATTGCAGAAAGTGCTGTTGGTGATAGCAGCGATAATCATGATATTTCTCGCGGCGGTGTTGATAGGGCTGTCGGGGCTGTCCGTGCTGCCGGAGGTGCTGGTGCTGATGCAGCTGTAAGTGGCGGACGAATCTGGAATGAGCATACAGAGGAAGAACTTGCTGAGAATATGCAGGATGAAGCAGCTGACTCCAATACAAAAACTACTCCTCAAGAAACGAAGGAGAAAAAAGAGCCTGTCATTATAGGGTAATCGAAAAAGGACCTAATGGATTTCCCTTAGGTCCTTTTTCGTGCTCTGTACCCCGATGGCGGAACTAAAAGGCTCTATTTTGGCAAAATTGACTGATTTCTGTTTCGAGTGGGAACCCTGGTCCTCTATTTGGCATTTCTATGTTGATTTCGCGGGAATAGCGCCCTGTAGTTCCCTCCCTCTGTTGCTCATTGCGACTGCTAGTTCGCTTGCTGTGCCTCTGCCGCTGCCGGATCACTGCTCGTCCCCAGCTCATTGGCGTACCGTTGCTGAATCACTACTGTGTCGCCCCACGCAGACCAGCATCTTTAATGCACAAATCGGCCCTCCTCCGGCTGCGCAACCTTTTCGAAATTATCAACCAAATACGCCAATTGACTCGTCAATTCTTCCCCGCGCATCGGAGTTCCATGACCGGTAACAGCTAAGCTGGGACGAAGATCGTTCAGCTTTTTTACAGATTCCGCTGCCGCTTCCCATTCCGTCGTAGAATACTTCGGAGGTCCGCTGATTTCCTGCGTTTGAAGGATCACGCGGTAGAGTGATTCCTGCTTCACTGTAACAAAAGCATCACCGACAATCAGTGAGCGGTCTTTTTCACGAAAAAGGGAAATATGCCCTGGTGTATGTCCCGGCGTGTGAAGCCACTTCCATTCAGGCAGTCCTGGGACGGATCCGTCAGCAGGCAGCATCTTCACATGATTCGCAATGTTGATGCCATGATTCGGAAATAGCGGAGAAAGTTCACTAATAAGGCCGCCGTTTACCGTTGCATCCCCTTCGGGATAATTGGCTTTTCCCGTAAGATACGGGATTTCCAATTCATGTGCATACACAGGCACTTGCCAATGCTCCAACAGTTCCTCAATCGCACCAACGTGATCAAAATGCCCATGGGTCAAAATAATCCCCTCCGGCTTCGTCTGTGCGCCAAAATGATCTTCCGCCAGCCGAATAATATTGTCCGCGGAATGCGGCATACCGGCGTCAACGAGAAACCAAGTCTTCGTCTTACTAGTTGGATTGCCAATCAAACATATATTGACGAATTGAATGCAATAGCAATAAATGTCAATGTTCACTTCTTTGCCTTCGCCGCTCGAAACGGTCGTTAACGGGATAAATGTATGCTCATAGGTAGAATCCAAGCGCTATGCTCCTTTTCAGGTTGATTGCTTTTATCTTCCCCTCTACCCCTTCGGATTATTGGCTGTGTTGGATACGCGCACGTTAGCCTCACAGATAAGCCTGCTCTACAGCATTATGATAGTCCATGGTCCATACACCAATAATAAAGGCCAAGAACCCTCGGGCCTTGACCTTTTCTCCCGTATGAACTTATTTTGCAATCTCATCGGTCGCTTTAATGTTGCGTAAGATGCTTACTTCAACCCGGCGGTTTTTGGCCCTGCCGTCTGTCGTATCATTCGATGCAATCGGCCGGTACTCCCCGTATCCGACTGACGAGTAAGAGGACGGGTCGATTTTACCGTTATTCAGCAGGATTTTCATGAAATTGACGGCTCGCTTGGCGCTTAAATCCCAGTTAGTCTCAAAATCAGTCCGGTGTATCGGGATATTATCCGTATGTCCTCCCACCTCAACCTGGTACCCCGGGTAGTTCGACAGCATGCCGGCCATAGAAACAGCCAGCTTTTGTGAGTCTTGCTTAATCGTCGCCGAGCCGGAATCAAACAGCGCGCGATCACTGATCGTAATCGTTAATTTCTCGTTATCCAGCTTGGTTGTTAATTGCTCATTCAATTGATTTTCTTTGATGAAAGCATCCATGCTTTTCTTCAATTCTTCCAGATCCTTTTCTTCCTTTTGCAGCTTGGCGGCTAGTTGGCTATCCGTTTTACTCTGGTCTTTTGCTTCTGGATTCTGGTTCTTGTTATTGTTCTTGGTGGAGTTCGCCGCATCTTCAATGGGGATCAAATTGGACACCGCGAAGGGTGCTTCCCCGCCCGTGAACGCATTGTTCAAGGAGCGCATAATCGAATCGTATTTTTTCGAATCCAACTGACTGGACGCAAACAGAATGATAAAAAGAGCTAGCAGCAAAGTAAGCAAATCCGCATAGGGAATGAGCCAGGATTCATCAACGTGTTCTTCATGGTCCTCATGCCTCTTCTTTTTACTCACTGAGGAGCGGCCCCTTTCTCTTCTTCGTCATAGGCCGCGCGATCGCTGTTGGCCACGAAGATCATCATTTTTTGCTTCACAGAGTTTGCAGAGACGCCGGATTGAATAGACAACAAGCCTTCAACCACCATGAGTTTAATCTCAACTTCCTTCTTGGACTTCTGCTTCAGCTTGTTAGCAAAGGGGTGAAAAATAACATAACCCAGAAAAATTCCGAACATTGTAGCAACGAAGGCAGCCGAAATCAGATGCCCCAATTTCTCTACTTCACTCAAATTACCTAGGGCGGCAATCAAACCTACAACGGCGCCAAGCACACCGAGTGTCGGTGCATATGTACCGGCTTGCGTGAAAATACCCGCATATTTCTTATGTCTCGCTTCCATTTCGGCAATATCTTCAAGCAGGACGTCGCGCACGAAATCAGGATCATTTCCGTCAATAATGAGACGCATTCCGCTTTTCATAAAAGGGTCCGATAACTCTTCGGCTTGTTTTTCAAGAGAAAGCAAGCCTTCGCGCCGTGTGATAGATACCCATTCGATAAACGTATTGATCAGTTCCTTTTTAGGCATTAATTTCTGTTCGGTAAAAATAATTTTTAATAAGGTCGGAATCTTCTTTATTTCTTCTAATGAAAAAGCAATAAATAGGGCTGATGCGGTTCCACCGAAAATAATGAGCGCAGCTGCAGGATTTAATAGCGCTACCAAACTTGCCCCTTTCAATACCATACCCACACCAATCGATATAAGCGCTAAAACAATTCCAATTAGTGATGATTTCTCCATAATCAAGGCACCCCTTTTCTCTAATAAATGAAGCCAAGTATGACACTCACCATAATTCGACAAAAAAAACCTTCTATGTACATAATGATAGGTTTTTATGTTATAAATTACAATCTTTTTCACCGGAAAAATAGGTCTATAGTCATGTATTTTTTGTGAATGATAAGAAATGATGACGAAATATGGCGTCCCCCTCTTTCCTAATTTATACTTAAGGAGAAACAATTCCTGCTAAAATCGATATCAGTATTTTAGAGTGACGATGGTATGATCTGGCAGCCTTTTAGGAAACGCTAGAAATGAAGTAAGCAGTCTTCATACATAAGGAGCGATGAACATGGAGAAACGTATGTTTGGCCGGACCGGGCAGCAATTTCCTCTGCTTAGCTTTGGCGCACAGCGAATCGTAGACGAGCACAACTGCACGGAAGAAGAAGCAATTGCGATCGTAAATCGCGCGATTGACGAAGGGATTACATATTTTGATACGGCGCCGAGCTATTCAAAAGGCCAGTCGGAAGAAAGGCTCGGCAAAGCGTTAACGCTGCACGGCCGCAGGAAGGATGTCTGGATTGCGACTAAAACGAATGACCGTACGAGAGACGGTTCATTGAAGCTTCTGGAAGAGAGCCTGAAACGGCTGCAAACGGATCATGTGGAAGAATGGCGCCTGCACAACATTATGACGATGGAAGAGCTGGATAAATGCTTTGCCAAAGGCGGTGCTCTAGAAGCGCTGATTGAAGCCAAAGAACAAGGCATGATCAAGCATATCTCCATTAGCGGACACACGAATCCTCGTGTTCAATTGGAAGCCATCGACCGGTACCCGTTTGACAGCGCGCTCGTTGCGCTCTCGGCTGCTGACCACCTCGTGTACAGCTTCGCGCATGAGTTTCTGCCCAAGGCTAATGAGAAAGGCATCGCCGTTATCGGCATGAAAGTGATGGCGCTTGGCAAACTTGCCCCCTGGTACGAGAAGGCGCTTCAATACACGTTCTCCCTGCCGATCTCTACATCGATTGTGGGCATGGAATCGATGGAGCAGCTCGAAAAGAATTTATCCATCGCCAAGAGCTTTAAACCCATGACTGAGCTGGAACAGCTGGCTTTCCTAAAGGAGATTATGCATCTGGCTAATCCAGATGTTCTGCGATGGAAGTCGACCGACTGGGTGTCGGGAGAATGGTACGTTCGTTAACAAATAAAAAAACATGAAAAAGGAGCTAAGCGGCTTGAATGCGCTTAGCTCCTTGGCTTTTGGCGTCAATAGCTACGAAAGCCCCCGATCTCCAGACTTACTTGGGTGCGATGGGAACTACAGGCCGCTATTTATGCCAACTAGGCTGATTTCAGGAAAATAGAGGATCATAATTCCCTTTCATAAGCGAACATGTCCATTATTCGTAAGTTATTCAATAATCAATGCATAAACGATACCGGGACCATGCACGCCAATGGTCAAATCGTTCTCGATATCCGCCGACCGGCTCGGACCGGAGATGAAATGGATGCCTGCCGGCCGCTCACCTAAGGCAAGCTCGTCGAAAGGCCGCAGAACCTCGCCCAGCTTCGTCCGGAGACGCTCCACGGGGATAATCGCGATGAACGTCGTCGGCAGCAAGCTGACGCTCCGCCCTCTCGTTGCATCTGAAGTGACCACCAGCGAGCCGGTGTAAGCCACGGCATGCTCGACAGCCACGATGCCAATATCTGCGCCGGCCGCTTTCGCGACTAGCTCGTCCTTGGCCTTAGGGGATGCCCCCTCCGCGTTCCACACCGTGATGTTTGTGTCTGTCTGAGCAGCCAAGCTCGAACGCAGCGTCTCCAGCTCCGCCTGATCCTGCATGATCAGGTGTTTTGCCTGCGTTTTTACGATAAAATCAGCAATAAAAGCTTCCGCTTCCGCCATGCCTGACAGGCGCTTGGTGTGTCCGCCCGCTTTCTGCCAGTTCGTCATGAACAGCTGAATACGCTCCTCTAGCGGGAGGTCAACTCCCTCCCAAAATTCAGGAGCACCCTTCATCGGGTGCGCTGGGGCAGTCTGCAGTGGCTTCGCTCTGCCTAGGCGTGTCGAAATATTTGCGAAGAAAGCCTCTTGCTTCTTCAGGGCTTCCTCATGCAGTTGCTTAAGAAATGCGGCATCTGATTTAGCCATGATGATGTCCTCCCCCGCCGTTATTGCGATCCGCCACGAGCTTCTCCATGCGCGCTTTCATAACAGCGTCAAGCTCAGGGAAGGTACCCTCTAGCTCCTGTTCGATGTCTTTCCACGATTCACGGAACGTCTTCTTCGCCATGCTCGGCGCGTAACGATACGAATTCCAGCCTTTGAGAGGCCCGATCCGCGCTTTAATATGACCGTCTCGAACGAGCAGCTTCTGCCCGACGCGACCAAGCTTAATAAGCGCCTTCACACGCTTCGCATCCGACATAAGGAAATTAAAGCCCTTCATGCCCATTTTCTCGGCAAAATCCGTCGATCCGCGCTCTACTTTGCGTTGGCGAAGGTATACAAGCATATCATGCAGCGGAATTTTCACCGGGCACGCCTCATAGCAAGCCCCGCAGAGGCTGGAGGCGTTCGCGATGTCGTCCCACTGGTCGACATTTTTGTTCAAAGCCGGCGTCAACACGGCGCCAATCGGTCCGCTATACACGCCTCCGTAGGCATGACCGCCAATATGGCGGTACACCGGACAGGCGTTCAAGCAAGCACCGCAGCGAATGCAATTCAGCAATTCCTGGAACTCTGGATCGCCGAGCTGCAGGGAGCGCCCGTTATCGAGGATGATGATGTGCATCTCCTCAGGGCCGTCGCCGTCCTGTTTGCGCTGCGGACCGGAAATGACGGACATGTACACGGTCAGCTTCTGTCCGGTAGCGGAACGAGGCAGCAATGTCGCCATGACTTCGAGATCATCCAATGTAGGAATAATACGTTCCATCCCCATATACGTAATCTGTGTCTTAGGGATGGTGCTTACCATCCGCGCATTTCCTTCATTTTCAAAAAGCACCATTGAGCCTGTTTCAGCTATGGCAAAATTACAGCCCGTCATCCCAATGTCGGCTTCAAGGAATTTCTCGCGCAGCTTCCTGCGCACATACCCGGCCAAAATCCCGGTATCCGGCTCTAATTTTTCCCCTGCGTCCTCGGAGAGAAGATCTGCGATCTGATACCGGTTTTTGTGAATCGCCGGAATAATGATATGCGAAGGCGTTTCGCCGGCAAGTTGAATGATATATTCACCGAGATCCGTCTCAATTGCCTCGACTCCGATTTGCTCCAGCGCATGGTTAATATGCAGTTCCTCGGACACCATCGACTTGGACTTCACGACGCTCTTCGCTTTTTTGTGCTCGGCAATCTGCATCGTCAAGCGGACAGCATCAGCCGCATCAGCTGCGAAATGAACGTGCACCCCTTGCGCCCTTGCATTTTCAACAAATTTGCCAAGATAATAGTCGAGGTGCGCAATCGTATGCAGCCGAATTTCTCGTCCGCGTTCACGCCACTCTTCCCAATTGCCATGCTCGGCGGTCGCAGCCAGCTTCCCGTTCTTCAGGCGCTCCGTTGTGAATTTCACCGCATTGCGCAGGAAGTCGTTGTTCAGCGCGATCTTGGATCGATCCTTCACCGTACCGCTTGGTTTATGCTCGCTCATGGGCAAGTTTCACTCCCTCAGCCAATAATTCCGCCAGATGCATCACCTTCACAGGTTTCCCACGGTAGGACAAATTACCGGCAATATTCATTAAACAGCCCATGTCAAGTCCAACGAGCACTTCGGCTTCCGTCTCGAGCACGTGGTCGGATTTCTCCGAAACCATCGCACCGGAAATATCGCACATTTTCACCGCAAAAGTACCGCCAAACCCGCAGCAATCCTCTGCATGAGGAAGCGGCAGCAGTTCCATGCCCCGAACATTTTGCATCAGCTGCATCGGTTCAGCTTTAACGCCCAAAAGCCTGCTGCCGTGGCAGGAAGGATGGTAAGTCACTTTGTGCGGGAATACAGCTCCCACATCTGTGACCCCTAACACTTGTACGAGGAACTGTGTGAATTCATAGGTCTTCTCTACGAGACGATTGGCTCGAGCTAAATTAGTAGGATCATTTTCAAAGAGCTTCGGATAATAATGATGAATCATACTTGTACAGGAACCCGAAGGCGAAATGACAAAATCGCTGTCTTCAAAAGCTTCCAGCAGAGTCAAAGCGGAGCCCCGTGCCTCATCCCAATAACCGCTATTAAAGGCGGGCTGGCCGCAGCACGTTTGTTTCGCCGGGAAGTCCAGCTTGACTCCGTATTTTGCAAGTAAATGAACGATAGACTCGCCAACCTTGGGATATACCAGATCGCTGAGGCACGTAATGAACATCGATACTTTCATGTTGCAGCTAACTCCCTTCCTGAATCGTTCCCTCCACAGAGGCATTTGGCTATATAAAAAACCATCCTCAGTACGAGAGAACATACTGGTGATGGAAGGAACAATGTCGATTACTCTTTATCTAATTGAATGACGTGCACACCTTTTTCACGAATCCGGTCCACGTCTTCCTTATTCGTTTGTCCGTCTGTAATGACATGCTTAATTTCGGGCCAAGCCGCCACTTGCGTTAAAGATTGCATACCGAATTTGCTATGATCGGCCAGCAGGTACGTTTCGTCGGCAATCGAGATCATTTTGCGCTTAATAAGCGCTTGAAGCTCGTTCGACTCGCTGATGCCGCGCTGAATATGAACCCCTTTGCAGGAGAGGAAAAGCTTATGAACGTGGTACATGTCCAGCGATCTCTCCGCCAGTGGTCCTACATAGGACAACGATTTAGGCGAGAGAAGTCCTCCGGTTGAGATCACTTGGATCTTCTCTTTGCCGCTAACCTCAAGGGCAACTTTCATCGAATTCGTCAGGATGGTCAGAGGCATATCCGGAATCAATCTGGCCATATACCAAGCCGTTGTACTCGCGTCCAAAATGATTCTGTCACCCTCACGAATATGCGATACCGCTTCCTTCGCAATACTGTTTTTGAAATCGGCATGCGCCGTTTCCCTTTCCAGGAAAGGGACTTCCGACTGCGCTTCCTTCACGCTAACGGCTCCGCCATGGCTGCGCATCAGCTTGCCTTCGCTTTCCAACCGATCCAAATCTCTTCGAATCGTTTCTTCCGTTACTTGACACAGCTCGCTGAGCTCCGTCACGCGAATGCTTCCTCTTTCATTAACTAACTGAACGATTCTCTGCCATCTTTCCGCTACCAGCATCGTCTTCCCTCATTTCATCCTCGATCGGGACGCCACCTGACAAAATGTTGCATACGCCTCCTGCCAACCCGCGCCATCCTCGGGGATGTACGTTTTGACCGGGAACGAATTCCGAATCAGCTTCCTGGCTTCGCGTAAATTCGCGATATACCCTAATGCTATCCATTGTACTACAAGGTTTCCTAAGGCACTACCCTCGACAGGACCTGCCCAAACCTCGCGCCCTGTAGCACTCGCAGTAAATTGACAGAGCAGCTCATTTTGAATGCCGCCGCCAACGATATGAAGTCCAGGGTACGTTTTCCCCGTGAGCTGTTCGGTCCGCTCCAGGACAAACCGGTATTTGAGAGCTAAGCTTTCCAAAATACAACGTACGATCTCACCTTCAGACTGCGGCTCCGTCTGCTGCGTTTCCCGGCAATACTGCTGAATTTGCTTCGGCATATGCTGAGGATTCAGGAACATATCGTCATCCGGATCGATGAACGATTGGAACGGCTTCGCCTGTTCAGCAAGCTTGACAAGAGCGGCAAAACTGAGGTTTTTGCCTTCCTTATCCCACGTCCGTTTGCACTCTTGGATCAACCACAAGCCCATAATGTTCTTCAGTAAACGGTTCGTGCCATACACGCCGCCTTCGTTCGTGAAGTTCCACGCTAAAGCCTTTTCGGTTAGGACTGGCTCCATCGTTTCAGTGCCCAATAAAGACCAAGTGCCGCAGCTTAAAAAAGCAAAGTCATCGTCTAGCGCAGGAACCGCAACAACGGCAGAAGCCGTATCATGCTCGCCAACGGCTATGACAGGGATGGAAGCAACATCAAGCTCCTCGCAGATGTCTTGGGTTAATGAGCCTAGACGTGTGCCCGAAGGAACCGGCTCCAGTAACAAATCGCCTGGAAGATCCAGCTGTTCCAGAAGGTCTGCATCCCACGTCTTTGTTGTCGCATTCAAGAGCTGTGTCGTCGTAGAGTTCGTGTACTCGCTATGTTTCTCGCCAGTTAAGAAGTAGCGGAGCAAATCAGGAATCATCAAAAGCGTTTCAGCACGCTCAAGCAGTTCCGGATTTCGCTCTTTGATCGCAGCCAATTGAAAAATGGAGTTGAATTGCAGAAATTGTAGTCCCGTTTTGGCATAAAGCTTTTCGCGACCTACGGTTGCGAACACTTTCTCCATGACATGGTCGGTCTGGTGATCGCGATAATGGTATGGATTCCCAAGCAACTCGCCATTCTTGGAGAGAAGACCGAAATCTACCGCCCAGGAATCGATGGCCAAACTTTCGATATCCGTATAGCCCAAATGCTTTGTCTGTAAAATACCTTGCTTCAATTCATGAAACAATCTCAAAATGTCCCAGTGAAGGCGGCCCGCCACCCTCACCGGATCATTCGAAAAGCGGTGAATTACCTCGATCGTCACTTGGCCCGCTTCAGAATCAAGGCGTCCGACGATCGCTCTGCCGCTGCTTGCTCCCAAATCAAAGGCCAGAACGCTTGAGGGTTTACTCACCAGCTCGCACCGCCTTTGCCGCGAACATTAATGCTTTCGTCGTAGCCGCTTTCTAAGTAAGCTTTCATCGGGTCCACAGGTACGCCGATTTCTTCACGAACCGCATGCAGCAGCGGTGTCACGTCGAATTCAAAAGCTTTACGAACCGCGTCTTCCGCACCAAGAACGTCTTGACGCTCTTGAGCGTCTTTTACTTCGTCCAGGTTGATCAACAGCGCTTTTGCGTACTGAGTTTGAACGTTTAGCACAGAACGCAGCATCGCAGGAATTTTACGCTCAATATTGTGGCTTTGGTCGATCATGTACGCAATATTGTTTGCTGCTTGACGAATTTGCGGGTTTTTATCGTTTGATGCATCAAGGATTTGGTAGAAAATCAAGAACAATTCGTAAGGATTTACGGATCCTACAATTAAGTCATCATCCCCATATTTGCGAGAGTTGAAGTGGAAGCCGCCGAGTTTATTTTCATCTAATAAGTAAGTCACGATATGCTCAATGTTTGTACCTTGCGGGTGGTGGCCAGTGTCTACAAGCACTTCCGCTTGAGGACCTAATTTGTTGGCCATATTGAACGCCATGCCCCAGTCAGCCAAATCCGTGTGGTAGAAGGCAGGCTCATAGAACTTGTATTCAATCAACATGCGCATGCTTGGAGTCATAGCGTCGTACATTTCTTTGAGCGCTTCATACATCCAAGTTTTGCGTGCACGAATATCCACTTGCCCCGGGTAGTTGGAACCGTCAGCGAACCATAGGCTCAAAATGTCAGAACCCACTGTTTTGGCGATGTCCACACACTCCAGCAAGTGATCCGTCGCTTTGCGGCGAATCGCTGCGTTCGAATTCGTCACGCTGCCGAAGATATAGTCATCCTCTTGAAAAAGGTTAGGGTTCACTGCTCCGATGGAAACGCCTAGATCAGCCGCATGCTGCTTCAGCTTCGCATAATCGTCCACTTTATCCCAAGGAATATGGATCGCAACCGACGGGCATACACCCGTCAGCTTATGAACCTGTGCTGCATCCTCGAACTTCTCGAAAGGATTGCGCGGCACGCCGTTTTGCTTGAACACTTTGAAGCGAGTCCCGGAATCCCCGTAGCCCCAGGATGGAGTTTCTACTTTGAGGGCTTTCAGCTTGGCTTTTACGGCAGCCAGATCAATACCTCTATTTGCTTGCTGTTCTTCAAACAGCGCATATGCTTTATCGCTCATCGGATAATAGCCTCCTTTTGGATATGGAACGGATTAGCGGGTGAATGCAGCCGGAACGCCGCCGTCAACTGTGAGCATGCAGCCAGTCGTTTTCTCTGCTTTGGAAGAAGCGAAGTACACGATAGCTTCCGCAACGTCTTTCGGGAAAATATTAACAAGCAGTGTCGTTCTCTTACGGTAGTGCTCTTCCAGTTGATCCGGTTCAATGCCATAAGCAGCAGCGCGCTCATTGCGCCAGTTGGAATTCCAGATCGCGGAACCTTGCAGAATTGCATCCGGCAATACGGAGTTCACGCGAATACCGTACTCGCCGCCCTCGGCTGCGATACAACGTGCCAAGTGAATTTCAGCCGCTTTTGCTGTTGAGTAAGCAGAAGCATTTTTACCTGCGAATACGGAGTTTTTGGAGCCAACGAATACCATGCTTCCGCCAACGTTTTGTTTTTTCATAATTTTAAACGCTTCTCTAGCTACCAAGAAATATCCTGTGCTGAGCACGTTCATGTTCAAGTTCCACTCTTTGAGGGAAGTTTCATCAAAAGGACTCGACGTCGCAAGGCCCGCGTTATTCACGATAATGTCAATACCGCCGTAGCTGAGAATCGAATCGCGATATGCGGCTTCCACTTCTTCTTCCTTCGTTACGTCCATTTTCACGGCAATAGCTCTGTTCTCGCCATATTGCTCGTTCAGCTCAGCCGCTAATTTCTGTGCACCTTCAAGATTCAGGTCTGCCAGCACGACGTGCGCGCCGTCTTTGAGGAATTGACGAGCTGTTACGCTTCCGATTCCGCCTGCGCCGCCTGTGATGAAAGCGATTTTGCGGGAGAATTCCGCTTCTGCAGGAGCAAGCGTCAATTTATATAGTTCAAGTGGCCAGTATTCCACGTTGTAAGACTCGTTTTCGCTTAAGGAAACGAACGTTCCAAGAGCTGTTGCGCCTCTCATTACGGAGATTGCACGGTGATAAAGCGCGCCGCTTACTTGCGCCATTGCCCAGCTTTTGCCAGTGTTAATCATCCCGATTCCCGGAATCAAAATAACGCGAGGAGCCGTTTCGAAAATCACGTCGCCTTCATTTTTGTTACGCTCAAAGTAGGCTTTGTACTCTTCTTTGTATGCTGCGATGCCTGCTTGCAGTGCCTCTGTCAAGGAAACCGCATCACGGGTGTTCGGATTCCAGTCGATGTACAGCGGCTTCATTTTTGTATGAACCAAGTGATCCGGGCATGCTGCGCCTACTTGGGATAGTACAGCTGCATCTTTGCTGTTTACGAACTTCAATACATCGTCAGCGCTGTCGACTGTAAGGATCATTTTCTTCTCTTGGCTTACAGCACCGCGAACGATAGGCAGCACTTGCGCCAAAATATCGTTGCGCTCGGAATCGGAAAGAGACTCGTATTTGGAGCCGCCATACAGGTTACCTTCATTGACACGCGCTTCGATAAAGCTTTCAGCTTCATTGATGATCGCAAGCGTTTTGAGGTAGCTCTCTTCGGATGTTTCGCCCCATGTAACCAAACCATGCTTCTCCATCAGCACTAGCTCGGCTTTCGGGTTGTTTCTTACGCCTTCAGCGATCATTTTGGAAAGTGTGAAACCAGGACGTACATAAGGTACCCATACAAAACGGTCGCCATAAATTTCTTTCGCCAGTTCACGGCCGTTATGAGCGCAGCATAGCGAGATAATCGCATCCGGATGCGTGTGATCCACATGTTTGAAAGGCAAGAACGCATGTAAAAGCGTCTCAATCGAAGCACGCGGGTGCTTGCTGTCGATCATGCAGTTTACAAGGTAAGCGACCATTTCTTCATCGGACATTTCGTCTCTTTCGTACAAAGGACGAATATCTTCCATGCGAAGACCTGTGAAATTCTTTGCTTTCATCGTCGCAAGGTCGGAACCGCTTCCTTTGACCCACATCACTTCAACGTCACGGCCGCGGAAATCCTTCTCGATTGTTTTGTAAGAAGTATTGCCTCCGCCCCAGTTAGCAACTGCGCGATCTGTCCCTAGTAAGTTGGAACGGTATACCAATTCCTCTACGCCTTTTGATACGTTACTTGCCTTTTCTGCTTCCCACAAATTCGCAACCATAAGTACCTCCTAATTATAGGGATCTTCGAGCAGCGGCCCAAAGTCTCCTTGTTACATCCCATGAGTATGTGTTTGTTTTTGATGGGTTTATCTTATCACATCTTTGTTTGTTTTTGAATAATTATTTTTATTTTTGTTTTTCTGCGGTAAAAGGAAGACAAAAACACCTCCATCGGGGTAATGGAGGTGTGGGAATTCCGGCGATTATTGCGGGATTGGCTCAAATTTCACTCTTTAACGCGCTGTAGAACATGCTTATCGGTGCCGGGTGGGGGGGATTCCAAGTAATGTGGCTCCAACCGGCCATGCGAGGTGCGGTTCCGCTTTTGTTTTAGCACCATCATCGTACTCTCGCCAAACGCCCCTCAGAGCGTGCCTTCCCCTCCCAATTCACCAAAAAGATACCCACACAGATAAAAGCACCGCCCAGACCGACATACCACGCGACCTTTTCACCAAGCAGCAGCCAACTGGAGAGAAGCCCGAACACCGGAACTAGAAACAAGAAGGCGCTAGTTTTGGCCGGGTCTCCGCTGCGAAGCAAATAAAACCAAAGGGAGAATTGAACGATCGATCCCAAGATAACAAGCCAAAGCACCACAGCTACGGACGTAGACGTAAATGTAAAATACGGATGCTCAGTCACTGCACTCAGAAGGAGAAGCGCAATCCCACCTGCAAGCATTTGATAAGCTGCCAGCACTGTCATATCAAACTCAACTCCCCATCGCTTAATGAGCAGCGTAGATGCAGCGAAAAAGATTGCACCTGCAAAGCCAATCAGCATACCCGCCTGGAAATTCATCTGAAGTCCAAAGGTAATGAGCACACCGATAAAACCGAGGGCTACGCCGATCCATTGGCGCCCGCGGTACTTTGCTCCCGTCAAGAAAGTACCCAGTACGATAACGAGCAGCGGGTTCGTGCATGTAATAATTGAGGATTCACCCGAGGTGATCCAGTTCATACTGTAATAGGCACAGCCCATCACGCCGGCAGATTGAAACAGCCCGATTAACGCCGCTTTGCCCCACATCCAGCCAACTGGACGAGACTTTTTCCAAACGATAACAGCCAATATTCCCCCTGCCAAAACAAAGCGGATTCCCATCAAAAAGAAAGGCGTCGCATACGCCATCCCTACCTTCCCAACGGGAAAAGCAACTCCCATGACAAAGGTTGTGACCAGAATTAGTGCGATATACTTATATTTGTTCATCCAAAAAAACCTCCTTTACAACAAGATGATCTCATTGTAAAGGAGGTTTGAAATTATGTATAATGATTACTATAGATATTTGATATCACAAATAATGATACCAAAATGCACAACACAGAGGAGGTTCATAACGATGGAAAGCGCAGATCTACGAGTGTTTCAAATGGTTGCCCGTGAAGGCTCCGTTACCAAAGCTGCTGGGCGCCTTGGTTATGTGCAGTCCAATATTACTGCTCGCATTCAGCAGTTGGAGTCAGAGCTGCAGACGGTCCTCTTTTTCCGGCATAATCGAGGCATGTCATTAACATCCAATGGAAAAACGTTGCTAACGTATGCTGATAAAATCGTGGGTTTGCTGGATGAAGCTGTCCTTGCACTATCTACCTCCGCAGAACCCAGCGGACCGCTTATGATTGGCTCGACACAGACGGCAGCTGCGGTGAGGCTTCCCAAACTGCTTGCCTTCTACTACGAAAAGCATTCCAATGTCCAGCTCTCTTTGAGGACAGGACATTCCCAATATTTAATTGAGAAAGTGCTTCACTACGAGCTGGATGGCGCTTTTATCGGCTGTTCCTGCACACATCCTGACTTGCAGTCCATTACGGCTTTTGAAGAAGAATTAGTCGTAGCTGCCGGCCCTAACGTAGCAAGTCTCACAGAGGCCTTAATGAAACCCATACTTGTCTTTAGCACGGGTTGCTCCTATCGGGAGATTTTGGAACAATGGCTGCAGTCAATCGGCAAAACACAACCGATGATGATGGAGTTCGGCATGCTTGAAGCCATTATCGGCGGTGTGTCCGCAGGGCTTGGGATTTCGCTCATGCCCAAAGCTGTCACGAAAAAGCATGAAGCGGAAGGTTTAATTCGCACTTTTGAGATTCCACAGCCTTATCGTTATATCAAAACCGAATTCATTACGCGCAAGGATGCATTCGTTAGCAGTTCATTAAGCGCTTTTCTCGGTATGCTGCCGGGAACGGCTGAGGTATGATGTAAAGAGCCCTTCCTATATCTCCTCAAAATCCGTGCGATCACCGGGCTGTTCCGCATCCCCCCACTGATCACCGTGCTGATTATCCTGTTCATCTTCTGCGACATTCTGCAGATCGTTGGCATTGATCGTGATGATCGGGTAGTCGTGGTGGACCGCCACCTGCACAGCTTGCTGCTTCATGAACTTAGGAGACCCTTCCGTATCCTCATCATACACGAGAAGAATGCCATCCGAATTGCGCAGCAGAAACTTGTCCCGTTCCTTAAACTGCCAGGGTCCCTCATATTTCGTTTTCGTGATGCTATTTACGTAATTTGCCCGAGTAATGACGCTCGTGTAGCAATTTTTTTTCTCGTCGCTCCACTTCTCTTCCTGCTCCAAAAAAGGCGTAATAACAGCCAACTTCAGATCTGGATAGGAGCTCGCTCGAAGATCAAGCACCGCCTCGGCAGCCCACAGCTCGACGCCCCATCCGCCGCTGACAACGACCCATTCTAGACCTTCTTCAATCAGCGGGGCGAGTCTTTTTTGAACTGCTTTTTTGATAATCGGGATACCCGGATGTTTTAATGAAAAAATGCCCAGCTCAGATGCTTTATATCCAGTAATTAAGATTCGTTTCAAAGAATGCCACCACCTTGTAAACTCTTTCTACAGGGTAGCATAGATAGAAACCGATAGAAAGCAAAAAGAGCCGCCGGTTAACGACCGGACAGCTCTTTTTCCATAACTTCAACAAGCCAAGGATATGCCTGGGTCCCATTGACTTCGTGCTTGCCTTCGTACAAATGAAATCCCAGATTCTCAGCCGCACCCGCTTCTGCGTATTGATCCTGCAAATACTGAATCGCAACTTCCACCGTAGCAACCGGGAATATGCGATCCTGCTTGCCTGAAGCAATAAACAGCGGGCGAGGCGCAATTAGCCCCATTAATTCGGGCAATTCCGCATACGCCAAAGCACCTGGCAAGTAGTTATCAATGCAATGACGAACATGCATAATGCTGCCCTTGAACGTATTGGGGAACGCGCAGAGCACGGTAGCTTTGACACGTTCATCAAGTGCTGCGGCATAAGAGGCGATCAGTGCTCCTCCCGAGAAGCCAAAGCAGCCTACACTGTGGGCGGCGACATCCTCGCGGGACAACATATAGTCAATGGCCCGCTGCGCTTCCTGGACGCGAAGCCCCGCGAGCGATATGCCATACAGCAGCAAATGTGAAGCGAGCGCTTGGCAAGATGAGTTGCCAACTTTTCCATCCTTCACATCCTCAACCAACCTGCGATCGCCGAAACCGATAACCTCCGGCACCATGACGACGAAGCCGCGCCTCACTAATTCCAGCGCATAATTGCCGTGGGAATCCGGTTCCCCAGTGTTTTCCGAGCCATCTGGCAGCAGTCCTGAGATTTGCCTGCTGCCATAACCATGCCCGTGCAGAGCAAGCACTGCGGCAGACGGTCCCTTTTTCCCTTTAGGTATGAGGACATAAGCTGGAACGCGGAATCCCAGCACCGTACCGAACTCGATGCGCTCTCTAATATGATCTTCCCACTCAACCCGCTCGAGAAGAACGGGACGGAGCTCATCTTCCTCCAACATCCCGATTTGCAAAGAGCCCGCTAGGCCTTGCTTAAGCCTCTCTCTGGTCTGATCGGCAGTCTCTTGCCCCTGCTGCGCCTGACGTTTTTGCTCATAGGAATGATAAAGATTCTCCATGATAGCATCTGGATTCCACATACGATCCTCCACCCTCATCTGCTAAAAAGTGACTAGTTTGTCAACAGCAACCGGTTGTCCCGTACGGAGTGAAATATTGCCCGCGATACCCGTAAGAATCGACATTGCACCGTCAACATGGGATGCCGCTCTTTGGAAGCGGTCGTCAGACGCTTTTTCAAAAATATCGCGGAGCAGCACAGGATCGCCGCCGCCATGTCCGCCAACGCCTTCCTCGATTTGAACTTGGTACGGAGGAGCGAACATTGGGAACACTTTAATCGTTTTCTCTTTTAAAGCGCCTTCGTCTTCTTTTTTGCCGCCGGAATTGACGTACGATTTCTCAACAACTTTCATTTCAATACGGCCCTTGCTGCCGTTAATTTGTACGCTGAAGCCTTCCCATGGCATATAAGCATTCAGGGAATACGTCATAATGGCTTTATTTTTATAACGGACCATAACGCCCATCGTATCTTCAATATTAATGCCGTCGCCGAAAACGCTTTGATCACGCTGGTACCCATCTTCATGCTCCGCATTTAAATATAAACCCTTGAGGTGCTCATTTCGATCCAAGTGGAGGGCAAAAGGGTCGTCCTTCGCGTTTTCATTCCCTGTTGCGCGTTGATAGAACTTCGTTTCTCCGCGTTTTTCTGCGTTTTCCCGCCCGTAGAACATCAAGCCGCCCATTGCAAAAACCGTATCAGGACGCGTCCCTAACCAGAAATTCACAAGGTCAAAATGATGCGTCGATTTGTGCACCAACAGCCCGCCGCCATTGCGCTTATCGCGGTGCCATCTGCGGAAATAGTCTGCGCCATGCTCGGTATTCAATAGCCATTCAAAATGCACGGAATGTACGTCGCCAATCGTTCCATCCATAATTAACTCGCGAATTTTCGTATTGTGCGGTGCATAGCGGTAATTGAAGGTCACGCGAAGCTGACGTCCTGTCCGTTTGATTGCGTCGAGAATTTCTTGGCATTTCTCTTCATCCACCGTCATCGGTTTCTCCGAAATGACATCGCAACCTAGCTCCATCGCTTTAATGATATACGTATGATGTGTACGGTCGACTGTGGTTACAATTACATAATCAGGCTTTTCCGTGCGGATCATCTCTTCGAATTGATCTGCTTTATAAGTTGGTACCGCCTCATATTCGTATTTTTTTTGCAGCAAACCGTTTGTGAAGTCCATTCTCGTTTGATTAATATCGCAAATCGCGACCAGCTCTGATGTATCTTTGAAATCCCTTACGATAGCGCCATAAAAAAATTCAGCCCGTCCTCCGGTGCCGACGATTGCATAACGTTTTTTCATACGATAATACCCCTCTCGAAAATAAGTTTTCTTATCTCAAGATTAATACAATATTTGCTGCGTTTCTATTCGAATCTTATCTATTCTCTTTCAATCCTTGCATATTTTGCTATAATAACAATACATTTAAATTTGATTTGATTAAGAGGTGTCCCTCGTGAGCCAATTTGAAATTGAAAGACTGCGCAGAGATCGTCCTTTCTCCATGCAGGTGAATCATTTCCATGATCATTATGAAATCTACTATTTGCTGAGTGGTAAACGCTACTACTTTATACAAGACCGCTCATACTACATTCAAGAAGGCGACCTCGTCTTTATCGATAAAAATCAGCTTCACAAAACGCGTAATGTCGATGCGGAGGCGCATGAACGCATTTTGCTCAGTTTCGATGACAGGTGGATTCGCTCCATCGGTGAAGATGCGGCTGCGCATTTACTTGTCCCTTTTGTGCAAAAGCAGCATGTATTTTCTCTGAACGGTACGAATCGAACCCTAGTGGAGAACCTGTTGTTCCAACTGCTTCGGGAACAGCAGCAGGGGCTAGGCGGATGGCAATTAAACAGCCGGGCGCTGTTTACGCAGCTGCTTATTTTCTGTTCGCGGCTGACGGATAAACTCAGTTCGGTTCAAGAGCACCCGCAAGCTCATAATCCCAAAATATTCGAGATTGTTGCTCACATCAACGAGCATTATCGAACTCGGCTGACACTTGCCTCCATTTCGGAGACGTTCTATATCAGTCCCAGCTATTTTTGCCGTTCTTTTAAAGAGACGACTGGCTTTTCGTTCGTTGAATACTTGAACAATGTGCGGATCAGGGAAGCGCAGCGGCTTCTCAGGGAAACGAAGCTGAAAGTGATTCATATCGCTGAGCAATCCGGCTTCGACAGTGTCGCGCATTTCGGCCGCGTATTTAAGCAGGTAACCTCGCAAACCCCGCTGGAATGCCGGAAGCTAATGCGGCTGAGCCAGTAGTGAGTGAGCGTGGCCTGGACTTTCCTATCCATTTACATTTAAATGGAAAAAGTCATATTAATTTCTTCATAGGAGCCATGCTAGAGGCGGATAGATGGAAATTCTAATTGCTTAGAATTCGAGCAATGTGAGGTTTAGCAGCTGAAATAGCAGGAGGAATTCCTGGTATTGCCTATTTTACTGCCTCGGAGGAAGTTTGGGGAAAATGCGGAAGTGTGTGAGGGGTAGCCGCGCAGAAAGTACGAGGGTTCGAGCGGTAATCCGGGCTGGGAACTGTGAGGGAGCAGGGGCAGAATGCGCGTGGACTCGAGCGGTGAGGAGAGCTGGTGAGGTTAGAGGAACTATGGTCCTCTATTTCAGTCATATTCCACCATTTGACAGATGAAAGGGAACCACGATCCGCTATTTTGGCGATATTAACCAATTTATGCTCAATGTGGAGGAATAAGATCCTATAGTTCCCTTAAAGCTACCAAAATGGCTATTTTCGCCGAAATAACGCCCTGTAGTTCCCTCCGAACACCGGTGGGTTACAATTGAGTCACTTCGGGGCTACTGGAGGGCACTGATAGTGCTACTGATGAGCTGCTAATGAGCTGTTGGTGAGCTACCGGTGAGTTACTGGTGAATTACTGGTGTACTTTCCGTGCACCTACACTACTGTCACGAGAACGGTAGCTCACTCTCATAACAAAGGCTCCCCAAAGTAGATCACTCTACTTTGGGGAGCCTCTTTGCTATTTAAAATCCAAAATATTGTTTCGCGTTATTGTAGGAAATGCCTTGAACCAATTGCTTGAGCAGCTGCTCGTCGTTCGGGAACTCGCCAGCTTCGACCCACTCACCGAACATGTTGCACAAAATTCTGCGGAAATACTCATGTCTTGTGTACGACAAGAAGCTTCTGGAGTCGGTAAGCATTCCAACGAAACGGCCAAGCAATCCGAAATTGCCGAGCGATTTCATCTGCGAAACCATGCCGTCTTTCGTATCGTTAAACCACCAAGCGGCGCCAAGTTGAATTTTGCCTGGGATACCGTCGCCTTGGAAGCTACCCATCAAAGAGGCGAGAATTTCATTGTCGCGCGCATTCAAGGAATAAAGAATAGTTCTAGGCAGTGAATCAGCAACAGCCAATGAGGAAAGCAGACCAGTAAGCGCGCTCGCTACAAGGCTATCGTTAATGGAGTCAAATCCAGTGTCTGGACCCAGTTTCGCAAAAGCTTGTCCGTTATTGTTGCGGGATGCGTTGATATGGTACTGCATCGCCCAATCCAGCTTTTTGTACACGCCGCCTAGGAACAACAAAGTGAATGCTTTATATTTTTTCTCATCTTCCAGACTAACCGAGTTACCAGCCAGCGCCGATTTGAAAATTTGTTCTACTTCTTCTTTAGTTGCCACCGCAAAAGGTACATAATCCAAAGCATGGTCAGACACTTTACAGCCTACGGAATTAAAGAATTCAGCTCTGCTTTCTAGCGCTCCAAGCAAATCGTCGTAGGACGAAATCGTGGTGCCTGCCGCTTTTTCCAGCTGGGCAATCCACGGAAGGAATGTCGCGCGGTTAATTTCTAGTGCTTTGTCAGGACGGTAAGATGGCAGCACTTGCGTATTGAAATCTTTGATTTCTTTGATTTTGATGTGATATTCCAGAGAGTCAACCGGATCGTCCGTTGTGCAGATAACCGTTACTTTGGAATTCGTAATCAGGTCTCTGGCGCGTGAACCGCCTTCAGCCAGCTTCGCATTCACTTTTTCCCAAATCGCAGGCGCATTTTGCTCATTGATCAGGTCATGTACGCCGAAGTATGTTTGAAGCTCCATGTGGGACCAGTGATACAGCGGATTGCCAATCGCCATTGGAAGCGTTCCAGCCCAAGCAACGAAACGATCATAATCGCTAGCTTCGCCAGTAACTTTGTTCTCCTCAACGCCGTTAGCACGCATCATTCTCCACTTGTAGTGGTCACCGTACAGCCATGCTTCGGTAATATTATTGAACTGTTTATTTTCATAAATCTCTTTAGGGCTTAGATGACAGTGGTAGTCAATAATCGGCAGATCTTTGGCATATTCATGGAACAAATGAACGGCAGTTTCATTGGTAAGCAAGAAATTTTCATCTAAAAACGTTTTCATAAAGTGAATTTCCACCCTTCTCTGACCTCAATGATCTGCCCTTTATTGTAGCGGAAGGTGGCGGTGAAGTCTTGTGATTTTTTGCTTTAATTTTGTGAAATATGCATATATTGACCTCGTCCATGTCTATGGAGCCGAATTCTCTACATCTGCGCCTGCCGTTATTTCTTCCGGCAAAGCTTTGGAAGCGCCCGGAACATGCCGCGGCTTATGATTAATCAACTCTGAAGAGTATATACTGACATACACCCGACCGGGCAAAGCCTGAGCCCTGATAAGAACAGGCTGATTATAGTTATTTTTGAAACTAAAATCAGGACCTCCCCAATTCACCGTCGCATCCCTTCCAGAGGGAACATAAGGAACGGATCTGCTGTGTGAGTACCTTTCCACAATCGTAAGACCCGCCCGGTCCACTGCATTAAAAAGCGTCGAGGAGATCTGGCAAATGCCTCCGCCAATCCCTTCAGAGAACTCGCCCCTGACAATGACTTTGGCTGGCATATAGCCCCTGCCACGCGTACGAACGCCAACCACACGGTTAAAAGAAAACGTTTCGTTCGGGAGAACTACGTAATTGTTAATCGCCTGAGTAGCCAATTTAATATTCGTAAAACGATGCTTATTATTTGAATTAAAATATGTCACATAATATCCGATAGGATGTACCCGAATGCTTGCAAGCAGTTCACTGTCTACTTTGGGATATATGGGCATCAGAGGAACATCGAATTTCAGCGGTCCCTCACTGTAAAAATGCTGATAAAACTGCTCCACAAATGCTTTCTTATTCAGTCTAGCGCCCGGGATCTCCTTCACAATTCCACCCGCATCGCTGATCGTGGCGTTCACCGGCTTCCGGTACGATTTCTTCTCCATCTCGGCCATAAGTCGATCTAGAAGTTCATTGTTTACCAACGGCAAATCCACATAATCAAGCATGTAGGCTTCACGCTGCACATTCGCTTGAAGCGGAGAAGTGCCGTCCTTGGTTGCGTTGTCAGGTGCTTCAGTCTGCTGTAATAAAAGCATCAGACCCGCAATCCATCCATTTATCATCAAATCAATCACCCCTCCCCTATTGTAAACAATTGAGAATTTTCCATACCAAATAAATGATTTCATGAAGACAACCACTTATACTTTCTTATCTACGCAAAAAAACCGTTCCCCAACCCTTTGTTTGGCTGAGGAACAGTCTCTCATTTAGTAGCTCATTGCTATGTCCTTTAGTGCGGATAAACGGTTTGGAACTCTTCGCCGCATGGTCCACCATCCGGGTTAATTTCTAAATCGACGGGGTCGCCGTTTTGGCGGTACAGGGGACGATAGAATTCGCTAATGTGCGTAGCCGACTCATTGGCATAATGACAGATGAACGCCCTACGGAAGCGGTCCTTCGTTTTGTTGCGATATGAGCCATGAATAAGATTGCCGTTAAAAAACAGCACGTCCCCTCTGTCCATAACGACAGGCATCGCCTTCTCGTCCTTAGGCGGCTTCACGTAATGCGTCGTAAATGACTCCTTGGCGTCTGCAAGATCCGGACAAGACAGATCAAGCGTATTCGTCTTGGGCACGACAAGCAGACCGCCGTTTTCCTCATCTGCAGCGTCAATAGCCGTCCACGCGGCAATACAGTTGCCGGGCTCGACCTGCAGATAGAAGTTATCCTGGTGAAGCGCTTGGCCGCGGGAACCTGGCGGTTTGTAATAAAACATGCTCTGCGCAGCCAGTGCCTCCTCATCATACAAATCAGCTAACACCTCCATAACGGGCTGATGCAGCATATACTTCTTCGCGGTCTCATTAAAACGGTGGGGATGCATAACTCGCGGATAGCGCTTTAGCGGATCGGTGCCGTCAGCATTCAGATCAGGTTCAAAATATCGCGGTACCACCTGCTTGGAGATTTCCTCAAAAGTCACATCGATTTCTTTCAAATCTTCTGCGGAAAATAAGCCTTTTACGATCAAATAACCTTCTCTTTCAAAATGCTCCTTTTGCTCCTCAGTCAGTTTTAGCAATGTTTTTGTCATCTTCTCTTTCCTCCAAGTTTCACTCGTGTACTTTCATGTTCTCAGCATATCGAATTTTGCTCTGCCGTAGAAGTAAGAATGCTGCTAATTACTCCTACAATTCTGCTATTTCTGTTATACTCAACTTATCGACAAACGCGGCTGGGAAGGAAGCGTTCCTAATGAATATCGAAGAAAACACATTCTTGGCAGGGCATTTTCAAGAAACAGATTCGTATGTCACCGTTCGTCCTCAGGGACGAAACGATTGGCTTCTTTGCTTCACCTTGGAAGGGGAAGGCTATTTCAAACACGCTGGTTCCGAGAGACGCTGCGGAGCCGGGGATCTCACACTTCTTGCTCCAGGGACACCGCAGCATTACGGTACGCGGAAAAACCACCGTTGGCATTTTGTTTGGGCACATTTTCCGTCTATTCTCACAGAAACGAATTTGCTGCCTAAGGAAGAGCAGCTATTCGTTACCATTGAGAGCGAATCGCTTCGGGAACGCATCTATCAAGCCTTCTCCCGCATCCTGCAGGATTCCAGGGAACGCGGAGAATATTGGTTTGAGCTGATTCTCTCCTCCTTGCGGGAAATTTTGCTCATCATGGCTCAGAAAACAAGCCGTAAAATGGACCCTCGCATTGAGGAAGTCCTCTACCTGCTGTCACAACAGATGCGCGAGCCTGTCCGCATCGAGGAGCTGGCTGAGCATGTCGGGCTCTCTCCTTCAAGACTTGCTCACCTTTTCAAAGCCAGCACCGGGTATTCCATAATCGATTCTCTCAACCGGATGCGGATTAGGCAGGCTGCTCTCCTTCTAGAGCATACGCAGCGCAGCGCTTCAGAAGTTTGCTATGACGTAGGCTTTCAAAACTATAATCACTTCACGAATCAATTCCGCAAATGGCACGGTACAAACCCCAGCACCTTCATGAAAGAACGACGGTAAAATTTATTTGACAGTTCGCACCCCGCGCGATAAACTGCAAGCAAGCTATAGAAAAAAGGAGGATTTCTATGACCTTTGAACGCAATCTCGAAAAATATGCGGAGCTTATCGTCCGCGTCGGTGTGAATATCCAGTCTGGGCAAACGCTTTGGATAAACGCCCCCATACTCCAACCTGCTCTCGTGCGACTCATATCCCGTAAAGCATATGAAGCAGGCGCCAAACACGTACATATCGAATGGCAAGATGAAATCAGTACACAAATCAAATATTTGAATGCGCCAGAAGAAGCTTTTCACGAGTACCCCTCCTGGCGAGCTGATGCGCTTAACGAATTAGCGGACAATAACGGGGCTTATCTGTTAATTGATGCGGTTGATCCTGAACTTTTGAAAGACGTCGATCCTGCACGTATCTCTGCAAACTCCAAAGCCGCAGGTCCTAAATTGGTAAAATGGAGAGAAAGCATGTCCTCCTATTTCATGACCTGGTCGATTGCTGCTGCGCCAACTCCGGCCTGGGCCCGCAAAGTGTTCCCGCAAATGGATGAACAAGCTGCCATGGATGCCTTATGGGATGCGATCTTCAAAGCTACCCGTGCGGATCAAGACAATCCTGTGCAGACTTGGCACGAGCACAATGCGACCCTGCGCAGCAAAAGAGAGCAGCTTAACGAAAAACAATTTCATAAGATCCATTACCGCGCCCCAGGCACGGAGCTAACTGCTGAGCTTCCACAAAACCATATTTGGCGTGGAGGATCTGCTACCAACGGAACAGGCGGTTTTGAATTCAACCCGAATATTCCGACGGAAGAGGTGTTCATCTCGCCGAATCGTAAAGGGACACAGGGAACAGTTCGCAGTACAAAGCCGTTAAGTTATCAAGGTAATTTGATCGACAACTTTACGATCACCTTCGATAATGGACGTGTCGTCGACTACAAGGCCGAGACAGGCTTTGAGGCTTTGAAAGCGATGATTGAAATGGATGAAGGCGCTCATTATTTGGGGGAAATTGCCCTAGTACCGCATGATTCACCGATTTCAAACTCGAATCTGATCTTTTTCAATACACTTTTTGATGAAAATGCTTCCAATCATTTGGCTCTGGGAAGAGCTTTTCCAACGTGTGTGGAAGGCGGACCTGCAATGTCCAAGGATGAGCAGCTGCAAGCCGGCCTTAACGACAGCCTGATTCATGTTGACTTTATGGTCGGTTCTGCCGACATGGACATTGACGGAGAGCATGCGGACGGCCGCATCGAACCTATTTTCCGCAAGGGTAACTGGGCATTTTAACAGAAACAAAAGAAACCTTCTAAACCCACAATAAGAGTGGAACGGAAGGTTCTTTTTTCATATAGTAAAGAAACAACCTATTTCATGCATGCTCGGACTTTTTTGCAGGATACTTGGCATTGGTTCTAGCGAAATTGGGAATGTTAGTCAGAAGGCAAACGGAAATTCTTGCAACCTTATCCAAACAAGAGGAGTTGATCGTATGAGTACCAAACCGACGATTGCTGCGATTAGCGTGCCATTTGACCTTGGAGCAGGGCGGCGCGGGGCTAGTAAAGGACCTAAAGCCATTATGCAAGCAGGCTTACTGCGAGGCTTGCAGCAGATGGGTATCACCATTCAGCATGTCGCGGAGATTCGCCTTGCTGACGATAAAGCAGCTCCTTTGGCACCCGAAGTGGATAAAACCAATTTAAAATATTTAGCTGAAGTCATCGAAGTGAATACGCGCCTAGCCGAGCAAGTTTCCAAAGCTGCGGAGCAAGGGCAATTCCCACTCGTCATTGGCGGCGATCACAGCATTGCCATTGGAACATTGGCTGGTTTATCCGGGCATTATAACAACTTAGGCGTGATTTGGATTGATGCGCATTCTGATTTAAATACAGCGGACACCAGTCCTTCCGGCAATATTCACGGCATGTCGCTCGCGATTAGCCTTGGGATGGGGCATCCTTTGTTAACTGGCATTAAGGGAGACCAAGCCAAGGTGAAACCGGAAAATATCGTTTTAATCGGCGCACGGTCGTTGGATGAAGGCGAGAAAAAGCTAATTCGTTCACTGGGCATTAAATGCTACACGATGCATGATATCGATCGCAAAGGAATGGCTGCAGTCATGCAGGATGCCATAGCTTATTTAAGCGGTAAAACAGACGGTGTTCATCTTAGCTTTGATGTCGATTCCTTAGATCCGCTTGAAGCTCCGGGCACCGGTACGGCGGTAAAAGGCGGGCTTCAATTCCGCGAAGCGCATCTCGCTGTAGAAATGCTGCATGAAGCCGGATTCATCACATCCGCCGAATTCGTTGAGGTCAACCCTCTGCTCGACGATAACAACAAAACCTCGCAATTAGCTGTCGGCCTGATTAGCTCGTTGCTCGGCAAGCAAATTTTATAACATCATAGTGGGCGGCTTACAGCCCTTTCCGAGACCCGTATTCCTCCTAATGGATGCGGGTTTTTCTGCTTGTTACATGTGGTCATAATTGGTAAAATATAGCTAATATACGAGACAGATGTGACTGGAGCTAAGAATGAAAACTTTAAACCAATGGTATCTGCAAATTTTTCTCGCCATGTTATCCTTTTTCTCGATCGCAATTTATTTGCTGCTCAAAAACCAAACGTATTATGAATTTCTGCTTTGGAATTTGTTCCTTGCTTGGATTCCCAATGTCTTTGCTTTAGCAGCTTATTTGTTACATGCACGAAAACCGTCTGCTTCAGGTAACGTTCTCATGCTCGTTTTTGGGCTAGCTTGGCTGCTGTTTCTTCCGAATGCTCCGTATATCACCACCGATTTCATTCATTTAACGCTTTTGAAGGATTCATATATACGAAACAGAACGTGGACTTTAGCTTATTGGAATGATTTATTCACTATTTTTCTATTCGCATGGAACGGGTTATTGCTAGGATGCAGCTCCATGTATATGATCCACGGTATCGTGATGAAAAGGTGGGGCCGGTTCATCTCGTGGCTGCTCATCATCGCCACTTCGCTGCTGAGCGGGTATGGCATTCTTTTGGGAAGAGAATACCGTTTGAACAGCTGGGATGCGCTGGTGAACTTGAAAATCGTAAGGATCCTGCAACAAAGCTTGCACAAAGATGCTTTTATTTTCTGTCTATTAGTGGGCTTTGTGATTCTTACGGTTTACGCAACTTTCTATCTCCTGATTAACGGAGCAGGCAGCTCGAAGCTTGCAACGGATGAAGCAAGAATGGAGCCAAGTTCGAGGTAAATGATTTCATGAGGCCATAAAAATAAACGCCCCCAGCCCATCTTCACGATGAGTCAGGGGCGTTCGTATATCAGCTCTGGCTTAGTCGGCAGGCTGCAGCAATCTTTCGCCGGCGATTCCCGGCGTCGTCATTTGAATCGGGTTGAGGATTTCTTCTATCTCCTCCGTGGTCAGCAGTCCGCGCTCCAGAATTAGCTCCTTCAGCGTCATGCCAGTGCGCACGGCCTCCTTCACCAACTGCGCGGCTACCTCGTAGCCTAGATGCGGGTTCAAAGCTGTAACGATGCCGAAGCTTTGGTCGACGAAGTTACGGCACCGCTCGCGGTCCGCTTCCAAGCCCTCAATCGCAAAGCGCTCGAATACGTCCGCCGCGTTACGCAAAATTTTCAGCGATTGCAGCAGGTTGAACGCAAGCACGGGACCCATAACGTTAAGCTCGAACTGGCCTGCTTCACACGCCAAGCATATCGTATGATCGTTGCCTATTACTTGGAACGCAACTTGGTTCACAACCTCCGGCATTACAGGGTTCACTTTTCCCGGCATGATGGACGAACCCGGCTGCCTCGGCGGCAGCTTCAACTCCCCTAAACCTGCCCGGGGGCCGGAAGCCATAAGGCGGATGTCGTTGCATATTTTCGAAAGATTCACGGCACAAACTTTCAAAGATGCAGAAAGCTCTGTGTAAGCATCCATGTTCTGAGTGCCATCAACCAAATGCTCGGCATTCACAACCGGGATTCCGCACTGATCTTTCAAATGGAACATCACGCGATCTACATACTCAGGCTTCGCATTCAATCCTGTACCTACGGCAGTTGCCCCCATGTTTACAGTCAAAAGACCCACAGAAGCTTGGCGAATCCGATTGATGTCGCGCTGCAAAACACGTGCATAGGCACCGAATTCTTGCCCAAGACGAATCGGAACTGCATCTTGAAGATGCGTTCTTCCCATTTTGATCACATCATCGAATTCCTTTTCCTTCCGGGCAAAAGCGCTCTGCAATGAGATCATCGTCTCAATTAATTGCTGGGATAATCGATAAGCGGCAATTTTGATCGCCGTTGGAATAACGTCATTCGTCGATTGGGACATATTGACATGATTGTTTGGATTACAATGGAAGTAACTGCCCTTCTCCTCGCCCATCAACTCCAGCGCACGATTGGCCAGCACTTCGTTCATGTTCATATTAATCGAGGTTCCTGCTCCGCCTTGGATGGAATCTACGATGAATTCTTCAAGCAGCTTGCCTTCTCTTACTTCTTCGGCTGCTTTTACCAAATGCTCAGCGATTTTCTTTGGCAGCATATGGGTTTCCATATTAGCCAGCGCTGCAGCTCTCTTTACTTCAGCTAAAGCTGTTATAAGCTCTGCGTGGATTTTAACGCCTGTAATCGGAAAATTCTCAAGCGCACGCATCGTTTGAATGCCGTAATAGGCATGGGCTGGAACTTGCTTTTCACCTAGAAAATCTTTTTCAATGCGAATACTCATCGTACACACCGTTCCTTTTTGATTAAAGTAACTGCTCGATGTTGCGAAGTAGGTGTTCTGGTAGCATCCTTTATGGATAAATAATTATTGACCACCGTAATGTTCGGCGTCTATCAGAACTATTCGCGCCTTCCTACCAAGAATCCTGCAATATCTGACACGCCCTGTAATAAATTTATGTGAAAATGAAAGCATTTTCATAAAACAAAGTGTTTTAGGATTCTCCAAATAATATTTCCCATAATAGTCATTACCATGATTGAATTTTGTACATTATGAGAAAACTTGTATCAACGTCCAACACTCTTTACTTATATATGCTCGCAGGACGTCAAAAGCAAGGCCATTTCGCGTACATGCGCGGCCCTTTTATGAAACCAATGGATGGAATTTGAGCGGAATCGCACCGTTTGCGGTAGAAGAATACAATGGATTAGTAGCTCGCGATATGCGACAATACATGTATCAAGGCAGGTTTGGCCAGGTTGCACTCCAAGGAGGAATACTCATGGACACAAAAAGCTCTTCGATCATTCATAAAACGGAAAAATACGGAGCACATAATTACCACCCGCTGCCTATCGTCATTTCAAAAGCGGAAGGCGTTTGGGTCGAGGATCCGGCTGGCAATCGCTATATGGATATGCTTAGCGCTTACTCGGCTTTGAATCAAGGGCATCGTCACCCCCATATTTTGAAAGCGCTCCATGAACAAGCCGAGAAGGTCACCTTGACTTCAAGAGCCTTTCATAGCGAAAAACTTGGGGCGTTTTATGAAAAATTAGCGATATACACAAATAAGCCGATGATTTTGCCGATGAATACCGGGGCGGAAGCGGTCGAAACAGCGGTAAAAGCAATTCGCCGATGGGGCTACGACGTGAAAGGAATTCCAGCCGATCAAGCGGAAATTATCGTTTGCGAGGGCAATTTCCACGGACGTACGGTGACGGTCACTTCGTTCTCTTCGTCGCCGGAGTATAAGCGCGGCTTCGGGCCTTTCACGCCGGGCTTCCGCATCATCCCTTACGGGGATGTGGAGGCGCTTCGCGCGGCTATCGGACCGCATACAGCCGGGTTCTTGTTCGAGCCGATTCAGGGCGAAGCCGGCATTGTCATTCCGCAGGACGGTTACCTGCGGGAATGCTATGAGCTATGCCAAGCGAATCGGGTGCTTTTCGTCGCGGACGAAATCCAGACGGGATTCGGCCGTACGGGCCGCCGCTTCGCCACGGACTGGGAAGGCGTCACGCCGAACCTGTACATTATGGGCAAAGCGCTCGGCGGCGGTGTTTTTCCGATCTCGGCTGTGGCCGGAGATCGGGAGGTGCTTGAGGTTTTCGAGCCTGGTTCCCACGGCTCCACCTTCGGCGGGAACCCGCTTGGCTGCGCTGTCGCAATCGCGGCGCTAGAGGTTATCGAGAACGAGCGGCTCGCAGAGCGCTCGGATGAGCTTGGGGCGTATTTCCTGAAGCGGCTTCAGGAAATTCAGTCCCCGCTGATAGCGGAAATTCGCGGACGCGGACTGTTCATTGGTATTGACCTTACGGTTTCGGCTCGCCCGTTCTGCGAACAGCTGAAGGAGAAGGGCTTGTTGTGCAAGGAGACACACGAGCACATTATTCGCTTCGCTCCTCCGTTGACGATTACGAAGGAGGAGCTGGATTGGGCATGGCAGCACGTGCATGATGTGCTGAGCGGGGCTTAGCGCGCGGAAGCGCTGATAAATCCTGTGCTTCGGTTTCTGGAGCTGAGGAAGTTTTGGATACTTTAAGGTGATATTCCGACGTTTCAGAGCCAATTTTGTTGGTGGTGGTTTGCCGGTTACGGCTTACGGTTCGCTGCTAAACGCTAGCCGTCAAAAAGGTGCTAACCTCCAAGTAGATTATTCTACTTGAGGTTAGCACCTTTTCTTTGTTGACCCTATTTTTGTACAGCAGAACTACAGGGCGCTATTTGTGCAAAATCCGCAAATTCCGGATAAAAGTGGGAACTACAGGGCCTTATTTTTCAAAAATTCCCTAAATCCGCCCAATAGATAATAGTGAAATAGCGGACCACAGTTCCCTCTCGAATGCCTAATAGCTGCTTTTTAGCCAAATAGCGGCTTAGTGTTCCCTTAACATAATAAGGAGGCTGGTTATTATGTCTTTCTTGACCAAGACAGCCGCTTGGTTCTATTCACTCACAAACACAAGTGTCCCAAAACGCTGCGGAATATGGAAATTCACTTTACCGGTGGGTGACCACGCCCAGTAATGCCGATTACCTTCGATATCGTCATCAATCCGGTAAAGATTCCACCCCCACCTGACGCCATGTCTAGGAACTCGTTCCTCCTCGCGCCCGACCAGCAAATCCGCAAAAGGAATGCGCAGCTCGTAATGCTTCCATCCGTCCACCCCGTCGGATACGGCCGTATGCAAGCCCTTCGCATCCCAGGCCACATCCACCTCTTTGTGTCCATTGAGTCTGTTGTGGATCAAAGCATCGAATTCTACGCCCCGCGGGCTGAGCTCGAATTCATAATAGACTTTACCTGTGCCAATGATATCGAGAAACACTTCCACGACATCCTCTTCATAGATAGGATCGTCACGCTGCTCCATCGTCGCCACAACATGATCGTCCTCGCAATCGAACCGTACGTGCAAGGCGTCAGCGGTCCAGCACGCACGGAAGCGAGTTTCCAAACGGGGCTTGCCACCCGTTACAACTTCAACCAGCGTGCCCGCAGCAATTTCATCCCAAGGAATGAGTCCATTTACAGCTGTTATGTATCGGCATTCGTATCTCATTCTAGCTCCTGTTCCTCGCTTTGCTATTAACTTTTATACACAATATTAATATCATACTCTTTGTCCAGAAAGCTAGAAATTTGATCGCGTACCTCGGACTTGACGTCTTTTAACCAGGATGCATCCAGCTTGTCGATCGTTTCCATTCTAATATTTTCATACTTGGATTTTGCTTTCTCAATTCGGGCCACCCGGTTTCGTGTAAATATGAAAAGGGATATACAGGCCAGAAGCGAGCCCGACAATAGCTTATTCGAAGTAAGCAGGTCAAGTATGACTAGCGCATTGCCGCCTGAAACTAGCAGCACTTTATGATAGAAAGAGAAGGTAACATATAGAACCAGCACCCCGGTCAGGATCGCAAAAAACCATTGAGTTTTCTTAAGCTTGTCCCACTCCTGCTTCCTATCTCTTAACTTTTCTAATAACCTAATCGCATCGTCGCTTAGATTCAGTTCAGGCCATTTCATCGGCACTCCCCCTCACTAACCATCGTATGCTTGTTCACAGCTAATCTTGACAGAAAAAAAGACCGAAAGCACCACTCATAACGCGTGGTCGAAGATGCTTTGGTCTTTAAATATTCATCTTAGAAACGCTTTTTCCCTACAAGAAACTTTTTGTTTCCTTTTTTCGCGGTCACAGGCACATGCTTATAACTGCGGATCATCGGGTTTTTGCAGAGTGGGCAAGTTGGTAAAGCTTCCGTAACGAATTCTTTGCGAACCCATGCTTTACAATCTGCCTCTTTACACTTCCAAATTTCAATCTGTTCGACTTCTGGTTTCTGTTCTTCCGTAACGGTACTCGTTGATGTAGACATTTCAGCATGTTCTCCCTGTTTCGTAGATTAGACTACTTATTATTATACAGATCCCATTTAATATCAAGTCTTTCCCGTGTTCAAAATTATTTACCAATGGTAGAATGGGTAAAGCGGCTACAAATTAGACACACAATACAAAGGTAGGAATCTTGCATGACTAATTTACTTCGAGAATGGAAGTCACAGTTTCAAGGATACAGTCGAAATATTTTGCTTTTCTTTTGGTTTAACTTTGTTTGGAACTTAGGATTGGGCATGTTCGGACTCGTTTATAATCTGTATGTGAAAAGCCTTGGCTATGAGCAAACGACTGTCGGCAGCATCGTTGGCATGACGTCACTGGCTGCAGCCATTATTCTTATTCCGGCAGGTATGATGAACGATCGGTTGGGACCCAAACGCGTCATTACATTTGGTCTCGTTTTTACCATTGTCGCTTTGACTGTGCGCTCTTTATTTGAAGCCGAAGGAGGCATGCTGATTTCCTCTTTCTTCGGAGGTATGGCGCTTGCGGTTGTTTCGGCAACTATTCTGCCTTTTATGGCGAATAATTCTGCCCCGCAGCAGCGTGTGCACTTATTCAGCTTTAATATGGCGCTCGTCATGATTGCAAATGTCGTTGGCATTGCACTTGGTGGCGTTCTGTGCGACTTTTTTCAATTCATCATTGGGCTTGAGGAAATCTTGAGTTTGCGATTTACTTTATTAATTGGGGTAGCCATCGCCGCACTTGGCATCATTCCTATAGCTTTATTTGAAAAGACCGAAGTTGAGATACAACAGCCGAAGGAATCCCTTGGTATCGTGCATTCATGGCGCGTACATAAAACATCCCTTCAAGTCATCGCTATTTTCTGTCTGTTGGGATTGCTCTCAGCCATCGGCGGTGGCATGATTGTCCCTTATTTAAATGTGTATTTCGAGGATCGATTTGAAGCATCGAAGTCCGCGATCGGCATTGTTGTCGCCCTAGGCCAAGGCGCTACCGCAATTGCCTTCCTTATCGGACCTATGATTGTGAAGAGATTTGGGGAAGTCAAATCCGTTGTATATTTACAATTGTGTTCCATCCCGTTCCTCCTCTTGACTGCTTTCTCTGCTAATTTCTATTTGTCCTCGGGCGGGTATTTGTTCCGGCAGGCACTGATGAACGCGGCGAATCCATTTTACAACTCGGTCAAAATGAGCTATGTTCACCGCTCGCTGCGCGGACTAGCCTCCTCTTCAGGAGAAGCCGTCTTTAACCTCGGATGGTTTTTGGCAGCTCCCGTTAGTACAGGCCTGGTATTTCGTCACGGCCCCTATTACGGATATGCGTATGCCTTCTGCATCACAGCTGTAGTCTATACCGTAATCTCTTATTTATTCTATTTCTTTTTCGGAAAAAACCGATTCAAACCAGTTGAAGATTCTCAATAAAAAATGATTCTTTTCTATCGTTGACTTAAGCGATGGAAAGGAAATACAATAAAATGAGAGCGCATTCATAGCATCTGCTATGAGCTCATTAAGTCGATTTTTGATTGTGAGGGGACTGCAAATATGAAGAATAAAGTCATCTTTAATGGACAAAGTATTGTCTTGACCTGGATGATCTCCTATATCGTTATTCTCCTTTTACCTGTCGTTATCGGCTTATTACTGTACATGGAATCCAACAAAACGCTGAAAGAGGAGATCCAGCAAGCCAACGATTCTTTATTGAAACAAGTTCGCGAGGTCATGGATAACCAATTCAAAGCGATGGAGCAGCTGAACTTCGAAATTACCTGGAATGTGAATATGCAGGAGCTGCTCTATTCAAATAAATACGAAGCTTTCCCCAAGGAGTATCGCTATGATATTTCCCAAATCGCACGTATGCTTTCCATGTACAAAACCTCCTATCCGCTGATAGATTCTTTCTATATCTATTTGTATAAAGATCAGTCTGTTATTCTTCCTACCACTGTCAGACCAAGCGCTTTTGCCTATCAAACCTTGCATATGAGCGATGACTTCTCTTTCTCAGCCTGGCAGGACATCATGACTCGTCCCAATTTCAAAGGTTTTATCCCGATGACACGGATCGGCGATGATAATAAGCTTCGCAAAACAGTTGCCTATATTAGCACGTACCCTGTCGAGCATAACCAACCGCTCGCCACGAATGTGATTATGGTGGATCAATCACGCATTCTTGGAGCCATTCAAAATATGGAAATTTTCAATAAGGGCCACGTTTTAATTTTAAATAATGAGAATCAAATTCTGGCTTCCAATTCCGCCGATGCGCTTCCGGGCGATTTCCCTTACGATAAATTAGCAAATACGCCGAACTTCTATTTTTCCGGCAACAACGGCGAGAAATACGAAGTTTTTAACATTCAGTCCCCCCGTTCCAAATTAAAATACGTGTCCATCATGCCGAGTACGATTTATTGGCAAAAGGCCGCTCACATCCGTAACCTAACGTATATGAGCATGGGCATTTCGCTGCTTGGCGGCGGTATTCTAACTTTCGTCTTTTTAAGAAGGAACTATAACCCTGTTCGGCGTTTGGTACATGCTTTTTCCAAAAAGCAAACCTTTGCCTCGGGCCAGCGCTACAATGAGTTCCATTTCATTCAAGAAGCCGTGGACAGCACTTTGCTTGAAATGGCTGATTTCAAGAGCAAAATGGAGCAGCAGCGGCATATGGTCCGCGCTCATTTCATTGAAAAACTCTTAAAAGGGAAGCACGACCGGCATATCCCCATTGCTGAAGCCTTAACAAGCTTTGATATGAAGCTGGATAAGAAAGATTTTGCCGTTATGCTGCTGGTCGTCGATAAAAGCGCGCCGTTCTTTGAACGGATTACCCATACGTCGGACGAGGATAAATGGAAGCTGCTTCAATTCATTATCATGAATGTCGTAGAAGAGCTTCTGTCAAAGCGGCATCGCGGCTACGCGACGGAGATTGACGACTCTCTTGCCTGCTTAGTCAACTTAACGCTGGACGAGGGCGAAAACGGCAAAGAAGAACTGCTGCGCATCGCCCAAGAGACACAAGCATTCCTCTCCGCTACTTATGACATTCAACTTACGATCTCGATCAGCAGTATACATCAGCAAATTTCTAATGTGCCTCAAGCTTTCTTAGAAGCGTTAGATTCCATGGCCTTTAAGCTTGTTATGGGAGGGCGGGAGATTCTCGCATACGACGACTTGCAAGCTAATCAGGCGTGCGAGCCAGCTTCAGGCTATTATTATCCGATGCAGGTTGAACAACAGTTCATGTATGCCGTTAAATCCGGTGAACTGGAGCAAGCCCAGGGAATCCTTGCTGAGATTATGAACAGAAATTTTGAAATCCGGGGGATCTCCGTTTCCTTAACCAAATGCCTGATGCTATGTTTGATCACAACGATGATGAAAAGCATTAGTGAAACCGGAGATATTCAGGAAAGCTTCTTCATCCGCAACCCCAAACTTATCGACCGGTTATTAAGCAGTAAAAACGTTGAAGAAATGAATCAGTATTTGAACGAAATGCTATTGCAAGTATGTACTTACACGGCAGCCAAACGGCAGGTTGCCATCTCCCAAACGCGGCAAAAAGCGCATCAGCAGCTTGTGGATGAAATATCTGATTTTATTGAGGACAATTATACGGATGCGAATCTGAATGTAACCATGATTGGCAGCCATTTTGACCGCAAAGCCACCTATTTGTCGAAGCTGTTCAAGGATTATGCAGGAGAAGGCCTGCTGGATCGCATTAATAAAGTCAGGATCGACAAGTCCAAGCAGCTGCTGAGAAAGCAGGAACAATCCGTCGGAGACGCCGCAAACGGGGTTGGGTTCAACGATATTAATGCCTTCATTCGCGTCTTCAAAAAAGTCGAGGGAATTACACCTGGGAAATACAAGGAATTAATTGAAAAGTAACTGCTTTGGGCAGCCGATTGGCTGTCCTTTTCATTTTTCGGGGTCCATTTTGGCTATTTTGAAGACCGAATTGGATATTTTGTAGAGCATAATTCAATAATTCGAGAAGCAATTGGACATTTTGCAGATAGCTCAATTGTAAGCGTTATCATATATTTGAATTGTGACATACGGCACCTCATCCAGCAGATTCATATGCACTTGTTAGGCGTAAAAAAAACTCTCAGGAGGTCAACCTATGCAAAAAAACAGAAAAAAGATGTTTACTGTGCTTGTCGCAACAACGTTAATGGGAAGCTTGACTGTCGCTTGTTCATCATCCAACACGCCGACAGCCGAAACTAGCGCCAATCCGAAAGCGACTGCCGCGGGAACGACAGCTCCGGCGGCTGCCCCTGCTTCGTATCCGCTGAAAACAGACAAGACCCTAACGTACTGGGGCGAACTGCCTGGCAACGTAACGGGGGTTAAAGCTGCTCACGCAGACATTCCTTTCTTCCAGGATTGGCAGAAAAAGACCGGCGTTCCTTTGAAATTCCTAGCGCCTCCTACGAATCAAGGGCAGCAAGCATTGAACGTTTTGTTAGCATCGGGCGATCTCCCGGATATGATCGAATTTGACTGGCAAGGGGCATTTCCCGGCGGTCCAGAAAAAGCGATCAAAGACGGCTATATTTTGAAACTCAATGATACGATTGATAAATTTGCACCTAACTTGAAGAAATATCTCAAAGAACATCCTGAAATCGACAAACAAGTGAAAACCGATAACGGCAGCTACTATTCCTTCCCATTCATTCGCGGCGATGATTACTTGCGTGTATATCAAGGTCCAATTATCCGGAAAGACTGGCTGGATGAACTAGGTCTGCCGATTCCTGAAACGATTGACGATTGGTACACGACACTCAAAGCCTTTAAAGAGAAAAAAGGCGCTACCGCTGCTTTCTCGGTCGTTAGCGTTCCAAGACCTTTCAACGAATTAGGAAACGGCGCTTTCGCAGGTGCTTATGGCGTGACGCGTGATTTCTATATTGACAATGGCACCATTAAATTTGGTCCGGCTGAAAAAGGCTACAAAGACTTCCTTGCAACCCTTCACAAATGGTATGAAGAAGGTCTGATTGATAAAAACTTCGCAACAGCAGACGGCAAAGCTTTGGATGCCAACATGGCCTCCGGCGCAACAGGTGTTACCGTCAATAATGCAGGCGGCGGTATCGGCAAATGGCAGCCGCTCATTACTGCGAAAGATCCAAAAGGCGTGCTCGTTGCTGCGCCATATCCGGTGCTCAAAAAAGGCGACATTGCCATGTACGGCCAGAAAGACCCATCCTTCTCACCTGGCGGTATGGTTGCGATCACAGCTTCTTCCAAGAACATTGAGACTGCAGCGAAGCTTCTTGACTACGGCTACTCCGAAGAAGGTCATAATTACTTCAACTTCGGTAGTGAAGGCGTTTCCTACAAAATGGAAAACGGATATCCGAAATACACAGACCTTGTCATGAAAAATCCGGATAAATTGGCTCCGGCACAAGCACTTTCCCTATACGTCCGTGGTAACTACAACGGTCCATTCGTTCAAGATAAGCGTTACATCGAGCAATATTTGGCTTTGCAAACCCAACGTGATGCCGTTACAACTTGGCAAAAAACAGACGTAGACAAACATAAACTGCCGCCAATCACGGCTACGCCGGAAGAAAGTACAGAGCTGGCCAAAATTATGACAGACCTCAACACGTTGGTCGATGAAATGACGCTCAAAATTATTTTGGGCACAGAGCCTGTCGACTCCTTCGATAAATATCAAGAAAAATTCAAGTCCGTTAAGCTGAGCCGTGCGCTTGAAATCAAAAAAGCTTCCTTAGACCGTTACAACAAAAGATAGATAACACGCCAGGGGAGGGCATCCGCTCTCCCTTCTTTTCTAGAAAACCGCGGCGAAAGGAGAGATCTCATGCGTAAAGATGGGCAAGCTACGTTCCAAGTTCGCTTCAAGCGCGATTTTGTGCTCAATAAATATCTATACCTGATGATGGTGCCCGTACTGGTCTACTATATTATCTTCCACTATGCGCCGATGTATGGAGCTCTGATTGCATTCAAGGAGTATACCCCGAATAAAGGTATTTTGGGCAGCGCATGGGTCGGCTTCCAGCACTTTAATGATTTCTTCAGTTCCTATTATTTCTGGCGGATTCTCAAAAACACCGTGATCATCTCGCTATACTCCCTATGCTTTGAGTTCCCTGCTCCTATTATTTTGGCGATTCTGATCAATGAGTTGACGAATAAAAGATTTCAGCGTTTCGTGCAAACGGTCACCTACATGCCGTATTTTATTTCATTGATCGTTATTGCCGGGATGATCAAAGATTTTACGAATAATGGCGGACTAATCAATAACTTACTGACTCATTTTGGCGCCAGCGATACGGCGATGCTGCAGAAGCCTGAGATGTTCCGGACCATCTATATTTTATCGGAAATTTGGCAGAAAATTGGGTGGGAGTCCATCATTTATTTAGCGGCTCTCATGGGGATCGATCAAGAGCAGTATGAAGCGGCGAAAATAGACGGAGCCAGCAGACTAAAGCAGGTCTGGCATATTACCCTGCCGGGTATTCTTCCGACGATCGCCATCATGTTCATTCTGCGTATGGGGAATTTATTGAATGTTGGCTTCGAGAAAATTATTTTGCTTTACAATCCGAGCACGTACGATACGGCTGACGTTATTTCTTCCTTCGTTTATCGAAAAGGATTGATTGAATTCGGTTGGAGCTACAGCTCCGCCGTTGGCTTGTTCAATTCCGTCATCAATCTGGCATTGCTTATTGCCGCGAATAAAATCAGTAAAAAAGTTAGCCAAAGCAGCTTATGGTGAGAAAGGAGGGACTGAAGTGAAAACCAGCTACTCGGACAAAGCGTTCACTACCATCATCCATATTGTATTGCTCGCGCTTGTTATCGTTACGTTGTATCCGCTTCTCTACGTCACCCTCGCTTCCATCAGCGACGCGGGGCAATTGATTACCCATAAAGGCTTTCTGTTTAAGCCATTGGGCTTCAGCATTGAAGCTTACAAGAGCGTTTTTAACAACCCTGCTATTCTCAAAGGTTACCGGAATACGCTGTTCATCCTGGTATTCGGTGTCACAACCAACCTTATCGTCACCTCATTAGGCGCTTATGTCCTTTCACGGAAAAATGTGATGTGGAACAATGTGTTTATCTTCATCGTCGTCATCACGATGTTTTTCAGCGGCGGACTCATACCGCTCTATCTTGTGGTCAAAGGCGTAGGCTTAATCGACTCGCTGTGGGCTACGATTCTGCCTTTTGCCGTAAACACCTTTAATTTGATAATAATGCGTACTGCCTTTATGGCCGTGCCTGAAAGCCTTGAGGAATCTGCAAAAATGGACGGGGCCAATCATTTTGTCATCCTGTTCCGCATCATCATCCCGCTCTCCATGCCTGTTATTGCCGTGATGATTCTCTATTATGCTGTCGAAAAGTGGAATGGTTGGTTCTACGCTTCCATCTTCCTGAAAGATCGTGAACTCTACCCGCTTCAGCTCACCTTAAGGGAAATTCTGATCTCGAATAACACCGACTCCATGTCGACCGGTGCCAATGCGGCCGATCAATTCCAAATCGGGGAAACGATTAAATATGCGACAATCATGGTAGCTTCCGTACCGATTCTCATTTTGTACCCTTTCGTGCAAAAGTATTTCGTCAAAGGCGTCATGATCGGCGCTGTCAAAGGGTAATATCGTAATATCGCTGAAAACGAATTCGCCGCCCGCCTCTTCCTTGAGGAGGCGGCGTTTTTTCATTCCCCGCTTACTTTTGGAAGTTTTAGGCAATAGCAGTTTCTCGTAACAAACTTGGCCATACACTATAGGACCACAGTGTTACTCATTTGAGAGGAGGGGCCATCATGAAAGTTGATCTAGGATGCGGCAAGCATAAGCATAGGCATTTTTTTGGAATAGATCGTATTGACGGCCCGGAAGTGGACATGGTTTGCAATATCAATGACGGCATTCCACTGCCTGAGAATTCCGTTGAATTTGTTATGGCAAGCCGTAGTCTGCCTTATGTCAACGATCTCCTTGCCGTCATGTACTGTTGACCGCTTCAATGCCGCTATTGGTGACAACAACCGTGTACGTAATCGTATCGCCAATGATCGCGTCGATAACATCGGTGCTCTTCACGACTCTAACATCCGGCGAGGATGACAATTCACCGGTAGCGAGCTCTCTGTATGTCGGGATTATGCCAGTAAAAAGCCAAATGATTGTAACGTTCCTAGTAACCGTAAACGCCGTTGCCATCTCTGCAGAACAGTCGTTGCTTACGAGCCATGCTGAGGTGTTATATCAGTTCCGGCTGCCGGATGACCGCGTTGTCTCCGATACTGTGCTGTCCAATACTGTAAGCGTCGAGTTATTACGGCCGATGGTAGCCATCGTGATTCTTGCAAGTCCCGCTATTGCCGAGCCTGGAGAAGCCGTCTATTACCGGATTCGTGTTTCCAACACAGGCAACCTTGCGGCAAGCATCATGTTCCTTCACGATTGGATTTCCCCACTGACGACGCTGATCCCAGATACTCTGCGAATCAACGATGCTCAGATGAACCAATCGCTAAGTTCGTCTCAACCTTTGTCACTCGGTGTAATTCCTCCTCAAACCACAACGGAAATCACATATACATCTGTGATCCTTCTTCGACCGAATACAAAGCGCATTCCGCTTAGAGCGTCTGCCAATTATGTGTACCAGGTCAATGGTCCCGTTCACACAGGCACTGCGCTTTCCAATGAAGCTGTCATTCGCATTGAGGAAGCCGAAGAATGAAAAAAAGCCGGGGGCATCCAGCCACCCCGGCTTTCTCTTATTTACGATCATTGATCGCTTTAACCCATTCAACCGGAATTTTCGGCTTCCGGTCATAAGTGAGCAAGCCGTTTATTTCCTGCTCCACATCTGTTAATTGCGTATAACAATAACCTTGTACAACACCAGAATTCAGCAACGGACGTATGACGGCTCGCAGCTTTTGCTCATAGTCTTCATCGTTATCCGCGCCCGAGTACCCCCAGCCTTCCCAGTCGCTCTTTTTGTAGGCTATGCCGCCAAACTCGGTAACAAGGATCGGTTGATCTTCGTATGGGAAGCCCTCCACAAAGAGGCGGCGGTTAGCCGGCATTGCATGAACAGCTTTCTCCTTTGAGCTGTAACGCTCTTGCAGCACCTCTTCCCGCCACTCATAATCATGGATGGCGAACAAGTCCGTTTTCACCAGCTCCCAACCGTCATTGGAGATGACGGGACGCATGGGATCGAGAGATTTGGTCAAATGATACATGGTCAGCGCGTGCTGCTGCTGTCTTTTATCGATTTGAATATTGGGAACTCCCCAACTTTCATTCAGAGGGACCCAAGCAATGATCGAAGGATGGTTATAATCGCGTTCGACAGACGCTTGCCACTCTTTTGTAAACCGTCCTACATACTTTTCCGTATATTCATAAGCATTCGCCGCCTCGCTCCAAACGACAAGACCGAGCTGATCGCACCAGTACAAATATCTGGGATCTTCCAGTTTCTGATGCTTGCGGGCGCCGTTAAAGCCCATCGCTTTCGTCAGCTCAACATCCTGCTTAATCGCCTCATCACTAGGCGGCGTCAAATTTCCGTCCGGGAAATAGCCTTGATCCAGCACCATTTTCAGAAAGTAAGGACGATTGTTGAGACAAAGCTTGCCATTCTCGATTGAAACCTTGCGCATCCCGAAATAGCTGGTCACGACATCAACCGCTTGTTCATCGATCAACAGGGTGAATGTAACATCATATAAATTCGGATGTTCCGGCGTCCACCAACCGCCAAGTCCATGATCGTTAAAATCGTTCAAACGAACCTTTCTAGCGCCTGTGCTGTCTTTCAGCAAATAAGTGTCCTCCGAAACCAGCTCGCCTTTATAGGTAATTTCAACCTTCACCTGCTGCTTAACCTGCGGTTTAGAGACTTCAATGAAAAATTGGAATTCCACCTGCTTTTCATCGATATCCGGGGTGATTTTCACTTTATCCAAATAGGCGTCGGCAGATACCGCTTCCATCCATACCGTTTGCCAAATGCCTGTCGTGCGTGTATAGAAAATGCTTGCCGAATCCGAAAGCCAGTACTGCTTCCCTCTGGGAAGCGTCACATCCCGGCTGTAATCGACGGCTTTGACAACCAATGTATTCTTCCCATCCTCCAGGGCATCGGTAATATCCGCATGAAACGGTGTATGTCCGCCTTCATGCACAGCTACCAAGTTGCCGTTTACCCAAACGGAAGCATCGTAATCAACCGCCCCAAAGTGGAGCAAAATCCGCTTATTTGCAAATGCATCCGGAATGACCAACTCTCTGCGGTACCACACAACATCATGAAATTCATTGCTGCCGATACCGCTTAGCTTACTTTGAAAAGCGAATGGGACTTGAATCGTTTTGGATAGTGCTTTATTCCCTAAATGCCACTTCTCTTTGCTGCCAATGCGTTCATCATCAAATTCAAACTCCCAATCGCCATTCAGGTTCATCCAACTGTCTCGTACAAATTGAGGTCTTGGGTATTCTGCTCGGGGTTGATTAGTCATGGGTAACAGCTACCTCCATAATGTTAATTAATAAGTTAATTAAATAAGTCGAATACAACTAAGACTATTATCATCCGAAGCCGAATAACTGTCAATACATGTTATTCAATTAACTCTTGGGTTACACAAAACAAAAAAAGAACGAAACAGGAGTAATTCCTGCATCGTCCCTTTCCTTAATCCATGTATCCGGCGAATCCATGCTGCATCAAGTACGCCATTTCCGCTTCCAAAATGGTGTCCACCGCCAGCTCCGTTAATTTCACATCCGGCCTGCTCAGAATATGATCGATCAACTCGTCGCTGTCGATGTCTACTTCCCCTTTAGCATTTTCTTCGGCTTTGAGTATGTACGCTTTCTCGTACTTTAGCACGAGCTCTATTTGCTTCGTATCTGCCTTTGATTTTTCAGCGATAAAACGGATAAGCTCTTGTTCATTTAATTCCTTGCTCATGATGGGTCATCTCCTATTGTCCTATTCGTGTTTATAACTATTGTAACATAGTTGTCCCACTTTTTATTTGTCGCACCGCATACACGTGTTGCCCGCCTCATGTTAACATAGAAAGAGATGGAAAAACATACCTAAAACACAAACAATAAGGGGGCTAATATGGATCTAGAACTACGCGTAGCCGCTTTGGAAAAAAAGGTTAAAGAACTTGAGCAACTCCTAGACCATGCGCTGGATCGAAAAAAGGCCTCGGAATCTCAGTTGTCAGATTGGCCGCCTCCTGAAGCGGAACGATCACAGCCGTCTCCTCCGCATCGAGATACCAAGCCCAAGCTGCCCACTCCCGCTCCCCCGAGAGATTGGGAGCATTTAATCGCCCGCATCTGGCTGCCGCGCATATTTATCATCGTCTTCCTGCTAGGCGTTCTCTGGGGCTTTACAGCTGCCGTGAGTGCCGGGATTATCACTGAACCGGTGCGTTGTATTCTGGGAATCGCAGCCGCAGGTCTTATGTATTGGCAAGGGGAAGCGCAAATGCGCCGCACGCGTACAGCGCTGGGGCAAGTGCTGCTCGGCGGAGCGAGCGGGGTTCTGATGCTGTCGCTTTTCGCGGCGCATATGCTCTTTGAGCTCCTCCCCTCTTTACTTGCGTTTGTTCTATACATACTTTCTATTGCAGTGAGCGTGTTTACAGCTATTCGCCACCGATCTCAGGCACTCATGATCATCACCCTGCTCGCCGGTTATCTTGTTCCGTTCATGGTCGACTCCGCACATCCAAATATATGGATATTTGCTGGTTATGAGGGTCTTTTTTCCATGGCCATGATGCTGCTCTCCTTGCGGTATTCCTTCCGCGGTGCTTATTATACCGCCTTTGGCGTACTCCATCTGCCGCTGCTCATTTCGACCCTATTCACTCATGATGCGAATGACCGTCCCGCTCTGCTCACCATTGTCGTCTTGCAGCATCTGCTCCTTTTCGGAATTGGGCTTCTGCGATCGGAGGACAGCCGAATCGGACAGCGTATCACTTTGTTCTTAAGCTTTGGTCTGCTTGCGGCGTGGACATACGGATTGTACGGTACTTCATCCGGAGATAGGCACCTCTATGAGTGGATGCTCGCCCTATGGTCGATTTTGTATCTCGGCACATCCTTCTTGCTTTACCGGCAAAAACGTGCTTTCTATGTACAACTTTCGATCGCAACCTTCAGTATTTTCCTATGGCTTATTTACATCCTTCATGCCGACCAAGCCGGATCAGCGCTGCTAGTCGAAGGCGGGATAGCTCTCTATCTGGGCATCCGTTTCCACAGCAGAATGCAGCAAATCAGCGGTGCTCTCACCTATTTCATCGGGATGCTGTTTGTATTCGCCCATCCCATCCATCACATAGGATCCAATGAGTCATTCGGTTGGCTGGTGCTCGTGGCCACCATTTGCGGCCTCTATGCCGTCTTTCGTTCTTCTGCCCGGAAAGGCATTGTATCGGTGCAATTCCCTCTGTTATTGCTATGGATGGCATTCATTCTGCTGCTTATCTACGTCTCCCAGTTAACGAATGTCCTAACTAACGGGCTGGGAGTCGGCTACCAACATCTTATCCTCTCAGGGGTCTGGGCGGTATACGCCGTGCTTCTCATTATTGCAGGACTGTTTGTGCGGCGGGCGAAGGCGCGTCTGATCGGCATCCTTTTCTTATTCGTTACTTTGCTCAAAATCATTTTCATTGATTTACCTGACGTATCGACCGCCATCCGTGCCATCCTTTTTATCGGACTTGGGGCTATAGGAGTTGGGATTTCCAGGTTGTTTTATAAACGTAAGGAAACTAAAGATTGTTGACTTAACCTACAAACCTTCACTCCACTACCTCGTGGATGTGAAGGTTTTTTTCATTTTTGGGGGGACATAATAGAATGTGAACTTTCCTTGAAATCATTGCATTACCCCTAAAAATAGCGTATATTCTAGTCTTGCATATAAAATTTTAAATATATTATGTATTTTTTTACAAATACATACATTCATATGATGAAGAGGTGTATCAGTCATGATTTTGAAAAAAACAGCTGCAGGCGTGATCCTGCTTACGATGATGGTTACCGGAGCAGCCTGCTCCTCAGCACCGAAAAATACAACAACAAGCCCTGCTCCAACGACTAGCGCTGCTGCTTCACCGCAAGCAACCGCCGAAACTCAGGACGCTGTCAATATGAAAGGCTATATCAGTGCCAGAATTGCACAAGAGAAAGTGGGCTTCCTCTTCGGAGAAGCGAAATCCAAAGATGGTAAGCTTATTCTTAACCCTATCGCAGCTGATAGCAAAGAGAAAGCTGTCAAATTCCTTTCCAGCTATTTCGATGCGGCGATGGCCGATAAATTAGCAGCTCACTACTTGACTGAGCAGAAGGCAGACGGAGCCATTGTAACGAGCCCAGCCGAGTTCTTCCCGACTAACCTGTTGAATACATCCAAAGCGGATATCACGTTCGATGCGGCGAATACAGCGGATCAAGTCAAATTCACGACCAAAGACGGCGCGACCTACACGACCAAAAAAGTAAACGACAAATTCGTTGTCACTGACGCAGCGAAAAAATAAGTTCAACCTAAATGAACAGGCGAATGCGATATTCGACCTGTTCTTTTTTCTTTTGCATGTCCGGGAAGACGCACGAAAAACCTAGCCTGCGGCTAGGTCCTTGTCTTGTTCGAGCATGGGGAGGGAAGTGGTTATTGGGATCCAACCGGACGCTTTCGCTTTGCCACCCCATATCCATTCCCTTTTTGTTCTGCTTTTTGCTACCTCTGCATAAGGCTGGATACATCGTCATGCTACATACGCTTATCCCAAACATGGATGCCCCGCCATAAATAGGGGAACTCCGTTCCCTTATTTATGTGCAAATAGCCGAATTTCGCGGGTTTGGGGGAACTACAGGCTCTTATTCAACCTCCATCCTCCAACTATGTGTCAAAATGGCGAAGTAGCGGACCCTAGTTCCCTTTCCTTCACGCAAAGGGATCTTTTTGGCAAAATAGCGGCCTGTCAGTTCCCCTATCAAAAAAGAGACCCACAGCAACGGGCTGCGGGTCTTAAGGTATATATATTTTAAAGGGGGTCGAGTTCTAGTATAAGCCTGTTTCATTAAAAGCAGATGAAAAACACATTTCTTTTTGATTACAAATTACTGTAGACATTGTAATAAAACGGTATTATGGCACCTTGACGATAAAAGGCACGATGAATACTTCATTCTGATGCTGAAATTGACCCCATATTTTGTAGATACCGCTCTTGGGGAAGAGGATGGCGAAGCGTGCCTCAGGACCCGAGCCCTTCTGGTCATTGGGATGGACGTGGACATACTCCTTCGCATCGGCGCTGATCGCAACCACATGCCCCAAACTGCCGAGAAAAGGCTGCAGATCCGTAATAGGCTGTTTCGTTACCGCATTCTTAATTGTGAAGATCATATCTAGACTCATGCCCGCCATCAGATGGTCGAACGACAGTGTCACTTCTTTGTCTCCTATTTTTTTGGAGAGAGTCGTATCCGGCTGAAGCACGGTTTGCTTCGGTTCCTTACCGTTAATCGTAACCCAGTGCGTTTGCACCGTCTCGCCCATCCCCTGCGGTGTGAAATCGGCAATAAGCTGATAATAGCCTGCTGCCGGGAACTTCGTCTTGACCTCGAACTGTCCTTTTCCAACGTATTCGGGATGCAGATGGTCAAAATAGGAAAGGTCCTTGCTCACCACGATCAGGTGCATCAGTTTCTCATGCATAAGGTCAAAAGCATCAATCGGTCTATTCCATTTATCTTGAATGAGAATGGTGATCGTTGCTTCTTCATTCGGCATATAACGATCCGCGGCAACTGAAAAATGCGCAATCGCTTCACTGCTGTGAACATGCGCCTGCGCAGCTCCGGGCATCTCCATTCCTGTCATGTCAGGTGTGACCGTTTGCTTCCCGCAAGCGGCTAATAGAACAGCCACGCTCATGAGAATCCATACAAGCTGTTTCATTGATTTTTCCCAGTTCGCAGCGGAGTCGTCAGTATACTTAATCCCATTGAGGACAGGCCGCAAATAAACATCGTGCCTCCCCACAGCTCAGGGGTCCAATCTAACGTGTGGAACATGCGTAAATCCGCAAAATATAAGCCCCATATGAGAACAGGAAGCAAAAAGAACACCCCTCGAAATTGCCACGAGCCTGGATCTCTCTCTTTCATCCATGAAAATAGCACATCCCCGACAATCCCGCTAATGAGCAGAATCACAATAGAGCCGTAATGCGTAAAGCCATCAAGAACAGCCATCAATACAGCCTCAAAAACAAAGAAATAAGTCACCGTGCCAAATGGCAGCTTCCATCGCCTTAAAACAAGCATGACGGGTAAAACGAGTACCATCGTTGTTACCAGAAAATCCACAACAGCTTTAGCCACTGCGTCTTGCTCCCTAGCCATCCATAAATTTTGGCGAAACGACCAGGCATACATGAGAAAAAAAGCCATCACGGCAAAGGTTAACGCCACCGAAGTCAAAGCTGGCAGCAACCGGCGAAAGCTTGGCGACGCCTCCTTCTCCGTGTAACTCATCGCACGATACGGGCTGGTCAGAATCATCAGCGCTCCGGTCAATAGAATTAGATGCGTTGGACTTAGGAGTGCCTCAATATTTTTTTCGATACCAAAAATTGTATGCCACAGCATATCGCCAAGCCCGCCGATGAAGAAGATGATAACTCCCGCTGCGCCTAGTCCATAGCCTGTCGGAACCGCCGCAGCCCATGTGGCTTGGCGGGTTCTTGCTTTATTCTGATAAGTAATCAAATAAATCCAGATCGCACAAGCCAAGTACCCCGAGTACAAAATGGCATGCCATGGCGTAAAAAAAGTTTCGACCGCACCGTGGTTATGAGCGAAGCCATCGATAAATAATCCTACAATCAACCACTTTCCCATCAGCATCGTAACGGCATGCTTTGCAATGCTGATGTTTCCCACGGATCGCGCCTCATTCAGTTGTACTGACAAATCGATCATCCCCCAACATTTGTCATGATTACGGTACTATCATAACATAGCTAGTCGATCGATGAGATCCATATGACACCTTTTTTCTGCAGTTCATTCAGCCACTCCTTGGGAGCAGGAACATCGCTTACAATGATGTCGATCTCTTTTAAATCCGCAATTTTGTAAAATTGCACAAGCCCGAACTTCGAGTGATCGCAGAGTACGATGTTTTGTTTGGCAAATTTCATCATTTGCTGCGTCAATTGACCTTTGCTTTCTTCAAAACCCGTGATCCCTTTGTCCAGCATCATGCCGTCCACGGATAAGAACGCCTTATCTGCATTGAAGTTTTCCACCATCTTCTCAGCCAATAGCCCTGTTACCCTGGAATGCATAGCGTTAACCTTGCCGCCAATCATAAAGATGTCCCCTGAGAACAGTCCTTTATTTTTATAGTCAATTAGCAAGTACAGGGCAGGAATGGATATCGTTAGAACCGTCAGGTTTTTCTTGTTGAGTAAATAATCGATGATGTGCAGAGTTGTCGTTCCGTCATCAATGAAGATGACGTCATTATCCTCAACAATCGTCGCTGCCGCTCTGCCAATTCTCCGCTTCTCGTCCGCGTACAGCACTTCCCTTTTCAGGTGTGAAGGCTCATCCCGGGACAAATTAATTTTGACCGCGCCGCCGTATACCCGTTTCAATTTATTTTCTTCCTCCAGCTCCTCCAAATACCGGCGTATCGTCTCTGAAGAAACTTCCAAACGTTCGACCATATCATTCGTCTTGACTTTGCCTTCCAAATTCAACTGATTGAGAATATAGTTCTTACGTTCTTCACCAATCAAAGACATAGGTTGAATCCTCCAATTTATGCATCTTTTGTACGGTAGGACGGTCTTACTTTGGCATTTGCCAAGCAGCCGTTCTCTTTTTTACCTTTTTTAAAATAAACTCGTACACCAAACGGACAGTGATATTCGTCCCGACAATAAGCGTAGACATCGCGGCAGCGGCTGCTACATCACCAGCATCTTCCATATTGACCAAGGCGACAGCCGCCAGATTCATATCCGCAGATCGGAGAAACACAACGGCAGATACTGTAACCATGGAGTTAACAAAAAAGTACATGGCGATTTCGATAATAGCCGGCAATGACATAGGGACTGTTACTCTGAGAAAGGTTTTGTAAAAAGGTACACGCATTGACTCCGAGACGAGCTCGAACTCCTTGTCCAGCTTCTTCAGCGCTGTCGTAGCCGTAATGAAGGGCACCGCATAGAAATGCGTAATGTTCGCAAGCACAATGATCGCCATAGTGCCATAAATCCAATTCAATGGATTGCTCGGATCATTAAAGAAGAAAATATATGCCAGACCAATGACCATCCCCGGAAGCGCAAGCGGTAAAATAGACAAGAAATAACCTACCTGCCGCATTCCCTTCATGGATCTGGTCTTTTCAATTAAATACGCGAAAATAAAGGTTATCATCGTGCCCGCGACCGCTGTTAGGAGAGAGACTTTAAGCGAATTCCAGAACGGCTCCAAACCTGACCCCGCCACACTCGAGAAGTCATAGTGTTTGAAGCTAAAGCTCAAATTGTACGGCCACACTTTCACGAACGAAGCGAATAATATCGTGATCAATGGAACCAAGATCGCAATTGAGATTAAGAGGCAAAATACGCGGTAAAACCTGTCCCGGGCATGTCCATCCGGCACACGATACGGCGTTGATTTCGATGAAAGCATCGAGCGCTGTTTGCGTTCTACGAAACGGTCTACAGCAAAAGCAATAATGGCAGGAATCGTGAGCAGGATACCGACCGTTGCCCCCATAGATAAGTTCTGCTGCCCGATCACTTGCTTGTAAATATCCGTTGCTAGTACGTTAAACTTTCCTCCAATGGCTTGAGGCGCCCCGAAATCCGTAAAACTAGCTGTAAAACAAACGAAAATGGCACTTATGAGGCCGTATTTGACGGACGGTAACGTTACGCTGAAAAAGGTTTTGAATTTATTCGCGCCCAGCGATTCCGCTGCTTCATAGAGCCGCTGGTCGGTCATTGACAAAGCTGTAATAAAGATCAGAAATGCCTGAGGAAATAAATAAATCACTTCAGAGATAACGATCCCAATTGGGCCGTATATGGGAATGCGGAGACCAGGCGTGAGTCCGAAAAAACCGTTCGTGATCATGCCTTGATTCCCAAACAAGTAGGTAAGTGCTATTCCATGCATCATCGTCGGCTGAAAGAGCGGCAGCAAAGCAACATAACGGAAATAGCTTTTCCCCCGGATAGCGGTGCGGCTTATGCCGTAGGCATAGGCGAATGCAAGAACAACGGCAAGTGCTGTTGAAAGCACTGAAATCCAAATCGTATTCGTTAGCGATTGCAGTAAGGAAGGCGTTGAGAAATACTGAATAAAATTGGAAAGTCCAATGAATTCCTCATTTTTATTTAACAATGCTTTGCTGAATAAGAGAATTAACGGAATTAACGTGCTTGTTGTTAATGTAAGTACTAGCAGAACAATCAACACATTTTGCAATGAAAAGAAGGTTCCCAAGTGACGTCGGATCGGCGGATTCATGCTGACTATTCCCTTGTTCATTAGGCACCTACCATGCTATCTGCCGGAAAGGTAATCATCTTCTCCTGCGGAAATTCAACGGATACCTCGGCATGTTTGGCAAGCCCGAGCTGGTGCGACGCTTGTGCAGAAACATCCACCGTCAGAAGCACATTCTGGTAGCCGCTGCTTGCTGCCGGTTGAAGCAGCACTCTGTAGAAGGCACCACGGAACTCGACATGCTTCACTACCGCTTTCATACCTTTGCTCGATCCCGGTGCAAAAAGGCGAATATGCTCAGGTCGAATTGCTAGACTTCGTCTCGGCGCCCCCCCATCCCGGTGCTCGTTCTCCAAGAAATTAATCGACCCGATAAAATCGGCAACAAAGGCCGAATTCGGCTGCTCATATACTTCTTCCGGAGTTCCCAATTGGACGACCTCGGAGTTTTTCATCACGACAATGCGATCTGCCATCGTGAGCGCTTCCTCTTGATCATGTGTGACCATCACAGTTGTAATGCCGAGCTTGTCCTGCAGTTCGCAAATCTGTTCACGAAGCTTTATGCGAACCTTGGCATCCAGTGCAGAAAGCGGTTCATCCAGAAGCAGGAAATCGGGTGACAGCACGATTGCGCGAGCCAATGCGACACGTTGCTGCTGCCCGCCGGACATTTGTGCGGGGTAACGGTCATGGAGATGCAGCAGATCAACCAATGTTAGGACTTCACGCACTTTCTCATCGATCTCTTTCTTCGAAAATTTCTTGCCCTGCAGGCCATAAGCCACGTTCTGATAAGCCGTCAGATTCGGAAAAAGCGCATAGGACTGGAACACCATGCCAAAGTTTCTTTTGGCCGGCGGCAGTGCAGTGATATCTTTACCGCCAACAAGAATGCGGCCTTGGGTCGGCTTCTCCAATCCGGCAATAATGCGCAACAGCGTCGTTTTGCCGCACCCGCTGGGGCCTAGCAAGCAAATGAATTCATTTTTCTGAATATCAATATGAATATTTTTCAAAGCGCTGAAAGATCCAAATGTTTTGTTTACCCCTTGAATGGACAAGTAAGCTTGTGTCATGATCAAGCAGCCTCCTAAGCCTTGTTAGCTCTAGTATAATCTCGATTTGTTATCGGTTTGTTAATGATAGAAAAAAGACTGCTGCAAAGCATGGTTCGCAGTCAGCCTTTTCTTGGTTTTCATTTTATTTTTTCGGTTCGCTTTTAGCGTTGAAACGCTTGTCCCACTCAGCCAGAACACTGTCGCGTTTTTTGGCTGCATCGTTCAAATCGTTCTTAATCAATTGTTTGACCGGATCAACCGTATAGCCGTCAGGGATTTTTGCAGCATCGGTCTTAATAGCTAGAATCGCGTAGTTCTTATTGTATTCTTTCATTACGTCGTCCGTAATTGCCCAATCGAGGAAGTCTTTAGCCACTTGCTTAACAACTTTCTTTTTCATGAGAGCATTTGCTTCAACATCCCAGCCGGAGCCTTCTTTCGGGAATACAACTTCAACCGGAGAACCGCTTTTCTTCTCTTGAATACCGCGGTAACCGAAGGAAATACCAATCGGATATTCGCCAGTACCAGCTAATTTGGCCGGTTTGGAACCGGAATGAACATACATCGCAATGTTATCATGCAATTTGTTCATATAATCCCATGCAGCATCGTTGCCTTTCAATTGAACCAATCCGGAAACCGTCAAGAAACCAGTACCTGAAGACGAAGGATTCGGCATTGTAATCAGCCCTTTGTATTCCGGCTTCACCAGATCCTCATAAGATTGCGGAATGGCAAGCTTACGCTTCTCCATTTCCACTTTGTTGACGATGAACGCTGTTTCCCATGCATCGATACCAACCCAGTGCGTTACTGGATTTTTATCTTTAAAATCGGGCAGAATACGTTCTACGCCTTTTGGTGCATATGGCTCTAGCATGCTGTTCTGATCAAGCACCAGCAAGCTTGTTGCAGCTAAGCCCCATACTACGTCCGCTTGCGTGTTATCTTTCTCAGCAAGCAATTTGGCTGTTACGATTCCTGTAGAATCGCGAACGATATTTACTTTGACATCCGGATATTTAGCTTTAAAAGTTGTTAAGTACGTTTTGATTTGATCATCTTCCAACGCCGTGTACACAGTTAGATCCTTGCTTTTCGTATCCACACTCACATCCGCGCTTGCTGCCGGTGCGGGTGTCCCTGTTTTCGCTCCGTCTGTACTTACCGCTTTACCGCCGCAAGCCCCTAACATAATGGCAACTGTCAACAATGCTACTGCGCTTCCTACTGATCTTTTCATCTTCCTACTCCCACCTTCATTCGAATTTATCGGCTTTGTTTTCTTTAACCTGATAAATAAAGTATAAAATAGATTTGTAAATTCAGTATTAAATACACGTAAAATGTTTGTTTTTATATTTTATTAGTTGTTTTTAAGTTTGTTTTAGACGGTTTTCCAAAATAACTGTCTTTCGATGCCTGCAAGCAATCGTTCAATATCAGGGAGATGAATATCGCCGATATTTCCGATTCGGAACGTTGCCGCGGCTGTTATTTTGCCTGGGTAGATAACAAAGCCTTCCTGCTTAATACGTGAATAGAACTCATCAAAGGAAAACACAGGTGACTCCGGGTAAAGGAATGATGTAATAATCGGCGATTGCAGCTCAGTCGCAAGTAAAGTTTGCAGGCCCATCCGCTGCATACCGGCAACCAACGTTTGTTGGTTACGAGTGAACCTTTCAAATCTGCGCGCAACGCCGCCTTCTTCCTCCAACTCCTGAAGAGCTTGATCAAAAGCTCGTACCGTATGCGTTGGCGATGTATAGCGCCATTTGCCATTGCCTTGTTCCATGGTCTCCCATTGGTCGTAGAGATCTAAGGATAAGGAGCGACCTAAGCCTTTGCACTTGAGCAAAGACTCTCTATGCGCAATGATAAATCCAAAACCAGGTACACCTTGTATGCATTTATTCGCACTGCTGATTAAATAATCGATGTTAAGCGCCGCTACATCAATCGGAATGCCGCCAAAAGAACTCATGGCATCCACAATCAACGTTTTGCCGTACTGTTTGGCTACACGGGCTACTTCCGCGACAGGATTGATCATGCCCGTAGTAGTTTCAACATGAACAACCGCAACGTGCGTGATCGACGCATCTACCTTCAGTACTTCCTCAAGCTGCTTGACATTAACAGGCTTTGTTTCGCCAGCATCCAGAACGATCGAATAAATACCGAGAACTTCCGCCATTTGAGCAATTCTTTTCCCATAAGCACCGTTAGTTAGAACGAGCAGCTTGCCTTCTTTGGGAATGACGGATCCAATAACCGACTCCACACAAAAGGTTCCGCTTCCTTGCATGAGCACTGTGGTATAATCATCCGGTTTACTGGATGCCATCGTGACAAGCCGGCTGCGAATGGACTGCACAAGTTGATTGTAATCCTGATCCCATGTACACCAGTCTCGCAGCATGGCTGCCTTCACTTTTTTACTTGTCGATAATGGGCCTGGTGTTAGCAATAAATACGGGTTATCCGGTAGTTGATTCATTGTTGTTGTCATGGACGTTCACCTCTTTGAAGTTTTTGATTGATGACAGGAATGAGTTCGTCGAGTTCACCGATTGTTTGTATCACGTAATGAGCGCCCTCTTCACGAAATATCGATGCGACTGCATTCATACGCGTTTGCAGGACCTCTGGATCACAAGCTTCGACTTCCGCTTCACTCATGCCCAGCTCGCTGCTGCCCTGGATAACGCCTATTGTCCAAGTACCCGCGTTGACGCCTTCCCTGATATCGCTCACTGTGTCTCCCACCTTCATCACGTTGTACATGGGATAGACATTCAGTGCCGCCGCGTTCTCGTAGATCATCCAAGGATAAGGACGCCCGGCAGGCACATCATTTGGCGTTACCAAATGGTCAGGAGCATATCCGCGTTTCTTCGCTTCAACCGTGACAATCGCCATCATCTCTGCTGTGTAGCCCGTAGTGGAACCGATGCGGATGCCGTTCTGACGCAAACGTTCTACGAGTGCAAGGGCCCCAGGCACCGGCTCTGCGTATTGATGAACGACAGCTAGCATCATGGGTTCAAAATCCGCATAAAGCGCATCGACGTCCGATTCCTGCGGCAGCTGGCCGTAGCGCTCATGCCATAAAGCAGCAACCCGCTCCATTTTTAAAATTTCGCTAATATGATCGCGTTTGAGAAGTCCCATCGGTGCCCTGGCTTCGGACAACGTGATGGCAATCTCTCTTTTACGGAAAACCTCCATGAAAACGTTCAGGGGAGCAAAGCACCCGTAATCTACCATCGTCCCTGCCCAATCAAAAACAACTGCTTGTATCATTGAAAAGCCTCCTATTTGACTGATTTGATTGTTATTCATAGCACCTCTAGTTGGATTTGGTTGCGTCTATAGATGTATCTTAAACCAGAATTGTAATCGCAGCGTTAAATCCATGTAAAATTTGTGTATTTAATTTGTTTTAATTTGTTTTGGTTGTTCAATTTACATGATACAAATTAATCCTCACGATATTTCAGTTGACTTCCTTGGCATTATGTTGGAAATTAGGTATTAAACACAGGGAGGGATTATTGGAGATGAAGCCAATCAAAGCAATTATTTTCGACTTGGACAATACGTTATTGTGGGATGAACGGAGTATTAGCGAAGCATTTAAGGCAGCCTGTCAAGGAGCAGCAGAAACGGTAGACGTAGATCCATCCGCTCTTGAACGGGAAGTACGTGAGTCATCTGAGCGTTTATTTAAGGAAATGGCCTGTTATGATTATGCGAAAATGATTGAAATCACCCATTTGGAGGCACTATGGGGTCGGTTTGATGCGAAGGAACATCCAACCTTTCTGGAGCTGGGTCAGCTTGCGCCGATTTATCAAAAAAGCGCATGGACGCAGGGCCTGCACAAACTAGGCATCGATGATCCAGGATTAGGTGAAACGCTTGCGCTGCGGTTTGCAAAGGAAAGGCGGGAACGCCCCCTGGTTTATGAGACAACTTTCGAGGTATTAAAGGCTTTGCGTCCCAAATATCAACTGCTTTTGTTAACGAACGGCGCCCCAGACCTGCAGCAGGAAAAAGTAGATAGTATCCCGGGGCTTGCCGAGTACTTTGATCATATTCTAATCTCCGGCTCCTTCGGGCGCGGGAAGCCCGATCCTGCTATTTTTGAGCATGCTCTGGAGCTGCTCGGTATTACGGCGGAAGAAGCTGTCATGGTTGGAGATAATTTGGATACCGATATTAAAGGAGCGTTAGCGGTTGGCATGCGGAATGTTTGGATCAATCATCATCAACAGACTGCGCCGCTCAACAACTTACCTAGTCATGAAATCGCAGCGCTGAACGAATTGATTGCGATTTTGCAGCAATAACCTTACGGAAGATCATTACGGAAAAAGGACTGTCCAGAGGTCAAATAAGACCTTCTGAGCCAGTCCTTTACGTTATTGCAGCTATTGCAATGCCCTTATTCCTCAGGCAGATTCAATTCAATCCTGCTGCATAGTCCATCATACAGAGCCTGCCGGCGAAGAACCAAATAGAGCTCCGCTTTCGTAGAATGATCATACGGCAGCACGAACAGTATGCCAATACCGAATGGCAACGCACCTAATATATACCATCCAAGAAAAGAGAGATCCAGGACAAACATCTTCCACTTCTGCCCGCTCGTCATCTCTTTACTAAGCTCGACCGCTCTCTTCGTGCCGATCTTCGGATTATCTCCTAGAATAAAGGGCACCATGCTGTAGGCATATGCCTTCACAATCCCCGGAATAATGAGCAGCAAAAACCATAAAAAGTTCAAAACATTTTTCCAAAGCATCCCCTTAACAATGACTAAATATCTGCCCTTTTGAAAGGAATAGACAAGATAATTCATATTCACATCTTCATCGGCAGCCTGTTTAAAATATTGCATAACGCTCACTTCGAAGGGAGCTGTGACGAATATTTGAAAAGCAATCGATATAAGTATAACGAAGATTAACAGTAATATTGCACCGATTATAACCGCAACGAATACCGGACTGTGCGAAACGTCCCCCCAACTGCCGTTATTACCGGTGAAGGGGAAGCTTACGGACGTCCCTCCGCCCGAATTATATGAACAGCTCGATACTCCGCCGCTCAGCACCGCTAATAACAAGCTTACAAGAAAAGCCTTCCAGTAAGATGTTCGCAGTACTTGCTTTGCCCTTATCTTTAGTTCACTACGTGTCCACTCCAAGAAACCACCATCCATTTTCCACATATTTACTATCTATCGTACAATAGATTTCTCGAAAGTAGAACTCTAATCTAGTGATTAGAGTTCTGTGGGGCATGTCTCGGCACGCAGCCGAGCTTTGAATGATTCTCATCAGGTACTCTCCTCTTAACGCATACCTGCAACTAGCCGGTGCTTGGGACAATTTTGAGATCCGCACCAAATTAGGGAATTACATTCCCTTATTTGGGTAAAAAGCGAAACTTCGGCGGGTGAAGGGAAACTGTAGGGTCTTATTTCACCTCAATCCTCATCCAACTACCTGCCCCTTCTGTCGAAATAGCGGATCGTAGTTCCCCTCTATCTCCCAATAGACTGTTTTCCGCAAAATAGCGGAACGTAGTTCCCCCTCTCTCTCCCAATCGGCTGTTTTCTGCAAAATAGCCTTCAATTCCCTCTATCTCCAAATGAGCAGTGTTCAGCAATATAGCTGAACCTAGTTCCCCTGCCCGCGACTCCCCCAGACCAAGGACTATTAAATCTGACCCATCAAAAAAAGGCACCCGAAGGCGCCTTCCCTATCCTCAAACAATTTTAAATTCCGGTTTTACCTTCGTGAAATGCGGGTTTTTCCCTGTGACCATCAGACCCATACCCCAGTCAAAATGCGTATTCTCCGTCGGGAAGTCGCTCGGATCGCGGTATTGGAACAATACATTTCTTCGTGTTCTTGAACTGCGGTTAGATTCGGACCCGTGAATCGTCAAATAGTTAAAGAACAGCACATCGCCGGCTTCAGCAACACATGGCGTTCCTTCATTGATCGGGTACTCTTTATGATTCAAATAATGCTGGCCCACGTGCGGCAATGTACCTGAGCGGTGCGAGCCCGGAATAACGCGCAAGCAGCCGTTTGCTTCATCCGCATCATCCAAATGCACGCTCGCTGCGAGCATTGTATGCTTCTCATGCGGGAAGTACGGATGATCCTGATGCATCGGGAAAGCAGCGCCGTTTTCCGGCGGTTTTACGAGCATTTTTGAGTGGTGAAGCAGCACGTTGGGCCCGATGATTTGCTTCAGCACGGCTGCCATATTCGGATGAATCACGGCTCTCATAAACGCGGCATCGTGATAATGCACATCGTGAAACCCTTTTAAGACAAGCTTTTTCAACTCTTCAGCCGGAAGGAAATCTCCTTTCCATTGATGATTATAGTCTGCCTTAGATTCAGCTGCGCGCTGAATGACTTCCTCTACAGCTTGTCTCATTTCCTCTACTTCCTGCTGATTGAATACCCCTTTTACGAGTAAATACCCATTTTCTTTATAAAATTCTACATCCTCACGCGTAATCATCGTCCATTCCTCCATCTCAAATCTTGATTCTAAACCGCTTTCTTATCTATAATTATAGGGAATAAGAACGTGTTATGTCTTTTTCTGCAAAGGACAGATTTTTGCAAAATAAGGACATTTATAACTTTGGGGATGATAAGGATGTATTTGTGCAAGGAGACCAGCTCCATGCTGAATGAGGTCGTAACCGTCATTAACGGACCTGCGGCTTGCTTCAAAATTCAATATTGGGGGATTGACCCCTGCTTGTTCGACAACCAGCCACATAAACATTCCTTCTTTGAGATCTGCTATGTCATCAGCGGTGAAGGCGAATATACGGAGGAAGGCACCTTATACCCGCTGCGGGCAGGCACGCACTTTTGCTCACGGCCGGGGATTACGCATCAAATTCGAACTACAAAGGGTCTTTTTATTTGTTACGTTGCCTTTGAATTGGATGAATCGCAAAGCGATGAGACGATGCGGGATGCTTTCAATGGGCTTGCGGCGCATGCCGAGGTTTGCATATATGACGGGGATCATCACCCGACTGCTCACTTGTGGAAATCAATGCTAATGCGCGAAGGCGCTGGCACCCTACCGGCTACAGCCATTCCATCGTTAGCGTACACGCTCCTTGTATCCTTTTTGGGCTTATTCGGAAAAGACACAGGCCATCCTTTTGTTCACCGGAAAAATACGAATTTGCTGCTGCAGCGCGCAAAGCTGTATATCCGCGACAATTTGTCTCAGCCTCTTCATCTTGGCGATGTAGCCGGATATCTTAATGTGTCAGAGCGTCACTTATCTCGCCTGTTCTCAGAGGGAATTCATGAAACTTATACCGACTTCATCCGCAGTGAACGCATACGCCAAGCAGCACACCTGCTGCTGACAAGCGAGCTGCCGATTAAAGAAATTGCCGAGGCCACCGGCTTTTCTTCCGTCCATTATTTTACCCAGACATTCAAACACGAAAAAAAACTACCCCCAGGCAGGTTCCGCAAACAGGAACAGACTGGCAGGTAGTTTGATTTCCTAAGAACGGCTGTAAACCAATGGATTCAGCGCCGTCGCCGCCAAATCGCCGGGCTGAGCGCCGGGGAACCACGTTTTCAAATCGCTCTCACGCGCTTTACTATCCGGCTGTGCAATGCGCAGACCGTCGGCATAATAGATGATTGTCATTACCTTGCGCATCGAGTCTGTAGGGTTCCCAGGCGCGCTGTGCAGCGTCCACCCGGCATGAAAGGTCGCATCTCCGGCCTCCATAGCCCCGTGAGACATCGTTTCGAAGCCTTTGCCCTCAATATAACCGGCTAATGTGCGATGCGATTCATCGGAAATAACCATTTTGTTAATGTATCCCATCCGTTGGGACTCGGAGGCAAACGTCATGGATCCAACCTCTTGTGAAATCGGAACCAGCGGCATCCACATTGTGATCGTTTTATCTGTATCCAGCGGCCAATAGATTTGGTCCTGGTGCCATGGTGTGTGACCTCCGTGAGGTTCTTTATAAAGGGCCTGATCATGGTAAATTCGCACGCCTTCAACGCCCATCAATTCCGCGGCGATTTTGGCAAATCGTTTCGCCAGCACGAACCGGCGGACGGCTTCGCTTTTCTCCCATAGGTTCGAGATTTGAATAAACGCCTTCCCATACGTATCCCGCTGCTCCAACGGCTTGTTGTGATAATTCAGCTCCTTCACCAGATCTGAAATAATCGGTTCATAAGAATCGATTTCGGATGAGCTCGCCGCCTGCTTAATCAGAATATGCCCTTTCTGCTGGTAGCTTGCAATTTGCTGCTCCGATAACGGATAGCTTTCTTCCAATGAGGGTAACGATAGGATATGGTTTGTCTCCTGCATGCTCAACTGGGATCACCTCGATTTGTATAATTACAGTTTTATTATAGTGGCAGCCCTCTTCTAAATCTTTGTCAAACAAGGTTATATTATTGTCAAAAACAACTGGATTCAGAGGCCATGAGAGCCTTACAATAAGAGTCGTACAATAAGAGTTGTACAATAGGGATCGTACAATCTTAATCGCGGAAAGGACCTCACATGCTGAGCAATTTATTAAAACAACATCCCATCGTTCCTTTCGTTAGACAAAGCGACTTTGCCGTGCGTAAACCTTGGACTTCCCCGGAGCGCAGACTGCTTGATTATTTATTAGTTTACATCCAAGAAGGCACCTGTTCTTTCCGGATAGATCATCAAACGCATTCATTTACTGCGGGTCAATTTTGTCTAGTGCAACCGGGCAGCTTGTTGTACTTGGAAGGATTAACGAACACCGTTACGCCATATATTCATTTTGATCTCTGTTTTAACACCGAGCGTGAGAACAGCTTTCCCACCAGGCCGGGACAAATTGATTTATCCGCTTATATGCATCTGATGCAGCCAACGATCAAAGATTTGTACGGTATCGATCTACCTGTGCATGTTCTCCCCTCCAAACCATTAAAACTGAAAGAAACGCTCTTGCAGGTTATCGAGCAGGCCGAGCAGCAGGACCCGCTGATACAGCTCAAAACCCAGCATCTAGTAACGGAAATCATCATTTCCTTATTAGAAACCTATTATCAACAACCATACGCGTCTGCACATACATTCGACTGGATTACATCATACTTTTCACATCATTTAAGTGATCCCATCACCTTAGAGGACATGGCGGCTCGAGCCAATCTGTCGATTTCCAGATTCAGCATCATGTTCAAACAGCGTTACGGCATTTCCCCTCACCAATATTTGATGAATATGCGAGTGAATCATGCAAAAGAGCTTCTCACAAACACAGATCTGAGCCAAGAATCAATAGCCAGCTATTGCGGTTTTGCAGACCTTCACCATTTTTCCAAAACCTTTAAGAAACGTACCGGACTTACACCCGGCGAGCATAAAAAAAGAAAAATCCCCTTCAGCCGAGCCTAATCGCTCGAAAAAAGGGGATTTCTCGCCTATTTCCTGGGAAATAGTTGAAATTAGTCGAAGTACACAGCTTTGCCTGTTCTGGCCGACTCGTAAATTGCTTCTAAAATCTCAGAAACAACACATGCTTGCTCCGGTGTAACAACCGGATCTGTATCATTTTCAATCGCCTGAATCCAGAAGCGCATTTCCAAATCAGGCGCACTTTCCGTTTCGCCGTCATAGAACGCAACGCCGCCGGCTTTCAGCTCAACCTCTGTTGTGAACAAGCGGCTGTGCTTCTCACCGTTAATGCGAAGACCATTTTTCATGTCAGCGCCGCCTTCTGTTCCGCTGAGCGTGCATTTCGCTTCATCCACTTCAAGTGTATTCAGCGCCCAGCTTGATTCCAGAATAATGGTCGCGCCATTTTTCATCGTAATCATACCGAATGCGGAATCTTCCACCGTGAACTTGGAAGGATCCCATGGACCCCATGCATTTGCCGCATTTTCGCGTTGGGACAACTTATGATAAGAAGTACCGAGAACGACTTTCGGCTCATAGTTGTTCATCATCCATAGTGTCAAATCGAGCGCATGCGTACCGATATCGATCAACGGACCTCCGCCTTGCTTCTCTTCATCAAGGAAAACTCCCCATGTAGGTACCGCGCGGCGGCGAATAGCATGAGCTTTGGCGAAGTAAATGTCACCAAGCTCACCTTCCGAGCATAACTGGTGCAAATGCTGGCTGTCGCTGCGGAATCGATTGTTGTAACCGACGGTCAATTTTTTACCTGTACGTTTCGCTGCTTCCACCATACGGCGAGCATCTTCGGCTGTTTTCGCCATCGGCTTCTCGGACATAACATGCTTGCCGGCCTCCAGAGCCGCAATCGTAATTTCCGCATGCGAGTCATTTGGCGTACATACGTGAACGATGTCAATGGAGCTGTCTTTCAGAACCTCGCGGTAATCTTCATAGACGCGGGCTTCGCCTTTTCCATACTTGGCAGCAGCCTCTTGTGCTTTCTCAGAAATAATATCACAAAAAGCCACCATTTCTACATTCTTCAATTTGTTTAAACTTGGCATGTGTTTGCCGTTCGCAATCCCACCACAGCCGATAATCGCAATCCGATACGTTTTGGACATCATAATCCTCCTTATGCTATGTAAACACACTATGCTTCTAACATTTGTTCTTAGTTGGCACACTATAAGAGTATACCAAAATCAAAATAAAATAAAATTTCGGATCAGGCTATAAATGTATCCGATTGTGACATCTAACGCCTTAAGTTCTTCTTCATTTCAATTTTACGGATCCGGTGGTCATCTCTTTCGCGGACGATGAACGTCCATGCTTCATTTGTCCACTCTTCGCCAACTTTCAGTTCCGGCTGCTTGCTGTATAGCCAACCGCCAATAGAGTCCACATTCTCATCATGGATGTCAGTTCCTAATCGATAATTAATCTCGTTGATGAGGACGACTCCTTCGACTAAGAAATGATTTTCGCCGATCGATTCTATTTCTTTCGTTTCATCTTTATCAAACTCATCCCGAATTGCTCCGACAATTTCTTCAAGAATGTCCTCGATCGTGATTAATCCCGACGTTCCGCCGTATTCATCCAGAAGCAGAGCGATGTGAACATTTTGCTGCTGCATCTTCTTGAGCAGAACTTTTACGAGCATGCTATCCGGAACCGTCATCATCGGTTGCAGCAAATTATGTAAATCAAAGTCTGGATCATCGTAGTAGCTCAAGAAAAACTGCTTCGTATTAACGAAGCCGATGATATGATCTTTGCTCCCTTTAGCGACGGGAAATCGCGTATATTTTTCAGTCGTAATAATGTTCATGTTCTCTGCTAGCGATTTATCTGCATACAGACAAATCATATCCGTACGAGGCACCATGATCTCACGCGACAACAACTCATCGAACGAAAAGATTCGATTGACGTAGCCGAACTCCGTCTTATTAATTTTCCCACTCATATAGCTGTCTGATAAAATAATACGAATTTCCTCTTCGGAATGGGCTTCTTCATGCTCTTTTGCCGGCTTCATGCCAAATGCTTTGATAAGCTGGTTCGCCGACCCGTTCAATATCCAAATAAAAGGGTACATGATTTTATAAAAATAAATAATGAATGGCGCGGTAAAAATGGAAATCGCTTCTGCTTTTTGGATCGCCAGCGTTTTGGGAGCCAGTTCACCAAGCACAACGTGAATATAGGTTATGGAGACAAAAGCAATTGTAAAGGATAGAAAATGAGATACACTTTCCCCTGCGCCAATCCATGAGAATAAGGGATGGAGAATCTTCTCAACTGTCGGTTCGCCAAGCCAACCAAGTCCTAAGGCGGTAATTGTAATACCTAACTGACAAGCGGATAAATACCCATCCAAATTGGAAACAACCGTTTGTACAGCGCCGGCATTTTTTTTGCCTTCTGCCACCATTTGGTCTACACGGCTTGGCCTGATTCGAATAACAGCAAATTCTGTCGCAACAAAAAAAGCAGTTAGTAGGATGAGGAGTGCGATTAACATCAGATTAATTAGCATATGAACCTTCTTTCAAACTATTTTTTATCAATTTATAACCAGTATCTGCATTAATTCAATCAGCTATGATTGTTAGAGTAACAAAAAAAGCCCGGGCAACTGAATCATCAGCACCCAAGGCTCTTTTATTTTTTGACGATCGTCGCTACCAGCTTGTAACCGACTCCGCGGATGGAATCAATCTGAACGGACTGCTGGTTCATCTCGAGCTTCTTGCGAAGCGAGCTTACGTGAACGTCTACAGTTCTTTGGCCACCGATATAATCAAAACCCCAAACAATATTCATGAGGTCGTCTCTGGTCACCACTACGCCCGGTCGCTGAACGAGATAGAGGAGCACCTCGAACTCTTTGGGTCTCAGTGGAATGGACTCTCCATTCAGAACGACTTCATATTTCTCTGGGTAAATGAATAGCTCACCTACCTGAATTACTTTCTCATTTGTTCCCTGTTTGTCTACCGTAACATCCTCTGACTGCGTTCTACGCAGTACAGCGGAGACTCTAGCCAGCAATTCCGCTACCCCAAAAGGCTTCGTGATATAATCATCCGCGCCGTGCTTAAGCCCCTGAACAACCTCATCCTCCGCATTACGGGCCGTCAAAATGATAACAGGCGTGCTGTTTCCTTTTTGCCTAAGCTTAGCCAGTACCTCAAAGCCGTTCAAGCCAGGCAGCATGATATCTAGAATAATTAAATCATATGACTGCTGAAGAGCTTCTTGAAGTCCGTCGCCGCCATGATCTACGACCTTTGTATGATACCCTTCCTGGGAAAGATTGTACGATAACAATCGAGCTAATGTTGGCTCGTCTTCTATAACTAATATTTTTTGTGCCATGGGATCCCCCGTATTTACAGTTTATTAACATTGCACATCCATATAATAACACAACTTTGTAAAGCGAATGTAAAATGTAACATTATCGCCATGTAAATTAGTGGATGACTGGCAATTCAATGGTGAACTTTGTTCCAATTCCGACCTCGCTATCTACGCGGATCGTCCCTTTATGCAGTTCAACCAAATGCTTCACGATGGATAAGCCAAGTCCCGTTCCGCCTGAACTTCTCGAACGAGCCTTATCCACACGATAAAAACGCTCGAAAATACGCGGTAGATCCTTCTTCGGAATCCCCATTCCCGTATCGGAAACAATTAATCGCAGCCGTTCATAATCACCGTCGCTATTAGGATCAAGCGGCTCTACGCGCACCTTGACCTTGCCTCCGTCCTGGGTATAAGCAATCCCGTTGGAAAGAAGGTTAATAATAATTTGACGCAACCGATCTTCATCGGCTTCAATGTACATATCTTCATCAATATGCAGACTCAACTCAATATGCTTCTTTTCCGCTTCTTTACGCAACACATGCAGCGATCTCTCCAAAAATTCCGGCAAATAGATCGGCGAAAAATTCATGGGAATCCGCTTCGATTCAATTTTGGACAGTTCCAAAATATCACCAATCAACCGGTTCAACCGCTCGCTCTCATCAAAAATAATTTGCAGGAACGAAACCGCCGTTTCCTTATCATTTAATGCGCCGGCTAACAGGGTCTCGGCAAACCCTTTGACGGCAGCAATCGGCGTCTTTAACTCATGGGATACATTGGCCACGAACTCGCTTCGCATCCGCTCTAGCCTTCGCACAGCTGTAATATCATGTATGACAATGAGCACGCCGGACCATTCCTCGTCCTCATGAGCAATTGGACTTAAGTGAATATCCAAGATGCGCTCAGCCGGATAATAGAATATCATTTCGTCGCGAATCGATTCGCGCGTCTCAATACACTCTTGAATCAGCTTGGTAAATTCAAACTGCTGCTTCGCTTCGTTGTACCTTTTCCCGAGCAGTTCCTGCGAGGAGAAACCCAAAATGTATTCCGCAGAAGGATTTAACAGCATAATCCGCTCTTCCCGGTCAATCATCATAATGCCGCTCAGCATGTTCTCCATAACGCCTTGCAGCCTGCGCTCATTTTCCCGAATCCGCGTCATTTGCTGCTGCAAGCTCTCTGACATACGATTAATAGCAAGCCCCAGTTGCCCAACCTCGTCATTGCTGTAGGCGGGTACACGGGATTCATAATTCATATTCGTAATTTGTTGAGCAACCTTCGTCATTTTCTCAATCGGATGAGTAATCCCTTTAGCAATTCGGTAGCTTACCAGCCCTGCAATCACGAACAAGATGATTAACCCTACAATGAGAAAATACCATAAGCTGCGGATGGATTTATCCACTTGCTCCAGGCTCATCGAAATTCGTAAAAAGCCGGTCGTCACCTTCGCTTCGTTTTTCACAGGAATCGCAGCATACAGCATGTTCTCCTTAAGGGTATCGCTGTATCTCGTAACGTAACCTACGCCATTAGAAGCAGCCGCTGCAATTTCCGGACGACTTAAGTGGTTGTCCATTTGCTCCGGATTTTGATCGGAGTCGCCAATCACTTTTCCGTCTGCTCGAACATAAGTCAGCCGCTCATTCGTTGCTGCTTTAATCCGTTTGGCCTGCTCAGAGAAGTAAGACATCAGTTCAGTCTCCGATCCGATCCTACTCCAATCCCCTGTGGCCACAAGGACATGCAGCTCGCGTTCCATGTTGTCCTCCAAGGACTTCACGTGAGAATCCTCGAGCACCTTAGCCATAAAAATGCCCGCAATCAGCATCGAGGAACCAATCAATACAATCATAATAAAAGTCAGTTTGGCACGGAATTTAGTCATCTGTTTTTCTGGCCTCCGATAGATTGAGTCTGAATAAAAAAGAAAAGGGCTACTCTACATAGTAACCCTTTCCCCCGTGCCTAATCCAGTTATTTAATTGTAAAGATGAAAAATTGCGAAAGATGAATGACTAACCTTATTTAAAAACGGGCTCCTTCAACGCTGACAGCTTTTCAAATGCGTTTTTCTCAACATCTGCATGCAGGCTGTTCCCATGTGAATCCATCGTAACGATGGCAGCGAAACCTTCTGTCTCCAGGTGCCACATCGCTTCAGGAATACCGAACTCCATGAAATCCACGCCTTCGACTTTCTTAAAGCATTGTGCGTAATATTGCGCAGCACCACCAATAGCGTTCAAGTAAACACCACCATGATCCTTCAATGCCGCTAATGTTTTCGGTCCCATTCCGCCTTTACCGATAACCGCGCGAATTCCGAATTTCTTAATGATATCGCCTTGGTAAGGCTCCTCGCGAATACTTGTCGTCGGCCCAGCCGCTTTCACGTGCCACTCGCCGGATTCATCCTTGCTCATGACAGGTCCGCAGTGATAAATAGCCGCGCCGTTCAGATCAATCGGTGCGTCATGGTCCATCAAATATTTGTGCAGCGCGTCGCGTCCTGTGTGCATGGTGCCATTAATGACAACCACATCGCCGACTTTCAGGCTGCGGATTTGCTCCTCGGAAATTGGAGTCGTCAATACGATCTCGCGGCGATCTTCTTCCTTCACATTTTTAGCCGCTTCAGCGCTAGCCTCAAACGCCTCCTGGAATGAAACTTCGCTTCCTCTTGGGTAAGACCAGCCGTTGATTTCACCCGTTTCCGGATTGAGCAGCACGCCTTGACGGCGGAACGCCCAACAGTTGTACGCAACAGAAACGAAGAAGCTGGCTGGCAAACGATTCGCCACGCCTACTTTACAACCAAGCAGAGTCACTTGCCCGCCAAAGCCCATCGTACCGATACCGAGCGTGTTTGCATGCTCCATCACATACTCCTCGACTTTGCGAAGCTCCGGATGCGGATTTACATCGTCAACGTGACGGAACAATTGATGCTTCGCCAGCTCGTAACCGCTTGTCCGATCGCCGCCGATTCCTACGCCGATAAAGCCTGCGCTGCATCCTTGCCCTTGCGCTTGATACACTGCGTGCATAATGCATTTACGGATACCGTCAAGATCGCGTCCGGCTTTTCCTACACCTTCAAGTTCAGCAGGCAAGCTGTACTGAATGTTTTTATTTTCACAGCCGCCTCCTTTAAGAATCAGCTTAACTTCGACTTCATCACGTTCCCATTGCTCGAAATGAATAACAGGTGTTCCAGGTCCCAGATTGTCGCCTGTGTTGGCGCCTGTCAAGGAATCTACCGAGTTTGTGCGAAGTTTGCTTGCTTTCGTCGCATTCGCGACAGCTTCGAGAATTTGCTTCTTCATAATAATTTGGTTTGCCCCAACAGGACAGTGTATAATAAACGTTGGCATGCCTGTATCCTGGCAAATTGGAGAGACATTGCATTCCGCCATATGAATGTTATCGGAAATTCGGGATAGGGAGAGCGCTGAGCGAGTTCCTTTGTCTTCTTTCTCAGTGGCGGCCTGAACCGCGCGACGCACATCACCCGGAAGGTTCGTGGACGTTTCGACAATTAAATCGTAGACGCTTTGATAAAAATGCTGCATGACTAAAAATGGCTCCTCTCGACTAACAAATAATAATCATTACAAACTATTATACCATATAAGGAGTTACGCTGACATGTCCAAAAGAATCGGGATCACGATTCTGCTGAGTCTGATAGGGCTCACGCTTCTGCTTACGCCTCTGCAGGCGAAGCGATCTCAAGATATCTACTATCAGGATCAAGTTGCTGTCCTCATGTATCATCATATCCATGACACCGATACAAGCTCCAGCACCATTACATCCGCACTGTTTCAAGAACAGCTGCAATTTTTATTGAGTAAAGGCTATCATTTTATTGCCTTAAATGAATTCAAACAGTATCTGGCTGGGGCTACCGTCCCCTCTAACGCAGTCCTCGTAACTTTCGATGACGGGTATCAAAGCTTTTATACAGGGGCTTATCCCATTTTGAAAAGCTTGCGGGTTCCCGCAGTCAATTTTGTCATCACGCATGATTTAACCGATCCGCTGGCATCCTATATTCCTTCGATGTCCAAAGAACAAATCAGTGAAATGACCCATGCGACGAATTTTATCGATATCGGCTGCCACACCGATAGCCTGCATAACAAGCTGCCGGACGGCAATGCTGCGCTTGTCGGGCGTTTAGACGGCGAAGGCGACGACGCCTACAAGCAGCGCATACTGAAAGATACACAAGCTTGTGTCAGCAAGCTTGCGGGCCTAACGGACGCGCCGCTCGACGTGATGGCGTACCCGTACGGCATCACGTCGCCAGCGGCGACGGAACAGATCCAACAGGCGGGCATCCGCTACGCCTTCACGATCTCTCCAGAGATGGCGACGCGAAGCGCCGATCATCTGCTCATCCCGCGGATCAACGCGGGCAGCCCCGGCATCACGCCGGAGCTGCTCGACCGTTCGATCCAGCGCCGTATTGTGGCGCAGCCGGGCAGCGCCCCGCTGCGCGTGGACGCGGCCGCTGCCGCAGCGCAGCTTGGCGGCAGCGCAAGTACTGAAGGCGGCGTGCTGCGCCTCCGCCTCGGGCAAGAAGCATTCACCCTGCAGGTGAATGCGGCTAAGGCCACGCGCGGCGATGCGCGCGTGAAGCTGCGGGAGCCCGTGCTGCGCGAGCACGGGCAGGTCACAATCGCGCTGGATGATCTTAGCGCGTTGATCGGGCAGCCGCTCGTCTACACCCCTGCCACCGGAGCGGTGGCTGTGCGGGTGGCGCCGAGCGTGAAATAATCTTGAAGGAGTCAACAACCTTATGAATCATCATTTTTTTGCTTATTTATACCGTCTCAAATATATCGATCGTTGGAGTCTCATGTGGAACATGCGCAGAGATACCGTAGCTGAGCATTCCTTCTACGTTTCCACTATCGCTCATATGCTTTGTACCATCGCTAATGAGGTCTACGGACGCAATGTACCTACAGATCGCGTTGTCTCCATCGCCTTGTTCCACGATGCTTCCGAAGTATTAACGGGAGACATTCCGCAGCCCGTCAAACACAACAATGAGCAGATCCTGCGCAACTTTCGTGAAATCGAAGACGTTGCCGTAGAACGGCTCATTGAAACGATCCCACCGGAAATCAGCGGTATCTACCGTAAGCTCATCCAGGACCCGGACCCAGAGCTTTACCGCTGGGTGAAGGCAGCAGACTTGCTCGAAGCATACATCAAATGCCTTACTGAGCTTTCGACCGGAAACAGAGAGTTCGTTGTTGCCAAGCAGCAAATTCTGGAGAGCTTGAAGAAAATGAACATGCCGGAAGTCGAGTATTTCCTAGAACATATGAGCGCTTCGTTCGAGAAAACGTTGGATGAAATCACATTAAATCCGAACGAAAGCAGTTAAAGCAAACGGGCTATCCAGGAAGGTCTATGAAGACCGGCTGGATAGCCCCTTGTTTTTACGGGAACTATGATCCACCATTTCCTTCTATAACAGCCATTTGGCGTGCTTGAGGGAACTAGAAGGAATAGGGGCTGTTCCAAAAGTAGAAATCTCTACTCTTGGAACAGCCCCTTTTTATCATGACAATTAAGCCAACAATTGAGGATTCGTCATAAACAAAATAGCCACAACGACAGCAACTGCAGCGATCCAGCTGAATGACTTGATTTTCGCAGCATCCGTTGCCGTGCTGTTTCCTGCTTTTGCATTAGCTATCAGCTTCTTGATTCTCCCGCCAATCATGCCTGTCATCGCTCCCACGATAAGCAGCAGAACAATGGCCAGCACCATCCACAATACGGATACGTCTACTTTAGAAACCATTGCACCGCCAGTGATGAACGTCACAATCAAAGAGAATTGTCCAACTCGGTTTAACGTGGACAACAGGCCCGCAAAGCCCTCAAGTGCAGCGCCTGTCAACGTAGCGGCACGCCCCACGATGAACGGGAACACGACGTATGCGCCAAGCAGCAAGGCACTAATAACATGTAAAAAAATCATAACCTGATACATTTAAACACCCTCCGCAATTTTGAATTAGAATCGTTCTTATGTAGTATACCGAATCCCTATCTTTGGAACAAGAAAGCGATGTCAACATTTCGGGCTTTTCACCATATCTACATATAAATGTGACCAAATCTGTCAAAACCTTTTCTTTACTGATCGTTCTCAATATGCTAATATAGGTCATGTCGACAGCGGCTAGCGTATAAATAAGGACGTGAGAATGGTCATGGCTAGAAGTAAAGAATTTGAAATCAACGCGGTATTAGACAAGGCAATGGATTTATTTTGGAGACAAGGCTATGAAAAGACCTCTATACAAGAGCTTGTCACCCACATGGGCATTCATAGAAGAAGCATGTACGATACTTTCGGAGACAAACATGACTTATTCATGGATGTCATGAATCGATACAAAACCATGATTGAAACAAAAATAAATAACAGAGTTCATCAAACTAATTCTGTAAAGATGGCTATAAGACAATTGTTTGAGATGACGATTAGTAAAGAAGACGATCAGCCCAAAGGCTGCCTATTCGTTAATACTGCCGTAGAATTAGCTTTGCTCGATTCGGAAGTGGCCGCTAAAGTTCATGAGGAGTTTTTAGTGACAGAGAAATTATTTTATGAGCTGTTAGTGAGCGGGCAGCAAACAGGAGAAATTTCAAGACAGCATAGTGCTGAGAACCTTTCGATTTACCTTAATAACGCTTGGGTGGGGCTGCGTGTTTTGGTCAAAACAACAAATGATAAAGAAAAACTAGAAAGCCTAATTGACACAACGTTAGCAATCCTTAATTAATTTTTTTTACTCAAATTAGAATGATCATTCCCATTAGTTTAGATAGTCGTTTTACGCTAAATGAAAGGCGGTGATGCCAACCATATCGCTTTGGTCGGTCAACAGTTCAATCAAAATAAATAACTAAGGAGAAATTGAAAATGACAACAAACTCACATACTCTTGAAGATAAAGTTGCTTTTATTACGGGTGGAAATCGTGGAATTGGCTTGGAAACTGCACGTGAACTGGCTAAGCTTGGGGCTAAGGTCGTAATCGGAGCACGCGATTTAGAGAAAGGGAAAGCCGCCGCGGAAACACTTCGTTCCGAAGGACTCCAAGCGGAGAGCCTCAAATTTGATGTCACACTAGCGGATGATCGTCAAGCTTCTTATGATTTTTTTGAGCAGCATTACGGAAAGCTGGATATTTTAATTAATAATGCCGGTGTACAGAAAGAAGTCGAGCATCTTTCACCTATGAATGAAACAAGCACTCTTTCGCCAGAAGTTCTTCGTGAAACATTCGATGCCAATTTCTTCAGTTTGATTGAATTGACTCAAAAGTTGCTTCCATTAATTCGTAAAGCACCTGCGGGTAGAATCGTCAATCTGTCCAGTATTCTTGGATCCCTTACCCTGCACGCTAATCCTGATGCTCCGATTTACGACATGAAGCTGCTTGCTTATAACTCCTCAAAGGCAGCATTGAATTTATTTACGAATCATCTTGCACATGAACTTAGACATACTCCAATTAAAGTTAATTCGGCGCACCCGGGTTGGGTAAAGACGGAAATTGGCGGTAAACACGCTCAATTGAATGTTAGAGAAGGCAGCATGACCAGCGTGAAACTAGCTACTTTACCTGCAGATGGTCCAACGGGCAAATTCTATTATTTAGACGAAGAACTACCTTGGTAATCTATATGCCATACTCAAAAAAGAGCCGACCCCCTATATTCAATAGGAGATCGGCTCTTTGCCTTATATTTGACTATCCTGTTACAACTTTAATGACGCTGCGAACAGAATTAGCGGTTTTATCCAAAGCTGCTTTTTCTGCTTCCGTAAGTTCGATATCCATGATTTTCTCGATACCGTTAGCACCAAGTACAGTCAGAACACCCATGAACAAGTTATCATAACCATACTCGCCTTCAAGAAGAGCGATTGTAGGAATGATACGCTTTTTATCTTTCAGAATCGCTTCTGTCATTTGCACAAGGGAAGCCGCTGGTGCGTAATATGCACTACCGTTACCAAGCAGGTTAACAATCTCTCCGCCACCTGTACGCGTACGCCCCACGATGGCTTCGATACGGTCAGCTGGGATCAGCTTCTCGATCGGCACGCCGCCAGCGTATGTGTAACGAACTAGTGGAACCATGTCGTCCCCGTGTCCGCCGATAACAACCCCTTTAACGTCCTCAACGGATACATTTAGCTCTTGGGAGATGAACGTCAAGTAACGAGCAGTATCGAGCACGCCGGATTGACCGATGACACGATTTTTCGGGAAGCCAAGAGCTTGGTAAGCCACGTAAGTCATTGCATCAACTGGGTTACTCAAAATAATCACTATGGAGTTAGGTGCTACTTCTCTTACGTTTTCACAAACGGATTTAACGATACCCGCATTTGTGTTAACCAGATCATCGCGGCTCATCCCTGGCTTACGTGCGATACCAGCAGTAATAATAACGATGTCGGAATCAGCAGCATCCGCATAGTTAGATGTACCTGTGATTTGAGCGTCATATCCTTGAACCGGACCGGCTTCGAGCATGTCGAGAGCCTTCCCTTTTGTCGGGTTTTCCAATTGCGGGATATCTAGAAGAACAACGTCACCAAGTTCTTTTTGAGCTAACATAAGAGCAGTCGTTGCTCCTGTGAAGCCTGCGCCAACAACGGTAATTTTATTACGACGAATTGCCATCTGAATAGCCTCCTAATAGTTTTTAGTTATCGTAACCTTGAGCATATAAGGATTAAGCCATGTTTTTGATGATTTCGTTCGCGAATTCGGAGCATTTGATTTCTGTTGCGCCGTCCATCAAACGAGCAAAGTCATAAGTAACTGTTTTGTTGTTAATGGATGTTTCCAAGCCTTTGTAGATCAGCTCAGCCGCTTCCAACCAGCCAAGGTGCTCAAGAAGCATTACGCCGGACAGGATAACGGAACCTGGGTTAACAACGTCAAGACCAGCATATTTAGGAGCTGTACCATGCGTAGCTTCGAAGATCGCGTGGCCAGTCAAGTAGTTGATGTTTGCTCCTGGAGCGATACCGATACCGCCAACTTGTGCAGCAAGTGCATCAGACAGGTAGTCACCGTTCAGGTTCAAAGTTGCGATAACGTCAAAGTCAGTTGGACGCGTCAATACTTGTTGCAGCGCGATGTCAGCAATCGCATCTTTTACGATGATTTTGCCAGCAGCTTCAGCGTCTTTTTGAGCTTTGTTTGCAGCTTCTGCGCCTTGCTCTTCTTTGATGCGGTCGTATTGAGCCCAAGTGAATGTTTTGTCGCCGAACTCACGCTCAGCCAACTCGTAACCCCAGTTTTTGAACGCGCCTTCTGTGAATTTCATGATGTTGCCTTTGTGTACCAATGTAACGGTTTTACGGCCATGTTTGATAGCATACTCAATAGCCGCGCGGATTAGGCGCTCAGAACCTTCGGAAGATACTGGTTTTACACCGATACCTGAAGTTTCTGGGAAACGGATTTTCTTAACGCCCATTTCATTTTGCAAGAAAGAGATTACTTTTTTAACTGCGTCAGAACCAGCTTCCCACTCGATACCTGCATAGATATCTTCTGTGTTTTCACGGAAAATAACCATGTCAACAAGCTCAGGACGTTTAACCGGTGAAGGAACACCGTTGAAGTAACGAACCGGACGGGAACATACGTAAAGGTCTAGCTCTTGACGAAGCGCAACGTTCAGGGAACGGATACCGCCGCCGATTGGCGTAGTCAAAGGTCCTTTGATGGACACGATGTATTCGCGCATAGCTGTTAATGTATCGTTAGGCAGCCAGTTGTTGAATTTGTTAAAAGCTTTTTCGCCGGCAAATACTTCGTACCAAGCGATTTTTTTCTCGCCTTTGTAGGCTTTCTCTACTGCAGCATCAAGAACGCGTACGGAAGCCGCCCAGATGTCAGGACCCGTACCGTCACCTTCGATGTAAGGGATAATCGGGTTGTTAGGTACTTGAAGTACACCGTTCTCGATTGTGATTTTTTGACCTTCTGTTGGAAGTTCGTAAGTTTCGAATTGTGGCATGATAGTTCCTCCTAAGATTTGTTTAAAATGGCATTAATGAGTTAACTATGGTGCAATACGTTGCATGCTTTTGGCAGTCCCTTCCGACCGCTTGTTATAATCCATTATTTTTCGAACAACTTTCATATGTAAATAAATCGATTATAAAGGCGGGGCACTACGTTTCTCCAGGCACTGCCATGCACTCCACTAGCTACTTTACTACAACGAGCAAAACCAAAACAACTTATTTTCACTCGTCACCGTTGTAGAAGCCAGAAGAGTGGTAGACACACAAAAAGTGACGGGAGTTGCGGTACACCCCAGGGAATCCCTGAAGCTGGGTACCGAACTGCCCGCACCTTGAGCTTACATGTAGGCCAATTAGCGAGCGCTAATCGGGATGTATTTTTGGTTAACCGGACCTGTGTACTCAGCGCGAGGACGGATCAAACGGTTGTTCTCGTACTGCTCCAATATGTGGGCTGTCCATCCGGATGTACGGCTGATCGCGAAAATTGGTGTGAACAGGTCGCGCGGGATTTCAAGTGTTGTGTAAACAGAAGCTGAATAGAAATCAACGTTCGGTTTCAAACCTTTAAGTCCAGTTACCAGCTCATCTGCTTTAATGGACATTTCGTACCATTTCAGATTGCCAGTGAGCTTACCAAGCTCATAAGACATTTTTTGCAAGTGCTTTGCACGAGGATCTCCGTTTTTGTATACACGGTGTCCAAAGCCCATAATTTTGTCTTTACGCTCTAATTTACCATTAATGTAAGGAACTACGTTCTCTACAGTGCCGATCTCTTCTAGCATAGCCATAACCGCCTCATTCGCACCGCCGTGAAGTGGTCCTTTGAGCGTGCCGATAGCAGAAGTAATACCGGAGTAAATGTCAGTAAGTGTTGCAACTGTTACGCGCGCAGCGAACGTGGAAGCGTTCAGCTCGTGGTCAGCGTGAAGTACTAACGCTTTGTCCAAAGCTTCAATCGCAACTTTGTCCGGCTCTTTTCCAGTCAATTGGTACAAGAAGTTAGCCGCTACGGATGAATATCCTGGGGAAGCTAACGGTTCTTTACCTTCACGGATACGAGCGAATGCTGCGATGATGCCAGGGATTTGCGCTTGTAATTTGATCGCTTTACGAACATTGGATTCTTGGCTCAAGTCGTTTGCTTCATCATCATACAGTGCAAGTGCGGATACTGCTGTACGAAGCGCAGCCATGGAATTAACATCTTTCGGGAATGATTTCAACTGGTTGATCACCGCATCGGGCACCTTGCTGTAAGCGTTCAGGTCGCTTTGCAGTTTCTCAAGCTCAGCTTGGGTAGGCAGTTTGCCGAACCAAAGCAAATAAATAACTTCTTCAAATGTCGCATTTTCCGCGAGGTCATCAATATCAATCCCGCGATATGTCAGCACTCCATCTACAATGGAGCTAATCGACGAGGTCGTGGCTACAATTCCTTCTAAACCTTTGGTTGCAGTCATGGGAATCTCTCCTTAGCTACTCTATTAGCAAAAAATTGCTTTTTTCCTAACCTTAATAATAAAGTATTTTACTCGGTAAGTGAACAAAAATGGACATAAAAGTTCATTATCACTACCATAAAGAATCTTTTTGACACAAAAAAGCCATTGATTGTTGCTTTACAACTTGAAACACACGATACAAGTTTTTGTTTATTTCCCCGATTTATGCAACGAATTTGTAAAAGTTTGTCGAGAAGGTCTCCGCTTGATACAATGTAGGCAAAGCGTCAGTGATTTTCTCGGATAAAGGAGCAAATACATGAGCAGCGGCACAAAAATCGGCATCATCGATATCGGGTCCAACTCGATACGGCTCGTGATCTATGAAATCAATGAACTCGGGGCCTACCGCGTTATAAGCGAGCATAAGGATTCCGCCAGACTCAGTGAACGTATCGGATACGATGGTAATTTACATAGCAAAGATATTATTTCCATTGTCCCGATTCTATCCCACTACGCACTGCTGTGCCGGGTTCACGAGGTTCAAACGGTAAGGGCTGTAGCTACTGCTGCCATTCGCAATGCGGCCAATTCAACCGATATTATACGTGTACTTGAAGAACAAACGGGACTGCAGATTGAAGTGTTAAGCGGCACGGAGGAAGCTCGCTACGGTTATTTAGGCGTGATCAATACCATTGACATTCGGGACGCTCTCATCATTGATATTGGCGGTGGCAGCACAGAGGTTACTTTACTGCGAAACCGCACGCTGGTGAACAGTGTTTCCTTTCCCTTCGGGGCTGTAAACACAACCCGCCAATTTATGAAAAATGCGAATCTGACCGAGCAGGAGACGGTGGATATTCGCCGCATGGTAGAAGAGGCGATTACCGCTCATCCCTGGATTACCCAATCTCCAAATCTGCCGATGATCGGGCTTGGCGGTACGATTCGTACACTGGGCAAAATGAGTCAAAAACGCGCTAAATATTCCCTCCCGCTTGCCCATAATTACGAACTGAAGCCTGGAGAGCTTCGTTCATTCGTTACTTTGCTGTCTTCGCTTCCCATCGAAAAAAGAAGGAAAATAGACGGTCTCTCCAAAGAACGCTCCGATATTATCGTTCCGGGTCTGATTATTTTAGACACCTTATTTCAAGCTGCTAATGCCTCTCAGTGTATTATCAGCGGATCCGGACTTCGCGATGGCCTGTTTTTCGAGACATTTAATCCCAAACAGCCGATCAACCAGGACGTCCTGGAATCCAGTATTCATAATTTACTGTCCCTTCACCCCAATGGAGCTGAAAAGCATGTTAGGCGTGTCGATCAATTAGCTATGCAGCTTTATGGCAAACTTGCAGCTCATTCTGATCTTGAAGTGGGCTGTCAGCGGTATTTGCATACTGCCGCCCTCCTGCATCGGATCGGCGTCAGCGTCCATTATTATCAATATCTGAAGCACACGCAGTACATGATAGCGAATGCCCGCATCGACGGTCTTACGCATCGGGAAATCGTGATCTGTTCTCTCATTGCTACATTTAAAACAAAAAGCCGGACTCATCAGCAAGCCCTTGCATTCAAGGACATACTGAAAGAATCCGACGAGCCGTTAATTGTGAAGTTAGGCACACTCCTGAAGCTGGCGATTGCCTTGGATCATAGTGAGACGCAACCTGTTCACGAGCTGGTCGTAACACGTTCCGAAACGTCCCTGACCCTCAAACTGCTTTGTGTTCACAACCCGATTCTAGAGTTAAAGGAACTCGCAGCCATTACCAAAGAATTCGAAAAAACATGGGGGCTCAAGCTTAAGACTCAAGCCGGAGTTTTTTCCAAGAAGTAATTTTCATCGCCTCGAACTGGCTCCGATAAGGGGTCAGTTCATTTTTTATGCGGGTGTACATCCCGTTTGACATAAGCTCCCTTGCCTTGACATTGTCATTCAAACTGACGTTCAGAATCGAAATCATCATCTTCTTCATTTGCGGATCAATAACCGGACACATCAGTTCAATGCGACGTGTCAAATTCCGTGTCATCCAATCAGCGGATGATAAATAAACATCGACCAGACCGCCATTTTGGAAATAGTAAATCCGTGAATGCTCCAGGAATCTGTCTACGATACTCCGTACCGTAATATTCTCGCTTAGCCCCGGAACGCCTGGACGCAAGCAGCATACGCCGCGAATAATCAATTCAATCTTCACGCCCGCTTGTGACGCTGCGTACAATGCATCCACCATTTCTTGATTCGATAAGGAGTTCATTTTGGCAATGATCTTGGCTGGTTTGCCTGCTTTGGCATGCTCCGCTTCTCTGGCAATCAGCTCAAAGAGCTTATCCTTTAAATCCGTTGGAGCTACAGCAAACGACTGCCAATCATGCGGCGCTGAGTAGCCAGTAATTTCGTTGAACAATGCCGAGGCATCCTCTCCAATGACACTGTTGGAGGTGAAAAGTCCCACGTCCGTATACAGCCGAGCCGTTATGTCGTTGTAGTTTCCTGTCCCTACGTGAACATAACGCCGCAGCATATTTTCTTCTTGGCGTACAACTAAGGTGATTTTGGCATGTGTTTTGAGGCCGACAAGGCCATAGACGACGTGGCAGCCTGACTTTTCAAGCATTCTCGCCCAGGCGATGTTCCGCTCTTCATCGAATCGTGCCTTCAACTCCACGACAACCGTAACCTGTTTGCCGGATTCCGCGGCTCTCGCCAGCGATTGAATAATCGGCGAATTTCCGCTCGCCCGGTACAGCGTCATTTTGATGGCAAGCACTTTAGGATCATATGCCGCGTGGACAATAAAATCCGTTACAGCGTCGAACGTTTCATAAGGGTGATGAACGAGAACGTCCTTTTGCTTCAGCACATCAAAGAAATCATTCGTATCCTCGAATTCAATGGGATATTTGGCGTTTACCCGCGGATAACGAAGATTTTCAAAACCGTTAAGTGTATTGCCCAGCTTCATAAAATAGGTAATATCCAGCGGTCCGTCAATTTCGAAGGTTTGCTCTTCAATCTCGAACTCATCCTGCAGTTGGGCAAGAGCATAGGGATGAATCCCCTCTTGCACTTCAAGCCGTACAGGAGAACCCCAACGTCTGCGTCTTAGCTCCTTCTCGATCTCTTCAAGCAGATCCTCCGCTCCTTCCTCATTGAGCGTTAAATCGGCATTACGGGTCACGCGAAAACCATGAACAGAAATCGGAATATAACCACTGAACAACGATTGTATATGGTGCTCCATTAATTCTTCAAGAAGAATAAACTCTTGCTTTTTACTATTGGTTCGTGTCGGTACGGAAATATATCGGGATAAATTGCTAGGAACTTGGACGATTGCAAAATAAGGCTCATCATCCGGGTCATCTCCTTCTCTAAGCAGAAGGACGGCCAAATAGACCGAATGATTATGTACAAGAGGAAACGGCCTGCTTTGATCCACAGCCATCGGGGTTAGTACAGGAAAAATAATATCATGGTAATACTCATCCATGGCTTTCTTCTGACTCGTATTCAAATCCTCATATTCGGTGAATACAATGCCTTCTTTCGTCAACAATCTCGTGACTTCACGATATGTTTTGTACTGTTCGCTCACCATTTTGGATGTGCGCTTCATAATTCGTTTAATTAGCCCAGCTGGCGTGTACCCGGTGAAATCTTTTTTGTTATACCCAGCCTTAATTTGATCCTTGAGCCCTGCAACACGAACACTCATGAATTCGTCGAGATTGCTAGATACGATGGCCAGAAATTTCACACGCTCAAGCAGTGGAGTGCTTGGATCTTGGGCTTCCTCCAGAACACGCCAATTGAATTCGATCCAGCTTAAATCGCGGTTTAAGTACTTGGTCGAAATCTCTTTATGTTCCTTGAGCTCTTTAACTTCTTTCAGATCGGGTTCTCGCGCAATACTCATAAAGCCTCCAATTAGATTATCTAGTTTATGACTTCATTGTACTATGTGGCCGGAATGCCGACAATGCAGACCCCCCTTTTCAATTATATGAAGATTTTGTAAAGGAATGTTCGTTTCCGTATTTATCCATGTTCATGGTACAATACAAAGAACTGAACCAAGGAGAGAAAAAACGATGGGAATCCTGAATCCGCGCTTAGTTCACCAGATTTTCAGGGGCATTTGGGTGGCTTTGATCATCGCTGGAATCGCCTACGCTTTCTACTACGTAATTCCACTTATATATCCATTTATTTTTGGCTGGATTTTAGCGCTTATGCTCAACCCGCTTGTGAACTTCTTCCAATTCAAATTGAAGTTTCCGCGTTGGCTTGCCGTTACTTTATCCATGCTCATATTTTTAGCAGCCATGGTTACTGCCATTACGCTGCTTGTCGCTAATATCGTTGTGGAATTAGGATCTCTTGCCGACACCCTGCAGCTCCAGATCAACCGATGGGTGGAACAATTCAATGTGTTCATCAATTCAACGGCTTTCCAGAACTGGATTGAGAAAATCAATGAGTTTTTCGAAAATAATCCCAAATATCAGGAGACCGTTAACAATAACCTTTCTTCCACAGCAGGCTCAATTGCAGATGTCAGTAAGTTTGTGATTAGCTACGTATTTGACACACTGAAACGTTTTCTAACTTCACTGCCGAATATTGCGACGATTACGATCATCGTCATGCTTGCTACCTTTTTTATAAGCAAAGACTGGTATCAGCTCATCAAAAGGTACAAAGGCATCTTCTCCGATATGATTGTGAAGACCACGCAATTGATCCGAAACGATTTGCAAAAGGCGTTATTTGGCTATTTGCGCGCACAGCTTATTCTGGTCTCTCTGACAGCGCTGGTCGTTATTATTGGACTGCTCGTTCTGCGCGTTGACTATGCCATTACGATCGGCTTGTTAACGGGTTTGGCGGATTTGATGCCTTATTTGGGAACTGGCGCGGTTATGGTGCCGTGGATCCTGTACGTGTTTTTCGCACAAGGTAATCTTTTCCTCGGGATTGGACTCAGCATTCTGTATGGCGTCATCGTGATTGCCAGACAGATCATGGAGCCTAAAGTACTCGCTTCCTCCGTCGGACTCGATCCTCTGGCCACCTTAATCGCAATGTTCGTCGGGTTGAAGCTGTTCGGACTTCTAGGGCTCATTATTGGCCCTGTGTCACTTATTCTTATTTCTGCTTTTTACAGAGCACGAATCTTCCATGATATCGCCACTTACATACAAAAAGGCTCGGCACCTCCGGAATAAGGGGGACCGAGCCTTTTTGGGGTTCCTTTGCATGGAACATAGTCTTATCTGCGATTAATCCAATGAATGTTGCCTTTGCCAATTTGTCTTTGTATCAATGCGAGCAGCATGACCTTGAAAATCGGCCTCGTATACGGAAAAACAAGGAGAAACCCGAAGATATCTGTGATAAAACCTGGTGTAATTAATAAGATACCGCCGAGGAAAATACAAATGCCATCCAATAAATGCTGAGCCGGCAACTGCCCTTGTGACCACTCAAACCGAGCGTACTCCAACACTTTGCGTCCTTCTCTTTTGGCGAAATAAGCACCAAGGAAGCCGCTTAGAATAACAAGAGCAAATGTTGTCCAGCCGCCCACAAAATGCCCCATCATAATAAGAAAGGAAATTTCTATGGCAGGCACAAGAATAAAAATGGCAAGAATGATACGCAACATAATCCCATCCCCTTTAAGAGTACTCAGATAACAGCTGCCACAATTCCGGCGCTTCCTTCTCTATACGTACTGGCTTCCAAGAAGGATTCACCCAAACATGCCGCGTGGTTCCCGTTACAAGCAATTCTCCTTCTTTGTCCGCTGATGAAGTTGTCAATTCTTCGTTAATCTTCCTGATTTCATAAGCAAAATGGAGCCGGACCGAGCTCATTTCAAGCACTCGCGTGTTAATACTTACCAAATCGTCATAACGAGCCGGCTTCTTAAACTTAACCTCCGCCTCGACGACAGGAAGCAATAGGCCTTTATGCTCAATGCTGCGGTAAGAGTAGCCTAGCTCCCTGATCAGCTCTGTTCGTCCAATTTCGAACCAGTTCAAATAATTGGCGTGGTACACAACGCCCATTTGATCTGTTTCGGCATACCTCACGCGCAGTTGGTGCTGATACCAGCGTTCCTCATTCATGTTATTGCAAGCCTCCCATGGACAAAGTATTGCGTTTAGTATAACACAGTGAAGGGAGGAACTCCCTTCGAGCGGTGCTGCGTGGGGGGAGAGCTAGGGTGCCCTGGAGGGGCAGGGCAGGGCACAAGGCGACAGGCCGCGGCGTCACTAGCGCCGCACAGGGCAACAGCCCGCGGCGTTACTGGGCATCGCACAGGGAGCGAGGCTAAGGTGAGGCGTGGATATGGGAAGACAACATTCTTTACCGTCCCTTTTAGTTAAAAGGGACCTTGAGTCCGCTATTTAGGCGAAAGCAGCCAAAATCTAATCAAAAGCGGAACTACAGGGTCTTATGTGCCCCCAAAGCCACAATATTGAGCCAAACTTCCAAAATAGCGGACCACCGTTCCCCTCAACCTCCTAAAAGTCCGCTTTTACATAAAATAGCGGATCCTAGTTGTCACAAGCGACTTAATGTGCTAATAAACAAGAAAGCCCAGCGATGATAGACCTTTCGTTCATCCCCATTTTTGGTGAGCATCGATCGCCAAAAAAAGAGGCCTTCCAGAAGGTCTTTTCAGAACCTCATGGCTAGCCTCTTCGTTATTAGCTTACAGAACGCTCGCTTGACCAGAGTAGATAATGCCCACTTCCGGATAGATCGACACTTCTGTACCGTCTTTAATGATTTCTACCGCGTTCTCAACGCCTACGATAACCGGGATTCCCAAGCTAAGCGCAACAACAGCTGCGTGGGATGTAATGCCGCCTACTTCTGTAATCAACGCAGAAGCTCTCTGAACAGCCGGCATATACTCTTTATCTGTAGTTACCGTTACTAGTACGGCACCATCAACCATTTTCGCGTTCGCCTCTTCAGGAGTGCGTGCTGTGACAACGATACCTGTAGCAGTTTGCATACCGATACCCGTACCTTTGGCTAGCATCTCACCAACGTGATGAACTTTGATCAGGTTCGTAGTTCCAGAGCGCCCGACAGGGACACCCGCGGTGATAACCACGATATCGCCTAAAGACACGATTCCTGTTTTGATGGAGCTATCCACAGCTAGGTTGAACAGCTCGTCCGTTGTTTTAGCTTGTACGCTCATTACCGGGATAACGCCCCATACCAGGGATAAACGACGGATAACTTGCTCACTTGGCGTAATCGCAATGATCGGCGCTTTCGGACGATATTTGGATACCATTCTTGCCGTATATCCGCTTTCCGTAGCTGTCAAAATCGCTTTCGCACCAAGCTCCAAAGCCGAGTTAGCTACCGCTTGCGAGATCGCTTCTGTGACCGTAACTTGTGCCGCTTGAGCTTGGCGAAGGAAAATTTCCTTGTATTCCAGAGCTGCTTCCGCACGCTCAGCAATGCGAGCCATCGTTTGAACGGACTCGACCGGATATTTCCCTGCAGCCGTTTCACCGGAAAGCATAACAGCATCTGTTCCGTCGAACACGGCGTTCGCTACGTCACTTGCTTCCGCGCGCGTTGGACGAGGGTTACGCTGCATGGAGTCGAGCATCATGGTTGCCGTAATAACCGGTTTACCCACGATGTTACATTTTTTGATCATTTGCTTTTGCACAACAGGTACATCTTCAGCCGGAATTTCAACACCAAGATCACCACGTGCAACCATCAGACCATCGGATACTTCGAGGATTTCGTCTAGATTGTCTACGCCCTCTTGGTTTTCGATTTTACTAATGATTTGAATGTGAGTAGCATTATGTCTTTCCAGTAATTCACGAATTTCCATAACGTCGCTTGCTTTACGAACAAAAGAAGCAGCGATGAAATCTACGCCTTGCTCGATACCGAAAATAATATCGTTGGCGTCTTTTTCCGTAATACCCGGCAGAGAGATTTTCACGCCAGGCACGTTAACGCCTTTTTTACTTTTGATCGTTCCGCCATTGACGATACGGCACTCGATTTCCGTTCCGCGAATACCAACAACCGTAAGCCCGATCAAGCCGTCATCGATTAGAATGGTTGATCCTACTGCAACGTCACGCGGCAGATCAGAGTAAGTAACAGAGATACGATCAGCATCTCCAAGAATTTCTTCCGTAGTCAAAATGATGTGCTTGTCTTGAACAAGCTCAATCGGTTCTTCTTTCAATTTACCTGTACGAATTTCAGGTCCTTTCGTATCAAGCAAAATTGCTGCTAATTTGCCTGTCTCAGCAGATGCAGCGCGAAGGTTGCGGATACGTGCGCCATGCTCCTCAAAATCTCCGTGGGAGAAGTTAAGACGGGCAACGTTCATTCCCGCTAACAGGAGTTTTTTCAAATTCTCTTGTGATTCGCTAGCTGGTCCAATGGTACAGACAATTTTCGTTTTACGCATGGTTTTCCTCCTGAGTGAATGTGAACCGACCTATTTCTCTAAATTTACGGTAACGGTCCTCTAACAGCTCCTGTTCGGTCAAACTTAGCAATGGCTGAAGTTGTTCCCAGATCGCTGTTTTGATAAATTCTGCTTGTGTCGCCGGATCACGGTGTGCGCCGCCTTTGGGCTCCGGAATGATGCCGTCAATGACGTTCAAATCTTTAATGTGATCGGCTGTAATCTTCATCGCTTCTGCCGCGTGTAAAGCTTGGGAAGCATCTTTATATAAGATGGAAGCCGCGCCTTCGGGACTAATAACCGAATAAATCGCGTTCTCCAACATCAATACCTTGTTGCCTACGCCTAATGCCAGTGCGCCGCCGCTGCCGCCTTCACCAATTACAATACAGATGATCGGCACACGAAAAGAGGCCATTTCCAGCAAATTTCTGGCAATCGCTTCCCCTTGACCACGCTCTTCTGCAGCATTCCCCGGGAATGCGCCTTTGGTATCAATAAACGTAATAATCGGACGTTTGAACTTGTTCGCTTGGCGCATCATGCGCAGCGCTTTACGGAAGCCTTCCGGGTGCGGACAGCCGAAATTGCGAGCAATATTATCCTTCGTATCTTTCCCTTTTTGATGACCGACAACCGTGACAGGAATACCGTTCAATTTGGCTAGCCCGCCTACAATCGCAAGGTCATCGCCATACAAGCGGTCCCCATGAAACTCTATGAAATCAGTAAAAATAGATAAAATATAATCAATCGTCGTCGGTCTTTGAGGATGACGCGCTAATTGCATTTTCTCAGCAGAAGACATGCTTGCATACAGTTCATCTTCAAGCTGAACGTATCTTTCTTCCAAACGGCGTATTTCCTCTGAAAAGTCAATCTGCTTCTCTGCTCCAAATTTGCGTAGCTCAGCAATCTTGCTCTTCAGTTCCGCCAGCGGCTGTTCAAACGGCATTTCACCCGCCATAAGTCGCCTCCCCCTTCACTCCGTGCATGTCCAGCAGCTTGATTAACGTAGGCCGCATATCTTTGCGGGCAACGACCTTGTCGAGCTGACCATGCTCGAGATTGAATTCAGATGTCTGGAAATTGTCCGGCAGCTTTTGTTTAATGGTTTGTTCAATAACGCGGCGGCCCGTGAATCCAAAAGGTGCTGCCGGTTCAGCAATGATAATGTCTCCCAGCATGGCAAAGCTTGCTGATACGCCGCCAAACGTCGGATCCGTAATGACGGAAATAAATAATCCGCCTTCGTTGCTGAGCTTGGACAATGCTGCGCTTGTTTTGGCCATTTGCATCAAACTAAGAATACTTTCTTGCATACGTGCGCCACCTGAAGTGGAATAAATAATGATTGGAATCTTCTTTTCGATCGCAGCCTCAACTGCTCTCGTAATTCGCTCTCCAACAACGGAGCCAAGTGATCCGCCCATAAAATCAAAGCTCATTGCCGCAATCACAACCGGATAGCCGCCTATGGTGCCTTCCCCGGTAATAATCGCATCTTGTAATTTCGTCGTGGTCTTCGCTTTATCTAATTTCTCTACATAGTCAGGAAACTGCAAAGGGTCCTCAGAAATCATATTCGCATCGTATTCCAGAATCTGGCCTTCATCGAGCGTTAATTGAATACGTTCCAATGCGCTTAAACGATAATGGTAGCCGCAAGCTGTACATACTTTTAGGTTTTTCTCTAGCTCTTTACTCGTTTGAATGGTACCGCATTTCGGGCATTTATTCATTAACCCTTCGGGAATTTCCCTTTTTGTTTTCTCAGAAGGAATCGTTGCGTATTTACGCTTTTGAAATAAATCCTTTAGCACATTTCCACCTCTAATTGGCTGTTATCGTGAACCTCTGACAAGCCACGTTACTTACTTCTACTTTAACTATCTATGTAAAATAGAATTGAGCACTTCCTGTACTTCTTCGACTTCCCCTGCAGGAACGACGATTTCGAACTGATTTTTGGATAAAGAGGAGATCCCTCTTATTTGTACGAGAAATCCTTCTTCCGTCAGCCTTTGTTTAATCCGCTCGGCAATTTTCGCGGTAGGAGCTATGTATATCACCGTCCACATGAAAAAAAACCTCCTATGAAGTGCAACTACATGGATTAGGGTAATTAGTAACGATGATAATAAACTTCCTTCATAAGCATAGGCGCACACAATGGAATAATGATATCATAATTTCTCTTTTTCCCGCAACAAAGCATGTTCATGAAAAAAATTGAAGTCTGAACTAACAAGTTAGTCCAGACGTAGTTTACTGCTATAATCAGGCGCATGCTCATTCTGATGAGCAATTCTGGCAGAAGCGGCCGCCGCTAAACCACAAATCAAATCATCCAGAAAAACATGCACAGCGCTTTTATTATCGTTGAGACTCCGAATAATTCCCATCTTTTCTTTGTCCAGATAGCCAAAGCTGGTTAAACCGATCATTCCGTATACATGAACAATGCCTAGTGCCAGAGTTTCATCGACGCCGAACAAGGGTTCATCTGCCTCAAGAATGGATTGCAGAGGCTCGGGCAATAGTTTTTTCTCCGCGAGCTCATCTAGTGCGATGCCCGTATACAACGTGTATTGCACTTCCCGCTTGGCGAGAACAGCCAGCACACTGTCGATACATTCTTGCTCCGATAGCTGGTCATTATAGGGCTTCTGCAGCTTGAACACAATTTCAGAAATTTGTTCAACGGTTACACCGCGTTTTTGCAGCAATTGGATCATATGTTGTTCGGTCATAAATCCTCCTCCTACACATGGATTGCCCCTGAAATGCCGGGTTCCTATTCATATGCGGAGGAAGCATGCTTTATTTCACTCTTACGGAATCTTTACCCATGATCGTTTCAATCATTCGGATGAGATCCTTGGAGGGATCGACCAAATATTGGTCGCTAAGGGCCAAGAGCTTGTTGCTGCTTTCGTAGAAAAGCGCAACCGCGAGCGGCCCTTTGTGCAGCTTCAGCAGCGCCTTCAGCTGCAGGAGCTTATCCGGCTGCTCACAGTCAGCCGAGATCTTGACGAACACCCGCTGCGGCTTCGCCTCCGCAGCGTCGGTTCGCGCCGTCTGCACAGCAGCGGTGCGGGGCTCCTGGCGGCCCGTTGGCGGGACCGCCTGCCTGGCAGGGGCGCTGCTGCGCGCGGCGCCCGATGCGGCAGCCACACGTGCAGGCTGGTCGTTGACTCCGTCAACGGCTCGCCTCTGCATCCCTGGCTGCCGGCGAAGCCGCTGGACCCCTGCCGGGTCGTCCAGCGCGGCAAGCTGCTCCGCGAGCAGCTTGGGCGGGTCCTCGTCCTGAAGCTGCAGCTTCGCCCGGACGAGGACGAGTCTGCCCTTCTGCACGAGCGGAGCCGCATGCTTCCAGGTCTCGGGGAAGAGCACCACCTCGACCTTATCAATCCGATCTTCCAGCTCCATGAAGGCCATAGGCTGCCCCTTCTTGGTCACGATCGTCTTGTTAGAGAGGATCATTCCAGCAACGAGAACTTCGCTGTTATCCGGCAGCTCAGCCAGTTGATGCAGCATGGCCGCGTCCATCTCCGCGAGCTGCTGCGCGTAAGCGTCAAGCGGATGCCCGGAGATATACATGCCGAGAAGCTCCTTCTCCAGCTCAAGCTGCTTGCTTTGCGGCATTACAGGAATATTCGGCACTTCCACTTCCCAATTCGGCTCTTCAACGAAACCGAACAGGTGAAGCTGCAGATCGTCCCGCTCCTTACGCCATTTCGCAGCAGAGGCAATCGTCTCATCCAGAATTGCCATCAACTGAGCCCGGTGATGAGACCCCAGGCTGTCGAATGCTCCCCCTTGGATTAGCGATTCAATAACCCGCTTATTACAGACGCGCAGATCGACGCGCCGGCAGAAATCAAGCAAGCTCTCGAAAGGAGACTGCGTACGCTCGCTAAGAATAGCGTCAATCGCTTGCGTGCCCACATTCTTAATCGCGGCAAGCCCAAACCGAATCGCTCCGGCTTTCGGATCAGGGGTGAACACCGTTCCACTGCCGTTCACATCCGGAGGAAGCACATCGATCTTCGTTCTCCGGCATTCATCGACATATTCGGCCACCTTTCGGTGATTCCCCATCACGGCCGTTAACATGGAAGCCATGAAGTAAATCGGATAATGCGCTTTGAGATACGCCGTTTGGAAAGCCAACACCCCATAAGCTGTAGCATGCGCCCTAGGAAAGCCGTAGTCGGCAAAGCGCACGATCATATCGTAGACATGATTCGCATCTTCCGCGCTAAATCCTTGCTGCAAACTGCCTTTCACGAAGTGGGTCCGTTCTTCATCAAGAACCTCCCGCTTCTTCTTGGAAACCGCGCGCCGCAACAAATCCGCTTCGCCTAAAGAGAATCCGGCCATGGAGGAGGCAATTTGCATAATTTGCTCCTGATACACGATAATGCCGTACGTATCCCGAAGGATTGGCTCTAAAGTCGGGTGCGGATAGACTACCTCCACCTGACCGTGCTTGCCGTAAATGTACTTGGGAATGAACTCCATCGGACCCGGACGATACAAAGCCAGGACGGAAATAATATCCTCAAAAACAGAAGGCTTCAAATCCTTCAGCACTTTGCGGACACCTGTTGACTCCAGTTGAAAAACCCCTGTCGTTTCTCCCTTGCTCAGCATGTCGTAAGTAACTTGGTCCTCATCCATATCCAGCCCGTCAAAATCCAGGCGCAAGCCCTCCATTTGGGCAATCCAATCCACCGTTCGCTCAATAATCGACAATGTCCGCAAGCCTAGAAAATCCATTTTCAAGAGTCCAATGGCTTCCAGATGCTCCATCGTATATTGAGTAAGCGCCGTTTGTGCCGTTCCTTCTTGCAGCGGTACATACTGCGTGAGCGGCTCTCTGGAAATGACTACTCCAGCCGCATGCGTAGAAGCATGGCGGGGCATGCCTTCCACGCGCATGGCCATATCAAGAAGTTCTGCGGTTTTGGGCTGTCTCGCAACCATTGACTTCAAGTCGGAACTGACCTGCAGCGCCTCCGTCAACGTCATACCGAGCTGATTCGGTATTGCCTTAGCCGCACGGTCTACATCGCCATAAGGAACGTTCAACACACGGCCGACATCCCTGACCGCCGCTTTGGCCGCCATCGTTCCAAAGGTAATAATCTGCGCCACATGCTCATGTCCATATTTGGCTACGACGTAGTCAATCACTTCATCCCGGCGCTCATCGCTAAAATCGATATCGATATCGGGCATTGTAATCCGCTCCGGATTCAGAAAGCGCTCAAAAAGCAGCTTATACTGTAGCGGATCAACATTCGTTATGTGCAGCACGTAAGCTACGAGACTTCCGGCAGAAGATCCCCGCCCCGGCCCCGTCATGATGCGCTTCTCATGAGCAAAACGAATGAAATCCCAAACGATCAAGAAATAATCGGAGAATCCCATTTTCTCAATAACGCCTAATTCATAAGTCAAACGTTCTTCCGCCTGCTTCTTCAACGGCGAGTCCGTCTTCTCCCACTCAGGCTTTGAGCCATACCGCTGTTTCAAACCCTGCAAGCACAGCTCTCGCAAATATTCAGCTGCCGTAAGATGCTCAGGAATGGGACGGAAGCTTGGCAAAATCGATTTGCCGAACTCAAGCTGGAGCTCGCAGCGCGAAGCCACGACAGCCGTATTCGTAAGAGCTTCAGGCACATGGACGAATAAACGCCGCATCTCCTCTTCGCTTTTTAAATACATCTGGCTTGTTCCCATTTTGAGCCGGTCTGTATCATCCACGGTTTTGCCGGTCCCGATACAGATCAGAATATCCTGCATCACATGATCCGGTTCCGTCACATAGTGGACATCGTTCGTTGCAATAAGCGGGATGCCGGTTTGTTTGCTTAGCTCGATCATGGCGACCATCACTTTTTTCTGTTCAATCATGCCGTGGTCTTGAATTTCCAGAAAGAAGTCGTCCCCGAAAATGTCCCTATAGCGTTCCGCTGCTTGTCTGGCTTCTTCGATCCGGTTATGCAGCAAGTGCTGCGAGATTTCGCTGCCTAAGCAAGAACTCAAACATATAAGTCCTTCAGAATGCTTGGTCAAATGTTCCAAATCAATGCGCGGTTTATAATGAAAGCCTTCCAAATGCCCAATGGAGCACAGCTTCATCAAATTCTGATAGCCCTTGTAATTCTTGGCGAGCAGAATGAGATGATAAATCGGCTGTTCTTGTCTTGTCCCTTTGTCGCGGATGGAGCCCGCTGTAAAATAAACCTCACAACCGATAATGGGTTTAATGCCACGCTGCTTACACGCCTTGTAGAAGGCAATAGCCCCATACATAACACCGTGATCCGTTAAAGCCAGAGAGGTCATGCCCAGATTAGCTGCTTGTGAAACAAGCTCCTCCATGCGTGCGGCACCATCCAATAAACTGTATTCACTATGCACGTGCAAGTGTACAAACGAACTCATCAGCATTTCCTCCCTGCTCTCATTTTATTCCTTACATATTATCATATTGTGGCTATGCATTCCCATACAATAAGTCATAGAGAGTTTGTCCTCACAACTTAGCTGGAAAGGAAGCGGTAAAAGCCATGGGTATTTTCTGGGCGAATATCATTTTATACTTCTGCATTGCTTTCGGGGTCGTCTTCGGAGGCAGCATGTTAAGCGGCATTGCAGCAGTGCTGACCCTACAATCACCGACGGAGAAAATGATGACCGTTGCTGAAAATATTAAAATCTGGGCCATGGTGGCTGCTGTAGGCGGCACGATCGATCCGATACGCTATATAGAAAGTCATGTCGCTATAGGACATTTGAATCCGGCGATTAAACAAATCATACTGATCATTGTCGCCTTCATAGGCGCGCAGATTGGTACCTCGCTCATCCAAATGATATGTAAGGGAGGCCACCAGCCTTGAGGATCCCTCCTTTTGCCCGATATCAGCGCCTGCTTTCGAGTTTCGGACTGATGGTTTCGGGAGCCATCATTGGGAGCGCGGTCTATATGAGCATACATCAGCACACCTATACGCAGCTGTATGTGGAGATGCATAAATATTTGCAAGAAAATCGCGATTTGCGTGCCGATATCGACAATTTAAACAAGACAAAAAATAAGCAATCATTGATCAATGTCGTCAATGTTCATCTGGTTTCAAATAATCAGGAAGAACTCATCAGTGAAGATATTCAGAAAGAAATTGAGAGCGATATTAAAAGCGAGCTTAAGCTCGTAATCGGTCAGAAAGCTACATATGTCAAGGATGCTCAGCCTCTCTACGAGAAATTGATTACCCAGAAGACTTACATTTTGCATGATAAAAAATATGTTGTTGAAGTGAAATCAATCGTGCTCATTCAGACCGAATTGACCATTTGGATTACGGCCCAAGAGAAACGAACCTAAGAAATCGGCACAAGCTGCGCGAGATGTGATTGCAATCTCCTCCTAAAATCGCTAAAGTTAACAGTAAACTCGCTTAAAAGGACGGATGGACCACATGTTCGCGATTCAAATCACTTTATTCTTACTTATTTGCCTGCTGCTTGCTTTATCCGTATATTTCAGCTTTCGGTCGCGCCGTGAAAAGGAACCCGCCAAACGCGGTCTCTATTCGGCCCGCATGAATATTTGCATGGGCTTGATGCTGGTGATGATTGCCGTTACCCAGCTTTTCTTCTTCAGCGAATCCAGCTTCCGCCGGATTTTCGGTACCGTTCTGGTCCTTCTCGGATTGTTTAACTTATTCGCCGGCATCCGCAATCACGGGCACTTTGATCGTATGCTGCGCTAGATGACTTGGGCGGTCAGCATTGCTTTGGAAACCAAAGCCCCGGCATGATAAATTTCCACATCAATCTTGCCAAACTTACGGCTCACCTCAATAATGGTGGGTCGTATTTCTATTTTCGAGTCAATTTGCAGCGGCCTGAGGAAATAGGTCGACATGTTGTCCATGACAAGATCACCCTTTTTAAACTCCTGCACAATCCGGTAGGCCGCCTGTGTCATTAACGTTGTGAGAACTCCCTCTGATACGGTACCCAAATGATTCGTCATCTGCGGAGTAATCACGCCGTGAAACTGCAGCGAGCCCTTCTCATCCCTGACCTCTTCCAGTCCGGACCAGATCAAATCCTCGAATGTTTCCCCGTTCTGCGGCTGCTTCTGTATATACTGCATCGCTTTCAACACATCGCTCCGGTTCAGCACGCCCACCATTTTGCGGTTCGTATCCACAACAGGCAGCAGCTCGATGCCTTCCCACACCATCATATGGGCTGCAGAGGCTACCGACGTTTGCGGTGTGACCGTGAGCGGATTGCGCGTCATCAGTTTATCAACCGTTTGTGAAGCGCTCGCTCCAACCATATCCTTGGATGTCACGACGCCAATAATGCGGTTCCACTCATCAACTACCGGGAAACGGCTGTATCCTGTATCTTCCGACAACCGCTGCCAGTCCTTCAGCGTACTGTTCGCCTTCAGCGCATACAGCGAAGCACCCGATGCCAGAATATCCTCGACGAGCATAATTTTCTTCTTAATCAGACGATCGTAGATTGCTCTATTGATCATAGAGGCTACAGTGAAAGTATCGTAACTGCTTGAAATGATCGGCAGCTCCAACTTGTCGGCTAAGAGCTTCACCTCTGCACTGGTGTCGAATCCCCCTGTGATCAGTACCCCTGCGCCATATTCCAACGCACAGCTGTGCGCCTCGTTCCGGTTTCCGACGATCAGCAAGCTGCCTGCCTCGATATAGCGCATCATCGCGTCCTGTTCCATCGCGCCAATGACGAACTTGTGCAGCGTTTTGTGCAGTCCGCGTGAACCGCCAAGCACTTGCCCGTCCACCATATTCACAACTTCCGCGAAGGTAAGCTTATCGATATTTTGCCGCAGCTTTTTCTCGACCCGGACTGTCCCAATCCGCTCTTTGGTTGAGACGAGACCTTGATTCTCTGCTTCTTTGATTGCCCGATAGGCCGTGCCTTCGCTTACTTCCATGTTTTTGGCAATTTTGCGAACGGATATTCGGCTGCCGAGTTTCAAGCTTTCTATATGGCGTAAAATTTGTTCGTGTTTCGTTAAAGCGTCCACAGACTGAGTATCCAACTGTTACACCCCATTCGCTTGTTCCTGTACTACTCTGTACTACTAGTATAAACGTTCCAAAGAACAAGAACAATGCAGACAGCTTTCATAAAGAAAAAATCCAACCCTATAGGATTGGATGCTTATTTGTATTATACCAAACATGTGTTCGTTGTCAAAAGATAGCGCTCAACTTGACATTTTTCGAACTATTTACGAAATTGCAGCATTTTTTTGCGTCCTTGGACCAGCTGCTCCAGCTGCCATTTTTTCATCCGGTTAATGCGTTTAAGCTCTCTGCGCTTCTCCTCATCCACACCCAGAATCTGATGCAAATGAGACGCAATGACCAGAAGCGCCATGGCGATCCAGATGCTGCTAAAAATCATCGGTAGGGAACCTACCTCCCGCAGCTGAAGTTGCGGCAATGAATAAATTAGCATGCCAAGCGCTACACTCATGTAAACGACATTTTTAAACCCTTTCAACCTGATCACACTCCTTTCGCCTGATGAACTCTTCAAGCCTGTCTTCACTCTATTTCAAATGTATGAGACAAGTTCTTGGTATATGAGTGCATCCGCGAAAAGAATCGAAAATTTACACCTCTCCGAAGCCCTGCGATTTCAGGAAAGCTTTCATGTGCTCGCGCGGACGCAGCGCTTTGCCGGCCATTTCCTTGGACCAAGTCGTGTCGACCTTGCCTCCTGTGCGCACATTCATGTAGTCGCGGACCGTCTCGTCGTAGAGAGTAACCGCGGCTTCATTATCCATATACCTATTCTCATGGTATACGGCTTCGAGAGGGAGCCTCGGACGCTCCAGCGGCTCCTGATCCGGCATGCCGATGCACATGCCGAAAACCGGGTACACCAGCTGCGGCAAGCCCAGCAGCTGGGATACCTCAGCGGGCTTATTACGCAGCCCGCCGATGTAGACGACGCCGAGCCCGAGCGACTCGGCCGCAATAGCTGCATTCTGCGCAGCGAGTGCAACGTCAACAGTGGCAATGATGAGGTTCTCTGCATTGCCGGTTATCGGCGTATCCGCATGGCGGTGTGCCGCTTGCGCGTAACGGTGCAAGTCCGCGCACCATACGAGAAACAGCGGGCATTCGCTGACATACGCCTGATTGCCGGCAAACGCGGCTAGCTGACTTTTCAAACCGTCATCCGTTACGTGGATAACGCTGTACGCCTGCATGTTGCTGGAAGTGGAGGCTGCTTGTGCGGAAGTGATAATAGCGCGCAATTGCGCGTCTGTGACAGGCTGATCCGTGAACTTGCGAATCGAGCGATGGTTTTGCAATAACTGAATGATTTCGTTCATGCAGAAGTGACCTCTCTTGGTATCATTTTATTATTTCCTTTAGTATACTTTTAGTTACTATCGTACAAAAAAGTGGCTACTTGAAATTAATTATAATACAACCGATACTAAGATACATAGTTTTAGCCATTCGCCTAAACTATTTCCAGAATTGAAGGTTAGACCCATATTTTCGGAGGTGCTTACATGAAAAAAGATTTATTTTCGCCTTATGATCTAAAAGGCATGCATATAAGGAACCGCATCGTCATGGCGCCGATGTGTCAATATTCCGTTACAGCGAAAGACGGAAAGCCTAATGAGTGGCATTACGTGCATTACCTCTCCCGCGCAATTGGGGGCACAGGACTCATTATCATGGAGATGACCGATGTGCATCCTGACGGAAGGATTACAGACAACGATTTGGGCCTCTGGTCCGATGAACATATCCCTGCCTTCGCCAGAATCATCGATGGCGTCCATGCGCACGGCTCCAAAATCGGCATCCAGATTGCCCACGCAGGCCGCAAAGCCGAGGATGCCGAAGTGCCTGTTGCGCCATCGGCCATCCCCTTCCCTGGAGATGCCTACAAAATGCCGCGGGCACTGACCACGGCTGAGGTGCAGGACGTCGTGCAGCAGTTCCGAGATGCAGCCCGCCGTGCCGTGCAAGCAGGCGTAGACACAATTGAGCTGCATGGCGCTCACGGCTATTTGATCCACCAATTCCAATCGCCGCTTACGAACAAAAGAGACGATATCTATGGACAACATCTCGCCCAGTTCGGCGTGGAAGTCATTCAAGCCGTGAAAAGTGAAATGCCGGCCGACATGCCGCTCATTTTCCGCATCTCCGCTGTCGAGTACGCTGACGGCGGCTACGATATTGATCACGGCATCGAACTCGCCAAAGCATATCAAGCGGCTGGCGTTGATGCATTTCACGTGAGCTCCGGCGGAGAGGGCTTTGCAGGACAGCGAAAACCGGGCAATTCCCCCGGTTATCAAGTGCCTTTCGCGCGGCAAATCCGTGAAGCGCTCCAGGTGCCGGTCATTGCCGTCGGCATGCTGGCAGACCCGGTGCTGGCGCATTCGGTCATCGCCAACGAGGATGCCGATCTTGTCGCCATCGCCCGCGGCTTGCTGCGCGACCCGTATTGGGCAACGCATGCTGCCGTTCAGTTGGGGCATGAACATACCCACATCCCGCGGCAGTATGGGCGCGGCTATTGATTTCTTGGCTGCTCAGATCTGCTAAGAAGTAGTTTAAACAACATTATGGCTGGCATTAAGCACCATTGGCCCCCTTAACATAAAAAAGGACAGCGCAGGAAACTCTGCACTGTCCTTTTTTATCAAATTCCTATCAACTTCCTGACTTTGCGATACAGCAGCGTCAATACCCAAGGAATCGCCACAATTAACACAAGTACGATCGCATTGTACGTATGAAAGAGCACGATTGAACCCGGCGTATGGACTTTATATTTCCACAGAGAAAGCAGTGCCGGATGCATCAAGTACACACCGAACGAAACGGAGCCGAGGGAAACGAAGAAGCGGCCCACAGGCGCGGCATTTTGCAAGAGCCATTTCCCGCCCCAAATAAAACTTACGCCAATTCCGATGCTATACAGCAGCCACAGCACCTCAAACCATGTATTTTCAAACGAGTATCCTTTTAGTCCTAGCAAATAGAGGGCTGTATACGTTAAACCGCTGAGGATGGAAGCTGGAATAACCCAGCCTTTATTGCGTTCCAGCCATGCTCGAAATGCCCCGTAGTTCATCCCGATCGCACCTCCGACGAGGAAGTACCCAAAGTAGGTGACGCACAGCTCCGGTTTGTGATCAATTGACCCGAACCAATGGCTGTACACGTACACGCCGGCTTGAATAGCCAACCCCCAAAGCGCTAGCGTTTTGCGGAACCATGCGGCATTTCTCACAGCCCAAACGAGCAGTGGAAACAGCAAGTAAAACTGCACGATAATGATCATGAAGTACAAATGATAGCCTGAATCAGCCCACTTTAACTGCTCCAGAAACACGCGTGGCTCGATCTTAAAAGGGTGGCCCGGCGTCCATAGCCACGGGTTGTATATATAGTAGAAAAACGACCAAACAAGATAAGGAACAAGCACCTGCCTCACACGTTTCCAATAAAAAACTCCGGCCTGTTTGGCGCTCCAATTATCCGTATAAATGTAGAACAGTACGATGCCGCTTAAGAAGATAAATACAGGAACGGCGAAATAACTTATTTTGTTCAAAAATAAAATGAGCACCTGCGAGCTGCTGCCCTTCAAAGCCGGATCCACTGTCCAGTCTGCCGTAACGTGAATCATAACGACAGCTAGGATGGCAATCGCTCTGACGATATCTAGCTCCGTAATTTTTTGTTTGGCCATATCGGTTTCAATTTCCTCATTTCCTAATAAATACCCTTTTACTATAGACAGTTTCGACAGGATTCGCAACTTTTAAATCGGTAAAAAACCCCTATTTCATTGAAATAGGAGCCTTCTAAGCGCTAAACGGAATATGTTTCCTTCGCCCTAGCCGCTTGTTTGCGAGGACGAACAACAGCACGTAAAACGGTTAAACCAATCAAGAGGAGCGCCGTAATCACATACATACTTTTGATCAGAATGCTCGAACTATCCGTCCCTATGTATAACCCATGAACCAAGGCTAATACAAAAATAGGATACGATAGCAGATGGAAAGCGAACCAGAGCTTTTTCTTCAGCTTATGACGGATATCGGTTGTGAAGATTAACAACAGCAATCCATACAGGGCTATCGAGCCGATACCATTCAATCCCGTAGAATGCTTTGCCGCGAATGGAACCAGGATCTCCTTCCAATCAAAAGGCATGAACGTATCGATAACCAAAAGAAAGGTATGCAGTAAAGCTAAACAGGTACCCAAATGATTTGCATAAGTGTGCCATCGAAGAAACCGTGCCTTCGTTTGACCCTTCCACTGAGGAAAGCTATACGTAATGCCTAGCGCCATCCCCACAAATAGACTGAGATAAGAGAGGATGCCAAATACGCGAATTAACGTCCAAATAGGTAAATCTACCAGAATTTGAATCACTTTTACTCCCCCCTATCTTTTTCAAACATATACGAAATCTGCTTCAAGCCCCAACCATTGACCCTTGGATCTATTCGCAGACGGCTTCACATGATGGAGAGTTCCATCCTCTGTAAAAATGAGAGCTTCCAACCGCTGCGCATGTCGCCTAAAAAGGGGCATGCCGTCTTCCAGCCCAATTATGCACATCACTTTAGCCCAAATTTCGCAATCAACCAACTGCTCACCCACTACAGAGCACTGAATCACGGATGAGCGGCCAGGCTTCATCGTTCTGGGGTCAATGAGATGATGCATGCTGCCTCTGCTACTCCTCCAACTTCTTTTTTGCGTGCTCGAGGTAGCAACAGCCCCGTCTTCTAGCAAGAGCAGAAGATCATCTAACTGATGCATGCGACTGCCATTAGGTCTATCTATAGCAATCACCCATGGCTCTCTATCCGAAGCGCCTCCCCATACTTCAACATCACCGCCGGCATTCACGAGACCTCTTTGAATTTGCCGCTCTATGCGAAGTAAGTCCGATAACCCTTGGACTGTCCAACTTTTTACAATGCCGCCTAAATCCATTTGCTGATTAGCAGGAAATAGTACGGATGACATCGCCGAGTCCAGATCCATATATAAACAATCCTTTGGTAAAGGTAGCAGCGGATTGTGTGATGCTTCTGAGAATTCATCGCCATTTGATATCGTTTCGAAACTCCGTCGGTAACCAGCATGCTCTAGCGCTGGAAGAATGAAAATATTAAACACTCCCTCCGTGACTTCAAAATAATGCTGGCACAGCTCAAGTACATTCGCCATTTCATCAGATATCATACAACGGCTTCCTGACTTCCTATTAAGCCGGGAACATTCGCTTGATGGCAAAAACCTGCTAAATCGCCGTTCTGCCTTGGCAAAGTATGACTGGATAAGTGGCGCAAATTCAGACATCTCACTGCTTGCAGCCAAGATCACTTGAATCTGTGTGTTCATCGATCGAAAGCTTGATTCCTGGAGCATAACGCTCATCTCCTTGTTTTATGAAGCTTGACTTCTAGTATGTGCTTTCAACTGTGGCTCTGATGATCCAGTTCCTCCTGTGGATCCCGATGACCCTGCGGCCCCTGCCCCTGCTGCCATCCGGTCATGATTTCTTCCCCGACGAACCGTGTTTTCCGATACCCGATTGTTTGGGGTTTCCTTCTGAACCGTTACCGGAGCCGTATTATCTTTGGATATGGCAGCTGCGGAGACAGCCGCTACAAACTGCGGACTACCTTTCACTTCTTGAAATAAATAGAAGAGGAGAACGCCTATGACCATCCCAACTTGCCATTTCGTCCACTTGGACTTCTTCATTCTTATCACTCCTCCTATCAAATGGCCTGATCTTAGCTTCATTATATTTGTTAGCTGCTTCACTTGCCTGAGAATAGCCTTAACAAAAACTGAAACTTAACTGAATGGATAGCGCATTCGACTATGATATACACAAAGAAAGGCTATCCAGGTGTGAGTAGATCAACTACTTCCTGAATAGCCTTACATTTATCTTCTATTTGAGCATCTTTCTTCTATTTGAGCATCGCTTGCAACGGCTCCGCAATAATGCGCTGCACATCCTCAAGCACGATCGATAAACGTCGTTCTGCATCAAATAATTGTTTGATCCCCGGGTTCAGGGCAAGTACGTCGTACAGCTTTTGCAGCTGCTCCATCTCCTCTTGAGGCGGCATTTCGCCTATAGCCATTTTCTGCTGAAGCTCATTTTGACGCTGACGGAAATCTTCCAGTAAATTTTTGCTGGATGCATCCTGGTTAATCTGAGCACGAATCACCAGCATATCGTTATATTCACTGCTTTCCTTAATCGCCTTTGCAAGCTCGTAAGCTCTGTCATGTACATTCATTTCCATTACCTCCTAATTTTTACCGATTACGGTTGGGCTCTTCCCTCATCCAGTTTCGAAAACATACCAAGCACAAAGGGATATATGTCCTCATATGATGGAGTAGTTTACTTTGCTTAAACAGCAATGCCATTTTTGATGCTGGAAGGAGTGTTCGCTATTGACCAGGACGAAAGTCGGAATATCCATTCAAGGCACCAGCATCTATTTGGATGATCGGACCGTTGTTCTAAGTGAAGCCATTGCAAGAAAATGGAAAGTTCCGTCCAATCAATCGATGATCCTGCGCTTTGGCTCTGCCAAACAGGAGGTCAAGGTCGTCACAGCCGCAACATCGAAGAGCTTGCGGTTCAATCCTGTCCTCGCTACCAAGATCGGTATTCATCAAGGGGCACAGCTCAATCTCCATTATAGGCAAAATGCAGGCACCTTGTCGATTGGACCTTTAATTGGCGTGATGATCAGCCGCGTTTATACGAGTTCGCCCGATCGCCCATTTGGTGCAATTACCGCTTTTTGTAAAGAAATGACGGACGCATGTGAACGGTATGGGGCTATGGTATGCTTTTTTCCGCCAGGTGAAATGCATGCGAATGCCAGTTCCATTTCCGCTTATGCGTATTCCAATGGTTCCTGGAACAAAAAAACGTTTCCGATTCCCAATGTGATCTACAACCGGCTCACCTCGCGCAAGTATGAAAACCTGCCGAACGTTCAGCAATTCTTGAAAGATGCCAAAGCCCGTCACGGGACCGAGGTCTTCAATGAGAAATATTTGAACAAGACGGAAGTGTTTGAGGCTTTGCGCAAAGATAGCTCCCTTCACGGGTATTTGCCGGAATCCTACCTCTTCAAAAATTATCAAATGCTAAAATCCATGGCCTCCCGCCATCCCGTGCTTTTCCTCAAACCGATAACCGGCTCCTTGGGAAAAGGGATCATTCGCATCCGCCGAGAGCCCGGTGACGCCTATACGTGTGATTATACGAATCTAACCGGTGTTCGCAAACAGACCTACCCATCTCTTACTGCTGTTTTCCAAGCGATCTCCGGCAAGCTCAAGACCCAGCGCTATCAACTTCAGCAAGGACTTGATCTGATCACGATGGATGGCAAAACCATTGATTTCCGTTCCCTTGTTCAGCGCGGGGCCAAAGGCGAATGGGCTATCACTTCGATCGTCGGGCGCATTGCCGGAACCCAACATTTCGTCTCCAACCTTGCACGGGGCGGCAGTTTAACGAATGTCGCAGGCGCTTTAGCCAAATCATCCTTCTCACCAGCTACTCGTGTCTCGGTTACGGCACGTTTGCGCAAAGCTTCTCTGGACATCGCCAAAGGGATTGAAACACAAATTCCGAGTCACTTTGGAGAGTTAGGGATCGACCTTGCTGTAGATAGAACGGGTAAGGTTTGGCTGCTTGAAGTAAACTCCAAACCGTCTAAAGATGATAATACGCCACTGAACAATGAGAAAAAAATAAGGCCATCCGTGAAACAACTCGTGCACTACGCAAAATATTTGGCAAAGATTTGAGGTGGAATCATGCGATTAAGCACCAAACGTCCCTTGCTCGGGATTATGGTCACAGAATTGAAACGGGAGCTGCCCTTTGCAAGTTCAGACTTTTATAAGCATCTGACTTACTTTGGCGCCCGCGAAGGTCTGGACGTCGTCGTGTTCTCGCCGAACCGCATTGATTGGAAGGGGAACACGGTGCGGGGATACGTCTTTCAGACTGAAACGAAAGAATGGGTCCCTAAGCTCTATCCTCTGCCCTCGTTAATCTATGACCGTTGCTTCTTCAGCAGTAAGAGCAGCTATGAACAGTACCTGTACCATGTGAAAAAACTGCGCGAAACACCTCTTATTCGCTTCTTAGGCTATGGACTGGGCGGCAAGTGGGAGGTCGGTCAAATGTTGCAAAAAGAACAATCGCTCAGCTCCTACTTGCCTGAAACGAGCTTGCTCACAAGCGGCAGCGCGCTTAGAAATTGGTTTCAGACAAGGGACAATGTGTTCCTTAAACCACAGGGCGGCAGCCAAGGAAAGGGCGCTCTGCATCTGTACAAAGAAACTACAACGGACGGAAACTGCACCTTTCATGTCAAAGGTCGCAATGCTCATAACGGGCTCATTGAACATCATTTCAAACATTTCGATTCCTGCTGGCATTGGCTGCGCAGCCGCATCGGCACCCGGCCTTATCTCATGCAAGAATACCTGCACCTGCATTCATTGGAAGGAATGGCTTACGATATTCGCTCTCTCGTGCAAAAAAACGGCTCCGGCTTATGGGAAAGCACAGGCATGGCGGTTCGCATCGGCAAGCCTGGCAGTGTTACCTCCAACCTGCATGGCGGTGGCACAGCCGAAGAGGTTCCTGCCTTCCTTACGAAGGAGTTCGGCGTGAGCAAAGCTAGTGAGCTAATGGCCACGGTTGCCATGCTTTCGAGTCGAATCCCTCCGCTTCTGGAAAGCCATCATGGACGATTGGCGGAGCTCGGCATTGATCTTGGCATCGATACCTCGGGCCGCGTATGGATTCTGGAAGTGAACTCCAAGCCGGGCAGAACGATTTTTGCGCGGATGCACAACGAGAAAGCGCGTATGAAATCCATTGCAAATCCTATCTATTATGCTGGATATTTGCTGCAAAAAAAGCTGAGTTAAGCTTGGCTTGCTGGTAAGTGCCCGGGGAGGCAGACGTTCATGTCTGCCTGCTTTGACACGGAAAGCCCCGTAGGGCAACAAGTTTAGGAGGGTAACCTAATGAGTTTGACAACGTGTATGCTCCACGCCGTACAACGAACAGATAGATCGGTCTACTTAACAAGTGAACTCGTCAAAGCTTTACGGTTAGCCGGTATCAAATCGATTACTGTAAAGGTCGGCAGCAAAACAGCCACTCTACCGATCCGCCTGATCAAAAAAAGTGGTCAGCATATGTACATTCCGCTATCCTTAATGGCTTCTCTGCGCATACCCCGAGCGGGGAGCGTCATGGTCGCCAATTCGAATAATAAAGAACTGCGCATCGGCCCGCTCATCGGTGTCTTAACGAATATCGCGGGCAGTTCGTCTCCTTTCGGTACAAAAACGGGATTCATCCGCCAAGTTTTAAACACGGGTTCAAGCAAGTCCTTTATTTTCGCTTTCAGCCCGAGGAGCGTTAACTGGGTTCAAGAAACGGTTACCGGACTTATCCCCAAAGAAGGTGGAGGCTGGATTCGCAAAACTTTTCCGCTGCCCGATGTCGTCTATAACCGCCTCTCCAGCCGTGTAGCAGAGAAGTCCGCCGGGATGGAGGGCTTTAAGGAACGTTTTGTTCGGAGAGGGATACCGCTATTTAACTGGAGCTTTTTTGACAAATGGGATGTCTACAAAATGCTAGATGGCGACGATGCATTCAAATTCGTTCCGGAATCCCGTATTAATCCCTCTGCGGAACAAATTAAAGAAATGCTCGATAAGCATAAATTCATTTATTTGAAACCAACGGCAGGCAGCCTGGGCATCGGTATTTTCCGGGTCACTTATAACCCGAAACGCGGTTATTTCGTTCGCTACCGCAAAGGCGGTAAAAACGTACTCATCCGCTATGGGAAATTCGAAGGGCTTATGCAAATGCTCGGAACCGGACGAGGTCGCCTTTCTAACTACGTGGCGCAGCAAGGAATTCGCCTCATTGAAATCGATAATTGTCCGATTGATTTCCGCTTCCATATGACTAAGAACGGGAACAATAACTGGGTTGTAGCGGCCATCGGGGCTAAGAAATCCGGCAAGGGCAGCGTGACCACCCATATCCGCAACGGCGGCCAGTTAATGACGCCAGAGCAAGTGCTTCGTCAAATCTACGGAAGCCGTGCAGAGCAGGTACTTACCAATGCCAAAGAAACAGCGATTAAGCTCGCAGAAGGCATCGAAAATAACTATAACCATCTGCTCGGTGAGCTCGGATTCGATATAGGGATCGACCAGAATGAGAAAATTTGGATGTTCGAAGCTAATGCCAAACCCGGAAGATCCATTTTCAAGCATCCGTCATTGAAAGAAGGAGACCTTGCCACTTTACAAAATATTTATGAGCATTGCCTCTACTTGAGTCGATTCCGCGCTAGGAGGGAAAGCTAATGGGTTTCTTCCTGCATGATAAAGGGCCCAATCCGACGATGGCCATTCTCACCGTGAAGGATAGCGACCGGGTATTCCGCGGTAATTTGCACAATTTCCTTGATTTGATTGGGACCGGTGAGCGGCTTGGGGTTGATGTCTATGTCGTAACGACGAAAGACTTTAATTTAACCGGTAATGACATTCACGGCTACCGTTATAATGCCGAGAAGAAGAAATGGAGCAGGGGACTCGTTCCCGCTCCTCAAGTCGTATACAATCGGATTCCGTACCGCAAAATGGAAATGAAGCCAGAAGTCCAACAAACCATTCAAGCGTGCAATCGCAGCTCCAGCGTTCATTTATTCAATCCTTCCTTCTTTAACAAATGGACTTTGTTTGGTTGGCTGAACAGCGCCAAAGAAAGCAAACCTTACATGCCTGACACCAAACAACTAAGCTCGGCTGACGATCTGTCATCTCTTCTGCGGAAACACGCTGTGCTTTATTTAAAGCCGGTGAAAGGCAAAGCTGGAAAAGGCATTATGCGCATTGACCGGATAACAACGAAAAGCAATCAAACGCAATACCGCTTAAGCCGCCAGGTTGATAGACAGATGACTTATAGTCATCACAATTCCACCTCTGAGCTTTGGAGTGAATGGAATCGCCACCGAGGCTCCAACGAATACATTGTTCAGCAGGGGATCGCATTAGCAAGATACAACCAGCGTGCTTATGATTTACGCGCTCTCATCCAGAAAACATCCAAAGGGGAATGGAGTGTTTCAGGCGTCGGTGCACGTGTTGCCGGAAAGGCCAGCATCACGACACACGTTCCTCGAGGCGGTTCGATCGACGATCCGTTCAAGCTGCTTTCGCATGGCTTTGGCGCCAAAGAAGCGAAAAAAATATTAAAACGGGTTGAGACCGCCGCCGTTACACTCGCGACCCAAATAGAGAAATCGTCGGGTCATCAACTTGGTGAAATGTCGATGGATATCGGTGTCGACGTCGGAGGACATATCTGGTTCTTCGAAGCGAATTCCAAGCCAATGAAATTCGACGAACCCAAAATTCGCAAAAAATCACTTGAACGTATTATCCGTTACAGCCTTTATTTAATTAATAATGGAAGAAGAAGGTGATTATGCTTGTCTTCACAACGACTGGGCGTACTCGCTATCTATATAGGCAAAACTCGGCTGGAGGAACTCTCTTACTTTCAAAGGCTCAGTAAAGAAGGAAAGAAACTTGGCGTTCAAGTCGAAGTCTTCTCGCCGACCGACGTCGAAGCCGACAACTCGGTTCGCACATTGACTTACGATACATCACTTGGCAAATGGATCCGCCGCCGCACTTCCATGCCGCCTGTTATTTATGACCGCTGCCGCTATAAAGCCGCAGCTAATTATCAAATGCTCAAAGCATTCCGCAGCCATCATGCTAAGCTGATCTTTTTGAGCAGACCGTTAGCCAACAAATGGTCAATGCATCAAATTCTTTCTGAAAATGAAGATATTCGCCCCTACCTCCCTGTTACCGTACGATACAGTTCCGTCCAAGAGCTGCTGAAATTTCTAAAGAAACATACTCTCGTCTACGTCAAACCGAAAAACGGTACGGGCGGAAGAGGCATCCTGCGCATCGAACAGCTCGGTCCCGATCTTTATTTATTACAAGGAAGAAATCAACAAAGAACCATCATCGCCCCTTACCGCGCAAGCGAAAAACAGCTGTCAGTCAAGCTGCATACGCTAAAGCTAAATAATGACTATGTGGTTCAACAAGGGATACAGCTTACGCTAAAGGATGGACGCGTGCATGATTACAGGTTGTTAATTCAGAAGAATGGCCGCGGTGAATGGGAAGTGACCGGCTGTGCGGGCCGCATCGGACCTCACCGCAGCATCACCTCGAATCTTCACGGAGGCGGCAGTGCGGTTTCCCAAGATAAGCTGCTGGCCTATCGCTTTGCTTCTCCTGAAAAAATGGAAAGCATTAAGAAAGAAATGAACAGCTTCGCTTATAAGCTCGCAGACTTTCTAGAAACAAAATTCGGCAAGCTGTGCGAGTTAGGAATGGATATAGCCGTAGACCCAAGGGGAAATGTTTGGCTGCTTGAGGTTAATCCCAAGCCTTCCCGGGAAGTTTTTCGTAAGATCGGCGAAGGCGCCATCTATCAGAAGGCGGTTACACGGCCGCTCGAGTACGCGGTATGGATGTTGAAACAAAATACCCGTAAGCAAGAAGCATCATCGACCGAAGAATCTAAAGCAACTGATTAAAAAACGCAATCGGAAGCAGCAGCGCCCCAGCTGTCAGCAGCTTCCGACTTACATATGCTGGAGATGCCCCAAGGTTTGAACAAAAATTTGCTCAATATGATCATCATCCAGCGAATAATAGACGGTTTTTCCTTCTTTCCGCCGCTTTACAATATGCAAATCCCGCAAATAACGCAGCTGATGAGAAACCGCAGACTGCCCCATCGCAAGCAGTGTTGACAGATCATGTACACAAAGCTCCTGCTTCAATAGGAAGAAAATGATTTTGACCCTTGTCGGATCCCCTAAGGCTTTGAAAACCTCGGAAATTCCCACCGCCAAATCTTCTGTCATGGGAAGCTCAAGCTCCCGCTGAGCAGATCCCGTACCTGTACATGTGTCATCGCAGGAGTCCAGCACGGCTTTATCCATCATCAATCCCCCTTTCATTTTGGCTATCCGTTTTAAGGACAAGCTATACTTTTAACTCCGAGTGCGTATTAGTTGAATTTTCAATCTGGATGGTCGAGTGATTGATACGAAAACGGTCCTCGATTCGATGAATCGCTTGCTGCAGTATCGTTTGGCTATCCCGGTCGTCAGCAATGAGCAAATGGCAGCTTAAGGCGTCGAGCCCTGAAGTAATCGTCCAAATATGCAAATCATGCACGTTAATGACCCCGTCAATGCCCTCCAGCACTTGTTTGACCTCGCCTAAGGAAACCTCAGCGGGCGTCCCCTCCATCAAAATATGAATCGTCGATTTCAGAACGCCCCAAGCTCCTCTCAGAATAAGGAGAGCCACAATGACGCTAATAATCGGATCTGCCGCATACCAACCGAAAATAAGCATAACCGCTCCGGCCACGATAGCCCCGACTGAGCCTAAAGCATCGCCTAAGATATGAAGATATGCGCTGCGCAGATTCAAATTGCCGTGCACATCTCCTTTGCGCATAAGCGACCAAGCGCTTAACAGGTTAGCCAATAATCCAATGCTGGCAATGATCATCATAGAACCGCTGGCTACGACAGGCGGATGAAGGAATCGGTCAAACGCTTCCCAAATAATAAACCCGGCAATCAGAAAAAGGGTGAGCGCATTAAAAAGCGCCGTTAAAATCTCGATGCGATGAAAGCCAAATGACTTGCTTGCCGATGACGGTTTAGCCGCGAACCCAAGAGCAATCAAACTTAAGAACAGTGACCCTGCATCACTTAGCATATGACCCGAATCAGAGAGCAGCGCCAAGCTGTTCGTCCATAACCCTCCGATAAATTCTAGAATCATGATTCCTGCTGTTATGCACAGCGCTATAAGGAGACCCTGTTTGTTTCCGCCGTGAGCATGATGGTGATGTCCGTGATGATGTCCATGATGCGCATGGCTATGATCGTGCTTGTGATTGCCGTGAGCATGATCCGTATGTGCATGATCGTGTTCGCTGTGCCCCGCGTGGCTGCATGAAGCGTTATCCTTATGAGAATGAGATTTCTTGTCAGACGAATGTTGATGCATGGCATTCCCTCCCCGTCGCCCTGCCACTAGAATGGCGTGCTGTCCGTAACTTTATACATGACGCATTAATATATGAGCACTTATTCATATATTAATGAGTGAAGCCTGATTCTGTCAATGACAAATCGCCTAAAAGTGAGGAATTCTGCGGCTATTTGTGCAAAAAAAACGACTCCAAGCCCATTATCAGAGCTTGAAGCCGTCTGTGCAAAAACCTCTACGTCCCTGTAGCTACTTTGTTAGCCCCAGCATCCACAACATCCGGATCGAACGTAATTGTCGCGCTAAATAGAACGTTTGAAACGGCAAAATCTCCTGTAATGCCGCCACCGCTGCCAGAATACGTTTTGGCTGCGCTTGTCGGAGCAATAACTAATGTGTCTCCGTTCACTATGCTTCCTTCGTTCCTTATAATGTTGAATATCCCTACAAAAGAAGGCATTTTGATCAGCACCCTTATCTCAATGTGCTACAGTGTATGCCCAGCCCACTTTGTTTGCGACTAATTCCGGTTAAACATATTCCAACAACTCAGCGAATCTGCGGATTCGAATATGCGCACCATCCAACTCACCGGTTTCCCGGAATCCGGCATAATCACAAGCCGCTACGGTAAGGTTATTCTTAAGCCCTGCCTCCACATCGGAGGACCGGTCTCCTACCATCCATGCCGACCCAATCTGATGCGTGTCGAGCGCAAGTTTGACCAAATCCACCTTGGATCTTGTCTGGTATTTCCCCGCGCTGTATAAGTCCTCAAACAAATGAGAAAGTCCCATCGCTTCTGTCACATGGCCGACATAGTCCTCCAATCCGTTGCTTGCCACAAATAGGCGGACGCCTTTGTCTTTCAGGGCTTGCAGTGTTTCCGCAACACCTTCGTACAGCTTGCCATGCCCCTGCTTCAGCTCCTCCATTTGAAACCTAAGCAGCAGTTCATCAGCAGCAAGGCGCGCCTCTATAGAAGCATCCGGCATAACCCGCTGCCAAATATGCTCAAGCAGCATCCCCAGCGCTCCCAGGATTCTTTCTTCCGGCGGAGTTTCTCCTGTATAAAGCCCCTTCTCTCTAAGCACATCAAATGTCGCATGATAAGCGGGCAATAGAATGGTCTCCGTTTGAAATAACGTGCCATCCATATCAAAAAACATAGCTTCAGGTAAGTTTCTCTGTGTACTCATCATCAGGCTCCTTCTCCATCATGAATTCTAAAAGTCGTATAATGATCTTAGTTAAGAATGGCAAACATACCCATGTAAGTCAATGTTCATATTAAGGAAAAAGCCTGTTGCCGAGACCAATATTTTCAGTTATGATTGAAATGAGAATAATTACTTCGAAAAATGATACTTTTATGCAAAATGTTTTCAAAATCCAACCATCTTTATGTAAATTACCTGTCGATGAGAGTGAGGAACACGAATATGAATCTTCATATTTTTCAAAATCAACAAGAGCTGAACGAGGCCGGAGCCGGCATTATTACCTCGCTTGTCCAAATGCAGCCAAAAGCTGTTCTTGGCTTGGCCACAGGCGGCACGCCCGTAGGTATTTATGAAGAGCTGGTGAAGGCTTTTGATAAAGGCCGCGTCAGCTTTAAGAACGTCACTACCTTCAACCTGGACGAGTATGTCGGCTTGCCGGTAGATCATCCAGAGAGCTATCACGCATATATGCAGCAGCATTTGTTCGCTCATATCGACCTGCCTGCCGCTTCCGCTCATATCCCCAATGGAAATGCACCGGATCTGGAAGCCGAATGCGCCAGATTTAATGAGCTTCTTGACGATGCCAAGCAGATTGATTTGCAAATTCTCGGCCTCGGCCATAACGGACATATCGGCTTTAATGAGCCTGATGACTCACTTGTCAGCGGGACGCATCTCGTCGAATTGAAAGCTGAAACCCGTGAAGCGAATGCGCGTTTCTTCAATACCATTGATGAAGTGCCTACTCATGCCTTAACGATGGGAGTAGGTACGATTCTTAAAGCCAAAACGATCCTCTTAATCGTTCGCGGAGCAGACAAAGCTGAAATCGTCCACCGTGCGCTGACAGGGCCGATTACAACGGAAGTTCCGGCCACTCTGCTGCAAACTCACCCACATCTTGTCGTTCTGCTTGATGCTGAGGCGGGGAGGTTTTTCGAATGAGCGAACTCGTCATCACGGGAGCCAAAATCGTTACTGAACAGGGCGTCATAGAACAAGGCGTCGTTCATATCATAGATGGCGTTATCGCGTCAGTCCAGATCAGTTCACAGTGGGATCCTAGCGCTGCAGGTCCGGCTGCCGAAGTAATCGATGCTCGCGGCAGTTGGTTATTGCCCGGTTTCATCGATGTTCACGTGCATGGCGGGTATGGCGCTGATTTCATGGATGCGAGCCCGGAGACACTCGATACCATTACGCGGTTTCACGCTTTAAACGGCACAACTTCCATGCTGGCTACGACAATGACAGCGACGCGAGATGACATTGACCGCGTCCTTGGCGAAGTAAACCGCTACATGCAAGAACCGATGCCTTACGCTCAATTGGTGGGCGTTCATATGGAAGGGCCTTTTATCTCGCCAAAATGGGCCGGCGCGCAGGATCCGAAGCTGATGCTTCCGCCGCAGCTCTCCTGGCTGCAAGATTGGCACGAGCGCTATCCGCAGCTCGTGAAGCAGCTGACCCTCGCCCCTGAAGGCGAGGGAGGGCTTGAGACGATCGCGTGGCTGCGCGATCGCGGCATCGTTGCCTCATGCGGACACACCGACGCGTCCTACGCCGACATCCAGTCGGCGGCTGACGCAGGGCTCTCGCATGCGGTGCACACCTTCAACGCGATGAAGCCGCTGCATCATCGCGAGCCCGGAACCGTCGGTGCGGTCCTCACCGACGATCGCATCAGCGGCGAAGTCATCGCTGACGGGCACCATGTGCATCCGGCAGCGATTCGCCTGCTGGTGAAGGCTAAGCAGCCGCATGGCTTGCTGCTTATCACAGACGCCATGTCTGCCGCGGGACTCGGCAACGGGCAGTACGAGCTTGGCGGGCAAGCCGTCACCGTTCAATCGGGCGTTGCCCGATTGACGGAAGGCGGCGCGCTCGCCGGCAGCACGCTGACGATGATCGATGCGCTCCGTTATATGGTGCGCGAGGTCGGTGTCAGCGTTGAGGACGCGAGCCGCTTTGCGAGCGGCAATCCTGCGCGGCTGCTGCAGCTGCAGGCGTCGCATGGCTCTATTGCGCAAGGCAAGCAGGCAGACCTGCTTCTTGTCAGCCCTGAACTAGACATCGAACACGTATGGATTCGCGGTAAAGAACTGCAAGCATAAAGCCAAAGGGCTGCCCCAAAGTAGTTTACCTACTTGAGGGGCAGCCCTTCATTTATGCTCATCTAGAGGCTTTGGCAGGATATCCCTTCCAATCTGTCGAAAATCCTAAACAAACACAAAAACGCGATTGTTACAAGAAGGGATTTCACTTTCAATGATCTATTTAATCAAAATTGTTTACACCTTATTGCTCCCGCCAGGGATTGTCATTCTACTGCTGCTCAGCATCGCATTGTGGCTGCAGCAAAAAAAAGAGTACGTCGGTACTCTTCTTATCGGTTTAGCCACGCTTCTCTTATGCGTCTGCGCGATGCCTTATTTCGGCAATGCGCTGTTAAATTCCATCGAGCGAAGATATGCCCCCCCGGAACAAGTGACCGGTGATGTCCTTGTGATGTTGACAGGAGGCGCAACGCTCGGTATGCCCGACCCCCTGACCAAAGGCGAGGGGTACTTGACAGGCAACACAGCCGCCCGTGTGCTGACCGTAGCGGAACTGTACCGGAACACGAAGCTGCCGATCCTATTATCCGGCGGTCAAGTGTTCGAGGACTCCGGCAACGAATCGCAAATTGCCAAACGGCATCTCATCGCTCTAGGTGTTCCCGAAGCGTCCATCTATCTCGATGATACAAGCCGTAATACGGAGGAAAATGCGCTGCATACCCAAGCCATGCTCACCGAAAAAGGTTGGCAGCACCCGGTTCTCATTACGTCTGCTTTCCATATGGCCCGCTCCGTGAAGCAGTTCCAAAAGCTCAAAGTAGACATAGTCCCGTATCCAACCGACTACCTCTCTCAGCAAAAACAAGTTCTCAGTATCAGTAAATTTGTTCCTTCCGCCAGCGGATTATCCAATACCTCCATCGCTTTAAAGGAATACTTAGGCTTGCTGGCTGCGAAAAATTAACTAGCTTTGTACTGCTTTTTCAGCAATTAAAATCATTTCCCTCCCTCACATTTACGCTGCTATCGCCCTTTGAAACTCTGCTTTCTTCACTCCCCTTCAACGCTTGTTTCATTTCATCTTAGGTGCATCTTCACTTCTTCGGAGGTGGGTGCACGGTCAGTCAAAACCTCAAAACACCTTCCTCTGCTCCCTGTCATCCTTCAGTATTTCAACTGCTTCTCTGAAACGAAGGGAATGGATAATCTCGCGCTCACGGAGAAACTTCAGACTATCCTGGAGATCGACGTCATCGGTCAAATCAATCAGCCATTGATACGTAGTTCTTGCCTTCTCTTCAGCAGCGATGTCCTCATAGAGGTCCGCTATGGGGTCTCCCTTCGCTTGTATGTAAGCGGCCGTCCACGGCACACCTGATGCGTTCTGATAAAAGGGCGCCCTGTCATGACTCACGTAGTGATCATCCATGCCGCAAGCTTTTAACTGTTCCAATGTTGCATCCTTCGTAAGTTTATACACCATTGTTGCAATCATCTCGAGATGAGCGAATTCTTCGGTCCCTATGTCCGTTAGCAGCCCCACCACCTTATCCGGAATGGCATAACGCTGATTCAAATACCGCAATGCTGCAGCGAGCTCTCCATCGGCCCCGCCGTATTGTTCAAGCAGAAGCTTCGCCATCCGAGGGTCGCATTTGCTGACTCTGACTGGATATTGCAGTTTCTTTTCATAAATCCACATGCGCCGTCCTCCTTGTTCAGACTTGCCATGGCCATGGTGTTTCAACCCATTGCCAAGGATGCTTGCTGTAGGTTTGGCCATAGGCCATAAGCGGGCCAAATTCCAATTCAAACTCCTGAACCATCGCCTTTCTCTTTTGCGCGAACTGATTATATTGCTGGATGGCCGCGAGATCGCTCGGATGCGTATCCAAATAGAGTGTCAGCTCGACCAAGACAAAATCAACGGCCTGCAGGTCATGCATCATCTTGTAATAAGATTCCGGTACCGCTGGTGGATTCATATCCATGGGCTCCCTTCTTCTACTTTCGATTCGTAAGGTCCGTATAGAGCGGGCCATAGCGTGCCTTTTCTCAAAGCTTCATAGGGGCTAAATTGCGGCAAACCGGGCGGTTGGAAGTTCATATAGAGCTGTGGCGGTGTATTATACAATTTCACGCGGATTGGCGGACAAGGATCGAATGGGCTGATGTAGGGAAAGTATTTTTTAAATTGCGAATGCATACGACTCCTCCTCTTCTCACATCATTGCACTGGGCTCAAACATAGCGGCAGAGGCCTATAAGCACGTATATGCGTTACAACTTGGCCAAAATCACAGTTTTTCCAATATTTCCTCATGGTCAGAGGGCGCTTTAAGCGCTTAAAATAAGAACAATCCATGTGACACCATTACTTACACAATCTAACATCTTGGAGGGAATCACTATGACACGATCTAAACGAATGATTATTTCTGCAGCAATTCTTGTAACCGTCACCATAAATGGCATTATTCCCGCACCGCCTGCATCTGCAGCGTCGGCTTCAACAAGCAGCATTTTAACGCAAGGAATGACAAGCTCATCCGTGTCTGCACTGCAAACCAATTTAAAAACACTTGGCTATTTTACATATCCAACCATCACCGGTTATTTCGGCACAATCACAGCTCAGGCTGTTAAAGATTATTAAAAGGCCTATCTGTTAGCTCCAACTGGCGTAGTGGATGCCGCAACCCAAACCAGCATCTCTCACTCGATAAAAAAACGGCTGCTGCTGGACGATGCGATGAACTTTCTGCATGTTCCCTACCTATGGGGCGGCGCGACTCCGCAGGGTTTTGACTGCTCCGGCTTTATTTATTACATGTTTCAAAAGCACGGGATACCGGCTGTTCGAACAACCTCCAAGGAGCTTTATGCCACAGGCGCGTCCGTAAGTCAGGCTAATTTGCAGCAAGGTGACCTGGTGTTCTTCGCTATAGCATCTCCCGGCGTCATTGACCATGTAGGCTTCTATTTGGGGAACGGACAATTTCTATCTGCCACACGATCTGCAGGCATCTACCCGCAAAGCCTTACAAGCTCATATTGGGGTCCTAAGTATATGGGAGCTAAGCGCGTTTATTAGTTTTTCGCTCGTTTGACACATCCAAGGTGCGCGCGAGACGGCCTTTCCGGCCTTCTCAGCCGCCAACAAAAAAAGTCCCCGCTCCATGCCACAATCGGCAGCCAGCAGGGACTTTTCAGTCCAACTTAATATTCAATTTCAGAAGACCGGCTTTCCGCATCGCCTGATAAATAATAACGACCAACGGTCCAAGGAATAACCCCGCTATGCCTAACAGCTCAAAGCCAATATACAGGCTTATTAAAGCAGCAAGCGCATTAATCCCTACCGCATCACTCAGCACCTTAGGCTCCACAATGCGGCGGAATATCGTCAAGGCCAGGAAAAGAACTAATAATCCAATCCCCATACCCGTGTGCCCAACCAGCAGCTGATAAGCAAACCATGGAATAAACACAAGTCCTGTACCAATGACAGGGACGAATTCCATGACCATCACCAGAAGTGAAATGGCTAACGGATATTCAGCTCTAAGCACCAATAAGCCCACGAAGGTGACCAGATACGTTAAGATCGCCATGATGAGCTGGGCCCGGATGAAGCCAAAAATAGCTTCCCGCAAATATACAAGAACATTCTCCATCTTTGATCTCGTCTGTTCCTCAAACATGGACAGGAAGGCACTTCTCTGCTTGGGCAAGCTAAACATACATAAGTATAAAGCAATAATATAGACGATCATGACAATAAAGAAATTTGGAATTTTACCAGCCATATTCAGGAAAAAGCCAGAAATGCCGCTAACCATATCCGTCAACGTCGCGGTTAACGTTTCCGTGCTTCGTTCCAGCCAGGTTTGCACCTGCGCAGCCATTTCGGGCGACAAGGAGTCGTAGAATACCTGGGTTTGGCTGACGGCCTGATCGACGTATTTATTCACTTCGTCCATATAATTAGGGGCTTTCCGCCCCAAATCAATAACTTCCGTCACAACATTAAAACCTATGAAATAAAACAAAGCCAGCGTCAACAGTGTAAAAATGGTACTGATGACTGACCCCGCTACCAACCTGTTAACCTTTATATTGCGCATGAGAAGCACAGTTAGAGGATCCAAAAAAATAGCTGTCACCAAAGCGAGCAGGAAGGGTAACCCTATCGTAAACAATCCGTATAGGAGCAGCAATCCAAGCACCATGATAAGTGTCGTCTTAGGCGACATAGGTATTCCTCCGATTATTCATTTTCAGGCTTCACAGCGTTGATTTTAGTAATATGTATACGTACAATTCGCAAGCGATCTACTTCAGAAACTTCAAAAACGTGATTGCCGTAAGCCACTCTTTTACCTTTAACCGGAGCACCTTCCAGCTTTTTGAATAACCAACCGCCGATAGAGTCTACATCTTCATCCTCAATCTCCAGATCCAGCATGTCATTCAGGTCTTCAATTAGCACACGACCGTCTACGGACGTATACTTTTCTTTCACCTCAACCCCAGGCCGCTCGTCGATATCGAACTCGTCATGCAGTTCGCCAACGATCTCCTCCATAATATCCTCTAACGTTAGAAGCCCTGCCGTACCGCCGTATTCATCAACTACGATCGCTAATTGCGAATGTTTTTTCTGCATTAGTTTCAAAACACGGCTGACTTCCATGGATTCCGGCACATTGAGGATTGGACGAATGAAGTCCCTGATCTCGTGCTCTTCGTCCGGATCAGCTGTAAACAAATCAGCAATATGTACGAAACCGACAATTTTATCTTTATCCTCGTCGGCAACCGGATAGCGCGTATGTTTGGTTTCATGAACCATGCTTAAATTTTCAATAAAACTTAGCTCGAGATACAGACAATCCATATCCGTACGGGGCAGCATCACTTCACGGGCAATTCGTTCGGAGAATTCAAATATATTATCAAAAAGCACCATTTCATCTTGATCGATATGACCGCTTTTAACGCTTTCGTCCATGAGAATCCGAATTTCTTCCTCCGTATGGGCTGCCTCATGCTCGCTTGCCGGTTCTACACCGATCCATGATAAAAATTTGTTAGCCGCTCCATTCAGAAACCAAATGATCGGTCGAAACAGCCTGTAGAAGAACAAAAGCGGCGCAGAAAGCCACAGCGAGGTTAATTCCGCTTTTTGAATCGCGAAAGACTTTGGAGCCAGCTCTCCTAACACGATGTGCAGGAATGTAATAAAACCAAATGAAACAATGAAGGAAACAGCATGTGTATATACCGAAGCTTGTAAGCCCAGTGTGTGGAAAAGGGGCTCCATAATCAGCTCGGAAACCGCCGGTTCCCCAACCCAACCTAAGCCTAGTGAGGCTAGTGTAATGCCCAGCTGCGTAGCTGACAGATACGTATCTAATTGCGATGTAACTTTACTCGCATACTTCGCCTTGCCGCTGCCTTCGTTAAGAAGCTGTTGGATGCGGGAATGGCGCACCTTTACAAGCGCAAATTCAGCAGCGACGAAGAAGCCGTTAAGAAGAACGAGGATTAGTACTACGACCAGATTAAAAACGATGGGTCCAATTTCAAAGGAAGTATGTGGCAATTGCGGATATCTCCTTCAGATAAATGAGATTAGATAATAGCTTTACGACTTTTGAAATCAATCGAACGGTAATACGAGTCGGCAACCAGCAGGTTCGGCCCGCAGCAAGAAGCTGCGCTGCAGAAACAGTTCACCTTTTGATTGAGCGGATTATGCTCCCACCTTGCAAAAATAGTATCCAGATGATCATCATGAATATTGCCCAGAGGCGGTTCATCGGCAAAATCCGTCACGAACACCTCGCCGGTAAATGTGCTCACATTCAAGCGGTTTCGCCCATCCGGATCATTCCGAACGGTCACATTCGGCTCCTCGCGAAGTCTTTTGACCAGCGCCCGGTCCTCTTCAAGCTCATTGCAAGCAAAGAATGGCAGTGTGCCGAATAACATCCACATGTCGCGATTCCGACTATCCAAAAGCCGGTGAATGCTGCTTCTTAACTCGTCCAGTGACACCATTGGCAAATGGGAGGCAAAGGAGCTCGCGTACATCGGATGAACCTCATGGCGCTTGCAACCCATTTCATCAATAAGCTTGTGAATCTGCGGCAGCCTCTCATGCGTACGCGTGTTAATCATGGATTCGGCCGATACATATAGCCCGCCTTTGCTGAGTGCTATTGTATTTTCCACCATACGTTCATACATGCGCACCGCCGTTTCACGGCCAACAGGATGCTGAGAATTAACAAAGCCGACCTGGTGAAAATCGTCCGCATTTAAGTAATTAAATGAGATATGCATGACATCCAAATAAGGTGCCAGCAGTTCATAACGCTCTAAATCAAGCGTCAAATTGGAGTTGATTTGTGTTCGAATGCCGCGTTCGCGAGCATATTTAAGGATCGGCAGCATATAGTCTTTGACAATCTTGATATGGTAGGAGGGCTCTCCCCCTGTCAAACTAATTGTCTCTAGATGCTCCACTTGATCCAACTGATTCAAAATAACCGGCAAGGGAATTCGAGGCCCTTCCGTCATCGTTAACGAATCGCCAACTGCACAGTGCTCACAACGCATATTACACAGATTCGTAATCGTTAACTCTACACTTGTAAGTACATGCTTCCCGTATTGCCGATAAGACCGAATCGGGTCCCAAGGATCGTACGCGGGAGATAGCTCCGGTAAAAAGGAGCGTGTTCCATTCATATTCATGCTGTTTGCACCTGACCTATCATTTCCTATTCACTTGCAGTTTGTTCTTATCATGCCTATACCTATGCCCTTTATTGTAACTTATGATTCGCAAAAAAGGAAACCGCCCCCTCTTTTTGCTACCGTTTTTTCGCTTGAATCGGCGATTTCAGCCGCAGCCACTTTGGTGCCCACCAGTTCGCATCGCCGAGCAGCTTCATTAGAGCGGGAACGAGCATCACGCGAACAATGGTCGCGTCAATCAGAACCGCGAGGCCAAGCCCCAGACCGAGCGCCTTCATAATTTCAATATCGGTGAAAATAAACGAGCCGACGACCACGACTAGAATGAAAGCTGCGCTTGTGATCAAGCTTCCTGTTTTTTTAAGCCCCTCCGCGGTGCTTTTATCATTATCGCCGCTTGCTTCATACTCCTCCATAATGCGAGAAATCAAGAAAACTTCATAGTCCATCGAGATACCGAACACGACGCAAAAAATAATAACCGGCAGCGTAGCACTCACGTAACCAATGGACGTAATGTGCAGCAAATCTGCCAGATAGCCATGCTGAAAAACTAACACCACACAACCAAGGCTTGCCCCAAGACTGAGCATATTCATAAGAACGGCCTTAAGCGGCAGCAGAACAGATCGGAAGGCGAGCAGGAGGACGATATAGGTAATGCCCATGACGAAGGTGAGCACCGTAGGTATCTCGTTCTGAATGCGATCGATGATATCAAGCCGGTAAGCAGGGCCGCCAGTGACTGCGACATCGAGCCCGCCCCGATCCAAAGCGCGGAGCTTCCGCACGAGCCCATCCGTCGAAGTGTCATCCGGGTCCTTCTCTGGTACTATGACCAATAAGGCGGTATGCCCCTTCGCCAGCTTGCCACCTTCGATTTTTTCTTTTACGCCGGGTCCTTTTAACATGGCAGCCAATTCAGCATCTGTATGTTGGCCAAGTGAACTAAGGTAGCTCTGAATTTCCTTGACGCCGGAAATGCCTTTCACTTGATCCCCATACGCCCGAACTTGGCGTATCGCTGACTCTTCCCATACTTCAGCTTCCGTATGTACGAGGATTTGAATAGGTCCCATCATCCGCGGATCATAGGCCGTTTTCATCAAGTCCGACCCATATCTCGACTCATAGTTCGGAGGAAGCACCTCCGCATTAGGCACGCTCAGCTTCATTTGACCAATTGGAGTCATGGCATAAATCAAAGCTCCACCGACAAGAACGACCAGCAGGACCGGCCTTTTCATCACACCATAAGCGATCTTTTCCCAGAAACGGGACGTTTCCTGCTTTCGGAAGCGCTTAGGGAGTACCTGCAAAGAGTTAATTCGCTTGCCCAGCAGCCCGAGCAGAGAAAGCAGCATCGTATTGGCGACAACGACGGATATGGATACAACGATAATCCCCCCTAAGCACAAGGAGCGAAAAAAAGTGAGATCAACGAACAACATACCCAAAAGTCCGATCAATACCGCAATACCGGAGAAGAAAATAGATTTCCCAGCGGTTTGACAAGTTATCGCCACGGATTCAGCTACGTTAGGCTGCACTTTAAGCTCTTCCCGGAAGCGGCTGACGAGGAACAAGGCATAATCAATACCTACAGCAAGTCCCAGCATTGTCACCATATTGGGGAGGAAATTCGATAAGGATTGATGTTGAGCGATAAAATACGTAATTCCCAATGTAAGAGTTACACTCATGAGACCTACAATCATAGGCAGCAGCGCCGCAACTAACGTCCCAAAAACGATTAACAATACGATCAGCGCGATAGGCAATCCAATGGCTTCCGACTTGGCGATATCATGCTTACTCGCTTCCTGCATGTCATGTAGAATAGCAGGGCCGCCCGTTACATAAACCTTCATTCCTGCAGGAGGATGCACATGCTCCTTCAGCTCGGGGTATTTCTCTAGTGCCGGGTCCGTGTCTAGGTCTAAAGCAACCGTTACGGCCTGCACATCCAAGTGTCCCTCGTTTCGAGGCGAAGAGACGAAATGCACACTTTCTACGTATGGCAGCTTGCTCAAATCGGACAGCGAATCCATGATGGCCTGCTGCTGAGCTTTCTCCGTCATATCGAGGCCTTCCCCCGTATACACCAGATTGAGCGTGGTAAGCGGTACGCCAAGCTCATCTCTTAACTGGATTAAACCTTGATCCGATTCGCTGCCTTTGGGTGTAAAGCCATTGTCCTTGAGGATTCCCGGTGTTTTCTGAGCAAATATAGCGAAACTAAGGAGCAGCAGAAAGCCAATGGCAAGTACGAGCCACCGGAACCGGTACATGGCGTATCCCCATCTCCAGAATTTCCCTTTCACCGCTGATTCTCTCACATACATCCCCCTGATCTGCAAAAAGAACCTGGGGTCCCAGGTTCTTCATGTTTGTTATATCTAGTTTATCTCAAAGTATGGTTGGCATACCCGTTTCTGTGTCCAGCTCATCTATTTTAATTTCACCGATCTCTGAAATTAAAACCGAAAGCTTCGTTGACAGATCGATCTCATAAGGTTCTTTCAGTTCTCTCCCCGATTCATCCTGCAGAACTCGGACAATCGGTCTTTGCGGAACAGTCATATTTAACTTGGAGACGATCCCGAATTCGCCAGTGTTCAATTTAACGGTGATACCTAGCGGATATATCGCAATTTTATCTCGGAATAAGGCAATTTGGTTCTGATCATACATCGTGCCTGAGCCTGCAAAAAGCTGTTCCATGGCTTCATGAGGCAATAATGGCCTGCGGTACACACGGGTTGTCGTCATAGCGTCATAGGAATCCACTAACCCGATCCATCTCGAAAATTCGTTTATATCTGAACCTTGTAAACCTCTCGGATATCCGCTCCCATTAATTCGTTCATGGTGCTGAAGAGCACAATGTGCAGACAGCAGAGGAATGTTCGGTTCGTCTTTCAAAATTTGAAAACCGTACGTCGTATGCTTCTTCATCTCCGCGAACTCCTCGGAAGTCAACTGAGACGGCTTGCGCAGGATGCCGAGGGGAATTTTCGTCTTTCCGATATCATGCAGCAATGCGCCAAGTCCAAGCGTCTCCAGCTTTTCACGGCTGTATCCAAAACTAATTCCGAGCATGATGGCGTAAATACTGACATTCACTGAATGCTGGAACAAGTAGTTATCTTTTATATTCATATTATTGAGCATGACCATAGCACCCTGATGAGCGCTTAAATCGTCAATAATCATTTTCATCACATCACGGAAGTTGCGCCCGATATCATAATAACTGACGGCCCCGCGTTTGTTCGAATCTTCCATAACCTTCTTAAAAGTATCTCGAATTTCGTGAACAGCCTTGCTGCGCGTCTCATCTTGAATGATATCGACCTGAATAACGTCATCGGTCCGGGAATCTGCGATATATATGTAGTCGATACCGTAAGAAAATAGCCGATCGATTAACCTTTGTGTGAGCTCAACGTTAACGGCCAGTAAAACCATACCATCTTCGTTGTAAATATTCTTGGCCAGCCTCATTCCAGGTTGACACTTGTTGATCGGCATTAACAGCATGTAAGGACCCCCGTGTAGCTGAGCGTTATTATCTATCTAAATGTAATAGATTTCACATAAAAGTTCAACAAAAAAAACCGCATCTTTCGACGCGGTTCGCTAACAACTATAAGCCTATTTACTTAGAAACATATAGAGTGCAAAAATAATGGCTACCGCAAAACGATAGTAGGCAAAATAGGTCAGTTTCATATTTTGAACGAATTTGATAAAGGAAACAACAGCCAACAAGGCTACAATGAAGGCCACCACAAAACCAACTGCGAAAAAGGCGAAATCGTTGGATGAAAGAGCCTCGTAATTTTTCAGAAAATAAACCCCGGAAGCGCCGAACATAATCGGGATCGCCATGATAAACGTGAAGTCGGCAGATGCTGCGCGGCTAACGCCCGAGAGCATCCCTCCCGCAATCGTCGAGCCGGAACGGGAGAAGCCTGGCCAGATGGACACTAATTGCCACAATCCGATGAAGAACGCTTGGCGGTACGTCAAATCATCCAATACTTCCGTGCTTGGCCTTCCTTTCTTCTGCTCGGCAATGATCAACAGAATACCGCCCAAGACTAGTCCGATAACCACGGTCGTTGAGTTAAAAAGCTTTTCATCGACAATATCATTAAACAGAACGCCGATGACCCCGGCAGGTATAATACCGATGAGAATATGCAGCAGGTTCAGCTTTTTCCCGGTTCTGCTTTCACTTTTTCTTTTCACCAAGCCAAATAAAGATAAAATCCGTTTCCAATAAATAATGACAACAGCCATAATGGCTCCAAGCTGGATAACGAAATCAAAAGTTTTCATGACTTCGTCGTTTTGCGTGTTCAACAAGCTTTGCGCCAAAATCATATGCCCCGTAGAAGATACCGGTAAGAACTCGGTTAATCCCTCCACGATCCCAATGATGATCGCTTCAAAAATAGTATGCATGGTTTCCCCCTAAAGGTTAGAGTTTATCGTCGGACTCCTGTCCAATTATATATTCTACTTGGAACATGAGGAGTCTGACAACTTTATTGACAAAAATTGCTGTCAGTTCCTCGTGCCTGGAACGCTAATATCTGTAAATCTTGCAGAATGACTGCTTGCAATTGCCTCGTGATCGTGGAGCTCGCGGGCAAGGATGTCGCGGATAAACTCAGGAAGCATGTACACCACATCTCTCCCCCGACTTAAGGATAAGTAGCCGGATCCGAAAGTAAACATATCAATCGTGCCCACGACATAGTCACGACCAATGTCCAAGAGCTCATCGCCCACGTGTACGGCGATAACGCGTTCATAAGGTGCTCGGGAGCTGTCCACCTTGACGGTCATACCGTCAACGCTTAGCACGCCCAGCACCTCCCCCCGGAAGCCGAGTCCGCGAATCGGCTTCTCCATGAATTCGCGCAGCAGCGACTCTTCGAGCGCTTGCAGCAAATCGGCGCCGCGGATCAGCACGCGGCAGGGATTGATCGGCCCCGGGCAGATTTCAAGCAATCTGCCGCGCGTCAAGCGCCCCTCCTTCAGTCCCTGAAGGAGTTGGCCGCTGTTGACCAGCCCGATATCGGCGCTGGTCCAGCGGCGAATCCCGGCGGCAAGCAAGTTGCCTAGCGGGGATTCGCCGTACCAATCCAGGCGCAGCGGTTCCCGCAGCTGCGCCACTTCTTCATCCAGCGCCGATGCGCCGGCGATGCGGAAGTGCTCCAGCAGCGCGGCTACGCGGCTGTCATCTTCGCTGTCCGCCGTCATCGGGACGACGCTGCTCTGGAACTCGGCGATCCGGCGCTGCGCCGGATCGTAGGCAAGTTCGATGTGGCCGGCATACTGCCCGAACTTGCCGGCTGCTGCCAGATAGGTGCCGCTGATCAGGAGCGGCTCCTCCAGCACATGATGCGTATGGCCGCCGAGGATCACATCGATGCCTTCGAGTTCCTCCGCCATACGCTGATCCATCCGCAACCCCAAATGAGACAGGACCACGATGAGGTCGGTATGGGGAAGCATCAGCTCCATATGCGCCTTGACGGCCTCAATAGGATCTGTAACCTGCCATCCGAGCAGCTCATAGTAAGCCGGGTAAACGGCGGTTACACCAAGCATACCGATCTTTAATCCGGACTTCTCAATGATCAGGGAGGGCAGCAGCCAATCCGGTGTTTGATTCGTTGCTTTATCGTAAATATTACTTCCAAGAATAGGGAAATGGGCATGTTCCTTTACAACTTCTCCTAAAAACTCAGGTGTAAACGTCAACCCTTCATTATTTCCGAGAACCATCGCATCATAGCCGGTCGCATTCATGATTTCCAAATTTGCGATGGCATTGGTACCTTCCGTTTCCGGGCTCATTCGGTCCATATGATCGCCTATATCCAGCGTCAATACTTGATCGGAAGGCCACTGCTTGCGCACCCACTCAAAATACGCATTAATTTTGGGCATCATCTCAAAATGACTATGCAGATCGTTCGTATGTAAGATAAGGAGTCGTTTCATTTCTTAATTTTCAACTCATCAAGCGTCACTTTATTTTTAAATCCGAAGGTCGCTTCATCGCCGAGCGTTGCATCGTGAAGGAACCAGATATGAACAACACTTTTAACATTGAGACATTCACTGCTGCCATCCGGCACATATAAGCGTATCGGATACCCTTTTTTAAGTGGTTCACCACCCTGAGCATAGAGAAAGACAGCTGAATCCGCCTCCGCCCACGGCATTAATGCTTGAAACTCATCAACAGCCTCTACTTTCAGGTGTGTAGGCTCGATCTCCTGCTGCCCGCCACGGCTGCTTTTCCAGCTTCTGTACCACGCTTTCAAATCAAAGGCATTTCCCTCCGCATTCGGAACACGGTCTTCCAGCGCCAACTTCACTTCCGCCAGCTGAACCATTTCCTGTACGGTAAATGTTTCATTCGTTATATGTGAGTCTGACACTTGTATGCGTAAATCTGCTTGCACCGTAACCATTCTCCTCTCGTCCCGTAAGCTCGCTTTGCCATCTCTAGGCACTTTCCATTATACCATTCCAAGGCCAAAATATGATATGCTGTAAGGGAATCTAACACTAAGCATTTAGGAGCAAATCCGTGAATATACACATCCAACTTTTCGCAGGTCTTGTTGAAATTTTCGGGACTTCCGTCCTACACATGCAGATCGAACAAGAAGCCGTTTCCATCGAGGAGCTTAGAAAGCTGATCGCAATCGAGTATCCGACAGCTGCATCTCAACTGAAAACTTGTTTTTTTGCTAAAAATCAAGAATATGCTGGCGATGAGGTCATCGTCACTGCGGTTGACGAGCTTGCTCTCATTCCGCCAGTTTCCGGAGGCCAGCCTTCTTTATACGAGATTACCCACGAAACGATTGATGCACAGCAGGTTGCCGCTAAAGTGAACCATCCCAATCACGGCGCTTCGCTCGTTTTCATTGGGACTACCCGGGAAATGACGTATGGGCAGCGGACTGTCCTATTGGAATATGAAGCCTACGTCCCAATGGCCATAAAAACGATGGAAGCAATCGGTCAAGAAATCGCTGACCGCTGGCCGGGCACCCTTAGTGCGATCACCCACCGTTTGGGTAAGGTAGCTATTGCCGAGGCTAGCGTTGTTATTGCTGTTTCTTCGCCTCACCGAGCCGACTGCTATGATGCAAGCCGCTACGCCATCGAACGTTTGAAACAGATCGTACCCATCTGGAAAAAAGAAATTTGGGAAGATGGCTCAGAGTGGAAAGGCAGCCAAACAGGCCCTTGGAATCCGCTCCAAGCGCCACCTTTGGAATAGATTGAATTGGAGATGACTTACGTGGATACATTTTTACATACATCGCAAGAAAATGGCGTAGATGCGCGCTATTCCAGACAAGTACTTTTTTCCCCTATTGGTCTCGAAGGACAGCGCAAACTTATTGGCAGCCGCGTCGCCATCGTAGGCATGGGTGCCCTGGGCACAGTGCTTGCCAATCATATGGTTCGCGCAGGAGTCGGATATGTCCGATTAATTGACCGCGATTTTGTAGAGGACAGCAATTTGCAACGGCAAATGCTGTACGACGAAGAGGATGCTGCTGCGATGACACCTAAGGCAGTTGCAGCAGCCAAACGTTTACAACTAGTAAATTCACTTGTCACAATTGAACCGCATGTTACGGATCTTAACGCCACGAATGCCGAGGACTTGTTAGGCGATGTCGATTTAATTCTGGACGGCACGGATAACTTCTCGGTCCGCTTCCTTATTAACGATGTGAGCATCAAACTGGGCATTCCCTGGATTTATGGCGGCGCCGTCGCTTCCAGAGGTGTCTCTTTGACGATCCTTCCAGGACAGACTCCTTGTCTGCGCTGTTTGTTCACCCAAGCTCCCGCTGCAGGCACAACAGAAACCTGCGATACGGCCGGAGTGATTGGCGGTATTATTCATGTCGTTGCTTCTTTTCAAGCGACTGAGGCTTTTAAACTGCTGATTGGCGCTACGGATCATCTCAATCTTAAGATGCAGCAGTGGGACCTATGGTTTAATCAACACTCAGCCATAAGTGTGACCGGCGCACTAAAAGCAGATTGTCCCGCCTGTGCCAAAAAGCAGTATGATTACTTGGAAGCTGAGATGGACAGCGACACCATTCAGTCCTTATGCGGTCGTAACTCGGTACAGATTCATCCTGTTATTCCAGCTGCCAAGCCGCTTGAGTACTGGGAAAAACGCTTGAAACCTCTAGGTCCGGTTGAGCGAAACCGTTTCCTCTTAAAGTTCCAACCTGGTCCCGATTTGCAGATGGTTATTTTCCCAGACGGGCGCGTCCTCATCCAAGGAACGGATGATTTAATTCAGGCCAAAAGTCTTTACAGCCGTTATATTGGGATGTAGTATTACAATATACCTACATGAATATAGGATTGGGAGAGGAAATTCAATGCATATACATGTGCTTCAACTCATTGTTGGCGATAGACTGATTTCCGATTCCTACAATACAAAAGGACTTCATCTTTTATCAGCAGGTACTGTGGTGGATGCAAGCGACATCATGATGCTTAACCGCCACAATGTGGAATATGTGGATATTGCCCAAAGGGTTACGGAAACTGATCTTGAGCCAGCAGAATTGTCCCAAGCAAAGCTGGCTCAACTCACGTGTTTTCACGATTGCATTTCTGGTATCAAAGACATTTTTCTTACGGCAGAAACCGAGGGAATCTTATCTAATCAGAAAATAGAATCCGCTTTCAATCCGTTAATCAAGAGCCTTGAGGAAGAGAATGATGTCGTCTCTTTGCTTATTTCTTTAACCAGCCAAGATGATTATACCTACCTGCACAGTGTACAAGTAGGCATGCTGTCCTACTATATCGCCAAATGGATGGATAAGAGCGAGAAAGAAGCGCTTATCATTGGCAAAGCAGGCTATTTGCACGATGTCGGCAAATGCAAAATCCCCCTTGAAATCATGAATAAGCCCGATAAGCTAACTAATGACGAATTCAGTGACATGCAGAGGCATACCATCTATGGCTATGAGATCATCAAAAATTCCTTAAAAGACAACACCCTTGCTCTCGTTGCGCTTGAGCACCATGAGCGTATGGACGGTACAGGCTATCCATTACGCAAAAAAAATACGGAAATACACTCCTACTCCCGTATTGTTGCCGTTGCGGATGTTTACAGCGCTATGATCAACGACAGGGTTTATCAAAAAAAACGTGACCTCTTGTTCGTTCTGAAAGAACTTCACCGGATGAGCTTTGGACAGCTTGATCCGAAGATCACCCAAGTGTTTATTCGCAATATGATTCCTAACTTTATCGGCAAAAAAGTGTCCCTGAGCGACGGAAGAGTCGGTACAATCGTTATGACGAATCCTTCCGATTTTTTCCGGCCGCTCATCAACATCGATCATGAATTTCTGGATCTTTCACAGCTGAACGGTGTTGAAATAACGGCAATCGCGGTATGAGAGGTTTTAAATAATAAGAGAGCTGACCGCTAGAGCAATACCGATATATACGGAAGCAAGCAGAGTGCCAACAGCCACGTTGCCTTCTTTTAACTGGTCGGAGAGCTTCACGCCTGGCGTCAGCCAATCAAAGACCCAGTAAGTCGCAAGTAAACAGACGTAACCTACCGCAAACCATAAGCTCATATGCCAAATCGAGGAGTTGCTGTACGCGGCAATTGCCAGCACAATCGCAGTTGCAATAAATTTGCCGCCCATCGTAATTCCAACGGCGACATTCCCTTTATTAATTTCCTCCATATCGCGGTAGGGCGTCATTAAGCTAAATATATACATCCCTGCAAATTGCAGCAGGACAATAACAAATAAGCTAATTACAATATTCAATACTATCATTCTGCCCACCCCCGAAATTTCGCCATGGATTGATCATAATTGCTGTAATCGTGTACTTCCTCTAAAATAACCTGAACTTCCTTCTTATTTTTGAAATTTTGATAGCGATCCTCCGGAATAGGTTGCTTTACTTTCTGACCTGTCGGAAGATCTGCAACCGCGAAATAGCGGAATTTTCCATCCAGTTCCGTTTTATATACGCCTATCAGTTTCACATCCGTCTTAATTTCAACTTTAAGTTCAGCCAAATCTTTATCGGCTTCTTCCTTGGTTTTAAACGTTTTGATCGGCTTCCATTGTGATAACGTGACGTCATTCTTTCCTTGACTGTCCGTTTTCATTGTTGCCTGCATATAGCTAAGTACATAGACCTGATCGCCGGTTGCAAAATTCTGGTCATTCGATATTCGCTCATTATTAGGCAGCAGAACCAAATCCCCATCGAGCAAATCCCCGACCTTCGCTTGCTGCACTTGATAATCCCAAGGCACTTCGCCATTCACGCCGCTTATGCTTGCTGAGCTCCCAACTGTTGCAGAACTTAAGACAGAGGGTTTCTTATTGAACAGGCTGCTAATGCCCCAAATCATCAAGATGACGACCAAGGCGATCGACGCCATTATCCAAAATCGTCTTTGTTTCAAGGTGCTTTCACTCCAATCGGTACAAATTGACTTGCATTCCCTGTAATTTTCCCGCCTGCTCGGCCTAGGAGCCCACAAGGAGTTCCGCCCAGTACAAAGAGTCCCGTTAATAAATGCCTATTTCCATGAGCAAAACCTATCTCCGGCAAATCAGCCCTTTGCTGATATACACGCTTAAAAAAAACACTTGTGTCAAAGCCAGCTTCATCCTTGACCTCCAAAACACCTGTAGCATCATAGAGCTCAACGGAGCCCCCTTCTCTTCCAAACATCGATTTGGATACGTAATCCCCTGACAACTCTGGAGAAAAAAAGGTAGGCAGCATATAAGCAGCTATTGCTTTGTGCTCATCCAAGGTAAACATAGCAGAGTTCTTCTTATGCAACTCCCATATAAGAGCTTGGAGCCCCTTCGACTGCAAGATAACCGCATGCAAAGGATTGAACAATTGGATGAATTGTTCTTCGATCGCATAGGAGAGCGCTTCTCCCCCATCATCAATCCCCATCCATTCTTTTGGGTACAGCGCAAACATGTTGGAGATGATTTGATGATCGCCAACCTTGACCACGCCTTCGTCAATCCACAGATCCAGACAGTCTACACATGTCATGGTTCTTCCGCTATGGGCAACGAGAGCGTCAATGGTTCCCGTATCTTCCGCATGCCGGCCATAAGCAATACAAGCGGCGAAGTCCGGAGCTTCAATGTCCCATGCTGCGCGAATCAGGTTTTTCATTTCTGCATTTGGAGAGACAAGCCCGATTTGTTCGCAAAGCCACGGTGTTGCAATCGCGGCTTCCACATAACCGGTCGGAGTGTCTGCATTGAGCTCTAAGAGCTTAATTTCCCCCTGCTGATTCACCGTAAAATCAAATCTTGCATAGCGGCTAATAGCTCCAATGTCATTCAGTTCCAGCCGATCGAGACCATCCCAAAGTACTTCGGGAATCGACAACTGTTCATATAATGACCTGTTCCCTTTTACATAGCGAACAGCTTTATCAAATACGCGCCACAATGACTCCGCCGCGACGATTAGCTTGGCATACGTTTGCTGCTCCATCAGCACAACTTGATCGATCCAGTAAGCTTCATCTTCCAGATTAGCCCATGTGAATCCAAGCTCTGCCAGCTGCTGGACTCTATGCTCTCTTTCCGGTGACGGTGTTCCGATGACTTCGAAGACCACTGCATTAACCTCCTGAGCTGGATGAAGAGCTGAACCCGCTCGATTTGCCGCCTATGCTGCCCGTTGAGGTGGATGTTGATTTCGAGCTTGATGTTGTGCCGCTGCTCGTGCCAGATCCGCTAACAGAGCCTGTTGTCCCCGGCTTCGTGTTCGAAGAGGATGACTTGTTCGTCGTAAATGTACCAGAGCCGCTTGATGTTGTTGGCGATTTCGTCGTGGAACGATTGGAGAACGTGCTTGGTTGATACGTTTTGGTCACATAAGGTGTATTGGAACGATAGTAATAAGAGCGGTGACTGCTTCCCCAACTGCTTGAGGAATATGGACTTGGGCTATTAAAAATGAGATGGTACAACAACAGATCATCCCATCCAAACCCACTCCCCCCGCCAACATTGTTCACGATAATGGGTGTTGTGCCTCCACTCGTTGAACCGCCTCCGGCAGTTGGCGTTGGAGATGGCGATGGCGATGGCGATGCCGCGCCTGAAGCCAGCGGTACCGGTAAATTCCAGTCAACCGCAGGATCGAAGTATGTCTTCACTTCGTCGGTAGACCATTCCACCAGCTTTGATGATGTGGCGTTTGGTGTAGGCGACTCTGCGGCATGCGCCGGGAGCAGCAGCAGTTGACCCGCGAGTATGAGGCTTAAGGAAGCTGAAAATACCTTGAGCGGTCTTTTCACTACTTGTTCCCTCCCCCATCTGAACCAACTGCAACAAGTAAAAGCTCGAACACATTTAAATCCAAATTCAATCTTCCTTCTATCATTTCATATTCCTTGCCGCCAATGAGCACATAATTCGCTGCATCTAAAGCTTGCATCAGCTTTTCATCCCATGTGCGCTCACTAATTTTCAAAAGCTGTCCATCTGCTAATTTTTCGAAAAGAGTAATCGTCATTCGGTTTCATCCTCCCTCATCAAAGACTTCATAATAGATAAAACGCACGAACCGTCTATTTGTTTCAGCTTGCTAAAAAATAATAAAAGTCTACCCCTAAGGATAGACTTGAATGGCTTAATATACAACACGTTTTGCTCGGAGGAACGTTTTTTTCCAATAAGCTTTATTGATATTACTGATCTGAACCCCATTCTTCGGTGCTGGAGAAGCATGGAGCATTTGCATGTTGCCAATATAGATGCCGACATGTCCGACAGTTTTATTGGTTTTGAAGCGACCTGGGACATAGAAGAACATCAAATCGCCTTTACGCAAAGATTTACGGCTAACCAAACTGCCTACCGCCGCTTGTTGGCGGGCAAGTCTCGGAAGTTTTACGTTATATTTGCCAAACACATACTGGGTAAACGTTGAGCAATCAAATCGGCCTGTTTGTGGGTATGGACCGGTTCCGAATTTATATTTAACCCCTTTATACTGTTCGCCTTTGTTAATCATGCTGTTAACATTAATGTCTTTCAATACGGGAATAGCGTCTCCACCGGACTGTGACCAGACTTGCAGATCATGATGGGCATGAATATCTTGAGAGGCTGGGCTCTCCCCTTTCACTGCTCCTCCTTTGAACGGATCATTCGGATCGTCCGCAAACGCAAGCTCCGGAGAGTCAGCGCTAGGATCGGGAGCATCCTCATTCTCAAGGGGCGTAATCGGAGAGGGATGGATGTTCAACTGCTTACCACTTACTTCGTATGACATTTCTTCTTGAAACAAATCAGAGATGGCGGAGACAGGTAAGTAAATGACATCGCCTTCTTTGACAAAATCTTGATGGACGTGAATTTCTGCCCCGTCCTTCATCGCTTTTTTGGAATTCACCGATATTTCAAAGTTCGCATCATTGTCGCCAATTAGCAGTTTCTGAGCACCAGCATCCCACTCGGATTGAAACTTTAATGTTTGAATGAGTTCTCGAGCATCTACATAATTGGCATTATTGATCACTTTAATGGGTATTACAGCATCATCATTTCCTAATTTGGTGATACCATTTCCTTGTGACAAGCTGTGAGGAAGCGCATTACTTGTACCTGATTGTGTCACTCCGTTCGGTGATGGTGCAACGTTATTTGGGGCCGCATGATCCTTCCCACAAGCTGTTGTTGTTGCGATAGCGACAACCATACTCCCTATTGCTGCTAGTTTCAGCCTTTTCCACATACCTTCACTTCTCTCCTTTAGGGACACATTATGATCCTCTTTAGGGTGAGATTTGTGCGAAATAAATATGCATGAACCAAAGGTGGAGCCTCTTGGAGCATGTTGGAAAGGAATTAGGCAGACAGTTAAAGGTAATTTTTCCGAATTCATCGAATACAGTTAGTGTGTAAAATGTTTAAAGAAGGAGTGGTAAAAATGGCAGGTTTTTAAACGGTCTTTTAGGAAACTTCTCAGAAGTTTCTGTAGAAGAACTCTCGCGGCAGTATGGCATATATCTGATGCCTAATGAAAAGGTGACAACAGGCTTCAAATTGGTCAGGGATACATTCGTTGTAACTGACGAAAGAATTATTTTGATCGATCACCAGGGAGTTACAGGCAAAAAAACGAGAATTGCCTCCATTGATTTAGACTCCATTTATGAAGTGACAATGGAAACCGCGGGCACAGGTTTTGATGATAGTGAATTGACCATTCACTATATTACATCTCCCTATTTCAAAGCAAACAATGTATCAACCGCAGCTTATAAATTTGAGTTTGGCAAAAAGTTCAACCTTCAGCCCTTTTACGTTGCTATACTTACGCTGGCAACGCAAAATCGTAAACGAATTAATGCTTAACAACCCTCGACATTGCATAAAACGGTTTAAAAAAAGCGTACCCGAGAATATCCGGGTGCGCTTTTTTTGGAGTTACATCTATTAACCGATAGAACCTTCCATCTCGAACTTGATTAGACGGTTCATTTCCACGGCATATTCCATTGGAAGTTCTTTCGTGAATGGCTCAATGAAGCCCATAACGATCATTTGTGTTGCTTCAGCTTCCGTTAAACCACGGCTCATGAGGTAGAATAATTGATCCTCAGACACTTTGGATACAGTCGCTTCATGCTCCAGCGTAATGTTATCGTTCATGATTTCATTGTAAGGAATTGTATCGGATGTTGACTCGTTATCTAGAATCAACGTATCACATTTGATATTCGCTTTGGATCCTTGGGAATTACGTCCGAAGGAAGCCAGACCACGGTAAGTTACTTTACCGCCGTGTTTGGAGATGGACTTGGACACGATCGTTGACGTTGTATCCGGAGCCAGATGCGTCATTTTGGCGCCTGCATCTTGGTGCTGACCTTTACCTGCTACTGCGATGGAAAGAACCATCCCTTTAGCGCCGCGGCCTTTCAGCACAACAGCTGGGTACTTCATAGTCAGCTTGGAACCAATGTTGCCATCGACCCACTCCATGGTAGCTCCTTCTTCTGCAACCGCACGTTTCGTAACGAGGTTGTAGATGTTCGGTGCCCAGTTTTGGATCGTTGTGTAACGCGCACGGGAATTTTTGAGACATACGATCTCAACAACCGCGCTATGAAGGGAGTTCGTGCTGTAGATCGGAGCTGTACAGCCTTCTACATAGTGCACGAAGCTTTCTTCGTCCGTGATAATCAATGTACGCTCGAATTGACCCATGTTCTCGGAGTTAATACGGAAGTATGCTTGCAATGGAACTTCGCACTTCACGCCTTTAGGGACGTAAATAAAGGAACCACCGGACCATACCGCACTGTTCAGAGCAGCGAATTTATTGTCGCTTGGCGGGATGATGGTACCGAAGTATTTTCTGAACAGTTCAGGATGTTCGCGAAGAGCTGTATCCGTATCTGTGAAGATAACACCTTGATCTTCAAGCTCTTTTTGCATGCTGTGGTAAACAACTTCGGATTCGTATTGTGCTGATACACCGGCAAGGAACTTTTGTTCTGCTTCCGGAATACCCAGCTTATCGAATGTTTCTTTAATCTCGGTTGGAACTTCTTCCCATGTTTTACCTTGTTTCTCAGATGGTTTTACATAGTACTGGATGTCATTAAAATCAAGATCATCCATGTTGCCGCCCCAACGAGGCATCGGCATTTTGAAGAACTGCTCCAAGGATTTCAGACGAAACTCCAGCATCCAATCCGGCTCGCCCTTCATTCTGGAGATTTCTTCAACGATTTCACGAGTTAAACCTTTTCCCGATTGGAAAATCGATTTGTGCTCATCTCGGAAACCATACTTATAATCTTCGAGATCTGGCATTTGTTTTGCCATGGTTAATTCCTCCTTAACGTTTTTGTGTTGCAAATCATTCACAGCGCTCTATGCAATCGCGTATGCGTTAGTTATCGGACTTTTGGGTATGTTCAATACCTTTGCGGAGCGCGTTCCATGCCAAGGTTGCACATTTAATCCGCGCAGGGAATTTATTTACCCCAGATAGAGCCTCTATATCTTCATATTCAAATTCGACAGATCCGCCCTTCATCAAGCTGGAAAAATCATCAGCCATCTTCAGTGCCTCTTCAATCGTTTTGCCTTTAACGGCATCCGTCATCATTGATGCGGAGGACAGAGAGATCGAGCAGCCTTCGCCTGTGAATTTTGCTAACTTAACGATACCATCTTCCACCTGCATTTGCAGCGATATTTTATCACCGCACGTAGGGTTGTTCAGATCGATGGTAACTGCTTCACCAGACTCAAACTTCCCGCGGTTGCGAGGTGTTTTATAGTGATCCATAATGACTCTGCGGTATAAATCATCCAATTGCATGGCCAAAGTACTCCTTTGTTTTTTGTAAGGCCATCACAAGACGGTCAATATCTTCTTCTGTATTGTATAGATAAAAGCTTGCACGAGCCGTACTGCTCACTTCAAGCCATCTCATCAGAGGCTGTGCACAGTGGTGGCCTGCACGTATAGCTACTCCCTCTGCATCCAGAACAGTTGCCACGTCATGCGGATGGACATCGCCCAAATTGAACGTTACAAGTCCTGCACGGTTGCTAGTTGGGCCGTAGATGGTCAGATCCTCGATCTGTGTCATACGTTCCATCGCATAATTCGTGAGCTGTATATCGTGTTTGAAAATATTGTCCATGCCGACTTCTTGCAGAAAATCAATCGCCGCGCCAAGTGCAACAGCGCCTCCGATGATCGGAGTCCCGCCTTCGAACTTCCAAGGCAGTTCCTTCCATGTCGACTCATAGAGATCCACATGATCGATCATCTCGCCGCCGAATTCAGCCGGCTCCATGCTTTCCAGCAAGGCCTTCTTGCCATACAATGCCCCAATTCCGGTTGGTCCACACATTTTATGACCGGAAAGACCATAAAAGTCGCAATCCAAATCCTGCACATCCACTTTCATATGCGGAGTGCTTTGTGCGCCGTCGACCATCATCTTCGCACCATGCTTATGAGCGATTTGAGCGATCTCTTTAACGGGGTTGATAACGCCCAGAACGTTAGAAACGTAGACGACAGAAACGATTTTGGTACGGTCTGTAATCGTATTTTCTACGTCTGCCAGCGAAATCGATCCATCGGGTTGTAGCGGGATATATTTTAAAATGGCGCCTGTTGCCTTAGCGGCTTGCTGCCATGGAATCAAATTGCTGTGGTGCTCCATGGGCGTGAGGACGATTTCGTCGCCTTCGCGCAATACCGCTTTGGCATAGCTGCTCGCCACAATATTAATGGCTGTTGTCGTGCCTCTGGTAAAAATAATCTCTTGCTCGCTGGATGCGTTAATGAACTTAGCAACCTTCGCTCGTGCTCCTTCATACGCATCTGTAGCACGGGATCCTAGGGTATGAACACCACGATGTACGTTCGCATTGTCCCATTCATAGTAATGCTTCAGTGCCTCAATCACCTGAATGGGCTTCTGGGAGGTTGCAGCGCTGTCCAAATACACCAGAGGATGACCGTTCACTTCTTGTTTTAGAATGGGAAAAAGTTCACGTATCTCGGCTGTATTCATTGTCCCAGCTTCCTCTCCACTAAGCTTTGCAGCTGTTCTTCAACGCTCTTAATCGGAATCTCGGAAACGACCGGCGCTAAGAATCCATAAATAATTAAGCGTTGAGCTTCTTCCTTCGTAATACCGCGAGACATCAAGTAGTGCACTTGCTCTGCATTCACTTGACCAACACTCGCCGCATGGCCTGCTTTTACATCATCCTCATCGATAAGAAGAATCGGATTCGCGTCTCCGCGAGCTTTCGGGCTAAGCATCAACACTTTCTCCGTTTGTTGACCGTTACAGCCTTGTGCTCCTTTTTCGATCTTCGTAATCCCGTTGATGATTGCCGTTGCGCCATCTCGCATAACAGCACGCGTAATCATGTCGCTCGTTGAGGCTTTGCCCCAGTGAACAGCGCGTGTCGTTAAGTTGAGCTTCTGCTCTTGCGTACCGACACAGATCACTTTGGCGTCGGAGTCAGAACCTTTGCCTTTAAGGATAGAAGTCGTATCCGACATCGTATTCCCGTAGTTCATTTCGCCAACAACCCACGCAATGCTCGCATCATTGTCAAGAATGGCACGGCGGTAAGTCAAGTCCGTCACGGACTCCTCGAAGTTATGAACGGACGCGTAATTTACGCGCGAACCCGGCTTCGCGAACACTTCAACGATACCGTTTTGTACGAGCTCAGCACCCGACAGGGAGGATACGAAGTTATCAACGTATGAAACGGAGCTGAATTGCTCTGCAACGATCAGCACGTGCGGAGCGAATGTAGCTTCAGCATCATCCGTAACAAACAACGCTTGAAGCGGAACATCCACACGAACGTCTTTTGGCACGTAGATGAAAATACCGCCGTTCCAAAGCGCAGCGTGTAAAGCTGTCACTTGATTTTCGTTCGCTTCGACAGCTTTCATAAAGTAAGGCTCCACCAGATCAGCATGATCGCGAATCGCCGTTTCCAGATCAGTGAAAATAACGCCTTGCTTCTTCAGTTCTTCCGAAACTTGGCTGTACACGACGCCAGAGTTGCGCTGAACAATCAGGTTATCTGAATTCGTTAGTCCTTGGGCAACTTCCGGTAAGGACTCAAGGGAAGTCAAAGGCGCTTGTGTTTTATAGGAACCGTAGGAGGAAATGCTCCAACGATCAATTCTTGTCTTTTCAAGCGTAGGTAATTCCAAAGAATTCGCTAACGCCAGCCCTTCTGTACGAAGGGTCGTCATCCACTCCGGCTCTTGTTTGCTGCGGGAGAGCTCGATGACAGCATTAGAATCTATGGAAAGTTGTGTTTGAGTACTCATGGTATTCCTCCTAATATATAAGGACCTTTGATCAGAGATCAAAGTCTCTCCTCTCTTTAGTACTTCGGCGCAGTCGTGTTCATTGGGATTTTGAATTCTTCCTCGTCTTGACCAACCGTTTCATCCACGATGCCGAGTTCTTCTTTGATCCAATCGTAACCTTCCGCTTCCAGACGCTCAGCTAGCTCTGGTCCGCCGGATTTCACGATACGGCCTTGCATCATAACATGTACAAAATCTGGTTTAACGTAGTTGAGCAAACGTTGGTAGTGCGTAATGATCAAGAAGCCGCGCTCTTCACTGCGCATAGCGTTAACGCCTTCCGCAACGATACGCAAAGCATCGATATCCAAACCGGAGTCGATTTCGTCAAGAATAACGAACTTAGGCTCAAGCAAAAGCATTTGCAGAATTTCGTTACGTTTCTTCTCACCGCCGGAGAAGCCTTCGTTCAAGTAACGGTGCATGAACTCTGGGTTCATTTCAAGCTGTTTCATTTTGGCTTCCATTTGGCGGATGAACTTGATCAAGGAGATCTCGTTGCCCTCGCCACGACGCACGTTGATTGCGCTGCGCAAGAAGTCAGCGTTCGTTACGCCCGTAATTTCGCTTGGGTATTGCATAGCTAGGAACAAACCAGCGCGCGCTCTCTCATCAACCGCCATTTCGAGAACATCTTCGCCTTCTAAAGTAACGGAACCTTCTGTCACTTCATATTTCGGGTGACCCATCAGCGCGGATGCAAGCGTACTTTTACCAGTACCGTTCGGTCCCATGATTGCATGAACTTCTCCGCCTTTGATTTCAAGGCTCAGCCCTTTCAAAATTTCCTTACCTTCGACGTTCGCTCTAAGACCGTCTATTGTAAATGTTGGTGAGTTTGCCATTTTCATTAAGCCTCCATAATGTTTAAATGTACTAGATAAACGACAATCATAAGATGATTATCATTGATTCTCATTAGAATAATTCTATTATAACTTACTATGACAAATCAAGAAAGGGCAATTGCTTGAAAAAGGTGGGCAATTTGTGAAAATGCAACCTTTTTCTTACGACAAAGTTCGCTTAATTTCAGCAACTTGCGCTGCAAACTCCTCATCGCTCAAAACCGGAACTAACGAGGATTCAGGCGGTGTTTCAGCCCCTAGCTCAATCCATGATTTACAGCCGATATAGGCCTGCTCAATTGGAATATGTAAAGGTTCTGCCAATTTATACACTCTTAACAGCATGAGATGCAGCGGATTTTTACGTTTCCACTTCAATCTTTCGTCCGTGAAATTTTCCGTCCAAATGTGAAAAGGGTACAGCCTATTCAGCAGATCTCCATCGCTAATCTCGATATCCTCGATCATCCGGGCATATGAACGGATTGTGACCTGCTCATCCTGCGCACTCCAACCGACCAAGGTTTCATCGATGACATGGCGATAATTGTCCTTGAGCAATTCTTTTCTCTGGTGCTCATAGGTAGGATAAAGAAAAAAATCATTGGATTCAACTTGAAAATCTCTCGTTTCTTCAACTATACCCCCTTTGCGCATAATAAAGATTTGTGTTCCGTCTTCCAGCGCTTTGACAGCCGAAGCCCATTCTTTCAAGGCCTTTGGTTTTTCCACATACGCCAACTCCTTGCTCTCCCAATAATCCATTCATTATAAGGAATCTGGTGAAGCAAAACAATACGGCATGAAAAGACGAAAAGAAAGGGATGGCTCTCAGGCCATCCCTAAGTCTACTTATTTTACATCTTCGGCGTAATACGTTTGTTGTATACGGGCAAACTGTTCTTGATTTTGTTTCATCGGATTCGGTTCATCATTCTTAGCGGGAGCATCCGCCTCAAAAGCCATGAACAACAAGAAGAAGCACGCGGCCATGACCAGCAGCACATTCAGGATTTTCATCAACATTAGATCCTCCGAAAACGATTTTGCTACCAGTATAGCTAAGTTTCGTTACGCTCATGTTTGTTCAGCTTGAAGATTTTGTAAAGCTATCCGAGAAACGATTGCAGCATCCAGCGGTGTTTCTCCAGCGATGTTTGTATGGCTAACAGCATGTCCGATGTCGTCTCGTCTTGGACTTCTTCACAGGCTTGCATGCCCGCTTTTAATTCTTGTGTAAGAATGGTAAAGTCCTCAATGATGGCTTCGACCATTTTCGTTGCCGTTTCGGTTCCCAACGCTTCTTTTAGGGAGGAGAGCTCGATATAGGCTTTCATTGTAGCCGCAGGCTTACCGCCAATCGAAAGCAATCGCTCGGCTAGCTCATCTATGTGGAGAGCGGCTTCATTGTACAGCTCTTCAAATTTTACGTGCAATGTGAAAAATTGATTGCCTTTTACATACCAATGGAAGTTATGAAGCTTGACAAAAAGCAAGCCCCAGTTAGCAATTTGCTTATTTAACACGGTCTGGATCGATTGCGTTGATGTTATCGTCGTTGTTACCATGAATAAAGCCTCCTAGTTGTCATTATCGTTCTGCATGTACACGTTAATTTACGTTATTAGCGCTAATATTATGTAATTTGTGCAACATTTCCGAACAGAGTATTTCAAGCGGCACCTTTTTGGCTTATACTAGGAAAAGACGATTAATACACAGTAAATTAGTTGGAATTAAATCCAATGACTCATAGGAGGGAAAACCATGTCTACCTATCATCCTTTAAGTGAAGCTCAAGCGATCGAATACGCCCGTCAAATCCCGGATTTGTTCCAACCCGGATCGGAACTGACCAGCCACGAAATCGGCGACGGCAACTTAAATCTCGTTTTTCGCATAACGGAAAAAGCTTCAGGAAAAAGTATTATTTTGAAACAAGCTCTTCCTTATGCAAAGGTTGTCGGGGAATCCTGGCCGTTAACGCTTGACCGGGCACGCATTGAGAGCGAAGCGCTTATTATTGAAGAAGGGCTAGTTCCGGATCTTGTACCGCATGTTTATGCTTATGACGCAGATCTCGCTCTTACGGTTATGGAGGATCTAAGCGATCATGTCATTATGCGCAAAGGGCTTATCGAACGGAACCAATACCCGCTTTTTGCTGAACATATCGGCCGCTTCCTGGCGAATACGCTGTTTTTCACTTCGGATTTAGGCAAAAACCAGCAGGAAAAGAAAATTCAACAAGGTCGTTTCATCAATCCCGAGCTGTGCAAAATTACAGAGGATTTGATTTTCGATGATCCTTACCGCGATGCTGAAACAAACAGCATTGAAGCTCAGATCCGTGATGCGGCTGAGCAGCTTTGGGCTGACAGCGCGCTTCACTTTGAAGTCGCCATCCTTCGCCAGAAATTCCTGACGAACGCGCAAGCGCTGCTTCACGGCGATTTGCACACAGGAAGTATTTTCATCAAGCCGGATTCCACCAAAGTCATCGATCCCGAATTCGCTTACTATGGACCGATGGGCTTCGATATCGGCGCTGTGCTGGCGAACCTCATCCTTAATTTTGCAGGTCAAGAAGGCTGGAGCCCGGATCACGAAAGCCGCCAAGCCTACCGCGCCTATTTATTGCAAACCGTGAAGGATGTATGGACACATTTCGAAGCCAATTTCCGGGCCCTGTGGAATGAGCATGGTGTGGATCGTGTGTTCCAAACGCCAGGCTATCAAGACTATTTCCTTAAAAATCTGCTCCAGGACACTGCAGGGTTCACCGGTGCCAAAATGGTGCGCCGAATCGTGGGACTTGCTCATGTCGCAGATATTGATAAAATTGAAAACAGCGCCGCCCGAGAGCGCGCTCAACGCATGGCGTTAGCGATCGGCACATCTTTGATTCGCGCTAACCGCCAAGTAACTTCTATCGATGAGCTTATTGCCGTCGCCACCAAAGAATCAGCAGTAGAAAGAGGATTTGTTCTATGACTAACACCAACCTACAAAGCTTAGAAGAGCAAGGTGCTTTGCAATCCTTGCGTTGGAATGGGCAGCAGCTTGATCTGTTAGATCAGCGCTTGCTGCCGGAAGAAATTGTGTATTTGCCGTTGGAAACACCGATCGAGGTGTGGGAAGCGATTCGTCATTTGAAGGTTCGCGGCGCTCCGGCCATCGGAATCGCCGCCGCGTATGGTGTTTATCTAGGCATCCGCAACGTGGATGCTGCGGTGGATGGGCTTCTGGCGGAAGTCCAGAAGCAAGCGGACTATCTGGCGACTTCACGCCCGACAGCAGTGAACTTGTTCTGGGCGCTCGATCGGATGAGAGCGCAGGCAAGCAGCTTGGCAGCGTCGGGCGTTAGCCCAGCTGACTTCAAGGTAGCCCTCCTCGACGAAGCGCAGAAGATTCAAGCGGAGGACGAGGAGACGAACCGTCTGATCGGCGAGCATGCGCTGACGCTGTTCGAGGATGGTTTCGGCGTGCTGACACACTGCAACGCCGGCGGTTTGGCGACAGCCAAGTACGGCACGGCGCTAGCGCCGTTCTACTTGGCTAAAGAAAAAGGCGTGAACCTGAAAGTGTTCGCGGATGAGACTCGGCCCGTGCTGCAAGGCGCGCGGCTCACGGCCTTTGAACTGCAGCAAGCCGGCGTCGATGTGACGCTGATCTGCGACAACATGGCCGGCGCGGTCATGTCCAAGGGCTGGATCCAAGCGGTCATCGTCGGTACCGACCGCGTTGCTGCAAACGGTGACGTTGCTAACAAAATCGGCACTTACAGCGTTGCCGTTTTGGCAAAGGCGCACGGAATTCCGTTCTATGTGGCGAGCCCGATTTCCACGATTGATTTGAACACGCCTACCGGCGGTGATATTCCGATCGAAGAGCGCCATGAGGATGAAATCACGCAAGGTTTCGGCAAACGTACAGCTCCGCAAGGCGTCAAAGTATTCAATCCTGCTTTCGATGTCACGCCGAACGAATATGTGACGGCGATTATTACTGAAAAAGGCATCGTACGCGCTCCTTATTCCGAGAACTTGCGCAAGCTTTTTGAATAAAATAGCACTCTCGTGCTGTTGCGTTAACCTTCAGCAACATATAAAAGGCTGTTCCCAACGTAAACGTAGTTGATCTACGAAATACGGGGAACAGCCTTTTTTTATTATCCGTGCATCTGGTCGCGATACCGGTTCGGCGTGACGCCATGTGCTTTTTTGAAAACATAATGCAAATAATTGCTGGACGCAAAGCCGCTCTTCTCGGCGATTTTCTCCAAGGTCATCGTCGTTTGCAGCAGTTCCGTGCACACATGTTTCAAGCGAACCTGCTCCAAATATTCACTGAAGGAAATGTTCGCCTGCTCTTTAAAGATGCGCTGAAGCTGCCGCGAGGAGATCTGCAGCCTATCGGCCACGCCTTCCAGCGTTAACGGGCGCCGGAAGTTGTCCTCGATGAACTGCACCGCCAGCTGATAGCGATAGCTTTTCATATCGCGTGCCGGCAGGTTAAGACCTTGATGATCCGCTTTGTAGGCGCCGATCGTTCTGAGCAGCATCTGGATAATCGATTGTTTAATTATCGTGTACTGACCGAGCTGATTGTCCCGCCAAGCTTCATAGGCGACCAAAAAGCATTTCATCGCTTCCTGGCGGTCGAATGCAGGAACATGCGGAAGATCGCTTAGCTGCTTCATACAAGCTTCTGCTTCAGCTATTTCCCATGCCTCTCCCCAAGCCTGCGTTTCACACCCGGAGTCTGCCTCCGGCTCAGTGTCTTCCAGCTTCACAAAATCAACATGAAGACACAGCTCATCCATCTTTTCATGTTCATCCGCTTCCTGGCGGTGCGAGACTCCGGGTGCTGTGACATACAGCATCCCTTCCTGCAGCAGATGGGTAACATTGTCCAGGATCACTTTGCCTTTTCCGCTAGGGATATAATGAAACTCGAATTCGGAATGATGATGGAAATCGATAACCGTTCCGGCAGGAAAAGAGGTCAGATGACAGCGAAGCACGCGGATTCCATAAGAACCCCACCGAAATCTTAAGTCCAAGCGATCGAGGGCCATCGGATTTTCCAGCATCGGTTCGAAGTAAAAGGGCTGACTCATGCTGACCTCCTTCCATCCTTCACAGCTCTTATTGAGCTAGGGAATCAATTCGTACTTGTTGTTTGGCTTGAACAGAGCGATTCGAAGCCTCCATCAGCTTCGTTAAGTCCACAGCCAATTGGATATTCTCAGTGGCTTGAGTCCCGTTTTGAATATGGGCTACCCATTGATCAAAAGCAGACGGTTTTTCTTTGGGACCGTTCTCGTAAGCCACCCAGCCAGCGCTTGTTTCTGGAAGCTTTTTCGTACGGATCAGAACTCTTCCATCGTGATCGGAGTAAAGTACACTGCCGTCGGTTCCATGAACTTCAATCACGAATGGCGAATGAGCGTTCACAAACCCAGCCTCAACAATACCCAGGGCGCCGTTTGCATATTGAAGCGTCGCTACGGCATTGTCTTCAACTTCTCTGCCTGTCACATAGCCATAAGTAGCGCTTACAGACTCTGGCAGACCAAGGAATAGACGAGTCAGATACATCGGATGACAGCCAAGATCGATTAATGCTCCGCCCCCACATTGTTCAGCATTGTAGAAATGCTCAGGCAGCCAGCCTTTCGGATTCGCTTCCGTGGAGATCCCCCCATTGTGGGATAAACGGGTACGCACGAGAGTAATCGGTCCAAGCAATTCCTTCTCGATGATTTCTTGAATCGCTAATGTATAAGATGGATTCAAACGCGGCAAAGAAACAGTCAAGGTTATGCCAGCTTCATTTACCGCATCCAAAATCTCATTCACTTCATGCAAAGTCGGAGCAATCACTTTCTCGGTAAAAATATGTTTACCTGCTTTCGCAGCAGCGATCATGACATCGCGATGCTGGTTTGTCGGTGTGTCGACAACGACGCCGTCAATATCCTTATTTGCCAGCAACTCTGCCAAATCTGCATAAAAGGTAACACCGCGCTGCGCCGCTTCCGCTTGTCCGCGTTCTGGAATTTCATCCCATACAGCTACAATCTCGGTATCTTTGTGCTCGGTAACCTGTTTCGCATAGTCTCTTGCATGCACGTGCCAAAAACTTAACATTGCTACTTTAATCATGTTAACCTCCAAATAAGTGACTTGGATTCATTTTAACACGGCTTGGCTGCTTGATAAATTTCGAATTAGCGACAAAGTAGAGTGCAAAATAACGACATCATCACTTGCTTACAGGAACAGCATTATAGTACTCTTCCATGGTCATCTTTTTGGCCACCATATCCTTAGCTGTATCTACGCCCACATAACGAATATGCCAAGGCTCGTATTGATAACCGGTAATAGCAGCTTTTCCTTGCGGATAACGGATAATAAATCCATACTCAGGTGCGTGCTTCTCCAGCCAGTTTGCTTCCTTCGTCCCTCCAAAACAATCCTCCGCCGCACACTTCCCGTCACTGCCCGATACATCGATCGCCAGTCCTGTTTCATGCTCGCTTGTTCCCGGTACTGCACTGTAGGTTTTAGCTTTTTCCTCACCGTCTTTCTGCACGTAGCGCTGGAAAACAGATTTCTGCGTTGCATACGAGCGATAAGCGGAGACTCCAGCAAGATTAATGCCATCCTTTTTCGCACCTGCAAAAAGCTTCTCGAGCGCTCCCGCCGCGACACTTCGCATTTTCCGTTTTTCAACTTTCTCCGTAAATGTAAATGGAACATCCGGGTAAACCAAATCGGTTGGCTCGTAGTTCGAGGGCAGTGAGAATTGCTTATTCACGAGAACTGTCACACTTTCCGGCTTTGCGATGACTTGGAGTCCGTCGCTTTTGGAAGGCGTGCTGGAAGACTTCGGAGACGCCGCAGGGCTTTGAGCGGGCTTTGAGCTTGTCTGTGGCGAAGCTGTCGCTGTTGTGGACGGCGCCGTGTTGGTTGAAGGCGTTGACGTAGCCGTCGACGTTGCGTTTGAAGAGGGGCTAGCGCTAGAAGCTACTTCGTTCTTGCTGCTGCAGCCTGACACTATGAATAACGCCACCAGCAGGGTGACCGAGTATTTCGTCTTTTTGTTCATGATGGGATTAATGCCTCCTTGAAGTTAACAAACATTCACATGAAATAGACTTTACATCCAAAGTAAAAGTTGCATAAAGTCATATTTCAACATAAAAAGACTGCCATTTAGGTTTTGCGCCTAAATCGCAGCCTTCTCATATTTTATGCTTAACGCGTTGCGGTTACAAGTTTTAATCTGCTCCTGCTTTACGCTTACACTTGACTTGCAGCAATCGCCTGCTCTAAATCATAAATAATGTCTTCAATAGCTTCCGTACCAACAGATAAACGAATAAGTCCTGGTGTTACACCCGCAGAAATTTGCTCCTGTTCATTCAATTGGGAGTGCGTTGTGCTGGCTGGATGAATAATGAGTGATTTGGAGTCTCCGACATTCGCTAAATGGGAGAAAAGCTGAACAGAATGGATCAGTTTCTTACCTGCATCCACGCCGCCTTTGATTCCGAAGCTTAGGATAGCCCCTTGCCCTTTAGGCAAGTACTTCTGAGCAAGCTTATAGGAAGGATGGCTTTCCAGCCCTGCATAGCTAACCCACTCCACCGCTTCATGTGACTCTAAAAACTGCGCCACTTTTAAGGCATTCGTACTATGGCGTTCCAAACGCAAATGCAGCGTTTCAAGCCCTTGCAAGAGCAGGAACGAGCTGTTCGGTGAAAGCGAAGCGCCCAAATCGCGAAGCAATTGGACTCTTGCTTTAATGATATAGGCGATAGGACCAACCGCATCGGTGTACACAACACCATTATAGCTCGGATCAGGCTTCGTTAAGCCTGGGAATTTGCCGCTTGCTGCCCAATCGAACTTGCCTCCGTCAACAATGACGCCGCCGATGGTAGTTCCATGGCCGCCAATAAATTTGGTTGCCGAATGTACAACGATATCAGCCCCGTGCTCAATAGGTCTAAGCAGGTAAGGACTTGGGAATGTATTGTCAACAATTAATGGAATGCCATTCTCATGAGCAATTGCCGCCACCGCTTCGATATCGAGGATATCTCCTTTGGGATTGCCGATCGACTCTGCATATATCGCTTTTGTCTTCTCGGTAATGGCACCACGGAAGTTTTCCGGGTTGCTCGGGTCAACGAACTTAACGGTAATCCCTAGCTTAGCTAATGTATTGGCAAATAAATTATAAGTTCCGCCGTACAAGGATGCAGCCGATACAATTTCATCTCCCGCTTCAGCAATGTTCAAAATGGCGAACGTAATGGCTGCTTGGCCCGATGCTACAGCCAGTGCCGCCGGAGCGCCTTCCAAAGCAGCAATCCGCTTCTCGAAAACATCTGTAGTCGGGTTCATAATACGCGTATAAATATTACCAAATTCTTTGAGCGCAAATAAATTAGCAGCATGATCCGTATCGTTAAACACGTATGACGTCGTTTGATAAATCGGAACAGCCCTTGAATTGGTTGCCGGATCGACTTCCTGACCTGCGTGTATGGCTAGTGTTTCCGGTAAGTACTGACGTTTGGAATTTGACATTGCACATGCCTCCTTGGATGATGGATGGATTTTCGATAAACTTAATAATTCCTACTGGATTACTATGTATTATATTCTAAGGAAAAATCATGCTATAGTCAATATACCACATTGGAATATTTTTCTATAGAAGTCTAGCATTCTTTTTCTACTACCTCTGAGGCATTGAAAATGCAAAAAAAGGAGCCAATTCGGCTCCTTTCCCTTCCTTGCTCACTATTCTTATTCACCGTACTAAAGCACTTTAGACAGAAAGGCTCTCGTCCGCTCCTGCTGCGGGTTTTCGAATATTTGCTTCGGATTACCTTCTTCGACAATCACGCCTTGTTCCATAAACATAACGCGATCGCCTACCTCGCGGGCGAAGCCCATTTCATGGGTAACGACAACCATCGTCATCCCTTCTTTGGCCAGCTGCTTCATAACCGCCAGCACTTCTCCGACCATTTCGGGGTCCAAAGCGGATGTCGGTTCATCGAACAACATAATCTTCGGCTCCATCGCAAGTGCGCGAGCAATCGCAACACGCTGCGCTTGACCTCCGGATAGCGAATCCGGATATGCGTTGGCTTTGTCAGCCAGCCCGACTTTCGCGAGCAGTTCCAGCGCTTTTTTGCGCGCTTTATCCTCTGGCCATTTGCGTACTTGAATCGGTGCCATCATGATATTATCAATGACCTTCATATGCGGGAACAAATGAAAACGCTGAAATACCATGCCGAGCTCCATGCGGATCTCATTGATTTTATTGGTTGGATCCATAATGTCTTTGCCCTCAATCTGGATAGAACCCCCATTGGGCTGCTCTAGCAAATTCAAACAACGCAGAAAAGTTGATTTCCCCGACCCTGACGGACCGATAACAACCAGTACCTCTTGGTTCTGAATATCTGTGGAGATATCTCGCAAAACAACATTATCGCCGAATGCTTTTTGCAAATTTCTAACTTCAATCATCGCTGCCATCTCCCTACACTCTCCTTTCCACATAGCTAAGCAGCTTGCTTAGAGAATAAGTGAGAATGAAATAAATAAGCGCTGCAGTCAAGTAAGGCTCCCACACCGCGAAATATTGGCTGCGCATCGCATTGGACCAATACATCAATTCAGGGGCAGCAATAATGGCAAACAAGGAAGAATCCTTAATCAGCACGATAAACTCATTCCCAAACGGCGGGATCATCCGCTTAATCGCTTGCGGCAAAATGACCTTCTTCATTGTTTGAAAATGCGTCATTCCTAACGAGTGAGCGGCTTCGGTCTGTCCTTTATCAATGGACTGGATTCCGGCTCTGAAAATCTCGGCCATATAACCTGCAGAGTTCAGAGACAACGCAACAATAGAAGCAATGATGGCATTCGTTGTTCCGAGAAATAACGGGACGATACCGAAATGTACGAGTAGAATTTGCACCAGCAGCGGTGTGCCCCGGAAAAAGTTAACGTATATGCTAGTTGGCCATCTCAAATAGCCGCGGTGTGACATTTTGCCTAATCCAACAGCTAGTCCGAGCACCGAACCGAAACAAATGGATAGAATGGATATGCCAATCGTCCAAAGTGTACCTTTTAATAAGAGCGGTAAATATTCAATAATGATGTCAAAACGAAAATCCATTCCACACTTCCTTTCTTGCATTATTATTATGCTGATAACAGAACAACAGCATGCGTAAGGTTGAAGTCACGCATGCTGCCGTCTTATTATTTTTGTTCGAGCAATTTCTTGGTGTCCGGCTCTTGACCGAACCATTTTTTGTACACTTTCGCGTAAGCGCCGTTTTCAATAATTTTCTTGATCGCTGGGTCAAGCTTCGCTTTTAGCTCACTGCCTTTAGGAAGCAAAATACCATAGTATTCGGACTCAAAGTTCGTTGGATCGGAAATCGTAACGAATTTCTTAGTCGGATTATTTTTCACATATTCACGAACGATAGCAATATCGGCAACTACCGCGTCAACACCGTTGTTTTCAAGTTCCATCAATGCAAGTGTGTTGTTATCAAGACGTTTCAACGATTTATTCGATTCACCCATGATTTTGGTCATCAAAGTATCTGCTGTAGTCGAGATTTGAACAGCTACTTTCTTGTCTTTCAGATCAGTCGCGCTTTTGATAGGGCTGCCTTCTTTGACAAGAATCATGTTAGTTGACTCGAAATAAGGGATAGAGTAGTCATAAGATTGCTTACGCTCATCGGTAATCGAAACGCTGGAAATGCCGCCTTGATATTCTTTACCTTGCTTAACGCTTGTCAGCATCGTGTCCCAACCAATATTCGCTACTTCATAAGGAAGTCCTGCTTCTTTCATTACTTCTGCAAGAAAATCGATGTCAAATCCAGTCATCTTGCCTTTGTCCATATATTCCATTGGCGCATAGGCAGCATCAGTCGCAAATTTGTACTTCGTGCCTCCGCTATCTTTAGCTCCACAACCGGTTAAACCGATGACTAAAGCTGCTGCTAAAACAAAAAACGATAACTTTTTCATTATAATTCCCCCCGTGCTATGTATGGAACGAATCATATTTTAACACTCGGTCAATAAAATGACAACGTCTGTGTAAGGTAATTTATTCAGGAAATTGCAGGTAAACGCTCTTTCCGTTCATTTTCGGATTTCTGCACAACCGGTATCGGGTCCTTTTGTTTTATTGCTCAATGAAATAGAAAAACGCCTGGACCTAAGGTCTCAAGCGTTCGATTTCCGTAAGTAACCGACCATCACATCATTCTTAAAATGGCTTCTCTTCCCGTCATTCCGGCAACAATGCCAAGGTCTTCCGCTGTGTACGTCACCGATTCAAGCGGTGCTTCCAGAAGCTCCTCAATCGTGCGGACGCCTGTTGCCCTTGCCGCGACAATATTACGATCTCTCAAGCGCTCGTTGAGCAGTGCAACGTCAAGCGCCCCGCACATAATATAACCTTTATCTGTCGTTACTACCAGCAGCGTCGTCTTGGGCAATTTAACCTCTATGGCAATTGCAGTATGTCCCTCCAGGAGAATGGGTTCTACGCGCATCATGCTCTGCACAGCTCCTCTTTGCAGTCTTACGGTAGTATATGCGCATGCGGCTAGTACGGTGTAACCATTGGTTGAAAAGAATTTTTGGCATATGAAAAAGTGATGGATAGCGGACTTCATCGAGCACTGCGATTAATAGGCAATATCGACAAGATATCCCTCAGTAGCGGTTGCTAATTCTTCTCCATGCAGAAAAATCTGCAATCCCCGGCGGCCGCCGCTAATACTGACTAATTCCATCGATTTAACGGATGAATGCAAGTAAAAAGGGTACTTCTTCTTCATGCCGAGAGGAGAGACACCACCCCGTATATAGCCTGTTAGCGATTGAATATCTTTGACCGGCACCATTTCAACTTTCTTATTTCCGCTTGCTGCGGCCAAGCTTTTTAAGTTCAGCTCCTGATCTCCAGGAATGCAGGCTGCAAGGACACCTGACTTGTCCCCTTTTAAAATCAGCGTTTTGAATAGCTGGCTGGGCTGTAAGCCCACTTTATCGGCAACGGTTGCCGCATCCAATTGACTCTCATCCCAATCGTATTCATGCAGCGAATATGCAATCTGGAGAGAATCGAGTATTCGGCAGGCATTCGTCTTGCTTGACACTTGTTTCACCACCTTCTGAAAAACCAATCTATATTTGGTTATCATATCATGATATAGTTAGGATATGGATATATGAGCAATTTCAAGGCTGCAAGGAGGCCATATGAGTCAAGGAAAATCTAACCACACAGGTCATTTATTCACTGTAGAAATTTTAATTGAAGAGGCGACCAATGGTCTTGCGATGGAAAAGCTCCTTCATCTTCTAAACGCACAGACTGTCAAGGATTATAAGATCCTGAAGGGCATGGAGCTTGGCAAATTAATTGAATTGAACATGAACAAACAAATCGCCCCTCCCTCACATACAAGCAAAAAGGCAGCAGTTCCACCCCCACCTGCTTCTCCCGTGCCAACCGGTACCGCTGATCACATTATTAATCAGCTGGAAGGCTACAAAACGAACAATACGCTGATACGACTTACTGTTATTAAAAGCCAAGGCATTAAACTGAATCTTCCCTGCCGCATTCTCAATTATGACAGCAGCAATCAGAACGTTACGGTGTATCACGTGGATGAGAAAAAGGTTTACTCTTTCAAATTAAACGAAATCGATGATTACGTCGCTTTCTAGCAAAAAGAGGGTGTCCCCGATCAAGGGACATCCTCTTTTATATTTATCTTCCCTCCCCCGAGGCAGCGGCGGGAACGCCATGGCTCAGCATGTCCTCTAATTGATCGGCATTCACCGGCGGGCTAAACCAATAACCCTGTACTTCATTGCAGCGGTTTTGATGCAAGAAATGCAGCTGCTCTTCCGTTTCTACGCCTTCCGCAATGACTTTTAAGTTCAAATGGTGCGTCATTGCGATGATCGTGGCTACAATCGCCGCGTCATTGGGATCCTCCATAATGTCACGGACAAAGGACCGGTCAATTTTCAATTTATCGATTGGGAACTTCTTCAAATAGTATAAGGAGCTGTAGCCGGTCCCGAAATCATCAATACTGACGTGGACCCCCAGCTCCTTCAGTTCCAACAAGGACTGAATGGCGTGATCGACGTCCATCGTCATGCTTTCGGTAATTTCCAGTTCCAAATACTGCGGATCGAGCCCTGTTTGCTCCAGCACATGAGAGATCTTACCTTTCAAATTGTGCTGGAAAAACTGCCGCATCGACAAATTAACGGAAATCGGCATTTTGGGGAACCCTTGATTTTGCCAAATTTTATTTTGCTTGCATGCCGCGCGCAGCACCCATTCGCCGATCGGCACGATCAAGCCCGATTCCTCTGCGAACGAAATAAAATGGTTCGGCGAGATTAGCCCCTTTTCCGGATGAGCCCAACGAATTAACGCCTCCACACCAACGATGCGGCCTGTCTCAATATCGACCTGTGGTTGATAGAGTAAGACAAACTCTTCTCCAATGATCGCTCTGCGGAGCTCATTCTCCAGCTTGAGCCGATTGATGGATACGGATTTCATATCGGAATTAAAAATTTGAAAATCGTTGCGCCCTTTCTCTTTTGCTCTGGCGAGCGCAATATTGCCATATTTCATGAGCGAATCCGCATCCTCTGCTTCTGAGGAAGAAATGGCAATACCGATGCTTGCCGTAACATGCAGCTCATATCGCTCAAGAAGAAACGGCTTTTCCAAGACGCGGTTAATCTCCGCTACGACAGCGAGGACATCATTGGAATCGGCGACATTGGCGTAGAAAAAGGCAAATTCATCGCCTTCTGTACGCGCCAAATAATCATTTTCCGTGACGCAGCGTGTGAAGCGTTCAGCCAACTGTAGTAGAAGCATGTTGCCATAATCGTAACCAAAGCTGTCGTTGACCAATTTGAACCTATCAATATCGAGATAAAAGACCGCAATCTTTTGTCCCATGGAATCGGCCAAGCTTAATCGTTCATTTAAGCGATCTTTGAACATACGCCTGTTCGGCAGCCCTGTCATGTCATCATAATAAGCCATATACCGGACTTGCTCATCTCCGCGTTTACGCTCTGTAATATCCTGACAGATAAGAAGATAGCCCCTGACGTTTGGTCTCAGCTCAACGGGAACAACCGTCGCATGCAAATCAATCCGATAACCGCTCTTGTGCGAAACCGATGCCTCAAACGTAAGCGGCTCACCGACCTTCGCCTGTTGAACCTGACCGTACGTTAACTCATTCCTCTCATGGGTCACAAGTTCACTGAACCGTTTCTGAAGCAGCTCAGACGCCGAATAACCGAGGGTCGTTTCCGCCGCTTCATTGATCCGAATGAACGTCCCTTCCTGATCACAGATCCCGATCGCATTCGGATTGTGCTCAAACAGAGCGTCCAGCACGTCATGATAGGTTTGAACCTGCAGCTGCGCGATTCCAGCAGGCTGTATCCCTATCTTTCTTTTAAGCAGCTGAATGAACAGCGGCAGGGCAGCAATGATACATATCCAAGCGGCATACGGCTTTACGTAAAGGCTTACGAATACGGCGACAATTAGGTATCCGCCGATATAGAGCCGGTTTTCCACAAATTTGCCTCCTCTTACGATCTCACTCTAGGTATTAGGGAACGTCACTATGACCGTGTGATTCATCCGACATACGTGTATGTATCTATATGTAATTTGGATCATATCCATTTCATGACTATTTTCTACATGAGTCGCGCTTTTCCTGCAAAAATGGCACAAAACAAACAAAAAAGAGTCGGATTCTCCTGACTCTTTCCAGTTTTATTATTTTAGAGCAGCAATGGCAAGCAGAATCCATCCTACCAAAAAGCTTAAGCCGCCAAGCGGTGTAATCGGTCCAAAAAATTTGATTCCTGTTAAACTAAGCGCATATAAACTGCCCGAGAACAGGATGATTCCGATAAAAATAGCCCAACCGGACGCATTCACCATGGAGGTGTTCCCCAGCTTGTCTGACAATATCGCAATAGCGATCAACGCGATCGCATGGATCATGTGATAATGCACGCCCGTTTGAAAAACATCCAGCTTGTCCGGCGTCAATTTTTGCTTTAAAATATGAGCCCCGAATGCGCCAAGCGCGACAGAAAGAAAAGCATTCAAACTGCCGAGCAGTACAAAAAGTTTCATCATTGCTTCCAATCTTCCTTTCCTTTACAGCTTCATTTTATTCCACTTCACCGATGTCATGTTGACCTACAATCAGGCGCACTGGCTCCAAATAAACCCTCGATACCGTCGGTTGCTTTATCAGATCAATTTCAATATCCACGATTTTATTACGGGCGATTTTACCTTCTCTTTTGTCATACACAACCTCAAATTGCTTGAGACCCAGCTCATAAATCAGAACGGAAGAACCGATGGACAGCGCATTGGATTCGAATTCCCCATGTTCAAACAATACCTCAGACAAAATTTCTTCGTTCATGTCCACAATCGTAACATACTGGCAAAATTGGTATTTCATCAAAAAGGCCCCCTTATATCATAAAGTCCTTGTTCCAATTCGCCGAAAAATGTCGAAACTCCTGCTTCTCTTCATACTTCCCCTAAATGTTCACAGAAAACCTAATAAAAAGATAACGATCGGTATCGTAAACATACTAAACAGCGTAGAGGTAAAAACAGCCTGTGATGAAAACTCCGGTTCGTTCTCATACTCTATGGCCAGCAGCACACTGCTTAGCGACGTTGGCACTGCACACGATAGAATGAGCGCTTTGGCCGTCAACCCATCGATTCCGAGCAGCCAAACTACGAAAAACCCGATCAGCGGCGCCGCAGCAAGCCTTAATATAATGGAGACCGCCACGTTGGAAAAATGGAATTCCCACTTCATGCCGCCAAGCTGCACCCCAAGCGTTAACAGCGCTGTAGCCATAAATGCGTTAGCAATATACGTCAGCGGCAAATTGATCGATGATGGAACCGGCAAATGAAAATATCTCAGCAGCAGCGCGAGCGGAATCATATAAATAACCGGCAAGGACAAAATCGTTTTCATCGTCGCTTTCCAAGTTGATTTATGAGAGTTTAACGTATAAATCCCGTACGTGTTAGGAATCAGCGTCTGCATGATCATAATAACAATTTGTATCGATAAGGTATACGCATTCCCGCCGAAAACGGTTTGATTGAGCGGCAGCGCATAATTGGCGCTATTGTAGAAAATAACGCTGTTGCGCATCGCAATGCGCATGCCTCGTTCTAATTTTCTGATTCGGATATAAATTTCTATGACGGCGAATAGAAGACTGAAGAATAGAACGAAAAACAAGAGCACCTGCAGCAGGACATTTAAGTTCATTTCAGACTCATACAGCTTTACAAAAACTAATGCAGGAGAAAACACATAGAAATTAAGCTTGGATAATGTCTTAATGTCAAGATGAAAAGCACGATACATCGTTGCACCGATCGCAATCATGATCGAGATCGGCACAATATTATTGATAAGAATATAAACAAAATAACTCATTTCTGATCCTCACTTAAATGAAGTTCCGTTGCTGTAGTAAGCATCTTTGCTGTAGGTCGTAAAAGCAACTTCAACCTCCGGTAACCCAAGCCCGAGTACATGGGCCGTAATCGAGAGCGCGACTCCATCCCTGACCTCATCTCCTCTTTCAAACCAGGCGACCTCAACAAACGGATAGGCGGGAACGACTTTCCCACCGAATATAGCGGCATGCTGCACACATTCCAGTGTAAAATTATCGATGTCACAGCCGCATACGGCAGCAAGCTGCTCAACTAAGCTCTCACTGATTTCACAAACCTGCTCCACAGTTACTCCTCTAAACGTTAATCTAGGCATGCTTTAAGCTCCAATCCATTCCGCCGTAAGGCTTCTTACTTCGTTGATGCATTTACACTATTAATGATGCGTTTGAGCTGTAAGTTGAATGTGTGAATTTCTTCCGGCGCCAACCCGCTTGATGCCAAAAGCGTTTGCGGTATGCAGAGCGCCTTTTCATAAAGTGCGAGGCCAGTTTCCGTGATGACAATATTCACGACGCGCTCGTCTTCCACTGATCTTTTCCGTTGAACCAACTGCTGGACTTCCATTCGTTTGAGCATCGGCGTCAACGTTCCCGAATCCAGATCCAGCTTTTCGCTAAGCTCTTTCACGGTGCTTTCCTTCTGGTCCCATAAAACGAGCAGAACCAAATATTGCGGATAAGTAATCCCCAATTCTTCAAGAAAAGGACGATACATCCGCGTTATAGCTCTTGAACTTGCATATAAACTAAAGCACAGTTGATTTTCCAGTTTTAATAATTCACTGCTGTTCATAGCACAGGCTTCCTTTCTACTCAGTCCTATTGCGAACAATCGTTTTGCTTCAAATGTATATAAAAATAAGCTAACTGTCAATGTGAATAGTCAGATAAGTTCATAAATGTTGGATCATTCCATCTTGTGCCGCGCCCAATTCGGGTGATATGGTAGTACTACTTGGAATCACTGTAACCGTTAGTCCGTATGGGGAGGCATGCCTGTGAATGTAAATTTTTCGGGAGATAACCGCAAGCTGTATATCAAACTTTTACTCAGTACAATTCTCTGTACGGTTCTTACACTGCTTGTATCCTCCACCATTTATTTTGTGAATTACAGAAACATCAATTTGAACCAAGTGTATCAAACGGATTTAGAAAATTTAACCCAAACGAGCAGAGAAGTCATTTCTATGACCGAAAGTGCGCAATCGCTTACATTTCAATTGTACCGGAATGGCAATATTAGCAAGCTCATGTTTTATGAAAATCCGGATATTTATGACACTACCGCTGCCATGAGGGAATTGAATAATTATTTGAATTCCATGCCTTTCATTGCTTCCATTTATGTCTACAACCCGAAAGCCAGCTATGTCTACATTGCCTCCAGCTCCGGGCAGAACGGGTTAATGACCAAAGATGAACTGGTCGACAAAGATATTTTGAACGTCCTTGATCATTTTCAGGAGTTCAAGCCTTTCGTTCCCATTCCACGTACCTACTTAAAGAGCGCATCCAGTACGCAAAAGAGCAATGTCTACACTTACCTCTGTTATGATGCGATTGGCAATGACAATGCATTGAATTCCGCGGTTATCGTCAATATCACGACGGACTGGATTAATAAGGATATCGGCAAGCATCAAGGCAACGAAGCTAGCAGCTCTTTTATTATTGATGATAAAGGCAGGACGCTGACCGGCGAACTTCCCAATCATGCGGAGGAACTTACCGCGGAATCGACCATTACCAAACAGATCATGAGCAATCGCGGCTCCGGTTACTTCATTGATAGGGTTGGCGGCAAAAAGTCCTTAATTTCTTTTACGGCTCCCGACTCCTTGGAATGGCGCTACATACGCATTACGCCTTATCAGACAATTACGGAGAAAATCAACAAAATTCGGACAACGACGATTTATATCGGCATCTCCATTCTAGTCATCGGATTACTTGTTTCCTGGCACTTATCCCGCAAATTATATGTCCCTATTGATCGAATTGTTACGAAAATGAAATCGTTGGAATCAGACAAACGAAATTCATTATTTACATTAAAGCAAGATGTATTGCGGAAGCTGCTTCAAGGCCTTGAGCCCATTACAGCGAAAATGATGCGGGAAAAGCGCAGCGAGCTGGGCATCTCCTTCGACTTCCAAAGCGATTACCGACTGATCCTGCTTCGCATTGATGGTTTTCAGCCATTTTTGCAAAATCATAAAGACGATCTTCACGTGTACAAATATGCGATCATGAATATTTCCTCGGAAATAGCTTCACAAGCGTTCCAAGTGGAAACTGTCGATGTCGGAAGTGATAGCACTGTGCTGCTTATCAATGCTCGAACCTCACCCCTCGATGGAGATCACAGCATGCTTCAACCGCTTTTAAAACAAATTCAAAAAGCTGTCGGCGAGCTGCTCAAAATAAGTATTTCGGTTACTTATAGTCCTCAAAGCTCTCAGCCTCAAGAACTTGTTTCCCTGTACCGCAGGGTCATCGAAGCTTCAGAGCATCGCGTATTTCTAGGACCCGGCTGTTTAATAGCTTCTTTGGATCACCAATATCCTGAGACGGATGATTACTTGTTTACGATCGAGAAAGAGAAAAAGCTGATCGATGCTTTAATGGCCGGCAAAGTCGCAGATGCTAAGAAAATGTACAGTGTTATAATTGAGGAAACAAGACCGTACCCGATTAGCGTTTTTCAAGAAACCTTATCCCGTCTAACAATAACTCTGAACGGCGTCCTGCACACCATTCTCAAAAACAATTCTCTCGATATCCCGATGAGCATGCAGTTATCCAGAAATGCGCTGGCCAAGTTGGAAACGATTGAGGATATTGAAGCTGTCGTCTTCGAATTGTTCGATGACATGAAGAAGCGCCTTGATGACAAACGCAGCATGAAGCAGGATGATCTTATCCGTAAAATTAACGATATGATTGAGCTGCATTGCGGGAATCCGAACTTATGCTTAAATTGGATTGCCGATGAGATGGATATGTCGCCGATCTATCTAAGCCGCGTCTACAAACAGAACACGATGAACGCTGTTGTGGATGTGATCAACACGATGCGAATGGACCGTGCGAAGGATTTGCTGAAGAACTCGGATTTGCCGATTGCCGATATCGCTGAACGAACCGGCTATACGAACAGCTCTTATTTCTACCGGATGTTCAAGAAAAATTTTGGCCTGACCCCGACCGATTACCGTAAAACCGGACTTGAACCTGGCAACCAAGCTTCCACATAATATAAACGGCCGCCTTGCAGGTATCACGCTGCAGAGCGGCCGTTCTTATTATTTAATTCCTTTTTCGCTTACATACTGAAGCCATTGTTTCTTATATTCGGCTTGCACCTTCTCTAGTCCGGCTTGCTTCGCTTTCTCCATAAATGTTTTCATGCCTGCATCCACATCAGCTACAAGCCCCAATTGCAACGGCCACAAATACTGCTTCTCTACCTGCTCGAGCGCTGCTTTCTCCGCTTGGTAGGAGCTGTAGTCCTCAGCAAAGCCTGTGAAGAGATCCGGTTTTTGAATTTTATCCAAATCTTTGTAAATCGCTTTTACCCCATCAAAGCTTTTCTCGAACAGCATGAAATCCGGATTGCGCCATGCCCAGCTGTTCATGGACTCGCGAGGGAAGCCATTGGAATTGTTATCTCCAATCATTTTGTAATAGCCATTTTCAACTTGAAAGTTCTTACCTTCAATCCCATAGGAAGTAAGCCAATTGTATGTTTTATCCGTTACCATTTTCTCGTAGAATTCCAGTGCTCGTTCAGCGTTTTTACTGCTTTTAGGAATGGCAAAACCATTATGAATCGGATGTACCGGTGTGGCGTACCCCTTGATCGTCGGGAAGGAATAGTAATCCAGGTTCCAATCAGGGTGCGTTGATTTCATTTTGTTCAGGGAGTCGTTAAAGCGTGCCGGATTGTCTCCGAACTCTGCAGCTGCTTTACCGCTGACTAACTGATCCCACGTGGAGTCCTTCACGTTCAGAACGTTTTTCGGAATAAAGCCTTTATCCATCCAGCGTTTAGCGATTTTAATGTCTCCCATGTGCTCTTCAGATCCCCAATAGGAGTAAACCTCACCTGGTTTATTATAGTTAATTCCAATGCCGTAGAGTGGCGAGCCTACGCTGTTATGTACGACATCCCGCAGTCCGTTAATAATCAAATTGCCGTCTCCACCGCTGGCGAAGGGCAGCATGTTCGGTTCGTTTTTCTTGATGCCCTCCATGTACGCTTCGAAGGTTTCAATGGACGTCGGTTTCGGTAAATTGTATTTTACCCGCAAGTCTTCACGCCACACGAAACCATTCGTGACGTACTCCTTGAACGTCGCCGGTACGGTATAGATTTTGCCGTCGATTTTCACGGCGTCCCACATATCCTTCGGCACATATTTGTTCAGCGTTGGCGCAGCTTTCGGCAAAATATCGTCAAGCGGGAGGAAGGCGCCCTTTTTCGCATAGGATTGATATTGTGTCCAGTCGGCAGTGAAAATTAAGTCCACTTGCTGGCCGGAGGAAAGCAGGAGCTTATATTTCTGATCCCAATCCGTCCACGTTGTATAGTTGAATTTCACGGTTGTATTCAAGTCCTTCAACGCCAGCTTATTGACTTCATCCTGAATAATTTGCAGATCTTTGGGAGCATTGCCTAGCATGTAAAATTGAAGCTCGACCTTCTCTCTCTTTGGCGCTTCCGCTTTGACTGTCGCTGCCGGCGCAGCTGCACTTGCTGCCGGTGTTGCCGTTTCTTGCTTAGACTCCGGCGTGCTGCAACCTGTGAGAGCTGTAAGAAAGAGAGCCCCGGATAGGATGGCTGAGAATCGTTGAGTTGCCAACATTTTCATTTGAATCCTCCCTTTAGATGTTTAATGATATGTCAGCCGAGAAGGTTGCCAGCCTGAATGCGTCCTCTTCGGTTCTAACCTTTGACAGCACCGATTGTCAATCCCTTAACGAAATAACGCTGAACGAATGGGTACAGAAACAGAATCGGCCCTGTCACGATAATGGCCATCGCCATCTTCGTTGACTCCGTCGGCATTTCGCCGGTCATCACAACACCTGTGCCTGCGCCCATTTGAGATACAAAGCGCATCGTGTTTATCACGTTATACAAGTAATACTGCAGTTCATACTTATTAGGATCATTTATAAACAGCGAGGACAGCAGCCAACCGTTCCAGTAATGAAGCGCAAGGAACAAGCCTACGGTAGCGATACCGGGCATCGACAGTTGAAGCACCACGCTGTAGTAAATTTTGAAATCATTGGCACCGTCGATTTTGGCGGATTCTATGAGCTCTTCAGGAATTGCAGACTTCATGAAACTTCGCATCAGAATAATCAAAAACGGACTCATGAGCCCCGGCAGAACAAGCACTGCGTAAGTGTCTGTCAGCTTCAAGTAGCTAGCTAGCAGAATATACCAAGGGACCAACCCCCCGCCAAACAGCGTTGTGAAATAGATATAGAATGAGAATTGATTGCGATACCGGAAATCCTTCCGTTGAAGAACATAACCCGCCATCGTCATGAAAAATAAACCAAGAACCGTACCTAAGATCGTGACAGAAATGGTTACACCGTAAGCTTTGAGCACTTGCTCTGGAAATCGAAATACGGTCTTATATCCCTCCATAGAGAAAACCTTTGGTATGAAGTGATACCCGCTGCGAAGAATGGACTCATTCTGAGTAAAAGAGGCCGAAATAATCATCAAAAAAGGAAACAAGCACACCAGAAAAGAGATAATAATAACGGCATAAGCCATCGTTTGGAACAAAAACATATATTTCTCGTCCTTAACTCTCAAGCTACTCGCACCTCTTCTCCTAAAATAATGCGTAATCGTCATTAACTTTGCGAATGATGTAGTTCACGGTCATGATAAGAATAAACCCGAACAACGATTGATACAGCCCTGCCGCAGTCGCCATCCCTACATCGAATGTGACCTTCAAGGAACGGTATACATAGGTATCAATGATATCGGTCGCATTAAACAGAATGCCATTATCTCCAATTAACTGGTAAAACAGATCGAATTGGCCCTTCATAATACTCCCAAGTGAGAACAGCAGGAGCACGACAAATGTCGGCTTCAGCATCGGAATCGTAATATGCCAGACCCGCTGAAAAATATTGGCGCCGTCGATTTTGGCAGCTTCATAATATTCCTCGCTAATTCCCGTAATTGCAGCCAGATAGATAACCATGCTGTAGCCGAGATTTTTCCACAAATAAAAGATAATGATGAGGAACACCCAAGCCCAAGGCGTGTTGTACACATCGACGGGTTCAGAGCTGAATTCCTTTAACGTTGAGTTGAGAAACCCGCTCTCATAGTTAAATAAGTTGTAGACAATGACGCTTAGGATAACGAAGGAAATGAAGTAAGGCAGGAACATCACGGACTGGGCAATTTTCTTAAACCAAGCGCTGCGAATCTCGCTAAGCAGAACCGCACATAGAATGGCGAAAACATTCCCGAACACAATGAAAGCCAAATTGTAGCCGAGCGTGTTCAGCGTTAATTTGATTAAGATGCCGGATTTCCATAGAAAAGAGAAATTATCCAAGCCTACAAAAGGACTGCCGAACAAGCCGGCATTGAAATCAAAACGCGTGAATGCATAGTAAATGCCAACCATCGGAATGTACGAATTAATAAAGAAGAAGATCAGTGTCGGCAGCAGCATGAGAAACATAATTTTGTTTGTCACTATTTCATACAGAAAACCTCTTCGTTTGACCATGTTCAGGTTCGATCCTCCTTGGGGCATTATGTCTTGAGACGATCATAAATCAGCACAAAGAAACTGAATAGTGAAGCCTCTCTACGTGTGTGAACTTTATCGAGAAACGGCGTATGAACAATCTTGACTTCAGTGAACTGGAGGTTAGAAAATCGTTGATACGACGGGGTTTAAAAAGGAATTGTATCCATGCCGCATTCATGCTACGCTTATTTCAAAAATATACCAATAAAGGGGAATATGCCTATGAACTGGCTCTCTGCTCATAAGGAAAATTTGGATGACGTATTCGCCGAAGCAGAACGGCTTATTCGCGCATTTCCTGAGCCTCTGAATCATCATGGACTTACTTACTTCGATACATTTGACTTACGGCAGGAAAAGAGCAAAAAAAATTATATCTGCTATTTGCTTCCCTATTGGGTGCAAGAAATAACGTTTCTTCCGAACGAGCCAGTAAACAGACTGAGTTTAGCGAACGTGTTCGTCATGCTCTATTACTTCGTTGTAGACGATGTTATGGATTCAGCGGGTGGAGAGCATAAGGACAAGCTCCCCTTGGCCCATTTATTTCAACTGCAGTACCAAGCTATCTATAGAGAATTGTTCCCGCCGCAATCGCCTTTTTGGACATATTACGAACGTTATGTGCTGGAATGGTCGGAGGCAGTTGCGGGCGAAACTCAATCCGATTACTTTCATACGGAAAAAAGGAAGATGGCATGGAAAGCCAGCCCTGTCAAAAACGCCAGCACAGGAGCGCTGCTTCTCGCTGGTCAGGCAGAGCTGATCCCAGTCGTGACAGAAGCAGTTGAACAAGTGTTGGTTACTTTGCAAATGCTCGATGATTGGGCGGATTGGGAGGAAGATTGGGAAGAGGGTTCCTATAACAGCTTGCTGGCTTTCTTGCGAAAGAAGGATCCGAGCTTGGAGAGCGGTTCATTGACGCCCGATTGGGTAAAGCAGCAGGTGTATGTCTGTGACGAGCTCGATCATTATGCAGACATTGCCGCTTTGCATCACAAACAGCTGCTAGAGTTAAAAATAGCGATGAATGAGCTCATCCTATTTCATCTTAGCCTTGTCGATAGCCTGCGAAAAACGGCGAATGAGATTAAAGAAAAACGGAATAAGCTCCTTTCCGGCGGTTTCTACTATTTTTTTGTCTGAATCTAGCAAATTTTGATAGAATATTGTGAATATTCATGCTATACTCGTTTTATTGGGAATATTACCCAATAACAGTTCACGTACGGAGTCCTATAAATTCAAAGGGGAGTGACTTTTATGTCATCGAATGAACAATTAAAGGCGAGAATTATTCAAAAAGCGTGGGAAGATGAAGCATTCAAGAACCAGCTTCTTGCAGATCCCAAGGCTGCACTAAAGCAAACCTTTGGTATTACGCTGCCCGATGACATGAAGGTGAGAGCCGTAGAAGAAACATCAACGGAATTTGTACTTGTTATCCCGACGAATCCAGCGAAAGTGCTAGTACCTGCAGGTGGGGGAGCTGTTGCTCTTACTTGGTAAAAACAATACCAGGTGCTACGTGATTAATACGCAGCACCTCTTTTTATTTATTACTGTTAGCTGGAAAGCGAATAATAACTTCTGTACCGACGTTTCTTTGGCTTGTAAACTCGATATGCCCTTTCATATTTTCAATAATCTGAAAAGAAACCGTTAATCCAAGCCCCGTTCCCTTCTTTTTGGTGGAATAGTACGGTACTCCCAGCTGGGCCAGCTGTTCTGCTTCAATGCCCTCCCCATTATCTTTAATATGTATACAAACCTCCCCATACTTTTCATACGCCAATATGTTCACCAATCCATCATCCTGGAAAGCTTCGATACTATTTTTGATTAGATTAATCAATACTTGTTTCAATTTTGATGAGTTGCCTTGGATGCTCAAATGATCAGGGACATCAACGGTTATCCTTCCATTATGCAGCGCAACCAAAGGAAAAATAATTCCTTCGATTTGCCTAAATTCATTGAAGAGATTTAACTCGTTAATCTCCTCCCCTTGCGGCTTTGAGAAGGTCAAGAAATCCGTAATAATGACGGAAGCCCGATCAAGCTCCTCTATGGCGATTTTCATATACGCCTGGCTCTTCTCATCCGATCGGGAGGCAACAAGCTGCAAAAAGCCTCGTGTTACTTGCAGCGGATTTCTCACCTCATGGGCAATTGAAGCCGCTAATTGACTTATGATTTCCATTTTTTCAGATTGTTGGAGCTGATGATTGTAGAATTCAAGTTCTTTAGAATAATTAATAATCTGTTCCTGATTGATGGCAAAGCGCCTTCCCATTATTACAATCAGGGCTATAATGAATCCTAAAATCCCCCATTTCCATAAAAAAATTTGTTTGTTCTGTGAATTCACATAGTAGAAGATAAGGTCCAGTGTACTCATAAAAGCAAGTGAGGCAAAGCCGGCAGAAAATATAACAGCTTCCTTGTTCCCTCTGAACATGAGTAAAATTGATGATCCAATGAGTAAACTAAATTGAAGAATCATAATTGTTCCCAAGATCGTAGCAGATATAAAAAAATAAACATGATTAAATCGATAATCATTCAGTACGTTAACAAGCAAGGAAAGGATTACAAATACGGAATACATCGTTTGAAACTTTCTAACCCAAGAAATTACCTTATATTTACCTTCGCCAAAAATTCGCTCAAAGTAAAATGTAAGTGCAGGCAAAAAGACACTTAGTGAAATATCAAAGCTGGCACTATACAGAGATCCATATTTCGGGAAGCTTGCATACAGGAAAGGGCTGTACGTAATAAAAATGATACCAAGTGATATAAAAAGCACACTAACTAAAACCCAATCTGTAAAAATGGCTCTTTTCAGGAATATTGAACCAATCAACATTATTGCAGCTATAAATAGAAATGCACAACCTAGAATAATATTTTGTAAGGCACCAAGTATAAAGGATCTCAATAAGATATCATAATGTTCCAGCGCTATCGCTGAAATTATACCCATACGTCCCATTGAAGTTTCCAGCTTCATGAAAATAGTTTTTCCGTGGTCTTCACTGCTAAGATGAAATAGACTACTTTGTTGATCATAATAAAAATTAAATTTATTTTCTTGGACTAAGCCTTGCCCAACATACACCGAAAGGTGCTGTGCGTATATACCTTGAATATACGCCCCATAGTTTTCAGGAATTTGAGAAGGTAGTTTAATTCTAATCCACGCCGTTGTGACTTCTCTCGGTTTCTTTGGAATGGCTTCACCGCTCTTAACCGTTATCCACTGTTGAGAAGGTGAATCAGACATGACACCTGCAAGCCCCTCCGGCGGACTCCCCCACATGATTTCCCATTCAGGAATCGCTTTCAATTTTTCTTGTTTTTGATTGGTATATGCTTGGGTAATCAAGAATCCACAACCCACTATGGCAATCAATATCCATAGCCAACGCGTATGATATAGCCGCTTCATGCTTCACCATCCTCGCCGAAACTTAACTCACAATACTTAACAATGAATTGATTTCGACAAGATCATAAATTTTCCCTTCTTTTTCCAAGTAAACATTAGGCAAACAAATATGGGACTGTATCAGAAAGTCAAGAATGTCCTGAACACACCCCTTACCGCTACGCGGATATGCCATGATTGAAGCCAAGATCCATGATTTTCCGCGGAACTAAGCATTTTGAACGATTGAAGGGAACTCGCTCCCCCGCCCCAACAACAAAAAAGCCATCAGGGCTTCAAATCACCCTGACGGCTCTATTTTTATAAGTTCAATCGGTACATCGCCTTATTCTCTAATCCGCGAATCATCGGCGTCCAGGCATCCGTCTCCGGAGTTACTTGCAAAGTATCCTCAACCATCTGCAGCTTTGCGTCCATCGAATCGATATAGTGCAATGCAACAGCTTCAGGAATTTGCGGCAGCACCGGGCTTCCCCATTCCGGCAAATTATGATGCGACAGCACGATATGCTGCAGGCCAATAACTACATCGGACTGCAGATCCAATCCGTGATGCAAAGCTGCCTCCGTAATCCAATTCGACGCCATCGAAATGTGGCCGAGCAGCTTGCCCTGCACGCTGTACTCTGTGACAATCCCCAGCTGGGCGATCATCTCTTCCGGCTTCGCAATATCATGCAAAATAATACCTGCTTTGATCAGATCCGGATTAAGAAATGGGCGCTGCTTGCAAATGAATTCACCAATTTCCAGCATCCGTACGATATGATACGCTAACCCGGCGAAGTACGCATGATGGTGTGTTTTGGCCGCAGGATAATGGTTGAGCTTATCCCCTACCTTCGTCACGCAGAAGGAAACGATAGCTTTAATACTGGGATTAGTAATGCTTTCCAATACGGCATTTATGGTATGAAGAAGATCGACTGGGCCTATGGGAGCCGACCGGATGAAATCTGTCATTTGAACGCCATCTTCAGGCAGTACTTTACGTATTCTACCAATTTTCACTTGCAATCTATCGCGATAGGTTTGAACGAGCCCCTGAACCTTCACCAATGTCATTGGGAAAAAGGTTTCCTTATCCGTAGCGCTGACATCCCACATTTTCGCCGAAATTTGCCCGCTGGCGTCGCACAGCACGATATCCATGAAATCCTTGGCAGGCGTCGTATTCGTTTGTTTAATTTCTAATTCTTTAATGAGATAAAAACCAACAAATTCTTCTGGTGCTTGAAGCTGCTTAATTAATGTCATTTTAGTTCCTCCACATGTCATTAGGAACTATTATACTATGAAAATGGAGGAATGGCTGAAATGATTCAAAAGATTCGCCCCCTCCCTATTTCCCCTGCTTCACACGCTCCGCAAGCACCGAAAGATCATGCCCTTTTAAAGCCCCTTCAATTAATTCCGGCAGCTTATCCGGCGAACAACCAAAGCAAGGAATACCGTGTTGGGACAGCTTTTTGGCAACCGTTTCGTCATAGGAAGGCACACCCTGATCGGATAAAGCGAGCAGACAGATCGTTTTCACACCAGCCTCGTGCAGGTCGACAAGCCTTTGCATCATTTCCGTTCGATTGCCGCCCTCATAGAGGTCCGAGACCAAAATAAACAGCGTTTTCTTCGGCTCCGTGATAAAAGATGAACAGTAGGAGACGGATTTGTTAATATCGGTCCCTCCGCCAAGCTGAATGCCAAACAGCATATCGACGGGATCCTCCGCACACTGCTCGCTCAAATCTACAACCTCGGTGTCAAAAGCAACGACACGCGTATCCAGTGCCGGCATACTGGCAAATATCGAACCAATGATGGACGCGTATATCACAGATCCCGCCATTGAACCACTCTGGTCGATATCGAGGATGACCGTCCACTCCTTGCTTCGGCGGGCACGGTCGAAGAAATACACCTTTTCCGGCAGCAGGAGCCCGCGCTCTTTGTCGTAGTGCTTGAGATTTTTGCGGATGGTTGTGTTCCAATCCAGTCCTGTGGCCGACGGCAGCGGCGAATGCTGCCTCCGATTTAGCGCACCAGTAACCGCCCGACGCAAATCCTGAGAAAGCCGCTTGACGATTTCATCGACAACAGCTTTGACTAGCTGCCTCGCGGTTTCTTTCGTTTTCTCCGGTATTTTGCCTTTCAGCGCCATTAACGTGGCTACCATCTGGATGTCCGGTTTCACTTGGGACAAAAGCTCAGGCTCAAACAGGAGCTGTTTCAAGCCTTTGCGCTCGATGGCATCAGCTTGGATGACGGACACGACATCCGGCGGAAAAAAAGTACGGATATCGCCTAGCCACTTAGCGAGCTTAGGGGACGATGCTCCCAGCCCTGCTTGACGGGAGCCGCCTGCATCCGGTCCGGTACTGGCGCCGCTGACCGAAGTGTCGTCATAGATGGCAGCCAGCGCCTCATCCATAAGCCTCGACTCTTCGTCGAGAATGGCGCTGCCGGAGCCGTAAGACTGCAGCTTTTCTTCGGAAGCCGCACCCAGAATCAGCCGCCAACGGTTCAATTGTTCTTGATCGATCGTTGTCATAGGCTACAAATCTCCAAAATCAAAATCATTGAGCTCATCCAGCTTCCCCTTCTCTTCCTCACTTAAAGGCTGCTGCAATGCAGCTCCTGTTATATCTGCGTCAACCTCCCAGATATCGCCCATCATTTCAGCTACCGCTGCCTTCTCCCGAGGCTCGAACGAACCAAATGCTCGCCGCAGAAAAACAAGTGAACGATGGAAAGCCTCTTTGTCCAGCGATCCGATATACGCATCAAGCTGCTGCCAAAGCGTCACCCTCGAAAGCAAAGCATAGCGGTTGCGCATTGACATCCCTTCGAACCAGCCTGCCCCAAGATCAACAGGAATCCCCGGTGAGAGCCGGCGAGACACTTCTTGCGCTACACGATCATCCGGAATTTCGTTACGCTCAAGCAAAATAGCGAAGGCGAGGCCCGACAATTTCGCATTGCGGTCATCGCGCGAAGCCAGCTCTTGAAGTTTACTAAACCACAACCCGTCATCCACTACTTCGAACTCGTCTTGGGCAATGGTATGGAGCGATTGCATAGCATGAATTACGCCATGAGCGGCATCATCGTTGCAGCTGGAAGCGTCCATGAGCAGCAGCGTTCCTCTAAGGAACAACTGCTGGAGCAGCGGGATAAGGCTGCTTGTTTCAATTCGGCGGATGGATCCATATCGGATCAAAACCGACAACTCATAAGCAGATAGGGCTACTTGCTCAAAGCTGCCCGCATCCACAGCAAGTCCTTGCAGCGTGGATTTGGCTTGCGCCATCAGCTCTGTCAAATCACAATCACAGGCGATCCGAATAATGCGCGAAGCTTCTGCAATATCGCGGCATTCCTCCAGCCGCTCCTTCAGCACGAAAGCAGCCGCCAGCTCGATCGTCTCCCCTTTCAGGGTTGACTCCACTGCCTGGATTTCGGCTTCCGGCGTCCATTGCAGCACCCACATCTCCGCCCAAGAAGCGGAGGCTTGGTTCACTCTTTGCTTCTTGGCAAAGCTAATGCCCAGCAGCTCCAGCCGCTGTAAGAGAATAGACCGCTTCAAATCCTGAAACGCGGCTTCTTCTGATTTCACCCTGCGGTTTTCACGCAAATCCAGCTCCAGCGTTGCGGCTACCGTTGATTTATACTTCTCAAGCTTAAGCCTCTTGAGCTCCCTGTTCAGGTCGTCTTGAATCGGCGTCTGACTAACGCCTTCGGGCAACCTGCCGATAGCTGTGCCGATATCCGTTCTTGCCAAGGCTTCGGCAATAGTCGAGCGCTCCCCATAACCGAGACAGACTGTCGCCGCGTCCCGCAAATCTTTCCACGTTGGCTGACTTCCCTCATGCAAAGCAGCTAGCGCCTCCGCCAGCCTTACTGCCTCGATGAGCGAAGCTGTAGATCTATGCGTCCCGTGCTCCCTGAGATGAGCGGCTGCCTGCGAAAAATACAAAGCAGGGAGCCGCTTCAGATCCCCCTTTTGCAGACACTGCCAGAAGAGTTCGAAATAGGCAGGAGCCTGATTCCCAGCCCCATAGCCAGAATGCGACGAAAGCTTATAGTAGGAATAAGGCATCAACGTAAGCTTCGTTGTCGTTTTGGGCAGCCCTTTCAGCTCTTTGTCCGTCATGGCAGGGAAACGAAAATCCATGGCGGATGCATGGTGTGCGCCTGTAACGACGACGATTTTCTCAGGGGCGTGACCGGATGCTATGGTTTCTTGAATTTTACGCCGCATGTACGCTTCCCGAATCTCATTGTAAGCCGCTTCCTGCGGTGCAAGCTTCATCTCCTGCCGAGCGGTTAGCTCCCGCATTTGCAATGAAAATTGATAGATCCCTTGCCGGTAGGCGTCTTTCTCTAGATTATGCTCAAAATTCCGCTCCCAATAAGCCTCGTAATCCGGTTCTTCCGACAACTCAGCAAGCCGCTCATAAAGTGTCCTCTGCTCGCGGACATACGTCCGAAAATCGCCGGCGTTTGCATCTTCAGCGGAAAATATTTGGCTCTGCCTTTGCTCATACAAGGCCAACGCATGCTCAGAAGGCAAATCTATAAACTCAGCCTGCGCAGCATTTCTGCTTGCCCATTGAAAAGCCTGATACTCAGGTGAGTATGCGGCATAAGGATACAACAAGGTTCTTACGGGCAATCCATCCGTGTACGCTAAAATAGCAACCGGCGGGACAACTCCGCTCGACGATAACTCTTCGATAAACGGGCTTGCGTCGCTAGGCCCTTCGACGAGCACAGCTGTCGGCTTGATGTCATCCAAGAAAGCAAGGAGATGGTAAGCACCTGCAGGAGATAAATGCCGTATACCGAAAACATGAAACCCCGAACTGTGAGCTAGTTGTTCATCTCCGAGCACGCGAAGTACAGATTTCTCCATGTCGATCCCCGCTTTTTCATCACATTTTCAAGATATTCCTTCCAAACGAGACGATCCTTCTCTTCATCCTTCACAATCGCTCCCTGCAGCCCGGCCGCCATATCCTCTTCTGTAATCTTGCCGCTGCCGAAGCTGCCCGCAAGCGCCATGCTGCCCGTCAGCAGCGAGATCGCTTCAGCCGTCGAAATGACACCGCTCGGCCCTTTCACCTTCTCTTTGCCGTCGAGCGTCGTTCCGCTGCGCAGTTCGCGGAAAATCGTCACAACCTTCCGCACCGCCTCCTCGTCCGGGAGCGTTGCTTTCAGCTCATAGCTGGCGGATATTTCACTAACCCGCTTGCGGACAATTTCCACTTCCGTCTCGATATCTGAAGGTGACGGAAGCACAATGATGTTGAAGCGTCGCTTCAAAGCCGCAGACATCTCGTTCACGCCACGGTCTCGCGTGTTCGCTGTTGCGATGATGGAGAAGCCTCTGGCCGCGAATACTTCTCTGCCTAGCTCCGGAATCGAGATCGTCTTCTCCGATAGAATCGAGATCAAGGCGTCCTGCACCTCAGACGCACAGCGTGAAATCTCTTCGAAACGGGCGATTCCGCCGGTTTCCATCGCCCGGAATATCGGGCTTTTGATAATGGCTGTATCCGAAGGACCTTGCGCCAGCAGCATTGCATAGTTCCAAGAATATCGAATATGCTCCTCACTGGTCCCTGCTGTTCCTTGAATCACCTTACTGGAATCCCCGGTAATAGCTGCCGTCAAATTTTCCGAAAGCCATGACTTCGCCGTCCCCGGTTCCCCGATCAACATGAGAGCCCGGTCCGTCAAAAGTGTCGCGATCGCCATTTCTACAAGCCTTTTGTTCCCAATGTATTTGGGCGTAATATGAACACCCTTTACCTGTCCGCCTGTCAGGAACGTTAGTACAGCTTTCGGAGAAAGCTGCCATCCGGCTGGCTTCGCATCCTGATCCAATTTCTTTAAAGCTTCCAGCTCCTCCAGGTATAGCCTTTCGGAAGGTAATCTTACGACATCTTGCTTCTGATCCATCCCCATAATCCCTGTCCCTTCTCTTCCGTTTCTAAATGATTAGCTTGTTCCGGCTTGGCCGCTATCGTTTCTGCGATATCCAGCAATTGAGTTTTCATCCCCTGATAGGATAATCCTTCAGCGAATTGACTCAGCCTATCTGCATAGGACCTTGGAAGCAGCGACAGCAGTGTAAGTTGAATACGATCCAAGTAATAAAACTGCTTATTTCCGGCTTTCTCCAAGATATCCATGAGGAGCTTAGGCGTATCCGCGTAATTTTGCCGAAATAATATTAACAGGAGATGCGTCGTTTTCGTTGCGTTAAAGTTAGGCCGTTCTTCGCACTTTTTGACGAGATAATCTGTCACTTTGGGGTCAGGCTCCCGAGCGAACCGGCATACCAGCTCTTCCTCGTCCAGTTTGACAAACAGATGCACCCATCTCGGGTCCCATTCCCCAAAATCAGGCGAAGTCACATGCTCGTGTACTTGGTTATGCAGCGAGGGAGTTACTTCATGCAAAACACGCAGCAATTCCTTGGCTGCAGGCTGCTTTTTATCCTTCAAGTCATGGCAAAATCGTTCATAGACATCCTCTGGAGGCAGGATTTTAATTGCTGCTCTCAAACTATACCCAATAAATTTGCGGTTGAAGGCCTCATGAAGCATAACCGCAAAACGGTTTGCCTCAGGCAAATCCAATTGAAGCAAAAGATCGGCAGCCGCCTCTTGAACAGCTTCTGTTTCAGGCACGATAAAACCAGGCGTTGACAGCAATGTTTCCAGCAAATTTACTACCTCAGGCACTCTCTTGCCTTGTAAACTGCGGATGTCTGCCATCAACAACTGTGCGGAATCCGCGATGTTCGTGCGCTGAACAATTTGCTCCAGCGTCTCAGTTGCATGACGTATGATGCGGAGTGTCAGGTCGTTGGCTCTGCAATTTTGGATAGGTTCAATAGCAATATCTTGATCCTTGGAATTGAGAGCTTTGTATAAACGAGCAATCGCTTGCTCGGTTCCAAGACGTGACAAAGCGAATAAAGCCGCTTTGCGGATCTCTTTTTTCTTATCGTCAGCTTGCTCCAACATAAAATCCTCTTGATCCGGATAATCGCCCAGAAGCTCAATCGCCATGGAGCGCACTTCCGTTCCTGCCGCCGCTTGAAGAAGAAGATCTAATTTCTCCGAAGCAGGGAGTAAAGCATGAATAAGTTCCAAACGGCGTGCGTCACCTTTGCCGCCATCCAGCTTAAGCTGCTGCTGTAACGCCGGAAGCGCTGCTGTTCCCAGTGCAGGCAGTACTTTGCGGTGCAGAAAATCGGGAATTTCCGCATAGCTGTCATCCAATGCAGAAACAGCCGCAGGAATGACGCGGAAATCATGAAATAACTTCTCGTCGTATCCCAGCCGAAGCTGCTCCATTCTGCCCTGCCCCTTTTGTGTCAACGCTTCAATTAGCGGTTGCAGCTTGCGGTAAGGAATGGAGGTTGCAAGTACGATTTCCGTTCCCTCTACAGGGACGAGATCCTCTTTCGTTTCCGTTTTCCCCTGTGTATACAGCACCGAATTTAACAGCGTGCCCAGCTCCAGCAGCTTCCCCGCTGAACTGCTCGTTTCCGCTTCCAAAACTTGACTAACCGCCTGCGCCATCCGGGTAAAAACCGGCGCCGATTCGCCTAGCTTTTGCAGCTGAGGAAGCATTTTCTGCAATCGCAAATCGCCTGCCGCCATTCCGCTCCCCGCGATAAACAAGCGACGCACCTCATGCTGCAGTTCAAACAGTACATCTATACTCATGGAATCGTCTCCTAATTCTTTTCATCAATAGAGCAATCGAACGACTTCATTGGCAGTTACAATGCTTAAAGGCTGCGCCTCAAGCCTGTTCTGCTTCCAATTGTGCTCAAACATAACCAACAATGCCTGATTTTGCAGCAGCCCCTTGTGCAGCATCGGCAGCAACGAGGTCGTAGCCTCACTGAGATGCGCAATGTCCGCAAGAGGAAGCTGCTTACCTTGTTCATCTAAAAGAACATAAGACGCACTCGTCTTTTTCATTTCCGCAAAATGCAGCAGCGCGACCGGATGCTTGTCAGAAAGCGGATTTTTGATCAAGTTCTTCACCTGCTTGATGACTTCTGGGAATGATCTGTGGGCTGTGGCGATGACTTTTTGAAAATCGGACGGGTTAGCCTCGCGGAACGTCGCTTCCTCCCAACGCACCCTTGTGTTCAGCTCGCCAGGGTATTGCGCAAGCTCACTTGCTTGCACGACTTGAAAGATGGAATCCTCTTCACGAATGTGTTTCGCAGCTCGGAAGGGGCGATAGGTTCTTGTAAGGTGGATTTGTCCGTTATGGAGATCGGACCAGTATCCCTCATCGATGAACTCCCCCCTCGCCTGATCCGAATAGGACCGGAAAGCAAGCTGCAGCAGTTCCGCATCCCTCCGAACCCGACCTTGCTCTCGCAGCTCTGCGATTTGCCAAGCATGCCCAATCCACTCCTCTACTGTCGATTCCGAATCGATTGGAAGATCTGGATTTTCCAGTCTGCTGTTCAGGTATTCCCTGCTTTTCTTGATCAGTGATTGCAGGGTAGTGAGCTGCTCGATAACGATGGGATATAGGGCTTCGCGAGTATCATCAGCGCGAAATTGCAGCGTCACACCTCTCAGGGCCGCTTGAATTCCCGGAATATAGTAATTGCCTAGCTGCTTCGCTTGCTCGTCCGCGGTTTGCAGCGCTTTTTTGTCCAAGCTGCCAAGTCCCGACGTGACAAGCTGCAGGATGAGCTTCTCCGCAATGCTGATCCCAGCATCAGAATCCGCAGCTTCTTTCTTCTTCTCTTCCCGTTTCTCTGCTTTCTCCCTTTTGTCCACAATATCCTGGGGAACTGGAGCCGTGACAAATGTTTTTCCTGAGGTAAATGCATACATCAAACCGAGATTGTGCTTGCATGGAAACTGCCGGCTCGGGCAAGTGCAGCGGAAAACGGGACTTCCTTCTTTCTGCCCATCGACCGAACAGCGATACGGATCCTTACCGCTACCTTTACACTCCCCAAAGATGATTGTCCCGTCCTCTGACTGACAAAGAAGCGGAAAACTGTTTTTCTTCACCAAATCCTTGCCATTTTTGATTGCACTGCTGTTGAGCGCCAAACTATCGACATACGCTTCCGTTAAATAATTCATCTTATACCCCTCATAACTTGGTTATACAAACTGTTTCCACACAGTCCCTGAATTTCCTTTTTCATGGGTATGGCTTTTCCTTCTTGAATAGAACGAGAATATGAAAAGTGCACATAAAGCAAAAAGAGAGCTCTATGAGCTCCTTTTTTGGGATTGAGGAGGGGGTGGCGGGGTACTGGGTCGCAGGGTGCTGGGTGGCGGGGTGGCACTGTTCAGGGTGCAAGGTGCAGAGTGCTGGGTGGCGAGGCAGCGGGGTGCCACCTTTCAGAATAAGGGAAAACTGAGGCCGCTATTTCGCCACAATCAGCTAGTTTCCAGATCCAGACGGAACTACAGGGCCTTATTTGCTCGCCAAGCCCCGTTTCCCGCTCAAAACAGACAAATAGAGGAACAACGTTCCCTCTAAGTGGCAAAATGAGCGCTTTTCTCCGAAATAGCGCCCAGTAGTTCCCTTGGGCTCGCCTTCAGCTCAAGGGAGCCCCAGCCTGCGCGGCCTTGCCTCAATGAAGCTCATCGCAGCTCACTGAAGCTCCTTCCAGCTCATCGCAGCCCAAAAAACTCCCTCGCCGTACGCGTCGTTGCTTCCGCAACCTCCTCCACCGTTTTACCTAAACAATGAGCAACGGTGGCTGCCACATGAGGAAGGAACACCGGCTCATTCCGGCCATCCTGCGGCTTAACGGGTAAATCACGCGGTGTCAGAAAAGGGGCATCGGTTTCCAGCATCAGACGCTCCAACGGAATCCGCTTCACTAGCTCGCGCAGATGTTTGCCCCTACGTTCATCGCAGATCCAGCCAGTGATTCCGATATACAGCCCTAATTGCAGATAGACATCAAGCTCCTGCAATGTCCCCGTAAAACAATGGACAACGGCCTTGCTTTTCCCTGTTCCCAAGTAAGGCTTCAAAATTCGCACGAAATCAGGATGCGCTTCTCGCTCGTGCAGAAAAAGAGGCATTTCCAGCTCGCAAGCCAGCTGAATTTGTTCCTCGAACCAAGTGCGCTGCACATCACGAGGCGAAAAATCGCGATTGTAATCCAACCCGCATTCGCCAATGGCCACAACCTGAGACATCTTGGCTAATCGTCTCAAAGTATCCCGCGTTCGCGATGTGCAATTCCGCGTATCGTGTGGATGGACACCGGCTGTCGTGAACAGCTGCCCTGGGAATTTCGCCGCATATCGCGCAGCCGCATCGCTGTTCCGCTCGCTGGTGCCCGTCAGAACAAGAGGCGATACACCAGCCTCAACGGATCTTCCAACGACCTCATCCCGATCCCGTTCAAAAGATCGATGCATCAAATTAACGCCAATGTCAATCAGTTGCCGATTCACTTCTGTTCGCCCCCCCAGCCTCATAAAGGCTGCAAAATTCCGCAGGAACGGTGTCTGCAAGCCATACTTCATTGCCTGCATAATAAAACTTAATCCCCGCGCTTAAAGCTTTTGCCGTATCAATGCTCAAAATGATAAGCTCACCTCTACGTTTACCTGCAAGTGTGGCGAAATGAAGCCCTTCAGACAAATGCACATATTGACGCTGCATGCGGTGCAGTCCTTGATTCAAAATCTTTGGCGCAGCCTGCACATTCGTACCATGATAGAGCACCATAGGCGGAACCCCGCTTGGATAGCTGACTTTATCATGGCTATGCCCGTACCTGGCCCTGATGCGATCGCCAATTATTTCAAAGCGCTGCTTTTCACAGCGCTCTACAACCTCTTCCATATCACTCACACTAAGCTCGGACCACTTGGTCTGAGCACGAAGAACATCCAATAAATCTGCAACTGCGCAAGATCCATCAACAGAATCGAGTAGCAGCCCGAACTTTTCCGGTGAATGCCGCAATATTTTGCTCATCAACTTACTTAAGCTTGTTTGCATGTTATTAGATACCATTTGACTCACATCCTTCCATCTATCCTCATCTCAATTAACCACAAACCCAACCCTAACCTCCGAATCTTCCTTCAGCCACGACATCGTCTGCCCCTTATGCAGATCCGATTTCATTGACTTCACCAGCTTCTCTATGTCCACACTCTGCTCATAATGCCACTGAAGCGCAGCCGCTGCGTACAACTCATTTAACTGGGCGAAAGTAAATCCTTCCGTTTGCTTCGCCGTAACCCGTATCAAGTCATCGCTCAACAGTTTTCCGAATCCTTTTTGCTCCAAATAAGTCTGCCTAAGCGCAACGTCAGGAAGCTTGATTTCATAAGCTCGGTCAAAACGCCCCGCCCGATTCATTAACGCTGGATCAATTTGTTCGGGATAATTGGTTGTTCCAATTAGAAAAATACCCTCTTTCGAAGTCGCGCCATCCAAAATGTTTAAAAAATAAGACCTTGCCCGTTGAGGCATCGCGTCAATGTCCTCGATTACAAGAATCATAGGCGCCAAGTTCGCCGCTGCTTGAAGAACCTCTTGTATAGAATCGCTGCACGTATTCTCTGTAATTTGCCAGTAAGCGACCGGTGCCTTCACACTGCCGGCAATAGATTTGACGAGCGTTGTTTTTCCGTTGCCCGGCTTCCCGTAGAGCAGGATACCTCTTTTGTAAGGAAGCTGATATTCCTTGAAAAAGGTACGGTCTTCGTCGAAAAACTGATCGATGGACCTATAAATATCCCGCTTCACATCATCCTTCATAATGACTTCTACGCGGTCGACCATGCGAGTAATGGGAGCCAATTCTTTTTCCATACCATGGGGTCCGTCTGTAAAAATCGTCACCTGCCGCCGATCCAAATCTCTTCGGCGCTGCCGCGCCAGCTCTAAAAAACGCCGGAGACTGGCGTCATCCACAGCAAAAACAAAATCCTCAGCACCGATCCCATGCATTCGAAAAATGGGTACCCGAGCAAGAGCGATTCCCCATTCCGGATAGGCGAAGACGTTATTCCGTAAAGTCGGAAATGTACGGTAAGCCGATATTTCGCTATCTCCTTCCATTCCGAATGCACGTGACTCCATGTGATCGAAGATTTTGGTCACATGCAGAACCTGAGGGGACCGCGTTTTCACATCGTGTTCCAGCAGCTCCCAGTATTCTTCTTTCCCATCATCGCTCACATACGGCTCAAACTGCTGCCCATATAAACACGCTAAGAATGCGTTCCAAAACATAAGCATAATCCCCGTACGCGGTGAGCGAACCGCTACCTGCCCTATTCGGGACGGATACAGCCGCTGCAGGCTCTCTCTCTATTTTCATCCTGTGTTCCATTTTCATTTGGCACCTTTTACTGTCGCCATGGGCCTGCACTTCGCAACTACCTGAGCCAAACCTGCTCCGACAACACTCTCTATAATTTGATCGACATCTTTGTAGGCTTGCGGGGATTCATCGAGGATAGATTCTAGCGACTTTTGGTTGACTACGATTTCCTCTTCAGTCCCTACGCGCATCGAGGCGGCAAATTCACTAAGCGTAATCAGCCTTTTCGTTGCACTGCGCGAACGGATACGGCCTGCGCCATGGCAGATGGAGTGAAAGTTGGCTTGGCCGCCCGGCGCTCCAACCATGATATAGGATGCCGTCCCCATCGAACCCGGTATCAGTGCCGGATGACCGGTGTTCATATAGGGCTGCGGATTATCCGGGTGCCCTGCAGGAAGCGACCGCGTCGCCCCTTTGCGATGCACAAAATAAGACTCGCCCTCATGCTTTTCCTCCCAGGCGTAGTTATGCATGAGATCGTACAAGGTCGTCATTTCAAACTTCGACCCGAACACATCCTTGCCGGCCTCACGAATGGCATATGCGATGAGATGTCGATTTACAACGGCATAATTAAGCGCCGAGTACATCAAATTGACGTAGGACTGCGCAGCCTCATGCCCCAGTGGAGCAAAGACCAGCTTAGGATCAGCGGTTCCTAATCCAAGCATTCGCATGACCTTCGACATCTCGCTGCTGCACACTTGGCTGACGGAGCCGCCCCACGCGCGTGATCCGGAATGGATCATGACGATAACTTGACCGTCGAACAGCCCCCAAGCTTCCGCTACCTCGCGGTTTTCTTCGGCGATTTCTATGGACTGAATCTCTGCAAAATGATTCCCATTCCCCAGTGTGCCGAGCTGACGATGCGAGCGATGCCACACCGCATTGGGAAAGCGGTTCAACACATTTTCATCCAATGTAAATTTGCTGCACTCAACATGAGTAAGGGACGTCGCCTTCCTAGGCGTATAGCCGTCCGGTATATACTTTTTCGGCAAGCCGTGCAGACCTTTGGTCACGATATGCTCCAGACGAACATCCGAGAAATGACCTCGTGCGTGATCCTCCACAGGCAAGTATTTCTCGATCGTCTTCACGAGCTTGCGCCGCAGATTTACATCTTTCAGCTCATCCTTGTGCACATTCGTCATATGCACCCTCATCCCGCAGCCGATATCGCTGCCGACGATCGATGGCGACACATACCCATCATGGGTATACCACGCGGCGGTTGTGCCAATGCAAGTGCCGACACCTACGTGTACGTCCGGCGTATAGCTCATATATTTCTGATTCGGGATCTGCAAATTGTTGTTAGCCATCTGAAACACTTGATAATCTAACACTTTAAACAGCTCAGGCGCTGCATAGACATGGACAACCCCAGAAGGGAGCTGAACCTGCTGTACATAATTTTCTTTCATTCTTGTTTATCCTCTCTATGAACCCCAAACCTCCTTCAGTGCCTCTCGGAACAGAGCATCTAATTCTTGATCCTGCTGCTCGCCAGAGACCGAAATGTGTTTGGCGGTTTCTTCAAAATAAGCGATTTGCCGCTCTAAATAATCGTTAATCACCGATACTTTCGGCTCTAAGTCGAATTCGACACCGGCCTTTTTCCGAGTCAACAATGTGTATATTTCTTGCTTTAATTTCGAGTTTGGGAGCACTTCCTCCACAAGCTTTTCAAATTCCATCGGCGGCATACTGCCGTGTCTCTCAATCCACTCGCAGGCAAGTATCGGGCGCAGCACATAGAAATATTTCTTGATTTTGACAACATCGCCTTGCAAATATTCCCGAAAATTCCCTTTGGCCATATGCAGGTAGTGATACATGCTTGATCGCGGGGAAAAGGAGATCGGAGAGAGCTGACGGATTGTCTCCGTTATACGATACTTCTCCAAATACGGGATCGGCGATTGCAGCCACTCCAGCAATGGCGGATTCGATTTACGAAACAGATTCAGCGCCTTCTTCAAATCCCACCCGTTGATGTCGAGTAGATCGCTGATCGGACGCTCAATGACATCCCGTTTCTCAAAAATGGACAAGTACCAATCCACCGGTCTTACATAGATGAACCTCACATCATAATCACTATCCTTGGAGGGAAATCCCCATGCCCTGCTGCCTGACTCACAGGCATACAGGATTCGGACGCCCTCCTCTTGCTCAATTTGTTGAAGCTGCGAATGTATATGCTCTAGATCCAAAGTCATCGTACTCACCCTTTCTTCCAAATGTGGACGCAAAAAAGCCGTAGACCAGCATCGTCTACGGCTTTTCATGTCAAATTTAAACGAAGTCACTCCACAGAGGACTTACGTATTCGTCACAAACCCGGTCGAGACCGATGGTATGTTGCCTATATGCATTGTCAGGTTACGGATAGAAATTTGATTGCGAATCATATCGTCGGCCTCCTTTCCATTCATTTACAAACATCATACGAGTCAAACCCACATCACGTCAATCATCCTGCGGCGGAAAGATTAGTTATACTTATTTTCACGATGATAGTTGCCGTGTGTCGTCATTTTCGAATATGGCGAAAGTATGACGACAAGTGAAAAGTTTTCCATTTTCTCCTATTCGTTCCCCTGTTACAATAAGATCAGGTTAGAGGAAGAGTGAGGGGATTATGTGGCTAGGGAAAGCTTTGATAAAGAAATCCAGTTTCTGCGGATGTTCGTTCTGACAAGCGGAGCGTACAGCCGGCAGCAATTTGCCGAAAGACTCGGAATCTCGGTTCATACCTTTGATAAGACGATACGGCGACTGAAAGAAGTCGTCGCTGCGATGCATCAACAAGTGCCGGATACACAAAAGAAAGAATTCGCCGATATGCTGCGCTACAGTTATTTCGATTCAACAGACCCGATGCTGCTGTTTTTATTTCGAGCCAAATCGTTGAAAGAGTCGGAAAGCCAACGAATTTCTACACTGCTTGCCGCACTAAATGAGCAGCCTTTGACCGCGACTCAACTGCTTGAAGTGTGCAGTAAAGAGCTCCCCACCGATGCTTCCCTTCCTGATGAGAAAACGATTCGAAACGACTTGAAATATTTAGAGGAAGTCGGGGTCATTACGAAAGCATCCGGATCCCGCCCTTACCGCTATCGCATACATAATGCATTCATCTACGAGCTTACGCAGGATGAGCTCCTTGATCTATATGATTTTATTGATGTTATGGCCAATACGCAGGTCCCGTCGGTGCAAGGCTATTTGCTGCGTGACGGACTGAAAAAGCATATGAACCGCACAACAGGCACTTCCAACGAAACGGCAGGGACAGAGCCGTTTCTTTATAAATATCACTATTACTCACGGATTTTGGACGAAGCGCACTTATCCACATTGCTATCCGCGATCACACAGCGCCTCAAGGTCCAGTTCCTTTACTTCTCCCCCAAAAATAACCAAGCTTATTCCTCAAAAAATACAAATCCGTTATTCGAACGGGAAATGGAAGGAAAGCTGCAGAAAGCGGTGCCGCTGCAAATTGTGTACGATCACCAATACGGGCGGTGGTATTTGCTGGCCCATGACTCGCGGCACGGCATCCGGAAATTCCGCATGGAAGGGATGACACAAATTGAGCACGGCGATCCTGTCGATAACGCTTTTTTCGAGGAAAAGAAGATGGAAGTGGATGAGCGAATCAAGCTAAGCTGGGTCATTGACACGGGGCGTGCGGTTACGGTAAAAGCAAGATTTTATAACCCGGCCCGTTCTGGACCTAATTTCATCAAAGACCGCGTTCATCTTCAGGGTCAGTGGGGAGAAATTACGGAGGAAAACGAAGATTCATTCGTTTACGAGATCACCGTTAATGGCACCACCGAAATAAAGCCATGGATTCGAAGCTTCGGCTCAAGTTGTGAGGTGTTGGAACCTCGCGGATTCCGGAAGGAAATGATTGCAGAGTGGAAGGAGCTTGCGGAGTATTATGAACCTGTTCGAGAAAATTTTTAACTATGACATGATAACCCGGTTGGAAAATTCCGGTACCCTCATGATTACTTCTCTGGAGAAATCCTGGTTAAAAACGATGCTGAGCCATCCTGCTGCCCCGCATGCCTTCACACCGGCTGCTTTGGATAAGCTTCAGAAGGTATTGGATACAGAAACAGCTTTGGACTTATCCGAAGCGTTTACGGAGAAAGCCCGAAGTAAAGAGAAGCATGTGTTTCATCCGATGCTGCGTACACTGCGCAGGGTAATTACACGACAAGGCGCTGTCAGGATCACGTACCGTGTGAAGGATGAGCGTACGTTTACCAATGAAATGGCCTTTCCGTATAAACTAGAATATTCTCAAGTCAAAAAAGATTGGTACTTGCTGTGGTTTCATCTCAGACACCGTGCGATGATGAGTACGAAGCTCGACAGCATTGAAGCTGTTTATGATTTGCCGTTTTCCCCCGAGCGGGCCGCCCAAGTCCGGTTCCAAATTGAAAAGCTGCTGCAAAAACGGCATATTCACGCAACCATCGTCGTCCTGAAGGAATACAATCGAGAACTGTCGCGGATTCTGTATGCCTTCTCCTGCTTCGAGAAGCAGGTCGACTATGACGAAATCGAAGGTACTTATACGATCCAGTTAAAGTATTTAAACAATGAAGCCGAATACGTGCTTAGCAAGCTTCGCTTTTTGGGCAAGCGAGTGCGCGTCACACAGGGCGAGCATTTGCAAAAGAGGATGTTGGAGTCGGCACAAAGAGCTTTGGCTAGATATGAGACGCCTGCGGGCATGGAGTCTGATGAGGATACTGCAAAAAGAAATAGTATCGTGTGAGGATGCACAAAAAAGAGAAAGCCTAGATGCAGGCTTTCTCTTTTTTGGCGCACTTTTCCACTTAACCTTGCCCGATCCAATCGTCCTTAGCCAGTTCCAGCCACTTCGCGCGGATAGCCTCGAAAGCTGCTTTGGAAAGATTGCCTTGTTCAAGCAGCTTCGCATTTTCCAACCAGCGATCAGGGTTCGTTGTGCCGACAATGGCAGTATGGACACCTGGTACCGATAGCGTGAACCGCAGAGCAATTTCAACAGATTCGTTCAGCTCTGCCTGCAGAAAATCGTATTTCAGCTGCTGCAGCCGATCCCAATAGGTATGATGATAGCTACTTGTCGGTTTCTGTCCAGTTTTCCAAGCTGCATTGGCAATCGGGCGTTTGACAACTACACCCATGCCTCTATGAATCGCTTCCGGGATCGTTAGTTCAATTGCTTCTTGATCCGCAATATTGATGGAGGTCTCTAACGAATCGAATAAGCCTGACTGAACCGCATACAGGGCAGCTTTATGATCGCCGCTGTAACCGATGAAACGCGTCTTCCCTTGTTCCTTCGCGCGCAGCAAAACTTCAATAACGTCGCCGCGCCGAAGTATTTCTTCCGAGCAGCTATGCAGATGGATGACATCCACATAGTCCGTATTCAAACGCTTTAAGCTGCGGTCTATGCTCTGTTCCAGCAGCTTCGGGTCCCAATCAGGGAGATCAAATCCCGCTGCATGGCCGCATTTGGTGAATAAATAGTAATCGTCCCGCCGATGCGAGACCGTTTTGCCGATTAATTCTTCGCTGATGTTATAGCATTCGGCTGTATCAATCACGTTGAGACCGGCATCCAGAGCACTGCCCAAAAGCTGATCCACGGTTTCCGGTGTAGCACCCGAAAAGCCAATTTCTGCGCCGCCAAAGCCCAGAACACTAACTTGCATGCCAGTCTTTCCATAAAGCCGCTTTTCCATGATTGCTGGTCTCCTTTGCAGAGAATTAAGATTTAGTCATTATCGCCTCTACGCGTTCTAGAACGTCAGCAGATAATGTAATATCCGAAGCTTTCACATTGTCTTCAACCTGTTCAGGACGGCTTGCACCTACTAAGGCACTAGCCACATTAGGCTGACGCAGGATCCAAGCGAGGGCTAAGTTCCCGATGGAAATGTTCAGCTCTGAGGCAACCGCTTCAAGCTGTTGTACCTTGGCAATGTTTTCCTCCGTCAGTCCTTTTCGGAAATTATCCAGCTTCGCCGCTCTGCTATCTTGAGGAATATCGGAAACAGACTTGTATTTCCCTGTCAGCAAGCCTTGCGCTAATGGAGAGAATACAACCTGACCAATCCCCTGCTGCTCACCTAGCGGAATAACTTCTTTCTCGATATACCGATTAAAAAGGTTATAGATAGGCTGGTTTACGATGATTCTATCCAGCAAATACTTATCGGCTACGGCTAATGCTTGAGCCATTTGGGCTGCTGTCCATTCGCTCACGCCGACATAGAGGACTTTGCCTTGTGTAACGAGATCATCCAGTGCCCGCAGAGTTTCCTCGATTGGCGTTTCCTTATCATAGCGGTGGCAGTAATACACATCCACATAATCCGTATCAAGCCGCTTTAAACTCGCATGCAGCTGTTCAAAAATATGTTTTCGAGAGAGTCCTCTATCATTAGGCCCGTCCCCCATAGAACCGAATACCTTGGTAGCCAGCACATAGGAATGACGCGGATACGCCTTCAAAACCTCACCTACGACCTTCTCCGCTTCTCCACGTTCATACACATTGGCTGTATCAAAAAAATTAATCCCCAATTCATAAGCTTTATGAATGGAATTGACTGCATTCTCACGTTCAACGTAGCCGCCATATGTCAACCAGCTTCCCAAGCTAATCTCACTGACCTTTAATCCCGAAAGCCCTAATTTACGATATTTCATCTCATTTCATCCTCCTCATATTTTCAATTTCAGGCTCTACTATTATATCAATAGTTGATTAAAGAATATAAGTAGTGAAAAGTTTCTCACATAATATCAAAAATTTAAGTTAGTTACGTTGAGGTAACTTTCTGAGTATACAACTTGTGCTGCTCATTCAGATCGGACGGTGCGATGCAGCCAAACGTGCGATTGCATATCATGCGCGATAGGGAACTACAGGGCGCTATTTGAGGAAAATCAGCACTTTCAGGAGATAGTGGGAACTACAAGGCCTTATTTGCCCCAATATCCTCCATTTCGGGGGAAATAAGAAAAATAAGGGATCGTTGTTCCCGTTGATCAACCCAATCTCCCCTTTTAGCTAACATAGCGTACCAGTGTTCCTCTCCATATGCATCATCAGCCAGCGCGCAAAAATAAGAGTGCTAATAACAAAAAAACGCTTGATCTCCTGCCTTTCGGCCCAGTGATCAAGCAGTTACTCCCTATAAACTCAGTTCGCCGCCACTTGAGCGCTAGCTCTAACCAACCGGATTCTCTCCCCCGGGGAGGTAGACAGCCGGATCACCTCTTCGCGGACGATCCTATCTCCGCTAACTTGCTTGCACACGGCTCCGTGCTTCCATGGATTATACAACTTCAGCTCGGCGCCGGCCTCGCTTACAATGTCCACCCACTGCACTTCGCCGGCGGAAATTGATGCGCTAACCAGAAAAGCCCCAACTGCCCTCAAAGTGGCAAATTCGGCATCCTGCTCGCCAGGCCAGTTCGGGAACAACCGAAGAATGCCAGTATAACTTTGCAGCAAGCATTCATTGATAACTACTGGCAGCGCGAAGTTCTCGAACCAAATGCCAACTCGGCTCATAAAATCAAAACTCAGCGTATCGTTGTACCTCCCCCCTGACAGTAAGACACGGTCGGTGCACGTACCGTTAGGCAGCAGGCAGTAAGTGATTTGCCGTTTGAACTTTTCCAGATCCAGAATCCCCATTCGAGCTCCGGCAAGATGGTAAAAAACAAGTTCGTTGCCGCCTTCGTTCCGATGATTCAGGTAGGAATTAAGGGCAATTTGGTACTGTTCGCCTGTGGAGTGAAGCCCATGCTCCTCGCCCGGGAATATCGTCATAATGCCGTTCGGCGTGTTATAGACGACTTCGGCGTCCTCGCCGGGAACGGACACGAATACAGTGCCACGCTGGGATTCAGCGGTTGCATATTCCGGGAATTTGCTTAAAATCTCCCGAACACTGTCCAGCAGCTCCTCCTCTTCCTGCTCAATACCGAGTGTTTCACAAGCCGTTATAAACGCATGAAACACAAATTTGGTCAGCGTCAGATCCACGAGGCAGTCGTAATTTTTGGTAAATCCCGGTGTCAACTCGTACAGCTCGGGAACGACCGTCGGGAAAATATGATAGCGATCATCCCCCCACGCCTCGCCGTGCGTATCCGGTCTTATCATGTAATCAACCAGAAACAGAACGGCTTCCTTCATCGGCACAAACGCTCGATTCGCCAGGAAATCCCGATCCATCGTGTACAGGTAATGCCACCACAGGCTCTGCACTGTCCACGGCGTTTCACACACTTCCCAGCCCCAGTGCGGAACCGGATAGGGCATGATGTTCATTTCGACAGGGTAAGCGGAGTGCGGATAGTAGGCTCCCCGCATGCTGTAGTATTCAGCCGCCCATTTACGGCTCACCGGGAGAATATGATCCACCATGTTGACATAAGCCAGATGCTTATCGACATGGTTGCTGGAGAAGGCAAGCCAGAACGGCTGCTGCGTATTGTAATTCATATGGTAGTCGCCATGCCACTCCGACCCGATGGAGCGGTAGCTCCAATTGGCGAACAAGCCGGGACAGGTGGCTTCGGGTTTGACGGAGCAGTGATAGAAGTATAAATTCCAGTACCAGATCCGCTCCAGGAATTCATCGCCAAGGCTCACGCCCGAGCAGTTCCAATAAGACTTCCAACTCTGCTCGCAAGCAGTGAAGGCAGCGGCAGCCCCTTGCTCCGTAGGCGCCTCCAGCTCCTGCAGCCCCGCCGCAACAGAGACATCCTCTCCTTCTGATAGCTCCACATAAGCTAGGAACGGCGCAGACTGGAGCAATGCAGCCTGTACCCCGCCTTTGGTTTCCGCTGCCAAGATGTCTTCGGCTACCCGGACATCTAAGCGAAACGCTCTGTCCTTGGGATGACGCTCATTCCCCTCTGGCCTATTAGGGAGAGTCTGCCTGAAGCCAAGCTGCCTCAACTCGGCATCTACCGTCTTTTCCGCGAGCGGCAGCTCCTTGGGCGTATCCGGATCGGGAATGAGCTTCACCCTGTCGAACAGTGCCCCGATGGCGCCTTCCGGCGATATGAGCTTCATCCACATCCGATCGGCCTCAGGCTCGATGAACAATTGCAGCGTGGCAGTCCCCGCTTCCACTTTGAAGTAAACTTCGCAAAGTCCGTTATGAATATGTACTTTATGACCCAGCACCTCCGCCTTGCGCCGGTCATAACCAAGCAGCAAGGAGCCGCACGGCATTGGCCGGGGGTACGGCTTGCGGTAATTTTCCTGTGTCATGTCGCAATATTCGCGATACCATTCGTTCTCTTGAAACGAATTTAATTCCTTGGGAATTTGCTTCAATTGATCGAACACCTCTTGAAAAGTCCCGATCTTGTCTTGATTATCCTCTGCAATCCGGATGTCCCACACATTGTTATGCCCAAAATGGATGACAACCGCATCTGGACGAGTTGTGACAACGGCGCCTAGACCGCCGTTCCCCATCAATGCGCCTTCGAAAAAATCCGGCGCCGGCTTCTCATAGCCAATTGGATGCCGCTTCGCTTGTTCGCTTGTATGCATGGTTACCCGCTCCATTTCCTACGTGCGGCAGCGTAAAAAATCCTGTACGACCGCCCGGGCCGTACAGGACCAACGCCGCTTGCCCCGTTACTTTTTGAACGATTTATCGTAAGATTGCTGCATAATTTCAATGTAACGCTTTAGATTTAACTTATTTAAACCGGCTACATACGTATCCCAATCCTTGTTCAAATCCTTGGCGCCTGTGACGAACTGCAGCGAATTCTGATCGATGTAGTTCTTAATGTTCGTCTTGAGCATGGCCGCTTCGTCCGCCGTAGACGGGTCAATCCAGATCGCCCAGTGCGGGAACACGTCTTTGGGCTGCTTGCCGTCATAGAGATGGGTAGCTTCCTGCAATCTGCGCTCATAGCCCGTCGTGTCATAAATATCGGTAGCCGCAACCCAGCTGTCCCGGAACTCCTTCGGTTGGAAATATTGCGCCATCGCGCCCCAAGCCGAGTTGTGCGGAGTTTCCCCCGTCGGCGTTGGAATTGTCGCCAAAAGAGGAGTCGCTGACTTCTCTACTGGAGAATCGCCGTCCTTCGGTTTTCTCCAGTCTTTGCCCTCCTCGCCGAAGTGACCGCGAATTTGGCCTTCCTGCGTAAACATATAATCGACTAGTTTAATAGCGGCGATTTGCGCCTCTTTGCTTGCTTTATTCGTCAGTACGAAAGTAGCGCCGGGGTCACTCGGGTAATTATAAGTCGCAAAAGCGCCATTCGGTCCTTGCAGTGGCGGTACGGCGTCATACGTTTTGGAATTATCTGATCCGCCCGTGACGAAAATGTACGGGTGCATAGCTGCGCCAGCGCCCAAAATTTGCGCATCCGCATTGTCGCCGATTTTCTTGTAAGCTGTAGCATTTTGCGTAAATGCCCCTTTATCAATTAAGCCGCCGTCATACATGGACTTCACGAACTGCAAACCTTGCTTCCATTCTTCTTTGTTAGCTGCTACATCCACTTTGCCATTGTTCAGCAGGAGATAGGTTTTATCGTCGTCATAGATATAGCCGTTCATAAAGTAAGGAATGATGTGAACCCCATAGTCCTCAATGGATCCGCTAAGCGGTACTTCATCCGCTTTGCCGTTGCCGTTCGGATCCTTCGTCTTGAACGCTTCCAAGACTTTCTTGTAGTCATCCATTGTTTTTGGCATTTGCAAATTCAGCTTCTTCAGCCATGACGAATTGATCCACATTTTATTCGGATACGAGCAGTGGTAACATTCGACCAATTGCGTTAACCCGTATATTTTGCCGTCAGGAGCTGTGTTCATCGCCTTGAAGTAAGGATATTTGTCCAAAGCCGCTTTGACATTCGGCGCATATTGGTTAATGAGATCGTCTAGCGGGAGAATCACACCCTGCTGGGAGTACCGAAGAATATCTGTTTGTGAAAATTTATCAACCCACGGAATCAGCATATACAAATCAGGGTAATCGCCGCTAGCCAATGAAATCTGTCTTTTCTCGGCCGCTCCGTCGAACGGAACCGTCTGCCATGAAAACTTAATATTAAATTTCTGCTCCGCGAATTTCGAAAAGCTGTTTGTCGCCAGATCGGTATTCGCATCCTGTTGCGCAAAAATTTTGATCGGAACCGGAGCGCCCGTGCCCTCCGATGTTTTCGCTCCACCCGTGGCGGCCGGCGTACTCGTATCAGAAGCAGTTGGGGATGTACAAGCTGTAAGAACGAGACTGATCGTAAGCAGCATTATCCATAATGTTGAAACCGTTTTTTTCAAATGCGCCCTCTCCCTTTCATTGTCAAATGGTAACCCCTGCATGTGCTTGTTTATCAATTTATACAGCCCATCTCCGTTTGAAATTCGTTAATTTCGGTAGCATCACCCCCTCTAATAGGTGTTACTTATCCCTTCACGGAGCCAATCAGCATTCCTTTTACGAAGTACCGCTGCACGAAAGGATAAATCATTAGAACAGGTAAGCTTGCTATGACAATAAGCGAATATTTGGTTAAATCGGCAAACTGCTGTCTTCTCAACTGTTCTGCCGCATCAATGTTGCTGGAGGCCGCTGAATTCAGAATGAGAATACTGCGAAGGATTAACTGCAAGGGGTAGAGGCTTTGTGTTTTTAAGTAAATCAAGGCATCAAAGTAAGCGTTCCACTGCCCGATCGCATACATCAAAATCAGTACGGCGATGATCGGTTTGGACAGAGGGAGCACAACGCTCCATAGAAAACGCAAATCGCTGCAGCCATCCATTTCGCTTGCTTCCGCCAGTTCTTCAGGAATGGATGACTGAAAAAACGTCCTAGCGATAATAATTTGCCATACCCAGATCGCTTGCGGGATAAGCAGTGCCCATCTTGTATCAAGCATCCCGAGCTGTTTGACCACTAAATACGTTGGGATTAAACCGCCTGAGAACAGCATCGTGAACGTGATGAACATCATAAGCGCATTACGGCCAAAAAATGTCCTTCGGGATAGCGGATAGGCCAAAATAACCGTGAGCATGACGCTTATCAAGGTGCCCGTGAAGGCGTAAAACAGCGAGTTCCCGTAGCCCTGCAGCACTTGCGGGTTGCTCAAAACCACTTTATATCCGACGAACGTGAGATCCACCGGCCATAACCAAACTCGCCCCGATGAAACTGCGAGCGGGCTGCTTAACGATGAGCTGACAATGAACACCAACGGATAAAGAACTGCGACTAGCGCGATCCCCAGCAATATATAGACGCCCGTGAGGAACACCCGGTCCCCTGTCGATTCGCGAATACCGCGACCCAGCTTGATCATTTGGCGCTTCCTCTCCTTTCTTTTACCAAAGACTTGTACTAGAAATTCGTTTGGCAACCGCATTAACCAGCAGTAGCAGAATCAAGTTAATTACGGAGTTGAACAAGCCGACCGCCGTAGCGAAACTGAAATTCGCGTTCAATAATCCGATCTTATACACATAAGTAGCGATAATTTCTGCCGTTTCGAGATTAAGGGGATTTTGCAGCAAATAAATTTTTTCAAACCCAACGGACATGATGTTCCCTACACTTAAAATCAAAATGATAACAGCTGTCGGCATAATGCCGGGAATATCGATATGAATAATTTTCTGAATTCGGGAAGCCCCGTCGACCTTCGCCGCTTCGTAGAGCGATGGGTCTACCCCGGCAAGCGCCGCTAAATAAATGACCGCCGAGTAACCCGCCCCCTGCCAGACGTCAGACCAAACATAGACACTTCGGAACATGCTGGGGATACCGAGAAAGTTGATCGATTCCATGCCGAAGCTTTGTAAGATGATATTGATCACGCCTAGTCTCGGGGAGAGAAGCAGCATAATCATGGAAACCATAACAACCGTTGAAATAAAGTAAGGCGCATAAGTGACGAGTTGCACCGTTCTTTTGAAAATGCCGTTTCGGGTCTCATTCAATGCCAGAGCCAGCAAAATCGGAATAGGGAACCCAATTGCGATTTGATACAAACTAAGGAATAGCGTGTTCTTCATCAGCATCCAGAATTGCGGGTTGTTGAAGAACAGATGGAAATGCTTGAACCCGGCCCAAGGACTGTGCCAAATCCCTTTGACGACGCTATAATCCTTGAAGGCGATGACAGCGTTCATCATCGGAATGTACTTAAAAATAATGAAATAAAGAACTGCCGGTATAATGAGTAAGTAGAACTGCCAGTGTTTCCGAAAGCTCTTGTTCGCTTCCATCCACAGCCTGGACTTCTTCGCTTTTGTCACACTCGGAGCGCGCGTTTCTCTGACTGATACGGTATCCAGAACAATCCCTCCTGTTTGGTAGCGCTTTCTATATCTACAAGACCACATTTCCCCCTTTAACGTAAAGGTACACCTCAAAACACGGCGTACATTTGCCGAAAATGAGCAAGGTACACTTCCGTCTGGCAGGTACTTTTCTCAGCGGAAACATCAAACGGCGGATCCGGATGGAACCCGCCGTTATACTATGGGAACTTATATGCTGCGCAGCGTATATGTTTTACCTGCCTCCGTATCGAAGCGGATGACACCGTCCATCATATGTTCAAAAGGTACACGCTTGCCTTCCGATTCAATCGAGAGCAAATCTCCCTTCGTGCGAATGCGGCAGCTTCCTCCGAATTGAGCTGTAATTTCCGCTTCCTGAAGGACGCCTCCCTCCCACGATAGACTTACCCCCATCGCGCCTCTTGCTCGAAGTCCCTTCACAGAGCCCTTCGGCCATGCATCTGGCAAAGCCGGAAGCAGAGAAATTTCGCCGGCATGAGATTGAACCAGCATCTCCGCAACGCCGGCCGTAAATCCAAAATTGCCGTCGATTTGGAAAGGCGGGTGCGCATCGAACAAGTTGGCGTAGACGCCACCACGATGATAGTTCGTCTCGTCCTCCTTCACCAGCTGAAGCAGATTGGAGATCAGCTGCAGCGTTCGGTTCCCGTCCTGGAAACGAGCCCACAAACAAATTTTCCACGCCAGGCTCCAGCCCGTCCCGCCATCACCGCGCCGCTCCAAGGAAGTTCTGGCCGCCTGAAACAGTTCCGGCGTTTCCAATTGCGTCAATTGACGGCCAGGGTAGATGCCGAAGAGGTGAGACACATGACGGTGATGAACATCCTCGTCATCCCAATCCACCGACCATTCCTGGAGCTGGCCGTACTTGCCGGTTTGCATCGGCTTCAGTTTCTCGCGTGCTGCTGCCATTTCAGCTCTCAAAGACTCATCAACGTGAAGAACGGTCGAAGCCTCGATACTACTCGTAAACAAGTCCCATAGTAACGACAAATCCATCGTCGTCGCCTGACTCACCGCTGCCTTCTGCCCATCCGCAGTCACAAATTTATGCTCAGGCGAGGTGGAAGGCGACGTGATCAAATGGCCGTTTTCGTCGGTATGCAGCCAATCCAAGCAGAAAAGTACCGCTTCTCTCATAATCGGATAAGCCTGTTCGCGAAGATAACGTTCATCCTTGGTGAACGCGTAGTGCTCCCAGAGGTGCTGGCACAGCCATGCTGCCGACATCGGCCATAACGCCCACACCGGATCGCCGTGCCCATAGTCCCCGACAGGGGCTGACTGGCACCAGATGTCTCCGTTATGATGCGCGACCCAGCCTCGGCAGCCGTAATTCACTTCGGCCGTTTTCCGCCCGTTGTTGGACAAATTCTGTATGTACCCGAGAAGCGGCTCGTGACATTCGGATAAATGGCAAGTTTCCGCCAGCCAATAGTTCATCTCGGCATTAATGTTCAACGTCCAATTGCTGCTCCATGGGGGGCGCAGCTCTTTGTTCCAAATGCCCTGCAGGTTAGCGGGTTGCGACCCGGCACGCGAGCTTGCGATCAGCAAGTACCTGCCATATTGAAACAGCAGTTCCACGAGCCCCGCATCCTTCGCCCCAAACTCGGCGATTCGCCGGTCGGTCGGCATCCGTTCTGCCGCCTCGGTAGCGCCAAGCTTTAGTTCCACACGATTGAATAATGCCGTGTAATCATCTATATGTGATTGCCGCAATTGCTCATAGGATTTGGCCATCGCCCGCTGCAGCCGCTCAACATTGGTGGCGGCTATTTCGCCGCTTTCCCTGGCAGGCCGCTTATCATATCCTTGAAAGCTGGTTTCCGCACTGAATAGCAGAGTAACAGCCTTCGCGTTTTTAATATGAAGTCCGTCATGATCAATTGCACAAGCGCCGCCCTCAAGTTGAACACCAAGACGCCCCTCGAACCGCATAGCCTCCGTTGTCTCGGGCTCACCGTATACGACGGGAAGATCCCTGTTGTAGTAATTAGGATCAACGTGCTCCGGGCAAATTCCTTGCAAATACAGCTGCTCTGCCGTAGAGCTTGTTCGATATGGATGCGGGCTATCCAGCCGCGCTGAGAAATTCAGAGCGCCCTGAGCGTTTGCCTCGATGCGCATCACAATCACTTGGTCTGGATATGACGCAAACATTTCCCGTGTATACGTAATTTCGCCAATCCGGTACGCCACCCTAGCGATCGCATCTGTCAGATCCAAGCTGCGCTCATAGTCCCTAACTACACCACCGTGACGGAACTTCAGGTGAAGATCGCCAAGCGGCATATACGATTGATTGTAAGGCCCCATCATCTCCTTGCACTTCTTGTCCGCATCCGTATAGCGCTCTTCCGCTATGAGCCCGCGCACTTCGGCGAGAACGTTCTTCGCGCTCGGATTGTTTCCGTCAACAGGACCCCGCCCGGACCAAAGCGTATCTTCGTTCAACTGCAAATGTTCGGCTTCCGGTTCCCCGAAAACCATAGCCCCCAGACGTCCGTTTCCGATAGGAAGCGCTTCCGTCCATGCCTTGGCGAAGCTTTGATAACGTAATTTCATGATAAACAGCTCCTTTAACAAATAGAATTATGCCTACCCCAACTACATCACAAAATTACGATCTGTAATAAGGACATTTCTAAGGTACTTTTGAATAAAATCAACATTAATTGACCGTTTTTCGGTAAATGCTCGGCGACACGCCCGATACCCGTTTAAAAGCTCTCCGAAACGCATGCGCACTGTTGTAGCCGACATACTGTGAAATTTCATCAATCGTGTGATCGCTGTTAAAAAGAAGATCCGTTGCCTTCTTAATGCGGATTTTCTCCAGATAGTCCGATAAGTTCTCACCTGTGTGATCTTTAAATAACTGCGAAATGTACTTCTCAGGCAGCTCGACTGCGGTAGAAATCTTATACAGATTTAAGTCAGCATCCGCATAGCGACTATCGAGGAAGGAAACAATTTTGTTTATCATTTCACCGGTGCTATCCTCTTTCTTCTTTAACACCCTGCTGCAGAATGCTTCTAGAAGTACCAGAACTTCATTGCGGAAGCGATCCAAACTTGTAGATAGCTGTAACTGCTCAACGCGCGGCTTGAGTCCTTCGGATACCGCTTGATCCGTAAACGGACTATGCTGCAGCAGCTTAAAAAAAGTCCCTTTCAATTCCCCGAATAGCTGTTGAACCATTTCCGCTGACAGCTGCCGTTCCGAGAAATTGTGCTCCAGCAGTTGTTCAAAAATGCGGTGCACCTCTTGAAGCTCACCGATTTTGACCGCATTCATCATGCGCAGCTCCATATCAATCGGGTAATAATAGGTCGTAGATTCCTTGATCACATCCCGATACCAGATCGTTTCCGCTTCTTCTCTTAGCACCGAATAATCAAGCGCGCCTCTTGCTTCCTCGAAGGATCGACTGCTGTCGGAGAGTGCCTGGAAGCTGCCGCCAATGGCAACGGTCATTTGAATCCGGTATTCCTCTTTCACATATTCCCTCAACTGCTCGAACAGTTCTGTTAGACCTGCTGTCATTTCATCTGCCTCTGAATAGTTCGCCGTTTCGGTTAACGTCATGAGAATCGCAATTTTATCCGAATCGATATCGGTCACATTCAGTTGAAAGACACCGCTCAAATCGTTCAGACATTTTTTGATCAAAAGTCGTGCCGCATTCAGCTCGTGAATAATTTCTTTGCTGACCAAGCCGCTGTAGCCGTTAATTCGGATCATCGCGACATAACCCGTTTCTCTTTTCAAATTCAAGTTTGGCAATGAGTGCATTAAAGTCCGCATTTCCTGGAGAGAATCAAACTCCCCTTTTAACAGCCGCTTTACGAAAGCATCTTCTAATAAAGGCAGTTGGCGCCTAAGCTCCTCCTCCAGCGTTCGCTGACTGGCCAGCAAATGCGAAATATTCCCTTGCAAAAAATCAAAGGCATTCTTTCCCTTGTAGCCGACCTGCCCGGTTTGCTCCCGAAAAACCGTAACGATCCGGTTAATGGGCGCGCTATTCCTGTATGCGAATAACAAAGCTGCCACAATGCCAAGCAATAACGTTGAAACCGTGATCGTCCAGGTAACCTTCGCAATAAACACGGACTTTTCCATGACAACACTTTTCGGCAGGCCGACTACGTACACCCATCCGTTATACGCCGATTTTGAGGAGATGAGCAGCGTTTTATCTTTTACAAATGTATTCCCCGGTTTACTATTAATCAGTTCCTGGATGTTCAAATCTTTTATTTGTGCATCCTCAATGCCAATTCTAGCAATCGGATGACCGTCTTTATCGCTGATATACGCCCATCCCCCATATTGCTTCGGTATGCGCTCCAGCATTTTGGCGATTTCATTTTCGTCAATCAAAATAACCGCTGTTCCGAGCGAGTGCTGGAAACTGTCGAATGGAATGGACTGCAAATACGTGATCACATTTGTCTTCTTCCCATTATTGATGAACGGTTGTGACGGCAGGGTCTCTCTGCGATGGATTTTGCCCAAAATCTCCTGTTTCCATTGAACCGGATCGACATTTTGATAATGATACAGGTCGAAGTAATCATCCGGGCGAACAAATACACCCGAAGGCGTAAAAATAGCGTGATAATTGTTCAGATATATGTAGAAATCCTCCAAAAACGTGTTCGTCAAGCTGTATGCCGTCGTATTCCTCCATGATTTCCATATCGCGTACACATCATAGTGCTCGGCATCTACTTGTTCGTTCAGCACGTAATTCAATTCTTGATCTAGCGACAGCTGCCTCGTAATGTTCTCAACCTCTTCCATTCTGCGGTCCAAAATATCCCTGCTTTGGTTCAGCATCATTGCGCTAGCCTCCAGCGAACTGGACTTAATAATGTCAGAGGAGACATAATAAGAGATGAAGCCCGTCAGCATCGGAATAAACAGGACGAGCACGTAGGAAATAAGAAAACTTCTGAAAATGGGGGAGTGCTCCAGCTTCAGCTTAAATTTTAGCTTCATCATAACTTGATCACCTCCTCTAATCGTATGCTTCATAATACGAAAGCGTTTTCATTTTTTGTTCTAATCATAAAATATAAGCTGGATTTTGTCTGTCGAAATAAGGCAGTTTGCAAAAAGAGCCTCCAAAGACTACTATCCTTCGAAAATAGGTCTTTTCGACTGTGATAGGAGTCCTTTGGGGCTCTTATTTTCCTGATATAACTCGAATCGGGCTGATTTCTCACACTGGCTCTAGCACTGCTCCAAACCTATCCATTAAAGCTATCGCGCCATTTCAGCAGCTTCTTTTCCAATATACGCACCAAGGAGTCGGACCCTTTGCCTACGAAAGCAAAGATCAAAATCCCCACAAACACGATCGCCGTCTGAGAGAACTGTCTCGCATCCAGAATCAAGTAACCAACCCCTTCGCTTGACCCCATCAGCTCCGCCACAACCAAGCCTAACCAAGCTACGCCGATTGAGAGCCGTAAGCCTAACAAAATGTTAGGCAAAGCTGCCGGCAGTACCAGTTTGGTAATTTGTTTAAACTTACTGAATTCCAGCACTCTGGCTACATCGAACAATTTAGAGTCGACATTGCGGATGCCTAGAAAAGTCTGCACATATAACGGGAAGAAGGCCCCCTTGGCAATCAGCAATACTTTGGAAAACTCCCCAAAGCCAAACCATAGGATAAAGAGCGGCGTAATTGCCAAATGAGGGATCGTGCGCAGCATCTGTACGGAAGGGTCAACCGTTTGCTCAAACTTGCGGAACAAGCCGACGAGCAGGCCAAATCCCAACCCTAGACTGCCTCCAATCAGAAAGCCTACAGCTGCGCGCCATATGCTTATTTTGACATGCTTGAAGAGTTCTCCGCTAATGAGCAAGTCATAAAAGGCCTGCCATATCGCAAATGGCGTTGGCAGCAGCGTTTTGGACACCACGCCTAATGAACCGAAGATTTGCCATAAAATTAACACTGTAAGCGGCAAAATGCTGCCCCTGACGACGAGCTCCCATTTGCCTTCTTTCCTTTGCGGCTTTGAAATGCCGGGCTGTTCGAAAGAGACAGGCGGTTCAACCGCCTTTGCCCGGGAAATGGGCTGATTTTTTCCAACAATAACTTCTGCTTGACTCATCGCTGCTCCCTCACTTTCATTCTCATTAGTAAAATGCTTTAAATACCCGAACTGTCCACCAGCTCTAGTTCATCAACAGGCTCAAATTCGCTGAGTACCAGCTTGCGAAGTTCTTGGAACGAAACGGTTGTCTTTTTGCGCGGATAGGGCAGGTCGACTGAGATGATGTTACGGATCGTCCCCGGGCGGGCATCCATCACAACGACTCGGGTAGCCAAAAACACAGCTTCATCAATATCATGCGTAACGAGAATCATCGTTGTCCGGTTTTTCTCCCATATATCCAGAGCCACCTCTTGCAAATGCGAACGAGTGAAGGCATCCAATGCCCCAAATGGTTCATCCAGCAGCAGCACCTTCGGATTTCGGAGCAATGCCCTTGCTATGGCGACCCGCTGCGACATGCCCCCGGACAATTCCCTCGGATATGATTTCTCAAATCCTTTCAGTTTGACAAGCTCAATCAGATGATCGACGCGCGCCCGAACGTCCGGATCTTTCAAGCTAAGATCTGCGGCGATGTTTTTTTCGACAGTCAACCAAGGGAATAAGCGATGCTCCTGAAAAATAAATCCTTTATCGATGCCTGGCTTTTCAACCTGCTTTTGCTCAAGAAGCACTTTTCCGTTATGCTCGGTGTCCAGCCCTGCAATGATTTTGAGCAATGTGCTTTTGCCGCAGCCGCTTGGGCCAATGATGGTAATAAATTCACCTTCTTTAATTTTCAATTGAATGTTATGCAGCGCTTCTACACGGTGCCCTTGAGGCGTCTGGAACCATTTGCTCGGCAAATCAATGTCTAGTGAAATAACGCTCATCAAGCTCTCCCCCTTTAGCCATTTATTCTAAAATAAAAAAAGAGACCTCCACACAACCCCCTTTGCGGGGAAGTCAGGAAGTCTCCAGATACCTGGTGGACTCATTTCAATTCATAGTGATTAACTTGGATATAGATGGATCATATCATCACAAATTTTGGAAGTCAACCCTCTAATTCTTACATTACCCACTTGTTTTATCGGAATTAGTATGCTAGCATAACTAATCAATAACCCAAACAGCCCATTGGACCACCAACGGCTCTCCAGACACTGCCCCTAGCGGCAGCTTGGAGAGCTTTTCTTTTTACCCGGGCAACTCATACTTAGTTTAATCATGGAGGGATGAAGAATGAGCAACCTTAAGCAGCGACAGCTGCACTTGGGCGCATTTCTATTTCAAGTGGGTCATCACGTAGCGTCTTGGCGATATCCGGATACGGATGCGCAAGGGATTTTGCAGCATGCTTTTTATGAGCATTTTGCAAAGACGGCGGAACGCGGAAAGTTCGATATGATTTTCCTTGCTGACACACTCGCAATCGTAGACCGGTTTAAGACGAACATCAAACATACAGTAACGGTTCGGCCTGAGCCGATTACGCTGCTTTCCTACCTGGCAGGCGTTACGGAGCGTATCGGTTTGGCTGCTACCGTATCAACGACCTATCATGAGCCGTACAACTTAGCGCGTGAATTCTCCTGCTTGGATCATTTGAGCGGAGGACGCGCAGCGTGGAATGTCGTGACATCAGGCCGTGATGAAGAGGCTCATAATTTCAGTCAAGAGCGTCATCCTGCTCACGAGAAGCGTTATGAACGAGCACGTGAGTTCGTCGATGTCGCCACCTCCCTGTGGGATAGCTGGGAGGATGACGCCATCGTCGCCGACAAAGAAATAGGCATTTTCGCCGACCCTAGCAGAGTGCATGAACTCAATCACCGTGGCGAATTTTTCGCCGTAAGGGGGCCTCTCAATCTGCCGCGCTCACCGCAGGGCAGGCCCGTTGTCATTCAAGCGGGAGCTTCCGAAACAGGGAAGCAGCTCGCCGCACAAACCGCGGAGGTTGTCTTCACTGCTTGGCAAACGCTGGAGGAAGCACAGCTCTTCTACCGCAGCGTCAAGGAGCTGGCTGTTACTTACGGCAGATCGCCGAATGACATCTTGATTATGCCAGGCATATTCCCGGTCATTGGCGCAACCGAAGAAGAAGCCCGTGAGAAGGAAGCTCTTCTCCAATCCCAAGTGCTGCCTGCCGTTGGATTATCCATGCTCTCAGCGTCGCTGAATGTCGACTTGACCGGCTACCCTCTCGACGGCCCGCTGCCCGATCTTCCGGAGGTGCAGCAGGTGAATGGCGGCAAAAGCCGCTTTCAACTCGTCTCCGATATGGCACGCCGGGAAGGCTTGACGATCCGCCAGCTCATGTACCGTGTGACGGGTGCCCGTGGTCACCGCACCATATATGGCACACCGGTACAAATTGCCGATCAGCTCGAAGAGTGGTTCAGAAGCGGCGCATGCGACGGCTTTAATATCATGCCGCCTTACTTGCCCGGCGGTCTGGAAGAATTCGTCGATCTTGTCATACCTGAGCTGCAGCGCAGAGGTTTATTCAGAACCGAATACGAGGGCACAACCTTGCGCGATCACCTCGGACTGTCAAGACCTGCAAGCCGCTTTCAAAAAGCTGATTCTGCAAGTGGATACTGATGAGCACAGTGAATTGGGGGGAATGAGCAATGGGAACGAACAATAAACAAAGACAGCTTCATTTGGGGGCTTTTATTTTTGGCGTAGGCCATCATATTGCGGCTTGGCGCTATCCATTGACAGATACAAACGGGCTTTTGAAGCTTGATTTCTACAAACAATTCGCGCAGACGGCGGAACGCGGCAAATTCGATCTCGTTTTTATCGAAGACATCCCCGTGCTTCCTGAGCCGCTGAACAGAGCTGTTCAGTACACCTTGCCGGTTCGGGCAGAGCCGTTGACGCTGCTGTCAGCGCTGGCCTCCGTCACCAAGAAAATCGGGCTTGTCGGAACGGTGTCCACGACATACAGCGAGCCTTTTCACGTTGCACGTAAATTCGCTTCGCTCGATCATTTAAGCGGGGGCCGGGCAGGCTGGAACGCTGTTACGACCAGCATGGAAGGCACGGCCAAAAATTTCGGTCGCGACCATCACTTGGATCATACCCTCCGCTATGAACGGGCGAAGGAATTCGTTGATGTCGTTACCGCTCTTTGGGACAGCTGGGAAGATGACGCACTCCTCATAGATAAAGCATCCGGCCAGTTTGCAGATCCTGGTAAAGTCCATGCCATCAATCACCAAGGCGAACATTTCTCCGTTCGCGGCCCGCTGAACGTTCACCGCTCCGTACAGGGTCGTCCCGTTGTTGTGCAGGCCGGCTCTTCTACGACAGGGCAAGCTTTTGCCGCTCAGACAGCAGAAGTTGTTTTCACTGCATGGCAAACGCTCGAAGAAGCGCAAAGCTTCTATGCGTCCCTCAAAGGTCAGCTCCCTGCTTACGGGCGATCGCCGGATGAGTTGAAAATACTTCCGGGTGTTCTCCCCTTCATTGGCGAAACAGAGGAAGAGGCGAAACGGAAAGAAGCCGAGTTCCAAGATCTCGTCCTCCCTGCCGTCGGACTGGGGATGGTGCAGAATATCCTGAGAGTCGATCTTTCCGGCTATCCGCTGGATGGACCGCTGCCTGATTTACCGGATGCTACCGATATTAATGGCGGTAAAAGCCGATACCAGCTTCTGCTGGATATGGCGCGCAGAGAAAAACTCACCATTCGCCAGTTGATCCACCGGGTAACCGGCGCCCGAGGACATCGCACGATCGCTGGAACGCCTGTCCAAATTGCCGATCAATTGGAGGAGTGGTTCGTGAATGAAGCCTGCGACGGCTTCAACATTATGCCTCCCTACTTGCCCGGCGGGCTGGATGAATTCGTTGATCTCGTCATCCCTGAGCTTAGGCGCCGCGGCTTATTCCGCTCTGAGTATACGGGTCGGACTTTGCGCGATCACCTCGGCTTAGCTAAACCCGTGAATCGCTTTGCTAAGCCCACAGCGTCACCGTCAGCGTCACCGTCAGCGTCAGCGTCAGCGTCAGCGTCAGCGTCAGCGTCAGCGTCAGCGTCACCGTCAGCGTCACCGTCAGCGTCAGCGTCAGCGTCACCGTCACCGTCTGCGTCTGCATCAACACCTGTATTAACGCCAACCCAAGCGTCAGCACAAGCAGCTCATTAATCATTTGCTTCAATTAGGAAGGGGTCATGTCTGTATGAAAAAGAAATCATTTTACCATCAAAGTTTATCTTTCCTGGCGGTTATCACGTTGGTTCTGCTATCAGCTTGCGGGGCAAAAACGGCGGGCGCTCCGACAAACGCCGGCACTGCGGCTCCAATCGGCACATCCGCTGCACAAGGCAGCAATACCGCTGCAACCCCCGCGGCTGCCTCGAAAGAGAAGGTCGTTGTCAACATCGGCATCCAAGGCAAAACAGGCGTCCTTAACTTTGCGCGGGAGAAGGGATATTTTGAAAAAGCCTTTAGCGCTGCAGGCGCTGAAGTGAAATGGAATGAGTTCGCCAGCGGCCCTCCTCACTTCGAGGCTATTGCTGCCGGAAGGCTTGATTTTGGCGCAACCGGAGGTACTCCCCTGATTTCAGGTCAGGTAGGCGGGGTTGATTTTAAAGGGATCGCCGTGACAAGCGACGGTAAAAAGGGCAATATGATTATCGTGCCGAAAAACAGCCCCATTAAGGAATTGAAGGATCTCAAAGGCAAGAAGGTCGCCGTCGCAAAAGGCAGCAGCGCCTATAACTTCCTGTACATGGCGATCGATAAGGCCGGACTAAAAGGCGATGACGTGAAAGTTATTCAACTTCAGCCCGATGAAGCCAGACCTGCTCTCGACAGCGGCGCCATCGATGCTTGGTCCATCTGGGAGCCCTATGCGACTACAGCCGTGTACCAATCAGGAGCCACCATTCTGGTCACTGGCGAGAAGCTGAACATCAACGCCCCCTCCTTCCTGATTGCCCGTACCAAATTTACACAGGAGCATCCGGATCTTACCGTGCTGTTCCTCAAAACCTACGAAGAAGCCCGTAAGTACTACGTCGATCATCAGGACGAAATTGCCGATGAACTGTCCAAATCCCAAAAGCTGGACAAAGCCATCGTTGTCGATGTTTTGAAAAACACATTCCCGATCCTTTCCTCGATCACGCCGGAGTTTGCCAAGGCACATCAAGAGCAGGCTGACTTCCTGCAATCTGTCGGCGCTATTACGAAAAAGCTGGATACGTCACAAGTACTCGAAAGTAAATTCATCGATCAAGCGTTAAAGAAGTAGGCTAGGAGCTACGCTTAGGGCTGAGGGCTGCCGCAAAAGCAGATAAATCTGCTTGAGGGCTGCCCTCATTCCCATTGTAAAATGCATAGCGAATAGCTGGGCAAGAGGGAACCACAAGCCTTTATTTTGGAGCCCCCATCGAAGAATCTATTGCGCAGCAGCCTTTGGCCATTGCTTCTTGTGCAAGCTTCTCTCGGATCTGCACCTTACGCTCTTCGCGTTCACTAGGCTTCATTCTTGGACATGTGAAACAATAATGGCCGCCTTCCGTGCGGTAAAACATACAACAAGCCGTCTTCATGCGCATCTGCTTATCTGGCTCACCCGGTGCTCCTGGATAGTCCAGGTGGATAAACTTCACGTTAAGCGGATTTCCAGCACGACCGAAAACCTGGCCGCTCAGCTCTTTCGTAACAAACGTCCATTCTTCCTCGATACGCAGCTGTTGTCGCTCGCAACCTGCTTGTTCCTTCAAATGGTCGAACCTGTATCGAAGCCGAATCGGAAACAACTTCCACAAATGAGTGATATCCATGTCAGCAGCCAAGGCAGCGGCTTCTACAATGGGGCGAATGTGGGTGCCGTACCAATGGCACAGAAGCTCTTCACGCCATGCGCTGCGCTCTCCTTCTCGCGGGCCTTCCAGATACCGAATTTCGTGAAGTACATAGCGGAACTCGGCATGCCCTTTGTCGTGCTTGTAGATTTGCAGCGTCCAAAGCTCCGGAGCCAAATCAATCAACTCATCGTTTATCAACATCTCATGCATAGCCATATTCAAAACACTCAGTCTGCTGATAAAATACGCACCTGCTGCAGCAGGCTCAAGCGCCTTCATCAGCGGTGAATAGGCGCTTATCAGTTCCTGCATGCCGGACTCCGTCGAGAGACGACTGCCTGCTATTGTAAATAGCGGCTGCGGATGTAACTCCGTCGTAACTCCAAACTGCTCCGCCATAACATGCTGTAAAGATGAACTCATTTTCATGCCTCCTTCTTTCTCTTTAGCGGGATTCACCAGCCGCAACTGTGGTTCTAGTCAGTTCTAGTTCTAGTCCTCGCCCTTGCTCCTTCGTCAGCTCATCCGCTTTCTCTGCGCCGACAAGGTCATAAGGGATACAAAGCGGCACACCCGTACGCGGATCCTTAACGATATCCGCCTCAATGCCGAACACTTCGCGAAGCACCGGCGTGGTTACAACCTGTTCCGGTGTCCCTTCGCTGACTACCTGCCCCTGCACAATCGCGACCATATGATGCGCATAATGAGTCGCATGATTCAGATCATGAACGACCATAATGATGGTCCTTCCTTCTTCCTTGTTCAGCTTTTGCAGCAGCTTCAGCACTTCTAACTGATGCGCCATATCGAGGAACGTCGTCGGCTCATCCAGAAAAAGGATGTCGGTTTGCTGCGCCAACGCCATCGCAATCCATGCCCGCTGCCGCTGACCGCCGGACAACTGATCCACCGGACGATCGGCAAACGGCGTCATGCCGGTGACCTCAATCGCCCAGTTGACCGTCTCCTTATCTTCCTTCGTCATCGAACCGAAACCCTTCTGATGCGGGAATCTTCCGTAGGACACCAGCTCACTCACCGTCAAGCCCTCTGGCGCAGTCGGATTTTGCGGGAAAATCGCCAGCTCCCGAGCGACCTCCTTCGTTGTCCGCTGGTGGATGGACTTACCGTCAAGGTATACCTGACCGCCTTTTATCTTCATAATTCGCGCGAGCGATTTCAAAATGGTGGATTTGCCTGAGCCATTGGCGCCAACAAGCGCTGTAATTTTGGCATCAGGTATTGCCAAATTTAGATTGCTGACGATCAAACGATCGTCGTAAGCGATATCTACTTGCTGTGTATACAAACGAGTCATAGGAATGTTCTCCTTTCAAGATAAACTTACGCAAGTACGGCTGCAGCCAGCTGCAATCCAAAAATATGCAGCGCCGATAACGACCTTATTCGGATGATGTAATAACATCCATCCTATTCATAAAGCCCATTCTACCATAAATGATAATGATTATCATTACTAATTTGTATACCTTTATGAAAACCAGAATCAGGCGTATCTGAAATAACAAAAAAAGTCCGCCCCATTATCTTTTTACAGACATTTGGGACAGACTCGGGATATTAATATTTTATTTTTTAAAAGTTAACGCCCTCAGGATGACAGTTGCGGCTTCTGCTCGTGTTGTATTTCCTTTAGGTCTTATCGTGCCATCCTCGTAACCATTCATTAATCTAGCCGAGTTGGCCGTAGAAATCGCTGCTTTTGCCCATTCCGAAATCTCCGAATTATCCGTATAGGCAGTGGCTTCTGCCACCGAATTGATTTGAGCAGCACGAACAATTATTGCGGCCATCTGCTCGCGGCTGATTGAATCATCTGGACCAAACGTCGTATCGGTATAACCATTAACAATACCCTGAGATGCGGCTGTCGCTATGAAACTTTTTGCCCAATGGCTGCTTGTATCCGCAAATACTTTACCGACTTGCTCTTTGAGGTTAAAAGCTTTTACGATCATCGAAACGAATTCAGCTCTAGTAATGTTCTCATTCGGTTTAAAGGTTCCATCTGGATATCCATTAATAGATCCCTTCTGAACCAACTCGATAATGCTTTTTTCCGCCCAGTGTCCTTTCGTGTCAGAAAACGCAACAGGGATAGCTGGTTTGGAAGTAACTAGAACGGCGAACTTTGTGAAATGATTAACTGAACCAGTTACCGTAGCGTTGCTGCTATCCACTTGCGGATTATCTAACGGAATCCATTTTTTCGTTTCTTCATTTAACCAATAAATACCAATTAATGATTGATCCATATCAACTTTGTTTTTATCGAATGGCAAAGTGATTTGTACCGGTTTGCTGAACTCACCTGCAATATCTTTGCTAATATCAAAGACATCGCTAATTAGCTTCGATGATGCATCAATCGGTAAGCTGGACGTGTCCGTAACTTTATTCACAGTAACCTTGAAGTTACTAATGTTTCCATTAACGGATCCAGCTGGTATGGCAATTTTAGCCCCATTCAGGGTTACAGTTCCGCCATTGTTTGCATAAATGATTTCCGTATTCGGTGCTAATGCAGCTCCGCCGCCTCCCCCAGTATTCGCTGGTGCAACATCCACTGGAGTGCTCAACTTCACCAATTCTTTCGTATTGCGGACACGAATTCGGGTTCCCTCTGTATTCTTGCTTGCTAAGCCTACAGCCTCTAGGGTATCACCAACTGCTAGACTTGGAACTGGTCCACTTTGGTTCACAATATATCCATCTGTAAAAACAAGAACAGGGCCGGTTCCATCATTGATCACGTACGAATTATCATCAAATTTGGAAACCACTCTTCCAGTAACTTTTACCAGCATACCTTGATTTTCCTCTAAGGTAGCCTGATCTGTTGTTAATTTCCGTGGCGTAACGGGGTCGGTATGACCTGTTTTGATAACATCTAAATTGAAAGCATTAAAATCTAATTCTTTATTGTTTTCAAAAGTCTTCATCTGCCCGTAAATTCTTACGGTATCGCCTTCAACCAATGAATTCTCCGGCAATTCCTTAAAGGCCATAATCCCGCCGGTAGCATCTTGAACATAGAAGGCATCGAAGAAGATGTTGGAGCCCGTCACTACTGTACCCTCAATGACTTCAGGAGTTCCATCCGGCATCGTGCGGGCTTTAGCAATGGTATCAATTCGGGTTTCACGATGAGCCAACCAATTGATCGCATTCAGGCCCAGCTCATTATTACCTTTGGCATTATACGACTCGTCCATTTGCTTGTCATTAAAAGCGTTCATACCCGAGACGATAATTCTCCCGTTTCCGACCTCTTCAGAAGCAATCGCTGGTATAGCTGAACCGCCGCTTCCGTCATCCGTCGTATCATAGGCATATCCGCCGCTGCTAATTTTGTCTTGGAACGTTGTTTCATTCCCTTTAACTAATATGGTCACCTTATCGCTATCTACAAGCGCCTCGTGGCCGACTTTCTCCAGACTTGCCCCACTGTAATACTCTACGGTCAGCGATCGATCCGTAATATAATTCTTAACAATTCCAGGATGTAGTCGAACAGTAAATGTATTGGTACCAATCGGCGGCGTCCAAAAATTCCCATCCAAACTCGTATCAAAAATACCATCATTGCTTACTTGGATCGTCGATCCCAACTGCTGGAGCAAGTTATTACTAATGGTTGGATTGCTGCTGTTATTACTTTTCTCAGTTAATAGGAGCGATCCCCCAGCTTGCACAAATGCGGCTATCACTGCGCTTTCATCCGCAGTTACCGCAACGCTTGGATGAGTAAACATCAGTACTTTAACATCGCTTAGTGATGCAGAAGTAAGAGGAGACGTATTCTCAACAACCGTATACCCTTCCTGCTGCAGCTGTTTCGTGAAACTTTTCAAGTTATCTTTGTAAGTTCCAGCATCTAAGGTTGTATTCTCATTTTTGTGAGAAGCGTCTATCATCACTTTAATACCCAACGATGCCTTAATCGTCACCGATTGGTTGAACTGGTTGTCGAGTGGCGAATCACCTGGAGGAGTATCAAGAACGGCAATTAATGTATGATCTCCCTGCAACGGATTCGTCCAAGTCACTCTGGCTGTAGCCGTTCCTTTGGATGTGATCGAAGCTACTGTAGCATCGCCAATCAAGTGCGCAGCATCGACCGTATCATAGTAAAAATGAACATTTAAGTTGGAAAGGTCTTGCGATCCCAGGTTAGTAAGACCTGCTTCCAATGTGGATGGGCTTCCTGCAACTAAACTGTCCCCTACCACATTGATACCGCTGATCTTCACATCTGTTGTTACAACTTGAGACCAGATTGGAGCCGAATAAATACGCTCTCCGTCCATTTGTGTTACTTTAACCACAAACCACTGTTGACCGCCAGTGATATCCACAGTTGGATTCCAAGTAAAATCAGTCGACATCGGCGAAATGGAACTCACCACTTTGTTGCCATTCGTAATCAATTCTACTTTGGCAATGCGATCATCCGATTTGTAAGTGTTGCTAAGGTAGCTATACTCAGGCATTGTCTTAGCTTCTACCACATGGTCTTTACCAGAAACAGTAAAGTTCAATGTACTCCCCTTGACAGTTGCGCCCATGTAACTGCCATTGGCAAGGAAATCCAAGCTAAAGTTTGGATCTTCACTCATGTAAACGCGCATATTGCGCATGGATTGAAGTAATGACTCCTGAGACAGATCATTGGCTACGATAACGGTTCTAGCATTCGTTTGGCCCCAAGTACCATCATGGTTATCTTCTCCGTAGGTTGGTGCAACATGCCATCCAAGATCCAACGCTTTGAAGAACTTCCCTTCGGCATTCGCATAACCGTAGTGACCTGAACCATTCCCGACTTCTAACATGGTAAACAATTTATCTACGTTTCGATCGTATGGCATGAAATTATTGAACGCATTAGCCGACATATCCGGGTGATTGAACTGTGCCACCACATCGTCGTAAGTCAACACCCATGCATAATATTTACTTAAATCTTGATATTGGCCTGCGTTTTGCTTGCGGTCAATAAAGTTCTGCGTTCCAAAAACGTTCGAATGTCCCCAAGTCGTTGAAGTCATCTCAAAAGCAGGGAATACAACGAATTGATCGTTCTTCGTATATTGGTTTGCTAGATTCTTGGTAAGCTGCCAATCGGCACCCCCCGTACGCTCTGGTGATCCTTTATGGTCTACTGTATCTTGACCCACTAACGCTGCGTCAATGTCATGCGAATGGTCGGAAAAAGCAAAGAAATCATAATTATGCGCTTTAGCCGCTAATAGGGCTTCTTCCGGTGTACCAGCGGCATCGTGAGAGATGTCGGTATGATTATGCGTCGTACCTCGGTAATGCGTGCCTCCAGTAAACACAGGGACTACACTGAAAGTCCACGTATACGTGCCTGCATTCCCTTTGGTATCCTTCACATTTACGTTAACAGTATGATCGCCGATAGCCAGATCTGAATTGATTTGCAGCTGAATTTGCTCGGCTGTAGCCGTTGCTTGCACAGATTGACCATCCAATGTTACAGCTAAAGTAGCTAAGTCAAGGCCGCTTGGTTCAAAATACTGAACAGAGATTAATGGTTGTCTATCCTCTGTCTTCGTACCTTGAATCGGCGTTTCATCTAGAAACTGAGGCGCAAATGTATCCGCTACGACGGAAATGGAATAAGGCGCATTGGGAGAGCCGGACTGCTTTGCCGTAGTGGCGTCCTTAGCTTCAATATAATATTCAAAAGTGCTTCCAGCAGGCACCGATGCTGCCGGCAAAGTGACGCTATAAGAATTTTGATCTGTAGAAGTCATTGGTAACGCCGAATAAGTAGTACCGCCAGTTGCCCTGTAATAGAGCGTAACCGAACTCGCATTTTTAGCGCTAGCCACGAACTTAATATCTGTATCGATATAAGCTTGAGTTACCGCTTGATGCGTTAGCGATAGTTCCTTTATCTCTACGATATCAGCTACCGATCTTGGGAATACTTGATATCCGCTGTTATAAGGCGAAGTGGAATCATATTGACTGAAGATACCCGTGAAGGTATAAGTAGCATCTTTTTGGATGTCTGATGCGGTATTTATGCCGCTTGCGGTCGTTACCCTAAGTGTAATCGTCTTCCCTGCCGCATCAGCTACAGTCACATTATAGCCATTGCCGGAGATAGCTGGGATGTCGGTAATCTTGCCAGTAAATTTAACCAACGAGCCTTCCAGCGGTTCAGCCTTCGTGTTGTCTATTAAATTAACAATGGTAGATTCCACAGGAACCGGGAGCGTATCTGTCCCCTTTTTGACTACCGTAGTAGGTGTGATTTCTGTTAAACCATTATAGAATTGAACAGCACCTGTCACCGCAACAACATCACCCTGAGCAACCGTAACGCCTTGTGGTAAAGCTCCAAATACAGCGATGCCTCCTGTGCTATCTTGCATATAAAAGGTGTTAGCTGCCGTTATTTCGTTATTGCCAATAACAACGCCTTGGATCGTAAATACTTGATTAATCTTATCTGATTTTCCAGCGCTGTCATTTGTCCGTAAGCTGCTAATCGGTGTTACGACCGTATTGTCAGCTTTAGTGATTTTGGTCAATGGACCTTCTAAGTTGAGACCATTCACACTTGTCGTTAATTGAGACACATAAACATCATCTGTCCCAGCGCTGAATGTAAAGGTGAAGGAACCGTCGGCGCCTGCAACAGCATGGTCTTGGCCATCCGCTGTTGAGATAAAACGGCTGCCTCCTGCAGCAAGGTTATATACATAAACTTGGGAGTTTGCCGCTGCGGCTCCGGCAGCACCTACGACTTTTCCAACCAAGCCAGCATCAACGTAATAACTCAGTTTGCTAGCGCTTAGCCCCGCACTGGCTGCAGCCTGTTTTATCATAACGGAGCTGCTCTCTGTTTTATCTGCATCCCGGGTTGTCAGATACACTTGTGTTTGGTTAGCAGAATTATCAAAATTTAAATTAAATTTACCGGTACTATCTGCATATACAGCAGCTGTAACAGCTACGCTTGCCGTATCCGGATTGTTTAAATATAAAGAAACATATGTAGACGGCGTGACAGAAGCTCTATTTCCTATTACACTACCTACCATTCCTTGATTGGTAAACTGAATTTGTTGTGGAATCGGCTGTGCGCTCTTGGAAACTACAACTGCCGGAGTCTCTGAATTTCTTGGGGGAATGATAGGCCCAACCACAAAGTCCGTATTATTATTATCAGTATCCCAACCAGCACCTTTACCGTTTGCCGAGTTACTGCCATCCTCTGATTTGCGCTGTGCACTTGTGGCATTACCCAGTGTAGCTGTAGGAGCTGAACCCTCATATTCATTGGCGCCTCCAAACCCGACAAAATCAATCACAGCGGGATCCGCTTTCCCCGTAATGGAGGCTGTTTTATTGACTAATGCCACTTTCCCTGCAGTTCCTGACATGTTGAGGGTTCCAGTTGCATCCGGGGTTGGAAGATTTGGCTGTGAACCGGATCCAGCAGCTTCTTGAATTAAGTAAAAACTATGTGCTTTTATTTCGCCTGCAAGTACCGTAGCTGCCCATGATGTACCCGCTGATGAGGTATATTGTACACTCCATCCAGTCAAATCTACGTCAACATCCGTAGGATTATAAAGCTCAATAAAATCGTTTTTATATGTTGCCCCCGAATTGCCTCCCCCACCGTTCACTTGGCTGATCACAATGTGATCACTGGCCGCGGAAGCCTTGGGTACCGACAATCCACTCATTGGTAGCAGCGAACCAACAAACAAACAAGAAGCTAACCCGACGCTTGTCCATTTCTTCAATTTGTTAAACGAAGCGATCATGTATACATTTCCTCTCTTTCATCAAAACCTAGATTCCATGCACCTGGTTGAATAGCATCGTAAACTTCATCTTTCCCTATCATTCTGCCCTCATTTCTCATCAAATCTCTACGATGATTGTCCCCTTCATCTTGTTATGGGCGCACTTCAACATTCTACTTGGCGATTATACGGAGATTATTAACCCAAGGTTTTTTCTTTGTAAACGCTTTTACTTGAAGTTTACATTAGCGTAATACTGTGAAGAAGATTGTCGACTATGATTTAATAGCAGATTCATTTTTCATACTTCATGTATAACTTCGAGGAGGAGCTTCTTTGTTTAACCAAACATGTAATATCAATTTTAAGCGCGCTATTCGAAATACTCTGAACATGACTATACTAATAGCTTTCTTGTTGTATGCGTTCAGTTCTCACGCCTCCGCTCATGCACTCAGCGCTAGCTATACGACAATTGCTTTTGAACAAGACAAAACGGGCTTCACCTTTTCACTCGATGTACTATCAGTTATTGAAAGTATGGATGTAGATGCTAACAAAAATGGCCTATTGGATGCAGACGAACTGGAAAAGAACAAACATCGATTAGAAGAATGGATTGACGATAGTTTAGTCCTCGAGAAAGACGGGAGAGAACAAAAGGCGGAACTTACGGATTTGAAGCTCGGCAAGAAGGGGGACAAGGAGGTCCTTACTTGGGAGTTGACTTACCCTGCATTTGCACCAGGACAAACGATAAGTATCAATGACGGTCTGTACGCCGGCCCATCTGATTCCGCTTATGTAAATTTGCTTACTTCGCGGCATGGCAATCAAGTCAGCGAAACCGTTTTACAAGGAAAGAACCGTACGTGGACCACTCTCCTTGCAGAAGAACAACAACAACAACAACAACAACAACAACCGGCCCCTTCAACTTCTGCGGGTACTGCCCAGGTAGACCAACCGTTGCAACAAACGCAGCAAGCTCAGACCAGTAATCAAGGAACGGTATCTTCAGCGGATCCAGCAACATCATCATGGTTTTCCTTCTTCAAGCTGGGCATCAATCATATTCTTACCGGATACGACCATATGTTGTTTCTATTAGCGCTGCTGCTGCGCAAGCAAAGTTTTAAACAATATGCTTCCATTATTACAGCTTTCACCCTCGCACATAGCATTACATTAACTCTCGCTGTACTTGGCTTCATCAGCCTTCCTTCACGCATTGTTGAGTCTGTGATCGCCTTAAGTATTTGTTATGTCGCGTTGGAAAATATGTTCCGCAAAGAATTGCGTAACCGGTGGATCGTGACTTTCTTATTCGGTCTCATCCATGGAATCGGCTTCTCTGATATATTGCGTGAAATGAATCTACCGAAAAGTCATTTAGCTGTGGATCTTATTAGTTTTAATGTGGGAATTGAATGTATTCAATTATGCCTTGTACTCGTTTTGCTTCCTATTCTTATCTTCTTACAGAAGAAATCGTTCTTTAGGTCCACAATAAATATTGGTTCACTTGTCATTACAGCATTAGGCGGAATTTGGCTTGTTGAACGAATGTTCTTTTAGATAAAGTAAGCTCCCCTTCCGTGTATATGAGGGGGGCAGAAGAAATTAAAAAAAGTCTGCTTGATCTCCGCTGCTTAGTCGCAGGAGTTTAAGCAGACTTTTTAGTGATTCCGAGGAGTAAATTTCTCGAACGATAGTAGTTCCATTGAACTGATTCGATTATTCAATCCTATAAAATCCATTTACCATCACATATCCACTAAGCTCTTGAATATATTTAGTAACAAGCTTTTTTTTACATCTAAATCATTGCTCTGTGCATGCCATACGATAAGGGTAAGCTGCTACTTGCCTAGGAAGATCACCCCCAAGGAGGTGTCAACATGACAGAACCCCTATTTACCGTTTCCCGTGAGGATTGGTCATTGCACCGTAAAGGGTACCAAGATCAAACCCGACACCAAGAGAAGGTCAAAGATGCCATTAAACAGAACCTCCCTGATTTGGTTACAGATGAAAGTATTGTTATGTCCAACGGGAAGCAGGTCGTGAAGGTACCTATCAAGAGTCTGGATGAGTACCGTTTTCGTTATAACTTTAACAAAGGGAAACATGTCGGACAGGGAGACGGCGACTCACAAGTGGGTGATGTGTTAGGAACTGACCCTCAGCCCGCTCAAGGTCCAGGAAAAGGCGAGGGTGCGGGCGACCAGGCTGGTGAAGATTATTATGAGGCCGAAGTCAGCATGGAGGAGCTGCAAGCGATGCTGTTCTCTGAGCTGGAGCTGCCAAATTTACAGAAAAAAGAGAAGCGCAACATGACGACCACAGAAGTAATTTTCAACGACATCCGCAAAAAAGGCATCATGTCCAACATCGATAAAAAACGCACCATCATAGAAAATTTGCGCCGTAATTCACGCTCGAATTCGCCGGGTATTCACCATATAAGCCCCGATGACCTTCGTTTCAAAACGTGGGATGAAGTCGAGAAGCCGCACTCGAATGCTCTTATTATTGCAATGATGGATACGTCAGGTTCCATGGGATCCTTTGAGAAATACATCGCACGCAGCTTCTTCTTCTGGATGACGCGGTTTCTGCGCACGAAATACGAGAACGTGGAGATTGTGTTCATTGCTCACCATACGGAAGCCAAAGAGGTCACCGAAGAGGAGTTTTTCACAAAAGGCGAAAGCGGCGGCACGATCTGCTCCTCGGCGTACCAAACCGCCATCGATATTATCGATAAACGCTACCCGCCCTCGCAGTTTAATATTTATCCTTTCCATTTCTCCGATGGAGATAATTTAACGTCGGATAACGAACGCTGCGTGAAACTCATCACCCAATTAATGGAGCGCTGCAATATGTTTGGTTATGGCGAGGTGAATCAATATAACCGCAGCTCCACGCTGATGTCCGCTTTTCGCCATATTCACGATCCTAAATTTCTGCACTATGTCATTCGCGAAAAAGGCGAAGTTTACAAAGCGTTGAAAACCTTTTTTACCAAGCAGGAGGGAGTGGCTGTTCCGTGAGTAAATCCGAAATTCAGCAGCTTGAATATGCCATTGATGAGATAACGGAGATTGCTAAAGGGTTTGGGCTCGACTTCTATCCGATGAGGTACGAAATTTGTCCCGCCGAAATTATTTATACGTTTGGGGCTTATGGAATGCCAACCCGTTATAGCCATTGGAGCTTCGGGAAAAATTTTCACCGCATGAAGACGCAATACGACCTGGGGTTAAGCAAAATTTACGAGTTAGTCATCAACTCCGACCCTTGCTACGCATTTTTACTGGATGGCAACTCGCTCATTCAAAATAAGCTTATCGTTGCTCACGTGCTGGCGCACTGTGATTTTTTCAAAAACAACGTCCGCTTCTCCAAAACGAACCGTAACATGGTCGAGAGCATGTCCGCCACGGCGGAGCGCATCAGGCAGTATGAAATCGACCACGGCATTGATGAAGTCGAACAATTCATTGACGCGGTGCTTGCGATTCAAGAGCATATTGATCCTGTGCTCACCCTTTCCTACAGGCAGGCACGCAATCGTCAAGAAACCAACAGAGCCTCAGCCCCTGCTGCTCGTTCTGAAGCGACTTATGGCTATGAAGACTTATGGAGTCTTGACCCCAAAAACAAACCCGCTCCAGCGGCAGACAAAGAGGAAGTCAGACGCTTCCCGCCAAAGCCCGAAAAGGATATTCTGCTCTTTATCGAGGAGAATGCGCCGTATATGGAGGATTGGCAGCGCGATATTCTGACCATGCTGCGCGATGAGATGCTGTATTTCTGGCCGCAGTTGGAGACCAAAATCATGAACGAAGGCTGGGCTTCGTACTGGCATCAACGCATATTGCGCGAAATGGATTTGACCGAAGAAGAAACAATTGAATACTCCAAACTCAACTCGTCCGTCGTCGTTCCCTCCCGACATACGCTGAATCCGTATTATTTGGGGGTCAAAATTTTCGAAGACATCGAGAAGCACTGGGACAATCCGACCGAAGAGGAAATGCGCATTCAAGGCCGTAAGAAAGGGGAAGGCCGGAGCAAAATGTTCGAGGTGCGCGAGTATGAATCCGATACCTCTTTTATCCGAAATTATTTGAATAAACCGTTGGTGGAGGAACTGGATTTATATATTTTTGAGAAGAAAGGTCCAGAGTGGAAAATTACCGATAAAACATGGGAACATACTCGGGATCAATTGTTCGCCTCGCGCGTCAACGGCGGTTTCCCCTACATTGTAGTGGAGGATGGCGATTACCAACGCAACGGCGAGTTGTATTTGAAGCATTGTTACGAAGGGGTCGAATTGGATCTCAAATACGTTGAACGAACGCTCCCCTATATTTACAAGCTCTGGGGCAAGTCCATTCACATGCATACGGTCGTGGAAGAGAAACCGGTTTTGTTCTCTTTTGACGGTAAGAAGCATCATCGCAGGTTTCTTTAAGGGAAAAAAACCGGCCGAGTGCGCGAGCGCATCTGGCCGGTTTCTGTTATTTATTCAAGACTGAACAGCCTGTCCATGGATATTTGCAAGTCGTTAAAAACATTTGATTGGATTATTTCGATAACTGCCATCCTGAAGCGAATAAACATGAACCATTCGTTGTTTCATTCCTCCAACTCCATCCATTCATTTACAACGTCCATAGCACCTTTAAAACACTGTCTCCCTTTATTCGTTAATCCATCCTTCGCCTTCTCATATTCCGCACCCAGCATCCATTTCGCATTTTGTTCCTTCACCCGATTAAATTCCTGCCAGCGTTGTTTCAGCGCAATAAAATAGGTTCGATCTCTTTCATCGACGGTTTGCCTGCCCAGCTGCTCCAGACACTGTGACATCTCAATTTCTTTCGCTGCTTTTTGATCATCCCAATAACGGATTTTATCCGCATCCCTGGAATCAATCATCGCAACCATGATGGCTCGCATCCCAAGTGCGCATTCCACCCAGCGGTCAATTGCCGCTTGAAGGTGATGAGCATCTTTGGGATCAGGCAGCTTAAATTGCGAAATCACAGAACGAAGCGATAAGCTGTCTCGCGTCGTTTCCTGAATATGATCATTCATCAGGTAAATCGACTGCTGCTGAATCTCCGTCGAGGCGAGTACCTCCTCACAACCTGCAGCAACCTCCTCTATCATGGCAGACGTTTGATTCAAGGCATCCGAAATTGACGAACTGCTGCCCATCATTACCAAGAAGCGGCCATCCATTTCTTTCATCTGTCCCAAAATACGATCAAGGAACAAAGCCATCTCATCATACTCCTGCATGGAAGCTTCCATTGTCGCTACCCCGGTGCCAACGGCATGCTGCATCTGATCAATCCCTTCTTTTAACCCGTTTGCGTTTCCCGTTACAGATATAATCTGCTCGTTAATGTTGACCGTAGCTTGCTGGGTCTGTACAGCCAACTTGGAAATCTCACCGGCCACAACGGCAAATCCCCTACCCTGTTCACCGGCGCGAACAGCCTCGATATTGGCATTCAGCGCCAGCATTTGAGTTTGTCTGGATATTTCTTTGATCTGATGGACGATGCCTGTAATTTGGCTAATTGTGCTGTTCAACTGCTTCATGCCTTCATGAATGCTGGCGCTATCCCTGGATATTCGAAACATCTGTTCCTTCGAAGACAGAATGTCCTGTTTACCCGCTGATACCTTTTCCGAAAAAAGATTGGCGTCTCGTAACAACTCGCTGTTGCTTTGCCCTAAACTATGTATAACGCGATAAATCTGCGACATATTCTCAGCCATCTGCTGTATGGTTTCCGATGTATCTTGCATGCCGATGGCTATTTCGCGAACTGTGCTCGTAACACCCTCCACCTGATCAGCAATGACGATCGATTGTTCACTCATATTTACCATTTTCAAATGCAGATACTCGGAAGAACGATTAACGACTCGGATCATGGCTTTTAAACTGCTCATCGCTTTCTTAAAGGCCACGATCAGAACAGGTTGGCGACCTTTCGAAGCAAGCTTCATACTAAAATCACCAGATGCCATGCCCATCAATTTGTCTTCCATCCATTGGTTCGCAGAAGAACGAAAAACCTTCATTCGAGCCACCCCCGTTGAAATTTTGTTATAAAAAGAATATAAAAAAAGCTCTAAAACACCCCCAACAAGCAAGACAAAAAAACTTTGTCTTTTCTGCTAGTTTCAGGTTTTCAGAGCTTCATTGCTCAATATGCGCTTCACGACGTTGTGAAGAGGTTTTCTCTTAATTTCGCCCCCACTATATTCGACAACAATTGACATGATTTTATCATATGTAAGATTATATGACAACACACTTACATATCAATAGCTTGAAGAGACTACTACCTGATCAACCCCTCCGTTCCAACAACGACAAAAGTAGTGCTTTTCCGACAACGATAATCGACGGACATCCTTTACAAGTCATGTTACGCTTAGAACTCAGTTAATTGATAATAATTTTCATGTCAGGAGATGAGTTGAAATTGAGAATGAATATTTTATTTAACAAGCGACCGATTTCTGTGAACTTTATTGGTACGGACCACAAACTAATTCCATCTCTGATCAACGCTCTTCGTTATAACAAATTTACAACGACGAACCTTGGCCATACGTTAGAGCATGTGGACCTATTTAGTTCAGAAGCCATTTTATATGCAAAGGATGGAAATAAAGCTAGAATACCAATTTTCTAAAATCAGCTTTACATAGACGTAAAGTCCATTTGTCCGAGTGATTCGTTCACTTATGCAGATGGGCTTTTTTCGTGCGGCAAGCAAGCATAATTTCTATTTGATAGTCATAGACTGATAGAAAAGAGTTGAATGATTACGAGAATAGGAGTTGCCTTATGTCCACGTTCCGTCCCGCCAAAAGTAAAGCAGCCTCCCTACTTATCTATATCCTGATTATGATAACTAGTTTCATATGGACGATTATTTTGGGGTTCCATCACAATGTCAAACCGCCGAACCTCCCGATATCCGAGTATCGAATTGTCCAAGCCAACAACGGCGTTACCCTCCATAGCATTCGGACTCTGCCTCAAAATATCGGGCTAAAGGCCATCACCGCAAATGTTACGGATATGAAAGAAAACGGGATTAATGGCGGCTTCTTTTGGCAGGGCTATCTGCTAAGCATCGCCGTCATCAACGACCGCCCTGTCAAAGGGCAGCCTGGCGATTACGGATCCGGTTGGTTTAATATTGACCGCAAACGGGGAACGTTAGTCTGGGACGAGAAGGCACAAACCTTCACGATTCAAGTCGTTGAACACGCCGATGAGCTGAAAGTCATGGATCGGGACCATTATTGGGCGCAGGGTGGCGTAAGCATGGGACTGACGAATCCGGACGGATGGGCTGCTCAAGCCATTTCGGAGGAGATGCCCGTCATCGATGAGAAACGGATGCGCTCAGGGATTGTTTATGACAGGAACAACAACGTGTACTTAGTCGTTGCCCCGACGCCATGCACCGGCGATCAATTCCGCACAGCTGTGCAGGAGCAGGTGGGGAACGGCCAGCTGGTGGACGGCCTCTTCCTTGACGGCGACGGTTCCTCACAGCTCAAAGTCGCCGATTACCTGCTTCCCGGCGATCACCGCGAGGTGTATCAGATGATTGCGCTGCTGAAGTAAGAGCTCGAGTGCGGGGGTACTTGAGAGGCATGAGCACTTGAGAGAGTGCGTGAGCACTTGAGAGAGTGCGTGAGCACTTGAGAGAGTGCGTGAGCACTTGAGAGAGTGCGTGAGCACTTGAGAGAGTGCGTGAGCACTTGAGAGA
>NZ_JAGGKV010000007.1 GCF_017874035.1 Paenibacillus aceris
CCAGGATCAAACTCTCCATAATAGAAAAGCTTAATTGTACTCATTGACTTGCTAGCGAGATTATACAATCTCATTTATAGTCGATTGCTCGACTGCGCTTTACTCACTCGTTGTTCAGTTTTCAAAGATCAATTTCTTCCTTATTCATCCATCGCTTCAAAAGCGACCTGATCAATATACCACATCAGCCTATTCGATTGCAAGAACTTTTTTTCAATTTCTTTTGTTCTTTCGTTCGACCGCCGAAGCGACAAGGAGTAATATAACAAATCTAGAAACAGAATGCAAGCATTTTCTTATATTCTTTTTCAAAATAAGAAAACCCCCTTATTCAGAGGGGGTCATAGCATTTTATATATGTCCGATAACTTCTTGAATAAACAAGCTTCTATCGACAATTAAATTAACGATCGTTCCATTAACGTTCACCCAGGGCCTTGTCGGATGTGAGCGGTCCGAGAATACAATCTCTCCGATACGATTATCGCTGAGTTTAACGAGTGTTCCATTGCTGATTTGCGTAGACTTGTTTATAAAGACCTGAACCAAGGTGGGATCTACTTTACCGAAGGACTCCGTGAAAAGCTGCTCCAGTACGATATAGGGAGACAATGCTGTTTTGTGGAAGCGTTCGTTCGTCATCGCAGTATAGATGTCCGCGATCGCTACTATTTTGGCATACATATGGATCTTGTCGCTTTTGACTCCTAATGGATAACCTGAACCATCTTCACGTTCGTGATGCTGAACGGCAGTTAATTTCACACCTTCATTGATCCCTGAAATATTTTTCAGAATCTGATAACCAATTAGCGTGTGTTGCTTGATCTCCTCCATCTCGAACTCCATCAAGCGGCCCTTTTTCTCCAGAATAGATGAATCCACCTTGGAAATGCCGATGTCATGTAAGAGGCCGGCTAGTGCGATTTGCATTAAATCTTTTTGAGGAAGCCCATGCCATCTGGCTAATGAATAGGAGGTCAAGCTAACCATAATGCTCTTGTGATAAATGTAATCTTGGAGGTTGCGGTTTTTGGGAGTGAAAGTGAGTACTTTGTATGTGTCGATATGCTGAATTAGTGCTTCAAGTCCGTTACGAATATCTAGGATCGGTAATGGTTGTCCACCATTGGCAAGTAAGAAAACGCGTTTTAGAAGCTTTAACATATTCTGATACTCTACGTAAAAAGGAGGAACTGAATGAATCTCTCTCGCCTTCGTTTCCTCCATCGCTTCCGGCTCGATGCCGTTCTTCGAATCAATAAAAACAGAAGGAATGAGAAATGCTTTGAGAACCTCAATATCTCTATCATTGATGACTTTACCTTTATTAAAAAGGACATTCCCCAATTTCGTTACTACATTATCGCCTAGTTTTTCACCATGTTTTAATTGAGAAACGGCAACTGTCGGCACTATCGCTCACTCACCTTACTTTGTCTTATACATCCTATTGTAAATTAAAAGGGATGGGTTTGTAAGCCCATCCCTGCAATTTATTATTCTGTATCCGTTGATTCAGACTCAGTTTCTTCCCAATCGCCGTCTTCCTCATTCTCGGATTGTTCTTCGCTCTTCTGTACCCGAGCCAAGGTTCCAACTTCATCGTCTTCACGAATATTGATGAGGCGTACACCTTGCGTATTACGGCCCATCACTGAAATACCGTCCATACTTGTCCGGATGACAGTACCGGAAGCCGTAATAATCATGAGATCCTCGTCTTCCTGTACAACTTTGAGACCAACAACAGGACCGTTTTTATCCGTGACGTTCAAGGTTTTAATCCCTTTACCACCACGTGATTGGATACGGTACTCGGAAACAGGTGTTCTTTTACCGAAGCCTTTGGACGTTACTATCAATACACTATTATCCTCGTGTACAACGTCCATATCAATTACAGCATCATCCTCATCGAGTTGGATACCTTTTACCCCAGTAGCCGATCTACCCATCGAACGCACATCTTGTTCCGGGAAATGAATCGACATGCCGAGTTTGGTCCCCATAATGATACCTTGATTGCCGTCTGTTAATTTTACGCCAATGAGATCATCGTCATCACGTAAATTGATAGCGATTAGACCGCCTTTACGAATATTCGAGTAATCGTCAATTGGTGTTTTCTTCACAACACCCTGCTTCGTTGCGAAGAACAAATACTGATCCGTTTCGAAGCTTTCAACCGGGATCACCGCATTGATCGTTTCACCTTGCTCGATCTGAATCAAGTTAATGATCGGAGTTCCACGGGCCGTCCGGCTCAAATCTGGAATCTCATAAGCTTTCAACCGGTACACTTTCCCCTTATTCGTAAAGAACATGAGGTAATGGTGTGTATTGGTTACGAACAAATGTTCCACAAAATCGTCGTCTTTGGTTCCCATACCGACAATACCGCGTCCTCCACGCTTCTGGTTCTTATACGTGGTGACAGGAAGACGTTTAATATAGCCAGTATGCGTAATCGTAATTACGACATCTTCACGTGGGATGAGGTCTTCATCTTCGATGCTTTCCTCGCCAATCGTAATTTCAGAGCGGCGATCGTCGCCGAATTTCTCTTTAATTTCATTGAGTTCTTCGCTAATGATTGCTAGAATCAGCTGCTCATCGGCGAGAATCGCTTTAAGTTCAGCGATTTTCTTCATGAGCTCTGCGTATTCAGCTTCAATCTTCTCGCGCTCTAATCCGGTTAAGCGCTGTAGGCGCATATCCAGAATCGCTTGAGCCTGATCGTAGCTTAAATTAAACGTGTTCATGAGGACATCTCTAGCTTCTTCCGTTGTCCGGGAAGCACGGATCAAAGCAATAACTTGATCCAGATGGTCCAGTGCGATCCGCAAGCCTTCCAAAATGTGAGCGCGCGCTTCTGCTTTGCGCAAATCATATTCCGTTCTGCGGCGGATAACTTCCTGTTGGTGCTTAAGGTAGTATTGCAGCATCTCACGAAGATTCAATACTCTTGGTTGGCCGTTAACGAGCGCAAGCATAATAATACCGAAATTAGACTGCATAGCCGTCTGCTTAAACAAGTTATTCAGAACGACATTCGGATTGACGTCACGTCGCAGTTCAATGACGACACGCATCCCGTTGCGGTCGGACTCGTCCCGGAGATCCGTGATGCCATCGATCTTTTTCTCGCGAACGAGCTCTGCAATTTTCTCAACCAATCTTGCTTTATTCACTTGATAAGGCAGTTCATTAACAATGATTCTAGCCTTGTTGTTGTTTTCTTCAATGACGGTTCTTGCCCGCATTGTGACAGAGCCTCTACCCGTGGAATAGGCTTGTCTAATTCCCTCGCGACCTAGAATAAATCCGGCTGTCGGGAAATCCGGTCCTTTGATAGCCTGCATTAAATCCATAGGGGTAACATCAGGATTTTCAATCAGCATTTGGATGCCGTCAATGACTTCTCGAAGGTTATGAGGAGGAATGTTCGTTGCCATCCCTACCGCAATACCTGAGCTCCCGTTCACGAGCAAATTCGGAAAACGCGATGGAAGAACAACAGGTTCTTGTTCTTCACCATCGTAGTTTGGCGCATAATCAATCGTTTCTTTATTGATATCGCGAAGAAGTTCCATCGCAATTTTGGACAAACGAGCTTCCGTATAACGCATGGCTGCTGCCATATCGCCGTCGATCGACCCAAAGTTACCGTGCCCATCAACAAGCATGTAACGAAGGGAGAAGTCTTGCGCCATACGAACCATCGTTTCATAAACGGCTGAATCTCCATGAGGGTGATACTTACCGATAACTTCGCCGACGATTCTCGCGGATTTCTTATATGGTTTATCTGGAGACATGCCTAGTTCAGACATCGCAAAGAGGATACGACGATGAACCGGCTTCAGACCGTCTCTTACATCTGGGAGTGCACGACTGACAATGATACTCATCGCATAGTCTAAGAAGGATGTACGCATTTCGGTAGAAATGTCAATTTCTTTGACTTGCGAACGTAATTCTTCGCTCATGAATGTTCCTCCTGAAAGCTTACATCGTTAACAACGTCTAAGACGTTTAGACATCTAGATTTTTCACGTAAATTGCGTGTTCCTCGATGAAATCTCTTCTAGGCTCTACATTATCACCCATCAAAGAGTCAAAGAGTGTATCCGCTTCAATCGCATCTTCGATCGTCACTTGCAGCAAGGTACGGCTTTCCGGGTCCATTGTGGTTTCCCATAATTGTTCAGGATTCATTTCACCAAGTCCTTTGTAACGCTGTACATTGACTTTGGCACCCTCGCCGAACTCTTGCATAATCGCTTCTCTTTGCTTTTCATTGTAGGCATAACGTACGGTTTTATTTCTCTCCAATTTGAAAAGGGGAGGCTGTGCAATATATACATAACCGGATTCAATCAGCTTTTTCATGTATCTGTAGAAGAACGTAAGAAGGAGTGTACGAATATGCGCTCCGTCGACGTCGGCATCTGTCATGATAATAATTTTGTGATAACGGGCCTTATTGATATCGAAATCATCACTGATCCCTGTACCAAAGGCTGTAATCATCGCCCGAATCTCCGTATTGGACAAAATACGATCTAATCTGGCTTTCTCAACGTTCAAAATCTTTCCGCGAAGCGGAAGAATCGCTTGGAAGTGACGATCACGTCCTTGTTTAGCAGATCCGCCTGCAGAGTCACCTTCTACGATGTAAATCTCACTGATGGAAGCATCTTTGGAGGAGCAATCTGCTAGTTTACCTGGCAGAGCGCTTACTTCCAGCGCACTTTTACGACGAGTCAATTCTCTCGCTTTACGTGCCGCTTCTCTGGCTCTTGCCGCTTGAATCCCTTTTTCAAGGATGCGCTTTGCAACCGCCGGGTTTTCTTCCATGAAAGTTTGCAGTTTCTCAGCAAATAAAGACTCGACAATACCGCGAACTTCGCTGTTTCCTAATTTCGTTTTCGTTTGCCCCTCGAATTGAGGCTCCGGAATTTTCACGGAAATAATCGCAGCAAGCCCCTCACGGACATCATCCCCTGAAAGGTTAGAGTCGCTTTCTTTCAGTGAGTTCGATTTACGGGCATAATCATTCAAGATCCGCGTAAGCGCGCTTTTAAACCCGGATTCGTGCGTACCGCCCTCATGCGTATTGATGTTATTGGCGAAAGAATAAATATTCTCTGTATAGCTATCGTTGTATTGAAGAGCAATCTCAATGGAGATGTTATCCTTTGCGCCTTCTACGTAGATCGGCATCTCATTGACGACTTCCCGATTTCGATTCAAATGTTGAACGAAGGATATAATCCCGCCCTCGTACATATGGGTTGTTACCGTATCCGTGCGTTCGTCGATTAGATTAATCTCAATTCCTTTGTTCAGGAATGCAAGCTCACGAATCCTGGACTGGAGAATATCGAAATCATATTCCGTCGTTTCTTTGAAAATTTCGGGATCCGGCTGGAACGTTACCTGAGTTCCCGTTTCTTCCGTTTCACCAATAACTTTCACGTCATACTGAGGCGCACCGCGGCGATATTCTTGCTGATGAATTTGGCCTTCACGCTTAACTTGAACGGTAAGATGCTCAGACAATGCATTAACAACAGAAATACCTACTCCGTGCAAACCACCTGACACTTTATAACCCGAATCATCTCCACCGAACTTACCGCCGGCATGAAGAACCGTAAGTACTACTTCCAATGTCGGACGCTTTAGCTTCGCATTTTCACCGACGGGAATTCCACGGCCATTATCAATAACGGTAACGCTATTATTCTTATGAACTATGACATCAATCTTGGTACAGAAGCCGGCCAATGCCTCATCAATACTATTATCGACAACTTCCCATACGAGATGGTGAAGTCCACGGGCGCTTGTCGAGCCAATGTACATGCCCGGCCGTTTTCGTACGGCCTCTAAACCTTCAAGTACCTGAATCTGACTGTCATCGTACGCATTTTGATTCACGGACATGTTAATCTCCACCTGCTTTTTTATAGTGAGATAAACCTCTTATACTCTCTTATGTGAACAACAAAAGGTTAGTTCGTTAACAAAAGATGCGCTCTTTTCTTGAGCGTGGTAGAGGAGATCGGGGAATAATACACCTTACTCTTCGTAACAACGAGTGATTTGCATTCTTCCTCACCGATTTTTTCTGTTTTTTTATCCTTAACAGCTTGTTGAATGAATTGTTTCGATATCTTAGAAGATTTCTCTATCGAGATATCGAATATAGCAATCAGTTCGGAAGCTCTAATAATTTTTTCTCCACCCAAATGAATAAACATGCTCCTCAGCTCCTGCCACTTACATTTCCTTTCAAAACATGAAACACGGAAGCATGGTTCAGCTGGTCCAAATGGACACTCTCTAGACCCGTCGTGGTAATAAACGTTTGGACTTTTTCTTGGAACGTGCGGATCAACTGCGTCTGCCTATATTCATCAAGCTCTGAAAGCACATCATCAAGCAATAAAAGAGGATATTCGCCAACTTCCTCATGGATGAGTTCAATCTCTGCCAGCTTAAGGGAGAGTGCAGTTGTTCGCTGCTGCCCCTGAGAGCCGTAGGTTTGGACTTCTTTGTCGTTGATGTAAAAAAGAAGATCGTCGCGATGAGGGCCCACGAGTGTAACGCCTCTTCGGAATTCCTGATCTCTGACCAATGATAACTTTATCATAAATTGGTTTAATAAAACAGATTCATCTTCAAACGGGCCAATGTCAAAAGAAGGGGAATAGCGGATCAGCAGCTCTTCACTGTCATTCGTAATCCCTCGATGAATCGTTTCCGCCCATTGTTGCAGCTTCTTAATAAAGTTTTGACGCTTTTTCATAATTTTAACACCATACAGTGCTAATTGTTCGTTCCAAATGTCCAACATGGCGTCTGGCGAGCCTTTTCCAGCAAAATTTTGCTTTAAATAATTGTTACGCTGCAGCAAAATTTTCTGATATTGCGACAGATCATAGAGATAGGATGGCTGCACTTGGCCAATTTCCATATCCAGAAACCGGCGTCTTACACCAGGCGTTCCTTTGACAATTTCCAAATCTTCCGGCGCAAACATCACGACATTGAGCGCACCGATAAAATTACTGAGTTTCTTTTGCTCGAGACCGTTTATCTTCGCTTTCTTACCTTTGGACGAGATAGTGAGATCGAGCTGGCAAGTTCCGTACCGCTTTTGAATTTGAGCGTGCAGCTGTGTTTGGTCACCGTTCCAGCCAATCAGTTCTTTATCTTGATGGGTACGGTGAGATTTGGTCATAGCCATGACATAAATGGATTCCAGTAAATTCGTTTTTCCCTGTGCGTTAGGCCCTACAAATATATTTACATTGCTATCCGTAGTCAACTCGATCTGATCGTAATTCCGGTAAGACTTAAGCGCGAGTCTGTTCAAAAACATGTTTACTCATCCCCCCGGCTTGGCCCAATCAGGAGCTAACGACTTCGAATTGTCCGAAACCCTCCACGGTAACGATATCCTTCGGAACGAGTTTCCGTCCTCTGCGATTTTCTGCTTGCCCGTTCACTTCAATTTTTGTATCCACAACGAAAAATTTCGCTTGTCCACCTGTGGATATGCAGTCCGATAATTTTAGAAACTGTCCGAGTGTGATGTAGTCCGTGTTAATTGCTATTTGCTTCATTGGTGCACCCCTTAATTCGTTGTTCGATATGGCAAGATCAGCTGTAAAATGTTTGTCGAATCTTGCGGTTTCATGATGATAGGCTGCATAGCTCCAGTAAATCCAATATGAATAAACTCAGAGTCGAGAACTTTAAGCGCATCAAGCATATATTTGGAGTTAAAAGAGATTTTTAATAAATCACCGGCAATATGCTGCAGGTTAATTTGTTCGGTTACTTTGCCTAGCTCGGAGGAGCTGGATGAAATTTCGATCGTTTGGTCTTCCAGCATCATCATTTTTACAATATTCGTCTTATCTTCTTTGGACAAGAGGTAAGCGCGATCGATGGCTTCAGCCAATTCTTTTGTCGGAACGACCATTTCGGTTTGAAAAGACTGTGGAATAAGCTTCGATGTGTCGGGATACGTACCGTCCAAGATGCGTGAATAAAATAAAATGGAATGAATTTTGAATAAAACTTGATTGTCCGAAATAACTATATCAATAAGCGAATTTTGATCTGGCAAAATTTTGCTTAATTCATTCAATGTTCGGCCGGAGATAACAATGTTCGGCAAATTATGCGCGTTATCGTTATCAACGGTCACTTCTCTGGAGGCTAGGCGATGACGGTCACAAGCAATGAATTTCAGTTTATCACCGGTGATATTCCAAAGTACTCCTGTAAGAATCGGCGTTGATTCATTCGTAGATACCGCATAGGAGGTTTGCTTAATCATCGTTTTGAGCAAATCGCTAGGAAGACGAAGCATTTTGCTTTCTTCGATTTCTGGCAGCAGCGGATATTCATCTGGATCGAGTCCCATAATTTGAATTTCGGAAGAACCAGAACGAATAATGGTTTGAAAATTATTACCTACTTCAATTTCGATTAGTTGAGCAGGGAGCTTACGGATAATTTCAACGAAAAATTTGGCTGGAAGCACAACGCTCCCGGCTTGATATAACTGAATAATTTTGTTTGTACCATTTTCGCTTGGCGTAAAGCTTTGAATCGAAATATCTGTATCGCTTGCCGTAAGGGTTACACCGCTTAACGTTGCATCTATTTTGATCCCTGTAAGAATGGGGATTGTTGTACGAGACGAAATGGCTTTGGAAACGTGACCAATGGATTCTATTAAATGGTCTTTAAGGATTGTTAATTTCATGACTTCACTCCTGCAGTTCTTTTTTGGGGTGCGTTAGCATATCTATTTATAATAACATTCTTTATTAGTAATAGCAGTAGGGGCTCTGGATATGTGGATATGTGGATTAACCATATATAAGGCAAGCCTATCCACATGTGCATAGATTGTGTATAGGCTCACCCGGAATCAAATGTTATCAAGAGGGGTTTTTGATGCGCTCCGTAAGATTATGAACGATCTTGTAGAGCTCTTGGTCCGCTTGCAACATTTGCGATATTTTTTCATGGGCATGGATAACCGTTGTATGATCACGGCCTCCAAAATTATCTCCGATTTTCGGCAAAGAGAAGTCCGTTAGCTCACGTGCCAGGTACATAGCGACCTGTCTAGGGAAAGCTACAGCTTTTGTACGTTTACGCGCTTTGAAATCCTCTAGCTTCAATCCATAGAATTCACCAACACGCTGCTGAATATCCTGTATGGTAATGACCTTTGGCCGATTTGACGGAATAATATCCTTCAAGGCTTCGGCAGTCAGATGCACGCTGATATCCTGATTAATAAGAGAGGAGTACGCGACTACGCGTATAAGCGCACCCTCAAGCTCACGAATGTTCGTATCAATTTGGTTTGCGATGTAGATCATGGCTTCATTCGGAATTTCGAGATTTTCCGCTTTTGCTTTTTTGCGCAGAATGGCAATTCGCGTCTCTAGATCAGGAGGCTGAATGTCGGTAATCAAACCCCACTCAAATCTAGAGCGCAAGCGGTCTTCCAGGGTCGGAATCTCTTTGGGAGGCCGGTCACTGGAGATAATAATCTGCTTACCTTCCTCATGAAGTGCGTTAAATGTATGGAAAAACTCCTCCTGCGTACCTTCTTTACCCGCGAGGAATTGAATATCGTCAATGAGTAGCACATCGATGGTTCTATATTTATTTCGAAATCCTTCGCCGCGGTTATCACGGACGGCATTGATGAATTCATTCGTAAATTTCTCTGACGAAATATATAAAACTCGAGCTCCAGGGTTATGTTCCAGGACATAATGGCCGATGGCGTGCATCAAGTGGGTCTTTCCTAAGCCTACGCCTCCATATAAAAAGAGCGGATTGTAAGCTTTCGCCGGCGCTTCGGCTACAGCTAATGAAGCTGCGTGTGCGAACCGATTGCCCGATCCAATAACGAACGTGTCGAAGGTATATCTTGAATTCATCATATTCGTGAAGTTTTCTTCACCAGCTACAATCGCAGGACCCTTGGGCGGTATAACAGCTGGCTGCGCCGCGGCAGATTGAGCTTTCTGCTCATCGGTTTCAATGACAAATTTGACTGAAACGTGTTTGCCGGTGAAATCATAAATCGTGCCCTCAATCAGCTTGGTATATCGGCTTTCCAACCATTCCTGAGCAAAATTGTTGGGCGCACAAATAACGACAGTAGAATCATTAAAAACTGTCGCTTTCGTTGATTTTAACCAAGTATCGAAGCTTGGTTTGCTGAGTTTAGTTTGGATAATCGATAATATTTGCTGCCATAAGTCCGTAGAATGGCCTTCCACAGTAATTCACTCCTTTGAAATCAAACATGTGGCGTAGGGCCAGTTTTTTGAATAATCGATTTGTGTATAAATCATTATGGATGAAACTCTAACTGGAGCGATCCGAATGTTGCTTAGATTGAACTCAATCAGAGTATATTCTGCGCGATTTACGGCGAAATGAACCTTCATGTCTGATGGGGTCAAAAAAGGACGGCTTTTGTCGTTTTATCCACATTATTAAGAATCGGTTAAAATGACTTATTCTTGTAGAGGGAATTTTGTTCACAATGTTATCCACAGACTGTTGATAAATCGGAGAATTGGTCGTGTATATCCACAACAGAAACATTATCATCTTATCAAAAGATAGCTTGTTAATCAACGGATTGTTTGGTATTATCCACAATTACAACAAGTTGTGCATAGAAATTGTTCACAACACAAGATATTGTTAATATTCTGTTGATTTTCGACAAGCTTCTCTTTTTCGAGATGAAATTTTATACACAGGTTATTCTTTTTCGATTTTTTGTAATCCATTTGGCATTTCCTTCTGCACACTCGGGTAGGTTGACTTTCTTTAGTGATGTATGATTTAATGAGTAGTAGAAATTTTGTAGGATGGATATCCTCAGGTAGGGAGGTGCTATAGATGGGTCCGACGTTTAACCCGAATACGAGAAAGCGTAAGAAGAATCATGGTTTCCGTAAAAGAATGAGCACGAAGAACGGCCGTAAAGTTCTACAAGCTCGTCGTCTTAAAGGAAGAAAAGTTCTTAGCGCGTAAAAAGAGGCTCCGGAAGGGGCTTTTTTTTTTGCATTTGGATGGACTGGTTTATATGCCGTCATTTCGGTCAAAAATAAATAAGATGTCTAGTTCTGTTCTGCTTATTTGAATGTTAACGGTCTGGAGCGTAAATTTCTGTGGAAAAAGAATATAGATTAGCTAAAAGAGAAGACTTCAATAAGATTTACCGGTATGGCAAATCAATGGCCAATCATCAGTTCGTTCTATATTATTTGCCTCAGCCTAAATTGGAAAATTTCCGACTTGGCATATCTGTGAGTAAAAAAGTGGGGAATGCGGTTGTCCGGAACCGCTTGAGGCGAATGGTCAAAGAGATCATCCGTTTGAAAAAAGAGAATTTGATGCCACATTATGATTACATTTTGCTCGCCAGAAAACCCGTTGTAGACATGGAATATGCTGAGATGGAAAAGAGCATCTGGCATGTTATCCGAAAAGCTTCTTTATTAAAAAGAAACGACACAATAAAAAAGTGAAGCTATATTTCCTTGCACGCTGAAATTGTGTTATAGTTTATGTTGGAAAAGATATTTAGGAGGATCTCATTTTGACTCGTCGACTCTATTTGCTTGCAGCTGTTTCTGCGTTGATCTTATTGTTGTCAGGATGTAGTCCTAGTAGCTCTGCTATGGCACCAATTGATCCTAATACCGCAAGTTTTTTCGTTAAATATTTCGTGTACCCGCTTTCGCAAACGCTCGACTGGTTCGCCGTTAAGTTATGGGGCCAATATGGTTTATCCATCTTAGTCGTGACCCTCATTATTCGTCTCATCATTTTACCTCTGACACTGAAACAGTATAAGAGCTCTAAGCGGATGCAGGAATTGCAGCCTGAGATGAAAAAGCTTAAAGAAAAGTATAAAGATGATGCGAAGAAACAGCAGGAAGAAACAATGAAGTTATTCCAGTCAAATGGTGTGAATCCGTTAGCCGGATGTTTCCCGATCATTGTTCAAATGCCAATTCTGATTGCGCTTTATCAAGCTATCATGCGTAATGACCACATTCGTGAACATACTTTTTTATGGATGAATTTAGGCCAGCCTGATCACTACTACATACTTCCTTTGATCGCCGCGGCAACGACTTTCGTTCAACAAATGTTTATGTCTTCTCAAATGAATCAACAAATGAAAAGCTTACTATACATTTTCCCGGTAATGATTTTCGTAATGTCCATGAATTTCGCAGCTGCTCTGCCGCTGTACTGGATTTACGGTAATATTTTCACCATTATTCAGTCTTACTTTATTTATGGTTCTCCTGGAAAACAAAAAAATCCTGGATCTCAAAATAATAAGGGTGGCCTGTCCAAATGAAAAAAATTGTGGTGACTGGAAAAACTATTGAGTTGGCGGTGAAAGCCGGTCTTTCTCAATGGCAGGTTTCGGAGGATCGTGTAAAGATTCATATTTTGGAGCAACCCTCGCGAGGGTTGTTCGGGTTTATTGGTTCCAAAGAAGCTAAGGTTGAGCTTGAATTGATACCAGATCCACTTGAGGAAGCCATTGCTTTCTTACAAGATATGTTCGAAGCGATGAAAATTTCCATCACCATAGATACGACAAAGGATCGCGAAGGCTACCTTTTGAATATGAGTGGCTCTGAGTTAGGGATTTTGATCGGAAAAAGAGGACAAACCCTTGATGCGCTGCAGTATTTAGTTAATATTGTCGCAAATCGTTATGCGAACTCGCATTTTCGCATTATCTTAGATGCGGAAAATTTCCGTGACAGACGGAAGAAAACGCTGGAGGAACTAGCCTTAAGGCTGGCGAATCGTGTCATAAAGTCGAAAAAAGAAGTTATTTTGGAGCCGATGAACTCGCAAGAGCGCAAGATTATTCATGCTGAGTTGCAAGGGCACCCTGTTGTCAAAACATATAGCAAAGGCGAAGAACCGAATCGTCGGGTTGTAATCGCCGTCAAATAACGTTAGCCGCAATGACTTATGCTCATGTCATTGCTTTTTCTTTAAGATGAGGTAAATTCGAGGTGTAAATACTATGTTAAATGATACGATTGCTGCTATTTCTACGCCACTCGGCGAGGGTGGGATAGCGGTTATTCGTGTGAGCGGAGATGAAGCCGTTCCACTGGTGGAGCGCGTTTTTCGCTCAAAAACGAAATTATCTGATGCTGTGACGCATACGGTACATTATGGATTCATTGTAGAACCTGCTTCTGCCGAAAAGGTAGAGGAGGTTCTCGTTACTTTAATGAAAGCTCCTCGTTCATTTACGATGGAGGATGTGGTAGAAGTCAGCTGCCACGGGGGCATCGTCTCTGTGAAGAAGGTGCTGGATTTGCTGCTGCAGCAAGGGATTCGATTGGCTGAACCTGGCGAATTCACGAAACGAGCTTTCCTAAACGGTCGAATCGATTTGACACAGGCGGAAGCTGTTATTGACTTGATCCGTGCCAAATCGGATCGAGCTTTTAAGGTAGCGTTGAAGCAGGTTGAAGGAAATTTGTCGAAACAAATCAAGCATTTGCGATATGTGCTTGTCGAATTAATGGCACATGTCGAAGTGAATATTGATTACCCAGAGCATGATGTTGAAGAAATGACGAATGCTTTCATAAAAGGCAAATGCGACACGGTTATGGTTGAAATTGACCGTCTTTTGGTGACCGCTGAACAAGGTAAAATCTTGCGCGAGGGAATTGAAACAGCAATTGTCGGCAGGCCGAATGTTGGGAAATCCTCGCTGCTGAATGAATTGGCGCAGGAAAATAGAGCGATCGTAACGGATATTCCAGGTACAACTAGGGATGTCATTGAGGAGTTCGTGAATGTTGGCGGTATTCCACTCAAGTTGTTGGATACTGCGGGTATTCGAGAAACGACGGATATTGTGGAACAAATCGGAGTCGAACGATCAAAAACGGCGCTAGCTGAGGCGGACCTCATTTTATTGGTGCTGAATAGCAATGAGGAACTCCAATTAGATGAGATTGCGCTAATGAAGCAATTGGCCGATAAGCAAACGATTGTTATTTTGAATAAGATCGATTTGAGTCGAAGATTGGATGTCGAACAAGTTCTGAGTTATTTTCCAAAAGAACGTATTGTCGAGTTATCTCTGATTGAGAATAAAGGTATCGATGATTTAGAAAAAGCGATTGCTGCGATTTTCTTTGAGGGTAAACTAGAATCAAGTGACCTGACGTATGTTAGTAATGTTCGACACATATCTTTGTTGAAGCAAGCGAAACGTTCCTTGCAGGATGCACTCGATGCTAACGAGCAGTATGTGCCGATTGACATGATACAAATCGACATCCGAGCGGCATGGGAGCAGCTTGGCGAAATTATCGGTGATTCTGTTGGTGAATCATTGATCGATCAAATTTTTACACAATTCTGCTTAGGTAAATGAAAACCGACAGCATTTTCGTTTTCATAAAAGAGGGAGGGACTTTGAACGATGGGATATCATGCAGGTGATTATGATGTTATTGTCATCGGCGCCGGACACGCAGGTTGCGAATCTGCTCTGGCTTCTGCCCGCATGGGCTGTAATACACTACTTTTAACAATCAATCTGGACATGGTTGCTTTCATGCCATGTAATCCATCTATTGGTGGTCCTGCGAAGGGCCACGTCGTTCGAGAAATCGATGCGCTCGGTGGCGAGATGGGTCGTAACATCGACAAGACATACATTCAGATGCGAATGCTGAATACAGGGAAAGGTCCAGCTGTGCATGCACTTCGGGCACAAGCCGACAAATTTTCATATCAGCACAAAATGAAAGAAACGATTGAAGCAACAGCTAACTTAACGTTACGCCAAGGCATGGCCGAGGAGCTCATCGTTGAAAACGGAGTAATCAAAGGAGTTATTACAAAGACTGATGCCGAATACTATGCAAAAGCAATAGTGCTTACGACAGGTACTTATCTAAGAGGTAAAGTTATTATGGGTGAGCTTATGTATGAGAGTGGCCCGAATAATCAACAGCCTTCTGTTAAGTTATCCGAGTCTTTGCGTAAGTTAGGCTTTGATCTGGTTCGTTTTAAAACGGGAACTCCGCCGCGGGTTCATAAGGATTCCATTGATTTTAGCAAAACGGAAATTCAACCTGGTGATGATGAACCTAAATTTTTCTCTTTTGAAACAAAGACGGGTTCTAATGAGCAATTGCCTTGTTGGTTAACGTATACGTCTGAAGAAACGCACAACATCATTAACTCGAATTTGCATCGAGCTCCAATGTTTTCGGGAGCCATTGAAGGGACTGGACCAAGATATTGTCCTTCCATCGAGGATAAAATTGTTCGTTTCGCCGACAAACCGAAGCATCAAATTTTCTTAGAGCCAGAAGGCCGCAATACATCCGAGTATTATGTTCAAGGGTTATCTACGAGTATGCCTGAAGATGTGCAGCTTGGCATTTTGCGCTCAATCCCAGGACTTGAAAAAGTAGAAATGATGCGTACCGGTTATGCCATTGAATACGACGCAGTTGTTCCTACACAACTAAAGCCATCTCTTGAGACTAAGCTTGTTAGCGGATTATTTACTGCAGGGCAAATCAATGGGACATCTGGTTATGAAGAAGCTGCTGGGCAAGGGGTTATGGCCGGGATTAATGCGGCTCGTAAAGTGCAAGGCAAAGAGGCGGTTGTTCTGGATAGGTCAGAAGGATACATTGGCGTTCTTATTGATGATCTAGTGACGAAAGGAACGAATGAGCCTTACCGTCTATTAACATCACGCGCTGAATACCGTTTGCTGCTTCGTCATGACAATGCAGATATGCGGTTAACGCCTATCGGCCATGAAATTGGTTTGATTTCTGAGGAGCGCTATGCGACATTTTTAAACAAGAAGGCATTAGTCGATCAAGAAATCGAACGTTTGAATACGGATAAGATTAGACCGGAACCGCATGTCCAACAGTTGTTGGAAAGCTTGGAAAGCGTGATTTTGAATAATTCTGTTCCGGCTATCGCACTTCTTCGTCGTCCTGAAATTGAGTATAAGCATATTGAGCAAATGTCTCCTTCACCACTCGAGCTGGATGATGAAATGAAGGAACAAGTTGAAATTCAAGTGAAATATGCGGGTTACATTGAAAAGCAAAGCAATCAAGTAGAACGTCTGCGAAAAATGGAAAAGAAAAAGATTCCTGATGATATTGAGTACAGCGAGATTCACGGGATTGCGACGGAAGCTAAGCAAAAACTGGCTAAAATCCGTCCGATATCGATTGGTCAAGCTTCGCGTATTGCGGGTGTTACTCCATCGGATATTTCGATTCTTCTTGTTTATTTGGAACACTATAACAGAGTCACTGCGGCTAGAGGTTAATATATGGATGCTACTCAACAACAATTTGTTCAATTATTAGAAAAGCAAAACATTTCTCTTTGTACTCTACAACTGGATCAATTCGAGCAGTACTACAAGACACTTGTAGAGTGGAACGAGAAGATGAATCTTACAGGCATTACAGAAAGAGAGCAGGTTTATTTGAAACATTTTTATGACTCTCTTTCTGTTGCTTTTAATTTTGATGTGGGCTCCGTGTCTACTATTGCAGACATAGGTTCAGGTGCGGGGTTTCCGAGTATCCCTTTGAAAATCGCTTTTCCTCATCTTAAAGTTACGATCGTGGATTCTTTGAATAAGCGAATAATATTTCTGAAAGAGCTAGTTTCACAATTGGGCCTATCTGATACAGAGTGTGTTCATGGTAGAGCAGAGGATATTGCTAGATTGCCTAAATATCGCGATCAGTTCGATCTGGCTACTGCTAGAGCTGTCGCTAGACTTCAAGTGTTGAATGAATTTTGTCTTCCGTTTGTGAAGAAGGATGGCACATTTATCGCAATGAAGGGCTCAGAAATTGAAGAAGAGTTAAGCGACTCTTCCTTTAGTCTAACTGAGTTAAAGGGGAAAGTGGTCAGAGTTCTTAAAATGCAGCTGCCTATTGAGGAATCGTTGCGGCATTTTGTTGAGATTCATAAGCTAGCAGCGACTCCCGCTAAGTACCCTAGAAAAGCTGGGATTCCACTGAAGGAACCTCTTATGAAACTGTGAAAATGTTCCACGTGAAACATTTCGTCTAAGTTTCACAATTTGTAAAAGCAGGAAATCCAGCTTCAATGGAGAATGTTATAATAGTAAGAATCTATTCTATTTGTAGTGAGTTTATGTGATTGCACTTGTCATACTTCGCCGTAATGTTGACAAGCGTTTTCGTTCTGTAGGACGAAGAGGTCGTCTATCTTTGGATCGTATTGGTCGCTTAAACTACGGGAAGAGTTGGTGGTAAGGTTTCTTATGAAAGAACAAATTTCAAAGCTATTTGGACTTGCTGATCGTTCGTCGACGGATGAAGTCAAAAACATACCTGTTAATAATATTATTCCAAGCCCCTATCAACCTAGGACCTTATTTGATGATGATCGAATTGATGAATTGTGCCAAACGATTCGAACGCATGGTGTTATTCAGCCAATCGTTGTCAGAGTCAAAAACAATACATTCGAGCTCATTGCCGGTGAACGACGGTTAAGGGCTGTTAAGAAGCTCGGACTTGATACAATTCCAGCTATCGTACGAGATTTTAATGATTCTCAAGCTGCCTCAATCGCTCTTATCGAGAATCTACAGCGAGAAGGTTTAACTGCTATAGAAGAAGCGGCTGCTTATCAGCAGCTGATTGAAATGCACGATCTAACGCAAGAAAGTTTGGCTCAGCGACTTGGTAAAAGCCAATCAACCATTGCGAATAAGATTCGACTTTTACATTTAAGCGAACCTGTTAAGATGGCTTTGATGGAAAGAAAGATCACGGAGCGCCATGCGAGAGCTTTATTAGCTTTAGATCAAGAAGAGCTTCAAGTGAAAATTCTTGAAGAAGTGATTGCCAAAGAGTTGAATGTTAAACAAACAGAAATTAAGATCAACTTTTTGAAAGAAGCTACGAAGATTAAGAAATCTCGTCGCGTTTCGTTTTCAAAAGATGTTCGTCTTGCTTTGAACACGATTCGGCAATCCGTTGAAATGGTGACCAGCTCGGGTCTAAATATTAATACACATGAGCAAGATCATGAGGACCATTACGAAATCATAATTAAAATTCCTAAAAAATAATGAGCATTTATTGCTACCTTAAACGGCGCAAGCCGTTTTTTTGCATCTTATGAGATAAATCTATCAAATATAGATAAGGTAACTAGCTGGTAGATATGTTAAGATAGATATACTGCTTTATGAATGGCATTTGGAACATAAGCGATTGAGGTGAAATGGTTTTGTCTAAAATTATAGCAATAACGAATCAGAAGGGTGGCGTCGGTAAGACGACAACTTCTGTGAATTTGGGAGCTTCCTTAGCTTCACTAGGGAAGAGAGTGCTGCTCGTTGACATCGATCCACAAGGGAATACGACAAGTGGTATTGGTGTGAACAAGGCCGATGTCGTGAACTGCATCTATGATGTGCTTATTAACGATGTTCATCCCAAAGATGCAACGGTAGATACGAATGTTCCAAATCTTAAAATTGTACCTGCGACTATTCAACTCGCGGGCGCAGAGATTGAGCTTGTTCCAACAATCTCGAGAGAAGTTAGATTAAAGAAGTCTTTGCAACTAGTTAAACATATGTATGATTACATTCTTATTGATTGTCCACCTTCGTTAGGTCTTCTTACGATTAATTCTCTTACAGCTGCGGATTCAGTTATTATCCCAATTCAATGTGAATACTACGCGCTTGAAGGATTAAGTCAACTGCTTAATACAGTTCGCTTGGTCCAAAAGCATCTTAATACAGGGCTTCAAATTGAAGGTGTTTTGTTGACGATGTTTGACGCTAGAACGAACCTCGGCATTCAGGTTATTGAGGAAGTTAAGAAATACTTCCAAACTAAAGTATATCAAACGATTATCCCGCGGAATGTTCGCTTAAGCGAAGCACCCAGTCATGGACAATCGATTATTACTTATGATCCTAGATCAAAAGGCGCGGAAGTGTATTTAGAGCTTGCGAAGGAAGTGATCTCGATATGACCAAAGGCCTAAACAAAGGTTTAGGTAAAGGATTGGATGCTTTAATTACATCACTACACATTGATGAAAGCGATAAAGTCATTCAAATTCCTTTAGCCCAATTGAGAGCTAACCCTTATCAACCTAGAAAGCATTTTAATGAAGATAGCATTAAAGAGTTAGCCGATTCGATTAAAGAGCATGGCGTTATCCAACCGATTATTGTTCGTAAGGTTCTTAAAGGTTATGAAATAATTGCTGGTGAGAGAAGGTACCGAGCTTCTCAGGTTTCAGGACTTGCAACGATTCCTGCAGTTGAACGGAATTTTACAGACCAACAGGTCATGGAAATAGCTTTAATTGAGAATGTTCAGCGCGAAGACTTAAACGCTATGGAGATTGCATTTGCTTATCAAGGGATTATCGACCAGTTTTCGTTAACCCAAGAGGAGCTTTCTGCAAAGGTTGGAAAGAGCCGTTCTCATATTGCAAACTTCCTAAGACTGCTTCAATTACCTGAATCCATCAAGCAATATGTTTCACGTGGAACATTATCCATGGGGCATGCAAGAGCCATTGTCGGCGTGAAGGATGACACGATCAAGAAAGAGCTTGCAGAAACGACGATAAGTAAACAGTGGAGTGTCCGTGAACTTGAAGAAGCTGTGAAAATGCTGGAAGAGACACCTGGACAGGAAAAAGAAAAAACGAAGCAAAAAGAAAAAAATAGAGATCCCTATATCAATCAAGCCGAAGATCAGCTGAGAGATATTTATCGCACAACGGTAAAAATCAAAAATCAGCAGGATAAGGGTAAAATTGAGCTTCTCTACTATTCAAAAGATGACTTGAACCGTTTGCTAGAATTACTTCAAGGTAAAATCTCTTAAAGATTAGATAGCATACCGATGGTTTTCTTTCGAACAGAAAGATCAAACTAAGGTATGCTATATTTATGAGTGGACCTTTGGTTCTATAGGAGAGGGTGGGAATATGAAGGGTGTTATGTATTTTGATCAAGCTGCATCATCTTGGCCTAAGCCGCCAGCTGTTTTGGATGCAATGATGACGTGCATGCAAGATTATGCAGCAAACCCCGGACGTGGAAGCCATCAGATGGCTGTAAAAGCAAGCAGAGTGTTATTTGAAACAAGAAAGAACTTAGCTCGTTTATTCGGTATTAAAAACCCGAATGATCTATCGTTTACATTGAATACAACGCATGCGCTGAATCAAGCGATCAAAGGTTTTGTTAAACGGGGAGATCACGTGATTTGCACAAGTATTGAACATAACTCCGTGCGCAGACCTTTAGAATATTTGAAGGCAACAGCTGGAGTGGAACTTACATATATCAGTAATGACCAAGAAGGTAATATCAAGCTAGATGAGTTAAAGATGGCGTTACGACCAAACACCTCGCTCATTGTTGTCAATCATAGCTCGAATTTGTTGGGGACGATTATGCCAGTGGCGGAGATCGGTGAGATATGCCGTACGCATGGCGCCAAGCTGCTTGTAGACGCGGCTCAGAGTGCCGGTATACTGCCTATCCACGTGGGAGATATGAATATTGATATGTTAGCTTTTCCGGGCCACAAGGGGCTTCTAGGGCCTCAGGGGACGGGTGGGCTGTACATCCATCCTGACATTGATTTAGAACCGTTGTTGCATGGTGGAACAGGCAGTCAGTCGGAAGCTATTCATCAACCGACAGTACGTCCTGATCGGTATGAGGCTGGAACACAAAACACGGCTGGGATTGCCGGATTAAACGAGGGCGTCAAGTTCGTATTGGCGGAATCGATTGAGAAGATTCATGCAAAAGAGTGGCGTCAAACGCAAAGGCTGATGGAAGGGTTACTGGGAATTGAAGGGGTCACGATTCTTGGTCCAGCAGTTGGACAAAATAAAACAGGGATTGTTTCCTTTAATATCAATGATGCGGATTCCTCCGAAGTCGCATTTATTTTGGACCAATCTTTTCAAATTGCTGTACGCTCAGGTTATCATTGTTCGCCGCTTGCCCACGAATCGGCAGGCACATTGGCCAAGGGAGCAGTTCGAGCGAGTATAGGATATTTTACAACGGATGAAGAAGTGGATGCTCTGGTCTATGCAGTGAAAGAGATCCAGTCGCAGTATGCTAAGTAGAAAGAGGGATCAACCATGGGGGAACTGTTTGGCCTTGATGGCAGTTTTGTCGTATTAACAAGTTTCGTGCTAATCTTAATTTTATTCATTTTCGTAATTATCCTAAACGTTAAGTTATCATCATTGCGCAAACGATACACTCAAATGATGAATGGTTCAAGCACAGAAAACATGGAGCAGCTCTTTATTGAAATGCAGCATGCCATCAACGAGCAAAAGGCCGAATCAGCAACGACTTCAGCCCAAGTTGAAACGATTCGTCAATCTTTAATGAAGATGAAATCCAAAGTAGCGATCCACCGATATAATGCTTTCAATGATGGCGGGAGTAATTTGAGCTTTACAATTGCCATATTGGATGACTACCAGGATGGTGTGGTACTTACGGGAATACATAGCAGGGAGCAGATGTATATGTATGCCAAACCGATTCAAAATGGGCAATCTAGCTATACATTGAGTTCTGAAGAGAAAGAAGCCATTAATCAAACTTTAAAGCAGTCTTAGTACTTGGTGCGTAAGCCTGGGTTCGCCGTAAAGCGGAATAAAGCGCATCACCGATTACATTAGCCATATTCATGACCAAGCTCAATCGCGTATTTTGCAGGACGAAATATTCCATGAAGCCGCCTACGTTTACAATACCGGTCACATGGATGTTGCCAACAGGAGGAAGATCTTTATTCACACCGGCACCAGGCTTAAGCGGACCATCGGCAACTTGAATGCAGCCAACGCTGGCAACTTGACCTAAACAGGCATCAACGGCGACGATGAAAGGGTTATCGAATTGCCGCTGTATTTTATCAACGGTTTCAGATAAATTCATTGCATGGACAGGCTCATCTAATGTGCCGAAAAGATGGAGATTGCGAAGATTGCTCGTGCGATTTAGATGAGAGCCAACTAGCGGACCAAGTGAATCACCTGTGGAACGATCGGTTCCTACACAGATAACAACGATAGGTTGATAGGTTGGTAGCTTACTAAAAATCGTTTGCAAATGCTTAGAGAGAAGAAAAGGGGTATCGGCATCTGTGTGCTGGATTTTAAGTGGGGCTAGATCCGTATCTTTCATTCCGTCAAAACCAAATTGGAATTTCATCATATCCCTCCAAGTACTTCTTCTTTTTTACTAGTATATGGATAGATAGAGACATTTATACGTAGGAGAGGAGGGTTTTTCCTTGAATATTTCCGTTATGTTGTTAGCGTTCGATTCAACGCAACAAGCTTTGCGTGCTGAAATGCTGCTAGAGTATGCGGACATTGAAATCGATATTAGACCTACTCCGAAAGAGATTACGGCAGGGTGTGCCCTTTCTATTGAATTTCCGGGAGAGAATCTAGCACAAGTCCAAGAAATTATTAAATCTGAGCACGTAGAAATCAGAGGAATCTATTTTAAAAAGGAAGATAAATATGTTACCATGGAATGAAAAGGGAGGTCTAAAGCGTGGCCTTTATAATGAATTATTTTACGGATTTAACGCAATGGGTACGCGAGCATCTAACGAAACCTGAAATGCTAGCTTCGATATTTTGGATTATCGTAAAGATTATACTAATTTATATTGTTTCAAAAGTGTGCATTAAAATAGCTGACAAGACGATTTCTCATATGATGGCTGCTAGAGATAAGTCACCATTGAAATTTGATAGACGCAGAACGAACACGATAGGAAGCCTCATACATAATCTAATAGCTTATACGGTAAATCTCATCTGTATCATGTTGATCCTTGGACAAGTAGGATTAAATCTAGGGCCTTTACTGGCCGGTGCAGGGGTGCTGGGATTAGCTATAGGTTTCGGAGCACAGAGTTTGGTGAAGGATGTAATTACAGGGTTCTTCATCATTTTTGAGGATCAGTTCGGAGTAGGGGATGTCATTCAAATTGATTCCTTTAAAGGGACTGTTGAGGAGATTGGGATCCGGGTCACTCGGATTAAAAGTTGGACCGGTGAAGTACATATCATTCCTAACGGGAATATTAAACAAGTTACCAATTTCTCCACTTACAACTCTTTGGCAGTCGTGGATGTAACAATACCGCATCATTTGAATATTGATGATGTTACACAGATCCTCAAGGATACGGTTAAACATGTACAAGATCTTACCGAAGATATTGTGAAACAACCCGAAGTGCTTGGCGTTCAGGTGGTGGGTACGACAGATTTGAAAATCCGTATTATCGCAGAATGCAAGCCGACTCGACAATTTAATGTTACGAGACTTTTGAACATAGAGATTAAGAAAAGACTCGACAGTGTACAAATCGATACGATGTAGTTGAAAAAGGCGGTGGCGGACGTATGGAGAAAAAGCAGTATCAGCTTGGCGATATTGTGCAGATGAAAAAGCCCCATCCGTGTGGCACCAATGAGATGGAAATCATACGGATGGGTATGGACATTCGAATTAAATGTGTGGGCTGTAAACACAGTGTTCTAGTACCGAGAACGAAGTTCGAAAGTAAGCTTAAAAAAGTGCTTCGATCCAACGCAAATCAAGAGGAAGAAACGACTTAAAAACGATGTGGAAAAGCACTTGCGAGAGCGGGGTTTTTTTGATATAATAAATCCTGTTCTCGCGTTTTATTGGAAAGGTACCCAAGAGGCCCAAGGGGGCTGACTCGAAATCAGCTAGGCGTCGCGAGGCGTGCGTGGGTTCGAATCCCACTCTTTCCGTACAAGCTATTGGAATGAAGTCTTCTGCAATTGCAGGAGGCTTTTTTATTTTTCCGCAACTTCTTTTTGGCTTTTACATCATGCAGTTCCAATATTTTAGTTCCACGTGAAACAATTTAGCGGCTTTTTACGTCTAGAAGATTGTAGAAGGCTGTTTTACTTTCAGTCTTTTGTCCGCCATGCAGGGATAAAAAGGGTGAAAAGAAAGCAAAATAAGCTCATATCTGTGCATTGGCAGCAAGAAGGAGGTAAGCGTAATGAGAAGTTGGTTGATGATGTTTCTGGTACTAGCGATAGTCGCCACGGGATGCGCTAAAAAGAATGGGGAGACTGTATCGCCTAGTCCAACAGCGGGAGCGACCGTAGCGCCTTCCACAGGGGCTACAGCGACGCCTGGCGCAACAAGTGGGACAAGCGGTGGCACAACGGCTACAGCAACGCCAGCGGCTACATCAAAGGAAGAGCCGCTTCCTCAGATAACTAGGGAACAGGCCGATAAAATAAGCATGACCAGTACGTATGATGATTTGGTGAAGGAGACCGGAGCCAAAGGCAAGCTAGTCAAAGAGGAGAACGGTAAGAGGACGTATGACTTTGCGATTTCTAATCAGCCCGGCTATTATGTAGAGATTGTTTATTTTGCAGATGGCAAGATATCTGAGAAGAAGGTATTTCAGAAATAAAGAGGAAGGCCGTACAGCTTATCAAGCTGTACGGCCTTTTTGAATTGAAAAGAAAGGATAAGTTTTATACTTTAGCTTCGCATCAATCTTGACAAACGCACTCGTCCCAATAGGACGAAGAAGTCGTTTATCCTTGTATAGAGTAGGCCGTGGCATCGCTATTTCTCTAGTAGATCGGAGTTTATACTTTGTTAATAATCCATTTAGATGGATTCAATAAGCTTATATTAAAATAAATAGTAAGGAAACGTTTCCCGCAAATTGTTTTTAAAGGAGAACCAAGATGAAACTTAGTAAAAAATCAGTTACAGTACTTTCGTTTACAATTGGAGCATGTTTATTCGTATCTACTGCATTCGCCGATACACTGCTTGGATCTGGGTATGACCGATTGAAAGGGTCAGCCAAAAACACCGCCACGCTTATGGAAAAAGAGATGAAGAACTATACTTTTGAGACACTGTACAGTTTGAAAGATAATGATCAAACTCTTCTTCAAGTCTCTAGTTCCAACAAAATGGACACGGAAAAACAAATGACTGAAGACAATACGGTGACAAAAAAGGCTAATGGTGAAACGACATCCAGATATTCATATACCGACAAAAAGCTTTCTGTTAACAAAAGCGGAACGGATAGTACATATTACTTAACTGAATATCCGGCTAATGTGAACAGGAAAGGACCTGCCGAGTTTAACAATCCATTTAAAGAGAAGGGCGCAACGGAAATCGAAAAGATTGTTGACGCCGTAGTTGGCGGCTTGAAAGATTACGTGCAGGTAGAGGAAGGAACAGATGGCGGGAAAGTTTACGCGGGCAGCCTGTCTGAGGCGCAAGTGCCGGCCATCTTGAATGCGGTCTCCTCCTTTGGCATTAAAAAGATGCTGAACGACGAGCCCGATTTTCCGGAAATAGAGAGCGATATTTTTGTGAAAAAGGTGGTAGGTTCCGCGGTTGAAAATAAAGCCGGCTATCTGGAAAATGTGACAGGGGATATCACACTCTCAGGAAAAGATAAAAACGGTGCTCAGCACGATTTGACTCTGAATGTAATTGTAAAGCTTTCTGAGATTGGCAACACGAAGATTGCCATGCCGGACCTAACAAGCGCAAAAGTGGAGAAAGTCAGCTACTCAGGCGGATTTAGCAGCAAGTATGTGGGAACCTATAAAAATAATATCGTTATGGAGAAAGACGGCAAGTTCGTAAAAGTCGGCGAGAGAACGGTTGAAATCACAAGCGTAGATAACGATAAGGTGAAAGGGAAATATTCCGAGACTATTATTCCTGGTTTTGAGAGCGAGTTTCCTGAGAAGGATGCATTTGATTTTGAATATGATCCAGCGGCATCCTCAACGTTCACTTATAAGAATGCTAAGGGTGAACAGAAAAACGGTACGATTCATCAAGGCTCCTCAGGCAAGATTTATTTTGAAATGAATATTGAGGTTCTTAACGAGAACTCGTACAAATCAAATTCCAAACCATATTACGAAAGCGAATTTAATCGCATATTTGAATAGAAACAGAGGTTCAGGAGGCTGCAGGTGCGGCTTCCTGAACATTTTTTGGGGAGATGAGATGGAGTGACAATGAAGGCGATCGAAATAAGCGAATTAACCAAGACATTTAAAAATGGCCGGGGTATCAGCGAACTAAACTTAGAGGTAGATCAAGGCGATATATTCGGGTTTCTAGGACCAAATGGTGCAGGGAAAACGACAGCTATGAAGATGATAACAGGACTCATGAAACCGGATCGTGGCGAGGTAAAAATTTTTGGTGCCAGCATTTTTAATGACTATGTTAATGCCATGAAACATGTAGGGTGTATGATTGAGACCGCAGAATCGTTTCCATACTTAACGGCAAATGAAAACCTGAAACTGTTTGCCAGATTCTATCCGCAAGTGGATCAGAAGAGAATTGATGAGTGTCTCGAGATTACAGGTATGTTGAAATATAAAAATGAAAAATCTCAAAAATTTTCGCTCGGGATGAAACAAAGGCTGGGAATAGCGGCTGCGATATTATCAAGACCAAAGCTGTTGATATTGGACGAGCCTTTAAACGGACTAGATGTCGAAGGGATGCTGGAGATGAGGAAATTGATCAAACAGCTTTCCCAGGATGAGGGCACGACTTTTTTTATTTCCAGTCACTTGATTCATGATGTGGAATTAACGTGCACAAGAATTGGGATTATCTACGGGGGCAAACTTGTAAACGTAGAATATACCCAGAATATACTTTCTTATTATTCTTCGCTTGAAAACTTTTTTGTTAGTGAGGTGGACAGGAATGGACGGGTTTAAAGCTGCATTTATAAATGAATCAGTGAAGTTGATGAAAAAGAAAAAAATGATTGCAGCCGCGATTTTATCCATTCTTGCTGTCATAATCGGACAAGTAGCTGTAACGACCATTAAGCATGGTCTTGGATTAAGGGTTGTGGGGAGTTTTGAATTTCCCATCGTGGTTTTATCGTTTATTACGTATTCGCTGTTGCCCTTGTTCGCTATTTTTGTGGCGATTGATATGTTTAACGGTGAAACTTCATCGAATACAATGAAAATAACACTTTTAAGGCCGGTCTCCCGATTTGGCGTTTTTAGTGCGAAGGTGTTAAATTTAGCTTTGTTTATTATTGGGAACCTAATGTTCGTTATGCTTCTTTCTTTGCTTATTGGATTCATATTTAATCCTACATCTGCAAGCTTCATTGGAATAGTAAAGGTGATTTTATCATATGGCTTAACATTTTTCCCCGTATTTGTGTTTGCACTTATCGTCGTCCTGTTGTCAAATGTGATTCAGGGAGGACTAGCCGTATTCTTCCTTTCCATTCTTGTGTTTATCGGATTTAATTTTCTAGGTATCGTTTTCTCATCCTATTCGAGTTTTTTCATAACATCGATGCTTGACTGGTACACCCTCTGGATTTCTGAATCAATTAATGTGTTGAAAATATTCCGTCAGATTTTAATCATGTCAGGCTGTGGTATCATGTTGTTTACATTGGGGTATTACTTGTTTGACAGTAAGGATATATAGAAAGGAATATACATGCATTTAACCAAACGTTTTTTCACGATGAATGCGCTGGCTGTCTTGCTCTCCATTGGTTTGACATTCCTGGCTGTCATTATTTTTATTGCAGCTTATACGAAGGTTTTTGGCCGCGAAGCCGGTATGAAGGAGTTTCAAAAAGTGTTCGAAGTTAGGGCGGCGATCAGTGAAATCAAGACAGAAGCGCAAACCTTTAAGTTCGAGCAGCTCATGGATCATAAATACCAACAACAGCTCTCTGATCGAGTTAACGCTTTGGATGCCAGTGCGATCATTTTACTAAATAGAGAAGTTTTGTACGCCACACAAAATTTTAATAAGATCGATATCGAGAAAAGTCTCATCATGTCCAGCGATAGTTCTAATCGCAGTGAGATAGAGCTTGATGGCAAAACCTACACGTTCACCCGAGCGGATTACAAACTCCCGTCTGGGGATACGGGCATTCTGCTCCTGCTTGCGCCAATCAAGCTGAAGACAAGCTTTTATATGCTGCTTGGCATTTTTACGTTCGGATTTTTCACTATTGTATTTTTGCTCGCGAATTTTTGGGTCTCGTACAGGTTCTCACGCGGAATTATTTTGCCGATTTCCAGGTTGAAGGACGCGGCTATAAAAATCAGTGAAGGGGACTTAAACAACGGGATTGCGGAAGAGGGAGAAGGGGAAGTTAGTGAATTGTGCAGAACTCTGGAGCTAATGAGGATCAAGCTGAAGGAGTCTGTGTATTTGCAGCAAAAATATGATGATAACAGGAAATTTCTAGTTTCAAGTATTTCACATGATTTAAAGACTCCTGTTACATCCATTAAAGGATATATCGAAGGTATCATAGATGGCGTAGCCAAGACGCCTGAGAAACTTGAGGAGTATCTGGAAACCGCACGATCCAAAGCTATTTTGGTGAATGCGATGATTGATGATCTCCTTCTATACTCCAAGCTTGACTTGAACCAGCTTCCTTATCATTTTGAGAAAAGCGATTTAGTAAGTTATTTTGAAGATTGTGTTGCGGATCATAAATATGAGTGTGAAAAGGCTAACGTGTCCTTGGAGTTACTGAATGAACTGGAGGAGCCTGTCAAAGTTTTAATCGATCGCGAAAGATTCAAGAGGGTCATACAAAATATTCTTGATAATGCTGTGATGTATGCAGATAAGGCAGGTGGACAGATTGCCATTGTGCTCAGGGAAACACGAACGTCTGTTATTATAGAGATAAAAGACAATGGAAAAGGAATACCCGAGGACAAACTCCCTTACATATTTGAACGGTTTTATCAGGTAGACCCATCAAGAAAAAGCGGCAGCGGATTAGGTCTAGCTATTGCCAAGCAAATTATTGAAGGCCACGAAGGGAAGATATGGGCTAAAAGTGCTGTAGGAGAGGGGACTCGGATTCTGATATCGCTTAAGAAGTTTTAGCATGTTCGGAGGTTATGATGAAAAAAATTCTAATTGTTGAGGACGACCAAAGCATCGCCAATTTGCAAAGGGATTACTTGGAGTTGAGCGGTTATTCGGTGAAGATGGTGAACAGCGGATCAGCAGGGCTGAAGGCGTTGAAGGAAGAAGAGTTCCAACTCATTATCTTAGATATTATGCTGCCGGATATGGACGGGTTTGAGGTTTTAAAAAAAGTACGTGAGCAGGATGATACCCCAGTGCTTCTGGTGTCCGCGAGAGCAGAGGAGATCTACAAAATTAATGGTTTAGGTCTCGGTGCGGATGATTATATAACAAAACCGTTCAGCTCCGGTGAGCTAGTAGCCCGGGTTGGTGCTCATCTGAAGAAATTCGAGCGGATGAAAGAGCGCTTTGGGAAAGGCAGTGAGGGGAGCTCGATTCAGGTTAGAGGTCTTGAGATTCAAAAGGATGCTAGACGAGTCTTTGTAAACGGAAATGAAGTCGTATTAGCGCAAAAGGAGTTCGACCTGCTTCTGTTCCTTTTGCAGCATGCCAATCGGGTGTTTGGCAAAGAAGAGCTTTTTGAGAGGATCTGGGGGATGGATGCCATGAGCGATGCCTCAACCGTAACGGTCCATATCGCCAGAATTAGAGAGAAAATTGAAGAGACACCATCCAAACCCCAGTATATAGGAACAGTTTGGGGATCCGGATATAGGTTTATGGTGTGACTAGTCAATTGAAAAAAGCTGGCCCTTAAGTAGGTTAACTACATAAAGGGCCAGTTTTTCCTTGTGCCAACCTAATAGTTTCTATTGCGGTTTCTATAGCTAACCGAGAATCGATCGATCACATAGCCGACAAGCGCCCATGTTGCGATCGTCAAGGCATAGATGATGAGCATCCGGAACATGGATATTTCATGGACGTTTGTAAATGTGGATGCAAACCAAGCGGGAACGCTAAGCGCATAGAAAATCATGTAAAAGGCATCATGATCGTGAAATAAATAATGAGCGAAACAGAGGGCTGCACCAAGAAAGGTAAACAGCCAAGTAAACGTGGATGTCCTCATGGTGAATTTCTCCTAGTTAAGGCTTTTTGCGGTGCCATTTCCGATTATGGTTGCTGTTTTTCGGAAATCTGTCTCCTTTTTTTAACGTAACTATTTTCGGGTTTTCAATTCCCATATGAACTGCATTCTCGCCCATCTCGATGTAAACGCCGTCGTTAGGTACATGATCGCCTTCATTGAATACTGTCCATTCACCCACATTGATCACCTCATCGAAAGATTTTCAATCAAGTTTAGATTGCCCTTCCAAAGGGGAAGCATGTACGTAGACCATTGCCATGTTCATCCTTGAGCGAAAGACTTGTAATCTGCCGTTCAATTTGCTATAGTATTCAGGTGCGAGTTTTGAAAAAGAATCCTCGCTCCTTGCTCCTTCACTTGTGAGAACAAGTTAGAACAGGGGCCGCTTAGTCCAAAAGGAGGTGACATACATGCGCAAATATGAACTGATGTACATCATTCGTACTGACGTTGAGCAAGAAGTTGTTCAATCTACAGTAGAAAAGTTCCAAGGCATCATCACGAACGGTGGAGGCGAAGTCTCCAAACATGACCTGATGGGCAAACGCCGTCTTGCGTATGAGATCAATAAGTTCCGTGACGGGCACTACGTGCTTGTACACTTCAACGCAGAACCTGCTGTTGTATCCGAACTTGATCGCGTACTTAAGATTACGGATGAAGTTATCCGTCACTTAATCACAAACGACGTAGCTTAATTGCATGCCAGTATTTTCGTCAGGGGGAATGTTCTATGTTGAACCGTGTCATTCTTATCGGTAGATTGACCAGAGATCCAGAACTTCGTTATACGCCAGCCGGTGTAGCCGTTACGCAGTTTACTCTTGCAGTAGACCGTCCTTTCACAAGCGGAGGTTCGAAAGAACGAGAAGCGGACTTTATCAATATCGTAACGTGGAGGCAGCTTGCCGAAACATGCGCGAACTATTTGCGTAAAGGTCGTTTGACAGCAGTGGAAGGTCGAATTCAGGTACGTAATTACGACAACAACGAGGGCAAGAGAGTTTACGTGACCGAAGTGATTGCCGATAATGTGCGCTTCCTTGAATCCAGTAACAGTGCCGGAAGTCGAGAAGAGGGTGGATCAAACGCAAACGCTAGCTACAGCGGCGGAGGCAGTGGCAATCGTGGCGGTGGGTCACGCGAGCAGCAAGATCCTTTCATCGATGACGGAAAACCGATCGACATTTCCGATGATGACTTGCCATTCTAAAGTAGAAAGGACTGAACAAACTAATGGCTTTCCAAAAAAGAGATAACAATAGTGAAGATCGCGGCGACCGCAAATTTGCTCCTCGTGGCAAAGGCGGTAAAGGCAAACGTCGTAAAGTTTGTTACTTCACAGTTAACAAAATCAAGCACATTGACTATAAAGACATCGAAACTCTTAAAAAGTTCATCAGTGAGCGCGGGAAGATTCTTCCTAGACGTGTAACTGGTACTTCCGCTAAGTACCAACGTGCATTGACGATCGCTATCAAGCGTTCCCGTACAATCGCATTGTTGCCTTACACAACGGAATAGGTTTAAACTTAGAAGGCAGCTGTTTAACGGCTGTCTTTTTTGTATGTCAAAAAGCAGATACGCTTGTACAATCCAGCGGAACCCGTTGAATTCCTTGTCATCTCTGCACCGTCCACCGCGGAGGATCGAACTGCGCTGGAGAGGCTTTCTTTTCTTGCCCTATTTTGTGGTATAATTAACACAATAGTCTTTTGTAGGATGGGGAGAGATGACGGTTGCTGAATAGGGAGAAGGATGTAGACCTAGCCAGACGGGCCAAAGTCATTGAGTGGCTCAAGACAGAAGTCGTAGATCACGTAGCACACCTGCTGAAAGGCATATGGGAAGGCAGCCACGTCAAAATTGTCGACGGGTTAGCCAGTTTGATTTCAAGCGGTTATATTCTAGGAAGAAGATTAGGCATATCTTATCGCAATTTGGATGAAGCCATTGTTGAGAAAATGAAGAAGCACCGCCAAGAGGGCCATCAACTTGAGGACTGGTACGGCGACATTTCATCGCTCGAAGAACATTTACGTAAGAGGTGAGCCCGGTTGGGGAATCGAAGTTGGCAAAGCATCATATGGAGTGCGGTGACGATCTTGTCATTGCTGTCTCTAATGACGCCTTTCATTATTTTCACATTCAGTTTTCTCATGATTCCAGTTTTAATGTTATACGTAAAGTCTAGCACCAAACGCTTCGTCATTAGTTACGTCATTAGCTTGGTTGTCGTTTATTTACTTACCCAGTGGCATGGGATATCCCTCATGTCCGTATCGCTGTTCTTCTTACCGCCGGTACTGGTCATGGGTAATTTATATAAACGCAAAGCAGCCGCTAGATCGGTTCTGACTGCAGGAATTGTTACAATTTTGGCGGAATCGCTACTAAGTCTGCTCATTGGCTACTCCCTCGGATTTGATCCGGTGGCGAAGTTCAAGAATTTCATGATGGCCAGCATTGCGAGTATGCCGCCGGGTATTCGGGAAGTTTTGCCGAAAGATCAGGATTGGTATGTGAATTTCATTGTGCAAGTGATTCCGTTGTATTTAATTTTTGTAGCTTTGTTCTACACCTTTGTGACACACGGCATTAGCCGCTGGTTGCTCAATAAAACAGGTGAAGGCATTCCGGGCTTGCGCCCGATGCGCGAATGGATGCTGCAGAAATCGTTGGTTTGGATTTATTTAGTCGTGTTTGTACTGGATTTGTTCATGAATCCGTCGTCCAATTCGCTGATCCCTACGCTGATGATGAATGCGATGCCGCTCCTGATGCTGGTATTTGCCATTCAAGCGATCTGCTTTCTATTCTTTGTTTCTCATGTGAACAAATGGAAGCCGGTATTGCCGATCGTTGCGATGATTATCGTTTGTTTCATGCCTCCACTTTTTATCGTTTACAGCTTATTAGGGGTATTTGATGTTGCGTTTCCAATCCGTGAACGGTTCAAGAAAAATTTATAGGATTAGGAGCTAGTTCGAATGCCGAAGTTCCTTTTAAAGCGGTGGCACGGTCAACATATCGTGTGGATTTTCGTTCTGCTCATCATCATGTCAGCTACGATTTATATGTTCAAATGGTGGCTGGGCGTTACGGCCTTCCTGATATGCGGGATCCTGGCGTACTTTACGCTGCAAGCGGAAACAGCTTTTCGCAAAGAGCTGAATACGTATGTCGCGACGATTACACATCGGGTCAAAAAGGCTGGCAATGAAGTGATGAGCGGCCTTCCAATCGGAATTATTTTATATAATGAAGAGAAGCGCATCGAATGGCACAACCCGTTTGTGGCCAAAATGCTGGGGCAGGATTCCGTCATCGGCGAGTCGCTCTACGACTATTTTCCAGATCTGAAGAATCGGAAAGATAAGAGCGAGAAGGTAGATCTGACCATCGGTAAGTTTATTTATCAAGTATGGATTCGGCCCGAAGAGAGGCTGCTCTATTTCCGGGAAATCACAGAGCATGCGAATTTGGCGAGGAAGTACGAAGATGAGAAAACGGCGATCGGAATCGTCATGATGGATAATCTAGAGGAGTCGACGCAGGGGTTGGATGACCAAACGCGCAGCATCATGCTCGCTAAAGTAACGGGCGAGATTACGGAATGGGCTCAGAAGCACCAGCTGTATTTGCGCCGAACGTCTTCAGACCGCTTCCTTATACTGATGGATCAGAAGGCACTGCGCCAATTAGAGCAAACCCGATTTGAAATCCTGGACGATGTACGGGATCTGACGATCGAGAACAAGCTGCCGATGACGCTGAGCATCGGGATTGCTTCAGGCGCCGAGCAGCTGACGGAGCTTGGTCAAATGGCGCAGATGGGGCTCGATATGTCCTTGGGCCGCGGCGGCGATCAGGTGACGGTTAAAGTGGGCCAGAGGCTGTCCTTTTATGGCGGAAGAACCAATGCGGTTGAGAAGCGTACTAGGGTAAGGGCAAGGGTCATCTCCCATGCTTTGAGGGATTTGATGAAGGATAGCGATAAGGTGATCATCATGGGTCATCGGTTCCCGGATATGGATTGTATCGGCGCATCGATTGGTATCCTGAAGGCTGTGCAAGTCGTCGGCAAGGAAGGCTATATCGTGCTGGAAGGCGTGAATCCGTCGATTCACAAAGTGATGGAAACCATCGCCGGCGATGAGCGGCTGCACCGCTGGTTTATTACACCTGAACAAGCGATGCAGATTACAACTCAGCGTACCCTGGCCGTTGTGCTGGATACGCACAAGGCATCCATGGTAGCCGAGCCTAAGCTGCTCCAGCAGACGCACAGGGTCGTTGTAGTCGATCATCATCGCCGCAGCGAGGAATTCATCCATGACGCGACGCTCGTCTATATGGAGCCTTACGCGTCCTCTACGTGCGAGCTGGTGACTGAACTGCTCCAGTACATCAACGAGAAGCTGACGATGGAAGTGTTGGAGGCTACGACACTGCTGGCCGGCATCGTAGTCGACACGAAGAGCTTCAGCCTTCGAACTGGGGCGAGAACTTTCGAAGCCGCGTCGTATTTGCGCCGAAATGGCGCCGATTCCGCGCTCATTCAGCGTTTGCTGAAGGAAGATCTCGATTCGTATATCGAGCGCGCGGAAGTGATTAAGCATACAGAAACGATCTATGAGCACATCGCTTTGGCAGTTGCTGAGCCTAATCGCAAATATTCTCAGTTGATGATCGCGCAAGTTGCTGATACATTGTTGAATATGACGAATATTATGGCTTCCTTTGTCATTGCCGAACGGCCAGATGGACTTATCGGCATTAGTGCCAGATCACTGGGGCAGATGAATGTCCAACTGGTGATGGAGCGGCTGGGGGGCGGCGGTCATTTGACCAATGCGGCGACTCAGCTTGACGGCACGACATTAGAGGAAGCAACGAGCCGATTGAAGAAAGTACTTAATGAGATGCAGGAAGAGGAGGGACTTTTCGAATGAAAGTCATTTTATTGAAGGACGTTAAAGGCCAAGGGAAAAAAGGCGAAATCAAAGAAGTATCCGAGGGCTATGCACAGAACTTCCTCATTGCGCAGGGGCTTGCGGCTCCCGCGACAACAGGAACGGTAAAAGTGCTGGATAATCAGAAGAAAGCTGAGCAGCGCCGGAAGGATCAAGAGAAAGCCGATGCGAAAACGCTAAGCGAGAAGTTGAATGAAATGACCGTTCAAATCAAAGCGAAAGCCGGTGAAGGCGGGCGACTGTTCGGTGCTATTCCGAGCAAGCAAATCGCAGAGGTACTGGAGAAGCAGTACAAGATCGTGATTGATAAGCGCAAAATCGTGCTCGAAGAGCCCATTCGTACGCTTGGCGTAACGAAAGTGCCTGTGAAGCTGCACAGCGAAGTTACAGCAAGCTTGAACGTACAAGTTCTGGAAGAAAAATAAGTGACAGAGAAGGCTGATGGGAGTCCCTAGGAGGGGCTCTTATCTATTGTCTGGCGTCAAGGCATTAAAACGATTGATTCGAGAAGATTGCTAGATATTAACTAGATTTGATGTATAAAATATTTAATTCGACACTAATCGGCAAAATCACATAGATTTGCTGTATAATAGATATCTTGCCGTGTGCAAGACTACTAAACTATGAAAAGAAAGGCGGGTACTGAAGCATGAGCGGAGACAATATGTTTATGGATCGCGTACCCCCACAAAATATAGAAGCTGAGCAAGCCGTGCTTGGCGCGATTTTGATTAACAGTGACGCTTTGATTACGGCGATGGAACGGATTACAAGCGATGACTTCTATCGGGGAGCGCATCAACGAATTTTTGAGGCGATTGTTGAGCTGGCTGAAGATCAGGAGCCTGTCGACCTGATTACGCTCACGTCGCTTTTGCAGAACAAGCAGCAGCTGGAGGAGATCGGCGGCGTTACGTATCTCTCCGAGCTCGCGAATGCGGTGCCGACGGCGGCAAACATCGACTACTATGCGGCTATCGTCGAGGAGAAGTCGATGCTTCGCCGCTTGATCCGCACAGCGACCCAAATCGTCACCAATGGCTACGCCAATGAAGAGGATGTAGGGTCCATGTTGAGCGAGGCGGAGGCGAAAATCCTTGAGATTTCGCAGCGCCGCAGCTCAAGCGGATTCGTGGTCATTCGCGATGTGCTTATGGAAGTATTCGAGAAAGTAGAGTCCCTCTACTCGAATAAAGGGGGAGCCACGGGCGTTCCTTCGGGTTTCGTCGATCTCGACAAGATGACATCCGGCTTCCAGCGCTCCGACTTGATTATTTTGGCGGCGCGTCCTTCTGTAGGTAAAACCGCGTTCGCGCTGAACGTAGCGCAGAACGTAGGGGTGCGCGCTAAGGAAACCGTCGCGATCTTCTCGCTCGAGATGGGCGCGGCGCAGCTCGTTCAACGTATGGTCTGCGCCGAGGCGAATGTCGACGCGAACCGCATGCGGACGGGGTATCTCGAAGGCGACGACTGGGAGAAGCTGACGATGGCGATTGGCGCCTTGTCAGAGGCGAATATCTTCATTGATGACTCAGCCCAGATTACCGTCGCGGATATCCGTGCGAAATGCCGCCGTCTCCAACAGGAGAAGGGGCTCGGCATGATTCTCATCGACTACCTGCAGCTGATTGCCGGCCGCGGTAAAGGCGATAACCGTCAGCAGGAGGTCTCTGAGATCTCCCGTACGCTGAAGCAAATCGCGCGTGAGCTCAACGTTCCGGTTATCGCGCTCTCGCAGCTCAGCCGGGGTGTTGAGCAGCGGCAGGACAAGCGTCCGATGATGTCTGACCTTAGGGAATCGGGTTCCATCGAGCAAGATGCCGACATCGTAGCGTTCCTATACCGGGACGATTACTACGATAAAGAGTCCGAGAAGAAAAATATTATCGAGATTATTATTGCCAAACAGCGTAACGGCCCCGTAGGAACGGTAGAGCTGGCGTTCTTGAAGCAGTTCAATAAGTTCGTGAACATGGATCGAAGTCATCAAGAAGCGGCGGCCGGGCAGTATTAACGGCCTGCTGCTTTTTTTTCGTGCTCGTGCAAATAAGGGAACTACAGTTAAGGAACACGCGGTCTTATCTCCTTGTGACAGGCAAAGTTTCGTAAGACTAACTTCATAGTTTGACCAATATCCGAACGATTATACAGGTGCCTTAGTAATTGTTCGTTTTTCATTGACTTTGCTTAGGGGGACTGCTACACTAGAGACGGTGAAAAAAAACCTTGTTCGTCTGCCTGCACGACCAGATCTAAGCAGGGCAGCTTCGAGTTAAGGTCGTTTTTCATGCCGAAAGGTAGGTCCCCTTCCTGCAGATCACTGCCGAAGAGACCTAAGTTCCTTCGGTGAGTAGTGGACGTTGAACACTTTAGTGCTTTAATGAGGTCCAACTTTTGCTGTGGTACGAAAGCCTTAACGGCTCATTATGGGTGACTTGTCACCGTACGGAGGTAAGTGCATATGTCAACGGTTGTTGTTGTCGGAACGCAATGGGGAGATGAAGGGAAAGGTAAAATCACGGATTTCTTAGCGGAATCTGCTGAGGTTGTTGCTCGTTACCAAGGTGGTAACAATGCAGGCCATACGATCATTATCAGCGGCAAAAAGTATAAGCTGACCATGATTCCTTCCGGTATTTTTTATCAAGATAAAGCTTGTGTCATCGGGAATGGTATGGTTATTAATCCCGCTGCACTCATTGAAGAAATTAACTACATTCATGATAATGGTTTTTCGACAAAAAATTTAAACATCAGTGACCGCGCGCATGTTATCATGCCGTATCATCTGTTGCTTGACGGTCTAGAAGAAGATCGTAAAGGTGATAGCAAAATTGGTACGACCCGCAAAGGGATCGGACCTTGTTATATGGATAAAGCAGCACGCAACGGGATTCGTATCGCGGATTTGATGGATGCTGAAGAGTTTGAATTGAAACTAAGACGCATCATTGCAGAGAAAAACGTGTTGATTGAGCAAGTGTACGGTTCCACAGCTCTAGATGTAGAGCCGATTCTTAAACAGTACCTCGAATACGCAGAAGTTATTCGCCCTTATGTAACGGACACTTCTGTCGTTCTGAACGAGTACATCGATCAAGGACGCAGAGTATTGTTCGAAGGTGCGCAAGGCGTTATGTTGGATATCGACCAAGGCACATACCCTTACGTAACTTCCTCCAACCCAACGGCTGGCGGCGTGTGTATCGGATCCGGCGTAGGTCCAACGAAGATCCATAACATCATCGGCGTAGCCAAAGCGTACACGACTCGTGTCGGCGACGGTCCGTTCCCAACGGAACTCGACAACGAAGTTGGCGCTTGGATCCGTGAAAAAGGCTTTGAATACGGCACAGTAACTGGCCGTCCGCGCCGTGTTGGCTGGTTCGACAGCGTTGTTGTCCGTCACGCAAGACGCGTTAGCGGCATTACAGGCCTGTCTTTGAACTCTATCGACGTTCTAACAGGGCTTGAAACGGTGAAAATTTGCACAGGCTACATGTACCGCGGCGAGCTTATCGAGCACTACCCGGCTAGCTTGAAAGCCATCTCCGAATGTGAAGCTGTTTACGAAGAGCTTCCAGGCTGGACAGAAGATGTATCCGGTGCGCGTACGCTGAGCGATCTGCCTGAGAATGCAAGACATTATGTTGAGCGTGTTTCACAGCTAACAGGCATTCCAATCGCTATTTTCTCTGTAGGTCGTAACCGTGAGCAAACAAATTTGGTTCGTCCAATCTACGCTTAATCCAATTGAGATAAATACAAAATCCTCTAGGCTCATTAGCAGCTTAGAGGATTTCTTTTTTTGCCAAAAGGGATTTAATGGGCACGATTCCGTCAATACTGGGAAGGAGGAAACAGATTTAAGCGGCAGGAGTGATAGCGGAAATGAAAGTATTAACATGGCTTGGCAAAATCGTCATTAGCACTGTTCTTATTACATCAATCACGATGTTTACAACATGGTATGTCGTAAACATGTATGTAGAGGATATATTTCGACAATATCAGATACCAGCCTTGGGTAAAAAGATTCAATTTGGTGAATTTGCATCAAGATTGGCGGGTGAGCTGAATATAGTTATGCGTAGAGACGGGGGGAAGCAAGCTGCCCCAGAGGAAACACCTTCAGCAGCAAAGCCTATTCCTAGTCCCAGCCCGTCTGGAAACGTGCCTAGTTCTAATCCGAGCGATTCTTTGCATTCGGACGCAGGAGCTGATGGAGCAGCCGTTTCCCAAGGAGTTAAGGATGATGATGCCGTAGCCGTCATGGGGCGAGTGAGTGATGCAAACGAGCAGAAGAAAGAACTCGTCATGTCGACTGAGGATTTCGCTAAGAAGAAAGAAGCGTTATCCAGCGATGACAAGATGAAAATATTTTCTCTTGTCGTTGCGAAGCTGCCGCAAAATGAGGTGCAGCATTTGTCTGTTTTGTTGGAAGATGGAATTACGACCGATGAGCTCAAACAGGTCAATGATACGCTCAAAAAGTATTTGAACGAAACGGAATTAAAGCAGTTAACGGATATCTTGAACAAATACTAGCTTCGTAGGCGAGACTGAGGACTAGCGTCCTAATGGAGCTGTCCGCCGAATTTCATAATGGTATCCTCGGCTTGACGGTAGCGCGATTTCTCAACACTCACTGTGAGTGCATAAGAGGGCTCGGCTGCCGAATAGCTATCAAGCGATTGAACCAGACTGCCTGGAAGATCACTGGCTTGTGGCTCACCGCCATAATTGAATTTAATGTCCAGTACGCCTTGAGATCGAAGGACTTCAGCTGTTTTCTCCATTGTTGACCGATCTGTAAATGTAGCTTCCAAGTTAATTTCCATGCCTAAGTTCCCCTTTCAAATTTTCACTCAAATTCGTCATTTCTCGTAATTGGGTGCAAAATCTTTTGGATTTATATACAATAAAATGGAAATTTATCGTCTTCTTTTGGCGGTGGACACGAATCTATCACATGGATATCGAGTATTTTGTTGAAATAGGCAGAGAAAGTGTGTTAAATTTAACAAAAGGAAGACAATCCTTTTATGGATATTATGTCTAATCAAGGTTTATTTATGTACTTTGAAGTAATTAATCAGCAGCGAGTATTTGGATAATTACTTCATGGATGCAAAACCGTTCAAAGGGAGAAGATCATGACAGGTTTCAGGGGTATGCGCTTTGTCAAGGATCTCATCAAGAGATTCACGCCGAAGCGAGAAAGCTTGACCGGAAATGAATCAGTATCAGACAAGCAGCTGGAAGTAACGACATCTACGACGCTAACGGTAATCAAACGACATAAATGGTCTCTAGTTCTGGGAGTTAGTGCAATCGCGCTAACAAGTGTAATTACGTTTGCAGGTCATCAGTATGTGCAAGCGAATATGGTTAATGTCTATCATGTGATGCTCAACGGCAAAGAAATAGGAGTCGTGAGCGATAATAAATTGATTGATGAATATAAGCAGCAAAGACCACAAGAAGTACAAAAGAATTTCCCAGATGTTCATGTCGTGCTTAAAACGAATGGAGTCACCTACAAGCCTGAAAAGGCTTTCAATGCGCCAACGGATGATGCAGCTGTGATCGCTACACTTAATAAGGCGTTAGTGCCCCAACCGGTCGGGGTCGAATTGAAGGTAGATGGCAAAGCCATCGCGATTGTGAAGGATCAGCAGACGGCTGATCAAATTCTTGAACGGGTAAGAGCGCCTTTTGCGCCAAAAGCCAAGGAAACCTCTAAGGTTGCTGCTCTATCCGCAAACTTGGGCGAAGATATTTCCACTGCGCCTTCAGAGCTTGAGAAGGTAGAATTCATACAGCAAGTAGATAAAGAAGAAGTGCCGATTGAGCCAGAGGATTTGGCTAAACCTGAAGATGTCGTGAAGAAGTTGACGACTGGCGATGTGACGCCTGCGAAGTATACGGTTGTCGAGGGAGATTGCGTCTCCTGCATCGCGAAGAAATTAGGAATTACGAAGCAATTCATCTATGATAAAAATCCTGGTATTCAGGATGATAAGCTGAAGATTGGTAATCAGCTTGATGTAACGGTGCTTAAACCAACGTTGTCAGTCAAAACGACAGAAAAAATTGTGCAGAATCAAGAGATTCAGTACGATACGGAATATGTGAAGGATGATTCGCTTCGCGTCGGCGTTGTTCAACCGATTTCACCAGGAAAGAACGGGCTGAAGAAGGTTACGATCCAAGTAACGAAGGTTGATGGATTAATGACCAACGAGCAGCTGGTGGACGAAGAAATCATTGATCAGCCAGTTACGGCGAAGGTGACCAAAGGAACGAAAGTCATTAAAGGCGAAGGCACAGGGAAATTCGCGTGGCCTGTCGTTTCCCCTAGTATCTCGAGTACGTTCGGGGTGCGTTGGGGCAAACTCCACAAAGGAATCGATATTACAGGTAATAAAAACATCATGACAGCGGATAATGGCAAAGTAACGGAAACCGGCTACAAATCGGATTACGGCAATTATATTATTATTAATCATTTGAACGGTTACGAGACGTTATATGGCCATTTGAGCAAAATTACCACAACCGAGGGTACAATCGTTGAAAAAGGCGACAAAATCGGTATTATGGGAAGTACAGGCGATTCCACAGGTGTTCATTTGCATTTTGAAATTCACAAAAGCGGCAGCTTGGAAAATCCTTTGAAGTATTTAAATCGTTAATTTACATAGAGGCAAGGTCAAACCGGACAATCGGGGGCCTTGTCTCTTTTTAGTTGAATATATGATAAAATAGAGGGTAGTATGCAAGGAAAAGGACGAGGTCGCAGTTTATCTTGAAGTAGGCGGTGGTAGGTTTGTTTGGGAAAATTCTCGTGGTGGATGACGAACAACCGATTGCAGATATTTTGAAATTTAATTTGGAAAAAGAGGGCTATCAGGTGATCTGTGCCTATGATGGTGGCAGCGCTGTAGAGCTTGCTTTCTCTGAGCAGCCCGATCTCATATTGCTGGATCTCATGCTTCCCGTAAAGGATGGCATGGATGTGTGCCGGGAGGTTCGCTCGAAGCTGAACACGCCGATTATTATGTTGACGGCCAAAGATACCGAGCTGGATAAAGTGCTTGGCCTGGAGATGGGGGCAGACGACTATGTGACCAAGCCCTTCGGCACAAGAGAGCTCCTGGCCCGCGTGAAGGCACATTTACGCCGGCAGACGAAAGCGCAGACGGCTCCGAGCGAGTCGGACACGCAGCGCAACGGGATGCGGATTCATGCCTTATTCATCGATAACGACATGTACATGGTGTATAAAGATGGGGTTCCGCTCGATTTGACGCATCGCGAATTCGAGCTGATCCAATATTTGGCCAAAAATTCCGGCAAAGTGATGACGCGCGAGCACCTGCTGCAAGCGGTGTGGGGCTTTGAATATTTCGGCGATGTGCGAACCGTCGACGTGACGATACGCCGGCTGCGCGAGAAGCTGGAGACGGACCCAAGCCGTCCGGAGTACATAATGACGCGTAGGGGGCTTGGCTATTTGATGCGCAGCCCTAAAGCCGGAGGCTTCTAAATATGAAGGGCATCCGCTTCTTCCAATCGATCCAAGCGAAGCTGATTATTGTGTATGTCCTCCTCATTTTGATTGCGATGCAGCTCATTGGGGTGTATTTCTACAAGACCGTAGAGACGTATTTCAAAAATGACTTCTTAGTTTCGCGCAACAGCCAGGTTACTCTACTGGCCGGCTTCGTGGGGCCCTACCTCACTGGCGATCAGGACAGTAAGAACGCTGCCGAAGGCAAGAAAACATACGCGGATTTGAACGAGTTCGTCAGCAATTTATTTTCAATTAATAATGCGGAAATTCAAATTATTGATGCCAACGGGAATGTCATAAGCACGTCGGTTCCCAATCATTTGAAGCAAAAAAATACACAGCCCGAAGTGATCAGGGCGCTGCAAGGGATCAAGGATAACCAGCGGATCTTCACCGATGAGGACGGTTATCGAAAGGTGATCATCGCCAAGCCTGTGGGCAGCGGTGTGCGTGTCCTGGGCGCTGTTTATCTGATCGCGTCCATGGAAGATGTCTATAAAACCATCCGGTCCATTAACCGGATCCTCATTTCAGGCACGTTGATTGCCCTAGGGCTAACAGCTATTCTTGGTGTGCTCCTTACCAGCACGATTACGAATCCGATCAAAGAGATTACGAAGCAGGCAACAGCGGTTGCGGAGGGGAACTTTGATCAACAGGTCATTATTCAAGGGACCGATGAGATTGGGCAGCTCGGTCAAACGTTTAATTTTATGATGAATCGGCTCAGGGAAGCCCTTTCTCTTAATGAAGAAGAGAAGGAGAAGCTGGCTTCCATCTTGACGAATATGAACGACGGAGTCATCGCAACGGATGACAAAGGGCATGTTATCGTCCTGAACCGCAGGGCGAAGCAAATCCTGCAGGCGGAGGAAGAGACGACCATTGGCCTCGACATCTCGGAGGTGCTCGGCATCCCGAAGGAGACGATCCAAGGGCTGCTTCAAGGAGAGGTGCGGACGACGCTGCTTGATATTGAGCATCCCGATGACGACGAACAGCTGTCAGTCCGAATCACGTTCACGCCGATTCACCGCCGGGGTGAAGGGCAGAGCGGGATTATAGCGGTGCTGCAGGACGTGACGGATCAGGAGAAGCTGGAACAAGCCAGACGCGAGTTCGTCGCGAACGTGTCGCATGAGCTGCGCACGCCGCTTACGACGATCAAGAGCTATCTCGAAGCGCTTGACGATGGCGCCATTGAGGAGCCTCAGCTGGCCTCACGCTTCATCAGCGTCACACGCAGCGAGACAGAGCGGATGATCCGCTTGGTGACGGATCTTTTACATTTATCGAGGCTGGATTCCAAGCAGTCGATGATGAGTAAATCAACGACACTTGTGAGCGAGATGCTGGAAGAAGTGGCTGATCGGTTTTCTTTCCAGCTGCAGCAGCGCAAAATTGAGATTGTGATTCGAGTGGAGAAGGGTGTAACCAACCTGCTGCTCGACCGCGATAAAATTGATCAGGTACTCGATAACCTGGTATCGAATGCAATTAAGTATACGGGCGATGAAGGCGCTATCCGTCTGGAAGCGCGGAAGATCGAGAAGGATATGCTGGAGATTTCTGTTCAAGATAACGGTATAGGGATTCCAAGGAAAGATTTAACCCGTATTTTTGAGCGTTTCTACCGGGTGGACAAAGCGCGGTCGCGGAATATGGGCGGTACTGGGCTAGGCCTGTCCATTGCCCGGGAAATAGTCAAAGCGCATGGGGGAACGATTAATTTAGAATCCGAATTAGGACAAGGAACCCGTGTTGTGTTCACGTTGCCGATTCAGCAGGAGGAGGAGGATGAGCTATGATTGAGAGTTTAAAATCTATCGTGCTTGTCGTCCTGATTGGTACCTCGCTGTATCAAAGCTTTTTGCTGGCGTCGTATAATCCGCCTAAGATTGAACCTATCCAACAAAGCAATTATGTTCAAACGGAGACGCTTGGGAAGCAAGCGGAGCTTCAGGATATGCTTTTTCCAGATCAGATTATCGTTCATTTGGGCAATCAACAGCATTCCGTGCTATATCCAAGCAATTACTATTACACAAGACTGTTCGATAATATTAAGCAGCGAAGCTTTAAGGGCTTCCGCAAAACATCGATGTATTTGGTGAATGTGAACTGGGAAGATGTTCGATCGAAACAGCAGGGCGTCGAAATGCGGTTCCGGGACGGTATCCCTTTCACCATTCTTCAGCAGGTGCTGCGGATTGAAGGAGAGCTGCCGCCGGACAATGAAAAAGTGACGCGGATTTGGATTTACTCCAAAGGCAACAACGAAGATGTTCGCACTTTCTTCTTTACGGATTCTCCGGGCGTAGGGTATGAGGTGATCGGGGCCGATTTTACAAGTAAAGACGTGGAAAATTTCGCTGCTTTCGGCGATGTTACGAATTTGTATAAGACGACGAATAACGGTGATTACTATCTTCCGGTTAAGCCGCTCAAGCTGCCGAGCTATACGTTCAATTACAGCCAGTTAACGGCCGATCAATTGAAGCAAAGTCTTTTCGTGGACCCTGGGATTACCCGCTATCTCAAAGAGCGTGATGGATCGGAAATCTACACAGACAGCAAACGCGGTTTTCAGCTTAATCGAGATCTTCGATGGATTACGTATTCCGATCCTGTCGCCCCCGTTGAGAGCAAAAGTGAAGTGCTTGAAAACTTACTGGCCGGCATCAAATTCATAAACCAGCATATTGGCTGGGATGGCAAATATATGGTGGCGCGAACGCCGCAGAAGCAGCTTTTTGACAATCAGACCTTTACATTTCGCCAGTATTATGAATCCTTGCCTATTGTGGCCTCTCAGCCAGAAGGTTTTGGTTCTCTGAAAATGCAGGTACAGAAGGGGATCATTTCCGGCTTCGAGCGGACTATGATTATTCCTGATTTAAAGTCCGCCCAGCGGCGCGATGCGGAGATCCTGTCGGGTGACGCATTAGAAGAACGGCTGCAGTATTATCAGCGCCGATCCAGTATTGTCGCTATTTTCCCAGCCTATCACCCGGTTGTTTCGGAAAAGACGCTCATGTTGGTCCCAGTATGGACCTTGGAGCTGCGAGACGGCACCTATGATTTCATTGAATAGGCTTGATTAAGCAAATCCTTATGGAAAGGTTGGTGAGATCATGAATTGGAGCAGGGCCAAAACGATCCTGATTTGTTCTTTTTTGCTGCTCAATATGATTCTTGGCTTCCAGCTGTGGTCCACCAATCGCTCCAACCAGACGGAAATATCGTTGGATACCTCAGGAACGATTGAAGAGATGAACCGTGCGCTCCAAAGTAAAAATATTCGGCTGACCGATGAATTGCCGACAGATGTAACGAAGATGAAGGTTATTACGGTGAAATATGACGATAGTATAAAGCCCGGAGACGAGAAAGCGTTGAAGACGCCTATTAGCATGAGTACGCTGCTCGGCAAAGGGGCCAGCAAAGAAGTACAAGCCCAATCGGAAATTCCGAATTTTAACCTGTATCAGTTGGATTCGGCGGTAAGAAAAAAAGGTATATATGTATTTAATCAGTTGTACGGCAAGCTTCCTCTCTTTGATGTGACAGTAGAGCTGAATGAGGAAAATGGAGAAATTACCAGTTACCGTCAAGCCTACGTTGAAGTAGAATCAGGAGTAGAACAAACGGAGCAGAAACTGATTCCCGCTCAGTTAGCGGTGCGTAGTTTAGTGGATAATTATTTGAGTGAAGGCTCCATTATTACCGAAGTCAGACTTGGGTATCATGGACAGCCGTACAATTCCCAGACACAACCTATGTTTCCGCACTGGCGGATCACGGTTGATAATGGAGATACACGAGATATTTATTATTTGCAAGCTTTCAACGGCGCAGTGGAATCTCCGCAAAAAGGGTCGGATGTTGCTCCCTTCGGAACACAATCGGATGGCGAGAAGCCGGGAAATACGAAAAGCCCCGATGACAAGAGCAAGCCAGATAAGAAGTAGACCATAAACGGCTTACATAAACATTCAAGATACGTTGATTAAATAGCATGTGTACATGTACGCATAGAGGAGCAGGGTAAGATGGGTATTAGGTTTACAGTGCTGTCGAGCGGTTCGACGGGGAATGCGACGGTCGTCGACAATGGGGAGACCAAGGTGCTTATCGATGTGGGCTTCAGCGCCAAGAAGATGGAGGCGTTGATGAAGGAACGCGAGCTCGCGGCGAACAGTATTGACGCCATTGTAATCACGCACGAGCATTCCGATCATATCAAGGGCTTAGGCGCGCTGGCGCGAAAATATGATTTGCCCATCTATGCGAACGAGAAGACGTGGGTGGAATTGGATCGCCAAATCGGCGTGATTGCGGAAGAGAACAAGCGGGTCATGGAAACCGGCGGCTTCGAAGAATTCGGCACGCTGCGCGTGGAGTCATTCGGGATCTCCCATGATGCAGCGGAGCCGGTGGGCTATTGCTTTTATGAAGGAGAGCAGAAGTTAAGTGTCGTAACGGATTTGGGCTATATGAGCGAGAAAGTGAAAGAGAAGATTATAGATTCGGATGCTTTGGTGCTGGAGACGAATCATGACGTGGACATGCTGCGCGTTGGGCACTATCCTTGGAGCATTAAGCGCCGTATTCTTGGGGATAAGGGGCATTTATCCAACGAAGCGGCGGGAGAAGCGCTCTGTGACGTGATGACGAATAAGACGAAGTCCGTCTATATGGCTCATTTAAGCCGTGACCATAACTTAATGGATTTGGCCAGGCTAACGGTGAATAACATAGTACAAGAGCGCGCCCCCGAGTCTAAGCAGCTTAGATTAATGGATACGTATTTTGATCGTTCTACGAAATGGGATGTATTGGATTCGGAGTAAGCGCAGCGTCAATTTCTTTGGATTTGAGCTGTATTTCCTGCGGCGTGATCAGGCCCTTATCAATCAGCGTTTGAATGAGAGATGAGAGTATGAGGGATTGGTGGTAGTGGCTCTCTTTGAGGTCAGCGAGCTTACCAATCAGGTTGATTTCTTCGATATGGGATGGAATACGATTCATAATGTGCATTCTCCTTTGGTTTTCTGATTTAAAGTTACTGTTAACTCTAGTAATTCCTTGAGAGATTTGGTTTACTATTATTGTAGGCAAGAACGGAACGAAACATTCCTATTTTTTGCAAATAAGATTCTGAGGCAAGAGCGGCATTACCCGCCCCCTGTCAGCAAGGAGGGACACCCTGTGAGTTTGTTTGATGATGATTTTTACTCGACCAAAAGAACCAAGCAGCGCCAACCTGTGTGGCGTCCTAAACGTTCGGGTGGATTTACAGGCTTTACGGAACGCAAGCGAAATGTGGCCCTATTAGCTGGAGTAGGCGGGGCTTTAGCGATGCTTTTGTTAGTCGGAATAGTTAGCGGTTTGGGCAAAAGCGAATCGCAAGCCGATGCGATAGCGGTACCGGCATCTGTGGCGATTGCAGAGACGCATCCCATGAACATTAACGATTCTGTCGTGGCGGCAACGGAGAAAATTAAGCCAGCCGTGGTCAGCGTGATCTCTTCTAAGAAGGATGACAAAGGCCAGGAGAGCGGGATTGGGATCGGATCGGGTGTTATTTTTGCCCGTAATGGGGATAAGGTCCGCATTGTAACCAATAGCCATGTCGTTGAAAATGGAAACCAGTTTGAAATCGTGAATTTTCAAGGTGAGCACCGCAAAGCTACATTGGTCGGTCGTGACCGGATTACGGATTTAGCTGTTTTGGAAGCGGATGGCAAGGACATCAAGGTGATTGCTGAGTTCGGCGACTCCGAGACGCTGCGCGCGGGTGAAATGGCGATTGCGGTAGGCAACCCGTTAGGGCTTGGCTTCTCGCCGACGGTCACGCAAGGCATCATTTCATCGCCTAAGCGGACGATACCGGTTGCTTTGTCCCGGGAGGGAACGGATTATGACTGGGAGATGGATGTCATCCAGACCGACGCGGCGATCAACCAAGGCAACAGTGGCGGCCCCCTAGTGAACATTGACGGCAAAGTGGTTGGTATTAACTCGATGAAAATTTCGGATACGGGCGTTGAGGGGTTAGGATTTGCGATTCCCATTAACAGCGCGAAGCCGATTATCGACAATCTGATCACGGATCATAAGGTCAAAAGACCGCTAATGGGCGTGTCTACGCAGGAATTGCAAGCTTTTAAAGGGACGGATGTATTAAAGCTGCCTGCAGATGTGAAAACTGGAGTTATCGTCTTCGATGTGTCCGGACCTTCCAAAGAAGCGGGTCTCAAACCGCAGGATGTCATTGTGCTGCTGGATGACCGGAAGATTGACAGTACGATCAGCCTGCGGAAATATTTATACAACGAGAAGCACATCGGTGATAAAGTGAACGTCACCTACTACCGCGGCGGCAAGAAAATGAATGCGGTGGTCACCTTGGTGGAAGCAACCGATAAATAAGTATACAGAACCATTGCGGATGAGAGGTAGTTGCATGCACGTAGTTTGTAAGGATCATGTAGAAATCGCGATTGATGAGTTTGTCGATGAATACGAGGAAGCGCCGGATGTTGTGGATTTGCAGAAAACCCACTTCGCCAACTGGGAGCCTCCTTCACACTGTGAGCATTGCATGGAGTTAGCGCGATTTTTAGTTGTTTAAGGAAGGCTGATGCCTTCCTTTTTGTTTTCTTGGGGAAGGGATAGATAAGGAAAAGATGAAGAAATAGATGAAGAAATAGATGAAGAAATAGATGAAGAAATAGATGAAGGAAAAGGAGCATTCGTTTATGCAGATACAGATTTTAACGGTTGGGAAGTTGAAGGAGCGCTATCTTGTGGATGGGATTGCGGAGTACGTCAAGCGCCTTGGGCCGTATGCCAAGGTGCAAATGATTGAGGTGCCGGATGAGAAGGCACCGGAGAACATGAGCCCTGCCGAGGAGCAGCAGGTGCGGGTGCGTGAGGGCGAGCGGCTGCTGGCCAAGCTCGGCTCGGACGTGTACGTCGTGGCGCTGGCCATCGACGGCGAGATGTGGTCTAGCGAGCAGCTGGCGGGCTCGCTGGATCGATTGGCCACATATGGGCGCAGCCAGGTGGCTTTCGTGATCGGCGGCTCGCTGGGGCTCTCTAGCGAGCTGCTGCGCCGTGCGGACGTGCGGCTGAGCTTTGGCCGCATGACGCTGCCGCACCAGCTGATGCGGCTGGTGCTGGTGGAGCAGATTTATCGCGCTATGCGGATAAATCGGGGGGAACCTTATCACAAATAACGGCACTTTTTAGTGAACAGCATTAAGTTTCGAGGGGGTGGCCCATGAACAAAACAGACCGTTTATTAGCCATCGTGCTGGAGCTGCAAAGTAGAGAAGTGATACGGGGCGAAGACTTGGCGGCCCTATTTGAAACCAGTGTGCGAACCATCTATCGTGACATCCAGGCGCTTAGTGAAGCGGGCGTACCGATTATAGGTGCCCCAGGCACAGGGTATTCCTTGATGGAAGGCTATTTCCTGCCGCCGATCAGTTTCACGGTAGAAGAAGCCGTGACCTTGCTTATAGGAGCGGACTTTATCGAGCAACGATTTGATGATGAGTATCGTCTCAGGGCTCAAGCCGCTCGGAGGAAGATCGAGGCCATTCTATCGGAGGGCGTTCGAAATGAGACCTCTCGTGTACGCAAGACATTGCGCTTGCTCTCTCCTAGTAAACCGGTCACGCTGTCAAAAGAAAGGCAATATTTCGAAAAGATCCGTCGATCGATATTAGATAAGCGAAAGATCAGATTTCATTATTTAAAAGGGATGGCGGATTCCAAGGGAAATCACCATAGTGATCGTACCGTTGCTCCCTATGGCCTGGTTCTCGTTGAAGGCTCGTGGATGCTCGTGGCCCATTGTGATCTACGCCAAGAAGTTCGCCATTTCCGTCTATCCCGAATGACCGAACTTCTCGAACTGGAAGATCGATTCGAACAGCCGACCCAATTTAATTTGAGAGAGTACCAGCCTTCGGATGATCGGCACCTGCAGGTTCGCCTTCGATTTAATCATGACGTGGTGGATAAAGTGAAGGAATCGAACAATCGTTTTATAGAGGAAATGGAAGAGCACCAAGATGGATTGGATGTGATCTTACGCGTTCGTCAACTGGACGAATTACTGCAGTGGGTGCTGGGCTGGGGAGCGAATGTGAGGGTGGTGGAGCCTGAATCATTCCGAAATCGGATTCGTGAGGAAGCTGAAAAAATGTTAAAACGCTACTGACATCCCGTTGTCAGTAGCGTTTTTGTATAGTTGGAGTATGCGAATATCGCAGTGTTTTGGAGATAGGGTGACCTTTCTCATAATCTTATCGTAGAGGTGGAATTTAATCGTGAGCAATGTCAATTGGGAAGTGGATCCGGATCACAGCTCCGTCGAGTTTTCGGTGACACATTTAATGATTAATAGAATCAAAGGAGTATTCGAGCATTTTCAAGCGAATTTGAACTTTGACCCCAACGATTTAACAACCATGGGGATTCAAGCTTCTATAGACGCGAACAATTACGTTTCAAAGCACCGGCTGCGTCCTTACTGGCGAACGGCAGTATGAACTTACGGGCAATCTATCTCTGCATGGTGTAACAAAATCAATCACTTTTCACACGGCTTTGGAAGGACTGAACAAAGACCCCCGCGGACGGGAACGTGCAGGGTTTCATTCAACGGCCAGTATCGAACGCAGCGAATTTGGCTTGACATTTAATTCACCGCTGGAAACAGGTGGTATAATTGTCGGAAATGAAGTGAGGATTGAGCTTTATATTGAGGCAATTAAAATAGATTAGGGATTCGGAAGGCCATCCTTTTAGCGGGATGGTCTTTCTTCAACATGTTCATTTGAAGAAATATAGATAGGGTCCAAGGTAATTTATGGTAAGATATTAGGTGAGGAGTACCATTTCTATTTCAACTAATGGAGGCGCTTACTTATGGACCAGCAATTGCAGCAAGAGGGATACTTTGGAGAGTTTGGCGGCAGCTTCGTCCCGCCGGAATTGCAGGAAGTGTTGAGTTATTTGAGTGAGCAATTTTACAAGTTTAGAGACGACCCGGAGTTTAAGGAAGAGCTTCGTTATTATCTGCGCGAATATGTCGGCCGCGAGAATCCGCTGACGTATGCGGAGCGGCTGACCAAAGCTTGGGGAGGACCGAAGATATACTTAAAGCGCGAGGATCTGAATCATACCGGAGCGCATAAGATCAATAATGCGATTGGCCAGATTCTGCTCGCTAAGCGGATGGGTGTCAAGCGGATCATCGCTGAGACCGGTGCCGGACAGCACGGTGTTGCTACGGCAACGGCCTGCGCTATGTTTAATATGGAATGCGTCATCTACATGGGAGCTGAAGATACGCGCCGGCAGGCGCTTAATGTGTTCCGAATGGAGCTGCTCGGCGCGACGGTTGTACCGGTTCATAAAGGCCAAGGACGATTGAAGGACGCGGTAGATGAGGCGCTGGACGATCTGGTTCGCAATTATAAAAATACGTTCTATTTGCTCGGCTCCGCGGTTGGTCCGCATCCGTTTCCGACGATGGTGAAGCACTTTCAGGCCATTATTAGCGAAGAATCGAAGCTGCAGATTATGGAGAAAGAAGGCCGTCTGCCAGATGCGGTAGTGGCTTGCGCAGGCGGTGGCAGCAATGCGATTGGTGCATTCGCTCACTACATCGACGAGCCGACTGTTCGCTTAATTGGCGTCGAGCCCGATCAAGCGCCGTCCTTAACGCAAGGCGTGCCGAGCATCATTCACGGCTTCAAGTGTTTAGTGCTGCTGGATGAGGAAGGCCAGCCGAAGAAGACCTATTCGATCGCCGCGGGACTTGACTATCCGGGCATTGGGCCGGAGCATAGTCACCTGAAGGTGACGGGCCGGGCTGAATATGCAACTGTCACCAATGAAGAAGTGCTGGAATCCTTCCAGGAACTGTCTCACACGGAGGGAATTATCCCTGCCCTAGAGAGCGCGCATGCGGTTGCATACGCGAAGAAGCTGGCGCCGACGATGGGTCAGGATCAAATTATTATTGTTAATCTGTCTGGCCGCGGGGATAAGGATGTCGAACAAGTGTATCAAATGCTCAAATAGAATAACGGGTGTGTCACCTATTACATTATACTAAAATCAGACATGCAAGACGGGAAGGGCGTCCAAATGGGCGTCCTTTAATTTCGACCTATAGATGATATGCTGAGTCGTACACAAATGAGGCAAATTTTATTGTGGGAGACATAAACGTTTATATTGAATTATTTTTGGTATAATATTTGGTAGATAAGAAAGAATAAATTTCTTTTTTTAGAAAATAGTGAGAGAAAACGAGGGATGAAAATGTCGTATATCGTTGATTTTAAAAATGTGTCTACAGTCGGTTTAGAGTCTTCACCTGTAGTAGAAGCGCTCGCTGGTTTACGTGCTAATGAAGCCCGTTACTTTATGAACAAATACAAGCATGAATTTACGGTTGTGCCAGCTAGCGAAAGTCAGGAGAGCATTGATTATGTGAATCAGATTTTGAAAGAACGTGATATTGCGTTTGCGGCCAAACCTTTAGAAACGTCGCGTTTTCAAGTGGAAAATATCCAATTTACCTACGTTTTTTATGAGGATGGTCTTGCGCTCAATGTTATGTATACAGTTGATGATCCTAAGAAGCGGGCCGTTGGGTTTAAGCTTTCTGAGGGGATGGAGATACCAAAGGAGTTGGAAGAGAAGTTTAAGTTTGCTAGGCAGAAATCTAAACTAGCTGGAACAATTCGGGGCTCCTTTTTCGTAATTAAAGGACAATATTAAAGTAAGCAAAAGCGCAATAGGAGGAACCCAGCCATTGTGGTCTTTGAGTCATTAGTTATCGGCTCCTCTTGCGTGTGAAAGATATAAGCCTCTATCCCGTTTGGCGGAATAGAGGCTTTATCAATTTGTTTGCTCCCTAAGCTAAGCTTCAAATCAGTTTTTTGCAGATATCATCACGATATTTCCATCCTGCTGTTTCGGATCGTTCCAACAAAGATATCGACCAAATCAGGATTAAATGAAAAGCCCTTTTGTTCGATTAAATAGTGTAACACTTTCTCCTCCGGCCAGGCCTCTTTATATGCTCTCCTGCTTGTTAGGGCATCGTATACGTCTACCAGGGATACTACCTGAGCTTCGAATGGAATTTCATTTCCTTTCAAGCGATGAGGGTACCCCGAGCCATCCCATTTTTCATGGTGGAATTCAACAATTGACTTCGATATATCAAGTTCTTGTCGAAAAAGGTCATCATTTAATTCGTGTGAAATTTTATTTAAGATATCGACCCCAATAAGTGGGTGTGTTTCAATGATATTTCGTTCGTAAAAAGTTAACTTTCCCGGTTTGTATAGGATACCCTCGGGGATGCCTGATTTACCTATATCATGCATGATGCTAGCATTAATGACGTGCTGAATATATTCGTCAGATAATTTTAATTGATTAGCTGCATTGTATTCCTGAAGTAATGTAGCGGTTAATTGCTGAACGCGAAAAAGATGGTTTTCAATTTCTGGATCTCGAATCTCACAGGAAAGAGCCAGCACTCTAAGAATTTCATTCTGTATTTTTGATTTTCGAGTTTCGGAGACATAGACGCCTTCACTAATTTGGCCCAAATCTCTAAATATACCGACATAGTAGCTGTCCCCAGCTATTTCTACAGGTGTTATTGATATGTTAGAGTGCCAGAGCTCCTTGTTTCGTTTTCTATTTATGAACACACCCGACCATGCCTGATTATTGTTTAATTGTGTTTTCATCTGATCATATGTATTCTTGGGTGTTAATCCTGATTTCAAGATGCCTGCCGTGTGCCCAATAATCATGTCGCGTTGGTATCCAGTAATTTCTTCATATCTATGGTTAATATCCACAATGTTATGGTTCGTATCGGTGATAATGACCGCATCAGATAACATTAGAAAATAAGAAAGTCCAGTCGTCATTCCAATTCCAATCCCCTCGAATATCCCGTCTTGGTGGAATGGCTTCATCCTAAGTTTTGCGCCATTCTCCATGAAGTATCATAATTGAAAATCAGAAATAAATACAGTGGCTTCATAGCTTGAGTGCACCGAGGGAAGCGATAACTGGCCGGATCTCCAGTCTGGGCTTAGCGAATTTTGGCGAGTGGGAACGACGATCCCTTATTTTGCAGATTTATATTCAATTGTAAGCATTTTAGGAAAATAGTGCCCTGTAGTTTCGCTCCCATGCTACATATAGATCGAACACCCCCAAAGGCTGCCGAAACCCGGCAGCCTTTAACTATTTTTGCCTACGCTTAGACGTGCATATCTCCAGCTTGACAAGTGTGGATTACAAATGTAATACTAAGTCTGTATTACATTTGTAATCCTGAATGGAGAGGAGGTAACGATGTGAAAAATGTCCCTCATATTACCGATGCTGAATGGGAAGTTATGAAAGTGCTTTGGAACCAATCACCGCGCACAGCAAATGAAGTGATCGAAGCTATGCAGGACCAGACGGAGTGGAAGCCCAAAACGATTCGAACTTTGTTAAATAGGTTAGCTCAGAAGCAGGCAATAGCTTTTTCACAAGAGAACAGAGTCTATGCGTATTTCCCTTTGGTTTCTGAGGGGGAATGTGTGAAGTCAGAGACGCAATCATTTCTGAAAAGAATTTATGGCGGAGCTTTTAAGCCGATGCTCGTTAATTTTTTGAAAGAGGAGCAGTTGTCGGAGGAAGATATTAAGGAGTTAAGAAGTATTCTTGAGGATAAAACCAAATGAGAATAGCCGAGAATGCGTTGTGCTGCTTAAGGAAGGTTCCATTTCTAGGAAAGAAAGGAAAGGGTGAAAGTGAACCGAACCAATGAACTCCTCACGGGTCTTTATGATTGGATTTTGTCTGTGTCGGTCATGGCTGCCGTTACGGTCGTGTTGATCATGCTGGCCCAGCGCATCTTGCATAAACGGATAAAACCTAGATGGCAGTACCTCATGTGGTTGTTGGTGATAGTAAGACTGCTCTTACCTTGGGACCTGGAGAGCAATTTAAGCATTTATAATTGGCTAACGTACCCGGGTACGATTCACGAACTCGATCCAGCAGCTCAGTTAGGAACACAATCAGAACATGTTGTGATAGAGTCAGCAAAGGGTTTCTTCTATCGGTATTCGATGTATATATGGCTGCTAGGCACTGCAATTTTCGGGATCTACACAATTGTGATCAACCGTAGGTTTTCGTTGAAACTGACAAATGAAACGAGACCGATGACGGATATCGGTGTGCTGACATTGTTCTCTCAATGTCAAAAGGTAATGTCTGTACATAAACCTGTCGCGCTAGTCGTATCGGACAAATTAAGTACGCCGACGCTTTTTGGATTCAAGCGCCCTCGGTTAGTTATGCCGCAAACGGTTTTAAACAGCTTAAGCCAGGAACAGCTAAGGCATGTATTTCTGCACGAATTAGCCCATTGCAAACGCAATGATATTGGAATCAATTGGATCATGCAATTTTTGTTGATTATTCACTGGTTTAACCCTGTTCTTTGGTACGCACATCAGCGGATGCGTGAAGACCAGGAGATTGCAAGCGACGCTCTAGCGCTTACTTACCTTGATCCTGATAAAAGAGAAGATTACGGATATACGCTTATTCAACTACTTGAAAGCTGTGCACGTCCCGTGAGTGTGCCGGGCAATGTTAATTTATCCGGGAGCAAAGCACAGTTAAAAAGGAGGATTATCATGATAAAGCAGTTTCAATTTAACTCGTATCGTTGGTCGTTCGTTGGTTTAGCAGCCGTTCTCATCATTAGCGGATGTTCATTAACGAATGCAAAAGTGGATCAAAAGTCCGCGGAGTCAACTTCGTCGGTTGTTGATCAAAAAACTGTTGATCAAAAAACGACAGACACAAGTACGCCAAAACCGGAGACGGGCAAAACGACAGAATCGGGAACAGTCGTTGAAACAAAGCCTGGCGAAACGACCGCGCCAACGCCGTCAGAAGAGCCGAAGCCAACGTCGACATCCCCAGTCGTGAAGGAGACATCGCCGCAAACGGCAGCCCCATCTACGCCTGAGTTAAGGCCAGCTCCTACAGCAGCACCTGCTGGGCAGCGAGTAGAGGAATCAAGATCAGCGACTGCTGAGCAGCGGCGGGCAGAGGAATCAAGACGAGCGGCGGCAGCCGTGCAGCCGGTGAGCGAGCCAAGGCAAGCGCCAGTAGTGAAGCCAGCGGAGGAATCAAGACCGGCGCCAGTCGCTCAGGTAGTGTCGCAATGATGCTACGTAGCGGTTAGCTAAATACGAAGGCACCCTGGATGGGTGCCTTCGTCATTTTCTAAACTTGCAGCCTACCGTTCAAGCAGCTAAAGTTAAACAAGGCCCTACCTGAGTTGCCAGATGTCGAATGGATATACTAGGTGATGTCGCGGGGGAACAATAATAAGAGGTGAAAGTAATGAGAAACCTATATACGATTGGTTTTGCTGAGAAATCCTTACGGACCTTTGTGAATCATCTGCGCGAAAATCAGGTGACCAAGGTTGTTGATACTAGGCTGAATAATATATCGCAGCTAGCGGGTTATGCGAAAAAGGAAGATTTAACATACATTTTGGAGCTAGTGAACATCAAATATGCGCATGAGCTTGATCTAGCACCAACCAAGGAGATTCTGGAAGCGATTAAGAAGAAGCAAATCTCCTGGGGAGAATTTGAAAAAATCTATATAGACTTAATCGCTGAACGAAAGATAGAACGGAAGATAGATGTCTTTTTGGAAAAAGAAGAGGCCGTATGCTTCTTGTGCAGCGAACATAAGCCGCATCAGTGCCATAGAAGGTTGATCGCTGAATACTTAAGGGAGTTTAATAAGGATATCCAAATTCATCATTTATACTAAAGGGATGCAGAGCCAAACGAAAAAACATCAATCGGACATGAAGTCTGACTGATGTTTTTTGCTGTCCTGCCATCTCAAACTGGTCAACGGCCGCTTAACGTAGTACCGGTTTCAAGTAAGGTCTTCATGCCACGCGAATTTCGCCTCGTAGATGGCAAGCTTGTTGATCAGCGTGCTTGTTTCGATACTGGAACGCTTTTGCCTCAAATCCAAGCTCGATAATTTCTGATGAAAACGAACAAAGGAGATGTTGGAATGAAAACGATGGAACAGATGAATATAGAGACGGTAACAGCGTTTATTGAGGCTTTTTGGAATCAAAATTAGCGCCCTGTAGTTCCTTATCCCCAAAAAAGAGGGTACCCTCCGGTCATTTTCATGGCTTTTGGGTTACCCTCTTTTGTCCTAATATCCATCCGAACGTTTTCCGGCTTGCTCCGCTAGTTCGGCTCCTTCTTTGTTAGAGGATGAGCCCAAATGCTCAGACGTCGCCTTAGCCCGGGCGAGAGCTTCCGAGACACGCTTGCCATAATCTTGATCCGCATTGGTGAAATGCGTGAGCATCTTCTCCTGAATATGCGGCTTGCACACTTTGAGCGCTTCCGCCAGGTTCAAGATCAGATCCTCGCGTACCCACTCCTCAAAGCTGCGGTAGGTATCTCCCGCTTGTCCGAAGTCGTTGGTGCGGCTCAGCTTCTCACGAACGAGCTTAGCCTGATAGGCAGGCTCGTGCTCTTTGCCGGAAGGCGCAGCTTCTTTGAGCCCGCCGAGAGAGGAGGGCTCGTAGTTGACATGCGGGTTCTGCCCGGGGGCTTTATCGACGACGAAAGCCATCTGCCCATCCCGTTGATTCGTCGCGATGCGTGTTCGCGGGGCATTGATCGGAAGCTGCAGATAGTTTGTGCCGACCCTGTGGCGCTGGGTGTCGGAGTAGGAGAAGGTTCGGCCTTGAAGGAGCTTATCGTCCGAGAAATCCAAACCGTCTACGAGAACTCCTGTACCGAAGGCCGACTGCTCCACCTCGGCGAAATAATTTTCGGGATTTCGGTTCAGCACCATTTTGCCCACAGGAAGAAAAGGAAATTGCTCATGATCCCATAGCTTGGTAGGGTCAAGCGGATCAAAGTCGAGCTCGGGATGCTCGTCGTCACTCAATATTTGCACGCAGAGCTCCCACTCCGGATAGTCTCCACGCTCAATCGCTTCATACAAATCCTGCGTAGCATGTGAGGCGTTTTTGGCTTGAATGCGCTCGGCTTCCTGCTGTGTCAGGTTTTTCATGCCTTGTTTCAACGGCTGCCAGTGATATTTAACGAGAACAGCTTCTCCCGCTTGGTTGACCCACTTATACGTGTTTACACCTGAGCCCTGCATCTGCCGGTAGTTGGCCGGAATACCCCATGGGGAGAAGAGGAAGGTGATCATATGCGTAGCTTCTGGCGTATTGGAAACGAAGTCAAACATTCGCTCCGGGTTGGACAGATTAGTGACAGGATCAGGTTTGAAGGCATGTACCATATCAGGAAACTTGAGCGGATCGCGAATAAAGAAAATCTTCAGGTTGTTGCCGACCAAATCCCAATTTCCATCCTCCGTATAAAATTTAGTGGCGAAGCCGCGCGGATCGCGCAGCGTTTCAGGTGAATGACCGCCATGCACGACGGTAGAGAAGCGCACAAACACAGGCGTCTGCTTGCCAGCCTCTTGAAAAAGCTTAGCACGCGTATAGTTGGCAACCGGTTCATTGCCGACTTTCCCGTAGGCTTCAAAATAGCCGTGAGCCCCGGCGCCGCGGGCATGTACAACCCGTTCAGGGATGCGTTCCCGGTCGAAGTGGGATATTTTTTCGATGTAGTGGTAGTTTTCGAGTGTGGATGGCCCGCGATTTCCGACTGTTCGAATGTTTTGATTATCCGAAATGGGGTGGCCCTGTCGATTCGTTAGAGTCATATCCTGATTGTCCATATCCATTGAGCTGCATTCATCCTCCTTTAATCAATAACAGTAACTTTTGCTGAACGATGGAAAATTATTCTGGTCGTTAAGTTTTCATTTGGCCTGAAAATGTGCTTAAATCACTAGGAGGAATCATAGTAGAAATAAACATACGAAATGGAGTCAATCAATCATGTCGAATTTGCCAAACTGCCCGAAATGTCAATCTGAATACACATATGAAGATGGAAGCCTCTTGATTTGCCCGGAATGCGCGCATGAATGGAGTGGTAATGCGGACGTTGAATCCAAAGAGGATGTCAAGGTTGTAAGAGACGCCAATGGAAATGTCCTGAATGATGGAGATTCCGTCACGGTCATTAAAGATTTGAAAGTAAAAGGAAGCTCGTTGGTTATTAAAATAGGCACCAAAGTCAAAAACATTCGACTAATTGAGGGCGATCACGACATTGATTGCAAAATCGACAGTTTTGGCGCCATGAAGTTAAAATCCGAATTTGTTAAAAAGATTTAACTCAAAGACCGGCGAAGTGTATCTACTTTTTCTCGCCTTGTGTATTGCCTGATCGTCGGTTTTCCTAAGCGGGGTTAGCTGATCTGCATAGGAGGTTTAAAGAACGTTTATGGCGAATACATAGTGGAGTCGTTCAAGATTACCGGAGGTGGAAGATGAAAGCGCTATTTATTGGAGGAACAGGAACAATTAGTTCGGCAATTACGAAGCAGCTGCTAGAAAGTGGATGCGAACTTCATCTGCTGAATAGGGGCACAAGAAATGAATCCTTGCCGGCGGGAGCTAACCTGCTGACGGCAGACATTCGGGATGAAGAACATGTCGCTAGGCTAATTGAACACTTGGAGTTCGATGTCGTTGCGGATTTCATCGCGTTTGAACCGGCCCAGCTGGAGAGAGATTACCGCTTATTTCAAGGTAAAACGAAACAATTTATGTTCATAAGCTCAGCTTCTGCGTACCAGACGCCGCTGTCTGACTATAGAATTACGGAAGGGACGCCGTTGTCCAATCCCTACTGGGAGTACTCGAGGAACAAAATTGCCTGCGAAGAATATTTGATCAAGCAGTACCGTGACCATGGCTTTCCTATTACGATCGTTCGGCCAAGCCATACGTATGATGAACGTTCCATCCCTCTTGGCGTGCATGGCAGTAAGGGGAGCTGGCAGGTTGCTCAGCGCATGTTGGAGAACAAACCCGTTATCATTCACGGGGACGGGACTTCCCTGTGGACGATGACGCACAATAGCGATTTTGCTAAGGGCTTTATTGGCCTCATGGGCAATATTCATGCCATTGGGGAGTCCGTACATATCACTTCCGATGAAACGCTGACCTGGAATCAAATTTATGAATCCATTGCCGATGCGCTAGGGGTTAAGCTCCAGGCAGTCCATGTTTCATCTGAATTTTTGGATGCATGCAGCAAGGAGAATTACAGAGGCGGCTTGCTCGGGGATAAGTCGAATTCCGTCGTCTTTGATAATGCTAAGCTGAAGCGGCTTGTTCCCGAATTCGTTGCCACTACCCGGTTCGATCAAGGGATCAAGGCGACGGTTGCCAACATTCTGGCTCACCCCGAATTGCAAAGGGAAGATCAGGAATTCGATCAATGGTGTGACAAGGTCATTCATGCTTTGGATGTGGCCGTTAAGGCAATTAGGGAATAGGGTCAAAGGTGGATGGAAAATGAACATAACGGTTGATATTAGAAACAACTCCAAGGTTGCTATTGTGGAGAGCGATGGAATTCTTATAAGCGACGTGCAAGAGGCATTGGACTTCATGGCGTCTGTTCGATATACGGAAGATTGCCATAAAATTTTGATGAGCAAATCCAACATGACGGAAGACTTCTTCGAGCTCAAAACCCGGCTTGCGGGTGACATTTTGCAGAAGTTTACGAATTACCAGGTGAAAATCGCCATTGTTGGGGATTTCGACGTGTATGATAGCAAAAGTTTGAGGGACTTTATCTATGAATGCAACCAAGGCAGCTCCTTCTTCTTCTTCAAAGAGAGAGAGGCAGCGCTTGACGCTCTGCATAATGCCGGTTAACCATGATAGTTAGAATAGCTGTCGGAGGGATTCTTAATGAGCAAGGTGTTACGCTTTGAAATGCAAGTACCGGACCCGGAAAGAATGATTGAGTTCTATTCGAAAGCATTCGGATGGAAGTTTTCCAAATTCCCGGGACCGCAAGATTACTGGTTTATTCAAACCGGAGAGACGGATGAAAAAGGCATTGACGGTGGGTTAATGAAGTCCCCTGACGGTGCTGCCAGAACGGTAAATTCGATCGAGGTTTCCTCGATCGATGATTACTTAGCCTCCATTACCGCGAATGGAGGAACCATAGTTGTTCCCAAAATGAGTATGCCAGGAATGGGATACCTCGCGTATTTTACGGACCCTAGCGGCATGATACTGGGTGTTTCGCAAGCGGACCCGAACGCACGGTAAAACAAAGAAAAGGCACCTATTCCTCCATCTTTGGAGGGAACGGTGCCTTTTTCATTAGGGCAGATTAAAAATCAAAGTTGTCTGGATCTGGTCCAACGCGGCGATTCTCGTTCAATACATCGATACGAGTCATCTCCTCATCGGTTAATGAGAAGTCGAAGACGTTGGCGTTATCGATGATGCGTTGTTCTTTGGTAGACTTCGGAATCGTCACAATGCCATGCTGAAGATCCCAACGGAGAATGACTTGCGCAACCGATTTCCCGTGTGCAGAGGCGATTTCGCCAAGAACCGGATGATCGAATAGTTGCCCCTGCATGAGCGGAGACCACGCTTCTAACTGAATGTTTTGCTCTTTGCAGTAATTCAGGAGCTCTTTCTGCGTCAGGAGAGGGTGAAGCTCTACTTGGTTCACCATAGGCTTGATTTCCGCGTCTTTCATCACATCTTCAAGATGGTGGATTTGGAAGTTGCTGACGCCGATTGCTTTCACGCGGCCCTCTTTATACAAAGTTTCCAAAGCACGCCATGCTTCTTTATATTTCCCTTTAACCGGCCAATGAATGAGATATAGATCCAAATAATCCAGTCCCAGCTTGGATAAGCTTGCTTCATAGGCGGCAATTGTCGACTCATAACCGAGATCGGCGTTCCACACCTTGGAGGTTACGAACAAGTCCTCTCTAGCGAGTCCTGTTTCAGAAAGCGCTTCGGAGATGGCTTGTCCGACGCCTGTTTCATTTGCATAAACGGCTGCAGTATCAATGCTGCGGTAGCCGTTGCGGATTGCCGCTTTAACGGAGCTTATGACCTCGGAACCCTCTTCTACTTTGAAAACACCCAGCCCAAACCAAGGCATCTGGATGCCGTTGTGCAAGGTTGTTGTGGATTGTAAATGGTTTGCTATCATGCTGACTTCCTCCTCAAAATAAATGTGTATATATTGGCGCAGGGCGCCATCGCTTGAAATCATTCAACATCATTCAACATCATCAGTATGATGTCACCTGTTGGCAAATGTTATTATGAACGATCTATGTGATAATGAATAGTACGTACTTTTTAGTACCATAGGTACCTTGAAGTCCTATAGGTACTCAAAAGTACCTAAGAAGAAGGGCAGTTTGCTTCAGGTATATCTCATAGAAGGCGCGGCCAAAATGAATGTGATAAAATGCCGGATGGAGGTGCTCCTTGTCGAAAAAATATTGGACGCTCGGAATGGCGGGCATTGTACTTATCTTTTGTTTTTTTATCTTTCAGTTTCTATCTTCCACATGGAAGATTGACCATCTGGTTAAACAAATGACACCCGGCAAGGCAGGGAATGAGGCAGATAAGCACGTTGTACTTATCGCGCAAGAGCAGGACAACCCTTTCTGGAGGACGGTGGAAAAAGGGGCAAGAGAGGCTGCGGCGCAGCTGGGTATGCAAATCGATTACATGGGTCCGATTCGTATCAATCCTGCCGAACAAACGAGTCTCTTGGAGAAGTCGATCGCTGCCAAGCCAGATGCTATTTTGCTACAAGGCATTAAAGAGCAGTCCTACGAACAGTTAATTAATAAGGCAGCAGATTTAGGTATCCCCGTAATTACAGTGGATGCGGATGCGAGAGCGAGCCGGCGACTCGCTTATGTAGGAACGGATAACAGGGAAGCGGGCAAACGCATGGGAGAGCTTGTGGTGAATGAAGCGGGAGGGAAGGGCCGCATTGGGGTCATCATCGGAAGTGAACAGGCGGATAATCAACAGCTGCGGTTGGAAGGACTCCGTTCCATGATCGCCAATCACAAAGGTTTCGAGATTGTCGCTGTTCGCTCATCGAATATTTCAAGAATTCATGCGGCTAAACAGACAGAGGCTATGATGACCGAGAACGCCGGTATTCAAACCATGGTAGGGCTTAGCTCCTTGGATGCTGCCGGGATTGTAGAAGGGCTAAAGGCTGTGAATAGGTCCGATATACGCGTTTTCGGATTTGATGATTTAGATGAGACGCGGCAGGGGATCGCACAAGGAGACATTACAGCGGCTGTCGTTCAGCACCCCCAAGAAATTGGAGCGAAGTCGGTGCGTCTGTTATCAGAGTTTTTGAAGGGGAACTCCCTTGACGCAGAGTACTTTACCACAACGGATATTTTGGATCGAAAAGGTCTTTCTTCGGCTGTGAGTTCCCCATGAATATACGAAGAATGCTTTTTATTGTCCTACCTTTGCTTTTTATATTGAATAACGCTGTCTCTTATTTCATTTTTCAAAGTGGAAGAACGGTGCAGCAGAGTTACATCGTTATGCTGGATCGTGTACTATTATACAAGCAGATTGCCGAATTAACGCATGACAACCTCCGTGCAATGAATAAATATGTAGGAGATCGAAGTAATGCCAGCCTTAAGGCATACACCGATCAGAAGGATGAGCTGAATCGCTTGCGCGAAGGCTTGACTGCACGAAGCACGATTCCAGCGGCGGGTCTTACCATCAGCAGCTTTCTTAATATGATCGAAACCTTTAACCGGCAAGAAGCGGATGTTATCAAGGCTTTAGATAGCCAAGGCTCCTTGGCCTATGCGGCATTCTATGAAGAGGCGGAGCAAACCGCCGCGTTTATCCAAGATGAAGGGCATCATCTCATCGATGTGGAGCTCAGCTACTATCAGCCCTTCTATCGGCAAATTCTTGTTCAAACGGAAATGATGAATCATTGGGGCGTTGCGATTTTCATCCTTAATACGCTAATCAGCGTCGTGTTTGCTTATGCCATCTCCCTGGGGATTACCCGGCCGATTCAGCAGTTGACACATGCCGCGCAGCAAATAGCAGGCGGAAATTTGCAAGCGGATTCTCCACAGATAGGCGCTCAGAACGAATTCGGTGTTTTATCTACAGCATTTAAGCGTATGCAGGGCAATTTACAAGACCTTATTCTGAAAGAGAAAGAGAGCTTGGAGAAGGACAAGCTGGTCAAGGAGCTGGAACTGGAGGTTCTGCAAAACCAGATAAACCCCCATTTTCTCTTCAACTCCTTGAATGTGCTATCCAAGCTTGCTTTGATTGAAGGCGCTGAACAAACAAGTGATCTAACCGTATCCATGTCGAACCTTCTTCGGTATAATCTTCGAAATCTGGATCGCCCGGTAACACTTAGGGATGAGGTCGAGCATGCGAAAGAATACTTTGCGATCCAACAGGCCCGCTTTCGCGACCGCATTCAGTTTGTAACAGAGATTGACGAAAAGGGACTTGATGTAAGTGTTCCTACGCTTACTTTGCAGCCCATCCTGGAGAATGTTTTTGTTCACGGGATTGAGGGGATGGAGCAAGGGGCTAAGCTGAAGCTGACGATTTCGTGCGGCGCTGGGGAGATCATAGTTGCAATCTCCGATAATGGGATCGGTATGAGCGAGGAGGTTCGTCAATCCTTGCTTCATTTGGATGGGGGAGCACCGGTTAGCCAACATACTGGGCAGTCTACCGGCTTAGGTACCCGCAATGTGTTTAAACGGCTCGAATTATTTTATGGAAAAAAGAATCTTGTCGACATAACGAGTGCGCCAGGCATGGGGACGACAGTCCTAATCAGACTTCCTGTCGCTGGAAAGGAGGGATGACATGTATCGTTTATTGATCGCTGACGATGAAGCCTTGGAAAGAGAAGGCATCGAATGGATTGTTACCCGGATGATGCCGGATACGTTCGAAATCATTCATGCGGAGAATGGACGTATCGCCATTCAGAAAGCGGAGGAGCTGCGACCGCATATCATTCTGATGGATGTCAAGATGCCGGGCATTCATGGCCTAGAGGCCCTTAAGGAAATTAAAGCGCATCATCCGCAAATTAAAATGGTTCTGGTTACAGCTTATGAATATTTCGAATATGCCAAAGAGGCTCTATCTTTGGGGGTAAAGGAGTATGTGGTCAAACCGGCTAAACGGGATCACATCGTCGCCCTCCTGCAGCGATTGGTTGCCGAGATCGAGCAGGATCTAAGAAAGCGGGACGAGGAGCTTGCGATGCGGGATAAGCTCTTTCAGCTGCTTCCGCTCGCGGAAACGGAATTGGCTTTGGTTTTTATGTCGGATCAAGTGAACGAACTGGAAGCCGGGAATTTAGCTGAGCTTTTGGGCCTATCCATCAATCAGGGGTGTGCAGTCGTTCTCGCTTTACCGGAACTCGGGCATATCTCCGAAAGGGAGTTAGGTCAGGAAAAGAAAAGGATTTACGAATCGGTCAAAACCATTGCCAAAGGTGTTGCCAGAGATAGGATTGGCTGCGTAGTCAGTTCTATGGTCTATTGGCATATGGCGATTTTCCTTCTGGAGAAGCCCCATAGGAAGGGTGAGATGCTGGGGGACGAGGCTCAGGACCTTGGCATCAAGCTGTTAGAACAACTCCGCGTACAACGCAATATCGAAGCTGCAATAGGCATTGGTTCCGTGGGGGAAGGGGTCGAGGGGATCAAAAGATCCTATTTTGAAGCTGTATTTGCTTCCACCTACCATAAAAAGTGGGGAACACTCTGTCGCTTCGGCGATCTTCACATGGTTTCCATGGAAGGGCAGCGGGAAGCGGCAGAAAAGAATACGGAACGTACCTACGTGGAATTGGCGATCAAGCAAATTCGTGAGGAACGTGAACAGCGGACATGGAGCGTTGTAGACAATGCCATCACATTCATCAAAAGCAAATTTCATGAGGATCTATCGCTTGAAGAGGCGGCGGAGCACGTCCATTTGAACCCGTATTATTTCAGTAAAGTATTCAAGCAGCAAACGGGGGAAACCTTCATCGATTATGTAACAGGGCTGCGAATTGAAAAGGCCAAAGCTTACATTCGCGAGGGGCAGCTCAGTCTGAAGGAAGTTTGTTATGTTGTAGGGTATAAGGATCCTAATTATTTCAGCCGGGTGTTTAAAAAGGTAACAGGAGCCACGCCTACGGAGTACCGCAATCAAGTTAATGATTAAGTCCATGCAGAGCTGCATGGACTTTTTTGTTGTGGGCGGGCAACATTGTGCTAGTCTGCGATTTTGTTTCGCACCGGCATACCGGGGGGTCAAGATTATGCTGGAATACACCAATTAAGTGCAGGGAAATGAAGCCAAGCTTGCCCAAAACACATGATATAATGAGCCTTGTTCACAGGAGTTCATCGGTTATTTCATCATAAATAAAGGACCCGCATGAAGGTGTGTGCGGATATGTCGGAAAGGATTCAATCAGCATGAAGTACGTCACACTTGTTTCGATGGTTGCCGCTTTGGGCGGTTTATTATTTGGATTCGATACAGCTGTTGTGTCTGGAGCAATCGGTTTTATGAAAGAACGCTTCAATCTCAGTGAAATAGAAGTAGGCTGGGCGGTCTCGAGCTTGATTATCGGTTGTATTATAGGAGCTGCTAGTGCAGGTGTGCTGGGAGACAGGTTCGGACGGAAAAAAGTGCTGCTTCTGGCCGCATTGTTATTCATTATCGGCTCCATCGGCTCCGCGATACCGGATACGTTCACCGGTTATATTATTGCCCGCATCATTGGGGGATTAGGGATTGGGATTACGTCTACGCTATGTCCGCTCTACAACGCGGAAATTGCGCCTGCCAAGTATCGCGGTCGTCTAGTAGCGTTGAATCAGTTCGCGACCGTAACGGGCATATTCCTTGTCTATTTCATTAATTTGTGGATTGCCGGGTACGGCGACGACGCATGGGACGTTTCTACGGGGTGGCGGTGGATGTTTGGTTTCGGCGTGATTCCAGGACTGATATTCTTCGTACTTCTCTTCTTTGTGCCTGAGAGCCCGAGATGGCTGATTAAGCAGGGAAAGGCAGCGGAATCCCTACCGATCTTACTTCGCATTCACGGCGAGGAGCTAGCCAGACAGGAAGTACTGGAGATCAAGGAATCCTTCAAGCAGGAAAGCGGATCGATCCGTCAGTTATTCAGTCCTGCCTTGAAGCTTGCCCTCATCGTAGGCGTAGGCTTGGCTGTACTTCAGCAAGTTACGGGGATTAACGCGATTATGTACTATGCCCCGGAGATATTTAAGCAAACAGGAGCAGGTACCAATGCCTCATTAGTTCAGACCATTCTGGTCGGGCTGATTAATTTTCTTTTCACCATTCTTGCGATATGGCTTATCGATAAAGTGGGACGGAAGCCGCTTTTGCTTGGAGGATCTGCTTTAATGACAGTGTCACTCTTTGTTATCGGTTTGCAATTTCATTCTGGAGAGCCTTCAGGACTTCTGGTGCTGATTTTTATTTTGCTGTATGTGGCTGCTTTTGCTATCTCGCTAGGACCGGTTGTATGGGTGCTTATATCTGAAATTTTCCCGAACCGTATACGCGGGAAAGCGACGGCGATTGCTTCAATGGCACTTTGGATGGCGGATTATGTCGTATCTCAAACCTTTCCGCCGATGCTTAGTTCTGCCGGTCCAGCCATGACTTTCTGGATATTCGGCTTCATGTCTCTGTTTACGTTCATATTCACTTGGCGGGTTGTACCTGAGACGCAGGGGAAATCGCTGGAGGAAATTGAATCTTTATGGTCTGCCAAAAAAATAAATGTGACGCAAAAACTGCCGGAAGCTTAATTCCGGCAGTTTTGTTCATGTGATCCCGTATTCCTCCATTTTACGGTATAAGGTCGTTCTCCCGATCTTCAGTTTGGCGGCCGCTTTGCTAAGGTTCCATTCCGAGGCCTTCAGCGCCCTCTTGATCGCTTTAATCTCCGCATCCCTCAGAGTGAGCGGATCATCATCGCCTGACGTTTCAGTGTCACTTTCATCGGAAGCTTCAATCATCAGATGCTCAGCGTCAATCGCCTGATCTCCGGCCAGAAAGACAGCTTGCATCAGAATGCCGCTAAGCTCCCTAATATTGCCCGGCCAGCTGTAGGCAACAAGCTTACGCTTGGCTGCTTCCGTGAAGACGGCGCGACACGAAGTGTGCTTCTGGAGCAAGTGAAGGGCCAGGGTCAGGATATCGCTCCTTTCCCGTAAAGCAGGAAGGGTGATGGGGATCCCCTTTAGCCGGTAAAAGAGATCGGCCCGGAAGGTGCCGGCCTTCACCTCAGCGGCCAAGTTTTTATTCGTTGCCGCAATCACGCGAATATCAATGGTTTTGCTCTTCGTGCTGCCAACCGGAGTAATTATTCTCTCCTGAAGCACGCGCAGTAGAGCAGCTTGCGCCCTAAGCGGCATGTCACCGATTTCGTCGAGGAAAATCGTGCCCTTGTGCGCGGCTTCGAACTTCCCGGCGTTGCCGTCTTTGTTCGCGCCGGTGAAGGCGCCGCGCGCATAGCCGAACAATTCGCTCTCGATGAGGCTGTCCGGGATAGCGCTGCAGTTGAGCGCAACGAAGGGCTCTGACGAACGCGGGCTTGCGGTATGGATGGATTGTGCGAAAAGCTCCTTCCCGACGCCGCTTTCACCCAGCAGCAGAACAGGGAAGTCGGACGCTGCGGCTTTCTGGGCCAGCTCTTTCTTCTGAAGGAACGCCGGACACGTGCCGACGATATCTCTGAACGCATACAGTGGCTGCCCGGCTCCTGTCGTCTTCCGAATGGAGACCGACTGCCACAACTTCTGATGCTCGTTATGTATAGTTTCGACGGCAAAGCCATCCAGCTTCGTGAAGGATTTGCCAATGATGTCGCTTCCCATTATGCGCATGGCCGCATGGTTCGCGCGAAGGATGCGATTATCCCGGCTGAGCGACAGCAGAGGCAGTGGATGATGCAATGAAGAGTGCTCAAGTTCTCGCAGGGTGATAAGGTGTTCCTTCTTCGATTCCTCCAGCAAAATCTTATTTTGCACAGATTGAGCGGCCAAACAGGCGAGTGTGAAGGTATAGTCGTGGTAATTCTCTTGCTTGCCGCTAATATTGACGATCCCGATAAGCTCGCCGATCGCGTTGAAGATGGGGGCTGAGGCGCAGGTTAAGAAGTGGTTAGCGATAAAATAATGCTCTTCGGCATGCACGCGAACCGGTTTCCTCTCCGCGAGCGCGACGCCAATCGCATTGGTTCCTTTTCTGCATTCGGCCCAATTGGCACCTGTCTGAAGCTGAACGGCTAACGCCTTGCGGGAGAAGTCGATATCCCCGGCGGTGTGGATAATGGTTCCTTCCGGATCGATCAGCAGTGCCATCTGGCCCGACTGCTTGATGCCGGTGTGCATGTGTTCAAATATTTGCTCGGTGTATAGAATCGTTTGTTCATTCTGTTTGAGTAGAGATTGCATGTGATTTCCAGTTAGAATGTCATCGTCAATGGGGTCGGTGGGCACTAAACCAAATTCGTGACAGCGCTTCCAAGAGGCTGCCGCTGCTTCTGATAAAACGTTGTTTTCCACGGATAGCAAAAAGATCACCTCCATTGCAATCGTTTCTTATCCGATCATACCATAGTTGCTTTTATTAATGGAGGGCTGGAAGAAAGAATGTCCCAAAATGGAACACATCCCATGTATCAAATCGGAACAACTATCGGCTGGCACGTTCAAGGCAGCCTTGTGTGACAGCGTTCCGGCCGTTGGCACGATTCTTGCTTATTTAATTTATGTAATCCATTTTAAGGAGGCTGAGCTTTTATGATTTATGCACAACCTGGACAAAACGGATCCAAAGTAACATTCAAAAAACGGTATGAAAACTTTATCGGCGGAGAGTGGGTAGCACCTGTTAAAGGCCAGTACTTTGATAATCCTTCGCCTGTCAATAATCGCGTTTTCTGCGAAGTTCCGCGCTCAACCTCTGAGGATATCGAGCTGGCGTTAGACGCGGCACACGCTGCAAAGGCTGCATGGGGGCGCACATCGGTAGCGGAGCGCGCCGCTATTTTAAATAAAATTGCTGACCGTATGGAAGCTAATTTGGAAATGCTGGCGGTTGCCGAGACCTGGGATAACGGCAAGCCGGTTCGGGAAACGCTCGCGGCCGACCTGCCGCTGGCGATCGATCATTTCCGCTATTTTGCAGGAAGTATCCGCGCGCAAGAAGGTACACTCAGCCAATTGGAAGACAATATGGTGGCTTATCATTTTCATGAGCCGCTGGGCGTCGTCGGTCAAATTATTCCGTGGAACTTCCCGCTGCTTATGGCGACTTGGAAGCTTGCCCCGGCTCTTGCCGCCGGCAATGCCGTCGTTCTGAAGCCCGCTGAGCAAACGCCGGCTTCCCTCTTGGTGCTGCTGGAGTTGATTCAAGATCTGCTGCCTCCGGGTGTCGTCAATGTCGTGAACGGCTTCGGACTCGAAGCAGGGAAACCGCTTGCTTCAAGCAGCCGAATTGCCAAGATCGCCTTTACCGGCGAGACGACAACTGGCCGCTTAATTATGCAGTATGCTTCGCAGAATCTGATACCGGTTACCTTGGAGCTGGGCGGTAAGTCGCCGAATATTTTCTTTGAGGATGTACTCGCACGCGATGACGCTTTCTTCAACAAAGCGCTTGAAGGCTTCGCTATGTTCGCCCTCAACCAAGGGGAAGTGTGCACGAGCCCGTCACGCGCGTTGATTCAGGAATCGATTTACGATCAATTTATGGAGAGGGCCTTGAAGCGGGTTGCTGCGATTACGCAGGGCAATCCCCTTGATACCGCTACAATGATTGGCGCACAGGCTTCCACCGAACAGGTTGAGAAAATTATGAGCTACATCAACATTGGTACGCAGGAAGGCGCAGAGTGCCTGATTGGCGGAGACCGGGCAAAGGTGGAAGGGGAGCTTTCCGACGGCTACTACATACAGCCAACCGTTCTGAAAGGGAATAATAAAATGAGAATCTTCCAAGAGGAGATTTTCGGACCGGTGCTTTCGGTCACGACGTTCAAGAACCAGGAAGAGGCGCTGGCGATTGCCAACGACACGCTTTATGGTCTTGGCGCTGGTGTATGGACGCGCGACATGAATACGGCCTACCGGATGGGCCGCAGCATTGAGGCCGGCCGCGTTTGGACGAATTGCTACCATGCTTATCCGGCTCATGCAGCTTTCGGCGGCTATAAGAGCTCGGGCATCGGCCGCGAAAATCACAAAATGATGCTGTCGCATTACCAGCAAACCAAAAACTTGCTCGTCAGCTACAGTCCTGATGCACTGGGCTTTTTCTAAGAGAGCCGAGCGATGACTGAGGTGAGCAAGGTTGTTGCGACCGACGCGGCTTTAGAGCTAATTGAAACGGTTAAGGCCAAACATGGCCCCGTTATGTTTCATCAATCCGGCGGCTGCTGTGACGGCAGTTCTCCCATGTGCTATGCGCAGGGGGAGTTTCTGGTTGGCGACAGCGACGTATGGTTGGGTGATATAGGCGGCGCTCCCTTTTATATGAGCAAGTCGCAGTACGACTACTGGAAAAATACGATGCTTATTATCGATGTGGTGCCTGGTAGGGGCGGGATGTTTTCGCTCGAGGGACCGGAGGGACGGCGGTTTCTGACGCGCTCCAGAGTATTTACGGAGGAAGAGCGGCGTGTGCTGGGCTTGTTGTGAACGGAGTCTGGAATTACGAAGTGTGCGGCTTTTGGGGATAGAAGTCTTTGGGACTTATTTATTGGATTTGGGGTGAGCGAAGCTCACCCCTTTTATTCGTGATGGCGTTTGAAGTAAATATGCGAATATACTAGAGGTAAGCGATTACATAGTTTGGAGGAGCGCTTGCCTATGGAAATGTCCTTGACCGCCCAGCAGGATCAAAAAATGCTGTTAACGCCGCATATGCGGCAGTCTATGGAAATTCTGCAGATGTCCTCGTTGGACTTGCATGAATGGGTGAAGCAGCAGATGAATGATAATCCTTTCATTGAGCTTCGGCGAACGAAGGAAAGACCGGCGATCCGCCAGACCTGCGGTACCAAACAGGAGTGGTGGCTTAATGCTGACCATACGCGTGGAGAAACGTTAGAAACGGTTTTACTTGAACAACTTGCCTGCATGACATTGGATAGCTTCGAAAGAGCCCTTTGCAAATGGATGATCGGCAATCTTGATGAGAGGGGATATTTACTTTATTCCAAAAATGAAATTTCCGCCTTGCGAGGCGTATCCATTAGACAGGTAGGCAAGGCAGTTACCGTGCTCCAAAGCCTAGAGCCACACGGTGTGGGGGCTGCAACATTAGCGGAGTGCCTTCTCCTTCAGCTGCATCAGCAGAAAGAGGTAAACGCTTTGGTGATCTCTCTTGTCCAACAGGATCTTCCTAGCATCGCCGAGGGCAAGCTGCATCAATTAGCTGAGAAGTACGGGACCGATCTTTCCGTTATTAAAGCAGCCCTCGCGCAGATCAGAGCGCTCAATCCTAAGCCCGGAGCATCGTACAGCAGAGAGCAGCCGCAGTATGTGATGCCGGATCTCCGGTTGAAGCTTGTGGAGGGGAAATGTGAAGTGTCTCTGGAGAACAATTCTCTTCCAGACATCACGCTTAATGCTTTTTACCTCCAGTTAATGGAGCAGAAGGCTGCAAAAGATGTTCATCGTTTCCTAAAGCTGAATTGGCAGGCAGCGAATGGGCTTATGGACAGCATCGAGCGAAGAAAGATGACGCTGCTGAAGACAGCAACCCTTATATTTGAGCTGCAGGCTGATTTTTGTTTAAAAGGGAACGCTTATATACGCCCCATGACCATGAAGCAGGTAGCTGACACGCTGCAAGTGCATGAATCAACGGTAAGCCGTACCGTAAGCCATAAATTTATTCAAACCCCGTGGGGAATGTTTGAGTTGAAGCATTTTTTTTCCTCCGCGATCAAGCATGCTGACGGAACGTCGGTTTCAGCGTTCTATATGAAGGAACGAATTCGAGAAGCGATCATGACTGAGCACAGGGCGAGCCCCTTCTCCGATCAACAATTAGCTGAGCTTCTGATCCTCGAGGGCCTCTTGATTTCACGCAGAACAGTCACCAAATATAGAGAGCAAATGGGCCTCCCACCCGCTGTTAAAAGGAAAATTCGGTCTTCGCTCTAACGGTGAACGTTAAGATTTAAGGTTTAACGTTTAAATTTTAAAGTTTAAACTTCGAGGTTTAAATCTGAAACTTTGAAGCTTAAACTCTAAACTTTAAATTTTAAACTTTATTCCAGGGGGACTATAAAATTAGAGAAATATTCCAAATACCCACTCAATCTACTTTCCTATTGCGAATAGGTATATAGATTCAAATCAAGGTAGGAGAGGGGAATTGACTTGACAAAGAACGAAGTCTTTACCACTACCATTGCGCTGTCGATCGATAACGGCAGCAGTCATGTCAAGGTCATATATGACCATCTGGACTGTAGCTTCATTTTTCCTAATGTGCTGGCACAGCCGTTTGGTGAACGATTTCTTTTGATGGAACAAGGTGATCCCCTGGATTTCCTCGACGTACAGATCACATCGCCTGCAATCGAGAGTGACCAGTACCGTCACGTTTACGTAGGTAATCTCGCCATTGGCGACGAAGGCATTCTTCATGAGATTGTCGGGGATAAAGCGGTGCAAAAGAAGGCCCAAAGGCCCGAGACCATGGTGACGCTCCTGACGGCGGCGGCCTACGCAATTGCCAAACAGCATGAGGATGCCATTAAGCGAGGCAAAAGGCGGATCAAAGCCTCTGTCAACTTAGGAACCGGTCTGCCGATTCGCGAAATAACGAAGTTCCGCGATGAGTTTGCCCGCAAAATTACCGGTGGCGTTCATTCCGTTACTTTTATTACGACTCCTGTATTCAAAGGTGTAACTGTGGAAATGGAATTCTCGCTTCCTACCGACATCAGCATAGACGACGTATCCGGCGTATATGATCTGGAAGCAACTTCGAAATCCCATCTATCGCATAAAGGGTTCGGTATTGCCGACGTCGGCGGCGTAGATATGGATATCGCCTTCTTCAGACCAGGCTTGGATCTGGATCAAAGACACTCCACCGGCGCCAAAATCTATCTCAACGATGCTCTGGAAAGCATTCGCAATGAGGTCAACGCGCAGGGTGAGGAACTGCTTGCAAGCACAGCTGAACTGACGCTTATGCTCGTCAATAAAGAGTATGAGATCTATGCTGAGGGCAAGGTTGTATTTGATATGACGAGTCTAATCAATAAGCATATGCGCATATTAGCGGAGAAAGTGCTGAAATTTGCCCGCAGCTCCTGGAAGCACGTTCGTTATGCGAACGAGTTTTGGTTTATTGGAGGCGGAGCGGTCGTTTTGCAGCCTTGGATTGAGAAAATAAACGCCGAGCTGGGTTTGCCCATCCGGTTTGATACAGCCGAACACAGCCAATTCCGGAATGTGCGAGGAACTTTCCTCATGCTGGACCATGCGCTGAAACACGCGGATGAAGTCGCGGCTGGCGCAGATGCCAAAGGAGTCACCGAGAACGGGAGCGGTCAGGATTGAAAAAACGCCGATCCACCGTCTATGTTCGCTCCGGCAAGGACGTGACCCTGTATATTCCGTCAGATACGCCTCCTGAGGTCATCGATTATTTAAATCAATTGAAAATAGATGGCTATTTCAGCCAGGGCATTATAGATATTCTGACGAAGTATGTTCGCGAAGAGCGCTTATCTGCAACACCGGCAAATAAAGTATTTCCCGGGAAAGAAACGACACCCGATTTTGAAATCATCAGCCCTCCCGCAGATCCCGCAGAGAGCAGTGAGATTGGCCGCTTCGAGGAACTGGAGCTGGACGAGCCTTCAAAGCCAGTTCAGGCAGTTATTGCGGATGGGGAACAGAAGAAATTTAGCTTGGCACAAATATTCCGTCAGTCCCGGCAAAATGCGGGCAAGCTGGCGCCTACCTCGGATCATGGAAGGGAGCCTGAGTAGGTGAACTCCATGATTCAAGATAAGGAGGACATCGAATGGACAATGATCAGACGAAAGAAGCATCGCGGCATTTTACACTAACTGATGATATATTTCGCTATCCTGGTATGGATATTTATACGCAAATGACAGTTATCGTTTTGAAATGCTTTTCCTCAGAGTCGAACATTCCCGAGTTAGTTGATATCGCCAAAGTTGGCCGGATGAATCTTAAGCAGGCCACGAAGGCGATGCAAAACCTCGTCGAGATGAAAATTATTTCCCAGAAAATGTTTCGCAGGTTGGTTGGCGATTTCCAGGACGATCGGCTCTCGTGGGCAGCCAAGGGTTTGCTTGCTTTTTGCAAAGAGCATCCTAAGATTGACTTGAATGATCTTCTGGAACTATCCAGTGAATCGGGAGAGGACGAAAGCAGTATTCGCAGGGCGCTGACAGAGCTGCACCAGTATGGATACTTGGATGAGTACCCTGTATGGAGTCAGATGGCTAACTAGGAGAATTGAGCGAAGAAAATAATTATTGAAATAACCCCAAAAGCTATCCCCGAATTCAGGAGGATAGCTTTCTTGCATCAAAAAGGATCTAGTCAAGCCAACTACGGGCATTTTCAGATGCTTATTCGGCAGTAAGGGCAGTCTCCTCGAGCGCCGGGGCAAGCTCGGTTTAGGATGGCGGTTTGCTAGACAGCGGTGCGAGGTTTATTGAACAACCAAGGTTTGCTTCTGGGTAGACAATTCATACTTTTTATTAATATCAAAATTAGCGACGGCCCATACTTCATATTGTCCAGCGAGATCGATGTTGAAGGTATATCGCTCGACAATGGCTCCATTTCTAGGAACACCTCTCGCTATACCTAGACTTGTCCTTGGATAATGATTTATTATGTTTCCGTTGCTATTGGAAATATAGAATGTAAATAGTTTCTCGCCATGAGTGATGTGTATTTCACTATCTTTATTGTTTGTAAATTTCGCCTCAATTGTGAAATCAGTATTTTTGTTTGCGCTTCTAGGACTTGTGAGTCCAACCGAGTACTCCATATTCGCAGAATCAGTCCCGTCTAAGTTAGTATTCTTAATTTGGACTGGTTGAGACGTACAGGCTAGAATGCTAAACATAACGGTTAGGACCATTAACAAAAATAAACGTTTCAAAAATAACTCACCTCCGTGAATATTTCTTATGTATATGACGCTCTTTGTTTTTGAAATGTTCCATCCGCAATTTGTAGAGTTACACCAAAAAAGCCCGGAGGAGTATCCCTCGGGCTTTTAATTATAATGCAGCAACCGACAGCAATCTGGGTCCAGATTGCCGGCGCGTTCCACGATGCAGCGAATGCTGTCAATAAAGCGAAGCAATATATACAGCCGGGCGCCAATAAGTTTGCTATGGTGTCCTCGCATAATGAAGTTTTCAAAGAACGTAATCGGGAATTAGTGAAGCAAATGTTCAGTTAATCCGAACTTAAAATGGGCTCGTTTGGGAATAATACCTCTCGTATCAGCAAAACGCACTGTGACGGGAGGTTACAAATTGAAGAAAATCATCCGATTAGCTTTCACGCTGACCGCAGTACTAACGTTTGCGGGCTGTGGCGCCAAAGGGGGACAGAATGCGGGAGTCAGCAGCTCTCCATCTGCTCAGCCAGCAGCCGAAATTACGATTGGGACCGAAGGGACGTACGCGCCATTCACGTTTCATGATAAAAGCGGGACTTTAACGGGCTTTGATGTAGAGATCGCCCAGGAAGCGGCCAAACGGATCGGTCTTACCCCGCGTTTCGTAGAAACGAAGTGGGACGGTATGATTGCCGGTCTCGATGCAAAACGATACGACATGGTCGCCAACGAAGTGGCGGTGCGTCCGGATCGCTTGGAGAAATATGATATGTCCGATCCGTATATCGTATCTCGGGCGGTGCTAGTCGTTGCCGCGAACAACAATGATATCAAATCTCTGGATGACTTGAAGGGGAAGAAGGTAGGGCAATCCCTCGATAGCAACTACCGGAAAACAGCGGAAGAGCATGGCGCGGTGAACACGGTAGTTGAAGGCTTTAACCAAGCGATCGATTTGGTGACTTCGGGCCGTATTGACGCGACGATCAATGACAGCCTCTCGTATTTGGATTTGAAGAAGCAGCGCCCGGACCTGCCGATCAAAACCGTCTACGAAGAGCCGAACGCGACCAGCAACGCCTTCTTGTTTCGCAAGGGAAGCACCGATCTTGTGCAAAAGATGAATAAGGCACTGGCCGACATGAAGTCCGACGGGACGTACCTGAAGATTTCGCAAAAGTGGTTCAATAGCGATGTATCGAAGTAAAGGGACCGGCATATGACAACAGAACGCATGGAGCGAATTATAGGAATCCTCAGTGATTCCTTTTTTCCAATTGTCAAAGCGGGCTTGGTCTACACGATTCCCCTTACCTTAATTACGTTCACATTAGGACTGATTTTGGCTTTTCTCACGGCGCTAGCCCGCCTATCCGATTTTAAGCCATTGGTGCTTATTGCGAAATTCTATGTCTGGGTATTTCGCGGCACACCGCTGCTTGTTCAGCTGTTTATTCTTTTCTACGGCTTCCCGAGTCTGGGTATCACACTGGATCCGTTTCCGACGGCGATTATTGGTTTTACCTTAAATAAGGGCGCCTACAGCTCAGAAATCATACGTGCCGCGATTCTCTCCATTCCCAAAGGGCAAAGAGAAGCAGCGTATTCGATTGGCATGACGAAGTGGCAAGCGATGCGGCGCATCATACTTCCGCAGGCGGTTCGCGTGGCGATTCCGCCGCTTGGCAACTCCTTTATCAGTCTCACGAAGGATACTTCGCTTGCGGCAACGATTACAGTCACGGAGATGTTTCAAAAAGGACAGCAGATCGCGGCAGTGACCTATGAGCCACTCTGGCTGTACATGGAGGTAGCGGCGGTTTACCTGGTGTTCAGCACGGTGCTTTCCTATGTCCAGAACAGGCTGGAGAGACGGTATGAGCGAAGCGTAGCAACGTAGAAGGAGGGCTAAGCATGAGCATGATTCGGGTAGAACAGTTGCATAAACATTTTCATGGGGTGGAAGTTCTGAAAGGGATTGATTTGTCCGTTCAAAAAGGGACAACGACCGTCATCATTGGGCCCTCCGGTTCTGGGAAAACGACGCTGCTTCGATGTCTTAATCTGTTGGAGATCCCAAGTCAAGGTAAGCTCACACTGGCGAATACGAGCATTTCTTTTACAAGAAAGTCGAAGGTGAGTTACTCTGACTTGATGTCGATACGCAAACAAACGGGGATGGTCTTTCAGAACTATAACCTATTCCCGCACTTAACAGCGATAGAAAATGTGATGGAGGGACAAGTCATTGTTCAAAAGCGTACCAAATCCGATGCGCGGAGCTTATCATTGCAGCTGTTGGACAAGGTAGGTCTGCGGGACCGTGCCGACAGCTACCCTCATGAGCTTTCCGGCGGCCAGCAGCAGCGCGTCGGTATTGCCCGGGCAATGGCGCTGCATCCCCAGGTTTTATTATTCGATGAGCCGACCTCTGCGCTGGATCCTGAGCTTGTAGGCGATGTTCTTCAGGTTATGAAAGACCTATCGGCCGAAGGGATGACCATGGTCATTGTTACGCATGAAATGGGGTTTGCCAGAGAAGTAGCCGACCAAGTTGTGTTTATGGACCAAGGAATTGTTTTGGAAAAAGGCACGCCTGATCAGGTCTTTGAACTGTCAAACAACGAGCGTACCATGCAATTTCTGAGAAAAATACAGGGAGGACCCAGGTCTACAAATTTTTCCTAACAAAAGACGACAATTTTCCATACAATTCCCTAAAAATACTATAATCTTGCTCCCCTCACTTCGACAGATATTACAAGCTGGGTGTTGTACTATTTGAGTACATACATCTAGGAGGTGCAATTGTTGATAGATAAGAATTTGAGGAACAGTGCAGTTAAGTTCGTGAAGAATGATATGGAACGGGTTTTGAGAGATTTGGAAAGTGGGATCATTACTAGAGATCAGGCCATTGGCAGTTTGAATACACTTTTCAACATCTCTTCCGGGATTGAGGACACGGTACATATGCAAATGATTTGCAGGATTACTGCCTACATACGAACGACAAGTTTTTACGGTCAAATCAGGAAAATGTATGCGAATAAACTGTTTCATGAGCAGCCAGCTCCAATACCAATACCGGAAGAGATACCCGCCCCTCCTATGAAGATGCTTGAGAAGATCGTTCGATAGGCATGATATGGGTTCTACATAAGAAAGCCTTCAATCCAACTGTAGAGGTGGACTGAAGGCTTTTTGAACATAGAATTTCTATCTTTGTATTAATTGTTAGTTGGTTGGTCCGTGAAAATGTGGAAGGTAACGCCGAACTTGTCTACTACCTGACCGTATGCAGGACTAAAATGCGTTTCTGTAAGCGGCATGATGACGCGTCCGCCATCCTCTAGCGCATGGTAGATCTGTTTGGATTTCTCGACATCTTTAATCGATATGCAAATGGTAACGTTAGCGCCCTTCTGAACAGGCTGTCCCGGGAAAGCGTCGGATAGCATCAGACGCGTTTCGCCAACCATCAGCATCGCATGGCCGATAAGCTCTTTCGACTCGACAGGCAGAGGGAAATCAGGATTTGCCGGCATTTCGCCGAATGTTTGCGTGAAGACCAATTGGGCTCCTAAAGCTTTCTCATAAAATTGGATCGCTTCCTTTGCATTTCCTTCCATGACTAGATAAGGGTCTAAACGTAATGTCATCTTCCATCAGCTCCTAGGCTCATTATAGTAGAGTCATTGTAAAAAATGCTTACCTCTTATTATTACCATAAAACGCCTGAAAAATAAAGAACACATGTTCGATTTTTTGTAAATTCATTGTAAATTCTGAGATCTGGCGCTGGAAGCTCACTCCTCTTGTGTTCACGCACGATTTTTGGCACAATAATAACTAGATGGTAGGCTTCGGCTGCTTAGTAGAACTTGGACTGTACGTGAAAGTCTTGAAAAGAGGATAACGAATGAATAAAGGGTCCATTTATGGATTAACGTTTGATCAATTGGTTGCTTGGCTCGCTGAGAAAGGGTTCAAAAGGTCGCGGGCTTTACTCGTTTGGGATTGGCTGTATCGGAAGCGGGTAACCGACTTCTCGGAGATGACGGATGTGAAACAAGACTGCCTGCAGGTGTTGGAAGAGCATTTTGCCATCCAAACCTTGACGGAGCATTTAAAACAAGAGTCAGCAGACGGGACGATTAAATTTCTGTTCAAACTAATGGACGGGAATCTGATTGAAACCGTGCTGATGCGGCATAAATACGGCCTATCCGTGTGTGTAACGACACAGGTTGGCTGCAATATCGGGTGCAGTTTCTGTGCAAGCGGCCTGCTGGCCAAGAGCCGTGACCTCACAAGCGCGGAAATCGTGGAACAAATTATGAAGGTTCAGCTTCATTTGGATAGCAAGGGCGCGAACGAGCACGTCAGCCATATTGTTGTGATGGGGATTGGCGAGCCTTTCGACAATTTCAAAAATATGGTGGATTTCATCCGTGTCGTGAAGGATCAGAAAGGGCTCGATATCGCTGCGAGACATATCACTGTTTCTACGAGTGGTCTGGCTGATAAAATCAGAGAATTCGCGGATTCCGATTTGAAGACGAACCTCGCGATTTCCTTGCATGCCCCGACGAACGAGCTTCGTACGCGGATCATGAAAATCAATAAAGCGATCCCAATTGAGAAGTTGATGAGTTCGATTGAGTATTATTTGGAGAAAACGAACCGGAGAATTACGATCGAGTATATTTTGCTGAAGGACGTCAATGACGGCCGAGAGCATGCGCTCCAGCTGGCGGAGCTGATTCAGCACATCCGCCAGCTCGCTAATGTGAATCTTATCCCGTACAATCCGGTGGATGAGCATAGCCAGTATCAACGGAGCGAGCGGGAGTCGGTACGGGCTTTCTATGATACGCTGAAAAAGCAGGGCATCTCCTGCAGCGTCCGTCTTGAGCACGGTACGGATATTGATGCCGCTTGTGGACAATTGCGAAGCAAACAGATCAAGAAATCCACAGAGGATAACTTGGTTGCCCAATAAGAAAAGAACCTTCCATTCCACGTTTTTCGTGGTTTGAAAGGTTCTTTTTTTGATTGGCTGAAGATACCTCTATCTTGTGCATTTAGTATTTGCTTGTTTCCCGACCGCGCATGAACATCAAGGCCAAGCCGGCGACAATGAGCACGATGGCGAAGATCGGCTGGTTGTGGAAGATGCCGGAGAAGAGGGAACCGATCGAGAAAATCGTAAAGAACAAGAGGGACATCACGGTTAGAATATTGATTGGAATAAGCAGCCATTTGTTGCGCCCGCCGAACCAATACAGCTCGAACAAACCAACCGCGACCGCCAGCATGAAGCCTGGCCACATTAAATGCCAGATGTCGAACAGCATGGAGATTTGGCAAATGACGCCTGCCGTCAGCAGAATACCGCCGGGCACCAGTACCCCAACGCCTCTGCGCTGCAGGATGAAGAAGTACAACCAATGGAAGAACACACCCACTGGGATGACGAATAAGGTTGGCCAAAAATACTCGAAAATCGTACCGGTACTGAACGTGATTTCCCCTTTTAGAAACATGAAAACTCCTAAAAGAATCAAGATCGGTCCGAGAAAAGCGCTGCGATTCATATTCACTATACTCACTCCTATATTAGTTTAATCATTACGACTAGCTTATCATGCCGCATAGGGTGTGTCCTCCTGCTTAGGTGGAGGAGGGTATCGGTCTGAGGACCGATTTTTGCGTTAGCCGATAGATGTCTGCAATGATGATCATCCTTCCTCCCTCTTTTATGAATGAAAACGACTCGTGAGTACACAATATAACGAGCTGTTTCCCATTTATATTTAAAGGAGAAGATACCTATGCAAGGTAAGTTGATCAAGTTAACGCTGTTGTCTCTATCCATTGCTTTCAGCACGGCGCCAATCCGGGCAGAGGCACACATGGACGACCGTGCAGTGGCCGCTAAGCAGATGATGTATACACAATCGATGGTACAACTGAAGGGCGATTTAAGAAGGCTGTGGCTGGATCATGCGATTTGGACACGCAACTACGTGGTAAGCGCCCTTGCCGGTCTAGAAAATAAAGATAAAACACTAGCTAGGCTGTTAAGGAATCAGCAGGATATTGGGAATGCGATTAAGCCATTCTATGGGGAAGATGCAGGGAATCAGCTCGGCAAGCTGTTGACGGAGCACATTGTGATCGCAGGCAAGGTGGTTGATGCGGCGAAAAGCGGAAATACGGCGGAGTTCGACAAAGCTAACAAGGACTGGTACCGCAACGCCGACGATATCGCCTCCTTTTTAAGCAAAGCTAATCCGAATTGGCCGATGAAGATGATGCAGGATTTGATGTATGTTCATTTGCAAATGTTGACGGAAGATGTAAAAGCAATGCTCAAAAAGGACTGGGATGCCGATATTATGTGGTTCGATAAAGGCGCGGACCATCTTACGATGATCGCCGATGTGTTGACAGACGGCATTATTAAGCAATTTCCGCAAAAGTTCAAATAAACGTGAAAAAAGGACTGTTCCGAAAGTCATGTCAGACTTTCGGAGACAGTCCCTTTTTATTTAAAAAAATGTAACAAGTTGATCCTTGATTTCGTCATTCGAACCGCCAACTACCGTTTGGAATTGCGGCTTGTCGAACAATGCCTGAATCTGCTGCGGGTACGTTTGCTCGATGCCGCGAAGACGGATGGACTCGTCGAATTTCGCCGGATGAGCGGTGGAAAGAGCAACCGTCACTTCGCCGTCAGCCGCAATGTGGTCGGCAGCCGCCACGCCGCACGCCGTGTGCGGATCAAGCAGATAGCCATACTCCTTGTAGTAGGAGCTGATCGTATCCAAGCACTCCTCGTTCTGTACGCCGTACGCGGCAAAATCCGCTTGCACGGCTTGCAATTTGTCGGCAGGGATAACAATGCGGCCTTCGGCTTTAAACTGAGCCATCAGCGCAGTGACAGCTTCTGCGTCTTCGCCGTAGAGGTAGAAAAGATAGCGCTCGAAATTGCTCGCTACTTGAATATCCATGGAAGGGCTGTACGTGCCGCGGAAAGCTCCCGGCTGATATACGCCTTCCTTCACGAAACGCTCAAGGATGTTGTTTTCGTTCGTCGCAAGAATGAGTTTATGAATCGGCAGACCCATCTTTTGAGCGAGATAACCGGCAAAAATATCGCCGAAGTTACCGGTCGGCACGCTGAAGTTAATCTTTGCCCCTGGATCATTTGCCGTCGTTTGGAAATAAGCATAGAAGTAATACACGGTTTGCGCCAAAATACGGGCGATATTGATGGAGTTAATCGCGCGCAGATGGTAGCGGTGCTTGAACTCAACGTCAGCAAACAGCTCCTTGATGATGCGCTGGCAGTCGTCGAAGGTGCCTTCGACGGAGAGATTCAGTACGTTCTCGCTGTCAACAGTCGTCATCTGCAGCTCCTGCACCCGGCTCACCTTCTGGTGAGGATGAAGGATACAGATGCGGATGCCTTCCTTACCGCGCACACCTTCAATGGCGGAAGCGCCGGTGTCGCCGGAAGTCGCGCCGAGAATGTGAATGATGGAGTTCGTTTTGCGGGAAACGTACGCATACAGATTGCCTAGGAATTGCAGCGCAATGTCCTTGAAGGCAAAAGTCGGACCGTGGAACAATTCCAGTACATACGTGCCATCGTTCAGGCGTTTAACAGGCGTTACAGCTTCATCGCGGAACGTGGCATAGCTGTCGTCAACGAGCTGCTTAAGCTCAGCGCGAGGAATTTCATTTTCGATAAATAGCGAGAAAATTTCAAGCGCAAGCTCCGAGTAGGAGAGCTTTTGCCATTTCTGGAGCGTCTCTGTGGAAAGCTGCGGGATCGTTTTTGGAACAAGCAAACCGCCGTCGTTCGCCAATCCCATCAGGATGGCATCGATAAATCCGAGGGGTTCTACTTTTCCGCGTGTGCTAATGTATTCCATATAAGTCCCCTTATTCGAATGAATTTTCAGTTATTGTATCAAAAAACAACTCATTTGGACAGTGCGATCAACCACGATGAAGAAAGAAACCTCCCAGACGTGATGGAAGGTTTCAGCATTTTACATGAATTGATAATTTATTCTTCCTTATCAGCTACAACGATTTTCCAAGCTGTACCGATAGGGGGCAGGCTTTTTGTCAGGGCTGGTCCATAGAATCCGATCACATTGGCGCCTTTCACAAGCTTCGATGTCTCAACTTTGTCCCCATTTTTGTCAACGATGGCTGTATCTTTCGTAAGGTGCAGAACCACTTCGCCCGGCGCTGTTTCCGTTAAGCCTTCGCCTTTAACAAGAATGCTAAGATCGTCCTTGTTTTCGCTGCGGACTTCTTCTATTACACCTGCAGTACCGATCAGACCCGCTTGTGTTTTCGCATCCAAAACAGTAACCTTAGACGTTGGCGTTTGCGGCGGCAGGCTCATCGTCATGACCATGGAGTGCTCAGCAGAAACGGTTAAGCCTACGTGCAGATCGGAAAGACTAAGCTTAGTGCCGTCAAGCATTTGGAAGACAGTCTCTTTGCCAACGTTAAGAACAAGGCCATCTGTGCCAACGCCCTGGATGTGGATCTGCGCATTGTCACCATCCGTGCGGATCGAAGTGATCACGCCTGTTGCTTGCACTTTTTTCGCCTCTTCCTTCATGGAGATCGAGAGCGTGCTGCCTTTGGATGCAACTGATCCGTGAAGCACTTTGCTCACGAAAGAAACGGGAACGTACAGTTTGCTGTTAACCAATTCAGGAGCTGTGCCCAGCGTTGTAAGCATTTTATTAATCGTGTAGCGGTCTTCACCGGTTTTCACGGTTGTGAACTGATTGCCTTTTGTCAAATCAACAGCATAGGTTTCCGGATTCCATGTAAGGGTGAAGCCAAGGCTTTCCGTTACGGCACGAAGCGGCAGCATAGCCTCAGTTGCGCCAGCTTTCAAAAATCCATTTTCAGAAATAGCCACTCCGTCAACTTGTACGGTAACTGGATTTTCAATTTGTGTTTTAACAGGTAAAACTTGAACGGTATCGTTTGGCGCGGCATAAGCCGTACCCGCAGTCATCATGGCAGAGAGGGATATAAGGGCCAAGCTTTTTTTCATAACAGGTTTCATGGTTGTATTTCCTTTCTGTATGTAAAGTTAATGTTAGTCTGTCCTCTTAAACGTTAGAAATTTCCTTAATGTTGCATGAACAGGAAAATTTAATTAAACCTAACTTCATCATGGACTTCAACAGGCCGAAACTATAGAATCAATTATGTGTGCGAAAAATGGAAAGAGGTGGAATTCTTGTCTTTTATCATCAAGCTGAGGTGGTTTTTCAAAGAGAGATGGAAATATTATGTCCTGGCGATCGGTCTGTTGATTGGTGTGAATTTACTGACGACAATTCCGCCTAAAATGATAGGAAATACAATTGATCATATCCGCAGTGGAAGTCTGACCGCTACTACGCTCAATCATACGGTCCTTTTGCTTGTAGGACTTGCTGTTCTCCTATACATTATGGCGTATGTGTGGATTACGACTTTGTTCGGTAACTCGGCATTGGTGGAAAAGCTGCTTCGCGGCCGATTGCTTGCACATTTGACGAAAATGACGCCGGCGTTCTTTCAACGCAACAGCACAGGCCAATTAATGGCCTTAGCTACGAATGACGTGCTGGCGATCGGTCAAACCTCTGGGTACGGAGTGATGACGCTGGTGTCTACGCTAGTGGGGGCATCGGTTGTTATTATCATGATGGTTTCCCTCATTTCTTTTAAATTAATGATTGCGGCGCTGATTCCGCTGCCATTTCTAGCTTTTGTGATCAGCAAATTGGGTCAAAAGGTGAGAGTGCGCTTCCTCGCGGCACAAGCTTCGTTCGGGAAAATGAACGATCATGCGCTGGAGTCGATCTCCGGCATTCGGGTTATTCGTTCGTATGTGCAGGAAGAGAACGATCTTACGGCATTTGATCAAGTGACATCCGAGGTTATGAATAAGAACAAACGCGTTTCGATGCTCAATGCGCTTTTTCAACCGTTGACCTCACTCATTGTAGGCTTGAGTTACTCCATTGGGATCGGATATGGTTCCTATCTGGTGTTTCATCATGAGATTTCATTGGGACAGCTCGTTTCGTTTAACATTTATTTAGGGATGCTGATCTGGCCGATGATTTCTTTCGGCGAGTTTATCAATGTCCTGCAGCGCGGAAGCGCCTCTGCCGATCGATTGGATACAGCACTGACGCAGAAGGCTGATATCGTAGACGTGGATAAGCCAGTCGCGGTGAGTGTGCCTAAGCGGATTGAAATGAAGGATCTTAGCTTTACTTATCCGACAGCAAACCACCCAAGTCTATCGCATGTGTCTTTCGAGCTGGAGCGTGGCCAAACATTAGGTATTGTAGGCCGAACGGGAAGCGGCAAAAGCACGCTGCTCAAACAACTTCTGCGACAATACCCGATTCCGCCTGAGAAGTTGCTGATCTCTGATGTACCGATTGAGCAGATTGCGCTCGATCGAGTGAAAAGCTGGGTTGCTTATGTTCCGCAGGAGCATTTGCTGCTGTCCAAGTCGATCCGCGACAATATCGCGCTAGGCAAACATGACGCTCCGCCAGATGAAATAGCTCGGGCGGTGGAGATGGCTTCTTTTACCCAGGACATTGAGCAAATGCCGGAAGGTCTTGCTACCATCGTCGGCGAGAACGGCGTCATGCTGTCCGGCGGGCAGAAGCAGCGCTTAGCGATTGCCAGAGCACTGCTCATCAATTCAGAGATCCTCCTGCTGGATGACTCGTTATCCGCGGTAGATGCCCGTACGGAAAGCCGCATTCTGCAAAACATCCGCAAGGAGAGGGCAGATAAAACAACGTTCATTTCAACCCATCGTTTATCCGCGGTGAGCCATGCGAATTGGATCCTCGTTCTAGACGAGGGGCGGATTATTGAAGAAGGAACACACGAACAGCTCATGCAGTTTGGCGGTTGGTACAAGGAACAGTGGGACCGTCAGCAGATGGAAGCTAGTTTAGACGAATAGAGGAAGAAAGGAGGATAACAGGATGAATAAACCATCAACCGCAAGAAGGCTCGTCTCGTATGCGCTCGTTTATAAATTCAGGATTATCGGCGCGCTGCTCATTTTATGCTGTGCAGTAAGCGCCGAGCTAGCGGGACCCTACATCACAAAAACGATCATCGACCAGCATCTTTCCGTAGATACAAGTCAGATGTCCTCTGTGCTTAAATTGATTGGTCTCTATATGGGGCTGCTTTTAGTAGCAAGCATTTGCAACTATTCGCAAGCCTATTTATTCCAGTCCACGGCGCTTCAAATCATCAAAAACATGCGTATGGACTTAATGCAGCACATCCAGCGCATCGCACTGCGTTATTTCGACACCACGCCAATTGGTCAGGTTGTGTCGAGAATTGCCAATGATACGGAGGCGGTACGTGACTTATTCATGAGCTTCATGGCGACGTTTGTCGTTAGTACGATGCAGCTTATCGGTATTTTCGTAGCCTTGTTTATTTTGGATTGGCACTTGGCTGTCTATTGTCTGGTACTGCCGCCAATTTTCGCTCTCATTATGAAGATTCACTTGAAATATTCGAAAGTGTTCATCACCATCATGCGTGCAAGGCTTAGCGACATGAACGCGATGATTAACGAATCGATCGTCGTGATGCCGATTATTCAGGCATTTCGCCGCGAAAAGGTGACGCTGGACGAATTTGAAGTGCTAAATCAGGACCGCTATGTGAATCAATTGAAGCAGTTCCGCGTTTTTTCCTTGTCCTCCCGTAACATAGTAAGTACAATCGGGAGCTTGGTGACAGCGATGGTCATTTGGTATTTTGGCCGGGAGTCACTGCAAACGGCTATTTCGTTCGGGGTGTTTTATGCGTTTATTGATTATTTGGGGCGAATTTTTCAGCCGATTATCGGGATCTTCGATCAGCTGACGAATGCGCAAAGAGCCTTCGTTTCCGCGGATAAAGTGTTCGCCATCATGGATATGGAAGGGCAGGACGTTGAGAAGACGGATCAGGTGAGGCGCCCGGAGGGGATTGTGAAGTTCGATCAGGTCACCTTTGCTTACAAAGAAGGGGAAAACGTGCTGAAGCAGATTTCGTTCGAGGCTCGAAAGGGCGAAACGATCGCTTTGGTCGGACATACCGGCTCGGGCAAAAGCTCGATCATGAACCTGTTGCTCGGCTTCTACGAACCGAATGAAGGCAGCATTACAATTGATGGCCAGGACATCCGCACTATGTCGAAGCAGGCGCTGCGGAAGCATATGGGGATCGTACTGCAGGATCCTTTCTTGTTTGCTGGGGATATTAAGTTTAATGTGAGCCTCTATAATAAGGAGATATCCTTGGATCGTGTAAAAAGCGCGCTGAAGGATGTCGGCGCAGCCTCCTTCATCGAACAGCTGCCGAACGGCTACGATGAGCAGGTTGTGGAGCGGGGAAGCACCCTGTCTTCCGGGCAGCGGCAGCTCATCTCCTTCGCTCGGGCGCTCGCCTTCGATCCGTCCATACTCATACTGGACGAAGCTACGGCGAGCATCGATAGTGAGACGGAGGGCCTGATCCAACAGGCGCTGAAAGTGGTCAGTGAAGGGCGCACGACGCTCGTGATCGCGCACAGGCTGTCCACAATCCGCGATGCGGATCAGATTCTCGTGCTGCATCGCGGGGAGATTGCGGAGCGCGGCAATCATGAGGAGCTGATGGCGCTGGGCGGCCGCTATGCGAAGATGTATCAGCTGCAAAAGGGTGAATCGGCTGTGGTGGGGTAGCAGCTCATTCCGATGCCTCCCCAATAGGAAGCCGAATATTAAGATAGCGGCTCATGCGATCGTTAAAGAACAATGGCTCCGTCGGAGCGATCCTTATAGGATTGCAACGGCGGTGCCACCCATTGCTTGCACCTCTTGTGTTGCCTATAAGGGCGGAACTTTAAAAACTTTATAAATCGGGTATTGACATTTATCTTAAAATAAAGTATCTTTAAATCAAGACATCAAACACAAACAAATTCAACGAAGAATTGAGGTGGACCTGATGAGCGAAACACGAAACGATTCCTTGGATCTCTACATTGCACTTTCCAGAGCAAGTGAATGGGTCAACGCACATGGCGACCGCGATATCCGCAAGCATGGATTAAACCGGACAGAATTCGGCGTACTTGAGCTTCTCTATCATAAAGGGGCGCAAGCTATTCAACAAATCGGCTCTAAAGTGTTGATGAGCAGCGGAAACATCACTTATGTCGTCGATAAGCTGGAGAAGAAAGAGTATGTTGTCCGTCGGACTTCAACGGAAGACCGCAGACTTGTTTTCGCGGAAATAACCCATAAAGGGAAGCAATTTATTGAAGAAGTTTTTCCTCAGCATAAGGAAGTGATCGAGAATGCGGTGGCTGGTCTTACTGCAGAAGAGAAGAGGGTCGCTAGCCAACTGCTGAAGAAGCTCGGCAAGTACGCTCAGGAAGGTTTCAAATAGAGAAGTAGTTTGTCCTAATTCGCAGGGATAACTACTTTAACTTTTACCTAATATCTTAAATTAAAGATTCTTAATTTTGAAATGGAGGAGATTATTCATGAGTACCGCAGTTGGATTATTGATTATTCGTTTGGTTGTAGGGTTGGGTTTTATGGCGCACGGTTCGCAGAAATTGTTTGGTTGGTTCGGGGGCTACGGTCCGAAAGGAACTGGCGGCTGGATGGAGTCCATCGGCATTAAACCTGGGGTTGCCATGGCGGTTATGGCTGGTTTGATGGAATTCGCAGGCGGTCTATTGTTTGCAGCGGGGCTTGGTACGGTATTTGCTTCCTTGTTGATTGCGGCGACGATGGTGATGGCGATTGTCAAAGTACACGGCAAGAACGGCTACTGGAACACAGCTGGCGGCTATGAATACAACCTTCTGCTGCTTGCGGTCGTTGTAGGTGTAGCGTTTATCGGTGCAGGTGCTTACTCCATTGACGCATTATTATTCTAAGATTCTTTCTACTCAGGTAGGACATAACTAAATCTAACAATTAAAAGGAGTGTATTCACATGACAAAACAACAAACAGCAGGTATTCATCATATAACAGCTTTCGTTCAAAATGCACAAGGTACTGTAGATTTCTATGCGGGTATTCTTGGATTGCGTCTGGTCAAAAAAACAATCAACTTTGATGCGCCGGAAGTGTACCATCTGTACTTTGGCGATGAGCACGGAAGTCCGGGAACGATCATCACCTTCTTCCCTTGGGCCGGTTCCCGCAAAGGTCGTATCGGCGGCGGCCAAGTCGGAATCACCACCTATGCGGTGCCTACAGGCAGCCTTGCCTTCTGGGAAGAGCGTCTGACCAAATTCGGCGTTTCCTTTGAAAAAACAGAAAGATTCCATGAGACCTATCTGCAATTCGAAGACCGCGACGGTCTGAAATTGGAAATCGTTGAGCGTGAGAAAGGCCAGCCAAGCACATGGTCTTTCGGGGGCATTCCCGCTGAGAAAGCAATCAAAGGCTTCGGCGGCGCGATACTTTACAGCACCGCTCCGGACAAAACGTCCCAGCTGCTCCAGCAGGTGATGGGACTAGAAAAAGTAGGGCAAGAGGGAGCCTTCGCCCGGTTCAAATCCTTCGGTGATATCGGGAATATCATCGACATTCTAGTGACGCCAGTGCCTTATGGCGCAGGTGGAGCAGGTACTGTCCATCATATCGCATGGCGGGCCAAAGATGATGCTGAGCATGAGCTGTGGAGAAACCATGTGCAGAACAGCGGATACCATCCTACGCCGATTGTGGACCGCCAATATTTCAACGCGATCTACTTCCGTGAAGAAGGCGGCATCCTGTTCGAAATCGCGACAGATCCTCCAGGCTTTGCTAGAGACGAGGCTCCTGAGGCGCTTGGCGAGAAAATCATGCTGCCGGAATGGTTCGAAGCGAACCGTGCTCAACTCGAACGCAATCTGCCGCCTATCGCAGTGCGCGAATTGGAGGGAAATGAACAATGAGACATATTTTCCAACAAGGAACGGATCTAACAGCGCCGGTGCTCGTGCTCTTGCACGGGACCGGGGGCACCGAACGCGATCTTCTGCCGCTTGCTCAAGCTATTTCCCCAGGATCATCGATATTAAGCATTCGAGGCAATGTGCTTGAAAACGGAATGCCGCGGTTTTTCCGCAGGCTGGCGGAAGGAGTCTTCGATGAGGAGGATCTCATCTTCCGTACGAAGGAGCTGAACGATTTCTTGGATGATGCCGCTGTGGAACATGGTTTTGACCGCGGCAATGTGGTGGCCGTCGGATACTCCAATGGCGCCAATATCGCGGGCAGTCTTTTGTTCCACTATCCGGATGTGCTGCGTGGCGCGATCCTGCATCATCCGATGGTGCCGCGGCGCGGCATCCAGCTCCCGGACCTGTCCGGCACGCCGATCTTCATCGGTGCGGGTAGCAACGACCCGATCTGCTCTCCGCAAGAGACGGAGGAGCTGCAGAGGCTGCTGGGCGAAGCAGGAGCTGAGATCCAGGTCCATTGGGAAAACGCGGGACATCAATTGACGCGTTCAGAGGTAGAGGCAGCAGCGAATTGGTTCAAGGCGAACTTAACTTAAAATAACTAGTAAAGCGAGTGATGCAGGGTGATAGCCATCAACCCTTCGAATCAAACCGAGCGGGAGAATTATAAGCTGTTGATCGGCAGCATTATTCCCCGGCCCATCGCGTTTGTCACTTCCCTTTCCGCCGAAGGGGTACTCAATGCTGCTCCTTTCAGTTACTTCACCATTGTGACGGCGGACCCGCCGATGGTTGCGGTATCGGTACAACGAAGACAGGGCGAACCCAAGGACACTTCGCGCAATGCCATGGATAGAGGGGAATTCGTCGTTCATATTTCGGATGAATCTTATATCAATCAGATCAATCAAGCGGCAGCCGCTCTGCCGCCTGACCAGAGTGAAGTTGCGATGACGGGCCTAACACCTGTCGAAAGTACAAAGGTAGCCGTACCCGGCCTCGCCGAGGCGAGCATCCGGATGGAGTGTATTCTGGAGCAAGCGATACCGCTAGGCGGGACCGAGGGAGTTCCTTCTGCGGACTTGCTAATCGGCAGAGTGGTGCAGTTTCATATTGCTGATGCCTTGTACGAGAACGGTCATATTGATGCGCAAGGGCTGAGGCCGGTTAGCCGGCTAGCAGGCAACTTCTATGCAAAATTGGGAGAACAATTTACGCTCGAGCGACCTGTTTGAGTTTTAAAAGAGAGAAGCCATTTGTACCTATTGATTGGATAGGTGCAAATGGCTTCTTCTATTCATTTTATAAGTCCTAAACCCGAAAAATTTAGTATACTTACTAGAGTTAGTAACAAGGTGGGAGAATCGGGAGAATATGATGAAACGGTTGAATGTTTATAAGCTGCGATGGGTTATCGTGGTTATTTTAGCTGCGATGCTGGTTAATCTGTACCAGTCGGCGGCTTATGCGCTTACGGCAGTTGGACAAGTGATTACAGGTCCGGCTTCTTCCAGCTATGGCGAGTCGGTGGATTTCACAACGGTGATTTCTGATCGTGCAGCCGGAGGAGCGACACCATCGGGGAGCGTCACGTTCTACGATGGAGGAACACCGATTGGAGGACCGCAACCGTTGATAACTTCGGAGCCGACGGTGGTTTATAAGAGTTCGGGAAGTGCTCCGGTACTAGCAGGCAAAAAATTCACCTGCACGAATTGCCCCGTTATCCAGTGGGGCGGGCTGAACTACTGGGCCTATAGCGATACGGATAATAATTTATATGTGTATTTGAATGGCTTCGATGCGAATAACAATTTGATCAAGTCTTGGCAGATCTCGGGAAATCGATATGTGACAGATATCACGGTAGATAACATCGCCAAGACAGTTACTCTTATCGGCCAGAGCAATGTTCTCACCACACGAACCTGGGAGCAGCTTGAAAATTTCAACGCTCATGCCTCCGTGTCTGTTTCTAGTTTAGGGGTCGGAGCGCATACCATTACGGCTCTTTACTCAGGCGGCGATGGTTTGCACGATTCGCAATCATCAACTTTCATACATACGGTTGATAAGATTCAAACGAATACTGGCCTAAGCTCAAATGCTGGACTCATTTATGTAGGCGAAGCGGTTACCTTCACGGCAACTGTTTCACAATTAAATGGCAATCCCATCGCATCAGGCGGGACGGTCACCTTCCGTGAAGGCAGCAATGTGCTGGGGACCACGAGTGTGAACGGAAGCGGCGTCGCTACATTTACGACGTCGGTACTGCCGGTTAACGGTTATTCGGTGACCGCGACTTACAATGGCGATGGCCAGCATTACGCGAGTACATCAAGCAGTTTGACGCAATCCGTTCTGGGGATACCAACCGAAGTAGCGATTAGTGCTAGTCCCGGATCCACGACATACGGGAATTCCGTGACACTTACGGCAACCGTTACGAATGGCAGGGCGAGTCTTTTGGGACCTACCGGTACCGTGACGTTTAAGGAAGGCTCGACGGTTCTTGGCACAGGGACATTGAATTCGGGAACAGCGATGTTGACGACTCCCGTTTTAGACATAGGTTCTCATTCGATTACGGCTCATTACGGCGGAAGCTTCACACATACGGCCAATAGTTCGAGCTCTATATCAGTGGCAGTGAACCCAATCCCTACGTCTTCAACCCTGACGATTGCAGGCGGGGCGGGAGCTTCTTCCTCTTATGGCACTTCATTGACTTTAACGGCAACCGTGGTGAATAGCAACGGAAGCTCGATTGTACCTGGTGGAACTGTAACGTTCAAAGATGGCGTATCTGCATTAGGGACAGTCGCATTAAGTGGAGGAACCGCGACATGGTCCGTGCCTGGCAGTTTAGCAACAGGCTCTCACTCCTTCAAAGCCGAGTACAGTGGAGACACCAACCATGGGATTAGTTCAACGGCTGTTGCAGGCCACACCGTCAACAAAGCCGCAACAACTATCACCATAGAGCCGCCAAGTTCTATTATCGTAGGCGGAACGGCAATTTTCACGGCACGGGTTGTCAATAGTTCGACAGCCAATGTGCAACCGAAGGGTACAGTTACTTTTAAAAATAACGGTGTCGCCCTGCTTTCGCCTGTAACCTTGGATAGCAATGGCACCGCGGCGCTTACCGTTTCTAATCTACCGGTCGGTGAACTCTCCATTACTGCGGAATATAGCGGTGACGGGAACCATCTGTCAGGTGTTTCATCGCCAATCACCCACCCGATCTCAAAAGCGCCGGTTACGGTTCAACTGTTGTTTACACCGCAAACAGTGGAAAGTATTTATGGGCACGCTGTGACCGTGCAGGTGCAGGTAGCGCATACAGGAAGCGGCGGTTCCGTTCCGACGGGGACAGTAGCTCTAACAGGCGTGGGCAGCTTCAATAACTGGCCGGGCGAGTTGCGGCTGACGAACGGGATAGCTACTTGGGAGACAGAGCAGCTTGGTATTGGCACGCATAGCGTGGTCGCCAGTTACTTGGGTGATGACGAGCATCTCCCGGGGATTTCAACCAGCAGCAGTCTCCAAATTAAACCGATCCCTGTTACAGTTGAAGTGACATCGTCGGTAACGGATGCTGTTTATTACGGAAGTCCAATCATGTTTACGGCTCATGTGACCAATACGAATGGAGAGCCGCAGGTTCCTGCCGGCCATGTCGTTTTTAGCGGAGGCAATCTGCTGGACACTCCCAAAAATCTTGACTCAGATGGCTTTGCTTCCATCACGACAGCAGCGCTGCTGCCGGGAGCCTATTCCATTCAGGCTGTTTACGTGCCTGATTTGCTGCATGAGGCAAAAACATCTGATCCTATCTCGCAAGTTGTGAAGCCTAACTTACAAGGGACCGTACTTATTCTGAATCATCCGAGTGCAATTTTTCAGCTTGCTGAGCCTATTCGATTCTCGGTATCGGTTGGGGAGTTGATCGGGGACTTAACTCAGCCGGGGTACATCTCGTTAAGGGAGAATGGCGCTGAGCGAGCTAGGGTAACGACCGATGTGTACGGAAACGCGGAAATAAGCTTAACGGACGTTAGCTCCGGCACGCATCGCTTTACGGCGCTGTACGAAAGGGAAGGCATAACAGATGGCACGGAATCGCAAGGGGTGACCGTTGTTGTGCAGCCGGCTTTTACGCAGCTTACGCTAACGAGCGATGATTATGGCAAAATGCTGCCAATGACCAAGTCGTGGATCGCGGCAGTTGTTCATGGCGATAACCCGGCGTTCACGTTCAGCCCAATTTCCGCAGAGACGGGTACTCGGACCGAGCTGAAGCGGGTGGACCCGCTGAGTGGCGAGCTAGGCACGGCCATCGAGTTGATGAATGGGCAAAGCGAACCCGTTCTATTAGTGGAGGGGCTTAACAGATACCAGCTAAAGCTTGTGAGCCTGGACGGCACGGCTTCGTCTGAACATATTGTGTCCCTCTTTTATCAAAAAGGAGAGAAGCTGTGGGATCTCTCCAGTGTTCTAACTGTGGCTCCATTGCGCTATGATATGGATGGTAATCAAACGTTCGATAAGGCGGATATGATCGAGCTTTTGAAGTTAATCGAGCCGCTCACGGCGGGGAGTAATCGACCGTAACACCGTTTCGTGCATAAATAAAAAAGGCTTGCTCATTGGTAGGGACTGACCCCCCTAGCGTGAGACAAATCAAATCACCTTCAAGAAATGAAACCATGTCGGAAGATATGGAGATAAGCTTGGAGGTGTTTTGATCTCTGTCTCATGAGGGGGATCAGTCTCTACTCGAGAGCGGGCCTTTTTTTGTTGTGAGGCAGGGAATGAACATTTGATGTGTGATGCTGAATAAGGCTTTTTCAAGGAACTAGAGTCCGCTATTTTGGCAAAATCGGCACAAATTATAGCGAAAGGGGAACTACAGGGACTTATTTGACCGAGGGACCGCTATTTCAGCGAAAAACGCCGAAATAGCGGTCCCTAGTTCCCTTCGATGGGTCCGAGGGCTCTACTTGAACAAAATAGCGAAAGAGAGTTCCGCTAAGTAGGGACCCTATAGGTTTTTCTTGTCCCATGTGGGGGCATTATGGAGTTATCCCGCTTGTTTTTGCGGCTCCGTGTTTGTCCCGGCACGCTTTTCTTTCCGCTCCATGCCATAGCTGATAAGACCGATCAGCAGACCTAGAACAGGCAGCAAGGCTCCTGCCCACGGAAGATAGGTAAGGCCCATATGCGTGATGACCCAACCGCCAATAAAGGCGCCACTGGCATTGCCCAGATTATTCGCCGAGTGGTTCGAGGTTGACGCCAGCATAGGCGCATCTTTTGCCATCGTCATGATGCGAAGCTGCAGGCCAGGCAGGATGCCGAACGCCGCCGCGCCCCATACGAAAATGGTAATGACAGCAGCAGCGGGCAGATGAACGGTGAAATTGAAAACAACAAGAATGAGGGCCAATGCCGCATAATTACCGAGCAACGCCGGCATTAGCTTCCAATCCGCAAGTTTGCCGCCAAAGATATTGCCGAAGGTGACGCCAAAGCCGAAGAGAACGAGAATCCATGCGACACGATGCTCCGAGAAGCCAGTCACTTGTTCCAGCAGCGGCGTGATGTAGGTGAAAACCGTGAATAAGCTTCCGCTGCCCAGTGCCCCCATAAGCAGCATCAACAGCAGTTTTGGCTGGGTTAAAGCGCGGAACTGCTGAATGATGCCGGCACTTTTCTCCTGCTGCACGCGCGGGATTAAGAAAATGATGCCGATGAGCGAGACGATGCCCATCAAAACAATCGCGCCGAAGGAGGCGCGCCAACCGAGCTGCTGTCCAATGAAGGTGCCGAACGGTACGCCCATAATATTGGCGATCGTGAGACCGGCCATCATGATGGAGATGGCTCCTGCCCGCCGATCCGGACGGACCAGATGAACGGCGATAACGCCGCCGACGCCGAAGAACGTTCCGTGAGCTAGGGCTGTCACGATGCGAGCACCCATCAGGATGGTGTACGTAGGAGCAATGACACTTATGGCGTTGCCCACGATGAACACACCCATCAGCAGGCACAACAGCAGCTTTTGCGGCAGTTTATTCGTAAACAAGGCGAGGATCGGAGCGCCGATTGCTACGCCCATGGCATAGCTGGTGATGAGCTGCCCGGCTTGCGAGATCGTGACATGCAGATCTTCGGCAACATTGGGCAAAAGACCCATGATCACAAACTCCGTCATGCCGATGGCAAAGGCGCCAGCGGTTAATGAAAGAAGGGAAATCGGAAATCGTCCCTTGGGGACACTTTTTCCTACTACAGCTTGATGACTCATATTTCTGTGTCCAACCTCTCCGATAAGTTTAGTCTCTATAAATTTCTTTATACCCATGTTGCGCCATAGAGTCTAACAGGTCAAGATATGAGTAAAAAAAGTCAAAAAAACAGGATAACGATCAGCATCTAATTCTTTATAATGAGAGATATATAACTTGTAGATGGTTAAGCCACGAAAATCACGAAAGTCACGAAAGTCCACACGGACCGAAGGCGGGCTGCCTTCAAATGACATGGGAAAGTGGGTCGTATAACGGTGAAAGTACTCGCAGACAACTTGAACTTGGATAATGTAAAAGCAGCGCTGCATGCTGGGCAAAAAAATCCTTCACAGCTGCTGTTTCCGGAAGAAACGCCTCTGCAGGTGAAGGCGCGATTGCTACAGGGGAAAGAAAGCAAACGGCTTGTCGAAGAGATTCGGAAAGAAGGGGACAAGCTGCTGCAGGAAACGATGCCCGAGCTGAATTATTCCTTGTTCCGGTTATTTTCCACAACAGGCTCTCGAAGGGAATATGAGCTTGTTTATTTTCGCCGTCGCAACCGGTTGACGACGTTTGGTTTATTGGCTTGGCTGGAAGGCGCGGATAGTGTCTATATGGATGCGCTTTCAGACACGATTGGGTCTATTCTGGACGAGTATACGTGGTGCTTGCCCGCGCATTTTCTGCATGGACCAGAGATGAGGTCCGCCGCACCAGAACAGTATGCGGCGGAAGGTCTAGTGAACCGGTCAGCGGAGTCGTTCACGATCGATCTTTTCGCGGCGGAGACTGCGTTCGCGCTAAGCGAAATCAGCGCGCTCCTCGGCGCGTTGCTGCCGCAACTTCTTCGCGTACGGATCCGCGAAGAAGTGCTGCGCCGCATTCTGCGGCCCTTTGTGACGCAGGCTCCCAGCAGCTGGGAGACCGCGACCCACAACTGGGCCTCCGTCTGCGGAGGCTCCATCGCCGCTGCAGCGATCTACACGCTGCAGGATGAGGAGGAGCTCGCCGCGGTGCTGGAGCGCGCATTTCCTGCGCTCGCTTCGTACTTAAGCGGCTTCGAAGAAGACGGGGCATGTACCGAAGGGTACATGTACTGGCAGTACGGCTTCGGCTACTTCACCTATGCCGCTGACCTGATCCTGCGGCGCACCGGAGGCGTCGTGAATTGGTTCGAAGCGGACAAGGTGCGGCAAGTAGCCTTGTTCCAACAGAAAACCTTCCTCCACGGGAGGAAGGTTGTGAATTTCTCCGACTCGCAGGGGGAGGCGGGGATTTTTATGGGATTAAGCGGCTATTTGAAGCGGCTTTATCCTGAGATTGAGCACCCCGAGCTGACGCTCCGCGCAGGCTTTCGCGATGATCACTGCAGCCGGTGGGCGCCTGCTCTGCGGAATTTACTCTGGTCGTTAGACGGCGTCGAGGGAAGCGCTTGGCAGACAGCGGCGTATTATTTACCAGATGCGCAATGGCTGGTGTCCAGGCAGCTGCAAGAGCAGGGTGCATTTGTTTTCGCGGCCAAAGGCGGGCATAATAATGAACCGCATAACCACAATGATATCGGGCATTTCATCCTGTATGCACAGGGTGAAACACTGCTCCCTGATTTGGGAAGCGGGCAATATTCGCGGAAATATTTTGGACCGGAGCGCTATGAGATTTTGTGCAACGGCTCGCAGAGTCACTCCGTTCCGATCATTGACGGCTTGTACCAACAAGCTGGGGCGGAGCATCGGGCTGAACTGCTGGCCTATAGCAGTAATGATGCGGAGGATGTGTTCGCATTAGAAATCTCCAGTGCCTATGGCACAACAAAACTTAAAGAGCTTGTCCGGCGCTTCACCTGGAGCAAAACAGAACCGCCGCTACTAGAGGTGACGGACAGCTATGAGTTCGTTCAAGCACCGGCGACGCTTGTGGAGCGCTTCATGGCTTGGCATCGCCCGCAGCAAGCGGAGGACGGGCGAATTCTGATTGCGGCATCCGAAGAAGCGCGGGTTTTCGTCTCTTATGATTTGGACCTGTTTGATTGGGAGGTCGAGACTCTCCATCACGTGAATCATTTTGATCAGCCGGAAACATGCTATGCGCTTGATTTCAAGTTGAAGCCGGGCGTGCTGACCGAGTCCAACCTGAAGGTATCTGCAGCATTTCGGTTTGCTTTTCAATAAAATAAATCAACTAGGAAGTGATGTCATGAGTACTTCATTAGATTGGGCTCAAGAAGCTTGGGAGAAGACGGCTCACAAGGTAGCGAGAACAAGTAAAAGAATCGGAGACCGCTTCCCGCATGCCAGTGTAAAGGGCGAATATCAGCTGGAGCCTGCGTCTTGGTGGACAGCTGGCTTCTGGCCGGGATTGCTGTGGCTTCTGTACCGCAATACGCAAGACGGGCAGCTGAAGCTGCTGGCAGAGTCCTGCGAGGTGCAGCTCGATCAAGTCATCGCGGATTACTACCGCTTAGATCATGATATCGGCTTCATGTGGACGCTGACGAGCGTTGCGCGCTATAAGCTGCTAGGCGCGGAAGATTCCAAGCGCCGCGGCTTGCTCGCGGCGAATCTGCTCGCTGCACGCTTCAATGTGCAGGGCAATTATATCCGCGCCTGGAACCCGTGGCGCGAAGGGGAGGACAATGCCGGCTGGGCCATCATCGATTGCATGATGAACCTGCCGCTGCTGCACTGGGCCTCCACAACAACCGGAGACCCGCGTTACAAGCACATCGCCGTGCGGCATGCCGATATGGCGCTGGAGCACTTCATTCGCCCGGATGGTTCTGTGAACCATATCGTGGTCTTCGATCCGCACACGGGCGAAAAGCTCGAAGTGAAAGGCGGACAGGGCTTTGCCCCTGATTCCGGCTGGTCACGCGGCACCGCGTGGGCGATTTACGGCATGGCGCTAAGCCATCTCCATACGGGAGATGAGCGTTATCTGCATGCCGCTAAGCGCGCAGCGCACTACTTCATGGCCAACTTGCCGGAGGACAGCGTGCCGCATTGGGACTTCCGGTTGCCGGAGGGGATTACGGCCTACCGCGATACGTCGGCAGGCGCTTGCGCTGCCTGCGGCTTGCTGCTGATCGCGGATCAGGTGAGCGGTCAAGAGAGCAGTCTGTACCGTGAAGCGGGTGAGCGTATCCTGTATTCGCTTTATACGAACTACGGCGCGTGGGACTCGGAGACGGAAGAAGGACTTATCCTTCATGGCACAAGCCATTACCCGGAAGGCAAGAATATAGATGTGCCGCTTATTTACGGCGATTATTACTTTGTGGAAGGTTTATCCCGCCTGTTAGGGCATGGGGAGCTGTTTTGGTAGGAATTCGAATAAGCTGTCTGAGGTCAGAGATGACTTCGGCAGCTTTTTTTGCTTTTACGGAGTTTTCACCATTTGCAGGCAAAGTGTGTGGGAAAGGAGAGAAGAGTAGAGTAGGTAAGTGAGGAAGTATGTGAAGGTAGAAAAAGGGTAATTTAGAAAAATCAAGCAGTACTTTTCAGTAAAGCGGCTTGATCTCCGCCGCTATGGACACGTTAATGCAATTCCTCGTTGTATGTTATACAACAATATAAGCAGTTTTTACGATGCGGGCTCGCCTTCATTGTACAAAATACAATCATTTGAACCCAAATGCACCCCAAACAGCCCATTTCTGCCCCAATTGTTGTACAAACTGCAACATAGGGGAGTATAGGGACCGATTGACGGCCAAATTGTTGCACAAAGTGCAACATTGAGACAGTCCTCCAAGAAGGCCACTTTTCTCAAAGTGGCCAGCCCAAACACATCACACGGCGGTCTTATGCCGTTACTCTGCCGCCCGCCATCCGGCCAGCAGCTTCTCATGCTGCTGTGCAGCTAGATCGAAGCGGTACGAGGCCAACAGATTTTCCAGCTTCACCGGCGCAAGGAGAGGGTTCACCGGAATGTCCGGCGCCACGGGGAAGGAGAAGGCGGTGTTCATATAATCGGTCTGCACCTCACGGGACAGCATAAAATCGACGAGCTGCTTAGCAGCGGCTAGGTTGTTGCCGCCTTTCAGGATCGACACGGCTCCGATCTCCCAGCCGGCTTGCGGTGGGATGAAGGAGGAGATGTTGTAGCCTGAGTTTTTGAAGCGGAGCTGGTCGCTCAAGAAGGAGACGGCTGCAGCCATCTCGCCTTCCGCCAAATGCTGTGCGCTCGTGTTGCCAGCGAACGTCATGGAGGCGCTTTGTTTCTTCAGCGCCTGCATCAGATCAATCGCTGCGCTGTCCCCGCGCTGCTGCGCAAGCGAGGCCAGCAGCGTGTAGCCGGTTCCCGACGTCTCGGGATCGGGAATCTCGATCTTGCCCTTGAGCTCGGGACGCAGCAGATCCTCGTACCGCTGTGGAAGCGGGAGCTCCTTCAGCTGGGGGTCCTGCTGCCAGACGGTTTGGTTCACGCCAATGGCCAGCGCCCCCATGTACATACCGGTCCAGTAGCCATCGGCATCCTTATATTTGGCAGATATACCGCCCGCAGCTGCTGGTGAGTAACGAAGGGATTTGCTTTTGTTTTTGAGCTGCTCATGCAGATCGGCAGGGCCGCCAAGCACTACGTCGATCCCGGTTTTGCCAAGTGTCAGCAGATGGTAGCTGGCTTCGCCGCTCGACATCCGGATGATATCGTACGGCTGGTCCGTCTTTTTCTTAAACGTTTCCAGCAGAATCCGTCCGGCATCTTCCTGGAAGATCACGTACACCTTGAGAGGCTGGTTGCTTTTCTTTTCCCCGATCACACGAAGGCCAAAGAAGATCCCAATCCCTATGATGAGCACGAGCAAACCTTTTTTCCACATGATGCAAATCCCTCCTGAACAGCCAAAAAAGGAAACCCAAGTTCCCTTTTTAGCCAAGCTGCTAGTTGTTTATATGTCCTATTCGCTTTTCTTGATTAAATGAATTTTATCGTCGGCTGCGGAAATCGTGACATTGCCCTGGAATCTGGTTAATCCGATGTCATAAGCATCGACAATCCATTCTTTCATATTATCATCCAGAATGAAATACCGCTCTTTCTCACCTAGGAACATCGATGATTTCACGAAGCCGCTAACGAGGAAGGTTCCTGCCTCCGGCGCATTGATCCGCATCGATTCTGGGCGAATGCTGAGCAGCACCTTATCCCCAGGTGTCACGGCTTCATGTGTCGTAACGCTGGCTGTGCGGCCGCTCGTGCCGTAATCCACTTTGGCCTTGCCATTCGCTACCTCGCGGACAATGGCATCTACGAAATTGGTCGTACCGATAAAGTCGGCGACATAAGGCGTGCGAGGCTTGTAGTAGATCTCATGCGGCGTGCCATATTGGTCAATTGCGCCTTTATTAAAAACAACGATGGAGTCGGACATCGACAAGGCTTCGAGCTGGTCATGAGTAACGTAGATGACCGTAAGACCAAGCTCTTGCTGAATGCTTCGCAGTTCCACGCGGACTTCCTCACGCAGCTTCGCATCCAAATTACTGAGCGGCTCATCCAGCAGGATAATCGGCGAGTTCATAACTAGAGCGCGAGCCATCGCCACCCGCTGCTGCTGCCCCCCGGACATCTCGTGCGGGTAGCGCTCCTCTAAACCGGTTAGTTTCACCTTGGCCATAGCGGTTTTTACGCGTTCTTGCACCTCCGCTTCGGGGCGCTTCTGAATGTCCAGCCCGTATGCAACATTATCGAACACGGTCATGTGCGGGAACAAAGCGTACTCTTGGAATACCATCGGCGTTCCGCGTTTGTACGGAGGCAGATCGTTGACGAGCTGGCCATCGATTTTAATTTCGCCTTCATCGATCGTATAAAATCCTGCAATGGAGCGCAGCAGTGTCGTTTTTCCGCATCCGCTCGGTCCGAGGAACGTAATGAATTTACCGCGTTCGATTTGCAAATCAATCTGTTTGAGAACGTGATTACTGCCGAACACTTTACTGACATTTTTTAGATCCAACAAAACTTGTGAACTCATCATCACTCACTCCTTGTTTAGAAATCAAATATTTTAACCTTCGAGCGGAAAATGAGCTTCATCACACCGAGCGTAGCAAGCGTTGTTCCCATCAAACCGACGGCAACAGCGGCAGCCCAGTAGTAGGTTCCAGTCTCTGCATAGTTGAAGATCGAGACGGCGGCGACGACCCATTTGGGCGTAATCAGAAAGACGATCGTGCTCAAGGTGTTCATGTTTTTCATAAATGCATAGACGAAGTTGGCGACAATGGTCTTTTGCAGCATCGGGAATACAATGGTCGTCAGCGTGCGGCGGCTGTCCGCGCCAAGATTCGTTGCGGCTTCCTCGATAGATTTGTCCACCTGCTTGAAGGAAGCGGTGAGTCCCCTGTACCCGACAGGCATCTGTTTAAGCAGCATCGCCACGATAATCAAGACAGCGGAGCCTTGCAGCATAATCGGTCCGTTGCTGAAAGCGACGATCAAAGCCAGACCCACAAAGGTGCCTGGAAGGGCGATTGGCAGGACGGCGGTGAAATCGAGCAATTTTTTGCCTGGAAAAGGCTTGCGTACTACCACATAAGCCAGCACGAGGGCGAAGCCGACGGCTAGAAGAGATGCGATGAGCGACAGCACCAAGCTGTTGAGAACAGCGGGGCTGGATGGGTTGAATACCATTTTAGTAATATGACTCAGTGTAAAAGTGTTGTCTCGCCCGAAGTTCTTCGTGAACGCGAACAAGATGGTGATAGCGAACATCGACAGGATGAAGAGCGCCATGATGCTGTTAAAAATAAACAGAAGGATGTCCGTCTTACGGGACGTCTTCACGCGATTCAGGCCGGAAACGGGCTTTCCGGTTATCGTGGAATAGGAGCCCTTGGACAGCAGTTTGCTTTGAATGACGAAAACCAAAAGGGCAGGAATAACGAGAATGATGCCCATCACGGAAGCGAGACCAGGCTCGTTATTAATGATTTCACCGTAGATTTCAACGGCCAGAAGGGAATAATTGCCCCCGATCAGCTTCGGATTTCCGAAATCGGCAAAGCAGTTGATAGCCACGAGCAGGAAGGCGTTGATAACACCTGGAAGCGCTAGTTTGAACGTGATGGTGCGGAACAGCTTGAAACCGCGTGCCCCGAGGTTCTGGGCGGCGATTTCCAGGTTTGGCGATATGGAGCGTAGTACGCCAGTAATAGTCATGTAGGCAAGCGGGAAATACGAGATCGTTTGAACGATCCAGAGACCCGGCAAGCCGTATAAGTCGAGCTCAACGTTAAACCATGCTTTGAGCGTTTGCGACACCATGCCGCCTCGGCCGAACAACAGCAAGAAGGCGAGACCGGTCATAACAGACGGCGCGAGAATGGGGAGAAAGGCGATAAAGCGGAAGAACTTTTTCCCCACAATGTTGCTGTAATGAATCGAATAAGCGTAAATAAAGCCGCAAACCGTTGCCGTTAATGCGGAGAGGGAGGAACTGACGACCGTGTTCAGCAGGGCGGTGCCATAGCGGCTTTTACTGAAGAATGTCGTCCAATCCGTCGCTCCCGGCAGGGCAACAACGTAAATAAGCGGATAAATAACGAAGAGACAGAGAACAGCGAAACTGATGAGTACGAGAACCAGCGAGGAGGGATCTTTCACCAGCTTGCTGACCGAGGTGCCCATGCCTTTTTTTTCTATGATCATAAGGGGCTCACGACCGCCTTCCACATTCATTGTTTAGGCGGGCATTGGTCCGTAGCGCCTACGGACTCCAATGCCCTGGGAACGCTTTCTTATTTGAGGTTCTTGAGCGCGTCCTGCAGCTCTTTGCGCTGCTCGGCAGCTTTCCATAAGCTGTAGCTTGTATTGTATTTGGTTGTTTTGATGTCGATACCGCCTTTAGGGATCGGTACGGTAGGCTTCACGGAGCTTGCGAAAGCTGATTCGGTGTAAAGAAGTCCCGGTTCATTCGTTAGCATGAAATCCATGAGTTTCTTGGCGCCTTCGGTGTTTGCGCCGCCTTTGACAATAGCCAGTCCGCCAACCTCATAACCTGCGGCTTCCGGAACGATGGAAATAATCGGGCTGCCCTGATTTTTCATTTTCAGCTGGTCACCCAGGAAGGTGATGCCGATCGTGTATTCGCCTTTGGCCGCTTTTTGAATCGGCTCGATACCGGACTTCGGTCTTTCTTTCAGGTTGGGCAGCAGCTTTGCCACATAGTCCAGCATTTTGTCTTTGCCCCATACTTGCGCAAGGGAGGCAACGGCTGTGTAAGCGGTACCGGAAGTTGCCGGATCGGACATGCCGATTTCGCCTTTGAATTTAGGATCGAGCAGCTCTTGGAACGTCTGCGGATAAGGGGCTGTAGCGTATTTCTCTTTCCAACGCTGCTCGTTGATGCCAATAGCAATTGGATTCAGGTAAAAACCAGTCCAAGCACCATCTTTATCTTTCATATTGTCTGGAATATCTTTGGCGTTCGGAGAAATGTAACTCTCAAGTGCGCCTGCTTTTTTCAATACCTCATGCGAATCTGCCGGACCGCCCATCAGGAAGTCAGCCTGCGGTTTACCCATCTCATTTTGGACACGCGTCACGGCTTCACCGCTCGGCAAGCGAAGAACATCGTAGTCGATCCCTGTCTCTGCCTTGAATTTATCCAGGATCTTACGCGCTTCTTCTTCTTGGAAAATGGAATACACGGTAATTTTGCCTTTCGCTTTCCCGCCGAATACACCGGACTTGTACAGGAAGAATCCTGCTACAAGCACAACAACAATAACGGATAAGATCATGACGGAACTGTTACTTTTCTTTCTAGCCATTTCATCAACCATCCCCTCGATAGGTTAGGAGGCATCACTTAACTTGAAATAGGCTTTATGGTTGGTTTCATCCAGCAAATCGAACACGATGAAGTAAGCGTTGTCATAGAGATCGATATGCAGCCAATGCTTCCCACTCGCGGCTTCGTCCTTTAACTGCACAACATAATGAGCGCTCGGGCGCTCCGCCATGAAGTCAAAATGGCTGAAATCGATCAGCCGGACTGCCGTTCGCATCTGTGCCGTCAGCGCTGTCCGATCCTTTCCCGATAACGCGGTAAGAACGCCGTCCTGCAAGCGGGATACCTGATGAATCGGGTTAGCAATCACGTTGCCGACAGTTTCTGCGGTGAGCGTTTTGTCGATCAGCATATTTTGCAATTTGCGGATCTCCGCGCTGATATCCAGCGAATTCACCATGTCGCTTCCGAAGCGGAAGCCGCTGGTCCCGATTTGGAAGGGCACGTCCTCCTGATCCAAGTAGGCCATTGAGCCTGTCAAGAGCAGCCGTGAAGCGTTTGCACGATTGGGCTGACCGCCTCCGTTCAATAAACGGGTGAACGATGCTTTCCACGCGATCAGCTCTTTGGGATCATCAATCGAAATGGTGCCGATGCCCGGGTACGTGACGTTCATGCTCATTGGAACGCCGTCGAACATGTCGCGGCTGTTCGGATCCTTCGGAACGGTGCGTACTTCATCGACACCGATTCGGAAAATATAAGCAAAAATGCCGATCAACGTGCAACCGATCAAAATTTGCAATAAGATGAGACGCAACCATGAAAGCCCTTTCTTCTCCTCTTGCATGTAGATTACTCTCCTTTTATCTCAGAAAAATCATCGATTTGTATCAATTTTGTAACAGACCTTGTGCGTGGAGAGGCTCCATCTGGAAGCTCAAAATGACTTCCGTACCACTTCCCTCGCGGCTGTGAACCGTGATATCGCCGCCCTGCAGTTCCATCAACTGTTTGCAGAGCAGCAACCCAAGCCCGTGCGAATGAGCCGATACGGGACGATCCGCTTTCTGTCCGGAGGGAAGGAACAGCGTGCTTGCTTCCTCTTCACCCATGCCTTTGCCGTTATCGGTAATGCGTACAAGACAGTGATATTCCTGCTGCTCCAGCCGTACGTTCAGGTGCGTGCACTCGCTGTGCTTGATCGCATTTTCGATGATGTTGAACAAGACCTGCTGTGTTCGTTTGGGATCCATGTACACCTCACACGGCTCCACTTGTACAGCAGTCGAAATTGTAGATTTATGCAACGTAGGCTCCAGAATGCGCAGGCTATCCGTCAGGATCGCTGCCAAATCTGCCTGCTCGACCTGCACCCGCCAAGCCTCATCGCCTTTGAGGGACGATTGCAGCAGCTCTTCAACCATTTGCAGCAGTCGTGTGCTTTCTTTGCGGATGTAAACATTGCATGTTCGAATATCATCGATGTGCTCCATTTTATCAATCAGATCGGAGAAGCCGATGATGGACGTTAGTGGAGTTTTAAGCTCATGGGTCACATTGTCGTAAAATTTTTTTTGCTTGCTCTGCTCAAAATGGAGCAGCTCGATATGCTCTTGCAACGCCTCAGACATTTGATTGAAGTCATCGGCTAACTCCCGTACTTCATCTTGGCTGCGAACCGTGATTTTCCTGCTGAAATCCCCGACGGTCACCTGTTTCAAGGCTTGTTGGAGAGCATGCAGCGGCTGCATGATGAAAAAAGAGAACGAGTAACTTGCAAGCAGGGCAACCAGCAAGCAGCCGAGAGCGACGCCAATAAACCAAGTCCGCATGGCGGAAAGGGTTTCCTCATGTTTATTCAGATCGAGCAAATAGCGGAATCCGCCTACAATCTTGCCTTCGTAGAGAAAGGGAGAGGCGTAAATGAGGATTTTGCTGCTTTCGCCTTCCGTAATAACGGTTGCGGTTTGCCCCGCAAGCGCAGCGTCGATATCGCTCCTCTTCACCAAATCTTCTTTGTTCCCGCTGTCTCCGATTATCGTGCCTTCCGGGTCAAACAGCTGCACTTGGAAGTTGCTGTTGGCGGCAAGATGAGAGGCGATAAGCGGGGCGTATGTCCCGGAAAAAAGCTGTTCGATGCTGATTTTCTTATCGTTCACAATTTTTAGCGCCTCGATGCGGTGCAAGTCGTAATATTGGCTCAGCGTCTGAGTATCCCGCTCAATCATACTCTTGCTCAGCGTATAGTTAACGACGACGTACATCGCGGCTAGCAGCATGATGATCGTTATCGTGTGCTGAATGAACAGCTTATTGCGCAGCTTCATGGCTTAAACCTCCAGCTTGTAGCCCATCCCGTGAACCGTGGCCAGCACATGATCGTGGGGTTTGATTTTTTCGCGGAGCCGATTCACCATCATATCGACGGAACGCGTCTGTCCGTAGTACTCGAATCCCCACACCTGATCCAAAATGTGCTCCCGCGTGAACACCTTTTTCGGATTTTTGCACAGCAGCCAGAGGAAATCGAACTCCTTGCTGGTCGTTTTAACCAGTTGTCCTGCCACTTTCAAAGATCGCTCGTTGCGATCCATTTCAATGACGCCAGCTTGAATGACTTCAACCGCATGTGCCGTTGTATCCGGCATCATTCGGCGCATAACTGCGCGAATTCGCATGATAAGCTCCCGCGTCTCGAAGGGCTTGGTCAAATAATCGTCGGCGCCTAGCTGAAAACCTAGTATTTTGTCGTTCATTTCGTTCTTCGCCGTGAGTACGATGACGGGTATTTCCTTGTAAGACTGCTGCAGCGTTTTCAAAAACTCAAAGCCAGACTGATCGGGCAGCATCAGGTCCAATAGGATTAAATCGATGGAAGCAGAAGCGAGCGCATCGAGACCGGAGGCGATGGTGCCCGCAACCATAGGGTGAAAGCCCTCAACTTCCAGGCTTAATTTGAGCAGCATTTGGATGCTGGAATCGTCTTCAATAATTAGGATGTTCATAGGAAAGTTCCTTTCCGGCGGCATTTTGCATAACTCATTCGTTAATGATTAGGGATCTTCCTTGTGTATCCATTCTACACAACAGATAGGCTGTGTAAATACGACTGACTTATATTGCATTTTACAAAATGCGGTTTCGACCGTATGATGAGTGTGCGGTGTAATATTTCTTTCCGTGAGAGGGAACTTTATTTGATCTGCAACGTACTACAACAGGTGACAACAAATCAGATCCGACACGATGTGGAGAGAAGGAGTTCTAACTGAATGAAGCATGAAGATAAAGGCGGATGGCGTTCTGACATCGCACCTTACGAAAGACCGCATATGAAGCATAGTGTCTGGCAAATTATTAATACGGTGGTTCCCTTTTTCGCACTTTGGTATTTCGCGTATTTAAGCCTTTCCGTGTCCGTCTGGCTTACGCTCGTAATTGACATTATCGCTGCCGGATTTTTGGTGCGCATTTTTATCATTTTTCACGATTGCTGTCATAAGTCTTTTTTCAAAAATAAATGGGCGAATGAAATCGTCGGTACATTGACAGGAATTCTGACATTTGTTCCTTATCATCAGTGGCGCTATACGCACTCTATTCATCATGCATCCAGCGGTAATTTGGATCGTAGAGGTGTCGGTGATATTTGGACGCTGACGGTTGATGAATATCAAGCATCATCATGGAAGAGAAGAATGACATACAGGCTGTACCGTAATCCACTGATCATGTTCATTGTTGGGCCGGTTTTTATTTTTTTGATCGATTACAGGTTTAACCGCAAGCGTGCGGGGATGAAAGAGCGCATGAATACGTACATTACCAATGTAAGTATTGTGGGGAGTTTAGCCTTACTTTGCTGGGCAATTGGTTGGCAATCCGTTCTTCTTATTCAAGGTCCTATGTTTTTTGTTTCAGGCATGATGGGGATTTGGCTTTTCTATGTTCAGCATAATTATGAAGAGACCTATTTTGAGAATGAAGCTGAATGGGATTACGTGAAAGCCGCGATGCATGGCAGTTCTTTTTACAAGCTGCCTAAAGTGCTGCACTGGATTACAGGTAATATTGGTTTTCACCATATTCATCACCTGAGCCCGCGGGTTCCGAACTACTATCTGGAAAAGGTTCATAACAAAAACGCAGTGCTGCGCAATGTGCAGACCATTACACTGATCACTAGCTTAGAATCTCTTAAGTTCCGCATATGGTGCGAGGATACGAAGAAGTTCATCCGTTTCAAGGATATGAAGCCTATCAAAGCCAAGCGGAGTCTGGTCAAAACGTTAGAAATAGATTAAATGTTGAAAAGCTGGCGGTTAAAGTAGAAATTCTACTTTAGCTGTTGGCTTTTTTTGATTTGTTTGGAGAGGGGGGAGGCTGCCGCGCGAGGGAGGAGATTGAAGTACGGGCTGAAATAAGGTGTGGAGTATGGTGAAGTAGGGATTGAAGTTGGGGATGGGAGGCACACACTCACCGCGGTGCTCTTGCCATTGCGAATCTAAGTTGTACTTTGTACAACATAAAGGTACTTTACACCTATCAATTGCACAAAGTGCAACCATTTTACCCCAATTAGCCCGAAAACGGCCCGTTTGGCAAAAAACGTTGTACAAAGTACAACATAGAGTAACGCTGAGGCAGAAACGCAGCCAAATCATTGTACATAGTGCAACATAGCTCCGAACCGCATCCCTTCACGAGTATTCGTAATATAGCTCCGAACCGCTTTTCCCTTCACGAGCTATCCGCAACAAAGCCCTAGCGGCCTCCCCTCCCCACGAATCACATCCCTCTGTACGTTTTTGCAAACGCACACGCGCTACTTCCCACCTAAAAAAAACACAAGTCGGTGAAAAGACATTCCATTGTTGCAAGCGCTTTAGCAAGGTACCATAGGGGTATAACATCGACGAAGAAATAGTGAGGGGGGCCAGAAGATGGCGGTTGGCGCGCAAGCAGTGGAACAAATGAATAAGCGTGCGCAGACGAAAAAGGGAAATTCCTTTCTGCGAACGTTTTGGAAGTATAGGGCGTTGTATCTGATATCTTTGCCGGGGATTGTATATTTTATCGTTTTCAAATATGTACCGTTGTTAGGTTCAGTTATTGCCTTTCAGGATTACAACATTTTTGACGGCTTTACCGGAAGCAAATGGGTAGGATTCGAGCATTTCGCACGCATGTTTGCTCATTATGATTTCCTCAAAATTTTGAAGAATACGATCTTAATCGGTATTTACGACTTAGTGCTGGCGTTCCCTGCGCCGATCATCCTGGCTCTCTTACTTAACGAGCTGCGTGTTGTATTGTATAAACGCCTTCTGCAAACCGTTGTCTACATGCCTCACTTCTTGTCCTGGGTTATCGTCAGCGGGATTGCCATCGGTATTCTCTCTCCCTCAACAGGGGCAGTGAACCAATTTATCACTTGGCTGGGCTTTGAGCCGATATATTTCTTAGGCGAAGAATCCTGGATTCGCACGGTTCTTATCTCTTCGGGAATTTGGCGGGATTCCGGCTACGGTACGATTATTTATTTGGCCGCGCTTGCGGGAATTAATCCGGACTTATATGAGGCATCTGAAGTGGATGGAGCGAACCGTTGGAGACAAACGATCTCGATTACGCTTCCATCGCTGCTGCCGACCATTATGATTTTGTTCCTGCTGCACATTGGTAAATTCTTAGATTTCGGCTTCGAGCGCGTCTACGTGTTCTTGAATCCTTTGAATAAAGAAAACGGTGAAATTTTGGATACTTACATTTACACCGCAGGTTTGTTAGGCCAGCAGTTCAGCTATACGACGGCGATCGGGCTTTTCAAAGCATTAGTGGGTGTGATCTTTATTGTTACGGGTAACCTTTTAAGCAAAAAAACAACGGGTGAAAGCTTGTACTAAGACGGAGGTGAACGCATTATGAATCGCAAGCCGACAGCCGGTTGGCAAGTTTTTAACATCTTTAATGTTCTTTTTCTGACACTCTTATCGCTGGCGATGCTCCTGCCGTTCTTAAACGTGCTGGCCCAATCGTTCAGTTCATCTCAAGCTATCGTGAATGGTAAAGTATTATTCTGGCCGGTTCAATTTACGGCAATTAATTATCAATACGTGTTCAGCGACGCGGCAATCTGGCGTTCCTTCGGAGTTACTGTGTATATTACGGTAGTGGGTACGCTCATCAACTTGATTGCAACGGCTTCACTAGCTTATCCGGTATCACGCCCTGAGTATGCTGGACGCAACGCAGTCGTGATTATGGTTTTGATTACGATGGTGTTCACAGCTCCACTGATTCCTAACTTTATTTTGATGAAAAATTTGCATCTGACGAACTCGCTTTGGGCATTAATGATTCCAGGTGCGATCAGCGCCTTCAACTTTTTCGTGATGAGGTCGTTCTTCCTGCAAATTCCGAGCGAATTGATTGATTCCGGCCGTATCGACGGCTGTTCAGAGCTTAGAATGATCTGGAATATCGTGCTTCCGCTATCCAAACCGGTTATGGCTTCTCTGGGGATTTTCTATGCTGTAAGCCACTGGAATACGTATCAAAGCGCGCTCTACTATATCAATAAACCAGCACTGTGGCCGCTTCAAGTGAAGCTGCGCCAGCTCATTGTATCCGAAGATATCAGTATCGATCCCAACTCGTCACAATTCAGCGGACTGGCTCACATGGATCCGGAAGGCATCAAGATGGCGACAATTATTATCGCAACAATCCCGATTATTCTGATCTATCCGTTCTTGCAGCGTCATTTTGTCAAAGGGATGATGGTAGGATCCGTCAAATCCTAACAATTTGGTTGTGAAATCCTGTATGAAATGTCGAGTTTTGACATGATTCTAAAAAAAAGACAATTCGAACTAAAAACAGTCCATATCGACAAATTGTAAACGCTTTTACAATGAAGGTGTGAAAGCGTCATATTTAGCGAAATGAAAAGAGGGGTAGAAATGAAAAAATGGATTCCCACCACAATGGCTGTGGTACTTATGGCCAGTTTAGTGGCTGCTTGCTCTTCTAAGCCAACGGAACAACCGACATCCAGCGCAGCAGCTGGCGCAGCTAGTACAAAGCCGGCAGAAAAAACGAAGTTCTCCATCTCCCTGCGCACACTGGCGTTCGGACACGTGGAGAAATCGCCTGATATCAACCAAGACAAATGGGTGAAGAAACTCGAAGAATTAACAAACACCGATTTGAATATCGTGCTTGTTCCGCACAAAGAATATGAACAAAAAATGATCCAAATGTTCGCAACCAACGATATTCCTGATGTTGTACAAGGCAGCGGCGGTGTGAACGGGAAAGAGATGGCGGGTTCCGTGAAAGCAGGCGTATTCATGCCTCTGGACGATTTGCTGAAACAGTATGGTCCGAACTTGCTCAAAAAAGTGCCGAAAGACGCTTGGGATAACGTAACATACAACGGTAAAATCTATGCGATTCCAGAATACTTGTCCAACCCGTCCCGCCGCGCGATCTTCGTTCGTAAAGACTTGCTGGATAAAGCCGGTCTCGGCGTTCCGAAAACGGTTGACGAATATATGGCCGTGCTTCGCAAGTTCAAAGAGATGGGCGTTGAGAACCCTTACATGGGTCGTGAAAACTTCAAATATGCGGATTCGTTCTTCGGAGCTTATGACGTATATCCATACTTGTCGATGTTCGAAAAGTCAGGCGATCAAATTTTGCCGAAATTTTTCGACACAGAGAATATGACCAAAGCGCTGCAAACGTACAAAACGATGTTTGACGAAGGTTTGATCAACAAAGAATTCGCAACAATCAATGCAACGGTATTCAAAAATACGATCCTTGCTGGTAAAGCAGGTATGTGGTCCATGAATGCCAATGAAATGCTGCAATGGGAAACACAGCTGAAAACGACGGTGCCAACAGGCGATATCGAAATCATCGCATCTCCGACTGGACCAGATGGTAAAGGCGGTCACTACTTATACGGACCTGCGCCGCGTGCTTACTTCATCAACAAAAACGTGAAAAATGCAGCGCAAATCATTAAGTTCTACGATTGGATGATGTCTGACGAAGCTGAGAAATTCTTCACATTCGGTATTGAAGGCGACACATACAAAACGGTAGACGGCAAAATCGACTACAAAGCGCCAACAGATTCTGCTGGTGTAGATGAGGAGCGTTACCGTCAATCCTTCTTGTGGTTAGTTCAAGATACAACTTATAATAAAGGCACACTTAGTATGACAGAAGACGGCAAGAAATTGATGAATGTGTACGACACAACATTGAAAAATGAAGGACGCGATGGCATTAACTTTGAGCCGCGTCTGGAATCCTTAATGAAAAACCCTGACATTTCACCGCTGTCCGATCAAGCACCTCCTGTTATTCTTTCACACATGGTTAAAATGGTGTACGGCAAAGAGCCGATCTCCGATTGGCCGAAAGTTCTGGAAGAGTGGAAATCCAAAGGCGGCAACGAAGTGATCAAGGAAGCTACAGAGAAATTCAATAGTAAAGATTCCGGTACGACTGTGTCGATGCCGCGTAAATAAGCTCAGAGATGAGCATGACCGACTCCTCACGAGCACACCCGCGCGTGGGGAGCGGGCATTTCAGAAGGGTAAGAAGGGAGCGTCGCCTCATGTACCGCATACTCATTGTCGATGACGAACCGATGATACGCAAAGGATTGCAAAAACTAGTCGAACAATCGGGGTTGCCGATCGAAAGCCTGAGAACGGCTGAGAATGGTGTTGTCGCGCTGCAGCGGATTCAAGAGGATCGGCCCGACTTCCTGTTTACCGATATCCGTATGCCCAAAATGGACGGCTTGGAGCTATGCGCCCGCGTTGCCGAATTGGATGCGGACATCCAAGTTGTCGTTATTTCCGGCTTTAGCGATTTTGAATATGCACAGAAGTGCGTTTCCTATGGTGTCAAAGAGTACTTACTGAAGCCGGTCAACATCAAAGGGTTTCAGAACGTGTTAGAGAAGCTGATCCGCACGAAGTCCAAAGTAAGCTCCGAGACGTTCGTTGCCGTAACGAAGCTGGAGCAGTGGGCAAGTCGCATGGAACATGCGGTTTGGATGCTGCAGCAGACGGAATTAGACAGCTTATTGGAAGAGGTTCATATTGAGCTCATAGATTATAAGCTGAAGCTGAACCGGCTTAACGATATTTTGCAGGAGATTCATACGCTGCTGCACCAACGTTTAAATGTGCGGGATGTTTACCTGATGCAGGGTGAGCTTGCCTTAACCGGCGCTGCCACGGAAGAGGAGGCATGGCTCCGCTTCAAGACAGCGGTGTATGGCCATTTGGATGAGCTGAAAAATAAGCGGAAAGGGAAGCTGAAAGACCCTGTGGAGGTAGCGAAGCAATATATTGAGACGCACCTTGCAGAGGAGGTTTCCTTAGAGGAAGTGGCTGAATTCATCGGACTCAACCCTTCGTATTTTAGCCAATTGTTTAAGCAAAATACGTCGGAGACGTTCGTGCAGTACCGCACGCGCAGACGCATGGAAAAGGCGAAGAAGCTGCTTGAGCAGCCGCAGTGGCGCATCACGGATATTTCCGGCGAAGTCGGTTACGCCGACCATCCGCATTTTACGAAAACGTTCAAGAAATATGAAGGCTGTCTTCCTTCGGAGTACCGTCAGCAGATGGGAATTCGTTCATGAGAGGCAAGACGCTGTCACGCCAAATTTTTTCCAACTTTCTGATCGTGATTGTACTCTCGTTAGTATCTGTCGGAGCTTTCTCTTATGTACAGTCTTCTAAGGCGCTGGATGGCCAGGTGAAGCAGTATATGGAGCAAATGATCGACAGTGCCAACTATCAGACGGATAGCTATTTGCAGGCGTATGAGCTCTTGAGTAATGCGTTTTCCTCCAATTCGGATGTGCGGGCGTTTATGGAGATCAAACCGGATGATTCGTACGAGTATTATGAATACAGCGAAAAAATCAAGGAATTTGCACGTATATCGGTGATTTCCGTTGTTACGTTATATAAACAATTGAACATGATTTATGCGGTCGGTCAGCATGGGCGATCAGTCATCTATGAGAATCAGAATTTGCTCAACTTCGATCCGGTGCTGGTGAAAGAAAAGTACGATTATTTGATAAAAATGACGCCGGCTGACGGCAAAATCGCTTTGTTGAATATGAGCATTCGCGAAGTCGATCAGGGCTCTGTCGTGACGATGGCACGCAAAGTAAGAGGGCCTTCTTACGGCGATGCGAATCGCGGGGTCGTCGCTATCGAGATCAAGCTGGATGAGCTGGCAAAGACGTGGGATCGAGTGAGTTTGGGGAAAAAAGGCTTCTTCTTCATTGTAGATGATGCCGGCAACTACATCTATCCTCGTTCCATGAGCGAGCGCAAGCCGCAGGATGAGTTGTCCTCGCACGTGCTGGCGAGCGGAAACCAGACATTCATCTACAAGTATAACGATGAGGAGCGCATGTTTGTATCGCGTAAATCCGGATACTCCGATTGGAATCTGGTTGCTTCTATGCCAGTTGACGAGCTGCGGCGTCCGGCCAATACGATTCGAACAACAACGATCAGCGTGGGTCTGATTACTCTGGTGATTGCGTTGTGGCTGGCTTCGCGTTTCGGGCGTTCGATTATTGCGCCGATCCGCTGGCTGAAAGACAGCATGAGGGAAACGGAAAAAGGAAACTGGCAGTACATCGACGAATCCGGCCGTACCGACGAAATAGGCGGGCTTATTCACAGCTATAACCTGATGGTGACGCGCCTCTCCGATATGATTGAGCGGGTCTACGAGGCGGAACTGGATCAGCAGAAGAACGCTTTAGAACTAGGGGAAACAAAGCTGGAGCGGCAGCGGGCCGAATACCAGTCACTGCAGCTGCAGATCAATCCCCACTTTCTATATAACACGCTGGAGACGATCAATTGCTATGCCATTGTGCAGGACTCCGCGGAAATTACCGAGATGGTAGAAGCGATGGCTTTCATGCTTCGTTACTCCGTTCAGACTAATTTAGAAGAAATTACAGTAGCCAATGAGCTGAACCATGTTCGTAACTATATGATTGTTTTGCAGCATCGAACAGGCAAAGAGTTTGAAATTGATGTGGCCATCCCGCCGAATTTACTGCTCGAGCAAATGGTGAGGTTGACACTGCAGCCGTTGATTGAAAATATTTTCCAGCATGCGTTTCCGGATGGCGTGGAACCGCATCATTTCATTCGTATAAATGCCAAGAAGGAAAATGGCTTATTCCAGGTGTTCGTAGAGGACAACGGCGTCGGCATCAAGCCGGAGCGGCTAGCCGAGCTGCGGAAGAAGCTGGAGGAGAACCGTTTGGCGGAGCCGGAAGAGAACGGTACGAAACAGCGTGGCGGCATTGGGCTCATGAACGTTCATCGGCGAATTCAGATGGTGTTCGGAGAGGCTTACGGGCTGTCTGTCGACAGCGAGTGGGGAAGCGGAACTTGCCTGACGATGACGATGCCGGAAAAGGCACGGCCGAAGATACGGGGTTGAGCGGGCGCTTTGAACCCGGAACCCCCGAAAATACGCTGAAATTGCAATGCCGGTGAGAATAGCAGACTCTAACGTCTCTTATTTTCCCGTCAACATATATCTTAAACACATACACATGGGAGGAATTCATATGAACATCGACTTAACGGGGAAAATTGCACTGGTAACAGGATCTAACGCGGGAATTGGACGCGCAATTGCACTGGCTTTGGCTAGCAATGGGGCGAAAGTTGGCGTGAACTGCCTGAACAACGTGGCACAAGGGCAAGAGGTTGTCGCAGCGATTCAAGCGGCAGGCGGCGAAGCCGTGCTGGTGCAAGCGGATGTGACTGATCTGGAGCAGATCGACAGACTCGTTAGTGAAGTGGAGCAGGCGCTGGGTGGCACGATTGATATTTTAGTCAACAATGCTGGCCATCTGGTACAACGCGTACCGAATTCCGAAATGTTTGAGGAAATGTACGACCGCATTATGAACGTTAATTTGAAAAGTACGGTATTTATGTGCAAAAGAGTGCTTGCCGGCATGAAAGCCAAAGGCTACGGCCGTATCGTCAACATGACATCCGTTGCTGCACACAATGGCGGCGGTCCAGGATCAAGCGTTTATGCAGCAAGTAAAGCAGCCGTGCTTACGTACTCCAAGGGCTTGGCGAAAGAAGTTGCGGCAAGCGGCATTACCGTGAATAACGTGTCCCCTGGCTTTATCGGCAACACGATGTTCCACGCGACGTTTACGACAGACGCAGCTCGAACAGCGACGATTAACGGGATTCCGCTTGGGCGTGAAGGAACTCCGGACGATGTTGCCGGCGCCGTGCTTTACCTTGCTTCCGATTTGTCTTCTTATGTAACGGGTGAAACGATTGAAATCAACGGCGGGATGATGATGCGATGAGTACCGCGCTGAGATCGGACCGTACAGCACGTATATTAAAAGAGGAGATCGACAGGCTGCAGCAAGCAGGCAGCCTGTTCATTCCTAAAGAACCTGGTGGTTGGTGGCACCAGTATGTTTGTCCACACCATCATACCGAACTGGTGTTCGATGACAAGCGAGTAGACGCCTCCGAGTTTGCGTGTCCGCACGGCTGCAGCATTGAAGGCGAAGCCTACCGCGGCGCTTGGCTCGTGTTTAAACATCAATCGCTGGCGCGCGTTGCGCTGCAGGCAGCGGCTGTCTATGCAGCGCTGGGCGAGGCTTCCTACGCGCAGCTTAGCAAAAGACTGCTCGTCGAATACGCCGAGCAGTTTCCGCTCTACCCCGTGCATCCGGAAGCGCAAAGCTGGATGCTGAAAGGGCGCGCTTTTCATCAAGCGCTCACGGAGGCGATCTGGTCCACAACCCTGATTCGCGCTTATCTATTATTGCGCGATAAAGGCGTTGTGTTCGAGGCGAAGGAGCAGGCGGCTATCGACGTCTTTTTGGGTTTGCTTGCCGGGAGTATGGAAGAATACCGGCACATTCTCATTCATGAGCGGAACAATGCGGAGAACAATTACACCGCTTGGCTAAACGCGTCATTGTCTTGCGTCTATGCCGCGCGCGGCGAGCAAACGGCGCTGGAAGCGCTGATTGAAGGCCAAGGCGGCTTCAAGCATCATCTCTCGATCGGCGTAAAAGCTGATCAGTTTGAATTTGAAGGAAGCACGTATTACCACGTATTCGTGCTTCGGGCGTACTTGATCTCTGCGGAGATGGCGCAGCGTTTCGGCATTGACCTCTACGCCGTCACAGGCGCAGACGGCCAATCCATGCGCGGCATGCTAGAGGCGCTCGCCGATTTGGCCGACGACCAGGGCGTGCTGCCCGCCTTGCATGACGGGCCGCTCGCGCGTGCTCCCTATGCCCGCGAGATCGCTGAAATCGCGGAGCAGGGGCTCGCGATCTACGGCATTGCCGGCCTCGCGCCAATACTGCGCGAAGCGTACCGGCAGCTGGGCGCTGCCGATGGCGAGCAGCTCGAGGCGCTGCTCTATGGCACTGATGACCGCACGCTGGTTTCAGGGGCGACGCGGGCGTCAAGGCTCTGGCCGGATGCCGGCTTCGTCATCGGCCGAGTGGCAGGGAACCCGCTGTCGTTCCTCGCCGATTTCGGCGAGCACGGTGGTTCCCACGGCCATTACGACAAGCTGCATCTGACTTTGATGCACCCTGCCCAGACCCTAACCCCCGATTTCGGGATGGTGCCTTACGGCTCGCCTATGCGGAAATCGTGGTTTGCCGAAACCGCCGGCCACAACACGGTGTCGCTGGACGGCTTCTCCCAAGCGCCTCACGAAGGGCGCTGCGTCCGCTATGAGGCGGCTAGTGACGGTAAGTCCGTCTATGCCTGGCTGCAAACGACGGGAGCCTACGAGGGCTGCACGATGAATCGTCATTTGCTGCTCACAGGCGAGTGGCTGCTGGATTGGTTTCAGGTTGAGCTGACCGGTGAAGAGACGCGAAGTATCGAGTGGTGGATGCATCCGGCCGCTCAACCTCAAACAGGAACGCTTGAAGAACGGGATGAGATCTACACACTTCGGATTCAAGAGAAGGATGTCTCCGCGATATCTGAGCAGAAGCTGCCAATTATCGGCGGGTTTACGGCGGATGCAGGACTGCTGCGATTGTCTTACCAGCTCGGGGCTGATGCCGAAGTGTTCCACACAGCGTTGGCAGAGTCGGGCGATGAGCTGCTGGCGGTACATACGCCAGGGGACTCTGTGGACCCGAGTCAAGCTCTTACGGCGATTCTGCATCGTCGCAACGGGCGCAGCGCTGATTTCATCCACGTGTACCGTGCAGGCAGCAGCGCCGAGATCACCCGCGTTTCCTCTCAGGAAATTGTGGTTCAGGTGCCGGGCCAACCGGAAAGCGCATCACGTATTCAACTTACGGAAGATAAAGGTTTGATTTTCATATAGAGAAGGGAGAATCGTTATGACAACCCTGTCGCCATTATACGAACCGCAGAGCGGCGTATTAACTGTACAATACGAACCGAATGAACAAACTGTACTGTTGGAAAACCCGCCGCGGTTCACGTGGATTCCGGCCCAACTGGAGAATGACCGTTATGTGCTGCAAATTTCGCAGTCGGACCTTTTTTCCGAGGCGGACACGCAGACTATTAAGCCGATTCCCTACAACTTATATACACCTGATGATGCATTTAAAGCAGGAACTTACTTCTGGCGCTACGCACTGCTCGGGGAGAATGACGAACAAACCGCTTGGAGTAAGGTGAGACGCTTTGAAGTCCCGGCTGATTTGCCGGAAACACCGCTGCCTAGCCGAGAGCGCCGATACGCCGAGGCATCACCGCAGCACCCTCGTTTGTGGCTTCAGTCGTCTGAAGTCGAAGCCTTTCGTAGCAGCCTTGCGGCTGATCCGACTTATTGCGGCTTCGATGTTTTTTATGAGAAGTCCGTTAAGCCGTGGATCGACCGGGAGTTGATGGCAGAGCCGCTGCCGTATCCGGGCAACAAGCGCGTCGCCAAGCTATGGCGTCAAATGTACATGGACACGCAAGAAGTCCTGTATGCGATCCGTCATTTGGCGGTGGCCGGAACGATTTTGGCTGACGAAGTGCTGCTGGGCCGCGCCAAAACCTGGTTGCTGCATGTCTGTAACTGGAACGTTGACGGGACAACAAGCCGCGATTACAACGACGAGGCCTCTTTCCGGATGACCGGAGCTATCGCATGGGGCTATGATTGGCTGTATGGACAGTTAACGGAGCTCGAGCGGAAGCTGGTGCGTGAAGTTCTGCTTGCCCGAGCGCGTCAAATCGCGACACACGTTATTGATCATTCCAAAATTCATCACGTACCCTTTGACAGCCATGCCGTTCGTTCCCTATCGAGTGTGCTTGTACCGAGCTGCATCGCCATGCTGGAGGAAGAGCCGGAGGCACGCGAGTGGCTGGATTATACCCTTGAATACTACGCATGCATCTATTCGCCTTGGGGCGGACCGGATGGAGGCTGGGCGGAAGGTCCGATGTATTGGACGACCGGGATGGCTTTTGTTACGGAAGCGATGAACTTGCTGAAAAAATATACAGGTATCAACTTTTATAAACGTCCATTTTTTACAAAAACAGGTGATTTCCCGCTGTACGCATTCAGCCCGGACACGCTTCGCGCGAGCTTTGGCGACCAATCTACGCTGGGTGATCCCGTTAGTTTGAAAACCGGCTTCAACATCCGCCAGTTTGCCGGTGTGACCGGAAACGGTTTGTACCAGTGGTATTTTGAGCGGGTACGTGAGACCGACACCGATTCCGAAATGAAATTTTACAATTATGGCTGGTGGGATTTCCGTTTTGACGAAATGGTTTTCCGTCACGACTATCCGCAAGTGGAAGCTGTCGTTCCAACGGATGCGAATATCGAGCAGGTCAAGTGGTTCCGCGACATCGGTTGGGTCGCCTTCCACTCGAATATGGCCGATCCCGAGCGCCACATCATGCTGCTCACGAAGAGCAGCAAGTACGGCTCTGTCAGCCATAGCCATGGCGACCAAAACGGGTTCCTGCTGCACGCGTATGGTGAACCACTGGCTATCGAGAGCGGCTACTACGTGGCGTTTAGCTCCACGATGCACATGAACTGGCGCAGGCAGACGCGTTCGACGAACAATATTTTGATCGATGGCCTTGGTCAATATGCCGAGAAAAACAAAGTGCTGAACATGGCCGCTAACGGCTTCGTCGAAGTGGCTGAGCAGCGCAAGGGCTACGGCTATTCCCGAAGTAATGCCACCGCAGCTTATAAGGAGTACGTGCCTTATCTGGATCGCTACGTTCGCGAGCTTTATTTCTTCGGCACGTACGTCGTCGTCGTGGATCATATCGACTTGGCGCAGACGGGCACCGTGGATTGGCTGTTCCAGACGCTTTACGAAATGAAGCTGAACGGGCAGACCTTCAAAGTTCAAGGTCGCAAAGCCGATATGGATGGCCGTTTCGTCTATTGTTCCTCTGGCGAGTTGGAGTTGACACAGCATGAGGGCTTCCAGGACGTAGACTTGTCCGAGATCGAAGGCTTGCCGCTGCACTGGCATCTCAAGGCAACGACCAAACCGGCGCGCAGTCACCGGATCGCTACGCTCCTTGTGCCGATCAAGCATGGCGAGCCGAAATATGTATCTTATTTTATGGATGATCAAGGGTTCGACACGCATATATACTTCACAGAAGATGGCATCACTCATCGTGTTGAAGTGCCTAAGGCTTACTAAGTATAGAGCGAGCAAGTTGCACTCATTCATAGACTGACTCTCTTTCGCCGGTTCGGCGGGTGGGTCGGTCTTTTTATGTTTCACTATGAACATGGAACCTGTGGGATTGTAGGTTTCTTAAGTTTGTGGGAACGATGATCCCTTATTTTACCGTTATCGACAGTTTGGATGGTTAAAGGGAACTGCGGTCCGCTATTTCAACGGAATCAGCGTAAAATAAGCATTTTTGACCAAATAAGAGCCTGTAGTTCCGTCTGGCCGCTCAAATCAACCCTTTTAGCTGAAATAGCGCCCTGTAGTTCCCTTTCGCATAATGTTTTAAGGGGAATATTCCCGCCCCAGCCGTCCGAGCACCACGCCCCCAGCCACATCCCCCCCCACCGTTGCAGTCCCCGCCCCACACATTTCCTGCCACCAAGAATTACTTGAACCCCAAAATCAGGGGGAACCTACTGGATACAATGCCTCCCGAAGCTCCGCTACATAGTCAAACCAACAGGTCATTTTCTTATAAACCTATAAAAAGTTAACATGAATTCTAAAGTTCACACATTGTAAGGGTTGCCAATTTGGAGCGATAATAAGGACATCAAGTTCACCAAACATACGAGGGGGATTTACATTGGTAAAAAAATATAAAGCACTTCAAGTAGCGGCAGCAAGTTTACTGGCTATCTCCTTAACAGCATGTGGCTCAGCTGGCAGCAGCACGAGCACGCCGTCAGCGGGCGCGAGCGCAACGACAACACCTAGCGGTGGAAGCACGACGGAAAAGAAAGAAAACATCACAATCACGTTCCAAAACATATATCCGGATCCGACAGATCCGAAAAACGGCATGTTGAAAAAGATCGTAAACGACTACCAAACGAAAAATCCGAACATCAAAATCGAACTTGATTCCCTGAACACGGATCAACAAAAGCTGAAGCTCAAAACGCAAGCAGCTTCCAAAGAAGTTCCGGATATCACGATCGTGAATCCATCCGCTCAAATGAAGCCTTTCGTTGATGCAGGACTATTCGCGCCGCTGAACGACATGGTTGAACAAAACGGTTTGAAAGGGACGTTCCAAGAAGGCATTTTGAACTGGTACACGTTCAACAACAACATTTACGCCCTGCCTGATGGTAACAACATTGGTCTCGTTTACTACAACAAAGACTTGTTCAAGCAAGCTGGCGTTGAAGTGCCGAAAACATTCGAAGAAATGGTCGCAGCTGTAAAAACACTTAAAGGTAAAGGCATTCAGCCAATGGCCATCGGTGAAAAAGATTCCTGGACAGGGTCCTTCTTGTTCATGAACGTACTGCTTCGCACAAACGGCGGCCCTGGCTTCTTGCAAGCTGTTGTTGATGGCAAGAAAACGTTCGCTGACCCAGCATTTACGGACGCGGTAAGCAGCTTCCAAGACTTGGTTCAAGCGGGCGCATTCCAAGAAGGCGCAACTTCTTTTGACTACAATGCAGGTGAAAACTTGTTCAAAACAGGTAAAGCCGCTATGTACTACATGGGCTCATGGGCAACAGGCGGTATCGAGACTTCTTCCGTTAACGGTAAAGTCGGCGTATTCAAGTTCCCAACGGTTAAAGGCAAAGGTAACCCAGACGAGTTCATGCTTGCTCCGGGAAGCGCGTTCGCCGTATCTGCTAACAGCAAACATTTGAAAGAAACCAAAGATTTCTTGAACTACTTCATGCTGAACTTCCCGAAAGAAGCATTCGCGGTTAAAGGCGCAGTTGGTATCGCACAAAAAGTTGACGGTGACTTCAAAGCTGCCGGATACTCCGAAATGGCTATGGAAGTACTAGGTATGTTCAAACAAGTTAAAGGCGGCGACCTTGCGTTCGATAACACAATGAACCCGGGAACAGCACAAGGCCACTTAACAAGCATCCAAAACCTCTTCGTGCAGAAGAAAGATTCTGCTGAAGTCGCGAAAGAACACCAAACCGCGTACGACACAAACAAAAAATAAGATGAATTAAGCAGCCAAATCGGAATTTATCCTAAGCGCCGCAAGTGCAAAGGGTAAGTTCCGATTGGTATATCCCATGAAGGAGGCGAGCCAAGTGAATGTGTTAAGAGTCTCCAAGTGGACGATTGCCATATTTGTACTGCCGTGTTTGCTGATCTATGTCGGTCTCGTTTTCGTTCCGATTCTCGTGTCTTTATATAGCGGACTGCTCGATTGGAACGGTATCGGCGATTCCACTTTTGTTGGTTTGAAAAATTTCCATACGCTGCTATTTGCAGATCCTGTTTTCTGGCCGTCGGTTAAACGGACGCTGATGTTTGCTGTATTTTCAATGGCTGAAATTCCAATTGCTTTGGCTGTGGCCATTCTGTTGAACCGTTTTATCAAAAAACCGAATTTTCTTGTTTCAGCTTACTTTCTGCCTGTCATTTTGTCGGTCGTTATTATCGGCCAATTGTGGAAAACTATCTATAACCCTGCGGCAATGGGGGGCATGCTTAATCAGGTGCTCGATATGCTGAATCTGCATAGTTGGACGAGATCATGGTTAACAGATCCGAAGATTGCGATGTTTTCCCTTTACTTTGTGGCCCTGTGGCAGTACTTGGGGTACCACACCTTGATCCAGTTTACCGGCATTCAGAACATTCCCGCGGATATTTATGAGGCCGCCAGGATTGACGGAGCCGAGGGCCTTAAAGCCGACTGGCATATCACATTCCCTATGAATATTCCGATTTTCAAAATATCGATTGTCCTTGCCTTCATCGGCTCGCTGCAAGCATTCGACATGGTCATGGTCATGACTGCAGGCGGACCCGCGCACGCGACAGACGTCATCTCGACCCATATGTACAATATGTCTTTCCTCTCCATGAAATATGGATACGGAAGCGCGATTGCCGCTTTCTTGGTCGGTCTATGCTTAGTTGCAACGGTCATAATCAACTTTATCTTTAACCGCTTAGAGAGAAGATTTTCATGAAGGAGGGGAGTGTCACCATGAATCATGCTGGGGAAATAGCTTCGGCTAAACCTGCAACAATACGGAGACGCAAAAGCCTCTCTATCGTAAAAATCATCGTAATCGCGTTCCTGTCTCTTCTCGTGGTTACGCAAGTATATCCGCTGCTATGGTTGTTTATTTACTCGCTCAAAAGCAATGAGGAGATCTTGTCGGGTAAATTTTTCGCGCTGCCTCAAACGCTTCAGTGGAAGAACTTCACGGATGCGATTGATGCAGGCCACTATTTTCAATACTTGAAAAACAGCTTGTTCGTAACGTCTGTGACGATGGTATGCGTCCTGCTGCTAGCCTCACTAGCTTCGTTCGCAATCGCCAGATTCCGCTGGAAATACGGCCAGCTAGTTATGGTGATCTTCTTGATCGGGATGATGGTGCCGCTGCAAGCGACGCTGCTGCCGCTCATGATCATTTTCAAAAACCTGCATGCGCTGAATACGCATCTTTCGATCATACTGCCTTACATCGCTTTCCAGACGCCGATTGCGGTCTTCATTCTGAGCGGGTTCATGAAGTCGATTCCGCCTGAAATCGAAGAGTCTGCGGTCATGGATGGCGCGGGGGTTCTTCGGATTTTCCGCAGTATTATCCTGCCGATTTCAGTTCCTCCGATGATGACGGTGTGCATTCTGACGTTCATTAATATTTGGAACGAGTACATTCTCGCAGCGACATTCATCTCGTCCGAGCGGCTCAAAACGCTGCCTTTCGGTGTGAACAGCTTCGTCAGCCAGTATTCAGTCAACTACGGGGCTATTGGAGCCTTTCTCGTGCTGGGCGCGCTGCCGGTTATCATCATTTACTTCTTATTAGCCGATAAAATTACAAAAGGTATGGTAGCGGGAGCGGTGAAGGGTTAACTTCACCCCTCGCTTTTTGCTGTTTAGAAGGCGGCCTGTGATATGATAGCTTGAAATGACGAAGGAAAGGGGCCAAGTTTTCACGTGACAAGGGGTTTTCATTCCATTCATAACCGGCTATTTCTGCTTTTTATCTCCAGCATGTTGATTCTTTTGACTTTGGTGAGCGTGCTCTATTACAAAAAAACGACGGATATCATCCATAGCAAAATCAGTGATTTGGCGGAGAAAAATATATCCCAAACCGTCGGCCTCTTTGACTTGCTGCTTCAGGGCTATGACAGCATTACGAAGTCGCTGAACAGCAACTATGAGATGCTGCGATTAATTCATGACCGTGACACCAGCAAGGATGAAGCGATCAACATTATTAATGAACGAACCATTACGAATATTTTGGGCGCCGCGTATTATTCCCGGGACGATATTGTAGGGATTCATGTCATCACGAACGCAGGCAAAAACTATAACTATGAACGCGGCTTCGACAGTGTCATTGAAACGAATTATGCCAACACAGCGTGGTACCACAAACTGCAGGATTCATCGGGAGAAATGGTTTGGCTCGGCCTGTCCAAGGGCTCTATTATCAACCGGTTTCAGCATGATACTTTGTTTGTGTTTGGACGTAAGCTGTACGATTTAACCGACCATCGCCTGATCGGCGTCCTGGTCATAGAAACGAACCCGCAGCCGATTCTGGCCGCTCTTTCCAACGTAACGATCTCCCCGAACAGCCAAGTGTACATTGTTGACCGCGAAGATCGCATGATTGCTTCTACGGCAGGGGAAAAAGGCAGTCCGCCTTCCTTCGGGGGGCTTCCGCGCCCTCAAAACAATGGGATCATCGTCGATGACCGGACTGATCAACTGATTGTTTCCGCCAAGGCGAAGATGGCCGACTGGACCGTGTTCGGCTTGACCCCCAAAGGGGATATTAATGCGGAGGTTGTGAAAACAAGGGAGTATCTGTACTTCGTGATCTTGGCGCTCGTCTTCTTATCCTTGGTGCTAGCGAGCATTATTTCCCGAAATATTGCCTCGCCCCTCAAGCTGTTGATCCGCGAGATGAAACAGGTGGAGATGGGGAATTTCAAAGGCTCCGTCACGGTAAAATCATTTGAAGAAATCAATTCGTTGGTGTCTTCTTTTAACCGAATGGTCAACCGGATGGATGAACTTATCGAACGTATCACCCTCGCCACCGTAAGTGAGAAGAACGCAGAACTGCAGGCGCTGCAGTCGCAGGTTAACCCGCATTTTTTGTATAATACGCTCGATATGATTTATTGGATGCTGGATGAGCGGGAGAACGACCGGCTTGGCAAAGTGATTTTGGCCTTGTCCCACATGTTCCGCTACAGCAGCGATTGGCAGGAAGCCTCCAAGACAACTCTGCGCCAAGAGCTGGATCAAATGCGTCACTATATGACGATCATTGAGAACCGTTTGGAGGGCAGGGTTAGCAACGTCCTGAACATTGATCCTGAGTATCTGGACGTTGTCTTGCCCAAGATGACGCTTCAGCCGATCATTGAGAATGCTGTCAAATACGGTCTGGAACCGCTTGACCGGCCCGGCGTGCTTCGGGTCTATACCGAGATGGGTGATCAGGAGCTGCGGATTGTGGTCGAGGATAACGGCGTCGGCATCGAGGAGAGTACGCTTCAGAGCATGCAGGAGCAGCTTGTTAAGGATGCTACGGACATCGACGGTGCGATGGCTTCTTTGCGAACTGACCAGACACAGAGCGCTTCACAGGCTTTGGATCCATCCGGTCGAACAAGGCGCGGTATTGGACTTACCAATGTACATCGCCGCATTGTGCTCATGTTCGGAGAGATATATGGACTTCGCATTAATAGTAAACAGGGGGAAGGAACGACTGTCATCATCGCGATGCCGCTTCCTAGGAAAGGAGAGTAATACCATGGACATCCTCATTGTGGATGATGAAACTGTCATTCGTGAAGGCATTCAGCGCGCACTGCAGACTCGGTTCCCCGAGCATCAGGTTCATCTCGCGGCGAATGCCGAGCAGGCCGTCAGCTTGCTTCGAAGTCATCGCATCCAAATCGTGCTAACCGACATTCTTATGCCGGGCATGACGGGGTTGGAGCTTATGAATATGTCCCGATCCCGTCACCCGCATGTGAAATGGGTGGTGATTTCGGCTTATTCCGAATTCTCATATGCACAGGAGGCTGTGCGGCTAGGAGCGAAGGATTATTTGCTGAAGCCGATCGGCAAAGAGGTGCTGAGCGATATGATCCGAAAGCTCGGCGAGGAAATCGCGCGAGAAACTGAGTTGATCGAGGAGGCTGAGCTGCTGAAGGCGAATCGCAAATACTTGCAGGAAGCCGTCTTTCAGCGTTTTGCGCAGGGACTGGATACAGGGCGAATTGACATGGGCCCTTTCATGGAGCAGCACCCGTATTTCCATCTCATCATGGTGAAAATGGAGAGCGACAAAGCTGTTTATCTCGAAAACTTCATTATTGAGAACGTCTTGCTCGAACTGATCGAGCGCTATGGCAAGGGCTTCGTGACGGTGCACGACAGCAAAAGCCTGCTCGGCCTTGTCACCCTGCCGGAAGCAGCCCTCTTACCGGTGCTCGTCGATGAGCTGCGTAGCCATCTGGTCAAATATTTGAAGGTGCCCTTTCAGATTATGAGCTCCGAGAAAATCGACCGCATCGAGGCCGTGCCAGCGGAAGTGCAGCGCATGCGTCAAGTCTCTACGACGCAGGTCTATGAGCATCATGCGAGCGGCAGCGACCGCTCTGTCGATGTGGCGCTGCAATATATCCGCACGCATTATCATGACGACCTGTCGCTGGAGAAGGTCGCGGCGATCGTTTACTTGAACCCGGTCTACTTCAGTCAATTGTTTAAACAGAAGACGGGGCAGGGGTTCAAGGAATACGTTACCCACCTCCGCCTGGAACAGGCGAAACAGCTCCTTAGGAATCCTAAGCTGAAGCTGGCGGATGTCGCCGAGCGGATCGGTTATCAAGACATGCGTCATTTCTCCCAGGTGTTCCGCAAGAAGTACGGTGTGACACCGTCCGAGTACCGTCAGGAGCAAACGGCGAACCCTGTTTAATTATTTGTCAAGGAAGGTATACAAAGGAAATTCTCATCGAATCTTAATAATTGCGGCTGAAGCTAGATGCCTCTTGGTTATCCTCGTTTACTGGTAAATACCGGACGATTCATGTGTGATATGGTAGATTCAGGGCCAAACAAGCCCATCACCACGATCCATGAAGGAGGACACCCAATCATGCAACTAGTGAGAAAGAACCGCCTTAGCAAATCGTTAGTGGGGATCAGCCTGGCCTTTTCCTTATTAACTTCCGGAACGCTGCTCCTTGGACCGCAATCTGCTCATGCAGCTTCGGATTCCGCGGCAGCCACAGCCTATAGTGCTACGAGCACCAGTAAATCAGATAAAATCGTTAGCACAGCGCGATCCTATATAGGTAAAGTTCGTTACAAGTATGGCGTAAGAGATACGAAACGCCTAATACTGGACTGTTCATCTTACACGCAGCTAGTATTTAAGAAAAATGGCATCAATCTCCCATGGGGATCGAAAGCCCAAGCCAAGGTTGGAACGGCAGTTAAGACAAAATCGAACCTGCGCAAAGGCGATCTCGTCCTTTTCAGCACGTCAAAGCCAGGCCGGGTTAATCATGTCGGTATCTATATCGGCAATGGCAAGTTCGTCAGCAACACGGCAAGCTCAGGCGTCGTCATACGTGATATGAATACAGGCTATTGGAAAAATCGGTTCATCTCAGGCCGTCGTTTGTAATTGACCGAAGGCTCCCTTTAGTGGTATATAAAAGAAAACCTAAGTAAGGGAGCAGGGCAAACGAAATGACCTTGAAACAAGCATTCGATGAAGTGAAGAAGTTTCACCAGACTTTTGAACACCCGGTAGGTACGACCCCGCAGCGTTTGTCCGAGAGCCGTAAAGCAGCCCGTTTGGCTTGGATGCAAGAGGAGCTGGATGAGTTTAAAGAAGCGGCGACGCTGGAAGACGAAGTGGATGCGATGATCGATGAGCTATATTTCGTTCTGGGCACCTTGGTCGAGCTAGGGGTCGAGCCGGGACCGATTTTTGACATTGTGCATCATGCGAATATGTCCAAGGTATGGCCGGATGGTCTAGTCCATAAGAACGAATTTGGCAAAACGGTTAAGCCTCCTGACTGGCAGGACCCATTCGACAAAATTAGAGCGGAAATTCGCCGGCAGCAGGGCAAGGAATAATCGATCAGATAGAGGAGGAACAGACGTGTCATTTCATACGAGGCTGAAAGAGCTGAGACAACAGCAAAATCTAACGCTTCGCAAGCTTGGCGAGAAAGCCGGCGTCAGTTATTCCATCCTGAATTCTATCGAAAATGGTCGAATTCAACCGTCGAAAGATGTCGTAATTGCACTGGCAATTGCCTTGAAAATAGAGGATAAAGAGGAACTCTTATCCTTAGCAAGAAATGCCTCCGAAGGGTAATTGCATTACCCAAATATGTGTGGTACAGTATTAATAGTCTTTGGGGTAAAACCTGAATTGCTTATTGCAAAGGGTTATCATTTTAGTTTGTGAAACCTTTTCCAATGTGTAATTTTTTTGTTCGAAACAAGAAAAAAGACATGTTAATTAAAACTTTGGAGGTATTACCCATGGCAGTAGGAACAGTTAAATGGTTTAACGCAGAAAAAGGATTTGGCTTTATCGAAGTTGAAGGCGGCAACGATGTATTCGTACACTTCTCCGCAATTCAAGGCGACGGCTTCAAAACTTTGGACGAAGGTCAACAAGTTGAGTTCAACGTTGTTCAAGGCAACCGCGGACCACAAGCTGAGAACGTTGTAAAGCTGTAAGCTTTCGCTTGCATAGATAGCAGTTCGGAGAACGACTCTTAACATTATGTTAAGGGTCGTTCTTTTTTTTGCGTTGTTGCTGCGGGGAGGGTTGCCGCTGTAGTCGCGCAGCTCGCACGGTTAGCGCCAGCTGTGTCAACCCCCACAACCCGCTCGGCCTGCCACAGCTACCGCAGCATGCGCAGCGACGATAGCTCGCACGGTCCCACTGCTCGCCCAGCTAGCACAGCGACGACAGCGCTCACGGTCTCAGCAGCGCGCCCAGCCAGCACGGGCGACGACAGCGCTCACGGTCTCAGCAGCGCGCCCAGCCAGCACAGCACGATAGCTCACACGGTCCCCGCAGCGGCCCAGCCAGCACAGCGACGACAGCGCTCACGGTCTCAGCAGCGCGCCCAGCCAGCACAGCGACGATAGCGCTCACGATCCCGCCGCGCGCCTAGCCAGCACAGGCGACGACAACTCCCAAGGTCCCCACTACCCGCTCAGCCCCCCACAACTCGCCACATCACTCACAGTTCCGGCAACCCTCGAGTCTGCCCAATCCCAAGCCACCACAGGTCCAACGGCTTGTCCCCCAGATCATGCCCGAGTGGGAACTACAGGGCGCTATTCGTGTAAAATTCGCTAACTTTAGCATATAGAGGGAACTACAGGGTCTTATGCTTCCCCAAAGGCTGGCATATTAACAGATTTAAGAATATAGCGGACCGTTGTTCCCCAAATGATGCCAAATCTGTATTTCGGCGCAAAATAGCGGATCATCGTTCCCACTCCTGGCCGATGCTAGATAAATGGTTAACGCTTAGGCTTATAAGTTTGGCGTATCAAGAGTGCAGTAGGCTTAGTGTCGATAGCAATGGTATTTTCTCAGTTTCAATCAAGAAGAGTAGATGATGCGTGGCTATTAAAGATATAGAGATGTTCCAGGGTCTCTCCTATGTTGAGTTGCGCCAATGGTGCAGGATAATAGCGCCCCTGTAGTTCCCTACCGCGCTAGGCTCCGTCAGAGATGGCTGCCATCTCTAACTTCAAAATAAGGCTGCTCACGAGTAGATTCATCTGCTTGGGGGCAGCCCTTTCGTGTTGCCTGTTGCATTATAGTTATTTTTCACAATCGAACACTGGGAAAATGACCAATTTAATCATTGACGCATCAGGATGTACCTTCTATAATCAGTAATGATAATCATTATCAAATATGATGGTGTGATATACATACAAAGAAGGTTACAGAATGCTGAAGAAACAGCTTATTCGTTTTATTGCGATTCTGATGGTGATGTGTTCGCTATATTTGACATGGCGATGGTTCAGTTCAGAGGAGTGGCTGCAGGATGTCGGGCTGCTTTTCCGGCAACCGAAGTGGTTCGTCTTCATGTCAGGTGTGTACGCGCTTTCTTTTCTGCTAAAAGCGGCCGCTTGGCGTCTATACGCAGGAACCGGCGTGCGGATCAGCGTTTATTTTCATGCCATTAGCTATAGTTTGTTCATTAATCATGTACTGCCCATTAAAGCAGGCGATGGTGTACGTGCAGGCTTGTTCATGAAGCACGGGAAGGCGTCCTGGGATGAGGCGCTCCATTCCGTAGCGGTCATGCGGCTGATCGATATGCTTGTTCTGGCGGCGATAGGCGGAGTCGGCATTATTCGGCTTGGGTTGCCCTCCTCCTGGATGTGGGTAACGGTGTTGGCCGGAGGGGCCGTCCTCCTCGCAACAGCACATTTCCTACCCCTTATACGCAAAATTCCATTCGTAGCGAAGCACGCTGCGTATTTCCATCTTCAAATCCTCTCTCTTAAAGGCACCGCAATCATGGCGCTCATTACGTTAAGCTGGATCTTGGAAGCGGGTGTCATCTACGCCGTTGCCCGCATGATGGGCTTGCAGCCTGGTGCCATATCCCTCGTATGGGCCAATAGCATGACGATTGCCGGTCAAATCTTTCATATTACCCCAGGCGGTATCGGTACTTATGAGAGCACCATGAGCGGTTCGCTGGCGCTGTTGGGCGTGGACGGGAAAGATGCTTACCGGGCGGCGCTTGTGTCACATACGTTCAAATTTCTATTTGCGTTTACCCTTGGCGCTTACTCCCTTGTACGGATGCCTTTGCAATGGCAAGAAATGAAAAATTGGATCAAACGTCTTACCCTCAATATCCCAACATCAAGACATAGCTTATTACGGAAGGATGACTAATATGAAAAAGGCTTCATCATTTGAAATTGTAGCGGCGAGGTGCTGGAACCTGCTGAATGAGGGCAAACCCTTCACCCCGATCTTCGTAGTTGGGGTTTTCCTGCTGTATCACATCGCTCAGTGGTCAGATCCCGGCTTTTGGTCGGCTTGCGGCGTTGGTTTCTTTGTGACCCTCCCTCTTTTTGTCCTGTATTATTGCTTTGATTTCCCGCTTTTTTTGCGAAATTACTTATGGCTGCCACTCATTGCCGCCCTCCTCATCTGGGAATCATCTGAATTTTTACTCTATTTATTAGCGATCGGATTGTTTTTATTTTTCACGATCTATTTCTGGGGAACTTTTTATTATCGTCTGAGAATTGGGACAACTTGGTGGAACTTTACCCGCTTTTGGAAGCTTGTTTTGAAGAACAGCGATTCGACAAGCGGCAATGCGCAGGAGCAGATGCCTAAGTTTTTGCTGCTGCTGTTTGTGTGGAACCATTATTACCGTCAATTTGAAAATGGGGCTTCCGCCGATGTTGGTACAGGACTGCTTTTTGCAGGCGGATTGCTGGTGTACAGCTTTATTCTTCACCGCTATTTATTCGACTGGAAGCCTGTGGAGATCCCCACTTACACACGCGATTCCAGCAAAGTTCAAGCTGGGGGCGAGGCGCTTAACAAGAAGGTTATCGTCATCGTTGTAGACGGCATGCGCAAAGAGCGGTTTGAAGAAGCAGACGCGCCGTTCATGAAGAAGCTGCGTTCGGAAGGAACGGAGTATGCTCAGATGGAGACGGTGTATCCGGCGCGAACCGTGGTCTGCTTCTCCTCCATGTTTACAGGGACGTACCCGCGCGAGCATGGGATTCGCTCCAATATGGTGTGGAGGCTGGGAATTCGGGTCGAGAGCATTTTTGATTCGCTGCGAAAAGTCGGCAAAAAAGGGCGTCTCCTCGGCATCGCGCATCTGATTGACTCTATGGGCGATGATGTGGAGAGTGTAACGGCCGTGATGCACAATGACGTCGCAGACCGCAATATTATTGAACGGGCTAAGAAAATCATGGCGGAGCAAAACCCTGATCTGCTTGTTGCTCAATTAATCGGTGTCGACCAAACAGGCCACAGCCGAGGCGTACTATATGACGACTACACACAAAAAATTGCAGAAGCCGACAAGTTAATCGAAGAATTCGTAGGCTGGTTAGAGGAGCGGGGAATGATGGAGAACACGACGCTCATTCTTTGTGCGGATCACGGCCAGGCGGACGGTATTGGCGGTCACGGCCATCTGGATGAAGGGGAGCGCTATGTGCCATTCTTCCTGCATGGGCCGGCGATTAAGCAAGGCCATCGCATCGACGAGAAGCATTCCCTCGTATCCATGGCCCCGACGCTTGCTTATCTGCTTGGAGCACCATTTCCGAGCCATAGTCGGGGACCTATACTAACGGAGGCTATCAACCAACATGACTAAAAAGAAAATTGTCGTTTTTATGCCTGCGCATAACGAAGAAGAGAATATTAGCGGGGTGATTGCCCGCGTGCCGAGAAACTTCCACCCGCACTATGACGTGGAAGTGCTGGTCATCGACGACGGTTCCAGGGACCGGACGGTCACCGTCGCCAAGGAAGCGGGGGCCGACCACATCGTGTCGTTCCCGCAGAATAAAGGGCTCGGCGCTGCCGTCCGCGAGGGGCTGAAGCAATGCTGCCTGCTTGACGCCGACATCGGCATCATGATCGATGCGGACAACGAGTACCCGCCGGAGCAAATTCCCGACGTCCTGGAGCCTATCATAGCCGGGCGAGCGGAGTATACCTTTGGCTCGCGCTTCAAAGGGAACATCAAAGGCATGAAGCTGCATCGGAGGCTTGGCAACTATACATTCACTCTGCTGCAGGCAATCCTTCTGCGCAGATGGATTTATGACGGCCAGTCCGGGATGCGTGGGTTTGCGCGCGATGCGATGGAGAATGCCGTCATTATTCACGACTACAACTACGCTCAGGTGCTGACGATTAATCTGGTTCGTCAAGGTTACCGGCTGGAGGAGATACCAATCTCCTATCAAGTGCGGACGAAAGGCCAGTCCTTCATTAAGTTCAGACAGTACGTTTCTTCCGTTCTTCCAGCCATCTATAAAGAGATGAGGCGCCCTGTTTCCAAAAGGCGCCAAGCGAGCCTTCGGTTGAAGCGGGACGAAGCGGGTGTATGAAACATAACGCATTGAACACGCTGCTGATTCTAATGGCCATTGCCGTCATCGGGACAGTGACGTCTCTCAGTATTTTCTACGCCAGTCCCTATGTGCGAACTTGGGACGAGGTAGATTTCACGCTCGCCATAGAGCGTTTCGATCTTCTCGCGATGCAGCCTCATTTTCCAGGATATCCGTATTTTATTTTAGGCGGCTGGATCATGAACCTTTGGATGAATAATGGGTTAAAAGCGCTTTCGGCCTTCAATGCATTAGTCGCATTAAGTGCCGTGCTGCCGATGTTTTGGTTGGCCCGAAGATTAAGCGGCAGCGGGGCAAAGAGCCTTTTGTTTCCTGCGCTCGTAGCAAGCAGCCCCTATCTATGGCTGATGTCCTCGCGGCCGATGTCGGAATGTGCGGGAATGGCTCTGCTCTGGTGGTTTCTATGGAGTGTGCGATATGCCTTGGACCGTCCTGCTTCCCTGCTTCGACACGGCTTGGCATTGATGATGCTTGGCTTTTTGCTGGGCACACGATTATCGTTCTTTCCATTCAGCCTCGCGCTAGTACCTCTTTGGCTTAACTTGTGGCAGGGACCTGGCAGATGGCGCAAATTGGGGTATGCCGCTCTGGCCGCTCTGCTGTTTCAGTTAGTATGGATCGCCGGTTTAGTCATGTCCGAAGGCACGCTAGCAGGCTTCTGGAAGCTGTCCATTGCCTTTGTAGAAGGGCATTTCTCCGAATGGGGCGGCGGCATTGTCTCTACGCCTATGCCAATCGGGGAGCGTATTACGCAATTAGTATTCCGAAATTTAGCGGGATCCGCATTAACCGCTGGCTCGGCGCTTATTGCTGTAGCTCTTGTCCTGCTTGTCGTCATTGCAGGGGGAAGCCGAATATTCCTTAGAATCAGAAGCGGAGCACAGAGCAGGGAGAATAGGCAGTTTATCTATGGGCTAGTTGGTTGTGCCGTAGTATATGGGTTGTGGGCGTTATTAGGTCAAAATATTGAGAAACCCCGCCACATCGTGCCGCTGCTTGCGCCTATGTTCCTGCTTCTGTTTGTGCTAATCATCCGAACAACCGAGCAGCTGGAAGCGGCCAAGCAGCCTCTTCCTAGCGTCATGCGAGCGATAATGTATGGCCTGCTTGTTGGTCTGATAATCACTCAAACTATCTATGGCGCCGAGCTTCAGAAGCGGCAAGCCGTGGAGGAGCCGGCTGTTTATCAGCTTCATGATTATGTCCGTCAGATTCAGGATCCCTTTGTGCTCTTTACATGGGAAGAAACAAGGGTGCTGCATTATTTGGGAGCAGACTACGACCATGATCGGATTTATACGTACAGCTATTTTCAAGCCTTGGCTGAAGCGAATGCGAAACGTCGTGTCCTGCTGACCGACCATGTCGTTCAGGGGTTTATTCAGCAGGGAAAGCCTGTGCAGGGGCATTTGAAGCAGATCGCCGAATTCACGTCGGAGGCGCTGTTCGACCCGGCGTATCATCGCATTATTTTATATGAATGGGTTAGGTGAAATCAGTTTTATTCGTGATAGAAAATAATGGTTGACACTTTAATTGATATTAATTATCATTATCAACGTACAATATTCTCGAAAGAATAAATATTCAAAATTTTATAATAATTTGGGGGTGAAAATTTGAAACGATCCTTTTTAGCCAGTCTGATGGTTATGCTGGCGGCGCTGATTATCCTCCCGGCTTCGGCAATGGCTTATTCCTATGGGGATGCCAATACGGAGGATGTGGCTGAAACATTCAAGCTGATACAGTCTAGCGTTGGTAACGGGGGGAGCGATTGGGGGGCTGCTGAGGGTGCCTATAAAGAGAGAAGGGCAGAACTAGTAGCGCACTTTGGTGAAGGAGTCGGCACCACATTAGATGCTAATTTCAAAGCCAAAGACAGTAAATTAGTCATTTCTAATTTCAAAGCAGTTCTTGTTATGAACTTGGACCGGCGGTTCGCTTATGCCCTCCAAGGACTTGATGATTATGCTGGTGCTAAGCTTTTATTGGCTAAGGCTAAAGCGACCTATGATACCTTAGAACCTTATATGGAGTCGGGCAATGCAGAGATTAATAAAGCGTTTGATGCTGCGCTCGAAGCACTTGGTAATCCCGGATTGTTTGGAGTAGGGAAGAAGCCTGTGCAGCCGGATGTATTTAAGGAAAAGGTTGACCTTATCTATGGGAAGGTAAAGCCGCTTTTCCCCTATAAAACTTTCACTGCTCCAGCAGCTACGAGTGAACCGACGCCAGCCGTTCAACCGGTAGAGACGCCAAAGTCGGAGCCTGTGGTGAAGTCGGAGCCTACTCCTAAGCAAGAACAACCTGCTGTGGAGAAAGAGGCTAAACCGACTGAAACGAAAGCGCCGGAGGCGGCAGCAGCTGTGGAGACGAAGTCACCCGAGCCATCTGCATCGGCTAGTCCAAGTCCAAGCCCAAGTCCAACACCGACGGCAGAGGCCGCTTCGACTACGCCTGCAGCAACAGCAGCGCCTGCTAAAGCAGCTGACACAGCAAGCACAACAGTGAAACAAGCTGAGCCTGTGAAAGAGGCATCCGCACATGCACCTATGCAGCGCACGGACAAAACAAATCCAATTGTAAGCATAGCTGTCATTGGTGGGGTTATTGTTTTGCTTGGCGGAGGCGTATGGTTTGCCCGCAAGAGAAAGTGGATTTAACCGTTAGGCCAACCAATAAACCGATATGATTAGGGGAGAATTTTATGCGTAAATTTCTAGCTGTAGTATTAAGTGCATCAATCGCTTTATCCAGTGTCGTTACCGTTTCATCGGTTGCTTTTGCAGAAAGCAAATTCCAAATCAAGGAAGATCAAACGATTGCTGCTAAACTTCAATCTTTCACGGACATTAAAGCGCTTTTTACAGACAAAACGGTTCTTGCTGACGTAAAGAAATTATACGTAGATAAATTCCAAACAGATGTAAAACGTCTTGATGTGAACATCAAAGCCGACGATCCCAAAATGGATGCAAACATTCTGCTTGTGTTGGACGCAGCTATTAAAGGCGATCTGCAAGTTGGTCAAGCCAAAGAAGCTATCGACAAAGGCTTGCAATGGTACTTCTTCTTCTACCTTCGCGATTTGATGAGCAACCAAGTTCGTCCTGCTTTGACCAAAGGCGACGTTGCCGGAGCGACGGCTGCTTTCGATAAAGTTGTTCAAATCTATGAAGGTGCACTGCAGCCAAACGTTGTGAAACGTGATACAAAGTTCAGTTTGGACATGGTCCCTCTTTTGAAAACAACGATTGAATTGATCCAAAAAGATATTAAAGATAACAACTTGAATGACTTCAATTTCCACCGTCAAATTCTTGACAAAACGTTAATTAAGAACTATGCATTAGCCGCCTATACATATGCTGAAAACGTTGGATTAGCAGCACCGGCTGACCAACCGAAAGCTATTACAGAAGGTTATTTCCTCTTCATGCCAGTGTACACGTACCTCAAAGGCGGAAGCCCAGCTGACGCTGATTTCGTGAAAAATGCCTTCGCATCAGGCGATGCTAGCAAAATCAAAAAAGACGAAATCGGTGACGCTCTTCAACGCACAATGATTGGTAAAGTATCCGAGTACATCAACCAAGTTTTTGTGAAACAAGAAGCTGACGATCTGCAAGGTGCTCGTGGTTATGTAGCGGAAGGTACGATGTTCCTCGCTAGCCAAGAAGTTTTCTTGGGTAAAGAGAAATATGCGGCAGCAAGTGTTGCGGCTACGAAATTAACAGAAGCGGTTGATAAATCCGATGTTGCTGCTACGAAAGAGGCTGGTTTCGAAATCTTGAAGTATCTCGTTGACAAAGATGGTTCAAGCTTAAAAGTTGGGGACAAGGCATATAAAGTAAATGGCGCTGCTTTTACAGCTGAGAATGCACCGTTTGTCAATCAAGAAAGCGGTCGTACCTTAGTGCCGGTTCGTCTTATTGCTCAAGCGATTCAAGCTGAAGTTGAATGGGTTGAAGCTACGAAAACAATTGTTATTACCAAAGATGGTAAGAAAACAGAAATTACAGCTGGTTCCGATCAAGTCGTTGAGAATGGTAAAGTGAATGAGAAAATCAAATTAGATCAACCTGTTGTTCTTGAAAACGGCAGCTCTTTCATTCCATTGCGCGCAGTAGCTGAATTATTCGGGTATGGCGTATTCTACCAAAATGGTGACATCATTATCCTTCGTTAATCTTTTCGTTCATAGCAAGACACTTGTGCCGCTTAAGCGCAAGTGTCTTTCCGTATGAGAGGGAAGATAGAGGACAGGGGGCGGATTATGGATTTACAGGCATTTCTCATTACGTTTCGCGAAGCACTTGAAGCCATTCTTATTGTCGGTGTCATCCTTACCTACTTAACTCGTATTGACGCGATTAAGTGGCATAAATGGGTGTGGGTCGGCGTGCTGCTGGCATTTATCGTTAGTTATGGTTTAGCCCTGGCTTTCCAGGTGTTACTAACCGGATTTGCCAGCATGGGTAGTCAGAATTACATGAAAATCGGGATCATGCTAATCTCGTCCGGTCTTTTAACACATATGATTATGTTCATGGGCAAGCAAAGCAGTGAGCTGCAAGGGAAAGTTCAAAGCAAGGTTGCCCATATTCTGACCATTGGCGGCGCTATCAATATGGTTGTTCATTCCTTCCTGGTCGTTGTGCGTGAAGGGGTGGAAACGGTTTTCTTCTTCGCAGCGATTACAGGCGGCGACATTCAGAAAGCGCTTGAAAGCTGGGGGGCACTTTTCGGACTTATTCTAGCCATCGTGGTTGGGCTCCTTTTTTTCAAAGGAACTAAAAAGATTCGATTAGGCACTTTCTTCCGTATAACCGCTGTCTTTCTCATGATGATTTCTGCGGGACTGTTTGTTCAGGCTATTGGAATCATGCAGGATTTAGGGATCATGGGCAGTTTATATCAAACGGCAGGTCACCAAATCGGTGAAATCTATAATATTACGGCCTTTATGCCGGAGCATCCCATCGACGGTGTGCAATATCTCCGCGATTATGGGAAAGAGCCGTTGTTGAGCGGTCAAGTGGGCATCTTCTTTAAAGCATTCCTCGGCTATACGCAGAATCCATCACTGGAGGAGTTCGTTGGTTATTGGGGATACTACTTCTTGGTCTTCATCCTCCTAGCTGTACAGAAGAAGCGCCAGGAGCAGGTGCAAGAAAAGGATGATCGGGTTGCTGCCTAACATTATCCGTGCAAATTGGAAACAACGAACAACAAGGAGCGAGGACAAATGATGAGAATCGGTATAGTTGGCTACGGGCATGTGGGAAAAGCAATCCACGCTTTATTTCCAAACGCTGCGGTGTATGATCTGCCTATGCAAATAGGGAGCGAAGCGGAATTAAATGATTGCGAGGTTGTTTTTATTTGTGTTCCAACTCCCTCGCTTCCTGATGGTCAATGTGATACTTCTATCGTAGAAGAGGTAATCTCATGGCTGACTGCCAAAGTGATCGTCATCCGGTCGACCGTTCCTGTAGGATTTACGGATGCAATGATGGAAAGAACAGGGAAAAGAATCGTGTTCCAGCCGGAATATTACGGGGAAACTGTCGATCACCCATTCTCGGACTTGCGGCATAGGACATGGTTGACCCTCGGAGGACAATCCGCCGACATCCGTTTAGTAATCCGTGCTTATCAGCAGGTGTATAATGCAGACGTCCGAATTCGGCAGACCGATGCCCGTACTGCGGAGCTGGCAAAGTATATGGAAAACTGCTTTCTGGCACTTAAAGTATCGTTCTGCAACGAGTTCTATGACATTGCCGGAGCACACGGTATTGATTACAATGAGCTGCGTGAGGTATGGCTGGAGGATCCAAGAATCGGACGGAGTCATACCTTTGTATATGAGGATAATCGCGGGTACGGCGGTAAATGCCTTCCTAAGGATGTCGGTGAGCTGATTCATATGGCAGACAGGCATAATGTTAACGCCGATCTCATGAAAGCTGTGCAGCGCAAAAATAGTTCCCTTCGCTCAAGCGGCGAGAGTTAATAAGAAAAAGCCTCCAAGAGTCCACGCGATGTGGGTTTTTTGGGGCTTATTTGTTAGCGTGAATCTTGAATGACTGTAATCGATCTTTCATTTCCAACATAGATCCGGTTGCTGCGCGTATTCAAGGTCATGTTCCCTGCGGAGAGCCCAGTGCGCAGCTTAACAAGCAGTGAATTTGTTAGCCCGTTATAGACGAACAAGTCACGGGTCTCCGAATCCCCGATATAAAAGCGGTTCGACAACGGATTGACGAGGAGCGAAGAGAAGGTGGGAATCGACAAGGAACGAATAATCGTATTCGTTTGTCCATTTATAACGTACAGCTTGCCCTTTCCTACCTGCTGCGCGCTTGTTATATATATGCGATTCGTTAAGGGGTTTACGGCGATCTCGCTTTGGCGTCTTCCCAGTTGAATGGGGGTGCTTTTCCCTAAGGTAGAGCCGGATATAACGGAAGCAAAGCGGCTAAGGTTGTTAGCCACAAAAATCCGATTTGTTTGTGGGAGGATGCCCGGCGTAATTATCGGATTGCGGCCAACTTTAATTGTCTTGATCAAGCGCATCGTCAAGCCATTAATAACATGAACGGAATCTTTGCCTACATTTGTGACATAGATGCGGTTCGTTCGTTCATTAACGGCGACTAGTGCTGGCGATCCGCCGACCTTTAAAGTTTGAAGGATACGGTTGGTGCCGCCGTCGATAATAACGATGGTTCCGCTTGTATTAGCAACATAAATGCGATTTCTTCCGCGATGAATGGCGATGCCAAAAGGGTGCTCGCCAACAGACACGTTGGTGATCAATTTATTCGTAATACCACTGATCACAGAGACGGTGCCAGCGCGGAAGTTTGTTGCATAGACCCGGTTGGTGCGGGTGTTCACGGCCAGGAACGCGGTGCCATCGCCTGTCCCCACATTGCCGATTACTTGGTTGGTGTTGCCGTCCAGCACACCTATTTGATTGTCGCTATGATCAAAATAGACGCGGCCTGTTACCGAATTGACGCGGATATCACCCACTTGATCAGCTACAGGTACAATCTTGAGTACTCGCGGGTTATGGGTCTGGAGGATTCGGGCGGAATGTTCGGGCTGATGTGCTCCCACTGCCAGCCTCACCTGCGCTTTGGTTTGTAAAAGAGGTTTTGAGACGTGAGTCATTGGAGTCCACTTCCCTGTTCATGAATGTTTGCAATAGTATATGGCTGAAAGTAAATTTGGAAACTTGTTCACTGGAACCGAACATCCCAAACGCATGTGTTGTTTATATTTTACAACGTGGAGAGTATGGTATAATTTAGGAGGTTGAATTTGAAGGGGATTGAACAAAGGAGTGTCTATGATACCTAGGATGACGGTGAAAACACTTGTAATTGTAAGCGCAGCATGCGTTGGTATTGGAGTTGGGATATGGCGTTTGGGATCGTTGGATGTCACGGATAGGACAAGCAAGCCGGCTGAAGCTCTATCTTCCCCGATAGCAACGGCAACAGTCGAAGCACTGCCATCGGCACCCGTGAGAAAGAGCTTTGACGATCTGCTCACGCAGTATGGCCCAGTACCGCTGGCTGATGCGCATAACCATGATGCGAGTGATTTCAAGTATGATGGCATGCAAAGTATGTGGAAACGAGACGCAATGGATCGCGTTGTTCTCTTTGGAGATGTTTCGGAGTCAAGCGCTATTCGAACCGATGCCTATGCTTGGGAGGCTTATAAAGATAGGCCTGACTTCTTCGTGCCTTACTTCTCGGGCTTTGATCTGCACGATCCATCCAGTCTTGAGGTCGTGAGAAAAAATCTCGAACAAGGCTACTTTGGCCTTGGGGAAATTGCCGCAGCCTCCTATTATTCGCCGGTTGTATCGAAAGTGGAATGGAAAGCAAAAGATCCCATGGACGGCTTCCTCCCGCAAATTTATGAACTTTGTGCCGAGTATCAAGCGCCGATTCTGCTCCATATGGATCCTCCGAATGGCTTCGTTATTGATAAATTGGAAGAAGCTTTGGCTGCCCATCCGAAAACGACCTTTATTTTCGGCCATGCCAACGCCTATAATTCACCTGAGAATATCAAGCTGCTATTAGAGAAGCATGATAATATTTATATGGACTTTTTTGCGGGCTTTACCGTGCTCAATCCGGAAAGCACGAATCGGATCGAAGATTTCCTTCCCGTTATCAAACAATTCCCGGACAAGTTTATGCTGAGCACCGATTCCGGATTTGGACTTGCAAGCGAAGACGCGGCCATTGAAGCGATGTATCGTGTTTTGGATGCCATTAGTGATCCTGCACTGGTCAAGAAAGTGGCTTATGATAATTTAGATGCGATCCTCAGGAATGAGCCGGCAACCAAAACGCAGAAGGAAGCCATTCAGAAGCTGAACGCAGCGGTAGATGTTACGAAGCTTACTAAGCTGGAGGCTGGGAAGTTGTTGTGGGTGAAATAATGGGGTGCTTGTGAGGCAAAAATAGAGATTTGCTGATCTTACGCACTGATCGCTAAACCCAAAAGGACCGTCAGGGGAAAATTTTCCCTGACGGTTTCTTTTGTTACCGCAGATTGGCGCGCTTCAGCAGCCGCTGTATCGAGCGATTTGCTTCAGGTAGGACAATGTCCTTGTCGATGGTCCGCATGATGCGATTTTCCATGACGATCCGACCGTTAATGATCGTCGTTTCTACATCGGCCCGTGTCGCGGAGTAGACGATGCGCGAGATCGGGTCCACGTCGAAGGACGGATACGTGTGGAAATTGACCAGATCGAGAATCGCTAAGTCGGCTTTCTTGCCGACTTCCAGGCTGCCGATCTCCTTCTCCATGCCGACCGCGCGGGCACCGCCGATAGTGGCCATGCGGAAGACCGTCTGCGCGTTCATCGACGTCGGTCCGTGTACGGGCTTCTGAATGAGCGCCGCCAAACGCATCTCGTTAAACATGTCGAGATTGTTATTGCACGGCGCGCCATCGGCGCCAAGCGAGACGGAGATGTCGAGCTTCAGCATGTCGGGCGTCTCGGCAATACCTGAAGCCAGCTTCAGGTTGGAGCCGGGACAGTGGCTGACATGGACGCCGCGCTCATGGATGATGCGCTTCTCCTCGTCATCCAGCCAAATGCAGTGCGCCAGAATGAGGCGCTCATTCGCAAGGCCCAAGTGGTCGAGATAGACGACATTGCGCATGCCGGTCTCGGCCTGCACAATCTCGATCTCGCCGAGATTCTCTGAAGCGTGCGTGTGCACCTTCACTTGGTACTGCTCCGACAGGCTGCGAACCTCACGCAGCAGCTCCTCCGTGCACGAGATGACGAATCGCGGTGAAAATGCGTATTGGATGCGGCCGCCGTCATGACCGTTCCATTTTTCCAGCAAATCGACGCTTTGCTGAAGCGATTCGGACGTTTTCTCCTGCAGGGGAAATGGGACTTCATCGCCCTTGTCCATCATCACTTTGCCTGACAATGCGCGGATTCCGCTGGATGCGATGGCTTGGAAAGCAAAGTCGGTATGATGCACCGTCTCCATATCCACGATGGTTGTCGTGCCGCTTTGAATCAACTCGCCGATCCCGAGCAAGGCGGAATAATAGATGGACTCCTCGTCGTGGGAGGCTTCCAACGGCCAGATCCGCTGTTTTAGCCAATCCATCAGCTCCAGATCGTCCCCTTTGCCGCGGAATAGCGTTTGGCATAAATGAATATGCGTCTGCACGAAGCCGGGGATGACTGTACGGTTTTTAGCATCAATCACCTTATCAACTTGTGCCGGATCCACATCCAAGTTAGGCCCTATTGCCTTGATCCTGTCGTCTTCAATGAGCATATCTCCGATGAAAATATCCCCGTCGCGGTTCATTGTTACTATTTCTGCATTTTTAATAAGGATAGTCGCCATGGGCATAAACCTCCTGCTTCTGTTTATTGTATGACGTTAGGAACACAAAAAAACTAGCCACGAAAAATATGCAAATGCGCACATTCTTCGTAGCTAGAAATTTACGGTTTCTAAGTAGAGACCCTTAATCCGATTATTAAGGTTATACGAAAGTGAGTATTCAGTTCTTGTTGTTCCTGCTTACCTCTATCGTAGTCGGATGCTGCTTGTTTGTCAACGAGATGTCATGTATATTGACACACATCCTACATCCCCTCCCTCTTTTACTCCGGATGATTCTGCGTCCCGCTGCCCAGCGAATAAGGCGTTGTAATACCTTCATACATGAGGTGCATCGTCATGCCAGCCGCGGCATGCACAAGGTTATGGCAGTGATCCATCCATAAACCTGGATTATTGGCGACAAAGGCGACTTCATACGTCTCTCCCGGCTGAACGTTTAGCGTATCGGACCACCAAGGACTGCCGGTGGAAGGCTTGCCGTTGCGCGACAGGACAAGCACATGATGCCCATGTAAATGCATCGGGTGTTCGACATTCCCGCGGTTAATGAAGGTCGTTTTGACGAGATCTCCTTCCTTGACCATAAACATCGGCGTATTCGGGAATACTTCCCCATTCAATGTATAGAGGAAATCAAAGTTACGGTTAAAAATACCGAGTTTATTGTCCAGAATTAAAGTAAACTCTCTGTCAAAGCGGCTACCCGCGTCAAAAGCCGTTGCAGCCGGGCTTCCGTATGCTAGGGGATCGAAGGGGACAGTCTGTGGAACCTCCGGGATGTCCCCTCTGCCATCGGAAGACATTAGAATGCCTCCATTGCGGTTTGCTCCAACATTCAGATATACGGGGCGCTCCGGCATCACGAATGTGATATCGTAACGGCCGCCGGTAGGCACAATCACGCGGGTATTGGTCAATACATCCGGCTTATTCAGATCTGTTCCATCAATGGACGCCACCTCAAAATGCGTACCGACGAGCGTATAGGTTTGATTCACCCAATCGTCTGTGTTAATGAGCCGCATACGGACAGGCGTTCCTGGAGCGATCGCCAAGCGTTCGAGTTGATCGGATGCGCCGATTGCAATCGAAGCGCCCTTCCAGCGATGCGTCATGACGGTAATGTCCCTCACCGGCTGTAAAGGTTCCGTCTTTGGCTCCACGATCAGCGCTCCGAAGAGTCCCATGCTTACGGCTTCGCGGGAGTCTTGGTGTGAATGGTACCAGAAGGTGCCCACCTGCTCGGCGCGGAAGCGGTACGTGTACGATTTACCCGGCATGACTGCATTTTGCGTGGCGCCGGCAACGCCATCCTCTGCATTCGGCACATCCAGACCATGCCAATGCGCCGTTACGCCCTGCTCGATATCTAGGTTAAGGAGCGTAACCTCGATCAACTCTCCCTCTTTCATCCGGAGCTCCGGTCCCGGAATTTGCCCGTTGTATGTCCAGGCATCGACCGTTTTGCCGGAGCTTAGCGTGACGGTTTTCTTCTGCGCGGACAGTGTAAAATGGCGATCCGGCGTCCCCTCGCGCGGACCTGTCAGGTCGGCGACCGAGATCATTTGGCCCGGGGAGGTGGTCATTGCAGCCATTCCACTATGGTTATGCTGACTCATGTCTGCGGGCGCCGCACCGCCATACTCATGCGTCCCGCTTGCCATGTCGATTTCGGCGGGCAGCTCGCTTTTGTCCATGGCATACGTAAAGAGGTAGTAGCCTGATGTTGCCAGCACAGCGAATACGCTGAGCATAGCTAAGCTGCGTTTCCAAAATGCAGGAGCTGTATAAGTTTCCATCCTGCTTACTTGCTGAAAGCGAATCCGGTGTCTCCACCAAAGTCCTGCCGTTGCCAGTACAAGGACGGCCAGCGGAACGGAAATATCGAGCCATTTGAAAGGCACTGGCGGAACTAAGGCGAAATAAAAGGAAGTTAACGCGGCGAGCGCCATCATTTGAAAAGGAAGGACGAGGCTGGGGCTAGCGGCTTTCAGGTGTGCTGTCAAATCGGCGTGGACCGCCTGTTCCGTCTCGCCTGAGGCTTTCGTGATCGAGCGAAGCTTGAGCAGTTTAGGCACAGATACAAACCAGATGGTTAAAAGTGGAAGAATAACCAGCGGAGCTTGGATAAGCACATGATCGATCCAGAAAGTAGCGGACATCGTTTGCTGCATCCAGGTGATAGCACCTAGAACAGCGGCGGCAGGGATGACCGGGAACCATGACCAGAACAGCAGCTTGCGTGTTTTGCGGTGCATGTGATCAATGCTGCGGCTATATAGCAGTCGGGAAGCTTTAACGCTTCCGATCCAGCTGAAAATGACGAGTAGTAAAGAGGCTGACAGTATGGTTTCAATGCTTAAGCTGTACAAAATGAAAACCCTCCTAAGTGTTTTGCGATACCTTCAGTATAGAGACCTTGCCTTAAGCGGCAAACGGTCCAGGGACCAAGTGATACCTAGACTAAAGTTGGGGTAGTTTTACCTGAATAACCCGCCTGCTGTTTGCAGATAATGAATCCTGTTGTAATTTCTAATTGAAGAGGAGTGGGATCATATGAAGCATATCGTTCGAGATCATGTTGCCAAAGAAGCGGGTATATCTGAATTCCAAGCCGAAAAAGCAGTCGATGCTGTCGTTGATTATTTCAAGACGAGGCTTAACGTCGAAGTTAACAATGAAATACAAGGCGTCTTATTTGGCGAGGATCGTCATGATTAACTCCCGTAAGGGAGTTTTTTATTAACTTGCAGGTAAGCGATTTCAACAGCATGTAAGAATTGGAAATAGTTTGCGTTTTCAAAAGGGATATGTTATGATGAATCCAATCGACAAAAAGAACCTGAATTCACATATTGTAAAGGGTTTTCATTTTTGTTAGTGAACCTTATACAATGTGTGAATTTTTTCTCTTTGAAGAATAAAAAACATGTTAATAATTTTTGGAGGTATTTCTCATGGCTACTGGTACAGTAAAATGGTTTAACGCAGAAAAAGGTTTCGGTTTCATCGAAGTTGAAGGCGGCAACGATGTATTCGTTCACTTCTCCGCTATTCAAGGCGAAGGCTTCAAAACTTTGGATGAAGGCCAACAAGTTGAGTTCAGCGTTGTTCAAGGCAACCGCGGACCACAAGCAGAAAACGTTGTAAAACTGTAATATAATTTAAAAGACTGCCTTTACTTGTGTAATGGCAGTCTTTTTCAATTTAGCTATTGAAGTTTAACTTAAGTAAAACGCTGAGGAGGTTCATCATGTATTCCAGAAAAAAGTCCTTTGAAGAGATGCCTCTAGAAAATGTGACGATATGGTCTTGTGAACAAGAAGGCTGTAAAGGCTGGATGCGAGATAATTTTACATTCGATCACGTTCCGACTTGCCATTTGTGTCAGTCCACCATGGTTCGAAGCGTCAAGTTACTTCCTTTAGTTAATAACACGAGCAGTGATCAGAAAGCGCTCAAAAAAGGCGTGCAAATTTAATATAACAAAGGCCCGGAGACACTGCTGTCTTCGGGTTTTTTATGTTATTATGGACTCGTATTGGAAGACTAGCCCATCGCAAGCGAGGGAGGAATAGATGCTGTGAAGTCCAAAAAACGCCGGCAATGGCCGCTCCTGGCGGGCGCTTGTCTGCTTGCGGCTTGTGCCGTCATTGTAATAGGCAAATCGCCATTCGGTTCTTTCTCTTCATGGAATGCTGTGAAGGATACTCCTGCCGCGGCAACACCGGCTCCGACACCTCCGCCCAGAGAGGCTTTGGAGTTCCGCATGGTAGATCTGGACCGTGGCTGGGTGAAATATGCCGATGGGATCGAAGCGACAGAGGATGGCGGCGGTCAGTGGCAGCCTGCCGCGGGTGACGTGGCAGCCGATGAGAAAGCTGTTGATGGCTCGCTAACGGAGCTTTTAAGCTTAGAGGCGGGTTCGGTCAGCGCGGTTGGCTCCAGCCCAAATCCTAATCCTAATCCGCAGACGGTTACTTTAGGCGCTGCTGCGTTACCGGTGAAACAAACGCAGTTCTTGACGCCTCGTATCGGCTGGGCGCTGCCCGCAAATAGCAAGGATGCGAAGAATCCGCTGCTCGTAACCGCAGACGGGGGGCAGACTTGGGTGGATGGCATGACCGCAGAGGTCAAGGATGCCATCCTCAAAGAGAAGAAACATTTGCAGCAGCTGGCGAAGGAGCGGGAGCTTTACGCTACGAAAGAAGCAGCAAAGGGGATCATGAGCGCCAAATGGAAGCTCGTGCCGGAAAGCGCGGCACCCGGAGATGCGGTGCTTGTGCGTCACGATGAGCCAGGGACCATTACCTGGCTGAACAAAACGTACACGCTTCAGCCATACGGAGCGGGGTATTTCACTTACTTGCCGATTTCGATGAGTGCGAAGCCGGGCAAATATCCGATCGGTGACCAGACGTTGACCATCGTACCGAAGAAGTTCGAAACTCAGTATCTGAAGGTTACCTCTGAGATGGAGAGCATGAAGCAAGATACGGCGCGCATTGCAGCCGATCAGAAGAAGATCGATCTGGCGCGAAGCAAGTCCGAGCCGGAGTTTCTGTTCAGCGGGCCATTCGTGAAGCCCATCGAGGGGATTTTGACGACGCCGTATGGGTATACCCGTTATGTCAACGGGAAGTACGACAGCGCGCATATGGCGGTAGATCTGGCCGCGAAGGAAGGCACGCCGATCAAAGCGACCAATGATGGGGTCGTGGCGCTGGCTGAGAGCCTGTATTTGACCGGCAATTCCATTTATCTCGATCATGGGATGGGGCTCTTTTCGCAGTACGCGCATCTCTCCGAGCTGCGGGTGAAAACAGGAGACCGAGTGAAACAGGGGGACATCATCGGGCTCGTCGGCACGACCGGGTTTTCGACCGGGCCGCATCTGCATTTTACTTTTTGGGCGCATAATGTGCAGGTCAATCCGGATTTATTTTGGAACACGACGCCGTTCCGTTGGGTTCAGCAGGCTCAGGCTAAGCCTAAGGGGTAAACGCAAGCATAAAGGACACCATTCTCGTTATATGGAGAGTTTGGTGTCCTTTTTAGGTTAGGTTAGCTTAGAAATGCGCTCGAAGGTCTCGACGTCACAGATAATGAAGAGCTGCGCTTCTTCCGGAATGAGTTGATCCAGCTTGCGGTTAATATTCAGCTGATCGCGGTCGGAGATTAGTGTCGCGCCCTCAAAGAGCAGCTGTTCGAACGCGTCGCGGTACGTCCGCCACGATTTCCTTTTACCAAGCACATGAAGGTTGCTGCTGGACTGCCTGGTCAAGAGCTGCGACACAATCCGGGACGATCCCGGTGAGAAAGCTGAACGAACGGCAAGCTGCGAAATGGTTTCGGAGCCGAGAATGAATTCGTTCACGTTGACATGCTGGAAATTTTGCATATTTTCGCTGTTTTTGATCTCGACGATGGAGTGGACGTTGCGGTAGTTTCGCTCGATAGTTGTAGCGACAAGCAGCGTTTTGCCATCAACAAAAGAGGGATCGCGCAGCATCGCCTGGTCTTCGGTTATTTCGTTGGCGAAGATAAAGACAGAGCGGGCTTTTGCCATATTAGCCATTTCCAATGTTTCCATTTGTGTGGGGTTTCCACGAATATAATGGACCCTGTTATGTACGATCGGTGTTTTCTCGAGGGTATCGATCAGCACGATCTCTGTAGATGTGTCGGTGCTCAAAATTTCCTGGATCGCCAGCTCGGCGTTTTTGCTCCAATCAATGATGACAAAATGCTGTTCGCCCTGATATCTCAATTTGCCCGCTTCCTTTCGCTGCCTGTATACGAATAATGAGTCAACGACTTTACTGATCGTGACGGAAATTAGACCGATTCCGAAAATGTATAGAAAAATACCTAGGCATTTGCCTGCCACCGTTTTTGGCGCGTAGTCTCCGTATCCCGTTGTGGTCACGGTTGTCATCACCCACCAAAGTCCGTTGAAGATGCTGCCGAACGTTTCTTTTTCCAGGTAATAAGCGCTGGTGGCAGATAGCAGGATAAAGAGAAAGGCTAGACTATAGATGAACTTATTGTTCATTCGCAGCAGTTTGAGGAAGATCTTACTGAAATAGAACATGGGGGCTCCTTTTCTGGGAAAGTAGATATTTGGTCTGTCTGCATGATACAATAAAGAACAAATGTTCTAGAACGGAGAAGGACGAATGGCCGCAACAATTAACATTTCCGTACGATCTCTGGTGGAATATGTGTTTCGCAGCGGAAGTATCGAGTCCGGCTTTCGGACGAGCACTGCCTTGATTGAAGGCACCAAGGCGCATCAAAAATTGCAGAAGCAATACGGCGAGTCAGATCAGCATGAAGTGTATGTTTCCGCTGAGATTGCCTATCAGGAGCTCCTTTTCGTCATTGACGGGCGGTGTGACGGTCTTCTTCAGCATGCGGACGGCGGCCCGATGACGGTGGATGAAATTAAATCAACCTCATCGGATATCGGCGAGATTGAGGAGAATTCCTACCCCGTTCATTGGGCGCAAGCAATGTGCTATGCCTATATGGTAGCCAAAGATCGCGAGCTTCATCAGATGCGCGTTCAACTTACTTATATGCATGTTGAGACGGAAGATACGCGCCGATTTGTGCGGGAAGCCTCGTTTAGCGAGCTGGAACGGTTCGTGCATGAGGTAGTTGAGCAGTATTACCCCTATGCACAGGCGAGGTATGAGCATGAACAGCGGAGGAACGCAAGCATCAAGGAGCTTCCTTTCCCATTTCCGGCGTATCGCGAAGGGCAGCGGAAGCTTGCAGGGGCGGTGTACAAAACGATTGGCGAAGGGCGCAAGCTGTTCGCTAAGGCGCCGACCGGCATCGGGAAGACGATGTCGACCCTTTTTCCATCGGTCAAGGCGATCGGGGAGGGGCTGCTGCAGCGGATTTTTTATTTGACGGCCAAGACGATTACCCGTACGGCAGCGGAGGAGGCTTATGGGCTCCTTCAGGAAAAGGGACTTCACATGCATGTCGTGACCATAACAGCGAAGGACAAAGTATGTTTGAAAGAGGAAGTCCGCTGCTCCAAGGAGCATTGTGAATTCGCTGATGGCTATTTTGACCGCATCAATGAGGCAGTGCTTGATCTCCTTAGGTCGGAGACGATCATGACGCGTACAGTAATTGAGACGTATGCGCGGAAGCATCGGGTTTGCCCTTTTGAATTTTCACTGGATGTCGCTTATGCCGCAGATGCGGTGATTTGCGATTACAACTACATTTTTGACCCCCGCGTCAATTTAAAACGACTTTTCGAGGAACAGAAGAGGTACACGAATTTGCTCGTGGATGAAGCGCACAATCTGATTGACCGGGCGCGGGAGATGTACAGCAGCACATTGGCCAAATCCGGGTTCCTCGCGCTGCAGCGGGAGTTTAAAGGCCTCCGCGCTGATTTGCACGATGCGGCAAAGGCTGTTAACCAATATTTCATTACGCTGCGCAAAAGAATTGGGGACCGCCAGATGCTGGTGGAGTCCGAGCTGCCGGAGGCTCTATTGGCGCTGCTGGATGGCTTTCTTGCAGCTGCGGAGAAAGAGCTCGCTGCGAGCGCCGGGAGCCAGGCGAGTCCGCTGCTGCTGGAGACTTACTTCCAAGCGCACAATTTCGTGCGCATCGCCAAGCTGTACGATGAACGGTATATGACGCTGTTCACGTCTGACCGGAACGAAGTCAGCGTGAAGCTGTTCTGCCTAGATCCCTCTCATCTGCTTCGGCAGATGGGGAAAGGCTACCGCTCGCATGTTTTCTTCTCAGCGACGCTTACCCCGCTGTCCTATTTCATGGACACACTAGGTGCCGGCGAGGAGGACTACTCCGTGAGCGTGCCTTCGCCCTTTGCCAAGGAACAGCTGGAGGTTTTCGTCCAGCCGCTGTCGACGCGCTATCAGGACCGAGAGCGAAGCCGGGAGGCGATTGCCCGCTCGATTTATGACATGGTGACACGGCATGATTCGGGCAATCATTTGGTGTTTTTTCCTTCGTATGCGTACATGAGCAGCGTGTATGAGGCTTTTACGGATCTTGCCGGTGAGCAGGATGATCATGGTCTTGGTCGTCTGCACGTGCTGGTGCAAACGGCGCAGATGTCAGAAGAGGAGCGGGAGAGCTACTTGGCCGAGTTTCAGTCCGGCCGGGAAGGGACGCTCGTTGGTTTTGCCGTGATGGGCGGTATCTTCTCGGAGGGCATCGATCTGGTCGGTGAGCGGCTAACCGGCGTAGCTGTCGTTGGCGTAGGCTTGCCGCAGCTGGGACCGGAGCGCAACTTGATCAAGGCCTACCTCGAAGACACAGGCAAAAACGGCTACGAGTACGCCTACGTCTTCCCAGGCATGAACAAAGTGCAGCAGGCAGGGGGCCGGCTGATCCGCTCTGAAACGGATCGCGGCGTGCTGCTGCTGATCGATGACCGGTACCTGCAGCCGCTTTATCAGCGATTGCTGCCGGAGGAGTGGCGCGATTATACGGTGCTGCGGTTGCCATGACAGGTGTCCTCGCGAGGAACGCTGGTCCGAATGAAGGGGGTGTCCGCCTTGGAAGAGCAACCCAACGATACAATGAGCCTGTGGGTAACCCAGAGAAACGGCGTCAGCTGGAAGAACGCCTTAAGGCTTCTGAGCGGGAGAATCAGGATCTGCAGGATGAACTGGCGATTTTAATTGCACATCTTCAGCAAAAAAAGGAACTAAGGTTCCAATTCATCGAAGCACATCGCTCTGAATTTCGAGTGGAGAAGATGTGCAAGGTTATGCAGGTGTCGAGGAGCGGCCTGTGGAAAGATGGACTATCCATCTCAGAGCGTACCGTCAGCATTTACATGAAAGAACTAGGGCTGCGTTCTCAAAAAACAGCGATGTCGCAGATTGAGGGAACTACGTTCCTCTATTTGCTGCATAAACAGCCATTTGGCAGATTAGGCGTTTCAGATTTCGCGTCACGGTGGCACGCTTCTCAGTGAGGTATGGCGGTGAAACCCATCATTCCAAAAGCAAAGGGGCTATCCTCAAGTAGATGAATCTACTTAAGATCAGCCCCTTTTATATGCCCGTTCGCCTACTTACACACCATGAGCAGGTTGCCGTCCGGATCTTTAAAAACAAACCATTGCTCACCCTGAATTTCCGTCACAAGCTCCACGTTGTTCGCCTTCATGAACTGATAAGCAGCTTGGATATCATCCGTCTGAAACATAAAGGCCGGCGTTTGATACGCAGGCGGCCCGTCCGGTTTGTCGCCGCCCCACATGGGCATTTGATCGAGCACTAGGGATACGCCTTCCATCGGAAGGGCGTAGAGATGACCGAACAAAATCTCCCCGTCTGCAGCTAGGCCAAGCATCTTGCAATACCAATCTCGCGCGCGCTCGATGTTCCGAACGGGAAGAAAGACGGTGCTGATCCGGTTCTTAATCGGACTTTGCACATGAAGCTCCTGAAGTTCACTCACGTGTATCAGCCTCCATGAAATGGGATAAATTCCCTTTGATTATTTCACAGAAGCACTAAGTCTGTAAATGACATTTACCGGTCTACAGAGACATCCGGTAAATGTTAACGACATCCTCGCGAGTCAGCTTCTTAAAGTGCCCGAAATCGCCGTAAACCATGGCTTTATCGGCCATTAGCTCGATGGTGGAGTCATCGATGTCGTAATCCGCCAAGCGGCTTGGCGCACCGATGGAGTTAAAGAATCCGCGAAGCTCGGCGATCCCTTCCTCGGCGACTTGACGGTCCGATTTACCAGTGGTCGTAACGCCGAAAACGCGCTGCGCGAACTGCTTGAACCGCGCTTCATTCGCATCCAGCGTGTAGGTCATCCAGTTCGGGAACAGAATCGCTAGGCCGCCGCCGTGCGGGATATCATGAACGGCTGACACCGCATGTTCCAGATTATGCGTCGCCCAATCGCCGCGAACCCCCATGCTGAGGATTCCGTTAAGCGCCATGGTGCCGCTGTAAAGAATCGTGGCGCGATTCTCAAGATCGTTCAGATCCTGCAATAAACGAGGAGCGGTATCGATCACAGTACGCAAAATCGTTTCGCAGAAACCATCTTGAATAGGCGTATTAGCGCCGTGATGGAAGTATTGCTCGAATACGTGAGACATGATGTCGACCATTCCGTAAACGGTTTGATTCTCAGGCAGGGAGGTTGTATGTGCGGGATCTAATATCGAAAATTTCGGATAGGAGAACACACTGCCCCAACCGAGCTTCTCTTTGGTTTCCCAGTTCGTAATAACGGAGCCGGAGTTCATTTCCGAGCCGGTAGCGGCAATCGTGAGCACGGTGCCCAGCGGCAGTGCGCCGGTAGCGGTCGCTTTGCGTGTTACGATATCCCAGAAGTCGCCTTCGTACTTGGCGCCAACGGCAATCGCCTTGGCACAATCGATTACGCTGCCTCCGCCAACGGCGAGGATCAAGTCGATGTTTTGGGTGCGGCACAAGTCAACACCGCGATGCACAGTCGTGAGTCTTGGGTTAGGCTCAACGCCGCCGAGCTCGAAGATCGAAGCATCGATACTCTTCAGCAGGTGAACAACCTGGGTGTAGAGGCCGTTCTGCTTAATGCTTCCGCCGCCATAAACAAGCAGCACGTTTTTTCCGTATTTGGGCACCTCCGCCGTTAATTTCTCGAGTTGCCCCTGACCGAAATGCAGCGTGGTTGGATTATAAAAAGTAAAAGTGTTCATCTAAATACCTCCTCGAAATCATCTATAGAAATGTCTTACCCTCATATTGTATAGAAAGAAACAGTAAAAACAAAATCAGCTGCAAGAAGGCACAGAGCCTGCACGCATCACTCTACTGGAACTTCCCAAGCACTATGGCGGCGCTGTGTAGGGTTGATTATTAGATAGATCGGCGTGTTTTTGCGTGGATGGCGGTTTCAGGGGGATAGCTTATTTTTGCGGGAGAACATGGTATGATCAACTAGAAGCGACCAAACCCTATAGGAGGAATAAGCATGGCAACGCTAACACCATATTTGTACAGCAGCAATGCAAGGAAGCAGGCGGACTTTTACGTAGAAGCTTTTGGCGGTGAAATTGTCAGCCTTAGAACGTTCGCAGAAATGCCTGGTGCTGATGAATCGATGAAGGATCGCGTGATGCATTTGGAGCTTCATGCGCTTGGTCTGCGTTTTTTCATGGCGGATGCAGGTGCGGAAACGGTGGATCGAGGACACGGCATGGATTTGACGCTGGAATTTAGAACGGAAGATGAAGCACGGCGCATATTCGAAGCGCTATCCCGCGGCGGCTCGGTGAAGATGCCATTTGAGCGCATGTTCTGGGGGACGATGTTCGGCCGCCTGGAGGATCCTTTCGGTGTGATTTGGCAGATTTCAACGGAGGCATAATTGCTGTTACGAAGGGAGTCGCGCCTAGCATGGAAGGATATACTGTCGGACAAACAGCCAAGATCTGTCAGACCTCCATCCAGACACTTCATTTTTACGACAAAATCGGGCTTGTTAAACCTCACCGGGTAGACGGTCAGAATGGGTATCGGTATTATTCGAGCCAAGATATTTTACAAATTAAAATCGTTCAGGATTTACAAAGCATGCAGTTCACGCTGGAGCAGATCGGCCAGGTGCTGAGAAGCAAAAGCGGGAGGATCATCCCCGAACTGCTCCATGTTAAGCGGGCGGAAGCGCAGCAAGCGATTCTCGATCTAGGGACAATAGTCGGCAATATTGACCAACGGCTGCGGCTTTTGGAAGATCATGAGCAGCTTCTTCAGGCCTTTGAGCACACACAAGTCGTTGTCGAGCTGAAGACCTACCCTGATCGGTTCGTTGCATTTGAACGCAAGCGTGACGTATGCGGCATGGAAACATCCATCATTCGGTTCATGGCGCTGATCGACCGCGTTAAAGAACACGGGTTTACGACGGATGGGCACATCCTGACGATTTATCATGATGATCTGCTGACGTTCGACCGCAATGATTCAGATATCGAAGTCTGTGTGCCGCTCAAGCCAGCCGCAGAGGAGCCTGCTTTTACCCGGTGGCTGCCGGGTGGTGATTACATCTCCGCCGTTTATGCGGGATTTCCAAATGAAGTATCGTGCAAAGGGCTGTATCAACGTTTGAGGGATTGGATGAATCTGAACGGTTATGCGGAAAACGGTCCTGTGTTGGAGCGGTATTTGATTGATTTTACCCATATGAGGAATACGGATGACTTTATTGTCGATCTGCAAATTCCGGTAAAAAGCGTATTGACCCTATAGCTGCTATAGGGTTTATTTTTGTTTTATAAGCCAGTCATTGCAGTGATGAAGGAGTAGGAGGATGGAGCATGGAGGTCATTTTAGGAGCAGGGCCGCTCAGCAAGGCAGTTATGAGAGAGCTTTTGAACAAAGGGAAACGGGTCCGGGTCGTGAATTCGTCCGGTAAGGCGAATGTCCCTGCTGAAGTAGAGGTCGTTCAGGCCGATCTTATGTCGGCTTCTGGAGCGCGGGCTGCCCTGCAGGGGGCGAATAACGTGTTTCAATGCGCGCAGCCCCCGTATCACAGGTGGGAGGGACTGTTTCAGCAGTTGATGGGCCACATTACGGAAGCAGCCTCGTATCATCAGGCAAATTTAGTTATGGGCGACAACCTTTACATGTATGGCGATGTGAGCGGGCCAATCCACGAAGGGCTTCCGTATGAGGCAGACACTCGGAAAGGAAAGGTAAGGGCCGAGATAGCACAAGGGCTGCTCGATTTACATCGCAAAGGGACGGTGAAAGTAGCGATCGGCAGGGGGGCTGATTTCTACGGGCCCTATGTGAACAACTCCTACGTGGGCGCTCGTTTCTTCGCTTCAGTTGCGGCAGGCAAAGCCTGCTCTCTGCTGGGTGATCTGGACGCGCCGCATACCTTTACGTATATCGATGATTTTGGCCGGGCTTTGGTGACGCTCAGCGAGCATGAGGATGCCTTCGGTCAAGCGTGGCATGTCCCGCATGCAGAGACAGTCAGCACCCGGCAATTCGCGGAATTAGCCTACGAGGCAGCAGGGCATTCTCCGCGTATTGGTACGATGGGCCGGGGAATGCTCCGCTTAGGGGGGCTGTTTATACCCGCGGCTAGGGAAGTGATCGAAATGCTGTATCAATTCGAGAAGCCATTCGATGTGGACTGCAGCAAGTTTATTCGGCGTTTTGGAGAGAAAGCGGGACCAACGCCGCTGCGTACGGCGCTTAAGGAGACGATAGCTTGGCATCGGGAGCAGGCCACGGTGAAGGTGTAGTCCCATGCTAACAGCCCCTCTACATCTGCGGACCGATTCGTTCCCGTTTATATTCCGTTTAAAATACAGGTGTATGATTCTTTTTGCAAAGAGATACTGAAAAGATCATTCACAAGACGGATGAACGTCCGATCGGGTAAAGGAGTAGAGATACATGGCAGTTACAAGGAAAGAAGCGCCTAAGGGCGCGAGCAATTGGCGGGGCTTCGTCCGCTTGCTCATGCAGGCGAAACCGCCTAAGCTTCTGTTAAGCATAGCATTAGGATTAAGCATTATTTCAACATTGGTAAGTCTGGTGATTCCGCTATTTACGAAAAATGTCGTTGACAGCTTCTCCATCGATGCGTTGAATTGGATGCAGATTAGCGGCATGGCCATCGCATTCGTGGGGTCGGCTATAGCCTCCGGCGTATCGGTGTACTTATTGAATTATGCGGGACAGAGTGTGGTGGCAGGCATTCGGGACCGTTTGTGGAAAAAGCTGCTGGTGCTGCCAGTCGGATATTACGATAACCACCAGACGGGGGATACGATCTCCCGGATGACGAACGATACTGCCGTGATTAAAGGGCTAATTGCAGAGCATACGTCGGGATTCGTAACTGGCGTCATTTCGATTGTCGGTTCGGTTGTAGTACTTCTATATATGGATTGGAAAATGACGCTCATCATGTTCAGCGTGTTCCCGCTGGCTTTCCTCATCCTATTTCCGCTAGGCCGGCAAATGTTCAAAATCTCTAAAGGCATGCAGGCCGAGACGGCAAGCTTTACTTCGGTGCTTAATCGCGTGCTCTCTGAGATCCGCTTGGTAAAGGCGGCGAATGCAGAGCCTATTGAGTATCAGGAAGGAAGTTCAGGGATTCAAAAGCTGTTTAAATTCGGACTCCGCGAAGGCAAGATTCAGGCATTAATGGCGCCGCTTGTTACGTTTGTCATGCTCATGCTGTTTGTCGTGCTGTTCGGTTATGGCGGCATGCGGGTGGCTTCGGGGGCGATTTCTGCGGGGCAGTTAGTTGCTTTCATGCTGTATTTATTTCAAATTGTGATGCCGATTACGCAAATTACGCAGTTTTTCAATCAAGCGCAAAAAGCAATGGGAGCGACGGATACGATCCTCAAGGTGCTGGACTATGAAGAAGAGAACCCGCATGCAGGTGTGTCTGTAGCGAACGCGTCCCAGTCGATTCACTTCAAGCAAGTGACCTATGGCTACAAAGAAGGGGAGTCCGTCCTTAAAAATGTAAGCTTTACGATGGAAGCGGGCAAAGTGACGGCGATTGTGGGTCCGAGCGGAAGCGGGAAGACGACTACGTTCTCGCTGTTGGAGAGGTTCTACTCGCCACAGAGGGGTTCCATCACATTAGGTGCGGATGGGATTGATCAGTTCTCACTCATTTCCTGGCGGAGTCAGATCGGATATGTTTCACAGGAGAGTCCGCTCATTGCAGGGACGATTCGGGATAATATCTGTTATGGGCTGCAGCGTGAGGTGACGCTGGAGGAGTTGAAGCTGGCTTCGCAGATGGCGTATGCGGACACGTTTATTGAAGAGCTGCCGCAAAAGTATGCCACGGAAGTCGGTGAGCGCGGCATCAAGTTGTCCGGCGGGCAGCGGCAGCGGATTGCGATTGCGCGTGCTTTGCTGCGCGATCCGAAAATTTTGATGCTGGACGAAGCGACATCAAGTTTGGACAGCAAGTCCGAGGTTGTTGTGCAGCAAGCGCTGCAAAACCTTATGCAGGGGCGGACGACGCTGGTCATCGCACATCGTTTGTCGACGGTGGTTGATGCGGACCAGATCATCTTCCTGGATAAAGGCGTCGTGACAGGCAGCGGTACGCACCAGGAATTGCTAGAGTCGCATGACATGTACCGCGAGTTTGCTACGCAGCAGCTTCAACTGCAGGAGCAGTTGTCTGCGGATTCGGGGTTGGTGCAGGCGGAGGCTCTATCCTCCGGTGAGATTCCCGCTCATTCAGCGTCAATCGCCAACGGATAACCTTCAACCGTCTGGAGTAATCTGATTCATGAAATAATAATATAAGGGTGGTTGGGCAGAAGAAATCTGCACAACCACTTTTTTTGTTCAGCCGGTAAATTTCCGGGGCGGTTAGGAGCAGATTAGAGGTTTTCTTTCATCAGGGCGGCAATTTTGCGCTCATTCTCTCTATTTAGAGCTTCTAATCGCTGGATCACAAGCTTTTGGCGTTCCACTGGATGGTTTTGGCTTAATTTGGCCTTACCCTCCATCCTTGTTATTTTGATTTTGAAGGCCTGAATGCCTTTGCTTAGTCCAGCCAAATAGGCGGGATCTACAGAACCTAAATCATAAGGACTGTTAGGTTCTTCATATTTTGCAATCAAACCCTGCATGGAGGCCATCACTTCTTGCTCATCGTCAATAAGCTCGGCTTGGCCGTATGCGTGAACAGCCACATAATTCCACGTGGGAACGGACTGGCTTGTTTCATACCAGGAGGGAGAGATATAACTGTGCGGCCCCTGGAAAATGACCAAAACCTCCTGCTGTCCGAGATCCCTCCAATGCGGATTGGGACGCGCAACATGTCCGTATAAGCACTCATTTGTGCGATCCAAAATAAGTGGCAAATGGGTAGCGAAAGAGTGGTTTTGATGCTGAGAAATCAGTGTGGCAAAGCCATTTTGTTCGATAATTTCGTACATGAGGTTGTGATCTTTTATTTCGAAATGGGATGGGATGTACATGATTGCTGCTCACCTACTTCGTTAGGGTTTAGTTTTAAGACATTATAGCAATCGTGAGGGTATTCACACAGTGCCAATTTCGGCGAAATGTAGTGTGCCACTTGGAATGAAGTTCCCTGGTATGCGCCTCTTCAACTCAAAGGAAGCAAAGCGCAAATGTCGAATAAGTAAGCTAGAAATCAGACGAAGATCTGGAGGGATGCGATTTTGGAAAAAGTAAGATGGGGAATTATTGGCTGCGGTGATGTGACTGAAGTAAAAAGCGGACCGGCTTTACAGAAGGTGGCAGGCTCAGAGCTCGTTGCCGTCATGCGGCGCAATGGCCATTTGGCTGAAGATTACGCGAGAAGACATGGCGTTGCCAAATGGTACGATGATGCGAATGCCCTGATCCATGATCCGGATGTGAACGCGATTTATGTGGCAACACCGCCCGGTTTTCATCATGAGTATGTGTTGATGGCGGCAAAGGCAGGAAAGCCTGTTTATGTGGAAAAGCCAATGGCTAGAAATCATGGGGAGTGTCTCGAGATGATCGCCGCCTGCGAAGAGGCCGGTGTTCCGCTTTTTGTGGCCTATTACCGCAGAGGCTTGCCCAAATTTGTACAGATTAAAGAACTGCTAGAAAGCGGTGTACTGGGGGAAATCAGATTCGTAAACACCACTTATTTGCAAATGCTGCGGGAGGACCAGGGGCAAGATCTGCCATGGCGTTTACAGCCTGAACTTTCGGGAGGCGGGCTCTTCGTCGATTTGGCCAGCCACACGTTGGACATTCTGGACTATTTGCTGGGACCGATCGGCGAAGTGAAGGGTTTTGCCAGAAATCAGAGCGGGCAGCTTCAAGTCGAGGATATCGTGACAACAGCCTATGCGTTTGAATCCGGTGTCATGGGGATGGGGGTTTGGAGCTTTAACAGCTTCAAGCGCAGCGATGTGAATGAAATTGTGGGCAGTCTCGGCAAAGTGACGTTTTCGACATTTGGCGGGGATCTTCGTGTAGAGACGGCGGATGGTCACGTGGAGGAATTTACGATTCCCAATCCGGCTCATGTACAGCAGCCTTTGATCGGAATGGTCGTTGATGAGCTTAGAGGAGTGGGCAAAAGCCCAAGCACGGGGCGGACGGGAGCACGTACGAATCGAGTCATGGATGAGATGCTTCGCGACTTCTATCGTCAGTAATCCCAGGGATACTCGTCCATATATTAACAGAATCGATAAAACGATTGACGGAAACACGCGAGCCAATTAAACTATGGTAAATTAGTATCACTTGAATACCTGACAGCGTCTTCATACTTTGCCGAGCAAAAGCGTTAAAGTGGTGAGCGAGCAATGGGTTCAAGTTGGTCAAAAGGGAACAAAAGAGAGGGGTAATTAGGTTGAAAAAGAAAGCACTCGCATCACTTGTATTATCAGCAGCTCTTATGGTCGTAGCCGGTTGTGGTCAAAAAACAGAAACAGCGCCTGCGGCAGGTGGCGCGTCTACAGCTCCAGCAGCAACGGCAGCTGCGCAAAAAACGTACAAAATCGCGATTTCGCAAATCGTGGAACATCCTTCTTTGGATGCAACTCGTCAAGGCTTTCTGGCAGCGCTTAAAGATGCCGGTATCGTCGAAGGCACGAACCTGAAAGTTGACTTCAACAATGCGCAAGGCGATCAAACAAACAATTTATCCATCGCACAAAAAATTGCTTCCGCTGACAACGACCTGGTGCTAGGTATTGCAACACCATCCGCTCAAGCGGTTGTACAGCAAGTGAAAAAAGCGCCGGTTCTGTTTGCGGCCGTTACGGATCCGGTTGCAGCCAAAATCGTGACGAATGTTGACAAGCCGGGCGGTTCCGTTTCCGGAGCATCGGATACAAACCCAATGGCAGTCGCTCAATTAATGGATTTCGTTGCGGCTAACATGCCGAAAGTGAAAACGGTCGGCCTTGTTATTAACGAAGGAGAGCCGAACGCTGTTATCATGGCTAAAAATGCCGAGCAAGCATTGACGAAGCATAACATTAAGCTTGTTAAAGCACCGGTAACGAATACATCTGAAGTGAAGCAAGCCGCTCAATCGCTTGTCGGACGCGCGGATGCATTCTTGATTACGCTGGACAACACGGTTGTTAGCGGCGTAGACGGCATCATTCAAATTGCTAACGAAAAGAAAATTCCGTTCTTCTCCAGTGACCGCGATACCGTGGAAAAAGGAGCATTTGCAACGGTTGGCTTCAAATATTATGATCATGGCTATCAAGTAGGTCAAATGGCTGTTGAAATTTTGAAAAACGGTAAAAAACCAGCGGACATGAAAGTAACAGTTCCTGATAAACTGGATCTGATTTTGAACATGAAAGCTGCTAAGGCACAAGGCATTGAAGTCACTGACGCGATGAAAAATGCTGTGAAAGACAAAGAGAAAAACATCATTCAGTAATGGATTGGATACAAGAGGGGTGGACGACACTTTCGTTCGCCTCTTTTTTTCTCCCACCCGGCTGAATGGCGGACGTTGTTTATTTTTAGATAGGAGGTTGTTAAAACATGATGGATTCCATGAGTGGTGCCGTCGAGCTGGGTCTTCTTTATGCGTTGATGGCACTTGGTGTCTATATCACTTTTCGCATTCTCGATTTCCCGGATTTAACGGTGGATGGGAGTTTTACGACTGGCGGCGCTATCGCGGCTATTATGATTTCGCACGGATATTCACCGTTGCTTGCGTGTGTGGCTGCTTTTGCCGGAGGGCTCGCTGCAGGGGCTTGTACGGGATTGCTTCATACAAAGGGCAAAATCAACGGCCTTTTGTCCGGTATTTTGATGATGATCGCTCTGTACTCGATTAATATGCGGATTATGGGGAAACCGAACATTTCGCTGCTTGGCGCGGATACAATGTTCACATCCATTTCTCCGATTGCGGTGGGGTTCATTGTTGTGATTTTGTTTAAACTGCTGATGGATGGGTTTCTGCATACCGATTTGGGGTTGTCGCTCCGTGCGACGGGCGATAATGCTCGCATGATTCGCAGCTTTGGAGCGAATACAGATAACACGACCATTCTAGGCGTTAGCTTATCTAATGGATTAGTAGCGCTTTCCGGTGCGATGATTGCACAGCAATCAGGATTTGCCGACATCTCTATGGGAATCGGGATGATCGTCATTGGTTTGGCTTCGGTCATTATCGGGGAAGCGATCTTCGGCTCTCAAAGCGTGTTCCGCGCGACGTTGGCGGCTGTTCTTGGCTCCATTGTGTACCGTATCGTGGTAGCTTTGGCACTGCGCGTGGAGTGGCTCAATGCTTCCGATTTAAAATTGATTACCGCGATTATCGTTATTATTGCACTCGTACTGCCATCTGTGCAGCGATCTATCAGGCAAAAGGCAACCGCCAAACGGCGTTCCGCTGAGCTAATTGCCCGCGCCGTGCAAATGAATAAGGGAGGTGGCCGCTGATGCTGAAGCTCTCGAATGTTTCCAAGCTGTTTAACCCGGGTTCTGCCGATGAGAAAATCGCGCTGATCGGCATTAACTTAACCCTGAAGCCCGGCGACTTCGTCACGGTCATCGGCAGTAACGGCGCCGGTAAATCGACGCTGATGAACATCATCTCCGGCGTGATGACGCCGGATGCCGGCGAGGTGGCGATCAGTGGCGAGACGATCCACCACCTGCCGGAATACGAGCGCAGCCGCTGGATCGGCCGCGTGTTTCAAGATCCCATGGCGGGGACCGCTCCTCGAATGATGATCGAGGAGAATCTCGCCATGGCGTATACCCGCGGCAAGAAGCGCGGGCTCAGCTTTGGTACTAACGCGCGCAGACGTGCGTTATTTCTGGAACAGCTGCAGCGCCTGGGTATCGGCTTGGAGAGCCGCCTGCGCGCGAAGGTGGGTCTGCTCTCCGGCGGAGAGCGTCAAGCCCTCAGCTTGCTGATGGCGACGTTCACTCAGCCGCAGATACTGCTGCTGGATGAGCACACCGCCGCGCTCGATCCTGCGCGTGCTGAGCTGATTACGCGATTGACCGAGGAAATCGTGCGCGAAATGAAGCTGACCACACTTATGGTCACGCATAACATGGAGCAGGCGATACGTCTGGGCAACCGCCTGATCATGATGGATAAGGGCCGCATCATCCTCGATGTGAGCGAGGAGCGGAAGAAGGAACTCACCGTGGAGCAGCTGCTCGGTGAGTTCGAGCAAATCAGCGGCAGCAAGCTGTCGGATGACCGCGTAGTGTTGGGATAAATAAATAAGCCTTCGGCTCAAGGGAGAATTCCTTGGCTGAAGGCTTTTTTTTTTCTTGGGTAGAGCGGCGGATGTGAGAGAAGCTGTTTTAAGTGGCGACGGTGGGATTGGCTACTCCAAGCGACAAAGGTACGGCAAGGATGCCTGTTAGCGAGAGTGGTGTGAGATGAAGAGTTGAACAAGTTAAATTGAATCGGTGTCATGCCACCTCTTGGTTGTACTTTGTACAATCATATGTGCCTAATTGTGCTGCGGCAGCATGCTATGTTGCATTTAATACAACCATTTGCTTCTTAAAGATGGTTGTACGGCTCATTTTGGTGGAATTGTTGTATTTTATACAATGAAGGGGCTGCAGCTCATAAAAGTCATCAAATCGTTGTATAAAGTACAACGTAGCCACATCCAAGAGCTGAGAAAGCCCAAAAGGCCGTCTCAGGACTAGAAGCGAGCCAGATCACAGCTAAAAAGAAAAGTCCCTACCGACTGTCTGATACACAGCATGGGTAAGGACTTTTTTTAACTATTTAGCCGCTCCAGGCTTGATAACCGCAGCTATTGCAGCAGGGGACTCTTTTTCGATCGGCCGTTTGCCCACGAAAAGGCTAAGCGGCAGCGCAACTACCACGATGAACGTAGCCAGTAAATACACGTCATTCACACTCATCGTAAAGGACTGCATGCCGATAACGGCTTGATCTTTGATTCCGCTGGCAGCGAGATCCTTGGAGTGAGTCGCGGTTTGTGACGCCAGAACGGACGTGAAAAGAGCAATAGCGAAAGAACCAAAAACGTTACGCACCCAGTTGCTCATGGACGTTGCATGACCGGACAGCGTCCGCGGTATTTGTTCCATACCAGCATTGCTCGCTGGCATCGTCGCAAAAGCGATCCCGACGTTCCGAACGATCATCCAGAACAAGATGTAGCCGCGTGAGACGTCGACACTAAGCCAGCTCAGCGTTAATGTTCCAATTGCGATCAAGGAGATACCGACAAAAATAAGAATGCGCGGACCAAGAATGCCGTACAATTTACCTACAATCGGCATACAGAGCGCCATAGCAAGGGATGCTGGCAGCAGGATCAAGCCAGTGTCGAGCGGCGTTACGTGCTGAATATTTTGCAGGAAAATAGGGGTCAGGAACGTTCCCGAGTATAAGCTGATGGTGACAATACTAGAAATGATTAGCGTTAAAGAATAACGCGCATTAGACAAGACACGAACATTCAGCAATGGAGAATCTGCTTTAAGCTCTCTCCAAATGAAGAGCCCGAGCAAGATAATACCTGTAGCGAACAGGCCGATTACACGGCCGGATATCCATCCCCACGCATGGCCTTGTGAGAAAGCAACGAGCAGAGATAGACTACCGACGACAACGGTGACTAAACCGATGGCATCGAATCTTTTTGGAACAGAAAGACGATAGAAAGGGATTAGTTTAAATACGAGATAAGTTGCAATAAGTCCAACAGGTACATTAAGAAGGAATAACCAATGCCAACTCCAGTTTTGCAGAAGCCAGCCGCTCAAAGTAGGCCCGATAGCAGGCGCCATCATAGCGGACAAGGACCAAAGGGAAATCGCAACCGGTTGTTTTTCGCGTGGAATCACTTGATATACGATCGTCATGGTTGCCGGCATAATGAGACCGCTGAAAGCCCCTTGGATAATACGGAAAGCAATAAGGGAAGAAGCGTCCCATGCAATCGCACATAGTAGTGAAAAAACAGTAAAACCTACGAGAGCCAAAGCATACAAACGCTTATAGCTGAATCGCTCACCTAAGTAACCCGTGATTGGGGCGATCGTACCGCTTGCGAGCATAAATCCTGTGATCGTCCATTGGATTTTACTCAAATCGGAATGAAAATGTTCACTCAAAATCGGTATGGCGATATTAATGGTGCTCATACTCAGGATCGAAACGAAAGATCCAAAGAAGATAGCGATCATGATCGGCCAAAAACGGACTTGCTGTAACTCATCTTTACTCACTTGGTACCTCCACTCTCCATTGATCTTACTCTCCGGATTCTCTATAATTTGAATGAAAAACATCATACTATCAATATAGAGATATGTCAATTATGACATAACGAGGAGTTCCCTATGAATACCCTTTCTTATGGCTTGCTCAGCCTGCTATCGAAAGATTCCCGAACGGGCTATGAGCTTATGCACCACATTCAGCCTTTCTGGCCGGCGAAGCACAGTCAAATATACCCACTCTTGGCTCAGCTAGAGCAAAAGGGGTATGTTGAATTTGTACATGTCCCGCAGTCAGATAAACCAGATAAAAAAGTATATTCGTTAACAGCTAACGGATTAAAAGCACTTCAGGAGTGGATCGGGCAGCCTACGGACGCGCCGGTGACCCGTGATGAGTTTGCATTGAAAGTATACTGCATCGGTCTTGTAGACAAAGATGAGGCTAAGAAAATGCTGCTTGAGCGTGAGAATTACTATTTAGAGAAGAAAGTAAGTTATCTGGAGAGCTTTGAGAGAGTCAAATGTCTGTCTGAGAAGCCCCTTGAAGAACTGGGTATGCAAGACCCTATGTTCGGCAATTATGTTCTCATAAGAAAAGCTGTCCTCAAAGTAGAAGCAGATCTAACCTGGTGTAAGTGGATGAAGTCGAAGCTGAAATAAGGCATTTTAGAAATATTTAAGGAAATGTTTAGAGAGCATTTAGATCAAGGAGTTACACTAACGGAGGAGTGATCATCAGACCGTATACGGGGGCTAAAACCATGAGCAAGAAGCTGGCGATTTTCGTTATATGTATTATTTTGGGCGTGGCGATTGCCGCGGTGTTTCCTTATGTTACATTAAATCCTGCCAATAGCCGTGTTGAGCTAAATGAGAACTTTCCATTCTTCTATACCGTGCTCGTGCTGCATATTGGAACTGCACTTCTTGCACTCGTTAGCGGCTTGTTTCAATTCAGCGATCGTTTTCGTACTCGTTTTCCGGCCAGACACCGGGTTTTAGGACGCATATATGTCGTCAGCGTGATGGTGAGTGGATGCTTAGGACTCGTCATTACCGTGTACATCGATAACTTCACAAAAGCCATGGCGTTTCTAACATTGAGTCTCTTATGGCTGTTTACAAGCTGGAAAGGGTTCCGGTACGCGGTTTCCAAGCAATTCTCAGAGCATCGGATTTGGATGATTCGCAGCTACGCCATTACACTTGTTGCTACATCCGCCAGACTGATTGTTCCGCTCTGTATACTGCTATATGCAGCTATGCGGGGGTTCCATCTCCCTGAAGGCGGTACCCGTCAAATGATCGCTGACATTCTGGAAGTGAACATCTGGATCGGCTTGCTGATCAACTTCTGCCTCGTGGAATGGGTGCTGCTCAAACCTCGAAAAGCCCAAAAATAGGCTTCTATTCTTCCTCTCGTAAGTGAGATACATTCCTCACGCACCTTCAAAGTGAACCCTGTTAAGCTATTTTTTCTAAAATAATGCGAATAATATCGTCCGTACCCAAGGAGTCCGTTTGGATGTGCTCCCCGAATAGGGGATCGCGAAGAGCCGAAACACACTTTGCCACTTGCTGGAATTGCCATCCGCCAGGCTCATCTCCGCGATGGGTTAGACGTTCGTACAGGGTTTCCGCTGAAGCAAATAAACAGAAATGAAAAATATCCTTATCAATGGCTTGGAAGCCTCGATAAATATAGTCGAAGTTATCCCGTTTATAAATCGTCATAGGCACAATCAGGTGCTTGTTATACTGCGCCTTTAAAGCGTCAGCCGCTTTCACGGTAAGGACTTTCCACAAATCCAAGTCTTGAAAATCATCCGTCCGCTCATGAGCCAATCGCTGATCCTCAGGAACCAGCTTGCGAAGCATGTAGCCGATTTCTTCCGGGTCGAAGATCAGACTGTTTGGTATCTGAGAAAGCAGCTTATTGGCAGTTGTTGTCTTTCCAGCTCCAAAAGCACCGTTGATCATAATGATCATGGATGGGGGCTCCTCTCTTGTTTTTAAACATCGCAAGTTCTCCTGCAGTGTGCTCTAGCTCCCAAGTTCCTGGATGACCGTTTGGATTTTCTGCAGGCGGATATATTCGGACTTTTCCAGTTGAGGACGGAAATACGCATACAGGTATGCGGCATCGTGGAAATCTAGGCCGGGATAGCAAACAACTTCCTGAACCACCTGCGGATTATCCATGATAACCTGCCATTCGCCTGTGCGCTCAGCCGGTGGAATGCTTGATAGGACATGCCTTTTCGCAGCCAGGGTAGCCCCAAGCTCTGCCCAGATGCATGCCCAAGAGGGACTGAATTGAACCGGCTCCGGGAACAGTCGGCCAGCCTTGTTTAGGGCCCGCTCAAGGTTCGGGATGTCCGCATCTGCGGCGGCTTTAATCGCCTCGGTCAAGCCGTCGAGCAGGCGCCGGAATCCGGCGTATCCTTCGGCGCACACTTCTTGCTGATAGGCCGCTTCGGCCTCCGCACTCATAAGCATGAAAAAATCGGAATACGTGTTATTGAGCATACGGTGAGATCCCCCCATAACGGATACTTTCTCCAAAATGTATCACATATTTTTTGCCAAAAAAAGCCCTTACATCGTCAAGAGCCCTCATTGGTTTAAATTCAGTTTATAAAAGTCGCTTATGCTACTTTCATGCAATGAATTTCCCAAAGAAGCGTTCAGGCGGGATCGCCATAAGTCATGCGAATTCGTTTAAAACCGCTTTTTTGCTGTATGCTAGAAAGAGATAGGCAGTAGACCTAATATGAAGTGAGGCTTGATATAAAATGGCGCCAATTCTGATCGTAGATGATGATCCCTATATCCGTGAGCTGGTCCGTGTCTTCATGCTGAATGAAGGCTTCGATGTCGTCGAAGCTTCTGATGGCGTCGAAGCGCTCAAACTGCTCGAAACGGTCCAAGTTGAATTGGTAATTATGGATATCATGATGCCAAATATGGACGGGTGGGAGCTGTGCAAGGAGCTGAGGGAGCACTATGATATCCCGCTGCTTATGCTTACCGCCAAAGGCGAAACCTCGCAGAAGGTCAAAGGCTTCGAGTTGGGCACAGACGATTACCTCGTTAAGCCCTTCGAGCCTGTGGAGCTGGCGATGCGGGTCAAAGCGCTGCTCAAGCGCTATAAAATTGCTTCGTCCCAAACGGTTCAGGTCGGAGATCTCAGCATGAACAAGAGAACTTATGAAGTCACTGTCGGTTCGGAGAACTTGACGCTGCCGCTCAAAGAATTTGAGCTGCTCTACAAGCTGGCGAGCTACCCGGGCAAAACGTTTTCGCGCGACCAGCTGATTGAGCAGATCTGGGGCTTCGATTATGAGGGGAATGAGCGGACGGTCGATGTTCATATCAACCGGCTCCGCGAACGATTTCCGGAGGAGCAGCATGCTTTTCGCATTGCTACGATTCGCGGTCTTGGCTACAGGATGGAGGTCATGCAGTCATGAGCAGGAGAGTGGAGCGGAAGGCTTTCAAAAGCAACCTGACGCGTGGCCAGCGGGTGCGGGGAACTTTGTTTGCTCTAGGCATTTTTCTGCTCATCATCCTGTATTGGCTAGCTGCCTTCTACGGGACCGAATGGCTGTACGGCTACATGAATAAACGCCCTCCGGAAGTGGCAGCTCAACTGATCAACTGTATCGGCGGGTTGTTTCTTTGGGGCATCACCATGACATGCTTGGGGAGGTTCTTCCGCAGCGAGCAATTGAAGTTCTTTCAAGCATTGATTGCTGCGATCAAGAGCATGTCCAGAGGAGACTTCAATGTGTCCGTGGACAATAATAATCCGCACAATGGGCCTTTTGTGGAGCTGGTCGATTCCATCAACAATATGGCAGTGGAGTTAGGTCAGTTGGAGAAAATGAGACAGGAATTCATCTCTAACGTATCGCATGAAATTCAGTCGCCTCTCACCTCCATCAGTGGCTTCTCGCGTGCTCTGCAGAACGAGACGATCACGCCTGAGGAACGCAAGCATTATTTGGAAATCATTGAAGCTGAGAGCACGCGACTATCCAAACTGAGCGATAACTTGCTCAAATTATCGTCATTGGAGTCACAGCATCACCCCTTTGAACCGAAAAGCTACCGGCTCGATAAGCAAATTCGCAATCATATTCTTGCCTGTGAGCCGCAGTGGGTAGAGAAAAGCATCGATATGGACATTGAGCTGGAGTCGGTGACCCTAACGGCCGACGAAGACCTGCTGAGCCAGGTGTGGACGAATTTAATTCATAATGCGATCAAATTCACGCCAGTTGGCGGAACGATTGGTGTCCATGTGGCAAACACGCGGAAAGAAGCAATCATCCGAATATCCAATAATGGCGCTTGTATTTCAGAGGAAGATCTGCCGCATATTTTTGAACGATTCTATAAAGCGGACAAATCGAGGAATCGGACATCTGGCGGTAACGGATTAGGGCTGTCCATCGTGAAGAAGATTATTGATATGCATGCCGGTACTATTTCCGTAGAGAGTAAACCAGAGGAAAAGACTGTTTTTATCGTGCGGCTGTCGTTGCAGGAATAAAGGAAGGCATACAAATAGAGACCTCCGCTTATCCATGATAACCGGAGGTCTCTAAGTTTCACTAAAGGTATTCAATTGTCCCTACACACACTCCAATCAACCAACTCGCGTTGCAAATTACGACTTTACGTTGTTACGGATCCTTTCCTCGAATAAACGCTTTTCACATTTACCGCCTCTGGATTCCCACATGCCCGATGAACGTAACCCGTTCCCGCACCTTTTCTTCCGTCGTTTGAAGGAAAAGTGGGCATGTTTCGCTAACGTGGTCCATTGGACTATCCCCTTCCTAAGTTGAGAATAGGTGGCTGCTTTTAGGGGGCCTTACCGGCTGTAAGGCTTGTCCTTCAAGTTTGCCTAAGACAACTATAGCCCAATATTATAATATTGTAAATATTCAGAATATTTGCTAAAAAGAGATTTTTACTGACTTTTTTAGCGATCTCTTTGGTTTCCTTCGAATTGCGTAGTTTTTGTAAAGGTTTCAATGCTCTATTCGGTTTGGAGCAGTTGTCGCAGTTTTTTTGGTGCCGTTCGGGCATATCCTTCCGTGATTAAGTCGGTTATTTCCGTCCAGGGAACCCGGTCCATATCGAGAATCGACACCCAACCGTGCTGACCGATATAGGCTGTTTTGTGATAGGGCGAATCCTCCTGCTGGAGGAGAAACTCTTGTGTCGTCAAGTTCGTTTTGATCGCAGTGGAAGGCTGGCCATCCGTTTCCCCCATCATGACGAAGGGTTTACCCTTCACGCGGAAAGTGATATGCCCAAAGCCATCAACCTTTTCAACGACTTCGGGCAGTTGTTTGCAAAAAGCTCTTACTTTGGCAGCACCTTCGAGACCTTTGGCGGATATAATCTGATGATGTGTCATGCTGGAGCACTCCTTATGTTTGAAAAGATAATTGGCGAGAAAACCCTTTGAACCTGGTGCCTTGATAGGTCAGTATTCCCTCGTCACCCTCTACGATATAACCAAACTGATCCCGTCCTACGCGTAATTCTAACCTGCGGCGGTCTTCAAATTCAAAAGTGGCATAGTAACTCGTATTCGAGCTGGAATCCCCAGAGCCGCCGCTAACTTGCATTCTTTTGGCCACGACCTTGCAGACCAGATTTTGGATAGGGGAAGCATTATTGGAGGACCATGTTAGAAACCCTCTAATGATCATGAATAAGATAAAACCGCCAATAAGTACTGCCATAATGGTAAAAATAAGCATAAAAAGACCTCCGCCATTTTGGCTAGGAAACGGACCTGTGTTAAATCCGGTTGACATCATCATCACTCCTCAAAGTTTCGTAGTAAAATTCCCAGACCTTTAGAGGAATCTTTTGACGAATCGGTATCCTGTTTCATGAAACCCAATCGGTTCATTGGCTTTCCGGCTGTCGCCATTCTTCTCTGAACCTGTGATCCACCACATCCCGGAGCAAGCGTGCTTCTGGGCAAGCTGCTCGGCGTATCTTTTTAACTTATCGGCAGCTGTTCCGCAGTTGTTATCTCCCTCCATAGAAATGACGGAGATCTCACTGAACTTCACGACGGCATCGTCGGCTTGGCGAATACGAAAACCTAAAGTGCCGAGGATCTGATTCTCTTCTTCATACACATAGAGTGATTCATCAGGGTTTTCGCGCATAAAATGGAGCCTGTTTTCAATGTGCAAGGGGGAAATCATTTTGCCTGTCCGTTTGAAAACAAAGGTGCTGATTTCCTTGGTATCCCGGGGGTTTGCTTCGCGAATGATATACGTCATAAATAGCCTTCTTTCTATGATCCTATGATTCTGCTAATTATACCATATATTGGAACATGAGTTCTACATTTGCATGAAAAAACCCGCCATAAAGGCGGGTTAAGTGTAACGATCACGCTCCGGCATGAATCGTATTCAGTGTTGTACGGTCGCTCGCTTGCACGAGCTTGATGAGCAGCTCTTTTGCTGCGGCATAATCATCCACGTGAAGGATCGACGCGGAGGTGTGAATATAGCGCGCGCAGATGCCAATTACGGCCGAGGGAATGCCGCTGCCCTGCACGTGCACTAGTCCGGCGTCCGTTCCGCCCGCCGATATAAAATATTGATACGGAATCTTATGCGTTTCCGCCGTATCCAGAATGAACTCGACCATCCCGCGGTGGGTGATCATCGTGGGATCGAAAATACGCAGCAGCGCCCCGCGTCCCAGCTGCCCAAAAGCATTGCGGTCGCCGGTCGTATCCCCGGCGGCACTGGCATCCAGCGCGTAGAACAAGTCCGGCTGGATGAGATTCGCCGCCGTGCGTCCGCCGCGCACGCCAACTTCTTCCTGTACGGTAGCGCCAGCGTACAGGATATTCGGGAGCTTCGGCCCGCCGTGAAGCTCCTTCATCAGCTCAATCGCAAGGCCGACGCCGTAGCGATTGTCCCAAGCCTTGGCCATAATCCGCTTCGGATTGGCCAGGGGCGTGAACGGGCAGATGGGCACGATCTGCTGCCCGAGCTTGATGCCGATGGCGAGCGCATCGGCTTTGTCTTCTGCGCCGATGTCAATGTACATCGTCTTGATGTCTGCGGGCTTGCTGCGTGCCGCTTCGTCCAGCAAGTGCACGGGTACGGAGCCGATCACACCGATAATCGGCCCTTGCTCGGTCATGATCTGCACGCGCTGTGCGGGCAGTACCTGACTGAACCAGCCGCCGAGGGGCTGGAACTTGATTGTGCCGTGCTCGGTGATGCCGCTCACCATGAAGCCAACCTCGTCGAAATGTCCGGCGACCATGATTTTAGGGCCGGCTTCATCGCCGCGCAGGACGCCGAACAAGCTGCCGAGGCCGTCTTGGATGAACTCGTCTGTGTATTTCTCCATTTCACCGCGGACGAACTTGCGGATTTCTCGTTCAAAACCAGGAGCTGCCTGAAGTTCAGTCAGCGTGCGGAAAAGCTCTAATGTTTCAACATTCATAGGGAGTTCCTCACTTTAGCAAGATTAGGAATAGCGATAAGCTTTATTTTACCATAACGGAGAAATAAATGAGGTTTAGGCAAAGCCCCTTTACAAAGCTAACGACATTAGTTATTATACTAATATAATAAGCAATTGGGAGGCGTTCAGAATGAAAATGACGCAAAAGGGCTCTTTATATCAAGTGGCTTTTATGCCAAGATTTTTTCCGGTAAATTGTTATTTGGTTGAGGAGGAAACGGAATTAACGCTTGTTGATGCGGCTTTGCCATTCAGTGTCAAAGGGATTCTTGAGGCTGCTGAACGCATCGGTAAGCCAATTACACGCATTGTGCTTACACATGCACACGGCGACCATGTTGGGGCGCTTGACGGTTTGAAAAAAGTGCTACCGCAGGCAAAGGTCTACATTTCTAGAAGAGATGCCAAGCTGCTGGCGGGCAATAAGGAGCTGGAAGCCGGTGAACCGAATTCGCCGATTAAGGGGGACGTTCCGAAGTCGATCCAGACGAAACCGGATGTTTTGCTGGAGGAGGGTGACCGTGTAGGCTCACTTCAGGCTATCGCCGCTCCCGGCCATACGCCTGGATCGATGGCTTTCCTCGACGTACGCAGCCGGGCTTTGATCGCCGGGGATGCCTTCCAGGTTCGCGGTGGGGTGGCGGTTTCGGGTTTGATGAAGTTGTGGTTCCCTTTCCCAGCTATGGCTACTTGGAACAGAGAGGTGTCGCTGGAGAGTGCGCAAAAGCTGAGGGAACTGGCCCCTAGTGTTCTGGCAGTCGGACACGGCGTGATGATTGAGCAGCCTCTTGCGGTGATTGACCGCGCAATCGAGGAAGCCATTAAAAAGTTTCAGCTGGCAGCAGCAAACATCTAGAGAAAAGGGATGGGGCATCTATGGCACAACGACCAGGACTAGACGCAGAAAATGTACTGCAAGCAGCTATTGAAATGGCCGACACCCAAGGTGTTGAAGGGCTGACATTAGCAGCGTTAGCAGCCAAATTGAACGTAAAAACACCGTCGCTTTATAATCATATCAAAGGTCTACCTGACCTTCGCATGCAGCTTTCCCGGCGGGGGCTGGTATCGATCAAAGCCGCAATGATTGAGGCGGTGATCGGCAAAGCGGAAGACGATGCCTTGCTTGCCGCAGGCTTTGCCTACGTCAATTTCGCTAGAAAGAATCCGGGCTTATACGAGGCCATATCCTTTTTGCCTGACTACGAGGATCCTGAATTGAAAGAGGCGGGCAGCGAGGTTGTGTCGCTTTTGCTGCGGATTCTTGCGCCGTATGGATTGAGCGAAGAAGATGCGCTGCATGTCGTGCGCGGATTTCGGAGCATGGTGCACGGGTTTGCGTCGCTTGAACATAGAAATGGCTTCCGCATGGAGCTTGAGCGAGATGAAAGTTTGCTGAGATTGTTGCAGACGTATTTACGTGGGCTGCGGGTGCCGGTTAAGTGAGGGGCTTGGGCTTATGTGGTTGGGGTGAAGAGCGGGAGCATCGCAGTGTGAGTACAAGCTCAATGGTTGTGGAGTAGTCCTAGCTACCCTAGTGAACCGCATTAACACTGATTTTCACTGCTAACGCGCGCGTAATGTGCAAAATGTTTGAGATAGCACCCCATCTTTTGCAGGGGCGAAAAAGCCTGAGTAGCGCACGGCGAAAGGCGTGCAACGATGTTTTACATCGTTGCAGGAGCGAAAAAGCCTGACTTGCGCGCGGCGAAAGGCATGCAACGATGTTTTACATCGTAGCAAAGGCCACGGTTAGTCAGTCGTGCGCTCTAACGATGTTTTACATCGTTGCAGGAGCGAAAAAGCCTGACTTGCGCACGGCGAAAGGCATGCAACGATGTTTTACATCGTAACAAAGGCCACGGTGAGTCGGTCGTGCGCTCTAACGATGTTTCACACCGTTGCAGGAGCGAAAAAGCCTGACTTGCGCATGGTGAAAGGCATGCAACGATGTTTTACATCGTAGCAAAGGCCACGGTTAGTCGGTCGTGCGCTCTAACGATGTTTCACACCGTTGCAGGAGCGAAAAAGCCTGACTTGCGCACGGCGAAAGGCATGCAACGATGTTTTACATCGTAGCATAGACCACGGTTAGTCAGTCGTGCGCTCTAACGATGTTTCACACCGTTGCAGGAGCGAAAAAGCCTGACTTGCGCCCGGCGAAAGGCATGCAACGATGTTTTACATCGTTACATAGACCACGGTTAGTCAGTCGTGCGCTCTAACGATGTTTCACACCGTTGCAGGAGCGAAAAGCCTGAGTAGCACGCGGCGAAAGGCACGCAACGATGTTTTACATCGTTACATAGACCACGGTTAGTCAGTCGTGCGCTCTAACGATGTTTCACACCGTTGCAGGAGCGAAAAGCCTGACTTGCGCGCGGCGAAAGGCATGTAACGATGTTTTACATCGTTACATAGACCACGGTGAGTCAGTCGTGCGCTCTAACGATGTTTTATACCGCTGCATAAGACGTTGCCTCGGGTCTTTCACGTCTCTTCCGCGAGGTTCGACGCGTCCAAACACGCTTCCACCGGAAGGCCGGAATCCACAAAACCCATATCGACGGCTCGCCATAAATAGAGAGAAGCGAAGCTGCGGTATGGAGCCCATGGTGGTGCGACTTGCCCCAAATAGTTGCCGTCCTTGCGCTCTTCCAGTTGGTGCAGCCAGCGGGCTGCACGCTGGAGGCCGGCATCGCCGATGGACATGACATCCGGCCGGCCTAAGGCGAAAATCATGAACATTTCTGCTGTCCATACGCCAATGCCTTTCACACTCGTAAGCTGCTTCAATAGCTCAGCGTTGTCCAGTTCATGCAGGGAGTCCAGACGCACCTCTTCGCCTATAACTTTACTGCTGAGATCGCGAATGTAGCGGATCTTAGGGAAGGAGACTCCACACTGCCGGATGGCAACTTCATCTGCGGCAAGGACCAGCTCAGGCGAGAACTCCGGTACGACAAGCTTCACTCTGGCCTTGATGGTCGCTGCCGCTTTGGCGGAGAGCTGCTGGGAAATGATGGACATCGCCAGCGACTCGAAGGGGGTGGAGCTTGGTGTCAAAGTCAGCTCGCCAACAAGGCGGATGAGGCAGGCTAACCGGCTGTCCGCCTCAGAAAGCGCAAGGATGGCCGGATGTTCCTTATGAAGCAGGATGGCAGTAGGCGTCGAAACAGGTGAATCTTGTTCCTCTGAATGAGCGATGTCTGTCATAGCAGCTTTCCTCCTTAAGTCTTTTCGATAGTCTCCTTGATAGATCTGCGTAGAATAACTTTTGCCATAAAGATTCATAGGTGATCTTTCTTCAAGTATAATAGGGGGACAAAGGCTGGTAAATAGAAGGAGCAGAGTACTTCAATGACCGACGAAAAGGGCAAGGACCTAGTAATTCCGAGGAGAAATGTAGGGATTTTCGCTCACGTGGATGCGGGCAAAACGACGACGACCGAGCATCTGCTCTTTCATAGCGGGCGAATCCGCGCTCTAGGCAGTGTGGATAGCGGCACTGCGCAAACGGATTCGATGGACGTGGAGCGGGAGCGCGGCATTTCGGTGCGCAGTGCGACGACTACTTTTACATGGAAGGATACCTCCATTAATCTGGTTGATACGCCGGGGCACGTGGATTTCCTCTCGGAGGTGGAGCGCTCGCTGCGGGTGATGGACGGTGCGATTCTGATTGTTTCTGCCGTTGAAGGTGTGCAATCGCAGACGGAGATGATCTGGCATGCGCTTCAGTCGCTTAAGATACCGACTCTGCTGTACGTGAATAAAATGGACCGCGTCGGCGCCGATGCAGAAAGGGTGCTGCGCGACATCGAGAAGCAGCTCACGGGCATGGCGGTGCCGATCTATGCTCCGCTCGGCGCCGAAGTCACGTTCCGCGGCGTGGCGAGCGTGTTCCAAGAGGGCGTGCCCGCGCCCGGCTTCGACCTGGCCACAGCGGTCGAAAAGCTGTCCGAGCTCGACGAGCACCTGCTCGCGAGCTACATCGAAGGCGTGCCGATCCCGGCACTCGAAGCAAAAGCTGCCCTGCAGCGATACGCGCGGCAGGGGTTGGCTTATCCTTTGCTCGTGGGCGCATCGAGCAAAGGGCTTGGCATCGAGGAGCTGATGGAAGCCATCCTCGATTATTTGCCCGGGCCGAGCGGCAGCGCAGAGCAGCCGCTTTCGGCCGTGGTGTTCAAGGTCGAGCGGGACAAGACCATGGGCAGAATGGCGTACGTCCGCCTCTACGAGGGGGCGATCCGCAACCGGGACACCGTGCTCAATGCCACGCGGGGCGTGGAGGAGAAGGTGACCCAGATTCGCAAAATCGACGGGCGCCGCGCCGAGGATATCGGCTTTGTCGCGGCGGGCGACATCGCGGCTGTCTGCGGTTTGACGCAGGTACGGATCGGCGATGTGCTGGGCCGCCCTGACGCTGTACCGCCGGCTCCGCGGCTCGCGGTGCCGCTGCTGACCGTGCAGGTGCATGCGGAGAGCGATGCGCAGTACCCAGCGCTCGTAGCTGCTCTGCAGGAGCTCACAGACGAAGATCCACTGCTTGATCTCCAATGGCTGCAGGAGGAACGCGAGCTGCATGTGAAGGTGATGGGCGCGATCCAGTTGGAGATTTTGACGAGCCTGCTGGCTTCGCGTTTTGGGCTGCACGCAAAATTCGATCAGCCTTCCGTAATCTATAAAGAAACGCCCTCACAAGCGGGCGAAGGCTTCATCGCTTATACGATGCCCAAGCCGTGCTGGGCGATTCTGCGCTTTCGCATCGAGCCGGGAGCTCCCGGCAGCGGGCTCGTCTACACGTCGCAAGTGCGCGCCGATCAGCTGCTGGCGCAGTACCAGAGCGAGGTGGAGCGCCGCGTGCCGGAGGCGCTCCAGCAGGGGTTGCTCGGTTGGGAGGTCACCGATCTCAAGGTAACGCTCACCTTCGGCGAGCACCATGTGTGGCACACCCATCCGCTCGATTTTGCCGTCGCCACGCCAATGGGCCTTATGCAAGGATTGGCCCAAACGGGAACGACGCTGCTGGAGCCGATGCTGCAAGTGCGCATTACTGTCCCGGAGGCTTATGGCGGGAAAGTGCTCAGCGATTTGGTGCAAATGCGGGCGAGCTTCGATCCGCCGCAGCTTAGCGGTGACCGGTTTGTGGTGGAGGGGCGACTTCCCGTCGCCACTTCGTTGGATTATCCGGTGAAACTAAGCGCGATGTCCGGAGGCAGAGGCGTTATCACTTCGTCATTTGGGGGATACCAGCCGAGTCCGCCGGATGTACATGCGGAGCGAAGGCGGCGGGGCGTAAATCCGCTCGACCAATCGAAATATATTTTAGCCGTACGCAAGGCGCTGTCGACATAATTGAAATGGGCACTGTTCTCATTGACAGGCGAAGCAGGTGTCAGTACAATGGTAAGTAAGTTAATAACATGTGACGGAGAACAGGAGACTCACAGAGGATTGCCAATTGCATATAATTGGTACATCTTTCGGTGAGTTTTTTTGTTGTCTAACCCGCAGGGGGCGCGCATAGGAACGAAGGAGCGGAGATGATGAGCTTGTCTTTGCAGGAACAGCGGATTTTACCGGCGATTCGAAAAATGAAGGATTTGGAGAAGCTGCTGAAATCCTCTTATACCTATATCGTGCTGCTGGACAGCCATATCGGACAGCTGAAAAATATTGTAGATCTGGGCCGAGCTAACGGGAAGAAACTGCTGCTGCACGCGGATTTAATTGAAGGGCTCAAAAACGACGAGTATGCGGCTGAATTTCTATGCCAGAGCATTCGTCCTGCCGGGATTATTTCTACGCGGGGGACAGTTATCACGAAGACCAAACAGAATGGGCTCATCGCCATTCAACGGCTTTTTCTCCTCGATAGCAGCGCACTTGAAAAAAGCTATACGCTTCTGGAGCGAACGCAGCCAGACTACATCGAGGTGCTTCCCGGCATTATTCCGCACATTATTAAGGAAGTGAAGGAGCGTTCGGGGATTCCTATTTTTGCAGGAGGACTCATTCGTTCCGTGGGGGATGTGGAGCAAGCGTTAGGGGCCGGAGCGACAGCTGTTACGACCTCGAATACCGAGCTTTGGCAGCATTATCAACAACGATCCTAACTTTTGGAGGTATCACTATGGCAGCAGCCGCTTCCTATATTCTTTCGCTGGATCAGGGGACGACAAGTTCCAGAGCGATCTTATTCAATCAAAAAGGGAGCATCGTGCACACGGCGCAGCAGGAATTTAAGCAGCATTTTCCGAAGCCGGGCTGGGTTGAGCATGATGCGAATGAAATATGGCTGTCGATTCAGGGCGTGATGGCGGCAGTTTTGTCGGAATCAGGCGTGCAGCAGACGGAGATCGCGGGTATCGGCATCACCAACCAACGGGAAACGGCGGTAGTCTGGGATCGGCACACCGGGATGCCGGTTTATCATGCGATTGTATGGCAGTCGAGGCAGACGGCCGAAATTTGTGAAGCGCTTAAGGCGCAGGGGCTTAATGATCTTTTTCGGGAACGTACAGGACTTTTAATAGATGCTTATTTCTCGGGGACCAAAATCAAATGGATTCTCGATCACGTGGAAGGCGCCAGAGCGAAAGCGGAACGGGGGGAGCTGCTGTTCGGCACGATGGACACTTGGCTGATCTGGAAGCTGACAGGCGGCAAAGCACACGTAACGGACTATTCTAACGCTTCGCGAACGCTGCTGTATAACATTCACGAGCTGAAGTGGGATGAAGAGCTTCTTGCCCATCTGGACATCCCGGCTTCCATGCTGCCTGAGGTTCGGTCCTCTTCGGAGGTGTATGGGCATACGCAGGAAAGCTTCTTTTTCGGTTCAGCGATCCCGATTGCGGGCGCGGCAGGCGATCAGCAAGCGGCTTTGTTCGGGCAGGCTTGTTTTGAAAAAGGGATGGCCAAGAACACCTATGGCACCGGCTGTTTTATGCTGATGAATACGGGGAATTACGCGATACCTTCGCGCAGCGGCCTTTTGACTACTATTGCTTGGGGGCTGAACGGGAAAGTCGAATACGCGCTGGAAGGCAGTATTTTCGTAGCGGGTTCGGCGATTCAGTGGCTGCGTGACGGGCTGCGGATGATCAAAGCGGCTCAGGACAGCGAGTCTTATGCGCTGCGTGTAGATTCAACGGATGGTGTGTACGTCGTTCCAGCTTTTGTCGGTTTGGGGACGCCTTACTGGGATAGCGACGTGCGCGGCGCGATTTTCGGGTTGACGCGAGGGACGTCGAAGGAGCATTTTATCCGAGCTACGCTGGAATCCCTAGCTTATCAGACGAAGGACGTACTGCAGGCGATGGAGGATGATTCCGGCATTCAGCTGACGAAGCTGCGGGTCGATGGCGGCGCGGTGAAGAATAACTTCCTGATGCAGTTCCAAAGCGACATGTTGGGTGTTCCGGTGGAACGCCCGGTCATTAGTGAGACGACGGCGCTTGGCGCAGCTTATTTGGCGGGATTGGCGGTTGGTTTCTGGAAAGACCAAGCGGAGATCGCGGCGCAATGGCAGGTGGATGAGGTCTTTGGGCCTGTGATGGAAGCGGAGCGGCAAGAAAAGTTGTATAGCGGTTGGAAAAAAGCGGTCGATGCCGCGATGGCTTTTAAATAATTTTGGCAATCATATATATTACAAGTTAATATTCGGCTGGAGACTAGGAGAAGCCACAGCGGCCTGCATGTGAGAACGTGCTGGGTTTGTTGTGGTCTTTTCTTTTGATATTCGAAGGGAGAGAGTGGGATGACAGAGATGACAGAGACGAATGTGATGACACATCATTTTAGCGGGTTAGAAAGAAAAGAAAAGCTGCAAGCCATGTCCGAGCAGACGTTTGATTTAATCGTAATCGGCGGGGGAATTACCGGAGCGGGTATTGCGTTGGACGCGCAAAGCAGAGGGCTTCGCACGGCGTTGATTGATATGCAGGATTTTGCCGCGGGGACATCGAGCCGGTCGACGAAGCTTGTGCATGGAGGGCTGCGTTATCTGAAGCAGCTGGATGTGAAAGTTGTCGCGGAAGTCGGCAAAGAGCGGGCGATTGTTTATGAAAATGGACCGCATGTGACGACACCGGAGTGGATGCTGCTGCCTTTTTACAAAGGGGGTACATTCGGCAAGCTCTCTACATCGATAGGTTTGCGGGTGTATGATTTCTTGGCAGGAGTTAAGCGAGCGGAGCGCCGCAAAATGTTCCGTCCTCAGGAAACGCTGGGGCATGAACCGCTTTTGAAAAAGAAGGACCTGAGGGGCAGCGGTTATTATGTGGAATATCGCACCGATGATGCGCGGTTGACGATCGAGGTAATGAAAAAGGCTGTGGAGCTAGGCGCTCAGGCCGTGAATTACGCCAAAGTGGAAGAGCTGATTGTGGAAAACGGCAAGTTGGCCGGCGTTCGGGTAGCGGATCAGCTGTGGGGTGATGGCTTAAGCAGTAAGAAAACCTACTCGCTGTATGCGAGCAAGATTGTGAATGCGGCAGGGCCTTGGGTGGATACGCTGCGCGAGATGGACCATTCCAAGAAGGGCAAAACGCTCCACCTGACCAAAGGTGTGCACCTGGTGTTTGATCAGAGCAAGTTCCCGCTGCGGCAGGCGATTTATTTCGATACGCCGGACGGGCGGATGGTGTTCGCTATTCCGCGTGACGGCAAAACGTACGTGGGCACCACGGACACGAACTATACCGGGGATATCGTAAATCCCCGGATTACGGCGGCAGATCGCGCGTATGTGCTGCGTGCCGCAAACGAGATGTTCCCAACCCTTGGCTTGACGGAGGCTGACGTGGAGTCGAGCTGGACCGGGCTGCGCCCGCTGATCCATCAGGAGGGCAAAGATCCTTCCGAGATTTCGCGCCGCGATGAAATCTTCGTGTCGGACTCCGGCCTCATTTCGATGGCCGGGGGCAAACTGACCGGCTACCGCAAAATGGCGGAGACGGTCGTGGACAAAATCGCCGCCATGCTGGTGGCGGAGGGAGTAGTCTCGGCGGCTGCGCTGTCGCCGAGCCGTACTCGCACGCTGCCGATTTCCGGCGGCGATGTCGGCGGCTCCGCGAAGCTGGAGCCGTTCTTGCAGGGCAAGGTCAGCCAAGGCCAACGGCTGGGGCTGACTCGTGCGGAGGCTGCGCTGCTGGCGCGGCGGTACGGCTCCAACGTGGACGCCGTGTTCGCCTTGTTGGCGCAGTACGGGGATGAGGCGGAGCGCCGGGGGATGCCAGCCTCTGTGCTCGCTGCGCTCGTGTACGCGATCGAATGCGAGATGGCAGTAAAGCCGGCGGACTTCTTCATCCGCCGCACGGGGGCCCTCTTCTTCGATATCGCGTGGGCACGGCAGTGGAAGGCGCCGGCGGTCGCTTTCATGGCGGAGCGCTTCGGCTGGGATGAAACGCAGCGTGCGGCTTACACCACCGAGCTGGAGAAGCTGCTGCATGAGGCAGTGAACCCGCTGGAGGCATGAGCTCGAGCGGGGTGGGTTCAGTGGCCGGACCTAAGGTATTCCAAAACAAAAAAAGCTGCTCTCGCCTAAGCGAGGGCAGCTTTTTAAATTAGTTGATTAGGCCTTGCTTGGTGTGTAACCAGGTGTGTTGATAATATCCGCAAGCTTCGAAGCCCCTTCGGAGTAATACTTATTGGCGTCTTCTTGCGTTGCGCGATGCATGGAAACTTGGAAATCAAGTTCCTGTCTAAGGACGTTCAGAATTTTCTCTTTTAGCTCGCCTGGATCCAAGCTAGCTGCCGAAGCTACAAGGGTTTTACCTTGACGAAGATCTTCAAGCACGTCTTTCTCTTCCTTTTTACCGAAAACAGCAGTGTCGTTGACTACGCGATTGACGCGATAATCGATTAGTTTTTGCAGGTCCGCTTGAACTTCAGCAGACTCAGGTTGGTAACCAGGCGTGTTGATAATATCCGCAAGTTTGGATGCACCCTCGGAGTAAGACTTATTAGCATCCTCCTGTGTTGCACGATGCAATGTAACTTGGAAATCAAGTTCCTGTCTAAGAAGACCTAAAATTTTGTCTTTCAGTTCGCCTGAATCCAATCTTGCTGCTGAAGCAACAAGCGTTTTGCCTTGGCGAAGATCTTCACGGACATCGCTCTCCTCTTTTTTACCGAAGACAGCTGTATCATTGATCACTCGATCAATACGAGTTTGAACTACTTTCTGCAGATCCGCCTGAACTGCAGCAGATTCAGGAGTGTAACCAGGCGTATTAATGATATTCGCGATTTTAGAAACAGCTTCCGCATAGGATTTGTTAGCATCTTCTTGCGTTGCATGACCCATAGCCACCACGAAATCAAGATCTTGTCGAATTACGTTCGAGATTTTTTCTTTCAATTCGCCTGCATCTAAGTTAGCTGCCGAAGCGACAAGAGTTTTGCCTTGAAGCAAATCCTCCCTAACGTCTTTCTCATCTTTTTTAGCGAAGAAAGCAGTATCCGTAACAACATGGCTAATCCGGTTAGCAACAAGTTTACTCAAATCGATAGCTGCTGATTTCACACTATCAGGGTTATAGCCAGAAGTGTTCATGATCTCGGAGAGTTTACCAGCGCCTAGTGCATAGAAACGATCAGCATCCGCTTGAGATACTCCATACGTGGAGACCTGGAATTGCAGATCTTGTTTAAGCAAGTTCAACAAATCTTCTTTTAATTCACCTGGATCTAAAGACGCTGCAGACTGAACGAGTGTTTTACCTTGACGAAGATCATCCGAAACGTCGTTTTGATCTTTTCTCGCAAAGCTAGCTGTGTCCCGCACGACATTGTCCAAACGATTCATGACAAGATGAGCCAAGATTGCGTTGCTGTCAGCAGAAGGGAGCTTATCACCTTTCGTTATTAAGATGGAACCCAACTGTTCATTAAGAGCTGTTTCACTGGCTAAAGCTTCGTCATCTGAAAGGAGCCCATAGCTGAGTGCTTTATGTAAATCAAAAGTAATGATAGGTGTCAAATCAGTAAGCAGATCAGCGCTGCTAACTCCGGTTGCTTCCGGCAAGGTGCTGCCAACAGCAAGAGCGTCTCTAATATCGTCCTCGTCTTGGCCTGTGGCTTGAGCGGCATCTTTAGCAAGAATGGATAAATGATAGTTGATGAGTTGGCTTGCAAAAGAATTTGCTTGCAAAGTCGCTTTTGCAGGAACGGCCTCGTCAGCGAAAGCTTTGCCTGCAGTCAGGGCAGAACCTGACAGCAGAAGCGCGGCAGCCAGTGTGCCTGTTGTTAAAAGTTTGAATGATTTTTTCACTTGGAACATCTCCTTCGGATATATAAAAATAAAAATCCACTAACGACATTACGTTAGTATTTATCGTTAACAACGTTGTTAATGATAATAATATAAATCCGTGCAACTGTATTGTCAATTGTACATTGTGAAAGTTTACACAATGTTCACAAAATCGATTTTTGTCAATATTTCGACATTAAAGTTGACTGACCGTTTTTTTTTGACTATGATTATCAGTGGTATCTAAATTTTTCACAGAGAGGGAGAGTAAGGGATGGAACAACATGAACAGACTTTCTCTGAGTGGAAGCAAAATATTAGCGATTTTATGTCACTGAATTATGAAAAAAAAGGATTTAGCCCGCTTGTTGGGAAAATATTTGCGCAGCTTATGTTCGCTACAGGCCCCCTTAGTTTACAGGATATTGTAGAACAACTTGGCGTTACCAAAGCCGCTGTCAGCATTCAAATACGCAATATGGAAAGAATGGGCATGTGCAAGAAGATGCCTTCTAATAATGACCGAAGAGATTATTACTATGTTTCTGAAAGCTATAGTCTGAATCACGTTCGCAAAATCGTGCAGGATTTGGAGTTATTTCATAAATGGGCGGAGAAAACCGTGCAAGAGATCCCCAAGATTGAAACCTGCAGTTCCGAGCAGCAGGAATCGCTGGAGCATTTTTCACAAAGGTTTTCGCTGATAGCTGCGATGTATGATATGCTGCACCCCATGATTAAGGAAGTAGAGCAGAAATGGGAGCAGTGTGTATCGGATCGTAAGGGGGCTATCGACAAGAAAACATAAAGTCTATCGTAACCGTTTACACGGATTCGGTGGGCTTTTTTTGTCCAAATTTGCAAAGTTGGAAAAGGGCTGTCCAGCAGGTCATTCCTGACCTATTGCGACAGCCCTGTTTTCCTTGTTGGTGCTTGCTCCCAAAACGTGCTCCTATCTTACAAAATGTGCTATCATGCTATAGACGGCGGCGCCTCCGCCATTCATTACTGCCAGCAAAGTAGGTGTGTCCCCTATGGGATTGACAGAGCTTCTGTCCTATATGACGGAAGAGAATTTGGCCATGCTGGTCGATAAATACCGATCACTGGGCCCTTTACCCGGTCTTCTTCTTCCTTTTATGAAATCGTTCATTCCGCCTCTGCCGACGCTTGTTATCATTAGCGTTAATGCAGCTGTATATGGACTGTGGCTCGGCTTTTTGTACTCATGGATCGGAATTGTGGGCGGCTGCTTGGTGACGTTTGCGATTGTGAAAAAAGTGGCCGGCCACCCCTATTTAGTTCGGTGGTCGCAAAAGCCTAAGGTGCAGAAAAGCCTGGTTTGGGCTCGCCGGCAGGCTTTTAATTATGTGTTTCTGCTCAGTCTTTTTCCAGTGGGGCCATTCGTTGTAATCAATATGGCGGCAGGGTTAGTAGGGATGAGATTTCGTTCATTTCTGGTAGCTGTTCTCGCTGGCAAAGCGGTTATGGTGATGTCGGTTTCTTTTATCGGCTATGATATTCACCGGTTCATAGAGAACCCGTTCCGGCTTCTCTATGTTGTTCTATTCGTAGGAGTTTCCATGGTGTTAAGTAAGAAAATAGAGAAACGATTCTCGCATTAATAGCAGCGGCCGCTGAGTTTAGTCGACTAGTACCTGTAGCTTTAGCTTCGGATACAGCGCTGAAAGCTCGGCGGCTTGTTTTTGCAGCACAGGAAGTTCGAAGCTTTTATCAAAAATGTCCCGATCCGGCTGGAACGTTAACCTCGTCCCTGTCTCTTTGGTGATGCCGACCGTCTGCAGCTCGCTTTGCGGGATGCCATGCTTGTAGTGCTGCTCGAACACTTTGCCGTCACGGCGAATTTCGACCGTTAGCGAGCGGGACAGTGCGTTGACGATCGGCATGCTGATGCCCTTTTCACCGCCGGGGGCGAGGAAAGAAGCGCTTGCGCTTAGGCGGCTCATATCCGTGAGCACAGCTTGCACGCGAGGCTGCTGGTCCGGCAGTGCTTGCACGGGGATGCCCCGGCCGTTGTCGGCGACGGTTACGCTGCCGTTCCGGTGCAGGAAGAGACGAACCTCCGTGCAGGTGCCGTGCAGGTGCTCCAATAGGCTGTTCTCCACCACGGCCCATAGAAGATAATGCGGATCGAAGGACGCGCTGGCGTCGGGTGAATCCCCTAAGTAGGAACGCGCATCATTTCGAACCTCGTACATATCCAAGTAGTCGCTGGTATCCATGAAATCCGATGTGGCTGCAAGGAGCAGCAGCAGCGGAAGCACACGATGACCAGGGATGGCGTATTTGCCGCCTCTTTCCTCCTGCACTAAGAGGTCGGCTCCAGCGAGGGCCTTCATATGATGATAAAGCTGCCCCGTTGTGCCCATGTTCAGGCGTTCGACGAGCTCAGGACCGGTTAGCGGCTCCTGCAAAACCGTTCTTAAAATATCCAAGCGCTGCTTATGTCCTAAAGCGGCAAGGATTTTGGCAGCTTTATCGCCATCCAGTTCTAGAAGCTGATCCGCCTCTCTCTCCTGGGGCTCCCACCGATAATGGGATTGCCCGCTTTGGAACTGCCCTGAGTAGTAAACTCTTCCTTGTTCTTTGTCCGAGTGCTGCGCCTGCTCCTGCTGCAAGTGCTGCTTGATGATCCTGCCTGATTGTTCCTTTACAGGCATGAAATCTTCCATAAGTTGCTGCAGTTTGTTCAGTTGATCGCGCATCTCATCTAGTTCGGCTCCATAATCCCTTGGTGTAGTCATAAAGATCACCTCATCTAATTATTTAAATACGTAATTACGTAATTAAATAATACCATTGTCGGTGGTAAAAGTAAATAGTGCGGCTAGGTGAACAGCCCGAAAATAAAAAAAGGACGAACACCCCTCAGTTAGGAGTTAGCTCGTCTTTTTCTTTCGAAACCGTTTCCGTATAGACCCGTATTTGATCTTGATCATCAATGGTGGCTAGCACGACATTCTCCAAATCAGCATGTGCGGCGTGAATCTGGGACTTTAACCACACCATGTCCTTCCCTTGCTCAGCCAGCATGCCAGTATTCGTCGTACCTTCGACAATGATCGGTTTTACCAATGAGAAGGAGGACGTGGGGATGGACATGTCCTTGGGCGTAACCGGTTGATATTGTGGCTCAAGGAACACAGAAATGATTCCCCCCGGCTCCCACAGGGCAAGGGCGACTTTATTGATATCCTCAATTTGTTGTTTTCTCAGCTCAGAAAAAAGGTGGTCCACAGAAATGCGGGCTCTGCGCAAGTTTTTCAGCATGATTTTCCCGTGCTCAATTAGCTTCAAAGGCGCCGGGTCCAGAAAGTGCTTCAAAAAGTTCCACTTTAAACTTAACCATGATGTGAGGACGTACAGGATGACAAGCACGATGGTGGAGATCATGGAGCCGGTTAACGATAAATGCTCATCGGAAAGCGGATGGGCGACGATGTTCCCCAGAATAAGAGCGATGGTGAAGTCCAGGAATCTAAGCTGGGAAATGGAACGCTGTCCGAGTAATTTGGCGGCAATGAGCAGGAAAAAGTAGCCTACAACGGCTCTCATCACCCATTCAGCACTAGTAAGCGATTCCTGACTATGAAAGAAGTCCAATCGAAGTCACACTCCGTGCATCAGAATCGTAAGCTCCGATTATTCTCCCCTTATTTTCCAGAATCTAACCCGACTTCCCGCTCGCTCCATGCCCAGAAACGGCCGGCAAATGCATCATCCTTAGCCTTATCCGAAATAGGGGCGATCTTTTTCTTGTAAAAATATTCGCCGCTAACCGCACTTACATCCGGGCTGGATGCCAAAAAGATAGCCGTCTCTGCGCCCTGCGCCGGCGTTAGGAAAAAAGGCCGCATCATACGATGCACGGCCTTGCCGAACCCGGTGTCCCGATCGACACCGATATTCGTGCCTACCGCTCCCGGATGCAGCGAATTCACCGTTACGGCTGTGCCGGTCAGACGTTTGGCCAGCTCGCGCGTAAACCAAATATTTGCTATTTTGGACTGCGCATAGCCTCTCCACACACGGAACCCCCGGGTTAGGTGGGGGTTATCGAAGTCGAAGCGCCCTATTTTGTGGGCGCCGGAGGACACGTTCACGATCCGCCCCTGCGGGGCGCGGGTTATGGCTTCTAGCAGGAGCCGGGTCAGCAAGAAGTGGCCCAGGTGGTTAACGCCAATCATCGCTTCAAAGCCGTCGGACGTGGTTTGCCGTTTCACGGTGACAACGCCTGCGTTGTTCACCAGCACGTCCAGCACCGTGTGCTTGGCGAGGAAGGCACTAGCGAAAGCGTGTATGCTGGCTAGTGAGCCCAGATCGCAAAGCATAAGCTCGATCTGCTCCGAGCCGCTCTGGCGGCGTGCCTCGGCAAGCGCCTGCTCGCCCCTTTGCCGGCTGCGGCACAGCATGATCACATGTGCGCCCTTACGAGCGAGCTCCACGGTTGTAGCCAGTCCCATGCCGGAATTAGCACCGGTTACGATAACGGTTTGATTGTGCATATGACTCCTCCTTGGACTTTTCTTCCATTATAGCTGATGGAAGGTCGCAAGGCTCGAGTTGTTCGTCATTAAACTAGCGGCTGCATGCCCCGTTCCAACCAGTCTTCGCGGGTTGGTCCGTATACATCCGGCACGCGCAAGCCGGCCTGACGCATTAACACGATCATTTCACCACGGTGGTGAATTTCATGCGAGATGAAGATACGCAGCGTTGTTGCATTGAGCCACATTTCGCCATACATGTCGGTGGACTCCGCGAGCTTGGCATCTGTCCACTGGGACTGGATGGCGGTGGTCAGTGCGGCCGCTTGGGCTCGGTAGGCATCGGCTATGGTCTTGGCTGAGGAAGGTGCATGCTCTTCGCCTTCAGGCGCTTCAAAGGACAAGCCCATGCGAGAAGTCATTTCGTGGATCGTTGTGGCGATATGCCAGGCCAGTTGTCCGAGCGAGCGGAAGTCCGGCGCTATTTTCTGGGTAAGGGAAGCATCTGTAAGCGTGTCGAGTACGCGCTGTGTCGCTTGGGATTCATTGTTCCATTCATTCACAAAATCTTGAATTGTTTTAAACATAGGGAAATCCTCCTTAGATTGGATATACCCTCAGTATAGACAAACATGACTGACATCATAGTGTCAGTGTTAGGTATAGAGCTGAACGATTTTTTCAGCTTTTTCTTTAATAGCTGCCGCCAGATGAGCGGGCTCAAGAATCCGCATGCCGGGACCGAAGCCAAGCAGCATATTGTGGAGCCATGGCTCATCCGGCTGCTGGGCGGTAATCATCATGGAGCCGTCCGCCTGATAAGCGATCTGCTTCGGTTGGAAATAATCTTCAACCTGCGCCTGAATACTCTGCTGCGCATGCAGCACCATGGTGATCAGGGTAGAGGGATCCCTTTTGCCCCAGCCGTAGTGGAACGGTTCTATAGCTTCTGCTCTTCGTTCAAACGTATCGGAAAGCACCTCAATTTCCTTCATGCGGGATAGCCGGAAAATACGAAAATCTTGACGAAGCAGGCAGTAACCGTACATATACCAGCCAAATCCCTTGGCTACGATGCTCATAGGCTCCGCTGCGCGAACGGATTGTTCACTTTGGGAAGAAATATATTGAAAAGAGATCTGCTTCGATTCTTTAATCGCGCCTCGGAGTACTGTCAACTTTTCCTTATCCTCGCTGCCTCGGCGCCATGGGTTCATATCAATGATGAGCTGATCATCCAGCCTGGCTGCCGTGTTTTGCTCCGATTTGGCCACGAGCGCTCCGACCTTATCGAGCAGGTTGCCGATTTCCTGGTCGCCGACCGTGGATCGGATCCCTTTTAGCCCGACGATGATGGATTGCAGCTCTTCCAGCGACAGGAATTGGCGCTCCAACCGGTACTGATCCATAATTTCATACCCGCCGCTTAACCCGGCAAAGGATACGACAGGGATCCCAGCTTGATTAATGGCTTCCACGTCCCGGTATATGGTTCGCAAAGACACTTCAAAACGGTCCGAGAGCTCCTTGGCGCTTATTCTTCTACGATTTAATAGCAGCATGGTAATGGCAAGCAAACGGTCGATTTTCAAAAAAACACCTCACTGATTCAAATACGTTTCATTCGCAAAACCTTGTCCGGTGAGAAGGTTAATGGCATGTTCAAGAATGGTTCTATCCCGTAAAACCATAAATTTAGCTGAATAACGATGGCATTTCAACAGAGAATCATTCATTGCCTCTAATGCTTGATCCAGCGTCATCCAAGCTGCCGACATTCCCAGCCGCAGCTCATTCTCCGTAAGCGTCGGCGCACTGGAAAGATGATGCGCTTTGGCTATATAGCAGTAGGAAAGCTGCATAAAACCATTGCGGTTCTTATGCTCCTCAATAATGCCTAACGCATGCGTAATTTCTGCGCCATATCCGGTTTCTTCCTTGATTTCACGTAAAAAGGCCGCCTCCGGTTGTTCGCTATTCTCGATCCCGCCGCCAGGCAGCTTGTACAGATCAGACTCTGACATGTACATCATCGCGACATGCATCTGGTTATCGATCAAAATGCCCCTCGACGCATAGCGAGATACCCGATCCATAAATTGCGGCTCGCCGCCCAGCATATCGCTGTCCGTTATTCGTTTGATCACTTGCATGAGGATCACCTGCCTTATTTAGAAGAGCGGAAAAGACCCGCTGGAATGTATTCCAAAAATACCCACACAAAGAGTATAGTATAACACAGGTAGTCATGTCTCGAATCTTACAGGAGGCGATCAAAATTGTCTGAAAAAACCGGAGGATTGGATTGTAGAAGCCGATATCACTACTTTGCAAAAAGCGATGGAAGAGGGTGAAATCCGTGCTGCCGAGCTGGTTGCTTTATATGTAAAAAGGATTGAAAAGTACAACAAGCACATTAACGCAGTATTGGAAATCAATCCGGATGCGCTCCAAATTGCGCAAGAGCTTGATGATGAACGCCAAAAGCAAGGAAGCCGAGGGCCGCTGCATGGCATCCCGATCCTGCTTAAAGATAATATCGATACAGGTGACCGCATGCATACGAGTGCGGGGTCATTGGCCCTAGCGCAATCAATTGCAGCGGAAGATGCTTTCATTGCCGCCCAGCTGCGGGAATCCGGAGCTGTACTGCTAGGAAAGGTAAATATGACGGAATGGGCCAATTTCATGTCTGGGCCGATGCCATCGGGCTATAGTTCCAGAGGCGGGCAAGTCTTGAACCCATATGGCCCGGGACGGTTCGAGGTTGGCGGGTCCAGTTCAGGATCCGGCGCTGCGACCGCAGCCAGCTTTGCAGCAGCAGCAATCGGGACGGAAACATCCGGCTCTATTGTGAACCCTGCTCATCATAACAGCTTGGTCGGCCTAAAGCCGACTGTGGGGTTGCTCAGCCGTACCGGCATCATTCCGATCTCTCATTCGCAGGACACGCCGGGGCCGATGACACGAACAGTTACCGATGCGGCACTGCTGCTTGGCGCGCTGACTGGCGTTGATGCACGGGACCCATTGAGTCTGGCCGGTGAAGAGAACGATCACATACAGGTTGACTATACAACCTTTCTCGATGCCAAAAGCCTTCAAGGCGCAAGAATCGGCATTCCCCGATGGTTTTATAAGGATTTGAATGACGAGGCGCGACTTATTGCCGAAAATGCCATCCATGTGCTGCGTGAGCAGGGTGCGGTTGTGATTGACCCTGTATCGCTTCCATGCGAGCAGGCGGAATGGAATTATGAGGTGCTGCGCTATGAATTCAAAAAGGACCTCAACGACTATTTAGCCAAGCTCGATGCCTCTGTCCCTGTGCATGCTTTACAGGAGGTCATTGCATTTAATAGCGAACACGCAGAGAAGGCTCTGGTCTATGGACAAAATACACTGATTTGGTCGGAAGAAACAAGCGGTACGCTGACGGAGGAGGAATATCTCCGCAATTTGGCTCATTATCAGGAGCTTACCCGTGCCCGCGGCATTGATCTTGTGCTCGCAGAGCATCAGTTGGATGCGCTGTTTTTTCCTGGCGATGAAGGCTATGACATTGCTGCTCGTGCAGGCTATCCGCTGCTGAACGTACCTGCCGGCTATACAGCTGAAGGGCCGATGGGCGTGATGTTTTCCGCAGGGGCTTTCAGCGAGGGAAAACTGCTGGCCTTGGCGTATGCTTTTGAGCAGGCGACGAAATATCGTCGGCCTCCTATTTTGTAAGACATCTGACTCTCGCATACATCTTGGAAAAATTTGAAATAATAAGCCGTATTCAAATCCAAGATTAAGGGAGTATGATGATTCACATGTTTCAAAAAAGCGCTAAAATAGCCCTGTACACAGCGGTGATCGGCCTGCTTCTGGGCTGTCTATCCTTCGGGGGACAGGGCGCGGTCCAAGCGGCAAATAACGAAGAGCTATCCCCTCCACCGCCTGCCCAGCAGGGGCAGCTCATCCAGACCCGCGAGATTGACGTGACCGGTGATGGAGTGCGGGATAATGTGGCCCTCATCGGTTCGAAGATGGACATGAATAGTCCTTACTATGACAAACTTTTCATTGTAGTAACGAGCCCAGGTCAAACCCAGGTCGTTATCCCTCTGCAAGGGGGCTATAATCCGAACATGCAGTTCTGCGATTTTATCGGGGAGAAACTGCCTCAAATTTACGTCTCCGCGGAAAACGGAGGAAGCGGCGGGTTATCGACCTTTTATATGTATTCGCTGAAAAATAATGTACCGACGGCGATCCCACTGCCTGCGCCGCTACGCGTCTACGCCACGTTTAAGGATAACTATGTGGTGCAAATGAAGATCGAAGAGACCGGGAAATCGTTCAAAATCGACATTAAAGACCGGAAAGACGACTACGAGCAGTTCGGCGTGTATCAAAACGGCAAGGTCGTCAAACCGATTATTGTCAACGTAGATACCTACAGCCTCTTGATACCAGTGGATAAGAAGGGCGATGGCAATTGTGAGCTGAAGGGTGTGCAGCGAATTACCGGTATTGCCAACGCGGATACACTCGGCTACGTTACCTCCGTATGGAAATGGAAGAAAGGCAGATGGATACTTAAAGAGTCTGCTGTTGTCAAGACCTATTCGTACAACAACCGCCTAGAGCATTAATCTAAAAAGACCGCCATGTTAAGGAGCCTATTCTCCCGATTTGGCGGTCTTCTTGTTGTGAGGCTATGACTTGCGGTGTTTAGACCCAGTTGCCTTTGCGGAACAAAGGCTCGCGCGACCCGTCGTCAGATAAGCCATCGATTTCCATGTCGGCTGAGCCAATCATGAAATCGACGTGGATTAAGCTTTTATTAAAACCATTCTGAGCAAGTTCTTCAGCACTCATGGCAGTTCCGCCCTCAATTGTGAAAGGATAGGAGTTACCTAACGCAATGTGGCAGGATGCATTCTCATCGAATAAGGTATTGTAATAAATCAAACCGGAGTTTGAAATCGGCGAATCAAACGGCACGAGCGCGACTTCGCCCAAATAACGAGCGCCTTCGTCCATATCGAGCATTTTGTTCAATACTTCTTGCCCTACTTCGGCGGTCGCTTCTATGACTTTGCCGTTCTCGAATGTGAGCGTAAATCGATCGATGAGAGAGCCTTGATAGCTCAAAGGCAGCGTGCTGCGTACGGTTCCGTTCGTACCTGTTTTGGCAGGCATGGTGAACACTTCTTCGGTCGGGATGTTCGGAATGAAGAATGTGCCGCTTTCGGTTTCGCTCCCTGCGGCAACCCATTGGTGCTTGGGCGCAAGCTCTATGTACAGATCCGTGCCTTCTGCTTTGAAATGAAGCTGTTTGTACTTCTTGCTGTTCAGCATGTTTTGTTTATCGGTCAAAGTCTTAATGTGCTGATTCCATGCGGCAACCGGATCTTCTTTGTCCACGCGGGTAAGTTTAAAAATCTGCTCCCAAAGCTTATGAATGCGCTCAGCTTCGCCCAAATTCGGAAATACCTTAGCGGACCATTCCGCTGTAGGATAGGAAACCATCAACCAGCTGACTTTATTGTTGCGCATATAGTTTAGGAATCCCTCACGCGCTGTAGCTGCGGTTTTGCTGGAAATGGCCACACGCTCAGGGTCTACATCTTTAAGCAAATCAGAATTCGGCGCATAAATTTGTAAAAAGGCTGCGCCGTTCTTGGCCATTTCTTCAAGGCCGTTAGCCCGCCACATCGGGTACTCACGAAGTGTGGACTCCGGGGCGTGTTTTAGACGCAGTGCCTTCACTTCATCGTCATCCCAATCAATGACGACGTCTTTGGCGCCTGCATCGTACGCTTTTTTAGTCAACTTCCTCACGAAGTCCGCACATGAAATCGGTGTCATAATAACGACCGTTTGATCTTTTTGTACGTTTAATCCAACACGAATTGCAAGTTCTGCGTATTTATCCAAATAATGCTCAAATGTCTCCATCGCTCGGGCTCCTTTATATTTTAGTAACTTTTAGTGTATGATAGAAAATAAAACTTTAACCATTGGGAGAAAGGCTGGCACAATATGGAAACGAAGACTCCAACGAGCACCCCGTCCAATTTCATTAAGAATATTGTAATCGAAGATTTGAATTCAGGCAAAGTCAGCCAGATCGTAACCCGATTCCCACCAGAGCCGAACGGATACCTTCATATAGGGCATGCGAAGTCAATTGTTCTAAATTTTGAATTGGCGGATGAGTTCAAAGGGCTAACGAATCTCCGCTTTGATGATACGAATCCTGTCAAGGAAGATACGGAGTATGTGGAATCCATTAAATCTGATGTCGAGTGGCTTGGTTTTAAATGGGACGGTCTCTTCTTTGCTTCGAATTATTTCGAGGAAATGTATAACCGTGCGGTGATTTTAATTCGCAAGGGATTGGCCTACGTAGATGACCAAACAGCGGATCAAATTCGTGAAAGCCGTGGTACATTGACCGCGCCCGGTACCAACAGCCCGCACCGTGACCGCAGCGTGGAAGAAAACATCGCGTTGTTCGAACGTATGCGCGCAGGGGAATTCAAAGATGGCGAACGCGTGCTTCGCGCGAAGATCGACATGTCCTCGCCGAATATCAACTTCCGTGATCCGGTGATCTATCGTGTGGTTCATGCGCACCATCATAATACGGGGGATGCTTGGTGTATTTACCCGATGTACGCTTACGCTCATCCGATTGAGGATGCAATTGAAGGCGTCACGCATTCCATCTGTACGTTGGAGTTCGAGGATCAACGCCCCTTCTACGATTGGGTGATCCGCGAGTGCGAAATGCCAAATGTTCCGAGACAGTATGAATTTGCACGTTTGAATCTCACGAACACGGTGATGAGCAAAAGAAAACTGAAACAGCTCGTGGACGAGAAAGCCGTTGACGGTTGGGACGATCCGCGGATGCCGACCATTTCCGGACTGCGCCGCAGAGGCTTTACGGCAGAAGCGATTCGCAATTTCGCCCGTGAAATCGGTGTTGCCCGCAGCAACAGCACAGTCGATGCGAAGATGCTGGATCATTTTATCCGCGAGGATTTGAAATTGAAGGCGCTCCGCACGATGGGGATTCTCAATCCGCTCAAAGTGGTCATCACCAACTATCCGGAGGATGGCGTTGAGATGCTGGATGCCGAGAACAACTCGGAGAACCCTGAAATGGGCCATCGCCAAATTCCATTTTCCCGTGAGATCTACATCGAGCAAGAAGACTTCATGGAAAATCCGCCGAACAAATATTTCCGTTTATTTCCCGGCAATGAAGTGCGCCTGAAGAATGCATACTTCATCAAATGCAACGATTTCGTCAAGGACGACAACGGCAAAGTGATCGAGCTTCACTGCACGTATGATGTGGAGACGAAAAGCGGCAGCGGCTTTACAGGCCGTAAAGTGAAAGGCACGATCCACTGGGTAGATGCGAAAAGCGCCGTACCTGCGGAGTTCCGCCTGTATGAGCCGCTCATTCTGGATGATCAAGAGGACGAGAATGCCTCCTTCTTGGAAAACTTGAACCCGAACTCGCTGCAAATCGTGCAAGGGTTCGTGGAAGCGGGCATGAAAGAAGCGAAGCCGCATGATAAATTCCAGTTTTTCCGCCACGGCTACTTCAACGTAGATCCGAAGTATACGACAAGCGAGAAACTTGTGTTTAACCTGATTGTTTCGCTGAAGAGTTCGTTTGAAGTGTAATGTTTGAGGGTAAATGTTAGAGGGAATTATTAGGGGGAAATCCTAGCTTAGGCTAGGATTTTTTTTGTTTTGTTTGGGTGTTGGGAGGGGGGGAGTGAGAGCAAGAGACCACATTTCCGCAAATTATTAATTTTTTGTTCACAAATATCCAGTATGATGGAGTCATAGATCCTATGTTCAGGGGAGTGTGCCGTGTGAAAACTGTTTTGGTGGTAGATGATGATCAGAATATATGCCGCATCACGAAGCTGTATTTGGAGAAAAGCGGCTACGCGGTAGTGACCGCAAATGACGGCGAGCAGGCACTCACGCAGTTTGAGCAGCTGCAGCCCGACTTCATCGTGCTGGATATTATGCTGCCGAAGCGGGACGGCTGGTCGGTGTGCAAGAAGATCCGCGCGATGAGCGATGTGCCGGTTCTGATGCTGACAGCCAGAGGGCACGTGGATGAGCGGATTGAAGGTTTGCAAATGGGAGCGGACGATTATTTGGTCAAGCCTTTTGACCCGAACGAGTTGGTCGCGCGTGTGACGACGATACTCCGTCGAACGTTGACTCGGACAGAAGCGGCGTCTCCCTCTCATATTTATGAAATCGGCAGTCTGCGCGTAGACGCGCTGTCCCACGACGTTACTGTGGAGGGCCAACTTGTCGCATTGCCCAAAAAAGAGTACGAGCTGCTGCTGTTTTTCATGCGCAATCCGAATCAAGTGTTCACTCGGGAAGACCTCATTGCCAAGATTTGGGGCTGGGATTTTGAGGGAGAGGACCGCGTTGTGGACTTATATATTAAACGTTTGAGACAGAAGCTCAAAGCGCTCACGGAAAGAAAAGTGGACTGGAATATTCGGACGGTTTGGGGTATCGGCTACAAGTTCGAGGGACCTGATGCATGCTGAACTCCTTTTACCGCAAGCTATTATTTATTTACATGTCCATTACCATTGTGTCGATTTTGGCAATTTCGGGCACGATCGGCTACTCCATGAAACAGAAGACGTATGACCGCAGCGAAAAGCTCCTGCTGGAAAAGGTCGTGCAAGTCGATGAACTGGCCAAGGAGCTGTTCGATGGGTCCACACTGCTCAAGGACTTCCGTAAGCAAATAAGCGCAATAGAGAAATCGTCTAACGTTCGCGTAGCTCTCATTAAGCATCCTAAAGTAAATTTGGATAAAATCCAGGCGATCGGCGAGTCCCCGGCACGCAAAGAATGGGTCGACAAGGTGCTGGCGGGGAATCAGGTGACGGTGCGGAGCAATTTTACCCAAAACAGTACGGTAAAAATGCTGATTGTCGGGCGGCCTGTGCTGCAGGAGAACCGCGTGGTCGGGGCTATTTTTCTGTATACGCCAATTATGGATATTCAAGGGACGATCAACGATATCAACCGGGCGATCTATGTTTCGGCGATATCGGTCGCGCTGCTCGCGATGGCTGTGCTGTACTTTGTTTCGCGGCATTTTGTGAAACCGATTCAGCTCATGAGCAAGACGGCGGAGGCGCTGGCTTTGGGGGATTTTAGCGGAAGGGTCCCTGTCAGGGGGAAGGACGAAATTGCCTCGTTGTCAGGATCGCTGAATCGTATGGCAGGTAAATTGCAGAAGGTCGAAGAGGGACGCAAACGTTTTCTCTCCGAAATATCCCATGAACTGCGAACACCGCTCACGACTATTCGAGCTTCACTGCAGGGAATAACAGATGGCGTTGTAGAGCCGGAGGATGCGAAAGAGTTCATTCAGGTTTCCCTTCAGGAAACATTGCGGCTGAGCAGCTTAGTGGATGATTTGCTGGAGCTGTCGTCTTTTGAAGAGAAGCAGGTTAAGCTAAGCTTTCAACCAATGGACGTGTCCGAGGTCATAAGTCTCGTCGTCACTCAGCTGAAAATGAAAGCCAAATCCAAACAGATTGAACTGAACTCGGATGCCGAAGCGCCGTACATGGTGCATGGGGATGCCGACCGGCTGAGACAGGTATTCATCAATTTGCTGGATAACGCCATTAATCATATTTCAGAGGGTTCAGAGGCGGGAATTCGGGTGAAAGCGGTCAGAAACGAGCGTTGGATTGAAGTATGGGATAATGGTCAGGGGATTGCGCCTGAGAAGCTGCCGCATCTATTTGATCGCTTCTATAAAGCGGATGAAAGCCGTAATCGCTCCGGTGCGGGCCTAGGTTTGACGATTTGCAAACATATCATAGAAGCCCATAACGGTTCTATAAGGGTAGAGTCCAAGCTTGGGACGGGGACGGTTTTTAAAATATTTTTGCCGGCTGCGTCGGATTCGCCCCATGACAAACTTATGACATAATTATCCGTTAAGATAGGGTTCGTAAGGTAAACATAACCATAGACGAACCAAGGAGTGATACTTATGTTGAAAAAATTAACAGGACTAGCGTTGGTAGGTGCGATTGCATTAACCGTTCCGGTGGCGGCATTCGCGGCGGAGACGCAAGGGAGCACTTTCCATCCTTTGAAACAATTGCTGCAGGAGAAAGCGCAAGCTTTTGGCTTATCGACCGATGGTAAAACGAACGAACAAATCAAAGCCGATCTGAAAACGGCAAGTGCAGCCAAACGCATCGAGCACTTGAACAAAGCGGCAGCGAAGCTGGGCATCGCTACGGACGGCAAAACGGCCGAACAGCTGAAAGCCGATATCCAGGCAGCCGTACTGGTAAAACTGCAAGCAAAAGCGACTAAGCTGGGCATAAGTACGGATGGGAAAACGAACAAAGAACTGAAAGAGGCGCTGAAAGCGGCTGCACAAACAAAACTGCAAGCAAAAGCGTCTAAGCTCGGCGTAAGTACAGAAGGCAAAACGAATAAAGAGATCAGAGAAGCGCTGAAAGCAGCGGAATTGTCGAAACTGCAAGCGAAAGCAACTGCGGCAGGCATCGCAACCGACGGCAAAACAGCAAAAGAGATCCGCGCAGCGCTCAAGGCAGGTAAAGATGCGAAGAAATCCGCTGCTTTGAACAAAAAAGCCGAGAAATTGGGCATTTCTACGGAAGGCAAAACGGCCGAGCAGGTTTTTGCGGAAGTGGAAAGCGCGCTGAAAGCGAAATGGGAGAAAGCGGCGAAATAAGTTGGGTGAAAGAGAACTACAGGGCGCTATTTGAGCCAAATGGGCCAATTTCAGGGGTGAAACGCCGAATTATCGAAAAATAGAGGATCATAGTTCCCAATCACGGTTCGTGTTCGCAGCCGAGAGGGGCTGTCTCGAAGGGTTGTTCCTGACCTTTTGGGGCAGCCTTTTTTAGCTATAGTGAATTTCCCTTGATTCAGCCTCAGGGGCATGAAAGGCCATTAAACCCTCTGCTTCAGATCGGATAGCCTCGCGCTCTTCACTAGAAATCGGGCGGAATAACGTAATGGTCAGAACTGCTGATTTGCGCTTTTGCGTGATGGACCAAATGCCGCTGACAAAGCCGTCAATAAGCAGCGCTGCGCGAATGATGCCGTTGACCGTAAACACCCGATGCTTCGCCTCATCCTCCATGATGCGCGTGCGATCGTCGTAGGAGAGAAGCATATTATCGAACTCCCCTAGGAAGCGAGGCGGAGCCGGGACGCTAGCGTCCGGCCGCGGCGCCTCCGGCAGGTCGAACAGCTCATTTCCCTGCTCATCGCGGAAGGTGAGCACACCGGGGCGCAGCCGCTCCAGCACCTCGCGCAGCCGGGTGAGCCCGGACCATACCTGCATATCCTTGACGGAAGCAGGTCCAAAAGCCGCCAGGTAGCGCAGCACCATGGCTTCCACGCTAGCCCCGTCCGCCAGCGGTCGGCCGAGCCACGCCTCCGCGGTCGTATGGGCCGCCTGGCCAGAGGCGCCCCAGATGCCGCGCGGCGGCACCTGAACAAGCGGCAAGCGGCAGCGCACCGCTTGCGCAAGGGCAGTGGCGTCCTGCTGCGGCCACTGAGCACCAAGGCGCTTGCCGAGCTCACTCAGCGTGAGCGGCTGCGCCTCCAACAGCGCTCGCCCGGCATCGGCAAGCGCGTCCAGGTCCAGTTCGGCAAGCTGCTTGCCGAACGCGCCTTGCAAGCCGTGATCCTGCACGGCTTGCAGGATTGGGCGCAGCGTCACGCAGTCGTCTGCCGTGACGAGGTGGATCGTTGAGCGCATCAGGGCGATGCGCACGATGCTTCTATCCATGATGAGCTGCGACAGCTGCTCATGGCGGAAGTTTCGCAAGCGGGTCCACAACCCGATATAAGGTGGGTTGGGGGCTTGCGCCTGCAGGCCGACCAGGTGCCGGACTGCCGTCAGGACGGGCATGTCTGATCGTTGCAGCAGCAGCTGCCGGGCCAGGAGAGCGCGGTTCAGGGCGCGGCGGCTCAGAATTTTATCCGGATGTTCGGTCACGTACATGCCTCCTACAGCATTTTTACTCCAGTATATAGAAAACCCACTGACAGCATCATGTCAGCAGTGACAACTCCCAATAATTGTATAATATTGTAAGATTATTGTATAAAAATGTAAATTATTATGTATAATATATACAACGTGAGAAGGAGCCGTACTGTCTATGCACTTATTTGTGGGTATTTTTATTATTTGGGCGTCATATCGATGGGGTGATTGGCGGAACTGGCAGAAGTACCAGCCGACCATGATGTACTTCGCTATAGGCAATTTATTATATAACTATTTATGCGCAGGGCGAATGCTCTGGACGCTGACCCCGGATTGGTTCGGGGATACATGCCTTACGGAACTGATGTATACCTTCATCATATTCCCAGCTACAGCCCTGCTGTTTCTGACGAATTATCCGCAGGGACGGATGAAAGTCTTCTTTCATTATGTCCAATGGGTGCTGATCTATGGCGGAGTGGAGTACATTTATTCCCTAACCGGTCGAATCGAGTATCAATATGGCTGGTCATTAGGATGGTCGATTGTTTTCAATATCATCATGTTCCCAATGCTTAAGTTGTTTTCCGTCAAACCGCTTCTCGCGTATGCTTTGTCGGCGGTTCTGACGGTGTTCTGGATGAAGATCTTTCATGTGCCGTTTTAGATGCCCTTAGTTGTCCAAAGCCTCTTCGAAAGCTACAATAAAGAAAAGTCAGCGAAGTTAGGGGAATTTGCGATGATCACTATCGGTCTGGCCGGGTGGGGCGACCATGAGTTGGGCGGCAGCAGAGAGAAGCTGCGGGAGTACGGCGCACATTTCCCGATTGTGGAAGTGGACACCTCCTTTTATGCCATTCAGCCGGAACGCAATTATATCAAATGGAACCAAGAAACACCGGACGGCTTCGGTTTTATTATTAAAGCCTACCAAGGAATGACGGGGCATCTGCGGGGAGCGAACCCTTTTGCTGGTGGAACGGACGAGATGTTTGAGCTTTTTCTACAATCGATCCACCCCGTACGGGAAGCGGGAAAGCTGAAGACGGTATTGTTTCAATACCCGCCTTGGTTTGATTGCAGCAAAGCGAATGTTGACGTTCTGCGCGATGCTAGGGAGCGAATGGGGGATGTTCCCGTAGCTTTGGAATTCCGTCATCAGAGTTGGTTTAAAGAGGACATGCGGGAAAAGACACTCGCATTCATGAAGCGCGAGGGTTGGATGCACAGTATCTGCGACGAACCTCAGGCGGGAGTAGGCTCTGTTCCTACGGTGCTGGAGGTTACACATCCCGAGGTGACGATGGTGCGTTTCCACGGGCGGAATGTCGGCGGCTGGGTGCAGAACAACGAGGCGAACTGGCGCGATGTGAGGTATCTCTATAACTACAACGAGCAGGAATTGTTGGAGTGGAAGGACTGGCTGCTCCGGCTGCAAGAGCAAACGCGTGAGGTTTGTGTGGTGTTCAACAATAACTCGGGTGGACATGCTGCTGGCAATGCGAAGGCGCTTATGGCGATGCTGGGGCTCGATTACGAAGGGCTTGCGCCTCGGCAGTTGGATTTGTTTTGATCAGTAGAGTTGCCGATCGTTAATGAAAAAGAGGTAAAACATATTAAATTCTTGTGTTAATTCTATATGATTAAACAAATGTTACACCTGAGTTATAGTCGTATTAAAAATAGCCAAAAACCTTACATTTAAGTTTAAGGTTCTTGGCTAAACTAAATTGAACAATAGCCCTGATGTGAATGGAAGTGACATTATACAAATTAATTTATTTAAACCAATCCTCCCTACCCCCACTAAGCCAGGAAGCAGGAGTACTGCGAAACAAAAATTGATAAGTTCCTTCTGTTTGAGGATTAATGATAAACTTTACCTTCCAGATTCCTTCTAGAGGCTTGCTTACAAATTCATTCATGTAAGTTTTCTCGCTAGTCGCTTTATCATAAAAGACACGTTCCTCTTTGGGATTCCAAATCTCAACCATCAAATCTCCGGACTGTAACTCGATCAGAAAATTGGTTTTTAAATTAAAGAAAAAAGTCCGGTCTACCGAGATACTCTTCTCTATTACTTTGAACTGTTCATTATAGTCATCCTTGCTAATTGTTCCACCTCCATGTCTATCTACAATACTGTCATCTAATCTCTGGTATAAATATGCTCCGAAAAGAAATAAAATCAATATTCCTATGATTAGAATCCATCTTTTTTTATTCATTTCCCGTGTATCTCTCCTCTGATTCATCAATCAGGCTACATAATCGCTCATCTGAGATAATCCTCCCATCCTTCATAGCTAGCTTTCTCTTAGCATATGAGGCCACGTGAGAATCATGGGTAATGACTACAATTGTTTTCCCTTCTTCATTTAAATCAGCGAGAATTTGCATGAGATTGTCTGCGTTTACCGAGTCAAGAGCCCCGGTAGGCTCGTCTGCAAAAATAATCTCTGCCTCAGATGCCAGTGCTCTTGCAATGGCTACACGTTGCTTTTGTCCTCCGGATAAATGCTTAACCTTGCTATGAAGAAGTTCTTCTATTCCTAGCTTGTTCAAATAATGCCGCGCTTTCTCCATGCAATCTCTTTTACTCATATTTCGTTCTACAAAAGGAAGCGTCACATTATCGTATACACTATAGTTTGTAAGCAACGCATAGTGCTGAAAGATAAAACTCACGACGCGATTTCGAATTTCGACTAGCTGTTTATCTTTTAAACCAATCGTAGATTTGCCTGAAATTTTGCATTCACCTTTTGTTATTGTATCCATACAGCCCATAATGTTAAGTAGAGTTGTTTTCCCTGAACCGGAAGGGCCTATGACAGCAACAAATTCACCTTTGTCGATAACCAAATTTATATCATCAAGAGCCGTCAAGGAATTCTGGGAATCGCCGTATATCTTAGATACATGGGTAAGTTCGATTGCCGTCATTAGGATTCTCCTCCTTGAATTAACGTGTATGGTGATCTTTTATAGATGAACCAGATCGGGTATATTACGGAAGATAAGGTAAGGATTGATGCAAGAACAAGTAATTTAAATACAATTCCAATACCGAATAATTCTAATACCGATGAACTGTAAGTAGTACTCCATATGCTGTTAGAGTAATAATTCCAAACTCCCCCCATTATAGCACTCAGCATAATGAGGACGAACACCTCGGTTATGATAGTTCTGGCTATACTAATGATGGATTCACCATAAACTTTCCTTACTCCAAATTCGTAAAATCTGGCTCGGATGGAGGATAGACTAGAGGTTATAATCCCAATTGACGTTGTCAAAAGAAAAAATAATCCTGCGAACATATTTAATTTTACGAGTTCTATTTTACTAGACTTATAGGCATCCAATTCCTCTTGAATCGTATGTACAATAGGAGTGGCTAATCCCAAATTAGCAGCCACTTCATTTATTCTGCTTCTAATAGCGGAGATGTCTTTTGAATCCTTCATTTTAAAAAAAGTGCTGCGTTGTAATGATGTAACAATGAAAGGAGAAAACTTCATTTGGTACTCAAGAAATGGAGTAACAATCGCAGCATCTAAGTCTCTGACCCCCTCAGATATGTAATCGTTTTTATCGATCCATTTGCTCCCTTTCGCCATTACGCCGACAATATGATATTTCAAATTTTCACCAAACCAGGATATGGAAAACTCCTCCCCAATCCTAAGAGTATCCTTGTAATCATAGCCAACCCATACTGGGATTGTGTCAGTGGGTGCAAGCATAAAATCAGCTTTTGAAAAGGTGGTTCCCGAATATAGATCGATTTTCGTACTATGGAACATGGACTCATCTAAAAACACCATATAGGAGAGTTTCTCTTGTCCTCTCAGTACTGTGTTCTTATACAACTCCCGATTTTTTGCTTCATACATTTCGACGTTTTTCAAACCTAGTAAAAAAAATTGAGCAGTAGAAAAAGAACCATGTCCGCTCACGTTATTCATATTATCAATTTCTTGTTTGAGCTTGCTATAGCGCTCTGAGAACCATTGTTCGCTTGTAGTCCCCGGTACGAATACTGTGAAGGCTCGATTCAAGTCTAAGTTAGAATGCTTTTGAATCATAGTGCTTGCTAGATCTGGCATGGCCAGTTGAATAAATCCATTGCATATCAAATAGAACGACACAATTAACTGAACAGAAATAAAAAGGGTAGTCCATTTTCTCTCATTAAAGGACTTCATCGCCATTTTAATACTTCGCAATGCTATCAGACCTTTCTCATTAGCTCTACGGGTTGGATATTCCTAGATGTAGTAATCGGAAGTATCACTACCAATAACGATGTGATAAATACAAGTGCAGAATGATTGATTAGATCAGCTATCGTAATATGATAGGGATAACCAATCCATTTTCCAATGACCCCACTTAAGCCTAGCTGCAGAAGAATAATTAGTATTGCAGATATCATATAAACTACAAATAACTCGCTATATAGAGAAAAAGCAATCGTCATGTTCCGAATGCCAAATGCCTTTTTTATTGCTATTTCGCTTCTTCTTTCCTTTAACCAATAAATCGCAATGTTAATACAATTAATCAGAGCAAGTACATAGACAATCATAATAAAAGTAAACTGATTTCCTAAACTACCTAATTGTGAGAAATTGGACATACCACCCTTTATTGAGGAAAAGTCAGCTTGACCTAACTTAAATGCTTCACCTGCATGACTTTTAATGATGTCGTAATCTTTTATTAACTGGGCCGGGTCTCCATACAGTTCAACAGAAACATTCTTTTGTGCCTGCAGGCTTGTCATCATTCTTTGTGTCAGGCTTGTGATAGGTACTACGATTCTATGTTCAAGGTAAGGTGAATTGCCTTTCTCAGTTCCAATAATGCCTATTACCTCAAAATTTTCATGATCTAGCTTTATATAACGTTTACCATTCATTTTAGTCAAATAGGGTATAAATGCTTGTCCAACCATACAAACCTTATCCCCCAATTCTAAAAATTCCTTTGGGATTGCATTTCCCTCTAATAAGGGCAACTTATTGTATGTGCTCGAGTTCCAGTATTCAATCATGGGAGAGAATAACCCTCCCTCTGTTTCCACTGTCATGTTCTGAATCACTAGATTACTAGATGAACTCATATGTCGGAGTGTGTCAATGGTAGCTTGAAGTTCAAACTTATCACTATATTCGAAGTTGAATGAAATCTTGTTATTGATTTGAAACTGGTTTAAGTAGTTTTCAATCTCTACCGTCTTGTTGATGTTGTGCAGCGTTGTTGTTATGATCCCTATGGATAAGATACTACTCAAGATAAGAATAAAAAAAGTAAATGGGTAAGCTTTGACCTGATGGTACAGCCGACTAAAGACACTCATGATTCCACCTGGTAGTACATCGCATAAAAAAATTGTTTATACAAGGAATACACACCACAATAATGAACTAATCACCGAGATAGCTCGTAGTTAGTCATTATTGTGGTGTTGATTATATATTATGTCAGGTTACAGAACATTTTAGTGATCGGTAAGCGAATCAATGCTACGTACCGTAGCAGTATTATAACGATCAAGAATTTTATGATAACTTTTAAAAGCCCAAACATCACCTTTTGATTTGCTTACTACGGCAAAGTTCCCGTAATCCTGACCAAGCGAAACATATGGAGATGAGATATTGTCTGCAGACTGCAAGTCTACAGCAACAACAAGGTACTGCCATGAGCTTGTACCGACCCAGTCAGTTCTGGCAGTTGCCTCATCATTGGAGAAGATATTCCATGTTGTGTTTAAAGGCCTATTATTTTGGGATAAATTCCAATAATTACAAGTACACTATACGTCTTTTTCTATATTTTGTAAACAAATTCTTAAATTATAATAAAATCATAGGTTCTACCATAGACAAGAACTCTGTAATCTTCGCTATGAGGTTGTCGCATAGAACATAGAAAAACTGAACAAAACGGGCGGACAGTTGGCTCGACTATCTTACGACCGGATGATGGAGCAGCCGAGTAAGCGGCTGGGTGCAGAACAACGAGGCGAACTGGCGCGATGTGAGGTATCTCTATAACTACAACGAGCAGGAATTGTTGGAGTGGAAGGACTGGCTGCTCCGGCTGCAAGAGCAAACGCGTGAGGTTTGTGTGGTGTTCAACAATAACTCGGGTGGACATGCAGCGGGGAATGCGAAGGCGCTTATGGCGATGCTGGGGCTCGATTACGAGGGGCTTGCGCCTCGACAGTTGGATTTGTTTTGATCTTCTAGTCCAAGAAATCTCGGCTTGAATCCGCGATAGTAAAAGGAGCTGCACACGTTCTGGTGTAGGTCCTTTTTGTGCATTGTCCGTTTTCTAATTTGATTTTAACATTTATAGGGTATATTAATTTTATCCTAATGAGAGGGGATCTAATTATGAAGACATCGGAAGCCAATAACGCTAGTCCCACATGGATCCCGCCAAAAGAACGGCTCTGGGTGTTTGGTGCCATTATTGTCTCTGTCTTGTTTGTTTTATGGGAACTTTGGAGCTTGATCCATCTTCCGTCCGCAACGGTGCACAATCGTAGATTCGAACAAACGTTTAAGAGTTTTGGCTCGAACGCAAGGTTAGCTTTGTTCTTTGTACTAGCCAATTATGTGCTTGTTTTTATTGTTAAACTGCGTATTTGGGAGCAATGGAGCAACGTCAAAAGGTGGATCGTTGTTTTACTTCGGTTTGCTAAAAGATGGCATACACCTATCGCGATAGTCGCTATTGCGCTTATTTTGCTTCATACGGTTGCTGTGTTTATGTATGGCTTCAAATTCGATTTCAACAATATCAGCGGGCTGCTTGCTCTTTTGGTTTTACTTCCAGTGCCAGTTTCAGGCTTGTTTAGATATAAGCGATTAGACCGGAAGTGGCATTTGCGTTCGGGGCTGGCATTCGCGGTTTTATTTTTGATTCACGCTTTTCTATAAATGTTCCAAACGGGCTGAAATGCGAAAGGGTACCCACCATAGGGGTATACCCCATGCCTAGAAAGAGAACTATGGTCTGCTATTGAAGTGAAATCAGCTGTTTTCAAGATCCAATAGGAACTACAGGGACTTATTTCCCCTCGGAAGCAAGAATTTGGGCTTAATTCGGCTAAATAGCGGACCGTAGTTCCCACTAAACCGTCAAACGGCTGTTTTGACACCAAATAGCGGACTACCGTTCTCTCTCTCTCATCATCCAGCCTAGCCTAATCACCACAAAAAAAGCTGCCCCACAGGTCATTGCAGACCTTTTGAGGCAGCTTTATTCATATAACTTCAACGTTCACACTTGGGCGCAATCGGCAAAAGGTGTAGAGCCGCGCAATCGGCAAGACCTACCACTCAGCCACTGTACCGTCCGCTTGGCGCCAAATGGGATTTTTCCAATCGTGCCCGATGGCGGCCATTTCGCGGACTTTGTCTTCGTTGATTTCGATGCCGAGGCCTGGAGCGGTTAAATTTTTGACGAATCCATCTTCATATTGGAACACTGCCGGATCTTTCAAGTAATCAAGCAGGTCGCTGCCCTGATTGTAGTGAATGCCCAAGCTTTGCTCCTGGATGAAAGCATTCGGCGAGCAGGTGTCAAGCTGCAAGCAGGATGCCAGCGCAATAGGACCTAACGGGCAATGCGGCGCAACGGCCACGTCGTAAGCTTCCGCCATAGCGGCGATTTTGCGGGTTTCCAGGATTCCTCCTGCATGGGAAAGATCAGGTTGGATAATGTCCGCATATCCTTGCGCCAACAGATCCTTGAAGCCCCAACGCGTGTACATACGCTCACCGGTAGCGATCGGGCATGAGGTGTGGCGGGCGATCTCCCGAAGCGCCTCATTATTTTCAGGCAAAACAGGCTCCTCAATGAACATCGGACGGTACGGTTCCAGCTCTTTGACGAGGATCTTGGCCATGGACTTATGGATGCGCCCGTGGAAGTCGATGCCAATGCCGACGTCTTTGCCGACGGCTTCGCGCACAGCGGCGATGCGGGCGATGGCCTCGTCCACCTTGCTGAGCGAGTCGATATAATGCATCTCTTCCGTAGCATTCATCTTCACGGCTGTGAAGCCGGCGGCTACTTGCTGCTTAGCGGCCTGTCCGACATCGCTCGGGCGGTCTCCGCCGATCCACGAATACACACGTGTGCGTTCGCGACATGCGCCGCCCAATAAATCATAGATAGGGGCATTGTAAAACTTGCCCTTAATGTCCCACAGCGCCTGCTCAATGCCTGAGATGGCACTTGTCAGGATAGGGCCGCCGCGATAAAAACCGCCGCGGTACAGCACTTGAAACATATCTTCAATTCGCATCGGATCTTTGCCGATGATATGCTCGCTCATTTCCATGACGGCAGCCGCGACTGTATCCGCTTTCCCTTCAACGATCGGCTCGCCCCATCCGGTAATGCCTTCGTCCGTTTCTACTTTCAAAAACAACCATCTTGGCGGCACCTTAAACAGTTCTAACTTCGTAATTTTCATGGTATTTCTTCCTCTCCCATACCTAAGAATGATTTACATGTCCTACTGATTTACTGCCGCCATTAGCTGCTTGGCGTATGTTGTAATCGCTTGATAATTGCCATTTTGAATTTCGCTAAGTGCAATCAAACTTCCTCCTATGCCGATGGAAAAGGCTCCTGCTTTCAAATAAGCGGCTGCATTGTCCTTCGTGATCCCGCCAACGGTGAGAAGGTTAACATCGCTCAGCGGTCCTTTTAACTCTTTCAAATAAGAAGGGCCTAAACTGGAGCAGGGGAACAGCTTCACGGTCGATGCGCCGAAGTTCATTGCCTGCACAATTTCTGTTGGCGTGAGAGCCCCGGGAATCGGGAGCACCCTACCTGCCAATGCCCGTTCAATCATGCCCTGATCCACATTGGGGGAAATGAGGAACTGCGCGCCGGCCCGGATCGCTTCATCCGCATAGGCGGCGTTCAGCACGGTTCCGGCACCAATCGCCATGCGGCCTTCATACTTTTTGCGCATCATCTGGATGATCTGCAGCGCATTCGGCGTATTCAGTGTCACTTCTGCCAGCTTGATGCCGCCGCCCTCTAGCGCCTCAAAGAGCGGCTGCGCTTGTGCAGGTTCGATTCCCCGGATGATGGCAATCACTTTTGAGCTTTTCAACTGTTGCAAAACATCAGTCATAACGCTGCACCTCCTCCATTTCTATGAATATTGATCGCGATACTCCTGCGGAGTCATGCCATAATGCTTTTTGAAGGCGTGGTTGAAGGAATGCGGACGTTGATATCCGAGCTGCGTGGCGATTTCATAAATTTTGCCTTGATCTCTTTTCAGCAGATAAGCGGCTTTATCCATCCGTACCCGATTGACGTAATCGCTTAAGTTGTCGCCGGTTTCCAGTTTATAAATTTTGGAGACATACACAGGGTGCAGATAAACATGGTCCGCAATAGACTGCAGCGAAACATCGCCGGCCAGATGCTGTTCGATAAACGACCTGATGTCATTAATTAAGGTAACTCTGCTGTCTTTTCGCTCTTGATCCATATCTTCCCTCATGCGGTGCAAAGAACGAATGGTCCACTCACGCAGTTGATTGACAGTACGAAAAGGAATGCCTTCGGTCATACGGTCGTAATCCCCGCCGATGAGCTGGTGCAGGGGCCTGCCATTTTTATGGGCAATATACGCAAAGGCGGATGCTATAGAGAAGTAAACCTCCAGCAAATGCTCCTGTGATTCAGAGAATTTCGTCCCCATTTCGTCGAAAATCAAGGTTAACTTGTCGATCGTATCCTCCCAGCGGGCAGCCTCCAGCAGATGGTTTAGGGTTGGAGGTTCGTACAGTCTTTGCAGCGCCGAAAGCTCCGGGTGGACGAATTCATCACCGAGTCGTATCAACAGCTCATGCTCACTGCCAATCTGTTTGCGAAAAGCGCTCAAAGAGGCGTTGTACAGGGTGGTAATGTCATTCGGAAATTGTCCCCAGCTGCTGAGCAGAATAGAGATTTTCCCTTTTAAATAGTTGTTTACGGCCGATTGAAGCACGGAGGCGGTGCGTTCGAGCCAAGCAGAGTCCTCTTGGTCAGCGGTCAGCGACTTCTTTTTCATCACAAAAATCAGATAATCATGCGCGTCCTTCGTGTGCCAGCTGTCAAAGTTCTCTGCGAACAATTCCTCGACCATTTTGCTGATGGCGTATTCCATTAACGATAAGCGACTCATGTCATACTCCAGAAAATCAGACTCGAGCCGAATCATCATCAGGACACAGGGCTGTTCATGGAAATCCGGCAGTTCCAGCATCTGCATTTTGTCCCGGAGGGTCTGCTCGGTTAACTTGCGCCCTTGAAGAAGGTCGCTCAGCAGATTTCCCCGGAGCAAAGGAAGATTTTCCTTGACCGTATAACTTAGACGCTGCTTAGAAAAGACTTCCTGCCATTCGTCCCGCAGTTTTTCCATAACCCGCCCGACAGCTGCTAACAGATCCTGTTCAGTGACAGGCTTAAGCAAATAATCCTCGGTCCCCTGAAGGATCGCTTCTTTGGCGTAGTTGAAATCGGAGTAACCCGATAAGAGAATGCATTTCGTTTTCTGCCATCTGCGGTTGATTTCAGCAATAAGCTGCAAGCCGGATATGCCCGGCATCTGAATGTCGGTAAGGACAATATCGATGGAGAATTGCTCCAGCAGCTCCAGTGCTTCCTTGCCCGAGTAGGCTTTGAAAACTTGCTCAATACCAAGCGAAGCCCAGTTAATGGTGGCATGGAGCCGATCTACGACATGAGCTTCATCATCCACGATCAAAAGTTGAATCATAACTTATTCTCCCCGCTAGCAGCAGGAAGGTTTATCTGCGTACCGCGCTTCCAAGTTAACACAGCCTTCAAGCCTCCTTGTTCACCGGGATAAAAAGTAAGCCCCGATCCTTCTCCGAATTGGTAGTAAAGCCGATGGTGCACATTCCAAGTCCCGCAGCCAATATCGTCGGTCATCGGTGAATACAGCTGCTGCAAAAGCTGAGTCAATCCGAACTCGTCAAGCCCTGCGCCATTGTCTTCAACAATGATGCGGTTCCAATCCTCATCCTGTTCTCCGGTGATGACGATGCGGTCGCCTTCCGCGCTTCGTTCAATGCCATGGACAATCGCATTCTCCACCAAAGGCTGGAGGATCAGCCGGGGGACCCATTCACTTAGCATCTGTTCAGGAACCGAAATATCATATTTCAGCCGATGAATCCGAAGGTGCTGAATGTTCAGGTAGTGGCCGACCAAGTCGAGCTCATCTCCCAGCGTAACGGATTGTTTCTCCACCCTGGTTGTATAGCGGTAGAACTCAGCCAAATTTTGCGCCATCGCTACGACAGATTCTTTGTCCTCCATCTCGGCCGAATTGATGATGAAGAACAGGGAGTTATACAGAAAGTGCGGATGAATTTGCGATTGCAGCTGCTTTAAGGTCGCCTCACGGGACCGTATTTTCTCGGCATAGACATCTTCGACCAGCACTTGCATTTGCGCTGCCATTTCATTGAAACGTTGAATGAGAAAGTCAAATTCGTTCTTGGCTTTGTAGTCGATGCGGGCTGACAAATCGCCTCGTTTCACCTTTTGCACACTTTGGATCATCTTGCCGATCGGGATTTGCACATTGCGGTACAGCATGAAAGAAGCCAGTACGCTCATCACAAGCAGAAGCCCAATAGAGATATAAAATAATTTGCGCGTCATGGTAATCGGGGAGAGAATTTTCTGGACAGGCACATAATCCATCAAATACCAACCCAACTGCGCGGATTTTACATAGCTGATCAAATACTGCTGACGGTCGATCACCAATTGAACTTGACCGGAGCTTGGGAGGCTTTCTCCTGTGAACTGTTCTCTAATGGCATTGATGATTAGTGAGTTAGAGGAGCTGTTTACGATCAGTCCCTTTTGACCATTCACAAAAAAAGGATCGCTTCGTTTGTCCTGTTTGTACACATCCAATAGCTGCACCATGTTTTGTACGCTGAATCTCACCTGATAGAGCACATTCGCTTGATCCATCGTCTGCGCGCGAATCGGCTCGCTAATTTCCCGGATGAACGACCCGACGCCTTTGTCGCTTTCACGTTCCTCATATGTCCAAGTACGCTGAATTGCTCTATGCCAAGGCCACACATCCGTCCCATTGACGAAAATACTGGAGGAGAGCACCTGCTTCCCCCTCGGAATGGCAACGGTGAGCTCATTGACCCAGCCGCTGGATACACTTTGCAGGCTAAGCTTTTGAATGATCCGCGATTGTTCTTTTAACACGTCATAGTCCGGTGAATCGCTGCGGTTGATATATTCCCGCATATAAGGATCGCTCCCAAGAATAACGGGTGACATCGCTAGCCGCTCCACATCTGTATCCAATTGGTGCATAAAAAAGGAGAGCTGATTTAAATTCGAAGATTGAATTTGATCCTGCACCACGTTATTGGTGATACGGTTCGTATAGCTGTAGAGCAGCACGATAGGGATGAGCAGTAAGACCAACATGATTAAGATTTTGCTGAAAATATTTAGTTTATAGGGCATGCCAAATCACCTTCCGGGTCTGCTAAGCGTTATAACTTAGAGTATACGCCTACAAGAGAAGTCCTCCAAATGAAGGGGATCTTTCTTGTAGCCGCATACATATGAGAACCTTGAATGATTAGCCTTTAACAGCACCTGCGGAAAGTCCGCTGACGACATAACGCTGTGAAACAAGAGCGATGATCAACACTGGAAGCGTAATGATACAGGCTGCTGCCATGAGAGCGCCCCAGTTAATTTCGGAATAAGACATAAAGTTAAATACGGCGATCGGCAGCGTCTTTGTTTTGTCTCCGGCCAGGATGACTGAGAACATGAAATTGTTCCACGAGAAGATAAAAGAAAGCAGGGATGCCGTGATCACGCCCGGTCCGGAGATCGGCAAAATGATCCGCAAGAATACTTGGTGGTGCGTACAGCCGTCAATAAGGCCGGATTCCTCGATTTCTGTCGGCAGCGCCTCGAAGAAGGAGATCATAATCCAGATGATAAAAGGCAGACCGACGAGCATATGGCTTAAAATGAGTGCAGCATACGTATCAACCAAGTGGATTTTAGAAAATAAAATGAACCAAGGAATCAGGAATGTAATCCCCGGAATGATCCGAGCGACTAGAATGAGAAGTCCGAGCTTCTGCAGATGATGCCTTGCAATCGCATATGCCGCCGGGAGACCTAAGATAAGGGATAGCAGCGTTGAACCGAAAGCTACGAGGAAGCTGTTCCAGATGAATTTCAGGAAATCGTATTCTTGAAACACGCTGACATAGTTATGAAACGTTGGTTTGAAAATAAATAATTGACCCGTCGACAAAATTTGCGATTGCGTCTTGAAGGAGGCGAGCAGCATCCAGACAAAAGGGAACGCAAACACGATGAGCACAATGAAGGTGAGCAGGGTTTGCAGGAAGCGTGAGCCTCTTTTTTTCTTCATGATGTTGCACCCTCCATTCGTTTACGCATCCAAATCATGAACAGGGTAAGCCCCATCACCAATGCGAAGAAAATGACAAGCAGGGACGAAGCCATACCGAGCTTAAAGTATTGGAAGCCGAGCACATAACCATACAGATTCAGCGTCTCGGAAGCAAAGTTAGGCCCGCCTTGCGTTGTTGCGTAGATGATATCAAATGTTTTCAAAACGTCGATTAAACGGAGCATCGCTGCCACGATAATCGTTGGTCTTAGAAGCGGGAGTGTGATGGAAACGAATTTTCTCCACGTACTTGCGCCGTCCACATCGGCAGCTTCATAAGGATCGGTCGGCAGCGTGGCTAATCCAGCCATAATGATGAGCGCGATCATCGGCGTCCATTCCCAGACGTCAACAATGACCAGGGAAGGAATGACCTGATTCGGAGAAGCCAGCCAGAGCAGGGGTTCGAGTCCGAATGTTTTGAGCAGCATGTTGGCGACGCCGATCGTCGGCTCGTAGATCAGCATCCAGACCAAGCCCATTGCGACGGGGGTTGCGACCATGGGAAGCAAGAAAACCGTTTTGACGAGATTTTTCCCGCGAAATTCTCTGGAAAGCAGTAAAGCAATGGCGATGCCCAGGATAACCTCCAGAGCAAGCGCAGCGAAAGTGAAATAAAATGTTGAGCCTGCGGCATGCCAGAAGCGCTCGTCCTTGAATAAGGCTAAATAGTTGGACAAGCCTACCCAAACGGGAGGGGTTGTCGCGGACATGCTCCACTCATAGAAGCTGATTCGAACGGTGTAGATGATTGGAAACAGCATCATCAGCATGACGAAGATGACGGCCGGGAGTGTATAAATCCATTTTAAGTTGCGGTTAAACCAACTGTATTGCACGCTGCATTCACCCTTCCTGATGTTAATAAATCCCCGTAAGAAAGGAGAAAAGGGTCATCAGATGACCCTTTTCACCCATCAAACACCTATTTATCTCGTTTTATCTTTATCCATAATCGTTTGCAGTGCTTGATTAGCTTTGTCTGCAACTGGCTGGATGTTGGTTTCGCCGGACATCACTTTTTGCACGATTTCACCAACTGCATCACGAGCTTCACCTACACTGATAACCGTTGGGCGGTCGTGATCAACACCAGTTTTGGCACTTTCCTTAATGATCGGAACAAGCTCAGCCGGGAAGCCGGTTGTACCTTCCGGTTTATCCCATACGGAAGCGCGTGCGCCTGGGTTGCCCTTTTGCTGTGTTTTCAGCACGACATCTTTGCTTGTTGCCCATTGGATGAACGCCCAAGTCGCATCTTTATTGCCTGATTTGGCATTCATCGCAAGTCCCCACGAGGTGATGCTGTAAGGCTTGGAGCCTGCTTTGCCGCCAGGGAAAACAGCGAAGCCGACTTGATCGGCGACTTTGGATTTCGCCGGATCTGTCGCATTTTGGTACAGAGAGTTCGCATCCGTTAAGAAAGCGACCTTCCCTTGAGCGAAGATACCGAAAGCTTGCGGCCAGGACATGTTAAGCACACCAGGAGGTGCGAAGTCTTTCAGCAGCGTTCCGTAGGTTGTAAAAGCTTTGACGGCTTCAGGCGTATTGATGCTGGCTTTCTCGCCCGTCGTGAAGTCCGCACCTTCCGAATACAGGAAGGACGACACCTGCGTGACGAGCGGTGAGCGCTGGCCCCTTGCGACGAATCCGTACATGTCGTTCTTCGGATCATGCAGCTTTTTCACCGCAGCCGTGAGCTCATCCATCGTTTTCGGCACGGCGATGCCTGCCTTTTGCAGCAAATCCTTGCGGTAGTACAAAATCTCTTGTTCGGTAATGATCGGGATACCGGCTAATTTGGATTCAACCGTTGTCGAGCCGATGGCTGACTTGGAGAAATCGTTAAAGTCGTAATCCTTTGCCTTTTGAGCATAATCATCAAGCGGTTGTACCCAGCCGTTTTTGTAGAAAAGCTTACCTTCCTGAAGCGGGCGGTACATGAAAACGTCAGGCGTTGCAGAGCCGGATGTGAATTGAACCGTTAGCTTTTGCGTGAGCTGATCCTCGAAAAAGCTTTCGACATTCACTTTAATGCCTGTTTCTTTCTCAAAATCCGGCAGCAAAGGCTTAATCGCATCTGCCCAAGGGTGGTTCGCTGTTACCAGCGAGATCGTTTTACCTGCGTATGGTTTTGCGTTAGCCGTTGCAGCAGCGCCGGCACTTGGTTGAGTAGAAGGTTGCGCCGTGTTCGTCGTACTGCCGCAGCCTGCAACTACCGTTGCAGCTATAAAAGCCGTCGTACCAATGCCAATCCATTGTTTGAGTGATTTCTTCATCTAATATGTGACCTCCCAAGTACTTAGAAATGAATGTGTTTACATCTCTAAGAGTACCCGATACTTGTATGGTGTTGATATAACTAAGATTCAATATGAATAACTAGGTCTGAAGGTAATTCGCGTTAGGGATAGGATGCCCGAGTCTGTCTGGTACTGATTGTATGTTGACCCGATAGTTATATTTTTAACGGCAATGTCGAATAAAAATTGTAGAAAATGAGTGTGGTACGACGAATTTCGACAAATTTTGCTGTGGATGGATTGATCTTAAACCAACCATATACCCCGGTGCATCAAACTGTAGACACTGTCGCTATTTCAGCTACAGGAAGTTTCCCTACCACTGAAATAAGAGCCAATGGAACTGGTGTAATTACAAAAAAATGACTTATACGTCTCTTTGGGAATTTAGCGCAGGACTATCGGCATGGAAAATGGCAGAATTTAATATTACTTATCAAGACAGTACTGCGAAAGAATTTTATGCTAGAAAACCTATTAGTGTGAGTTTAAACTATAGTTTATATTAAATTAAAAGAGTAAGGTAACAATCTTTGGCATTTCATACAGAAGCCAGAAGGTCAAACAAAAGAGCTGCTCTCAAGTAGAATCTTCTACGGAGAGCAGCTCTTTCTATATGAATCTACTGAAAGGGAACTAGAGTCCGTTATTTAAGCGAAATCAGCTGATTTCAGTATTGAGGCGGAACTACAGGGCTCTATTTGCCCGTTGAGAGGCCCCAATAGGCAAATTCCCTCTAAATAACGGATCATAGTTCCTCTTAAGCCGATCAAAAGCCGCTTTTGCCGAATATAGCGGACCCTAGTTCCCTGCTCCAATGACTAGAGAAGGTACTGTCAAAGCTAACGTCAAAGCGTGCTGACCTGACTGAATTGGTTGGCATACAATTCATAATAATGCCCGCGAAGCGCCAGCAGCTCCTCGTGCGTGCCCCGTTCCACGATCTCACCGCCGTGGATGACCAGAATTGCACTCGCTTCGCGGATCGTGCTGAGCCGGTGGGCGATCACGAAGCTCGTGCGCCCTTTCATGAGAACGCCCATCGCCTGCTGGATGTGCAGTTCCGTACGCGTGTCGACGGAGCTCGTCGCCTCGTCGAGCACGAGAATCGCGGGGTCGGCGAGAATCGCCCGCGCGATGGTCAGCAGCTGCCGCTGGCCTTGACTCAGGTTGCCGCCTCCGGCGGTCAACATGGCGTCATAGCCGTTTGGCAGCTTGCGAATGAACCCGTCCGCGTTCGCCAGCTTCGCGGCGGCTTCGACTTCTTCGTCCGTCGCGTCCAAGCGGCCGAAGCGGATATTTTCTCGGACCGTATCCGAGAACAGGTACACATCCTGCAGCACGATGCCGAGGCGGCTGCGCAGACTGTCCTTGTCGAGGCTGCGAATATCGCGGCCATCGATCGTGATGGAGCCCTCGCCGACATCGTAGAAGCGGGTCAGCAGGTTGATGATCGTCGTTTTGCCGGCACCCGTCGGGCCAACTAAAGCAATCAGATCGCCGGGCTCTGCGGCGAACGAAACACCGCTAAGCGTAGGCACGTCATCCGTGTAACGGAAGGAGACATTTTGAAAAACAACCTCGCCCTTAACGTCCGTTAGCTGCTCGGCACTCGGGTTCGCATCGTATTCCGTCTCGCGATCCATCACTTCAAACACACGCTCAGCCCCCGCAATGCCGGACTGTATCATATTATACTGATTGGCGAGGTCGTTGATCGGACGGCTGAACTGTTTGGAATAGTTCAGAAAGCTAATAATAACGCCAACCATCGTCCAACTCTGGAGCACCATCCAGCCGCCGATAGCGGCCAGCAAAATAAAACTGAAATGATTGATCATATTCATGCTCGGCCCCATCATGCCCGAAAGCTGCTGGGCGCCTGTGCCGGCAGCACGAAGCTGCTTATTGATCGTATCGAGCTGACGGACAGTCGCGGCTTCGCGGCGAAATGTTTTGACCACCTTTTGCCCGGAAATCGATTCTTCAATTAGACCGTTGAGCTCGCCGAGCCGCTGCTGCTGCTCTTTGAACAAGCGCTGCGTGTGTCTCGTGATTTGCTTCGTTGTGAAGAGGACGATTGGAACGGTAATCAACGCGATGAGCGTAAGCCAAATATTCAAAGTAATCATCATGATAAAAGATCCAGCAATCATAATGATACTTGTGATGATCTGCGTTAAATTTTGGCTGAGCGTAGTGGCAACGTTGTCGACATCATTCGTCGTGCGGCTCATAAGCTCCCCGTGAGATGTCTTGTCGAAATAGCTAATCGGCAGCTTGTGCAGGTGACGAAACAGATCCTGCCTCATTTCCCAAACGGTCCGCTGAGATACCCCGGCCATGACATAGGACTGGATCCACGTCGCGGCGCCGCTGAACAAATAGCAACCAAGCAAAAGGAGACAGAGTCCGAGCAGTCCGCTCCGATCCCGCGGTACGATGTAATCGTCAATTGCGACGCCGATTAAATAAGGTCCGAGCAGGGCAAGGCCGCTGCCGAGGACGGTAAGGATAATAACGGTGAGCAATCCGGCACGTTGATGCTGAAGATAACCCCACATGCGAAGGAGGGTTGCGCCAATGTGCTTGGCGCGTGGCGGTGTCTGCTTTTTAGCCATGAAGGGCAGTCTCCTTTCCTTGCTGGGAGCGGTAAATGTCTTGATATATGGCGCTTGTAGCCAGCAGCTCCTTGTGGGTTCCGCGTGCGGAGATGCGTCCTTCATCCAGAACCAGAATTTGATCGGCGTGCAGAACCGATGAGACGCGCTGCGCAATAATGATGCGAGTGCTGCCGGCCATCAAGTCTTGCAAGGAACGCTGGATGCGTTTTTCCGTGCCAAGATCGATGGCGCTGGTGCTATCGTCCAGCACAAGGAGCGGCGACCGCATAAGCAGAGCTCGCGCTATCGCGATTCGCTGCTTTTGACCGCCGGACAGATTCACGCCGCGCTGTCCCAGCTTGGCTTCATAGCCCTCGGGCAACCGGCGGATGAAGCTATCGGCTTCGGCGGCACGGGCGGCTGCTTCGATTTCGGCCTCAGAGGCCTCCGGCTTGCCAAAAAGAATGTTGTCGCGGATCGTGCCGCTAAACAAAATGGACTGCTGCAGCACGATTCCGATTTGACTGCGGAGCTGTTCCACGGGCATTTCTTTAATATCAACGCCATTCAGCCGGATCTGCCCTTTCGTTGCGTCATAGAGACGCGGGATCAAGCTGACGAGTGTTGATTTACCAGAGCCGGTCGCTCCGAGAATACCGATCGTTTGGCCTGGCAGCACTTTGAAGGAAACATCCTCGAGAACGGGCTGGTCGGGAGCCGACTCGTAGACGAAGGAGACATGCTCAAATTCGAGCTCGCAACCGGTTGCTGGTAAGGTGCGCGTAGACGGCTGCTCCCGCTGCTCGTCTTGCTGGTCATGGTCTTGCACAGGCTCGTTCATGTCCGGTTCTGTATGCAACACTTCACAGATGCGCTCGGCGGAAACTTGGGCACGAGAAATATTCATCAGTGTATTGCTGATAGAAACAAGCGAATACAAAACCTGAGTGATATAGATGATAAAAGCGGCCAAATCACCAATCGCCATAGAGCCGCTCCAGATCTGTCCGCCACCGAACCAAAGAACCGCGACAATGCTCATGTTCAAAATCAATGTCATTAGCGGGCCGCTTGTAGCCAGGGCGCGAGCGGAGCTGAGACTGGCGTCCAGCAAGGCTGTATTTGCTTTGCCGAAGCGGGTCCGCTCGAAGGCGGCGCGAACGAAAGCTTTGATCACGCGAATGCCTGTGGTACTTTCCTGCATAACGGTGTTGACGCGATCGAGTCTAGCCTGCATCATGCGAAAAAGCGGGGTAGACCGTTTCATCAACAGATACAAAATAACGAATTGAATCGGGACGACAGCCAGTAAAATCAAGGAAAGCCGCGGCGAAATGACAATCGCCATGATGATGCTGCCGATAAGCAGCGAGGCTTCCCGGGTAAATTGGCGCAGAAGGATTTGCAGGATATTCAGCATTTGCATCACATCGCCGGTTAAGCGGGTGATCAGCGACCCCGTTGAAAACGTGTCCAGCTGCCGGAACGAGAAGGATTGTACTTTCTCAAATACGCTCAACCGCAGGTCTGCGCCGAAGCTCTGGGCGGCTTTTACTGTAAAAAACGTACAGCCCACCCCGCCGACAAGCCCGACAAGTGCGACTCCCAACATATGCAAGCCCGTTGACCACACTAAGGCGAGATTGCCTTCGGCAACCCCATGATTCACAATGGCCGCCATGAGGCGGGGCTGAGATAGGTCCATGCAGACCTCCATCACCATCAACAAGGGGGCAAGCAGTGTAATCAGCCAATAAGGTTTAACAAACGATCGTAGTTTCCACATCGCAAGATATCCTTTCTTTTGTTTGTCGGCTAACTAATTTTATTCCTCTTTGGGGCGTAGATTTTCCTGCATTTGAAGCAGTAGGCGACGGAATAAAAGGATCTCCTCCGGTAAAAAATGCGAAAAGGTTTGCTCATCTGTCGCCTTAATCGCTTCCTTGACATGGACGGTGACTTCCCTGCCTTTATCCGTTAGATAGACGCGAGTAACGCGCTGATCATCGGGGTCGGGCCGGCGTTCTACAAGTCCTGTTTTCTCCATGCGGTCTACCATCACCGTTAGGGTTGCGGGCTTATTGTGAATGCGCTCGGCGAGCTCGCGTTGGCTGAGGCCGTCTTCGACGGACAAGGCAAGCAGCAAAGGGGGCTGACCGGGATAAACGTCGTACGGATGAATGATCTGATCGATCGTCCGGCGGTGCATTTTCAGCAAATGAGACATCATATGTGTGAGTGATTCAGGGTTCGGGTGACGCGACAACGGAATATCCTCCTTTTACTTAGTCGGCTAATTAATATCTTAGATAGGTCTTCCCCTCCTGTCAATACGGTATTTCACTTTGCGAATCATATAAAATGATCTTTGCGCGGCTTGGCATTTTTCAGTTATTGTATAGATAAGGCATAAAGGAGAGTGGAAGGAAATGACGAGTGCTATCATTTGGGGCATAATTGCCCTTGTTATCATACTTGGGGCCACGTTCTGGGTAACGCGGAAAGCCTACTCCCGCAGATGGGATGAAGAGGATCAGGATTAAGATGAAGAGAAGCGTTCTCCCTCTAGTCAGGTATGCGCTTTCTTGCTATGATTGAAACAGCAAACATAAAGGTGGCTGGCCGATGAACCGAGTAGAGGCCGAATTCAGTAATCTGGTCAAAGCTTATCGCAAAAAGCATATGGGTAAAGGGCCGGAGCGTGTGATAACGACTTTTTGCAAGTGTTGGGCGATCTGCGAGATGGCGGGCAACCTTTCTCCGGTGGAGAAATTTATGGCGAAGACGGGCGATGGCAGACAAATGCTCCGCACGGCTCGCACGGAAATGGTTAAAGAGATGTATCGTGACCATCCTCCCGTGGAGATGGAAGAATTGCTTGGCGCAAAGTTCGTCCAGCTGTTCGTTGACATCGACATTGAGCAGGATTTGGGGATGTCGGTATTCGTCTTTGATCAGGATTTGGAAAAGAAGTTTGGCGGGAAGTAAGCCGTGACTGACAATGGCTGATCAGTGAATTACGCGGTAAACGTGACGCTAGGCAAGATTGGCTTGGCATGACATATACATAGTAAAGGTGCTTGGCACTTGGTAGCGAACCTGCCGGAGACTAACCACTGTGAAACATCGCTTGAGACTTCCCCGTTGAGGAGGCCTATAGGGCGTGTTTTGCGGTGGTTTTTTGCTTAATACACACATGCATATCCAACCGATTACACAATAAAGGAGCTGCTCAAAATGGGAAAAACGAAGCACACCGGGCCAATCAAGCTGCCCGCCAAACCTGATCCGAAGCTGTGGGTCAGCAAAGTGCCGTTCGGACTCGGTAAAGTAAAGCCGCAGCATATTCGGGAAACGGCAAAAATCGCCTGGCAGAATCGGGATAATCTCCCGTATGCCTACCGGATTCTGACACAGGGAGTATGCGACGGCTGCGCGCTCGGGGTGTCCGGGCTGTACGACCAGACGCTGGCGGGGCCGCATCTCTGCACAACGCGGCTCAACGTACTGCGGCTGAACACGATGCCGGCGATCCGCGAGGAGCTGCTCCATGCAGACATCGATGAGCTGAGCCGCATGAGCAGCTCCGAACTCAGGCAGCTAGGGCGTATTCCATATCCGCTCATCCGCAGGAAGGGCGAGCGGAGGTTCAGCCGCGCCACATGGGATGAGGCGATGGACACCATCGCGGCGAAGGCTCGGGCGATTGATCCGAAGCAGATGGCTTTTTATTTGACGGCTCGCGGGATTACGAACGAGTCGTATTATGTGGCAGCGAAAGCTGCGAGGCTGCTCGGCACGAACAACATCGACAACGCTTCGCGCATCTGCCACTCGCCGTCGAAGACGGCCTTGAAGCGCTCCGTCGGCGTAGGCGCTTCGACCTGCAATTACAAGGACTGGATCGGCACGGACGTCCTTGTGTTCTGGGGCAGTGTGGCCGCGAATAATCAGCCGGTCTCGACGAAGTACATGTATGCGGCCAAACGCAAAGGGACGAAGATCATTGTCATTAACCCGTACTACGAGCCGTCTATGGAGCAGTACTGGATTCCTTCCATTCCCGAATCGGCGTTATTCGGGACAAAGCTTGCCGACGATGTGTACCAAGTGAACATCGGCGGAGACATTGCCTTCATGAACGGCGTCATGAAAGTCTGGTTCGAGATGGAGGAGGCCGCGCCCGGCTCCGCCATTGACCATGCGTTCGTGCAGGCGCACACGAACGGCTACGAGCGGCTGCGCGCCCACGTAGCGCAGCAGGATTGGACGACGATAGAGCAGTCGTCCGGGCTCTCCCGCGAACGCATGCGCGAGTTCGCGCAGCTGCTGGCGCGTGCCGCCTCCGCGGTTTTCGTGTGGAGCATGGGGCTCACACAGCACCGCTTCGGTACGGACAACATTTCGCAGGTGGCGAATCTTGCCCTCCTGCGGGGCTTCCTCGGCCGCGAGCACTGCGGGCTGATGCCCATCCGCGGCCACAGCGGCGTGCAGGGCTCCGGCGAAATGGGCGCGGATCCCTTCTCCCTGCCCGGCGGCGACATAAGCAGCGCCGCCGACCGCAGCCGCATCGAGCAGCTCTGGGGCTTCGAGCTGCCGAGCTGGCAGGGTGACATCGTCGGTGTTACCCTGGAGAACGCGCTCCTGCCCGAGGAGCAGGAGCGGAAGCTCCGGTTGTTTTACACATCCGGAGGCAACTTCCTGGAGACGATGCCCGATCCGGCATTCGTCCGCGAAGCCCTAACTGCTGTCGACGTCCGTGTTCATCAGGACATCATTCTGAACACCTCCACGCTGCTGGACGCGCGGGAGGCCGTCGTGGTGCTGCCGGCGATGACGCGCTACGAGCAGCCCGGGGGAGGCACATCCACCTCGACGGAGCGGATGGTCTACTTCTCGCCCGAGATCGCCGGACCGCGCATCGGCGAGGCTCGCGCGGAGTGGGCGATCTACGCCGATCTCGTCCGCCGCGTGAAGCCCGAGGCTGCCGCTCAGCATCTGGGCTGCGGCAGCGCCGAAGCCATCCGCGCGGAAATCGCCCTGGCCGCGCCAAGCTACAACGGCATCCAGCACCTGCGTGAGCGCGGTGATGTGTTTCAATACGGCGGCGCGTGGCTGTGCGAGGACGGCGTCTGTCCGACGCCGGATGGCCGCGGCGCGCTGCTGCCGATCGAGCTCCCGCAGCTGCGGAAGCCGGAGGGGCATTTTGCCGTGACGACGCGGCGCGGCAAGCAGTTCAATTCGATGATCTACAGCGACATCGATCCGTTCAATGAGGCGGATCGCTACGATGTGCTGATCCATCCTGGGGATGCGGCACCTCTTGCACTAAGCGAAGGGGAGGCGATTGTGGTCTACAACCGGTTCGGCAGCATGCACGGCCGTGTCAAATTGGCCGAGGTCAAAACCGGCAACATTGAAGTCCACTGGCCCGAGGGAAACAGCTTGATCCCCAAAGGTGTCTACGAGCAATATGCGGGCATCCCGGAATATAATACGGCAGTTATCGTTGAGAAAGCAGAAACGTATCATGCCCACAAGGATACGCGATACGTGGAGAAGCGGATTGAAGAGTTGGAGATTGAAGCGGGGTGAGAACGATGGAGAATGAACAGGAACAGGATAAGGACCTTGGCGGTCCCGCGCTTTCATCAACGACAACGTGGTCGATATACCGTTATAACGGGACGGAGGTTCTCCCCCAGGAGGACACGATCGCTACAGAAGCACCGCTGACGATTAAGGTGGATGGGGAGGAGTTCGCAACGTTGGTGTACACGCCAACCGATACGGTTGATCTGGTTACTGGATTTCTTGCTTCCGAGGGCTTGATTCGATTCGTCGATCAGATCGAGTCGCTGACGTTGGAAGAGCAGCGAGGCTTCGCGCATGTGAAGTTGCGTCACCTACACCAGCTAAGCAGGACAATGGTGTCCAAACGGTTCATCGGCTCCTGCTGCGGCAAAAGCCGCCAGTTTTATTTTCACAATGACGCCCGCACCGCTAAAACCGTTCGCACAAATCTTCAACTATCCGTAGAGCAGTGCTTTCATCTCATGAACCGTCTGCAGGAGCAATCGTCAGATTTTCGGGCGACAGGCGGCTTGCACAATGCAGCCCTTTGTACGGCGGATGAGCTTCTCTTGAGCAGATCGGATATCGGGCGCCATAATGCCTTGGATAAAATATTCGGCCACTTGCTGAGGCAGCGAATTCCCGTCCGGGATAAAGTGATTGCTTTTAGCGGAAGAGTCTCTTCTGAGGTCACTCTCAAGGCTGCCAAGATTGGAGTCGGCGTGTTGCTGTCGAAATCTGCCCCTACTGATTTGGCCCTTCAACTCGCTTGTGATCTAGGAATTACGGTCGTTGGCTTCATTCGAAGAGACCAATTAACGGTCTACACCCATCCGCAGCGCATCCTGGAATGTCGATAAAAGCCCCTTTTTGTGGGAAAATTTGTATTGTCTCTCTATCACAAATATGCTAGATTCTAGCTACTGTCATATTTTGTTAGGAGAGGAAAACCATCATGGGGAATTGGAATACATTTACTAAAAAAGGGGTCACGGCGCTGCTCGCAGCCTTCTTGCTTGTCTCTGTTCAGGGGCCGTCGCGATCCTTTGCAGCCGAAATAAATGCAGAGGTCCCGAAGATTATTGAGAAGACTTCGCCGTCGGTCGTTGCGATTATCGGCAAGCCTACCTACGATTCAAATAAAACCCTAGAGAAGAACCGTTTTAATCTTGCGCACGGTACGGGCGTGATTGTTGAAGCGGGCGGGGTTATCGTGACGAATGCGCATGTCGTCAAAGATATGAAGAATATCGTCGTTGTTACGTCGGACGGGACTACCTACAACGGGCACGCAACGAATATCGACGAGGAAAGCGACCTGGCTTTAGTCAAAATCGAAGCATCAGGCTTATCGCCTGCGACGTTCGCTTCATCCTCCGACATTAAGGTGGGGGAAACCGTAGCGGCTATCGGCACGCCGATTTCTTTTGCCCTGCGCAATTCCGTCACGGTGGGGATTGTCAGCGGGCTTGACCGCTCGGTGAGCTCGCAGTATCAGCTTATTCAAACAGATGCGGCCATTAATCCCGGCAACAGCGGAGGCGCATTGATTAACATGAATGGCGAGGTTATCGGTATCAATACGATGAAATATGCCGAATTCGGCGTCGAAAATCTCGGGTTTGCCATCCCGGTGGACACCGTCAAATATGTACTTCAGCATTTTAAGCAGTATGGCAAAGTGAAACGCCCTTATTTGGGGCTGGAGCTGGAGGAAAGCTGGGAAGCTGTCGTTGGCTTGCCTAGCTCGACTGGCCTTCGGGTTGCCTACGTTGATCCGGATTCACCGGCGGCCGCAGCCGGCATCGAGCAGGATAATCTGGTCGTCTCTATCGGTGCGAGCAAGGTGAAGACACTGGTCGACTACAATGAAGCGATTAAGAAGTATTTGCCGGATGATAAAGTGGATATCACCATCCAGTCGGGGAGTTCGACCGTAACGAAGTCAGTCACGCTGGGGGAAGTGCTCCATCCCGAAACGAAATGGAAAGAAGACGCCGAAGGATCTGATTTGGATGCAGACCGCGGCAAAACAAAGATCGGCGACAGCCACTTCGGCTGGTCGATGAAATACCCGGCCGGTTTAGTAAAAGGGCGACAGTCCGAGGATGGGAACTCCATCAACTTCGTGGACGCCAAAGGGGAATTTTCGCTGTCCATTCAGGTAGACAGTGAGAGCGATGAGCTATCCCCGTCTGCGCTTTTGAACAAATTGACAGGCGCTGAAGAGGATGACTATGGCTATGGCGATGAAGCGCCTTCGACCATTCTGGAGCGTCAATATGTGAAGCGCGAGGGCGGTCCTTTTGCCAAAATAGTCGGTCGCTCCGGGGACCAAGGCTATATCCAGACCCGCGGCTTCCTTCACGAGGGGCGCTTATATAAGCTTCAATTATTTGTGACGAAAGACCACTACAACAATGATTTTAAACAAAATAGTTATAACGATTTGCTGGATTCTTTCAAGCTTTCCTTTAATGCGCAGGATGAATCGCTTAAGGATATCTCCGTATATTCTAGCGGCAACACGACCTACACGAATGAGTACGGTCTATCCTTCGCACTGCCTTCCAGCTGGCAGAAAAGCAGCTACACCGGGAATTCATCCTTCTTTAACGATGATTATTCCCAAATGGTTCAGGTACGCGTCACTTCCGCTTCTTCCGGCGATACGTTAGCCGCTTGGTCTGAGCGTGAGCGCAAGCAGTTTGAAGCTCAGTATGTACCGAAATACCGCAAGATTGAGAAACCTGAAGAGCTTACTTTGGCTGGCGTTCCGGCTTTGAAGACAGCTTATGCTGAAACGTTGGGCAACAAGTGGACCGCGGGGTATTCCCTCTTTTTCATCAAAGATAAATATAAGTACCAGCTCGAAGTCAGCTATCCGCAAGATGAGGAGGGGGCTGAGGTTAACGATCTGCTGCATACCCTGACCTCCACGATTGAAGTGGATAAAGAAAGCATGGATCAGGAGCTTGGTTTCATTCAAGATCTAGACGAGTTGATGGATCCGGATCGTACCATTACCTATAAGAACGAGAAATATAAATACTCGCTGCAAATTCCGGAGATGTGGACAAGCAGCAAGTCATATGACAACAAAGATCAGGTGAGCAAATCCTTCCTCTTCACAGGCGGTTACTTGACGATCGGGGCAGACACTAAACAATCCTATGAAGATGCGGTGAAAGAGGAAGACGCCGCTCAGAAGAAGAGTCATGATAACGATAGTGAATATGTCTTTACCAATGAGGAAACCACTTTATTTGGTGGCGTGAAGGCAAAAAAATATGAAGTTAACTATGCAAGCGCCAAAGTTCCATATAAAGAAACAACCTACATTTTCAATCAAAACCAGATTTCCTATACCGTAACGCTGCGCATGGACGAAGCGGTTCGTACGGAAGCCAATGAGGCGCGGTTGAATAAAGCTTTTGCTTCCCTTAAATTTTTGGATGCTGCGAAAAAATAGCACTTAGCGCTCCTTATGAACCCTCTCATCAGTTTGAGACTGAAGGGAGGGTTCTTATGTCTTATGTTGGCTGACTAGAGGGGGACGATCAGCATGGGGATAAAGTATATCCGGCCGCTTATGTGGCTGCTTTTTATAGGCTATACGAGCTGTTTGCTGTACTGGATGTTTTTGGGGTTTGGGCGGCAGAATCTGCGGGCCCTTGGTCATTTCGACTACAATTACAATATAGTTCCCTTCAGGACCATTGGGATGTATATCCGGCATGCCGGTTCGTTTCCAATGCGGACGTGGGCGATTAATTTATTTGGCAATATTGTGGTCTTCATGCCATTCGGGATTCTGCTGCCTTTCTTATTTGGGATGGCGAGAAGGTACCGTGCGTTTCTTCTGCTTTTTGGTTGCACGCTTGTCGGTTTGGAAGTGATGCAAATGCTGCTCAGAGTAGGGAGCTTGGATGTGGATGACGTGATTTTGAATGTGCTTGGGGCAAGTCTGGCTTATGGCTTATTTATGATTTTCAAAAGGGGGTGTGCTTCGAATCGGGTTGAAATGGGTTGAAATGAAATACAGGGTATAAAATGTGACCAATTGCCTCAATATAGCCCTTGTAACGATTTCAATTCTGAGGAGGTTCCCATTCACGATGACAAAGCAAGATTCAAGCTTACAGTCACAGAACCCGATATCATCTGCGCAAAATTCAGTCGATAATGTCCACCAAGCCGTTAATCATGCCATGTCGCACCCAACGCCTCAAACGCTGCAAGAGGCCCGGAATGCCATCGGCAAAGCGGAAAATTCGCTGGAGCAGGCAACAGACCAATCTGATGCGCCTGCAGTGCAGCAAGCGATTGAATCGCTCGCCGAGGATGAAGCTAGGCTTCAATCGCTGGAATAAAGTCAATAGGGCTATCCCGGAAGTAGTTTAACTACTAGGGGTAGCCCTTTGGTTTTTTCGCAGAGTGTGCGCGGACGTAGGGCGGTAAGATGTTTGTTTGCTTTTGAGGGAACTACAGGGCGCTATTTGAGCTAAATGAGCCACTTTGAGGTGTAAGACGGAACTACAGGGCCTTATTGTTCTGAAAGCCAGTATTTCGCGGGAAAATGATACGCACGCCCGTATACCCCCGTAGACACACAAGCGCATAGCCCCCAAAGTCGCAAAACCGTATACGCCCGAAGACACAGTCGCACAACCACATGCCCCACGCTACTAAGCCAGATATCCGCACCGTCCCAAACCGATAGCCAAAAGAGGCTATCCATCAGATCATTCCTGATCTGTTCAGATAGCCCCTTGTATTTGTTTCACAGATCCACACTCAAGTTGCGGCAAATGGCAAACCTATCCGTTGCACCTCTGATAATGTCCAGGAAGTAGCCTTAGTTTGCCTAAGCAGCCCAGCATTATTTGCGGTATAGCGCATACCCTGGGTCTACCGGCACTTCAATCGCGATGATGCGAAGACTTTGCTCGCTATCTGCTTTCAGCTGAAGAGCTTCGGCTGCTTGGCTATCCGTTTGGACAACGACAAAATCTTTATGTGACAATGCTTGAAGCGATTTGCCAGCCGCGGCTTCGCTGAACCCTTGCCCCCTAATAACCAGGAAGGCCAGCTGCCGCTTTGGATCAAGAGAGTAAGTGAAGGTCGTGCCAGGCTCGAGGCTCCAGTCGTACATGTTCACGTCGGTATCCAACTGAATCGGAGCGCCGCCGCCAATGACGTTTTTCACTGTTACGCCGTCTTGTTGGTTGACTGGGAATTGATCATGCTCATACTGATTGTAGGTGGCAGGCTTCTTCGCCGTTTCACTGAGATGAGGCTCGAACCAGATTTGCATGCCTTCGGTTCCGACGGTCCGGAACGCTTCCGCGTGAGAGACGCCGGATCCGGCTTGAATGACTTGAGCGCCGCCGTCCGTCACGGTCTCTAGAGAGCCAAGAGAATCGCGGTGTTCCACGAGACCTTTAATCACATAAGTGACGATTTCGAACGCTTTATGCGGATGCATGCCGATCTCGGCAACATCGGTTGCATGACCCCATGCCCAGTAGAATAAGGAACCTACACGATCGACAGCCGTTTTTTCGCCTGGAAAGCTGATTGCGCGCTGCTCCATAAATTTACCGCCGTCAAACGCTCCAACGCCCTGTTGATCAGCTGAAAATACTTGTATATGCATAAGAATCGCTCCTTCGCTTTAAAATATTTAATTACTTACTATATGTAAGTATTATAGATCTTTTTTAGCCCAATGTAAAGTAGATTCAGTTCCTCCAACAACATATCTTGACTTCTCCGCATGACTCCTACTACAATTTGTAGTGTAAGGAGTGTGCCTATCATGAAAATGCAAAACTTTAAATACGAAGGAAGCGGACTTAACCGTTTTTTCGGTCCCTTGGAAGCCAGAATTATGGAGATTTTGTGGGATAAAGCTCAGGAAATGACGATTAAGGACGTCCAACAGAAGCTCGACAATGACAACAAAGCGAATAATTTCAACACGGTCATGACTGTGATGAACCGCTTGGTGGACAAAGGCATTTTGCAGAAAAAAACGGTTGCCCGTTCCTCACAGTACAAGCCTGTCGTTACCAGAGAAGAGTTCATGGAAGCCCAGTCCAAAGAGCTAACGCTTGATCTGATTGAAGAGTTCGGTTCCTTGGCGGTGACCCATATGGTGGATGCGCTGGATAAGGTAGATCCCGGTCTGCTCGACCAATTAGAGCAAAAAATCAAAGAAATGAAAAAGGATCGATAACGATGATGGAAAAGCGATTGAAATGGCTGTATGCTGCTTCTTTAGCCTTGTCGGGGGCTGTTTTGGGACAAATGCTGCTGTTTGTTGCCCAGTTTCTCTTCAAATCGAAAGTTCGCTACAACATCTTTGATTTGTGCGTCATCTTATTTCAAAATCTTCATGTACCTGCGCCTGTTGCACTTACTTTGGTGAATATCGTGATCCTTTATACACTCAGCGCCGTGATTTGGTTGACGGTTCTGCAGGCTATTCAGGCAACGAAAGCGAAGAATCTTGTGAAAAAGCACCACGATGTCAATATCACCTTACAGTACCGCGGCATTTATCAGCTAGACGAGCATCAACTGCGAATTATTACTTCTAAAATACCAACGGCGATGACGATAGGTTTCTGGAAGCCGCAAATTATTCTTTCGACCGGATTGTTGGATATGCTGGAACCGAGTGAACTTCAGGCTGTGATCGAACATGAAAAATGCCACATGAAGCACCGCGATCCTCTCGCCATCTTCCTGCTTTCCGTTATCTCGAAGGCACTTAGGTATATCCCGATATTCACCTGGATTGCTGACAAATACCCCATCATGATTGAGCTTAGGGCAGATAAGTATGCCATTGGTCAAATGAATCAGCCTGCAGATTTAGGCAGTGCTCTCCTCAAACTTCTTAAACAACAAGCGCCAACACCACATCTATCCTTATCTCACGCTTCATTCGCTGAAACATCCATAAATGTTCGCATTAAACATATTCTCGATCCGCAATTGAACTTGTCTCTTCCTTGGCCGCTGCTTCGTATGGCGATTTCATTGTTCACCTTCATTTTGCTGATGGGGCTCATTTAGAGCCCTGTTTGGCATAGCTTGACTTTCCAAATTTTTCACACTACACTTTGTAGTGTATAGAAAATAGATGAGTGAGGAGAGAGATTGATGGATTATATCTTGAAAAATCTGCACTTCATAGTGACGCATGTCCCTATCGCACTTCTTATTTTTAGTTTTGTCTTTGATGTCATTGCAATGATCATGAAAAAAAGGGAGTGGCATTCCGCCGGTATGCTTTGCCTTGTTGTAGGGGCGCTTGGCGCGGTTGCCGCTGTCATGACGGGCCCGTCTCCATGGCGGAATCCACTGGTTGTCCCTCATGAATTTTATGCGAAATTAACGATGCTTGCGGCGATTATTCTCGCGATTATTCGTATTGGTTTACTCATTTGGAAAAAGAAAGAGGCAGGCCGCCATCCAATTTATTTGATCGGTTCGCTAGCGGCGGTGATTCTTGTCAGTTACACAGGTCATCTTGGCGGCCAAATGGTACATAGACCCATGAACGCACCAGCCATGGCGCCTGGTGGCGGGACACCTGGTGGACAGCCCGGTGGACAAGGCGCACCTGGCGGACAGGGTGCGGGGGCGCAAGGCGCACAGGGCGCGGGAGCACAAGGCACACAAGGTGTACCCAACGGACAGGGAGTCGGCGCACAAGGAGCTAAGGAGGCTGCGGTGTCACCGGCGGCATCGGCAGCACCTTCAGGTAAGTAAGGTTTGAGCGCTCTAACCGTTCGCCTAGGAACTGGAGTCCGCTATTTGGATCAAAGCGACTGCTTTCGGGCGTTGGCGGAACTACAGGGCTTTATTTGTCCGCGGATGGATACTTTTGGCCGAAACGCAGCTAAATAAAGGACCATAGTTCCTCTTCATGTGCCGAAAGGCTGCAGTTGCTGGAAATAAGGAATCGTAGTTCCCGCTCGTGAATCAAAGGGGTTATCCAACAGGTCTATTCAGACCTATTGAGATAGCCCCTTTTTGCTCAAACACTTTATGGTTAAGCAGGCTCGTCCAATTCCAACTCCTCCAGCGAGAAACGGTTATCCCACAAGAAAACCATATCATACTGTGTAGAATCGCGTTTAATAAACCGGGCAATGAGTGCAATTACGCCTCCGATTACGACCCCGAATGCGCCAATCCATCCTAACAAAGCAAACACTTTATCGACCATGCCCATCCACTCCCCTGCGCGATATGAACCCATATGCTATGAATATGCCGGAAGATTTTGAAACATGTGTGACGATTGAAAACGTGTTAAATGGCAAGTAATTTCATCCGAAATGTCGAGGTAAGATAGTTCTTTTATAGTCTTTTTCTCCGATTGACAGTGGCTTGAAAAGGGTGTTAAGATCACCTCTGTAAGCGTAGTTATACAACTTTTGGAAAAAATAGAGACGCAAGCTGGTTTGCGATCGAGAAGGAGGGTTTCAAGATGATTAAGATGGTTCTAGATCCAATTGCGCATTTTGAGCACGAAGATATCAACCAACTAATTTCATACTTAGTAACCCGCCTGTTAGCCGAAATAGAAGCGCCTTAATGGTGTTTGTTCGGCTGCCGCAACCTCCTCACATAAGCTGATGAAGAAGCGCGGGTTACGAAGAAGTTCGTAACGAGCGCTTTTCTGTTTTAGAAAGGGCATATCGCTGCGTGCGGTGTGCCTTTTTGCGTGGATAAGTAAAGTAAAGGAGTGATGACATTCATGTTTAGCGTATTGAAAAAATTAGCTTGGTTTTTCCGAACGAACTGGAAACGATATACGATCGCAATTGGACTTCTCATTATTGTCGGAATCATTGACGTGATTCCCCCGAAGCTGATTGGCTATGCCATTGATGGGATACACATGGGGACTTTAACAGGCAGTAAGCTGTTCCAGCTGCTCGCCTTCTGGGGGACGTTAATTGTAACCGGCTATGGATTATCCTATGTCTGGCTGTACCAACTGTTTGGGGGCGCTTTTGTCCTGGAACGCGTGCTTCGTTCCCGATTAATGAGGCAATTGCTGCGTATGACGCCATCCTTTTATGAGCGCAATCGCACGGGCGATCTCATGGCCAGGGCTACGAATGATCTGCAGGCGGTGTCGACAACAGCGGGTTTTGGGATTTTAACCTTCGTAGATTCCACATTGTTCATGTTGACCATTCTCAGTATGATGGGCTTCTTCATCAGCTGGAAGCTGACGCTTGCCTCGATCCTCCCGCTGCCATTGATGGCTGCTGCGATCACGATCTATGGGGGACGCATCCACGAGAGGTTCATCCGGGCTCAGGACGCTTTCGGACAAATGAACGATCGGGTGCTTGAAACAATAGCCGGGGTGCGGGTCATACGTGCTTTTGTACAGGAAAAAGCCAGTGAACAAAGCTTTAAAACGATGACAGACGATGTTTTCCGCAAAAATATAGCGGTAGCTTTTATCGATGCACTTTTTGAACCAACGGTCAAAATCCTTGTCGGCATTTCCTATTTAATCGGACTCTGCTACGGCGGGTACATGGTGTTCCATAGTGAATTAACGCTCGGAGAGCTCGTGTCCTTCAATACGTTCCTTGGCATGCTGATTTGGCCGATGTTCGCGATCGGGGAGCTCATGAACATCATGCAGCGCGGCAATGCCTCTCTGGACAGGGTGAATGAGACGCTTGGCTATAAGCCTGATGTCAAAGACTCACCGAATGCAACGACCTTGCTGCTGCCCAATTCGATTAGCTTCAAAAGCGTTACCTTCCGCTACCCGTCATCTTCGATTGATAATCTTGTCAATATTTCCTTCGACCTGAAGCGCGGGCAGACGCTTGGCATTGTAGGCCGTACAGGAAGCGGCAAAACAACACTGCTCAAACAGCTGCTGCGCGAATATCCGCTAGGGAAAGGCACGATCGCTATCTCGGATACGCTGATTGATCAGCTGACGATCGATACTGTGCATGGATGGATTGGGTATGTTCCGCAGGAGCCGATTCTTTTCTCCAAAACGGTGAAGGAGAACATTATGTTCGGCCGCAGCCAAGGGACGGAGGAGCAGCTCATCCAAGCGCTGGAGCTTGCGGCTTTCCGCAAGGACGTGGAGTTCTTGCCGGAAGGACTGGAAACTTTGGTCGGTGAGAGAGGCGTAGCCTTATCCGGCGGCCAGAAACAACGCGTATCGATTGCGCGGGCGCTTTATATTGATCCGGAAATCCTGATGTTGGATGACGCGCTTTCTGCAGTGGACGCCAAGACAGAGGCGGAGATCATCCGCGGCATTCGCTCAGAGCGCGCAGGCAAAACAACACTCATCACGACGCACCGCCTATCTGCGGTACAACATGCAGATTGGATTCTCGTGCTGGATGAGGGGTATATCGTCGAGGAAGGCACGCATGAGGAGCTGCTGGCACTCGGCGGCTGGTATAAAGAGCAGTATGACCGTCAGCAACTAGAGGAGCAGCAGGTTAGCTGAACGGAAGAAATAGTGTAGGAAGACATCTAGTGAAAAGAAGGTGAGAATTCTAATGAAACAAACAGGCAAGCGGTTATTTCAATATGCAGCAATTTTCAAAAAGCCTCTGCTGATCGCACTTCTGTGCTTATCCGTCGCTGTTGCCACGGAGCTGGCTGGCCCTTTCATTGCCAAGAAGATGATCGACACGCATATCCTTGGGATTGAGAAACCATGGTATGAGACGGTATCAGCCACACAAACCGAAAAGGCTGTCCCGTGGAACGGGGCCTTTTATAAGCGGGTCGATCATTTTGCAGCGGGAGAGCCGAAGGGGCAGGAGGCTCGGATTCTGCAGGTAGGCACCCAGTTTGTATGGGTGGATCAGCCTCTCGTCTTTGATGGCGTACGCAAGCTGTCGGAGGATGGGAAGCTTACGATTACGCAGGGAACGGAACAGGCGGAGTATGCGGCTAAGAAGCTCGGCATTCAGGAGCTCTACACGTTCTATGAGCCTGAATTTATCAGTTTAATGAAGTTGGCGGGTCTTTACTTTGTATTAATTCTTATTGGCGCAGCTTTTACCTATGGTCAGCGCTATCTGCTGCAGTCTGCGGCGAATCGGATCATTCAGCGGATGCGGAGCGATGTGTTTGCACAGATTCAACGGCTGCCGATCAATTATTTTGACAATCAGCCGGCGGGGAAAATTGTTTCACGGATTACGAACGATACGGAGTCTGTCAAAGACCTGTACGTTCAGGTGTTAGCGAACTTTTTTACAGGTGCGATTTATATCGTCGGTATTATTGTAGCGTTGTTTATTTTGGATTATCGTTTAGCTTTATTCACGCTGCCTGTTCTTCCTTTGCTCTATGTATGGATCATTGTTTACCGCAAGTATGCCTCTCACTATAATCATGAGATTCGTGAACGGATCGGCTCCATCAACGGGATGATTAATGAGGCGATTCAAGGGATGACGATCATTCAGGCTTTTCGCAGGCAAAAAGAAACGACACAAGAATTCGAGCAGTTGAATGATGAATATACGAGATACCAAAATAAATTGCTCAGCCTGAACTCGCTGACTTCTCATAACCTGATGAACGTTGTAAGGAACTTGTTCTTCTTCGGGCTCATCTGGTACGTCGGCGGCAGCTCCCTGCACTCGTTAATCACGGTTGGTGTTCTATACGCATTCGTAGATTACTTAAACCGTATGTTCCACCCGATGGTGGGGATTGTGAACCAGCTTCCGAACTTGGAACGGGCTATTGTATCGGCTGATCGTGTGTTCGAGCTGTTGGATGAGCAAGGTCTTAACGTGGCGAATGGAGAAGCTGAGCGCTATCTGGGCAATGTGAAGTTTGAGCATGTTCGTTTTGCTTACAAAGAAGGCGAAGAGGTGCTGAAGGATATCACTTTCGAGGCTAAACAGGGGCAGACGGTTGCGCTTGTGGGGCATACCGGTTCGGGCAAAAGCTCCATCTTGAATTTGCTTTTCCGCTTCTACGATGTGAACGAGGGCCGCATCACGGTCGATGGCCGCGATGTTCGCGAGATGCCCAAACAGCTGCTCCGGCAGCATATGGGCATCGTATTGCAAGATCCGTTCCTGTTCACAGGGACGATTGCGTCCAATGTCTCCTTGGACGATCCGTCCATCACCCGGGAACGGGTCGAAGCGGCGCTGCGCGAGGTCGGCGCAGCGGAAATGTTTCAGAGCCTGCCGCACGGCATCGACGAGCCCGTGATCGAGAAGGGCAGCACGCTGTCGGCTGGGCAGCGGCAGCTGATATCTTTTGCCCGGGCGCTGGCGTTCGACCCGGCGATCTTGATCCTCGATGAGGCGACGGCCTCCATCGACACCGAGACCGAGGCCGTCATTCAGGCGGCTCTCGAAGTGCTGTCGAAGGGGCGTACCACCTTCATCATTGCCCATCGTTTGTCGACGATCAAAAACGCCGACCAAATTCTTGTGCTCGACCACGGCGAAATCGTCGAGCGCGGCAGTCACGAGGAGCTGATGGGGCTCCTCGGGCGGTATTATCAGATGTACCAGCTGCAGCAGGGACATCCGGAGACGGCCGCCGCTGACGAGGACGGGGTGCGGAGCGGCTTGTAGGAGCGCCGGCAGGGCGCAGCGTTGCCGCCTTGCCTATGTTGCACTTTTTAGGCATATCGTTGCATTTTGTGCAACATAGATAACCCGTCTCTCCTTTTCTGCTCAAACCATTTCGAGAACGTATAAGCCTATGCTACAATACAATATAGAAATAATTTCCTTGTCGAAATGGAGGGGCGGTATGCGTTCAGATACAATCCGTTTACTAAACCTGCTTCAGCTGCTATCGGAAATCGCGATTGCTGTCGGGTATTTGCTGGGGCTTATCCCCTTCGTTTACCTGTGGTCCTGTGCGTGGGTAATCCCGCTCGTGTTTGTGAATTTAGTGTTTGCGATTCTCACTCACAATGGCACTACGACCAAGACGGTAATAAACATCATTATGGCTTTTTTGAGTTTTATTCCCGTGGCAGGGTATGTGTTCCGCATTGTCGGCATCGTGATTTCGTGGCTCAACATTGCAGCTTTATCCAAAGAAAGAGCGAGACGCTACTAAAGCGTAAAAAAAGGATGGAAGCCCAAAAGGCATCCATCCTTTTTCTTTCTATGCGCACCTCCGCGATGCACCTCGCCATGCTAATAAGCTATCCCCACGCGGTGCCCGATGTACTCGTCCGCGCAAGCGACGCGGTAGGTAAAATCCGCCGTGTCGCCCACCGAGATGGATTTGCCATCATCAGGCAGGAAATCCCGTGCCACGCGGTAGGTTCCAAGCGCCTCGCCATCCGGCAAGTAGGTTGGGCAGACGATGGTCCATGCCAAACCAGAGGCTTGCAGCAGCTCCCATGCTTTGCGATGCTCCTCGGCGGCCCGTGTAGAGGAACGTCTGGTGTCCGGCGTTTCGTAGCGGAGCAGTCCGGTATGTTCCTTGCTTTGCAGGATGCCGGCTGTACCGATGGTGACAATTCGGCTAACCCCATGAGATTTCATAGCCGCGATGAGAAGGGGCGTGGCTTCGGTCAGTACCGTACCTCCATCGGTGCCCAGGCAACTGATTACCGTATCAACGCCTCCAAGGGAACGGTGGATGTCTTGGTGATGACAGGCGTCACCTTGCAGCAAGGTAAGCTGTTCTGAACTATGGTTTATTTTTTGAGGACTGCGTACAAGTGCTGTTACTCTATGGTGATCTGCCAAAGCTTGCTCCAAAACGCGAGACCCTACTCTTCCTGTAGCTCCTAGTATAAGAAAATGCATGCTAGCCTCCATATTTTATCAATGTTCAATGTGGTCCCTATTATACGCTCCTTGCTTACGGTTAGGAAATGTTCTCGGTACCGTCGAGAGTATCGGTGTTGAAATGACAGTCGGGCCTTACTCGTGCTATGCCGACGAAATAGAGCGTGTCGTGTCAAGATCGCCTCCGTTCTCAGGAATGGGGCGATTTCCTTTTGCCATTTTACACCTGACTTGAACCGAAGTTGCTAATCCAGCATAATAGGAGATAGTAGAAATCAGGATCACGGCATAGAAGGGGATTTCCCAAGCATGAGAATCAATAAATTTATTAGTGAAACAGGGGTTTGCTCCAGGCGGGAAGCGGACAAGTGGGTGGAAGCCAAACGTGTTACCATCAACGGGGTGGTTGCCGGACTTGGGAGCGTAGTCGATCCAGGCGATGAGGTTCGGATCGATGGTAAGCCGATTGGCGAGAAGAAGGATCACGTTTATATTGCGCTCAATAAGCCAGTGGGAATTACAAGTACGACAGAAGCTCATATTAGAGGCAATATTGTAGATTTTGTGGGGCATTCGGAGCGTATTTTCCCGATAGGCAGACTTGATAAAGATTCGGAAGGGCTCATTCTTCTAACGAATAATGGTGACATCGTGAACCAGATTTTACGCGCTGAAAATAACCACGATAAAGAGTACATCGTGACGGTGAACCGGCCAATTACACCGATGTTTTTGAAGGGAATGGCGAGTGGCGTTCGTATTCTCGGCACGGTCACGAAGCCTTGCGAAATTTATCCGGTTGGCGATCGGGTGTTTCGAATTATCCTGACGCAGGGACTTAACCGGCAAATTCGCCGCATGTGTGAAGCGTTCGGATATCGTGTGGTGCGCTTGCAGCGTGTACGGATCATGCATATTCATCTGGGGAATCTGAAGGTGGGCAAATGGCGTGATTTAACGCAAGGGGAAATGAAGGATCTCATGTTCACTCTAAGCCAAGAAAGCGCGAAAGCGACCAAATCCCCGAACGGTACATAAAAAGCACATCTTCAAACATCCTTGGCGGGTGCTTGGAGATGTGTTTTTTATTTTTTTATTTTTATGGGGGTCGACAGCAACTTTTTCTCCAACTTCTGCGTCAAGAAGGTACTATGGAAATTTTTACATTCCAAAAGGAGGAAGAGGACTTTGAAAATAGTCAAACAAGCAGGAACGCTGGTACTTGCTTCGAGCTTGCTGCTCACGGCTGCTCCGGCCGTTTGGGCCAATGAGGTGAGTGCAGATAGTAAGGCCATTTCACTCCCCACTTTTCCTGGCAGCGACGTTAAGCAGCTGGATGCCAAAATTACAAAAGAACAGGCGCTCGAACGGGCTAAAGCGTACATAGCGCTGCCTGAAGGCTACACCTTTCAGTCGATCAGCTTAAACGCTTACTATGGCATGAACGGCCGAAATATCCCGACGTGGAACATTAATTATGTGAAAAAGGTGAAAGAGCAGAACTATGGCTATATGAACATATCCATTAATGGCCTGGACGGATCGCTCACCGCCTATAACATGAGTGATAATGATCCCAATCGTAAACCGAGTTACCCTCCTAAGGTAGATTTCCAAGCAGCTAAAGATGTCGCTTCTGCCTTCATTGCTAAAGTAAATCCAGACAAGCAGAAGGAGGTTATCTACAACGATTCGGAAGAGAAAGCGTTCCGAACACCTCTGAATGGCAATTATCAATATAATATTCGATTCGACCGCTCGGTTGACGGTGTTCCGTTCGCTATGAATGGCATATCGGTAAGCGTTAACGGTGACGGTCAAGTTACTAGTTATAATTTCAACTGGCAGGATAACGTCACGTTCCAGCAGAACGTAACGGCTATTACCAAAGAGAAAGCCGCTCAATTGTTCCACGACAAGGCTGACTTATCGTTGCTTTACCAGATTCCATACGGCACCAAAGGAAAGAAATTGCCGATTATTTCTTACATGATGGACGCGTTCTCGCTCAATGCGGTGACCGGAGAATTGTGGAAGGCGGCCCCGCATACGGAGGAATCCAAACCGTTAACGGACAAACCGCTCGCCGAACGTCCAACCGCGACTCTGAATCTGACCAAGGAAGAGGCTGTGAAAAAGGTAACTGCCTTGTTCAACCTTTCAGCGGACTACAAGCTGCAGGAGGCTTCCTACAATGAAGGGACGAATCCTGAAACCGGGGAAACGAATTCCAATTGGAACCTGAGCTGGAACGTCACTTCCGAGAAAGACCTTACAGGCAAAATGGGCGGAGGCGCTTGGGCAGGTGTGAACAGCAAAACCGGAGAAATTACGAATTTCAATAGCTACGTGCCTTACGGGCCTGACGCCAATAAGGAGATTGAAGGTAAGATTTCCTTAGAGGATGCAGTGGCCAAAAGCGTTGATTTCGTGAAAAAGCAGATCCCTGCGTACACCGATCAATTGGTGCTTAACAAGCTATCCGCAAAGGATTACCCGGAAGATCAGTTGAAACATATGCGGAATTGGGATATCCGCTTCAATCGCGTCATTGACGGGGTTATAGCAGGTAATGAGGCTGTAATGATCAGCATCGACCGTGTAACCGGTCAGATCATGAGCTATCAATTCGGACTCAGCGACTTGCCGTACCCCAACAAGAAACCGGAGGTTTTAGCCCCGGATACAGCTAAGGATCTGTGGCTCTCCCAGTTCGATATTAAATTAAACTATGTGCTCGAAGATGGCGGGTACAATGGCGTTATTTCGATTGAGAAATACAATGTCATGGTGGCCGCAGGAGAAATTCCTCCGACTGCAGCAGTGACTGACGCCAATGAGAAAGTGGAAGCTAAGCTTGTTTACTCGCTCGTTCCGAAGTTCAACCGTGAGGCTTTCTTGCTGGATGCGCAAACTGGAAAGTGGAGAAACAGCCAAACGGGCGAAGTCATATCTTTAGATAAGGTAACCGTTAGCGATATCGATAACCACTGGGCTAAGAATGAGCTTCAACTGATGCTGGACTATCAAGCGCTCGATGTGCAGGACGGCAAGGTAAACCCGGATCAACTGATTAAACGGGGCGAGCTGGTCAAAATGCTTGTCATCGCCATGAATGGCGGGAACGGCGGCATATACTACGGAGCGGACCGCAAAGCATCGTTTGCGGATGTGAGCAACACATCGCCATATTTCGCCTTTGTCGAAAATGCGGTTGACCGTGGTTTGCTGGAAGCAGGCGCTGATTTCAACCCGGAGGCTACACTCGATCGCGAAGAGATGGCCCAACTGATCGTGAAAGCGCTGGGGTACAAAAGCTTGGCGAAATTCGACGGCGTCTTCAACAGCCAGTTCTCGGATGCCTCTGAGGTTAAACAAGTAGGCGTGGCGGCAATTGTTGTCGGGCTTAACATTATGTCTCTGGACGGTGATAAATTTGCACCGAAGCAAGAAGTGTCGAAGGCACAAGCAGCCAGCGCTTTCTACCGCTTCCTGCAAAAACGTGCGGAGCTGCAAGATTCGCCACGTTACTATTTCTAGGAAGTCAGCCCCGCGCTGTGTGAATGGGAACTACGGGGTGCTATTTGTGTGAAATGAGCTGATTTCGGGGTTATAGAGGAACTACAGGATCGTAGATCCCACTGGTGCGAGATCCGCATAGTAATCATAGAAAAGAGGGCTATCTACAGGTCATTCCAGACCTTTTGAGATAGCCCCTTCTTCACGTGCTTATCAATGCTCTAGAGCATTGGGAATACATAATGAACTAAGAAATATAGAACACCAAAGATGATAACGATGTAAGCCGCATACTTAATGAAGGTGGAAGCTACTAGGCTGGAATCTGATTTTTTCTCCACATGGCGTTCTTCAATTTCATAATTACGTGGCTGAGTCGACATGGCAATCACTCCTTTAAAGGTATCTTGATCATTAATACCCTCCTGAGTTTGGAGTGAATCAGAGCAATTTTAGAATGTTCCAATAATATTTTCTTACAGGCGCTCTCCAGTATGCTACAATAATCTTTAAAATTTATTAAGCATTTGGTGAGAAAGGAAGTAAGAGAATAATGGTTGTTTCCGGAAAAGTAGGTTTGGAAGATATTATTAGGGCCAATCATGTGCTCAGCAAGGTGATCGAACCATCGCCTCTGCAACGCAATGAGCTGCTCTCTACCTTGTATGAATGTAACGTTTATTTGAAACGTGAAGATATGCAAGTCGTACGGTCTTTTAAAATTCGCGGAGCGTACAATGTGATCCAAAGCTTGACGCCGGAGGAACGCGAAGCGGGTGTCGTGTGCGCCAGTGCCGGCAATCATGCGCAGGGCGTGGCTTATTCCTGTAAACAGTTAGGGATTGAAGGCAAAATCTTCATGCCGACGACAACGCCAAGACAAAAAATCTCGCAGGTGAAATTATTTGGCGGAGCTTTCGTAGAAGTGATTCTGACTGGGGATTCGTTCGATGACTCCTCCAATCATGCCAAAGCGTATTGCGCGAAAGAGAATAAAGTGTTCATTCATCCATTTGACGATATCCGCACGATTGCCGGACAAGGCACCGTCGGCTTGGAAATTATGAATCAAATGTCCGATACGCCGGACTATATCTTCGCGACCATCGGTGGCGGCGGTTTAGTAGCGGGTGTGGCGACTTATGTGGACAGCGTTTCTCCGCGCACGCGAATTATTGGCGTTGAGCCGGAAGGCGCCGCCAGTATGCAGGAGTCGCTGAAGCAGGGCAAAGTCGTAACGCTGTCTACGATTGAGAAGTTTGTAGACGGTGCAGCAGTGAAGCAGGTGGGCGAGCTTACCTTTGATATTTGCAAAGAAAAGCTGGACGATATCGTTATTATCCCTTCGGGCAAAGAGTGTACGACGATCCTGGAGCTTTACAATAACAATGCAATTGTTATCGAGCCCGCTGGTGCGCTGCCTGTTGCGGCGCTTGATGCATATCGGGATCAAATCCGCGGCAAGAACGTAGTTTGCATCATTAGCGGCGGCAATAATGACATTGACCGGATGCAGCAAATCAAAGAAAGATCACTCGTGTACGAGGGCTTGAAGCACTATTTTATTCTCAATTTCCCGCAGCGCGCAGGTTCCTTGCGTGAATTTCTGGAAGAAGTCCTGGGCCCGACGGACGATATTACCCGGTTTGAGTACACAAAGAAAAACAACCGGGACGATGCCCCGGCCCTAGTGGGGATTGAGCTTAAAAATAAAGACGATTATGAGGGACTTATTGATCGGTTGTCCCGGAAGGACTATGGTTACATCGAAATCAATAAGGATCCAAAACTATTTAATTTGCTCATTTAAGTATGAATAGCCAGACAGGAAACAACTGTGATATAGTTAATTAGTCCTGATTTTTAACGTTTTTAACCTGAATATCGCTAAAGGCAAACTTATCGAAAGGTAAGGACGCAAAGCTCCGGGTCTAAGGTTGCCTCCGCAACGATGACGGCTGGGCTGCCGACAGGATGCAATTTACCGATACAGGTGCGCCTACGGCTATTCCGATTTGGAATAGCCTTTTTTCATTACCGGAATGGAGGTTCCCCCCAATGAGAAGCTTTTTTATAAAGTGGATTCAACGGACCAAAGCGCAGGAGCTCCGCTATTTTGGCTTACTGGGCTTCTTTCTGCTGACAGCCAATCTACTTGCCGCTGCTTCTTTCAAATTTACCCCTAAGCTTCTACTATTCATGCTTTTTCAAGCGCTAATCTGCTTCTTTTTTGCCATCTGTATCCGTCAACTGAGACTAATCGGCATCGAGCATGAAGAGAAGAGTAAGGAGCTGGCCTACCTAGCCTACCACGATACATTAACGGGATTGCCTAACCGCCGATTGTTCGAGGACCGATTGAAGCGGGTGCTTCTCCATGCTCAGCGCAATGACCAGCTTGCGGCCGTTGTCTTTTTGGATATGGACAGGTTCAAGGAGGTCAATGACTCTATGGGTCACGCCTTCGGGGATCGTCTCATTCGTTTGGCTGCCGAGAGATTGATAGGTTGTTTGCGAGGTTCTGACACGGTCTATCGGCAGGGAGGCGATGAGTTTATCATTCTGCTTGAATCTTTTACGAGACCTGAAGATGTGAGAGTAGTAGCCACACGCATTCAATCGGTTTTGGAGGAGCCTTTTATGCTGGATGGGAAGCCTGTCATGATCACCGCCAGTATGGGAATTGCGCTTTATCCGCTGGACGGTACACAACCCGAGCATCTTTTGCAGCGTGCGGATGAGGCGATGTATGAGGCCAAAGGCCAGGAGAATAACCGGTTTCAATTCTATGCGTCACATATCGATGCTATGGTGAAGAGTAAAGCTCATATGGAAAGCGAGCTTCGTTTGGCTTTAGAGCAAGATCAAATTGAGTTGCTCTATCAGCCGCAATATGAAATCACTGGCCGTAAGCTCATCGGGATGGAGGTCAGCCTTCATTGGGAGAAAGGGAGCAAGCAGCTGCGAACCCTTATGGATTGGCGGAAAGCAGCAGAGGAATTAGGTCTTATGGTGCCGATCGGCAATTGGGCAATTGGGACAGCTTGCAGACAGATGAGAGCCTGGCAGGACGCAGGCCATGAGCCGCTTAGAATGACGATTGCGATTACGGCTTCACAATTTAAAAGTGAGTATTTCGCAGGAGAAATTGCTGATATCTTGCAAGAAACCGGGATTAATTCCGCGCAGGTCGAGCTGGACCTTACAGAGAGCATTACGTCGTCGAATGTGCAAGAAGCAAGTAAGAAGCTGATGATGCTGAAGGAGCTTGGCGTGCGCATCGCCATGGATGACTTGTGTACGGGACTATTTACACGAAGCGGAATGGAAGGCGTGCCGTTTGACAGCGTGAAACTGGACAGTACGTTGATTAGGGATTTAGTCGATGACGAAGAAAATCAACTGCTTGCAGCTGCCATTGTTCGAATGGCTCACCGCTTAGGATTAACGCTAATTGCGAAAGGTGTCGAAACAGAGGAGCAGTTCGAGTATCTGAAGTTTCTGCAATGTACAGAGGTGCAAGGACAACTATTTAGCAACCCGATGCGACCTGATCAATTCCTGACATTAATGGCCTGAAAATTTAGAAATAGGCTATCTAGATTTTATTGACCGGTGGTAGTATAATAAATAATTGGGGCTTAAAACCTATATTGTAGGGGTTTACAAAAAGGCCGTGTTAACTTGTTTAACATCACGAATTATGTTCAATTGCCGTGTCGATTGCTTTTAAGTTCATGTTCAAAGTGATACACTCGGTCTAAAGTCAGATATACATAATTTAACTAGTTCTGGTCAACCTAGAATGTGGGATTTAAGGAACAATTTTAAATTATCTTTTGGGGGTAGAAATGATGAAAAAAGTACTCACAACAGCACTAATGGCTGTCACTGTTTCCGCGTTGGCTTTAACTGGTTGCGCCAAAAAAGAAGAAACAAAACCGGCGGCATCCGCATCTCCAGCTGCAAGTAGCGCGGCATCCGCAGCACCTGGCAACAACAGCGGCAAAGATTTCAAAATCGGCATGGTAACAGATATTGGCGGCGTAAACGATAAATCCTTTAACCAAAGCGCATGGGAAGGCTTACAGCAGTTGAAAAAGCAAACCGGCGCAAACGTGAAGAACTTGGAAAGTAAAAGCGATGCTGACTACACGCCTAACTTGAACCAATTCGTTAAAGACGGTTACAACTTGACATGGGGTATCGGTTTCTTGATGGGCGATGCGCTTAAAACGGTTGCAACACAAAACCCGAATGCTAAATTAGCGATTATTGATAACGTTGTTGAAGCTCCAAACGTAGAATCCGTTACATTCTCCGAGCAAGAAGGTTCTTACCTCGTGGGCGTGGTTGCAGGTCTTACGACGAAAACCAACAAAATCGGTTTCGTTGGCGGTATCGACATCCCGGTTATCAAACGTTTTGAGGCTGGTTTCGTAGCCGGCGTGAAAGCTGTTAACCCTAACGCAACGATTAAAATTAACTATACAGGCGCTTTCGACAAGCCTGACCTTGGTAAAGCAGCAGCAGCAACGATCTACAACGATGGCGCTGATATCATTTTCCATGCAGCAGGTTCCACAGGTAACGGTGTGTTCAACGAAGCAAAAGACCGTGCGAAAAACGGTAAAAAGGTTTGGGTTATCGGTGTAGATAAAGACCAATCCCTTGAGTTCGGCGATGAAGTGACACTGACTTCCATGTTGAAACGTGTTGACAACGCAGTTGCTCGTGTTTCCAAAGACGTTATCGACAACAAATTCCAAGGCGGTAAAAATGTAACGCTTGGTCTTAAAGATGACGGTGTAGGTCTTCCTGAGACTTCCAAGAAAAACGTAACAGCCGATATCTTGAAAAAAGTGGATGAGTACAAAGCAAAAATCATCAGCGGCGAAATCAAAGTTCCTGAAAAACCATAAGAAGCGTATAATAGGCATAGCGGTTACGAACGATAGGTTTACTCCTGTTCAAACAAGGCTAGTTATAATAACTAGCCTTGTTCTTAGTTTAAAGGTAATAAAAAATTGATCCTTAGGGTGATCTGATGAGTGAAGTAGTCCCTGTTGTTGAACTTAGCAACATTACGAAGCGGTTTCCGGGTATTGTAGCGAATGATGCCATCAGCTTGAAGCTGATGAAGGGTGAAATCCATGCCCTGCTGGGCGAGAACGGTGCGGGTAAATCCACACTGATGAATATTTTGTTCGGGCTTTATCAGCCAGACGAAGGGTTTATTAAAGTACAAGGCAAGGAAGTTTTTATCGATAGCCCCAATCGTGCGATCGAGCTGGGTATCGGGATGGTGCATCAGCATTTCAAGCTAGTTCAGCCGTTTACGGTAACGGAAAACATTATTTTGGGCATGGAGCCTAAAAAAGGGCTGAATGTCGACATTAAAACAGCACAAGACAAAGTGCGCAAGCTATCCGAGCAATATGGGCTGCGCGTTGATCCAAAAGCAAGAATCGAAGATATTTCCGTCGGTATGCAGCAGCGTGTTGAAATATTGAAAACGCTGTATCGTGGCGCCGATATTCTCATTTTTGATGAACCTACAGCCGTACTAACGCCGCAAGAAATCAGTGAATTGATGGTCATTATGCGCAATCTGGTGAAAGAGGGCAAATCCATCATTCTCATTACACATAAGCTGAAAGAAATTATGGAGATTGCTGATACCGTGACGATTATTCGCCGCGGCAAAGTAATTGATTCCATCGCAAGCGCGGAAGCGAACCCGCAGATTTTGGCGGAGAAGATGGTCGGGCGCGACGTCTCTTTTAAGGTTGATAAAAAGGAAGTGAACCTTGGGGAGCCTGTTCTCCAAGTTAAGAATTTGGTTGTGCGCAATCAACAAGGGCTAGCTGCTTTGAAAGAGCTTAATTTCGAGGTGAAAGCCGGAGAAATACTGGGCATCGCCGGTGTCGACGGCAATGGACAGAGTGAATTGATCGAGGCATTAACGGGACTGCGGTCCGTTGACAGCGGACAAGTATTGCTGACGGGAAGCGATATCACGAACCAGACGCCGAGAGAGATCTCAGAGGCGGGTTTGTCTCATATTCCGGAGGACAGGCATAAACACGGACTTGTACTCGATTTCTCCATGAGTGAAAACATGGTGTTGGAAACGTATTTCCACCCTGCCTATAACAAAGCGGGCTTTCTCAATTATGAAGCGATAGACCGCCATGCGGAAGCGCTCATTAAGCAGTTTGACGTAAGAACGCCAAGCATTTATAACAAAGCCCGTTCTTTGTCAGGAGGCAACCAACAAAAAGCAATTGTTGCCAGGGAAATACACAAGAATCCAAATCTGTTAATTGCCGCTCAACCAACGCGCGGGTTGGATGTCGGAGCTATTGAATTCGTACACAGGCAGCTGATTGAGCAGCGGAACAAGGGCAAGGCCGTTCTGCTGATTTCTTTTGAGTTGGATGAAATTATGAATGTGTCGGATCGCATTGCGGTTATCTACGAAGGACAGATTGTGGGAGAAGTGCTGCCGCAAGAGACGAACGATCAAGAGATCGGACTCCTCATGGCCGGCAGTAAGCGCACGGGGAAAGGAGCCGCTCATGAATAAGGTTGTTCGTGTTTTAACAAGTGAATCAGCGGTGAATCCCATCGTGGCGATTGTGCTCGGGCTATTATTCGGAGCGCTCGTCATGCTGGCAGGCGGCTACAATCCGATTGCTGCTTATGGTGCGTTATTTGCCCGTGTTTTCGGGAATTCGTATGACATCGGGGAAGCGATTCGCGCGATTACTCCTCTGATTTTGACGGGCTTATCTGTCGCTTTTGCATTCCGGACGGGCTTGTTTAATATCGGAGCTGAAGGGCAGTTCGTCATGGGTATGACCGGGGCAACCTTTATCGGCGTCAAAGTGACGGGGCTTCCATGGATTATTCATGCACCGTTAGCCGTTATCGTCGGGGCTCTTATTGGCGGGCTCTGGGGAGCGATCGCTGGTTATTTAAAAGCCAAACGCGGGGTTAACGAGGTTATTACAACGATCATGCTTAACTGGATCGCGTTATTCCTGTCGAACTATATCGTGAATACATTCCTGCTGGAGCCGAAGCAGCAGCGTTCTTACATGATTCAGGACTCGGCTTCACTAAGTATCACTTGGTTGTCAGACCTTATGAATCATGCCAGGATCCACTGGGGGACCGTGATTGCCATCCTTGCAGCGGTAGCGTTTTATGTGATTTTATGGAAAACCAAGCAGGGCTACGAACTGCGTGCCGTTGGCCATAATATGGATGCTGCGAAGTATGCGGGCATGAACGTGAATCGAAACATTATTAAAGCAATGTTTATCTCGGGTATTTTTGCCGGGCTTGGCGGCGTATTTGAAATTCTTGGCGTGTTCCACTATCAAGTCGTAGCCGCGGCATCGCCTGGATATGGATTTGATGGCATCGCCGTGTCCTTGTTAGGTGCGAACAATCCGCTCGGGATTGTCCTCGGAGCCGCGCTGTTCGGCGGTTTATCCTACGGATCAGCGGGAATGAGCTTTGGTGCCGATGTGCCGCCGGAGATTATCCGTATCGTCATCGGTTCGGTCATCTTCTTTGTGGCCACACAAGGGATTGTCAAATGGGTGCTCATCCCGTTCTATAGCAAACGCAAGAAAGAGAGGGCGTCGTAACATGGACCTGCTCACAATGCTCAACGCGTTTTTCACGAAATTCAGTGAACTTATCAACACAACACTCGTATACTCGACAGCGCTGATCTTCGGAGCTATTGCCGGTATTTTCTCGGAGCGTTCCGGTGTAGTCAACATTGGGATTGAGGGTCTTATGGTATCGGGAGCTTTTGCATCCGCCGTTGGCGCCTATTATGCGGAAGAGGCGAATATGGGCGTTTGGTCTCCTTGGATTGGATTGCTGACAGCTATGTTGTTTGCGCTGATTTTCGCTCTTATTCATGCGGTAGCGACAATAACCTTTAAGGCCAATCAAGTGATCAGCGGTGTGGTTATCAACTTCTTGGCTGCAGGCGTGACGCTGTTTCTGGTTAAAGTGCTGTTCAACGGCGCGGGTCAAACCGAAACGTTAAACGATGTGTTTTCCAAATGGGAATTTCCGCTTTTGTCGAAAATCCCGTATATCGGATATGCGTTCTTCACGGCCTATCCAACGACATATATTGCGCTAATTCTCGTGGCTGTTACGTATTACGTACTGTTCAAAACCCCATTCGGTCTGCGTCTGCGTTCCGTAGGCGAGCATCCGAGTGCGGCGGATACCGTTGGGATTAAAGTCAAGCGCATACGTTATATCGCTGTACTGATCAGTGGTCTGCTGGGCGGGCTTGGCGGCGCGACGATTACGCTGACGACAACAAGCGCCTTCTCGCATAACACCATTTCAGGCCAAGGATTTATCGCGATGGCTGCGATGATCTTCGGCAAATGGCATCCGTTTGGCGCCCTGGGCGCTGCCGTCTTCTTCGGTATGGCGCAGGCGCTCAACAACTTCATGCGGTTGTTCGATTTCTCGAAGAACATTCCACAAGAGTTCCTCTACATGCTGCCTTACGTACTGACGATTTTAGTACTAGCAGGCGCAGTAGGCCGAGCTAAAGCACCGTCAGCACTCGGTGAGCCTTACGATCCGGGCAAGCGTTAAGAGCCAGAAGTTAAAGATAGAAAATGAAAATGCACCACTTTGGGAGTAGTAGCTCCTGAGGTGGTGTTTTTGTCTTTATTTCGCAAGTAGTATCTGGAAGATTGCCTAACCTCGGCGAAGACGAGATTGCCTCTATGCGGAAAAACATCAGTGGCTTGCTCGATACTTCTCGGAGATCATCGGCAAAATATCGGAAGTCATCTCCCATACTGCCGCATCCTCCGAAGAACTGACCGCGATCGCGAACTAGTCGACGAAATCGTCTGAACACATCACGCTTGCCGTTAAGCAAGTGATCGAAGCTTGCGGAGCAGACCAGCCGGTTTAAGCTGAAATAATAAGAAGGGCTGCATAGGATCAATCATGATCTTGATGCAGCCCTTTATTATAGCGATTTGATTTGATTGCGATACTCGCTCGGCGAGACGCCGTATAAGCGGCGGAATTGTTTGGAGAAATATAGCGGATCATAAAAACCGACAGACGATGCGATTTGTTCAATCGTCAGCTCCAACCGCTCGCGCAGCAGTTGGCGCGCTTTATCCACTCGCAGCTTGAGCAGGAACGTTACAGGGGTCATCTTGGTATGCCGTTTGAATATGCGCGATAGGTAGGCGCGGTTATAGCCCAAGCTCTCCGCCATCATTTCGATGGTAATCGGCTCGGCGTATTGCGTGGACAGGTAATGGATCGCTTGCTGCACAACACGGTCGCTTTCGGCTTCAGCGACGAAACCTGCCGCCCCCGAGGCGGATAAAACTTCGCAATACTCGCCCAGCAGTTGGTACAGGTACCCAATCGACCGCAGCTGAGCGTTGGATTTTCTGGCGCGTAAAGCTTGCTGGATATGGCGGAAAAGAACCGGGATATGCCGATTACGGGTTGTGTGAATAATAGGCTGTAAAGGATTAACGCCTGTAGACGCAATCAGCTCCGAAGCCTGCTCGCCCGTAAAGGCAATCCAGCAGTAATGCCACGGATCGTGCTCATCCGAAACATAGCTGATCAGCTGTTCAGGTTTGATGACGAAGCTTTCTCCGGCTCCAAGCTCGTAGTCCTCTCCTTGCGAGGAGAAGACACCTTTTCCCGAAATGACGTAGTGGATCAGGTAGTAATCATATACTTTGGGACCCAGCCGATGGACAGGCTTCGTTTGGCTCTCTCCGGCAAAAAGCACGGTCAAAGCGCCTTCCCTGGAGGGCAATGGATTGGAAACGACGTAGTAGCTTTCCTTCTTAGGCGTCACTTGTCTCAGCTCCTATCGAGAAGTCTGTTGACTCTTTCCAATGTACCATATTTGACGTTCAGGAACCAAACGTGAGATCACATTTTTCCATGTGGAAATTACATGCCTCCATAGCCAATCACACGTTCTTCTCTTATACTGAAGTTACAAACTTGCTCCTACAGCAATCCAAAAAATACTAAAGGCGGTGCCAGAATGGCAGACTTGCAAGCTTTGAAGGACACGTTTATTGAAATTTACGGGGAATCCGCAGCGCCAATCTCAGCGTTTCATGCTCCAGGCCGGGTTAACCTGATCGGCGAGCACACGGATTACAACGGAGGTTATGTATTCCCTGCGGCGTTAACGTTCGGAACGACTCTTCTTATCCGTCCAAGACAAGACCGTGTCATTGGATTTGCATCGACCAACCTGGCGCTTCGCAAACAAATTTCCATAGATGACTTGTCCTACCAAGAAGAAGATAACTGGATCAACTATCCGAAAGGAATCTTCGTGCATTTGGCCAAAGAAGGCTTTCCGGTTACGCGCGGCTACGATCTATTGTTCCACGGTGAAATTCCGAACGGTGCCGGACTTTCGTCCTCCGCTTCCATCGAGGTTGTTACGGCATTCGCCTTAGAGACATTAGAAAAATATCCGGTTGATACCGTGAAAATTGCCTTGCTGGCGCAAAAAACAGAGAACCAATTCGTTGGTGTGAATTGTGGAATCATGGACCAATTCGCAGTAGCTAATGGCAAAAAGGATCACGCGATCCTGCTCATGTGCGACACGCTGGAATATCGCCATGTGCCGTTCCAAAGCGGCAGCTACAAGCTGGTGATCGGAAACACCAACAAACGCAGAGGTCTCGTCGACTCCGCTTACAATGAGAGAAGAAGCCAATGTGAGCAAGCCGTTGCTTATCTGCAAAAGCAATTCCCTGCTATCACACTGCTAGGTCAATTGAACCTTGATCAGTTCAACGAATATAAGCATCTGATTCCAGACGAAACGGTTCGCCGCAGAGCGCAGCACGTTATAGAAGAAATCGATCGTGTCCTCAAGTCGATTGAAGTTCTGGAAAAAAATGATCTTGAAGCTTTCGGCAAGCTGATGATTGGTTCCCACGACTCCCTGCGTGATCTCTATGAAGTAACCGGCATAGAGCTGGATACGATGGTTGCGGCAGCATTAAAAGTTCCGGGTGTACTTGGGGCGCGCATGACAGGAGCAGGCTTCGGCGGATGTACGGTTTCTTTGGTTCATGAGGACAGCGTGCAAACATTTATCGATCAAGTCGGCAAAGAATATACAGAACAAACAGGTTTAACACCGAGCTTCTATGTATGTGATATCGGGAATGGTGTCGAACAGGTCGGGGAGGCGTTGTAAAATGGCGATACTAGTAACGGGCGGAGCCGGCTATATCGGTTCGCATGCAGTAGCTGAGCTGCTGGAAAAAGAGGAAGAAGTTGTTATTGTCGATAATTTGCAGCAAGGACACAGAGATGCTGTGTTAGGCGGCAAGCTGTATGTCGGCGATCTGCGTGACGGTGAGTTTTTGGATACTGTTTTTTCAGAAAATAGCATTGATGCAATCATCCATTTTGCGGCGAATTCGCTTGTTGGCGAGAGTATGACGAATCCAGCCAAATACTATCACAATAACGTGTACGGAACACTTTGCCTGCTAGAGAAGATGAATCAATACGGCGTGAAAAATATCGTGTTCTCGTCGACAGCGGCGACCTACGGCGAGCCTGAGAATATTCCGATCCTGGAAAGCGACCGTACTTTGCCTACGAATACGTATGGTGAGACGAAGCTGGCGATGGAGAAAATGATGAAATGGTTCGACACGGCTCACGGCATCAAATATGTATCGCTTCGTTACTTTAATGCGGCTGGCGCGCATGCCGGCGGCAAAATCGGCGAGGATCACAGCCCGGAGACGCACCTCATTCCAATCATTCTGCAAGTAGCTCTTGGACAAAGAGCGCATATCTCCATCTACGGAGACGACTATGCAACTGAAGATGGCACTTGCGTACGCGACTACATTCATGTCAGCGATTTGGCCAGCGCCCATGTGCTTGCAGTAGAGAAGCTGCGCGGCGGAGCTGAAAGCAATATTTATAACCTAGGTAACGGCACTGGTTTCTCGGTTAAGCAAGTGATTGATATCGCCCGCAAAGTAACGGGGCATGCGATTCCAGCAGTAATCGAACCGCGCAGAGCGGGTGACCCTGCAACGTTGATTGCCTCCTCCGAGCGTGCAAGAACGGAACTGGGTTGGAAGCCGAGCCGCGATTCCTTGGAATCCATCATTGAAAGCGCATGGAACTGGCACCAAAATAACCCGAGCGGTTACGCCGAGTAGGCTTGTTTAGAAAGGAAAGTGGCACATGGAACGGACAGCTAAAGCAACGCAATTTGCAGCATTGACCATAGAAAGGCTCCTTCAGTTTGCGCAGCAAAATGAATTGATTGAGCAGTTGGATGTCTATACTTCACGAAATGCTTTGCTTGATTTATTCGGTCTTGCCGAGCCTTATGCAGGAGAAGTGCCGGCTGAGAAGTTAAGCAGCCCTGTTGGCCTCCTTGAAGAGCTGCTGGACGCGGCTTACGAAGCAGGCCTTCTGGAAGAGAATACAACGACGTATCGCGATTTGCTGGACGCACGGATTATGGGGCTGCTCATGCCGCGTCCTTCCGAGGTAGTGAATCAGTTCTGGAGCATGGCTAAGACCACCGGGGTCGAGGCGGCAACGAATTATTTCTACAAACAATCCATTGATTCGAACTACATCCGGATGGATCGTATTCAGAAGAATGAATATTGGCTGGCGGGCACCGCATACGGCGATCTTGAAATCACGATCAATCTCTCGAAACCTGAGAAGGATCCGAAGGAAATCGCCCTGCTCAAAACGCTGCCGCAAAGCAGCTATCCCGCATGTCTGCTTTGCGCAGACAATTTAGGCTATGCTGGCCGTGTAAATCACCCGGCAAGGCAAAATCTGCGGTTCATTCCACTAGAGCTGGATAACGAGAAATGGTACTTCCAGTACTCTCCTTACGTGTATTACAACGAGCACAGTATTATTTTCCACGAGAAACATATTCCGATGAAAACAACGGCGAGTACGTTCTACCGTTTGCTTGATTTCATCGATCAATTCCCGCACTACTTCATCGGGTCCAATGCGGATCTGCCAATCGTGGGAGGTTCTATTCTGAACCATGATCACTTCCAGGGCGGACGTCATCAATTCCCGATGGAAAAAGCGCCCGGCGAGAAAACGTTTGTTCACGCTGAGTTTGCCGGCGTGAAGGCTGCCATCGTGAAGTGGCCGATGTCCGTAGTCCGCTTAAGCGGCCACAACAAGCAGCTTCTGTATAAGCTCGCGAGCAAGCTGCTCGACGACTGGCGCGCATACAGCGATGCGGAAGCGGACGTCCTCGCCTTCAGCGAGAAGGACGGACAGCGTATCCCGCATAACACGATTACCCCGATCGCCCGCAACAATGCGCGGGGCGAGTACGAGCTTGACCTGGTGCTGCGGAATAACCGTACCAGCGAAGAGCATCCGGATGGCATTTTCCATCCGCACCAGCACTTGCACCACATCAAGAAGGAGAACATCGGCTTGATTGAGGTCATGGGGCTGGCGGTACTGCCAGGCCGACTGCAAGAGGAGCTGGCGGATATCGCCAAGATCCTCACGGGCGAAGCCGACTTCGGCAGCGCGATCCGCGAAGAGGCCGGTCATCCGCTGCATAAGCATGCGGCATGGATCGAAGCGATGCTCGCGAAGCACGGCGCTGCGCTGACGGCTGACGGCGCGAAGGCGGTGCTGCAGGCGGAGGTCGGCGGCAAGTTCATGGACGTGCTGCTCGACGCGGGCGTGTTCAAGCGTGACGAAGCCGGGCAAGCGGCGTTCGGACGGTTTTTGGAAGCTGCGGGCTTTGCGCAGCAGCAGTAAGATGGGAGCCCCTTGGTCTTTGACCGGGGGCTCTTTTGTGCGTTGATAAGAAATTATAAGTTTTTCACTTTTGCTTCGCATCAACCTTGGCAAACGCGGACGTCCCAAAAGGACGATGAAGTCGTTTATCCATGGTATGTTCGGGTTTCCTCACATTAACGAGTCAATTGCTGGGGCAAAAAGGCCCGCTAAGCGAGCTGTTTACGTCTATGTCTACGGCTTGGCGAAAAGGCCAACAAAGCAGGCTATGTGTGGCTTGTAACGATGTTTTACACCGTTACCGATGCCTCCGCAGTAGCTGTAGGACGCTCCAATGATGCTTTACATCGTAGCAGGTGCGAAAAGGCCGATCAAGCAGGACGTGTGTGGCTTGTAACGATGTATTACATCGTTACGGATGCCTCGGCAGTAGCTGTGGCACGCTCCAACGATGTTTTACATCGTTAATTCGAATGCGATCTGTTGGAGGGATATTTTTTATGTGTGCGTTGGCTCACTGTAAAGTGCAGAGGGGAAACGCTAACGGTTAGTTACGTTCGTCGATTACACCCTTTGAATCCTGCCCCCGATTTTAGTACACTTAATAGGTAGTTGATGGAAATTTCGCTTGATCTAAACCTATGTGGATCGAGGAGGCTAACGGAATGGAAGGCTTTAATGCGTTGATGGTGGAGCGGACGGAGGAGCGTTTTTCCGCTCATGTGAAAGAGCTGCGAATGGAAGATTTACCGCCGGGTGAAGTGACGATACGCGTGCGATACTCGGGTATTAATTATAAAGATGCGTTGGCCTGCAGTCCGAATGGACGCGTCGTGCGCACGTACCCTATGGTGCCGGGCATAGATCTGGCAGGGACGGTTGCCGCCTCGTCGGACCCGCGTTTTCGCGAAGGCGATGAGGTGCTAGTGACCAGCTATGAGCTGGGAACGGGACACTATGGCGGATTCAGCGGCTATGCGCGTGTTCCGGCTGACTGGGTTGTGCCACTGCCGAAGGGGCTATCCCATCGCGAGGCGATGATACTGGGAACGGCAGGCTTTACAGCAGCGCTCTCGATCCAGCGCATGGAGGAGAACGGGCTGAACAAGGAGAGGGGCCCCGTGCTTGTTCGCGGCGCAACCGGCGGTGTAGGGAGCAACAGTGTGTCGATGCTGGCAGCGCTCGGCTATGAGGTGGAAGCAAGTACGGGCAAGTCTGCTGATCATCAGTACTTGCTTGATTTGGGGGCGACACGGGTAGTACCGAGGGAAGAGCTCTCCCCGTCCGTGAGAAAACCGATGGACAAGGAGTATTGGGCGGGCTGTGTCGACCCTGTTGGAGGAGACTCGCTTGCTTATGTGCTGAGCCGGATGAAGTATGCCGGATCGGTTGCCCTGAGCGGTTTGACGGGCGGCGGTGAGTTTACCGCTACGGTGTTTCCTTTTATTCTGCGGGGCGTGAATGTACTGGGCATTGACTCGGTGTACTGCCCGGCGGAGATCCGGAGCCCCCTCTGGGAGCGGATAGCTGGCGAATTGAAGCCGCGGCTGCTAGAGCGGATGGTCTATAAAGAAGTTACGCTGGATGGGGCTGCTGAGGCGGCGCAAGAGGTTTTGGGTGGAAAAGTTAGAGGACGAGTGCTCGTTAGCTTGTAACTCTGGCGCACAGAAACGATGACAAGTTGAGGAGAGATGGGCGTTGAAAATGAGAGTTTCGGCCGTGCAATATCATTTGCACTCGATTCGTAATTTTGAGGAATTCGCCGCGCAGGTGGAGCATTATGTGAAGGTGGCTCAGGAATTTGAGGCGGATTTTGTACTGTTTCCCGAATTGTTTACGACACAGCTAATGTCGATCGGCGATGAGCACGGTAAAGCGCTGCCGATTGATGCTTTGCCCTCGTACACGGATGCTTACCGGGAGCTTTTCCAAGGGTTGGCGAAGCAGACGGGCATGCATATCATTGGCGGTACGCATATTACCTCTGAGGAAGGTAAACTGTACAATACGGCATTTTTATTTTATCCGGATGGCCGGATCGGGGAACAGAAAAAGCTCCATATTACCCCAACTGAAGTGAAGGAATGGAATATGGGCGCCGGCGATTCCTTGCAGGTTTTTGACACCGATAAAGGGCGCATTGCGATCCTCGTCTGTTATGACGTGGAGTTCCCGGAAATTGTCCGAATGGCCAGAGCCCGCGGCGCTGACGTGCTGTTTGCCCCATCCTGTACGGATGACCGTCACGGGTTCCATCGGGTGCGTTATACGTGCCATGCACGAACGATCGAGAATCAGATCTACGTCGTCACGACGGGGACGGTAGGTGCTCTGCCAACGGTAGATTTCATGCGCGCGAACTTTGGTCAGGCAGCTGTCATTACCCCGAACGATGTGCCTTTTCCGCCAAAAGGCTTGTTGGTTGAAGGTGAAATCAACGGCGACATGGTAGTCACGGCTGATTTGGATCTAGACCTGCTAACCCTTGTCCGCGAAAAAGGCTCTGTCACTACGTGGCGTGACCGCAGGACGGATCTGTACACCGATTGGGCTTAATCTGGGCGAGGGGGCTTGCATAGCGTCATGGATGTAAATTCGCACAAATTTTACGCCAAAAAATTGTACGTCTTCGACGGCGACAAGCCGATTGAGGCGGTCATACGCAATTATGAAAAGGCGGATTTCGACGCGCTGATCCGCGTTCAGCAGGAAAGCTTTCCGCCCCCGTTTCCGTCAGAACTTTGGTGGAACGAAGAACAGCTCACTGAGCATGTTACGCGTTTTCCTCAAGGCGCACTTTGTGTCGAGGTGGCGGGTAAGATTGTTGGGTCGATCACGGGGCTGCTCGTCGACTACGAGGAAGAGCATGCGTCCGATCATAGCTGGTCGACGCTGACAGACGACGGCTACATCCGTACGCATCAGCCTGACGGCGATACCTTATACATTGTGGATATCTGCGTGATGCCCGCCTACCGCAAGTTTGGTCTCGGCAAATGGTTGATGCAGTCCATGTATGAGGTGGTCGTGCATTTGGGCTTGCGCAGGCTGCTTGGCGGCGGGCGCATGCCGGGTTACCACAAGCATGCGGGTACTATGAGCGCGGAGGATTATGTGAAGGCGGTCATGGCAGGGACTTACAAGGATCCGGTTCTTACATTCCTGCTCCGCTGCGGCAGGACACCGGTGCAGGTGGTGCCTGATTATTTGCAGGATGAGGAGTCGCAAAACTATGGGCTTTTGATGGAGTGGCGGAATCCATTCCGAATTTTGACATAAAGGAGCTTGAGAACGAATGGAATACATACGGATTACAAGTATAGATAACCCTTTGTTTCGTGCGATGCATGATCTGATGAAAGAGGTGTTCCCGCCGGAGGAAGTGCTGGAATATTCCTTGTGGAAGGAGCCGCTTGCGGATCCCGGCATTCGGGTGTTTGTTGCTGTTCATGAAGGAAAGGTCGTTGGTACGACGGAGTACCGCTATTACGAGGATTTCCAAGTAGCGATGACGGATTTCACCATTATCGGTCAAGCGGGGCTTGGCATTGGCCGCTTCCTGGCGCGCAAGCGCTGGAACGACCTGGAGGCCTTAGCTACCGAGTCGGGCAAGCCGATGCTGGGGATGTTCGCCGAAATCTATGATCCCTACCGGATCGAAAGCCATGCGTTCGGCGGCGTGAAGCCGATGGATCCTTACGTGCGGCGCGAAGTCTTGTCCCATCTGGGATACAAGCGGATCGATTTCCCGTATGTTCATCCTTCTTGGGAGAACAATGGGGAAGCAGTGGAAGAGCTGGATCTTTGTTTCCTCCCAACAGATGAAGATAAGACACAGCTTGACGCAGCGATTGTAGTGAAGTTCCTGAAGCGTTACTATTCCGTTCTTGCGAATAAGCCGCAGGCCTGGCATGAGATGGTCGAGAGACTAGAGGGGAAAGCATCGCTGGCTCTTTTGCCGTTATAGAGTGAATGAAAAGGCGAGCTCAAAGGGCCTGGAAAATGACCTTTTGAGCTCGCCGCATGTTACCAACCAAAATCCAATGTTTTACCCGTCTCCGCAAATGTTTTGATATTGCTTAATATCATCCACCAGCTTGCTTTTGTTCTCTCGAAGCTTGGGTGGTTCGGCGTCCATTGGTCATTGATGAGCGTCATTTTCGTGCAGCTGCCGACTGTCTCCAAGGTAAACGTCATCCGGGATTCAAAATCCGCATGGTTCGGATTGTAGGACGGGCCAGCATGCTCTATGCAGGAGAGAAGCTTTTCCGGTTCATAGGCCAGTATCGTGCCGTATACATGGACGGTTTCATCGCCGTCATTGCCTGGTCCGATGTATCTGAAGTCGGAGCCAATCTCGAACGTGGACTCTAATACGCTGCCGAAGAAAATCTTACGCGTCCCCTCCGGAGTCACTAGAATATCCCACACTTCTTTGCATGTTGCACCAATATAAAATTCGTATCTCAATTCCAACTTTAAACCCACTCCCTCACTATGTGTTAAGCTCATGATATAGGTTTGTACGTTCCGGGTATTGTAAAAACGCGACAAGGAGTGATCGGCATCATGTCTGACCTCATTAAACCCAGTCTAGGGATCATGAATCTCCAGCAAGTGACGCGGAAATTTCAGCTTTCCAGAGTAGCACCCTCCGAGGATTTGGCTTTTTTCATTCGCCATTTCTGGATCGTGCGGTGGGACTTAAGAGGGCAAGAACCTTACGTGCAGCATGTGATCCCGAACCCTTGCGTTAATCTGGTTGTTGAACCGGGGCGCACGGCTATTTACGGTCCTGGCAAAGAAAAATACGGGCATTACCTGCATGGGCAAGGGTGCGTATTTGGCGTGAAATTTAAGCCCGGCGGCTTTTATCCGTTCGTGAAGCAGCCAGTCTCCGGCATGCAGCTCAGCCCGCTGAGCGTTCAGAACGTGTTTGATGCCGATCCGCTTGCGCTGGAGAGCGATGTACTTGCGCAAGAAGATGAGCAGCAAATGGTAGAACTCGTCGAGCAGGTGATCCGGCCCAAGCTGCCGGAGCCGGATGCGCAGGTAACTTTTATCAATGAAATCATCGATTATATCAACGAGCAGCCTGACGTCACCAAAGTAGACACCCTTTGCGACTATTTCGGTGTGAACAAAAGAACGCTGCAGCGATTATTCGACCTCTACGTCGGCGTTAGCCCCAAGTGGGTCATCAAGCTGGCGCGCATTCAGAATGCGGCGGAGACGACCGATACGAGTGAGAGGCCGAACTGGTCCAAGCTGTCGATGGATCTCGGCTATCACGACCAGTCGCATTTTATTAAGGATTTCAAATCCATTATCGGCCAAACGCCGGATGAGTATGCCCGGCAGGCGCTGTAACATCAAAGAAGAGCCGGCTCCTGAGGGGGCGGGCTCTTCTTGTCTAATTAAGTGAAATGGCGTCAATTGTGGGTGTTATACCGGCTGCAGTCGCCAACTGCAATCTGCTGCAAATTCATCTTCCCTTATGCGTGAAGCTGCGGTGAATTTTACGAACCGCAAACAAGTACACAATGAACGGCAGCGGTGCTTGAATAATGCCCCAGATACCCCAGAACCAAGGGTAACGGGCACTGCGTCTGCGCGCGTCAATGAACAGCCATGTGCTCTGTGTGAGCATAACAAGGGCTATGCCAATCCAAGCCCATAGGGGTAGCGCGTCCCAGTTCTCATGATTCATGTGAATCCACCTGCTTTCGAAGGAATAGCCAAGTCAGAGGCGCAATGATCGCCAAAGCTTGGAAGGTCATAAAGACAAAGGGCTGTGCAGCCGCGGTCATATAGAGAAGAGAGAGAAGCAGCAGCCCAGCGCACCACAATTTAAACAGATCACCGAACAACCGCGTACGATGCTTAATCCGCGCAGCGGCGATTTGTTGATCAAACCAAGCTGCACTAGGACGAGTTGCAGGAAATAAGTCTTCTAATGCGTCAAGCCCCTGCTGCAGCCTTTGAACGGCAGCGTCGTCGCGGTTTGCATCGTTCTCCTCTTCAGAGTTCTTCATCTGCGGCTTTGTACGATTGGCGTTCTGTAAGTCGTCCTTCCTACCGTCCATCTACACCAGCTCCTTCCGTAATTGTTTCAAGGCATGATGCACTCTTGATTTGGCGGTCCCTTCCGCGATGGAAAGAATTTGGCCTACTTCTTCATATGTGTAGCCGTAGTAATGCTTGAGAATGACCGGAATCCGGCTCTCCTCCGGCAGTTCAGCCAAGGCGTTCAACACATCAGGCCAAACCTCGTTCTGATTCTCGGCCTGCCATTGCATCTGACGGAGCGCCTGCTGCTGCTCCTGCCACAGCTTATGACGTTTGCGCCGCCTTCCCTGATCGATCATCAATCGAGTAGCCATCGTGATGAGCCAAGAGGAAAACTTGGATTTTCCGTTGTAGAGGTTAATTTTCTCGATACATCGAATCATCGTATCTTGCGTAAGATCCTCCGCCAAGGACGGGTTCAGCGTTATTTTCAACAAATACTTGTATACAAAATCATAGTGCTGCTGCAGCAGCAGAGACAGAGCGGTGCGATCTCCCTGTGCAGCCCGTTTTAGCCTTTCATGCTCTTCCAAGTCAAGGGTCACCCTCTCTGCCTGAATTCATAGATAGTACGAATAACGGAGGCCGATCGTTCACTGCACACGAAACTTTATGTAAAATTATTTATTAGCTTACCACGCCGCAGACCAGACATGTATAATGACAGTAGGCAAGAAATTAAGTCGTATGGAGGACAACCTAGTGAAACAAGGCATTATTCCACGGGCAGGACTGTCAGCGCAGGAGCTGGAGGAAGTTAGGGAATTGTGGGAGGCTTGCAACAGCCATGACCATATTGAGATAAAACTGAACTGGAGCACATTATCCGACCGTCCGCCAGGAGTGACGAATGACTTTTTATTTTACCGGGATGACCGGATTGTCGGTTTTTTGGCAATATATAGTTTTCTGTCTACGGAAGTGGAAATTAGCGGAATGGTGCATCCAGAGGCGCGGAATCAAGGTATTTTTGGCCAATTGGTGCAGACGGCGCTGGAAGCGTGCAGACGTAGAGAGGTGCCGAAGGCGATTTTCATCAATGAACGGGGATCGGCGAGAGGCAAAGCGTTTCTGTTGAAGATTGGCGCGGGCTATAGTTTCTCCGAATATGTGATGGAGCTGCAAGAGGATGCGGCAGTAGCTCCGCATAATGGCGAACAACTGCTCACGCTTCGTTCCGCCGATGTGCAGGATACGGAGCTGCTCGTTCAACTTAACATGTCTGGCTTCAACATGGCGGAGGAAGATACGAGAGAATACGTCAGTCAGACGATTGCCGGGGACAAAGAAAGGACCTGGATCGCAGAGCTCGGGCTAGGTGAGAAGAAAGAGCCGATTGGTAAGATCGGAGCCATGATCGGGGAGGATGCCAGCGGATTCATCTACGGCTTTTGCGTCCTGCCGGCGTATCGTGGCAAAGGGTATGGGCGTCATATTTTGAGCCAGACTATTACCGAGCTTAAGCAGCGTCATCAGGCGGGCTTGATCAAGCTTGAGGTTGCGGTCGAGAATGAGAAAGCATTGGGTTTATATGAATCATGCGGCTTTAGAACGAAGAATGCGAATGATTATTACGTGTTGATGCTGGGGATAAACGAATAAGCAAAAAAAGGATAGAGCGACAGTTGTAAACTGATCTCTATCCTTTTTTAATGTGTCGTTAACCTTGCTGATAGATGAGCTCGGAGGAGGCGCTGATGATCGTGCCTGTATTTTGCCCTGCACAAATTTCTTTCATGGAGCCGGGTTTGTCGAAATTGAACACATGGATGGGAATATGATAATCCCGCGCTAGAATGAAGGCGGACTGATCCATGACCTTCAGATTATGGTGGATAACGTCGTTGTAGTGGAGAGATTTGTATTGGAGCGCCTCTTTATGATGCTTAGGATCTTTATCGAAAACACCGTCAACCCCCTGCTTAGCAACGAAGATCGCTTCACAGTTCACTTCAATGGCTCTTTGGACCGATGGATAGTCGGTGGTGACGAAGGGTTGACCATTGCCGCCTGCGAAAATAACGATGTACCCTTTTTCCAAATGATGAATGGCTCTAAGCCGGATAAAAGGCTCCGCCACAGAAGCGATCGGTATCGCCGTCATGACACGCACTTCCGCGTCAGTCTTCGCTTTCAGCACCCCGCGCAGCATCAAGCTGTTGATGACGGTAGCCAGTGTGCCGATATTGTCAGCCTCCGCTTTCTCGATCCCCCAGCTCTCGCCCATATTGCCGCGGAATATATTGCCTCCGCCAATGACAAGGCACACTTCAACCCCTAACTGAACGACGGTCATAATCTCATTGGCGATATGATCCAGTTGTTGTGGATCGAAGCCGAATTCGCTTTCGCCTGCTACTGCACCTCCGCTTAGCTTAATGAGGACCCGTTTATACCGCATATCGATCTCTCCTCCCCTGTGAGATAATTTGTATTCCTGCTGCATCAACGCTGCCCGCTAAGGAGGGACAGCTTCGGTGCGAAAAAAAACACTAAAGCAGCGAACGCTTTAGTGTTTAATAGAAATGAGAAATAAGAAACGGCGCTGTTTCTTCTTGATGACAGGACCCTTCATATTCCTCACACCTTTCGCTTATGATTAAAAGCTATTGTACACGAACTAAGTGGAAGAATGCAATTTCTGCGGCACCCGCATATGCACAATGAGACCGATCACGACCAGCAGCAGTAAAGAACCAAGTGCGACGCGGCTGGCGAGATTACCAGTGGAAGCGAGTGCCCAGGTGATCGATCCGTACAGCGCAGGCCCAACAATCGAGGATACTTTGCCGGAGAAGGCGAATAAGCCGAAAAACTGGCCGCGTTTCTCCTCGGGCGTCAATTGCACGATGAGTGTACGGGACGTTACCCACATGGCGCCCATGGATACGCCGTATAGGCTTCCGGCAGCCCAGAACAGGCTTTGGCTAGTTGCTAAGGCTGCAATCGCAATTGCGATGATCAGAACGAAGGCAACGATCGTCACGGCTCTCTTAGGTCCTACATTGCGGGTGACATAGCCGAAGAGGAAGGAGCCGACGATGCTCGATACGGTCGAGACCAGGTAGAGCAGAATGAACTGACCGGTTGTAAAGCCCATCACCGTATTCGCATAAATCGCCATAACGGCAATCGCTGTGGCGATGGCATCGTTAAAGAAGAAATAAGCGATCATGAACAGGAAAGCGGCACGATACTTGCGTGCTTCCTTGAATGTAGCCCAGATCTCGCGGTAACCGCTGAGAAGTGATTTTTTCTCGCTAATCGGCTTCTGCGATTTTTCCTTGTAGAGGAACATGATCGGCAGGGAGAAAAGTAAGAACATAAGCGCGCTGGGAATAAACGTATTTTCAAAATGATTGCCGTTAATTAAAGGGAAAACGACGAGCCCGACTAGTGTGCCGACATAACCAACCGCTACGCCAACTCCGGAAATAATGGGAATTTCACGCTCGCTGCCCAGATCCGAAATCATGGAATCGTAGAAAATCAAGCTGGAATTATAAAAGAATTTGGCAATCATGAAGAAGAAAATGACACCCACAATCGATGCGTTGAGTCCTGCCCACTGCTGATCGGTCTGCCAAAGAGCGGAGGCGCCCATGAGCAGCGTTGCCAGTATGGCAATTAAGGTGAAAGGGACGAGGTAGGCCTTCTTTTTGCCCGTCCGGTCGATCCACACCCCGAATAAGGGGGAAAGCAGCACGAGAAAGAAGCTGGACAAAGCGTTGGAATATGTGATGAAAGTGCTGGCAATCTGATTGAGTTCCTCGCTTTTTCCTAAGGTTTCTTTTAAGTAAAAAGGATAGAAAACCGTCACGATATTGGAGGAAAAAATCGTGTTCGCGAAATCGTACATAGCCCAAGCGAATATAGGCAGTGAGAAGAACAGTGTCCATGCACTGCGAGTGTGTAGCGGGTTAGAAGCGGGTTCAAGCTTTGCCACTTGGGTCACCCTTTCGAAGTTATGAATTACTTTTTCTCTAGTATATTGGCTGAAGGGCAGAGAAATCCCTGTCGGTTTACAATAAAAAAATCTCCCCCTTCCCAAATGGGTGAAGGAGAGATGAGGCCGTGCTAGGCTTCAGATTTCGGCTTCTTAATTTCGACCTCGATCATATCCAAATTTTCTTTCATCTCAAGCACATCGATTCCGTTGCGCTGTAAAGTATTCGAGAGGGAATCCTTGTCCTGCGCCGGAAAAACATACGCATTGCTCTTCTTGTTATCAAGCAGATTCTTGGCTACTTGGACGAGGCGCTCCATGGTGAAAGGCTTTTTGAGATATTTCTGGATTTCTTTCTCATGGAAATCATGCGGCTGATCGAGTGCGGTCGACACAATCACTGGAGTCTGATAGTACATCGGATGCCTGGATAAATCGGAAATGAAATCCCATCCGTTCTTAACGCCTTCGAGATGAATATCTACGATGAACAGAATCGGCTCCCCTTTGCAGCGATTCAAAGCGATAATCCCCTCTTCGGCAGAGCGCAATTGAATGGAAGGGAGATCCAGTTTATTCAGCGCAATTTGGATCAGTTTGGCGAGATCGTCATCATCTTCGAAAATTACAATTTTTCCGTCCATCGAAGAAAGCTTATACTGATCGAGTTCAATCCGGAAGGTGGTGCCCTCGCCCATTGTAGATTCGTAGGAGATCTGTCCGTCATGCCCTTCGACGATCTCTTTCACAATGGCTAAGCCTAAGCCGGTTCCCCCAATTTGGCGGCGGTCGGAGTTATCGACACGGAAGAACTTGGAGAACATTTGATCATGGGCATCCTCGGGAATACCGAGTCCGTAATCCTGCACGGCTGCAACAATTTTACCGTTAACTGCGGATAAATAAATGTCGATGCGATCTGCACCCGGAGAGTATTTAATCGCATTGCTGATCAGGTTATGGAACACTTGCCGGATTCGGTCGGCATCCGCCCGCACCCATAGTTCCGCCTCCTGCTGATGGATAACAATGTTGTGGTTTTGCTTGTCCTGCCATTGATCAACGATATCCTGCACAGTAGGCAGCAAATTGATCGGGGAGAAGTGGTATAACTGTCGACCGGATTCCATCCGCTGTAAGTCAAGGAAATCGTTAATTAAATTCGAAAGACGATGAGCTTCTTTATAAATCGTTTCCATGTACTTTTTCTGCTTGTCTTGCGGAAGCTCGCGATGCAGCAGAATCTCAATAAAGCCGAGCACGCTGGCCAGGGGAGTCCGCAGCTCGTGAGAGACAATGGAAATGAACTCATTTTTCATTTCATCCACACGTTCTTCTTCCGTCCGGTCACGGAAAACGAAGAGGTACCCCTGCTGCTCCGTATCCTCACTGACGACGGTCGCATAAAGCTCCACGTGCTGGGGCTGATCGTCAAGCACAAAGCCAAAACGCTGAGTGAGATGCGTATGAGTGCCGTTAATCAGCGCTTCAATGGATGAAGCTGCACCAAAGAAGCCCGGCGTCTCAACCGCGATGGCGTGGCAGCTAGCCACTAAATTCTCGCCGATACGCGCATTAAGACCAAAATAACGGCTCATCCGTTGATTCGAGAAAAGGATGGTGCCCTCGGAGTCACACATCATCATGCCTTCGTGCGCAGATTCCAAAATATTTTGAATCAGGTCGCGCTGACCTTCGATTAACTGTTTTTCAGTAATGAGTTGATCGTTCAATTCCGCTAAATGAGCGGCCTGCTTTACTCTCTCGTCATTCATCACCTGAGCGAAGAATGCCAGGCCGAACTGACGTACCAGGCCTTTGGTCAAGCGTTGGTTGTTTTCTTGGAACACCGAGCTCTGGTAACTGGTAAGAAGCAGAAAGCCGATGACTGCCTGTTTATCGTCGAGCAGCGGAACATAATGATCGACGGCGTGGCTCATCCCGCCATGTACACCTTTCTCATGTCCGGAAACATCCCGTGTGTGAATCAGGTTCGTTCCTTCCTCGAAAACACGCCTCGCCGGCCCAAAAAGCTCCTTCTGATGTACCTGAATGTGCTCCTTCGGATACCCGATCGAATGGATGACTTCATAGGAAGAAGCGCCGCCGCCAGACTCCCGTTTCATAACGACAAGGGCTGCGTCCTGCAGCAGAGAATTCAGCAGTGCAGGCAGTGTATGCTTCAAGAAATCCTTGAGCTCCACATAGCCCGTAAGCTTCTCTTGGTAGGAAGAAATCAGCTCAAGATCCCGTTCCCTTTCGGACAGCTTCGCTAAAGTGACCTGCTGTTCTTCCTGCTGCGCAATAATCTCTTCATTCTGTGTTTCTAAACTTTCTGCCATGTAGCGATAGTTTTCCTCGCTTTTACGAAGCTCTTCTTCGGCGTGAATAGCCCGGAAGGAGATGAAGAGGGACATCGCACCTGCAATTAAAGCAATAATGCCTCCAACCATAGTAATGGTACGTGAGGTTTTTCCGGCTTTGAGAGAAGCTTGGTAGGCATCTTCTGTGATCTGTACAATGGTCTTCTCGATACTCGTATGAATGACCCGGTAACGATCCATCATCGTTTTGCCTGCTGCAATCCTGGCTTTGGCTTCATCCGATTTACCCGCACGAATCAGTTCCAACTGGCTGTCAAAAAACCGCTGCAGGTTGGTGATGGCAGGTATGGCTTGCGTATCCATAATGAGCTGCAGGGTTGGATATTTTTTGTCGTAAATACGGATGGTATCGAGATCATCCTCCAGCTGTTTTTTGCCTGTCGCATAAGGCTCCAAATATTGCTCATTGCCAGTTAACTCAAAACCGCGGATGCTGGTTTCCTGGTTGATCAGGTCGGTCAGCAGGCTGTTCGTCGTTTTGGAGATCGGAATGGAATCATTCACGATCGCATCTCCCTCACTTTCCATGTTCCGGGAAGCGATGTAGTTCGATATACTGACAAATGCAAGTAAAACCACGATTAAAATAACGTATAGCATGGAAATTCGCGATCTCGTGAATGTTTTCATAGCCACTTGGTCACCTGTATTCTACATAGAATAAATAAATCAATTGGATGCAATTAAAATTCGACAAGGCTCAACAAAATCCCTTTAATAATCGGTCGTGTCATGTTTTCTTCCATCAATACATTGCATGAAGCGACAATGTCGTTTACAATACTATTCATTACTAGAACTATGTCATGTTTAAGAACATGGAGGTTTCACATGAGGAGGGCGCACACCGTGCAGGCTAAAGATAGCAGGATTCCGCTGAGACATGAAGTACGTCCATTCTTCCAGCCCATACTATCTCTTCAGACGCAGGAAATTATCGGCTACGAGACGTTGGGCAGGAGAATTCGGGAGGGAAACGTCGAAAGCTTGGGTCCTTTTTTCAAAAATCCTGATATCCCGGAAGATGTGCAGCTTCTTATCGATCGACACCTAAGGGAGCGGGCCATTGAACAGCTTGCTTCCACGAACGACGCAAGTTCATTATTTATTAACTTAAAACCGTCATGGATCTATCGGACCTATAAGCGCACAGGTGTGCTCCCAACGATTGAGCTATTACGGAAATATCATATAAATCCGGCACATATCGTGATTGAAATTACAGAAGAAGAGTTCACAGGAAAGCTTCATGAGCTTACTCAGATTGTGGAACTGTATCGAGAATTCGGATGTACGATCGCGATAGATGATGTGGGCAGCGGATTTAGCAATTTTGATCGTATCGCCAGCTTACAGCCGAAAATATTGAAAATCGATCTAAATATACTGAAAAAAAGCGCCATTCACGCAGGCTATAAAGCATTGATGCAATCCTTCTCCGTCCTGGCGGCTCAAATGGGCGCCTCTCTGCTCGTGGAGGGAGTCGAAACCAAGCAGGAGCTGCACAGTGCGCTGCAAGTCGGTGCCAGGTATGTGCAAGGTTATCTCTTTTCGAAAGCGGAGCCGTACCTGCAGCACAAGGATGCTTTCAAGCCATTGCTAAAGGAAGAAATGAGTCTCTTCAGTCAAGGAGAATTTCAGCGGAACACCCACCTGTCGGTCATTCATCAAAACCTGGATGCGCTCACCCAGTCGGTTATTCGGATTTTAACGGCGGAAGACGCGGACCAGCTTATTGAACATTCGATCCATACCATGACTGACAATTGTATACGGATCTACATATGCAGAGAAGACGGCTATCAAATTTCTTCCAACTATATCCGGAAAGACGATGCCTGGACCAAAGATGAGAGCTATCGCGGAGCAAACTGGACGTGGCGTCCGTATTTCATCTCCAACATTCTCATGATGAACCTGCAAAAGCAAGGAATCTTATCGCAAGTATACACAGATTTGGATACCTCGCATCAGATTCAGACCTACTCCTGTGCGTGGGGTGTTGGGTATTATTTGTTTTTGGATTTGATGATATAGGGGAGGGAGGAGGCACATTCTGTAACGAGGTATAGGTGCTTATCAGGTGTGGGAGATGTGTAGCAGGTGTGTGGCAGGGGGAAGATGAGGTGCAGCGGGAATACAGCAGGAATATAGCAGAGATATAGATGAGGTGTAGCAGAAGTACAGCAGAAGTACAGATGAGGCGTAGCAGGGGGAGCTGAGGTGCAGCGGGAATACAGCAGGAATATAGCAGAAATACAGATGAGGTATTGCAGAAGCACAGCAGAAGTACACCAGAAGCGCAACAGAAGTACCGCCTTAACCGTTGGTTTCGTTGTATAAAATACAACTTAAAGGCGATTTACGTCTTGTTATCCCCCTGTTCATTGTACAAAGTACAATTAAATTAACATAAATAGCTCGAAAATAGCGAATTTTAACCCACAGCGTTGCACTTTGTACAACATAGAGAAAGACCGTCAGGCATATTTAGCCTAGACGGTCTTTTTTTTGACACGTGATGGGGAGATACAAGTGACTCATAAATGCGTGACCTGCTCCCTCACAGTTAAGGGAACGACAGGGCGCTATTTTACCGAAAATAGCCATTTGATCCAACGTGAGGGAACTATGTTCCTCTATTTTGCCGTTTTGGTTAGAAACGGGCTCATTTCGCTGAAATAGGGCCCTGTAGTTCCACTAAAAATGTGAAAGCTCCGTTTTTCGCCTAAATAGCGGCCTGCAGTTCCCTTTTATAAAGTTGCCTCAAACCAATGCTCCGTTTAGAGAACGAGGTCGCACCTCCTTGTAAACACAAGGGCCTGCGTGGACTCGCACACGGTTCAAACACGGATCAAGGACGATTCAACACGGTTCAAGCAAATTCCGCTAGTGGAACAATGCGTCCGCCGCTACTATGACAGTTGCCTGCATCTACAGTGTCCACCAAGTCTGTCGCATCCACCGCATCCGCCGAGACCACAGCGTCCACCAAGACTACCGCATCCACTGAGACCTCAGCATCCATCGAGTCCAGCACGGCCTACTACGCCTCCACCCACTCGCGCCGCAGCGAGAACAAGTCCCGCAGCTCGTCGGTCGACAGCTCGGTGATCCAGTTCTCGCCGGAGCCGACGATCTGCTGGCTCAGGCCGAGCTTGCGCTCGATCATCTCGTCGATGCGCTCTTCCAGCGTGCCGAGCGTGACGAACTTGTGCACCTGCACATGGCGTGTCTGCCCAATACGGAAGGCACGGTCCGTCGCTTGGTTCTCGACGGCGGGATTCCACCAGCGATCATAGTGGAACACATGATTCGCCGCCGTCAGATTCAGCCCGATGCCCCCGGCCTTCAGCGAAAGAATGAACACATTGCGCTGCTCCTCCGCCGGCCGGTCATCAGTGTCCTGGAAGTGCGCGATCATGTCATCGCGCCCGGTTTTGGTTGTTCCGCCATGCAGGAACAGCACGGTCTCGCCCAGCTCCTGCTGCAGCACATGCTGAAGCAGGTTGCCGGTCTCGACAAATTGCGTGAAGATCAAGCATTTGTCGCCTTCCTGGCGCAGCTCCTGCACCATCTCCAGCAGGCGCTCGAGCTTGTTCGAACGTCCGCTCCACGGTGCGGACAGCCCTTCCTTAAGCAGCAAAGCAGGGTGGTTGCACACCTGTTTGAGCTTCGTCAGCGCAGCAAGGATGAGTCCGCGCCGCTCCATCGCGGAGAGTGTATCCAGCCGGTCGAACATGTCCTGGATATAATTTTCGTATAACGAGCCCTGCTCGGCGGTCAGCGAAATGAACGTTTTGGACTCGTTCTTTTCCGGCAGATCCAGCTGAATTGCAGGATCTTTCTTCTCGCGGCGCAGCAGGAACGGGCGGATCAGCCTCTGAACCTTGCCGATGATCTCGGTGTCGCGCGTTTTCTCGATCGCATTCACGTAGCGATGCGTAAATTCGCGCACCGTGCCGAGATAACCCGGATTCGCGAAATCGAAGATCGACCACAGCTCCGTGAGCCGATTCTCGATTGGTGTACCCGTTAACGCAATGCGATGGTACCCGTTCAGACGGCGGATGGCCGAGGCTTGCTTCGTATAGGCATTTTTTATATTTTGCGCTTCGTCCAGACAAATGGAGTTCCAGGCAATACCGCCAAGTTCCGCTTCATCCAGATGGGAAAGCGTATAAGAGGTCAGTATTAAATCAACTTTGCCAACCGCTTCCGTAAAGGCAGCACCTTTTAAACGCTGAGGTCCATAGTGCAAATGCACTTTCAGCGAAGGGGCGAAACGCTTCAGCTCCATCTGCCAGTTACCGAGGACAGAGGTTGGACAGATGAGCAGCGAAGGCGCGTCAGGCTGCTCGGTCTCTTTGACGGTGAGTAAATAGGTAATCCATTGGATCGTTTTGCCGAGCCCCATGTCATCGGCTAAACAGCCGCCGAGGCCGAAGCGCCGCAGGAACAACAGCCATGAGATGCCGTCGACCTGATAGTGGCGCAGCGAGCCTTGAAAGCTTGGCGGCGGCTCCACCGTAGGAATCGCAGCCGTCTGTGTCAGCTGATCGACCATGTGACGCAGCTGTTCATTCAGCTCGACTTCCATCTCGATGTAGCGCATCGCATCGGGGTCATCCTCTTCAGGAAGCAGTCCCGCTGCATCGCCGGCGAAATGGAGCTCCAGCACATCGCGGAAGGAGAGGCCTTGCTTCTTCTGCACCTGTTTCATGATTTGCTCGACTTGCGCCATGAATTTCGGATCGAGCTGTATCCAGTTGCCGCGAATTTGGATCAGCTTGCGCTTCTCCTCCAGCAGCAGACGGAATTCCTCTTCCGTCAGCTCCAAATCGCCCACAGCCAGCTTCCAGTCGAACTGCATCAGCTGGGTCAGCCCGAACATCGTCTCCCGTCCCGAACCGACGGAAGACTTGATCTTCGCGCGCAGCTTCGGCTTCATCTTGCGGATGCGATCCCACCAGGCCGGGAGGAACACACTTGTCCCGGCCTCCACGAGCCGCACGCTTCCCTCTGCGAGGAAGCGCCAAGCCTCCTCCTCCGTCAGCGTCTGACGGAGAGCGCCTTCGCCCGCATCCAGCCAGGGCAGGATGCGCACCCATTTGGCCGCGTCACGTTCGACGCGGCTCAGCTCCGGCTGCCACGCCTCCGGCAGCGGCAGTTCGCCCGCCACCGGCTCGCCGGTGGGCGTCACCGTGCGCAGCACGTCCGGCGCAAGCCGGTCCTGCAGCAGGATGCGCAGCTTCCAGCCTGCGCCGTGCGCCAGGTCCGGCTCTGCGAGCTGCAGGCACGTGCGCATCGGCGACCGGTCCTGGCGCCAGCCAATGGCGACGAGCCAATCCTCTTCGTCGAGCCAGAGATCGGCTGCGAGTTCACCGCGGCGCATGAGCGGGTACGCGGACTCAAGCTTGCGCAGATTGTCTTTCATGATGCCGTCCGCGTCCACCCATTCGGGGATGAGCGCATGAATCCAGCGGGAGACGGCTGGCGATTCCAGAGACTGCAAGTCGGTTGGAAGCTGCAGCTTCCAACCGATCTCGCCCGCTTTCCATTTCTCATAATCCGGCATGAAGCTTCCGGATGCCAATGCCTCACGAACCGCAGGTGCTAATCGAATGAAATCCGCACAATCCTGATGCCAGCTAAGCTGCAGATGCTGCACAGGCTGGGGATCGCTGAAATAATCGAGCGCCTCTAGCGGCTGCAGCTCGATGCCTTCGCGATTTTGCCATTCGCTCGGCTCCATGAAGGTGCCGTAGAAGGAAGCTCGGTGCCAGGCAAAGAGCATATTTTTCAAATCAAGGGCGTCCCAAATGCCGCCGTTCTCGCGGGATCCCCAAAGGAACAAGGAACCGCTGGGGAGGGAGCTTACATGAACCGTCAGCGCGCTGGTTTCGATCATCGAATCCATTTTCCTTTCTTAAGCTCTTCTTGGAAGGCACGCAAGCGTGAGAATTTATCCGCTAAACGATACACATAGTGCTCCCAGCGATCGTTCTGGCCTAGTTGTTTGTAAATGGCGTGGAGCTTCTTCAGAAGACGGACAGCGGTCTTGTAGGATGCTCTGTTTTTCTCCAAAACCGCCCGTTCCGCCGCTTGATGATATAGAGGAAGGAGCAGAGCTGCATCGTGCTCTTCAATAGCTTTCAGCTCCAACGTGTACAGGTTCAGTGGTGAAATACGGTTTGCAAGCTGTAAATCGACCCATTGGCGATACCGTTTTGTCTGCAGCAAATATGCCGTGTAATAGTAATACGAGCGAGGAAGCAGGGACTCCATGACCTGTACCCATTCGCTGTCGGAATCCAGATGTTTGGTCGTATCCAGCCAATATTGGCAAAAGGTTCGGAAATCATCGTGATTAGCCTGCGGAATGGACTTAAACAACCAACGAAGCCAAACCAGGACGTTGTTCCACTGTTGATCGTTGTAATAGTAATTCAGGTACAGGAAGTAGTCTTTCGCATGAGGATGAGCCAACTGCTCGAGCAGCTTGAAGGCGCTGTCCGTATCCTCCTGGATAATGTGAAAATGAGCTCTTGCCGCAATCAGCACATCCTTCTTCTTAGCTAGAAGATCTTTTTTAGCAAGAAGGGCGTCCAGACGTTGAATCTCCTCTTTCTGCGCCCCCGTTTGACCGGACAGCTTCCACCAGATGAACCGGTACACAAATAGCCAGTCAATCGGGCTGTCTTTACCCTGCAGCGCGAATTCACCGAGCATTTTTAGCGTAGCAAGCATGTGTTTGGGCTCAGCCGTGAAGATGGCGTTCATATCCATCCCTTGCGCGAGTTCAACGAGCTTATCTTCGCAATTTTTTGCGGCGATTTTGCACCCGTTTTCGTGGTAATAAGACAAGTAGGAGCTTTTGGTCTCTTGGTAAAATTGTTCGATTTTACGCATCATGAAAAGCACGATATGAAGCATGTAGATTTCGCGCATCGAGCTTTTCCAATCGGCTGCAAAACCCGGCAACGACTCCAGCGCAGAGTCATAAAATGTTTCAATGGAATGCTGATGCGAGATCGAAAATCCATGGAATCTTCCTTCGAAAAAACGATGCCAATCAGCAGGCAAAGCCTCTTCGGCAGGTTTGTTCGCCTTGGCGGCCTCTTTGCGTTCCTGTGCCGGGGAAGCGCCTCGTACGGGCTTTTTGCGAGCATATATTTGTTGCTTTAACTGTTGCAGCAGCAGCTCCGGCCGTCCATAAGGCGCGTACAAGCTGAAGAACGTGGCACCGATATGCTGGCAAAAGCCATCGAAAGAACAGCTGCATGAGCTGTCCGGAAAATGTTCCAAATTCACCGTCGTGTTGTGCAGTCTCTTGCCTGCAACCGTCGATTGAATGCTGGTGCCCTTCAGATCGATATCCGCCACGCGGCCTTTATGATAGTACTCCCAGCCCTGCTCCAGTACGGCAGCATCAAAATGCAGCGGGATCTGCTTGATTAGGTAGTTCATTCGATTTTTGGGAATCTGCAGTTTCAGCATGTGTGCTTTCCTACCCTCCGAGCGGTACATTCCTTCTTCCATAGTAACAGATTTTTTCCGAAATTGCCCATTTCCACAGTTTATGCCAAAGGGTATTTTTTTATCCGGGGTAAAATCGGTTAACCCTGCATTCCAACCTATAATATGATAAAGTGAAGACAGAAGGTTAGCTACCGAAGGGAGACTTTATAATGGGTATAAAATTCGGAAGAGAATATAAGGACATTGTCACGGATTTCGTGCGCGGAATTGAGATGGTTGACGGATTCTATGAGCTGCTGGAAATGAGCGCGGATGATTGGCAGGAGCTGGAGCAGGACGAACAGGAAGAATGCCTGCGTACGCTGGCCGACGATATTTTTTACGGATTGGGAAGCAGTCCTGTGATGCAAATCGGCGTGGGCTCGGTTCGCCATGATCCGGGTAATCACGTGTTGAAGGTACATGACGGGGAAAAGCTCGTTTCGGTCATTTACTTGGTTTAAGCGAGATTGTGTTTTGAAGTGAGATAAAAGAAAGGTGTATACAAGCTATGCTGGATGGGGCAAGAAAGGTTTTACAACAAGTATATGGATACCCGGAATTCCGCGAGGGGCAGAAAAATATCATTACCCATCTGCTTGAGGGAAAGGATACGCTTGGCATTATGCCGACGGGCGGCGGCAAATCGATCTGTTATCAGGTTCCTGCGATGCTGATGGAGGGTGTGACGCTCGTCATTTCGCCGCTCATTTCCTTGATGAAGGACCAAGTGGATGCCTTGGGTGTGTTAGGAGTCCCGGCGACGTTCATTAACAGTACACTGGAAGCCAGAGAAGTTGAACAGCGGATGCAGGGTGCTATGCAGGGCAAATATAAGCTGCTGTACATCGCGCCCGAGCGGCTGGAGTCAGAGCGGTTTCGCGCGCGGATGTCGGCGCTGAATCTCCCTTTTGTGGCCATTGACGAGGCACACTGCGTGTCTCAGTGGGGGCATGATTTCCGCCCCAGCTATGTTGCCATTGCTCCGTTCATCCGCGAGCTTCCGAATCGCCCGATCGTAGCCGCCTTTACCGCTACGGCCACAGCCGAGGTGACGGCAGATATCGCAAGGCTGCTGGAGTTGGATCAAGCGGGCATCTTCGTGAACGGCTTTTCGCGGGATAATTTGGAGTTGACGATTCTTCGCGGAGAGAACAAACGGGATTACATCCACAATTATGTGAAAGAGCATACGCACCAACCTGGTATTATCTATGCCGCTACCCGTAAGGATGTAGAGGAGCTGTATGAATCCTTGCGGAAAAAAGGCTACGCCGCAGGCAAGTACCACGCCGGTTTAACCGACGATGAGCGCTCCTACATGCAGGAGTCGTTTCTCTATGACGATATTCGGGTGATGATCGCCACGAATGCGTTCGGGATGGGTATCGATAAGTCGAACGTGCGGTATGTCATTCACTATAATATGCCGAAAAATATGGAAGCGTATTACCAAGAGGCAGGTCGCGCAGGGCGAGACGGGGAGCCGAGTGAATGCATTCTGCTGTTCAGCGCACAGGATATTATGACGCAGAAGTTCCTCATTGAACAGAACCAGCTCTCGCCAGAGCGCAAAGCGAATGAGTATAAGAAGCTGCAGACGATGATCGATTACTGCTATTCACCACGGTGCTTGCGGAATGTCATTCTGCATTATTTTGATGAAACTAATATCAAAGACACCTGCGGCAATTGCTCCTCATGCAAAGACGATCGCGATACGGTTGACATTACCGTTGAAGCGCAGAAAATTTTCTCCTGTATCCGTCGCATGAACGAACGCTTCGGTATTTCGATGGTTGCTTCTGTCCTCAAAGGTTCGAAAGCGAAGAAAATTGTCGAATATCGCTTCGATCGACTGCCGACGCATGGCATTATGCGGGATTTGCCTGAAAAAGAAATTTCCGATCTGATCAATGTGCTAATCTCGGAAGGGTACCTGCAGCTGTCCGAAGGCCAGTACCCGGTGGTGAGGCTTATGCAGCCCGCAGCGGAAGTGCTTCAAGGCAAGCTGCCCGTGTTCCAAAAGGTGCGCAAGCAGCAAGTCAAAGCCGCTGCTATCGACAATACCCTGTTCGAGCAGCTTCGTCTGCTTCGCCGGGAAATTGCCGCACGCGAAAAGGTGCCGCCGTATATTATTTTCTCCGACAGCACACTGCGTGAGATGAGCGAGAGCTGCCCGACCTCGGAATCCGCCATGCTGCGGATCAAAGGTGTCGGCGAGGTCAAATACCGCAACTACGGCAAGCCCTTCCTTGATCTTCTTCGCACGTATGCGGGAGAGAGTGAAGTCGAGGCTGTTGCTTATGATTTTGAGTAATTGAGTAGGGTTGGAAGGGGTGGCAGTACGTGAAGCTTGGAAACACTGACATTGATCAAAAGCTCGGAGCGCTAACCGGTTGGACGACAGACGATCATAAATGGATTGTTAGGAAATACCGATTTGCGGAGTTCATGCAGGGCATTTCTTTCGTGAATCACGTCGCCCACATCGCTGAAAAGGATAACCATCATCCGATGATCGCCATCGATTACAAAATGGTTACGCTGCGGCTTACTTCTTGGCATGCAGGCGGATTAACGGAGCTGGATTTTCAATCTGCCGCTAAGTTTGATCAAGCTTTTGAAGAGGTATCTGCGGGTGCAGGCGGCGCCTAGTCCGATAAGCCTTCGTCGTAAACCATGCAATGAAATTCAGCTGTTCCGGTGGGCGTCCACTTTACATAGGTATCGGTAATAGTAAAGCCGGCACGCTCATAAGTGCGGATTGCTCGCTTATTCCAGGCCAGCACCTCCAGATCGATCTCCTGCCCGGGGGCTCGCCGCACCGCTTCACGGGTAAGGAGCCGCACGAATTGTGCCCCGATTCCGCTGCCTTTTCCGCAGAGATCAGGACGGAGGCCCAGTCCGAGGCGCGTGACGCCAAGCATCGGGAAGAACTGAACGAACCCGGATAAGCCGCCTTTTTCATCGACGACAGCCCGGTATTGTTGAGCCCGAATGTGAGGGTCCGCGAATTCGGTCTGCTCCCGCAGCATAATGTCCCATGACGGCCAATTGTACAGCTCGTAGGGAGACGGATATTTCCACGTACATACCTCCACACATTGCGCGTTAGTTAGGGGTACAACTCGCCAGGGTAAGCTTGCATCTGCCACTTTTATTATCACCCTTTCATTTATTGTTGGAGGTTCAGGTTCGCATGGGTTGGCTTTTACATATTCCAATTACTACATGTATTTTGTTCTCTATGCTTATGTTGGGATTACATATATTTCGAATCTCTGTGAATAAGAAATGGCCAATTGCGCTCATCATTACTCTTGTTATCTCTTGTTTGGTAGAGCTATTCACGTTTATGATAGGTACGAAGTCTTGGAGTCCTATGCTTGCTATTGTACTGGAAGCTGTTAGTGTTCACTATCTATTTCGATTGCGCAAGCTCCATGCGCTCAAGATCGTACTGCTTGGGGCAATCGGTTACACCGTCTATTTGGCCATTGTTCTATTTACTGTATCGGTAGTAACGGAAGTTCTTGTGGACGATTATTTTGACGGGCTGGATTCGTTGTATCGTCCCCTGAAAATTTATGCCGCGCTGCTTACGTGCCTTACCGCATTGGTCTTGAATAGGAACCGATTAGGTTTTACTTTGCGACTGGGGCGGAATTCCAAGAATGAAAGAAGCTTAAGAGATTCCAGTAATGTCAAGCAGGCATGGCGTCCCCGTAACTATGTGCTTTTTCCCGCTCTTTTGACTGCCTTTGTTTTATTCTCTTCTGCTCATTATGGGGTATCCATGCATGTGGCGTCCATTTTCTATTGGGCTGCGGGCTTTTGCATCGTGCTGGTTTGGATGATCTATCTGCTATATCGCACGGAAATGGATGAGTTGTAGCCATCGCAGGTCATGTTTATGGTGCCCTCGTTACATGATAGACAGTTTTTGGGTACAATGAAGATAACGATTTTATTTGGAAGAGGAGGTCATTTCAATGACCCAAGTTACAGTTAGAGAAGCTGTTATACAAGATATTTCCCAGTTAAAAACGTTAATGCTCGCTTATATCGTGGACTTCTATCAATATCGCCAGCCTGAGGATGAGAAGTTGAACGGACTGATTCACCATCTGCTGGAGCAAAAGGACGGCATTCAATTCGTGGCCGAGACGGAAGACGGGACATTGGTCGGTTTTGCGACCTTATATTTTACCTTCAGTACCTTGCGTGCTTCCAAAATAGCAGTCCTGAACGATCTCTATGTCATTGAAGCGGAGCGGGGCCAAGGTGCCGCTGCGAAGCTATTCGCAGCTTGCAAAGGGTATGCGGCCAGACACGGCTACGCCAATTTATCATGGACCACGGCCAAAGATAACTTCCGTGCGCAAGCTTTTTACGATAAAGTGGGCGGAGATCGCAGTGACTGGCTCACGTATTCTGTGAATCCGACGATTGGGATCGGCGATTAATTGCATTCCCACACCAGGTAAACCTTCATCTCCCGTTACGGGGTTGGAGGTTTTTTTGCGTGAAGTTTTATCGACTGAATCGAACTTAAAATCATTTTCATAATGTTTGCAGAATCACAAATACTAAAGATATCTCCAAATTATTCATATATAAAAATTGACATATCATTAAGATCGGAACATAATAATGATTCGTATACGAAATAGTTGAGTGAAGCACTCTTGGCCCTACAGCAGCGCTATTTACAAATCTTCCGGACGTATCACATGTGAATCAGGATCTCTTTTAAGTAATGTCTAGCGTTACTCAACGCCATGCTGTACTAGGTGATCTAGAGAAGTTCAATCGGGTGCAAAATGAGATTTTAATGATTTTAAAGAACATAGGTGAGGGTGATTTCAATGACTAGCATGGTAAATGCAAAACTACGCAAAGGCCCCATCATGGCTTCGCTGCTTATTGCCGCATTCGTGGCATTATTAAGCCAAACTGTCTTAAATGTGGCACTCCCCAAAATGATGATCGACCTGAACGTCAATGAAAGTACGATTCAATGGCTGTCTAACGGCTATATGCTCGTGAACGGCGTTCTCGTTCCGATTAGTGCTTTCCTGATCAACCGGTTCACAACGCGTAAGTTATTTCTAACTGCCTCTACGTTATTCGCCGTCGGAACGATTGTTTGTGCATTATCCGGTAGTTTCAGTTCGCTGTTAGCCGGCCGGCTTGTACAAGCTGTTGGCGCTGGAATTCTAATGCCGCTTATGTCCGTTGTTGTTCTAACGATTTTCCCTGTCGCTGAGCGTGGTAAAGCTATGGGCATGATGGGGATCGCGATGATTTTTGCTCCAGCAATTGGACCCACGATGTCCGGATGGGTTGTGGAGCATTACCATTGGCACGTTTTGTTTTATATCGTCCTACCGTTGGCTGTCTTTGCCGTTATATTCGGGGCCTTCTCCATGAAGGACGTTATTAAAACATCAAAGCCAAATCTGGATATCCTTGGCGTTATCCTTTCTACACTTGGCTTTGGCGGTATTCTTTACGGTTTTAGCGCAGCGGGGTCCGATGGCTGGGGAAGTACAGATGTAGTTGCCTGCCTCGTGGTGGGGGGAATCTCCTTGCTGCTCTTTGTTCTCCGTTCGATATTTGGCAAGACACCGTTGCTCGAGTTCCGCGTATTTAAATACTCGATGTTCTCGCTAACAACATTAATCAACGCCATCATTACGATGGCTATGTTCTCAGGCATGATTCTGCTTCCTATCTTTCTGCAAAACATCAGGGGATTCACCCCGTTAGAATCAGGTCTGCTCTTGCTGCCGGGGGCTATCCTGATGGGGATTATGTCCCCTATTACAGGTATGATTTTCGATAAAGTGGGTGCTCGCTGGTTGGCTGTTATCGGGCTTATCATTACAACCATCACTACTTATGAGTTCAGCCAACTTACAGCAGAATCGACCTACAATCATTTGATGCTGGTATACACGCTGCGGATGTTTGGAATGTCCATGCTGATGATGCCGATTCAGACAGCCGGTATGAACCAGCTGCCGCGGAGCCTGAATGCACACGGATCTGCGATGTCGCAGACGCTTCGTAACGTATCAGGGGCACTAGGAACGGCGCTGCTTGTGACCTTCATGACGAACAAAGCGGCTTCTCATGCGAAAGAGCTCATCGTCTCGGGCCATATCGATCCGAGCAACAAGGCCAAGATGGCAGAAGTTTCGCAAGCGGCGACGATCTACGGCATCAACCACTCCTTTGTGGTCGCCACATGGCTGAGTGTTGTTGCGCTTGTGCTAGCCTTCTTCATCCGCAAGGTAACTCCGCACGAGGAAAGAGCAGTTCCAACGCCAGTTTCTGCAGCAGCGGTTGATCTTGCCGATAATTGAGGAGATTTTGGCCAGAGGCCGTTAAGTCTCTACTCGGGTGGCCTTTACCGGTAGCCTATGTTGTACTTCGTACAATATAGGGCCGCTTGCGCCTAACAAATCCGTATTTCATTGTATGAAGTACAATCATTTCAACTCAAAAGGTGCGAAATCAACGATTTTTGCCCGAAATGTTGTATAAAATACATCATAGAGTCGCGCTGAGGCTTCTTTGCAGCCATGATGTTGTACGATGTACAACATAGAAAGATCGTCTGGCTTATTTATTGGCCGAGCCGGTCTTTCTTTTTTAGCGATGAAGCAGCGGGGGAACGCTAACATCTCTGGTTTGGCTGCGAGTTTTTCCTACTAACCAAACCATGTACCAGCCCTACAAAGCCAGCACGGACTAGTTCCAAACATAACTTCCGTGCGCAAGACTTTTGCGATAAAATAAGTGGAGGTCAATTTGTTAGGGCAATTACTTGCAGGTAGGGGAAGGTGGCAGAATCTGTGGAAAATATCGTGAGTCAATCGTGGCTGCTCGGGCAGTTGGGCGATGCGAACATCGTCATTGCGGATTGCCGTTTTGCGTTAGGACAACCTGAATCAGGCAGAAATCATTATGAACAAGATCATATAACAGGAGCTGTATACGTAGATTTGGAGAAGGACTTATCCGGTGCCAAAATGGCGCACGGCGGCAGGCATCCGCTCCCTGATCTCGGTGCATTCTCCATCCTCGTGGGCAGCCTCGGGATCGACAGCACCAAAACCGTCGTCGCTTACGACGATCAAGGAGGAGCCATGGCTTCACGCCTATGGTGGATGCTGAAATTCCTCGGGCACTCCGAGGTCTACGTACTCGATCAAGGGTACGCTGCCTGGAAAGCGGCGGGCTTCCCCATCACGGATGAAGCACCTGCCATATATCCGCGAACATTCTCACCAAAGGTGCAGCGTACCATGCTGGCCTCGATGGACGAAGTCAAGGACAAGCTTGGTCGTCCGGGCGTCGTGCTCGTGGACTCGCGTGAGGAGCGCCGCTACCTCGGCTTGGAAGAGCCGATCGATCCGGTAGCCGGGCACATTCCTGGCGCGCGGAACTACTTCTGGAAAGGCGTGCTAGGCGCTGACGGCGCTTGGTTGCCCGCGGCAAAGCAGGAGCAGCATTTTGCCAGCTTGCGCGATGCCGATGAAATCATCGTTTACTGCGGCTCCGGCGTGACGGCTTGCCCGAACGTCCTGGGCCTGAGCGAAGCGGGCTTCGATAACGTGAAGCTCTACAGTGGAAGCTGGAGCGATTGGATCAGTTGGGAAGACAATCCCGTGGCGACGGGGGAGGAGTAGAAGAAACCACTCGTGCTCTGGGAGACGCGGTTTCGAGGGCTGTGACAGGCTGCCTGCGGGTGGATTGTTGCAGTCCTTTTTGTTACGCCTTTCCTTCAGCGAAACCAGTGTTTTGAGGACAGCACTGGGGCAAGAAAGCAGATAATGAAAGGAGTATGCTCATGATTACACATTTTGCTCAATTGGAACTGCATACAGTGTCCATTCAAGGTGTTAAGCAGTTTTACCATGATCAACTGAAGTTTCCGGTTGGTTTTGAGTCGGCTGATGAAATCCATTTACATCCTACGGAACATTTCGCACTAATCTTTAGGGAGGTAACGAAGGCATTAAATCCTGTGCATATTGCCTTTGAAGTGCCGTTTACAGCATTCGATCATGCAGTGAATGTTGTTCAGCAAGCCGGTGTAACGCTTCTGAAGTGGCCTGATGGCAGAACGGTTGATAAGTCAGAAACAGGCAGGAACGTTTATTTTCGGGATGGAGACGGGAATCTGCTAGAACTTATTGCGCACGTCTATGTACATGAGGGAGTGCTGCGTCCATGCGGTGATTTGAACATTCTGTATCTGAGAGAAGTAGGGTTTCCGGTGGATGACGTGACTGCTTTCAGGGAGTTGTTGGTGGAGCTGTTTGATTTTAAGCTGGATAAAGTAGCCGATAATTTTACATTTGCTATTGGGGGAACTGCGCATGCGGTTGTCGTTTCGAAAATGAGAAAGTGGATACCTATCGCCATGACAGCTCTACCACCGGCAATGAATGTCACGCTAGGTGTGCCAAATCAGCCCGTCATCGATGCTGTCATAAGGAATCTAGAGGCAAAAGGTATCCTGTATACGATAGCAAACAACAGGCTTCATTTTAAAATAGATGATTATAACTTGTTTTTGAAGCTTACAAATATGCCTCAAGAAGTACCTGCTCTCCTGCAGCTGCCTTACTCTCGCGAGCGAAATTAGCGAACCATTTTCAAGCCTGCCCCCGGGAGAAGACGCTAGTCTTCCACCCGGCTAAAATTCACTTCCAAACGAACAGGGCAATGATCGCTGCCCAAAATATCGCAGTCGATGTCGGCGCTGACGATGTTGGGGCCCAGCCTTGCAGAAGCGACAAAATAGTCGATGCGCCATCCGACATTCCGTGCACGCACGCCCGGCATATTCGACCACCAACTGTAGACGTCGGTGCGGTCGGGATAAAGATGCCGGAACGTATCGAGGAAGCCGGCTTCCAGCAGCTCGGTCATTTTACCACGCTCTTCTAGGGTGAAACCGGAGTTGTTGTGGTTGCCTTTGGCATTCTTGAGGTCGATCTCCTGATGAGCGACGTTCAGATCGCCGCAGGCGATGACCGGCTTCTGCGCATCCAACTGCAGGAGGTAGTTGCGGAAGCGATCCTCCCATTCCAGCCGGTACTCCAGTCTGGAAAGATCGCGTTTGGCGTTCGGGGTATACACCGTCACCAGATAGAAGTCCTCGAACTCGAGCGTGATAATCCTGCCCTCGGGTTCTTCATCTTCCTCCATGCCGTAGCGCACGGAAATCGGCTCCATTTTCGTAAAAACAGCGGTGCCGGAGTAGCCTTTTTTGACAGCGTAATTCCAGTACTGCTTGTAGTTATCGCCAAGCGCGAGTTGGATTTGTCCTTCTTGCAATTTCGTCTCCTGCACGCAAATAATGTCCGCATCCGTCTCCTCGACATAATCCAGAAAGCCTTTGTTTACGCAAGCTCGCAACCCGTTAACATTCCACGACACCAGTTTCATTCGTCCCAATTCTCCTTACGTTCACATAATTTCTCATCACAGTGTAACACAAGTTGGACTTGAGTCACATTAGCCGGGTCATGATCTGAGGTGCTCGCAAGCTCACCTCGTCGATCCTGAGCCGCAGCGCCTCCTTTTCCATGATAGATACTGGAGCTCATAGATATATAAGAAAATACCTTTCACTTTTATCAGTTTTATTGATTTCATTTCTCAGCCTCTCCAAGCTATACTTTTATTATCCGAGTAAGTTCATGGGTTTAATATAAAAGAAGGCGAGGTCATACGAGATGGCGACCATATACAATAATTTAACAGAGCTGATCGGCAATACGCCGCTGCTAGAGCTTTGGAATTACAATAAACGGCAGGGGCTTGAGGCGAAGGTAATGGCGAAGTTGGAGTATTTTAACCCGGCTGGGAGTGTCAAAGATCGTATCGGTTTCGCCATGATCAAAGAAGCGGAGAAAGACGGCAAAATAAATCCGGGTACGGTTATCATAGAGCCGACCAGCGGGAACACAGGGATAGGTCTTGCTTTTGCTGCTGCGGCATTAGGGTATCGCTTAATCATTACGATTCCGGAGTCGTTCAGTATAGAGCGAAGAAAATTATTGAAAGCACTGGGCGCGGAAGTCGTACTCACGCCTGCCTCGGAAGGCATGATGGGTGCGATGAAGAAAGCGGAGGAACTGGCGGTAGAGCTGCCAAACTCCTTCATTCCGCAGCAATTCAGCAATCCAGCGAATCCTGAGGTGCATAGAAAGACGACGGCCGAGGAGATATGGCGGGATACGGACGGTAACGTTGATATTTTTGTTGCAGGCGTAGGTTCAGGCGGGACGATCACGGGAGTGGGGGAGTTTCTCAAGCAGAGAAATCCATCCGCTCAGATCATCGCCGTAGAGCCATCCAACTCGCCGGTTCTACTAGGCGGACGTCGTGGCGCGCACCAGATTCAGGGGATTGGCGCCGGTTTCGTGCCGGACAACTTCGACCGGTCCGTTGTCGATGAAATTGTCAGTGTCTCCGACGAGGATGCATTTGCGACGGCGCGCGCGCTGGCTAAGACCGAGGGGTTGCTGGTCGGCATCTCATCCGGTGCAGCCGCTTTTGCAGCGACAGAAATCGCCAAAAGGCCCGAAAACAAAGGGAAGATCATTGTGGTCATCCTCCCGGATACGGGTGAGCGTTACTTGTCTACAGCACTTTTTGACGAGTAATCGGGGACTGTCCCTGTATATGAACAACAGACCGCTCCCTAAATGAGGCGGTCTGTTGCGTTAGACTTCAACCAGTGCATGGAAAGCCTGATGCTCGGGCAGCGGCTTGCTGAAATAGTACCCTTGCACAAAATCACAGCCAATCGCTTGCAGAATGCGAAGCTGCTCTTGCTTCTCAACGCCTTCGGCGACGACCTCTTTATCGATTCGCTGAACGAGAGAGATGATCGACTCCATGATCACTCTGTCCACGGAGCTATCATCAATATGATCAATGAAGGATTTATCGATTTTAATAATGTCCGCAGGCAGCTGCTTGATATAGCTTAGGGAAGAAAAGCCCTTCCCAAAGTCGTCAAGTGCTATTCGCACTCCTTTATCCCTAAGGAAGTTCAAGTGGTTGGTGGATGTTTCGATGGATTGAATGAGCAGGGTCTCGGTCAGTTCCAGCACCAGATGGCGAGGGTCCAGCCCAGTCTCGGCTAAAACAGCCAAAACTTGATCCGCAAAATCATACTGCATCAACTGCAGCGCAGAGATATTGACGGATATTGTAAAGCGCGTCTGCAAAGCATCCTGCCACTTTTTGGCCGTTTGACAGGCTGTTTGCAGCACCCAATAACCGATCGGCACGATGAGGCCGGTCTCTTCGGCCAATTGAATCCACTCGGCAGGGGGAATATACAACCCATCCGGCTGCTGCCAGCGCAGTAAGGCCTCATACCCCTTAACCTCTCCGCTTGGCACGTGAACTTGCTTCTGAAAATGCAGAGTGAACTGATTCTGCGACAGAGCCCCTTGCAGCGCATCTTCCAACTTACGCTTATGAAGCAGATCGAATCGCATCGTTTCATCAAAAATACGGAACTGATGCTTCCCTCCGGCCTTCGCTTTACGCATAGCGACATCGGAACATATGAGCAGCTGCTCGGTCGTACGGCCATGATCAGGATACAGTGCAACCCCCATGCTCACTTTGAGCGGAAAGGATACGCCAGCAACCTGAAAAGGAGATTGGCAGGCTTTCCAAATCGAAAGTACAGTGCTTCTGAAATCTGAATCATTGCTGCCAACATCCAGAATGAGGTTAAACTCGTCTCCTCCTGAACGGGAAATATGCATGCCGGGGGTAAAAGTATGTACCATTTTACGGGCAAAAAATCGTAGATATTGATCTCCAGTGGCATATCCGACGGAATCATTGATCATTTGAAAGTTATCGACATTGACCCAAATCACGCAAACTCGGCCGTTGGCGGCAGCCGCTTTCTGTATCGCATTTTCTAAATATTCATGAGCGGAGAAACGATTAGGAAGTAGAGTTAACGTATCGGTGGTGGCCAAAATCTTGATTTGTTCGGCTTTATCCAGCGTATCTTTTTGCAGCGTGAAGAAGCGCGACATGAGCCTTCGGTTATTGCTAGACACCATGAGTAGGCTGATAATGATTAACAGCGTCCACGTCAGTGTGCCAGTAAGTATTTGAGCCGGGAGTTCTAAGCGGTTGGCTTTTACAAATAAAAAGAAGTAAGCATCCGCTGCCGCAGCAAGCAAAATGCCGACATACATCGCATTTCTGCGCATAAAAACTGTCGCGACAACGACAATGTAAATGCTGCTGAATGCATTCGTGATTGCAGGTATGAAGATCATGAGCAGCATCGTATTCAGAAATTGTCCGAAAATAGGGATGTAACCGATCCAGCCCGAATCCTTATGATAGTAATAAGAGATGATATAGACGGATAGAGTCAGGATATTGGCAGTAACCAAGTACAAATAATGGGGGGGAGTTAATCCAAGTTTGGTGACTGCTAAAGAAAGGACCGACGTTAATATCGTGAAATTAAACAGCAATAACCGCAAGGCGATCGTATTTCTCTGACTGCGATTCTCGCTTATTAATACTTCCATACTTCTATTGCCCCTATCAAAATCTGTCATCTGTAGGTTTGTGTCGAATGACTAGATATCCTGTTGAAAATTGTAAATTAAAACAAGATTTTTGTAAACCTTTGCCAAATAAATAAAGTGATAATGTTGCAAAAAAAAGACAAAATCCCCTTCCGGCTCGCTTTTGAGTGGAAGAGGATATCCATTTTAGTGGGAGGCCGTGTAAGCCTCCGTATTTGGCTGGATTTCGAATTTCTCTTTGCTCATGGCAAAGGCGGCAGCTAAAGCCAGGACGGCGGGGATGAGTCCCCAAGCAAACGTGGTTACGATAGATGACGAGAGGCTGCCCGAAATTTGTCCGAGCACCCCTGCGGGAATTTGGACGCGGGTTGCAGGATCTAGCAGCGCATGCGGATCTTTAGCATCAAAGCCCTGCGGCAAAGCAGAAGAGCCGCTGCCTGCTGTAAAGACGTCTGCCAAATGCTTTGTCAGCGAATGGCTTTGAATAATGCCGAAGACGGTGATACCGATCGTCATGCCGAGTGAGCGGAGAAAGTTCAACGTTGAGTTTGCTGCCCCCCGTTGGGTCGCAGGTACGCTATGAATGGCAGCGTTGCTCAGAACCGAGAAGGAAGCGCCGATTCCAAGGCCAACCAAGATCATGTAGAGGGTGATGATCAAACGCGTTGAACCCGGAGTTAACGTCATGAGCAGAGCCATTCCCACCACAAGCAGCGCGAGGGTTGATAGGAGAATAGCGCGATACGTAAACTTGCTGATCAAGAAGCCCCCTGCCGTAGCGGTAACCACGGTTCCCAGCATCATCGGCAGAAGCACGAGACCGGAGTTCGTGGCGCTTCCGCCGAGAACGCCTTGAATGAAGATCGGGATGTACACGGATGCGGTAATAAATGCGGCACCGCTTAACATGGCAATCGCATTGCTTGCCGCATACAGTCGGTCTCGAAACATACGGAAGGAAATAATCGGCTCTTCTGCCCGGGTCTCTACATAGATGAAAGAGACAGTCAGCAAGGCAAATCCGATGAATAATCCGAGGATGGGGGCTGAATGCCAGGCGTACTGTTTACCGCCCAGCTCCATGGCGAACATGAGGCAGACGATTGCGCCGACAAGCGTTAATGCGCCGGACCAGTCGATACGCTGTCTGACGTGCTGGAGCGATTCTTTATAGAAAATGGCAACCATCAGGAAAGCGATCAGACCCAGCGGAAGATTAATATAGAAAATCCACTCCCATTTCACATAGTCGGTCATATAAGCGCCAAGCAGCGGTCCGAAAATACTGGACATGCCGAAAACTGCGCCAAAGAGTCCCATCAATTTGCCCCGGCTTTCAGGTTTGACCGTATCAAACATAATCGTAAAGGCAATAGGCACCAAGGCACCTCCGCCAATCCCTTGAATAGCGCGATAAATGCTTAACTGTACGATGGATGAGGCAGTTCCGCAGAGCGCGGAGCCGAGCATAAATACCACGATGCCGAAGATGAAAAACCTTTTGCGCCCATACATATCCGAGAGCTTGCCGAAGATCGGCATCCCCGCCATTTCTGCGACCATATAGGCCGATGTGACCCAAACGAATTTATCCAGTCCTCCGAGGTCTGCGATGATAGAACCCATAGCTGTGGCGACGATGGTGTTGTCCATCGAGGCCATGAGAATGGCGAGCAGTAATCCGGCTACGACCATGCCTGTTTGATTCATTGATTTCATCATGTGATCCAATCCTTTCATTTCATCTTATTTTTCATATACCTGAAGTATAAACAAATAACCCTGACAAGAGTCTGTCAGGGTTAGGAACCGGATTTTCAAATAGTTATCCTATTCACCTTGTTTATGTTCAGGGAAGAAAATATGAAACAACAGCAAATGAATCGACTGTATAAATAAGTAAATGGGAATGGAGTATAGGATCTGGTACCCGTGTTTGTAATGAAAAACGCCAACCAGCAAGCAAAGCCATTCAATGCCTACACTCATCAGCGTCCAGATCATAATGTAAGGGATGGTGTAGAAGCCTTTTAAACCGAGCCGTTTATATATGTAAATAAAGAGGTAACCAAAGGGAACGTACATTGCATATGAAAAAATATCAAACAACTGATAGTTAGATTGGTCTCCGACGTCATAGAAATCGAAGGGTGGAACCCCGATTGTATGATCAAAGATGAGCCCAAAGACGACTCCTGTTAACAAGGTGAACCAGGTCTGTGTCGGGGTGAATTTCTTGGGCAGCACCCTAATTGTTAGGAGCCCCAGCACAATCATAGCGATTACGAACCACTCATTTGCGTTGAATCGATTATCGTAAACGATCACATCATTCATGCGGACATCTCCTTCCGCTTCATATACCGCAGCCAACGGCCAAGCCAATACGCCAAAAACATCATGCTCAGCAGCGTTATGCATTCATAAATGAAGTTCCACTTCAGGTCGATTATGGCACCAGTCCATCTGAGGATCTTGCTGCATAGGAAGAGGAAGGTAAAAGTATATAAGGAAATGATCACTTTCGTAAGGCGTTTGGAAGCGGTCAGATACACATTGGCAAAGGTAAGCAGCGTCAAACAATAGGTGAAATCCCGATGCAGAATTACGGAAAGGAATTGAGGGACTCTGGTGCTAATTTGGTACCAGCCCAGATCATTACTAATTATCGTTATTCTATTAATGTCGATGATCGACAAAATCATGTAGAGCAGCACATTCGTGATGAGCGGAAGTTTATTAGGCAGAGCGGCGAACAAATGAATGCTAAACCACACGATAACCAGGAAAATAACAAGGACCAAGGCGAAGCTCCCCTTTTGAATATAATAAGCATCAACCTCTATCCTTGCCGTTATCGGGCTGTTTAAAACTTGCGGAGCATCACGGGCAAAACCCGGGAGTTCGATTTTGCAATTGCTCTGCGTAGCGGGGATCGAGCTTTGCCAAGTCGCCATAATAATTGCTAATCGCATGGTTGGCGGACACAGAGCCTGCTTGGTAAGTGAGTTCGACTCCTTTTTTGACATGCAGGTAATGGTAGACTTGATCGGTTCGGGGGGATTTATAAATGAAAGGCGGAAGCTCCGGAACAATATCATTCGTATTATATATGCGATAGTGCGGCCCGGTTCTGCGGTTAAAAAGACTAGCAAACGCCGGATTTCCGACACGCGGAGAACCATAGGTATAGATGGACGGCTGCTTGAACCTCGTGTTGGTTGCAAGATCGACAGCACACAGAGCTGCGAGGCATCCTCCAAGAGAGTGCCCAGTGAGGTAAAGGGTTTTACGGGGGGACAGCTTGGCTATAGAGGTCATAATCTGCTTGCGGGCGCTATTGTAAATATCGAGAAATCCTTTGTGTACGAGTCCGCCGTCTTTGGCATAAGGGAATACGGTCTGTCTGGCAATGGCATCCGAAATCCAATCCGAAGTCGTATTTGTGCCTCTAAAAACAATCACGATCTGCATATCAGACTCGGCAATAAAACCGAAGAGCTCTTTATCGCTAAGAACGGAATTTGCCGTAAAGGAGGAAACCATCCGATAATTGCGGGGTAAAATGACGCTTTCCGTACCTTTTTCATGCTGCACGTAACTCTGGCTGCACATAGCGGCTAGGAAGATGGCGGTTCGTGTGTCCAATGAATTGATTAACATTGTCAGTTCCTCCACACACAGAATACTGTTCAACTATATATATGAAAATAGTGGACATCTGTCTTCAGGTAACTGCCTATTTTTTCGTCATATATTTTACTATGATGTATAATAGGCGGAGGAGGTGTGAACTTACGTGTTAAAGCGTTTTTTTTCGTACTACAGGCCTTACAAGCACTTATTTATTTTGGATTTTACTTGTGCGGTTGTAGCTGGGCTTTTGGAGCTTGGTTTTCCTCTGGCTGTGAATCGGGTTGTTGATAAGTTGCTGCCTGCCGGGAATTGGACATGGATTCTTTGGGCTTGCGCAGGATTGCTAGCTGTTTATGGGCTGAACACGGTGTTGAATTTCATCGTCACCTATTGGGGTCATAAGCTAGGCATAAATATCGAGACGGATATGCGGAAAAAGATGTTCGACCATTTGCAGAAACTATCTTTCCGATTCTATGACAATAACAAAACAGGTCAATTAATGTCGCGTATGGCGAGTGATTTACTAGAGATTGGCGAAGTTGCGCATCATGGTCCGGAGGATTTATTTATTGCGGTTATGACGCTAATCGGCGCACTCCTGCTTATGCTGAGCATTAATGTGAAGCTGGCGCTGCTAACTTTCGTGATCGTGCCTGTTCTGCTCTGGATTGCGGTGTACTTTAATCAAAAAATGACAAAGACGTTCCGCCGGATGATGGGCGACCTCGCCGATATTAATGCTAGAGTGGAAGATAACATTGGTGGCATTCGTGTCGTACAAGCTTTCGCGAATGAATCTTACGAGAAGAAGTTGTTCGAGGACAATAATGGGAGGTTCCGTATCACGAAGCTTCTTTCCTATAAAATCATGGCATGGAATGTATCCCTAAGTTATATCCTCATGCGTTTGGTGACGGTGTTCGTGTTGATTTGCGGAACTTGGTTCGTGATCGATAAGCAAATTTCCTATGGGGAATTTATTGCGTTCGTTCTATTAACGAATGTGTTTCTGGGGCCGATCCAGAAAATTAATAATGTCATTGAGAGCTATCCCAAAGGCATTGCTGGATTTAAGCGGTACTGCGAAGTGATGGATACGGAGCCCGAAGTGTCTGATCGGCCCGACGCCGTAAAGGTTGGCCATCTGGAGGGACAAATTACATTCGATTCTGTCTCTTTCGGGTATGGGAATGAGGCCCGTGTTTTGAATAACATCTCCTTGTCCATTCGGGCAGGGGAAACTGTCGCTTTCGTAGGTCCTTCCGGAGCAGGGAAGACGACGATTTGCAGCTTGCTGCCCAGATTTTACGATGTGAATGAGGGCAGCATCTCCATCGACGGCATGGATATACGCCGTATCCAGCTGGAATCGCTGCGCCGTCAAATCGGCATCGTGCAGCAAGATGTGTTCCTGTTCTCCGGCACTTTGCGGGAGAACATAGCTTACGGCAAGCTGGGCGCGACGGATGCCGAGATCTGGGAAGCTGCGCGGCGTGCGCAGCTGGTGGGTTACATCCAGTCCCAGCCGAAGGGACTGGACACGGTTGTCGGCGAGCGCGGCGTCAAGCTGTCGGGCGGACAGAAGCAGCGCCTTGCGATTGCGCGGATGTTTTTGAAAAATCCGCCGATTCTCATCCTCGATGAGGCGACGTCGGCGCTCGACACCGAGACCGAAGCGGCGATTCAGCAGTCGTTGGCCGAGCTGTCGCAAGGCCGAACGACGCTTGTTATCGCTCACCGGCTGGCGACGATCAAGAATGCCGACCGCATCGTCGTTGTGACGGAGCAGGGCATTACAGAGCAAGGCGGTCACGAGGAGCTTATTGCCGTGGGGGGTGTTTATAGCCGTCTGCATCAGGCGCAGTTTAGCTCTTAAGTTATAACCTGGCGGCGATCTTCGGATCGTTCGCCAGGTTTTTTTGTTGTGAGCTGGCCTGGCTGCGTGAGAGGGGCGCGGATGCATTGCCGCGCCTGACTGTACCGGTGCCGATGCCGGCGCCGAGCGATCGGGTCGTTGCTGATCGATCAGACCGATCAGACCGGTCTCTGAGCGGAAGGGAACTACGGTCCGCTATTTTCCGAGAAAGCGAGGAGTTGGCAACATGAGGGGAACTATGATCCTCTATTTCACCATTTCCAGCCCAAATGTGGGCTTTTTGGGCGAATAAGATCCTGTAGTTCCGCTCAGCCCCTGAAATGAGCCCATTAGGCGCGAATAGCGGACCGTAGTTTCCCTCCCGCCTTCGCACCCCAACCGCAACAACACTCGCTGCCTCAGGTACGACATCTCACTTACAGTTCCCGCCTCCGCACCAGTATGTCTTTTACCAACCGCCCCCATCACCGCCGCGCATATTCTTCCAGAGCGAAATGGATAGTACTCCCAAATGAATCATGGTAAACTATGAAAATAGTAATCTACCAACGGTGAATAATAGAACGAGGTGACGATAGTTGAAGTCAACAATTCGGTGGCTGTTACTCGGAGTGTTTACGCTTGTATGCATCTTTTTCCTGAGTAACATTCAGAATGCATTCTTGTCTACCCAGCCAGATCAGATTCGAGTCACAATTGGGCCAGACACGAGCATTCAGAGAATAAGCGAACAGCTGCCTGGAAGCCGCGTCCTCAACGAGAAATCCGGGCTGCTAGCCGTTCCCTATGGCAAGGCATGGGACTACGTCGGAAAGACGCTGACGATCAAAGGCATTTTTCGCGCGACCACTGTTCCTCTGGAGCATCCTGTCATTTCATGGCGCTATTTCGGGTATTCGGTGAAAGACCAGATCCAAGGCTTCTTCCATGGGGATTTCGGTAAATTCCGCAATCCATTTAACCGCCAAGAGGTTGCTGTAATTGGAGAGCTTCCTGTCATGCTGCTTCGCACGTGCACATATTTCATCCCTGGTTTACTGATGGCAATTGTGCTCAGTATGCTTATGGCGATGCTAGCGTCCATGTGGCGCAGATTGGGTGCCGTACTGGATGGCGTGCAGGCTCTGCTTGTGGGCTTGCCTGATTTTTTCTTAATTGTTCTAATTCAATTAGGTGCGATTTATGCAACGAAGTTTCTGGGGCACTACGTGCTGTTGATCGTACAAGTCGGTGATAAAACGCCTTTTCTAATCCCGTTTCTCACCATTGCGCTTATTCCGTCGGTTACGATTTACGGCACGATGCGCGTCGCCATTATGCGTGAACTGGGTCAGGATTATGTGGTCACCGCGCAGGCAAAAGGGTTAACCCGAGGCGAGCTGCTTGTCGCCCATGTGCTGCGCAACGTGATGTTGGACCTGCTTTCGGTCCTGCCGAAGGCGACGACGCTGGCGCTTGCAAGCATGGCTGTCGCAGAAGCGATCTGCGGCATTTCCGGCCTGGGGGGCTTCATTATCTCGCCTGCCTTGCAAAGTGTCTCATCGATGTCGGTCATCTGCATGTCGCTTGCGCTGCTCGCGATGGCTTTTCACGTGCTCTATGCTTTGCTGCGTAAAAAGTTTATCGTCCGCACGGGGGGGGTCGTCTCACAATGATCAAACGCTCATCAAGCGCATTTTATATCTCCATAGCTCTTATCGTTCTAATCCTCCTTGTGGCGATATTCGGCACGTGGCTGAAGCCGCATGGCATTTCGCCGGATGACAAAATCAACATGATTCAATACCAACAAGACGGCAAAACACGCTACAGCATTCCGCCGTTTTCACCGAACAGTACGTTCCCGCTCGGGACGGATCATCGGGGCTTCGATATGCTGAGCCTGCTGCTTAACGGATTGAAATATACGTTGGGAACGACATTAGCGTTAACGCTGCTCCGTTTTATTATTGCGCTGCCTTGGGGATTGTGGAGCGGGACCACCGGCAAAGGGTGGGGGGCTCTCAAGGCTATGCAGTGGGTGGTCGCTTCTGTACCGGCTTTTGTCTTCCTTTTTCCGCCACTGGCCGGTATGTATTTCGGACTGCGGCTGGATCAATGGGGAAAAGCGGACCCGCACTACAAAATGCTCTTCTCCGTTACCTTCGTCATTCTCGTTACATTCATCGGCGTATTCCCGTTAGCTCATCAAATAGCTGAGCGGGCACGTTATTATAATGACAAACTCTTTATTGAAGCTTCCCGGTTGATGGGGGGTTCAGTCTTTCATCGCATGATCCGGCATCTGGTCCCCTGCATGAGAAATGAGATGCTGTTCATTTTCCTTAGCGAATTCATGCAGGTGCTTTTCCTGTTGGGGCAGCTCGCTGTCTTTAACATCGTGCTTGGCGGTACAGAAACAATTGGCGATAGCGATGCCGGCTATTCCATTACCATTACGACATCAGGAGAATGGCTTTCGCTTATTGCATATGGGTCCCGGTACATTAGGCTGCATCCTTGGATTATTTTGAGTGTAGGCGCGAGCTTCTCTCTGCTCTTTCTCTCCCTGCAGTTTTTCTTAAGCCAGTTGAAGCGCCGTTACGGCAGCGAGCGTCAATTCATGTGAAAAAAGGTCGGGATCCATCCAAGCGACGGGTGCCCGGCCTTTTTTATGTTTGTACATCTGCTCGCTTTTCTCATTTTCAACTCAATATAAATGTTTTAATGACACATAATATATGTTAAAATAGCAAAAACGAAGGGGGCTACCTCGAGATGGATGACAAAAACGATAAAACCAAAAGACTTTCTGTCTACTTGCCTGAAAAGGTAAAGGCCGATCTGGAGCGCATGGCTGAGGAAACGGGCTTGTCTATGACGCAGCTAATTGTTATGGCTACGCATGGCCTTTTGGCGAATTACTCCGCACAAGGCGGAGCTATTTTCGCCGACTTGTTGGCAGCCAGGCAGCGGATCCTCCATGAGGTGAAGGATAAGCAGCGGCTTTTAAATGAAGAAAGAGAAGGCATGCAGGAATACTACGGAGCACGAGCGGTGGAATATGAGCGAATTTACCATCGAGAGGATGAGGAATTTCAGCGTGAGCTGGCGATGCTGGCGGATATCGTGAAGAAGCAGGCAGCAGGCAGCCGTGTTCTGGAAGTGGCTTGCGGTACCGGGTATTGGACACAGTTCATTGCGGAAACAGCAAAACACATCGTCGGTGTGGATATCCGTCCCGAAGTGCTGCAAATAGCCGAATCGAAGCCTTGGCCGCTTCATAACACAACCTTCGTAGAAGGGGATGCTTACCGGCTCTCTGAAGTACAAGGGGCCTTCGACTTCGGGTTCGCCAACTTCTGGTTCTCGCATATTCCGAAGAATCGTCTGGACTCCTTTCTGCAAGGATTCCACGAGCGGCTTGGCCGCGGGGCTCGCGTGTTCATGGCGGATAATGTGTACGTACCGGGAAGAGGCGGGGAGCTAATTACGCTTGAACATAGCGAGGATACGTATAAAAGAAGGGAGTTGGCCGATGGCTCCAAGCACGAAATTATTAAAAACTACTATTCGTATGAAGAATTGAACGATATCTTTAAGCCGCTGGCGGAAAATTTGCGCATTTTTGTCGGCAGCTCTTTCTGGTACGTCAGCTACACGGTCGCTTAGGAAATCATCGGCCTAATGGGTGCATGAAATACTTAGTGTCCGGATGTGAATTTGAGGCCGAGAACGCCGATCAAGATGAGAATCATAAATAGGATACGCAGCAAACTGACGGGTTCATTGAGGAATAGGGTGCCAATAATAATCGCTCCTACTGCGCCAATTCCAGTCCAAGCCGCGTAGGCTGTGCCGATAGGAAGGGTTTTCGTTGCGACTGCCAGAAAATAAAAACTGATTATCATACCGACAATCGTTACGCAGGACGGAATTAGTCGTGTAAAACCATTGGAAAATTTCAAAGAAATGGCCCATACCACCTCGAAAACGCCAGCAATGACAAGATACAACCACGCCATAATGAATCACTCCTTAAGTTGTTTACTATGATGCCCATAAATGCCGCGGCAAAAAAGGAAAAAGCCTGGAAGCTATATCGCTGAGCGATATGACTCCCGGGCTTTTTCCCCTCCGTGACCACAGCGTATCCGCTGTGTGTTTTCTCTCGGACCAGACTGACGCTGCAGCGCCACGGAACCCTAGAAAACTTATTGCCGTAATTATAGGACGGCTTACACGCCATGTCAAGAATAAAAGCCCTGATAGCGGCTCTTTCGAGCTATCGCTTGTCGGGGCTTTATTCTGAGTAGCAAGAAAATTACTTGGATTCAGCAGTTAGTTGATTGTAAATATCGTCCCACAGAACACGTCTTGCGGATACGTATCTCTTCGCGTAGTAGGATTGGCTCAGCTTGCTAATCACAACACCGTCGTCGGATGCAGAGTGAATGAATTCACCGTTTCCAAGGTAGATGCCCACGTGAGAAATGCCTTTGCCCCCTGTGTTGAAGAACACAAGATCGCCTTTGCGAAGATCACTTTTGTCAATCCAGTAGCCCTCTTTATTTTGAGCAGCAGAACTATGAGGAAGGTCGATGCCGAATTGGTTGAACACGTACGCGGTGAAACCAGAGCAGTCAAAGCCTCTTGTTGTCGTTCCCGCATCGCGGTACGGTGTTCCAAGCAAATCGTCAACCGTTGAGTCCAATTTGGATTCTGACGCAGACGCGCTCCCTAAAGCTACACTCAAAAACAAAACAAGACTAAAAAAAAGAGCAACAACCTTTTTCAACTGCTTGTCTCCTTCCGGTGCCTACGAGGTTAGCTGGAGGGTTCGGTTGAAGGTTCCCTATGATCCCTGTCTTGCAAGATCAATTCACCCGGGTAGTGGTTCCCCCGTTTCCCCAAAAAATGAGGAATTCGGCATGAAATATTTGGTTTTTTTAATGCTAGTCTCTTAATTCGTCATAAACATCGAAATTCCTCCTTTTAGGTTCAAATCGGTCTGAAAAAATGTGAGATTGTTCGCTTTCCAGACAAAAAAATCCCCTTTTGCAAGGGGATTGAACAAATATAAACCATATTTAGCTTTATTTATTGTGTTTTTAGGGGTTCATTTTGGCGGAAAGAAGCTGAAATTGCGATGTAATGGCCCACATTTGCAAGAATATATTGAAAAGCGGGAAGAGCTGATAAATGATCAGCGCTAACAGACCTGCCCAGATATAGGTCGCTGTAACTGTAATCCCTGCCAAAAGTCCTGAACTGAGCAAAAGTATAAGAGAAAGGCCGATAATCGGAAACGAAAAGCGCATGAACGTGATGACGGTGGATACAATGCCGAGATGTGCGGCTATGGCGAATTGCACGTACATAAAGAGCAGATGGAGCAGAAAGCCATAAACCAACATGCCCATAAGCCATGGTAGTAAGTCGAGGGAGGCTTGTTCATAGGATGTGCTGTGCGCAAGCACCTTTTGCGCTTTGGGCAATAGCCAGACGAGCGGCAGCAAAGACAAGGCGATTCGGATGATATACGCGGCGAGGAAAGGGAGCGAGAGTTCTTTGACGCCGCGAACGAAGCGATAGCCGGCATTTTGCTCGGAATGCGTGAGTGAATAGTAGACGCCGCTGTTCAGTATCGGGGTGAACAGCATGCGAGCTAGGAGCAGGGCAGCCAATCCCCATAAATAGGAATGGCTGAGATCCGTTTTGACTAGCTGGAATTGGCTCTCGGCGAGAAAAAGATGGAGCGCTTCCTTCGGCTGGTCCCCGCCAGGAAAGCGGTGCATGAGCGGGACCAGCACCCCTTGCACAAGCTTATAGAGCAGGATGCCCCAGACCATTTGGTACATGAATAAGACGATTGTGGCGAAGGGTTGCCGCAGAGCCGCCCTGAAGCCGGATTTGAGATAGGTTGTCATGGGTGTCCCTCCTAAGAGTTTTCCGAAGGAAAACTATCTTCGTAAGCGTGTGCTGAGTTTTCCGAAGGAAAACTTTCACGTAAGAGTGGGCGCCTACCAGGCGACCCACCCGAAAATAGCTTGCAGGAACTGAATAATGCCGAGATTCCAACGGATTTTCCACTTGGTATTTACTTCCGTTTGCATAAAGTTATTGATATGTTTGTTTTCCAGAATGAGCGAGTAGTTCGGATCGATACGTACCCAGTCTACGGGCGTCGTATGGGTTAACTTGAATTCGATGCTGCTTTCTTTGCCGTCCCATGTTTTGTCGAGCACGGTGCCGTCGGCGAAATGGAACTGGATCGGCACTTCGGGTGAGTTGCCGCCGCGCTTGGCGATGAGGATCGTACTTTCGTAAGGTCCCGTTCCTTTGCTGCCAGTGGCTTTCACGCGGATGCTCTCCACGGTGTAATCGATCATCATTGAGCCGTAGACATATTCATTGAAGAAGTCGTCCCACTTCGTTTTGGTTACTTCCTCGACAACGTTTTGAAAGTCTTTCGTAGAAGGATGCTTGAATTCCCACTTTTGAAAATAAGTGCGCATGATGCGATCCATCGTTTTGGTGCCAACCTGTTTCTCAATCGCCTTCAGCACGAGCTTGCCTCTTGTATACACATTTTCAGCATATTGATCATGTCCGGTATAAGCCCATGCATTTTGCTTGAGTGTATTAGGCGATGTGATAAAGCTGGACTCGACAGGTAAATTAGGGGATGCCCCGAACTCAGCCTCCATCACTTTGTCCTCGGCATAGGAGGTAAAGCCTTCATCCAGCCAAGCTTCTTCGAATTCATTGCTGGCCACGAGGCCATAGAAGTACTGGTGCCCGATCTCATGAACGACAACGCGTTCCAGATCCAGGTCCGGGTTCTTATCGCTCGCGCCCCAAGCCGTTACCAATGTAGGATACTCCATCCCGCCTGCGCCGTTGCCTCCGGGAGGAGGGACGACAATGGAAAGGGTCGAGTACGGGTATGTTCCGTACCACTGGCTGTAGCGGGTAAGGGCCTTTTTGGCAGCGTACATATAACGGTCTTTCAATTCCTGATGATTGGGATCCAGATAGAGCTTGATCTTCATCCCGGGGATTTGCGGCGTTGAGAAAGGCTCTTCCACGTACACGAAGTGAGGCGAAGCCGACCATGCGAAATCATGCACATCATCCGCATAAAATTGATACGTCTTGGTTCCGTTCTCCGTCACGGCCGGCTTCACAGGAAAACCGGTTGCAGCGACGGTATAGTTCGCCGGCACTTGAATTTTCACATCATACAGGCCGAAGTCCGCATAGAACTCTGAATTCCCATGGTACTGGTGGAGATTCCAACCCGGCTCTGTGCGTCCCCTTGTTCCCGCCCGTTCATAGGCGGCTACTTTAGGGAACCACTGACCGGCCATAACGAAGTCATCCACATAGCCCATACGTGCGAAAGCTTCAGGCAGCTTGACAAGAAAATCCGTCTTGATCGTGACTCGCTCTCCGGCTCCTACTGGCTTCAGCAGCGGAACTTTGAGCAGGGTATGGTCGTCTTTATTGCCGTCATCGGGTTGTACAAACGCCATCCGCGGCGTAAGATCCTCTCCGTCAGCGGTCTTGACAGAAAGCAAGTCCATGCGGCCGGTACTATCGGCCGTGGCTTCATCCTGCCGCAGCTTGCCGCCGGATTCCCGCATAAACGTCGTTTTCTTAGATGCGAATGCATTCGGATATAAATGCAGATAAATTTCTTGCACAGGTACCGTTCCGGGATTTTCCCACGTTAACGTTTGCTGTCCTTGGAGCTGCCTCGATTCAGGTGTGTAGGCAACGTTCATGTGATACTCCGCAATGCGGTAGCTGAGCGGTTCCTGCGTTTGTTTCTCTGAAGATTTGCCGCGATCGGCAGGCTGCATGTCCGGTGCCGGAGCTGACGGTTCCTCTTTAGAGACGACGGGCACCGTCAGTTTACTTGCGGATGGGAGCAAAGATTCAGACAGCAAGACAGTGCCTGCTGCAAGGAGCATGACAACGAACCATTGTACCTTGCGGTTTTTGAATAAAACACTCAATAGATTCACCCCGCCTAACAAGCATCTACAGCATGTATATGTAGACAACCTAGGGAATATTTCTGTGAGTGGAAAAGATTTGTTAGTTCGCTTTAAAAGAGGGCTTTGGCCAAGCGGCGTTCCTCTGCTCTTGTTCTCGTGGAGGACTTTAGCTACAATAAAAGCAAAGCGTCATTTTAACATTACGAAGAGTGGAAGGTGCCCTCATGGAAGCGGATAAAAAGAAGCTGGCCTTAAATATAGTAAGCTCCAAAGTCAATCACAAAGGATTCGGTGCCGGAGCCATCGATCTTAGCAACGTTTCGGGAGTTATTATCGACGGGGATGAAGCCTACCTCGATGAAGGTACGCTGCATGCCAAGAGTAAAATCGAGAAAGGGATTAAATTCTCAACGAACAAAGAGGATGTGCCGAACGGACGCAAAGCGTGGATCGTCTGGGTTGCGGTTGACCGCACGGAAGAAGGAGCTTACTATGCCGGAATGTCGGCATGCGAGATGCTGATCGATACAGAAGCGCGCAGGGGTTGGAAAATATTAGCGGACCACGTGAACAAGATGGATGGTGCGATGAAGCGTAAATTCATCTTTGACGGCTTGTCCGACGGCGAGCGCGCAGCCTTGAAAAAGCAGCTGATCGCCCACAATGAAGAATGGTGGAACCGCTCGGATCAAGCGCTGAAAGATGCCCTTTCGTAATCGAACCAAGGCATAATTTGAGATTATGAACATTATGTGTCATCCATTGTTACGGTAAGGTGAACCGAGTATACTAGACCCTAGTGTATGTTACCTCATATACTAGGACAGCAAAAAGGCAGACTAAGACGCGCTTAGTTCTGCCTTTTTGTGTTCTTTGGAAGCTGGGCGGAGACCGGAAATCATTCGTTCCACCAGCGTTTGATATCATTCCACCAAGAGCCGTTTTGGCCTTTTGGCGAGTCTTTTTTATCATCGCCCGAAGCGGGCTTGGCGGGTTTGCCCGTGCAATACGTAGTTGGCTCCGTGCCGGAAAGAAAAGCCTCGAGATGGGAATTCGGGCAGTCCTCATTAGACAGCTTGCCGCTCGCGGGATCAATGTAAACACTAGCTACGCCCTCCGGAATTTGGAACAGCTTAGGCGGAATGGCCTCCAGCGTTTGTTCCGTGAATTCTGCGAAAATCGGCGATGCCAAATGAGACTCGACGGTAGAGATGTCCCGGTCCTTATCATAGCCGACCCATACCGCAGTAGCGAGCTCCGGTGTGAAGCCGACCAGCCAAGCGTCGGTATCCGTCGTTCCGGTTTTACCGGCAATCGGCCGTTTGATGGTGCTGGCGACACGATTGCCTGTCCCACCTTCCTCGAAAACACTCTCCATGAGATTTGTCATCACGTAAGCCACAGCTGGGTCCAGCACTTGCTCCTCTTTCGGATGTGCTTCATATAAAACTTTACCGTTCGCATCCTCGATTCGCGCAATCGCGGTCGTTTCCTTATGCACGCCTTGATTCGCGATCGTACCGAAGGCCGACACCATTTCAAGCGGGCTGACAGGGAAGGAACCGAGCGCAAGTGACGGCAAGGGCTTCATCGGAGAGTCAATGCCAAGCTTGCGAGCCAAATCAATGACCTTCGCAGGGCCGACATCCAGAATCGTATGCACGGCATAGATGTTGTCCGATTTGGAGATCGCTTGCCGCATATCGATATTCGCATTCACATATTGATCGTTGAAATTTCTCGGTGTATACCGCTGGCGTCCTTCATCGTAAGTGAACACTGTCGGTTCGCTTTTCACTTGTGTGACGGGGGTATACCCGTTTTGCAGAGCTACCATATACACAATCGGCTTAAAAGAAGACCCAGGCTGCCTCGTATTCGACAGGGCCCGATTGAATTGATTTTCCGTATAGTCGCGTCCGCCGACCATCGCTTTGATTTCACCGGTACGCGGGTCGATGGCGACGAGGGCAGCTTGCAGATCCGTCTTGCCGTTCAGCTGCTGATTGACGACATTTTCGGCGATTTCCTGCGCTTTTTTGTCGAGCGTTGTGTAAATGCGGATGCCGCCTTCATCAAACTGTTCCTCGGAGATGCCCAGCTTTTCAGTAGCGAGTGTTCGCACATAATCCCGGAAATAAGGGGCTGCTGCAGGCTTCTTCTTCGTCAGTGGTTGAATTGTCAACTTTTCTTTGCCGGCAGCGTCTGCTGCAGCCTGTGTGATGAATCCGCTGCGTACCATCGTTTGCAGAACGACCTTCTGCCGATCCAGCGAATTTTTCATATCGTAATAAGGTGAATAGTATCTGGGCCCTTTCGGAACACCGGCGATCAGGGCACTTTCCGCGAGGGTCAGTTCGCTCGCATGTTTGCCGAAGAATAGCTCGGAAGCTGTTTCGATGCCATAGGTTGAATGACCGTAGTAGATTTGATTTAAATAATCCGCAAGAATTTCATCCTTGCTTAGCTGCATTTCCAATTGGACCGCATACATCGTTTCTTTGATTTTACGCGTCCACGTGCGATCGTGATTTAGGTATAAATTCCGCGCTAACTGCTGCGTTATCGTTCCTGCTCCCTGTACCTTGGCCATTGCCTGCACATTCACAATCGCAGCCCTGGCCACCGCCTTCACGTCGACGCCGAAGTGATCGTAGAAATGCTGATCTTCCACAGCGAGTGTTGCTTTTATGAGATATGGCGAAATTTCATTTAATGAGACTACCTGCCGATTTTGTCCGGAATAGAAAGTGTCAATGAGTTCGCCGTGCGTATCAAACATTTGAGAAGTTTGCAGCATTTTGGTAACCGGTAGCGTCTGCGCTCGCAAATACACGAAAAAGACAGCCGCAGCGATAAGCATAAGAACGCAGGAAGTGAAGAAAAAAGAGAACATTTTTTTGATGCGGCGCATCCAGCGCATAGACGCGGGCATCTCTTGCTCTTTTGCTTTTTGCGCAGTGCTTTTGGATGGCTGATGATTGTTTTCATTTTCGGACATCGATTCCTACCTCCTCTCTATCGTTGACGCGTCGTCTTAAGTCCTTGTGCTCAAAGGCCGTATTACCCAGTATGGAAAAGCTTGGGGGTCCGTATTCAATAAATTGTAAATATTTTTTATGAAATAGGTAAAAGCCCTAGGAAATTATTGCATTTTGGGGGTAATGAACTATAATACAATTTGTGCGTGTGAGGGCCCGGGAAATTCTTGAGGTCCTTGCATGACTTTTTGGGCCGGTGGAACACTGTTAGAGATAACGAATGTCAGTCATTATTCATCCAATATAGAAGCGAAAGAAGGTATGAACATGGATTTGTGGTACACAGAGAAACAAACGGACAGCTTCGGCATTACAGCGAAAGTGAAAGAGACTTACGTGAGGGAGCAAACGGACTTTCAAGACCTTGCGATGATCGAAACCGAAGAGTGGGGAACTATGCTTACACTTGACGGCATGGTTATGACAACGGTAAGAGATGAGTTCGTTTATCACGAAATGGTAGCGCACCCTGCGCTTGTTACTCACCCGAACCCTGAGAACGTACTTGTTGTCGGCGGCGGCGACGGCGGAGTGATCCGTGAAATCATGAAGCATCCGAAAGTGAAAAAAGCCGTTCTCGTCGATATCGACGGCAAAGTGATTGAGTATTCCAAAAAGTACCTGCCAACCATTGCCGGCGAACTGGACAACCCGCGCGTTGAAGTTATCGTAAACGATGGTTACATGCACATTCATGATCACAAAAATACATACGACGTTATCATGGTCGATTCCACAGAGCCGGTTGGCCCGGCAGTTGAGCTGTTCACCAAAGGCTTCTACCAAGGAATTTATGATGCTTTAAAAGAAGACGGGATCTTCGTTGCGCAAACGGATAACCCTTGGTTCAAAGCAGACCTGATTCAAACGGTTAACCGTGATGTCAAAGAAATCTTCCCAATCGTTCGTGTATACAGCGCGAACATTCCTACGTACCCTAGCGGTCTGTGGACTTTCACAATGGGCAGCAAAAAGCATGACCCTCTTCAAGTTGAGGAAGCTTCCATTCCGGAATTCCCAACGAAGTACTACACAGCACGCCTGCATAAAGCAGCTTTCATTTTGCCTAGATTTGTTGAAGATTTGATTAAATAAATGGGAAAAGCCGTCAGCCATTCTTGGAAGCAAGAAGAGCTGGCGGCCTTTTTTGTGCGCGGGTGAATGTTCCACCCCTATGCCTGTGGCACTGATTTTTGCTGCCGCTGACTATGGCGGAACGTGCAGAAATGTCCATGTGAACAAGCCGAAGGGGAACTTCAGTCCGCTATTTACTTAAGAAACAGCCATTTGGCTGTTGAAAGGGAACTATGATCCGCTATTGTTCACTTTTAAGTGGAAAAAGGGGGCAGTCTGGGCAAATAAGATCCTGTAGTTCCGTTTAGACGGTGAAAACACCGATTTTCCGGAAATAGAGGACTCCAGTTCCCTTTCGCATGGGAGGGGAGTGCAGACCCCAACCCCAGGCCACTGCCAGGCCACCCTAAGCTAACCCCAACTGCAATTGCAACCCCGACCCAACCAACCGCAACCGCAACCGCAACCCCAACCGCAACCGCAACCCCAACCCCAACCCCAACCCCAACCCCAACCCCACCCCCAACCCCAACTAGCCGCACACGCCCAGAAAATTTCGACTTGCCTTTTCAATGCTGACATACAGATGTCAGTCCTGCTTGGTTATACTAATTACATGAAGTGAAAAACAATCCTAACATTCATGGAGGTATATAACATGTTTACTACCGTAGAAAGCTTTATTAAAGAATACCAGCAAGAGTCCAAAACAACGCAGCAGCTGCTCGACGCCTTAACGGACGCATCCTTGCAGCAGCCGCAAGCCGAAGGCTACAGGCCGCTTGGTTATATCGCATGGCACTTGGTTCACACCGACCGTGGCATGCTGCTCGGAACAGGCCTGAAGTTCGAAGCGCCGTCCGCAGCCAGCCAGCCGCCATCAGAAGCGGCAGTCATTGCGGATGCCTACAGGGCGACAACAGCAGCGATTATCGAAGCTGTCCGCACACAGCTAACCGACGCTAAGCTGCAGGAAGTTGTGAACATGTTCGGCATGCAGTGGACGATTAGCGAAACGCTGTTTGCCTACATCAAGCATGAAATTCACCATCGCGGCCAGCTCACAATTTTGATGCGTCAAGCGGGCTTGCCTGTAATCGGCGCCTATGGTCCTGCCAAGGAGCAGTGGGCAAACATTGGGATGCCAATTCCGGCCATTTAAAGCGGGCGGGTAGAAATAAAAAGCCTCGGATTTCACGTTTTCGTGAAACTCGAGGCTTTTTCGCATAAGTGAAGCACGGCATTCGACAGCGTTCTTGTACGGTCATCGCAGGGATACATTGAATTCGGCGAACCTTTCATATAAACTAATACCTAACTTGCCTTATCTTGACATAAGGTGCAAAGAGGACCTGCAGAATAGGAGAATGACGAATCATGACGGATAAAGCGCGTGTGCGCATTCGCATTGAAAGTCGGAGCGGGAGCGAGACAACGGTGCAAAAGGCGCGGGGGGATCTCTACCGCAAAGGCAATCACACCTACATCCGCTATGAAGAAGAACGCAGCGAGCTTGGACGAACGGTGACGCTTATTAAGCTGGAAGAGAATCAAATCCGCATCGTCCGCCAAGGAGATGTACAAGCGGAGCAAACGTTTGTGCCCGGCGAGAGACGCATCGGATTTTATCATACGCCGCAAGGTCGCCTGGAACTCGAAATCGAGACGCATGAGCTGACCAGCGAGGCTGAGCACGGCATCGGAATCACACGATGGAAATATGATTTATACGCATCCGGCACGCACGCGGGGGAATACAGGATTAAGTTGTTAATTCAGGAGGAGTAAGAAGAATGGATGTACTAAATGAAGTCAAAGTCATAGTGAAGCAAGCTATAGCAGACGCAGTAGCTGCTGCAGGTATCGTGGATGCGGCGCAATTGCCGGAGATCATTCTTGAAGTGCCGAAGGAGAAAACACACGGGGATTTCGCAACGAACATTGCGATGCAGCTAACCCGGATTGCGAAGCAGAATCCAAGACAAATCGCTGAGCAGATCATTGCGAACCTGCAGAAAGATAAAGCGAACATCGCAGAAGCGGAGATCGCCGGACCGGGCTTTATCAATTTTAAAATGAACAAAGTGTACCTTTATCCTGTTATCGCTGACGTACTCGCACAGGGTGAGCGGTACGGGGCAAGGAACGTGGGCCAAGGGCTGAAGGTGCAAGTTGAGTTTGTCAGCGCCAACCCGACAGGTTCATTGCATCTGGGACATGCCCGCGGCGCAGCAGTTGGGGATGTGCTGTGTAACGTGCTGGACCTTGCCGGTTACGACGTATCCCGGGAGTACTACATTAACGATGCGGGGAACCAAGTCGTGAACTTGGCCAAATCGATCGAAGCCCGCTATTTGCAAGCGCTTGGACAAGATGCCGAAATGCCGGAAGACGGCTACTTCGGAGAAGATATCAAAGGCTTCGCGGCAGACCTTGCCGCGGAAGAAGGAGACCGCCTGCTCAGCTTGTCGGATGATGAGCGCCGCGCGTATTTCCGTTCGTACGGCCTCAAAAAAGAGCTCGACAAAATCAAACGCGATTTAGGCCGCTTTGGTGTGCGTTTCGACAACTGGTTCTCCGAGACGTCGATTTATGAAGACAACCTCATTCCGCCCGTTCTGCAAGAATTGCGCGACAATGGACATATCTATGAAGAAGAAGGCGCGACTTGGCTGAACACGACGCCGCTGGGCGACGACAAGAACCGCGTATTGATCAAGAATGACGGCTCATTCACTTACCTGACGCCTGACATCGCGTACCACCGCAACAAATTCGGACGTGGCTTCGAACGTCTTATTAATATTTGGGGCGCCGACCACCACGGTTACATCCCACGGATGAAAGCGGCCATGACGGCGCTGGGCTTCGAGGCGGATCGACTCGTCGTGTTGATCGCGCAAATGGTGAGCCTTTTCCAAAACGGGGAAAAGGTCAAAATGTCCAAGCGGACCGGCAAAGCGGTCACGATGGAGGATCTCATGGACGAGGTCGGCGTCGACCCGATCCGGTATTTCTTCGCGATGCGCAGCATGGACTCGCATCTGGACTTTGACATGGACTTAGCGGTTTCTCAGTCCAATGAGAACCCGGTTTACTATGTGCAGTACGCACATGCACGGATCTGTTCCATCTTCCGCCAGGCGGAAGAGCAAGGCATCGCGGTGCTCCCGCTGGAGCAGGTTGACCTGCACCAGCTTTCCTCGGAAGCTGAGTTCGACTTGCTGCGCAAGATCGGCGAGCTGCCGGAGGAAATCGCGATCGCGGCGGACCAATACGCGCCGCATCGTATGATCCGCTATGTTTACGAACTGGCGAGCCAGTTCCATAGCTACTACAGGGGCCACTACGTCATCACGGATGATGCGGCCTTAACGCAAGCCCGCCTCGCCTTGCTTGGCGCGCTGCGCACGACACTGGCCAACACGCTTCGCGTAGTTGGCGTATCTGCACCGGAGCGGATGTAATTTCCGCTCCCAGCCGTAAAAAGAAAAAGGAGTTAAGCAGCAGCAGGCCGCTTAACTCCTTTTTCTTTTTACGGGCCTCAAACCTGCCTTGCAGCGCGTAAGGCCCGTCTGGCATTGAGATGCCCGGGCTGCCAGCGCATGCCCTCGCGTTTGTTCAAGTTGAGCGCGCAGCGGCGCAGCACACTTTTGATTTGCTGCGGCGACAAGGGTTTGATGGACAGCATCAACGCGATAACGCCGCTGACATGAGCTGTAGCCATTGAAGTGCCGCTGAGCTCATTATATTTGCCGTGGAGCCAGGATGAGTAGACTTTTTCTCCTGGTGCATAGATATCAATTTGTTTTCCGCGGTTGCTGAAAGGCGCTATGCGGCCTAGCCGCGTTGTGGCTCCAACGGAGACGACCTGCGGGAAGCGTGCAGGGTAATCGATTGTTTTACGTTTGCCGTCATTACCCGATGAGGCAACAATGACTTTTCCTCTGTAGTAGGCGTTCAATACCGCTTGCTCCAGAGCACGGTTGTACGACTTCATGCCAAAGCTCATGTTGATAATATCGAGATCATTGTTTACACACCAATCAATACCGGCAATAATATCTGATACATAAGCGCTTCCGCTGTGGTCGAAAGCTTTTACAGGATGAATGATGGATCTTGGCGCTACGCCGATAATGCCGCTATGCTGGCCGGTTGCAGCGATGGTGCCTGCGATATGCGTGCCATGACCATTATCATCATAGGGAAGCATACTGCGGTTTAATAAATTGATCCCCCGTGAGATTGAATTCCGTAAGTCGGGGTGATTGTAGTCGATCCCGGTATCGATGACGCCTACCCGGATGTTCTGACCTAACGACTTGCTCCAAACGTCAGGAGCACCAATTTGATCAACGCCCCAGGGGATTGTGTGGGAACCGGAGCCGGATAACGTGGTTGCTCGTTTGAGAATGGATTTGCTCCCGATCAGTTGGTGAACGGTAATTTTGGAATCTTCTTCGATGATCGGGCTGCCTGCGAATTGCTTTAGTTTGGAGTCGGGACGAAGCGTGCAGGAGAAGGCGTGAATGATGTCTAGAGCATGAACCTTGGTGAGGTTTATGAGTCGGGATCTCATTCGCTTAAGCTCGGATTTGCATGCGTAATAGTCCTTAGCCGATGAGAAACGGATCATGTGCTTCTTGCCAGATTGCTTGGTGAGTCCGATTTCCTCATGAAGCAAATGAAGAAAGGTGGCTATATCCATACGTGCCATCCCCCCATGACAACTTAAAATCGAGTCTCCCCTATCTTATGTACAGGTCACCCCGTCTGACCGTGTGATAGCCTTTGTAGAAATAAATGGGTGCGAAGCCGTGGCAGATGTGCTGGTTTTACATAGGATAAATAGAGAGGCGCGAGCAGGAGTGTCTCTTCCTCAGGTACTGGAAACGGCAGTGATTCGTTCATACCGCTTCCTTAGGATACAGTCGCAAGCGGAGGGGGACCTTCGCTTGTATTCATTTTAGGCAGGCTGTCCGAAAGGTTTCTTGGGGGTAGTTGCATTTTTAGAAAAAATAGGTTTTACTTAATGAAGATATTGGATAAGGTAGATAGAAGAAGTGAAGAAGACGGTCGAAAGGGATGTGCCTTAGATGAGTAACGAATACACACTCAAAATCACCACAGAACAAGCACGCGAAATGCCGATGGTGGATTTGGCGTTTGAATTATTGAAATCGGCGAATACGCCGTTTTATTACCGTGACTTGATGGCAGAAATTGCAAAAATTAAAGGGTTATCTGAGCAGAATGTGATGCAAGTGATTGCCCAACTATATACGGAAATCAACATCGATGGACGTTTCGCTTGCGTAGGTACAAATCTATGGGGCTTGAAACGTTGGTATCCTGTCGAGAAATCAGACGATGCAGTAGGTAACGCTAAGCGTCCAAGAATCATTAACGATGAAGACGATGATCTGGATGAGGACATCTACGCTGAGGAAGAGGATACATACGCAGAGGAAGACGAGTACGATGCATTTGGTACTGAATCCGAAGAAGAGGAAGAAGCGGAAGAGGATACTGAATTCTTTGAGGATGAAGAGATCGAAGAGGATCTTGGCGAAGAAGGCATTGAAGAGTCTGACGAAGAGGAAGACAATGATCTGGACGAAGATTCCGATCTGGATGAAGATGATTCCGATTTGGATGAAGAGGATGACGACGACAAATAACTTGTCTTGACAGCCGCTACCCGTTCAGAGTAAACTATTGCATGGGCTTTAAAAGAATCTTAACAAATCGCGCAAGCGTTCAAAAAGTGCCCCGTCTACACACGGGTGTCACTTTTTTTTGTTTTCAGGCTGTTTTTTTCACTATATTTTCATGAAAACCCTCATTTAGTAGAAACTAAATCCGAGGCAGTGACATCACGACAACGATAGCGAATGCTTACGGTGTAAGCTTTTTGCATAGAAAGACAGAAGCCAGTTATCTGGCGAAAACGAAGCTTATGCTTACGATTTTAACTAAAAAACACTTAGGAGGCGTACATAGTGACAAAATACATTTTCGTTACGGGAGGCGTAGTTTCTTCCCTTGGCAAAGGAATTACAGCAGCTTCCTTAGGAAGATTGCTGAAGAACAGAGGTCTGAAGGTTACGATTCAAAAGTTCGACCCTTACATTAACGTGGATCCGGGGACAATGAGTCCTTATCAGCACGGTGAAGTATTCGTAACCGATGATGGTGCTGAAACGGATTTGGACTTAGGCCATTATGAGCGTTTCATCGATATCAATCTATCCAAAAGCTCCAACGTGACTTCAGGCAAGGTGTATTCCTCCGTTATTACCAAGGAACGCAGAGGGGAATATCTTGGGGGTACGGTTCAGGTTATCCCGCATATCACGAATGAAATCAAAGATCGTGTTCTGCGTGCAGGCCGCGAGGCGCAATCGGATGTTGTCATTACGGAAATCGGCGGTACGGTTGGTGATATTGAAAGCCTTCCTTTCTTAGAAGCAATCCGTCAAATGAAAAATGATATCGGCCGCGAGAATGTGATGTACATTCATGTTACGCTGATTCCTTATATTAAAGCAGCAGGTGAAGTGAAGACGAAACCGACACAGCACAGCGTGAAAGAACTGCGCGGCTTAGGTATTCAACCTCACGTTATCGTTTGTCGTACGGAGCACTCTTTGACCGAAGATATGAAGCGTAAGCTTGCTTTATTCTGCGATATTGATCCAGCGGCTGTTATCGAGTGTAGAGATGCGGAAACGTTGTATGAAGTACCGATGATGCTTCGCGAGCAAGGACTTGATGATTACGTCGTCAACCACCTGAAGCTCAAAACGAACGAGCCGGATATGACGGAATGGGAAAGTCTAGTTCGTAAAGTTAAATCACTGACCAAGAAAACGGAAATTGCAATTGTCGGAAAATATGTTGCACTGCATGATGCTTATTTGAGCATTGTTGAAGCGCTTGGACATGCCGGTATTGATAACGACTCCGAGATTGATATCCGTTGGGTTAATGCAGAAGAGATTTACGATCACAACGTGGATGAGCTGCTTTCCGGCGTGCAAGGTATCTTAGTGCCTGGCGGATTCGGTGATCGCGGTATCGAAGGTAAAGTATCTGCCATTCGCTATGCCCGTGAAAAGAAAATTCCATTCTTCGGTATTTGCTTGGGGATGCAAGTTGCTGTTATCGAGTATGCGCGTTCCGTATCTGGCTTGGATGGTGCGAATTCCTCCGAGATTAATCCTACAACCGCTTATCCAGTTATCGATCTTCTGCCGGAGCAGAAGGATATCGAGAATCTGGGAGGTACGATGCGCCTTGGTCTATATCCTTGTAAAATCGTTCCAGGTTCCTTGGCGGAGAAATGCTACAATGACGAGCTGGTGTACGAGAGACATCGTCACCGCTATGAGTTCAACAATGAATACCGCGAGTTGATCGAATCAGCTGGCCTGCGCATTTCTGGTACATCGCCTGACGGCCGCTTGGTCGAAATGGTCGAGCTTCCAGGTCATCCTTGGTTCTTGGCGGTGCAGTTCCATCCGGAGTTCACATCGCGTCCGAACCGACCGCAGCCGTTGTTCCGTGAGTTTGTGAAGGCGGCTCAGGGGATCCAGCGCTAACTCGTTGTGTTAGGTGCCTCCTGAAAAACAACTTATTTGTAAAAGTTTTCAATTTGGCCCTCTCTCATGAAGGAGAATGAAAATGAATAGCGAATACCTTATATACTTTATTTATCTGTGAAGTTTAGGGGATTTGTTATTCGTTTTCGGGAGGGAACTAGGCTGATGAAGAAAAAGGTACTGATTGTCGATGATCAAAATGGAATTCGTGTTCTGCTAATGGAGGTTTTCAGCAACGAAGGATATGATACCTACCAAGCCTCTAATGGTAAACTGGCTTTAGAAATTGTCAAAAACTCTTCGCCTGACCTACTATTATTGGATATGAAAATTCCCGGTATGGACGGCCTCGATATTTTGAAACATGTTAAAGCGATCGATGCTTCTATCAAAGTAATCATGATGACGGCATATGGAGAGCTCGACATGATTAAAGAAGCGACGGATCTCGGCGCCATTATGCATTTCACGAAGCCTTTTGATATTGATGAGTTGCGCATGGCGGTTAATATGCAGTTAAATAATGAATCAAGCAGTGGTTTTGCAGTGGGATCCTAGTCATAGGGTCTTTTTTTGTGGCTGAGAAGCATGGGCTTGGTTATCATTTGAAAATATATGTGCTATAATAACTCAGGTATGACAAGAGCGGTCTACGCAAAACTACAAAAAGGTTCTAGGAGGAAGAGAAACATGGCATTGGTTTCAATGAATGAGTTTTTACCTAAGGCAAAAGCGAACAAATTCGCGGTGGGTCAATTTAACATGAACAACCTTGAATTTGCTCAAGCGATTGTGGAAGCGGCAATGGAACTGAAATCCCCTTTCATTTACGGTGTTAGCGAAGGCGCACTGAAATATATGGGTATCGAATTTACAGTAGCAATTGCGGAAGCAGCAGCGAAAAAATCCGGTTTGCCGATCGCTTTGCACTTAGATCACGGCAGCTCCTTTGAAGTAGCAATGAAATGTATCCGCGCAGGATTCAGCTCCGTTATGTTCGATGGCTCTCACTATTCTTTCGAAGAAAACATCCGCTTGACTAAAGAAGTTGTTAAAGCTGCTCGTGCAATGGGCGTTTCCGTTGAGGGTGAGCTTGGAACAATCGGCGGCGTTGAGGATGACATCTCGGTGGACGAAGAGCATGCTAACCTTGCAAAACCAGAAGAAGCTATCCGTTTCTACGAAGAAACAGGCGTTGACTGTCTGGCTATCGCAGTAGGTACAGCACACGGTATGTACGCTGGCGAGCCTAACATTCATTTTGATATTATCGAGCAAGTTTCCAAAGCGATTCCAGTTCCGGTTGTATTGCACGGCGGATCCGGCGTACCTGACGAAATGATCCGCAAATCGATCGCTGCAGGCGTTGGTAAAATCAACGTAAACACTGAAAACCAAGTGGCATGCACAGAAACGATCCGCGCGGTTCTGAACAAGGACGCAAAAATTTATGATCCTCGTAAATATCTCACCCCAGCTCGCAACGCAATGGTCGAAGTTGTAAAATCCAAAATTCAATTGTTCGGAAGCAGCAACCAAGCTTAATTTTAATTGTATAGATGCAGTGGGAAATGCAGTAAGGAGCAGACGGCGGATGATGAAATTATCCATCGTCTGTGTTCTTACGGGCGTTTCCTTCTTCTGTTTTTTGTCTTTTGTTCTATATGTGAGCTGTAAGCGTTTTTTATTATTATGTTTTTATATGTTGTTATAGCCCTTTTTATATTCTTAGAAGATTGTGGAGTTTGCGTTTGCAGGAAGGCACCTGGATTTAGGGGGAGAATGATGTTGGAGAAATTAATGGTGGTCGGGGGACGTCCACTGCGTGGGACCGTTCAAATTAGCGGAGCTAAGAATAGTGCCGTTGCACTTATTCCAGCTGCGATTCTTGCTGAAACGCCGGTAACGTTGGATAATCTGCCGCATTTGAGTGATGTGGCTACATATACAGAAATTTTGTCGGATTTAGGAGCTACCATCGATTGGAATGAAGATCGGATGACCATTGATCCAAGCCGGATGAAGTCGCTTCCGATGCCTAACGGAAAAGTTAAGAAATTGAGAGCCTCCTACTATTTGATGGGAGCGTTGCTTGGAAGGTTCGGGGAAGCGAACATCGGTCTTCCGGGTGGTTGTAATTTCGAACCGCGTCCGATCGATTTGCATATCAAAGGCTTCGAAGCATTAGGAGCTGAAGTGAGCAATGAGAATGGCGCTTTAAGAATTCGGGCCAAAGAGCTTCGCGGCGCGAAAATCTACTTGGATATGGCGAGTGTTGGAGCTACGATTAATATCATGTTGGCGGCCTCACGGGCGAAAGGCAATACGATTATTGAAAATGCGGCGAAAGAGCCTGAAATTATAGATGTGGCTACACTTTTAAACTCGATGGGTGCAAAAATTAAGGGAGCCGGTACGGATACCATTCGGATCGAAGGAGTTACGGAAATGCATGGCTGCCGTCATTCCATCATACCTGACCGTATCCAAGCGGGGACGTATATGATTGCTGCAGCGGCAACGCGTGGCGATGTGACGGTTGATAACGTCATTCCTAAACATATGGAGGCTCTAACGGCAAAGCTTCAAGAAATGGGTGTACATATCTACGAGATGGACGAGTCCATTCGTGTAGTAGGTCAGCCAGAATACTCGAGTGTCGATGTAAAAGCATTAATTTATCCAGGCTTTGCAACGGATCTGCAATCTCCGATGGCAAGCTTGCTGTGTCAAGCCAGAGGAGTTAGTATATTAACGGATCACGTGTACAGCAATCGTTTTAAGCATATTCCTGAGCTCGTGCGGATGGGAGCGAAGATGAAAGTCGAAGGACGTTCGGCGATCATCGAGGGGTCACAGCTCAGCTCGGCTAAGGTCAGAGCAACGGATTTGAGAGCGGGAGCTTCCCTGGTGCTGGCCGGTCTTAGTGTAAGAACTGGCGGTATCACTGAGGTGTCCGGGGTTGAGTTTATTGACCGCGGGTATGAGAACTTGGTGTTCAATCTGTCCTCCCTTGGAGCCGAGGTTTGGCGCGAGAGCGAGGAGTAAGGAATAAAGTTCCAAACAACAGGCAATGCTAGAATCCAATTGAAAATTTAATAGTTTGGTGGTTGAAACATGAGCATGCAGCTTGCTGAGCTTGAAGTACTCAAGCTTACTGAATTATATAAACTAGCTAAGAAACATCAGATTCCATATTACGGTACGCTGAAGAAAAAAGAACTCATCTTTGCAATTTTACGTGCACAAGCTGCTGAAAGTGGTCTAATGTTTATGCAAGGTGTCCTTGAGATCCTTCAAGAGGGCTTCGGTTTCTTGCGTCCAATTAACTATCTTCCAAGCTCAGAAGACATTTATATTTCTGCGTCCCAGATTCGCAAATTTGATTTGCGCTCAGGGGACATTGTATCGGGCAAATGCCGTCCGCCTAAGGAGAATGAGCGCTATTTCGGGCTTCTTCAGGTTGAAGCGGTGAATGGCGAGAAACCGGAAACAGCTGCTGAGCGGCTTCATTTCCCGGCTTTGACGCCTCTCTATCCTGACACGCGCATTACGCTGGAGACGGAGCCTAACAAAATTTCCATGCGCATCATGGATTTGCTTGCTCCTGTAGGGCTGGGCCAACGCGGCTTGATTGTAGCGCCGCCTAAGGCAGGTAAAACGTTACTGCTTAAAGAGATCGCAAACAGTATTTCCACCAACTACCCTGACATTGAGCTTTTCGTTTTGCTAATTGATGAGCGTCCAGAGGAAGTTACGGATATGCAGCGTTCTGTGAAAGGCGAGGTTGTTGCATCTACCTTTGATGAACTGCCTGAGAATCACATTAAGGTTGCCGAGCTAGTCCTAGAACGCGCTATGCGTCTAGTTGAACATAAGAAAGACGTTGTCATTTTGTTGGACAGCATCACCCGTTTGGCTAGGGCTTATAACCTTGTAGTTCCGCCAACAGGCCGGACACTATCTGGTGGTATCGATCCTGGAGCATTTCATCGTCCGAAGCGTTTCTTCGGGGCTGCCCGTAACATTGAAGAAGGCGGCAGCTTGACGATTCTTGCTACGGCACTCGTAGAAACGGGTTCGCGTATGGACGACGTCATTTATGAGGAATTTAAAGGGACAGGGAATCTTGAGCTTCATCTGGATCGTAAAATGGCGGAACGCCGTATTTTCCCTGCTATTGATATTCGCAGATCCGGCACGCGCCGTGAAGAAGCGCTTCTGAGCAAGGATGAACTCGAGAAGGTATGGGCGCTTCGCAAAGGTATGAACGATTCCCACGAATATACCGAGTCCTTCATCAAGAAGCTTGCCGAAGCAAAGACGAATCAGGAGTTCCTGGATTCTTTGGCTTCCCCTTCAACAGGCGCTTCATCAGGTGCAAGCAAAGGGAAAGTGAAAAACTCCGCGTCTTAAGCGATGTGGAAGATGCCTTAATGCATAAAGAGGAGTACCGTTATGAATTTGGTTTATTCAGACTCACAAGGAAACGTTTTCGATCATCCCGATTATTTGGCGCTTGGTCGAAACGCTGAAATGATAACAGAAATTATGGAAGACGAGCTGATTCCGCTGCCCGAAGGGGCAACACTTGTCAGTCTTCCTTTTACACGGCCGGTAGGGATTGACGCCGAGACTGGCGACATGAAGCTTGTGCCGGGTGACTATCACGCCGTTGGCGCACTGCTGCCTCAGGGCTTCACGCGGCTGCTGCTTCCCGGTTATGTCAAATCGGACAAGACCAAGGCGCTGCCACTGTTCGGTTATACGGCCGTTGTATGGAAGGATGACGCCTTCTATGTAGCCGCTCGTCTGACGGATAATCCGTACTTCTGGAATCCGATTCATTGCGATGTTACGGAGCTTGAGTCTCAGGTTAAGACCTTGACGGCTAAGTATCCGGAAAATCGCCTGTATGCACACTTATCGAACTGTGCACTTGGCTATGAGTGTTTGACGGCATCCAACACGTTTCTCCAGCGTTGGGAAGGGGCCGTTCCGGTCTCCTACTCTTGCAACGCAGGCTGCTTCGGATGTATATCAGAACAGCCTGATGAGAGCGGCTTCGTGGCGCCACAGACACGAATGAACTTCAAGCCTCAGCTTGAAGAGATCACCCAGATCATGCTGGAGCATCTGCGTACACCGGAGAGCATCATCTCCTTCGGTCAAGGATGTGAAGGGGAGCCCAGCACACAGGCTGCGCTCATTATTCCGGCTATCAAGCAGGTGCGTGAGCAGACGAAGATGGGCTACATTAACATCAACACGAATGCAGGCTTGACTGATCATATCCGCGGCATCGTAGACGCGGGGCTTGATCTAATGCGCGTTAGTACGATCAGTGCTTTGGATGATCACTACAACGCTTATTACAAGCCAAGAGCATATACACTCAAGAATGTGGAGAAATCTCTTCGCTACGCTACGGATAAAGGCGTCATCACCTCAATCAACTATCTCGTTTTTCCAGGTGTAACCGATCGGGAAGAAGAGATTGAGGCTATGATCGAATTTGTACGAAGAACCGGATTAAAATTAATTCAATTGCGCAACCTGAATATTGATCCTGAAAGTTATTTAGGGATTATCCCTAAAGCTCGCGGAGAGCTGCTTGGAATGAAGCAAATGATCGAAATTTTCGAGCAGGAATTGCCGGATGTTGTGCTTGGATCTTACTCGCATACGCCAAAGTTCTACACCAGCGACAGAAATGCGACAATGGTTCTCTGAGAAAGAGTTTTCCAATCGATTTTCCATTGCAATAGGACTTCCGGGTATGCTACAATGCAAAAGTACGTCCATTAACTCTGTTTCAGCAAATGATTCAGGGCGGAAAGAGGTGAACCAACATGAAAGCAGGTATTCATCCTACTTATCATGCAACCACAGTGACTTGCGCTTGTGGTAATGTGTTCGAAACGGGTTCAATCAAGCAAAATCTTCGTGTTGAGATTTGCTCGAATTGCCATCCTTTCTACACTGGTAAACAAAAGTTTATCGATGTAGGCGGCCGTGTCGACAAGTTCAAAAAGAAATACGGAATCTAATTGGTATCAATTTCTTTGCTGCCAATCAGCATAAGACATCCTTCCTTGGTCATCCTAAGTTTAGACTTAGAGTCCAATGGGAGGTGTTTTTATGTTCAGGGGTATGCTTAGAATAACAGCAGCAATCCTGCTTACCATGAGCTTAGTTGGATGCGGCATTAGTTCGGGTAACAAAAACCCGCCGCAGACGGATGATGCCAAGTATAAAGCACAGAACTACAAGAGGGACGGATATTTAGGAATCACCAGTGTGAATCCGAACGACCCGCTTAACCCTACGTATCATCACTATGAGGATGATTCGAACTTAATGAAAGCTGTTCTCTCGCAGTTTCAAGGGATTGAGAAATCCAATATCGCTATTAACGGACCGAATGCTAGGGTGAAAATTAAGCCGAAACCGAATTTGACGGCAGCCCAGGTTGAAGAGCTGCGCTCTCAAGCCCAAAATGCCTTAGATACCAATATGCCGCGTTACAAAGTTACTGTGAAAATGACACCTTAAGTCGTAATCTTCAGGTAGATTTTCCCCCTTAGTTGCTATTTACATGTGAATAAGCTATACTATTTTTACTGTGCTAGACGGGGAGGTAGCGGTGCCCTGTAACTCGCAATCCGCTGTAGCGAGGTTGAATTCCTGTTAGCGGTACTGTGATGTGAGGTCTGGCTCTTACACGTGGTGTTGAGAGTTGGGTCCTTCGCAATGGATGCTCATGAATCCGGTCAGGTCCGGAAGGAAGCAGCCGTAAGTGAGATTTTCCATGTGCCGAAGGGCTGCCTGACTTGAGCCAACGATAAGAGTTCGCTTGTATCACTTTATCAATAACAGGTGCACGGTTTATTTTAAACCAATATGAATTTGAACTAGAACGCCAGCTTGCAGGGCGTTTTTTCTTTTGCCTAAAGAAGGAGAATTCTGACACCGGGGAGGGCTTCTTTGCTTGATCCTCTATTTCATCCCCAGGTGGGTTATAGTATAATGGATTCAGTCATTCCACGCAGGGATTATTGGAGAGGAAACTATGGCACATATTGCTCTATATCGAACGTGGAGGTCTCAGACGTTTCGTGAAGTTGTCGGTCAGAAACATATCACGCAGACACTGCAGAATTCTTTGCGAGAAAATCGCCTTACCCATGCTTATTTGTTCAACGGTCCACGGGGAACAGGAAAGACAAGTACGGCCAAAATATTAGCCAAAGCAGTTAACTGCTTAAACGGTCCGGCTGAGGAGCCATGCAATGCGTGCTCCGCATGTGAACGGATTACGGATGGCGCAGTCATGGATGTGGTCGAAATCGATGCTGCTTCCAACCGCGGTGTTGAAGAAATTCGGGATATTCGGGATAAAGTGAAGTATGCCCCTACGGAAGTCAGGCAGAAGGTCTACATCATTGATGAAGTGCACATGCTTACCACGGAGGCTTTCAACGCCCTGCTTAAGACGCTTGAAGAGCCGCCGGCCCACGTCATGTTCGTATTAGCTACGACCGAGCCGCACAAGATTCCAGCGACGATTATTTCTCGTTGCCAGCGTTTTGACTTTCGACGGGTTTCGATGGATGATCAGGTGCAGCGGCTGAAATATATTTGTGATCAGGAACAGATCTCGATTAACGAGGAAGCTCTTCATTATATTGCAAGATTATCCGATGGCGGGATGCGCGATGCGCTTAGTCTGCTCGATCAGGCAACGTCTTTTGCCACGGGCGAAGTGCAGCTCGCTGACATTTTATCCATCACCGGCGGTGTGGCTTCCGATCAATTCAAGAAGCTTGTGCTTTATATCAAAGACAAAAATCTTGGAGCCGCGCTAGAGCTTGTTGATACGTTCATGCAGGAAGGCAAAAGCGCTGACAAATGCATCGAGAATTTGATTAATTACTTCCGTGATCTGCTCATGGTTCGCATGGTGCCGAATTCGCCGGTCATCGCCGAACGCGTTTTTGATATGCGCGAGCTCAGTGAAATTGCCAGTCACTTTACGCCAAGTGAAATGATGGGCATGATCGAAACGTTGAATCACTATCAGGGCGAAATGAAATACTCCGTACAACCTCAAACGCTGCTAGAAATCTCTATTATGAAAATGTGCGGCGGCCACAGAGAAGAAGGAAGTCCTTCTGTAAGCCAAACGGCGGATGCAGGAAGCCGGATGCCTCAAGGCGATCTTTTTGCCCAAATGACCCAGAAGCTCAAACAACTTGAAGATCAGATAGCCGGACTGGTAAAATCGGGAGTAACGGGTGTGCCGGCCGAAGCGAAGCCAGCTCCCAGAGTACCGGTGGCCTCCGCGCCGTCTAAAAAGTCAGGCATCAAATTGGATGGTTACTTGAAGGCTTCAGAGGGTCCGGAAACCAAGGCGGCGCTGATGAAGTGGAGTCAGGTGTTAGGTCTAGTGAAGGAAAAGAAGATTACCGTCCATGCATGGTTTGTGAATGGTGATCTGGTATCGATGCTGGACGATGTCATTTTGGTTGCTTTCAAAAATGAGATGCACCGCAACACCACGGAAAAACCGGAAAACAAGCTCATTATTGAGCAAGTGCTGACCTCTGTGTTCGGCAAGCCAATGCGGCTGCTTACGGTTATGCGCAAAGAGTGGGACGACGCCAAGAATGAAGCGACCAGCAGCCCTCCTGAAGTCATGGAACTCGTAGCGGATGAGGGTAGCCCAGGAGGTCCTCCCAAAGAAGAGTGGATTTCCGAAGCCATTCAATTGTTTGGCGAAGCGTTAGTGACCATTAAAGAAGACTAGACTAACTACAAAGGAGCAAACGACTATGAATAACATGAATCAAATGATGAAGCAAGTGAAGAAAATGCAAGAGCAAATGATGAAGGCTCAAGAAGAACTAGGCACTAAAATCATTGAAGGTACAGCTGGCGGCGGTGTTGTTACTTGCGTCGTAAACGGACATAAGAAAGTGCAAAGCATTACAATCAAGCCTGAGGCTGTTGATCCAGACGATGTTGAAATGCTGCAAGATCTTGTTCTGACAGCAGTAAACGATGCAATGGCGAAAGCGGAAGAGATCGCAAATAAAGATATGGGCAAATTCACAGGCGGAATGAACATTCCTGGATTGTTCTAGTCACAACCATGAGCTACAATTCTGAAAGATGAGGGAGAACTTCCTTTGTATTACCCCGAACCGATTTCCAAGTTAATCGATGCTTTCTCCCGGTTGCCGGGGGTAGGCCCCAAAACCGCGGGGCGCCTTGCTTTTCATGTTCTTCGTATGAAAGAAGAAGACGTGATTGATTTTGCGAAGGCGCTCGTCAATGTGAAAAGGAACCTCCACTACTGTTCAGTCTGCTGCAACATTACCGATGTTGATCCATGCCGGATCTGTCAAGATAAGAACAGGGATGGTTCTGTCATTTGCGTCGTGCAGGAGCCTAAGGACTTGGTCGCTTTGGAACGTACCAAAGAGTTCGAGGGCTACTATCATGTCCTGCATGGTGCGATTTCCCCTATGGAAGGGATCGGACCGGATCAAATTCATATCGCTGAATTACTCAAGCGGTTGGGGGATGAAACCGTACAGGAGTTAATCCTCGCTACGAACCCGAATATCGAAGGTGAAGCTACGGCCATGTACTTGTCCAGATTAGTGAAGCCATTCGGCCTAAAGGTTACGCGTATCGCGCATGGACTGCCAGTAGGCGGAGATTTGGAGTATGCGGATGAAGTGACGCTGTCCAAAGCCATGGAAGGCCGCAGGGAATTATAAATAAGGTTAAACCTGTATGAAGGGAGCTGCAAAGCTCTCTTTTTTGTTCGTGTAAAAGAAATGCGAAAGTTCTAATTGCTCCTTTCCTCCCATATGCATAAGGGTAGATTAACCCGCATTTGGGGTCATGGAGGGTATGCTGATGAGACCAGCTTTATTAGGCATGTACGGACGGAAGAATCCACAAACCAAAAAAGGTGCAAAAGAGGAGCTTTTAAGGGACAAGCAGATGCTTATCCAGGAAATTCGTTCGGCTCATGCCAATTGGGTGGCGGCGCAGGCACACTTTGAGTTTGCCTTGGACAAGGATCAGATTGATTATGCCATCTATGCGATGGAAGCTGCAGAAAAAAGATTTGAAATGCTCATCAAACAGGCCAAAAGGCTAAATCTGAGCATGATTGATACGGATCGATTATTGGAGGTGTAGAGCGTGTATATTAAATATGCGGTATGGGGATTACTCATACTATCTTCACTAATGCTGCTTCTTATTGTTTTGCGTAACCGTAGCAGTGGCAGACTATTATCTGCATTAGGGTTAAATGTTGTTGTGGCTGCATTCCTCCTGTATGGCTTGAATCTGCTAAGCGCTTATACGCAAGTGGATTTGCCAATTAATACAGCTACAATAGGGACAGTAACTGTTCTTGGCGTACCTGGTCTCCTGCTCCTCGTAGGTTTAAAGTTAATCTTGATTTAGATGGTAAAAAAATACAATGAGCTCATGGGTTGACTCATCGTCATCATCTGTGGTATCTTATAAAAGTTGCCGCTGAGACATGCGGGAATAACGAGTAACTTGAGAAAAACAAGTTGCAAAAGAAAAATTAGTATGGTATATTGATCTTCCGGCTTTCGAAAGAGAGCGGGTCGAGCTAGAAACCTTGATCTTTGAAAACTGAACAACGAGTGAGTAAAGCACAGTCGAGCAATCGACTATAAATGAGATTGTATAATCTCGCTAGCAAGTCAATGAGTACAATTAAGCTTTTCTATTATGGAGAGTTTGATCCTGG
>NZ_JAGGKV010000008.1 GCF_017874035.1 Paenibacillus aceris
TGTTGGTGTTGGTGTTGGTGTTGGTGTTGGTGTTGGTGTTGGTGTTGGTGTTGGTGTTGGTGTTGGTGTTGGTGTTGGTGTTGGTGTTGGTGTTGGTGTTGAGTCTGGTTTCGTTGTCGGTGCTGGTGTCGGACTTGCTGAGTCTGTAGTTTCCCCTGTTGTCATCGGACTTTTATATTTTATGGGTTTGGAAACAACAGTACCTTGTGGAGTCATAATTTCTAAGACATAATATTGCGTTTCCTTGATCGTGCCATTATCGCTAGCGTACAAGTCAAGGTTAAGCTCACCCTCGAATTCACCGACAGGTTCTTTAACATCCTTACGAAAACCCGGGTTGATGATGATGTTTTCATGTGTTGTGCCGCTTGCCGATGTAACAGTTTTGTCCTGAATTATGCCGAGCAGCCACCCCGTTGTCACATGGTTGGTTCTCCAAACCCCTTGATAATTATCTTTACCATATGCATCAGTGGAACGCAGTACAACGGAATTGATAACCGTATGTTGTGCAAGGTTTAGACGCAGCTTGAAGTGGCCATCCTTGTTGCCCTCAGGCGTAAAATCAGCTGCACCTACTACGTCAGACGACGTATCAAGCAAGCTGAACTCCTTGATCTGCACGTCTGCAGGAGGCGTCTCGCCAAAAGCGCTGGCTATACTGCCGAAAGCCAAACAGCCTGCCAGCAAAATTGTGATTACCGAAGTTTGTTTTCGTTTACTGAAATTTAATGTCATCTGTTAAATTCTCTCCTTTTATCTAGTTAGTTTTGACTCCAAATAAAATGCGACTCACGCTTCTGGTTTGGCTTCTGGCTTGGCTGCTAAAATCAATCCTGGTTTTGTGGCTTTCATCGCCTCTGGCTTCGCTTCAGGCTTTGCACTAACCGTTGCGGGAACAGCCATTAATGTAAGCAATGCAGCCCCTATAATCTATTTCAATGCTTTGTTCGCTTTGATCATCGTTAAAAACCTCCAACGTTTAAATTTGCTTTCTGGATTTATCATACAACACGTGGAATTCATTTTTCGTGAGACACGGCTGGGAAATGTTCGGGAAAAAATCGGGAAACAATTAGGAAGGTTTTCGGGAATTGATACTATGGAGTATTAAATACAAAACACCCCTCAAATCACTAGAAACGATCTGAGAGGTGTGCAAGTTCGCGGAAATTATAGGGAATTAAATCGCCCCCCTCCCGCTTCTTGTGATAAATGCTCAAGGAGAAGGCTCAGCCTCGATTTCGATAGCAAAGGCTACTCGGCTGCCGAATATAAAAAGGTAGAAAATCGGAAGAAAAGATAGGTTTACCTCATTATTATCTTTTTCGCAATCGATTATGATGAAGGATGTGCTAACTTTACATGAGAAACGCATTCGCCCAACAGTAAAAAGATAAGTATTTTTATAGAAATAATGAGGATATTCATATTTTATTGTCCTTGTTGTAAGAATATAATTAGATTCAACTGATTATTTATTCCATTTATTGGTAGTCACTACGGATGGTGAGATGAATAATAAGGAATACCTCTCTAATTATCGATACAAGACGTATCGGTATGAAGAGAACTGAAAAGGAGTTGGATACTATGCACTAACTGAGTACTAATTGAATAACGCCAAACGATGAAATGGGTTGACGCTTGGTTCGACTTCTCCCCTTCCAAATCGAATACCTAAAATGAAAGGAAATGATGAATACTTTGAGGAATCGAATTTATGCGAAAAGCGTAGCTCTGTTGCTCGCATCTACGTTATTGCTTTCTGCGGCCATCGGTAACATCAGATCTGTAAGCGCCCAAGAAGTCCAGACCAATGCGTCTCAGCAGCCGGATATTAATATATCGGATTTAACCTGGAAAAGCGCTGTCGCTGGATGGGGTACGACTCAGCTAAATAAATCCATTGACGGAAATCCCCTTAACGTTGCCGGTAAGTCTTATAGCAATGGGATAGGAACTCATGCGAATTCCAAGATCGTGTATGATTTGTACCCTACTTACAGCCGCTTCGTAGCAGTGGCCGGTATCGATACGGATATTAACAGCAACCCAGACAGTGTTAAAGCTAAGGTGAAGTTTATCGTGAAGGTGGATGGTGTCGATCTTGCCAGTTCGCCAGAGGTCCTTAAAAACGGATCATACACCTTCGATGTACCTATTCCTGCCGGTTCTAAACAATTGACGCTCGTCGTAGACTCTGTGGGAGAAATCACTTGCGACCATGGGGATTGGGTAGATGCTGGATTTATTTTAGACTCGACCCATGGCACTCCGAATGAGTCGCAGCCAGTGGAGGTTTCGAGTCCCAACGGTAAAGTAACCGGCTTGGTCAAACAAAGCTCCGGTAAGTTGGTTTACTCCGTAAATATGGCCGGTAAGCCGGTCATCGAAGAGTCTAATTTAGGAATTTTGGCAGACGGTATGGATATTGGCAATAAAGTTGAATTAGGTACGCCAGAACGAAGTGCTCCAGCTCAAGAGTCATATCCTTGGACGGGCGTTCATTCTATAGCGCAGGATTTGCATACGCTTACAAAAATACCGATTACTAATGTGATAACAGGTTTGCAATATACCCTGGAAGTGAAGATGTTTGACGATGGCATTGCATTCCGTTATGTCATTCCAGAGGGTACTTCTGCCCGCAATATTTCAGGCGAAAGCACCAGCTTTAAAGTTCCCGCTGGAAGCCAAGTTTGGTATTCAACGAACATTACTTCATACGAAAGTAAATATACCAAAGCGAATGCCGAACTGGTGCCAGTCGGAACTCAAATAGCTCCCCCTTTGACCTTCAAATTGCTTGACAATCTCGGTTATGCATCGATTACAGAAGGAGCACTTGTTAACTACGCAGGCATGTCTTTAATCGCGAGCGGTAATCAAACATTTAAAGCAAATTTCCAAAATAACGGAAGCTGGTCTTTATCAGGCCAAATCGAAACGCCTTGGAGAATCGTGATGTTAAGTCCGGATCTAAACGGACTGGTTAACAACGATATTATCAGTAATGTTTCAGCGCCTCCATCCGATTCATATAAAGACGCTGACTGGATCCACCCTGGTTCTTCAACATGGTCGTGGCTGGGTGGCGGCGGTGTTACCGTTGATAATATGAAACTTTATATGGATTACGCTTCTGAACTCGGAATTCCTTATAATCTCGTAGACGAAGGATGGCAAAGTTGGAGCAGCAGCAGCGGTACATATTGGGATGCACTGAAAGATGTTATCGATTACGGAAAACAGAAAAATGTAGCAACATGGGTTTGGAAAGCCGCTCCGGACCGCAATGGAATTAAAGGTATATATGACCAAACTGCACGCCGGGAATTATTCCAAAAATTGCATGATCTCGGAGTTGTAGGAGTTAAAATTGACTTTATCGATGGCGAAGAAATGTTTAAAATGAATTTTTACCGCGATACGTTGATTGATGCGACAGAATTCCACCTGATGGTTGATTTCCACGGGGCAAATAAGCCAACCGGCCTATCGCGTACATATCCGAATGAGTTGAGCAGAGAAGCCGTGTACGGATTAGAGCAAGGAGCACCACCCGCTGATTTTAATGCGACATTACCTTTTACCAGGTACTTAGCTGGACACGGTGATTATACACCTCTCAGCTTTAGCGGGCATATGGGCAACAGTTCATGGAGCAATCAGCTTGCAACTGCGCTAACTTTTACATCGCCTTACATGGTATTCGGGGAACATCCCCAAAAGATGATCGTCAATCCTGCAGTAGAACTGATAAAAAGCATGCCGTCTACCTGGGATGAAACCATTGTTCTGCCAGAGAGTGAAATCGGGCAAGTGTCCGCGCTTGCCAGACGTCATGGAACGACTTGGTATGTGGCTGTCATTAATGGTTTAGATTCCCGGAGCATGAAATTTAACTTGTCTTTCTTAGGCGATGGCTCCTATCAGGCCGCGATCTACGGAGACGATTTAATGAAGCAGCAAGGCTATTCGCTAGCATCAAAGAACGTAAATAAGTATACAGAGTTAACTGCCGACATGCGGAGTAGCGGCGGCTACGTCGCCAAATTCTCCAAATTGGATATGGAGCCATATGGCGGTGGATTTGTTGATAGTAAGAAGGTAGTCCTGCATGCAACAAGCCCTCAAAGCGAGATCCACTATACGCTGGACGGAAGTGAGCCGACAGTTAACTCGCCAAAATATGCAAACTATATCCAAATTACCGGCACTTCAACACTTCGTGCCAAAATATTGGCAGGTGATGGCTCCGGAACGGATATATCGGCCAGATTTAATCAAACCTCTCCTTATTTAGAAATTACCTATGACGGAAATGGAGATAAGGTAGATAAAGGCGGTAAAGTTCATTTCCAAACAAATGCGGAAGGCAGCAACTATGATATCAGATACACTCTGGATGGAAGCGAACCCGACCGACAATCACTGTTATACACGGCTCCATTCTCGTTTGCATCAAGTCGAGCTGTCATTAAAGCTAAACTGTTTATTGAAGGACATGATGCTGTCTCTGCCGAAAAGAAATTATTCAGCGTTGAACATATGCTGCCTACTCCTTCTTTACCGGATGTTTATCTGAACGATTTGACATGGGTAAGCGCAACAACCGGATTTTCTTCTATCAAACTAAATAAATCAATAGACGGTAACCCGCTGACTGTGGCAGGGCAAGTGTATGGCAAAGGGATCGGTACACATGCACCTTCTGATATCGTCTACAATATCGTTCCAGGCGCTAAACGTTTTGTTGCTGTTGCTGGTGTTGATAACGAAGTTAATAAAGATGGCCAAGGCAGCATTATTTTCAAAGTTTATGTTGACGGAGTTTTGATGTCTGATTCTCCAGTAATGGGAAATAATGAATTTTGGAATTTCAATGTAAAGCTTCCTGAAAATGCGAAACAAATCAAGCTGACTCTTGATGATTATGACGGGAAGAACTTCGACCATGGGGATTGGGTGAATGCAGGATTCCTCTACAGCACATCTATCCATCCAGCGGCAACCTTGTACGTTGATCCTAATTCGGTGCCGGCCGGTCAAACGTTTGATGTTCAATATGGGTTGACCGACATTTCGGATTCCTACTTGGCACAAGACCTGACTGTCAAATATGATCCCGAGCAGCTCGAATTCGTTTCGGTATCATCGCTGCAAGAAGGATTTATCGTATCCGACCATAAACAGGTCGATGCGGGTACGATTCGCGTTATCGCCTTTAGCGAAGGAACCTCGCATGCCGTTCATACAGACGGAGATGTACTGAAATTCACCTTTAAGTCTAGGCAGCTAACTCAAGGTTCCAGCGCAGCGATTTTGGTTCAGAATATCGTCCTTGCCAAAGCGGACGGATCGGAATACGATGTACCGGGTGCAGAGGGTCACGTTCTTATTACTGTTATCAATAAAGCAAATCTTCAAGCAGCTATTGCTTCTGCGCAGCAGGCATATGACGCAGCGATAGAAGGCAGTGCACCAGGCCAATATCCTGTTGGATCCAAAGCCGTTCTTCAAGCGGCAATCAACAAAGCTCAAGCTGTAGTGAACAATGAACAAGCCGGTCAAGATCAGGTTGAACAGGCAGCCGCAGAATTGCAGGAAGCTCTGCAATCTTTCTTGTCATCTGTTCATACATCCTCTCCAGGTGATGTAAATAACGACGGAAAGTATTCCATTGGTGATTTGGCGATTGTAGCGGCGGCTTACGGCCGAACTTCAGATGATCCGAATTGGAATCAATTCAAACAGTCCGACCTGAATCTCGACGGTAAAATTGACCTCCTTGACTTGGTTATTGTGGCTCAACAAATCATACAATAGTCAGAATAAAAGGATTGAGGAATAAACTCCTCAATCCTTTTCCCTTTCTATTTTTACTCTTCGCATTATAATTTGTTGAACATCCTTGAAGTAACGTGACGTTGCGCCCCTTGGGATGCAGCGGCATTGACCAAAATACACTGATGGCTGTGAAGTCCAAATTGAATAGCGACATATCCCCGATAAATTTTATTTTGAATAAGGTCCCACTTGCTGGATATTTCTTTTTCCGCTACTGGGATCAATTGGTACAAATCGTCGAAGGATATGTCTGAATTGTTGCCCAGGCGGCCGAGGATATGCCGCTGCAAGACTTTTATTCTAATAAAAAAATGAAGCGAGAGGATTAGGCAATCATTTGGCATGAATGGGATACCGGTCGTTTCTACATCTGTTGCATAATAAGGTTATACCCCATTAACCAAAAGGAACAAAGGAGCGTATCGACAAATGGATTATGTGAAACTTGGAAATACCGGCCTGGATGTATCCCGGCTTTGTCTTGGCTGTATGAGCTTTGGTGTAGCAGAGCGGTGGCATCATCCTTGGATACTTGATGAGGCGCGCAGTCGTCCTATTATAAAAAAAGCCCTTGAATTAGGTATCAATTTCTTCGATACGGCGAATGTATATGCAGATGGAACTAGTGAGGAAATTATTGGACGAGCACTAAAGGATTATGCTAATCGAGATGAAATTGTTCTTGCTTCAAAGGTGCATGGACGTATGCATCAAGGTCCAAATGGCGCAGGACTTTCCCGAAAGGCAATCATGAGTGAAATCGATAAAAGTCTTAAAAGACTGGGAACTGATTATGTTGACCTTTATCAAATCCATCGCTGGGACTACAATACTCCCATTGAAGAAACAATGGAAGCCTTGCATGATGTTGTGAAGGCTGGTAAAGCAAGATATATTGGTGCTTCTGCCATGTACGCATGGCAGTTTCTGAAAGCTCTACATGCAGCCGAGAAAAATGGATGGTCCCGGTTTGTGTCGATGCAGAATCATTTAAACCTCATCTACCGTGAAGAGGAAAGGGAAATGATGCCGCTATGCAAGGAAGAAAAAATCGGTGTAATTCCATATAGCCCGCTTGCATCAGGAAGACTTGTGCGTGATTGGTCGGAAACGACACTTCGTTCCGAAACCGATCATATGCAAAAAATGAAATACGATGCGACAGCAAATACGGATCGGTTGGTCGTGGAGCGTGTTGCAGTAATCGCAGAAAAACATAACATCCCCCGTATTCATATCGCACTTGCTTGGTTGCTGCAGAAAGAACCTGTCTCAGCTCCTATTATCGGTGCCACGAAAGTGTCTCAGCTCGAAGAAGCCGTAGGTGCTCTATCGTTTAAGTTAACACCTGAAGAAATTTCGTTCCTGGAAGAGCCGTACGTTCCCCATCCCGTAGTTGGTGCGGTTTAATATAAGAAACCAAGGAAACGAAGGAGGACTAGGAGCTGTATACACGGTTAAAAAAACTATTTGCGATCAAAGGATACAGTTTATTCGTCATTTGTATGCTGTTGCTCGGTACAGGGATCTCGATCACAATGCCGTATTTATCCCTGTATTTTACAGAAGATATTAGAATGAGTGCTGGGGCCTTTGGCGTTTTCATGGCGGTGAGTTCATTAAGCGGCGTGGTGGTGAACTCGCTCATTGCTAAACATTCTGACCGCGGGCTTGACCGAAAATGGATCATTATGTTTGCCATAATCTCATCTGCTTTGGGATATGCCTCGTATTTAGTGTTTCATAACTACTTTATTCTTTTGATTATTGTCAGTCTTTTTAGTGGATTAGGGGCTCCGGTCATGCCGCAAATCTTTGCCTATGCACAGGAGTCCGCAAATGTAAGCAATCCCGATGACAAGACGTTTGCCATGTCCACACTGCGCTCTCTCTTTTCGCTAGGATTTTTAGTCGGACCGTTAGTTGGGACATTATTTTTGACATGGATGGGCTACAAGGGTCTCTTTCTGGTGACATCCGCCATCTATCTTACTATTGCATCTCTCGTATTCCTGTTTCTGCAAAAGAAAGCAGTTGAAAGCAATACCGCAAAGAGAAAGAGTACAAGTACCGCTTCGTTCAAAAACAGGCAGATCTGGCAGCCATTTATCGCCTTTATTTTTCTCTTTGCTGTTATTGCCATTAACTCGTTCAACACAGCGCTCTTTATTGTGAATGAGCTTCATGGTACTCACACGGATGTGGGACTCGTAGTTAGTGTTTGCGCCGGTCTGGAAATTCCCATTATGCTAGTGCTCGGTGCCCTGGGCAGAAAGATTTCGAATCATACACTGATGATGATCGCCTGCGTTATTGCTGTTATCTATTACATCATCTTATGTTTATCGACCCATCCTTGGCAGTTGATCGCAGCGCAGCTTCTGCAGGCAACGTTTATAGCGATTGTCTTGGGCAATGGACTAAGCTATTTCATGAATTTGCTGCCTAATTCACCGGGGCTTTCCACAACGATTTATTCCAATGGGTCCATTATTGGAAGATTAGTTGGAAATTTGGGTGGAGGTATCATTGCCCAGTTTACGGGATTTCGTCATGTATATTGGGTGTGTCTGGCACTTGTGATTTTATCGCTATTTATCTTATGGAGAACAAGAACCCATGCGGAAATAGAAATACACAAAGGACACACCCCATTTTACAGATAATTTTAAATAACTGGAGGATTTTATATGCAAAAAGTAATTTTAAACAATGGTGTTGAGATGCCTGTTCTCGGTTTTGGTGTTTATCAAATTGCAGATCATAATGAGTGTGAACAAAGCGTTTATGAGGCTATAATTGCAGGCTATCGGCTAATTGATACAGCTGCCTCTTATCTGAATGAAGAAGCAGTTGGCAGAGCGATCAAACGGAGTGGCGTGGCAAGAGAGGAATTATTTATCACTACGAAGCTTTGGGTTCAGGATACTGGATATGAGAACACAAAAAAAGCATTTCATAAATCATTGGAAAGATTGCAACTCGAGTATTTGGATTTGTATTTAATACATCAGCCATATGGAGATGTGTATGGGTCTTGGCGTGCTATGGAGGAATTATATCGTGAAGGAAAGGTTCGAGCAATTGGCGTTAGTAATTTCCATACGGATCGTCTACTCGATTTGATTATTCATAATGAAGTCGTTCCTGCCGTAAACCAGGTTGAAACGCACCCTTTCAACCAACAAATCGAAAGTGCAAAATTCATGAAAGAGAACAATGTTCAGATTGAGTCCTGGGCGCCTTTTGCTGAAGGAAGAAATAACATGTTCCAAAATGAGGTATTGGTATCCATAGCTGAAAAGTATCATAAATCCGTTGCTCAGGTGGTTTTACGTTGGTTGACACAAAGAGGAGTCGTCGTGATTCCAAAGTCTGTTCGTAAAGAAAGAATTGTCGAAAACTTCGATATCTTTGATTTTGAATTAAGACAAGAGGATATGGCGTCGATTACTACGTTAGATACGAAACAGAGCTTGTTCTTTTCACATCGCGATCCTGAGATGGTGAAATGGATCGGTACCCGGAAGCTCGATATCTAAATAATTTTTATAAAACCGCCAGATTAACTGCTTCCTATATTTCTCTATTGAAAAAAAATAGCCCTCCCTCTAAGGTTAACTTAGTAGGAGGGATTTTGATGCTTAGAAAACTGCTTCAAGCTTTTAAATGGAGGAAACTAAGAGTTCGCGTTTGGGAGAAAAGGCTGCGTCAACAATTACAATTCCTATCGCGGCGGTATTCTCCTGCTATTCCATGCAAACTACACGTCTCGTCAGGGCCATTTTATGGCGGTTCGGTCATGATCGACAGGCAATATAGAAAGGCCAAAATTAATATTCATATACCCCATGATCGTTATATGACGTCCGATGAAAGTCAAGTGTTATCCCGGTACCCAATTATGAAAAATGACCTGCCCTATTTTATTTTGTATCATGAATTTTTTCATCTAATCGATGCTTTAGATCATTTGCGCATCCATAATGAGAAGAACCTCGACTCCTATCACTCCGCACTGAAAGAAGCTGTTCAGCAAGCCACTAACTACCGTAACCTTGATGTAGAACAACGCGCAGATGATTTTGCTTATCAAGCATATGTGGAGCAATGCAAAAAGACCGGTTAAACCGGCCTTGACCATTCAAGCTTCTTCGCTTTCTCTTTGATATAATCTGCTGTCCTTAACGCTAATGACATAACGGTATTCGTTGGATTTCCGGCACCTGAGGTGACAAAAATACTCGCATCACAGATGAAGAGATTCGGGATATCATGCGTTTGGCCATACGAATTAACGACAGATGACTTTGGATCATTCCCCATCCGACACCCTCCCATCATATGAGCCGTGTCCGGAATAACGAATTCGACGTTGCCTCCTGCAGCCTCAAGAATTGCACTCATTTTATCGACAGCATGATCAATAAGTTTTCGGCCATTATCGCCATAACTGAATGTAACTTTTGCCTGCGGCAGTCCGTACTCATCTTTTTCTTCCGCTAACGTCACCCGGTTCGCCGTATTTGGCAGAACTTCTCCAACCAAAGTAATTCTGCCGTAGTAATTGTAATCCAGCAATGCCTCCCTGAATCTTTCCCCCCAAATGGGCCCACCCTGTGCTTGGGTAATTCCATTGGCGAAACCGATAGGTCTTACCCCATGTGCATGCAGGGTATAGCCGCGGACGAGCATGTGGAACGCCAACTTTCCTCTGACTCTCACCAGGCGATTGATGCAAACTTTGATCGATGTGACACAGGATATAGTCCAATATGTCTGGCCTATGATCGTTGAGCAAGAGCGAACAGATTCGCCCAAGAATCTCCCTTTCTAATATGGTTAGAAAACGAAAGCTGATCTCCGAATTCAACCGGGAGATTACGATCATTTGCGTATGCTCATCCCATTGATCCTTTTCGTGCATGACATCGAATGATGGGTAATGACTTACTTGGGTCATCTGATCACCGAACCTTCCAGTAGATCGCGATCAAGCCAAGAACACTAAGTGCCGAAAACATCAAGGGCAGTGCAACGGGAGGCCCTATGAGAAAATTTCGCATCGCCCATCCGCCTACCCGAATCCCGACACCTCTAAAATGAAAGTAAAAGCCGATCAAACCAGCCAATGCACCAAACCACATAAACGCCATAAACATGGTGTGCACCCATGGAGCATTATACCAAGTCAGAATCAGACCAGCTATCAGGAAAATAGGTGAAGAAATCACGGGTATCCACATCGCTTTATGCGTAAAATTTTGCCGGTAATGAAACATCGTCACCTGTATGCCAATCACTAGATAGGCCAAGCTAACAAATAAAATTAGCACGCGGTCAATTGACCATCCAGACCAATTCATATAAAGTCCCCTCTTTCAATGCAGTTCTGTCGTTTCAAATTATTTCCTCGGCATATCAAATATATTCCAAAATTAAGTACATACTACGTGAAAATGAGTCTAGGAGCACTAAGATAACGATGTTAATCAAAGTAAATCATCATAAAAAGATTCCTCTGAATCCCCAACCTTACACCGTGGCGGAGCTGATGCTTGAACAGCTTCGAATCTTAGGTGTTGAACGCATTTATGGTTTCGTGGGTGATGCCATTTTCGGTCTTATGGATGCTATTGATGAAGAGTCAAGTCTCCACTCTACTGGCCTGCTTTAAGCATGCTGTATGATAGAAGTCTTAGTCTGGTTTTAACTTTTGGAGGTACTACTCTTGCTTATTCGTAAAATCGATACCTTTCCACTATTTTATCGTCTTCCCAAGCCATATGGGGATGCGAACGGAATGAAAACATACCGTACCTGTTATTTAATTCGTATAACGACAGATACAGGTGTCGAAGGTTGGGGAGAATGCATTGATTGGTTGCCGACATTACATAAAGGCTTTAAAGAACGAATCATACCTTTTTTGATTGGTAAACGAGTAGCTGATAGGAATACCATCGTTTGGACTTTGAAAAAATGGCATTCCCGTTCATCTGCCGCAGTTAGCATGGCACTAACAGAAATCCTGGCCAAAATAGGCAATGTATCTGTTTGTGACCTATGGGGAGGCAAGTTTCGGGAGAAAGTGCCGGTATATGCTTCGTTTCAAAGCTATTCAGAAGAGAGACATTGGCAAAAGGCCTCTCTGAGTGGTATTGAGCAAGTTATCAATCAAGGATTTAATAAGATTAAGGTTAAGATAGGCGGGAAATCAATATCTGAGGACCAACAGCATATCGTTATGGTTCAAAACTTGTTACAGGGAAAGATTGATCTGGCGTTGGATGCCAATCAAAGCTATGATGCAATTGCTGTTCTACGCTGGCAGTCTCTACTTGATACATGGGATAATCTATTATGGTTTGAAGAGCCACTGGAGATGATGCGCATCTCTGAATATGTCTCGCTTAGAAACCGCTTGTCTATCCCTCTAGCCGGCGGAGAAAATATCAGAAAAGTAGCAGACTTTTTACCTCTATTAAGCCAGCATGCTCTTGATTTTCTCACTCCGGATCCATTGCACGAGAGCGGCATTGACGGTTATCGGGAAACATTAGGTCTTGCTAGAAGTTTTGGAATTCGCGTAACACCACATTCATATGATGGGGCGTTGTCACGGCTATATGCTATTTTAGCTCATGCTTGTGTGGAACCATGGGGTAAAATGGCAAGTGATTCCATCGAACCTGTAGAATGGGATGCCATGGATAACCCTTTTACAAATTTATTCCCTATTTATCCTTCGAATAGTGAAATCACTTTACCTTCCGGTAGTGGAATTGGGCTCGAGATTGATCTTGAGCTGCTTGCATTTCATCAATGGGACGGAAGTAGTTATGGATAAATTCAAGCCAATTTGCGATAGCAAATCCACAATTTCATTTAAAGAAAAAAACAAGGAGCAATTGCTCCTTGCTTTTATTCAAATTTATCATACGAATGAGAATCCGAATGATAGATTAGTTGCACAACGCCAGAGGAGAACGTTCTAGTATTAACCATTTTTAAATTCAACCTCTGTTTTATATCAATAAACAATGGTTTTCCTTCTCCCAAAATCACAGGATGAACAGATAATCGATATTCGTCAACAAGCCCTAAATTGATAAACGTTGTAATAAGACTTGCACCACCATACAGCCAGATGTCTTTACCAGGCTTCTCCTTTAATTTATTTACTTCTTCAAGAAGATTAGCATTTATGAATATGGCTTTATTATCCGTACTATTTAGTGTCCTCGAAAACACATATTTCTCTTTACTATGAACTAATGCCCAAATTTCTTTCTCCGTATCCGAGTGTTCAATTTCTGGAGTAAATTGTCCCCATAAATCATAGCTTTTTCTTCCATATAAAATAACATCAATTTGATTTAAGAAATTAATAAACCCCATTTCAGGGTCTATCATGCACCAATCAACTTCCCCATTTTTCCCTTCAATAAAACCATCTAAAGTAACTGCTAAATCTAAAATTATTTTTCTTTTCATGATTTCTTGCTCCTTTCGTTGACTTATCACCCATTATAGAGCTTAATTATGTCACCTTGTGTCATAGTAATATTTTTAACCTCCAAATGATTATGGTTCTTCACGACTTTTAAAAGCAAAAATCATTTTCACTACTTCATGAATTTCTTCATATGAGGTGCACCTGCAAATGTTGGACTCAAGCCATAACTGAACCATTTCCTCATTTGCATGTGGGTGTAAATTCACCAAACCTTGACAGTTCATAATAAACCCAGGAGTGCAATATCCGCATTGGAACGCCTGCTTTTGAACAAAAGCCTGTTGTACAGGAGAATGATTCAATCCTTCAATTGTTGTTAGTTTCTGCCCTTCTGCCTCCACAGCGAGCATGAGACAGGATTTCATCGGGAGATCGTTAACTAGTATTGTACAGGCACCACAATCGCCATTTTCACAACCTGGTTTACACCCCGTCAAACCTAGACCTTCTCGCAGCACATGCAATAGCGTATCTGCACCTCGTGCCCATATTGTCTTTCTTTCTCCGTTAATTTGAAATATCACTGGATACATATTGGTTCCCTGAAGTGACATACTTTACATCCCTTCTAACATTTTGACTGTATCGAATAAAGTATTCTTGAGTACAAACGTTCGGTAATCGGCAGTACCTTCTGTATTATTTAAAACCGGAGCGGGCAGGTTCCAGATTATCTGATCAATTCTTTCTGCTAAGGACAAACTTGAGTTGTTTACTATTTGTTCGAGGTCAATCGATCGAAAAGGGAATGCGCATACCCCGCTAAATGCTAAACGAATCTGTTTATCCTTTTTTAAAGCAGCCACGGTAACGAGAGGATAGCCTACAGTACCGATTTGCCTTTTTTTGAAGTGAATATATGGCAAAGATAAATATTCACGATCTGTGATCGTTTGTAATAGAAACTCATTCTTCTCCAGTCTCATCCATTGTGAGAAAACATGATGAATATTTATCACTTTTATCCCTTGAAGTCCTGCTATAACCATACGACTATCTGTCAACAGCAGCGGGAGAACAGCTTCTCGATAATAGATTTCACCGCAAATGTTCCCTCCGAGCGTAATTTTATTCCGGGCAGTTTGGTCCGCGACACCTTTGACGGCCTCGCTGAGTAGCGGGAACAGATTCGTTTCGGTTATATTCGTTAATGAGACGCAACATCCGATAACCAAACCATTTTTTTGTAATTCAGTGACATTACTCTCAGGAATGGCCTTCAAATCGACGACAGCTCCGGGGTGTATGAACCTCCTGCGGGCAAATGTAATAATTTCGGTTCCACCGGAAAAATACAAAGGATTTTTCCCCTGCATTTGCAGACTCTGAAATAATTCTACAGCCTTTTGAACTGTAGTAGGTTTATAGTATTCAAGGTCAAAAGGAATCATGTTTCGTCCTCCAGATCACTTCGGGCGTTAGAGGTAATTGATTAAGTCCTACACCGATGGCAGCCGACAAGCTGTTAGCCAATGCGGCAGGCATTCCAATCACACCATGTTCGCCGATTCCACGCAATCCGTAAGGTGCTTCTAAATGAGGAGTCTCTACAAAATCAACAAAGTAATCCGGCTGCTCTCCATAACGTATCAGCTTGTATGTCCGAAATTGTTGATTTAATATGGCCCCACTCTCATTCCTATGAAAAACTTCTCGGCTGGCTAGACTCAGGCCAATACTCATACCGCCAGTGACTTGGCTCCGAGCGAATTCAGGATTGATTACCTTACCTGCGTCGATGACAGTTGCCGCATGAATAATTTTATAAGTATACTCTCTCGTGTCCAATTCTACTTCAACGGCCTGCGCACCAACCGTCCACTCGGGACCGGGGTTTCCTTTTCCAGTTTCCGGATCCAGTAACGTTAAATTTTGCATGGTGTAGCTCCCGCGTCCGATTACCTGTCCACCTATCGTTTGGCCATCAGGAAACATATATCCGTTTGCGATTTTCCCAATTGAAATCCCAATATCGGAGTTATTTTTGCAGAAAACCCTCCCCCCTCCGACTTCCAACTCATCTGTCGAGCATTCAAGTACAATAGAAGCTATGACCTTTAGTTGTACAATCGCATCTTCAGCTGCCGCCAGTACGGCATTCCCCACTAAGAATGTGCTTCTGCTGGCCACCGTTTTCCAATGTTGGGGATCAAATTCAGTATTCACATCCATGGAAATATGGATCAACTGATCATCCATACGTAACCGTTCCGCTAATATTTGAGTAAGTGCTGTCCTCGTACCTTGACCGAATTCTACTGCTCCACATAACAGATTAATACTTCCGTCGGGATTAAACATTATAATGGCCCCTGCCCCTGCATCTGTAGGCGTACTTGAATTTTTCCAAAAACAGCACACTCCTTTCGCCTTGATGAAGTGGCCTTCATGCTTTATGATGGGCGAGTTATCCCAGTGGATTAAAGTTTTCAATTTTGCAATGCACATGGGCAAATTCCCTATGTTGCTTCTGTCGAGTACAGTTTGTGTCGGTGTGGTATCACCTATCCCGATAGCGTTTAGAAAACGAAATTCTAAAGGATCTATTTCCAATCGCTCCGCCAATACATCCATGCATCTTTCTATCGCAAATGTTAGCTCAGGATGACCGAATCCGCGAAATGACGTAGCATATGAATGGTTTGTATACATACATAAAGAGTCGCAATGAACATTATCAATTCGATAGGGCCCTGTACAATCGCAGGCTCCCGCTTTACTCATCTCTGCCCCCCGATCCGAATACGCTCCAGAATCATATAAGTATAGGATTTCCGCTGCCATAAGCTTCCCTTCGCTCGTACAACCAAGTCTTATTTTAGCGTCTAGTCCAATATGAACGGGTGAAGAGATCATGTCCTGTTCTCTGGAATTGACGATTTTTACCGTTTTTCCTCCAACAGCACTGGAAGCCAAATAGGCGAGATATTCCAATTGAATGGCGGCTTTTCCACCAAACGATCCTCCAACCAGAGGTGTATGAACGATAACTTTTTGTAGAGGAATGTGAAAAGATTGACTGATCGCTCTTCGGATGACATAGGGGGATTGCGATGCGGAAGAGATGATCACTTTTCCGTCAGGTAAAATTTCAGCCGTGCAACATCGTGTTTCCATAGCAGCATGGTCTGACTGTGGTAAAGAAACATGAACATCAATGATATGATCGCTAAGGTTCCAACCTTCCTCCATATTCCCTTTACGTATTTTAGTTCGGTTAGCAATATTCGTTCCAGGCTCCGGGTAGACTTCTTCGTGTCGTTTGTAAGTGGCAAGTTGCTCATGTAAGAGAGGAGCACCTTGTTGGTAGGCTTCTACTGGGGAATGGAGGACAGGCAAAAGCTCATATTCCACTTTGATTAATAATGCTGCCATCTCAGCGGCGTGTTCTTGTTCCGCAATGACAATTGCAACGGGCTCTCCATAATATCTGACTTTGTCAATTGCAATCGGGGGGCGGTCTTCTAAAGGTGATCCTGTTAGAATTGGATGATCTTTACCTATAATGACTGCTTTCACACCTGGAACTTTTCTGGCCTCCGACAAATCAACGGATATGATTTTTGCATGGGCGTGGGGACTGACCGCTAATTTTGCGTGTAGTAATCCAATTTTCGGAAAGTCAGCTGAATATTTGGTTGTTCCGGTTACCTTCTCCAAAGATTCCTTCCTTATCGTACTTTTTCCAATCGATCGTTCGCTCATAGTCCCCTCCCTTAACTAATGATTTATTTCATTTCTCATTTCTCCAATAATCCATATATATTACAGATCTAATGTGCATATTAATCGAGCCACAAATAAAAGACTTTATAAAAATAAAGAGCCAGATATTCCTTTGAAGAAGGAGTATCTGGCTTTTAACGGAGTTTTCGTTTAACGTGTTTCATTTATGCTAATGGCTGTACTTATGGAAATCTTGAATAATCTGGTTAGCATTATGATACAAAGCAAGTGGGTACTGATATTTCTCTAGAGTGAAAGGTGGTTTGATAGTAGGAACAGGAGTACGAAAAAAGACGTTGGAATTGGTCAGGTTATCGAGATGTGAACCCCATTCTTTCACATATAAGGCAATCGTGAATAAATGATCCGCCCAAATCTTTTGATCCTCTGGCATCCACTGCTTACTTTCGGACCATTCGGTAAATATCCGTATCATATCAGAGAGATTGGCAAAGCCAAGCCTAAGCTTTTGCAAATGCTGAGCTTGTCGCTTTAGTGCACGACGTTTTTCTGAAGCGAAAAGATTATAGCTTAGACTTTGATTCGCCTTATCCATCTCGGTCGTCACTTGATGTAATTCCTGAAATAACTGTTGAATTTCTTTTTTTATGTCCATGTTTCCATCGAAGTGCAACCAGCTTCAACCCATTGAGCAGTCTTAAAAAAATACATAGTTAAATGGTCCGCAAATTTGCTTATATCGTTTTTAGCTTTCTTAACAGAATCAGGTGGGAATATGAGTATGTGGGTTAGCAAAGCAACAGCTGCTCCGATAACGGTATCACGAATGCGATCTAAAGGATAAGTAGGCATCTTACTTTGAAAGTACATCACTAACAGAACGCTAAGAGTAACTTGACTCATAACGATATTATCTAACCTCAATATCTTAACTAAAGCCGATCCCAAAAGAATCATTAATCCAATGCTCCAGCCAGTTAACCCTATAAAAGGTACTACTGAGGAAGTAAGTGCAACACCGACAATCGTACCCAAAATGCGCTGCCAAGCAAATTGAATGGATTTGCTTATCGTTATCTGCATGCATAGTATCACGGTGAGGGGAGCCAGGTAGGGATGATTCGATCCCCCCCATTTAGCTAATTCCCATGAAAGTGCAGCAGCTATAGGAGTTTTCCATATTAATCCGTTGTCTTGTATAAAAGATTTTATTCGGAGGTTCATTCAGATTTTACCCTTTTTTTTGTTGGATTTCCGGGACCGGGTTATTTTGCCCGATCGTTAGCAGGTTGATTCTTTATCTGCTAAATTCATCCAAGTGCACACTACGATTAATGCTATCAAACCTGTTCAAATCCCGGAAACCTCCTGCTAGCAGTTGAGCACCTTGGAGTGAAGCAATTGGACTGCTAATAACTAACTTTCGCTTATCGCAGTTGAACAATTTTATTCGCCTGATCGATCGTTTCTTGAATGATAGACTCTGCACTTTGACCTGAAGTTAGCATCCGCAAGCCTTGTCCTGCCCACAAAGACATAAATTCGGGGTTATTTTGCTTAGCTGAAGCATTTCTAATATCTCTAGTCGCCATATTTTGTGTAGGAAATGGAAGTGGCTTTATGCCGCTCTTGTCCCAAAATTTGATAAATTCATTGGCAACCCCTCTCGCAGGACGACCCGAAAATACGTTGGTAATAACCGTACTCTCCTCTGTACTATCGAGCAGTTTTTGCTGATATGCGGTATGGGCTCCCGATTCCTTCGCTGTTAGAAAGCGAGTCCCCATCTGAACACCTTGTGCCCCAAGTGCAAGTGCAGCAATAAGGCCGCGGCCATCCATTATCCCCCCAGCCGCTACAACGGGAATACTTACTCGATCAACAATTTGCGGGACTAAAGCCATCGTGCCGATATTCGCACCCAATGGACGATTGGATATATCAAATGTTCCGCGGTGCCCCCCAGCTTCACTGCCTTGAGCTACAATGGCGTCGCATCCGGCCTGCTCGGCAATTATCGCTTCATTAACGGTAGTCACCATCGACACAAGAAGCATACCGGCAGCTTTGGCTTGCTCCATCATATGTTTGGGAAGAACACCAAAAGCGGTGCTGATAACCGGGACTTTTTCTTCTAGCACAACAGCGAATTGTTGCTCGAATAGATCCGGAGTTCGTAAGGCTCCCCCCTTCACAGGAGACATCCCCAATATATCTCTCATAGCATTGAGTTGCTGTTGAACTTCTTCAATTCTCGTATTGTCGTCAGGAGTGCGAGTAGCAAATAAATTGACACCGAAAGGAGCATTCGTTAATCCGCGAATTTCGCGAATCGAATCGCGAATCGTATCTGGATCCATATAAGCAGCTCCTAGCGTCCCAAGCCCGCCAGCATTGGATACCGACGCGGCTAAGCTTGGTGTTCCGGGTCCACCGGCCATACCCGCCAAAAAGATGGGGTAGCGAATACCGAAAATTCGGCAAAGATCAGTTGCAAGTTTCATTGTCATTGTTCACCTCTCATTATTCAATCCTTTTGGAAAAGGAGCATTAGCCTTCCGCGTTATTTCATAGGATTTACTTATTTGGAGCATTTCACCCGTAGGCTCAAAGCAATGCATTTTACCCCTCGCGATATTAGCCCTAAGAAGTCACGCTTCAGTTAACTATCTACTAAAAGATAGAATCTAACATAAATAAAAATCAATTGATGGGCTTGCACCTCTGCTTCACCTTTAAAGTAGAGATGTCCTTCACGGCGTCCATTCTCGAACACTTGTTCAAGCCAAGTTAAATTAGCGTTGAAAAACTGTGCTAACCCTTCCCTTACTTTCTCCGATAGGGTTGCTAGTTCAGAGGATAGCATAACACTTAGACAAGTACAATAATCTTGTACAGGGGCGTTATATAGCAACACGAATTTATGCAGTTTATCCAGATTGTTCTGTGTTTCGGAATCGTTTGTAGCACTTGCATAAAGAAAATTTTTGAGATAGCGTGCAATCAAAGCCTCCCCCAAATCCTCCTTATTCTGGAAATAGTAATGAATACTTGCCGTGCGTATCCCTATTTTCTCAGCAATATGTGCGTAGCTGAACCCGTTAAATCCAAATTCCTGAACAATCGCTTGAGCCGAATCTAAGATAAGTTCCGAAGTGTTTTTTGTTTTGGTCATCGCAGCCAACTTGTAAACGAAGAATAATTGGTATGAAAAAAACCTTGAGGAGTGAGGAACACTCGATCAAGGTTTTAAATAAAAAACATTTAGCTGAAATCCCATTTTTTCATGCGCTGTACCATTCCGTTTCTTTCATCGGATTCGGCGCTTCCGCAAATCGGTTGCCCGGATAAGGAAGCTCATAATGATCGCGAAGGGTTGTACCGGTGTACTCTTTTCGGAACAGCCCTCTGCGCTGCAGCTCGGGAACGACGAGATCGAGGAAGTCCTCTAGTCCCCCGGCCATCAGCTGCGGCATAATATTGAAGCCGTCAGCAGCCCCATTCTGAAACCAATGCTCCATCATATCGGCAATTTGTTGGGATGTACCTGTTATTGTCTGGTGACCGCGTCCTCCGGCCAGACGCTGCAGCAGCTGACGAAGCGTCAGGTTCTCTCGATGAGCCATCTCGACGATCAAATTCGTGCGACTCTGATGGCCTCTCACTTCTTGAACCGGCAGCTGCGGCATCGGGCCATCCAATGGATAACCAGTTAGATCAAAGCCGACACGATTGGACAACATCATTAAGCTGTAGGTTGGGTTTGAGAGTTCCACAAGCTTCGCTTCCTTCTCTCTGGCTTCTTCCTCCGTGCGTCCGATAATCGGGCAAATTCCCGGCAGGATGACAACGTGATCCGGCAACCTATTCAATTGAACCGCCCGTTGTTTCATATCTCGATAGAAGGACTCCGCTTCTTCAAAGCTTTGCTGAGCCGTAAAAATCGCTTCCGCGTACTCCGCAGCGAATTGTCTGCCATTCTGCGAAGAACCGGCTTGAACGAGCAGCGGTCGCCCCTGCGGCCCTCGGGAAATATTGAGCGGTCCCTTCACGGAGAAATGTTCCCCTTTATGATTAAGCTCGTGAACCTTGGAGCTGTCCGCAAAAATGCCAGCTTCCTTGTCTCTGACAAGAGCATCGTCTTCCCAGCTATCCCATAGCTTCGTGGACACATCCAAAAATTCCCGCGCTCGATCATAGCGCTCTGCGTGTTCCGGTATTTGTTCATAGTTGAAATTTTGCGCCTCCGCATCCGTTCCTGACGTAATGATGTTCCAGCCGGCGCGGCCGCGGCTGAGGTGGTCAAGAGAAGCAAATCTCCGAGCCAGATTGAACGGCTCGTTGAAGCTCGTGGATACGGTTGCGATCAGACCGATTCGCTTGGTGACTACGGCAAGTGCCGACAAGAGCGTCAACGGCTCGTATCCGCCTATCGCTCCGTATCGGACCGCGTTCGGACTGGTCGATACCCGATCTGCAAAGAAAAGCGAATCCAGCTTCGCCGCTTCTGCTTTTGCAGCCAGGCGCTGGTAGAAAGAGAAGTCAAGCAGCTGATCTAGATTCGTCTGCGGATGCCGCCATGCTGCCTCATGATGTCCCATCGGGGAAACGAACAAATTCAAATGAAGTTGACGATGTACTTTACTCATAACGACACCACCCTGTTTGTTAAAATTAGAAAAGGCTCCCGATGCAAGGGCTGCCGCGCGCGAAGCGGTGACCTTGTGTTAGGGAGCCTTTGGTAGACCAATTGGCTGACATAATTATTAACCATATCTTACATGAATTAATCCGATTATACAAGTGGGATAAATAAGATTAACTTCATATTAAAGTCATCTTTAACTGATGGATATTACGAATAAAATGCCATATGGGCCCGACCCTGCAGACTTTAACGATCTTTCAGTTGCTCCTCCGCAAAATGTATAAAGGTGCGCGCCGCGTGACTGAGATATTTGTCCGAGCGATATATGATGCTCATCTCCCTTACTGGCGGATAATCGCGGATCGGGAGAAAGCGCAGGTCAAGACTGTCGATGGACTCCAGAAGCGAATTTGCGACGATTCCAACGCCGATATTTGCCTTAACGAAATAAAAGAGCGATGGATTTGAACTAGTCTCAACGACTACGTTCAGGTGGAACCCATGCTGACGGCACCAGCTATCCACGAATTCTCTTCCCCATAGCCCTTTGGGATACATGACGATGGGCAGGAACTGCAGGTCAGCCAGAGAAATCGATTCTGCCTTAGACAGTTCATGATTTTTGGACACGACTATCCCATACTCTTCTCGGGCCAAAGGACGAATGACCAACCGCGGATCAAAAAGAGGCTTCACAGCTATTCCGATATGCATGTCTGTATTCAACACCATCCCCGTCACGTCGACTTCCGAAATGATCTTCAGCCGGATGTTCGGATATCGTTGGAAGAAACGAATAAACATCGGGGTGAGGCGATAATCCAGTTCCGATGGCAAGGCCCCGATACTTAGGTTCCCCCCATTCTGATGATAAAGATCGTCCATTTCTTGAAGCGCGTTGCTTAGATTCTGTAGCATCATTCGGGCGTGTTTTTTCAAAATAGAACCCGCGTCAGTCAATTGAATGCGTTTACCGATCCGGTCAAAGAGGGGCATTCCGATCTCTTCTTCCAACGCTTTGATCGACAAGCTTAAATTAGGCTGGGAAATCCCGATTTTATCCGCGGCCTTCGTAAAGTGCAGCTCCTCGCACACCGCCATGAAATACTCCAGTTGCCTAAGCTCCATACTTCCCGCCTCTCTTCTATCTGAATCAGTCGCCAACAATCATTTAAAATACAAATGGTTATTATAAATTTAATATAATTGATAAATGTTTGTTCTTCAAGTAAGATTTGTTCACTAGCACCTGCTAAGCCGATATGGTTTAGGCAGTTATATAAAGAAGGAGGAGAGCCGTTATGAAGAAACAACACGTCCTTATAGCGATAGCCTTGTTTGCAGCTTCGCTGAATTTACGTCCAGCGATCAACTCAATCGCCCCATTATTGGACAGCATTCGGACGGATCTCGGAATGAGCGGGGCTGTCGCTAGTCTGCTCACTTCCATACCCGTGCTTTGCATGGGACTCTTCTCCCCGCTCGCCGTTAAAGCCGGCGGCAAATGGGGAATCGAGAAGGTAATGGGCGTATCTCTACTCATTATCGCGGTTGGTACCGCCATTCGTGTGTTCACGAATTCCGTCTTCTACTTACTTGTCACGGCCTTGATTGCAGGGATCGGAATCGCCTTAATCGGACCGCTGCTGGCGGGCTTCATTAAGAAGTATTTCCCTAAACAGGTTCCTTCTATGATCGCCGTATATACCGTCGCCCTTACTCTAGGAGCAACATTCAGCTCGGCATTTTCCACACCGCTGCAGAACAGCTTTGATTCCTGGCAGTTATCATTGGCCTCATGGGCTATTGTCGCCATCGTTGCCGCCGTTCTCTGGTGGTCATTCGTTCGCCCGAATGACACAAGCCTGAATGCTGCCGCGGGAACAACCAACGTTAAGCTTCCGTGGGGGAATAGCAAAGCTTGGATCCTAATGTTGTCCTTTGCGTTTATGGCGATGCTGTTCTACTCGTTTACCGCATGGCTCCCTCAAATCATCCAAGGAATGGGCTATTCAAAAAGCTACGCGGTGATGTCTCTGACCTTATTTGTCGTCATTCAAATCCCGGTAAGCCTGCTAATGCCTCTCCTGCTCAAAAGGTTTCCGTCCCGCCGGTTGTGGCTGGTCGCCTCTGCCTTTTTGGAGCTCGTCGGCCTCCTGCTGTTGATTCTGAACGTTGAACCTGCAGTTGCTGCTTCGTTTATCGGGATTGGCGCGGGCGGGTTATTCCCCTTAAACCTTCTTCTTCCGATCGACGTAACGACCAGCGCCCAGGAAGCCGCTTCGTGGTCGGCCATGGTGCAATCGGCCGGTTATGTCATCGGTGCTGCCGGTCCAATCCTGCTAGGAAGAATTCACGATGCCACTGGCAGCTTTGCTTCCGCAATCGTTGGCATGATGGTCATCGTGCTGCTGATGATCATCGTTCAATTCGCGGTTACAGCCACCAAACGCAAAGCTATGAATGCCGTGCTCCAATCGCGGTAATAAATAAAAGCGATCCGTAAGCGGGTCGCTTTTTATTATGCAGTATATATTTCTGTCTACTGAAGGCAGTTCCTCAAACCCCATTTATGATGTTTAATTTTTTAAAGCGAAGTCAACAGCAGATTCGGCATGAAGTCTCGTTGTATCATAAACTGGTATTATACAATCATCTTGTGAGATGAGAAGCGTTATTTCTGTACATCCAAGTATAATGGCTTCGGCTCCCTGTTGGTAAAGACCATTTATGATCTTTAAGTAGGATTGCTTAGACTCTTCTTTAATAATTCCAAGACAAAGTTCTTGATAAATAATGTCATGTATAACCATTCTTTCTTCTTCATTTGGAACAATAACATCAAGTCCAAACCTTTCAATGAGTCTGCCTTTGTAAAAATCTTGTTCCATAGTAAATGCAGTCCCAAGTAAAGCAACCTTCTTAATTCCATCCTTAACAATTTCTATGGCAGTTGAATCAGCGATATGTAGTAATGGGATAGATACCGATTCTTCTACTTCTTGTGCCATCTTGTGCATCGTATTCGTACAAATGACTATTAAATCGGCTCCACCGGTTTCTAATTTTTGTGCTGAATCGATCATAATTTTTGTGGCTTCATCCCAGTTTCCTTGATGCTGCAAAGTCTTGACTTCATGAAAATCGACCGAATACATGAGACTTTTGGCGGAATGATGCCCTCCTAGCTTTTCTTTTACTCGTTGATTAATGATTTGGTAATAGAGTAAAGATGACTCCCAACTCATTCCACCGATAAGCCCTATTGTTTTCATGGGATAAGCCCCCTACTGATTGTTTACCCCATTTTCTCATAAACAGTTTTACAATGCATTAAAAGTGTGTTATAAATATTTCCAAATCAACTTCGGATACTTTAAAAAAATAGATAGAATAGTAAGTTTTGATTTCATAGAGACACATCGGGCCCACTTCCAGGCGTTACTTTCGATCTCTTTAAGCTCCTGATTATGTTCTCTGATCTTTTCCTCGAAAAAATAAGGATAATTATGCATAGCGTGTACCTCCAAATTCTTAAAATGCTGACTTGCCTTCTCTTTGAGCTCATTATAATAAAACAAGTATGACAACAGTCTGTCATACTTGAGGATACCGATTTAACATTTTTTCAATTTTATCTTTAAGCATTTTCCTTAACTCGAGCGGTTCAAGAACCTCCACATCTTCCCCAAAACTTAAAATCATTTCAACTAACCATTCAACTTCTGAAGGATTGGTAATGGTAACCGTAAGCGTACCATCTTCATTGAAACATTTATTCTCCGCGTAAAAGCAATCCAGAGCATGAGCCAATGATCTGCCTGAGAAATGAAGAACAGCACCTACGATTTCTTCTTTCTGATAGTCTAAAGAAATATCTTGAAGAGGTGTTGGATGGATACGATGGTATAATTCAGTCAAGGTAACCAAATCTAACATTCTTGTAAGTTTAAATACGCGATAATCGTTACGAGCCCTACAGTACCCATGTAAATACCAAGAATAATATTTAAACAGAAGGCTGACTGGTTCAACTACCCTAGTGGCTCTCTCATTCTTAGAATTCATGTATTCAAATCGAATGACATAGCGATCTGTTATGGCTGCTCGAAGTGCATGGAGTGTTGCATTGTTAGCTCGCCAGCTTCCCAGATCCATCGTTAAGCTTGGCCTCTTGTCGCTTTGAATAGTCTGAAGCCTATGTAGAGTCTCCGTTGCACGGTCATCCTGGAACACCGTTGTCGTGCTTTGAAGAAGCGTGATTAATGACTCAATGTCGTTGGAGTGCAATAAACTTTTCTCCATTTTAAATTCTTCAATGATCCCATATCCTCCGTTGACGCCTTGGAAGGATACAACAGGGATTCCAGCCGCACAAATAGCCTCTATATCACGGTAAATGGTTCGTTGGGAAACACGATATTTGTTCGCAAGCTCAGAAGCAGAAATGACTTCGTTATTTAAAAGCGCATAAGTAATCGATATTAACCGTTCTAGTTTCATCATAACCCCCCATGCAAAAGAACGTATGTTTGCATTTATTACACCATAATTACCCAATTGTATCAAGCGTTTTATTCCGATAAACTGTCAGTTCGTCTAAATTTATTTCCCTCTTATGAATGAAAAAGAACAGCTGCCGCAAAGGCAACTGCTCCCTATCCTATTCTGCCTGATATACACATCAGACCTATGTTTTTAGAACTTACTCATTACTCGCGGCATCTATAATCTCACTAACACAATGTTCTATATCCTTATTGGTACAATCAAGAGTTTTATCGCTAAACTTCATGTATAGAGGAAGTCTTTCCTCGTAAACGTCTCTTAGACTTAAGCAATTCGGTATATATTACAAATATCCTTCACAGGATAACGTTTCACATCCCCATGAACGCAGCAAAGCTGCCGATCGATCCCGGCAGCTTCGCAAATTAATTCTCATCTTCATTTTTATAGGATACTGTTCCAAAATCACCGCATTGTTCAAGAAATATCCCATTCATGTCGAATATTTCTTTATCTTCTTCTAAATAATTAAGGACTTTTTTCCTTAAAGAAGTGTCTGGTTTTGCATCCTTAACTTCGGTCAATTCATTAAATACAAAATTCCATAAAAAACGCACCGAACCTGCTGTCGGATAGAGGTAGAACTGCTGTTGGAACTTTACGATATTACTGGAAGGCGGCAGCATCTCCCGAAGTTGAGGAGTAAAGAGCCATGTATGGCAAACCATACCTTTATACTCGACCTCTGGAAAATAAGTCGCATAAAATTCCTTAGCTTGTCTATAGGTGTCCTTTATAGTTTCCATATCAAAAGATGTATCTCTAGGGATGTGGATCTCAAGCATAGTATCGTCCTTGTCCAGTACTTTTTTCCATTCATCCTTTTTAAGCTTTACTTGTTTGTTTAAACCTTTCCCAATGGGAGTTATTGGATTTCCAATGAAATAATCTTCCGTTTCCTCATATTTCGTCACAAAACCATCGTTTGTCTTCTCTTTTTTACATACCCCTTGCATATCACCATTTGCTCTTAACTCCATCCCTTCACTGCATAAAAGCAAAAATCTATCTTCCTTTGCATTATAAAAGCCTTTTACGACTCCGGAAAATTTCGTTGCCATAAATTGCATTCCACTTAGCCGAAACATTCTGGCTTCCAGATGCCTCCAGATCCAACTGAAATTTCTAATGGCATAATAACCCACTAAATTATAGGCATTTTGCACCCATACACCGATATCCCTTAAAGTTTCTACAAATAACTCTTCACTTAGCCCCCTTTCGGAATACTTTTGCTCAGTTAGAGGCAGTCTTTGCAGTGCTGCATGCAGATAAAACAACGATGCCTCATTTCCGAAAACTTCTTCCACATAAGGATGAATCGTCAATGGTTCCCAAACGGTTGTCCAATATCCGCTCTCTATATTATTCATATAAAATTCCTTATAAATGTCAAAAAGTTTCTGATCATTGTTTATTTTATCGGTGATGTCCAGCAATATTTCGGTTGCTCCTTCAGGCATCAAAATCTTCCGGCAATACTGCTGTGTTAAGTCTTTCGATAATAACAAAAATTCCATTTATGTACCCCTCTCCTGTTAAACAATTACAGCGTATTAAAATCAGGTGATGCTTACTCATATCATTTGTGACGTTATTTTCTTTTTTTAGTATACCACGGAGTAAACTGATCTTTAATACTGGAGATGTGATTTATTCCTGCCTTCAATAACTACTCCGGTAAAGCTTTTGTGAACCGTTTCTTTTGATACCTTCTTTATCCGTGAATCGGCTATAGATCAATACACAATAAGCCGCCAAGTGAATCAATGGCAGCCTAGGTTAGTACAATATTATGAGACAATCGTTCTCCGTTGTTAAATGAGGAGTTTCATTATCTGATTCAATTCCTCAAGACTTTGCCTTCTTGAATAAAACCATCCACTCGTCAATGTGTATAGAATTAATTTCCCCATCTTTCATAGTCAGGCCACAATATTCCTGCATTTCCTTGCTCGCTTCAAGAATATGTCGTTCCACTTGCTTTACTTGTTCTTCCGACTTTGTTGTACGTCTTACCCATGTGGGGAACTCAAATGTTTTCTTACGTAATGTCGATTTTACGATTTCTAAACCCGCTTTTTTTCCCCATTCTGTCCATTCTGTAATGGAATAGCACCGAACATGACTTTCATCTCTTAACTTTTCAAGCTTATTTATAAACTCATCCAAATGATCATCAGCAGGGACTACATTATCTATCAGAAGAAGAAATCCATCCTGTTTTAAAACTCTTTCAGACTCATTGACAAACTTCTCAGGGTCGGGAAAATGATGTGCTGCAATCCTGCATGTTACAGCATCAAAAGAATCAATTAAGAATGGTAAGTTTTCAGCATCTGCCACTACAAACGAGACATTTTGATTATTCTCAATAATATGATTTCGAGCTGCGGTTAGCATCTCGCTTGTCAAATCTGTAGAAATAACATGTGCAACATGCGGTGAGATATGTTTCGTTACATGCCCCCCACCCGTAGCGACATCTAGAACAGTCCAATGGGGTTTAGGGTTTAACCACTCAATTAAAACAGCAAGATCACTGCCTTTGGCATGCGTTTCACTACTTACGTACTTTTCGGCATTTCTTGAGAATTGATCTTTCACGATTTCCTTTAGTTTTTCATGATCATTCACAATGTAACCCCCATCCAGATTCACTTTGGTTTCATCAGATGAAATATTGTTTCACATTATGAATATTATATCATACATTTTCTTGTGAAACTGGAATTTCTTTTTCCATAATAAAATCATCCATCACGAATCCATTACCGATATCCGCACATTGTTCCCGTACAGTTCGGAATCCTTTTTTCTCATATACTGCAATACTGGATTCGTTATGACGATTGACTGTCAACCAAATATGGCTTAGATTTCGCTCTTCGCACAGTTGCTCCAAGAATGCTAACGCTTTGCTGGCATAGCTGCGCCCCCGGTGCTCCTTGCTTATGTAAAACTTACTCAAGAAGAGCTTTCTCTCTTCTTGTCTGGCCGACATATATCCGACAGCGAAACCATCGTGATGAATCAAGTAATATTCATAGCCCTGTTGATGGATCTGATCGGTAATTGCTGAAACCGATTGATATTTTGAAATCATGTAATCAATTTGCTCGATTGTAATCAAGGATACATAATATTCGCGCCATATTTCTGCAGCTAATTGAGCAACCTCTGCGATTTCTTCCGCTGTATTCACGCGTGGAAACATAAGCATGACATGTGCCTGCCTTTCCTTGTTCTCACTCTTCATTCTTTCAATAGAATATAATTATGCGCTTGTTCGTTTAATCCTTAGAGGCGATTATTTTATAAACGTACCATACTGCTTTCACCTGAAAATAGCTCTAATTCTTTTGCAACTGTTTCTTTCATCTTAGCCGCGCAGTTCTCTAGGGAACACTCGTTTTTCTAGTTTCTAAATACATTGAAATAATTCTTCCATTTTTCTCGTCAAAGTCAACTCCTGACGCAAACTTGACATTTAGACCAAAGCAGGGCTTATCTTCTTTAATTTTTTTCATACACCACGAGCATCTTAGCATCACTAATTCCACCTAATATTTCAATCAAGACCCTTAATGGTTTTCAAATATATATGATAATTTTCATCATCAAAGCAAACGAACTGAATTCTTCTAACTGAAGAATTATTTCCTTCTATAATTTCCCTAACTGAGCTAACAGCTATTTCAGCAGCCTTTTTTTTCGGAAATTTATATATACCTGTGCTTATGTTAGGGAATGCGATACTTGCAATATGATATTGATTAGCAAGATTCAATGAGTTCAAATAACAATTTTTAAGTTTTTCTTCCTCATTCCTTAGTCCATTGTTCCAGACGGGTCCAACCGTATGAATAACGAATTTTGCATCTAATTTACCTGCAGTAGTGATGACTGCCTCGCCTACAGGGCACCCTCCTTGTCTCTCTCTTATTTTTATGCACTCTGTAACAATTTCCTTTCCTCCTGCTCGGTGGATTGCACCATCAACGCCTCCTCCACCTAATAAACTTGTATTTGCAGCATTAACAATGCAATCTAATTTTGATTTAGTTATGTCATCTTTAACAACCTCTATATACACTGAATTAAATTCGAATTCCATTGCTTAGAGACCCCTCCGCTACAAAAATACTGCCCATATCACAGAGTTTATTTTACCATAAATTAGATGTTGATTCATTTGATATCAGATTTTCTCACACTAATTCGGACTGCCAGTACGTGAAAAAGAGCCGCATATACATGGGCGGCTCCTCCAACTTGAGCTATTAACCAACAACGTTCGTTACTACTTCGATATTGCCTAAGAGCAAGACCTATCGCACCTTCGAAACATGCGGCAAACCCTGCAGCGAATAGTTGCTCCGGATTGGTTCCATGTCCGCCTCTACTAAAAAATCAAAGGAAAAGCAACGGTTACGAACGCTGCCCATATCCCATAGACCGGCAAATACTTAGTAACGGCATCCTGGATGGTCGAAGGTCCGGTTTTGTTTTGTAGAAACCGCATATAGGAGAGCATAATCCAAATTAAATTGGCCCAGATAAGTATGTCTACACCTAAAACAGCAAGTCTATTGGGCGTAATCCCATAAGAAGAAAGCCTGAACACGATAGCTGAAAAAGCCACACAATCAATGACAAGAGCAATAACAATTAGGGCAAAATTTATATAATCAGAAATGCTCTTTTTCTCATTGGTGCCGCTTTCCGTAATGGAGAAAATGGTGACGGCCAATACACTAAGCAGAACACCGTTGAATGATAGGAGGAAATTGCGATCCAAGAATGGATTTTTCCCGACCCAAATAACCGTTATAAGATAGACCATCAATGTTGCCAAAACAAGAGGACTAAAAATTTTGGCTATATAGGGTGCAATATTTTTAGCTAGTTTAAGGTTTATCGATACCAGGTATGTAGCCACAATAGCGAGCGCGGCAGCACCAAATAAAACGATATTTTTAAAATAAAATTCAGAGATATCCATGCCTACGAATCTAAATAACTGCATAGTTAATGCTGTTAATAGCATTCCGCTAATTGCCATGCAGGCGTAAAGTATGCAAAATTCCCCATTGAATTTAAGGTAGGCTAATCTTGTGCTGCCTATGCCATAGTTATTTCCTGTAAAAGCTACCCCTAATAATACCCATAAAAAGATAGGAAGGTGTATATAAGCTAGGATAATACTGTCTTTATGCTCTAGTGGCAGCATATTAAGATAAAATGCTGAGATTAGGAATATCGATGCTAGGGCGTAAAGAATATTTCTTTTTGGGGTACTATTGTATACAAAATAGGCGGCTATAAAGGGAAGTATACCGTATACAAAGTTAATAGGAGCTATTGCTTGCTGTTCGACAAAGTGCAAAATTATCCTGCAGCTAATCCCAGCCAGAATTGCTAATAGGCCCATGGATAAGAAACTCTTTTGAAGCAGGGAGGCTTTTCTTGTATCTACCGTCTCCTTGAAATACAATCTTTCAAACCAAACGGCAAGAACCTGCGAATCAGGGTTTTGTTCCCAAGCGTATGCGAATGACTTTTTGAAAGCTTCAGGTTCTTTTTTAAACAATCTCTCCAACTCGTGAGGGTTGTCTATATGATCAATAATCAAATTGTTAATGCCCATGGTTCATACCTCCAATTTCCTCATCAATTAAGAATTCTATAATATCTCCAGGCCGACATTCTAAAGCCTTGCAAATCGCCGTCGTCTTCCTGCGCCCTATGGAAGATTGCACCTCCCTTAGTTATTGTCAATTAGATAATAAACCATTATTTATCGTTTTTCAATATATAATTACCGTTTATTATGATATTATTATTGTTATGTAATCCCGATTTATAAATCAAACAAAAAAAAGCCGCAATATGCGACTTCTTAAAGCAATATGTTCTTATCCCCTGAATATCGTATTCCTCCCAGTGGCTCTCTACTCGGCCGGCCAACCTTCCATGCGGTAAGCCATCTCCCAGAACAAATATTCATATCGTGTTGTGTTCAAAAATATCTCTTCCAGTCTGACCAGCTCGGATTCCGGTTTACCTTCCGTTAGCTGATCCAACAGCTCGATGCACCACTGTGCCAACCCTCCGAACTCTTCCGAGCTGTACATCTTAATCCACTCGCCATAGTATTCATGTTCGGAAGCACCGGGAACACGGCTCAGCTCTTTACCGATTTCAGAGTAGCTCCACATGCATGGAAGGAGCGCTGCCGTAAGATCTGCTAACGATCCGTTCTGCGCCGTATGAAGCATATAGTGTGTGTATGCCAGGGTAACCGGCGACGGCTTTGCCAGCTCCAACTCCTCTTTGGAGATTCCGAAGCGTGCGGCATACGTCCGGTGAAGGGACATCTCTTCATTTAATGTCGAGTGCAGCAGAGCGGCAAACTTGCCCATGACCGCTAAATCGTCCGATTTCACCGCTCCTAATGCGAATAGTTTGGCATAATCTTTTAAATACAAATAATCCTGAATCATGTAAAAGCGAAACTTCTCCAAATTCAGCGTGCCGGCTCCCATTTCCTGAACAAACGGATGCATGTGGTTTCTCCGCCACACAGGCTGTAGTTGATCATATAAACGTCCAGAAAAAGTCATTAACGTCTCTCCTTTTATGTATACCAGTAAAATGATTATCGTTCCGTGCGGCACCATTCATAGATGAACTTCAACATAACTTTGGTGAAATCGACCAGCTGCCCGATGGAAATCTGTTCATTGACTGCATGCGCGTGTTCTAAACGGCCTGGGCCGTAGATGACTGCCGGAATCCCCGCATCGCCGAACCAGCCGCCGTCTGTAACGGTCGCGGAGACATCGGTCACCGCTGTTCTGCGCAGCACAAGCTCATGCGAAGCCTGCAAAGCTTTCACACCCGGATGCTCCGGATCCACCTCAAGGGACGGGAAGATTTCGCCTCGGTCTTCGATCATAGAGGAACCGCCCCATTTGAACAACGGAGGATGGTCTCTCAGCCAAGGATCGCTTTGTGCAACACGGCCTATATGCTCTTCAATTTCTTTCGTTACTTCCTCATAAGTCTCATTCGGGTAGAAATGGACAGTGATCCATAAACGGCACTCATCGGCTATAAAAGCCGCATGTCTTCCGCCTTCAATAACGGCCGGATTGATCGTATTGGCGCCAGGCGCACATCCGGGATAGCTCTTCATGACGGCCCAGTGCCGTTCAAGGTCTTGCAGCCCTTGCAAAATTTTCATCATTTTCTCAATAGCGCTTGCTCCAAACAGCTTGCCCCCTGCATGAATCATGCTTCTTCGGGTAGCGTCGTGCCAGGTCTGTTGGCTCTTCACTGTAATCCAGCCTGTAATAACGCCGCCTTGGCCTTGGAGATGCAAATCGCTCGTATCCACGACAACTGCAAAGTCCGCCCGATACCCGCGCTTACAGCATTCCAGCGTACCGGCCTCCCCCACTTCCTCCCCGATCACGGATTGAAAGATGAGATCGCCGGGCAGACGGATGCCCGCTTCGTCCAGCAGCTGAATGGCAAAGAGAGCACCTGCGAGGCCACCCTTCATATCCGCCACCCCGCGGCCTATGATCACCCCGTCGCGGACCACTGGAGTAAACGGTCCGGTCTCCCAAGACTCATCCGCACACACCTCAGCCACGTCTATATGACCGTTGATGATAAGACTTTTATACATTTCAGGTGCCTGTCCCTTCAGTACGCCAACCACATTTGGGTCTCCGGGATACACCTCCCACTGGTCGATCTGAAATCCTTTCTCTTGCAGGAATTCAGCGATAAATCGCTGAGCCTCGGCGGTATTTCTTGCAGGCGGTGAAGGTGTTTCGAACCGCACCAGACGTTCCACAAGCTGGATCAGTTCCGTTTGACGCTCCTCTACTTGCTGGATTACCTCATCCAGTTCTTGTGCCAACCTTGCCAAATGATCTCCTCCTAATGGCTGAACATCAAAAAAACCACTTTCTAATAGAAAGTGGCTGCGTTACGTTATACATCCAAACGACAAAAACCACTTCCCTTCGCTAGCATTACCTAGATCAGGTGTAAGGGTTAAGACCAACGTCTTTCTCAGCTATTAAAGCACCCCTAGTGTTCGATACGATTCAATTGTCTAGACAAATCTTACCACAGCTGCATTCGCTGCTACAACCTTTACAATTAGAATACATACAATAAGTGCAAAACTTCTATAACAACCAATCCCCTACACTGCTTGCAATTTCCCACTGACCGTCTGTCCGTCCCAACAATTTGATGGAATTGCCCGGCATGTCGGTACCGATGAGGGTCTTACCTCCATTTGGTGTCAGAATCGTCTTTCCAGGCTGTGTTACCAGGTTAAGTCGATAGGCTGCTTCCACAAAGAACGTATAGGTAACAGCTGCTTTTGCCGTTGGCAGTGTCAGATTAACCTCTCCGGCTGCGCCGGCGTTGGTAATTTTGAAGCCTATGTAGTCGAACTTGACGGCTCCGGAAGACGGAAAAGCTTGAATGGGCAGCGGATGTTTTTCAGCATGAAGGTCTTCTGACGCGGGGTCTATAGAATAGATGCTTTGCCCTCCACCTTTCACAGTGCAGTTGAAGTAGGCTACGTTCCGTATGATTTCTGTCTTGTTTTTCTTTAAAGTAAATCCTCGTTTAATCAGCGGAACCTGCCGTGTGTCAATGGATTCACAGTCCGTATAGACCGCATTGCCGATGACGGTTCTCGTCTGTGCTGGCACTGTTGTGACGATGAACGAGGAACCATAACCATAGGGATCGTCCGGTTGATTAACCGTGTTGCAGTTGATCGCCCGGCAGCGAATATAAGAACGCTTCGCGCTGTCCGCCGAGAAAGATAAATCCGAAAACCCTGCGTACTGCTCGCTATCGGCCATACAATCGATCAATTTGATCTCACCTTGTACGGCTTTCGTACCATCTCCTCCATAGTTCATTGAGAAACCAAATGAATTGCCTTTCGTTCTGCAGCGATCAAAAATGATATCAATGGGCTCACTGGCAGCCGTTGGTTTCAATAAGGTGACTAGGAAGCCTCGCCCCGTATTCCCTTCCGATACACATTGTATAAACCGAATATTTTTCAGCAAATCGAGCTGGCCGTTCGGCTCAATGTCAACTCCGCTCTGCGGAGCCGTCCCTTTCGTGTTGGAGAAGCGGCAATTTTCCACAGTGAGACCGTCTACGGAGATAACGGACAATCCTTGTCTTCGGTTATTGTCCGCCCGACAGTTACGGAGCACAATATTTCGGCAGAAAGCCACCGTCGATTCGAAATACCCGATATAAAACCCGTCACCACCGCTGTCATTGGCATTTATGTTCTCGATTACAACGTTCTCGGAGCCGCTAATATCGAAAATGTGAGCCTGTTCACCTGACGTATACGCCGTCTTGTTCATACGCAAGGTGGCACCATTGCCGTTGATGTATACGTCTTTAACGGTTTTGATACGGATTAATCGTTCGTAAACGGGACCTACTTTGCTTAGCGTATCTACCGCTTGTATAATAGTCCCCGGCTCGAACTCGATTGCAATTTGGCTTGGAATGAACAGCTGCCCCGTTAAGTAAAAGCCTGCACGCTGTTTGGGAATAAACAACTTGTGACCGGAAGCAGTATTTAAAGCCAGCTGTAAAGCCAGCGTATCGTTCGTTATGCCATCCCCTTTCGTACCAAACCAGGAAGCGATAAGTGTATCCCCGTAGATGCGTTTGAACCGCTTACCGTTGGATGACACGAGTATGGTTCCCGTATTATCTGGAGTTGTATTGTCATTCGGGTCATAACGGAAGAACCCTTCCTGCATCTCATTCGTTACGTAATAAGCCAACATCGGATCGGGTTCAAGTTCGGCCCTTAGATCCTCCAGCTTGACTGAGAGGCAGAAATGCATGTCCAGTATGTCAAGCAGCTCCTTCTTACGGTTTTTTTGGGCTATACCGTATACGGAACCGGTTACCGATTGATCACTGGCGAAGGCGGTGGACTTTCCCGCTGCCTCCCATAATCCTGTAGAAACAGCAGCAATTCCCCCCAGTCCTAGCGTGGTTAGCAGCTTTCTTCGGCTAATTAATGGCTCCCTCTTTTCTTCCCGCTCTATTGTTTCCTCTATATCCACTGGAATGGCAGCTTCTTCAAATTCATTTGATTTGTTAGATTGTTTAGACATCGCTGTAATCACTCTCCTTTTCCCAATTTTCGGGCAATTCGTAGGGTTTCAGTCTAGTCAGCCTTTCAATCCAGTCGAAGCAATCCCTTGAACGAAGTATTTTTGAGCAAATAGAAAAACGAAAAGCACGGGTATGATTGTAATAACGGCACCAGCCATGATTAACGTCATTCGGTTTTGAACTTCGTTTTTCAGAAACAGCAGTCCGAGAGGCAGCGTGAACATCATTTTATCCTGCAAGTAAATAAGTGGTTCAAGTGTGTTATTCCAGGCGCTGATAAAGGTGAAAACAGCTAGTGCCGATAGAGCAGGTTTCGCTAAAGGAAGGTAAATCTTGCAGAAAATTTTCCAGGGGTTTGCCCCATCTACCCAAGCTGCATCATACAGCTCCTTCGGAAGCGTCTTAAAAAATTGGTGCAGCAGGAAGATGCCAAAGGCCCCGCCGAGAAAACTCCTCAGAATGAGCGGGTAGTACGTATCGAGCGCACCGACCGATTTCCAAATAAAATACGTTGGGATCATCGTAATTTGGGATGGCAGCATCATCGTACCAAGCATCGCTAAGAAAATCAGGTTCCTGCCGCGAAATTGAAAGAACGCTAACCCGTAAGCTACGATCGCACAGGAAGCTACGGTTCCGATTAAATCCATGACGGTGACAAAGGTGCTGTTCATCGTGTACTGTAGAAAGTTCACCTCAATCCATACCCGCTTGAAATTGTTCCATACTATCGGTTCAGGTATCAGTTTGGGGGGCAGGGTTAGCTCCGAGCCTGCTGCTGTCAAAGATGTCGAAAGCATATACAGGAAAGGCACAAGCATGATGATAGACCCGATGCCTAATATCGCATAAGCGGTAATTTTCAGGCCGGTGTACGTTTTATTCATAATGCACCCACCTCTTTTCCGTCACTTTCTGTACAATGGTGATAGCCAGTATAATCAGGAACAGTCCCCAAGCCATCGCGGATGCGCTGCCCATTTTGAAGTTTAGGAAGGAATCGCGGTAAATCAGGATGTTCGGCACCATATTCCGGTCTGCGACAGAAATGACGTCCCCTAGCATGACAAGAAACACGTCAAATGCGTGAAAGGCAGAGATGGTTGAGAGGATCATGACCATATACACCATTGGAGACACGATTGGAATCGTTATTTTCGAAAATAACGTCCAACCTGATGCTCCATCCATCCGTGCTGCTTCGAGCATTTCCTCTGAAATATTCTGCATGCCTGCGAGAATGAGTACCATTGAATAACCGGCACCCTTCCAGATGTTAACTAATGCGATAGAACCAATCACTAACCACCATTTGCCGCTGCGTATCCAATCGATGGGTTGGAGCCCCAAAGTATGTAGAATCCAGTTAAGCAGGCCATATTCATTGTTATAAATCCATAACCAGATCATTCCCCCTGCGACCCAAGGCGTGATCACAGGGAGAAAGAATATCATCCGGAACAATGATTTGCCTCGAATCTGCTGATTGAGCAGATAAGCTAGAATGAGCGCGGTGAAGGTCTGCAGCGGAACGAACAGCACGGCAAAATAGCCAACATTACGCATGGAAAGCCAGAAGACTTTCAGGTGTAGGAATTGGTTCCAATTACGCAGTCCGATCCATTGCGGCGGGTTGAATAAATCCCACTTCGTAAACGTTAAATAGAGTGAAAATACGAAAGGGAACAAGAAGAAAATGAGCAGCTGCAGGACAAAAGGTACGGTGAAGACGAAACCCCACCAGCCTTGTTTGCGCATCGGAACACCCCTTTCCAAGTCCAAGCCGGTTATTTGTTATCGTCGAGCACTTGTTGGACTTTTTGCTGAATTTCTTTGGCGCCTTCTTCCGGAGTCCGCTTACCATCCATAATATCGTTCAAGATCGGTCCGGCCGCCGCTCGCCATTCGTTCCAGGATGCGTTCTCATCCAGCGTACCACCCGCTTCTTCAATCCCTTTCGTATAGGCCTTCTTGTTGAGCGGTTTTGTAGTGGATTTCTCTAGCTCTGCCAGAGCTGTTTTCTTCACTGGCAAGCTTGTGCCGCTTTCCGAAAGTAATTCCTGCCCCTCATCACTCAGATAGTACTTGAGGAACGTCCATGCTGCCTCTTTCACTTCGGGCTTCGACTTGGAATAAAGAATCCATTGGTTCACTACCATCGGAACGAAACGTTTGCCATCCATACCGATCGGCATCTTGACGGTGTCCCAATCAAGATCCGGTTTGTTTTTATTGAGTGAAACCTGGGTTGCATACTGGAAGAACGTCATAGCCACCTTCCCGTTTTCGAAAAATTTGCCGGTGTTAGCAGCTTCTCTCGTTGGACTAATTTTCAGCTTATTGATCGTGTCGGACCACGCCGTCAGCCCTTGAATCGATTTGGGATCTGTGAAATTCGCTTTGGATAAGGTTGAGTCGAGCGAGGAACCGCCAAACGCTCTCATCCAGGGCAGCCAGCCTAGCGTGATATTATTTCCTGTCTGGAAGCCGTAAATATCCGCTTTTCCATCCCCGTTGGTGTCTTTCGTCAACTTCTTGGCAGTTTCAATCATATCATTATAAGTCCAGTCGTCCGTTGGAAAGGGGATATTATTATCTTTAAAAATCTGTTTATTAAAGGCCAGCGCGCCAGGGTTGATACCGTGCGGAATCCCGTAAATTTTGCCGTCCAATTTGGCGGATGTAAGAGCACTCACATAATCGTCAGTCTTCAGATCCCGCTTGATGTACGGTTCTAGATTTTCTGCAACTCCACGTTTACCATATCCGAGAACAACCGCATTTTCTTGCAGCCAAAGATCTGGGGGATTATTTCCAGCAATGCGAGTGACGATTTTGGTTACAAAATCCGCCCATGGCGTTTCCTCGATTTCCAGCTTAATGTTCGGGTACTTAGATTGGAAGTTAGTTATGATCTTCTTGCTGGTAATGTCATAACCGCCGGGCAAGCCAATTTTCAGAGTAACATCCTTCAAGGGGGCTGCTGTTGCAGTTCCGCCTGCATCGCTAGGTTTAGTAGCCGCTGGTTTACCGGTTGAACAGGCAGTGAGGAGTAATAGAGCTATCATAAATCCTACAACTGTTGTCTTCTTGCTCATGAGTATGACCTCCCATTAAGAACAATTTCGAATCAATTATGAATTCACATGAAGAATTTGACCATCCAGCAGCAGCTGTTCACGCAGAAGTCCGTAATCCAAATCCTGCAACGCACATTGATGCTGAATTGCCAAAGCGGCTGCCGTAGAAGCAGATTGGCCAAGAATCATAAAAACAGGTTCCATTCGAATGGAGCCGTAAGCAATATGCGAGGAAGACAAGCATACCGGTACGACAAGGTTCGTGCACTCTTCCCCCTTCGGAATAATAGCTCGATACGAAATCGGATAAGGCCCATTGGGACTGATTTCAACATTCCCTTCATTTATACACCGACCGTCTAGAACCAAACGCCTGCAGTTGTGCGAATCCATGGTATAGGCGGCTAACCCAACCGAATCCTCCTCAGTCCTAAAGTGGCGACAATGATGCTCGGTCATAACAACGTCTGAAATCATACGCCTCGCCTCACGGATATAGAGTTGATGCGGCCATCCGCCCGTAGTGGTAAACTCGTCAGCCGGAAGCCCCCACGTCTTAACCTCCGCTCGAATCGCTGCCGGAATCGTGTCATCATTTGCTAGAAAATAAAGCATTCCCATATTATAGTGAAGATGCTTTTGAAAGAGCTGCTCGCGAACCGCATAGCTCGCCTCAGGCCACGCATAATTTTGCCCAATATAATCGGTCGAGATTGCTCCCCAATTATTCAGGTCACTCTTACCGCCCGGCATCACCTTGTTGAGCTTCAATGCATCCCAGACTCCGTTACGAATATATCTCGCCAGTAATGCGAATTCGTCGCGATTGTAGTTAGGCGGTTCCGGGAAAGGAAGTTGATTATCCGGGTTACTGCTCAAACAGATTCGGAAATTGTAAGCTTGAACGGATTCATCACCCTGACCTTGCACGCCGGGCGCTGCGTTGGTGATTCCTGGAAGCAGACCGCTATCTATTTTCCCTTCTATCACATATGGGTCTACCCATGCCGTAAAGTTATGTTTGGGATGACCAAAATGAATCCCGTTCAATATCTCTTTATACACTGTGTTGGATTCTCTACCCACATGATAGGAAACGCCAGCGCGAGCTAGCAAATCCCCTTCATAGGATGCATCTATAAACATAGGGGCTGTGTATATATTTCCATCTTCCATTTTGATTTGCGTGATGCGTCCTGATTGAAGTTCAACGGTGTCTAAATGCTGCTTGAAATACACAGGTATCCCTGCTTGCTGTAACCACTCCATGAAGATCCGTTCCGCCACGTGAGGTTCCAAGGCCCAAGTCCTTCCATCCGGCTCTTCGCTGCCGTAGTGCTGCCCCAAAGCTTGATAGAACTCACTGGAAATCCCACCAATAGCCAGTATGTTGCCGACATCCGTACGTCCGAGACCGCTTGACGTCATTCCTCCGACATGCTGGCTGAATTCAGCAATCACCGCTTTGAGTCCCATGCGACTTGCTTGAATAGCTGCTGCTACGCCTGCTGGAGTACCTCCGTAGATACAAAGATCAGCCTCGATACGAATAGGTTGACGAGGTAGAGACTGATCTGGCTTATAATAATACAAATTTGAAAAAGCACTCATTTTGTCTTCTCCTCGGTTCAATTTGAATTTACGTGCAACACAGAATCCCTTTTATAATACGAAGTTTTCAGCTGGAGAATAGCTGATCGAACGGAGTTGCGGGGAGTCTATTTTTCTTCCTAGATGAAGTGATTCCATGGCCAAATTAATCATGCCGGTTGTGAGTAAAGTTCGTTCCGGAGCAACTGGTGAACAACCGGTCAGCACCATTAGCTCGATCAGTCTTGTCAAATTCTCGAAATGGTTGTAAGGACGCCCCCTTCCGCTTTCACAGCGGGCCGCCGTAATCTCTCCACTCGCATCACGGAAAGCAATTCCCCACTCCCTAATAAAACGTTGAAGCTGAAGAACATAGCCTTTCAAACCGTCGCTATATGTAATAATGAACAAGACAGGTACGTCGACATGATCCCTCGGATGACCTGGCAGAATATCGCTAACCGTGCTTAGTGCCTGAATCATTAGTTCCTCGGGAACTTCCCCCCGATCCATTGCCGCCCAGACAGAGCGCCCCTCCAGAGCTTGAACCGAACGGATACCGGTCTCACCGCCTTGTCTATGTTCGGCGGCTGCTTGCAGCACCTCCATGCCATGGAAGCCATAAGACTCGATTCCAAGCCAACTGATCACGAAAATCTCCTTCACCTGAATTAATTGCTCGGAAGAATAACTAGGTACTTGAGGCGTATGCGGAATAGAGGATCCCCCCAGAAATGGCAGTCCTCTCTTCGTCAGTTCTCCGTAAATCCACTCTGCATCCTGCATGCGATAAGATAGATGTTTATCATTAAATATAGGTACGTTAAGTCCTAAACGATCCAATGCACGAAATGTTTCTTCAAAAAAGCGGCGGCGTGGATACATCTTTTGACGCTTCTCGTTCCACGGGTATTCGCCATGCTCACCAATCAAAAGAACGCCATCAATTAGAACGCCGACGTGTGGAGCGGCAATAGCCCCCTCGATGGAGGCATAAACGGGAATACCTCGCGTATGCGCTTCTGCAGTACCCATATCATTCGAAGGAATCTGATCCAAATACAGCGAAACCACTTCGATCTGCGGGGTATACCCGAACAGGCCCAGCAGTCGCCCGATGATCATTTCCGCATGGGAATCAGGACGGTATTCAGTTACGATTGCTGCCACTTTTTTTCTTTCGCTCCGCGCATTCATTTGGTAACTTCCGCTCCTTCATTCATCCAATTGCCGACTTGTACGAGCCAATGGGCAGTCGATTCAATTATGGCTTGTAAGTACATGGAACCTTTAGCTGCATCAGCCGGGAGAGCGGAATCCGTATAACCATCCACTCCGGTTAAGTAGCTGTGTTTACCGACGAAAGACCCTGGAGGACCGGCATTAATCCAAGAACACTGCGGATGCTTCGGGCTATCCGTAGTATCACTGCGAATCAGATGCCCTGCAAGGGAAGCAATCAACGATGTTTCGAAACCTCCGGCGTGACCCGGGACCATTCCCATCTCTTGCGCCTGAATCTCCATAAGGGCGGATCGAGATAAACTCCAGTAAGAGGCAGAAGCGGTCCAAATGTCATGCTGTACGGCTAGATCCTGGGCAGCCTGATGCATGAAGGGCTCATTGCCACCATGTGCGTTAAGATAAATGATTTTACGAAAACCACCGCTCACTAGACTTTCCCCTATTTCTTTCAACATGAGAAGATAAGTGGAAGAGGAGAATGATAGGGTACCGCCGTAAGCCAAATGATGCTGGGAACACCCAACAACAAGTGTTGGGGCCAATAATAACTTCGTGGACATCGCAGCCTTCTTGCAGGCTTCAAAAGCTATATGTTCACCTATCATACTGTCAGTAAATACCGGAAGATGAGGTCCGTGCTGCTCCGTCGCGGCAAGTGGAACCACCACGGCATACCCCTCCTGCGCTTGCCGCTTTAACGTTTCTCGTGTTCCGTGATGAAACAATAAATCGTTCATAGCGCAAATCCCCCGTCAATTGTAATTAGAGCGCCAGTAATATAAGAAGCAGCATCGGAAAGCAGAAAGGCTGCCAACTCCGAAACTTCATCAGGCGTACCCGAGCGGCCGAGCGGCGTCTGTTTGGCAACAGCTTCCTTAAAGGAAGAAGGAAGTGTGCTTAGTGCTTCTTCGGTCTTGATGTCTCCCGGCAGCAGCGCGTTAGCTCGAACCCCCCTGTTGGCGTAATCAGCTGCTATCACACGGGTCATCTGATTGACGCCTGCCTTGGCAGCACCATAAGCGAGACAGGTCGGCCTCACCTTATGACTTAAGACGGAAGAGGTATTAAGAATGGCGCCTCCACCCGATTCAATCAGAAGAGGGAGAGCATATTTATTCATCAGAAACGTACTTGTCAAGGTTCCGAGTAGAACTTGATTCCATTCCTCCAGTGTGAGCTGCATAGCAGGTTTGGATATTTGTGTATAGGCATTATGATATAAGCCATCCAATCGCCCCCACTGATTCTGAACACATTCTAGCGCAAAAGTGACCTGTTTCTCGTCTCGCGCATCCGATTGGATGTACATAAATGCCATTGGGAGAAACGAAGCGATGGTTTGTTCATTCAACCTTAGGTTCGCATCCTCGGGTGCGGCAAGATCCGTCGCTACGACCTTGGCTCCCCTCTCAAGAAACAACCTAACGGCTGACAAACCCAGCTTGCCCAGCGCTCCTGTAACTAGAATCACTTTTCCGCTTAACTGAGCCACTGTGGTTCCCCCTATACCTGTTCCAATAATAGGCAAGCCGTCAAAGCTGCTGACCAATGAAAATCTCTGACCACGTCCATCTTCTTACGAATATTATATGTACCTGTTGGAGGTCCCTTCCGATCGCAGTCTATTGGAGGCACTTGATCCGCAGAATCAAAATACTCAAAAATGACACCGTATTGTTCATAATATTTTTGCACCATTTGGATACTTTGCTGAGCAAGTTGATCTGCTTCCGCTTGCCTCCCCTGCTTCTTAAGGCCGGTGTAGACGAGATAGTTCATATTCATCCAAACAGGACCTCTCCACATGTCCGTGCTGTACGTGATTTCAGACGCTGCTGTAGTTGGAATAGGGAATCTTGTTTGGAAATGACTTGGATTCTGCAGCATCGATATCAATCGTTCTGTACGTTCTTGGGGTAAATGATCCAAGAGCAAAGGTAGAAATCCGCTTACCGCTTTCACCCGAGAAAAGTTCCCGTCCATGTCTCGATCGAAATAAAATCCCTCGCTCTCATCCCAGAGTAACGATTGAATTTGATCGTTTAGATCAGCCGCTTGTCGCTGCCAATGTTGAGCTAGCTCATTTTCTCCGAGCTCACCGGCGATCAACCCGATGTAATGTGCCTCCTGGGCAGCGAATACGGAAAAATCAACGGCATCCAATACAGCCGCACGATCGAACCGAGGGGAATTATCCATACCTGATTCACCGGAACGGCATTGTGGATTACCTTCAATCATCCATTCCAGCAATCCATTCCCATTGCGGTCTCGATTCGTTATATCCCAACTTACATAAAGCTCGAGTATAGGGAGTGCATAGCGTAAGTGGGAACTTTGCTTCGTATAAAGGTAGTTCTCCCAGACCCCCCACGCCAGTAAAGGCGGCTGGGTCATGCCAGAGCCTGATCCGTCTACTTTGAAGGTATGGGGAATCATTCCATCCTCGCGCTGTGTATCCAGTACGGATTTAAGAAATTCCCAGGACAGCTCGGGGTCCAAAACATTCATTGCAAACGAATGAAATACGGAGTCCCATAGCCACATCGCTTGGTGAGGAACACGGTCAGGCGTGGACCAGTGCTGACGAATAACCCCTTCAGGAGCAAGCGTATTGACTTTCATCACACTAAAACATTTCAGAAGCAGCCGTTCCTTCAATGGATCACTCAGTCTGGGGACACGTTCATAAAATTGAAGTCTGGCTTCAGCTTCCTCCCAGGAATCGAAAGTCATTCCGTTCACTACCCGGCTGATCGCTTCATCTAGCTGGCTTCCGTAAGCTAATGCCCATCGTTCCTTGTCTCTTAGCAGAACGATGACATCCTTTCCATTTGCTGCTTCCGTAATGAAAAGCTTATCTTTTGTCCAAGCTTTGCCTCCATCTTCTTCTTCAAAGCTTAGTCGGATGTCAACTGTCGAAGGAGCCGTTCCAATAAGCGTATGCCAGCTCTGATAAACAGCCAACAGCGGTCCTTCCGCAAGTTCGGCTAACAACACGTCTCCTGTGGCGATCCGAACATCGCCTGAGTGGGGAACGCGAAAATGCAACCATCTTCGTTTCGGTGTATGAAAGAGTAAGCTGTATTCTTTAGCTCCCACGGTAGCAACGAATTGAGAATTCGAATCCGTCTGCCCGTCATAACCGGAGAAAGCAAACAGTGCACCTTCTTTCCACAGATCCGGTAAATTTTTCTGCACATACAGCGCCATCTTGCTCATCAAATTTGCTCTCTCCCCTATGAACCCTTTTATTGATTTTATTATCGCGTACTTCAGATAACGGGTTCTATAGAAGAATTTGCGCTTTCATTACAAGATTTTGCTCTTTTCTTCGTTTCGGCACGGTATATACTATGGTATACTCAGTATCATCTGATAGATAAGGCGGGTGGGCAGCATTGGATGCTTTGAAGAAAATTGAACCCTTCGAAGGTAGACGCTTCCCTTTACGAATGACTGAAGTCATTAGCTGTTTTCACTTGGTAAGACCGCACTGGCACGAACACCTCGAGTTTATACAGATTATTGAAGGAGAAGTTCAAATTCATATCGACAATCGAACCTTTGTGGCGAGCGCGCCGGCTATTTTATTTATTAATAGCTGCAAAATTCATTCGATGCAATCGTTAAACGGCAAAAGCAGCACCATCCATGGGATGATATTCGATATGTCTTTATTATCCGGTTCCTTTGAGCAATCCGAATTACAGCATTTATACGCCCGATTCATTCAAACCGCACCTATCCTGGAACCCATTCTCCCCTCACATCCGTTATGGAATGAACTGAACACCCATTTTGAAATCGCATACAAAGAATACGTGACACAAGATATTGGGTGTGAGCTTATCATCAAGTCATCCTTGTATCGCATGATGATCCCTATGCTTCGCAGCTATCAGCAAGAGCAGACTCTTTCGAAAGACTTGAACAAAAGCTTTGATCATTACAAACGGATCAAACCTGCCATTGATTTTATAGAATCCTGTTATGCTCAAAAGATTTATACCAACACCCTCGGTGAGCTGGTAAATTTGAGCCCCTTTCACTTTACCCGATTTTTCAAAAAGGTAACTGGACTCACACCGATCAACTACATCAACCGCTATCGGGTAGAAATGGCCAAACGATTGCTGATCGAACAAGACTTAACTATCACACAAATTGCAGAACGCACAGGATTCTGTAATGTTAATTACTTTGATAAAGTATTTAAGGATATGAACGGGTTCACTCCGCTGGAGTTGAGGAAGCAATTCACCGAAGGATAGACCCAAATTCAGCCCCTATCTGGTTTCCTCAACCTGTTTTTCACAGAAACACGCTTCTAGGTAGGTTGGTAATAATGTATCGAAGTAAGCTTCTTCGCTCCTTGCGTGACTAACTCTGTCATTTGGCTCCAAGTATCTTCCTTCCACCGTGTTGTTGGAATTGAAATACTCATCGCGGCAATCATTTCTTGATTCGCATTAAGAATGGGGGCAGCTACACATCTTATGCCTTGTACCGCTTCCCCCTGGCTGTAAGCCACGCCTTCCCGACGAATCTCCTTTAACTGCTCCAATAATTTTTCCGGCTCAGAAATGGTCTGATCGGTCAGTAGTCCAAGTTCTTGCTCCCGATAAAGCTCCACTACATCCTTGTCACTCATAGCACTTAAAAATAGCTTTCCCATTGCAGTAGTGTGAAGCGGCAGTTTCATACCCAAATGCGAGACGAAGCGCACATGATGTGTACTTTGTTTTTCAGCGATATACAAGATGTTCCTGTCGCTCCGAATCGATAAATAAACGGCTTCATTCACTTCAGTTACGATCTGCCCAGCAATATATTGAAATTCAGTGGTTAAGTTCGTATGCTGTGCGTATTTGGCTCCGATTTGAAAGATTTTATAACCAAGATGAAACATCTTCCCGTTCTCATCCTTCTCCAAATAACCACGATGAACGAGATTTTGCAAAATTTTAAATACACTGCTTGCTGGAAGCTCGAGCCGGCGTGTGATGTCCATCAAGCTTAATTCACGTACTTCAGCTTCCGCAAACAACTCAAAAATATCTAGAACACGGTCAGCCGATTTGACCGTTGTGCTCGATTTATCCGTTGTACTCATTGATTATCCACCCTTTTCGGTGAAAGCGCGATGACATCGATTTCTACCAATATATCGAAATTCAAATCACAATAGATTGTCGTCCTAGCAGGATAGGGATAGGCAAAATAACTTCCGTACACCTGGTTGAATTCTTCATAATGTGATCGTTCTTTTAAATAAACGTTCACTTTCACCACATCCGCTAGGGTGGCATGAGCTTCTTGCAAAATACGCTGAATGTTCTCAAGCGTCTGCAATGTCTGGGTCTTTAAATCAGAGCTTACGACTTGGCCAGTCTCAGGGTCTAGCCCTCCTTGACCGGATACGAACACGAAGCCCCCCGCTAGTATAGCGGAAGAAAAAGGCTTTCCAGTTGACTCATCGGTTGCGATAGTCTGTTTCAACTTACTTCACTCCTTCCATCATTCCAAAGTACCCAACGAGTAGGGTTCCGTTAAATCTACTTATGACCGGCGATCCGTTCTGCAACCCGCTCTACGGCTAGCAATGTCTCCTGTACTTCCTTCTCCCCATGTGCAGTAGACACATACCAAAGTCCATTGGGACGAACGAGTATGCCCTCGTGTAACATTTCTTCGGCAAATCGTGTATAAAGCTGCGTATCACGGAGGTTGAACGTATTGAAATCAGATACTTCCGTCTTATCGATAAACATCAAATGGAAAACTGGACCCAGTTGATTCACAACCGCTTGGAGTCCATTAACCTTCAGAATCGAACGAATACCCTCTGTCAGCATCGTCGATGTATGCTCCATGTCTTTGAACGCTTGCCCATTCGCTTTCGACAGCTCATGGATCACGGCTAATCCCGCGGCTGTAGCCAGGCTGTTTCCGTTTAATGTACCAAGATGCATGACCGTTCCTTCTTCTATGAGTCGCATGACGTCTCTCTTACCGGCTACTGCGCTTAAGGGAATCCCTCCTGCCATCGCTTTACCGATCGTAACAAGGTCAGGTTGAATCCCGAATCGCTCATGGGCGCCACCTAATCCTAGTCGAAATCCGGTAATCACCTCATCCCATATTAATACGATGCCGAGTCTTGTCGTTAATTCCCTCATTTTCTCCATATACCCCGGTTTGGGGGCAATACATCCGGAATTGCACATTACCGGCTCCGTTATAACGGCCGAGATTTCATGCTGATATCTCGTCAATGTCTCTTCCAATGCTTCCGGATCATTCCATGGCAGGAGAATCAGATCCTGTAGACTATTCAGACTCTGTCCGCCTGTTCCCGGGGTTATATCCTCTGTAGCTTCTACAGCACCAGGTGAGGAAAAGTCCGGGCTTGGAAACGAAGTGAAAATCGCATCCGACCAACCATGATAATGGCCATAAAAACGAACCGTTTTGGTCTTTCCAGTATAGGCTCGAGCTAATCTCAGTGACAGCATGACTGCTTCAGTACCTGATCCACTGAACGCAACTTGTTCCGCACAGGGCAGTATTTCGGTTAAGCGGCGGCCCAATCGGATTTCACCTTCATGCTGTAAACCGTACGTACTGCCTTTTTGCATAGCTTCGTACACTTGTTCGTTAAAAGCAGGATGAGCATGACCTAGAATCAGAGGACCGTACGCCAACATATAGTCGATATATTCATGTTGGTCCACATCTTGAATTCTAGCTCCATATGCCTTTTGCACATACAACGGCGTCGGTTTCATCGAAGCTCGGAGGCTGCTAGCTACACCCCCAGCCACATAAGCTCTCGCTTCTTGCAATCTCTCTTTAGATTGTAGATATCGGTTCATTGGGCATGCTCCTTCTCTGGGGAATTCAATGGAAAGACGGGTCTTGCAACATGACGATAGGTAAGACGATGCAGCGAGGTGGTACAACATCCTGGGGTATCTACTTCGATGACTTGTTTGGCGATAGGTCCGAAAGCGCTTATCCAGGCTACGGCCGATTTGACCACGATCAGATGAAAATCTTCCGGATTCAATCCTATGGATTCGACATGCCCAATATCCCATGGGGGAACTCGTTCTTCCGTGAGGACAACCGTAACCTGATTGGCTTCAATGACGGCGGTTTTCCCCATATGAGCCAAGGTCCCTTTCATATATGGCCCTCTATGCTTATACATCCCATCGGAAAGCAGCTTAATCTTCCCTTTAATAGGAACGGGGCTTCCGTGTAAGCTATCGCTTTTCCCACCTATCGCGCATGAAATCACAGTTCCCACGCCTTGCCGGCATGCAGCAGAAACCGCTTCCTGATCACGAATAAAAATTAAACTTCGGAAGGGAAGCTTTAATAGCTCAGGTAACAAGTGCGTACCATCGGCTGGAGATCCTCCGCCTACATTATCCGATGCTTCAACAAGGATGATGGGTCCCTCTTTGGCATCCATGGCTAGTCTCATCGCTTGTTCGACCTCTATTTCTTGAAAGAGAAACTCTTCTCGAAGAGTCCATGCAAGTTTAGCCAGCCGTTCTGCATAACTGTGTGCCAAGGCTTCATTCCCATTCGTCGTTACCGCAAAAGACATTCCAGCAATAGGCACATCACTGTATGGAAATCCACCACAGACGGTCACGTTAAGAACCTCAGGGTCTGTCTCCATAAAAAAAGCCTCTTCCATGATCGTCTTCATGATACCTTTTGTCGTAATCATTTTTTGTGGTACTACGAGCATGTTCGGTCTAGCAATGGCGATTACGGGTTGAATGTCACCGCGAATCTGACGAACTAACAACTGTAGTGCTTCCACTCCACACTCATAGGCATCAATATGCGGGTAAGTATCGTATCCGACGAGCAAGCTGCATAATTGAGACATCTTTCCACCAAGATTGGCGTGAAGGTCTACAGTAACCGCAATAGGAATTTGCTCACCAATCACGTTACGGACAGCCTCCAAGATGGCAACCTCCATGTCGAAACACTGCTCGGAAACCATAGCCCCATGAAGAATCACTACCAGCCCGTCAAGATTCGGCTCAATTGAACGTGTTAACTGCTCCAAAATTAAATGAGCTGCTTCTTCAGATACGATGCCATTTGGTGTAGCAGACGTGTACAGACCCGGGACAAGTGAAACCTCCTCTTGAATCGATGCGGCAATGACTCCCCCCATTGTCGTTTGGGTATGCTCGAATAATGCCATGAAGGCATCTCTTCCAAGCGTGAAGCAATGGCGAAAATCATCCCAATGGGTCATTACGGGTGCGAAGGTGTTCGTTTCGTGATAAACACCGACCACTCCAATGCGTAACGGGTCTTGCATTGAATGCTCACCTGCCTTAGTACCATAAATTGGTATTAAATTGAGATATTATGGAAATAGTGTAGCATACGATTTTTATTTATATCAAGAAATAAATTTTACATTTAGAAAATAATTCGAATAAAAAAAGTCCGTTTCATCTTTTAAAAGGATGAAACGGACCTTTATTTGTTTATTTCCTGGGTAAGCGCAAGAATCGATAAAAAACGCGCGTCGTACATCCTGCCAATTCACCTGAGTCAATATGTCTGAGCCGAAGCATGAATCCCCTCATCGATCGCTAGAACCGCCGACACCGTAACGTGCAAGCACTTCTATAACGGCTTCGCTGCCCGACGCTTGCTTGGGCAAAGGAGCGCCGGCTTGAATGAGGAGCTCCGCGACAGCCGGATAATCCCCAGCCGAATCTCGAATGTGAATGGCCCCCCACATGCAGCTATTCAAAGCATTGCCGCCGTACCCATGGGTAAGATGAGCGGATGCGCCGTGTTCAAGCAGCAATCTTACCGCCTCGTCGTTTCCTCGCATAGCCGCGTTATGAAGCGCAGTAAATGCTTTATGATCGCGGCGAGAATCCGCTGGGAATCCGGCTTCAAGCATCGTACGAACAGCTTGAACCTCATTGTTCCATGCGGCATCGGCAATAAAGCTTAGATCCTCTGGCGAAAGCGACTTTACCAGATTCGAATCCCGCTCAAGCAGATTTTGCACGGCTACCGGATCGGCCTGCAAACATGCAAGCAGCAGTCGCTGATTTGAAGGACTATGATTTGTGATCAGCTGCACGATCTCGGGATGATTGCAGCGCGCCGCAAGATAGAACGGTCGGATATTCGGGCCTATTTTGTACGCGTAGATGTGCCCACCGTTCGAATCCCCCGATGTAAAGCGGCCCCGCCCGACTTGAGCTTGAAGGCACTCAGGGTCGGAATGAATGATAGAGCGAACCAGCTCCACATCTCCGATATTGATCGCCATAAAAATATCCGCTGTCGAGCCACGCTCAATGAGAAACCTACATTTAACGGCATTAACAATCGCCCATTGAGCCGGCGTGCTTCCATGATCGATATCGCGCTTATCGATATCTGCACCGTGAGCGAGCAGGAAATCAATAATTGCAAATTCAGTGGCAAAATGAAGCGGAACCTGCCCATCGGGCCCGCGCTGATTGACAGCGTCAGGATTCAGCTCGACCATTTCTTTCACGGTATCCAACATGCCCAGCGCTGCGGCCGCATGTATATCGACCGGAGCTCCTCGTTCAATCAAATATCGGGAAAGAGCATGATGGTCATGATGCAAAACCCCGAATCCTCCCGCCCACCAGCTGCTTTTTGCATGCAGATCAGCGCCGTGCTCCAGCAAGACGTCCAAGGTTTCACGGTTCCCGTTTGCAGCTGCAGCGACGATGGCAGGCGTATCGAAGGTAAACCACGGTTCGTTAATGTGCTTAACGAGAAAGGGATGTTCGTTCAGGCATCGGTTCGCAGCGACCGCATCATTGCTCAATATTGCTTGTTTGAACAACTCAATGACCTTTTGCTCGTTCATGTCTTTAGCCTCCAATTCAATTCTCGTATATGATGTGCTTTGTAATTCGTGCGAGTATTAGATAGCTATCTCCATTTTAATTGATGGATGATATTCATAGTTTTTTAAATCGAAATCATGAATAGTAAAATCGTCAATTGATTTAATTTCCGGATTTATCCAAAGTTCTGGAGCGGGGTATGAATATCGTTGAATCTGTTCTTTTAAAGGTTCTATATGTCTTTCATAGATATGAGCATCATTAATATTTAGCGTAAGTGTTCCTAATTTGTATCCCGTGACTTGAGAAATCATGCGTTGTAAAACGTAATATTGGAACACATTAAACGGGTTGCCTAAACCAATGTCATTTGATCGAGCGTTTACGATTAAATGGAGATAACCTTCTTTTATAAGCCGTTGATTATTCCAAACACAAGGATAAAGCTCCATTTGATCGAGATCATCAATATTCCATAGAGATATTACATGCCTTCTAGAAGTAGGGTTATGAATAAGTTGATCGATTAGATTATGGACCTGATTTGTGATCTTTCCATTTACCATGATAGGCTTGCCCAACTGATATCCGTAAGCTTTACCAATATTGTTATTCGTATTTGTCCACTCTTTCCATATCTTTACTTGGTTTTCATCCAAATAAGTGCAATCACTTGTTCTTTTCACGTAAAACCATAAAAGCTCATGTATGGCAGATTTCCAAGGTACTCTTTTCGTTGTGAGTATCGGCACTTCCGAATTCTCAAATCTTAATTGCTTGGAAATTAAACTTTTTGTGTAGGCAGGAGTACCATCCGACCAAGTTGTTCTTACTTCATGATCCTTGTCCCAAATACCATATTCAAGAATATCTTTTACTAAATCATTGTAAATATTATCTGCCTGTCCCAACTTCTGGCCCCCTATAATGATTATTGATATTAATCATTTCGTGAGGAATAATGAAGAATCCTTCTCGTTTCTTTTGCATCAAAAGAGTTTTCAGCGTCAGTTTCGATATTGCAGAGCTTTATGAAATGAAACTGCCAGTAAACAAAAAAGAATCTGCCCGAAGCAGATTCTAAATGATATAAGGAGTTGAAGCGACATAAACTCATTCACACTCGGGTAACTCCCAATCGGCCACGTGAAGCTAAGGGAATATGTCCACTATTTAGGCGATATTAGCCTGAATCCTTATGTAAATGGAACTACAGGGCCTTATTTGGTCTTTAACCCCATTTTTTCAGCAGGATTCAGCCAAATAGTCCCTTGTAGTTCCCTCTCATCTGTCAAAGCTGCACTTTCTGGGGAATAGAGCCCTGTAGTTCCTTTAAGCTCCGAAGCATGTTCGCAGAATGTGTCTTACTTGACGATAAGGTTCTTAATTTTGATTGCTAGTCGCTGCGTTTCTATCCCTCACTTCAACCGTAACATCCTTCGTTTGACCATCACGAGAAATTGTTATTTTCAGCTTGTCTCCCACTGCCGCGGCTTTCACAACTTTAGTAATGTCATCCATGCTTGAAATTGCGGTGCCATTCACATCCACAATAACGTCGTACTGACGAATACCCGCTTCAAAAGCTGGTGTACCCTGCAGCACTTCAGTAACTACGGCACCTTTTGAGCTGTTGATTTTTAAGTCTGAGAGCATATCGTCTGAAATATTTTGTAGAGCTACACCGATGTATGGTGCTGGCTCTTTTGGAATTGTTTCGTTGTTTTTCAGTTTTTCTACGACAGAACTAATCGTACTTGCGGGAATTGCAAAGCCCATTCCCTGCGCCTCAGAGTTTACAGCAGTATTGATACCGATAACTTCACCATTCAGATTCAAGAGCGGACCTCCGGAGTTACCTGGATTGATCGCTGTGTCCGTTTGAAGCAAATGCTTGTAATTTCGAGTACCCTGCTCATCATCAATGCTGATCGTACGCTCTTTGGCGCTTAAAACGCCTGTAGTTACGGAGTAATCGAAGTCATACGGGTTACCGATCGCAACAAGCCAATCCCCTACTTGCGTGTCATCAGAATTACCGATATTCAAATCAGGAAATGGTTTATCCCCTTGAATTTTGAGTACAGCCAAGTCTAGATCATAGCTGCTTCCAAGAAGTTCTGCTGTAAATGGTGTGTCGTAGCCTTGAACGTAGACATCGATTTCGTCAGCGCCATCAATTACATGCTGATTCGTTAAAATATAACCATTTGCATCGAAAACGAAGCCTGAACCAATCCCATTTTCAATGGTATCTCCGCTTTCAGTACCTTGTTGAAATGTGTTTCTTCTATTCTGCCCGTTATTCGTTTGTTTTACTTTAGTCTCGATTTTGACAATGGCTGGACTCGACGCTTTTACAATTGATGAGATACTATTGGTTCCTGTTGGGGTTAACGATGCAGTTTGGACACCAGCAGCTGAAGAGTTGGCTGCAGCAGCTGCCACGCTTGATTGAACGGGTTGGGCAACATCCCCGAACAGATTCATCTTATCCGATGTGAACATCAATCCACCGACAACTACCGCGCCAGCCATAAAAGCTGCAAACATTGATCTCGCTTTGGAGCTCCCCTTCTTGTTTTCAACCTTTATATCATCTGCGTTATTCATATTTTTCATATCTTCGTTCACGCGATTACCGCCTTTCGTGTGCCATCTATTTGATTGATGTTGATAGATAGAAGTATAGGGCGTTAACCTGAAGCATTACTTAAGTTTGGCTGATAGGTATATGAAAGTTAACTGAAAGTATGCTGAAGGTGTCGATTGGGGCAAAGAATTATGATTATCAAATTTCACAAACAAAAATAGACCTGATTTTCTCAGGCTATTGTTAATTTGAAAGGAACAACATACCAATGACAGTTTGATCTATAAGTCTTAAACTTTTAGTAGTGTTGAAATTTATTCTTTCATCTACATTGACTTCATAGATTCATGCTGGAAGGGATGATAGGATGAGATCCAAGAAACTTGTTATCATAGCAACAATTCTGATCTTGTTCTCGAATATTAATTTTGTTCATGCAAGTGATATTCCCGAACAGAATGTCCAAGATTTAATTGCAACATATAATCAACGATTACAAGTTATACATGACCTATATGGGCAGCAAACTGAGATTCAAGGTCAGCTCACATCAATTAACCGGCAAGTTTTCGAATATGATAAGTTGGCCAGCGAAATGCAACCTCAGATCGATAAAATGAAGAGCCAACAGGAGTCATTACAGAAAAATATTGCCGATGTTCAAAAGGATATTGATACCCGCGATCAGCTATTGAAAAATCGACTTAGTTATTTGTATACGAGCGGAAATATTTCAATTCCTTACATGGATGTGCTTTTAGGTTCTTCTAGTTTTAGCGATTTTATCAATCGGATGAGCATGTTAATTATGGTACTAGGCCAAGATAAGCAAATTATCGATACAAAGATGGATGACAAAACAAGTTTAACGAAGATGAAAGAAGAACTGGAGCAGCAGCAATCTTTACTTGTAGCCCAGCAAAATACGCTGAACGCAGCAAAAGCCGAACAAGAAAAGAAGATCTCAGAACGTCTTACGTTATTAAAGCAGCTGCAGCAACAAAGCCTGAGCGAAGTTGACAATGTTAAGAAAGATGTAGAAAATTTGTCGTCCGTCGATTCCAAGATTGCACCCGATGTTCAAGAACAACTTAAGGCTGCTCTGAATAAAGAAATTCAGAGCGAAGGTGCATGGGAATGGCCTGTCCCTTCTTCCAAAACGATCACCTCTGATTTTGGCTCCCGCGGCGAAGAGTTCCATGCCGGGATCGATATCGGAGCTCCTATTGGGACTTCCATTGTCGCGGTTGATAACGGGATAGTACTCTACGCAGGTAAAGCCAATGGGTTCGGTAACTGGGTTGTCATCAAACATAACAATGGCTTGATGAGCGTTTACGGGCATATGTATGGAGATGGGATCTATGTATCCGTGGGGCAAGAAGTACACCGTGGCGAAGTCATTGCCGTTGTCGGAAATGACGGTCAGTCTACGGGACCTCATCTGCATTTTGCCGTTGCAGCAGGCATTACTGGCAATCAAATGAACTATATCGATCCTCGCCCATATTTGAACAATCAACAAATGTAAGCTAAAGTCCCTGCTTCTCCTATGGAGTGCGGGGACTTTTCGTCTTTGGGGTCATTCCCTCTTCATCCATATTTCACGTCCCAGGGAATTTCCTGAAGCTGTCAGTAGCTTTTCGTTCTAGAATCTTCCAGATCTAAAGATCGACAGCAGGAGCCAAATCATCATTAACGAAGCGACTGCAAACCCGAACTCGATTGTCGGCACGTTAAGAAGGAAATAGGGCCAACGGCCAATGATGGAAGAACCGATGATGAGACCCATCATAAGCAAGCTAAAGGACAGGAGCACGATACTAAACGTGATCCGGTTGCCGATGCGATCCATCTTGCGCAGGATAGCATCGGCCTCGGGCACGCTGATGTCCAGATGGATTTTTCCCTTCTTAATCATCGAAATGAGATCTCGGGACTGTCTTGGTAAATTCAGCAGCATGTACCCGTAATCTGTTATATCTTTGAGAATACTTGAAGTCAGATTCTTTGGGCGGAATCGTTCCATCATCAGTTGAAGACCGAACGGCTCAGCTAGCTTAACGATGCTGATTGTCGGGTCCAGTTTCACGACAACCCCTTCAATCGTTACCAACGTTTTCCCTAGTAAGATAAAATCCGCAGGAACGCGAATATGATACTTGTACGCCACTTCGAACAGATCGTTGACGATTCCGCCTAGACTTACCTCACTAAGTGGGACGCCGTAATACTGCTTTCTAAGCCCGTCGATATCATCTCGCAGTTCCGCCATATTGATTTCCTCGTCAATAAGTCCGATGCGGTAGATCGCCTTAATCACCCCGTCGGTGTTCTGACGCATAAGCGCAATGATCAGTGAGGAGAAATGAAGCTTCATCTCTGCCGTAAGCCGGCCTACCATGCCAAAATCGAGAAAAGCAATCACTTCGCCCGGCAGAATGACAATGTTCCCTGGATGAGGATCTGCATGAAACAACCCCTCCACGAAGATCTGATGAAACAATGCCTGAATGATCCGCTTGGCGATACGCGCCCGGTCGTACCCTTGTACGAGGAGTTGATCTTCTTGATACAATCGGACGCCTTCGATATATTGCATCGTGATGACTTTCCTCGAGCTGTACTCGTTATAAATCAGCGGTACATAGATATGGGAGACATGCTTGAATTGTTCGGCTATTCTCTCTGCATTCCTTGCCTCTGTCGTATAATCCAACTCACTTATGAGCGATCTCCCGAATTCCTCAATGATGATCTCCAGCTGAAGGCGCCGCGCCCACGCAAAGCGACGTTCGGCCAGCGCTGCCAAATCCGCTAAAATTTCCAAATCGGTTCTGATCGAGTCCGCGGCTTCGGGACGTTGGATTTTGACTGCCACATGCTCTCCTGTTCGCAGTATGCCACGGTGTACTTGCCCAATTGATGCAGCTGCAAGCGACTGCACATCGAAATGTCCATAGACGGACTCGATGCTTTGTCCCAATTCCGCCTCGATTGTATCCTGTACCTGTCTATACGGGATAGACTTCACTTGATCTTGAAGTTTTTCCAACTCCTTCACAATATCTTCCGGAAGCAGATCCGAACGGGTACTGGCGATCTGTCCCAGCTTAATGAAGGTAGGACCAAGCTCTTCAACGACATTCTTGATGCGCAGCCCTAACGACTTGCTATCCGCATCTACATCCACTCGAAACCTTCTTATCGGGATTCGCAGACGCTGCAGCAGATCCGACTCCTCCACCAGGAAGCCGAAACCGTGGCGAACCAGAGTAACAACTATGTCCCGGTATCGTTGCAACTGCCGTATCCTTCTCCTCATAATCAACTAGGCCTGCGACTTCTGTTCCAGTTGGTCGATTCGCTGCTCTAACCGCTTGATGTCATCCTCAGTTGCCACGTGCAGCTCGCCCAGCAGCTTCAGCAGCTGCGCACGGACGATTCGCTTGAGATCATCCTGCTGCTCCTCCCCCCTCTTAATCAGCTTCGCCACTAACTCCTTCGACTCGTCGGGGGCCACTTCTCCTTTCGCCACGAGTTCATTCACAAAGCTTTCCAGCTTCTCTTTCGTGGCAACCGTGATTCCCAACCCGAGTGAGAAGGCATTCTTGATCAAGTCATTCATCTAGTCCACTCCTTTACAAACTAATGTAGTCTATATGGTTTCCAATGGCTTCCACTGCTATGTATGCAGAGCAGACAACATGGTGTCCGGACAATTAGAAGAGTCCCCATCTTAATCAGCATGGTGATAACCTTACCCGCATAAATCTAGGTTTAGAACAGGTTAACTTGGGGGGTGCACAAATGATAAACAAACCGAACTTCCTTCTGATCGTCGTCGATGAGGAGCGGTATCCTCCCATCTACGAAAGCCCTGAGATTGGAGCTTGGCGGCATTCAAATCTCCTTGCCCACGAACGGTTGCGCGAAAATAGCGTAGAACTTCACCGTCATTATATTGGTAGTGCTGCCTGCTGTCCAAGCCGGGCTACGATGTTTACCGGGCATTATCCGTCACTCCATGGTGTCTCGCAAACGAACGGCATCGCGAAAAGTGCTTTCGATTCCGATATGTTCTGGTTGCCTCCGAATACGGTCCCTACGATGGGCAATTATTTTCGCGAGGCTGGTTACCAGACGTATTACAAAGGCAAATGGCATATTTCGTATGAAGATATTCTAGTTCCAGGAACTCATATTGATATGCCAAGTTACAATCCAGCTACCGGTGTTCCGTACCCACAGAAAGAACAGCTCTATATGTCAGCAGATCCGTTGAACGCCTACGGCTTCTCTTCTTGGATTGGACCGGAACCGCATGGCCGCGATCCTCGTAATTCTGCTTCTTCGGCAGCTACAGGCTTGAGCGGCAGGGACGTCGTTTACAGCGCCGAGACTGTTAACTTGATTGAAGCGTTGGATCGTCAAAAACGTACCGATGCTGATGCAAAACCATGGCTCGTTGTCGCCTCTTTTGTAAATCCGCACGATATTGTACTGTATGGTATGCTGACTGAGCATCTTCCGAAATTGTTTCATTTCCAAGTCGATCCGATGCCGGAAGTCCATGCTCCGCCCACAATCGGTGAACTTCTGAATACGAAGCCACAATGTCAGGCAAGCTACCGGGATACTTATCCTAAAGCCCTACAGCCAATCGTAAATGACTCGTTTTATCGAAAGCTATATTATCAGCTGCAAAAAAATGCTGACCAGCAAATTACGAAAGTCTTAGAAGCGCTGATCCTCTCTTCTTTCAGTGACGACACCATTGTCATATTCACTTCAGACCACGGCGAGCTGTTAGGTGCTCATGGCGGTCTGCATCAGAAAATGTACTGTGCCTATGAAGAAGTTCTTCATGTGCCCTTCCTCATTCACAACAAGCGTCTTTTCCCGCACAGGCAAAGCTTTTCGGAGCTAACCTCTCATGTCGACCTTCTGCCTACGATGCTTGGACTTGCGGATGCAGATATTCCCGGAATTCAAAATCGATTGCAGATCTCCTTCAGCGAAGTCCGCCCCTTCGTTGGCCGCGATTTAACGCCATATTTACTAGGTCGTAAACAGCTTGGGGAATCCTCCGATCCCAAAGAGCCCGTTTACTTCATGACCGATGATGATATAACACGTGGCCAGCATCAATACAATCCATTAGGGAAAGCATACTCCTCTGTCGTTCAGCCTAATCACATCGAGACGGTCATCGCCGATCTACCCGTACAGCAGGGAATGTCAATTCAGCATTGGAAATATACCCGTTACTTCGACAACACGCAGTTCTGGAGTGTGCCGGGTGTACGGGATGCCACGATTCGAATGTTTGGTGAAGAATGTGCAGATCCCTCACAAACATCTACTCCCACTTGTCATGTAACTTATAAAACTGAACCGGTTCCTGATCAATACGAGTTGTACAATCTAACCGAGGATCCGCTGGAAACGCGCAATCTCGCTCACCCTGCTTGGTCCACACCGCAATCGGAAATTGTTCGTTTACAAATGGCCCATATATTGGACGAACAACGAAGAAGCAAGCGTTTAACACCACACTCTTGAGCACGAATGCTCACAGCTGAACAGACTGCCATGATGCCCGGCAGCCTGTTTTTGGTGCATGCTCTCTTAACTAAAAATATTTATTGTTGACTTAAACCATGGTTTAAGTCGTATCCTATTCTTGTCGACAACGAAAGATTTACTTTGGAGGTCTCCAGATGAAGTATTGTTCCATTAGCGAAGCTTCAGCCAAACTCAATATTCCAGAATCAACATTACGCTATTATGAGAAAAAAGGACTACTACCACTAATCGAGCGTGATGAAGCTGGCAGGCGGTTATTTTCAGAAGATCAAATTGCGCTCCTTGAAACCGTTAATTGTTTAAAAAACACGCACATGCCAATAAGTGGTATTAAGCAATATATGGATTGGGTTGTAGAAGGAGAAAACACCATTGAACATCGACATGAAATGATGATGAAGCACAAACAAGCAGTGCTGGCTGAAATAGCGTTGATGGCAGAAGCTTTAAAAGGGATTGATGTAAAAATTGCACGGTATACAAACCGTATTCAGGAAAGAAATGAAGTAAAATAATAGAAATGAGGAACTCGAATGAAACTTACAGGAAACACTATACTTATCACAGGTGGGAGTTCTGGAATAGGATTAGCTTTTGCAGAACGCTTTATAAGCGCTGGGAATACAGTTATTGTTTGTGGACGACGTGAACATGTACTTCAAAATGCGAAAGAAAAATTCCCTGGTATTATTACGCGTGCATGTAATTTGGAGGTAGAATCCGATCGCGTCGCGTTATTTGATTGGGTTACAGCGAACTATCCTGAAGTGAATGTGTTAGTTAACAACGCAGGAATCCAGCAACGATTTAATGTGTTAACCGCGGATACGAAGAACAATTGGAGTTATTTCAATAAAGAAATCACAACCAACATTGAAGCTCCTTTCCATCTCTCTATGCTGTTCGCTCCATTTTTTGCAACAAAAGATGAGGCGGCTATCATTAACGTAACTTCTGGGTTAGCTTTTACACCCTTTGCGATTGCTCCGATTTATTCAGCAACGAAAGCGGCGCTTCATTCATTTACTATGAGTCTAAGACACCAACTTTCTGAGACATCTGTTGAAGTAATTGAAGTTGCTCCTCCGGCAGTGAATACAGAATTAGGTGGAGCGGGCCTGCATACGCATGGTGAACCACTTGATGCATTCGCAGATGGGATTTTCAAAGGATTAGAAGAAGGTTTAATGGAAATTGGATATGGTACTTCTGTGAATCGTTTACGCATGTCAAGAGATGAGGTCGACGAGCACGTAGCAAATTTGTATAAGGCAACGAAAAACACAATTGAATAACTACTCTCGCCGCAGTGACGGTGAGCTTTTCTTTTTTTATTTTCGCTGCCTCCTACGATTAACATTCAAGAATCCCATTAGTATAATGTGGGAACCTCCTAAAGATTGCTTTGTGGACTATTGTGTGATAGAATAAACATATTAACAGGATTAACATAAATTCACATATTGAAAAGGTGATCATTTGTGTATTGGTACCTTTTTCAATGTGTGATTTTTTTGTTTAAAATACATGTTAAATAATTATTTGGAGGTAATATATTATGGAAACAGGCACAGTAAAATGGTTTAACGCAGAGAAAGGTTTTGGTTTTATCGAAGTTGAGGGCGGAAATGACGTATTCGTACATTTCTCCGCGATTCAAGGCGATGGTTTTAAATCCCTGGACGAAGGACAACGTGTTCAATTTAACGTAGCCCAAGGCAACCGCGGTCCTCAAGCCGAGAACGTTGTAAAACTGTAATACACAAAGCAAACTGTCCTTAACATGTGTTAAGGGCAGTTTTTTTAAGTAGATAAGAAAGTATAAGTTTTTTACTTTTGCTTCGCATCTACCTTGACAAACGTGCTCGTCCTAAAAGGACGATGAAGTCGTTTATCCTTGTCTAAGGAGGAGTTAACTTTGTATTTTCGAAGAAAATTATTAGAAGATCTACCTCAGGAAAACACTAAAATCTGGGCTTGCGGGAAGGAAGATTGTAATGGCTGGATTCGAGACAATTTTGCTTTTGAGTATGTTCCAACTTGCCACCAGTGCCTCACTCCTATGATTAGCAGTGTTAAGATGCTTCCTCTCCTTGACAATCCCAATATTGATATGAAGTCCCTAAATAGAGGAATACAGATCTAATAGAATTCCCCCCTGTTTAAATGGATTGCAACAAATTTGATTACTCACAAATGCTTGCTTCGTATACGAGCAAAGAGCCATCATTATCATCGGGAACCGCATAAAGCCTCAACTTTTGACCAGCGGACTCTAAGTACACAGGATTACGGGTAATCACGTGTCCTTGAGGTGAAAATTCAGTGATAGGTACCTCATGAATCATATCCAATGTTTTCATGTCAATCAGGGCTAATCCACCCAACTCGTATGGTTGGGAATTGCACCCTGCAGGATTGGACAGCTCAGAGATACCACTCACAATCATTTTCCCTTCGCCTACATAATGCCCATCTTGATAGTCGATAAAGTGGCTCGAGTTTTCTTTCACAAGCTGCAGTTGCCCATTCGGGTTCCATTCATAGAATTTGCGTGACCCCCAGCTATTACCAATAAGCTTTCCATTGTAACCTTCACGGACCAATCCTCCGATATGATCATGGACTCGGAACGATTCTTCTGCTTTCATTGTCCTAGGGTCTACTTTGTAAACGATCGATTGGCTGTTGGGCCGGTATTCGGCGACAGGAACCCAAATATGATTACCATCATAATCAATACCGCCTGGGTGATAAATGTTGCCTTCACCCAAAGGCGTATCATGTACAAGCTCCCCTTGATCGTCAAAGACAAACAAGTGACCGACTCCCATTCCTGGAGTACGATCATGACCATGACTGGGCTCGTCGTATTTAACTGGTACTTCGATAAGTTCAACCGAGGACAAATAAAAGTGCTTCCCGATACGAACAATCCCTTGAGCGTGGTAATTGTTAAATTGCAGATCGATTTTATCAGTAAGTTCCCATTTTGTACTGCGTGTAAGCTTTCGAAACTGCGCAATTAGCTTTTGATTATCCATAAATGTTATCCTTCCGAAGGTATACTGGGATTTATTGCATCCTTTGCTTCAATTGCACCAACCCTGCCACATTCCGTGTTGTTATCGATGCAACGCCTAAATCGACATACGTACGCATCATTTCTTCCTCATTCACCGTCCATACATAAACCGGCAGATCTATGGACGCAGCATAATCCATTAGCTCTTGACGAACGATACTATGGTGGATATTGATGCCAAAACATGAGGCTGCAAGAGCATCCTCACAGGTTTGTACCATAGCTTCTCTATATGGAAGTGTTCTAAACAGGTTGTGGTCGGTATTCAGCAATTTGCGTATTTCCGGGTTCAACTGCTGAGCCAACATCGCCCGTTCGATCTCACATCCGGACAGAAACGCTTGCGATAGCATGCCATATTTCTTCACCAACGCAACGGCTGTTTCGATACTTTCGTCAACTTTCAGATCCAAATTCACAACTTTACCAGAAGCTTGGATAAGCGGCAGCATGTCTTCCAGCCTGCAGATTTGAATCGTTTCACGCAGTTCCCCCTGCGTGACCTCAAACCGGAGCTCTCTTAATTCTTCGAAACTCGTTTGTGAGAGGGACAATTTTTCCCCTTCTACGGTGATCCATTCATCATCATGAGCCAAAACCGGGATGCCATCCTTAGTCACTCTAACGTCTTCCTCTAGCACGTCTGCACCAAACTGAAGTCCTGTTTGTACGGAATGCAGCGTATGATCAAGTGTGTTCATACTGCCGCAATGAGCAGTTATGAGCGGAAATCGATACTTCATGATGCGAAAACTTCCTTTCATCTATCGGCATATATAGCGTTTGTAAATGCGACTAAAGTCCGAACTCCGCGAACTATAGCTCGAAGTTCTGCTCGAATCCATAAAAGTTCGTCGCCAGGAATTTCGATCACGATATTCGGCTGATCCTCAATCACTATTTGTTCACTCAAAACACCTGAATTTCCAATCAGAATAAGTGTGTATTGGGGCTTTGGAAAATTCCATAATCCTTTACGCACGTGATAATCTATGCTTATGTGAGCCTTGTAACTATGACTTTGATCATGCACAGGAATGCAATCACCTATTCCGTACACCGCAGCTTCAGATCTAAGAGAAAACGATACTAGCGGTCCCAACGTTACAGAGACCTTCCCCTCCGAAAGTGCCCGAACCGCTCGTTGAGTCAAAGTCTCCTCCCCATCATCGATATCGAGATATGTCACCGATACTGGTTCATCCGTATGCTCCTGAGCGTGCCAATCGCGCCCTGAAGTGGCTGCAATTTTATAGCCTTCGTTCAGTTTGTCGGTCCATAATCGGTAGGCGCGTTCATTGTCCGTTTTTATGGAAGGAAATGTGCCTGACCATACCTCGATATAGTCGATAGCGTTCCAATCCTCAATGTTAAATTCCCAATAACAGCCAGTACAAATTGGACTTCCTATCCGAAATGGATGTGCCATACCGACGATTCCCCCGCTGCTATGGACTTCGGCAATCCCTTTATGGATATTGTTAGGGCCAGCCAAACGCCAGTCAACAAAATTAGGCAGTCCTATCGTAACCATATGCCCATAAAAGGTCGTCCATTCCATCCCCGAAATAATTGAAATTCCGGTTTCTTGTTCCACGACGTGCTTGTCATTTAAACCCGTCATCGTATTATGGTCGGTTAAAGCTATACACTCGAAACCAAGCGCTTTTGCACCATTTGCCAGCTCTATAAGTGTTTGTTTTCCATCGCTGTGGAAAGTATGACTGTGTAATTCACAAGCAATCCAAGGCATCCGCTTATGCCTCCTCTTGATGAATATGCATGGTATATCGGCAGCTTTCTGTAACAATCGCATGCAAGCTTAGAGTTACGTTCCACAAGCCTGCCGGCAATTTACCACTGATAAAGCCGGGCGAAGCTTCCAATTCACTTATAACTAATAACTGTTCGGGATCGTGCCGATGCCCTGCACCGCGGTGCCGTTCAGGGTCGTCGACGGATAGGGTGATCAAGTTTTTCAGCGGCAGGAAGGATTCCCATTTCGCTTGCAATCGCTCACTCTGATTGGGCTCCGTGTACTTGTGTATACTCTTTAATATCATCGATTTCGATATTTCCCGATCTTCTAGATTTTTGGGCTCATAAGCAAAATGGATCCTTAGCTTGCCAACGTGACTGCCTAAGTGAAACTGATATGAAATATGAGTTTTGGAAGAATTGGGATGTACAATCCCTTGTACATCCAGAATTAGTTGGTTCATCGGGACCTCGCACTCTCTTCGGTAATCATGCTGCGGATATAAAAGTACCCCATTACGGAACAAAGCAGGAACGTAAAGAAGGCAATCGCTGCAGCTAATTGTTTTTCTTGGAATACGCCGAAAACTTGTTCCATGGACACCCCTATCATTTGTGGAGCGTTAGGTCCAATCAGAAACGGCGCTGTGAACGAACCGATCACGCCCATGAACACAAAGGTGACGGCAACAAGTAAAGTCTTATAAGTGAGCGGCAAAATGAAGCGTATGAAAATTTGCAATTTACGTGCTCCAACATCCTTCGCGCTTTCAATAATAGAATTAGGGACCGCGGATAAAGCTGACCCAAGCAGCATCGTTGTAAAAGGAATGTTAAACCACAAATTCGCGATAATAATCCCTTTCATATCGAAAATAATCCGCGGCATTTCCCCTCCATTGAGCATTAGTAAAATGCGGGATACCCATCCATGGTTACCAAGCAGTTGAATTAACCCATACGTAGCAATGACGGAGGGGATAAAGATTGGAATCATGTACATATTGCGAATCCATTTCACCATCGTCCCGTTATTAAATCTCATATAAGCAGCCAGGGCATAACTGATAATAAGCACGAGAATGACCGATACAATCGTCACTTCCAGTGTAAAAATGATGTTGGATCGCATCACCTTATCCGTAAATAGATACGTATAATTAGACAAATCGTAGCCGCCGGATTTATTGGTCAGACTCTCTTTAAAGGAAATGATGATTGGAATGACGACAGTGACGAAGAGCAATAAAAAAGAGGGGATGACTAGAAGTAATCCCAGTATCCCCATTTTCATTTGTTTACTCATTGCGCAGCAACATCACTTTGCCAGCGTTTGGTCATATCTTTGTCCAATTCGCCGATATTGAAGGAGCGGAATCCTTCGGATGCACCTTTGAATGAATCTTGAATTTCTTTTGACATACTAGAAAGCTTAATCCCTGGGAAGCCATGCATTTTGTCTACAACCACGCCTTGTGCTTCAGGTGAAAGAACGAAATCCAGGAATTTGTATACAGCATCCTTCTTTTCCGATAGCTTAGGCACCATTAAGTAAGTTGGTCCTCCGTTAAAACCTGGCGTAATTTGGGCCATTTTTGTTGTTTTGGGAAGTTGTCCTTTAGCCACTTGCTCAAGTACCATATCCGACCATGCCGGAATCATATCAACTTCACCGCTCGTCAATAAATCTAAAGTACCTTGGTTCTTCTTAGGATAAATACCTTTGCCATAAACGGATTTTCCTAGCTCCTTGAGCAGTGCAAAGCCTTGATCCCACCCTTTTTCTACACTTGGATCGGAATTATGAATAGCTTCTTCAGGCAGGAACTTGTACAGGGCTGTTGCTACAAAAGAGTTGCCTGCCCCCCCTGTGGATGGATCGTTATAGGCGAATCTGTCCGGATTTTTCTTGATCCAATCGTATAGTTCATCCAAAGTAGTTGGAGGTGTTTTTACTTTATCACTGTTATAAGCCAATACAACCGCAGAGGAGCGATAAGGAATAGCCATATTGGAGATATCTTTTAACGTTTTCTCATCTACGCTGGCCAGGTTTTTGATTTTGTCAGCGGGCAACGCAGCCCATAGATCATCTTTTTGTCCCCGTGTCACATAAGACAAACCATCTTCATACAAATCGATATCGCCAGAGCCTTTATTCGCTTGTTTAGCTGCCGTAATGCGGTCATAGGTTGGCTGCGCACCAGTTCCTGAAGGAATATAAACCGGTTTTACTTTAATATCCGCATTTTGTTTCTCGAACATAGGAATTAGCGTATCCCATAGGTCTTTTACATTTTGCGAGCCGGTAAAATAGAAGTTAAATTCGACAGGCTGTTTACTGCCTGCTGTTTCTTTGGCCGGACTGCTGCTTTGAGCTGCGGAACCTGCATTTGTCGAAGAAGTGCCGCACCCGGATACAAAAGCAGCAGTGGCGGTCATTAACGTTACTAACATAATAGCGGATTTCTTGCGAAACATAGATGATTCCTCCTTGGGATGGGTTTAATTTTCCGAATAAGCTAAAACTTTTGCAAAGTTTGCTTTGACATGTTGACCTGTATAAAGATCCCTGACAGAATCCCGTGGTTCAAACGCCCGAATGGTTCCGTACTCCGGCAAATGGATGGACACTTCAGCATAATGTCCAAGCACCATAACCTGTTTGATCACTCCTGAAAGACCATGTCCCTCTTCACTTTCGATCAATACGTCTTCAGGTCGAACAGCCAGTTTTACGTGTCCGGTCAGATTTTTTGAATTCGGAAAACTTAAATGCCCTACGGTTACCCGCTCGGCTGCGATCACCCCTTTCAAAAAGTTCATTTTGCCGATAAATTGGGATACAAACAACGTACTCGGTTCATCGTAAATCTCTTGCGGGGAAGCGATTTGCTCGATATTTCCTTGGTTCATAACGACAATGCGGTCTGAAATCGATAGCGCTTCTTCTTGATCATGCGTGACAAATACCATCGTAAGGCCCGTTTTGGATTGAATTTCTCGCAGTTCTTCTCTCATTTCGTGACGAAGCTTGGCATCCAGTGCGGAAAAAGGTTCATCGAGCAAAAGAACGGCAGGTTTCAGGAGTAAAGATCTCGCAACCGCGATCCGCTGCTGCTGACCACCGGAGAGTTCACCCGGGTATTTAAGCTCTGCTCCAGGCAAGCGAACCAGTTGAAGGACTTCCTTTACAGCCTTATCGATGTCCGCCATTTTCATCTTGCGTATTTTAAGACCGAATGCCAGGTTGTCAAAAACAGTCATATGCGGCCATAGATTGTAGCCTTGAAATACCATGGAGGTCGGACGTTTTTCCGGAGGCGTACGAACCACACTTTTGCCCTCGATAAGAATGTCACCTGAATCCGGGTCAAGAAAACCACCGATGCTGCGAAGCACCGTTGTCTTGCCGCAGCCAGATGGGCCAAGCAGTGTGATTAGCTCACCCTTACGAACATCGAGTGAGATATTGGTTACCCCTTCTCCTGTTTTGTAGCGCTTCGTCAATTGTTTAACGGAAAGCTGAATTTCCATAATTGCCCCCTTCTATTCGCTAGTTGATCTGTCATCATTTGAGTTGGAAGCCGCTGGACATAATATCCGCGCTTACGAAGCGCTGTGCAGCCAACAGTAGGATAATCGTCGGCGCTGTCAAAATAATAGAAAATACAGCACCCGCGTAGGCTGGATAATCGCTAATGATCGAATACATGACAATCGGCATCGTTTTATAATTGGGGATGCCCACAAGAAAAGTGCCCTGAGCTTCATCTAGCGAGTTAAGGAATGTAAAAATCGAAGCTACGATAATGCCAGGCATCGCCATAGGCAGCGTAATACTGCGGAATACACGGAACGGACTCGCCCCCACATCCCTGGCCGACTCCTCTTGAGCCATATGCACATTGCGGAATGCGGCCGTTGGAATCCAGGTCATGAACATGAGCACGTTGATCATATGAATCAACACCACCCCCACCAAAGTGTTCATTAGTCCGAGTTTGTAGAACAGCACGGCGATCGAAACATAAAGTCCCATTTTCGGAAAAGCATGTGTCAGCAGAAACGAGAACAAGAAGAAACGACTGAGCGGAAACCGTATGCGAGCAAATGCATAGGCTGCCGGGATACAAAGTACAATGGACAGTGCGGTCACAATCGATGCGATGATAAAAGATAAGCCGATCGATTTCGCGATATCCTCTTGCTGGAACACAAACGCCCACCATTTCAGTGACCATTCGTGCGGTAAAACATCCGGGTAGTTCCATTTGCCTGTGAAAGCCAGTATAGCTAGATTAAGAAGCGGGCCTAAGAAAAAGATAACGAACACAACAAGTATGATAAACTCCACGATTTTTCGTGGGCCTATCGCTTTTAAATACCAACGCATTTGGGCTAATCACTCCTATTCAAGCTCTTTTACTTTGTCGATTGCCGGATAATCATTTTGGGGACAAGCTGCTTGGGATTCTCAACGTTCGGTTCCTGACGGATGAGCTTGTCCAACAAGCTGAAAGCCTGAATCCCCATTTCCTCTGTATTGACCCTGACGGTTGTTAAAGAAGGAGAAAACATATCGGCAAAATCGATATCGTCAAAGCCTACAACCGCTACCTGGTCTGGAATACGAACGGATTGCTCCAACATAAACTTCATGGCGCCCAGCGCGATCATATCGTTGGTGGCGAAGATCGACGTGTAGCCGCCAGCGCGAAATTGCTCCCAATAACTACGCATTAACTCATATCCCTCACCGAAAGTGGAAGTCGATGCCTGCAAGATCGAAGATGATGGGATCGCACACCCGACTTCTTCCAAGTAATTTTTAAAACCTTTCAACCTCAAATTGTGGCTGCGATGCGTCTGTGGTCCGGCGATTACGAAAATCCGCCTATGCCCTAATTCCGATAAAAAGTCGGCGACCATTCGTCCGCCTTCTTCGTCTTGATTCACAATATGGATGACATTATCGACCTCTGTAGAACCATTGACCATCACGTAGGGAACTCCGAAGTTAGTGATGTAATCAATGACATTTTGCTGCAGGCGGCTGATTAGGATCAATCCGTCCACTCGTTTCTCCATCATAAAATCGGCGGATCGCAGCGACATTTCATGATCCGTCGTTACGAAAACGGAGTAATTCTGACTTGCAGCTGACATTAATATGGCGTCAAGAATTTTACCGTAGAACGGATGAGACGCAATGGGATGATGCCTGCGATAAATAAGGACGCCAATGTTGTGCGTTCTCTGTGAAACCATAGCCCTTGCGACTGCATTGGGCTTATATTGCAATTCTTCAATCAGCTGGAGTACCTTATCACGTACTTCCAGGCTGGTATAGCCCTTGCCAGAAATCACACGCGACACGGTTGACTTGGATACACCAGCACGTTGGGCAATCTCTTTAATCGTAATCTCCAATGCTCCAACCCCATTTCTTTATGTGAGACCGTTCCCACATATTTAATTTAACTTAGGATTATTTTTTCTGTGTTATCAGCAAGATAAAAAATTGTAAAGACAAAAAGAGCTAGCCCCAGGTCTTTCTAACCATCGGGACAGCTCCATTACCAAATAGTGCAAAAATATCACGGATAACTTACTATCAAAATATTATTTACAAATTATAAATAATTGAAATGCAACATTATCTACGCTAATGCCCGTTTAGGTATCTGAATCACAAAATACTTCATGAGGTGAATAATGATGAAAAAATTATCTAAAATGATGACTCTATCAGCTACTGCATTATTGTCATTTACAATTGCTAGCCAAAGCTTCGCTGCTTCTCCTGCTTCTACTTTTACTGATTTGGATAATGTTGCTGCGAAAGATAAAATCATCGCTTTACAGCAAAGTGGTGTAATATCAGGAATCACTCCGGAGCTTTTTGCTCCGAAAGCTGCGATTTCAGAAGCTCAAACCGTTCAGCTTTTGGTAAATGCGCTTGGTCTCAATCTGGATCTGGTCAGATTCGTTAAAGAGCCAAAGGCTACCGATTATTTTAAAAAGGCAAATAATGATGCTTGGTATGCAAATGCACTCATTACCGCTGCTGTAAACAGCCTTGAGCTACCCATTGATCTTGCGCCAGAGAAAGAGTTAACTCGTGAAGAATTCACTCATCAACTCATTCGTGCTATTGAAGTAACGAAGAAGCTGCCAATGATTAAGACAGTTGTTGTTGAAATTAAGGATCAAGAACGAATCACTCCCGAATACTCAGGTTCCATTCAGCGTGCAATTCAATATGGGGTGATTAAGCTGGGTGCAGATGGTACATTTAATCCAAAAGAAGAAATTACACGTGCTGATGCTGCTGCTGAATTATTCAATGCCGTTGCATACTTGAAAGCTCATACAGCACCAACCTCCACTGAAGTCTTGACAGCGGCGCAAGGCGTCCAACTGATCAAAGATGCACTTGGTAATGTCGACATTCAGTTGGAAATCAAAATTGATCCGAACACCAAAATGACACGTGAATCGTTCACATACCTGCTAGTTCATACTTTTCAAACCAGCGGGAAACTGCCAATGCTTAACGTTGTACCCGTCGAGATAAAAGATAATGATCAAATGGAAATCACTAACTCAGGAGCCATTCAAACTGCACTTGCATTAGGGTTGGTTACATTAAATCAAGACGGCACCTTCAATCCAAAAGGTAACATAAGCCTTGCAGAAGCGACTGAAATTACGAATAATGCTATTAAAAAAGTAAAAGGATTCTTGGAAAATAAATAAATGAAGAAATAAATAACCCACTCCCTGCAATGGAGTGGGTTATTTATTTAGAATCTCACTTTTGAGATTGCTTTTATCTAAACCAGAATTTTTAATATGTCCAATGGCGTTTCAAACTTGTATTTGGCAGGTATATTTTCATGGTTCTTACATCCCCATAAAGCTAATCCAAAATCAACACCGGAGTCTCTTGCACATTCAGAATCGTAGATGGTATCTCCAATGTAAATGGATGATGAGGGTTCAGCTTTAGAATTCTCCAAAAATTTCAAAATTGGTTCTGGATTAGGTTTATGTTTGTTAGTATCATCTGCACAAACAATGTATGTAAGATATTTCATTAAACCAAATGGTACAAAATCATCTTGTAGCTCTTCTTTCGTCTTTGAAGTGACGATACCTTGGACTATTCCTTTATTCTTTAATGTATCCATCAGATTGTTAATACCATTAAAAACATGAATTGAATGATAAAAATCTTTCATAAAGAAGTTCCATCTTTCATTAGCTTTATCAATATTATCAATTCCTAGTTTGGGCAAAGAAACCGTACCTGGAATCCCTAATACAAATATTAGTTCTGATAAGTCAACTTCTTTGTTGTAATCTGTTTTCAATAATTTTTGTAGTGAACCCAACACAGCTTCTTCCGTATCGATTAATGTCCCGTCAACATCAAATATAATGGTACTGTACATTGTCCGTTTACCTCCCATAAATTCCTTATATCTAGACACTACTGCCTCGAGATACCATGTGTGTTTGTTCCGATTGTAGGACCTCAAATGATGTCGTGTCAAGCATTGATCGTTTCTTTAACGGCAAACAGCTGCCTTTAAAAGAAGGCAGCTGTTAATATTTTAAAAGCTATGCGCTAATATCCATTATTTTCAAACAGATTTAAAAAAAGTTTCGTTCCGTTCTCTCCTCAAGGTCACGCCACTCTTGATCATCAAGAAAAGCTTGAAAGTTGTTTTCGCAACAATCACTTCCTTAATTGGATAATGAATGAGCGGGAATTTTTGCATTGAAGCCCAAAAAGGTATGAATGAACGAATCCATGCCTTTTGACTTCATTTGCTGTGATAATAGCGACAATGTATGCTCTCGCTACCGTTAATCCCGCACTTTTAGTCTAATGCCCCGTAAATCGCAGCCCTCAGTCTGGGATGAATGTAAGGCTCAAGGCTTGGTAGTAGTTGCTGCATATACACGACGGACAGTTCTTCCTTGGGATCGATTATCAAGTATGATCCGGCTAAACCCGCCCAACCGAATTCACCTATCGAGCCGTTGATGCCACCCGCAGCAGGATCAATCATCACACGGACTCCCAAACCATAGCCATAACCACGCATATGCGGCCAGTTGAAATCCTTAAGCTGCTGCGGACTTAAATGATTGGTCGCCATCAATTGAATTGTCTTCGGACTAAGAAGCCGCACCCCATCTAGCTCCCCGCCTTTCGCCAGCAGCTGCGCAAACCGGCTGTAATCGCCGATCGTCGAAAGCAGACCGCCTCCGCCGCTTTCATAGCGGCTTCCGGATTGATAGTGGGCGTCCATTCTGGTATTAGGAGTAAGCGTGCCGTCTTCTGCACGATCGTACATGGTGCATAGACGATCCCTCTTGTCCTCTGGTATCCGGAAAGAAGTGTCGGTCATCCCAAGTGGATCGAAAATTTCTTTCTGCAGAAAATCACCGAATGTTCGTCCGCACAATACTTCGATCAAAGCAGCCAAAACATCGTGGCTTGTACCATACTTCCAGTGTGTGCCTGGATCGAAAGCCAGCGGAACGGACGCCAATGCTTTGGACAGAGCCCGCATGTCCTCGGTAGCTGCAGCGTTCTCCATGATTGCACGAGTTTGTCGCTCGGTTTCCGTGCTGTCCCCACCATACGTAAGACCGGAGGACATTGTGAAAAGATCCTTGACGAGGATCGGACCCGACGCAGAAGATAAAGATCTGGCGCCGTACTCGTTATATCGGTACACCTGCGGGTTTTTGAACTCCGGCAGGTACTCTTCCAATGGATCGTTAAGCAGGAAAAGTCCTTTCTCAAAGAGCATGAGTGCCGCGGTACAGGTAATTACCTTTGTCATCGAATAAATTCGGTAGATCGTATCCGGAGTGATCTCCTTCTTCTTCTCCAAATCCGAATATCCATGGGTTTCCTGATAAACAACTTCTCCCCGCCGTACAACGGTACAAGCACAGCCGGCAGGTCCCTTTTCCATGATACTCTTAAGCAGCGGAGTCAAGCGTTCATTCAATCGCTTACTAGGGTTCATTCTCCTATCCCCTCCCATAATCGTTTACTATCATAATTATAGCATAATCTTCCATAAAAATTAGACCAAATCTATCTATCTCTCGTTGTAAGGTCTAGCAAAGAAAAAGCAGCCGATCACATGGCCGGCTGCCATCATGCATTGTCAATTGTGAAATTACTTTCAATCTGGGAAAGATCATCTTTATCTAATTCCCAGCCTATGGCGCTTAAATTATCAAAGATGTGTGCCTTGTTCGCGGCTTTAGGGATAGTAACTAATCCTTCCTGCCTCAACACCCAGTTTAACGCCACTTGATATACTGTCTTGCCGTGTTTGGCTCCTATTAATTCCAATACCATTCGCCCATGCGATCCAACCGGAGGAAAACCTTTCATGCCAAATACATGAGGAGCATATCCAAAGGGTGAGTACCCCATAATCGTTACTCCATTTTTCTTAGCAAATGGCAAAATCTGATTTTCTATACTTCTATCGTTCAAATGGTAGGCTACTTGATTACAAACTAAGGGCACACTACCTAAATGGTATTGTGCTTCTTGCATTAGTTGAGTGGAAAAATTGCTTACTCCAACATATTTAACTAAGCCCCTGCTAACTAATTCAGCCATTGCCCCCATTGTTTCCGAAAGATCATGCTGCTGACTCGGCCAATGCTGTAAATACAAATCAATGTGGCTTATCTTTAAGCGTTCCAAACTTGCCTCTGCTGCTCTCAAAACACCTTTGTAAGAACAATTTTTTGCAGATACTTTAGTTACAAGGAACACATCATTTCTAATATCTTGGATTGCTTTACTAACAATCCTTTCTGCCCCTCCATTTCCATATTCTTCGGCAGTATCAATCAAGGTAAGCCCATTTGCAATTCCATAACGCAAAGCTTCTATTTCGTCTTTTTCTTTATTTTTATCTTCGCCGAATTTCCAAGTTCCTTGACCTATTGCAGATATGCTTACATCCGTGTTGCCAAGCCTACGATAAAGCATGCACGAATCCTCCCTTTTGAGAAGCCATTTTTGCAATTTCATTTTATTTTTTCTTTTTAGGATACAATTTGTCGAGTTTGTAATCTACGAAAACACAAATAAGAATTCCTACTCCGATCAAAAGATAAGCCCAACAATGAAAACCGGTAAAATGCTGGATATCTCTTTTTTCCAATCGGTTAATTTAGTTAGGAAGAACCTACCAAATAAATAATATAAAAATATATTAACTAATCCTAATTCATTTGAAATTTTAAATTCGAATCCTAGTATGATGAGAATTGTCTTGAAACAAATAAAGGTATGAAATAACAGTGACCGCACAGAATTTTTTAACAATAAAATCGACCTCAGTAGATAACCATATTTTAACATAAATTATCCATCATCTGAACGAAATCATTGTATATTTTTCACCTTTTGGAAAATAATACTTGCGGGAGGTGTATGTATTGGAAACCTATGTGGAGATGATCAAAAGTAAATCCAAAACACAGCATGACTTGAAAATAGAACAGCTGCCAATTGGATCGATCAATATGTGGATGGTTGGCTATGAATCCATTGTCAATTGGCAAGAAACCATTGCGCACATTTCGAACTGTGGGATTACATCGGAATCCAACTACGAAGAAATATACATGCACTTAATCGGACAAGATTGGGATCCAAAAGCTTTGGATGTGCTTTTGCAAGGGAAAGTCGCCTTTATTGACTCTAATTCTGAACAAGCGTTCAGTTTTCAAGGTAAACTCAAGACACTTGACAGAGCAATAGACAAAGCGGAGAACGAGTCCACTCCCTTTTCATCTGCTATTGTTTTTATGGAGCCCCTATCCACCAATATTGGAATTCTTCGTACATCGATAAATTCACCTTGTTTAGAAGTCGAAGGTTTCCAATTCAAAGGTATAGGAACAAAAGAGGCATCATTAGTTTATTTGTCGGAATGTGTGGATAAAGATTTACTTCATAATGTCAGGCTTGCTTTGAACAAAGCGTCTGAGTCAGACCTCCGAAACGGGCAAGATCTCATCCGATTTTTCGGAAACAATCGATTTCATCTCGTGTCGCCTTTTCATAAAACGGAAATTCCCGGACAAGCGATCACATCCATGATGAATGGCAGAGTCATTCTGCTAGTCGACGGCGAGCCGACCGCGTATGTGCTCCCCTTACTATTCGGGGATTTTATTGCTTTGGATTGGGACAGACAATTCCCGGTTATCGTAATGATTGTGTTGCGTTTTTTACGCTTTCTCAGCCTGTTAATCGCACTTTTGGCTCCTGGCCTTTATGTGGCTCTAGTATCAATCAATCCTGAGACACTACGTATTGAATTGGCTCTCTCCATCGCTACAAGTCGGGTTGGAATACCTTTGCCTACATTTTTAGAAATGCTGCTGCTCCTTTTCATCAGTGAAATCATCATTGAAGCGACACAGCGTTTACCCAAAAGCATAGCTGCAGCGAATACGCTGATCGGAGGCATTATCCTCGGACAAGCAATTGTTGATGCTAAACTGGTCAGCAGTTTAGTCCTTATCGTATTATCGACCTCCGTAACAGCTAATTTTGCATTTCCAACTTATTTGAATACGCTAGTGATTAGAATACTGCGCTCGGTTATTGTCGTTTTTTCAGGTATTTTCGGCATTTTTGGCTTGTTCGCTGCCTTTATCGGCATATGTTATTACGCTTGCAACTTGCAGCGTTTCGGGATTCCTTTTATGAATTTTCTCTCCCCCAAAAAGCTAGGACAATGACTCCGGGAAAGAAGTGACACCTTTGATGGACCGATGGATTTCAAATCTGCAAGCCCCTATTTTTTTCATTGCTGTCCATTGCAGCATCATTTTTAGCGCTTATACTCGCTCCATGCTTACTACTACAGATTATGGTCATTGGGAACCGGCTTGTATAAACATGGTGATAGAACTTGTCCTTATGCTAATTCTACTTCAGGGTCTGCGCAAAGCCGGGAGCTTGGACTATCCAGATTTATTCCTGCCACTCGGCAAATGGATCAGTACAGTGCTGCTCCTGCCTCTTATCATTTACATCCTGATTATTCCCATTTTGTCAGTTCGCTTCTTTGCTGAACTGATGATCATTGTCTTCATCGCAAGATCGCCATTATATGCAATTTTAGCATTATTATGTTTGCTAATGCTATTTGGATCATCAATTGGCCCTCAAGGCATTTTGAGAGCCAGCACATTGACGACAGTCTTCAATATTCCCATTCTTTTATTTGCCTTATCGGCATGCATGACGAATTCCAAGTTTATAAAGATTTTTCCTCTGGTAAATCTCAGCATGGATTTTTTGATTGAAGGCAAGTTGTTAACGACATTGTTTTCGATCTGCCCATTCCTGCTACTAGGTATGCTGCCTCCGATTTGTAAGGTTCAAATGAAATCCATCTTGATCACCTTACTTCCAATTGCTTTGCTGTATATTAGCATCGTTTATATCCCTATCCTAATTTATGGAGTTAATGCAGCGAAACTAATGAATTTTCCGTTAATGACAAGCCTTGACTCCGTTAATATTACATGGTCCATTTTCAATCGCATATCCTTATTCTATGCTGTTGCTTTACTTGCTTTCGTCATGACACTTTCTACATTCTCTCTTTGGTCTTCAGCGCTCATGATTCATAAAATGATACCGAGATGGAAAGAGAAATATATTAGGCCTGGTCTGACTTTGGTTGTGTTTGTGGTCACCCTAATTATTCCTTCTTGGGATAGATACGTTGAAATATTGACTAAGGATACTTGGTTTCGCTTAATGATTTATATGATTATCCCAGTCGCTGTTTATTTTCGCGGAAGATTTATTGAAAGTCAGGAAAGAAAGCGAGTTCTGTTAAAATGACGCGTCAGCTCAATACAATCATATTATTGTTTACCTGTGCACTACTCTTAACAGGCTGCTGGGATATCAAAGATGTTAATCATCGCGTACTCCCAGTCGTTATGGGGATTTCCTATGGAGAAACGAAAAAATACAGGGTGCATATTCAATTTCCGCTACCGGTTACCCGTGGTTCAAAATCTAAGGTGTATTATAAGGAAGCGGATACAATCAGTAAGGCACTTACTGATATTGATACGGACATTGAAGCCGGTATTGACTTTATGCATCTCCAGTTGGTTATGTTTGATCGTAAGGTCGCGGAAGAGGGAATTAAAGAGGAAATAGCCTATATCATGCGAAGTCAACGTATGCCTACTAAGGCTCTTATTGCGATAACTTCCGAAGATATGGGCATATTCCTTAATCGCACAGGTAAAGCTATTCAAACTGATTTCAGCTCTCTGATAAATTTTTTCAATCAAAATGCAGGCTGGAGCCCCGAAATTAATCTTGCCTATCTTTGGGATACCTTCGGGGCTATTCATTCTGATACGGAAGATATAACTATTCCAATTCTACGCTCAGGAAAATCAACCATGCTCGAATTTCTAGGCTCGGCTGTGATGTCGAAGGATAAAATGACAGGTGAAATTTCGAAAGAACAATCACTTTTGGTTAACTTGTTCGAAGAACTGTTTCAAGGCTCTGTCGTTCAAGTGACTCATCAAGCAAGTGTACTAATCGTCAAATGTAACAACAAGATTCGTACCTCTTGGCGAAATCAGGAGCCTGTCCTGCAGATGCAAATGCAAATCTCGCTGCATCTCATTGAAAATAACGGTGACTTAGACACACGTCAATTAGAAACAGCATTTTCCAATGACATGGTGAACAATTATAAGGATCTATTCAAGCAACTTAAAACTAAAAAGGCGGACGCTTTGGGCACTGGTGAATATTTCAGAAGTAAAATGTCATTCGATAAGTTAAAAGATTGGCGTGAAACCTACTATCCTAATCTTATAACAGAAATCAAGATTAATAGTCGAATTACGAATACAGGAGATATCGAAGACAAATGATTTGCACCAGGTTGGCTATTCGGTACCATAGTACCGGAAAGGTCCGTAATCGATTATAATAATCATTCTGTCGTGCTCACGGTAACGAAGATTTTTCCATTTAGGTTCTCTTTTCGATCGACGAACGATATCGCTAGCTCTCATGCCTGCACGTAAGAAATCGTCACGTAATTGAAATACTTTATCGCAATTTTCACCATTTTCCGCAAGCGGTTTATCTATTTTCTCCATGATGATCCATCCATAACCAGAATCCATCACTTTTGCAAGATTGGATTTGAGATGAGAGTTAAATGTTCGATATATCTCAGCTTCATTTTGATTATTTTTTATCCCTGATTTATCAGTCGCTACTTTTAATACGAAGCCATTGTTCAGATCAAACACCATTCGATGATAGCCTGCACCAATTTCCTTATAGGGAAATTTCAAGTATGACCTCGCAGCCTCATGATTTTTTTTAGTATCATAATATTTTTCTTCTAATTTTTTCATCCATTTCTTAATTAATTTCCGATCATTTGATGTTATAAATTCATTTGCCATGTTTAATCATCCTCTCAAGTAGACTACAAAATTATCATTCCGGAATTCAGAATCTATTTACCTCCATAGGCTGGTCACCCTGTCCATGCTTTATTTTTAAAAAATATTAACAATATTTATATAAATTATGAAAGTCTGATAGTAATAGAAACGGCGCTTTCCTATTCATTCAAAAATAATTCATAAAGTACCTCCGATATTTGCATCCCTAAAAACATGAAAGGCCTCCTTTCACCCTTTATTGAAGTTCCAAAGATGGCTGGCTTGGAACTCAAATATTTGGGTCAAGGAGGCTCCTTATGTTCAGCTGCTCAGTCAAGCAGATCAGCTATAATTTCATCTGCAGCCCGTTCTCCACTCTCAACGGCACCATTCATATACCCCTGATATTCTATGGAAGTATGTTCACCGGCGAAGTGGCAATTCCCCTTGCAGCCTTCACGTTCGCGTTCAATCCCACCGAATTTCGTATATTGCCCTATTTTTCTAAAAGAATATGATCCCATTGTAAATGGATTTATTGTCCAATCATCACGGACTGCTTTTCCATTCCATTTGGTGGTAATACCGGGCAAAACAGGTTCCATTTGGTTCAGAAAATGTTGGACTTGCTCATTTATCATATTATTATTCCATGCTTTCTCAAGAATGCTTCCTGTATAATCGACTAAAATCCCATTCGTACCAGACTGGGTCCGAGTGACTTCAAACGTGCTCTGATAACCACTATCCGATATCGTTTCACCGTTACAGCCCAGACCAAGCCAGTGTCGATCCCTGAATTGAACGTGGAGCTTACTGTTCGTTCCCATCCCCATTTCCTGAATTGCGGTATTTTTAAGTGCGCAAAAACCTGCCTTACTATAATCAACTGAAGTACGAAGAGTAGAAAAAGGCAAAGTCAGTATGACCTTATCGGCTATTACATCAAAAGTCTTTGTAGAATTTTGAAAAGTAAGAGTGTAGCTCCCATTGTCATTCTCTATAATAGCTGTCAAACGTGTACCACGAATGATTTGATCAGGATCAAGCCTTTCACTCAACTCCCGGATGATCTGATCATTTCCTCCACGGATATGAAATCTTTCATCAGAATTACCGAAAGTCTTAAACGGTACATTACTCGATAAGTAGCCATGTAGATATATCAGATTGAGTGAACTTTGAAATCCCGTCTCTGCACCATGTTCAACATTACAAGCAATGTCGAGAAGTTTGCCCATTTTTGAATGGATTCCATTAGGGACATTTTCGTTAATCCAATCTAAGATGGACATATGATCTAAATCATAACCTCGCTTTGTGAAGGAGTTGTATAGAGTTGGAAAGCCAGCCATCTTCAAATCCGTATTCAATTGATTAAGTATTAACTGAAAATCACGCGTTGCTTCGGCCAATGAATAATGAGATCCGTCAAAGAAATAGAATGGTTCCGTCCCCTTCTTCTCCGCTTCCAGAATATCATCCAAGGTAAGACCCAGTTCCTGTGCCAGCATTCGAATTGCCTGATGACCGGAATCGATCATCATGCCGCCTCTCTCTACGATCTGTTTATCGTCAAAATCATCTCGATTCGACTGGCAGCGCCCGGCAATGTATCGATGATCAGCTTCGTATACCTTCGCGTGGAGCCCGAATTGTTTAAGACGATAAGCACTAGTCAATCCAGCAAGGCCTGCGCCTATAATTACAATTTGTGGTTCGATCGTTTCACTTGAACTGGTAATAAGTTTTTGTGACGATTGAGGGGTTTTGGGATAAACTTTCGTGACGTGTTTGCGCTGATCAACAGAACTTCGTTCCATACACTCCCCGGTAACAAAATAAAGCTCTTTTAATAATCTAGTAAATTGTGAGCGTGTCATCTCTATCATCCCTTTAACACGTGATGTAGGCGAGAACATAGTAAATAGGGACTTTTTCTATCATCATTCTAGTCCTTGCTTTAAGATATGTAGCATCCAATCGACTTGAACTAAACTAGTGTCTGTTCTTTCATACTTCAGCATCTATCAATTTAATTTAAATAGGAACGAACATTCCTCACCCGCCTCTTTCTTCGTATAAATTTTAAATGATTGGGAAAATATAACTTCAAGTATGGCAGGAGAAGGGAGAAATTGGGACTATGGATCGACTAATCCAAGAAATTAAGAATAAGTTCGAGAATAACGATGATTTCTTTCTTCAACCGGATTATTTTATGGATATTCCAGTTATCTTAATGGGCTTTAATACTTTAATTGATTTGACTGAATCTCGAGAAGCTCTGCATATCTACATAGAACGCTCGACTTCAACCAACAAAACGATGTTCGAGTTTATGAGTTTGTTTGGGGAAGTGTTGGAGAACGATACCAATGAAGTTGTGTCTTCTATTATGGAGGGCAAATTAATTATATACTTCGAGTCAACTAACAAGTATGTCATTTCGAAACCGGTACCCAAGTTACTAAATCGTTTTTTCGAACCTCCTGCAAATGAAAGTGTGGTTCAAGGACCATTAAGTTCCTTTATAGAAGACATAGATCAGAATATTGGCATTGTTAGGAAACAATTAAACTCGGATCATCTTCGGGTAAAATCGTTTTCCGTCGGTCGTGTTGAAAAAAAAAGGATTTCGTTGCTTTATTGTGACGGCTCTGCAGATATGGATCTGGTGAATAATGTCATTCGTCAACTCGAAATGAACCTGGACAAGGAAGTTAACAATTTACAAAACTTGTCCAGTACGATGGGGTTCTCTGCTTGGGCATCCATTTCAAAATTTAATACAACGGAACTTCCACAAGAAGTTGCTCAATCCTTACGAGTTGGCAAAGTCGCCCTTATTGTAGATCGATTACCATTTGCGTTCATACTTCCAAGCCTGTTATGGGATATGTTCGCACTGGAAAATGATCGCAATTATCCTATGCCAGTCATGTTATTGTTGCGGTTATTACGCATAGTTGGTGTCTTATTGACTTTAATTTTCCCTGCTTTATACGTTGCTCTTGTTGCGGTTAATCCTGAAGTGTTGAGAATAGAACTTGCATTAGCTGTTTCCCAAAGCCGTGATAGCGTGCCTTATCCTGCTCTAGTAGAAATCCTTCTGGTACTTGTTATTTTGGAGTTAACCCTGGAGGCAACTGTGAGATTACCCAAAAGTATTGGACCCACCGTCACCATGGTAGGCGGAATCATACTGGGACAAGCTATTGTTTCAGCAAAATTAGTGAGCAACCTTATTATTATCATCCTTGCAGCTACGACAATTGCGAATTCAACGGTTGTAGGTTTTCAAAACTCGCTCTCCATTCGATTATTTAAATATGTAATCGTTTTTTTAGCTGCGATCTACGGTGTATTAGGCATGTTAGCAGGTTTAGTTTTAGTTTGTACCTACCTCGCGAGTCTAAATACCTTTGGAGTTCCCTATGTTCAAATCAACCTGGCAAAGGATCGAACCAAAAATGGATAAAAGCATTTCCGTTATGCTCATTTATATTCTCACACATTTAGGGCTCATTTTTTTCATGTATCCTGAAGATATTATTGCAAGTACAAATACTGCACATTGGGTTGCAATCCTTATAGGAATTATCGTGCATTTTGCTGTTATTTCAATCTATATGAAAGGACTAAGTTTTTTTCCGAGATGGGATATCATTCGCATTTATTTGAATGCGGGGAAAGGAGTAGCCATCATTTTTCTTTTGCCAATTACTTTGTATTTAATGATGGTAAATATTCTAACCGTACGTGCATATTCGGAAATCATTACGATCATCTTTTTATCCAATACCCCACTATGGTCTATCATGATCTTATTACTTCTGGTGTCAACCTATATCGCGTCAAAAGGTATCGAAACAATACTACGTACAGGCGTTCTTCTAGGCATCTTATTTCTACCTGTGGTCCTTATCATCAGTTTCACTTCTTTTCAAACCATTGATTGGAACTATGTCTTTCCCCTTCTCGACCTGGATTTTTCGTTTTTGAAGAAACCTTCGTATTTTCAAAGTTTTTTTGCTTTTACTGGAGGTTTTTTATTTCTTGGCTTCGTGCAGCCTTATCTCATGTATCAAAGAAAAAAAATTGTGCTTGCAGCAGTTGCCCTTATCCCCTTCTTCATCTTCTCCGTCTATTTACCAATTCTTAAGTTCGGGGAAGCAACTGCTGTTACGCTTCACTTTCCATTCGTTGTTTTAGTCGACACGATCAATATCTCTTGGCTCATGTTCGACAGATTCACCTTATTTTACTTGCTCACACTGTTCACTTTCATCATGCTTTTTCTTTCATTGACATTGTGGGAAACCAACCGAATTGTTAGTCAATGTATGCCCAAAATAAAACCGATATATGTGATGCTTCTGCTTTCGAGTGTCATCTTTGTTTTTTGTTTAATGATTCCAGGCTGGAATAGGGCTGAACAACTTCGATTATGGAACTCGCCTTTAAGATTCTTTGTTTTATTAATAGTTCCGCTGTCTATTTGTTATCTGGGGTTGCGATTTAAGAGGAAGGTGAGCCATGAACATAATTAAGCCGGCCGTCCAAATTTTCATGATTCTATCACTTGTACTTGCTCTGAGCGGTTGTTGGAATAATAAGGACATCAATCATCGTACTTTACCATTGGTTATGGGTATTACCATACAAGACGATGAATATAAAGTTGTTCTGCAGGCCCCTGAACTAGATCAGAATACAATAAAGTTAAAAATGATCACACAGACCGGAAAAACAATCAGTCAAGCCATAGATAAGATCAGTGTGAATAAAGAAAAACAAATCGATCTACTCCATATTAAAGTGATTGTTATTGAAAAAAAACTTGCACAGCAGGGAATGAAAGACATCCTCTCTGGTTTTATGAGGAGTGGGGAAATTTCTCCAAAAGCTTATATTGCAATCAGCGAAAATGACATTTCCCAGTTTTTATTATTTGAAGGAAAATCTAACGTGCCGAGAGGTTCTTTTGTCTATGACTTTTTCGAGAAAAATGCGGGATGGAACCCGCAAGTCGCAAGAGCACCGATCTGGCAGATATACCGCAGCATTTACTCCTACACCAATGACATTGCTATTCCTATCTTACAAAATGGTCCGAATTTGCCATGCGAATATATAGGCTCTGCGATTATAAAAAATGCGAAAATGGTTGGACAAATCACTTCAGACGAAACTCTCCTTTATAATGCCTTCAATAGGGAAAGCACGCAGGGGAAAATTGAAGTCATGGATCATGCAAGCGTCTTAATCGTTAAAAATACGATGAACCATACGAGTAAGATCATAGACAATAAACCGGTTATGAATACTCAAATAAAATTGAAAGTTGTCATCCTGGAAACTAGAGGAAATCCTTCGCAAGCGATCATTAAACAAGAAATAGAAACACTCCTTACTGAACGGTTTCAAGACCTCTTTACGAAAATCCAAAAAAGTGAAGCTGACATTTTTGGAATTGGCCAGCATTTTAGAACCAAAATTCCCAGGAAACAATTAGAGCATTGGAGAACAGATTACTACCCTCAGTTAAAAATGAATTTTCTGTTTCAAACAGATATCCAAAATGAAGGATTTATAAAAATGCCTACGAACTAAAAATAAATTACAGGGATAACTGGCTGCCCTTCTCCAGACGCAATATTTGCTTTTCGCCGATATCAGCCAGACTCCGGAATTCATTGATCGTTTCGCGCATTTTTGGCAAAGCCTCCTGCTTATAAGTACTAATCGAGTCCAGAGCCGAAATTACATCTGTAAATGCTTGTTTTAAAGTATCCACTGAAATGTTGGACTCAATCGATTTCTTATGGATTTCGGCTCCTTGTTCGTTCAGCATACGTGAAGTAGCCGTAATTAGATTACTCGTTACTTGGTTCAATAGTTCAACTTTCTTCAAAGCGATATTTTGATTGTAGAGAGCGCTGGCTACCATTACAGATATCTTCAACGCGGAAATCGTTACGGTCTTTGAGCGGTCCACAATCCGCATCATCTGCCTATTGTTCCGTATAACCAGTTCCATTGCCATAATCCCCTGTTGATTTACAACCAACATCTCTTGCAAATCCATGACCCTCTGTCTTAAGGGGAAAAGGATTTCCTCCGTAATAAACCGAATCTTTTCTGGATCTTCATTCCTTATCTTTGCCGTTTCGATCTGTTCCTCGATGGTTTCATCCATTAGTGCTCCAAGTTGAATTTCTTTTCTAAGTTTCTTGGATAATTCACGCAAAGAGTGTTGTTCGAATTCGAGTGTGGTGTTGTCATTCTTGAGTGTGGTTTTTCCCTTATCTAATGAAACGATAATATCTGCAATAATGCCATCAGCCTTTTCATATTTAAGGAAGTAGCTCCGAATTGGGCTAAAGAACTTACCCAGGATACCGGTTTTGGCGAAATCAACGAGGCTTGGGTCCAAGTCTTTGATTTGAGTGTGCAGGTCTGCTAATCCTTTGGCAACTTGCCCGCCATCTTCGCCAGCTTTTGAAAGATTACCGACCGACACTTGCAGTAATGCATTTTTCGAGGAAGACAATTTCATTGTATCTACACCGAATGTATCGATCGATTGCAGGATCTCCCTCCGTTTGTCAAGCGAATCAAGTTCCAATGACATGATCGTTGCTACATTAGAGTCAGCAATCTCTTTCAACTTGACGATTTCCTCAGGGATCGGCTTAATCTCATGCTCGATTACGGCTTTAATTTCATCAGGATTGGACACTTCCAGTGTGAATGACATGTGATTCCCTCCTCGTTATGAATTACATTTGAACATTGAACAGATTGCCCAGTTTATACACCACATCGTCAGTGTCTGCATTGATGCTTGCAGCTTCGTTGATACTAGAAATGCTTTCGAGAGCTTTGATATTTGCGTTATAACCGATTGTATAAATAGGGACTTTATAGATTTCGACTATTCCCTTAATATCCTTGAGAGAATGTCCTTCGTTTGTCTCGCCATCACTCAAAACAAAAAGGATTGGCTTCATATTCGGATTTACTGCCAATTCGTCTTGAATCATCTTAAGGGCAACAATAATGCCGTCAAAGGTTGCTGTTCCCCCACTCGCCTGAAGGCTATTAACCGCGCCGACGAACATGGACTGCTGATTTGTGTCGTACTTCGCAATCGGAAGATTGATTGTTACGTTGCTAGAGTACGAAACCAAGCCGATGCTGTTGTCTTTGCCCAAATATTTCTGTCCCTTGAGCAAGGACTCTTTGAGGCGATTGAGCGGCGCTCCCGCCATGCTTCCGGAAACATCCGTTACAAATACCGCGACAATGGGTTTCGTGCCATTCTTCTTTTCTTTCCATACTTTTTGAGCAGAAGCTAGAAGGTTGCCATCAACAGGTGCGAGTTCAGACTTGTAATCTTCGAGGCCGTTAAAGCCCTTGTCTTTCGCAATTTTTTGGTATTTCTCTTGTGTTACAAAATCAGCAAATTTCTTTATTACATCGAGTTTATTCTGTGGCAGTTCACCTAATGCATAGAGTGGGCTATCATGCCTAACGCCAAATGGCGTGAACACATAGCTGCCTGTAAGGTCCGCCGCGTTCACATATGTCTGATACTCCAAGACAAACCCGTCCAGAGCGCCAGACTTGGCAGCATCACGCATTTGAATTGTTGTAGACGCAGTGAATGGTACATTGGATTGGAATTTCTCGAATCCTTTCACCGCCTTCTCCCCTAACATGTTGGAGCTGTCGAAGGTGTTCAGAGCCGTAACGAGAAAGTTTAGCCCAGTAGAACTGGCGAATGGATCGGTATATCCCATTGCGAACTCGTTATTCGATATCGCTTCCGTGATCGTTTTGACATTCACTGATCCGTACTTCGCTACCAGAGCATCGTGCTTTGCCTTTGAGATGACGATTCCCGGTACATTTCCTACTAAACGTTTTGTAATTAGCTGCGTCTTGATGCCATTTGCTTTTACAATTTCTCCCCATAATTCGTTGGATGGAGTGAATGCGTCAGGAATGTATTTACGGGTTTTGATATAGTCCGTCGCAGTACCTGATGCGATATTACGTATCTTCACGGAAGCTGGTTTACCGTTAACTTCAATCTTTGCTTGATTGAACTCGGTTGCCACTTCGGTTAACCAACCATCAACACCTGTCCCCGATTTTTCTGTTGAGGAGAAGATCTCAACAAAATTATCCGTTGTATTTTCCACGGTAATAGGAAACTTCGAGATATCCGGGAGCGTTTCAGCTACATCTGCCGGATTAAGATCTATCTGACCCTTTGTGGGCTTATCCGTGGAAATAGATATATCGGAGTAAAGTTTGGATAATCGTTCTCCAACATTTTCAGCTGCAACTTGAACACTGGATTTTCCAAGATTTGCAGTCAGTTTCACACCTGCATATACAAGCACGAATACGAAAACAATGATAAAGCCCGACAGGAGAAACGAATTTTTCTTATTTTTCATCTAAGTCACCTCTTATTCCTTATAATGTTTTGTTTGTTTTATCAGCGAGTCTATTTCTTGTATGCACGGCAATTGCTCGATGTCAGCAAGTTCTAAACTGTCCAACCGAGAGATTTCCATCAAAAGTTTGTCTATTTTCAACAATATTTCTTCGTTTGTACTTAGAGAATCTTTAACGAACAACAAGAATTCGTTATACATCATCCTCTTTTTTGCAATGAGATCTGCGGGCAACCTCGACGACCCTGGGAGCGTGACAATCTTGTACTCGCTCTCATCGAATACATGCATTCTGCCTAGTATGCTGCGGATATTGAGATAGAACAATGCCTCGACTTCTTGCGCCACAGATATGAATTTCTTATAAGTAATTTCATTTGGATCAAACTTTTGATTTAAAAGTTCTAATAAGGTCTCCATTCTTTTTTTTAGGCGCTCAAGCTGCCGAAGGGCCAGCCCAATATCGCTCTGAATTGTTTTGACTGCTTTATAGTGAGAAAGGGCTTCTATATATTCATTGTGAGTCCTAATTTCTTTCACTGGTTTAACTGACGGTAACTTGAAGATCAACATGTTGGACGTGTACGATAGAATGAGAATGCTGGCAAAAATGACTGTCACACCTGAAGCAGTTTCAAGAGCATTACTTCCGATCTCTACCCCAATAATTCCAGGTGAAAAGAGCGCTATATTCAAAACAACTACTCCTAAGCTGATTGCGACAAGTTTTAAAAGATTTTTGCTTAGCAATACTTACACCCCCTCGTTTCGAATTGCGATTAATTGGTTTCCCGTTCTCAATTACTACCTATATATATTAGCGGCATGTGTACACATGATCATTTGAAATCGTTTTGTGGTGATTTACGACAGAATAGCAAAAAAGGCTCCCAAATTATTGGCAGCCTTTTCTTTCCGTTGTTCAGAAATCATTTATTAAATTAGTCAAGTAACCGCGGCTTTCTTCATCTTCATCGTAGTAACGAAATAAACAAGAAGTACTACGCCAAAGAGGTTCCAAATACTCGGTATTGACACGACAGTTAGATAAAGACCATAAGGCAGCGACCAGATAAACACAATAAACATTAAAATCCGGTTTTTCAGAAACGAAGCTACTATTCCTACACAAGCGGGAAGAATCAACATTGTATAAAAGACATTCTTCGTTCCACTGTCCGGGGGTGTACTTGAGTAAGGGTTCCCATACAAAAAAACAGCACATAAAATAATGCATCCGATGGAAGCAACTAACCCAAAGATCGAATTTTTCATGACTAACCTCCCTATTTAAATATAGCGTTGCTTCCATGTCTATTTACTTCCGAGTGATGCCGCTTCCTGGACAAGCCCGAACATTCTTCATATGAATTTTAGATTGCTCGACAACAAGCGCCATCCATCGCCGTTCAATTACGTTAAACTAGATTTGGTTCATAGACGTGAGGAGGAATCGATGTTGAAGAAGTACGACGTAATCATGATTGGCACCGGCCATAACGCGCTGATCACAGCCGCTTATTTGACGCGAGCGGGGAGAAGCGTCTTAATGCTGGAGAAGAATGACCGCCCGGGCGGATTTCTGCAGACGGAAGAGCTAACGCTGCCCGGCTTCAAGCATGATGTCTACGCAGCGGCTCACCCGCTGTTTCTGACTGGCCCCGCTTATGCGGACTTCCGGGAAGCGCTCGAAGCGCGAGGACTACGTTACATAAACACGGAACTGCCAACAGGTGTCTCGATGGAGAACGGCGAGACGGCCGTCTTCTCACGCTCGAGCGAGGACTTAGCCTCTGAAGCTGAGCGTCTGGCTCCAGGTGATGGCGCAGTGCTAGGACGTATGTTCGAAGCATTTGCACCTTATGCTGGGAACGTTTTTGAGTTGTTTAGTTTAGACTTATCTGGTCAGAAAGCTTCCGAGATTATCCGAAGATTACTGCATAACCAACGAACGGGAGGCACAAGCTTCTCGCCATTCGCCGCTTCCCTATTTTCCACCGCCCGCAATGTGGTTAGCGATTTCAAGTCTCCAGTTATGCGCGCCATGCTGGCGTCATGGGTCACGCATCTAGGCCGTACGCCGGACGAAGTCGGCAGCGGTATCTGGGTGCCGCTCACGACGATGGCGCTTATGGGCGGCGGGATGCCTATTCCCGAAGGAGGCAGCGAGATGCTTGCAAAAGCATTGGCTCAACTCGTGCAGGACCAAGGCGGCACGATCGTAACCAGTACTAGAGCTGAGCGAATCGTCGTCAAGAACGGCAAGGCCGTCGCCGTACGCACAGCTGAAGGCGAAGAATATCATGCGAACCATGCTGTCGTCGCCTCTACCGGCCCGGACCAGTTGTACCTGTCGCTCTTGGCCGATGCGCAAGTAAGCGCAGACATTCGCAACCAAGCAAAGCGATACCGCTATGGAAGAGGTTGCGTTCAGATCCATTTGGCGCTGAGCGAAGCACCAAAATGGCCCGATCCGCGATTTGCCAGAGTCGGTCAGCCCCATCTGACGGATGGACTTGACAGCTTTACTCAAGCCATCGCGCAAGGGATGGCCGATCTTCTGCCGGCAAAGCCTACCTTTACAGTGGATTGCTCTACCAATCTGGACCCGAGCCGAGCGCCGGTCGGCAAAGCGATCATGCGCCTCCAAGTTCTTGAGGTTCCTTGCCGTCCCCGCGGCGATGCAGCCGGTCAAATTGACGTCGGCGATGGCACTTGGACACACGAGTTGACCGAAAGATTTGCTGAGCGAGTGATCTCCGTAGTAGGCAAACATATTCCGAACATCCCGGACGCTATCATCGGTAAGTCCGTCGTCACCCCTGACAGCCTTGCCCGCTTCAACCCGAATTCCGGCCCCGGAGATCCCTATGGCGGATCACACGACTTCGCACAGAGCTATTTGTTAAGACCGCTGCCTTCCCAGCCAAGCCACCGAACGGAGATCGCTAATCTATACATGCTTGGCGCTGCCACTTGGCCGGGTCACGGAATCAATGGTGGATCGGGCTACATTGTGGCGCAGCAACTTCTATCTCTCGATCTGTAGACTAATCGGGTTGGCTCACGTTGAGTAGTTGCAAGAGCAAACTATCTGTTTTCTAGGAAAAGGCAACCGTCTCGAATCGGTTGTCTTTTTTACTTCCCCTATTTCACCATACAATTCTGAAACTCGGCTGAACTGAAGTAGTCAAATAATTTAACATGATGAGGAAAGACTAAAAAAGTTTCTACAAGACCAGAAGGAGATGAATGACCATGAACAAACTACGTGCATCACAAATCGCCGCCTCACCTGTAATGGCTAACGTTTCTTGCAATGGCGTTGCTGTTTACATTCAAAATGTCGATGAAGCAAATGAAACGGCGAGGATTTATCCGCTGGATCAACCTGATCAAGAACAAGAAGTGCCACTAAACAGTTTAGTTGAGCATTAAGATTGCCGTTTGTACAATGATTTAATGAAGCAAGGAGCATCTGCTGCGCAGAAATGCTCCTTGTTTTGTTCAACGATCGTTAGCGATGTAATCTGTTATTCTTCCTCGAACAACCGCTCGCCTTTATGCAGTCTCCAGGCAATTTTAGCCGTATGCGGGAGCTCGCGTGCGGTTGGCGCGTGTGCCGCCAAATATCGCGTGCAGGCGAGAAGCATCGTTTCTTTGGCCTTCTCCGCCAAAGAACCTGACGCCGCTTGCCAACGATCGTATTCCGCCACTGCAGCCTCATACATTTGGAAAGTATGGAATTCCGCATCCTCTCGCAACAGCGCATGGCCAAGCGTGTTAATTAGCGCGCCCAACTCACCACCACCATGTATGTAGTCCATCACCCATTGCGAAGCCGGTCCAACCTGCTGCCGTTGATCGAGCAAATCAAGCAGTTCCTTAGGGTCGGCTGGTGCAGCGGAGCCGGTTGGCTTCGGACGCGCGGCTGTCGGCACGTTTAAGAAACGGTCAAGGTACACGCTGACGGCTCCGTGAAAAATCGCCCGCTGAAGCAGCGGCTCATCCGATTGCAGCAGCCTTTCATGCACAGCGTGAGCATATGTGAACGTATGGAGCACTGAAATCCAATCGCTGAAATCGTTCTGCGTATGGAAACGAACGATCCGTTCTGCGGCGGCCAAAGCAACGAACTGCGCCAGTTGCGCAGGAGCCGTTCCCGCGATGAGCAGGTCGCGCAGCAAAGCGATCGTCTGCTCCGGCTTATCACTCAGCAGCTGCTGCAGCAATCGTTCTTCCGTCTCAGCGGACAGAGCCGTATGCTGCCGCGAATCCGTTGACCCACCAGCGAGCTTCCTTTGCGCCGCACTTTGCGTCAGCTCGTTGACCGCTTGATTGATCGGCTCAACGAGATTTAGCGGTGCTTGCCACTGGTGCAGCTCCTCGCTGCGTGTCGGACGAGCCATCATCGGCACAAGCGATGTTAAAATCCGCTCCTTTTGCGACACCTCCGCCCACTCCAGCGCCTCAAAAGCTTTGCTGTGGAAATCGAATACATGACCGCCGTCCAAGTAAAAGTGATCTGTTGCGGCGACAAGCATCATATCCGACAGACTCTTCGTATCGATGCCCTTCAAAATGGCAGTAATCAGCACTTTCTCAGCGCCCTGTGTATCCCGCACCTCTATGCAGCTGCGATACCATTCGGCCAACCGTTCGAACGGTACGTCCGTCGACGGCAGCGCCGACAGCAAGTGGCGGGCTCCTCTTCCCGAGCTGCCTCGAGCGACATGGACAAGGCCTTGGTATAAGGCGAGTATTTTGCCGTTCTTGTCCAGTTTGTCGACACTTTGCGCCATCGCGGTAAGAATTGTAAGTCCGGCGTTCCAGCCCGTACCATAGGTCGTGCCGAATTCGATACCAATGCGGGCGATGTCCTGCTCCGGCACTCCCGTTTCGATCAAACCGACTACCGCCTTCGCGATGACGATACCGATATTTTGCTCGAGACCTTCTTTCAGTCTATGCTTGTATTTTTCCGCGCCTTCCGCTCTTCTGGAAACCGAATTTACCCAAACTTCGCCGCCTTCGACCCTGACTTCATACGACGGAACATCGTCCGCCCAAGGATCAAGCGTACCGCCGCTGCAGACGTCAAACCGGGCATGATGCCAATGGCATGTCAAAATCCCGTCGCACAAGCTTCCCATATGAAGTGGAAAGCCTAAATGCGGGCAGCGGTTGTCCACCGCGTATACTTGGTCTTCATGATAAAAAACCGCGATACCGCCACGTATAACCTTTGCGCCCACTTGTATAAGCGCTTCCAAATTGCCAGCAGAAATCCAGTTTAAACCGACACTCATCGATACAGCCTCCTTTATTTTTTTAAGCTGCATGTCAAACTACTACAATGATATCCGGTCAGAACCTACTGCGTTCGTTCTATTCCGTAGTTTTATTATACCTCAGTGTCACGGCTATGGCTTCAACAAAGAGTGGTAAATCACCGGTGGGTCTTTTTATTCTAAGTTTACTCGCAAATACAGGTTTCAAAAGATTTTTGATCTTATTCATATGTTCACTCCTCGGAGAACTCTCCATGTCTTATAATAAACTATTCGATATATGGGTGAATGTCACAGATCGATTCGCAGCGCGTTTGTCAAGGTAGATGCGAAGCAAAAGTAAAAAACTTATACTTTCTTATCTACGGACATAAGAAATAGCCCCTAGGAGAACTCCCGGGGCCATTTCTTTGCTGTTTTACATGATTACCATGCAAATGCCATTGTAATGATAACCAAAAGAATAAAGAGAACTAAAACCGCTGCACTGCTAGTGTGACGAACACCGTCAACCGCTACTCCCATATTCAACACTCCTTTTTAAAGGAAAATTAAACTACCTTTTATTTTATGTCTGAATTTATCTGTTTGATTGGACTCATATACAGGGGGGACATGTTCACCGGCATCACTGCATTTGCCTCCATTCTGATTCCAATAGCCCCATAAAATAAGTATCATAATACTCCCCATTCACATAAGCATGTTTCCTTAAAACACCTTCAACAATAAATCCAATTTTTTTATACAATGCAATCGCATGTTCGTTCATAGATCTAGTTGTTAAATATATTTTATGTAAGCGCAGTTGATTAAATCCGAGCTCAATCATCGCTTCCATTGCAATTCGTCCGTATCCTTGGCCCCTTGCTTCAGGAGCCAAAAGTATTCCTATGCCAGCCCTGCCATGCTCATATTCGATATCTTTAAGGAATACCCAGCCGATAAGTTGATGATCTTCGTTAACAACAGCGCATAACATATCTGCGTTTCGCCGTTTTTTCTCTACTTGCCCTGCAATTTGCTCAAAAGTTTGCGGAATTCTACCTACCATTAAGATTGAAACCGGATCGTTTGACCAACGATGAAGCTCTTTTATATCTGAAGTTTCAAAAGGCCTTAAAGTAATCTGTTTTTTCTTCATCTCAGAAACATTTCCTTTCTTCCCCTTTAACATTCATCATTTTTATCTTATAACAAATTCTCGAACTCAGCTAGCGGGACACCTTTTTCTCATTCATCAATATTTCTAGACTTACATCCTTGGCCTAGCTCTAATCGTTACTGCTGGTGACGATCAGATTACGGACCGTTTCCCGCAAACTCTCGCGCATTTCATGAGGCGTCCCTTCGTCAGTCACTAACGTTTGAATTCGATTGAGCTCCATGCCAAACAAAAAGCCACTACGATTGGCTTTGGACGAATCCGCCATAAGAATCAGATGATTGCTCTGCTCAACCATCATCTGAGCAATTTGCAGAGGCTCCCACTTGGAATAATAAATACCCTGTGTGCCAAACCCCATGCAGGAAAACAGCGCTTTATCGAAGCGGTATTGGCGAAGCTCGCAGTGCAGTTTATAGCCAAACGTCATACCATCTTCCCCCACCTCGCCACCGACCATATAAACATTCAGCTTCCCCTTCTTCTGAACTAAATTCAAAGCGACCATCGCCGAGTTTGTCACGATTGTCAAGTTTTTATCGTCGGGAATCAAACGCGATAGCACAAGCCCAGTCGTATTGCCATCGACAAAGACACTATCACCTACCTCCAGTAAGAACACAGCTTCGCGGGCGATAGCCTCCTTCCGCTCCAGATTCAGCTGCATGCGATCATAATAAGGCATATCCCAGGTTGTTTGCTCTCTTTTAACTGCGCCGCCATACGTTCTGCGAACAAAGCCTTTTTCGTCCAAAATGCGTAAATCCCGGCGGATGGTTTCCACCGAGACACCATAGGTCAACGTTAATTCATCTACTGATACGCTTCCGACACGCCGCACGTCCATAATAATTTCATTTCTTCGCCGGACTGAGTTCAAAGTTATAACCTCCTTTGTTTCTAGTAAAACAAGGCTTCCTACATAAGCCATAACTGCGCCTAAGTAAGAAGCCTGTTTCATATTTGTTCCTGAACTCACTTGAATTCTTTGAGCGCTTTCGTGGAGTCAGCCTGCGCCTTTTTCAGCGCATCTGCTGGAGATAATTTGCCAGCCGTCAACGCTTGCAAAGCCTCTCCAACCGCTGTATCCATCTTGTTACGTGCAGCGCTCGATACATCAATTCGTGCGTAAGGGAATACTTCATCGAAAGCCTGCTTCTTCTGCGGGTTATCTGAATAATTTTTCTTTAATAAATCCGTATTCTGTGCAGATAGTGTCGCTGGGAAATAACCGGTCTTTGCTGCATAGATCGATTGCGCCTTAGATTCAGCGAAATATTTCATGAATAACCAGCCTGCCAGTTGCTTCTCTGGCGTCGTTTTGAACAGGACTTGATTGCCGCCATAAAGTTCAGTCACTTTACTTCCGCTCTTGCCTTGCGGAATCAGCGTGATGCCCCACTTGAACTTATCCTTCACCAAATCGAGTTTCGAGCTTGTACGTGCCGTCGTGCCGATCTCCATAGCTGCTCTGCCGTTCGTAAATTCTTGTTCCGTGTCTTGAGCGAACAGAATTGCTTTCTTATCCACCAAATTCTTGATCATCCCAGCCAGTTCCAATGCCTGCGGATTGTCGTAATTAACGCCGCTTTGATCCAAATTAATCGGGTAGATTCCGTAAGTGCGAAGCCATGTGCGGAACGTTCCGCCATTATTGCCATTACCCATGACTAAAGCAGGAATACCCGTTTTATCTGTAATGTCCAGCGCCATCTTTTCGAATTCCTGCCAAGTTGCTGCGGGCTTCTCATAGCCTGCTTTCTTAAGCAGGTCCAAGTTGTAATAAACACCCATGGAGGAGTTACCATGCGGCCAGCTCATCGTCTTGCCGTTATATTCAGGAATACGCTGACGAGCCAATACACCTGGCATGATGTCATCGAGCGCCGCTTTATTCAATCCGTTAACCGGATCGCCTATGTAGTCGTCGAGCGGCACAATTTTATCTGCTTTCATGTATTCCAGCGTATCGCTCTCATAAGACATCGCTACTGCGGGAAGACCTCCGCCTTGCAGAGCAGCACGCACTTTTTTGTTCAGATCGTCATATGAGCCTTGAAACACTTCTTTAACAATAATTTTACCTTCATATTCTTTATTAAAGGCTGCCACCATTTCTTTGATCGCATCCCCATAAATCGTAGCTTGAATATGCCAGAAATCGATCGTAATCGGTCCATTTTTTCCAAGCTCAATGCCTTGCGCAGCTTTAGGTTCATCTCTTTTATCCGTTTGCGTACTGGCTGGTGCTGCCTGCTGAGGTGTTCCACAACCGATAGTTGAAAGAAGCAAAAGGGTTGCCAGTGAAGCTTTCCAAGCGGGAAATAATTTCGTTAAATACATGGTTATCACTCCCTCAATTTGTATATGACGAAAGCATCTTTAATACTTAAAGCCAATGATAAACGTTAGGTTTAGCGTGTAAATTGTTTACCAACGAGCTCCGAAAGCTCATAACTTTCTCCAGGAGCTGGACAATACTTGCTTATGCCACCACTGTTGAACAACGTTGGGTGCATGCTATGTAAAGGAATGACTAATTTCGGTGAAATCCGCGTAGTTAATTCAGCGATCTCCTGCGGTGCCGCATGACCACCTGTTGCACAATAGCGATACTGGACACCAAATTCAGTGAGCCACTTCAGAAGCGTTTCGTCCGATGATGTCAGCGGATTACCGTCAGCATGGACATAGATCGATGCCGAAGCGCATGAACCGAAGGTTTCCAATTCCGCTATAAGAGGTGTATGAGGATAAGTAAGAAATACGGCAAACTGCGATTTATTGGCGGTAATTTCATTCAGCGTTATTGGCTCATAAGGAAATTCAACTTCCATGGTGCGTTGCGGCCCTTTTGACCATTGCGGCGTTTTCAAAAGTCGAATAACATCCTGATCGGCATCAAGTGCTTGATGACCGGCAAGCACCCTTAGTTTCTTGGAGGCTTCCCCCCATAGAATGGCTGTACTTTCGTCCATCACAAGCTGACGGCCTGCTTCCTGCGTGCGGATAATTAAATCAGCAATGCGCTCCACGTTGCGAGCAAGAATGTTAACATACACCAAACCCTCTGTATCTTCCATTGCGCGACGACATTCTACGGCCACCTCAACCTCAAGGCGATCCTTTGGCTTGCGGAACAACGTGTCCGGACGCATCCGTGTACCTTCAGTGATTAACAGATCCACTCCGGCGCTTTGACAGCGTTCAATGAATCGATCCATACGATACGAATTACGTCCATGTCGACGCCAATCGGCTGTGAACGCGATCCTGTGCTGCGGACCATGAATAATGAAGCCCGTAACCCCAGGACTGTCATGATCCACCTCGATGAATTCAATGCGGAAAGTACCAAAATTGACGATCTGTCCATCTTCAATGAGACGAATATCTGCTTGTGTGCCTTCATACTCGCCTGCAGCCACGACAGCTTCATACACCGCATAAGCGTCACGATGCATCCAGACGGGAAGACCTGCACGCAGTGAAGGAAGCAGAGCCATGTGGTCTTGATGAATGTGGCTCACAAAGCCATGCAGATTGTTCACCTGAGGAAAATGATCCTTGCCCCATACTTGTGCAAGCTCCGCTTCTCCAACATCTCCCAGTAAGGCAGGATCGTATAAGCCCATTACGGGAGGTGCCATCCGTGTCAGCAAAAAACTCCGGATTCCAAAGTCAGATTGAACGCTGACTTCGCCTTTAAAAAATCCACGTGCCATGCCAAGATCAAAAACAATGCCAGTATCTCCGCAACTGTATAAGATGTGTACACCGCCAATCGTGGTCAACCCTCCATAGAACGTTATGCGCTCCTCATTCTGATGACTCTGATTCATCCGTATTTCCTCCTCTAAATTTTAATTTTGTTATGTTTGGCCTGCTGTATATCTATCAAAAGGGCCGCTAATTCATCGAGCGTCGTCAGGCGCACATCCCACGGGGATGGGTCGGAAGATGGATAGGCAGATATCCATGCCGTACGACCACCTAATTTAAGCACCGGATACAGATCATTCCAGGCATGATCGCCGATCGAGAGAATCTGTTCGGGCCGCAGTCCCTCCCGTTTCATCAGCTCATCCATGTAATATTCCAACCCCGCCGGTTTCCCCGCACCGTAGACGATATCGGTAAACAAATCGCTGCTGCCGAGCGCTGCAATAAATTCACGACCTGTATTCTCCGGCGAATTCGTGAGCAGCAGCTTCATCCGTACTCCGGTCAATTGACCGATAGCCTCATAGAGTCCTGCATGGCGTTCAAAACTGGAAGCGCCTTGAAGCATTTCCCTGCGCACCTGCTGAAAAGCGTGCTGCCGCTGCGTTTCCGCTATGCCATGCTTGACGGTAAAGATGCTGACTAAGCTCCATGCATCGCCTGCATAAATAGCAGGGATATTTATCGATGGATTCGTCTCAACATCCACCTCCATCCCTCTCCAAGTGTAATGAGTCACATGCGGTTGATTTTCAATCGTTTCCCTGGTCCACGTATCCGTGCAAGGATGATACCAATTCCCAATACTGCTTGTGTGCCTGCCTTCCAGCAAACACTCCATTTCCTCAAGAATCTCATCCAGAGTTGCAGCGTAAGTGCCCTGACTAAATAACAATTCCAAATATCGTTTGTAAAATGTACCATCCTGATAAAGCGTACCGTCTAAGTCAAACAAAACGACTTCAATCTTATGCAGCCAGTCCATCTGTTGTTCCTCCAGCATGTTTCAATATTGTTTTTCTCCTTGAACCTTAGTCGTCCAGCTTGCGCCTTATCCTTTAAGTCCAGCTGAGGTAATGCCTTGATGAAACCATTGCTGCGCAATCAAATACAGCACGACAATCGGAGCAATGGTAAAAGTGGCCGCCGCCATCAAATGATGATAATTGGGCCCTTCTTCACTAACGAAATACAACAAACCTACTTGCAAAGGCCTGAGCGATTCACTCGAAGTAATCAATAATGGCCAAAGTACACCGTTCCATTTTCCAATAAATGCAAGCAATGCTGTCGTAATTAATGAAGGAAGCACTAATGGCAGCAGTACGGACCATAGATATCGGCTATTGGACATACCGTCCACTTGAGCCGCCTCCCAATACTCCTTTTGAACGGATAGAAACGCCTGCCTTAATAAAAATATGGTGAAAGCTTCTGCCAAAAACGGAAGCATCATGCCCATGTAGCTGTCATAAAAGCCTTGCCCCCCGGTACCCGCCCAATTGTTGCCGCCAGCAAAAGGAATATGCCGCATAGTCACGAAGTTAGGGACCAGTGTAACATCATACGGAATGAGCATGGTGATTACCACGAGCATAAAGATGAGATTGCGACCGCGAAACGAAAAATGGGTAATCGCAAAAGCGATCGGCACACATACAAGTAGTTGGAGCGCAGTACCAACACCCGCAATTATCACTGTATTGTCAAAATAGCGTTGAAACGTCGATTCTGGTTTTAACCATGCTTCCACATAATTCTTTACATGCCATGCTTCGGGCAGCCACGTTGGCGGCATGCGATTAATTTCTTCAGCGCTTTTTAACGAGGTAAGAATCATCCATACGAAGGGGAACATCACACAGCAGGCTAACAATACCGTGCTAATCCACACGATCATCCATATCATTTTGGAAGATCGACTTGATCCAACCCAACTATACATCCTTTTATCCTCCCTCCTGCATTAATGCATATAGTGAACCTTTTTCTCACCGTAACGCAGTTGTAGCCAGGTTAAACCAAGCAAGAGTACGAACAGAACCATCGAAACTGCCGATGCATATCCAACTTGACCGTACACATAGAAGCTTCTGAAAATATATAGCGGCAGTGACATCGTGGAACCTAACGGCCCACCTTCTCCGCCAGAGAAAACATAGAAAGCGTTAAACGATTCAAATGCGCCAATAACGGATACAATAAGGAGCAAAAACCATGTCGGCGAAAGCAGTGGCAGTGTGATATAGCGGATCGTATGCCAAGTTCTAGCTCCATCAATCCGGGCTGACTCTGTCAGATCATGCGGAATTTGCGTCAAACCTGATAAGAACACTACAATCTGAAAACCCAGACTGCTCCAAATCGAGAATAAAATGATAACGCCAAGCGCCCAGGTCGGACCTGCGAATACCGTTGGGATCGAAGAAGGCCAGTGTCCGCCAAGCGACTGAAGCAGCTTGATCATAATTGGATCTGGATCCGTCAACCATTGCTGCGGCGTCCCTCCCATGTAGCGTACAGCCCAATTTGCGAGGCCCACACTCGGATGAAAGATCCATTTGAATACAATTGCAGCAGCTACCTGTGAAGTAATGTAAGGGAGGAAAAAGAGGACGCGCAGCAAAGTTCTCCCTTTCGTTATATGAAACAACACATATGCAACAAAGAATGAAAGTAACAATGTCAGCGGAATCGTGCCTATAGCGTAAAAGATCGTGACGATGAAGCCTTGTCCAACAGGACCGAGCTGGAAGCCGACAGTAGGATCTTGTACAACAAGGTCCTCCGTAAAAATACGGGTGTAATTGTCCAATCCTATGAATCGCTCCGGTACATAGCCCCACTTCCATAAGCTCATCCACATGCCGAACAGAAGCGGCCAATATCGAAACAGCAATAGCAGAGCCAGTGCCGGTAGGGCATAGCACAAACCCGTCCACGCTTCTCGTGCTTTTCTTCGGGAGCGCGGCTTGACTACCGTACGCTCCAGCAATTTTGCCTTAGGTTTGATGTCCTGAGCAGCAGCTTCTTTCGATATCACTTGGAATCTCCTCTCTTTATCTGCTTATTGTTTTCCCTACTTCATTAATTGTAGTTACCAATTGTTTGCTAGTAATTATAGATGCTTTAAGAAATTGTTGCGGATATTACCGATGTTTACACAAATTGATATCCATTGTTGTTAAAACGGTCATCAACCAGAGAAAACCGGGCATATTAGGCATTAGTTGAACAAAAAGAAAGACTCTATTCCCTTTTTGAATCAGGGCATAGAGTCTTCTATTAAATCAGTTGTTTAACATCTTACATATTTGCGCTTGAAACCAAGACGCCCTTTATCTACTTCCTTTTGAATACGTTCAGAAGCGATCAGGAAACTGCTTTTTTTCTTATCTCGTTTGACTTCAACCGGACCTACAACCTTTGCGGTCTCAACCGCTTTATCATGGAGGGGCAAATAGGATACCCCCACTGTGTAAATAAAGTTATTCATCGCGTATTTTGTTCGTTCGGGAGAATCATGAATCGAATTACTCACCATTTCAAGCATGTTGGCCAATTTGCTTTCAGAAAATTCAACGTCCGGCCGATTGCCCAAAAGCCAGCAGTAACAACTCCAACCCGCTGACATTCTAAGCTCTTCGCCGCTAAGAATCCATTTATCAGATACTTCTTGTGCAATATCTGTTTCAGCCAGGGTTACGGCAACTACATAATCGGACAGCATATAAAAATAAGCCGCGTCCATCCAACGGTCAAAATCCACTTCTGTCATTGCTTTTGGATCAGCAATTATGCCGGCGAAGTACATTGCGTCGTAGTTCCCAGTATTGTAAAGCTGCTCAGCCAAAGGTTGATTGTTTTTAATTTTCTTTGCAATGGGCTTCATTTCGCCCGTAGCCACACCAAAAAGAGGTTCGTGCGCGCCATTGGATATATAAATTTTCTTGGTTCGCTCCTTGCCAAGAGCTTCAAGCTCCTGCATAACTATTTCTAAATTCATGTTTAACACTTCCTTCTTTTGGATGTTTTGCTTAAATGGTTTCTGTTTCTGATGACATATACATCAATTTTACATCAATGCAGTTGACATTACATAATTGAACATGGACTGGTTTCAATGCTTAATGGTTAAGAAGGCCGCCGGTCATTTGGTAATGAGCTAAATTTCTTCACTAAACTCTAAAATGATATGATAAAAAAAGGAGGTGCACCTGATGGATAATAGCAACAATCAAACTATAACAATGGGTATGGGTTGCTTCTGGAGTCCTGATGCTTTATTCGGACAATTAACAGGTATTACGAGAACGCGTGTAGGCTTCGCAGGAGGAACTATAGATAATCCGACTTACCGGCAACTTGGAGACCACACGGAGATGGTCGAAGTGGAATTCGATGCAAGCATTATCAGTTTGGAAAGCATCCTGAATGTGTTCTGGAAGTCGCATAATCCAGTTAATATAAACGATTACAAAGGCCGGCAGTACAAATCCTTGGTATTGTTTCGTGACTCCATGCAGCATAGTGTCATCCGAGAGGTCATGAAAACCAAGGAGGAACAAGGAAATGGATTCCCGGACACCGAAGTTGCTCCCTATACCCTTTTTTACCCTGCCGAGGATAGACATCAGAAATATTATTTGAAACGGCATCCGGATGCGATAGACAAACTGAGAACTCTTTTTCCTACTGATGATGAACTGACGAACGCAACTTTGGCAGCACGATTAAACGGACTGGCCAAAGGTTATACCAATATGGCGAGAATAATAAATGAAATCCGGACTTGGCTAATTAGTGAAGACGAACAAGAAGAGATCATCCATCTAATCAAGCAGATAAAATGGTAAGAGGATGCTGCCTTACCGCAAAAGGCTCATATTGAAAATGAAAAGTCGCCAAGTATGGCGACTTTATTGTTTGAAACAACCTCAAAGTTCTATGATCTTTGTTGCAACATTTTCGCAAAATTCCCTATCATGCTCGACAAAAAGAATGGTTGGCGTGTGTTCTAGCAGAAGCTCTTCAATTTGCATGCGAGAAATGATATCAATAAAATTCAGCGGCTCATCCCAAATATGCAGATGAACATTCTCACTAAGACTTTTTGCAATTAACACTTTTTTCTTTTGTCCTCCACTGAATGATGAAATATCCTTCTCAAATTGAGTTCTGGAAAAGTCAAGCTTTCTCAAAATCGATTTAAAAAGGCTCTCATCAATTCCGCTGTTTGCAGCAAAGTCAGATAAATTGCCTTGAAGATGGGAAGTGTCCTGTGATACGTAGGATATTCTCAACTGACTGTCCTTCCTGAAGGTGCCTGTATAATTAATATCCTCACCACAAATCAGTTTGATGATACTTGATTTTCCAGATCCATTTTTACCGGAAAGCGCAATTCGCTCACCTTGCTCAATTGTAAAACTTACATCTGCACAAATGATCTTCTCACCATACATAATTGAAACATGATCAAGTTCAGCAAGTCGGTCCTTATGATAAGCAAGTTGTGAAATCTCCAAGCTGTCTGAGCTTTCGATATTTTTTAAAAGTTTAGACTTTTCATTAATGGCAGATTGCTGTCTTTGTTCAATAGCTTTAGAGCGTTTCATCATCTTTGCAGCTTTGTGGCCAATATATCCTTTATCTACCTTAGAACCGGAATTTCTTGTTCCGTTTTTTGTTTTTTCCACTTCGTGTGACCAGTTGCCCGTTCTCTTCGATGAATCTGATAAACGTTTAATGTCTTTTCTAAGTTTTTCGTTCTCTGCAAGTTCATAGTTATCTTGCCTCATTTTATTTTCCCACCAACTTGAGAAATTACCTTTTTGAATTTCAATGTTGGTTTTATTAATTGACAGTATGTGATCTATACAGTTATCAAGGAAAGATCTGTCGTGAGACACCAGTATAAATCCGCTTTTCGTCTTGAGATAATCACTGACCAGCTTTCTTGCGTTCATGTCAAGATGATTAGTTGGTTCATCAATTAACAGAAAACTGTTTTCCTTAATAAATAAAGTAGCCAGCAAAACTTTCGTTTGCTCTCCGTTAGACAAGGAATCAAATGGCCGATATAATACGTCCTCAGAAACCTTTAATAATGAAAGCTCACGCATTAATTGCCAGTGAACATAGTCTGGATAAATGTCGTTGATTACGTCAAGCGTATTATTTTCTTTATTTTCTACAGGGAAAGGGAAATATTCAAAACTAACATTAGCAGAAATATTTCCGCTGTATTCATATTTACCAAGCAACAAATTGAGAAATGTTGTCTTACCTCGACCATTTCTACCTGTAAATCCTAATTTCCAATCCGAATCGATTTGGAAATTTACATTTTCAAAAATATTATCGTAACTTCCTTCATAGGCAAACGTCAGGTTTGTAACATTGATTAGAGACATAAATTTATCCTCCTGTATGAAAAAATAAAAGCTACAAGAAAGTTACATTCTTGTAGCTCAAATAAATACAGTTAATTAACCCCTGTACGGAGTTAAATAAGGATATATTGTTTGAGTGAAAGATCATGTAACTTTCTTGCATACAAAATAAAACATGCGAAAAATATCGCTTTACTGTTTTATCCTTAGCAAGAAATCCTACATTATTCTTTCAACTCCAGTCATTAATTTAGAAAAATTATATCATCCTTATCATTAAATTTCAATTGAACAATTTCGAAAGTAGATTAAAAAATCCTGATTCCCTACAAAAGAGCAAAATCGCGCTTTCATAGTAATCAGGATTTTATGGACGCAAACGCCGAATCGATCCTAGTTGGAAGCTAAATAATCATCCAGGATGATGCGAGCCACAGCAGCCAAGTCAACAATATCGATAATTCCATCCCCGCTAATATCACGATCTTTGTAAAGATCCCAATCCGCATCTTTATCCGATTTCCCATAGGCCGCTGCGATTAGAGCAATATCGCCGATACTGACTTTCTGATCGCCATTTTGATCCCCTGGTACGACCGGTGGTTTTGGATTGAGAGCATCCGCAAAGGTTTGCAGCGCAGCCGTGAGTGCAGTTACCGCAGTATCGACATCAGGTTGTGTGCTCGACGAGCTGTTGGCAACTGTTTTGGCAGCGTCGATAGCTGTAAGCAGTGTAGCTTTTGAACCTGACTTGTATTGGCCTGGAAGTGTGCCTTCCACTGCAGTGTCATACTTATCTTGAGCTTGGACAATCAGATCAAGAAGAGCTTGTTTGTTTACTGGCGTGCTTTGAATCACGATTTCGCTATGATTTTCAGTGCTCAAAGAAGTTTCTACGCCTTCACCGTTAGAGACTACTACATTCGTTAATTGAACACCGGCTGTTCCTGGTTTTGCGGCAGATTTCACCTTCCAGTGCAGCTTGATCAAATCGCCATTTGCTGCATTGGCATTTTCTTCGCCAAGCGAAGCTGCCAGAATGCGCACTTTACCCGTTTGTTTGGAGATGTCGACTACAGAAATCATTTTATCTTTGAGTGAAACAGCTGAATCAAACTCAAGCTTTTCCGGATCAAATGTTAATGTGATATCCTGTGCGTAGATTCCTCCTGCAACGTATCTCAATCCATACGTCAAATCGAAAGATCCTCCTGGGTAAACGTTTGCAGTTCCGTTCAAGACGGCTGTAGGTTTCTCAACAACATCGCCAAGAATAGTAATAAGAATTTCACCTGTATAGGTGGTGCCATCTGAAGCAGTTGCAATGACTTTCACTGTGCCCGGCTTAAGTGCAGTTACCACACCTGTACTAGTAACTACGGCTTTATCCGTAGCGCTACCGTTCAACTCCGCTACCGACCAGTTCACCTTCGGATACCCGGCTGCCAAGTTGACCGTATCCCCTACATGGAGGACAACACTGACATCGATGCCTGAAGCACTAGCGGCATTCGCGGATTTGGGAATTGAAAGTATGTTGAGGAACATAAAAAGAGCAATAATGGCCAATCCAATTTTTTTCATATGTATTCAACTCCTAACAAACCTTTGTGTTTGATATTTCACAGCTTCCGAAAGATTCGGGCTTCTTAAAACCTTGCCACACATCGGTCAGGAACACTACCTCTGCCCAATGACCCAGAATATCCGTGAAATTCATTTCGTTCTAGTCATGTACACTACTGAGATTATGATCCTTAATACCTATCTCTAGTTTGAAGATGAGTACCATTCCTTAGCTTATGAAGTATGTACCTCCTTTTACCGTTGTGCATTTGTGATCAAGCGACAAGGTGTAACAAATATTTTGTTCATATGTTACGTATTGTATCATGTTATTGGAGTAATGTCACTACAGCGTTTACATTTCCTAACAATAAACATAAATTGACAATTGAAAAGTACACATGTTAGATTGTATGTACTTATAGGATAACGAAGCGACTTCCGCCCCACCTCGTGGGAATATTGACCGGAGGTCTTTTGACTTTATGTAAACTTGACAACCCCATCTTTGAAAGGAGCAACGCTTCATGGCAGACAGCATTCAATCCAACAAAGGCGGCCATTTTGGGCTTATAGCTGCTATAGCTTTAGGTACACTGCTCAACCCTCTAAACACGACCATGATTTCCGTCGCCTTTTCCAGGCTGCAGGAAGAGTTTCAAGTCACGTACGCCTCGATTTCTTGGCTCATTGCAACCTACTATGTGGCTAGTGCTGTTGCACAACCTGTAATGGGAAAGATAGGCGATTTATTCGGTCGCAAAAAAATTTTCATGCTTGGTCTCGCCCTCATCACCGTCTCATCCATGCTCGCGCCCTTATCGCCAAGCTTCGGCTGGCTAATCGCTTTTCGTGTCATTCAAGCGATCGGCAGCTCCGCCTTGTTCCCGACCGGCATGGGCATCATCCGTTCGATTATCACGACGAATCAAGCGAGAGCACTTAGTATTATGTCCGTGTTCTCCTCGACTTCAGCAGCTCTAGGACCATCGCTCGGAGGATTTCTAATCCAATACAGTGACTGGCCGTCTATTTTCCTCATCAATTTTCCGTTTATAGCCGGCTCTTTCGTGCTCTCTCTTCGACTGATGCCTAAGGATGCACCACGGAAGCACAGAGGTGCGGGGGCTTTGGACTTTACGGGCATCATCTTTTTTACTGCACTCATCTTTAGTTGGCTGTTCTTTTTCCTATCGTTCAAGTCTGGTGTCAATTGGTTATTGCTCCTACTTAGTCTGGTGCTCAGCGTAAGCTTTTATTTGTATGAAGCAAAGCGGAAACAGCCATTTATCGATGTGCTGTTTCTTAAGCGAAATGTCAATGTTTGTTTCGTGTATGTTCAATTCATATTAGTCAATATTGTGTTTTACTCCATCATGTTTGGTATTCCTTCATATTTGCAGCAGGTACGGCATTATAGCGGGCAAGAAGTGGGCTTGATAATGCTGTCCATATCAGGCTTCGGTATCCTGGTTACTCCAATTGTAGGCAGATGGATTGACCGTTCCGGCTCGCGAGCTCCTCTGTTGGTCGGTACGCTGTTCGTTGTGGCTGGAACCTCTTTATTGTTAACCGTTCACGATAACTCTACAGCGGTTTGGATCTTTGCCTGTTTATCTGTGCTTGGTATCAGTAACGGGTTTCAGAATCTCGGGCTGCAAACAGCCCTTTATACTTACGTCACACCGACGGAAACTGGCATTGCCTCAGGGATGTTCATGACTTCGCGCTTTATGGGAACGATTCTATCCTCAAGCTTGCTCGGGACCGTGTTCAGCAATCAAATCACGACCGAACACTTTCACAGCTTGATTATCGGCTGTGTTGCAATCAGTGTGCTGATGCTTTTACTATCCCTTCGCATGTTTGTTAAAGCGAGAAGCGGTGCGGGGCAAGTCCAGTCACAATAGCGAAAAGCGAAAAAAGGAGCTGCACGCGTACGCGTGGCAAGCTCCTTTTTTATCGTTCGTACAAATGAAATAAATTCACAAGTGATGCCATTGAATATCGATTAATTAATATATGTATTCTTCACTCGTTTTGAATTTATAAAATACGGTATCCATATTAAACAAGTAACCAAAGACTTAACAATATTTCTACCTTGTTCACCCATAAAATCATGAGTTGCCATTTCCTCAATGGAGTTTGTAATAAAATAATAGCCGATATTAACCGCAAAGTTAATAATATAAAAATTTATTACCATATATTTCAATAGCTTCTTCTTTTTGAAGACAAGATATCCAAGGAACATTGGAAAAACTACATAAATTATATTTATAACAGTTTCAAAAATGATAGCAAACGAATATTTCCAATTTTCATCGTACATTTGAGATATAAGTCCATCTTGGTAAATTGGCAGTATAGAATCTATTAAATAATATAAAGAAGTCCCGAAGGTTAACAAAAAGCCTAAAGCTACAAAGTAAAGCCAGCCACCAAACCCATAAGGTTTAGCTTTTTCCTCTATGGGAGGCATTATTTCAGCAGTGTTATCCCCTTTTATTGCTAAATCATTTTCTGTAATTGTCATGAGTCACCCATTTATTTTCTCCATCGGCTGGAGGATTTTCTGATACGAAAATTTTGGGAAGCGATGAAATTCAATTCCGACTCATATCATCTAGTCCAATACATTTAAGGACAACAGCTTGCCGTCGTTCTTAGATTCCGTGTACGTAATAGGCAGCATTCCGTCAGGGAATGGTACTTCGAATCGGTAAACACCGACTTTTTCATCGCTTTTGTCCAATAACTCTTTGCTTTCATAACTACCTTGAACGCCAGCCTTTGTCAACAAATCCAGGGTCATCTGCAAGCTTGCACCTTTGTACCTATCATGCAGGTTGTTTGTCCACGTCCGTTCATCCCAATCGGGAGCTTTCACGCTTACGCCGGCGTGCCGCATCGTCTCCAGCAGACTAATGACCATTCGCCCGTCTCCTTCTTGCAGGGCGCAAGCAAGCGCTAGATAAGCGCGGTTAATTGTCGCAATGTCATTCGGTTTATTTTTGGCGGCCAGCAAATCTAACAAATTCTCCGTACTCTGCTCTGCGGTGAACCAATAAGCGTGAAAATCCATAGGATTCATCTGGCTTGTTCCAGGGATTAGAAACCGCCCGTCATCCGAAACGCGGAATACTTGTGCGATCCCAAAGCGCGCTGGGTATTGCATTGCAAATATATGACTACCGTCTCCACTCACCATGATTTGAATGGATAGTGGCTCACGCATCCGCTCCCCTCCCTGCAGGATCGAGGCAGAGCCCCTCATACTGGAGTAGTAGAAACTGCCGTTACTGGCTGTCTCCCGGACAAGTCGATACATCAATCGGCTCTTGCGCATGATCGGCTTCACGTCGATTTGAGTTGAATTCCCATTTACAGTACGTATTTCCTCATTCACCTGCCAAGTAATGTCGGCTATCCCTCGTAGTTCGTCGGGCTTTTGATCGCCGGACAAGTCCGGAAGACTGATGGCAATGCTGTAATCGCTTGTCTGCCATTCGTAAGCTGTATACTTCTGGCTTGACGCATAGAAAACGTCGGAGAAATTCGTAGTGTAAGAGATACCGTCAAACTGCTTTTTACTCCTCATTTCAAATGCACTTAAGTGCTTTCCTGAAACTGCAAAAATACCAGCCGCGATTAGCAACGGCACGAGGAGCACAATCGTTGCGTTTACCATTCTACGAGGGCGAATCTCCCCTAATGTCTGATCCTGAGGATGATCCTGAACCTGTTCTCCGTCCAGTAATAATTTCGCTGCTAACTTCCTCATAAGTTCGCCAATCAGCAAGGTTCCAATACACGCGTATGCGAATAACGGTACTGCGTATCCCCAAGGAGGTGTCAGTGATCGGAATAGGCTGATAACAAGCGTGCAAAGCATAGCAAGCAGTGCAAGCGGCAGCATTGTACCGAAATAGCGCCGAAACATGCGTGGCGCCTTCGCCAATGCATCACTAAAGGTGATATTTTGCAGGACAGTCAGATATGGCGTAAGCGAGTAAAACAGTAAAGCAATCATTAATACGAGCCCAACCGGAGAAAAAGCCGCAGCGAGGAAGACAATGAACGTGCCTATTACGCTTTGAAAGATAGACCACGCTGCCATATCGCCGAAATACCTGCGTCCACACGTGACCAGAGGTACTATCTTACGGTTCAGAACCCAACTTTTCAGACCGCCGAGGTACATGCCACGGACAAAGCTCTGCAAGCCGATTATAGTTGCCGATACCAAAAATGCCGTGATTCCCCATGCCTGTGCTCCTGACTGAAGATACGTGTATGGGATTTTCAGGTCCGAAAGTGAAGGCATATACAATGGAATGGTTGCATTAAAACCGACAGTCTGTACGGCTGAACCAGTTGCCTGTGACTGAAAATAAGGAAAAATGGAAAATCCAAAATAAACGCCAAGTCCGGCTACAGCCGTAATAAGTACTTCAAACATTATCACCAAAACAATCAATCGAGTATAGGCCATCATTACCTCCTTGCATAATCAGCTTCCATGTCCCCGCTAGATACATCTCCCAATATTTGACGCAATTGGCGAGTAATTGTTCCGTTTACATGCCCAATAGCACAAAAGGCTGCACTCGGCAGCCTTTTGTAATATATTCAACTAACGTTCATCTTATGGTAAGCTGCTCGCACCAAGGATGTTTCAGCTTCATATATTGGAAATATTTACGTAAAATTATCACACTAGTTCTGGTGTGTCAAGGTATCTCGCCTTATCATAACTAATCAAGTTATGATTTCTTAAGCTCTCCGAGGTGTTGAAAATGTACTTGGACATCGATTTGGTTTAGTGACGACGAAGTAAGATCTATGTCCTGCCAGTTTTTAAACCTTTTCTTAAACATAACGTTTCTAAAATTATACACATCAGCCCCTATACGTAACCCGTCCTCGTAGGTTGAACGGATTTCTTTTATTATTTGCTCCTCCGCTTCTTTCTCCATTTCTTGCTCTGATCGATGTTTATCTATTAGTTGAACAACGTTGCCTCTGACTTTAACAACGATATTGAAAATATGATTTCCATCTTTTTCGATGACCGATATTTGATGTTTCGGCTTCTCAAGCGAAATTACTGCGGACTTGGTCTCGAGCGGTGTTCTTGATGTTTCTTTCGTCATCCATCGCAGTCCGCCCAGTTGACTGTTGGCCAACCACCCTTGAAAGTTGTTTTTGCGAACTGCAAACACACCGTTTATTTTCAATTTTGGATCGGATTTCTCTTCGGTCTGCCATGAGGTTTTATCTATGGTAAGGGTAGGGATTAAAGCCGTCTCGCCAGGCTCATTGAGATTAATTTGATATTCTTGCGCCTGTAGTGGCTTGATGAACGATTTCTGCAAATAATTTTCTTCTGGTTGGCCAAGAATGGTGGTTATAGGAGACATTCGAAAAAAGGAAGGTGCCTTAAGGACTTCCTCAATCGATCCTTTTGTGCCAAATATCCATGGTGTATACCTAAATTCTCGATATCTTTTTAAATTATCGAAGTAATCGTCGCCTCCAGCTTGAATAGCACTTTCGGTAAACAAATACGTGCGAACATGACTCCAATAAATCCTTCTTTGTACCGTATCGTAAATTTGGTTTAATGCCATAGTGAGCGTTTTCCCTCGCCCTTTGCCGACATACAGCTTCGGCCCAGCTGCTCCCCCATTCTCCGTTTTGGCTATCTGGCCAAAGGATACCGTTTGAACGTAGGCTTCATACAGGTCGTTTTTATAATCCACCCCTATCGCAGTAACGTATAGCAAATCTTGAATATTTTTATTGTCCCAGCATCCTGAAATACACATCATGCAACAAATCGATAGTAGGATCACCGTTGGTCTCATTGACTTTCCCCTTGTGACGTAGAATCTGTGGGATGTAAAGCATCCGGTCGTTTGTTCTTGGATTTGAAAGGCCGATTAAATACCGCCAATACAGATGACCTAAAATTGAGTTCTGCAATCGGAGACCAGTAGGATACACCGAAGGATGTCAATGTAGAGGTGTACCCGGCTAATGAGATTAAACCGATGAAAAATCCGTAAATACCCAAAAAAGAGGCCATCACTAGCATGTAAATTCGAATAATACTAACGCTGCCCGTTAAGGATTGATTAACCAACGTAAAGGAAGCGACAGCTGTCACCGCAGTAACCATAAGTAACGATGGCGATGCAAGACCGGAACGGATGGCAGCATCCCCAATAATGAGACCTCCTACTACCGTTACCGTTTGTCCAACCGGTTTCGGAAGACGAATACCCGCTTCCCGAAACAACTCGAATAATCCCAAAATCAACAGGTTTTCAATAGGGGCTGAATAAGGTATACCTGTTCGAGCAGCAGCAATGGTCGCAAGTAATGGAAAAGGAATTTGGTCAATATTAAAGCAAGTCAAAGAAATATAGAATCCAGGCAAAAACATAGCTGTCACTAAGCCTAGAAGCCGCAAAATACGTTGAAAAATTGTGTAATAGTACGAAGAATGAACATCTTCGGGAGATTTCAATTGCTCCATAATATCCGATGGACCGATGATCACCATTGGGGATCCATCGGATATGACGACAAATCTTCCGCGCAACAGTGACTCGGCTGCAAAGTCCGGCCTTCCTATGGAATCCACTAATGGAAAGATGGAATCGCTCGAATCACTTAAATATTCTTCCAGTTGGGCACATCCAATTACGGTGTCCACATCGATTTGTGAAATCCGGCGTCTAGCTTCCACGACAAATTCAGGGTTGATAATATCTTTGATATACAGAAGAGCTAACCGAACATTTCCTCTTTTGCCTACAATGAAGTGTTCGTATTGAAGAGAATTGGTTTTTAGTCGTTTGCGGATAAGTGCGACGTTGGTGATCACTTCCTCCGTAAATCCATCACGGGGTCCTCTAATGGATATTTCGGTGGTAGATTCTTCTGGATTGCGTTTTGGCGGGTTGGAAATATCCGCTTCATATACGCGTATCCCATTCTCATGAAAAATAAGTATGATCACGTTGCCTGAAAATACAAACTGTTCAATTTGACTGAGATTTACGTTTTCGTCTAACTGCTTCAACTCATTGTTTTGAATCATTTCTGGAATACGCGGGAGTATATTTTCATTTAACTGTTTCGTATCCGCCATTCCCTCGCAATGAATGACCTTTATACCGCCGCGCTTTTCGATTTTCACATCGTAGCAGTCAGCGAATAACGCTCTGTAATCTTCTTCTTTTGCATGCTTAATGTTCATGATAAGCCTCTTTTTCTTGTTACAAGGTAGGCTAAAACAGTCCAACAGAGAATAGACAAAGAGGAAAGTGGATAATAGTAGATTTTAGTGAAAGTTAAAAAAACGCTGTCATTGATGTGAAGCTCCACACAAATAAATAAGATTGCTGTAAGTGTTACGATTGCAATTTTTTTGTGCAGTTGTTTCGAGGTTAGCAAGTCGCCGAACAAAAATAACCCCATACTAATTAGAATCGTAGTATTACTAAGCCACTGGTACATGGATAAAAAATCGAGATGCTCCACGAAACTGCTGATACTAACAAGCCGCCATTGTGTAAATAATGGGAAGCGTTGTTTAGAAGCTTCATAGGGACCAAATGTAGTCAACAAACTTACAATCCCATTAACAAAAACAACTGAGACAATCGATAACACGATTGTTAAATGTTTCCATTTGAATTTACCTTGAATATGAGGCGACAGCAATACTAAAAAAAACAATTCCATTCCTGCCCTGAAGGTCGTTACCGTACCTTTTAAGATGGGCTCAGCTCCCTCGCTAATTAAAGGAAGAAGAATGTCAATTTGCCTAAATTTCAAAGTAAATAAGGACATAAATAGAATCAAAATTAATAAAACGGGCAAAAGAACGGAAAAAGTAATGGCGATTGGTTTGATTCCTTTGACGGCTAGATACGAGCATACGATTAGTAAGGGCAATGAGATTGCCCAAATGGGTGTGAAAGGGATGATCATGGACTTCACCCACGTTACGATGTTTTTATGAACGACAAACAATTCACAAAACAAGAATAGAGCGATCCAACATCTAACCGTCCATGCAACCCAAAAACCCATTTTATGTTCAAGTACATTGAGAAAGGATTGATTTGGGGTCAGATTGTTTACTATTCGATAAATCCAATAGGCATATAAAAAATACGCCATACACCCAAAGATGGTGCTTATAAAAGCATCACGTTTTGCATCTTCAATCAAGATGACTACGGCTGATATTTGGGTCAAAGTAAACATAGCACTCATACATAAAAAATAACCATGAAATGGGTTGATTTTGGAATTGGAAAATGAAGACATCAAACTCACCACCTGACCATATAGTTTCCTGTAAATTTTTATTTATTCCATAAATAGGATTCTATCCGAGCGCGTTACCTAAAAAAACAAAAGAGGAGCACTGCAGCGAAGCAGGCTCCTTAACATTATCTATTGGACTTAACAAGTTATATGCACTTCGTACGCCTCCGTCTTTATCATTTACTCATCAAACTCTAATACGTTCCGAAGCCGTCGCTGGCGCTTCTTCCATTCGGTCGAACTTCCAATATTCATCAATCTTTTTCAACGTATACCGAATTTCGTCTTCGACCCCTTCAGTAAACTCTCGGTAGATAAAAACCTCGAAAGTATTATCATCAACATAGTGATAATCGTCAATTTTGTAATAAACTAGTTCTAACTTCTTTCTGTTTAGGCGGCTGATCTCCTTGAACATTTCATGTGGAGTTAATTCGTGGTTAGGATTAGCATCAATGGTTGCTTCATACATATCCTTTATAAATTGCTCAGTCATTAACGGCCTATTGATGTTGATCGTATTTAGGTTTTGCATAAAATTTGTAACAATTTGAATTAGTTTCGGATCAATGGGACTGTTCAGTTTCTCCCCATTTGCCAAATGAACTAGAAGCATCCCTCGATAAATGTTCGTAGTTAATATAAGTACAGTGAAGAAAAAGAAAATTTCGAACGCTGCTCCCGTTATCATCAGAGAATCGCTCACATCGTCTGCGCTTCTGCGGATCCATTTATTGATATAATTAAGGCCGAAAAATGACACGTAAAGAAAGGGAATAAGATAATAGAAACTATTTCCAAGCTTATTATCATATCTTCTAATATATTTTCCTACGTTAGCAAATGTATCCCATAATCCCCACAAATTAATGATTGGAATCATACGGATTATAGCTCCCCACGGGGAAATCGGATAAAAATCGAAAAAACCTTTTAAGTCTCTATGTAATTGAAATAACCAAATCAAGAAAAGTATAATCTCAATATAATACACGAATAAATAACTCATGGAAAAATAGTTATCAAGGGTGCTCAAATATTGTTCATAGAACTCGAATCCAAATAAATAAAACATACGGAAGATAGCAGAAATAACAGATATACTCAAGCTAGCCCATAAAAACAATAACAAAATACTTGCAATCGATTTGGATTTTAATACTGGCAATTGAACGCCCTCCTGATATTATGGCAATTTCCTAAGATAAGCTACCGCTTCCTCTAACGAATCGACGGGTACGATTTGAATCTTCATGTTTTTCTCCTTTTTTACTTGAAAAGCCTCTTCCTTATTGCTTAGTCCTGTTTCTGCCTTTACTATGCTTTGGGGTACGAAGAAATATTGCATGCCCTTTCGTTCAGCGGAGATTAGTTTATAACGGATACCTCCAACAGGTCCCACTTTCATAGTATCGTTAATGGTCCCAGTTCCTGCTATTTTCAACCGTCCATTCTTAGAAAAATCCTCATTTCCCCATTCCTCCGTTAATCCGATGGCAACCATCAACCCAAATGAATCTCCATAATACCTTTCAGAGTTCTTTATGATTTCATTCATTTTCCCACTAGTTGGTAGATCTTGATGTAATAAATTCGTCGATACTGCGGTAACAGCACTCTGAATCGTTTCTTTTCTTAGGCCAGCTTCATATTCCAACTCTTCTTTTTGCAAATCCACTTCCTCTTGATCAACCGTTTCAAAGGTGACGCTATTCTTTTGAAAGATCATTAACGCATATTTTTCATATAGATTTTTCGTATATCCACTTTTAACAAATGCAAAATAGACGTGCCCTTTTATCCCTAGCTGACTAACTGGTACTACATCACCAGCAGTCACAAAGTAATTGTAACTTGGAAGTACAAAAATGAAAGAAACGGTGAAAGGTATGATTAATAAAAGGATACCCACTAAAAGTTCTTTTTTGATTCTTATGACTATTCTCATGCTAATCTCCGGTTCTCGTCATTTTTTGTAGCTACATATATATTCAATGATTTTCTAAAATGACCTTCCATTTTTTAGAAGCGAATCATAAAGTTTTGATAAAAAATTTGAATTAAAAAGAAAGAAACCACCAAACTCTAAGGTGGTTTGCTGGCTTATTTATGAAAACAAATAAAAGTCTATTGTTTAAACATAATCAATGTGTCTGGTATTCGAAACCGACAGATATAATCTTCAACTTGCCCGTACACTTCAGGAAGGTAAGGCAAAATTACATTCACATTTTCTATCAAATTCTTTGCGCTCATGGTTTCTTCACCCCACTACCCGTTCACACCGGTTCAAGCATGATATTTTCCGCCAGGTGCATGTAATACCCACTCCAAAATTTCAATTTTGGAACGAATTTCAATGATTTCTTCAGCGTTGTCTTCTGAATTGAGTTGCTGCGCTGTCTGCTCCAACTGATGAATCATACGTTTAATTTGATCTTCAGATCTCATGTGACTTACCTCCAAAAACATAAATGAATGGATTCACTCGATTATTGTCTTCAGGTCGCTTACCTGTAATACGGATTCACGGTTTGTATCATGAAAAACTACTCTAACCCCTAATTCATATTCAGCATTTAATTCGAAAGACAGTATCGTACATATTCTCCCACGATTCTTTGTCTTCCTTGGATTGTCTGGAGCAAAAACGTATGATCCTCCAAGAGTAAGATTAACTTTGTCATTCATTTCCTCTGCAGCCCTCTCGTGTTGTATTTTAAACTGCTACTTCTCTTCCGGTACTCTACCACAGTAAATTTTTCACCACATTATACCATATTTGAATCTATTGATTATCGTATCACAGCAAATTTCTTTCCCGCAAAATGGAGAACAATCAAAAAGAGGAGCCGATGTGGCTCCCCATTTTGATTTGAGCTAAGTAGATACTTTTAGCCAATAAATTGTGTCAAAAGCTGGTTAAACTTATCACGTTCTTCCCAAAAAAGACCATGACCACTGTATTGAAACGGAACAAGCTGTGAATTTTTAATTTGTTGATTTAGTTCCTGGGCTTGTGCAAATGGAATCACTTTGTCATGTATACCGTGAACAATTAAAGTGGGGACCAATATTTTTTGCAGATCTGCATATAGCTTCTCATCTCTTAGTAGAACTATGATAGCCGCGGTTGACCAACCTGCTGCCTGTAATCCCATTTGGAAAAACCAGTCTGCGAATGGGCCTGTTATATATTGAAAGAAAAAGGTATCTGTTACTTCCTGGATCATTTTAGGGCGGTCATTTAACGTATCATGAAGAAATTTATTTGCAGTCTCCGGTGTAAAACCTACAGGGGCTGCCGCATCTACAAGGACAAGTTTAGATACTCCATAGCCGTTGAATCTGGACATATACCGAATTGCGATCGATCCACCTGTAGAGTGACCAACGAGCGTGACGTTGTTTAATTGAAGTACACCAACGACAGTGCGGATATCATCCGCCAATCGGTCATAATTGTAGCCATTTATTGGCTTATCCGAATTACCGAAACCTCTCCAATCGATTCCTATACAGCGATATCCTTGGGCAGGAAGAAAGTCAAACTGATACTCAAACTGTTTATGGCTCAACGGCCAACCATGTATAAAAACGATGGTCTTGCTGCCCCCGGGATTGAGATCTTCCACATATAAATTCACTCCTGGTTCCACGTTAACAAAATATCCCATATCTTTCCTCCGTAAAGTAGCTTTAACATTAAGATATTCGCGTAGAAAAAATGGGTTACTGCCTATATAAATTTTTGCCTGAATTCGGCTAATTGGAGTGGCATATTGAACGGTACTTTCAAAAAATTAAAACCAGTCCAACACTAAGTTTATAGTGCAAGACTGGTTTTCGATTTATCATATGCTGCTAGCTTATGGATGCTTCTCGCGCGCTACTTCTTACCAGAAAGAAGTAAGCTAGCATCGCTGCGGCGCTCGTTCCTAAAATAATGACACCCAGCGGAACTGCAGTGTCTTCACCCGCGATGCCGACTAGCGGCGAGACGACTGCACCGAGCAAAAATGGAATGACACCAAGTAGCGCAGCAGCGCTGCCCGCCATATGACCTTGGCTCTCCATTGCAAGCGGAAATGCTGCCGTTGATGTAATACCAATTGCCGCTACGAAGAAAAACAGCGGAATGACCAATGCAAAAAGCGGTCCATGGACGATGGCCACGACTAAGACAGTGACGCTAGCCAAACACGCAAGACATAGGCCGAACAACAGAAAGGCGTGCTCGGATACGCGATGTGACATCCGCCCGACCAGTTGGGAACCAATGATCAGGCTGATGCCGTTGGACCCGAACAAAAGAGCGAATACGGTTGGCGATGCCCCGTAAATATTTTGATAAATGAACGGAGTTCCCGAAACATACGCGAAGACACCTGCGATCATAATGCCCTGTGCCAGCATGTAGCCGACAAACTGGCGGTCTCGAAAAAGCGATCCGTAGTTCCGCAACTGCTGAACGAAATTGCTAGGTCTGCGCCGATCAGCTGGCAAAGTCTCCTTTAGAGACCATTTTGTCATCGTCAATAGGTAGATTCCCAGCAGGCCCAGCGCTAAAAATACGCCAATCCAAGTCGTGAAAGAAAGTATCCCACTACCGGTAACTGGTGCCACGAGCGGACCCAAGTTACCGACAAGCAAGAGCAACGAGAAAAATTTTGTAAGTTCATGACCGCTGAACAAATCGCGTGCGATCGCGCGGGAAATGACAATACCCGCCGAAGCGACAAAACCTTGCACGAACCGGAATGCGATCAAGATTCCAATATTTGGGGAGAATGCGCAAGCTAACGAGGCGACGACATAAATGGCCATGGAAATAAGCAGCGGATTACGTCTACCGTAGACGTCACTCAGCGAGCCCATAACGAGTTGGCCGATGCCGAGTCCGAGTAAACAAGCGGTCAGGCTGAGCTGCACCAACGAAGCTGTCGTACCGAATTGCATCACAATCTCCGGAAACGCCGGTAAATACATATCAATAGTAAAAGGCCCCAAAGTCGAAAATAAACCCAGCAGCAAAGCTAGTCTAGTCACTTGCTGTTTGTTCTTGTTAGTCATAATAAAGAGAATCTCCTATTCTTCATTCTATATCCAAGACTCTTTGAAGAGTCTGTTTTTCATCCTATCACAACTGTACGGATTCCGACAAGGAACATCTCACCCTTTCCCCACTGGTGCGGCACCTTGGAACACTCACCCGTTATGCTAGATATCGACGCAGCATGAACTTTAGTTAGGACTTCATCTGGTTGATTCCATAAAATAATATCAATTATAGACACAAAAATTTGAATCCACGTGCATTTTATTTCCTTTTAGAATCGACTAATATATAGATATGAAACGGAATCACACATCAGTTTAATACTAAGAGGAGGCTTCTTTTATGAGTATTCAAGTCCAATCGGAAAGAGTAAATCCGCTAACACCAGAACAAGTCAAGCAATATCAAATTGACGGGTATATAATTATTAAAAAAGGCTGCAGCATTGATCTGATCGATGCCTTTAATTCGCATATTCATTCTATCCGTTCCTCCGATTCTATGCCGGAGTGGGCAAAACCAAAGAAAGGCGGAGCCGTAGTGGATGATAAGGACCGCTTTTCCCTCCGGCTGTTCAATCCTCATCTGCATGACGGTTTTTCTTTGCAAATGATGAAGCTGCCGGTTGTACGCGGGGCACTGGCCCAAGTTCTGGGCGATGAAGCCGCCGGCGTGCAAAGCATGTACTTTTACAAAGAACCCGGCTCCCCCGGGCAAGCTGCGCATCAAGACTATTACTATATCAAGAACGATCCGAATACGTTGACCGCCGCATGGGTTGCCATGGAATATACAAATGAAGAAAACGGCTGCCTATATGTCATCCCCGGCTCTCAGAAGCTCGGAGTTCTGCCTCATGGCGATGTGAAAAACTTACAGGAACACGAAGCTTGGACCCATGAGGTGGAAGACATCGATTTAAGCAAGGAAATTCCGGTCATTTTGGATAAAGGGGATATATTAATTTTTGACAGCAACCTTATTCACTCTTCTACACGGAACCGTTCCAACCGTTGGAGACGCTCCTATGTATGCCACTACATCCGTCATGACTCAACTATTGAAAGAGAAGATTTGAAAAAGAAAATCCCTCTTGTATAATGAAGGAAAAGGCTGTCCGAGAGGATGGGATTATCGTATGGAAACAGAATTCAAGGTGGAAGTTATTCCACCTTCTTTTGTTGTAACCAGCGCCTATGCAGGTACCGTAGTCTATGGACCAGGAGGGAAATACGGCCCTCGCATTCAGAGCGATCTGCAGCTTGTCCTTGTACATAGCGGCTCTATGATTGTAGAGATTGACGGCGTTGCACACTCCGTTCCTCCTGAAAGCATTGCATTGCTCAAACCAGGACATGAGGAACAGTTTCATTTTAATGAGAAACGGGACACGTGGCACCGCTGGATTGCCGTGGCTGTTGAACCTCTCTTACCGGATGCAGCTGCTTATTTCGAATCGCTCCCGCTTTACATCCCTTTGACGGCACGACTAAATCAATTGACGAATATGCTGATGTCTTTGCAAAACGACGGCTGCACTCCCGGTGAGGAAGTGGTAAAAACCCTTGGCCGATCCGCTATATGGCTGTATGTGAAAGAGCATTTACAACTGGGACTGAACCACCTGAAACATCCGGCTGTTCTCCTTGCTGTGGAAACCATCCACGAAAAATTTGGTGAAGACCTCAGCCTAAGCGATTTATCCCAAATTACCGGAAAAACGCCCGAGCATTTGATTCGCCTTTTCCAGCGCGATGAAGCGGTGACACCAATTCAATACTTGTGGCAGTACCGGGTTAAAAAGGGTTTGGAATTACTGCGCAGTACAGGCCTGAATATCGGCGAAATAGCCGAACAGTCCGGCTTTAAAACCTCCTACCATTTTGCCCGCACCATAAAGCGCCATACCGGTCTGACGCCAAGTGAAATTCGTAAGGAGCACTACAACAAGCCTTTCCGCTCTGAACTCAAAAACCGATGAAAAAGCCCGGCTTACGCATATAAAGCGCAATGCCGGGCTTTGCTGATTATCCCTTTACAGCTCCTGCCGCAACTCCGCTGATAAAATATTTCCTGCCTACGATACTCAGAAGAATCAAAACCGGAACCGCCATCAGAAACGCTCCTGTAATCGGCGTTGCATAATCCTCTTTATAGGGATTGTTCATGGTTGAAATCCCTACAGAAAGCGTCATCTTGTGCTCGGAGGTTAAAAATATCAACGGGCTTAAATAGTCGTTCCACGAGTTCATAAAGTTGAGAAGCCCAACAATGCCAATGCCGCTCATGGATAAAGGAACTGCGATTCGCAGGAACGTCCCCCATTCTGTACTGCCGTCCACACGTGCGCTTTCATACAGCTCTTTTGGAATTGCCGACATGACTTGGCGAATCAAGAAGATGTTAATAGCCGATATAGCTCCCGGCAATATTAATGGCGAGAACGTATCCAACCACCCCCACTGTTTGAACATAATGAAACTTGGAACCAACGTCATCTGCGAAGGAATCAAAATAGTTGCAATCACAATGGTGAACAGCACATTTTTCCCTTTAAAATCATACCTGGAGAAGCCATAAGCAACCAGTGCATTGCCAACCATAGAGAGCACAGAGACCGCTACAGCAATAAAAACTCCGTTGAAAAACTGTGTCCAGAACGGTATCTTTTCAAACAACAAGATAAAGTTGTCCAGTGTTGGATGAATCGGGATCGGATTCAATGGGGAAGCAACGATATCATCATAGGTTTTAAATGACATCCCAATCATATAAAGAAAAGGGAGACTAAAAAGTAAACTCAATACGGCCAAAGCAGCATATACGGCAATACGGTGAATTCGGTTTGCTGTCATTCTGGCATTCTCTCCTTTACTTTTTTTCCTGAAACAACCGGATTTGAATAATACCTACGATAAGTAAAATAACAGTAAACACATAACCGACAGCTGATGAATAACCGAAGTTTTGCAACCGGAAGGCTTGCTGGTAAATGTACATGGTCGGGAATAACAGTGATTGCTCGGGTCCGGACTGACCGGGACCAGCAAGTACAAACGGCTCTGCAAACATGGTAAATGACCCGATAATTGCCTGAAAGACAATAAAAGTCATGATAGATCTCAGCAGCGGCAATGTCACATACCACAGCCTTTGAAACGCGTTGGCCCCATCTATTTTGGCTGCCTCGGTAAGCTCCTGAGGAATATTTTGAAGGCCGGCCATAAAATAAAGGATGTTAATGCCTAAATATCTCCATGTTAACAACATGATCAAAGCGGGAAGAGTCCACTTTGGATTCTCCAGCCAACCGATCGGATCGATGCCGACATAAGCAAGCACCGTATTCAAAATGCCGAACGACCTATTGAAGATGAATCCGAAAATGATTGCTACCGCTACAGCCGATGTAATATTGGGAGTAAAAAAGAAGGTTGCAAACCACCCCTTCTTCCTTTCTACGAAAGGCTGGTTAATAAGCAGCGCAATCATTAGAGCAATGGGCAATATGATAAAGACACTGCCCCCAGTCGCTTTCAGACCGTTCCACATCGATTTCCAAAAAACATCATCAGTCATAACGAGTGAGTAATTGTTGAAACCTGCGAAGGTCAGTTTACTGATTCCTTGGTATAAACTGAGCCAGAAGCCATACAGAGTCGGATATAAGCTAAACACAGCGAAGTGAATGAAAAAGGGACTAATGAATAGATACGGTGCAAGCCTAAACCACTTTGACTGTTTGATTGACAATGTTCAGCCCTCCTAATAACCCGATATCCAAGCTTCATTTAACAAGAAGAAAGGAGAAGCAGGTTCCCCTCATCTCCTTTGCGTAAAGTCCGCCTGTCATTTAACCGGCAGTTTCATTTTTCTTTATCAGCTGCTTCAGCTCATCATCAACCTTTTGCAGAAACTGCTCGGGAGTCAGCTTGCCTTCTTCCAAATCAAATCTATACTTATTCCAAGCATCCGCAAACAAGGTTCGCCACCAAGCCTGGTTCTGGTTCGGAGCTACAGCTACAAGCTTACCGTACAGATCACCCAGATCCTGTCCGCTGAAATACTTCGTGTACTTGCTTTGCTCATGCAAGCCTTTCTCCTTAACGGAAGTCAGAAGCGCAGGGAACAGGTTAACTATTTGGAATCTTTTGACCGAGTTTTCCGGAGTTAATTGAGCAAGTTTCAGAAACTCCCAGGCTAATTCTTTATTTTTGGAAAACTTGGAAATCATCAGCCCTGTTCCGCCCCATACCGTAGTCGGTACTGATTTGGGACCGCCCAGAGGCATTGGAACAGCGGCCCATTTGCCCTCCAGCTCCGGTGCGTTATCCGCCAGCAAATTGACCCACCAATCCGGACCGAAAGCAGCTATGTAATTCCCCTTCTTAAATTGATCCCAATATGCCGGACCGTCATAATAGTTTTTATCCATGATGCCGTCTTTTTTCCATGCGTACATCCGCTTCAAAGCTGTTTGGCCTTCCGGGGTATTAAATCCGGGCTGGCCGTCATTAGTGACAATATCTCCACCCTCTTGCTTAATGAACAGCTCGAAATACGTTTGGTCCCCTCCGGTCTTCGTTGTGGAGTTCCCGGGGAAGATATATTTTTTATCGCCGACTAACTTTTTGGCTTGCTCCGTAAATTGATCCCAAGTATGCAGCTCGGCTACGTTAATTCCTGCTTTATCGAATAAATCCTTACGATAATAAAGGGCAGAGGCGGTTGCGGCATGCTCGATCCCGTACTGCTTGTCGTTAAAGGTATACAGCGCCTGCCGTCCTTTGGACATCACGTCGGTCAGGTTGTCGCTTTTTAAATAGTCGTTCAAAGGTTCGAAAGGGATATCTCCACGAATAAATTTAGGAAACTGTGATTGCTCGATATCGATAAGATCGGGTGCGCCATCTCCGCCCGACTTGGAGATAACTAAGTATTTATCTGCAAGTGCTGTGCCTTCCATCAAATTAATCTCAACCGTAACCTCCGGCTGTTTTTTCTTAAAGTCTTCCTTTATAGCTTCAAAGAACCTTTTATGGGGTTCAGCAAACACCCATAATGTCAGCTTTTTTCCGCCGGTAGTGGCTTGCTCTGCTTTTTTGCTTTCACCAGAAGCAGGGTCTCCGACATTAGGCGTACAAGCAGTTAACGCAAAAGTTAACGCAATAGCTGCAGAAATCGCTGAACAATTTTTTCTCACTATGTATACACCCTTTCCAATTTTTAATATTTATTAAGATTGTTTATATTTCAAATCATAATGTATGCGTTTACAGTTGGGAATGCACGAACTTCCATTAAATTGTGTCTGAGATTGATATCTTATAATCTAGTTAATAATTAAAGCAGATGCTCTGACTACATTCTGATTTATTAGCTAGTGTCACGAAGCCATCTTCCCTGTAGCTTTAGTTGAGAAAAGGCTGCCGATTTGTCGGCAGCCTTTGACTTGAAGGTTAATTGAGTGTAGGTTTTCGTAGCATCAATCATGTACTCCTCATTCCAAGTCCACTTTATAGATGCAAGGAACACCCTCCATGTCTGAGGTAAAGATAATAAACGTACCGTCTGGCGAAAAAGCCGGATGCGGATGGGCATCCTGCGTATTGCCGTATGACTTCCAGCTAGTTCCATGGGAGCATAGCCGTTCTTCCTGCCTCTTCTCTACATCCACTAAATAGACGAAATGCTGTTCCGGCATTTGTCCGTCCCCGACGATCTTCGTATGATTAGCATTCGAAATAAAATGGCAATACTTAGAGCAGTTCATCCAGATTTCTTCTTCTAACGTATCGGGGTCCATGAAACGAATGCTTTCGTGATCGCGATCATCCTTATGCCGGTAGACATAAGCAAATCTGGAGCCATCGGCAAGCCAGTATTCATGCGTAATGAGCTCATCATGCGTTTGCTCCTTAGCGCAGCGCAGCCCGGTCGTGTCCTTCTGGACCAGCCAGAGCCGGGCGTCAATCAAATGCCCAGGACCTTCATGGCAAAACAAAACGGTCGAAGGGTCGTTTGGACGAATTTGCGGATGCCCGAGCCAGCAATTTAGCTCCTCGTGTGCGATGTGGCTGGTTCGCTGTTCGATATCCAGGTAAATGATTCGGCAGTGCGGCTTAGCTGCCCACTGAGGCTCGAAGCTGGACCAGTCGCCTTTATTTGGCACAACATCCTTCTCATTGATCTCAACCAGAACGATATATTTGTCATCAGAGCTGAGACCAGGATTCGCATTCGATTTCCACCCTGCAGGTGATTCGTATATGACCTCTTCCTTCAGTGTGGTCATCTCTAATCGCATGATCCGCTGATCCCTGCAATAGATCAGATAGCAATCGTCACTCGTCAGACTGCAGCTGAAATCGTGGACATTCGGCCCGTCCGTTAATTGCATGGCTGATCCATCGTCCAGATCCATTCGGTAAAGCTGACGAACCCCCTCCCTCTCGCTGGCGTAGATGAGGTACCGGCTGTCGTTCGTCATCATTTTATAATAAAAATAGGGGTGATGGTTTACTTGCTCCGGTGCTGTCAAACGAGTAATCGATCGCCCCGTATAAGCATCGTTAAACCGATGGAACTCATTGCGAATCATTGATCCTTTTGCCATCTGCGATCACTCCATCTCTAATAATTTAACCATCGAGCATTTGCTTGCTTATGTCCGTGGGCGTAACATCTCCTGCTTCTCGGCTGGTTTGAGCGGTAATCTCAACTGAAGCGTCGGGCGGTTCGGAGCACGGAATTCTGCATGAACCTCATGTTCTGCCTCAGAGCCTCCTGTGCCTGCATCCATGACTGAAGCGGCTGCGTCGAGGGATTCATTGGATGTTTCACCCAAACTCCATGCAAAAACAAGCAATGCTTTCTGCATGCGAAGAAAATCAAATCTTTTCTTCTCACCAGAGTAGATTACATAGTCAAGGAACAGCTTATTTTGTTCACTTCCGAGCTGCCATCCCGGCTGTTCCCCGTCGAAGGCTGCGAATAGTTTTTTTACGAACAACGTCTGCTCAGCTAGATGTACCACTGCCGATTCGTCATCATACGAAATAGCTTCTGCCATCACGCCATCCAGACTCCCCCCGATCTCAAAGCGTATACGCAGGTCCTCTGATTCGATAAACCCATCGATTGGGTCGAGTCCGATGTGCGTATTGCCGCCATTCGTGCAAAAGCCGATACCAAACAGCACATCCTTCCCCTCGTGAGCGCAGGTAAAGACGCCGGAAGAATAATCGTAGCCCTCGTTGAGCAGTCGCAAATGAATATAGGTGGATTCCTCACTATTGCGTACATAAGCTAGTAAATTGCGGCGCTGATTCCACATAACATCCTTGCTGAAAGTTCCTACACTAATAGGGCCCTCCATATATGTGGTTGCTTGATTGACTATCAAGCCAACCTCATTTTTGCTAATCGTCTGCACTAGCTTCGCGGTATGAGTATGCTTGAACGCCGGTAAATACTTCTCAGGACATTGAATGTCATTGCCGTACCAATCCAAACTGTACTTTAGCTGGTCGTCCGGCATAAAATTCAATGCGCCATGGCTCGCGATCTGTACGAAAGACAAAATTTCCGGCATCATCAACGTATGATAGGCCCGGCTGTGTGGTCCAGACCACTGCCGACTGGGGGCATGGAAGTGTTCTGCCACCATTCCCCATGCGACATCCAGCATCTCCTTACTGAGCTGTTTTGCTTCAGCTATTTGGGTCGCCGTATAAATGCTGGACAATTCTTGAATCGCGACAATCGTATACGTCGGACTGTTGTATTCTTGGAATGTTCCCAGCTGCCTCGTATACTCGCAGAAGCGTCTTAGCCTTTCCAATCCGAAATTTAAATATTTTTCTTCCCCATAGATCTCACCGGTCAGCAAAGTAACGAAAGCGCCCATAATCGCAATGTTCGTATAACTAGGACCGACATTACGCTTAATAATAGCGTCGCACGAGCAGGACAATGCATGCCGAATCTGCTCACGCAGATCCGCGCCAAGTACGTCCGAATGCCTCTGCTCGGCGAGTACCAACCGCTTCCCGCAGAAGTCGGCCCAATTCCAGTCCGGTGGAGCCATCATCTCGAGCGGCTCTTCGTAGAACCAAGACCAGATCCCGAAGGTAGCATTCTCGGGATTTTGATCCTGCAGGCTGATCACCTGCTCAAGAATTTCTTGCGCTCTTTCCACATGAAGAGGTTGTCGGCTGTCTAGCAGCCCCAATGCATAGACACATGCTGCCAGTGTGGGATGTGTAAACGCTACATTTTTCAACGTGCTGTGATAGCCCGGTGTATGGAAAGGCTTGCGAACCATCCGCAGCTCAGGCGAATATTCCGTGTGCCATTGTTCAAGCTGCTCGATAAGCATTTTGTTCGGATCCATTGTCATCGTTAGATACACTCCTTCGTTTGTACAAGGATAAACGACTTCGTCGTCCTTATAGGACGAACACGTTTGTCAAGGTAGATGCGAAGCAAAAGTATAAAACTTATACTTTCTTATCTACTGAAATAACCCCCCGACTCCTGTTCGAATCGGGAGGCTGCACAGCCGTCTATGAAGCTTACTTCCCCTTCAAATTGTTCTGATACCATTCTTGCGCCAGTTTATCGACGTTATCACCGCCAAGACGTTTCCATTCTTTGCGCAGCTGCTCTATCCCCCACTGTGGCGAGTATTGGGCGCCTCCCGTAATGACCTTGGTTTCAATATCTTCCGACAAGGGACCGAAAGAAGTAGACGTTTCACTCAGCTCAGGGAACGTTGGATTAAACGGAATATCTCGTCTGTATTTGTTCTTCATGGCTACCTTGAGAGATTCTCCCTGCACCTTGGCATATTCCTGAGAAATCGCATCCGTCGCTGCCATCACTGCAAAATCCTCCGGTTTTGGACTCCATTGATCGAGTACAGCATACTCAGAAGCATAGATCGTTTCCTTCTTATTCTTCTCCGCATCAAGGGCTTGAGGAACCCCATTAACCAGTTTGTAATGAACGCCTTCCTGACCGAACTTTACATCGAACCAGTTTTTGTCGATCCACCAATCCAGTAATTTAATTGCAGCTTCCGGATTTTTCATATTCTTATTGAAAACAATCAAACGATTTGCCGGCGGTTCTTGATACAAGCCGAACTTACCATACTTGGTTGATACCGGCTCTAGAGGTACAAGCTTGGAATCAGGCGCATTTTGCTTCAATTCCCTGTATTCTGCACCAATGTTCCAGCTGGCAAAATATATGCCTGCTTTACCTGTTACGAACAGCTGTCTTTCCTTCTGATAGTTCTTGTCCGTAATATATTCCTTGTCGATTAGCCCTTCATCGAAAAACAGTTTGAGTTCAGCCAGCACATCCGTATAGCGGTCCGTTAAGCCACCGTACACGATTTTATCGTTCTCAAGATACCAATTACTTTTGTTAGACGCATACAAGGCTTGAATAATGCCCATGTAGTTATAGTTGAAAGCAGCTCCCAGAGTATCATTCTTGCCATTGCCATCTGGATCTTTATCCCTAAAGGCCCGCATGACATTAACCAGCTCATCTATTGTCGTAGGTGTCTTCAGGCCCAGCTTATCCAGCCAGTCTTGACGAATCCACATTCCGTGATTGGCAATAGCGTCAATGCCCCGAGCACTGGTAGCCATATAGGTTTTGCCGTCGAACATGGTATAAGGTTTCAACTCTGGATGTGCTTTCAAGTAGGCTTTGTAGGAAGTACTATATTTCTCGATATAATCATCAATTGGCTGAATCGCTCCCTGCTCCTTCAGTGTCGCCATGTAATCCCGTCCGAACTCCCACATCATATCCGGTGCTTCGCCGGCAGCGATGAGCGTATTCAGCTTCTTCGTAGATTCTGTCCGCAGGATTGGAACCCATTTTACGTTAATGCCCGATTTCTCATTGATGTATTTCGTAGTCCGGTTACTTTCATAAGTTCCTTCGTCACTCGCCACTTGCCCGCGATCCAAGATGGACACGCTGACCTCCAGCTTCTTATTCCCCGCTGAATCCTTACCGGAATTACCTGAGCTGCTTGGTGAGGAGCAAGCTGCAATCATGAATAAAGAAGCCACCACCGTTAAAGCTACATGCTTTTGTTTAATCATTCCATCTTCGCCTCCTACAATAGGTATGGATTTTCTAATTAACCTTTAATCGAACCAATCAAGACGCCTTTAACAAAATACTTTTGTAAGAACGGGTATACACACAGGATCGGCAGCACGGAAATAATAATCGCAGCAGCCCTTAGACCCTCCGGCGTTACCATGGTTTGCATAGTAGCTCCTTCGCTCCCGTTGGTCGCATTCGTATTGAGCAGGTTCTGGCTAGTCGTATCGATCATCTGCAGCAGCTTAACCATCAGGGACAACTTGCCGGAATTCGTGATATACATGAGAACGTTCATATACGAGTTCCACCAGTTCACCGAATAAAATAACGTCAGCGCCGCAATAATTGGCATAGAAAGAGGAAGAATAATTTTCCAAATAATGAACAGATCATTTGCTCCGTCAATCGCTGCGGATTCCTCTAATTCGGAAGGCAACCCTTCGAAAAACGATTTCATCACAAAGAAATTATAAGTGCTGAGCAGCCCGGGCAGCCAAAGTGCCCAGTAGGTGTTCATAATACCTAGCGTTTTAATAAGAATATAGTTAGGGATGAGCCCTCCGCCGAACAGCATGGTGAAGGTAATGATCATCAGCAGGAAGTTCCTGCCTTTAAGCCTCTTGCGACTTAACGGATAGGCAGCCATGATGGTTGCCACAATATTGATGGAGGTTCCCACTACGGTGATGATAAGAGTATTCTTCATTGCTTTGAACAGCTGGCCGTCTTCAATTAAGTTGTAAAAGGAGGTAAATGTGACTTCCTTCGGCCACAAGAACACTTCACCCGACATAATTGCTCGTGAGCTGCTTATAGAAGTTGATAGCACATGAATGAACGGGAATAAAGTCATCATGGCAAGAACCGCAAGAAATACATATATGACACCATTAACGAGCTTTATTGCCGATCTCTGACTGCCGGACACCGCATTCTCCTCCTTACCATAGCCCATTCTCGCCTAAGGCTTTTATTAATCGGTTCACGCTAACGACCAAGATCAAGCCAATGATGGATTGAAACAAGCCAAGCGCTGTTGTATAGCTGTACTGCGAACCTTCCAAACCGACATGATACACATAGGTACTGATCACGTTAGCAACCTCGGAAACCGCTTTATTTTGCATGACGAAAATATGCTCAAATCCCACATCCATCATCTGCCCCACTCGCAGAATCAGCAGAATTGCAATCGTGGAGCGGATGCCGGGCAGCGTAACGTGCCAGATGCGCCGCAGCTTGCTCGCTCCGTCAATCTTAGCTGCTTCATACAGCTGAGGATCAATGCCAGCCATGGCGGCCAGGTATAGAATGGTTCCCCAACCGGCATTCTGCCATATCCCCGACAAAATGAACGCAATCGGCCACCAGAAAGTGCTCGCCATGAAATAAACCGGATCTATGCCAAACAGTTTCAATAGAACAGTGTTTACAATCCCCGTGGAAGGAGACAGAAGCGCGATAACAATACCTCCAAGTACCACCCAGGAGATAAAATGCGGAATGTAGAGCAAATTCTGAATCGTTCGCTTGTACCATTCCACTCGTACTTCATTTAATAGTAAGGCTAGGACAATAGGAACAGGAAAAGCGAATACAATGCTGTACACATTAAGCAGAAGCGTGTTCTTCAAAACATTGAAGAAATCTGGACTAGTAAATAATCTGTTGAAATGCTTCAGTCCAACCCATTGACTCCCCCATATTCCGTCGGCGAAACGATAATTCTTAAAAGCAATGATCTCACCAAGCATCGGCGTGTACTTAAATGTGAAATAGTAAGCAAAGATGGGCAGCAGCAGCAGGTACAAATATTTATCCCGCTTCACATATTTCCAAGCCAGTTTAAGAATATTGGTTTGCACCTTCTTTCCGGCACTCGCTTGTGCAGTAGTGGCCCCGACGAATCGTGATTTCATATCCCTACCTCCTCTCGGTTCGATGACTTGCACCTTCATGGTAACGCTCTCGGGTAGATTAGAAAATATTCACTTTTTAAAGAACAACCTTTTTTTAACCGGTTTCATATTCTCCATTTTTATCCTCTTCGCCTTTTTTAAGATTTTCCCTGAATTCGCCTGGAGTTTGGCCCGTATATTTCTTAAAAATGCGGATAAAGCTCTGAACGTTGTTATAGCCGACGCTCTCTGCGATGGTGTTAATCTTATGTTTCGAACCCAACAACAGCTCCTTTGACTTCTCCATGCGGATCTGAATGAGACAATCCATGAAATTAGTTTCCGTCGTCTCCTTAAAGAGCTTGCTTAAATAAGGAACACTTAACTCAAATTGTGCTGCCAAAAGATTGAGCGATAGCTCGCTATCCATATAATGCTGCTCGACATATTCCAGAACCTGTTGAATCGTATCGTGATGCCCTTTCGAAAGTCGCTTCTCTTCCGTGCGCACAATGAGCTGGTGCAGGAAATCGGACATATAGCTCTTTAATTCCGCCACCTTGACGCAGTATTCAATTCGGTTATAAATATTTTCTTTAGGATCAAGGAATTCTTTGATCTCGAGCCCTTTATCGGATATAACTTTAATGGACTTCATAATAATCTGAATGCACATCTGTTTAATTAACTCCGGCGGAACATTACTTGCCACTACCTCGCCAAAAATTTTATCCAGATGCGGACGAAGCTTTACTTTATCCGTCTCCCGAATCAGGTTGACGACAGAATCGATTAGTGTCGTAATCCGGTAAAATTTCTCGTTATAATTGCTACCCGCGATATCGTCGATGGAGACAACGGTGTTATCCCCCATGATCAGCTTATATTTCAGCGCATTCAGTGCTTCTTCATAGGAGATCTGGATGCCTTCCAGATGCGGATTTGGACTACCTACACCAATGGTAACGGTTTGTTTAAAGTGAATAGCTACATAATTCTTCACCAGATCCGCAACCTGAAGTGCTTGAATTTGATTGCCTTGCGAATCCTCCGTTTCGAAGCTCATAATGACGGTGACGCGGCCATCCGTCAATTCTACAGAAGTGCCTTTGCATACCCCGGCGACCAGCTCATCCGCTACGTTACTCAAGGCATAGGTGAATAAATACACATCTCGCGGCGTATGGTTATCCTGAACACGATCCAATTCGATCACCAACACAATGAATTGTTTATGATATAAGTCCATTCCGAGCGTTTGGAAATAAGGCTTCATCCGTTCGTAATTCGTCTTGTCCCCCATCAGCAAGCTCATGATCAAGCGCCACTTCAGCGCGGGGAGACTGTCATTCATTTGCTTTTGCAACGATTCGTTGTCAGATATCATCTGTTTGAAAAACTGCTCCATATAGCTTAGATCGCCAGAACGTACCGACTTCTTGCCCGCTACAGATCGGAAAAAAAGTTCCAGCGGCCGGAACGTGTAATTGCTTACCGCGAATACAATGACGATAGCCAGCAGGAACATACCCGCCGTCACCGTCAGTAGTAAATTTCGGACAATCTCCAGCGGACGGTTCATCTCCGGGTCAGGGACGATACTGATGTACTTCCAGCCATTATAGTTTGAGGTCAAATAAAAAGTCGTGTAACTGCCGCTCTTCGTATGCTTCGTGATGTAACCATTATCTTTTAACTCGCTCAACTTCGGCGCCCCGGGTATCGTACCAATCGTATGAAACAAGTGGTCTTTATTCTGTGAGGAAATAACCGTGCCCTGGTCATTAATGACCAGGGTTTGTCCTGCCCGCTGCTGATCCACATCTTGAATCAAATTGGAAAGCGTGCTTTCCGCGACATTTACAATAATGGCGCCCTTGCGAAACTGAGGTAAACTGATCAGTGGGTAGGTGCGCACCAATGTAATCATATTTTTCTCAATTTCCAGCCCCGAGCTAACCTCCGTAACTTTCCTGGTGTCGAGCCATTCTTGATAGCCTTTCATATTCACATAAGCATCGTGCCAAGCCATATCGTAGAAGCTGGATTCGTCAGAGAACGTCGCATCCGTCAGCAAACTTTTATTCGCCAGCGAATACAAATAAAACGAGGAAATGTTGCTGTTCGCAAACATCAGCGTCTTAAAACGGGTATTGAGAATACGGAAATAATTGAGCCGCAGTTCATCATTCGCATATCTGCCGTTTAGGAAAAACTCGACATCCGGCTCTTGTATAAAATTAATTGTACTCGTATCAATCTCGTGCAGCATCATTTCGATCTTCTGCTGGCTCAAATGAAGCAATGCTGTATTCGTGCGCCTCAGCTGATCTTCCATACCTCCTTTGGAACTTAAATAGGACAGCCACACGGTTGATGAAATGATGATTAGGAAAAATACACCGTAAATAACCTTAAACCTCGCCGAGATGTTTCCTTGAAAGAATCGCATGATTAACTCCTTTCACTGTGTGAGACTGGTGTTGGATCGCGACATTGAATGTTAGCGCTTACATATTAGGTGACAGGCTGTATCTTATTTCATGTTTCATTGGGATCGCAATGAATGATAAGTATGCATATTCGCCAAATGGATAAATTATCCTGCCCAATATAAAAAGGAAAGCCAACTGCTTAAGCAAGCAGAGGACTTCCCCTTTTCAATAAGTGCATCAAATTTTGAATTTTCAATCAAATCTTGCAGATCCTTTATCCCTCAACAAAGCTCATATAAAACTACTTGTGATGTACTCTCTGAGACAAGGATAAGGACCTCCAAAAATAAGAGCCATAGTTATAATAAATTTGTGATGTTCTTCCAACATTTTAGGGCAAATGCCAACGCTACTCTTTAATAATTGTTGAACCGCTGTTACATTCTTCGAACTTAGTTGGTTTAGCAAGTCATCGTTTTGTCCGACCGTTTTGCTTATTTCCAATAAAGCTAGTGTTTCGACGCCTGACGGCCGATACGCCAAACTCGAAAACTGAATATCAAACGCCTCTAACCGGTGCTTTAAGTGAACAATCTCTTCTTGACGTTGATCAGAATTATTCGATCTTTTCGATTGAAAAAGCTTTTTTAACTCTTTGGTTACTCTCTTAAGAAGCATGTCTAGTTCCTCCTTTTTTCTCTTGAACGAAAAAAGGAAGCGAGGGAATAGAGTCCTATTATAAAAGGACCTTAAATGTTTCTATCATTTTCTTTCTACGCTGGCGAAGTTAGCTGACGGATTCGGGTCGAAAGTTAACCCTAACACTTAATACGTGTACTCACCCCAGAAAACTTGGTTCCCCCGCTTCTTTAATCTAAAGAATTAAGCGTAGTATGATTCATTCTTACTTTATCAATTTACCCTAATACATACTTAGAAACAATAGTAATATTTACTTATATTTTTTAGTCTTCCGTGCTGCAAAGCTATTTAGAACATGTATTACTTTCTCCCTAAAGGCAGCTCAATTTCTACTGTAGTACCATGATTCAGTATACTCTTTATTGACAATCTACCCCCATGTCCTTCGATAATATGTTTGCAAACCATTAGCCCTAGACCCGTACCATTATCCTTTGATGTGTAAAACGGCTCCCCTAATTTGGATAACCTATCTTCAGAAATACCTACACCTTGATCTTCAACGCAGATAACCAACCACTGCTTTAACCGGTTTCTGAATGATATTTGAATTAAGCCACCGTTAGCCATAGACTCTACCGCATTCTTTATCACATTAATAAAAACTTGTTTGATTTGGTCCGGATTACAATAAATTGTGGGGATTTCTTGATCCATGTCTATTTCTATTTGAACGTTATACAGATGAGCATGCGGTTGCAGGAAACCAACTACACTTTGTACAAGCTCTTGAATCTTACTCTCTATGTAATAGTTTAAATGTGGCTTTGCCAGTGTCATGAATTCATTGACGACATAATTAATATGTTCTAATTCTTCCATCATGACATCAACGTAGTCTGCATTTTTTGCCTTAAGCAAATGTACGAACCCTTTCAAAGAAGTTAGCGGGTTGCGTATGTCATGGGCGATCCCAGCTGCCAATTGACCAATTAGTGATAGTTTTTCAGATCTAATGAGCGCTTCCTCTGACTTTTTGCGTTCGGTGAGATCACGAATCACGGTCTGTACGACGGGAAACCCCATATTTTTGTGCACGTAAATGGAGGATATTTCTGCATCAAAAAAAGTTCCGTCCAACTTTCTCAGCTTTTTCTCCTTAAACTCCGTATAACTATCCGACTGCATGACCTGCTGAATATGTTCTACTACGATGCCCTTTTCATTCGGACAGAAGAAATCATAGATAGGCTTTCCATGGAAATCCTCTGATGTAGCGCCACCAAAAAGTCTACAACAAGCATCATTTACGAACTGGACGTAACCATCATTATGCAAAACAATGGGCTCAGGATTAAGTTTAATCAGCCTTCTAAATTGTTTTTCTCTTTCTAAAAGCTCCTCTTCAACTCTTTTCTTTTCACTAATGTCCCTTTCCACACCGACAAAACCAATAACAATTCCTTCGTTATCTATCACAGGTGAAACCGTAACATTTGCGTAAAAAGTAGAGCCGTCCTTTCTAAGTTTTATCGCTTCGAAATTCTTGATTTGCTCGCCGTTTATTAAAGACTGATATAATTTAAAAGCATCTTCTTTATAATGATCCGGAGTCATCGGTAATACTTTCCCAATAACCTCTTCTCTGGTCCAACCATGTAATTCTTCAAATTTCTTATTCACCTCTAAAACAGTTCCTGTTACATCAACGACCACAATGCCATCGGTGGTTAAGTTCATCAAGGAATTGATTAGATGTTCTTTGAGTCTCATAAGCAAACGTCCCCTAATTCAAACAAATGATTATTTGTTTATTCGTCTCCTAATGGACAAAGTCCTTTCTAAGACGTCCTTTGATTTTCCTAACAAATCACTTTTAGGCAATCCTTCCATTCTGCTGACTCCTCCTGCAATACCCAGGTCATATTTCTCACTAGCGTAACTTTTGGTATACTGGGAACAAAACCAACTAGAAATGGGTGTCAGTGTTGAAAAATGAAGATATGCTTGCGGTGCTGAAAGCTCTGTCTAATGAAACCCGTCTCAACATTCTTTGCTGGCTGCGCGAGCCGGACAAGATGAACGAAAAATTACCGAACGTTATTAAAGAAGAGTTTCCCGGCGGTGTCTGTGTGGGAAGTATTCAAGAAAAATCCGGTTTAACGCAGTCGGTCATCTCCTCGTACCTGTCCTCCTTGCAGAAAGCCGGATTACTGGAGTCCCGCCGCTATGGTCAGTGGACTTATTATAGGCGTAATGAAAAAGCGATAGCCGCCTTTTTGGAGAATTTTGCTGCTGGCTTGCAGGCCGAAAACAATTAGATCCATAAGGTTTTTCCAAAGAACTTGCACTTTCATCTATTAATCTATATATTTGAATTTGTAGATAAACAAAAGACCTTATCCGTAGGAGGAGATAATAAAATGACCATATCCAAAACAACAGAGGCTCTTTTCAAGCCTTTTGAAGACGGCCGATTGAAACTAGAAAATCGCATCGTCATGGCTCCAATGACCCGCACCTTCTCGCCTAAAGGCGTTCCAGGTCCTAACGTGGCCGGGTATTACCGCCGGAGGGCAGAAAACGCGGTCGGCCTTATCATTACCGAAGGTACACTCATTAACCATCCGGCTGCGGGAGCAGATCCCGGCGTGCCGCATTTTTATGGAGAGGAAGCTCTGGAAGGATGGTCGCGCGTCGTCCGTGAAGTACATGAAGCCGGCGGCAAAATCGCCCCGCAGATCTGGCATACCGGCACGGCCCGCGATCGAAAAAAATTCCCGGATTCGAATGTCGACCCGATCGGGCCGTCTGGATTGAGCTTGACTGGAGAACCTGTGTCAGAGCCACTAACGGTCAAGGAGATTTCCGGTCTCGTACAAGCTTATGCCCAGGCCGCAGCCGACGCGAAGCGTCTCGGTTTTGACGCGGTGGAGATCCATGGAGCGCATGGCTACCTCATTGATCAGTTTTTCTGGGACGTCACCAACAAGCGCACGGATGAATATGGCGGCGACCTGGTTGGCCGCACCAGATTCGCGGTGGAGGTTATCGAGGCAGTTCGGGCCGCGGTTGGCCCTGATTTCCCGATTATTTTCCGCTTCTCCCAATGGAAACCTGTTAATTACAACGCCAAGTTGGCATCGAATCCAGAGGAGTTGGAGCGCTTCCTCGCACCGCTGTCTGCGGCAGGCGTTGATATCTTCCATGCCTCCACTCGCCGCTTCTGGGAACCTGAGTTCGAGGGATCAGATCTTAACCTGGCCGGTTGGACCCGCAAGCTGACCGGGAAACCAGCTATCACCGTTGGTTCTGTTGGCCTTGACTCCGTCTTCACCAGCCTGTTCGAGGAAGGTAAGGGCGGCCAAGCGGCCAGCATCGACAACTTGATCGAGCGTCTAGAGCGCGGAGAGTTCGACCTCGTCGCCGTCGGCCGCGCGCTGCTGACTGATCCAGCATGGGCCGCCAAGATCCGTGACGGACGCACCGATCAACTGCAGCCTTTTACGCGGGAGTCTCTTTCAACGCTGAGTTAATTTATCGTACAGTGCCGGTAAGCGGCTCCATCTGTGATAGACAGACGGAGCCGCTTGTTGGTTTTTCCTCAACTGAAGGAGTTTATTATTCATTCTTCTTTAACGGTTGACCAAACACAACATGAAAATGAAGATGTTTCGAATCCTGATATGTTCCTACATTTGTTATTACTCTACAAGCGCCATGTTCGGATACCACTTGGGAGGCTACTTTTTTAACGATTTCCATTAACTCAATTAGCAGACCATTATCTTCATCTTCTAACGTAATAAGCGATGAAATATGTTTTTTCGGAATCGTCACAATATGCACTGGATAAAATGGACGCGTATGATGATAAGCAAGTACATTTTCAGACTCCAATACTTTATGTACAGACATTCGACCACTCAATACCTCTTCACAGTAAAAATCCTCCGACATACATGTATCCTCCATTCGGTTTACTTCAAAACGCCCGACTGATTACTTGTCCTTGGAATTCCATGGCATCTATAGCCCGTATCCTCTGAACCTCACTTAATTCAGATATGTGTGCCCATTTATACTCAGAATGCTCAGAACTAAGTTTGATCTGCTCATTTTCTGGTATGTCACAGCGAAATATGCCAACTTGTGCATTAATATTGCTATGATAATAAAATCCAGTTAATACGACGTTGTGAACTACTATTCCGAGTTCTTCATGACACTCACGTAGTAACGCTTGATGAATCGTCTCACCTGGGTCGACACCACCACCGGGTAAACTCCACCCCATATTTCCATATGTTCGCTTTAACATAAGTACATGAACTTCTGAATTCGTTGCAATTGCATGAACGCCAAACCTAAAAGTATCATTGAATCCCATCTGGTTCCTCCACCTCCATATTCATAACTTCAATACTTTCCTCATCTAAATCAAAACAATGGTATTGGGTAACGTTAGCTTTAAGCCATAGTTTTACCGGAAGCGCCTGAGGTCGAAAATTCAAATAGGCGTCTAATTCCTCGATTGGAACAAAACTTGTTTCACTTATCTCATGATCTGGATCATTGTTGCAAGTCATATTCCCTTCGGTAATTTCAGCTGAATAATAAACTTGAAGATAGTGCCCCCAGTCAGACTTTTTAAACTCTGTTACAAATGCGACTTCATTCAGCTTCACAGTATAACCCGTTTCCTCTTTTGCTTCTCTAATCGCTGCTTCTGAAAAGACCTCCCGTTCGTGGGTTCCGCCTTTTGGCAAACTCCAACGGTTATTATTTCCTTTTACCAATAGAATGCTGTCGCCTTTCCTAATGATGACTCCTGCTGCTAATCGATGTGAGGTTGAATACATAACAATCATTCCTTTATTATCAAAATAGTTTGGCAAACCTTGATTGCACTTTGTACAATGATTTTCGCTTAATTGTGCCTCGGCAGCGTGCTATGTTGCATTTATTAAAACCATTTGCTCTTGAAGATGGCTATACAGCACATTTTAGTGAAATGGTTGTATTTTGTACAATGAAGTGTGGCTGCAGCTCTTAAAAGTCATCAAATCGTTGTATAAAGTACAACGAAAGCCCGCAACCAAGAGCCGAGAAAGCCCTAAAGGCCTTCTCAGCGCCGTATATCATGGTTTCCTCAGCTTTACCTCGTGAACCAAAGCATGCCACTTATTTCAATAAAATAAGAGGAACTACCTCGCGGCCAGCTCCTCTAATCTTTTTTCCGTTGTTGTGTGTTTTATTTCTTGGTCATTTATTGTAAACGGTTATTTTCTTTAAAGAACAAAGCTTTCATTGCAAAGCGAGGCAAAATTAATTGTCTTCGCCATCTAGAGGGTTGATTGATTAGTCGGTACAACCACTCCACATTTAACTTTTGCCATATGACGGGTGCTCTTTTTACGGTTCCTGCTATGACATCTAGACTTCCTCCTACACCAATAGCAACCCGAGCATTTAATTTATTTTTAAACTTATGGATCCAAAATTCAGCTTTTGGAGCTCCGAGTGCAACGACTAATACATCGGGACTCAAAGTCGCTATTTCATCTACAATTTGTGCCTCAACTTTCTGATCAAAGAAGCCATGATGTCTACCCACCACGGATACGTTTGGGTACTTCTTCCTTATTTCCTCTGAAGCCTTTAAACTAGTTATCTCATTCGCGCCCAAAAGATAAAATGACCAATTATTTTCATTCCCAATCTCCAGTAAATTGATGAAAAGATCACAACCTGTAACGCGTTCAGGAAGAGGATTACCTTTTAACCGGGAAACCATAACAATCCCTGTACCATCCGCGGTTAGGTGACCCGCCTCATCAATTATGGAGCGGAGCTGCAAGTCATGCTGACATGACATGGTGATTTCTGGATTAAGTGTCACCACATGAAACAGATCCGCTTTTTTATCCGTTATAACTTGGTCAATGATATGTACGGTTTCTTCCATAGTTACTTTGGGTACTGGAATCCCCATTATTTTCGAACAATTATCCATTTCGTCCACCTTTGAAGACATTTTGATATAAATATTCTTTCGTCAAGAAGTTTCGCTATGAAAATAGTATCCCATAAGCCCAACTAAAGTCTAGTCGGTTTTTCTTATGCCTCATAAGGTTAACGAAAAAGGCAGCCGATCCATTTATGGTCAGCTGCCTAAGTGTTCCCTTTTTGAAGTTAGTGCATGGAATTCATTGTCTCATGCTTGACGACGACGCGGCGAATGAAGAATGCCATGGCTAATCCAATTAGCGTCACAATCATCGCAAACATAAACACATCTTGCGAACCGAAGGTCATTGCATTAGCCATCTCCTTCAGTTCGGTCGGCGCAGAAGATTTGTGCAAATATTTCTCCATGCCGCTAGTAAGGATGCTGATAGCGAACGCTGTTCCGATAGCGCCAGCAACCTGCTGGAGAGTGTTCATGACTGCCGTACCATGCGGATACAATTCCGGAGGCAGCTGGTTCAAGCCATTCGTCTGAGACGGCATCCATACCATAGAAATACCAACCATTAAACCAATATGCAGCGAAACAATAAAAGCGATGGAAGAAGCCAACGTAATGCCTGAGAAAAACCACAACATAGCAGCAACGATGGCAAGGCCGGGAATTACAAGCCACCTCGGACCATATTTATCGAACAAGCGACCCATTCTCGGTGACAGAATGCCATTCAACGCACTTCCTGGCAAGAGCATGAGCCCGGCGGAGAACGCCGAAAGTCCCATACCATTCTGAAGATACATGGGTAGAATAATCATACTAGATAAGATGATCATCATACATGACAGCACCATAAGCAGCCCTACGATGAACATCGGGTACTTGAAGACTCGCAGGTTCATCATTGGCTCGCGCATGAAAATCTGACGCAATACGAATATTCCGAGCGCGATTAACCCAATGATGATGGAAGTGATTACGATCGTGCTGCCCCAGCCTCCCTCGCTTTCACCTGCTTTGCTAAAACCGAATACGACACCGCCAAATCCGATTGTTGACAATAAAATTGACGGCAGATCGATGCGAGGTTTCGTGACTTCTGTAACGTTTTCCAAATACTTTAGCCCTACAAACAATCCTATAATTAAAAATGGAAGTGAGAGCCAGAAAATGTAGTGCCATGTTAAATATTCGATCAAAAGACCTGCTACGGTCGGGCCGGTCGCTGGCGCAAACATGATGACGAGACCAACGAAACCCATCGCCGCACCGCGCTTATCCGGCGGGTAAACGACAAGGATTGTATTAAACATTAGCGGAATCAACAAACCCATGCCAACCGCCTGCAGGACTCGAGCAACCATTAGCATTTCGAAATTGATTGCTATCGCCGCAATAAATGTACCTACGATCGAACTTGCTAGTGAGACTACGAACAATTGCCTCGTAGTAAACCATTGCAGCAGCAGCCCAGTCATCGGCATCAGAATACCGAGTGTCAACAGAAACCCAGTCGTCAACCACTGAGCCGTAGCGGCTGAAATTTTAAAGACGTCCATTAAATTACTGATCGCAATGTTAAGCGCCGTCTCGCTAAACATCCCGACAAAGCCACAAATAAGCAGCGATGCCATAATGGCTCGCGTATTATATTGTTTCATGATCAAATCCACTTTCCTCTCCTGAAAAATCTCTGTTATACGCGATCTATTAATTTCGCTATTTGTTAAAAATAGAGCTCACAGCTCTTAATGTCAATATCTGAAATAATATTTTTTAGTAAATTTAGTGGGAATTCATGTTCCCACGTGGTTGACTCCTACTGCTCACATTAGAAGCAAAACTTAGACCCGCAGTAACACACTGCGGGTCTAAGTTCTATATCTAAGTCAATCTAGCAAACAATTGCACGGTTGATAACGACAGTCGCTTTTTGTCCCTGTTCTCGAGACGATTTGAATCCTCTCGTCATTTTCTGATTTCTGAATCGTGTAATGGATAACACGGTTTCTATCTGTTTCACATGATAGAACGCATCGAATTTCACACTGATCAGGTCTGGATTCTAGAATACGCAAGGATTCCACACGACAGGGAAGATCTTGTGGGGGATCACCTAGCAATGTAGCTGTTTCCCCGTTAATTGAGAGCACCTTTAAATTACACATCATCGTTTTGGTAAATTTATCATTCCAATACTGGTTGAAAAATAGTTCGACCTTCTGGATCGTATCGAACCGTTCATCATCTACAACCTGAAAGATGTATCCGTTCAGGTCCAACTCCTCACCCTTTCGATCTGAATAGCAGACTTCAAACCAAACCTGTTCGGCTTCATCAATAAATTTTTCCAGCTTGCTTTCACTCCACATGAACTTCACCTCATCTATATAATATGAAGCTCATGTTTTATCGTTCACTTGAGAATCAGTATTTTATAATTATAACGAAACACCAAGGAATCCGCGTGTTAATTGAAAATCAACGTTACCCTGTTGATAGAGTCGTGGCGTATAGCAATGCTCAATGACTTGCTTACACAATACACCATATTTCTCTTACAGCAATAAGCAGCCCGTCATAAGCAAAGAATATCTTTGTTTTTCTCCGTTTTCCTTCAAATTCTTGGTTTGTCATCCAATTGGGTGTTTGATACCCTTTGGATATATACATGTAAGACCTAAACCATGGAAGAGGGGAAGTCCCCATGCGAAAACAGCGTTTCAAATTATCAGATACACAGCGTTTTTTACTTCGAAATGTTTCCATCATTGGTCTCGGACTTTTTATCAATCAAATGCTGCAAACCGTTGGCAGTATCGTACTCGCCCGAGAGCTCAATGACCCCGACCGATTTGGCGAGGTTAACCTGCTGTTGCAAATCTTCGGAATGATGTCGCTTTTTCTCAATTTCGGTTTCAATTCATCTCTCATCTATGCGTTTTCGCGAAAACCTTTGGAAGCGGTTCAAACGAATTTCCGAGTCGCCTTGATAGGCAGTACCCTATTCAGCCTCCTCATCGGATTACTGCTTTGCGTCTTAGCTCCGATATTAGCGAACTACTATCATTTGACAGAGCTTCGAGGAGCACTGATGCTGAGCTCGATCATGTTTATTTTCAACTCGATTCTCAACATTGGCGTTGCTTCCTTTTCTGGAAACCGCGATTTCGGAACACAGGCCTTTTTTATGGTTATTACAACGGCACTGTCCACGATTGGGACGGTACTCGGTGTGCTTTTGCCGCGCGGCAGCTTGAATTTATTAGAAAACATTTCACTTTGGATGGGCGTAGGGGCACTCCTGACAGCCTTATTTATTTGTATCAAAGTTGAACGTGTGCATAAACCTCGATGGTTCGGTCCTCTACCGATTCTGGAGATCAAAAACATGCTAGCCTACGGTCTGCCATCCTGGGCAGGCAATATTGCGAAGGCGTTTCAGCAGCCTTTTCTTGTCATGATGGTTGGCTCCAGCTCCGTTCTGGCTGTAGGTTATTTAGCCAACGGTTTTCGTATTACGGGCTTTATCGGAATCATCACGTGGGCGTTCATGATAGTCACACTGCCCTTTGTCGCTGAAAGTGCTCAGGATGTTGAAGAAAGCAAGCGGCGCGGTACGAGTTGTATCCGTTACAACAACCTCATGCTGTACCCGTTAACGGCAATCATTTGTTTATATCCAGATCAGATTAATGGATTTTTATTTGGTTCTGATTATTCAACAGGCGATTCCGCTGTGTACATTCGCTTAATGGCGCTTGGCGTCCTCTTTTCTTCCGTTGGCCGGCTCGGCGGAAGTATTATGGCGGGTATTGGCAAAACAAAATCCACGTTCTGGGTCATGATTGCTGCCGGAATTTTCGTTGTTATTTTTGTACCTATGGTTGCTGCTAGCAGCCCTGTGATTGCAGTTTGGATTTATACTGGAGGTTGGGCCGTGTCCGCCCTTACGATGATTGGATTTTATTACTATGAAAAGTTTGCGCTTAATTGGTGGAAGGCTTATGGCGAGCCATTGCTGCCGACACTTGTGATGCTGGCGATTATGGAGGCTGGCCGATTTGCAAAAGGCTGGTTTCCCCTCTTCGTTTGCGTAGGACTTCTCGCATTAATCTCTTTCACGATAAGAATTGAGAAAAACCCTAAACCAAGTTCAAATACTGCGAAAAGTGCTCATCCATTGTTGTAATTTATGCAAACAACCCGGTTTCGTCGTCACGAGACCGGGTTGTCGCTTGCCAAGACTTACTCTTTCTTCGCTCTAGGTGCGCTTTCGAAGCCGATCGACTTGTGAGTGCCGTCGCAAAACGGCTTGTTGCCAGATCCACCGCAACGGCACAGCGAGAACGATTCTTTATGCTCGAACGGGTTCCCTTCCGCGTCTACCAACTCGACCGGCCCCGTCACCCGAAGCGATCCGTTGTCGTTCACTTTAATTGTCACTTTGTTTTCGTCTGCCATGAGCTTCCCTCCAATGCAATCGTTCACACTATTGTTCTCCAATTTCGTTAAAATTAAAACTCAACATAAAATGGATGAAGTTCCTCATTTAAACAAAGCTCAATTCGCTTCCTGAAATTTTTCCACGTCACCATTTCTAATGCGACTTCGATTGGAAAAAATCCGACTTCTAAAGCCTCAGAGGTTGTTGTTAATTGTCCTCCGACTGGTCTGCCTATAAATAAAGTGTTGCAAATACACTGACTTACATTTTGAAAAACACCACAAAATTTTGTGACCTCTATATCTAAACCGCTTTCTTCCTTTGTTTCTCTGACCGCTGCATCTTTCAACGATTCGCCTTCTTCAACCTGTCCTCCTGGCATTTCCCAGCCTCGTCTTGGACCTTTTATTAATAAAATTTCATTATGCTCATTAAGTACAATTGCAGCCGCAGAAACAATATGTTTAGGAACCACTTCATCGGCCTCCTACTCTTAAATGAATAAGAGAATTTTACCACCTTTTTCCTGAAATTGGTATACTGTCCGCTTGCTTCGGTTCTTCTAACCTTTTGCATTCACCATACTCGGCGAATGACCATACACTAACGGAGTATCCAAATCCTGAGGAGTGAGTGAAATGTTCAAACTAACCTTAGAAGCGGCCAAACAATTGCTTTCAGTCGCGGAACAGAAAGCCCGGCAGATGGGGCTGTCAAGCGATATAGCGATTGTTGATGAAGGCGCGAACCTCATCGCTTTCCATCGCATGGACAGTGCCCGATTAGCTGGTATCGACATTTCCCAGAACAAGGCTTGGACTAGCGTAGCTATGCAAATGCCGACAGCCAACCTTGCGCAATCGGCGCTTCCTGGCTCTCCCTCGTATGGCATCAATACGACCAACCATGGCAGAATTGTCATCCTTGGCGGTGGCATCCCATTCGTCTATAAAGACAAAGTCATCGGTGGCATCGGTGTAAGTGGAGGCACGAGCGCCCAAGATATCGAAGTAGCAACTGCCGCTGTTAGTGCCTTCAAGAGCCTAGTAGGCGTTGGAGACTCGTCGATAACTAGTGCTCGCATCGGTTCTATCCACTCGAGCAGGTAGTCTGCATCGATCTTTGTTCAATAAAGAGACCCACAGCTACAGCGGGGGTCTCTTTGATAATTAAAAGGGTACCGTCATTCCTTAGATGACTCTACTTACTTGCCACTCTATATATCAGGAATCCGACGATAATTAAAATAATAACCCAACTGATCGGATGTGCGAAGTTTAATGTCCATCCTAACCCTAATCGCTTAGGAACAATAATTGACTTATTGTTTGGGTTAAAGTAGAACATACCCCATTTATAGTGTTTCCGGTCCTTATCATCCAATGTTCATTTCTCCGATTTCGTTAAGTTAGTTGACTAGTTATCCACGTAAGGATTGATAAGAGCCAGTACCTGATGATCCTCCCACACCCCGTTGATCTTCACGTTGCTCCGGGAGATGCCTTCTTTGTGGAAGCCGGCATTCTCAAGCACGCGGATTGAACCGGGATTTCGGGGAGAGGCTTCCCCGACGATCCGGTGAAGCTTCAGTTCTTCGAAAGCATAGCGTACCACCTGCTTCACCGCCTCCGTCATATAACCCTTGCCATTATAAGCCTGGTCTAGGTTGTACCCGATCATGCAGCTCTGAAGCGGTCCACGCACCACAAAGGACAGACCAATGCTGCCAATAATCCGTTTGTCCTCCTTGTGGCAAATAACGAAAGCATATCTCCGATCCTCCGCCCGGTCTGCCTTGCTTTTCGTAATGCTTTGGAGCTGGTGTTCTTTTGTATAATACTCTTCAGGAGTGCTTGGCGAAAACTTTTCAAAGAACTCCCGATTGCGCTTGTACATGGCTGTCAATTCTTCGGCGTCCGTCTCCTCAGGGAACCGGATGTACACATGCTGCTCTGACATCTGCCACCATCCTCACAATTTAAAATATTGAATCATTATATCACAGGATGGTTGCATTTACGTTTAGCATCATTCCAGTTATACTATTTTCGAGATTTTGGACAAGTTGTCGAGAGATTCGAACCAACGGACGATATGAACCTACTTAGTCGCAGTATAGAAAAACAGTTGAACATACTCTCATAAGAATGAGGGTATGTTCTTGTTAGTTCGCAAGAATTTCGTTGATTTTCTTTTCCAGCGTAATCAAACCTTCCTCCGGGTCCATCCCGCCTAACACGATGCTTTGCAAGTCCTCAGACAAAGTTGTAAAAATGGTCGCGTATTTATCTGTTTTCGGTGCAAATTTAACGTAACGTTGAGCTTCTATAAATATGTTCCGGAAGGGCATTTGCTGATAGACAGGACTTTGCACGACAGCTCGATTAGCGGGAACATGCCCTGCCTGCCCCCAAAGTGTACTTCCTACCTCGGAAAAATATTTCATGAAGGCCATGGCTGCCTTTTGTTTTTCTTTGTTTACATAGCTCGGAACGACCAGCGTGTGTGAACTGCCCCAATGGACGGGGCTGCCAAATATAGGCGGGAGCGGAACAACGCCGACCTGTAAGGAGGGTTCGCTCAAATGATGCCCAGCCTCCCAGACACCGCCAAACCATAGCGCTGCTTTCCCGTTGTGGAACGAATCCCATGGCGTTTTGTCGTTCAAGTCAGACAAACGTGTTGCGTACAGCAGTTGATAAAATTTCAACACTCGCAAAGCTTTCTCATTATGTATCGCTGCTTTGGAAATATCAGGCGTGAGCAAATCGCCGCCAGCCTCATAATACAAGTTAAGGAAAGGCTCTTGAAAGTACGGCGTATTGACCGCAAATGGCTGAACGCCCGGAACTCTCGTCTGAATCTGTGTCAAAACCTGAACAAAACCCTCCGGCGATGCCTCCCCGAGTCTGGGGGTACCATCTTCATTCAACAAATCGGCTTTTTTCAAAATTTCCTTATTGTAGTAGAGTACATGAAAATGCGTATCCAGCGGAATGGCATAAGGCTTCCCGTTAATGCTGACGCTTTGTACATTAGAATTCTCAATCTCGTCAAAACGGAACCCATTTTCGTTTGCCAAGTCATCCAGCGGCATAATTTGCTTCGCTTTGATAAAAGGAGAAATGCGATCCACGTGCGCCACGGCGACATCCGGTCCTTTTCCTGAAGAGAGCGCCGTGCTCAGCTTCACATAGTACTCATTGGATTCCAGCCGAAGCTGCTTTACGAAAACTGATTTCTGCGAACTGTTAAAGCTCTGAATAAGCTGCTCGACATAGTCGCCTTCTCCGCCGCCAAAGGGATTCCAAAAGGAGATTTCAACCGGAGGCGCCGTTTTCTCTTTTGCCGATTCGGGCGTGTTGGTTTCTAACGCAGTGGAACAGGCTGTGAGGGTCAATATGAGTCCCCCTATGCACGCAGCACGCAGAAACTGCTCCTTGCTTCTCTTTTTAAGCACATAGCCCCCCCCCCTTCCTTGACCTAATCTCTCACCCCTTAGCGCGAGACCTGTACTCCGATGGAGAAACGCCGGCAATTTTTTTGAACACTTTAGAAAAATATTTCGGGTCCGCGATCCCCACCAAATGACCGATGTCAGCCGTCTTCAGTTCCCCCGTGAGCAAAGACTTCGCCTTTTCAATGCGGATGCGTGTCAAATATTCCAAAAAGCTTTCGCCCATTTCTTTTTTGAATAAGTTAGCAAAATAATTTTTGCTCAAATGAACGAGGTTAGCGATTGATTGAAGGGAAATCTCCTGTTGATAATACTGCTGGATAAACTGCGTTGCTTTAATGATGCTGTTTCGATCGCTGTTATAAATCTGAATCATATGCTGAAGCAGTGCGTCAAAAGCTCCCATGAACCAAGCTTTGCTCTGCCCTAATGTTTCTAATTTGGATAACTGGTCAAAATATTGCTTTTTTAACTGCATGATACTCATCTGATCGCTAGATACATCGGACCATAGCGTCGTCAGCATAATCAAAAGCTCAAGAGAAATAATTTGCACAATATCATAGTCTTTGCGGGCATCCAACTGCTCGAACAGCTCTTCCAGGTAGGTCTGCAATTCCTTTGCTTGAAAAGCGTAAACCATCGAATGAATATGGTTCGTGCTTATTTTTATCGGTTCCGTTACTCCGCTCTGTCCTGGCACATAATCTGTGCCATAAGCAATCACCTTTCCACTGCCGGCGAACATTTTATATTTAACAGCTGCTTTTGCCTGTTCGTATGACGCATGCAGCTCTTTCAACTCTCGAAATTCGGCGCTAATGCCGATCGTATAGCCCATGCCGTAAAGGGCATGGAACTGTGCTAGTATCGCCTCCGCAATTTCGCGGGATACCTTCTGACCTTGCCAATGCGGCATGCCGCTGAGCAGCAGCAGCATATTCATTTTCCCTTGGCGGTCAGGGAACACCTCATAGGCGAGCTCCCGGGTTTGCAGCAAGCTTTCTATTATCTTACACAGAGCAGCCTGCCCTTCTACAACACCTAGATCCGTTGCAACCTTATCCAAATGGAGCAAATAAAATGGAGAGCTTCTTGGGTACCCGAGGGTGCTCTGAAGATTGCTTATCTCTCTTTGCGTCCCTTCGGCAAGCTCCCGCAGAAGCTTCTCCTTCCACATCGGTTCCACGGCGGGCTCCTGACTTTCCGCTCCGGCTGGCGAAGTGATCTCGATAGCTTCCTTGACCTTAAGCAAAGCCTGCTCAAAATCTCGCGGCATCATATCCGATTTGATTAAATACTCTGATACGCCGTTGCGAATCGCTTCCTTGGCATACCCGAAGTCCTCGATATTGCTAAGGATTAGAATTTTCATGTAAGGATTTATTTTACGAACCTCTGAAATGAGGGCAATCCCGTCCATGAGCGGCATTTTAATATCAGTAATCAGAATATCTGGCATCTCCTTGCTCATGAGCTCCAACGCTTCTTGGCCGTTAGAAGCTTCCCCAATAACGGTTAAGCCCAGTTTCTCCCAGTCGATCATCGAACGGATGCCAAACCTGACGATATATTCATCTTCTACGATGATTACTCGAAACATGATGTCCCCCCTATTCGATCACGGGAAGCCAAATCCCAATGCTCGTTCCTGAATCGATGACACTCCGAATGTCTATGCCATATGACTTCCCGCAAATCAGCTTGATACGCTCCTCGACATTGGCTAGACCGATCCCCCCCATTTTGTCAGCGGATGTCGCTTGAGTCGGTCCCTGCAAACTATTCACAAGACCCGGATCCATCCCTCTTCCGTTATCTGCCACGACGAAACGGATGCCTCCTTCCGGATGCAGCGAGCAGCGGATATGAATCTCTCCTCCGGATTCGCGGTCGGTAAACGCATGGAGAATCGCATTTTCCACAATAGGCTGCAAAATCAGCTTGGGAGTCTTTAGGCTGCGGACATCTTCGTCAATGTGAAAATACGTTTGAATGTCGAAATTGAATCTGAATTTCTGAATACCCAGATAGCACTGGACATGCTCGATTTCTTCTTCGACGGTGACGGTTTCTTCACCTTTGCCCAGAGAGATCCGCAGGAGTCGCGATAGCAAGCTAACCATTTCGGCGGCATTGTTCGCCTTCTGCAATAGAGCAGTCCATTTAATAATATCCAGCGTATTGTACAAAAAGTGGGGATTGATCTGCGCCTGCAGCGCTTTAAGCTCCGCAATACGCTTATGATTTTGCTCCTCATAGACTGCTTTCAGCAGCTCGTCAAGCCGGGTCACCATGTAATTGAAATTTTCGCCCCAAATATCAAACTCATCCTTACGACGCTTAGCCTTGAACCGAACGCTCAAATCACCTGACATTACCTGGCGCATCAAACGGATCATTTTCAAAATCGGATTTGAAATCGAATTGGCCAGAAACATCGCCGTCAAGATTGAAAACCCGATACAAATAAGAGCAATCACGATGATGATTTGCAGCATGCGGTTAGAGTCTTTGTACAGCGCAGATTCCGAGATGACATTTACCACCATCCAGTCATTGGTATGCAGCTTTTTGTAATTCACGATCCATTTCTGCCCTGCATGCTTTAACGGAAAACCATGAGCTTCTTCGGAAGACTGGAGCAATTGAGTTGAGCCCTGCTCGCCAAGAACTTCCTGCACAGGTTTACCTATAAATTGATTGTCTGGATAGGAAATAATTTGACCGCTGCCGTTAATGATAAAGCTTTGCAGGTCGGAAGAGTTCTTGGTCACCTTGCTGACGATTTCCTTGAGTACATCCTCGCGAATATCAAGCACGGCTATGATACCAACAGGGCTGTCGTCAGAGGTCTTATAGATCTGCTTCGCAAGTGAGAACACGTGGACGCTCTGTGAATTCAAACTGTCGACATAGGTGCCAAACCGGGTCGGAAACCAACGGAAGTTGCTGCCATCCTCAAGGGTTTTAAGAAATGGCGACACGATGCCCTTGGAACGGTCGCTCCAACGGTAAATGCCCTTGATATAATGATTCTCCGATAGAAACGAGATCGATTGGAAATCTTGATTAATCGCAATAATGGTAGAAAGCTTCGTCGTCAAAGATAAGCTGTCCAGATCATATTGTGCGGTATCCATCCGATCGAGCGTGCGCAGCATGGAAACGATTTCATTATTGTTGACGACTTGCATCATCATATCCTTGTAGATGCCAAGCCGTGTGTCGATATTATCGGCCGTTTGCTTGAGCAGCTGCTCGGAGTATTCCGTCACTTTATTATTAATCGTCGATTTGGATATGGAATAAGAAATAAACCCCATGGCAAGCAGAGGTGTCAATGAGAACAGAAATAAAAGCAGCATCCATTTATAACGTACGCTGCTTGGCCATATAAGTACCCTTTTGCTTATCCTTTCAGGTAGCATTGCCATGATGAAAATCCCTTCTATTTATCCTTTAATCCCTGACATTGCCACACCTTGAACAATGTGCCTTTGCAGCATGATAAACACCACAATGGTTGGTACTGCTGCAATAGAGCTTGCTGCCATAATCATATTCAAGGACATTATGTTATTCGACAAAAATGTTGGCAGTCCTGCCGAAAGAATCATGTTCTCTTGGGAGGTGATCGATAAGTAAGGCCATAGGAAATTGTTCCAGGAAAGGATGAAATAGAAGATACCGACGGACACCATCGCCGATTTCGTAAGCGGCAAACAGATGCGCAACCATAAGCTGACACTCCGGCAGCCGTCAATTTGCGCAGCCTCCATATAGTCTTTAGGCACTCCGTCCATAAACTGCTTCAGCAGCAGAATCCCGATCGGATTCGTCAAGCCGGGAAGAATAATCGCCCAAATATTATCGATTAGCTTCAAATGTAGCGTAGTCTCATAAAGTGGGATCAAGATGGCCTCAGTCGGGATAAGCAATCCTGACACGATGAGAAGATAGAACAAGCCTTTGGATTTGAATGGCAATTTGGAAAAAGAGAAGGCAGCCAGCGAGCTGAAAAGTAATGAGACTACTGTGGTCAGCACACCAATCACCATGGAGTTCCAGGTCCATCTTAGAATTTGGGAATCCTTCATCACTTTTGCGTAATTGACAAAGGTCAAATCGGACCATTTTACCCAGTCATTTAGTGTATATACATTAATTCCATTAGGCTTCAATGACACCAGAAGCATCCATATGAGCGGGAAAATAAACAGCATGGCTAGAACGACGGCGATTACGTTCAGTGTAACATGTTTCATAAGAACCTCCGTTAGTCTTGACGATTGGTCAGTTTAAATTGAATCAAGGCAATGAGCAGCATCATGAGACAAAAGACAATGGACTGTGCGGAAGCCAGACCGAACATATCCTTTTTAAACCCAGTCACATAAATGTATCTGATCATTGTATTCGTCGAATCGCCCGGACCGCCGCCTGTCATGATTTGTACTTGGCCAAACAGCTTCAAACATGAAATAACTTGATAAAATACTTGTATTTTCATGACTCTGGACAAACCCGGCAGCGTGATATGCCAGAATTGCTTCCAGGCGCCTGCGCCATCTATTTTCGCAGCTTCATAGTGATCCGTCGGGATTTCTTGCAGTCCGGCGAGAAACAACACCATCACGAAACCAACGGTCCACCAATCGGTCGTTAACGTAATAGCCCACCATGCAAAATGGTTATCGGTCAACCAGTGAATTTCTCCGGGGATGCCTGCAAGCTTTAAAAACGCATGTATCGGTCCGTATTTAGAGTCAAACATACGCAGCCAAATAAAGCTGATAACAGAAACCGAAAGCACATAAGGCAAGAAAAAAATCGAACGAATCGTTGTTCGGAATAAGATTTTCTGATTGATCAGCAGAGCCAACACCAACCCCAGCACGATGACGGTCGGCGCGCAAATCAAAACGAAATAAAACGAGTGCCACATATACAAATAAAAGTCGGAATCGGTGAAAATCTTCTTGTAATTGGCTAAACCAACATACTTTTGCATGCCTTGAATGTTCCATACATGCAGACTCATCCACGCACCCCGCCATACCGGCCAGAGATAAAAGACGGTAAACGGAACGAGGAACGGTATTAGGTACATAATCGCTTTCCAGTCATTGAGAAAAGACCATGCGTATGTTTTTCGATGGACAACCATTTCTTCGTTCTCTCTCACTTTAGTTTCCATGGGGCATACTCCTTCAATCTTTGCTTTCTTCATAATAAAAAACGGGATGAAGCCGCCGCTTACACTTTTTAGCAGCTTCACCCGGCTCTGATTACTTAGACTAGTTGGATAAAATATCGTTGATTTGTTTCTCCATCGTTTTCAAGCCGTCTTCCGGCGTTTGCTTGCCGAAAATAATGTTTTGCAGCGATTCAGAAACTGTCGTAATAATCGTCGTGTATTTATCCGTTTTCGGTGCGAACTTCACTGTTTTTTGTGCCTCAATGAAGAAATTACGATAAGGCAGCTTTTTGTACTCCTCGCTAGTCGTTACAGCACTGTTAGCCGGCACGTGGCCTGCTTGACCCCAGGTTTTGCCGCCTACCTCAGAGAAATACTTCATGAACTTGGCCGCTGCTTCTTGCTTATCAGGCGCTACATAAGAAGGAATCACGAGCAGATGAGAACTTCCCCAATGTGTTTGGCTGCCAAAAATAGCCGGGAGCGGCATAGCGCCAATATTTGGCGATTTTTCACCTAACAGCAGGCCTGCTTCCCATACGCCGCCGAACCAGAAGGCTGCTTTGCCGTTGTGGAACGAATCCCAAGGTGTTTTATCATTGAGATCGGTATATTTGTTATTGTAGAGATCCATATAGAACTTCAAGACGCTGAGTGCTTTCTCATTGTTTATGGCCGCTTTGGTCGAATCTGCATTTAGCAAATCGCCTCCGGCTTCATAGTACAGGTTCAAGAATGGTTCTTGGAAATACGGTGTATTTACGGCGAGTGCTTGCACGTCCGGCACTTTGGCCTGAATTTGAGCGAGTGTCTTTTTGAAGCCCTCCGGCGATAGATCGCCAAGCTTAGGCGTGCCGTCATCGTTCAGCAGCTCAGCTTTTTTCAACAAATCCTTATTGTAATAAAACATGTGGAAATGGGTGTCTAAAGGAACCGCATATGGCTTGCCGTCGTATGAGACGCTTTTGATATTGGCGTCGGAAATTTGTTTTAAATCAAAGCCAACCTTACTGGCTAACTGATCTACTGGCACAATTTGCTTCGCTTTCACAAACGGTGAAATGCGGTCCACGTGCGCGACGGCGACGTCCGGTCCTTTGGAGGATGAGAGCGCTGTACTGAGCTTCGCGTAATACTCGTTAGATTCAAGGCGTAGCTGCTTCACCGTGACTTCCTTCTGTGATTCGTTGTAGCCCTTTATGATTTGATCAACGAAATCGCCCTCTCCCCCGCCGAACATATTCCAGAAGGTGATTTCAACCGGAGCTGCCGGTTTAGCCGCCTGTGCTTTCTCTGTGGCGGCTGTTGACGCTGCCGGCGCGTTGGCAGCGCTTTCTTTTGTGCTCGAACAGCCGGAGATGACTAATGCGAGTGCTACACTGGCCGTTAGCATACTTGTTAACTTCTTTTTCATGGTACCTACAACCCTCTCTCTGATTATTGGATGGGATTCGAAAGCCTTTTCACACTTGCTTGTATTGGCGGCTTCCTTGGTTATTACTTTACAGGGTCTAGGCACTGTCTTGAACCGATAAAAGGCACATCTTTGGGAGACAAATTTAAGAATTGTAAGCGCATGCAAATGAGCTGAAGTAGACGATCTTACGGTTGGTGTTTAAATGTACGATCGTGATCATCCCCCCGCCCATTTTTTGTCGCAAAAAAAAACGAAAGGGTTTTGACCCAATCGTTTTTGAATACCAGATGATTTACTTTCTTTTCAGCATGAATATCAAAAAACTAACGGCAAATGTGAATAGTGAAAATAGAAATGCAATACTTGAGAAAGCTAGCAGATATGTATTATATTTCACCATACTAACCACTATATTGTATCCATCTACATGAAATAGCGTAGCTATAACGTTAAGTACTACCAATAGAACATAAAGGCTTATTAGTCCGTTTAACGCCCCTTTAATGTCAGAAGCGCTTAATGCCATATGCGATGAAACGCTAATCGCTATAAATAAGAACAACCAAAATCCAGGATTCGTCAGACTCGAAAGTGTAAAAAGTGCTTTTCCAATTGATAGCAGCGATGATCCTACAAATTGAATACTGCTCGTATCGATCAAATGCTCGGATAAAGTATGGGAATTAAGTTCAACTATGAATGCTTGATACGAATCCGGCAAGAGGATATACATGGCGCCTATTAATGCAGCAATGCCGCTAAAGATTGGACCTAATCCGATAAAAAAGTTCCCTATATTTTGATAGAGACTTCTTGCATTCCACTGGTGATTTACATATCCCAACACGCCATTTGGCTCGTTAAACTGAAGAAACTTCACCTCAAGGACTTTATGCCGCCAAATCCAGCACTGAATTAAATGACCCAATTCATGAATCGGTGTTCCAATCAAGGCCGTCACGATCACAGCTTTTCTTCCAAATGAACGCTGTAGAAACATGTTCGAATTATGCTCCAGAATACCAAGAAGAAAACCAGTTCCAATCAAAACTCCTACCAAGTAAAGCAATTCTATTAGACTCACCAGGAGGAGTTTAAAAATATTAAATTCCATCCTTCACCTCGCTCATTATTCTCAGGATTGAACCCTTTCTCATTCCTCAGCTCATATTCTACGTTCCTGTACTTCCAATTACAAGTTATGACTCCCTCCTTAAGCTCTTTTCAAATGGCTTAAAATCCCATCGATATCTAGCGGGTAGCTTATGGAGCATGATAAACTAAGCTATAGAAGCGCTTACATCCCCCTTCCTGCTCTGACCGCGTTACAAAGCAGTAGTGATGTAAGCGATTGAAACTATTCATGACTGGAATGCTACTGTCCCAACGGGTAAAGGAGAGATCGTTCATGAGGATGAGTAATTATCATGTCAGCAGACGGATTGGGTGGTGGACGTAGATGAAAACCGGCGATCAGACATATTTATGGGGTGAATTAGGCCCTATCTTGGAGGCAGCCGCAGACCGGATGATTCCGAAAGATCAATGGCCATCGGCAACAGAAGCCGGTGTTCTGGAATATCTGGAACGTCACGCAGGCGAGGATGTCGCTACCTGGGTGGATTTGATTAATCCCGGTCTTCGCGCACTGGATGCCGAAGCAACAGCTATCCATCGTCGACCGTTTCCCGAACTTATGGTTAACGAGAAAGATAAGCTATTACAGGACATTGAGTTTGATCGTGTTCAGAATTGGCCCGTTTCGCCTAAACTTTTCTTTAGCACCTTATTGAGTCTGGTTATTGAAGGTTACTATGGAAGTCCTGAAGCCGGCGGGAATCGCGATGGCAAATCGTGGAACATGATTGGATTCCGTCCTGGACCCGTATCAGAAATTCAATCACCGGCCCCTGAAACCGATCTCTCGCAGCAGAACTTCAATCAGCTGCGAGATCAGTATGATGCTATCGTCGTGGGAGCTGGTGCGGGTGGCTCGGTAGCAGCGGCGATGCTAGCCGAATCGGGGCTTCGTGTACTCGTCGTAGAGCGCGGAAACTGGCTTTCCTACAGCCAAGTAGGCAATGATCATGTTCGTAATCATCGTTTTAGCAAATATGGCCATAACACAGGACCTGAGTTGGAAGGCAATCCCCGAACGATTCTGTTGGCGGGCGGAAACGAGCGGATTACAGCCCCCTATGAAGGCAACTATCATAATAACGCAATGACGTTAGGCGGCGGCACACGAATCTATGGGGCGCAGGCATGGAGATTTCATCCGGATGATTTTCGAATGGCAACACGCTATGGGATTCCGGACGGGAGTTCGTTAAGCGATTGGCCGCTCAGCTATGCTGAACTCGAACCTTATTACGAGCGGGCTGAATGGGAAATCGGCGTCTCTGGTGACGGTGATGCCCACCCAGGGCGCGGGAGGCGGCATTGCCCTTATCCAATGCCGGCGCTGCCAATGACACTCGAAGCAGAACGATTGGCTCGGGCGGCAGCGAAACTCGGATGGGACGCGGGGCCTGTTCCCCTACTCATCAACTCTGTCGATCGTGACGGTCGGCCTGCCTGTGGGCGGTGCGGCCAGTGTGTCGGATTTGCATGCCCAACCAATAGCAAGAACGGTGGCCACAATACGATGTTAGTGAGAGCCATCGCTACAGGCAACTGCGACCTGATTTGCGATACCATGGTGGAGCGCATCGACACCGAGGCAGGTGGGCATGCAACTGGAGTTCGCCTAGTTCAATCGACGGCAGGTACAATCCAACGGCTGCAGGTACGAGCAGGACACGTGGTGGTTGCAGCCGGAGCCATTGAAAGCGCGCGACTACTCCTCAATTCGGCAAGCGATGCCGAACCACACGGGATAGGCAACCGCTTCGGACATGTGGGAAGGAATCTTCAGGGGCACGTCTATTCAGGTGCCTATGCCCTCTTTGACGAGCCCGTTCAAGACGGTCTTGGACCTGGCGTAAGCATTGCCACCTGTCGTTTTGCTCACGGTAACGGGAGCGGGATTGTTGGCGGTGGGATGCTTGCCAACGAGTTCACCCGTCTTCCGCTCATTCACTGGTATCGAGCGCTTGCGCCGGATGCGGCGCGTTGGGGTAGCGCAGGCAAAGAAACGATGCGCGAGAGCTACTTACGCACGAGTCATGTTCAGGGACCGATCCAGGATATCCCGACCTCTGAATCAAGAGTGCGGCTCTCCCCTACGGTCAAAGATCGCTTCGGAATACCCGTGGCTCAGCTCTCGGGAAGTGTCCATCCCGAGTCACTTAAAGCCGCGGCCATGCTGGCCGAGCAAGCAGAAGCTTGGCTCTGGGCTGCCCAGCCGCGGCAGGTTTGGCGAACACGGCCAGGTGGAGATCTTAGTGCCGGCCAGCATCAGGCAGGAACCCTGCGCATGGGTGATGACCCTTCGACATCAGTCACTGATCCCAATGGTCGCGTTCACGGATACGACAATCTTTGGGTAAGTGACGGTTCCGTACACGTGACCAATGGCGGTGTTAATCCGGTGTTGACGATTCTTGCATTGGCTTTCCGAACAGCAGAAAACTTGGTTAAACAAGGTTAGCGAAATTGAAGGAACGGATATGTTGCTGCATCATACAATCGGCATATAAGATGTCTTCTAAAACAAAAAAGGGAGCAGATCGCCTCGGCGTCTGCTCCCTTTTTCCACCCATAATACTTGTCATAGACTCACAAACGGTAATGTGTGTGAACCGTACCTTGTTTGCGCATGCGGTTAGCTCAAGCCCGCTTTCGTCAATCCATATGCTTTGTCGGCCGAACCCGGTACATTCTTGAAGGCTACGTTAATACGGTTCCAGACATTAATCGCCATAACCGAGAAAGTCAGATCCGAGATTTCTTTTTCAGAAAATTGCCCGCGTACTCGGTCTCTGATGTGAACAAGATCGAGAATTTTCTCTTCAATTACGCTTTCCATCTCGGCGGTGCTGAATTCCAACCAATGTGTGACACAACATATTTCATAGCTACGAATTATCAGAGTGGACAGGAATAAAGAATATGGTTGCTAGGCGGAATACGGCAACGCCGTAAAACGCCGAGTCTCCATTAAGCTAGTGCACATCTAAATTTTGTATTTTATCTGGGTTCACAATAAAATAAATTCGATGAATATTCGTCGTTTTGACATCCCATTCAAAACATATGACCCCGGTCGGTGTGCCTTCTTTTGTTAACAAAATCCCTGGTTGGTGATTGACCTCGACCAATTGTGCTTTAGATTCAGGAAAGCGGCTTGACGAAAGGGCGTTCAAAATGCTGAGTACGCGTTCTCTGTTATAGATAGGATTGATTGCAGCGGACACTTTTCCTCCACCGTCAGCAATGAATATTACATCCTCTGTTAACATGTCCACCAGCGATTGAATGTTACCGCTCGAAATGGCAGAAATGAAACGTGTCACCAATTCATTTTCTACCGGAAGCTGTGCGGAAAGCACATCCTCTTTTTGTGAGGATAACTCTATTTTTTTCTTGACACGACTAAAAATTTTACGGCAATTGACTTCTGATTTGTTAACCATTTCTGCAATTTCACTATGCTCATAGGCAAAAACTTCTCTTAGTATAAACACTGCTCGCTCCAAGGGTGTAAGCTTTTCCATGAGAACCAGAAAAGCATAAGAAATCGTATCATTACGCTCTACACTATCTAACGGACTATGCTCGGTGAGTTGCACTGTTGGTTCTGGAAGCCAAGTGCCAACGTAGCTTATTCTTTTTTTTCGTGCAGATTTTAATTCGTTCAAACATCGATTGATCATCATTTTGCTTAAATAGGATTTGATGCTATTAATATTCTCGTTTAGATATCCATGTATGCTTATAAACAAATCTTGAACCATATCCTCAGCATCTGATCTTGAGCCAAGCATACGGTAAGCAATTGAAAATAAGTGTGGCTTGTAGGTTTTATACAAATCTTCAATGTTAATAGAGGAAGGATCAATAGTATGACTTTGCATAATTTCCGCCTTTCTTTCATGCGAAAAATCTCGCCAATATCTACATATTATTCAAAAAATTGAAATGATTCATTCTACACTTTTTCAAGCAGTATGATTGTTATCACTGATAAGACAACTGGCGATGTCTATGTGTGACATCTATCTCAATTTCTCCATACAAAAAAGGAGCAACTGCTATGGCAGAACTGCTCCTCGTTTAACTATCGTCTCGCCTTACTTGAAGAAAAGTTGTTCATCATGCCTTCAAATCAAGAAAGCGTTCGAACCGGTGATCCGGATAAATAAGCTTCAATATCTTCAACCACGTCTTTATAAAAAGCCTCATAATTCGCTCTGGATACATAGCCGATATGCGGTGTAGTGAGCAGATTCGGAAGCGATCGGTAGATATCGTCTTGCGGCAACGGTTCCACCTCGAATACATCTACCGCGGCGCCGGCGATCCAACCGCTCTGCAAAGCCTCTGCCAGTGCTGCTTGATCCACGATCGGGGCGCGGGACGTATTAATCAGATATGCCGAAGGTCGCATACGTTTAAGCTCTCCGGCCCCGATCATTCCTCTAGTTCGATCGCTTAATACAAGATGAATGGACACAAAGTCGCTGCTCTCCAGAAGCTCCTCCTTCGATGCGGCCAATCTCACTCCAATCTCGTCGGCCCGCTCCTTCGTTAAATTCTGGCTCCACGCCACAACATCCATTCCGAAAGCTTGGCCAAATTTGGCGATCTTGCTGCCTAATTTGCCGAGTCCAAGTACGCCAAGTGTCTTGCCGTACAAATCCGATCCAATCGTGCTTTGCCACTGACCGCTGCGGATCGCGTTATGCTCCTGCACAATGTTGCGGGCGAGCCCCAAAATCAATGCCCACGTGAGCTCGGCAGTTGCGTTGCCTGCGCCTCCCGTACCGCACACGGTAACACCTTGGGAAGCGGCTGCAGTCAGGTCAATCGAAGCATTGCGCATCCCTGTCGTAACGAGCAGTTTCAAGCGGGGAAGCTTGGCAAGAAGCGATGCGCGGAAAGGAGTCCTTTCCCGCATGATCACGACAATGTCGCAGTCGGCGAGTTGTTCGACCAGTTCCTCCGGTTGATCGATATGCCGATCGATGCTCTTGACCTCCACCTTGTCCAAGATGCGAGACCAATCCGTGGCTGATAATGCCACTTGCTGGTAGTCGTCTAATATCGCACAGCGAAGCTTCATATGTAACTTGCCTCCTTCATAATAGTACACTCGATTACTCCAAAACCATGTGGAAGCACGCTAGCAATGAAATCACCCGTGATTTATGCTTGTACATCCAGCATATAAATATATGTACAGTATATTCTTGCCCTGCGAGAGTTGTAAACAGCTGTCGAAACCTTAAGTAAATTCTATTACGTTTGTTAAACTTCTACGAGACCGCCTACGGCTGTAGCTGCATTTAGCTATTTCTAGATAATATACTAGGCTGTAGATCACTTATATGTTTTAGACCCGCCATTCCGAGATTCAAATCAAAGTCAGCCACCATATTTTCAATAACATGCCGAACTCCCGTTTCTCCAGCAATCGTCAGCCCATAAAGGTAGGGGCGTCCGATAAATACCATTTTCGCCCCCAAGGCCAGCGCTTTTAAAATATCCGCCCCGCACCGGACTCCGCTGTCGAACATGACGGGAACACGATCTTCGGCCACATCCACAATGGAAGGTAATGCCTCTAATGCCGCGATGGCTCCGTCCAAGTGCCGTCCACCATGGTTAGATACGATAAGTCCGTCCGCACCGTAATTTATCATCATGTTGGCGTCCTCCGGATGAAGGACCCCCTTCACAATAATGGGAAGTTTCGTAATCGAGCGCAAAAAGCGAAAATCCTCGACTCTAATATGGGGATTGGATGTCAAATATTGCATGGTTTGAGGAGTAAGCGTGGATCCGTATTTTTGCCTTACAATCGGGTCGGAAATAAAATTACCAATTCCGTAACGAAACATAAACGGGGAAACGCACAACGATAAATTCTGGGCTCTCCACCCTTCCTCCGGCCGGTCAAGCGTAGGGACAATGGCGGAAAACCCTGCTCTTTCTGCGCGCAGCACCATACTTTTCAACACATCGCGATCGTGCCCGAAAAACAAATGAAACCATCTGCTTGGCTGAGCGTCGGCTACTTTCTCCAAAGAATACGAAGATACCATGCTTTGAATAAACGGAATGCCCAAAATCGCTGCCGCCTTCGCAGATGCCACTTCCCCCTGCTCGTGAAACATCGCTTGCCTTCCGATAGGAGCGAAACCAACCGGGAATGGGAACGTCTGCCCGAAAAGTTTTACAGAAAGATCTCGATCAGCAACGTCCCTTAATATCCTTGGAACAATTCTCCAGCGCTGGAATGATTCCAGGTTGGCCCGTATTGTACTCTCGTCGCCGGCGCCGCTTGCCGCATAGGAGAAAGATCGAGGATCAAGAAGCCTGCGCGCCTCTTGCTCCCATTGCTCAAACGTAATAAGCATGCGCCGTGTTTGATCACAATCTCGAATGCGTTCCGTTTGAATAGAGGTTCCAAAATTCATGCCGCTCCCCCTTTCTCCCTATGATATGAATGATCGAAATCAGGTAGATGTTCATCCCTTATTTTTGAACCCAGCTATAAGGATAATTTTGATCCTCTAATGGTGCAGCACCTTTCACCACACGTAAAGGACGGAAGGTATCAATCATAACCGCTAACTCTAAAGTCTCTTTTTTACCGATGCTGGCTTCAATTTTACCCGGATGTGGTCCATGAGGAATCCCCGAAGGATGCAAAGTTATTGAGCCTACCTCAACGCCTTTACGGCTCATAAAATTGCCCTCGACGTAATAGAGGACTTCATCGCTATCAACATTGTTATGATAATACGGGGACGGAATGGATTCCGGGTGGTAATCGAACAATCTTGGAACAAACGAGCAAACGACAAAGTTATTCCCTGCAAACGTTTCGTGAATTGGCGGCGGCATGTGAATTCGACCTGTAATCGGTTCAAAATCTCCAATATTGAAAATATAAGGGTACAAATAACCGTCCCAACCTACGACGTTTAATGGATGATGGTTGTAGATATGAGAATGCAAATACCCTCTGGTTTTGGTTCTAACCTCATATTCGCCAACATCCGTATGACTTTCCAATGATTCAGGGAGCCGTATATCTCTCTCACAGAAAGGGCTATGTTCCAGAAGCTGTCCATGCTCGTTCCGGTAGCGCTTCGGCGTGCTGATCCAACTAGATGTTTCTATGTTCAAAAATCTGGAATCACCCTGCTCTGGAATGATTCGATAAATCGTACCCGCCGGGATAACGATGTAATCCCCTGGTCGGTAACTGAGGGTACCAAATATCGTCTCAACTTTCCCCGTACCCCGATGAACAAACAACAATTCATCTCCGTCCCCGTTGCGATAATAATAATCCATCGCTTGGGTCGGATTAGAAACGGCTAGTAATACATCTTCATTTCCAAGCATGTAGTGCCTTCCGTTTATCGCATCTCCCGTATCTGTGTACTTTCCAGCCAGGAAGTGCCTGTATGTCAAAGCTCCTTGTTCTTCAAACTCTATGTTAAAAGGTGCAAAGATATCTGCTTTAACGATATCCGTCGGAGCCGCGTGATGATAAAGAATAGACTGTATACCTGAGAAACCCTTTGTACCCATGACTTGTTCACGGTATAAGGAGCCATCCGGTTTCCTGAACTGCGTATGTCTTTTCTTGGGAATCTCACCCATACGGTGATAAAAAGGCATCTTTAGCTCCCTCCTTTTAACAAAGCCGGCAGCACACGACCGGTTACCTCGCCGAAACCGACTTTATAACCGTCTCCCTGACACCAACCGGTGATCGTTAAGCAATCGCCATCCTCGAGCCAAACTCTTTCATCCCCATTATTCATTTGCAGCGGCTCACTTCCGCGCCATGTCAATTCCAACATGCATCCTCGAGATTCCTTCACAGGGCCGCTAATGGTTCCGGATGCCAATAAATCCCCTGGACGCAAATTACAGCCGCTTACCGTATGATGAGCGATCTGCTGGGCCATCGTCCAATACAAATAGCGGAAGTTACTGGCCGAAATACGGTCCGGCTGCTTCATGGATTGACTCTGCAAATAAACCTCTAATGTGATATTAAAAGATCCCGGGCTTATCTGCCGCAAATATGGCAGCGGTTCCGGGACCTGCTTCGGAGCAGGAACGCGAAATGGCTCCAATGCTTCAAGTGGTACCACCCATGGCGATATGGAGGTAGCAAAATTTTTCGCCAGGAACGGTCCTAGCGGCTGATATTCCCAAGATTGAATATCACGCGCGCTCCAATCGTTTACGAGCACAAGCCCAAATATATAATCTTCGGCTTCTTCAATTGAAACTGGCTGACCTTGATCATTCCCTGTACCAATCAGACAGCCTACTTCCAGTTCGAAGTCCAGCTGACGGCTTGAGCCGAAGACAGGCACAGCTGAGTCCGGCAGCTTCATCTGCCCTTGCGGGCGGCGAACCTCCGAACCGCTGATCACTACGGAGCTCGCTCTCCCATGATAACCAACAGGCAGATGCAGCCAATTCGGCAAAAGCGCATTTTCCTTACCTCGGAACAGGATGCCAACATTCGTTGCATGATCTTTTGAAGCGTAGAAGTCCGTATAATCGCCAATCTCTACAGGCAGCAGCATCTCTACCTCGTTTTGAGCATAAATGGCGGAGGCTCGCAGTTCTTCATTGTCTCGTAAAGTCGGTTCTTCTGCATCGAGCAGACGCCTAATGGTTGAACGAAGTTCTTTCCAAACAGGACGGCTAAGAGACATCAGGGCATTCAACGACGGTTGATGAAACATGTTTTTACCGGACAATGCCGTCTGGTCAAAGCAGCCTGCGCTGTCTAATACAGCCAGATCCAGGACATACTTTCCGATCGCAACCCCGATTCGCGGCAGCCCGCCTCTGAGGGGGCGAAATACACCATATGGCAGGTTTTGTATAGGGAAATGTGAATCCGGCTCTACTTGAATAAAAGAACGGACCATGGTTTAACTCCTCTGCTCCAATAGTTGTAAATCTCGCATCTCGTCACGCGGTTCGTCAAAACTACAGCACCCATAGGAGCACACTCTCTCATTTCGATAAGCCTGGATTTCAGATGAACTCATCGTGAGCTGCCTCCATTGCAGGCCGTCGCTTGTAAATTTGAAGCTTTCCGGAAGCTCATCTTCAAGGATTTCCGCAATATGAGGAATCCCCAACTTGTAAGAGTGAGCAAGCAATCCTGCAAAAAACACATTCAGAAATCCATGCATTTTGGTCTTAACCTCATTGCCGTACATGCGAACAGGATGATGCAGCCCTGCTGTAAATTTCAATGGGAGATCTCTGTCTCTGCACTCTGCCAGCACAAGGGCAACCTGTTTGGCGGTTGGGAAGGCTTCGGCTGTGATGCCTCCCGTTCTTAATTTAATACCCAAATGCAATCCACTTACTTCATTATATGCAGCAATTTCATCCAAAGCAGCGAACATGTTAGATTCCCAATCCTTATTTAACACATAGGTCAATTCGCAAAATGTCTGCAACCCGTGCCTAGATGTCCCACTCCCAACCTCCTCCATAAGATGAGCTTGCAGAGGAATCGGCGGTAGCGGTAAATCGAGCACAGCAATCTGGGATACGGCTTGAAAGTGATCTCCGAACGATTGAATCTTCTCAAGGCTCTTCCCTAAAAGTTCCTTGCATGAATCAACATCGCTGCTTCGATCTCCAATGACCGACAGCCTGAGTGGATGATCTTGTGAAAACGATGGCATATAAGGAGCTAATTCTTGCAATCGTGAGACAGGGATAACAAATTTGCCTAACATCCAATTATCTTGATCACGACTATATACTTGGTAATTCCGAATTGCCTCGTTAATCGGCAGCCCTGCCGGTGGAAAAAGTCCTGCATAATCAATTAGCTTCTCCATGAAAATCCGTACGCTCGGATACATCTCCGCGCCTCCTTTCATTCGCAGCCATCCTACATACTTATAAATTCCCACGGCGGGCCTGTTCTCTTTCAATCGATTCAAACAATGCCTTGAAGTTGCCTTCTCCGAAACCTCGCGATCCTTTCCGCTGAATGATCTCAAAGAATAAAGTAGGACGGTCTACGATAGGCTTGCTGAATATTTGTAATAAATATCCTTCATCGTCTCGATCAACCAGAATCTTATTATCTTGAAGCTTTTGAATGTCTTCATCAATCATACCCACCCGAGCGGAAAGCATTTCATAGTAGGCATCCGGAGTATCAAGGAATTCTACGCCGTTAGTGCGTAGCTTTTGTACGGTATCAATGATATCGTTGGTCAAGATCGCTACATGCTGAACGCCCGCGCCATTATAAAATTCAAGAAACTCTTCAATCTGCGATTTGCGCTTTCCGGTTGCTGGTTCATTCAGAGGGAATTTAATTCGTCCCCCGTTATGCATGACTTTTGACATGAGCGCCGAGTATTCCGTACTAATATCCTTATCATCGAAATGAATCATTTGTGTAAATCCCATAACGTTCTCGTAATAGGAAACCCACTCTTCCATTTTTTCCACGTTTCCGACAACATGATCGACACCAATCAAGCCGGTCTCCTCATAAGGAATTACGTGATCAATCGGGTAATAACCAGGCATAAAAATTCCCTTGTAATTCTTTCTGTCTACAAGCGTATGCACCGTATCACCGTATGTTCCTATAGCAGCTTTTATTACTGTGCCGTTTTCATCTGTTAACACTTGAGGCTCCAGAATCGAGATTGCTCCTCTCGAGACAGCTTCAACGTAAGCTTTCTCGACGTTTTCTACGCGAAGTGCTATGTCTTTGACGCCTTCGCCGTGCTTTTTCACAAAATCGCTGATCGGATGATCCTCTTTCAACGAACCGGACACGATAAACCGGGTTTTCTTCTGTTCCAGCACATAAGAAACTTTATCCCGCTGTCCCGTTTCCAGTCCGGCATAGGCAACAATCTTGAATCCGAAAGCTTTGCTCAAAAAGTAGCTTGTTTGTTTGGCATTCCCAACATAATATTCGACATAATCAAAGTCATGAATCGGGAAGAAGTCCTGCTGTTTTCTATTCTTTTTTGATGCTTCCTTTTTCATAATTTTCACAGCCTCCTTGGGAATACTTTCCTATTTCATTATATTCGCCCTCCTAAAGCATATGTGGCTGCCGTTCAGGATGACAAACTTCTGTGCAAATATAGATCTTTTTTTGTCTCACTAGCCGGCCGCTCAGTTAGTATTTCCTCCGCGAGAAGACCAAAAAGGCCCTCTCGCTAACCGAGATGGCCTCATATTGCTTTCTTCTTAAAATCGTTTTTAGGAATAAAGGGAGTTAACCTTTCATTTATTTTTTATTTAATGCCGCATAGGAGTCTTGGAATTCTTTGATCACTTTATCGCCACCAGCCTTGAGCCAGCGGTCGACTTCGCTTTGGAATCCTGCATCGTCAATTTTACCGATAATATACTTTGTTTCCGCATCTTGGATCATTTGATCCAATTCGGCTCCATGATCGTTGTACGTGGTGGAATTCAGGGTCAATGCAGGATTCGGGATGGAAAATTTCAAGCCAGCAGGCTCCATCTGATAACCTTTCATCGCCAAAGGTGTATCTTTTAATTGTGGAACATTATACGTCTCAAAATTCACAAGATCATCGCGATAAGGCTTCACTTCTCGGTTAAATGCAGTCAAATCAAGCCATTCAACGGTACCGTCTGAATTTCTCTTGAAGTGCTTCCCTTCAATTCCGCGTTTCTGAAGGGTCGACATCGGTTCGTCAAGAAGTTGGTCTAGGAAGGTGAGAATTCGTTTCAATTCCGCTTCGTTCTTCACAGAAGATTTAGGGAAAACCAGAAGCCCGTTGTTACCCGGCTGGCCTGCTACCCGTGGCCCTGCCGTACCTTCCCAATTGACAATATCCAATTCTGCCGTAGGAACAACCTTTTTGAGCCTGTCTTGAATATTCGCAGCATTGGTCGCTGAACCATTCACTTTAATGCCTACCCGTCCCTTTTCAAATTGGTTATCTCCGTCCGCACTTTCTAAAGAAGTAAAGTCCTGATTGATTAATTTCTCAGCGTACATGCGTTTGAATAACTTCATCGTGTCCATGAATGGCTGAGTCATAAATTCCGGCGTGAATTTGCCGCTGCTATCAACCCCCCAAGTATTAACGCCGCCTTGAGAGACAGCCATGCGTGTTAAAATTGAGGTAGCATTGAGATTAATATTGTACTTTTTATCCAGCACAAAGCCGTAGGTATCGTTTTTACTATTGCCATCAGGGTCGTTCAAGGTGATCGCTTTTGCAACATTGTACCAATCGTCCAATGTTTTGGGCGTTTTCAGACCCAATTTATCGAGCCAATCCTTGCGGTAAACAATTGCCGATCGGCCAATTTCACGATAATTTGGAACTCCATATAATTTTCCGTCAACCATGATGTTTGCATAGTATTGTGGATTCTGCACCTTTAAATTTTTATAATTATTGAGTAGAGGACCGACTTCCCAGAACATGTTCTGCTGAATATCACTGCGAATTACCGGCGTGTAGTTGACCTTTAAAATTTTGGGCAGCTCATTGGAAGCAATCATAACATTTATTTTTTCATCGTAGTTCGCTAGGGGTATCCATTGAATGTTGAGCTTAGAATTGGTGTACTTTTCAATCGCCAGTTCCACTTCATTTCCTTTAGCGGGAATCTCACCTACTTGAGGCATAGCAATGCTTAACTCAAGCGGTCCAGTGTTTGCTGGCGTTGTTGCGGCCGGATCTGCTTGCTGGTTTGAGCACCCAACAGCTATAACTGTAGTCAATACAGCAACACTTGTCATAGAAACCAAATTCGTCTTTTTCAATAGACTCATCTCCTTGGTTAAATTAGAGCGAACAATGTTAGCGCTTCCCAAATCATCCGGCATACACATTCGTTATTAGCCTTTCACAGAACCAAGCAGCACACCTTTGGCAAAATGCTTTTGCAAAAATGGATATACAAGCAAAATGGGCACAGTTGTAAACACAATGGCAGCCATCTTGATCGTCAGCGGATTAATCGTCGTTTGATCCACGCTTGTATCTCCAACACGGCTATTCGCCGAGATGACAATATCTCGCAGCCAAACCTGAAGCGGCCACATTTTATTATCGTTGATATAAAGAATGGCACTAAAGAACGTGTTCCAGTGTCCTACTGCATAGAACAAGGCGAATGTCGCCATGGCCGGCAGCGAGAGCGGGATGACAATCCGAAACAGAATGCCTATATCGGAGCAACCGTCGATCTTCGCCGAATCTTCCAAACCGTCGGGAATAGCTTGGAAGAAGTTTTTCAGGACAATCAAGTTAAATGCATTCACTGCTGTCGGGATCATTAATGACCATAGCGAACCGGTTAGGCCCAAGTTTTTAACGACAAAATAAGTAGGAATCATTCCACCACTGAAAATCATAGTAAACACAACGCCAAGTAAAATAATTTTGCGTGGACGGAAATGCTTCTTTGCAAGCGGATAGGCCATCATCGAAGTCAAAAACAAATTAATGAGCGTGCCAACAACCGTAATATAAACAGAAACACCCAAACCTTTAAATAGCGTATTGGTTGAGAAAATGTAGTTGTACGCAGCAAGTGACAATTTATGAGGGAATACGATAATCCCTCCCCGATCCAGCTCAACAGGATCCGTAAAGGAAACGATGACTATGTAAATAAAAGGCAGCACTGTGATTACAGCTATGCAAGCTAGTAGCAGATAGTTGATTATATCGATCAGTTTATTCCCGATATTTTTGTCATAATTCATTGAACCACCTCCTCGATCAATAAACGCCTTCTTCACCAAACCGTTTGGCCAGCCAGTTGGATCCAAGCACAAGAATTAAACCTATCGTTGACTTAAACAAGCCTACAGCGGCACTAAAGCTATACTGTGCCTGAGTCATCCCTTTTAAATACACATATGTGTCAAAAACTTCTCCGACTTCTCGATTTGAAGCGTTCAGCATCAGAAAAATGTGCTCAAATCCGCTATCCAGAAAGCTTCCCAAACGGAGAATGAGAAGAATGACAATTGTGCTGCGAATAGCTGGAAGCGTGATATGCCAGAGCTGCCTAACTCGACCCGCTCCATCCATGCGGGCTGCTTCATAGAGCTGCAAGTCAACACCTGCTAATGCCGCCAGGAATATTATAGAGCCCCACCCGAGTTCCTTCCATATCGATTGCACGACAATCATTGTTCGAAACCATTCAGGGTCCTGAAGAAAAGCGAACTTCTTCCCTATTAGCGAGAAGAGAAACTCATTAATAAGGCCTCCTTCGGTTGTCATCAGAAGGTAAAAGATACCGACTACAATGACCCACGAAAAGAAGTGCGGGATATAGACCAATGTTTGCACAATCCCTTTAAACTTTTCGTTTCGCACCTCATTTAACAGCAGCGCCAAAATAATCGGCAAAGGGAAAAAGAAAACAATATTGTATAACGCCAGCAGTCCCGTATTCCGGAACAAGATCCAGAAGCTAGGATCGCCGAAAAACCTTTGAAAATGCTTCAAACCCACCCAACTACTTTGTAAAAAACCCAGATTCGGCTTATAATCCTGGAAAGCCATCACAAGTCCGTACATCGGCACATATTTAAAAATAATGAAGTACAACACACCAGGTAAAACCATAATATAGAGCCAGCGATCTCGAATCATTTCGGCGAAAAAGGCATTTCTACTCCCCAATTTTTTAGCGGACAACTGAGTCGTTAGCCGTACCTTGGCGGTTTTCAAGTCATTCCCCTCCCTTAACATGTCCTCCAATACGCCCAGCTTACTTCTTGGTTTGTGATGTCCGGTCTTGCAGCTGATGGACGGAAACATTCCCCCAACTCAAATCATCGACTTTGTATTTATTAATCTGCTCCCAATCAAGCTCCATGCCTAAACCGGGTTTATCACGGCTAGGAACAAGGAGGTAACCGCTTTCATATTTTACAGGGTTTTTGACGATATCACCTGTATACAATTCAGGGCCGGTTGGATCTGAGGTATAAGTAAGATTCACTAAAGAGCTGCCCAAATGAGCCATAGCCGCCGTCCCAATGGATAACTCTTGCGTGGTCCCCAGCAAACATGCTTTACCTGCGACTTCGGCCGCTGCGGCTGCCTTTTTTGCGTTCGTAATTCCCCCTATAAAAATAGGCGAGATGTTGAAAATATCAACAGAGTCATGTCTGATCATCTCGTACTGCTGCCGAAAACTCCAAACATGCTCGCTTACGGGATGATCCATTTTCACCCTGAATTGGTAGAGCCCTTCAAAATCATTTTGCACGGCTGGGCTTTCCACCATTTCAAAATCATAGGCTGAGAGTCTCTTAACTGCTTTCGCTGCTTGTTTCCAATCAAGCAAATGGCTAAAGTCCAGCGACTTAATTTTGACTTTTGATCCGAACTCTTTTTGCACACCGTCCAGAAAAGCTTCGTCAGCATCCAAATTTTTCCCCACGTACAATCTAAATACATCAAATCCTTGTTGGAAGCGGCTGCGTACAATCTCAAGGTTTTCCTCCACTTCTTCCATAAACCGATGTCTGAAAATCGGATAACAAACCTTAATTTTCTCTTGAATGCGACCTCCAATGAATTCAGCCACCGAAATATTCAGCGCTTTTCCACAAAGATCATGCAAAGCTGCATCGATACCGTTGCGAATAAAGTTGCCTTTTTCATAATAAAACATCGCTTCAGGAAAACTGCTAAGCAGCTCTTTATTTATCAAAGATATATCAAAAGGGTTTTTCCCAACGAGAATTGATTTCAAAACAGCAGTCAAATCTCTAATATCCAATGAATAATGAGGGAGATGTGAGAAGTCGGACATCTCGCCAACACCAGTAATCTCTTCGTCTGTCTTAATTTCCACAATCACATGTTTGCTGATGAAGCCGGTTTGTCTTGGAATTCCAACTATCGTAAGCTGCAAATCAGTTATTTTCATGAATGATCTCTCCCCGATTTAAGTTTCAATCCTTCACTCATCGCCAGCAGTGCCAACCCCTGTGTAAACGGGGTAATTTCATATGGAATTTGATTGTACGCTTCTTCGTTCGCCTTGACTGGCGTTCCAGAGGAACCTCCTGTCACATTCCCTTCCTCATCCACTTTATGAAGCAAAGCAGACAAAGCGTTTTCCCCCATTATCAAATAGTTGGGATCGACAATACCTAGGCGCACGCCTTTCAGCACACCATATGCGATGCCTGCGGTAACCGATGTTTCAAGATATGTATTCTCGCTATTCATGACAGTTCTCCATAGCCCTGATGGATGCTGAAGTTCCGACAGCTTCTCAAGCTGTTGATGCAGAATGCCGCTAATTTCTTTGGACAGTGCCGAATCAGAACCTGTAAGTTCCAGAATTTCGACCATTCCAGCCGTCATCCAAGCATTTCCTCGTCCCCAGTGTACGCCAATATGTTTTCGCTTATTATCGTCCCAGCCGTGATAAAATAACTTTTCCTTTGGGTCAAACAGGAGCTTATTATGGAGATCTAATTGAAACATTGCTTCATCGACCATACTTTGATTGCTCAGTTGAATACCTCTATGTGTCATATATAGTAAACTCATAAAAACTGTATCCGCCCACACCTGTAAGCCCCAATTATTGTCAATAACCGTATGCTCAAGTGCTTGGGATGGCGTACGAAGGCCCTCGGACATTAAATATTGGTCAAAAGTCTTTAATACGGATTCATACCTGCTGTCTGGATACTTTTCGTTTATTTTCAATAATGTCAATAAGAGTGCGTTCGTGTTGATACAAATTTTAGGGATTTTCTGTTCAATCCTAGCATCGATCCATTCCTTCATACGCATTAAATAACTTTCATTATGCGAGTGCTCATAAGCCTTCATTACGCCATAAAATGCGACGCCGATGCTCCAATCCCATCTATACCAGCGAATGGCACCTGGAATATCTGAACCTTCTGGAAAAGTATTGCTTAGCTCTAGCGTTCGCAATGCCGTACGTTCGAATAATGCTTGAATATCCATAAGAAAGCTCCTTTAGAAATTATTTTAAAATCCCCATCGTTGAAGCAGTTCATGAACTTGATGTTTTTCATTTTCATTGATCTTACTGATCGGCGGTCTGACAGCACTATGAGCGATTAATCCAAGCTGAGACATGGCTTCTTTTACGATACTAACGTTATTCCCATTCAAATATTTCGCACGGAGTTCCTCGAATGGAGCAATCTCTTCCCAGACGGACATTGCAGCAGGATAATTGCCATCCTTTAGAGCCTCCAACATTTGGAATGAGCGGCTCGTCTCGACATTGACCAATCCGGAAGTAAAGCCTTTAGCGCCTGCAGCATAGTAGAAAGGAGCCCACATTTCGGCTGTACCGCATATCCATACAATGTCTTCCTTGATAATTTGAACAATTTTCGTAAAATGAGGAAGGTTGTTAAATGCGTATTTCACACCGATCACATTCGGCAGTTTGGTGATTTCTTGAATCGCTTCGAGCGAAATATGCTCGCTACGGATATACAAGACAATTGGTAAAGTTGTAGAGACAGCAATTTCCTTATAATAATCGATTAAACCATCGGTTAGCAGGTAAGGATGAACCGGTTGATGAATCATAATGCCGTCTGCTCCGCAGGATTCCGCATGTTGTGCTAGTTCACGTGCAGTCTTGACATCGTATCCGACGCCAGCAATGACTACGCTCCGTTTGGCGATGAAATCAGTAACAAATCGGGTGACTTCCATGCTTTCATCTTTCGAGAGCGCATAAAATTCGCCTGTATTTCCACAAGGATATATGGCTTTCAAGCCTTTTTCGAGCAAAAAAGAAATATTTTTTTGTAACGATCCCCAATCAATATTCAGTTCTTCGTCAAAAGGGGTTACGTTGATGGCATTGATTCCTTGAATTGCTTCTTTCACTTGCTCATACATGCGAACCGCCTCTTCCTGGTTAGTTATGGTTTCACAAAGACTGTTTTTATCGATGTGAAAAATTCAATTGCAGCCTGTCCCTGCTCCCGGGAATGTGAGCTTGACTGCTTCATACCTCCAAACGGGGCTTGTAGCTCAACTCCAGCGCTTTCGGAATTAATTCGGACGAGACCGGCTTCCATCTCATTGACGAACTCTAGCATGCTTCCAATGTTCTTCGTGAAAACTGAAGCGCTTAGACCGAATTCACTATCATTAGCCATCTCTATCGCCTCTTCAAAAGAGTGAGCTTTCATTAGGACCAGCACCGGACCGAAAATTTCTTCCCTGACAATGCTCATTTCATTGCTCACATTTTCGAAGATGGCAGGCTTCAAAAAGTAACCGTTTTCATTTCGCTCTGTCGTTTGATCCCCATAGATGAGCGATGCCCCTGCTTCTATCCCTGCCTTCATATAGGAAAGAACTGTTTGATACTGGCTTTCGTTAGCGGCCGGTCCCATCCATATGTCAGGGTTCATACCGTCACCAACCTTGATTTGACGAACTCGCTGGAGCAGCTTTTCCTTAAATACTTCGTATACAGCGCTTACAACAATAACTCGGCTTGTCGCTGTGCATTTTTGTCCAGTAGAACGCAACCCGCCGTTGACTGTAGCTTCGACTGCGTCATCCAGGTCCGCATCTTCCGCAACAATAATTGGATTTTTCCCACCCATTTCTAGCTGATATTTGGCCCCACGATGAATCGCGCCATAAGCCACCCTTTTTCCAGTCTCATTTGACCCCGTAAACGTGATACCATTTACACTTGAATGATCGATGATCCCTTGTCCGATTACGCTTCCTTTGCCCGTCACCATATTGATGACCCCAGTGGGAAGAGATGCCTCGTGGAAACATCTCATGATTTGAGCAGCAGTGACTGCGGTTTCGCTAGCCGGCTTGAATACTACAGTGTTACCATATATCAATGCGGGAGCTATTTTCCAAAGCGGTATGGCAACTGGAAAATTCCATGGCGTTATCACGCCAACGACTCCTAGTGGAACCCGGGTTGTATACATTAAAGCGCTGCTGTCGGTTGACGGGATCACGTCTCCCACTTTGCGCATGCCTTCGGCGGCGTAATAACGCAGGATGGCAACTCCCCTGGCCGTCTCCCCTTTAGCCTCTACGAATGTTTTCCCCATCTCCCTTGTCATCGTTTCGGCTACTTCCAGCAAACGCTGCTCAAGCAAGTCTGCCACACGATACAAGTATTCGCCTCTCGCCGGTGCAGACAGCTTCCTCCACGCTTTTTTTGCCAGAGACGCCGCTTCAACAGCCTGATTGAGATCTTCTATGCTAGAAGTTTGTACATATCCAACCACTTCCTGCAAACGAGCAGGATTGATACTGCTTTCAACCCTACCGGTCGCAGACGGCATCCACTTGCCGCCCATATAGTTAAAGATCGTTTCACCTGCTTGAAACACCATGAAACACGCCCTCCTTTGCAATATCTGCTAATTCTTCACTTGCTGTGACACATAGGAAGCAGTCCTGCGGATGTGGCTCCGCATAGCTTCTTCAGCACCATCAGGATCTCTATTTACGATCATTTCGCAAATCAGATTATGTTCCCTAAAGGCTCTCTGAAACTCCTCTGTATTGGATAAAGCCTGTTTTCTGAAGACGCGATCAAACGCTTTGATGGCGGAAATTTGCTGAGCGATATAGTCATTCCGTGATATGTCATGAATCATTTTATGAAACGCCTCGTTTAATACGAATAATTGTGCGCTATCAAGTTCCTCTGTCGCCTTTTCGATTTTCTTGATATGCTCTTGCAATTGACTGCACTCTTGATCCGTAATTTTAATCGCTGCGAGTCTTGCCACCACGCCTTCCATAGCCGAACGTGCCCAAGTAATCTCTTCAATTGAGTTCATAATGTTGGTTGATACGTAGGTCCCGATTCGCGGTTTTGTAATGACAAGGCCTTCTTGATCCAGCCTTCGCAAAGCTTCTTTCACAGGCGTAGTGCTTACCCCGAAGCTCAGCGCAATATCCCGCTCCTTCAAATGCTCTCCTTGCACGTAACTTCCATTTAAAATGGCTTCTTTAAGTGTTTCATATACTTTTTCTCGGATAGAAGTCACTTGAGCACTTATATCTAAACGTAACGACATGATGCCACCTTCCTTTATATGTACGAAATGAAGATCTAAGTGATTGAATATTTGATATCTGATATATCAGATATCAATAGGTAAATACTAACATCGACATGGACTCATGTCAATTCAAATTTCACACAAAAAAGGCCACCGCGTTTCTATACCAGCGGTAGCCTTACTTTGTATGTTTAAACGAATATTTAATATAAACTCAGCTTTTCCGCGCAATAACAATAGGCTGATAATAACCTGATTCAGATGGCATATACCATTCAATGTCCGAGAATCCAACTGTACGCAGCATATAGCTGAATTCATCTCTTAATAAAGCTCTGTATCTTGTTTTGTTATGCTTTGTTATCCATTGCCCGTCCATTTCTCGCATTAAAAAGTGGTTAATCAGATATGTTTTCGAATCTTCCGCCCAATCCCAAATCTGAAAAACGATACGCTTTCCTTCATCGAAAACGCGCGGCTCTGTAGATCTATGCTTCTCTTTAACCAGCTCATCATAATCTCTCATTGTAATGAGGAGAACGCCATCTTTCTTAACTTTAGCATACATATTGCTTGCAGCGAGAAATAAATCTTCGTCCGTTAGAAGGTGCGGGACTGCATTATCGGCCGAAAGAACGACATCAAAAATATCAGAAACGTCATTTTCTAACGAACGCAAATCAGCGACCCCGAAATGAATATCAACCCCAAGAGTTTCAGCCTCTTTTTGGGCCCGTTTCACGGATACTGGACTTAAATCAGTACCGGTTACTTTAAAACCATGTCCAGCTAGTCCTATAGCTTGAGTGCCGATACCGCAGGAGCAGTCTAAAAGTGAAATTACTCCGTTACTCGAACTCGCGAGTTTTGAATGAATGATTTCACTTAAAACTTCTCCTTGCCATGAAATAGCCTGTTTCCAATCAACGAAAATAAGATGGTAATTTTCTGCAAGGTCATCATAGAAATCAAGAACAGAGTCGTCCACTACATGCACCACCAAATTAAGGGATTGAAATCTTCAATGGAACATTCGACAATTTCGTTTCAATCCCTTCCTACTTAGCCTAACCGCAGAGGTTGAACCAACACTAGAATTTGATTTGGGCCCATGCGCTTCATAACCCGATATCCCGTGTTTGATGCAGTAGCAATCCCTTCCTCATTGGGTTTACAATATCCCTTTGCTTGGCATGATCCATCGTCCCGAACAAGAACTTGTCCTAATAGACCAACTGCGACCCACTCAGGTCTCTTCGACCTTGCCGTATAGACTTGCTCAGGATCGTATTTCGGATTTAAAATAGGACGGGTTTCCGTACGCTCGGGAATGAAAACTCTTCCTTCTTGATCGGTCACAGCCGGAATAACCATTTCGTGCTGCAGCAATCTGCCCCACTCATCGGTCAAAAACTTATTCTTCCATCTTAATTCACCGCTATTTGCCAAAAATGATGGATTTGAACTCGTTACGCCTAGCAAATAATCATCACTCGAATTCGCTTTTCGTATTTGATCGCCGTTACCATCTAAAGTTACGATGTAGCCGACATCAATAGGCAGCCCATCAACAGTTTCGAACATCTCTGCATAATCCGCCCCGCCTCCGAACCATCCGACATCCGCAAAGCCTTTTCCATTATTGGGGCCGGAACCGATGATTTTGGCAGCCAAATTGTTTCCCGTACCATCATCATTGATGCCATTGGCTAAAAACCAGGAAAAATCGCTGTCCGCTTTTCCGGTCGTCCCTATTATATGGGCACCAATATGTCCATTGGTACTTGTTTGAATACCTTCGGCATGGGATGCAGTTCCGCTGGCTATAGTTAAAACTCCCTCAGCATGGGAATTTAGCCCGCTTGCTACAGTACCAGCGCCTTCCGCATGGGAGACAGGTCCACTCGCTTGCGTTCCATTTCCTTCGGCATGAGAAGCGACTCCACTTGCAATCGCGGAGCTGCCCTCGGCATGGGATGCTTCTCCCTCGGCAGCCGTGCCTTCTCCTTCGGCATGGGAAGCAACTCCCCTCGCTGTTGTACCTTGACCTTCCGCATGCGAAGCAATACCGATAGCTGTTGAACTGAAACCTTCGGCATGCGATGACCTTCCACTGGCTGTAGTCAACCGTCCTTCTGAATGCGAGGCCAGACCACTTGCTGTTGTATTGAAGCCTTCCGCATGGGAAGCGTCACCGATCGCTCTCCCAATTTGACCTTCGGCATGACCTGCAAATCCACTTGCTGTTGATTCCGCGCCTTCTGCATGGGAGGCATCTCCGCTTGCTAGTGCAATAATCCCTTCCGCATGAGAGGCAAAGCCGCTAGCTGTGGTTCCGAGACCTTCGGCATGTGAAGAGTTTCCGCTAGCCAGGTTAGGAAAAGGAGTGCCCTTGGAATCCACACCTCCACCTTCAACATGGGAAGCCCTTCCGCTTGCTGTATTTCCTTCACCTTCTGCATGCGCATTCATGGCAGTAACAGTCGTTTGAGTTTTAAATCCTTCTGTATGTGAGGCTGAACCATTAGCGACAGTTCGATCTCCCTCGGCATGCGAAGCAAAACCATTCGAAATCGTGGATGAACCCTCGGCCAAAGAACATGGCCCTCTTGATTGTGTGTTACAACCTGGCGTAAACGGAGGTCCAGGGGGGCCTTGCATGCCTTGAGGTCCTGCTGGTCCTGCCGGTCCTGGAGGTCCTGGAAGTCCAGAGGGCTCTGGACGATTCTTATCTTTATGTGACATAAGCTACCTCCCAAAAAATGTTATAAATAATATATTCTATGATCAAACGACCATGAAAGTATCCACATTTATAGGAGATAACTAGTGGAATTTTAGTAGATTAATAGAGAAAAAAGAGCAGCTGCCAAGATGGCAAACTGCTCTTTTTGTTAAATTCAACTTGCTTTTTCTAAAAAGCTTCAACAATTCTTCGTTATTTAACTGCTGAGTACTTCATACATTGGTAATGTCTGCCTTAAGAAAGGAGTCCTTTCATGTACAGTTATCCATTATACAAGACGGCTTCTCCTTTTTATTCACAGTGCATCGAAGTCCTAGGGGAGGGCACAGTGACCGCGGCTCCCGACCGCGCTGTGGTTGTGTTAGGAGTCATTACGGATGGTCCTAACTTGCATGTCATTCAAACCGAAAATGCAAAAACCGTCTCCAACATCATTCAATCTCTATTGGATCTACGCATTCCCCGAGAGAAGATACAAACATATGATTATCGAATAGAAGTCATCTACGATTATCATGACGGCAAACAAATCTTTCGAGGCTATAAAGTAACCCATCTCCTGAAGATCACAACGGACAACGTTGAACAGACTGGAAACATTGTTGACACTGCTGTTTCGAATGGTGCGAATGAAGTCACTAGCATCCGGTTCACAACCGCACATCCAGAAACTTATGTAAATCAAGCATTATCACTAGCCATTCAAAATGGCCGACAAAAAGCCTTGACCATAGCAAATACATTGGGTGTGACCCTTAGCCCAGTCCCCTTCCGAGTCCAAGAGCAATCTAGTACAGCAGCTATACCTGCCCCCTATATGGCTTCCAAGCTTGCCATAAGTGAAGCGGCAACGCCTATCCAGCCTGGACAGCTGGTCTTCGATGCTAAGGCTCGAGTATGGTATTTATTCAATTAACAACGGTTGTGCTTCATGTTCACAGTGTTTAATTGCAGATTAAGCGATACGAAAACGAGCTAAGATTTGCTGCATTTCCTCGGCCATGACAGTTAGCGTCTGTGCAGCTTCTTTGACTTCACCGGTCGTTTCGAGCTGATTGACGGCTGAGTGCGAGACGTCCTGAGACGAGTCGGCGGTTTTTCTGGCGATGGAAGCCACTTGTTGTACAGAGGCCGTAATCTCTTGGGCGCCTGCCGACATTTGTTCGGATGTTGACGCCATTTCCTGAATTTGCGATGCCACTTGATTCGTGGACTGCAAAATCTCACCGAAGTTTTGCTCGGTTTTCATTACGAGCTCAATGCCTGTTTGCACTTCCTCTTTGACTTGGCTCAACGCATTGCCCGAGTCTTGGATAGTGTATTGAATTTCACCGAGCAAATTGGAGATTTCAGCCGAGAAATGGCTGGACTGCTCGGCCAACTTACGAACCTCGCTGGCTACGACAGCAAAGCCGCGCCCCTGCTCACCAGCTCGCGCTGCTTCAATCGCGGCATTGAGGGCGAGAAGATTCGTTTGCTGGGAAATATTCTGAATCGATTGTAAAAATTGTCCGATCTCCTGGGATTTGCTCTCCAATAAGGACATTACTTGATCCGTTTGATTGACGGATTCATGGATGGATTCCATCTGCTGAACGGTGTTCTGCACATAGGTTCCACCGGTTTCTGCTTGCTGTTTGGTCCATTCGATAGACTCGGCAATCGAGGAGGCGCTTTCGGCCACACGATAGATGCCTGCACCGACTTCCTCCATCGAACGTGAAGTTTCTTCCATCGTCAGCGTTTGTTGATCTGCACCCGTTGCCACTTCCTTCACAGTCTGAGTGATGTGATGTGACACTTCCTGCATATCAATGGAGCTTATGCGCAGCTGCTCCGCAGAGGAGGTGACGCTTTGCGCGTGCCCACTTACAGTTTCAATCATACTTCTCATATGCTCCGTCATCTGTGCAAAGGATGCATGGAGATCTCCGATCTCATCCCGACGCTTCATCGTGGTGGCGTTTACGGATAGATCACCCTCAGAAATGCGTTTGGCGGCAGCGCTCATAGAGACGATCGGCTTGGAGACGTGACGGGCGATGAGGAAGGAAATCATCAATCCCAAAAGGATGGCAATTACACTGAGCGTAATATTCCAAATTAGCCCGACTTGGTATGAATGCTCCACCTCGGCTGCCCAGCCTTCCGCATTTTCCTGTATGCGTTTGGTAAACATCTCAATCAATAAAGAACAGCTTCCCAGATTGCTGTCTGATACCTGAAGGAGCGCCATGCCCTCTTGTCCATGCTGCTGTGCAGCTGCGAGCAATGCCGGGAAAACGTTGGCATATTGCGTCCACTGCTCTTTAAACACATCGAGCATTTGGGCATCTTTCTCGTCCTGGATCGTCCCTTCCAGAAGATTGACTTGCTTTTGAATATCATTAAACAAGGTTTGGGCCTTCTCAGCAGGCGTGGAGTTACTCTCTTCCTCCAACATACCGGTTCCATTTAAGTTTTGCTTCGTCTTATCTTCCATGTTGAATTGAAGTCGCAGCATTTGATCGTCAAGACTTTTCAAATCGAAATTTAAATTGCCAAGCAAGATAACAGAGGGAAGTCCCTTATCCGTCGTTTGTTTAGCGGTTTCGCCCATTGTCTTCATCCTCATTTGGGATGAAATACTGATTGTCGTAAGAAGCAGTAAAACAATGACAAAGCTACAAAGCAGTTTCTTGAAAAGCGTAAGTTTCATTCTGTCTATCCTCCGAGATTTTAAGGGGGCCTTGTTTTCCCTTTTTTGTAATGGATGAATTATCCTATGTTTAATTTCGGCGAAACTAGTCGAATTATGAATACCTTTAAAAAATATTAACGAATCCGGTAGTGATGACCTGACATTAAATAGGTATAACACCTACTAATTTACCTTGGCTCCATGAGATAGTGAGAATAATACAGATTGCTCACGATCCATCCTCATTCCTGTAATTTCGAATGTTTTGAAGTTCACTCCTTCCATTTTCGCCCCTCTTACATCAGCACCCTGTAACTTCGCTTTAGTCAGAATCGTCATCGTCAGATCGCAGTCTCTTAAATCTGCTTTTTCTAAGTCAGCCCCTGACAAATCAGCTTCATAAAATTTAACCCTGCGTAAATCCTGCTTAACTAATTTAGTATGTCTCAAATTGGTATATGACCAATCTCCTTGATAAATAGTGATTCCATCCATATTTGAACCGGTAAAATCCGAACCCGTCATTTTACACTCTATAAATTTCGAGACAAAAAGATTTGCTCCATTAAAGATACAATTCTCAAAAGCTGATTCTTTATGAATAGAGCCATTTAATAAAGCTCCACGAAAATGACACTCAATAAAACGGCAGTTGCTGGACGTAATCTCGTTGAGTGATCCATTAGAAAAAGAACACCGATGAAACGTACAACTTATTAACTCGCCGTACCTTAAATCTTGTGTACCGAAGTTTACACCTTCATATCTTTGATTGCTATGCTGAAACATAAAATGCCTCCATCGTTTTGATTCCATTAAAATGATCTTTTTTAATAATATCACACGGCTGTCAAGTACCCCTTTGATCTCCACTAAAAGTCAAGAACTTTATTTATTTTTTATATCAAAAAAAGAACCTTCCAAATTGTCGCTGGAAGGCACTTTGATCATATATTTTTGAAAGACCGATTTAGTAAGCTGTCCAACCGGCATCCGCTGTAACTACTGTACCGTTAACAAAGCTTGCTTCATCTGAAGCTAAGAACAGAGCTACCTTTGCAATCTCTTCCGGATCACCTATACGTGGGTTAATCCCCATTCCAATTGTTGCACGTTCCATGCCAAACTGATTTGGAGCATTAATAGACGTGCCAATGTTGGTGTTCACTCCGCCTGGTGCCACAGCATTACAGCGAATACCGAGTTTTGCGTACTGGAAACCAACGTTTTTCGTCAAACCCACTACTGCATGTTTCGCAGCCGTGTAAGCTGCTCCAGCCCGCGAGCCGTACAAGCCTCCCGCTGATGCAATGTTGACAATGACACCGCTATTCTTCTCCGTGAAAATAGGAAGTACTTTGCGCGTTGTACGCATAGGCCCCGTTGCATTAATAGCAAAAACTCTTTCCCAATGTTCATCCGTTAATTCTGCTGCGGGAATGAAGTTATCCATGATGCCGGCATTATTAATCAATATGTCTACTGTTCCAAATTCTTTTACCGTGTTATCAATTAATTGTTGTACGTCCTCTTCTTTTACTACATTGGCCGCAAGCGCGATGGCAACACCGCCTTTTGATTTTATCCCGGATACGACTGTCTGAGCGGCTTCAATATGAAGATCAGATACAACGACTTTTGCTCCTTCTGCTGCGAAAAGCTCAGCAATTGCTTTGCCCATACCTGAAGCTGCACCCGTAATCACAGCCACTTTTCCTGAAAGTCTCATTTTGGATACCTCCATCTTATGTTATTATCTGTGTTCGACACAATTTACATGCATATAAAATCCGTCCAAAAACGTACAGATGTTGAATACAAAACATCTGTTAAATTGAGTATAATAAATTAATGAAAGGGATGACAATCAGCAATAATTTTGTTTATGTATGCTAATGTACAGAACTTTGATGTTTGTTGACTATTAGACAGAGGAAGTGAATGGAATGAGTGAATCTTCTAATAAAACCGACCGACGTATCATTCGAAGTAAAGGTGCTTTAAAAGATGCGTTATTAACGCTAATGTCCAAAAAACCGTTTACTTCTATTTCTATAACCGAAATTGTGGTAGAGGCGAATTATAATCGCGGTACTTTTTATTCAAACTATGAAAGTAAGGAAGCACTGCTCGATGACATCCTAGATGAACTTATTCAAAAATTGCTATTAGCCTTTCGAGCGCCTTATGAAAAAAATGAGGTATTCCGCATTAATGAATTGCCGGCAAAGTCCGTCATGATTTTCGAGCATATGTTTGAGAACGCATCCACATATACAACCTTGATGAAGAGTGACGTTCTTCCTAACCTACGAGAAAAAATGTTCACGGCCTTAAAGAAGATCTCGCAAGAGGAATTGATCCACACAGGCAGCGAAATTGACCAAGAACTTCTGTCGATTTACTCCATTCATGCTTTGCTTGGCCTTGTTTTATACTGGGTTGAAAGTGGCTTTAAGCATACCCCTTCTTATATGCAAGATCAGCTTGTTCAAATCATTAATTGGCGCCCTACAGTGGTTCATACAGTTGTTCGCCCTAAAAATAAACCTTAAGATCAAACTCAAAAGTTGCAGCCCAAAAACAACATAGCGTATTATTAATCATAGATTTCAGCATTTATCTCATGAAGGAAAATAGGATCTTGTAAAAGAGGCGGTGCATAAATTGAAAAAATTCATAATCGGCGGTATCGCCGGATTTCTCTTGGCTACTACGTTGTCTGCCCATGCGGAGGAAGTAACTAGTTTGATAGGCAAAACGATTCAAGGAGCTTTTCCCTTCCAGATCGAAGGCAAGACGATTGGAACGCCGGCAATTGTTGTGGATGGAACTTCATACTTGCCGGTGCGTGCATATGGTGAAGCCACGGGATACGATGTTTCGTTCGATGCAGACCTTGGTATTTCTCTTAAGAAAAAAGTGGTGCAGCCTCCTCTTCCATCTCCAACCCCCTCCCCATCCAGTACGCCAGGGCCAGTAGAGGGTGACCCGAAAAGCGGTTATAAAGCCATTAAATCGGTTGTTTTTAGCCTGGATGATGAAAAAACGAAGAAAAGCACAGGAGACTTTGGCCTGATCCAAGTGGATGGAGCCCAGTATGTATCGCTCTCCACAGTAAGCAGCTTCTATACCGTCAGCTGGGGTGAACCCATGGTGCAGCTGAGCCTTAATGGTCAGCTCGTCACCTTAGTTGCCACCAATAGCCAATATTCTAAAGGAACCGGTGCATTTACCTATGATGGCACGATTTACATCAATCTCACGATGCTTAAGCTTAAGGGAAGTGTCAACGGTGATACACTTGTCTTGATGGAAGACATCTAACAGGTACATATTTATCGCTTATAAAAAGACCCACAGCTGCGAGCTGAGGGTCTTAGTTAGTTTTTGTTTAGTAATTCGATTTCTTGTAAAATTTCCTCCGGAAGCGGCTCATTCTTTAACTTTTCAAGAATTGCTTGGTCTGCTCCTCTTTCCTTCAGATAAGAAAGTAATAATTCTGCCTTTTCCTTCCGATGCATTAGCGCATAAGCCACATACCATACTTCTGGACTACCAACCTGAATACCGTTCCAACGGCAAACGGGAATACTTGGCATTCTGCAAAGACCTTTATCGGAATAAATCGAGAAGCCTCCTATCACCTCCACCTGTGGATTTTCCTTGTGAATGAATAACTTGTATTCACTTCCAAAAGGATAATCCCCACTTGTTATATCTTCTACTTCGTAGTTCTGTAAAGCAGCCATAACCATGTCTTTTGGTGCTTCGGTCATAAGATCCCAATCACGAACTGAATCTGTTAAACCCAAGCTTAATAATAATCCACTCCCACCTAAAGAATATGAAATGCCACTTTGCTCTAGTTTTTCTGTTATCCCAACTAAGTTTTCAATATCTGGCTTCATTTGATAGTCCCCTTGTAACGTCAACAATTGTCTACCTTTTAAATTTTACCGTTGTTTGTAGTTATCGTACACCCCTAATTGAAAGCACATTTTTGCACTCAAATTCGAATGCCCGCTCAACTGAGAAAAGACATGGGATCCTATTCGGTCCCCTGCCTTCTCAAGGTTGATATTGAATCCTCGTTCTTTCAATCCTAGTTTGTAGACAAATCGGCATCCTGCTTAAGCCAGTTCAGAACATCACGCTGATTCTCTACAGATACGCCATGGTCGGAAGGATATATCTTGAATGTCAGGCGCGGTGTTTGATCCATGAAATACGTCGCCGTCTCGTTGCCGATCCGAACCGGGAATACGGAATCGTACTCTCCGTGCGAAACAAATACTGATACGTCCTTCACACTACGCAGCTCATACTCCGTCTTTACAAACTCAGGAACGTACCCATTCAGTGCAACGATTCCCTTCAACTGATCTCCCATTGTAAGTGCAAGTGTCATCGACAGGATCGCGCCTTGACTAAAGCCAAGCAAATAGCGCTTTTCGGGATCTATCGGATACTTATCGGTCGCATAATGGATGAATGCAGTGAGCTGCTTAACCGCTTCATCAAACATTTCCCGAATCGGATTGCCCAAACTTTTTAGATCATAATATTGATAACCTGCGCCTAGCGGCAGATTACCGCGAATACCGATGATGATAAACTCATCAGCCAATGGAGCGACCAAACCGAACATATTTTTCTCATTGGAGCCTTTGCCATGCAGCGTAAAGACAACTGGATACTTCTTGTCAGTAGCCATATTGGCTGGCAGATGAACGTCATATTGAAAAACTGGGTTCATATGAAAATCCCCTTTGTTGTAAGTTAGGCAGTGCGCTTGTTCATAAACAGGCGGTCAACCGAGAAAGGTGAATGATCGGCAACAACTAGGTACAACGAAACCAGCATGAATCCAAGCTCAAGTTCAAAGCCGGGCATTTGAGCGTTGCCAACAAGTCCTGCGGAAAGCTTCGTCGTAACAATTGCACCGATTAGCATGATCACAAACAATGCTGATACATAACGAGTAAATAATCCCAAAATCAGCATAATGCCGCCAACGAGTTCAAGTGCCGCTACAAAATAAGCTAAAAATCCAGGAATACCAATAGAGCCGAACCATGCGTCTACATTGCTAAGTCCCATTTGAAGCTTACTAACCCCGTGTACGATAAATATTATTCCCATCACCACACGCATAATAAGTGAAACGACTGTTGCTTTTGTCATTGTAAATCTCTCCTCCATCCGGCGAAATATTAGTTATAAAAATATATTTTTTATATAACTAATTTAAATCAAATACACTGGCATGTCAACAAAAATATTGCTAATATATAAATATATTTAGTATTAGCAATATTTAAAAAGAGGTGCAATCGAATGGATATTGGATCCACTATACGAGCGATTCGAAAGCGAAAAAATATTACGATAGCTCAAATTTGCGAAGAAAGCGGCCTCTCTCAAGGTTTCATGAGTCAGGTTGAAACCAATAAAACCTCCCCTTCTATTTCGACGTTGGAAAGCATAGCGCAGGCACTGAAAGTACCTTTAGCTTATTTGCTCCTGAAGAAAGAGGATCGGATGAATATTGTTCGGAAGAATGAACGGCGAATTACGACAAGCGGTGCCGACAAATTAAAAGTGGAGCACATGAGCTCCAGAAAGAATGTAAGGATGATGCTCGTAGAGCTCCCTCCCGGGGCTTCGACGGGGGACGCTCCTCATGCGCATGAAGGCGAGGAGATCCACGTTGTCATTAAAGGGAAGATCTATGCGGAGCAAGGTGAAGACGCGGCCGAATTCGAAGAAGGCGATTCCTTCAGTTGGAACGCATGCACGCCCCATTTGGTGAGAAACATAGGCGAGGATACGGCGATCGTGCTTATTTCGATCTACACTGAAACCGACAGCGGACTGGATCTCCTCTAATTATTTTGGCAATAAGCCTGGCTAATTTATAAAAATTAAGACCACAGTCCGAGACTGTGGTCTTTTTCTATTTCTCATTAGTTTCTCATGTAAAGCATGTACAGTAACTTGTAGGAGCATAAAATACTTCAAAAGGAGCGGAAATATGGAATCATTAAGATCAAATGAAACTAAAACCATGTTAAGTAAAGTTCCCGAGGTAACCATTTATTTCTGGATCATTAAAATCTTATGCACCACCGTCGGTGAGACTGCGGCTGACTTTCTTAACGTCAATCTCGGTTTTGGCCTAACTGGTACCTCCATTGTAATGGGAATCTTGTTATTCGTTACGCTTTTCTTCCAGTTTAGGGCACAGAAATACATGCCGAGTCTTTATTGGTTGACGGTGGTCTTGATCAGCATCTTTGGGACACTCGTTACTGACAATCTAACAGATAACATGGGGATCTCACTTGAAGTGAGCACGACAGTTTTCAGTATAGTCTTAATACTGATCTTTGCGTTATGGTACGCCAAAGAGAAAACTCTCTCCATTCATTCCATCTTCACGAAGCGAAGAGAAACCTTTTATTGGTTAACTATCCTGTTCACATTTGCACTGGGAACGGCTGCTGGTGACCTCATGGCGGAGAGTCTAGGCCTCGGTTATCTAGTTACAGGCAGCATCGTTTGTGCAGTCATTGCTTGCGTGACAGCCGCGTGGCGACTTGGGCTTAATGCTGTGTTGGCATTCTGGATTGCCTATATCATGACGCGTCCTTTAGGTGCTTCATTGGGGGACTTACTTTCCCAGCCGCAAGAGTTCGGCGGTTTGGGACTAGGAGCAACGGCAACAAGCATAATATTCCTGCTTGCGATACTGCTGATCATCATTTTTCTTTCAATCACTAAGCGGGATCTCGTCGCCTCTTCAACAAAGCCAACTACGAATACAAAAGGTATTGTGATTGTCTGGCAAGTTGTAATCGTTGTAGGTGTTCTTATGCTCGCGGCAGGAACAGGGTATTATTTACGTCATACTAGTCTCCAAGAAACTTTGCAGCAAGGGGACTCCTCCATACAAGCGGGCTCCTCTGGCTCCGGCCCGCAAGCATCACAGCAGGTTGGTTCATCAGGTGCTGTCACGCAAGCCTCGCCGCTAGGTGATTTATCAAGTTTCAAGAAAATCGCTGAAGATACACAAAATCTTGTGAATGCAGGCAATATGTCCGGGGCCAAGTCGCGCGTTGACGATTTGGAGCACTCCTGGGACAATGCCGAGGCTCGGCTCAAACCAATGAACAAGAAAAAGTGGACAGAAGTTGACGATGCCATAGATAAGGTATTGAGGCAAGTACGAGCTGTCCATCAAGACGCTGAAGCGTGTAAAGCGGCACTGGAATCATTGATAGCCTTAACTAGCTAAACCAGCATTAAACCAAAACAACCCTTCCATATTATTTGGAAAAGGGTTGTTTTCACATATTGGCTTCATAATGGGCTATTGATTCAGACCTTGTTCATTATACAAGCGGAGCTTGAATCAATGTTGCGAAGTTAAATTGGTGCATATGACCATCGTTAAGTGTTGTATGACCTGTAACAAAATGCACGTGCTTGCCATTCCCGACTGAAATAGCCGGTCCTGTTCTAATTTTTTTCAGATTATGAAAATGGTTTAAGAAATCCGTCTTTGTCAGATCAATTTCATGAACATGACTATTTCCCACCCGAATCGCTTGCCCTGTAACACCTGCAAAGCGATGGTTATGTCGATCTGCGCCTGCTTCAGCCAGTTTAGTACTTCCTTCAAATTCATGTACGTGTCTTTGTACCGCAGCTGTCAAATTCCTCTTTATGCCAATTTTCTTCTTCTGCATCCGTTTTTTGCCTCCTAATGATGATGTGACTTCATGTGATTTCACAACATCCTATTAAGACAAACTTACATAAGTTCTAGGCGATTACTTACAGTCCAAATATTTTTTTTTGAAGCTATGCTAAAACGAGTTATGGCACCGGCATTAAGCATAGCCATTTTTACGAAGCATACGAAGAACTTCCAACAAGATCACATTTAAACTCAACCAGGCCCCCCCAAATATATAACCTGCAATGACATCGCTTGGGTATTGTACATCAAAGAAAATACGACTGATGCCTACCAACAAACATAGAAGGATCACTAACAAAGTTGCTGCGATACGAGCTAGCAAGTTTGCATGATGACGAACCAGTAAATAGGCAGCAAAGCCACAAACGGTTAATGAGATTAATGTCTGCTCGCTCGGGAACGTATAGGGAAACAGATAACTGCTAGATGAAGGGCCAATGCGATGAAAGAATGCGCGCAGTCCCTCGTCCAGAGCCTCCCCTCCCACAATAACCATTGTAAATGATATCAGTTCAAGCATACGATCTTTGCCTTTTATTAAAATACCAAGACAAGTAATGACAATCAATGGAATGAATACGTAATAAGAACCCAATAGGGCAAAACGGTTCATCCACTCGCTCCAACTTGGATCAAACACTTCATGAATGATATAGCTTGTAACCTCATCGAATAAAGTGAATTCGTTTTCTAAAAAATCTTGAATCAGACCGATCATTAAAGTTAAAAATACAGCGAAAAGCGCAAAAGCTGCAAGCACAATAAACTTCACTTTACCCATCGAATGAAAGTTAGTGATGCCTTTTTCCAAAATGGTAGAAAGCAGCTCTTTCATTCGAAGCTCATTTTTTCGGAATAAATAGACCATAATGAAAATGACAGCCGCGATCATCCCTGCATAAATCAGATATCGATTCATTGTATGATGATATTGCTCCCATTTTGGGCCTAATACTTTCCCCAGGGAAATAAAAACACTTACCCAAATAAAAGCTCCTATATAAGCGAACAACGCATATTTTCGAAAAGAAATTCGCGTCACGCCCGAGAAATACCCGGTGAAATGTCGAACACCCGGTATAAAATAAGCGATAGTCAAGACTTTATTACCATACTTTTGAAACCAATATGAAATTTTATCAAGCTTATCAGGACCAAAATGGACACGTGCACCGTATTTTTCGAAGAATGGCGCTCCTAGTCGAAAACCAATCCAGTAAGAAAGAGTCACACCCGTACATACACCAGCACCTGCTGTTACTATACAAAGGAACCAATTTAACTTTCCTTGAAAAATCAAAAGTCCTGTATAACTCATCAACACTTCTCCAGGAAGAGGCAAAGCGAGCATTTCAAGAAAAAGTGCAAAATAGAGAACCCAATACCCATGATGTTCTAACCAGCTTGTTAAAAACCCCAATGTAAACCGCCTCCTTTCATAGTATTCTGAACGCTCAATGGAATAAATAATCCTTTTTGTCGGAAAAAGCAGTGGCCAACAAAAAGAACCCACGAAAACGTGGGTTCTTCTGATTTATACTCGTTTAATTTTCCCAGAACGGAGAGATTTTAAATAGGAACTTCTTAAGTTTTTAATTTTTCGATACATCTCCTTATTTTTTAGTTTGTTGAACAGTTCATGAGATGGATAGTCAAAATTAACTTCAATTATCCATATCTTATGATTTTGATCTATACCATAATCAATGCCAATTTGTGAAGAGTACTTGTAATATATAAATCGATTACAAATACGATAGCTTAAATGGATTAGTTCTTTAATCAATTTTTTTTGTTGTTTTTGAGATATCGTGAGGGATGAAGAAGCTAATGCATCCCCAATCGGTAGTGCATAGCCACCTCCCCGATTTACATTCGTTATCACACTTGATCGGCCAGCAACTTTGGCTAACATTCCTGCATATTTCCATTGATCCTCTGAGTCCCGCATCATCATAACTCGAACATCAAAGGTTCTATGATTAAGTTTTGCTAGATCAATCGTTTTTTGTATGAGGAAGGGGCTTGCAGACGTTTGTTTTTTTATAGCATTATACATCTGCTCAAGGGTACTAAAGGACTTGGCGTTGCCTTTCACTTTGACCAATCGATATTTCTTATCTATAGACCAAGCTTTCATAATCCCCTTGCCCATATGGGACATATTCGGTTTTATGTAAACCGATTGATATCGCCTCATAAAACTAATAAAAGTGTTCCGGTTCAAAACGGATGTCGGTGGCAAAAAGGATCGGATTTGACTATCCTTTGAGTAAAATTTGTGTAGTCCCAACTTACCAGGCATTTTCATCCCCTCCTTGTTATCACACTCTATTCTTAGTTAATGATTCAATTCACGGCATATACCCATGCATGGATCTAAATCTCCAAGGATAACTAGTTATAGCACTTATGGTTACAAGGAACGCCGCAAAAAAACGGCTTACTTCGCATCATTGCGAAATAGCCGTTTTTTTCTTTAACTTATAAAATCTCACGAACGGTGATCTATCTGCTTGTTTTCACTTCACTTCCAAATCCCTTGAATTGCAGAAACCTCAGATGTACCGCCTAAATATGGCAGTTTATACATCTCTTCCAGTGTTCTTAATACGTTTAAATGCGTAATAGGTTGATCATAGCTGCCTGGTTTAACCATTGGCCCAACAAAAATCGTCGGGATATGATTATCTTTAGAAGAATCATCTTCATCCCACGTTAGAATTAGTAAGCTATTATGGCTTTGAGCCCAAGTTATATAAGATCCTATGTGGGTTTTCAACCAACCGTCGGCCGTTTGAATGGAGCCGTCATGCATATCATTATCCAAATTTGGGATAACGAAAGACACGGTTGGCAGTTTGCTGTAATCCTTTGGAAATTGATTAAATGGTAAATTACTCTCTTTAGCTACATTAGAGAAGTTTACCCAAGGACTGTGCTTCCGTCCATATTGGTGATTCGTGCAAGCCATGGAGCCCGTCGAGGGTAAATCCTCCGAGTAGCCCGCGAACGAATAATTGGCCTTAACCAACTCGCTTGCCAAATTAGCTGTCTTAAATACATGACCGCAAGAGTCATCGGTAACTCCTTGATTAGAGCCTGAGAATAGGACTAAATAATTAGGCTGACTTGGATGTGCTACGGCATACGAATGCGTAAAGAAAGCACCCTGCTCAGCCAACGTATTCATATAGGGGGCAGCCTTGTTGCTAACTAATTTCTCATAAGAATGATTTTCTTCTACAACAATTACGATATGGTCTGGTTTAACTGTTTCCTTGGAGTTAGCAATCTTAGGATCAAGCGAGCCAACAAGATGTGGACTTGCTATTGGAGTTGGCGAAGGATTTGGAACTTCTATCTTACTAGATTGTTTCGAGCTTGCTGGAGAAGTAATTGGTGATTCGGCAGCAATTGGATTTTGTGTCGGAACTGCCGTTGATAGTTGTCCTTCATTCGAATTGGAGCAAGCCGTCAACATAAGTAGTATTGCCGATAAGGCCATGTATGTTCTTTTCAAAATGAGATCCCCGTTTCCGATAAATTACTCCTTTATTTGGTGCAGAATCATTACGGAGAAAAAGAATAAAGAGATAGAGCCAACCTCTGCTAACGCAATCTTGGTAAGCGAAGAGAACTGTCCAATTATTAGAAGATAAAATAAGCAAAATACTAGAACTGTTAAAATGAATAAGAAGAATACCTTCGTTTTGCTAATCAATTCTACACCCTCTTTCCTTATTAAATTCCTTCTAAGTCTTTACTGTATATGATTCAGATGAAAATTTAATGAGAAATTACAAAGAATCTTTGATTCGGAGGTATTTGAATTGAGTAGGTACTCGTCGCTTTCATAGTCGTTCATGTTAAGGTTGTCAAGGTTTTCCCGTTCATCCAATTCTAATCATCTTCTAATAATTACCCTTAAAGCCTGATTTGCTCTAGTATTCCCCCATGATTGGTAATTTATAGGCCATTCCCGAATGTGTTAAGGTTATCCCAGGTGAAAACCTAAAACACGATCCTTAAGGAGGATAACAATCATGAACATTATGACAAAGAACCGCCTAAGCAAATCGCTATTAGGAATCACACTAAGTGTATCCTTGTTTGCTTCAACAAACCTACTCATTGCTCCGCAATCCGCACATGCTGCGAGCACTGCTTCTACAACAGCTGCTTCAACATCAATTTCTGGAAAAGCAAATAGTATCATCGCAACCGGTAAACAATATCTAGGAGTGAGGTACAAATTTGGTGCTCCCAAAGGGCAGACAAATTCCTTTGATTGCTCGTCTTTCACACAAAATGTATATGGTAAAAATGGAATTAATCTGCCTCGTTCGTCAAAGCAGCAGTCTCAGGTAGGGACCTATGTTGACAGAAGTCAGCTGCAACCAGGTGATCTTGTCTTCTTCTACTCGCCTATTCATCATGTTGGTATCTATATGGGTAATGGAAAGATTCTGCACACTTATGGCAGTCCCGGTGTAACAATTTCAGATATGAATTCTGGTTGGTGGAGTAAGAATTACAAAACAGCCCGTCGTGTCATTCATTAAGTCTCAGCCTATTTCGATTAACTAGCTAGTTAATTTTCATTCAAATCATTCAAAAGACCTCCCTTCAATTATTTTCTAAAGGAGGTCTTTTCTTTTCCCTCAACTGTGGAACCCTTACTTTTGTGCGTTTTTCAACCTCACTTTACCCATGCCATTTCATTCTCCCGTCATATGATAATCCATACATTTAATTTATGGAGATGAGCGGATGACAACCCCAATTGATGTGTTAATTCCAGCGATTGAAAAAGATCTGGGGACACTTCCCCATGTTATTGATGCCGTGCGTAAGTTTGTGAAGCACCCTATTCGAGAAATCATTATTGTAGCACCGCGGAAGCAAAGAATTCTAGATCTTTGTTATAACAAAAGATGCAGATTTGTTGATGAAGATACGGTTTTACCTATAACAAAAAAGGACATCCATTATCAATCCAAAACATGGGATCGGTCTGGATGGCTTTATCAGCAGTTGCTTAAGCTGAGCGGCGATACGATATGCACGTCAAAGTACTATCTGGTTATAGATGCAGATACCATGCTCATTCGTCCGCATGTATTCAAAGTAGGCGACAAGACTGTGTTTTACTGCAGAAACTGGAGTCAAAGCGAATACTTCAAAACGTATACAAAATTGATGGGAAGAAACCGTTCGGCTCGATCGTCCTTCGTTACCCACTACATGCTGTTCGAAAGATCCAAAGTAAAGCAGTTGAAACAAGCGATTGAGTCAAGACATAACAGAAGCTGGTATTCCGCGATTATAAGAAGCATGAACAAATCCAAGCAATTTGCCTTCTCTGAATTTGAAACGTATGGCAATTTCCTATATGCGTCTGCACCTGGGACTATGATCTTGAGGCCTGCAAGAAATAAGAGCTTAAATATGAGCGGCCCTCAAATTTCACCTTCAAAGATGTCTTCTCTGACAAAGAGTTATAGGTCCATTTCTTTTCACAAACGTAAAGGATATCTTAAATCCTACAAGTTGGCGTCCAAATGAAGCCCTATTCTGTCGTCTGGAAAGGACCTGTACACAAAGCAAGCGGTCTTGGTCGTGCAAGCAGAGCGTATGTACGATCGCTAAGGCGGCAAGGAGTTGCCGTCCGTGTAGGTAATTTAAGCCAGAGTATAACTCCCGCTAGAAGAAAGAGAGCACTAATTTATCATCATATTCCTAGTCGCATTCAATGGAAGAAAGAACGCAGTTCTTTTGATCCAATAATTTTGAATACCGTATGGGAAACAACCATGACACCCAAAGGCTGGCTTCCCGAGATGAACAAATTTGATGCGATTTGTGTACCCTCACAGCATAATAAGCGGGCATTAGAGAATAGCGGTGTAAAAGTCCCGATTTTCATTGTTCCTCATGGCGTAAATACGAAAGAGTTCCATCCGAACAATAAAAAATTGGATGTTCCTAGTGCGGCTGGTAAATTTACATTTGTGTCCGTCTTTGGCTTCCAGCATCGTAAAAATCCAGAAGGATTGCTTAGAGCTTACTGGGAAGAATTTTCTTCTGCTGATAACGTTATTCTTGTGATCAAAACAAACGGATATGCAGCTTATGAGAATGAGAAATGGATCCAGCAAAAAATATGGCAATACAAAAAAAGATTGGGTATCCGCAAAGATACAGCTCCTGTTGTCATTATCGGCCGCCGTCTCAGTGAAAGCCAGTTGAAAGGATTGTATACGCTCGGGGACGCCTTCGTCCTCCCTACTCGTGGCGAAGGTGTTGGACTGCCATTTCTTGAAGCGCTGGCAAGCGGTGTGCCGGTTATCGCTACAGGTTGGGGTGGTCAAATGGATTTCCTTACGCCAAATAACTCTTTCCTAATTCCTTATCAGTTGAGGAATCCGTCGGTTAGTATGAACAATCCGCATGCGATCTCAAGAAAGTTCAGCAATCTCTTTGCGCAAAAGGGACAAAAATGGGCGGAACCCGATCTGCACAGTTTGAAAAGGATTATGAGGAATGCATATGAGAATCCCGCGCTTTGCAAAGCAAAAGGACGCAAAGGCAGAGTGGATATGTTTCATCAATCATGGGATCGTGCTGGGATGTTAATGAAACATGCGATTGAAAAAGTAATTCGATCCAAGAATTAACGATGAAGGGTGATGTTCCCCAAGGGAAGGAGTATTAGCTTGCGTATTGTACTTTTGTGCGGGGGATCGGGAAAAAGGCTTTGGCCTTTATCCAACGAGATACGCTCCAAGGTGTTTCTTAAGCTTTTGAAATCCGAAGATGGGGCCAGCGAGTCGATGATTGGGCGAATATGCAGACAATTGGATGAGGTGGGACTTCTTCAATCCACTTGCATCGTCACGCATCAGAGTCAAGTGGAAATTACTCGTAACCATGTTGGCGAGCACATCCCAATCATAGGCGAACCTAATAAAAGAGGAACTTTCACAGCCGTCGCTTTAGCTGCATGTTATCTTCAGGAGAATATGCAAGTCGATCCGAATGAAACAATTTGTATTCTTCCGGTGGACACATATGTAGATACGGAGTTTTTTCGAATGCTCCATCGCTTTCCAGATGTCCTTTTAAGTTCTAAAGCAGATCTTGCTCTCCTCGGTACAACACCTGCTAAACCTTCAGATCAGTTCGGCTATATTGTTCCTGTTCTGCCCAAAGAGAATGACGAATATTCTTTCGTTCACCAGTTCATTGAAAAGCCTAATGAGTCTGCGGCGAGTCGCTTAATCGAGCAGCAAGCTATGTGGAACTGCGGTGTATTTGCATTCTCTTTAAAGTTTATGCTGGCGTATTTAAAGGACAAGGGGCATCCTGTCCAAGTTGACGCTTGGCTTACAAATTACGAACAACTTGCAAATCTAAGCTTCGATCGAGAAGTCGTTGAGCTCACACTGCCTGCTGTTGTTATAAGGTATGAAGGTGCTTGGAGCGATCTTGGGAGCTGGACGGCTTTAAGCGTTCTATTTGAGGATAACGTTATAGGAGCAGGACGAATATCGGACGATTCCGTCAATACCCATCTCATTAACGAACTTCCCTATCCTATTGAAATTATCGGGATCCCGGATATCATTGTTGCGGCAAATTTTGATGGCATTCTGATCGCTAACAAGGATAAATCCAATCTAATAAAGGAAAGACTGGCACAAGCGCCTCAATTTCCGATGTACGGTGAGAAAAGATGGGGTTCCTATCGGGTTCTGAAATATTGGAAAGATGAAATGGGAAATGAAGCGATGATCAAGATCGTAAATCTCACCCAGGGGAGATGCACAAGCTATCACCAGCATTTGAAAAGACAAGAAAGCTTGACGATTTTGTCGGGCATCGCGGAGATTCTATTAGAGGATAAGCTGTGCAGGCTTCTGGCTGGCGATGTTTTACAAATTCCTCCCGGTGCCAAACATGGAATCAAAGCCGTTACCGATCTTGAGTTAATGGAAGTCCTGTTGGGGAGTGAACTCTCCCACGAAGACATCAATCGTTTTGCAATCAACTGGTAAAATGTTTAAGACTGCAAACCAATTCCTTTCCAGGTCTTTGGTTTGCAGTTTTCTGTTTGAACGTCATTTTTGGCAAACAGCGCTGTCCAAAAAAGGAAAGAGACTTACGGGAACACGCTCACCCCGTTCTTATAAACACCAGCGATGCGCGGCTCCGCCACCTCGCCATCTCTCCAATCGAGAAGCAGTACATCCGCTGGGGCTCCCGGTTGCAGCCCTGAAGATACGGGCAAACTGAGGCGGCGCGCTGGTCGAATCGACGCCATCTCCCACGCTTCACCCAGGCTGCACAGACCACGTCTCACAAGGTGGCTCACTCCCTTAAGTAGCATCTGGACGGAGCCGGCCAGCAGTTGTGGTTGTTCCGCCAAATGAAGCCTTCCTTCTGGTGTAAGCACAACTTTGCCTCCGATATGCGATTCATAGGTACCTGCCTGCATGCCGCTGAACATAACCGCGTCGCTAACGAGAAGCGCCTTCTCCCCCTTGACCTTCATGACGACTTTCAGCACGGCATCAGGCAGATGGAAGCCGTCCGCAATGACACTGGTCCACAGTTGCTCAGCGGCAAGCTGCTCCCACAAGTAGTTTGGATGTCTGGGCAGTACGGGATGAGCTCCATTACCAAAATGTGTGGACATGGATGCACCAGCGGCCACGGCTCGAGCTATTTGATCGGGTGCTGCAGCCGTATGCCCAATGGAGACAAGCACGCCCGCATCGGTGCAGCGGCGTATAAAGTCCTCCGCTTCCGCCCACTCCGGAGATACAGTCACGATCTTGATCCGGCCACGGGCAGATTCCTGCCAGCGCTGGAATAGCGTCCAATCAGGGGGACGCACATAGAGCCGCGAATGGGCTCCCCGAGCACCGTCCTCCGGTGAAATGAACGGTCCCTCCAGATGAATGCCAGCAACCGCGTCTCCAGCGACCGGATCCTCCTCACATTCTTGGGCAATTGCAGCGACAGCTTCCTTGATCGCTTCTTCACTATTCGTAATCACCGTTGGAAAAAAACGGGTCACCCCTTCCTTCCATAGCGCACGCGTCATTCGGGAAGTCGTGTGCGGCGTAATCGGCAGCGAATTAAAGTCCAAGCCTGCATATCCGTTGATCTGTAAATCTACAAAGCCAGGGCCTACCCACGGAAGCTGCTGCTGCTCTACCTCCAGATTGTTCAATGGTGCGATGCTGTCAATACGGCCTTGATGAATCGTAATCCGAATCGGATCTCCAGTTAAATAGTGAAGACCCTGAAGCTGAATTTCGGGTTGTTCGTTTCCCAAGCTGACCTGGCTCCCTTCCTTCGGTTCGAAACAGACCCAACGCGGAGGCGCTGGGTCTGCTCAAGCTTTTACCTATCATCTTTTCAAAGAAGGATCATTATTTCTTGGTGCTTTGTGAACGGTCGTATGCCGCTTTATAAACACCGACTACCTTATCGACACCTATTTTCTTCAGTTCATCGACATAGCTGTTCCACTCACCCAAATCCCGCTGCCCAGTAATGAATTTGGCCAAAGCCTGATCACGTGTCTTCTGCAGCGTCTGGCCTGTCGTGGAAATAACCTCAAGCTCCTGTTGCGTCATCGCGGGACGAGGCTGCTGCTGGCTGTCGTAATTAACAGCTTGCTTGTAAGCATCCTGCAGTTCTGGAGACGACAACGACAAGTGGGCGTCATAATCGAACCAAGTATACGTGCCGTCCGTCGAGAGACCCGTCTTCTTGCGCATATCCGACACATCGGCATAGCTTCCTGTGAATTTCTTTTTGCCGTTCTCTTCGCTGTACGTTTCACCCTGCTTGCCCCAGCTGACAAGATCGAGTCCCTCTTTCGTATAAAAGAAATCCATAAAATGCATGATGTCCTTAATATTTTTGGAGGTCGATGTCACCATGATACCGTTTTCAAGGAACTGTGTATAGGCGTTCTTCTGTGGGCCTCCTGCCCAACCTGCCGGAGTAGGCAAGAATCGCAAATTATACTCTGGGTTCTGCTTACGCATCGGCAGGTTGTAGAAGTCGACCCGGCTGATATAGTCCGCTGTCACGAAAGTCCGGTCTGTAGACATTAGATCCTGCCACTGCTTCGTATCAATCGTCAAGAAATCAGGCGGGATCAAGCCTTCTTTGTAAAATTTGTTCATATAGGTAATCATTTTTTTAAAGTTCTCTTCGATAGGTCCGTAACGCCATTCCTTCTTGTCGAAATCAAAGTAAACGTCGCTGGCGCCATCGTCACTGCCGGTGCCAAAAGCTGGTGCGAAGTTACGCAAGTATTGCAACCCTTGGCGCCATGCCATCGGATAACTGTTCGGATACGCCTGCTTCAGCGTCTTAAGGCTGTCGTACAATTCATCCCAGTTAGCAGGAACCTTCAACCCGTTCTTCTTAAACACATCCTCCCGATACATCCAGTTCATGCGGTTCGTTTCCCCAATCCCGTGGTTTGGGAAGACGTACATTTTGCCATCGGCCGAAATCGCGTTTTGCGTATCAGCAGGGAATTGCTCCATCCATTTTTTCAGGTTAGGCAAATCGTTGAGATAATCGAGAATGTTGACAAGAGCTCCCTGTTGGCCGAACTTGTCGGCTGTCTTCTTGCTTTGCGTATACAACAAATCCGGCATATTCCCGGAAGCGACGGTCAAATTCAAGGCATTGTCCAACAGCGCGTCCGGCGGAACCTGTACATTAAGGCTGACGCCCGTCTTCTCCTTGATGTACTTCCAGACCGGCCAATCTTTATTGTAAGGCCAACTGGCATTGGAATAATCGAGGAAAGTGAACGTATGCTCTTTCAGCGGTGCGGCATTGGACTTATCGGCAGGGGCTGCAACGTCATTAGTCGGTGCGGTCGTTCCGCCGGTCTGGTCGGAGCAACCGGAAATGACAGATACTGTCAGCACGGCGGCAAGCGCCCAACTCAAGCTTTTTTTCATGGCAATCAATCTCCCTTTTCATTGGTTTATTTGTCTATGCCTTGACCGATCCGATCAGGGCTCCTTTGACGAAATACTTCTGAAGGAATGGATAGACCAAGAGAATCGGAACCGTAGATACAATGATTGTAGCGTACTTGAGCGGTTCATCGAGAACTTGATTGTCACCAACATTGCTGCCCCCGTTTAAGACCATCTGTGAGGCCATTACGATATTGCGGAGCACGACTTGCAGCGGGTATAGCTGATCGTTGCGAAGGTATAGCAGCGCAGAGTAGAAATTGTTCCAAATGCCGACGGCATAAAACAGACCGATCGTGGCAAGCGAAGCTGTGGACAAGGGCAGCACGATGCGGGTGAAAATCCCGATCTCCGTCAGCCCATCCAGTTTTCCCGATTCTTCTAACTCCTTGGGGAGTCCAAGGAAAAAGGTTCGCATAATGATTAGGTTCCACGTACTGATGGCGGTTGGCAATATCATGGACCAGAAAGAGTCGACTAGACCTAGGCTTTTAACAACAAGGAAGGTCGGAATCATACCTCCGTTAAAGAACATTGTGAACACGATCATTAGCGTAAACTGTTTATGGAACAGCATCTCTTTCTTTGACAGCGCGTATGCGCCGGCAGCCGTGACGATCAGCGAAAGAGGCGCCCCTATCAGAACATATAAAATCGTATTGCGGTAGGAAGTCCAGATTCGGTCATCATGTAGCACTACTTGATAAGCATTGAAATTCAAGCCTTTGGGCAGCAGACTGATTTCATTCTTTATCACGTACACATCGCTGCTGAGCGAGACTGAGATCATATACAGAAAAGGGTAAAGCGTAGCGATGGCGACGGCCAGCAGGAATAAGCCAATCAAAAGACGGGACAACGACCAATTGCGCTTCACAAGGCCTCCTCCTTTCTACCATAAGCTCGTTTCGCTGACTTTGCGCCCGATATAGTTCGCCGTGTAGATGAAAATCAGGCTGATTATGCCGGTAAACAAATCGACAGCGGTACCGTAGCTATAATTGCCAAGCGTCAGTCCCATCCGATAGACAAAGGTGCTGAAAATATCTCCAGTGTCATAAGTTGCCGGATTCATCAGCAGGAAAACCTTCTCGAAGCCGATGTCGATGATATGACCGATATTCAGAATCAGCATGATCACCATCGCAGGCATAATGCCTGGTATGGTTACGTTCCAAAGCTGCTTCCAGCGGCTCGCTCCGTCGATGGCTGCAGCCTCGTACAACTGCGGGTCAATCGCCGTAAGCGCCGCCAGATAAATGATTGAGCCCCAACCGGCATGCTGCCAAATATCAGCGAGCACATAAATCGGCCGAAACCACCCGGGCTGCACAAGGAGGTTGACTGGTTGTAAGCCGAGCAGCTTGACAAAATGTGCAACGATGCCTGTAGTAGGCGACAAGAACATGACAACCATTCCGATCACAATGACATTGGAGATAAAATGCGGGACGTAGCTGACAGTTTGGACAAACCGCTTAAAGAAAAGGTTCTTGACCTCATTTAAGCAGAGTGCAAGAATGATCGGCACCGGAAAGCCGAACAGCACAGTGGATACGCCCAGCAGGAACGTATTGCGGAACAGCTTCAGGAAATCCGGGCTTTCGAAAAACATCTTGTAATATTTTAGACCAACCCAATCGCTGGCCCACACCCCCTTGAACAAGTTGTAATCCTTGAAAGAGATGACAAGGCCGAACATGGGTAAATATTTAAATAGCACATAGTAGATGAAACATGGGAGGAACAGAATCAGTAAGTACTTACTACGATTCAATCGCTTGAGAAAAACAGCACGCTTATGCGACGGTATACGCTGTGGCACATCTCGTTCGATCGATGCTTCAACCGACTCCATGCTCAACCCCTCTTTCATCCGGTATCCCCCCAAAGGAGTCCGCATCGACATACAGTTTGATTGACGGATGAAAACGTAAAATCGTAGCCGGACAAGCCGTCGATACGGGCTCGCTCAGCGTTCTGTGCACGGCTTCGCGCTTAGTCGGTCCTGGCACCATGCAGAATAAGTGCTTACCGGAAATAAGTGCCGGAATCGTCAAAGTCAGCGCGTGGGTAGGGACATCCTTCAGTTCGGCGAAGCAGCCGTCGTTGACTTGCTGTTTACGGCAATCTTCATCGAGCTCCACCGGCTTAACCCAAACTTTATCATTGAAATCGGCGACAGGGGGATCATTAAAAGCGATGTGCCCATTCTCACCGATACCGAGGCACACGATGTCGATCGGTTTTACAAGCAGCTGCGCTTCATACCTGGCACATTCCTTCTCAATGTCATTCGTGCTGTCGATCCGGTGAACGGCGGCGAACGGCACTTTGGAGAACAATCGCTCCGTCAGGAAGCTGCCGAACGATTGCGGAGCGCCCGCCGGAAGCCCAATGTACTCATCCATATGAAAGGCGGTGATGCGCTGCCAATCGATCCCTTCCTCTTGAATAAGTGCTGCCAGAAATTCATTCTGAGAAGGGGCTGCAGCAAACACCATGACCAGATCATCTTGACTTCCGGCGAGCAGCTCCTTCATGACGGCAGCCGCTTGTGAGGCAGCTGCCTCTCCAAGTGACAGACGGTCGGCAAACACTTGAACCTCCAGATCATCTACCTGCTTTACTAGAATCGGATGAGCCTGCTGCTTCATTTCCTATTCCTCCCTCAACGTCTCATGTTTCGTAAGCTCCAACCTCCCGAAGTAGATCCAGCAGACTGCGTACGCTCTGCTCAGAGGCTTCCAGGCCGCCGTCTGAAAACGACGCCCCCATCGGACGTTTCAGCTGTTCTTCCGTCAAAACGGAATGAAGCCTATAATGGGTCTCTACCACGAGGTAACCGTCATAGCCCGTATCCAGCAATCTGCGAAACAGCCCTCTGTAATCGACTTGTCCGCTCCCAATCGCAACCGCCTCTATGCCGGCATCGGACTTCATGGCATCTTTCAAATGAATATGGCGGATGCGGCTCTCCAGGAAATCGTATCCGTCCGGATATGGCAGCTCGCCATCGGGATCCCAGAGATCGTTGCCTGGATCGTAAAGTGCCTTCACTGCAGGCGATCCGACCTCGTCGACGATGCGTGCGACTTTGCGGGCATTGCTGGCATAGACGCTAGGATCGAACTCCAGTACGAATGTTATACCCGCCTGCTCGAAATAGGGAGCTATTTGCTTGATTTGCGAGACGATCCTCGGCAGTGCTTCTTCGAACGGATCTCGTGCCCAGAAGCTAAACCCACGAATGAGCGATACATTCAATCGCTGTGCAATAGCAATATACTGCTGCGCAATAGCGATATGGCTCCCCAGCTCTTCCTCCACGTCAAGCTCGCATTTGAAAATCGGCGCAGACAAGCCGCATATGGACAACCCACTTTGTTCGACAAGCAACCGTATGTCTTCAATGGCGCCTTCCTCCATCTGATGGAGCAGCTGATTATCGACGGAGCGAAGCTCCAATGCCTGCAGCCCGAAATGCTTTGCGAATGCGATCGCTTCCCGTAAATCTTGTGACACCTCATCCGTCAAAATACCTAAGCGAAAACGGCTCATAACTTCACCGTCATTCCCGTCTCACGACTCTCATTAGCTGCCTCAAGGAAACGAATAATTTGGAGTGTTTCGCCTATCTCAATATCCGTCTTACCACTCGAAAACATTGCCATTACTCGTTCTAGCAGGCTAGCGTAATAGGGCTTAGCGAAGGCGTTGGTGTTCACGAAATGCGTGTTTTTCTCACGATGCACGGCCCCGCCAAACGTCTTATTCCCCCGTCGGTTGCCGCGTATCGTTCCGACTCGGCCGTCGGCCCATACTCCCACGACCAGATCGTGATCCTGAGTCGTCGTGGTTGTCACATGCTGGCAGCCAGTGCCCAATGTGCGAAATAGCATCTCTACGGTATGTATGCCGTACCAGAAAAAGCCCGGCTGGGTCGGCTGAATCTCCAGCGGCCCATAAAAATCAGCTCCGATTAAAGTGCCCTGCTCCTTATCCTGAAGTGCCACTGTCAACGCCTCCGAATACCTCAGCGCAGAGCAGCTCATCATCGGGAAATTGTATTCCCGGCTTAGCGCAGCCATCTCGCGAGCATCCTCCGAACGCACCGCGAACGGCTTATCGACGAAAACCGGCTTACGGTAATGAGCGATAGCCATAAGCTGTTGCAAATGCACGCGTCCGTCCACGGACAGAAGCAGCACCGCGTCGCACTGCTCCGCTACCTCTTCTGGGGAGTCGACGATACTCACTCCGTAGTTCTCCTCAAGTTCCTTTCGGAAGCCAGGAAGCCGCGACCAGCTCATCTCGAAATCCGGCGATCCTCCGGGATACGCGACGGTGACCCGCCCTCCTGGCACGTGATATTCTTGTGTTGGATCGTTCAGAAGCTTCGCAAAAGCTGAAACATGCGAAGTATCAAGACCGATCATACCGATTTTCAACAACCCTTCCATCAGGAACACTCCTTCTATTCATTCAAGTTTACTTCTTTGCCCGTTCTCGCCGATTCGTAAATCGCCAGAATGAGATCGACAGATTTTCTCGCTTCCTCACCGTTCACCATTGGTTCCCTGTTTTCCTTCACAGCATTTAAAATATCGTCAACAAATATATAATGACCGTCCGATGACATATCCTCAGGCTTCGCCCGGCTCATTGTGGAGAGCGCGCCTACCTGCGGTGCTTGTTCCTCAGAGTCCAGCATCTTCCACTGCTTGATGCCGCTATCCGTCACGACGATCGTCCCTTTCTCCCCATGCAGCTCAAAGCGTGTCTCTTGGTTCGGATAAACAGAAGTCGTACCCTGAATGACTCCGAAAGCGCCATTCTTGTATTTCAGCACCGCTACCGCCGTATCCTCAACCTCGATGTCCCGAAGAAGTGGCGCCGCATAAGCGAACACAGAGTCAACGCCACCCATCAAGTATTGGACCACGTCAACACCATGCACGCCTTGATTCATCAACGCACCGCCGCCGTCCCACTGCCATGTCCCACGCCAGCCTGCACTCTTGTAATATTCCGGGCTTCGGTAGTATTTCAAATAGGCGTCGCCGAGAACCAACTTGCCGAGCTTGCCATCCGCAATGGCCTGACGAGCTGCAAGAACGGACGGCATGACACGCCGTTGAAAGACGCAACCGAGCTTCACGTTGTTTTCGCGAACAGAGGCAATCATCTGCGACATTTTGTCCGACGTAATGTCCAGCGGTTTCTCGCAGAGAATGTTCTTTCCCGCTTGCGCCGCTGCAATTGCAATTTCGGCATGCATGCCGCTTGGTACGCAGACAGATACGACGTCAATATCGTCGCGGTCGAGCATGTCTTTATAGTTGGCATACACATGGGGAATTCCATACTCATCGGCCATCATACGCGCCTTATCGGTTATAACGTCGGAGATAGCGACAAGCTCTGCTTCTGGATGGTGGAAGATGGCTCTGGCATGAAAGGGCGAGATCACTCCCGCTCCTACAATGGCAAACCGAATTTTGGACAAGTCAATCACCTCATATCCTATTGGCTTACACAGCCTGTTCCCACCTGAATGGGATCGGCAATTGCCTCATGGGATTGATTGTATGCGGCCTATTGCCTGCTGCCTATCCCCGGTTTTTCAACTTCCTCTCCTGAATTTCATAAATCCGCAAAACAGTGAAGAATTCGAAAAAGTGGTGCATGAGCACAATGATTGTTGCATTCCCAAAGGCGACGATCTCAGTTATAATTATTTGTAAATGTTGTGATCAGCTTCAAAAAGGAAGGTGCCTTGTCCATGATGCTCTCGAATCTCAAGCTCCGTGCAACTGCAAATTCCTTATTCATCCGGCTGTTCGCCAGCTTCCTCATTGTCGTCGTCATTCTCGTTTCCTTCAATTATTTCTCCTTGACGTTCTCCAAGAACAAAGTCCGCGATGAGATCATCAATTACAACACCATGAATTTGAAGTCAACGACGGATAACTATGAGAAGGAATTTGAGCTGATCAAAAACCAACTGCTCAACTTATATTTTAACGAGAATGAGCAGCTCATGTATTTCAACGGTGATACCATCAACTATGAGATCGCCGCCAAAACGATGCAGGACATTCGTCAAATTACGAATAACCCACTGCTATATTTGGATAATCTGATCCTCTACTACAGAAAACCTAATCTCGTGTTGGACAAAAACTCTATAACTTCTGATAGCACGTTCTTCAATAAATTTTACTCCAGCAAAGATTACCCACTAGCATTCTGGCAAGCACAATTCCAAAATAGCACGCATTTTCGCGTATATGCTCCATCTAATTTCTACGATATTCCCTTTACAAACGATTATAATTCGTTAGGACAAGCTTTCCCGGTCATCGTAAAGAACAACTGGTACCAAGACTTCTACATGGCCGCTTTTCTCGACATTAGGAAAATGTTTCAAGCCTTTCATTTGTCCATCAATGATAATTTCTTCATCTTAGACGCCGACGGAAAGCAGTTGTTCACCTCCTCAACCGATGAGAAGCTGGGAGCGCCGCCAACCTACGATAAGGAGAAAATGTATATCAAAAAGGACAATTATTATTATTTTTACCGTGAAGGCGCCATTTCCGGTCTTATTTACGTGAACGTTGTACCCGATGCTTTTATTGCCTCCCAAGTAAAATTAAACGTATCTCTCGTCTCCCTGCTGATCGTCACGCTCGGGATTGGCATCGTTGCTTCACTCTTGTTCAGTTTCGGTTTTCATCAACCGATACGGCGTATGATCGCTTCATTTAAGCATTACAATCCGCTCAGCCCAGTCCAGAGTCGAATCAATGAATTCAATCAGCTTGGCAGTCAGATCAACCGTATTCACGCGGATTTAAGCCGCAAAAATTTACAGCTCCAAAGTTTTGCCTACATGAGCAGCGTGAAAAAAATCCGCAACAACCTCGAAATGGATTTCATCGACAGGCCGTACGTTATAGTCATCTTTGAATTGACCTATAAGAAACGTGGCCAGGAACATCTGGCAATCGAGCAAAATGGGACTTATTATATGAAGGAATTCATTGATTTCCAATTCAAGAGTCAGTATTCGGAATCTCTTACCTTCCAAATCGAGGCATCCCGAATTATGAGTTTCGCCTTCATTGAGGAAACCGACTATCCAGCCCTGAAGGATCTACTCGTCCAAATGCAAGGGATTTTTGATTTAGATAAGGAAGAGCTCTATGTGACAATGGCAATCAGCTCCTTCTATTCCAGTGCCGCACAGATGACGGAAGCTTATGACGAAGCGCTCCAACTTAGTAAACAGCGCCGTCTGAACGACAAAACACAAATTATTGACAAACATCTGGCGCAAGACTTGGTAACGATGTTCCTGCCCCAACAGCAAGAACAGGAATTCGCTGTCAATCTGCAGGCAGGCAACGCAACTGAAACACGCCAAATCGTAAATAGATTCTTGGCCCAACTACATAAGAGGACGGTATCATCGCTTCAGTTCTATCATTTTGCCAATGAAATCATTCACAAAACACTCAAAACGTTGACCACTCTGCAGGTGGATTTCAGACATTTGGGAGATCTAGCCAGTCTACAGGAACAAATATTCGGATGTCATACCTACGAGCAGCTTGTATCATACTTAAACGAGTTCCTTATTTCATCGATTGAGTTGGTCAATCGAAAGAAAGAAGAGCGGGATCCGATTACCACTTTTGCCATTGAGTATTTAGAGAAGAACTATAGTGGTGATATTACTCTTGAGCTAATAGCGGATAAGCTGAATATTTCAAGCGGCTACCTATCCACTTATTTCAAAGACAAGACCGGAGTCAACTTTCTTGATTTCTTGAACGATCTGCGGATTCGCAAAGCTAGGGAAATGCTGCTCGAACCAGGTTCCCGCATTCAGGATGTCGCCCGCAAAGCCGGTTATCAAAATATGAATTCATTCAACCGCATGTTCAAAAAGTTTTCGGGTATCACACCTAGCGAATTCCGCAAGCAAACAGTGTCGTAACGCCAGATTTCAAAGTAAAGCCCCCAAAATGATTCACATTTTGGGGGCTTCTTTGTTTATGTATTATTTTGCATGTACGAATCTTCATTTCCCAATTAGAAGCGATAACAATCCGGCAGCGATCAAAGGTCCAACAGGCACCCCTTTAAGAAAGGCAACACCTATTATCGTCCCAATAACGAGACTTGTCACGATCGTAGGGTTGCTGGACATCAGATGTGCGCCGCGTCCGCCTAGATACGCTACCAACACGCCAACGGCAATGGCGGCGATCGATTTCCAATGCAGAAATGATTGGTAAAGCTCCTTGTAGCTGATGGATCCGCTAGCCAGAGGCGAAAGGATACCAATCGTCAGAATAATGATGCCAAGCGAGAGTCCATTCTTTTCAATCCACGGGAAGGCTTGGTGCAAATTGACAACTCGGATGAGTAAAAGTACGACGGCAGCAATTGTAATTGAATTGTTGCGGCTAATGACTCCGAGTAGTGCCAGCAAAATCAGCAAGATCGATGGCATATCTAGTTGAGGCAAAACAGCCAACCTCCCTCTCGCTTTTTAGATGCCTGAATTAGTTTAATTATAAATCTTAACGTATAACGATATCAATGTCACCTAGAAAGGCAGCCGATCCAATCAGGCCTGCTGACCCATACGAACTCTTGTCGCAGATTTACTGTCCTTTGCTCACCCAGAACGTGATACGGTCGCCATTATTAACGGAAGTCCCAGGAGTGAGATCCTGCTTGAAGACGAGCCCTTTCACTGCGGCGTTCGTCTCCAGGAAAAATTGATAGCGAAGCCCAGAGGCCATTGCCAACTTCTCGGCCTCCTCCTTTGTAAGACCAACCAAATCCGGTACGACACCGGCTTTGGCTTGTTCCTCGCCATCGTTTGCCGGCGGAACTGCTGCTTCTGAGGGCTTCGCGGTTTGCGCAGCCGTCAAATCCGGTATCGCCGATTCCGATACGGATGGCTTCGGCGACTCGGTACGATTTACGGATACCGCAGTAGAATTTGGCGTCTGAAGTGTCTGCCTGTTAGAACCGTTCACATGTTCCTGGTACGGACGCAGTGTCAACCAGAGCAGCAGAATGAGCACGCCGAAGCCGGCAGTAGTAAACAGATGCCATTTGCGCATATGGGACGCTTTGCGCAACAGCTTGCTTAATCCAATTATTTTGTCATCAGAATCTGCAGTGCTGCGTATCTCATAGGCAGGTAAAGCTGATGTAAGATGCGGCTCTTTCCTCACGCAAATACCGATTAGTACTTCCACCTCCTGTTGAAACTCGGCAAGCGTGCATATCCCCTCATACGCCTTGCTGGCCAAAGCTACGGCACGTTCCCGAGCTATATCCGACAAATCCGCAAACAACCGGTTAAGCTCGAATGAGTAAGCGCTAATCGAGGATGTCGGGATATCCGTTTTGGCACTTAGTTGGTACAGAAGCAGAGCCAACCCAGGCACGCCGCGGCGTCCGATCTTCCCTTCCTTCCAAAAATTCAAAACCCGCAACCGTCCGTTATCATGAATCCACAAATTGTCCGCGTCTACGGAGTATTCCGGCAGTCGTTTTCGTTGAGTTTCTCGAATTCCCTTGGCCAACTCGTGGACATACATGAGCGCCTTGTTGCCGGTTATCTCCAAATTTGTAAGCCCTTCGGATAACGGACCTCCCGGTTCCGCCTGAAGAACAGCAAACAATGTGCCGTCTTCCGAACCGGTGTCAAGTATGTGCATGAAATGCTTGTCCGACATGAGAGACGCTTTTTTCAGCCAACGCAACGATTCCTGATGCTCTGAATCGTCGGTCTCTTGAAATGTATATAGAAGAACATCACGGTTACAGGTCAGATCTGTCCCTCTTAGCAACAGCCCGTTCGTCATCTGCATAATCGTTTGATCGAGCTTATAGCGGTTTCCGATGTAATCCATCAATGTGTTCCCCCTTATATGTATAGATTATTCGCCTCTTATTCAATTTTTGGGTCACAGAATGAAAATCAAGAATATGTGTCATATTAAGAGCAGCTTATTTCGGAGGTGTTATGAGTTAATGACAATGAAAAAGAAGCTTGCAACAACGGGAATCGTAATATCAATAAGTACTCTAATGATTATCTCCACAGGTTGTACGCGTAAAGCAAATGATCAGGTTAAGCAGCAAGGCGTTAACATGCAACAAAGTCATCATATCACGCCCCTGGCAACTCCGGCTGCTGACAATCGAATTCAAGTAGCTAAACAGGCGACGGATCAGATTGTTAAGATAAACGGGGTCAAATCTGCAAATGCGCTTGTTACCGGAAAAAGTGCGTATGTTGCTGCTGTAATTGATGCTAATCAAGGTCAATTGAGCTCTGATATGGAACATCAAATAGCTCAGCAGGTCAGGGCAACCGATCCGAATATTCAAAATGTATATGTTTCCACCAATCCAGAATTTGTAGATCGTGTTAACAGATACGTATCCGATGTTCGGTTAGGTCATCCAGTCAGTGGATTCTTCCAGGAATTCACTCAGATTGTTCAACGCGTGTTTCCAAAGGCACGTTAATAGTACAAAAGACGCTCACATATCCTAAAATAAAACTTAGGAATGAGCGTCACTACGTTTGAGTCATTCTGAGCCCAGTATTCTAAGGATACTGGGTTTCTATCACTTTTACGGTACTTGAATAACAAATGGGACCGTAAATACTTTACCATTTTGCTGAAATTGTCCCCAAATCTTATACACGCCACTATGCGGGAATGTTGTCATAAACTTAGCATCCGGTCCCGATGCCTTCTCATCTGTCGGATGCACGTGAAGATAATTTTCTGCATCTTGGGTTAAGATCACAACGTGGCCAACTGCCCCGAGGTAAGGTTGGAGATCGGTTACTGGCTGTTTGGTTTGAGCATCTTTAATCGTAAAGGTTAAGTTCAGTTCCATGTTCGCCATAAGGTGATCAAATGAAAGTGTGACTTCCTTATTATCTACCACTTTTGTTAGAGTTGCATCTGGCTCAATGGCCTTTGGCGCCGATGCGCTACCTTGCACCGAAATCCACTGACTCTTACTCATTGCTCCCATTCCGGTTGGAGTAATATCCGCAATCACTTTAAACTCGCCTGAAGTCGGAAATTGTGTAGTGACGGTAAATTCGCCGTTTCCTTTATAATCAGGGTGAATGTGGTTAAAGATCGACAAATCCTTGCTTACAATAATAAAATGCATCTGTTTTTCATGAACAGTATCGAACTTGTCTATCGCTTTACCGTCTTTGGACTGTATCTTAATCATAATAGTCGTATCTTGGTTTGGCATTATTTTATCCGTAGAGGGCTTGAAAACGGCTTGGACATTCTCTGCTTGATTGGAACCTGCTTCTTGGGCCATCTTACTATGATCCATCTCCTCCACCTTGGATCCTGATCCTGATTTTCCGCAAGCTGTTAGAATCAAAGCTGTAAGTAAAATTGAAATTACTATTTTTTGCATGTCATTAGTTCCTCCTATTGGAAATCTTTAATTTGAAATTAAAGCAACACCTCTTGTTTACATTTATTTTAAAGGATACTTGTGTAGATCTTGTGTAGATTACTCTTTGTAAATGTTAAAATTCACAACGACTTCAGTTCCTTGCCCTTCTTTACTTTTAATTTGAATTTCTCCTTCATGAGCATCAACAATTGCTTTTACAATCGATAAACCAATGCCGGCTCCGCCTGTTTTACGACTTCGCGATTTCTCCCCTCTATAAAACCTTTCGAATACGTAGGGTAGCTCACTTGCCTTGATCCCGCTGCCTGTATCTGCAACGCCAATAACTACTTTGTTCTGTTCTTCTTTCATCCATATCTTTATGTGTCCACCTTTTGCAGTAAACTTAAGGGCATTAGACAATAAATTTGTCATGATTTGACCAAATCTTTGCCGATCGATCTCCACGAATACAGACGGACCCTCAACAAATTCCAAATGTACCCCCTTTTGAACAAAGGCAGCTTTCGAAGCTTCTACACATTGTTTAATGGCTAGGGAAACATCTTGGTGTCTCTTTTGAAGCTTAAAATTCGGCGACTCTACTTCCGATAATTGTTCTAAATCACCGACAAGGAACCGGAGTCTCTCAATTTCCTCGTAACACGATTCTAAGCGTTCTGGAGTTGGCGTCCAAACGCCGTCAATCATCGCTTCCATATGGCTCTTAAGTGTCGCAAGCGGTGTTCTTAATTCATGAGCCACATCTGCTGTCATCGTTTTGCGTAACTGTTCTTGCTTCAGAAGTTGTTCGGCGAGATGATTAAGCGAACCGCCTAGATCGGCGAGCTCATCATTGCCTATCACTGTGGATCTCGCATTTAGCTCGCCTTTCGCCATACGCTCCGCAACTTTTTTCATGTGAATTAACGGAGCTGTTATCCGTTTAGCGACAAAGAGACTTAACAATACCGAAAGCAGAATGCCCAGGATAGCGGACCATAGAACAGACTGCACTAAGGCCTGCTCAAAATGCGTATCAAACGTCGGGGAACTCAGATTCATATCCTTCGCTTGATGTTGATACAACGAGAAGTGGTAATGAGTCTCCACGATAAACGCAATGGTTGAGATGAGTAAAACACCGGAGGCAATGCCAATAAATGCGAATGCGATTCGGGCATATAACCCTTTCATAAAGCGTCGCCACCTTTAAACTGATAACCTACGGAAAAGATGGTCACAATGTATTGCGGCTTTTTAGGATCAGACTCTATCTTTTGCCGAAGATTTTTTACATGCTGGTCAATGGAACGAGCGTCTCCTTCAAAATCAAATCCGAGCACTTTCTCAATTAACTGTTCCCTCGTAAATGTTCGGTTCGGATGACGCGCCATTATTAGCAGTAACTTATATTCATTGGGAGTTAGATTTACCAAATTACCTTTTTTGTAAACTTCATGTCTGGACGGTTGAATGCTAAGGTCGTCACTTTGAAACGAGATCGTTTCAGCTAAAAGCGTATCATCCTGTGCGCGACGCATGATGGCTTTTACTCTTGCTGTTAATTCGCGAGGACTAAATGGCTTAACGACATAATCATCGGCACCAAGCGTTAATCCTTGCACGCGGTCGTCTTCGGATACTTTCGCAGTTAGCATAATGACAGGTACCGGCGAAAACTGACGTATCCCTTTGCAAACATTTTCTCCGGACATATCCGGTAGCATTAAATCCAAAATGATAAGGTCAATATTTCCCCTTCGAACCCATTCAAGCGCTTTAATCCCGGTTCCCGCTTCAACCGTTTGATAACCTTCGGATTGCAAATAGGAAACAACAACTTCACGAATCTTTTCTTCATCATCAACGATTAAAATTGTTTTCATAGATTATTTGACCCCCCAACATACTATAAAAGTCATTTGCTCGAATTATAGGGACGTTTACCACCATAATATACCATCTATTCGTTTAAGGTTAAAAATTATTGCTATCAAAGGATGACAATTTGCTAAAATGGGAGTATCGTTCAAGTGAGAGGTTGACCACGGAAAAAGGAGTGTTCAAGATGGGTTTTATGAAGAAGTATGTCAGCAAGCACTGGAAGTTATTTCTGGTTGCTGTCTTTTTCGTTACGTTGGAAGCGTTTGCAGATTTACTTCAACCGACGATCATGTCCCACATTTTGGACGTAGGAGTCGCGGAGAAACGGCTCGATTATGTGCTCCGCATGGGTGGTTTGATGCTGATCATCACCGCTTTAGGGGCTGTTGCAGCATCGCTTCGCAACATTGTGGCGAGTCATGTTTCGCAGAAATTCGGAACGGAACTTAGAGCGGATTTGTTTGAAAAAATCCAATCGCTCTCGTTCACGAATATCGAGCAATTCGAACGCGCCTCGTTAATTACAAGGTTAACGAATGATGTGACACAGGTGCAAAATTTTGTAAATGGTCTAATGCGCATTTTTGTAAAAGCCCCCCTTCTCTGTATAGGGAGTTTGATTATGGCTGTGCGGCTCAACCCCCATCTGGCCGTCGTGCTGCTCGTTGTGGTTCCAATCGTCGGTGTGCTTGTCGCATTGAACCTGAAAGTCGGATTTGCTCGATTCGTGGGCGTGCAAAAGGCGCTGGATGGCGTCAATCGGGTCATGCGGGAATATTTGTCCGGCGTTCGTGTCGTCAAGGCTTTCAATCGCTTCGACCATGAAGCGGATAAGTTTCAGCAAGCAAACACTGATTATCAGTACCAATCGATTCAGGTGACGAGGCTGCTGGCTATCTTTAACCCCTCTATCCTGTTGACGGTTAATTTCGGGATCGTAGCGGTGCTTTGGCTTGGCGCCTCGCGGGTTAATCACCAACAGATGCAAGTCGGGCATATCGTCGCATTCGTCAACTACATGACGCAAATTTTGTTTGCGTTGATGACCATTTCCATGGTGTTTAATATGTTCGTTCGGGCGAAAGCTTCCTCCAATCGGATCGGTGAAGTTTTCAGTCAAGTGGATGGGATGACGTGGGACGACGCTGCGAAACTGCCGGCTCATCGTCCTGGAGGCCGCATTGACTTCGAGAACGTTACGTTTTCCTATGAAGGAGCTTCAGGAGAACCTAATCTCAAAAATATCAACTTGTCGTGCCTTCCCGGCGAAACGATAGGCATCATCGGGTCCACAGGCTCCGGTAAAAGCAGTCTCGTTAGTCTCGTCCCCCGCTTCTATGATCCGAGCTCCGGCACAATCATCGTGGATGGTGTGGACATTCGTTTACTCGATCCTGCCAAGCTGCGCGATCGCATTGCCATCGTGCCGCAGAAAACGGTTCTGTTTAGCGGCACAATCGAAGAAAATTTGCGTTGGGGCAATGAAAATGCAACGCGGGATGAGATTGCGCACGCCGCGAATATGGCAGAAGCGGATAGCTTTATTACTGCGTTTCCCGAAGGATATGAAACCAAGCTTGGTCAGCGGGGCGTGAACCTCTCCGGTGGTCAGAAGCAGCGGCTGTCGATTGCCCGCGCACTCGTTCGGAAGCCGGACATTCTGATTCTCGATGATTGTACTAGCGCACTGGACACCGCCACTGAGACGAAAATTAAACAATCGCTTAAGCAATTCGCATCTGGTGTCACTTGTTTGATCATTGCGCAGCGCATTACCTCTGTCATGGATGCGGATAAAATTGTTGTAATGGACGACGGTGAAATTGTCGGCATCGGCACCCATGAGATGTTAATGAAGAACTGCCGCGTCTATGTGGAAATTTTCCAATCCCAATTTGGAAAGGAGCTGCCTCATCATGTCAAAGCCGAATGAAGGATCGCGTCAACAAACCCCTGACGTCCCGATGATCACAGGCCCCCTTGCCCGGGGTGGGCGCGCTCCTGCCGTGAAGCCCAAAAATTTTAAAGGCACCTTACGCCGCCTTTGGTCCTATATCGGTACAGAACGAAAATGGCTGACAATCGTTTTTCTGTTCATTTTAGCGGACTCTGCTTTAACGTTGGCTGGCCCTTATCTCATTGGTGTTGCCGTTGACGCGATGGCGGGCAGCCAGGTTAACTATAGCATCCTCGATGTGACGATGATTGTTCTGATTTCTACGTACATCGCTGATGGTGGGCTTACGTTCCTGCAGAGCTGGGTCATGGCCGGGCTAGCGCAGCGTATCGTGAAGAGGCTCCGGCAAACGATGTTCGCAAAACTGCAAAAGTTGCCGCTTGCTTTTTTCGACGGTCGCTCGCATGGAGATATTATGAGCCGGCTGTCGAATGATATTGACAACGTGAGCAACTCGATCTCGCAATCGACAACGCAGTTGATGGCGGGTTCAATTGCCATCGTCGGCTCATTAGTCATGATGCTGATACTAAGCCCCACCCTGACATTGGCAAGCCTCATTACCGTTCCGCTCGTATTCTTACTGGCAAGAACGATTACCAAGCGTACAAGCGTGTTATTCAAAGACCAACAGGCACAGCTCGGCAAGCTGAACGGTCATATTGAGGAAACGATTTCCGGACTTCTCGTTGTCAAAGCATTTAATCGCGAGAAGAAAGCTATCGATGAATTCAATAGCGTGAACAGTCGATTGTATGAGGTTGGCTTAAAGGCGCAAATCTGGTCCGGCTTTCTGATGCCGCTCCTTAGCGTCATCAATAATATCGGTTTTTCCGCTGTCGCAATTGTCGGTGGCGTGCTCGCCGTCAAGGGTCACATCACAGTAGGAGTCATCGCAAGCTTCCTGAGCTATTCGCGCCAATTTGTGAGACCCCTTAACGATATCGCGAACACATATAACGTTCTACAGTCTGGCGTTGCTGGAGCAGAACGTGCCTTTGAGGTGTTGGATGAAGCCGAGGAAGTCGAGGATGAACCTGGCGCTGTTGAGCTGCAGAAGCCCATCGGACATGTCACCTTCCAGGATGTAACCTTTGGTTATCGACCGGATATGCCGATTCTCAAACAGGTCAGCTTTGAAGCTCCGGCAGGCAGCAGCCTGGCGCTCGTCGGACCTACAGGCGCAGGCAAAACGACGATCGTTAATCTAGTGACCCGCTTCTATGATGCGATAAGCGGTACGATCTTGATTGACGGAAGGGATATCAAATCCTATACCCGCGACAGTTTGCGCCGCAGCTTCGGAATCGTGCTGCAGGATACGTATTTGTTCTCCGGCACGATAAAGGAGAACATCAAATACGGCAAGCCTGATGCGACGGATGCGGAAGTGATTGCAGCGGCTAAGCTCGCGAATGCTGACGCCTTCATCAGCCGGTTGCCCAAACATTACGATACGCCGCTCTCTGAGAACGGCGGGAATTTAAGTCAAGGTCAGCGCCAATTACTTGCGATTGCACGCGTCATTTTGGCTGATCCTTCCATTCTTATTCTGGATGAAGCGACGAGCAGCATTGATACACGGACGGAACGGCATATACAGGAAGCCCTTCTCTCCATCATGAAAGGGCGCACAAGCTTTATCATTGCGCATCGGTTAAATACGATTCGGGATGCCGATACGATTATGGTCATTGACCGTGGGGAGATCGCCGAGCAAGGGAATCACAGCTCTCTAATGAGCCAAGACGGCACGTATTCCCGGATGTTTTCCAATCAATTTAAAAATCTCGAAAGCACCCTCGAATAAACGTACACCATAGCCCCGGCATGCTTGACATGCTGGGGTTATTCGTTTGTGCTGACCACGCTCTATCAGCTTGAAGTTAATCTTAATCCCGCTACCCCAATCAAAATGAAAACGAGGGATAACAATTGCATACGAGTAAATTTTTCTTTAAACAAGCATACACCTGCGATTGTAATTCCTACACTGCCTATACCCGTCCATACGGCGTAAGCGACGCCTGCGGACAAGGTCTGCATCGCTTTTGACAAGCAGTAGAACGAAAATAAGAATCCAACCACAACAACGAAGATAGGCCATTTCTTCCTTGTGCCATCTATGTGTTTCATTGCAATAACTGCAATTACTTCTTCAATACCGGCAAGCACTAAATAACCCCAAACCATTAGGAATCACCACTCGTTTCTTTCTTATCGTCTTTCGTAAAAGCTTTCATACCGATAACTCCCACAATCAATAGCATTAAAAACAATATTTGCATTGCCGATAATGGCTCTCCGAGCATGATACCGACCAGATAAGTGCCGACTGCTCCAATCCCGACAAAAACCGTATAAGCGGCTGCGACGGGAATTTTTCGATAAGAATAAATCAACAGTCCAAAACTAACAGCAATCAATACAAATGTTACTATCCATTCCAATGCTGTAGAAGCATGCTTTAAATTGGATGCCCATATAACTTCAAGAATCCCAGCGATAAATACAGTTAACCATTTCATAATAATTTCCCTTCTTCAAAAAAATGAATGAACGTCAGTCATTTTATTTACTTTAAAAATGGCGCTTTATTTTGCGCCATGAGGAGACCATCCATTATGCAGTTAGCTGCCTAATGATCTTTGCAAAAATGTATAGACTTCGGTCTTATAAACTTCTAAAGTATCATTTTGCTCTTGTCCAATATAAAAGCGCTCTGCCGCATTTTCCACCAAATTAATGACCATTCTGGCAGTCCAATTGACATGCATACGGCTAGTGAGCTCATTGCTGGCTATTCCTTTTTTCAAAATGCTTTCAAACCAGTCATAGTAAGGCTGATAGATTGCTTCCCATTTCTCCATGGAGTGATCGATTGCCAAACCCGAATAGCAAAGAACGATCACATCTTTATAAGCATCCGTAATGTGGAATGTCTCATCTATAAAAATCTCGAGGAGGCGCCAAAAGCTTGTCTCACCGGCAACTTTTTTCTTAATCGTATCGAGGGTCGTAGTTAAGAGATTGTCGGCGATGGCTGGTATTAACGCATTTTTCGATTGAAAATACAAATAAAATGTGCCTTGTGCGACTCCAGCCTGTTTAACAATTTCCGATATTGACGTTTTTTCAAGCCCTTTAATTGAAATGATTTCAATCGCTGCATGTAAAATTTTTGTATATTTACTATCAAGGTCTTTTGTCATCGCTGCCTCCCTCCCCGCTTCACATGAATGACTGTCAGTCATTTTAACACACTTGTAGTTTTACCGTCAACAGCCACAAACCTTGCAGCTAATCGAACCTATTTATTCCATAAGGTAAGCTATAATCTCTGCATTCTTACATTGCAGGGAGCTTGACACATCGTCACGATCTGAAATCAATCTAAAAAAATAAGTATCAACTTGGTCCTGAAACAAATGATATCGCAGTATGCTCGTATCACTTCCAAGTTTTGATAAGATCTCTTCATAAAATTGTCCCTGAGTCATCTTATCGACAGAACCTAAATGAAATATCCCTTTTAGGTCTTTTTCAATTATGAACCGCAGCTGCTTGGCTAATAGCACATCTGAAAGATTGCTGCATACTAGGTTGCTGTAAACATCTATCATTTTATTATTTCTGATACTTTCTTTGATTATGTTCCATCTTGGAGAATCCTTCCCCCATATCGCTGGGATTCTGATCGTCATCACTTTGTCATTTAAAATTTCTTTTAGCATGTTTTCACATTCAATTTTGAATTTTCCATAGTCCGATTCGGAAACAGGTAGATCGGATTCTGTGTGGGGCTTTGAATAATCCCCATCAAATACATTTGTGGTAGAAAAGTAATATAGACGGCTTTTATAATTTACTAATTCCATAGCTAATGCTTTATGAAACTTGAACTGTTGATCAAACTCTCCCCTAAGACAAGAAATCACAATGTCGGGTTTTATCGAACGTATCATTTCCGTCATTTTATCGATTTCCTGAAGTTCCAATTTGCTTTGCTTCTCATCAGGGAGACTAGTTAATGAAGTCGAATAGGTCCCGAATAGGTCAAATCCACTTCTAAATTCTTCGATTAAAGCTCTCCCGACAAGACCGCTTGCACCAAATATTAGTATCTTTTGCATGCTGCTCCCACCAATCTGAATATCTTGTAATCAAGCTCTCGTTTCCAGTTATCAACTTAAAAAGATTGAGCAAGACGGAATCCAAGGTCATCTATGCAAAGTGTCGGATGGCTGCGACGACGACAAGAAGCCCCGCACCCCCTGGCCTCTTCTGCCCAACTGCCTCCTCGGAATATCCGGTAGGAGCCGTACACTTGTTCATCATACAAATCCCAACACCACTCCCAAACATTCCCTAACATATCATACAGCCCCCATGCATTCGGTTCCATTCTTCCGACTTCATGGACTTTGCCTCCTGAATTTTCATTATACCAAGCAATCTTATCAAGCTCTCCGTATCTATAACCAGTAGTCCCTGCTTTACATGCATATTGCCACTCTGCCTCTGACGGAAGTCGAAAGCCGTTTGATTCCCAATCGCAAATGATGCTCTCACCATCCTTGCTTATCGAATAACACTCTTTCAGTCCAGCTTTCTGGGAAAGCAGATTACAAAAAGTGATGGCATCATTCCAAGAAATATTCACAACCGGTTTCAGATCTTCATCAAAAGAAAGAGGAGAATTATTGGTAATAGCATCGTATAGCCCTCTAGTTACAGGATACTGGGCAAGTAGAAACGGTCCTAGGTCAACTCTCCATTTGCTTTTTATTCTATCGTCTCTTAGTTCGATTTCTCCCCCTAAAATTTTGACCATTTGATGGTCAATGTAACTCTTTATTTCAAATGACACGCTAGCTCCTCCTAGTGACCATTGATCTCACAAATTTTACCACACTAAATTTCAATAATACAATACGAAGCTACTGACCCACAGCGGTCGGCAGCTTTCTCATTTATCGCGGCAGCTTAAGTTAACGGTCTACTGTTTTGAAGTAGTCATATATTTTCTCTAATTTCTGCTGCTGATTGCCTCGTGGACTCTCCATACTGCCAAATTCAAAAAACTTTACTTTTTTAATCCCTACAAAGTTAAAGAGTGCCTTTTTCATTAATATTTTGTGAGCGTTATTCAGCCAAAACAACGGGTAATAGACCGGTCCCTTCATACTTGAAATGCACACCACCGACTTCCCCTTCAGAAGTCCATCCGGCAATAAACCGCCCTGATCCTTATATGCGAATCCGGAAGCAAACATCTGGTCGATATATCCCATGAGCATAGCTGGAGGTCGTCCCCACCAGATCGGATATACAAAAACGATTTTGTCAGCCCATTTGAGTTGTTCCCTGTAAACAGCAAGATCAGGGTCGGCATGCATATCCCTCCGGCGCTTATGTTCATAAAAAACCAGGATCGGATTAAATCCCTCCTCATATAGATCCAATACCCTTACTTCATTTATTTTCGGATTCTCACTGCTCCCCTGGACGACCTTCTGCAAAAATGCATAACTCAAACTTTGATGATTTGGATGTGTGTAAATAATCAACGTTTTCATTTCGACACTCCTTTACTTATCATTTGATAAGTAAATCGTAACACACTCCGTTTTTAGTTGTCAAAAGATAATTGTTATTTGATAATTATTCTGCTATTGTTCAGTATGAGGTGATCGTGTGGTGAAGAACGTACTGTTTCAGAAATTCGTGGCCTTCACGGCTGCAGTCCATCAAATAACGAATGATATGACAAAGGATGTGAGATCAGAAGCGCTCACGCCAGTTCAATATAAGATTCTAGAATACATTGCCGTCAGCCAACCCGTTACACTTAGCGAGATCAGCGACTGTATGCATATGTCCATGCCTAACACAAGCCGTGAGCTTAGGAAGTTGAGTGAAAAACATTTGTGTGAAAAGATTGTCGATGCCGAAGACCGTCGCAAGCAATCTATCCGACTTTCACAAGAAGGAGAAGCGATGATGAACGAAGTTTTTCAGCGTGTTGAATCCCAGTTCGTCCAGAGAATCGGTACCGTAACAGATGAAGAATTGAAAGAGATTGAACGTGCGCTGGATGTTCTGATGAACAGGGTATTTTATTGAAGTGGAAATATATGTGCTAAAAGGAGCTGCCTGACGGCAGCTCCTTCGCTATTTTACGGTTCATTGGATCAGATCTACTTGGATGAATTTTTAGGTAAAAGTAATTGGTTATATCGTCCAAACATTTATAGAAGCAGATTCGTACTTTATATAGTCATCATACACAATGCCAAAAGGAGGTAATTTTATTGGGTTACGCTGCTTGTTCAACTGGTGGATACGGAGGATATACGTCAACAGCAATTGTACTTGTTCTTTTCATCTTGTTAGTCATTGTTTTAACAGCATTCAGCATTTAGTTTAAGAAAAGGCATCTCTGAGGAAGTCAAAATTCAAGAAGAGAGAGGTTGACGAAGATGGGTGTTTCAGCAGGAGCAGGATGTGGCGGCACAAGTGCTGCAGCAATTTTGGTACTCTTTATTTTGTTAGTGATTGTTACGATGACATTTGCGTGGTAATGTTCTGACAAATAAGGCCCTCTCACGTCCTTGGACGGGAGAAGGCCTTGGCTCTATAACGCGTTTCATTCCTCTTTCACCCAAACCGTCATTTCACCATAACCTCGATTCGCCCATGCATAGTAAGGAATAAACTTCAGAGTATCCTGCTTCATAAAAGTCTCCATGTTAGCCCTATACAGATGTTCTCCCCAGCCGTTGGAATCAATCCGTTTTGCTGGAACGGTAATCGTCTGAAGACCTCCTAACAGCTCTGCCTCAAATGCAATCTCATACGCATTTTCTTGCCGGCGCTCTAAAAATACTTGATGCAGGGACGGACCATTATCTGCCTCCTCCAAGCAATAGACTAACGGTCCGCGCTGCAGCGCGACTTTCCCAATGTTTGCACGAACGTTAGGATGCCCTGTCATCCGATTGACCGACATTGGCAGAAGAAGTTCTATATGATCTCCTGGCTGCCACTTTCTATGGATATAAGCATAGCCATTTTTACAAACTTCGAGGAGAGAAATCGTTTCTCCTTGCACAACCAGTTTCGCATCCTTACTCCAACTTGGAATACGCAATGCGAGGGTGAAATCAATCTCCTTCTCAGCATCAATTTGAAATCGGACAAGTCCATCCCAAGGAAATTGAGACTCCGCAGTTATCTTCACCTGTTGATCCTCGATATCCACTGTTGCTTGGTTTCCGATATACAGGTTTGCATATACGGTACGTCCTTGGATGTTGTAAATATATTGGCCCAATGAAGCGAGCAAGCGTGAAATGTTAGGAGGACAGCAAGCGCATCCGAACCATCCTTGACGCTCTGCCTTCACATGGTTTACATTGTGGTTTTTGCCAATGGCTTCTGGCCATACCTCTAACGGGTTCACATAGAAAAACCGCTTGCCGTCACGAGACATGCCACTAATCACGGTATTGTATAAAGCCTGCTCCATGACATCGGCGTACTCGCTTTTTGGTTCGATTTGCAGCATGCGTTGGGCGAAAAAAATCAATCCAATCGAGGCGCAAGTCTCCGCGTACGCTGTATCATTAGGGAGATCATAATCGAGCGAGAACGATTCACCATGTTCCATCGAGCCTATGGCTCCTGTAATGTACATGCGTTTATTTACTATGTTTTTCCACAATCTGCGGCAAGCTTCGAGTAACTCGGCATCCCCTGTTGCCGCCCCAACGTCGGCCATTCCTGTACACATGTAAACGGCGCGAACCGCGTGCCCCTCTGCCGTTTGTTGTTCCCTAATCGGTACATGCGCTTGACTGTAAGCTCGGTCATGAACGATATCTAACATCGGAAAATGTACCTTCATGCTGCGGCGATGATATTCCATTTCATAAAAGCTCGGCTCTTTACCTCTTTCATCCAGAAAAAATTGACTTAGTCTCAAATATCGATCTTCCTGCGTGACATTGTAGAGCTTGACGAGCGCTAACTCTATTTCTTGATGTCCATCATAGCCGTTCAATTTGTCTGGTCCGCTTCCAAATACTTGATCTATGCAATCGCCTAGTCGGCAGGCAACATCCAGCACTTTCCGTTTTCCTGTCGCCTTGTAATAAGCAATGGCTGCCTCGATAAAGTGACCTGCACAGTAAAGCTCGTGGCATTCTGCAAGATTCGTCCAGCGGCTGTCAGGTTCTTTGAGTGTAAAGTACGTGTTTAAGTAACCATCCTTCTGCTGTGCCTTATCGATGATATCGATCACCTCATCGGCCAACCGTTCCAGCTCTGGATCCCCTCCGGTCTCTAATAAATAGCCAACCGCTTCCAGCCACTTCGACACATCGCTGTCCTGAAACACCATGCCGTAAAATTCTCCGGTTTCCAAACCAGCCGCAATTTTAAAATTTTTCATCGCATGACTTGGCGCTGCCCCTTCTACTCGGTCATTTAACGCTTCCCATTGATATGGCACGACAACTTCTCGAACCAATCGAATATAAGACGACCAAAAATCGTCCGTTATATGCACATCTTTCAAGGAAATAGGTCTGGAGATGGATATGGTCATGAATGGAGTCCCCTTTGCTTTATTGAAATTGACGGATTACAACAAGCGCTTTCATGCTTATCATACATGGTGTAAGATGGTAATTAAATAGCAATTTACAACCACTTTTTTAAAAATTACAACTTTGTCATAGGAGGGTTCAACATATGAACTTCTCATCGATCCTTCACTTTATTTCTCCTCCAGTTCCTTATTTCATAGATTGCGGACGCGCAATTTATCAAGAAGGTGAACAACACATTAATAGGAGCCAAATCGGCGTATTTGATCTAATTGTCGTGACGGACGGCATTTTACATATAGGCGAAGGAACTCAGGAATGGGAGCTTAAGAAAGGGGACGCGCTTATTTTAAGGCCTGACGCGAACCATTACGGTACGTTGCCGTGCCAAAGTGAATCGACAATCATCTGGATTCATTTCCAGACGTTCGGTGCTTGGGAAGAATGCAGCAGTATGAAGGCGTGTCTAGACAATCGGAATACGCTTATTAACAACCATAAGCAAAATGCTTATTTGCATCACAGCGAGGTATGCTCGATCTTTATTCCAAAGTTTATGAATCTGTCCCAAAAGGCGCAGGACATATTAGATCAGTTTTTCCTGTTGGATGAAGAGCCGAGATCGCTGCGAAATTGGAAAAGGCAAACCGCCTTTCAACAATTCATGCAGTTGATCGATCGTGATCTGGCTTCGGGATCCGATGTCTCGGCTTTCCATCTAGCCGAAAAAGTTGAACTGTTTATTCGCCAACACTTTGCCCAGAAAATCACGAATACGCTCCTGCAGCAAGAACTCAACTACCACCCCAATTACTTGGCAAAATGTATGCTCAAAGTGTACGGCGTCACACCCATGGATTACCTGCTCCAGTACCGTATCGAACAAGCGAAAAAGCTCCTCATTCAAACGAATTGGTCGATGACACGCATCGCTGAAGAAGTTGGATTCCAGTACGGCTCCTACTTTTCTTACTGTTTTTCAAATAACGAAGGGATTTCACCCCTTAACTTTCGGAGAAAGTTCGTTAGAAATATATAAGGAACAAGATCAATATCTGAATAACCAAAAGACCTGCCATTTGATAATGACAGGTCTTTCGGTTTGCAATCTGACTATTCCTGGTTTAACCAGTCATCGAGAATCATTCTGGCCACAGCTGCCAGAGTTTGAATGTCAATTACGCCTTTATTATAAATATCAGCTTTTTCAATCAAACTCCAATTTGCATCCGCAGACGTCGTTCCATAATACTTGGCAATCAGGGACAAATCATTGACAGTAACACTCATTTGGCCTGGAATTAAAGTAATCAAGGATGACAAGTAGGTTTGTACTGCAGTATTCAATGTGCTTGTCGCTTCATCTACTTGACCTTGTGAGGCCGATGAACTGCTGTTAATGGCTTTTGCACTGTTGATTGCTGTTTGCAAAGCTGTTCTCGCTGCTGCCGGGTACGAACCTATTCTTGTACCCTCTTTTGTATCGTCGAACTTAGCCTGTGCTTTTTCAATCGCCGAGTTCAGAGCAGTTTTGTCCGCGTTTTCAGTGATGATAGAGCTATCAAACACTGCCAAAGCGGTATTCAGCGCTGTGACTGCAGCGTCTACTTGAGCCTGTGTAGATGCCGAGTTTTCATATACAGCTGCCGCACTATTAATAGCTGCTAAGAGAGTGGCTTTCGAGCCAGCTGGGTATTGACCCGATTGGGAACCTTCCACAGCCGCTGCATATTTACTTTGAGCATTAGCAATTACTGTGTTCAAAGTTGATTTATCAACGGATTGGCTGGCTGCTTTTACTTCAATTTCATGAGACATGCCTTTGACGTTCGTACTTACACCGTCTTTGGAAATTTCAAAGTCAGATACATACACGCTTGTCGTTACCGTCTCGCTGACAGCTTTGGCAGCTGAGTGTACGGCTAACAGAGGACCTGCTTCGCTGACTTCATTCTTCGCTCCCTCACTGATCATAAGGATCAGAATTTGGCCTTTATCGGCTTTAATGCCTGTATCCAGAACTCGGAAATTAGGCTTTAAAGAGCTTAATGCATCATCCGCCAAGGAAAGAGTACCGTTGCTATTCGTTTTTGTGTGGAATTGCAGCTTGCTCGGGTCGTAATTCAGCACCATATTCAACGTTGTGAAGCTGGTACGCAGATGATCCACACCAACATTCAAATCGATTGGTTGATTGCTTTCAACAGAAGTCGGTCCTGTTATGGTTGCTGATGTCGGCGCTGTTGAAATTACGGCGACGTTTGCTTTTGCTTTTACACTTGTACCCGCTACCGTCCCATTGACAGTAAACGTACCGGTTTGTGCGTACTTGGATGCTTCAATGGCATCCCAAACAACATTTACGTCTGCTGTCGTTGTGTCACTGTACACCGCTGTAACAACCGCTGGTAATACCGGCGCTGTGCCCACTTCAGTTGTTACGGATACATCGTTGATGCTTGTAATTTGCTTGCCTTGATACATAGATTGAACTTCCGTAGGGCTCTTATCCAAGTTGTAGATTTGGAAATCATCCAATACACCTGCTTTTAAAGGTGCGCCATCCGAATAACCACTAACACCAATTAATTTAGGATCGCTGGTTGCAGTAATACTGTTGAGTGCTCCTTCAACTGCTACTTGTTGGGCTACACCATTTTTGTAAATAGCTCCTTGTTTAGTAACAGAATTAAAAGTGAAGGCTACATGCGTCCATTCATTTAATGGGAAAAAGTTATTTGGTGTTTGAGCTACTTTGAATAAGTTTGTTCCGTCAAGCATCATGATAATCGCGCCATTTAAGGTTATATACCAACCTTGACCGGCATAATTACCATTGGGTTTGAACCATGCGACGACTTGCTCGCCACTAATACTGGCCGTTCTCTTAAACCAGAAAGAAACGGTGATATCAGCAGGCTGCAGGTCTCGGCTAGTTCCGGCGTCAATTTTGCCACCATTAAGGTTGATTGCTGCCCCGTCGTGACCTCCTGGAATCCAAGTCGCTGATCCTCCAGTTGTCGTCTTCAAAGTTCCCGTATTCCCCTTATTGGAAGAATCCGTTACTGTCGTGCCGCTACCTTCGTTGAATTTGTACCAGAGCATCAAGTCTGTCCCTGGAGCAGGTCCCGGTGTTACGGTTACATTAGCTATCGCTTTGATGGTTGTACCTGCTACGGTACCTTCCAATGTGAATGTTCCAACTTGTGCATATTTAGCAGCATTTGGAGTTTCCCATGTTACTTGTAAATAATCACTGCTCTGATCCGAATAATTGGCCTTCACTGTACTTGGCAAGAACGGTGCTACCGTCGCTCTTGTGGAGACATTAACAGGGGCAACACTTGTTATTGTCGGAGTATCAATGACGGTTACAATGGCCATTGCTTTTTCAGATGTACTTGGGACAACCCCGTTTACAGTGAACATATTCCCAACGGTTGAGAATTTACTAACATCAATTGGATCCCATGTAACAGCAACTTTCGTTGTACTGCCATTCTTCAGAATCGCTGTTACGGAAGTCGGCAGTTTTGGAGCTTTATTTACTGCAGAATCCAGAGTGATACATGGAATACTTAGAATATCCAACGGATTGTCGCCTGAGGTGTGCAGCCGCAATACCGTTACAGAATATTTCGACAAACTATAATCGAACTGCGTTCCTACATTTGAGATCGTCTTCGTTTGTGGAGATACTTTCGTTGGGTTAGCTAATGAATTTTCGTCGGTCAGCGCGCCTGCTGCAAGTTCTGTTGCCGTTCCTTCCGATGATAAGTTGGCTGCATTGATTCCACTCAAATTAATGCGTGTATTCTGAGCCGTATTGGAATTGTTCACCAGTTTGACAACAATATCCCCATTCGTGAGATCCTTGCTGACAACCGAGTATACGCCTTGTTGAGCATTCGAATTTGTTTTCGTTAATGTGCTTGGCAATACATAAGAACTTTTGCTTGTATTACTGCTGAATAACTTCTGAACTTGGTAAGACGTCGTCCCATAGACCTTTGAGTTATTAAAGAAAATGAGATCAGGCCACCATTGTGTGTAAGTATTTCCTCCTCCATTTCCTAACTTAGCAAACGTTGGCGCATAGGATGCGAATTTGACAATGTCTCCATTGCGCTCTAAGCCAGTCATATAAGCCGCTTCGGCAAGAGCTCCCTTCATAGAGTTGCCTGTATTGCCGTCCCCGTTATTTGCAGATCCCGCATCGTTTTTAACGGCGTATTCACCAACAAAAACCTGTTTGGAATTACGGTCATAACTATCATACCTATTTGTATTGTTCAACATGAATGAGGCATTGGTGTAATAATGCTCATCCATGACCTCTGCTCTTCCTTTACCTTTAGACGGATCGTTAATCCAATTCCAGCCTGCGGCAACGTCAGCACTGCCACCAGTTGAAAAAATAAGATTCATATACGGATATTTGGCTTTGATCGCATCATAGAACAATGGATATCGATCGTAGTAATCCTGTCCCCAATGTTCGTTGCCAAGGCTCATATATTTCAGATTGAACGGTGCCGGATGACCGGCAGCAGCACGTTTAGCGCCCCATTCTGTCGACGTATCTCCATTCGCATATTCAATTAAATCAAGCGCATCCTGTATATACGGTTGAATTTGGTTCAAAGGCGTGTTAGGTCCGCCAACCAAAAATTGCTCCACCATGCCGACATTGACAACCGGCAGCGGCTCCGATCCAAGATCTTCAGCCAACAAGAAATATTCGTAGAAACCTAATCCGCCCGATTGATTTTGTGTAGGCGCAGCCCCTTTCTCGCCACGGTTTGCCGTGGACCAGAAATTGATGTTGTTTGGTCTTTCAGCGACATCGCCAATCGTATTTTTCCAATTATAAGCATTGGCCATGTTTTTACCGCCAACAATAGCGCCGCCCGGGAATCTCAAAAATTTAGGATTCATGTCAGCAAGCATCTGCACGAGATCGGATCGAAGACCGCCAGGACGATTTTTCCATGTTTTTTGCGGGAAAAGTGACACCATATCAACATCGATTTTCCCCACGTTTTTGGTTTTCAAGAACAGCTTGGCATTCACTGCTGAGCCGGTCGCCTGAATAGTTGCCGTGAATTTTTTCCAAGTACTCGTGATTTCCGAGCCTGCAATTTGTACTTGACCGTACGATTGCGTCCCATTTGGGTCCATCACACTGATTGTCAACGGCTCTGTTAACGTCTCACTACTTCGCAAGTAGATGGAAAAATCGTAATTGTCTCCATTCTTTACAGCCATTCCATCGAATCCATCGTTTGAAAATCCAACGCCATCGCCAGGTGTAGTCACATTTAATTGGAGATAGGTTGGGTTTTTCGCATTTAAAGGACTCGTTTTCATTGCCGTTATTGTGCCCGCTCCACCGCCCGATTGTACTAATTTCCAAGCAAACAATGGAGCGGCAGTTGAGTTAGCCGTACTTCCGGTAGCAGACAAGAACTCGAAAGAACGATTCTCAACAAGCTCGGCATATAGGCCTCCGTCTCCAGCATAGTTAATATCTTCCAGGAAAATCCCATTTAAATTTGGACTAATCGTAGCTCCACGCTGTGCCGTGTTGACATCAAGTTGGTAATCCGCAGGATCAGCTGCCAATGCCGTTCCTGTAGAGGCTATAAAGGGTACCGCAATCACGATAGACATGAATGCCGAACATACTCTTGAAAAAAGTTTCACTCTACATCACCTTTCTGTTCACACTTGAACCGCATTTCGTCCTTTTCATGAAAGAGGGGAAGATGGCTGAAACTCCACCCTCTTCCCCACTCATTAGATTAGTTTTCTAACATCCAATCGTCGATAATCATTCTCGCAACAGATGCCAAGACTTGGATATCAATTGTACCTGTGTTGTAAATATCTGCTTTTTCAATTTGACTCCAGTTTGCGTCAGTTGACTTCGTTCCGTAGTACTTAGCGATGATGGACAGGTCTTTGATCGTGATTTTTGTCTCACCAGGAACCAATGTAATAAATTGCGTTGAGAAAGTTTGCAGAGCCGATTCCAAAGCAACCTTCGCTGCATCCACTTGCGGCTGTCTGGAAGATGATTTTTCAAGTACTACTTTAGCGCTAGTAATAGCTGCCAGCAGTGTCGCTTTAGATCCGACTTCATACTTACCGAGTTTGTCGCCTTCAACGGCTGTATCATACTTGCTTTGTGCGAGAGTAACTGCATCGGCAAGTTCCGCTTTGTTGACAGTACCTGGCTCCGGATCAGTTTCAGTAATAACAGAGTTATTAAATGTTGTGACGGCTGCATTCAGAGCGCTTAATGCATTTGCTACTTCTGTCTGTGTAGAAGCAGCGTTGTTGCTTACTGCCATTGCGCTGTTAATCGCTGTTAGCAATGTCGCTTTAGATCCGACTGGATATTGTCCGACCTGTGTACCTTCCGTCGCGCTGTCATGTTTATTTTGTGCAGCAGCAATAGCGGCGTTCAGATCTGCCTTATCAACGACATTGATTTGAATGTTGAGCGATACGCCAGGTACTTGCGTAGCTGAACCCTCGTTAGAAACATTGAAGTCAACTAACGATACGGTTGTGATTCCTGGCTCAACACCAGCTTTCGTTTTGGTGTGAAGAGTTAATAAATCACCTGGATTGCTAATGGCATTGTTCGAGCCTACACTAGCCAAGATGATCCGAATTTCCCCTTTTTGAGCTTTGATCGCTGTACCCAAGACACTGAAATTGTCTCTCAGCGTGCTAAGTGCACTGTTAGCTAAGGAGAGGACATTACCATTGGATACCGTATCGAATTCCAGTTTGGATGGATCATATTTCACAATGACATCCATTGTCGTAAAGCTGGATTGCAGGCTGCTTACACCCACAGTCAAATCAAACCGTTGTTCTTGATTCACAGCTTCAGGACCAATTAATGTCGATGTAGTAACATTCACATTACTTACTGTCACATTGGCCACTGCCTTAATCGAAGTGCCCGCAACCGTACCATTTACACTAAACGTCCCGGCCGCAGCATACTTCGCAGGATCAATTGCATCCCAAGTTACATTTAGTAAGGCAGTAGTCGAATCGTTATAATTTGCTGTCACGGCAGATGGCAATACCGGCGCAGTTCCAGCGGTTGTTGATACTTCCACAGGGTTAATGCTAGTAATAACAGCTTGTGCGGCTACAACGGTTACGTTAGCTACCGCCTTCACTGCTGTGCCAGCAACGGTGCCGTTCACACTGAACGTGCCAGCTGCAGCATATTTGGCTGGATCAATGGAAGCCCATGTTACATTAACGTTTGCTGTTGTCGTATCGTTATACGTTGCTGTTACGACTGTCGGCAATACTGGGGCAGTACCCGGAGCCGTTGTTACATTTACCGGAGCAATGCTAGCTATTGCTTTGGCTGTAACAGTTAACGTCAATTTCGGTACAATACTTGTGCCAGCAACGGTACCATTGATAGTAACTGTGCCTGCGGCAGCATATTGCTCCGGAGTAATGCTCCATACAACGTTTACAGGTCCAGTTGTACCATTATCGTATACCGCATTTACCGTTTGCGGTAATACAGGTGCTACACCAGCAACAGTTGAGCTAGTTGCAGCGGTGAAGGATGTAATCGTTCTAGGGTATACCGTCACATTTGCTTTCGCCAATACGGAAGTGCCAGCTACATGGCCCAGGATTGTAAATGTACCCGGTTGGTTCAATAAGTTCGGATCAAACGCATCCCATGTTACTTTAATATTGATATTATCAATGGAGCCATCGTTATAAAACGCTTCGATGACCGATGGTAAAACAAGTGGTTTTCCAGCAGTTACGGAAATGTTTTCATCCGGAATGCTGTTGATCGTTACGTCATTCGTTACCCTTACATAGACAGTAGCCTCAGCTTCAATATTAGTTCCGTCCACTGTGCCTTTGACTGTAAAACTTCCAGGAGTCGCCACTTGACTTGGCGTTACAACATCCCAGATTACACTTGCAGCGGCAGTCGTACCATCTTCAAAAACTTTCGTTACTGTCGGTGGCAGGACTGGCAGTACGTCATGGAGTGTGCTTACTTTAACAGGTTTAACACTAGATGTAGGAGCAGCGTAAACCTTCCATTCCAAAATTCCTGTCCATTGCGTGCCTCTTGTGATCGTCATGCGTAATTTTGTTGTCGTGATTGGCGAGAAGGTTGTTGTATTGTACTTATTGAGTGCAACCCCGTTACCGACTGCATTAGGAACATCCACATATTCTGTGCCGTTCCAATATTGAAGTTTGCTGTCAGTAGGCGCTAGAATACCACCGTTATCTGTCCACCAATAGACATCTGATTTCGAAATGTTCACTGGTGTTCCCCAAGTGTACTCTACCCATTGTGTTTTTGGGCTGCTATTCCAGTTACCGTAAGCACCACCCGTTTTATCGGTAGAACTTGTTGGATCACGACCGTCGTTGATGGCCAGCAGATTTTCCCAAGTGGAAACAAAGGAAGTCGAAGGCGTAGCCGTTAAAGCCACATTCACAGCATTTGGAAGAGGATCTACTGTGACTGCGACGTCCACAATTGTAGACAATTCACCATCCGTAGCCGTAAGCGTTAAAACGTAGTTGCCTGCTCTGTTAAAAGTAGCAATCGTGTTGCCCGCTGCATCTTTGGTAAATACAGCCTGGCCGCCTTGGACTCCGCTTTTCAGTGCCCAACTGGTAGCTAGCGTGCCGGAAGGTAAACCGTCATCCGTCATATTGACCAGCAGCTTCGCTTTTAAAGGAATTTTCGCTGTCGTATCTTGTTGAACAGTCACTACCGGCGGCGTATTGACAGCATCCGGAGCTTTAACGCCTGTATTAAATATTTGGAGCTCTTTTACCCCAACATTTGACCCAGGCTTAGGCGTCATCACAACTCTAACTTTCTGCGCTGTAATCGGTGGGAATTGGATATGATTATAGTTCGCCAGAGTTGGAGATTTGAATTGTTTAGGAACAGCAACCCATGACGAAGTTGATTCATCATAGTATTGGACCGTATACATGGAAGGCTCTCTGTAGAAAATATCCGGCTTGTCGTTATAGTAGTAAATTTTGATATCATCAAATGTTTTCGGTGATCCTAAATCAGACTCTAGCCAGTCTTGTGCATTTGTCGATCCTTTAGATCCCCAAATAGGCGGATTCGCGCTAAACGCACCGGAGGTAAAGAAGTTACCGCTGATTGTAAATCCTGTTTTAGCATTTGATGCAGATGTGAGCGGATGTGTATAAGAAGCCGTCATCGTTGAACTCAACGCCAGGTTTGCAGCATTGCCTGTTTCCGGTGTTAAATCCACGCCAGCCTTCTGGAACAAATCTGCCGCCCTGTCATACGTGTTCAAATCAACATCCATTGCACTTTTCATTTGTGGATTGCTGTTCTGTACCGATGCTGTTGCCCCACTGCCGTCTAAGATCGATACGACACCTGAAGCCGAATTCCATTCCAAATGAGCCAGTTTATCCGTTCTAAACGCTAGCGTACCATTCACATACATCGAATATCCTTCTTGAACACTCGGATAATAGGTAGTTCCATCACCTGGTTTATCCCAGACAATCGTTACGTCATTACCATGATAACGCAGGTTATTCACGGTAAAGTGATCCCAACCAATATCAATCGGCCACAATTCAACCGTTGCATCTGTACGCGGTACAAGACCCATAACATCCTCAATCATGGAATAGTTATAATTTCCTAGAATGTTGTGATGAATACCGGATCTTCCGCCAATTTGCTTGGTCGTCGGGTTCCAGTTATACCAATACTCATTGTTGTCCAGATAGTTAATATTACCTTGATAGGCTGTGGACCATCCCAGCCAGTACATCAATTTCTTGTACATATCTGCTGTAATGTAAGGTTGGTTCGGATATTTTCTAAGCACTTCAGTAAAGAGTCTAATGTTACCTGAAGCATTCAGATTGGCGAAGTTATTGGAACCGCCAACGCCTGCCGCTACGGATAGAGCCTTATCCTTCTGATTTGCCGTATAGAATGGGAATACAGGGAATTCAGCGGGATCTCCCCAATAGCGAAGTGACTCCAAATATTTAGGATCGTCTTTAGGAACAAGTCCATCCATTTGGAACGCGTAGTAATTGTTCGCTTCTTTCCACGGAATGAACGTATTAGTTAATAAATCCTTCTGCAAAAACATTTTGGATGATTCATCCCACATAATGGACAAGAATGAAGTTTTCAGCTTATCTGCAAAAGCGAACATTTCATTGGCCTTCTCCGTGTTGCCGGCTAGCTGGTAAGCTTTTGCGGAAGCCATGGCATTTCCATATACGAAAGCGCTTTCAGTACGATTCTGATTGATGTTTCCTCTTTTTTCATAATAGTGAAAAGCATTTCCATCCGCGTCGTTCCCTGTCAACGAGCCCCAATCATAATTAATAACGCCGTCTTTGTTCGTATCGAAGCGATCTAACTGACCTTTCGCATCTTTTTCAGAATACCGTGCTAAATTATTTAATATTTTCGTTTGACCGCCATGGACTTCATACGTTTGAAAAGCGGAATCCCCGATGTATTGGGAATAGCTGTTATTCCAGTTGGACGGTTTCCCCGGATTATCTGTGAACAGACTGTCCCTGGAAGTTTCACCGGCCGACACCCAATCTCCATACGAATAGATCGGATTCCTGAAATATTTAAGATCCTGCATGTGCATAGGCTGGGTTAATACAATGGCATTATTATAGCCTAGTGCCCCTTCTACAGAGATTGGGAATTGATAGTCATTCCCCGGGATGTTGGCATCGAGAAAATTAAATCGGCTTAACCACCATCTGTAATAAATGATCTTTTTAATATTTTCATCCGCAACATCGATGTACGGAACGTTATCAGCCCACCATTTGTTATACTCGCGAAGCTGAGTCAGATAAGCCGTATTCGCATCATAAGCTTTAAATCGGTTGTAATCGATGAGCGAGTCTGGGATTTCATTTGTGATGAAACCCATTTGGAATTTAAGCGTAATTTTTTCATTAGGCGCCAAAGTAATGGATCTGGTTAAAATTCCATTGCTTGCTGTCATGCCTGTTCCACTGAACCGTGGGAATACTTTGGTCAAATTATTTCTCACATCAAATGTACCTGTAAGCTCCGTGCCATCACTGGATGCCGTTTTAGCAAAAGGGGAATCTGCTGTTAAATCAAATGTTTTAGACGCCGTACCGGTATTCGTGATCGTTACATTATCGATTGCCACGTTATTATCCGTTATAAACTTGGTTTCTTCCAGAGTATATCCGGTGGCATTATAAAAGGCAGACCAGTAACTTGGCGTCTGAACTCTTTTGTTTGCATCCTGCGTGAAGGTCACGCCAGGGATCTGGATCGAGTACCCTTTTTGATTCAGCAAATCAAAATAGGCCATATTGTTACCAAATCCAATGACAGTGGCGCTGTTCGCATACATATACAAAGCCTTGCCCCGTGACATCAAATAGGTGCCTGTAGGATCATTTCCTTTCCGTGTGAGGATTCGATCCATCCAGAAGGAAGTGCCTCCTGCCGCAAGGTCTGCTTGATACATATCCATCATCATACTTCTGCTCGCATTGAATGTGGCGGGTTCAGGAGGCACCACGACATTTCCAGCTGCATTGGTGAACACGGGCATCCCAGGATCATTCGTGTTCACAAAGTTTGGATCAGCAGCAAAAACAGCCGTACTGAATCCTGAAACTAATGAGAACACCAAAGTTGTAGTCAAAATTTTTCTGCCTATTGATTTTTTGAACTTACTCATTTGTTACCTCCTATTGAGAGTTAAGTTACTAAGCAAATACTACCCCTTATTAGCTGCTATCTCCAACCTATATAACTTCTTCCAGCGGAATGAACCAGTTGTTGCTGTTAGATTGGTCATTCCGCTTACTTTGATCACCCCCTTAAGGTAGTTAATTGCTATGTGACGGTACAACCCAATTACGCTTACCCCTTCACACCAGTCATCGCAATGCCTTCTACCAAATGTTTTTGCGCAATGAGGAATAAGATTAAGGACGGCAATACGACAACGCTTGTTGCTGCCATCATATAATTCCACTGCGCAGAATACGTCCCTTGGAACAAAGTCAATCCAAGCATTAACGTGTAGTTTTTCTCTGATGTTATAAACACCAGCGGGCCCAAATAATCGTTCCAACTCGCAAGAAAAGTTAACAAACCTACGACTATCATCGATTGTTTGCCTATCGGTAAAATAATTTTCCAATAGGTTAACAAATGGCCTGCTCCATCGATCTTCGCCGCTTCATCCATCTCTCTTGGGATCGACATAAAAAATTGTCTAAGCAAGAAAATGTTAAACACGCCGCCGCCAAACCATGCAGGTGCAATTAACGGAACGAAGGTATCGGTTAGATTCAATACTTTCCAACCGATAAAGTGTGGAATCATAACAACGAAGAACGGCAGCATCAATCCGGTTAAAATAACTCCAAAAACGCGGTCCCTGCCGATCCAGTTAATTCTGGAAAAACTATACGCGCAAATTGAACTGCTTAATAAAACACCGATAATAGAAAGTCCTGTAACGATTATGCTATTGAGAAAATATTGGGGGAACGGGTGACTGCTGAGCGCAGTTTTAAAGTTCTCCCAATAAAGCGAACTTGGGATAAAAATAGGCGGATTTTTAAATATCTCACCCATATCAACGACTGCCGTCCTCACCATCCAATAAAAGGGAAAGAGGCAAATCGCACTGCCGATGATTAGGATCACATATACAAGAAGCAACTTAAGTGACTGTTTTCTTTTCATTTACGGTCTTCCTGCCCTTCGTAGTACACAAGCGATTTTGAGAATTTAAAGAAAATCCAAGTGAACAATAAGATGATTATAAACAGCATGACCGCACTTGCGCTTGAGGTTCCAAAATTAGAGAATTGAAACCCTTCTCTGAACAAATACAAGACATACAAGTAGCTCGCCTTATTCGGACCCCCTTGCGTCATGACATACGGTTGAACGAACGTTTGAAAAGCGTTAATAAACCCGATTACCGTATTGAAAAAGATAATGGAAGAACTCATCGGAACCGTGATGTAAAACAATTTCTGAAAACTGTTACCTCCATCCACTTCGAAGGCTTCATACAGATGAGAGGGAATATTCTGAAGTCCGGCTAGAAAAATAACGATCATGTTCCCCGTCGTCCATAGACTGATTAAAATTAATGTAGGAATTACGGTTGCGTCGGAAGACAGCCATAACGAAGTTGGTAAATGAAACGTTTCAAGTAAATAATTGACAATACCAAAGTTCGGCTGCAATAACCATAACCAAATGATGGAGGATGCTGCGAGCGGAATAATAACAGGCAAATAAAATATGGCACGGAAAATGGTTCGTCCTCTTATTTTCATATTTAACAAAATAGCAATGAAAAATGAGAATATGATCCCAGCCGGCACGCTAAGCATGACATAATAAAAAGTTGCCTTGACTGCCGGATAATAGAAAGCATCTTTGCCTGAAAGCAAATGAATATAATTATCGAACCCGACAAACTGCGGAGCTGAGACTATATTATATTTGGTAAAACTGAGATACACCGTATATAACACAGGACCAATTACAAATATAAGAAACCCTAGCAATACAGGTGAAGCAAACAAAAGTCCGCTGATCAGTTCCCGATAAACTCTTTTCTTGACCATTTTTTTTGATTCCGTGATGATTTCTTTTTGTTCAACACCAATCTCCATTGCGATCTCTCCTGCATTCATTTGTAGATTAGCCGACAATGTCAGATATGCCGGCTAATCATATATCCCACGCTCTGATATCGTAAAGCTGTGATTAGTTTGAACCAAATCTACCTTTTATCTCTGCTTGAACTTTCGGTGCCAAATCTTTTAGCGCTTTTTCTGCTGTCGTTTTACCCAACCAAACCGGATCAAGTGCAGAGAATGTCATATCAGTGACTTTGCCGAAATTCATCAAATAATAGCCAGGACTTGCTACTCCATTTTTCAACAAGTTATTCATAAAGGCATCTTTGAAACCTTCAGGGTGTGCAGGATTATTTTCCGCCCATTGTGCAACCAGTGCAGGATCCGTATACCATTTTTTCATAGTAGGCATCCACAGACCGTCTTTGTACAAATCTATTGCACCGGCTGGATCTGCTAAAAATTTGGTCAGCATCCATGTTTCTTCCAGATGCTTCGTAGATTTATAAATAACGCTTTCACCGCTAATACCCATGGCAATGCTTTGTTTCATCTTCGGCAATGCGCCGATACCATAGTTTACTTTTGCCGCTCCAAGATCAAGATTAATCCATTGTCCATGCATACTCATGGCGACAATTTTAGATTGAAGGGCAACAGCCTGGGAAGGAATGGATTTCATTTGGGTTGGGGACGGCGCAACATGATATTTATTGATTAAATCAGCGAGTCTTTGAACCGCTTCAACCGCTTCCGGTTGGTCGAGCGCGAACGTTTTGCCATCTTTCGAAATGATATCGCCGCCGTTATTGACGACTTGCGCCATAATTGGCCCCCACCAGCTTTCGAATGATACACCGAATTGTTTGATGTTATTTGCATCAAAACTCGGGTCAGCCGCATTTTTACCATTTTTATCGAGCGTTAATTTTTGAGCTACGGCTATGAATTGATCCCAAGTCCATGCATTTTCAGCTTTTGCAGGCGGTACTTCTACTTTTGCCTCTGCAAATAAATCTTTATTGTAGAAAATGGCAAATGACTCCGCTGCTGTACTTATCGCATATGTATAATTGGGTTTCGTGCCGTTGAACCATATATAATCGAGGAAATCTGATTTTTTAATTTCTTTATCATTGGCAAACAGATCGTTGAAGTTGACAAACTTCTCTTCATTTTGCCAGGCTTCCCCTAACTCCGAGTGCATATAGCCAGCATCCGGCGCTTCATTACCGGCAACCATAGCCGTGATTTTCGCGTCATAATCCGATTCCGGGATGAACACAGGATCGACAGTAATCCATGGATATTTCTGCGTGAATTTTTTCGTTGCATTCTCAATTGCTGTTTTTTCTTGAGGACTTCCCCAATATGTATACTTTAATTTGACGGGGTCCTTTTTGGCCTCCGGTGATGCAGCTGCTTCTTTGCTTGGTTGAGGCAAAGATGTTCCCGCTGGTGATACCGCCGCCTCTTTGGTACTCGTACTGGTCGTACACCCCGTAAGAGTTATCATGGATGCGAATAAAACAACGAGAGATCGTTTCATCATTCTTTTTTTCTGTAGCAATTTGCTTTCCTCCCTTATCACTCTAAGTTCTTCATAAGGTTTAACTTATGTAATTACAATATAACGAATGCGCTTACATCTTGATATTCGAAAGTTTTTGGTTTAGTGGATTATTCTTATATTTTCATCATAAATGACTCTACGCTAAAAAATGTCCACATTGCTCTCATGAATCCCATAAGGAAACACGATATGAACGCTCGTGCCGCTACCTACTTGGGAATCAAAGGTTATTCCGTACTCTTGACCGAACAAAAGCTTAATCCGTTTATCAATATTACTAATCCCTACATGGTCCGAATCACTGTCCATAATCTTCTTCATTTGTACATCGCTAATGCCCTTTCCATTATCCTGTACAGTAAAATATACGTTCGTGTCACTTTTCCACCCGACAATACGAAGTATCCCGCCTTTTTCCAGCGACTCAAATCCGTGAATAATCGCATTTTCGATGATCGGCTGAAGAAATAGTTTAGGTACCGTACAATTGTCTAACGCGGGATCTATTTCATATTGAACGCCAAAAATACCCTCATAGCGAGTGCTCATGATATGCAAATAGCCTTTCAACCATTTCATATCCTCTAAAAGGGGAACGACTTCTTTTTTATTATGTACGGTATACTCAAGCATCGTGGATAAGCTAATAATCATACGGCTAATTTCGTCCTGATTTTTGTCGATCGCCATCCAATTGATTATATTTAACGTGTTATAAAGAAAATGTGGGTTCAGCTGCAGGTTCAAGGCCATGATTTCCGCCTCTTTTTCCCTTAATTTCACCTCATAATTCTCAGTTATCAATTGTTGTATTTTTTCGTTCATTTGATTAAATTTACTGAATAAAAAGCCGAACTCCTTGTCCGATACGACGGGGATTTTGGTTGTGAACTTCCCAATTCCAATCAAATGGGTAGCAACTAACAATTTTTTGATCGGATTCGTTAACCAGCCTGAAAGGAAATAGGCGATAATGATCGACAAAATCATTAGAAATATACTCAGATATAGCGTATAGGTTCGGAGGTTCGACAAATTGACTATCAATTGATCATATGGTACGAAAGCGGCCGTCATCCAACCGGTTGTTTGCATCCTGTCAAAACAGACCAGCATTTTTCTTCCGGCAATCGTACTGATCAACGATCCGCTGTTTTTCAAAGCAGCATCTTTAAACCAAGCTGAATCTGCATAGGATTTGATATGATTGGACTGCGAAGGCGAGATTACTCTTCCTTCCGGAGATAATACATAGGTATACGCCCCGGTCACAGGCAGGCTATCGGCAAACACACTATTAAACATGGCTGCTTTCACATTAATTAACAGAACAGGTCTTTCAATACTTTCATCCATGTAATGGATGGATCCGTTTTGGAAATACGTACTGTTGATCGTGCGAGCCGCAGCAAATAAACTGTACTCCTCATTCTTCAGTATTTCGCCGCTTTTCACAATTTGAGACACTTCGTAATTTGGAATCCAAACGAGTCCTCCTTCTGATTGCTTTGCTTCTTGATACACGCTGGAATCCATTACTTTTTCTTGTGAAATGGATACATTTGTACTGCCGAAGGTGTAATAGCTGGTTAATAGATTTGCGGAAAAAATATCTCCGTTTTCAATAAAATATTGATTTAAAATCTCCTTAATTCGCTTGTCACTTTGGATTAATTGCATGTCGTCATCTTTATCCATTGCATTCAAAAGCGTATACAATTCGACATTAGAAATCGTGGACAATGTACTTTCTTGTAATTTGTAAAGCCGGTTATCAATGATCTGATTATCTTTTTTGACAATTTCATAGATATGTTTACTGGCATTTTCCAGAATGATTTGCGAACTGGTGCTGTAATATTTTAAACCGATCACGATAGACGGGACTGTTATAAGTAAAATATAGGAGATTGTTAATTTGTCTCTAAACCTGAGCTTATTCATCAATCTGCCTAGGAATTTAATTCTTGACCTCACTTTACATCAACTCGCTTTATTATTTTTTCGCGCTGGACATGTTCAACGCTATTCTTCGGTATTCCTCAGGCGTTACCCCGAATTCCTTTTTAAATACGCGATTGAAATATTTGGTATCTTTAAATCCGATTAATTTGGATATCTCATAAATTTTGAAATCAGACTCTTCCAGAAACTCTTTTCCTTTTCTTAACCGTGTTCGAAGCAAGTATTGGCTGAACGAGATGCCCGTATTTACTTTGAAATAATGACTAAAGTAACTCGTATTAAAATAAAACTTGCTGGCCATGGATTCCAAAAAGAGATCTTCAGCATAATTTTCTTCGATAAATTGCAAACATGTCTTGATGATCATTTCTTTTTTCCAATTTCGAGTATTTAAAATGTTGTCAATCATGTCATTCAGCATCTCACTTACGGTATCTCTCATCGTTAAAAAGAATGTACTATTTTTCATCGTGTCTTCGGTTTTTCTTAATAATTCTTTATAATAATCTTCTAACATAACATCTTTGAAATGATGAACCACGTGCAACATAATGCGCAGAATAAATTCTTTAAAGGAATCCGGCAGCGGGAGCCCATGGCTAATCTGTTTGTCGAAAATGGTATGAATCAGGCGGATAGCTTTGGATTTATCGGATTCCCGAACTGCATCCAGCAGCTCCTCTTCTTCTCGATATTTCGTTAGCAGTTTTTCACTTGCTGCTGGGATAATATCATCTAAAGCAATTATAATAGCGCTTCCAAGGAAAAATTGATACGACAATGCCCGTTTTGCATCTGCAAACGACTTGTTTACTTGTCGAATAACGTCCTCACATTCCGTTCCTAGCGCCATTGTGATGTCCAAATCGAATTCTTTCATTTCCCGAATGCACAATCCCATTTTATCAAGAGTTTCTGTCGAACGAATGTCGCATGCACTTGTAGAGACCACTGTAACAAGAATGCTTCTCCGATCCTCCAAAAAAAAGGAAATCGATTGGGATGAAGCCCCTAGAGCTCGTTCGACATTTTCCTTAACCAGCTGTCTCGTCTGGAATTCATCGGTCCTATACGTAGATTTTAAAGAATTGATCTCTGTTAACAGTACCGTGCCTTTATTGATAAGAGGAAGTAATTTCTGCACCTCTAATAAGCTATTTCCTTCTAAATGTCCCAGAACCCACTGGTTCATCAAATGATCGTTGTAAATTGGAAGTGTTTTATTTAGCTTCGTAATCGTATATTCATTTTCTTGCAGCTGGGTTTGATTCGCCAACATAGCTTTTTCAATTTTATCCAATGTATTGTCCATCGTTGCAATATCAATGGGTTTGAGTAAATATTCGCAGACACCTAGACTTATTGCTTTTTGAGCATATTCAAATTGCCTGTACCCGCTAAGAATGACGAGGATTGGTGGTTTATCATAGGACTCAAGTCGTTCTAAAAGCTGTAACCCGTCCATTTGGGGCATTCGAATATCGCTAAACACAATGTCAATCTTATGGTCTGCCATAATAATAAGCGCATCGTTCCCGTTTTTTGCCTTAAATACTTGATAGTTCGGTTTTAACTTACTGATCAGGTTCGCAAGACCATCCCTATGCCTGGGCTCATCATCTACAATTAAAAGATTGTACATAGAACTACCCCCCCATTTCTATATTTCATACCATAGGAAAACTCAAACATATTCGCTGTCAGCAACAATTTCACCAAAAAGATGACACTTCCTGCTAATAAATTGACATTCGACAAAGGTTCCTTTGAATATGCAAATTGCTACAAAAACCCCTTCGATGTGCACTGGAGTTCATAAATCTACTTTAACTTTAAATGGAAAAAGCTCTGAGGAGGTGGGAACGGTTAGATAGGGTTCGTGCTTGGGCAGCGATTATAGCATTTGCATGTTTTATGACTTCTTTGGCGCTACAGGTAGTTGGGAAATGATGTGTGATGGCATCGGATTCACCCCATAAGTGTCCAATTCCTCCGACTATGGGATATTCTTGAAGGAGACATGCTATACTTGATGAAGTATATAAGGAATTCAGGAGGGCTTTTCTATGGTCAACAACCGTTCTGTACCCGCCAATATTGTGCTGCCCCACATCTACTATGATAACGTTGAAACTTCGCTGAACTGGCTAACCGCGACATTCGGTTTCAGAGAGTATTACCGTTTCGAACAGCCGGACGGACAGCTCCATGGCGCGCTCTTGCACCTTGATAGTGCTTGGGTAATGCTCAAAAATTCGAATCCAAGCCAGATAAGCCCTGCCAAACTCGGATATTCTACACAAACCCTCATGATATTCGTTGAGGACATCGACTTGCATTATGAGCGGACAAAATTGGCTGGCGCCAACATTGTAGAGGCTCTCAATGAAACGGAATACGGCGAACGGCATTACGTGGTACAAGACATTGAAGGACACCATTGGATGTTTTCTAAGCACGTTAGAGACGTTAGCCCTGATGAATGGGGCGCGGTGATCGCTTCCTCCAGCATGTAAAAAAACTCTCCGATTGGAGAGTTTTTTATGGGAGATTATGTTGGCTGCGAAGATTAACGCTAACTTGACGGTGAATGCGAAGAACAAAGACCAACGATTTAGCTTTGTTTTTCACCGTTAAAGTTGCTGAACTCCTAACCAGGCGTGAGTTAACGCTGAAAAACGACTCTAACTCCTCCACTCGAGCCCAAACCCCAACCTTTGCATCAAGGTAACGTTGTTTTACAACGTTACCTTGTCTGCCGATGCGCAGCCCAACACTTTAGCGTTGATTATCAACGTTAAAGCAGCTTCACTCCAATCATCTAATTGGTTAAGCGATTAATTTCAACCCAACTGCTGCGCTTAATACCATGCCGATGAACACAATCCGTTTCCAATCCTTGGATTCCCCATAGAACAGCATCCCGACGATAGCGCCGCCAACCGTTCCAATCCCAGTCCACACTGCGTAAGAGGTACCCATCGGCAAAGTTTTCATAGCCAAGCTCAATAACCCGAAACTCATGACAATCCCTACGATGAAAAGGCTAAACGACCGGATGCTTTTCGCCTTATTAATCTGGTTCATACCCACAACGCCTACGACTTCAAACATCCCGGCAAAGACAAGAAAAATCCAACCCATTAGACGGCAGCTCCTTTCGTAGTATTCTCTTTCGTCACAAATTTCAATCCAAATACACCGGATAAAAGAAGTAGAATAAGGAATACTTTAAGAAATCTAAATGGTTCTCCGAACAACAGCATTTCCACCAATACGGTTCCCGCTGTCCCCATGCCGGTAAAAACTGCATACACGGTCCCCACCGGCAGCTTGGTCGAAGCGCTAATGACAAGATGAAAAGAGATATACATCGCGATGATCGTGCCTATCCACGTCAAGGTCGTGTCCGAATGTTTTAATCCTGTGACCCAAATAACTTCAAAAAAAGCGCCAATAAATATATAAATCCAATTCCGATTCATGTTGTCAATCCTCCTGCTGATTTACTTTTTGATGCCACGCCAATAGACGAACCAGGAAGCTTCAATCCTTTTCAGCGATAGCTCGGCTCCTCCGAATAGCAATTCTACGAACATGCCGTCCAGTACAGCGAGAAAAGCAACTGTCGCCACTTCACTGCTAACATCAGGACTAATGCTCCCTTCAGCAATTGCTTGATCGAATACCGAAATTAACATCGTTTTAAGCGTATCTAAATAGCGATAACCTTCTTTGACAATTACCTCATAAAGATGGGAAGGCGGGAAAAAAGCTACCCGCAAGAAAAATTTAGTGTTATCGTCTTTTTCATAACAATCTTGATACTGAATAAGGAAGCCATACAGAAGCTGGTCAATTGCACGATCTCTATAGCGATCAAGATAATCCACAGCAAAATTTATTTCCTTCGCCGTAACATGATCAAACAGTTCAAGGAAGAGATCATCTTTCCCTTTGAAATGAGTATAAATGGATTGCTTTTTGATGCCTACTTCCGCTGCGATGTCAGCCAGCGATGCGCCTTCATATCCGTTTTTGGCGAACTGTTTGAGCGCAATCTCTTTAATCCGATCTGCAGTCACTTTCATCATCCTTCCGAACGTTCGTCAGGATGATTGTATCACGTTCTTTGTTTTAGGGCAACTGACAGGAACAGGAACTGCAACCGCAGCCGCGTGAATAGAGTCAGTCTCATTCATGCAAAAAAGCTGCCGTTACCGGCAGCTTCGTGTAGATATTTTTCAAACTATTCTTCTTCAGAATTCAAATTGCATTCTTTTAGTTTTAACACTTTAGTTTTGTATTTCCACTTGTAACCCAGCCACAATATCAGGAACAATGGAATGCCGATGTACGAAGCAAATAAAAACTTCCAGTCGACCTGACCTTCAGAGAAGGCACTAATACTTTGACCAATAATGACAATCATACACATTACACCTGCCAAGATAGGCCCAAATGGGAACCATTTGGAGCGGTATGGAAGGTCGGAGAGTTCACGCCCCTGTGCAACATAAGCTTTACGGAAACGGTAATGGCTAATCGCAATGCCGAGCCACGCAATGAACCCAGACATACCTGACGCATTCAAGAGCCAAATGTACACTTGTCCATCGCCAAAGAAGGAAGCAAGGAAAGCAAGCATTCCCAATACAGCTGTCGCAAGCAGTGCGTTGACTGGAATTCCTCTTTTATTTATTTTTGAAAACCATTTAGGCGCTTTGCCTTCTTTCGCCAACACCCAAAGCATTCGAGTAGAAGCGTACATACCTGAATTACCAGCAGACAGCACCGAGCTAAGGATGACGGCATTCATCACAGAAGCAGCTACACTTAAGCCTGCTTTTTCGAAAATAATCGTAAATGGACTTGCCGCAACGCTGTCGCTGGCCAATGTATCTGTCGTATAGGGAATCAGCATACCCACAACGAAAATTGCTAAGATATAGAATAAGAGGATTCTCCAGAAAACACTGCGAATCGCCCGAGGAACGTTTTTCCGTGGATTTTCAGACTCTCCCGCAGCAATACCCACGAGCTCTGTTCCTTGGAAAGAGAAGCCCGCAGCCATACAAACGCCAAGTACTGCAAGCAAACCACCCGAAATCGGCGCGTCACCTGCTGTGAAATTACTAAAACCAACTGCCTTTCCGCCCCAGATGCCGACGATCATTAGCAAACCGATGCCTATAAAGACAATAACAGTTACAATCTTGATCATCGCGAACCAATATTCCGACTCGCCATAGCTTTTCACAGACAACAGATTAAGCCCAACCATTAAGGCCAGGAATAAAGCACTCCATAAGAATGAGGGGCTATCTGGCAGCCAAAACTTAATAATAAGCGTTGCCGCGGACAGCTCTGCCGCGATTGTTATCGCCCAGTTATACCAATAATTCCACCCCAGCGCAAAACCGAAAGATGGATCTACGAATTTCGTTGCATAAGTACTGAATGTTCCAGATACCGGCATAAATGTTGCCATTTCTCCTAAACTGGTTACTAAGAAATAAACCATAATTCCAATGATGGTGTAAGCTAACAACGCTCCCCCTGGTCCAGCAGCATGAATCGCCCCGCCACTGGCTAGGAACAAGCCTGTTCCAATCGATCCTCCAAGTGAAATCATCGTCATGTGACGCGATTTCAGTCCTCTACGCAACTTATTTTCTTTCACTTTCCATACTCTCCCTTTACATGTCTTCCTTTAGTTTTCGTCGTAATGAAGGCCATAAACGCAAAAAAACCGCCTCTTATAACAAATAAGAAAGACAGCTTCTACTCCCTCATTTATCCTTTTCAAGATAGCACAACACACTGCTTTGGATCTGCAGCATGACAGTTCCGCCCCTTTCGGAAACGGCCCCAGCCCAGCACGGTCAGTATACCGCACGGCTTCGGCGATGGTGCCTTTTCATCAGAATCAACAGTCTTTACTGGACTTCCTCTGATGTACTCTTCAACATCGCGACCTCTACCTCATCTATTGATGAGGGTTAGTATTTAATTTTACCCTTACCTATATTAATTATCCTTCGACCAAAAATCAAATGGATAAACATTCCAATAACGATACCTAAACATCGCAGTCCCTTTTTTAAGTATAAAAAAGAGGCTGACCCTCCGCCCGCATAAGGGTATCTAGGTCAACCTTCTTAATTGTTTCAGACACTTAATTAGACTGAATTTCGCTTACGATTTGACGGAGACCCTCTTCGATCGGCGTCGTCGGACGTCCTAACAGCTTATGAAAATCGTTACTCTCGACTTCCAAAGCCCCGTCACGAATCGCGCTCTGAATCCCAACCAGAATCGGAACAACCGGCTCCGGCACGCCAGCGCTGCTCATAATGTTAGCATAAGTGGCGTCATCCACTTGTTGAACGGGAACTTCCCTGCCCAATACGCCCGCAAGGAGCGAAGCCAGCTCTTCCTGCGTAAGAAGCTTGCCAGACAGCTCGTAAACGGTATTTTCGTGACCTTCGCCAACCAATACCGCGGCAGCAGCCTTTGCATAATCACGACGCGTCGCCCAACCTACTTTGCCGGATCCCGCTGACGTTAACCAAGGTGCTCCTCCAAGAACTGCTTGGATACTGCCTGTCTCGTTCTCCAAGTACCAGTTGTTACGCAGGAAGGAATAAGGAATCCCCGTGTTTTTAATGGCTTCCTCTGTGGCACGATGCACCGGAGCAAGAAAAATCGAGTTCTCGCTCGCATTTCCAAGGCTAGTATACGCAATAAAACCAACATTAGCCTTCTGTGCGGCTGTTACGGCAGCAGCATGCTGACGAATTCGCGTTTCGTTGTCGCCATCCGTGGACACAATCAAAAGCCGATCGATACCAGCAAACGCTTTGTCTAGTGTTTCAGGTTGGTCGAAATCCCCATGCCGTACGTCCACGCCGCGGGCGCGAAGGCTTTCCGCTTTCTCCAGGTTGCGTACACTGACAACCAGATTATGAGCTGGCACGGTTTCCAATAACTGCTCTATTACAATGGATCCCAATTTCCCTGTTACGCCTGTTACTAAAATTTTCATCTTAACTCCTCCATTTTATTGAATTTATTTATTCCATCGTTATAACAATGATGGTTACAACGACGACATAAAAAAAGCTCTAAGAGCTTTTTATTACACAAACTGATCTGCCAACTGGCTTAAGTTCACTTGAGCCAGCCTTAGTTCCATCGCAGACTGGGCTTCCTTCATTTCCGCACGAAGAGCTGCTTCAATATTCCGGCCAACCGGGCAGTTGGGATTCGGTTCATCGTGAAAATTAAACAGTTGACCGTCTTCGATCACTTCCACGGCGTGATATACGTCCAGAAGTGTAATCTGATCTCGATCCTTCAACAATGTTGCGCCCCCTACTCCGGGACGTATCTCCACCAAACCCGCCCTCTTAAGCATCCCCATTATTCTGCGGATGATGACGGGATTCGTATTCACACTGCCTGCAATGAAATCGCCGGTACAATCTTTGGAAATGGCGATTAGAGAAAGGATGTGAACAGCAATAGAAAATCTGCTACTTATCTGTTTCACTTAGCATCACCACCGTTGTAATCATTGTAGTTACTACGAAACAAAATGTCAACCCTTAAACCTCGCCTAACAGACTGAACCCCAGCAAATATTTCGCCGAACTAAAACGGCCGCAGGCTCTCAACGCCAGGCGGCCGTTCCCTTATGTCTTACTTGACTTCGTTCAGACGCTCTTCCAGACGGTCCCACGTTTCGGTGATACCTTGCAGCATGCCCATATCCATGACGGTCTTCAGGGCCTCCGCCGATACATATTCAGAACGGTTAATCACTTTCGTCTTGCCGTCAAGATCGACAAATTCCAATGTGACCTCGGTCGAAGGCAAAGAGTCGTTCGTATTACCTTCGGCATCCGAGAAGGAATCGACCCAGACGATCTTCTCGGGCTCTATGATCTCTTTATAGACCGCTTTGCCCCAAGATTCCATTCCGAAAAAATGTCCCTGGTTCTCGTCGACGCACTTCATACAGAAATGCCAAACGCCGCCCACCCGGAAATCAACCTTGCAAATTGGAAGCTCCCATCCTCTTGGCCCCCACCAGTGTTTTAGATGCTTGGCCTCTTTGAACATGTTGAAAACGAGGTTGCGCGGTGCGTCGAAGACCCGCTCCAGGACCAGTACTCGATCATTTTCTACTCTTGAAAGCATGGCGTTGTTGGACATTGTAATTCCTCCTCATCAATTTGAAAGATCTTAAGAATCATTCTTGTTTTGCAATTCCCGCAAGTAATCGTCCAGTTTGTCAAATCTCTCTTCCATGACGCGGCGGAAAGACTTCACCCAAGTATCCAGCGCTTGGAAGGGCTCAGGCCGCAATTTATAAATACGGCGGTTGGCTTCGGCCTGTACGTCCACAATCTCGTTATCGTAAAGGACCTTCAAATGCTTGGAGGCTTGAGGCTGATGCAGCCCCAGCCGGTCGGCGATTTCCCCCACGGTCAGGGGGCCGTCGCGCAGTAGCTCAATGATTTGCCTGCGATTCGGTTCGGCCAGAGCGCTCAGAGTCGACACCTTAATGCCTGGATTCTTCTCTGACATGATGCTCACCTCATGAGATCAGTATCTTCTTATCAACTCATCCTCCTCTACCACAACCGTCATCTTGATGTTGAATTGAATATACCACAAAAGGAATATTCCTGTAAAGGAATATTCAAAAAATATAAATGGCACCGGCTCCGTGCCGATGCCATCGTTCATCTCACTGGCTGTAATACTTCACCAATTCGATAATCATAGCTCCCATCCTCTCATTTTCAGGCGCTATAACGAGTTTCAAACCCTCATCTTTCAAAGCTTCGGCAGTTACTTTGCCAACAGCAACAGCTTTTACATTTGTGGAAAATGCTTGTCTGACTGTATCTATAATTCCTTGTCGTCTTGCATATTCAAAAAGATACCTCACTTGCACGGCTGTTGTGAAACATACAGCATCAATCGAACCTGTCGTAAGTTCATGACACAAAGTTTCAAGTGTGGATGATTCCGGTTCAATATGCCGATATGGCAAAAGCTGAACGACATTTGCTCCCCGCTCCTCCAAGAAATGAATTAACGACGGCTGCGGTTCACCGTGCAGTTGGACGACTACCGTTTGATTCGAGAGATCATGCGAAGATAAACTGTTAATTAAACCTTGTGTTGTTCCATCTTCATCGATGACGTCTGACTTTATGTCCAATTTCTTAAGCAAATTATTCGTCTTGTACCCGCGAGCGGCAACGTTTGCCTCCTTCATTTTTTGCAGCAAACCTGAATACATGCCCAGCCTTTCAGCTGCACTCAGCAGCGTTTCTGTGCCAGTTCCAGTTGTGAACACAAACCAGTCTACTTTGTTATGTAAGCAGAAATTTAGTTCTTTCTCTACAGCCGTCTCATCCAAATATAGTAACCCTTGCAATGGTCGAACGAGTGGAGTTCCTCCCTGTTTCTGAATCAATAAACTCATTTCCTCGGTTTTCCTGGATCCGGCAATAACGATTTTCTTGTCAACTAAGTTTCCCATTTCTCTCTAAATCCCCCTTTGCTTACTTGGAACCCTGAAAAAAGTATATAGAATATTGTCACTAAATTCATCACCCAATTTAACATGATATAACCCATCCAGTACATAACCAATTTAAATGGGCTGTTATTTTGCTATACATAAAATGGAATAAAGCCGCCGAGTCTTTGCTCGGCAGCTTCCTATAAACGTTTATTCAACTTTGGCCCCAAACTCGATGAAACCAGTCATATGCCACATTTCCTGAGATTTGATGATCGCCATCAAATAGATCTAATTCCAAATTTTCTGATGCTTCCAGGAGCTGATAAACGCTTTGAATCTTCTCAAACGCTTCCAAAGCAGCGTGCCTAGGAAAAATAGGATCTCTTTTTCCTGCTTCAATCAGCAGCGGCCTTGGAGCGATCAAACCGAGCAAATCGGGCATTTCGGCAATTAGGGACAGACCAGGTATATAGTTGTCTATACAGTGATGAATTGATAAAATGCTAGCTTGAAAAGTGTTGGCATAGCCACTAACGACTGCTGCGGAAATCCTATCATCTACCGCGGCTGCAAACGAGCAGACAAGCCCTCCACCTGAAATTCCCATACAACCAATTCGATCCGCGTCTACATCATCCCGTGTAAGTAGATAGTCTACACAACGCAGTGTTTCATATACGCGATATCCAGCCATTGTCTGACCCATGGCTAAAAGAAAAGTTGATAGACGTTTACAAGAGTCTGATTCCCTTGATTCATCTACAATCTTACGATCACCAAAGCCTAGCAATTCCGGAGCGACTACGACATAGCCCCTCCGTACCAATTCAACCGCAAAATTTTTCTGGTAGCCTGTCTCTCCCGTCTTTTCCTCACCATCTTTGGTTAATCCGACGATATCCTTGCTTCCATAACCATGGCCATGACAAGCAATTACCGCTCCCATTCGCTCTTTGCGTTTTTTCGGAATGAGCACATATACCGGCATGTAGAGATTAGGATACGTCTGAATTTGAATCCTCTGACGAATATAAGTATCACAGACTTCTGATTCAAGAAGTACCGGAAAAAGTTCGGAATTCTTCGTTGGAAAACCGCCAAGCAATTCTACGAATCGTCGCTTTAATCGCCCATTCCAATCGCTCCATTCCTCTTGTGAAGACGCCCCAAAACTTTCGGAGGGAGTTACACGCTCGTAAAATTTCTTAAAATAATTATCCGGACTCCACATGAAAGATTATCACCCCAAATTTGGATTTCGAATCATCGCGGCATATCTCCTGATACTTAAACCTTATGCGACTCGATTGGGAATAATATCTTCATGGACAAGGTGATTGGTGGGTACAGATCATTCGGCACTCATTTATTCCAAAATTTTGCTGGCCACAGTTGCGAGGTCATTAATGTCGATACTTCCATTTTTATCAATGTCATAACGCTTAACTTGCTCCCAATCAGGGCTTAAAGAATCTTTGCCATAGTGGGCTGCGATCATAGCAAGATCCCCAATACTAACTTTTCCATCATTGTTCAGATCTCCCGGGATGCCTACCGCTGCTGGGTTCACTTGAACACTTATCTGAGAAGGGACTGCATTCGTTTCAGTTCCATGTTCGTCGGCCACCGTTGCATTTGAAACCGATATGGAAGCAGTAGCAGGCTGCAGAGTATCTTTGGCTTTAAAAGTAAGTTCCAGCACTTGCGCATTCCCAGTGACGGCGTGCCCAGCCCCTTCGCTGGCAACGATAAATCGCAATTTGCCTGGTGTTTGATTTTGGCTATTCACCAATTGGACGCCAGTGATTAATGACTTCGCTGACACATAATCGATAACACTTGCATCGTAGTTCAGCGTAATATCTTGTGCAAATACGTTCTGAACCAGGCCGCTTAGCTCTAAGCGCACCGCAAACTCCTTGCCTGGTTGAACAACGTTTTCTCCGGTTAAATGAGTTGCAGCATTGTCGACGCCACTTGCGGATAAAGCTTTGATGGTACTCGTTAATTTGTTTTCGCCTGCTTGATTTGAAAGCGTATTCCCATATGCGTTATAAATGGTTAAGTCTGTTGCGAACACAGCTTCAAGCGGGTAGGTTCCAGCGGTAAGTTCAGGGAACGAACCTTCGAAAACGAATTCAGTACCCGACTGATTCTGGCTTACCATTTGAAAATCAACATTCATACCGCCGATTTTACCTGTCAACGTTCGGTTCCCATTCAGCATAGCGTAGCTGTTGAATACGGTTTTTATTTGCAGCTTTTCACCTGCTGCATAGCCGTCCGGCTTCGGAGACTCAACTGAGATAGATGCTAGTTTCGGCACAGGACTTGCGGCTTGGCGCTGCCATTTCAAATATTCCGTATTGAATTTAATAAAGCTCATGTTCGTATTGTCAGTTCCTTCATAGAAAAGGCCTATTTCGCCATTCGGCAAGTTAGTAAGGCTAGAATAGGCATAGGTGCCGTCTTTAACCAACTGTGAATATTTCCAATCGAACGTATACCTAGTTCTTCCGTTAGAATAGGTTCCGTTTTCATTGATCAATCCAACTCGGACTGTCCCGTTAATTCGGCTGGAAGAATTGCCAGGGCTAGCGAAAATAACGGCGTCTTTGCCATCAATTTTTCCGTTGTATCGGATTGCAGTCAATTGACAATAGGCTGCAATAAGCGCATTTTCGGTAACAACCGTGGCATCCCAGGTTTCTCCTCCATCAAAACTGGTGGCAATTTGGGCGAAGCCGGAATAATTTCGGATGAATAGTTTCAGCTGTCCATCCGGCATTTCAACAACTTGTGATTCCGTAAGCTCATGGGAGGAATTCGTAAAATCTTTCTCGTGAATGATCACACCGCCGCCAACATCGCGCCCTTCATTCGGAGATTCGCCACGGTGCCAAGTTTGGCCATGGTCATCACTATAAATGACAGCGCTTGCTTGTTTGTTGTTATCGTTCAAGAAATAAACAGGGAACACTAGTCTATCTTTGTGAGTTCCTTGCGTTAATTGAATGCCCGATCCGGGACCCGTTCCGAGGAAAATCATCCAATCCTCTTTTGTATCATCGTTCAAATCGATAGGACCTGTCCACGTCGCCCCCTCATCATCGCTGTAGTAAAGCTCGAGGTAAGAAGTTTTGTAGGCTTTCAACGGTGAGTTCTGGCCGAAAACATTATCTACTTTAACGCCGTTCAAATAAAGATTCCTTTTCATATCAACGGTATAGTTTGTTACTGCTCCTGCGGCATCGTATACCTTTCCTTCTTCTCTTATCGTATATTCATTGCTGGAGGAATCAGTTAAGAACATATATTTCTTCCCGTCTACCGTTTTGAAACCTGTGCCTTTGTAAGCATTATTGCCAAATCCACCTGCAAGCCCTCCACCATGGGGGAAGCCATCTACCAGAGAGAAAATTCTCCCCGTGCTTTGATCCTGCATAAGCGACATATCGATATTTGATGCTTGATTCGGGTAATCGTTGATCACGATCCCGTTGTTTTCCCAAGTTGTGCCTTGGTCAAAGCTTCTTCTGACGACAGCGTCAATATTGTTGGGTGAGTCGGCACCGCTGTTATTTCTGCGGTCGATGCCCGCAATTAATGTCCCATTCTTCGTTTGAAGAAGCGCGGGAATCCGGTAGTAGCTGGAACCCATAAACCCGGGAGTGAAGATGTTTGCCGGTGCCGTAATTTTCGCACCTTCCGGGATTGGATTAACACTAGGAACCTTATTGGTTACACCGGTAATATTCACCAAATCTTGATCGGCAAGAGGCTTGCTGTACACTTCCGCAAAATCAATATCACCTGAAAAAGGATATTGATTGGAACCGGCTGGTCTCTCAGTGAGTCCTAATTTTGCGCTGTTCGGAGCATAGATATTGTTCAAAAATTTCCGCGCAGACGTTGTATCCTGCTTAACCATTGCGCCATCCAGGAAGTATTTGTAGCCTTTGGCTTTATCCATGACCATGGCGACCGTATGAACTTCATTTTCCTTCAAAACGAGCGTATCTGTTTTTACATGCGTGTTGACTTGCGTTTGTCCTGGCTCCGCATATCGGTTTTCACTACCTATGGCGGTAGGAGAGATGTAAAGATGGAAATGTCCATTCGCTATTGTATTGTTGCTAAGTGAAAATAAGGACATAATGCTGGAACCGGCGGTATACCGAAATCTAACAATGATTGTTCCCTCATCCAAGACCTTGAGTGCATCCACTTTATCATTCAGATTTGTGGAGCTGCCGCTGGCTACATGTAGATTATCCATTCGTAGAACCAAACTCGGATCCGCTGCCACTACCGAAGTCGTCTCATTAGCCATGATATTGACAGGTAAGGCGAAAAGCAGAATAGCCACAATAAAAAATAATGTCATTTTTCTCAAGTGATACATCTCCTCTGTCGAATCATTCTTTTCAACTGTACATATTTCCGATACATTTCGTATCGAAAAAGCGAACTTCGTCTCTCTCCCCCTCTCACAACAACTATTTTAAAACGTATCCTCTCTCTTAGACATCCCTTTCATTTTACATTGATGGTCGTATATTGACCTCTTGAAGCTAAATACCAAAAATCCCCCCGCCAACTTGGCCGGGGGGGGGAGCTTTTTTCAATTTCTTTTTCCATCCTGCCGCGTACGCCCATATCTCCGCTAGTTCCTTTATTTTTATCTATGGGATATAGGTTACTCCTTCCGAATAGGAATTGTTGGCATTCCAGATGAGGTATTCATGAACACCCGCATCGTTTAGAGCTTTAATTTGTGCATCTACTTCAGCCTTTCCATAGGGGATATAATTGCCGGCACCTAACCAGCTTGCTGTAAAATCTTGTATCCAAGGACGCGATAAAGGTGGTGTCTTGAGCCCCGCAAACTTTTCTTTTTCTGCCTTCATATATGCAGTAACCAGGTTATAGGGCTCTTTATCCGGTTTGGATATTCCGAAATAACCATTAGACCAGTGGCTTGGATAGATCATAGACGAAATGACATCTACTGAGCTAGATATCCGGTTAAAATTCTGACCTATACCTGGCGCTTCAGGCAAAGTCGCAGAATATCCGAAAATATCAACAGAGACGTGCACTTGATAAGGTTTTAATTGTTCTTTGGCATAGGCCACAAAATCGCTGACAGCATCAACACGAAGTTGTGTCAAACGTGCTTTATCGCTAAAGTCCGGTGTATGGGGTGCTGCCTTTTTAAGATTTGATACGCTCTTTTGAGCATCGTCCATAGCTTTTTTATTTTCATCGGTTTGTGCTGAATTGTAGGTATTCGTAGCATCTGTCAACTTTTTCTCTAGAGAAGACAACTCGTCTTGATATTTTTTGGTGGCTTCAGCATAGTCTTGCTCATCTTGAATAAATTTGGTTGGTTTTTTGTCCTTGTAATCCCCCATTGAATAGGTAAGAACTTTATCCCTGCTTTCAAAACCTTCCGGGAATCGAACATAATCAAACTGGATTTCTTTAAATCCAAGTTCAGCCGCTAATTTGGCTACCTCTACATTATGATCCCATGATTCTTTGAGGAATGGGTTGATAAAGCTGTCACCATTAGAGTTACGCCAAGTACTATTTCCGTCTAAATAGGTGAGGTCAGCGCGTTTTTTCGCCAAAACCGTATCTTTAAAAGAAACAATTCGAGCGATCGGATAGATCTTATGCTCTTCAAGAGTTTTCATTAGCGCTTGGGGATCTTTGATATACGGCTGCCCAAATTCGGCAAGGTTTCCCTTGGGCTTAAATGTGATATAACCGTCATCATCCTTGATGTCTATCACCATTGCATTAAGGTCTGTATGATCCAAGAGCGACAAAAGTTTAGTCATACGTTCCCCTCCTGCGGACCAACCGGTTACATAAATTCCACGAACAGCATCTGGATAGGTGAAGTGCACTGGTGGGTCAAAGGAAGGCGCTTGACTTGGCGCTGGCGTGGGCGCTGGTGTGGGTATAACCACAACGGGTGAAACGGATGGCAGTGGCGCTGGTGTGGGCTCTGGAACCGTGGTAGATGGCTGCTCTGATGGGGCCGGAGAGTTAACAACGACATTTTCTGACGAACAAGCTGACATCGTAAGCAGGAGTAATAGCATCATACATAGGCGACCTTGTTTCTTCACGCTGTTCCCCCTCTTTCAAAAATCGCATGATTTCTGATCCTCAATACTTGAAGTATTCGTGAAGGGAACAAACTATGCTGACCTTGATCGTTTAAAGCTAAAAAAATAAACAAGGAGCAGCTGCCATGGCAGTACCGCTCCTTGTTTCTATAGGAATGCTGGAGGCTGAGGCAGCCCAAGAAGGTTGCAAGACCAGCGTAGTGCAGGTCCCAATTGTAGTCGCTGTATATCTCGAAGGCGCGGGAGAAGAGGTATTGGCGGTTTCCCAGCTCTCGATGCGAAAAATCCTGCTGTAGCAACGGCAACTGAATGTATGGCAAATGCGGGAAAGTGAATACCATGTTCAGCCATTTCATGCATGTAAGCCGGCAATAAACATTCTGCAGTTGGCCCGCCTTCCCCCTCTATACTCGGAAAGAAGAATCCCACATCAAATATTAGCGGCCCCCTGCATGCCAAAGCCCAATCGAATAACATCAAGGAACCGTCTTGCAAACGGAGATTATCCGAACGAATGTCTTTATGGATTAACCCCCAAGGCTGGTCCGGACGCATAAGTTCACTTTCAATTGGAATTAGGCGATCAATTACGGCGTCAAACCAAGCCGCCGCATCTTCTCTATTCTCCTGAAACAGACCGAGGAAGTACTCTCTCTCATCACGGTTATTTTTTATGTTTAACCAGTTATCGATTACACCTTTGCTACCCATTTCTTCAACCTTCCCCGCCTCGGAGAGACCCCGCACGTGAAATGCTGCTATATCTCGAATCGCCTGCAAAGCCATTGCCTCAGACCAAGGCGGAACCTTCTTCGCATTTTTTAAATCTTCCAGCAATAAAAGGTGCCAACCATCAACACTTACAGACCCGAAATAGCGGGGAGATATTGGAGCAATCGCAGTAACTTCACGATATACGGCTTCTTCCATTGGAAGCACTCTCCAATTCTCTGCGATGGAGCCCTTTCCAGCTCCCTTGGCAAATATGGTTCTGCCATCTTCTAAAAATATTCGAAAGGTTGCGGTCGGCCCGTATCCGCCAAATACACGAGTTGCCCTTTTTATCGTGCCTGCCATTTTGTGTTCGACTTGCTTCCGTAACTCTTGAGGTACATCTCGCCAGTAAGGTTTCGGCTCACGCACGGCATTTCACATCTCCTCTGCGATTGGTAAAATAATTTCCAAAGCACTCAGCGTCATGGGATACTTCCTCCCAGGCTTACATTCAAATCCTCTTGAATCTTGTACTTCAGAATTGGAAAATGAATCGTCACTCTAGTCCCGCTGGCCAGAGGATTATTTTCAATGTTTACACGGTAACGTGTACCAAAAAAAGCTTCAAACCGCTCTGTGACATTGCGAATCCCATACCCGCCTGTATTTCCTTCTCGCGCTTCTTGCCAGTTTTTTCTCAGTCCTACGCCGTCGTCGATGATACTGATGATGACTTCGCCGCCCTCTTCTTTTGCACCGATGACGATTCGGCCGGTTAATCGTTCATTAAAACCGTGCATAATCGCATTTTCTATAAAAGGCTGAAGCGTCATTTTCGGGATATACCACTCTTTTAAATGTTCAGGCAAATCGACAGATACCGTCAATCCCTCTTCCCAGCGAAGTTGCTGGATTTGCACATAGCAGAGCGCATGCGTAAATTCTTCGCGAATTGTAATAAGACTTTCCCCGTTCGATAGTCCGATTCTGAACATTTTTCCCATCAGTTCAAGAATTTGACTTAATTTATCATGTCCCGCAGACAGCGCCATCCAATTCAATTGATCTAAAGTGTTATATAGAAAATGAGGGTTAATCATCGCTTGCAGCGCTTTTATTTCCGCTTTCTTTTGTTGTTTGTATTGATTTTCCAGGGATGAATATAAAGTTTTGATTCGATCCATTAATTTACGATATCCGGAAAATAAAACGCCAAATTCATTCTGATAATCCTCTGGCAAATTCACCTTATTCGTGTTAGCGGTATATCTCCCCATCTCATGGAGCAGCTGGCGTATCGGCGCGATAAACAGGTTCGAAAAATATAACGTGAATAATAAAGCAATCAGAATCGCCGAAGCGCCTACAAAAGATAGAACCACGGAAATATGAATACTGCCCTGTGTAATTTGATTCCATGGCGTAAGCTGAACCAGCGTACTATTAGAATTATAATGCTTAGCCCATACCATTAAAGTATTCTCTTTGGAACTTGCCGAGTCCGTATTTCCTGGTAATCCAACTTTGATATAGCCGTTTTCATCGTCCATGTCCGGCAGATAGGACTTAATCTTCGTTTGTAACGAGGGATCCCCAATGTAGGTAATGACTCTGCCCCCCGAATCTAAGAGAATACGGTTGGAAGATGGCATTTCACCGGTCATTTGTTTTTGTATTGAAGACGCTTTCAAGTTCAAGAGCATAATCCCTTGATATTTACCACTGTTCGAATAAATTTTGCGCGCAAAGCTAATGACGTCAATTTTCCCTTGAACCGTTGTGATGGTATGTTGACCAATCCAAGCAAAGTCCGCATTTCCAACCGAATCATACCAGTCTTGTTGTCTTGCTTGATTGATGTCAATGAATGAAACTAGTCCCTGTGATTTAGATGGAAATGCATTTTTTGTATAAAAATCAATGGATTGAATAATAGGCGTTGAATAAGTTATATTACTCAAAAATGTTTCCAGCTCTTCACGTCTTTGATAATTCACATAGGAATCCGTTGTAAGATCCGGATATTCTGAAGTTACTGTATTCCGGGATACAGCCAGTGAAATTTGCTCAATCGCGAGCATTTGAATTTCAATTTTGTTATATAGTTCACTTAAATTACCTTTTTGATAATAAGTCGTAAGCCGCACCATTTCTTGTGTTGAAAGGGTATACGTTAGCCAAATGACAATCGTCAGTAAGATAACAACGAAGCTTGCTAAGCCGCCAAAGAGTAAATAATCGATTCGATACCTTTTAAACATATTCTTCATTTGCAAGACCGCCCTTATGTGAGTAATTCGGCAGGTGTAATCCCAAAGTATTTTCGAAATGTGGTGCTAAAATACGGGATATTATTGTACCCCACTTTATTCGCGACCTCATAAATTTTATGTTTTCTTTCCAAGATGAGCCGTTTGGCCTCCTCCATTTTTACACTAATGATGTAATTGTTGATCGTTTCTCCCGTTGCGTTCTTAAATACTTGGCTCAAGTAATTACGTGAGATAAACACTTTGTCTGCGAGATCTGCAATTGTAATATCATTTGCGTAGTTGTCACGGATATATTGTTTGATAAAATCGATAGCCATTTTATGTTTAAAGCTTTCTTGGCATTGCTGGTTCGCACATAATTGGCGGATGATACCTTGTAACCACGCCTCATACTGATCATAGGTATAGATTTTGCTTAATTCATTTTCAATGGTGTGATCCTGGAAAATATCATTCAGACGGATATCTTCATCCACCAGCGCAAAGCTGAAAATGGCCCAAAACTGCGCACCCAGTAAGCTGAATTGAGGTGGAACTGTGCTTCCTTTTAAAGTTGTCATGTACTTTTCGATAATCTTCTCGGCATTTTTGCCTTGTGTTGTTTTAATATCTTCAATCAATTGCTGATAAAACTTGATCGGTTTCGCGGCCGTATGCATGTGAGCCGATGAAGAGCATTCAGTGCTTGCATATTCAAACACACCTGTTGATTGGAAGACTCTAACATCTGGTCCCAAAGGCTGAAAAGCCTCTTCCAAAGAATCCGATAGATTGGACCAATTCTCCGTGAATCTGCCGATGCCGATGCGAATCGTAATATTCAAATATACTTGCACACATTCAATGATTTTCCTGGCAAGGGCTCTGATAGGATCGATATGCTCCGAATAAAGCGCATTCTTTTCAAAATGAAGAATTAACGCCGCATGGTAACCATGTAATTCAACATAATCATAGGATCTCTTTTCTGCTTGAAGGATTTCTTTAATAATGTTTTTGATTGCAAATCGAAATAATAATCGATCCGGAGTTCGGACATCGGACATTCTCGTCGTTCTTAAAATCTCAATGCCGAGCACGATATGACTCTGATCTTCTTCCTTCTTACAGAACAGCGTCATCTCATTCCAATTGCTTGCTGTCCCCGTCACTACCGTTTTTAATTGTTCTTTCCGCACGTATGGCTCGTATTCGTCTAACTGGTCGCGCAGTTTCTCCTGCTCAATCTTGGAATGATTTTCGTTTTCGATTGACGCAATCGCACGCTGCAGCACTTCCGTAATCGTGTTTCTGGAAACCGGCTTCGATAAGTAGTCCTCTACTTGAAGCCTTAGCGCTTGTCGAGCTACTTCGAAATCAGAATAACCGCTATGAATAAGAATCTTCCCTTTAAAGCTCTCTTTCCGCAATGTTTCTATCATCTTCATTCCATTCATAACAGGCATGTAAATGTCCGTAATGACGATGTCAGGCTTTTTTTCCCGAATAAGCTCTAATCCGCGCTCTCCATTCAAGCATTCGCCGACCAACTCGGCTCCAATTTCTTCCCATGGAATCACTTGCTTCATCCCTTTGAGTACTTGGCGGTCATCATCAATGATTGCAACTTTCCACATCTTGTTGCCTCCTAAATAAAGGGTTTCATATAAAAGCACCCCTTCATTATAACATCAGAATAACCTTATCAGGGTATCTAAGTTAAAGAAGGGGTGCTGATTACTAATTACGCTTGAGAGAATGATTGAGAGAAGTCGTTTTTAACATCCTCTTGTACCGTTTTAATAAATTTAGAAGTTTTGATTAACTCCATCAGCTTATGTTCGTATTCGTCCGCATCAAAAGGGACATCGATCATTTTTTTATTGAATGAAGATAACATAATGCCATTACCAATGGTCAGTCCTTTAATTCCTTCCGCTCCATCAGCGATCAATTCGCCTCCGCCATTCAGTACAGCTGCAAAAAATTTCTCTGCAACCACTTTATGACCTGTCGGCACTTGCGTATTGACCGGAATTTCGGTGTACCAGCTTTCCACGTTCGTAAACCCATCTTTCGTTTCTCTCAGGTGCTTAAGCATGGAGATCCGATTTTTATATAACACAAGCTTCTCATTCTCATAAACCAACTTTCCGTGTTCCCCGACGATTTCAAACCGGTTCGTCCCCGGAGACTCCGCCGTTGTCACAATAAAGTGACCTATCATGCCATTATCATGCTCGAAATAGGCTGTAACTTCATCTTCCACTTCGATGTTGTGGTATTTACCAATGTTCGCGTGACCGCTAATTCGTGCAGGAACACCGAAGAGCCATTGATACAAATCGAGATTGTGGGGACATTGATTCGTTAAAATGCCTCCGCCTTCGCCGGCCCAAGTTGCACGCCAACCCCCACTGTCGTAATAGGATTGAGACCTGAACCAAGCGGTATTGATCCATGTTACCCTTGTTAATTGTCCAAGATCGCCACCGGAAACAATTTCTTTCAGCTTTTTATAAAATGGAAGTGTACGTTCTTGGAACATCATACCAAATATAAGTTCAGGGAAATCTTGTTTAGCCTCTTCATAAGCATCGATTGATTTCTGAGCATCATTGACATGAACAGCTAACGGTTTTTCACAAAGCACGTGAATGCCTCGCTTAAAAGCTTCGATCGTAATCGGTGTGTGATCGTAATGTGGGACTGCAATAATAACAGCATCAATACCCGATTGATCAAAAAGCTCAATGTAATCGTAATAGGCGGTCGTATGAAACTCGGCAGCGAATTTATCCGCTTTTTCCTTCACAAGATCACATACACCAACCAGCTCAACGTTGTCTAACTGTTTCACATATTTAATGTGAGTGTTAGCACCGATATTACCCAGTCCAACAATAGCAACTTTTACTTTTCTAGTCGTGTTCATCGTTTCACTCGCCTTTCGATATTAGTTCCAAGCCATTTCCTCTGCGTTCAGCAGCTTTTTAAGCGCTCTCACAGCGTGTACATATTGCCCCGGACCATCTTTCTCTGGCAAATACTTCTGTAAATGCGGTTCGATCGAAAGATAACCGGAAAAGTTGGATTCCTTCAAATGCTTGATGAAAGAAACGAACTCGCCGTCACCGTCACCAGCCGGAACAAACATGGACTTCTCAATCGAAGCATCCTTCACGTGTACATATTCCAAGAATGAAACCAACTTAGGTAATGCTTCTGAAACCGGTTTCACACCATTCATAACAAAATTTCCTGGGTCAAAAGCGAGACGTAAGCGCGGACTATTGCAGGATGCAAGCAAATCCAAGCATCGGTCATCGATGTCACCGTATACCTTGCTTTCATTTTCCAATAAAAGCGTTACTTGGTATTTGTCTGCAACTTCAATCAATTGCTTCATGCGTGAGAGCACTTCTTCTCTATATTTCCCTGCTTCTTCTCCCTCGGGAATAAAGTAGGAGAAGATCCGAATGTAGGGCGCATTCAAATAATTGGCAATTTCTGAAGCTCGCGTTATATTGGCAATTTCAGCCGAGAAGTCATCTCGAATCCCATATTTACCAATCGGCGATCCAATGGAAGAGATTTTAAATCCGCGTGAATCCAGCAAGCCTTTAACTTTTGCTAATTCATCATCGGTCAACTTGAGTACATTTTTCCCATATACTCCTCGTAACTCAATGTGGGAAAGTCCTTCCGATTCCAAAACACTCATTTGTACTTCTAAATCCGGTGAAATTTCATCTGCAAATCCAGTGATCGTGATCATGGTTGAACACTCCTTTATTCTCGTTTATTTTTCATACTCAGCGGATTTTTTCTTCAACTCGTCAAATCCTTGCTCAATCTTCATTTTCCCGAACATGATTGATTCTGTAATCGCTTTATAATCCTTCGTATCAAAATTGTTCCATCCTTTTGCACCTGGATTAAACTGCTGTGCTCCTGGTGTTGCCTTGCCAATCATGTCAATGGTCAATTTATCGGCGCTGCTGAATTTAGGCTGCAATTGTGCAAGAATCTTACTGGAAACCGGCACTCCGCGAGTTGTACCCGAAATTTCGCCCGCTTCTGGACTGTTAATAAACCAGTCAATAAACTTTTTGGCTTCTTCCTTATTCTGCGAATCTTGGCTGACACTAAAGAAGAATGTAGCCTTCAACCATCCTCCGCCCTGCTTGTCCTTCGGCATGGCGTATACGCCGATACTGCCAGGCTTTAAGCTATCCCAAGATGAAGCTTGTGCAGCGTGAGCCGCTTTGAAAATGATTTTGCCAGTCAGCATAAGGTCTTGCTTCGGATCCAAATCAACATCGCTAACAGATACATCTGGCGGAGGCGTAATGCCGGCATTTCGGAAATCTTCTGCCATCTTCATCCATTCCAACCAAGTGTCCTTATCGAAATTGAACTTTCCATCCGGTGTAACTGGGTATCCTTTTCCTTTACTTAACTGGTAGGAGGTATACATGTCACGGTTTCTAGCGAAATCCCCGATGACATAATGATCCTTGTCCAATTTGCCCTTGATGTCTTTGGACAGTTTAAAGAAGTCATCCCACGTAATGCCGTCTGGCGGAAGCTGAATCCCGAGCTTGTCCAACGAGCCTTTGTCATAAATAAGTCCCCAGGCATTGCCGCCAAGCGGAACCGCTGTTTGCTTATCTTTATACTTTCCTGCTTCTACGAGCTTAGGATCCACATCTTTCTCGTTGACACTGCTGATATCCGCCAATTGTCCTCTTGCGTTCCAATCAGCCAGCCATGCAGCGTCCATTTGGATAATGTCGGGAGCATTTTTGGCTGCAGCTTGCGTAGTCAGCTTGTCGATGTAACCATCAAAGCCAGAATACTCAGGTTCAAAAGTAACATTCGGATTATTCTTGGTATAAAGGTCTAGAATTTTTAACGTCGCATCATGACGTGGTTGTGATCCCCACCACATAATACGCAGCTTAACGGGTTTATTACTTGTGGTTGTGGCATTCGTTGTGCTGCTTGGGCTGTTTTTCTCGGCTGCTTTTGGCGTTGAATCCGCTGCACCGCATCCTACTAACGATAATCCGATTGCTGTCGTTAACATGGCAACTGTCAGTTTTCTTTTCATTGTAGCCATCTGTCATAACCCCTTCGTAAATTAGTAGTTTGTATATTTCAATCCTTACTAACTATAACGCTAGCAAGTAGGAAAGCCTATGATAGTACCCAACGATTTGTTTCAAAATTCTCCTAGGAATTGTTCAGCCTTTAATCCCTGTTGTGGCAATTCCTTCGACGAAATATTTTTGCGCCACGCTAAAAATGATGACTGAAGGTACAATTGAAATGAGTCCCATTGCCAAAAGCTGTCCCCACTGCTGAGCGGATTGCGAATCATTGAGCATTCTTAAGGCCAATCCTACTGTATACTTTTCAACAGAGTTAATGTACAGCAAATGGCCGAAAAAGTCGTCCCAATTCCATAAGAAACAATAGATAACTACCGTAAGAAGTGCAGGTTTCGTGAGCGGCATGACGATGCGCCAGTAAATTCCGAACCAGCTGCAGCCATCCATTTTAGCCGATTCATCCAATTCGCGAGGAATGCCACGAATGAACTGTACCAGCAAGAATACGAAGAAGCTCCCTCCTGCGCCTCCTGCCAAGGAATGCGGCACGATGAAAGGCAAGTACGTATTGACCCAGCCCAGATGATGAAACAGCGAATACTGCGGAATGATCGTTACTTGGCCAGGCAGCATCAAGGTCAGCATCAAGATCGCGAACCAGAAGTTTCTCAGCCGGAACTGCAACCGCGCAAATCCGAAGGCAACCAAGCTGCAGGAGATGACCGTAGTGAACAAAAGTCCTGCCATCAATTCAAAGTTATTGATATAGAAATCAGTAAATGAATGTCCCGGAATTGCGTTCCAGCCCTTCGTGAAATTGCTCCACAGGGGGTGATCCGGGAACAAGCCAGGCTTACTCAACTCTTGATTGGATTTTAATGATGCGCCTATCCACCAAACAACCGGGTAAATCATAACAACGCTCAGACAAGCAAGGATCGCATGGGTCACTACATTTTTTCGCAGAAACAAACCAGTCATTTACTTGTCCCCCTTCTCAGACTCATAGAACACCCAGTATTTGGATGATAGAAAAATGATCGAAGTTGAAGCTGCGATAATGATTAACATAATCCATGCAAGGCTGGAGGCATATCCCATTTGCAATTGACTGAAAGCGCGTTCATATAAGTATAAGGCATACACATAGGTAGAATTCATAGGACCGCCCTGCGTAATGATCATAGCCGGCGTAAACATTTGGAAAGCTCCAATGATCCCCATTACGATGTTAAAATAGATCGTAGGTGAAAGCATCGGCAAGGTGATGTTAAAAAACTGCGTGATCTTACCCGCGCCATCCGCCGAGGATGCTTCGTAAAGATCTTGCGGAATTTGTTTCAGTCCCGCCAAAAAGATGACCATCGCCGAACCAAATTGCCACACAACTAGTAAAACCAATGTTCCCAATGCTGTATTTGGATTGTTGATCCAGCCTATGCCATGAATACCGACTAGCTCAAGGATCTGGTTGATATATCCTTCTCTTCCAAAAATATTTTTCCATAAAAGAGAAACAGCAATGCTTCCTCCGATTAGAGATGGAAAGTAAATCATTGTCCGGTAAATCGACATCCCTCTAATACTTTTAGCGAGCAGCATGGCAATAAATAAGGCGGCAATCAGCCTTAAAGGAACTGACCCAAGTACATAGAGGAAAGTAACTTTGACCGACTGATAGAATCTAGTATCTACCGTAAAAATTTTCTCGTAATTCCTTGTCCCTACCCAATTCGCTTCTTCAAGCAGCGAAAAGTCGGTAAACGAGTAATAAAGCGATTGAACCATCGGATAAAGCGTTAACAATAAGAAGCCAATTAACCACGGAGAAATAAATAAATGTCCGGTAATAAAGCCTTCCCATCGTTTTAATTTAGAAATCCGACGTTTGGGTGTTGAGGTTACAATTGTTGCTTCCATCTAGCTCACCTCGTTGCGTTTTTTATTTATTATAAAAACAAACGATAGGCATTGCTATAATAGTAGACTCCAATTTCTTTCAATTTACTCAGAAAAGTAATTCAATCGAAGCGAAGCATTTAACTAATCAACATAAAGCAGCGGCAGTTGAAGGACGTGAACATACGTCGTTAACTGCCGCTGCTTCTTTTTAAACGCCTTGGATGGCGCTGCGAATGAAGGCTACATCTTCTGCATGAAGCGGATTGCCTGCTCCCCTTGCATTGGACTCCACCTGTTTATCGTTTTTAAATCCTGGAATCACGCAAGCGTTCGGAGATTGCGCAAGTGCGAATTGAATCGCTACGCGCACCAAATCTTGAACTTCCATGCCAAACCGTTCTTTGATTGGTACAAGGCGTCGACGTATTTCAAGCAATCGCTCCTTAGTAAAGCCTGAATTGGATGCCCTTACATCGCCTTCGCCAAACGTTGGCGGGTTCTCGGGATCAAACTTATCGAGCAGCAAGCCCTGTGAAAGCGGTCCAAATAAGACGATGCCCATATTCTCTTTATCCGCCCATTGAAACAAATTGGTGTCCGGCTGATCAAACTGATTGCCGAAGGCATTATAGTGGAACTGAAGCACGTCTGGTCGCGTAACCGGACATACCCTCATAAAGTCACCGTAGCTATAACCTGATTGACCGATGACCCGCACTTTGCCTTCCTTTTGCAACTGGCGCATCGTATCGGCTGCTTCCTCCAAATATAGATCGCCAGGTCCGAAATTTGTATTATGAAAATAATGAAGATCCAAATAATCTGTGCCTAAATTCATCAAAGACTGCTCTAACTGATGACGAATATGAATCGGTTGCATCGCATTTGGAGCCGTCCCGCGGAACCAGCCGACTTTAGAAGCTATAATGACTTTATCGCGTGGCACCTCTTTTAGAAATCTTCCGATAACGCGTTCCGAATGGCCATCTCCATAGACATCTGCGGTGTCGAAATGATTGATACCCAACTCATATGCTCGTTTTAATCCAGCCAGGGATTCGTTGTCGTCATTTCCTGACCACCCTACTGCTTCCCCATCACGCCATGAAGGTCCGCCGATCGCCCAACAACCTAAACTCACTTCACTTACCTGTAAACCTGAACGACCTAGAACACGATATTCCACACGATCTACTCCTTTTGTGTTCAAATTAACAGACTCAAAAGAAAATATATCTAAAAAACGGACGGTGTGGAAGTACGCACATTATATTTACCTACTACCCTTTATGTAACTATCCGACTGCAAAATTAGCTTCAAAATAGCCTTATTGGCTGTCAAGTAAAATTTTTAAAGAATATTCTCATCGTTTTCTAATAAAGAGGGCTGGCCCCTTACCAGCTAACGCTTTCGTCCACCTTTAGTAAATTATAGGTGACTTCAGGTCTGTTATACTAGGCTCAGCAAGGAAATAGCCGCAAAAATATGAGGAGGGTAACTATGAAATTACAACATAAATGGAGCAAGCGCCTAGCCGTTATGACTATTGGAGCAACGATCGCGATATCAGGAGGAGTAATCAGTAGTCCACAGCCTACTCAAGCTGCTACGGTATCGACATCTGCCAAAGCAGATAACATTATCTCATTAGGTAAAAAATATATGGGCACACCTTATAAATTTGGTTCTAAAGTTGGACAAACACGTACTTTCGACTGCTCGACATTAACGAAGTATATCTATGGTAAATACGGCATTACCTTGCCGCGGACAGCAGCCCAGCAATCAAAAGTAGGTAGTTATGTCTCTAAAAGCAACTTGAAAAAAGGCGATCTGGTATTCTTCTCCGTACCTGGCAGACCAGGAGTAGGTCATGTAGGCGTTTACCTTGGAAATAACAAAATGCTGAACACTTATGGTTCAGGCGGTGTGAAAATTACGACGCTTAACTCCTATTGGAATTCTCACTATATTACAGCGCGACGCGTAATTAAATAATCTTAAGGTAAGGACTGCTGATCTCTTAGGAGGTCAGCAGTTTTTTCTTTATGTTATTATGCACACATAGATGTAAACTAATGCTCTTCCCTTCATGGTTCAGTCATTTTACAAATAATGTATAATGACTGGGAAAGGGGGATCCCTCAGGAAATATTGTTCGAAGAAATGTGACATAATAGTAACGGTGCTTTTTACGTCTTACAGATTCCAATCATGGCCATAAATATTTCTAATAAGTAAAAAAAAAGAGCTGCATCACGCAGCTCTTTGGGATTTATAAGTTCATTAGAAACGTTTTGCAGCTTCTTTCGCATTTGCAATAGCATTCGCTTTGATTTCTGCCGCTTTGTCTGGCATAGCAGCCATACCTTCAACAAAGATACCTTCGAAGCTAGGTACACCATGGAATTGCATGATTTTTTTCAAGTAGCTGTGGCCAGTCTCGAAAGCTGCTGCTGGACCTTCCGAGTATACGCCGCCGGATGCTTGGATATGGATTGCCTTTTTATCAGTAAGCAAGCCAACTGGACCTTGTTCTGTATATTTGAACGTTTTGCCAGCTGCGCAAATGGCATCGATGTAAGCTTTCATCACTGGTGGGAACGAGAAGTTCCACATAGGAGAAACGTAAACATACTTGTCAGCAGCAACGTATTGACCAACGATCTCACCAAGACGGCCAACTTTAGCTTGCTCATCTGCTGTTAATGTGCTGAAATCGGCGCCGGATTGCAGTTTTCCCCAACCGCTGAATACATCGGCATCAATTTGTGGAATGTTCTGTTTGAATAAATCAAGATGGATAACTTCGTCACCAGGATTTGCTTCGCGGTATGCTTCAACAAATTCTTTACCTACAGCTAGACTATAGGAAGATTGGTGATCATTTGGATTTGCAGTAATATAAAGTACAGTTGCCATGCTTCTCACTCTCACATTCTGTAATTTTTTTTATTACAATTTTCAGTACACTGTTTATTATAACTTATTTTTAATAAGTTGCAAGCTAAAAGTAATTTATCTACTTTTCAGATAATTATAAACCATTAGTAAGTGCAATTCACCCTGCCTACTTCCCTACTTTTCGTTATAAAAAAAAGGAATCACGCTAGTATAGCCGTGATTCCATCCACTCCACTTACTTATTTAGAACCATTTGCGCCATTTGCGCAAGATCTACAATATCAACCTTACCATCGCCATTCAAATCAGCTGATCTTGCAACGTTCCAATCCGGACTGCTTCTGTCCTTGCCGTAATGACTGGCAACCATCGCTAGATCTCCAATCGAGAATTTACCGTCGTTGTTCAAGTCGCCATTTGAGACGTTGCCCGTAATATGAACTGCGAACTCAGTGGCTACAGCTTCTGACTCCACGCCTCCTTCATCCGCGATAACTGCTTTGTTCACTGCGATTCTGCCTGAAGTATCCGGAGACCCTATCGCTTTAAATGCAATGTTAACGAAAGGTATCTCCTGCTTGCTTTGAAGATCTTTGCCGATGTTGGCAAGTACCATGCGAATGCTGCCTTTGTGATCATCGACATATTGAACAATAACAATTCCTTCTGTAGCCGAGCTAATATTTTGAAGTTCAAACATGTCAGCTGGATAGTTCAACGTAGTGTCAGAAGCATACACAGACCCTGTTACATTCGACACGCCTAGCTTTACTGTAAAAGTCGAACCTTCTGTTACACTGCTTGCTCCATCCAGTGTCGTGTTAGCGCTTAGTTTCGCTTGCCCGCTAATCATAATGATCTTGGTTCCCACTACTTCGGAATTATCTTTAGCCGTTGCTTTTACAGTAACTGTACCATCGCTTACAGCTGTCAACAGTCCCGATTCATTCATTGTTGCACGACCGGTACCATTTTCTACCATCCAGGTGACATCCGGATTCGTCGCATCTGAAGGAGATACCTCGGCTGTTAATTGAAGTGTGCCTCCAAGGGTCGTGATCTCCGAATCGCCATGAATGACAATACTTTCAACGGGTATATCCGCATCTTCCATTTCTGTCACACGGATATTATCGAATGTTGCATTAGCCTTATATGTGCGAAGTCCGATAGCACCTTCTGTAAAGGTACTGTCAACAACGCTATCCACGAGTGTGTCATTGACATAAACATCAATATTGGGTCCCTTTGCCACTACTTTCAGCCGATAAACGGTATCTACTTTGATCGGAGGGGCAACATTGTTAGCCAGCTCGGTCCAATTGTTATCTAATCTGCCTAATTGAACTCGTCCAGCCAACGTAATACCTGCATAATACCCCTGCAAGTTATCCGTTCCAACAGTTGGATTATGAACTCTGAATATAACCCCGGCATTAGCTAAATTGGGGCTTGCACTCATTGAAATATCCGTTTCATAAGTGAAGTCTTGGAAATTAGTCTCATTAGCAACAGCTTTGAATCCTTCTCCGCTCTGCACCGTGTAAGCACCACTAGCAGCGCTCCACTCGCCACCATAAGTGGTCCAACCATTTGCGTTCAAATCATCAAACTTATCGATGAACGGCAAAGGATTGTTAGCTTTGGCACTAAATTGCTTGACCGCATCATTCAAAGCAGCCATCGCTTCCTTAATGCCATCCGTGGTCGTTTGCGCGTTGTCATAGACAGCCTGGGCACTTGCGATTGCCGCAGTGAATCTATCGATGACTTGCTGTTTATACTGTCCTGGACCATCTCCAACTGTTGCATGATCGCGAATTTGCGCAGCAGCATGAATGTTATTCAATAGATCGGATTTATTAGTATTCCCGATTAACTCCCTATGCGCTGCGGCAACGCGAACAAAGTCAACTTTTTCCACTTTGCGGTCATAACTTAATAATCCATTGATTTCGTACTCGACATCCGAGATTTGCGTGTAAACCGCCGCACTAAGTCCAGGTTTATCCTTCAATTTCTTTAGCGTATTAATATAACTAATATACTTGTCCGTTAACTCTTCCTTGCTGTTCATTAATAGCTCAGCATAGACGATTAAGGGGCTGAATTCATGTCCTGGCACGCGAAGACCTAAGCCCCCGTATTCACCAAGTGTTGCTGCCCGATATTCCGAAGGGGTTGGAGAATCCGGTGCAGGATACTTGTGCCAATCCAAGAAATGACCTGCTTTCGATTCATTTTCTCCGCCACCCGCATCATACCATCCAGTGACACCGTTAATGAGACGGGTCGGATCCGCTTTTAACGCATGTGCGATAGCCTCCCTCGTATAATTTCCGCCATTGTCGAATTGCCCCCATCCTTCGTTAAACACAATATAGACGATAATGGAGGGTGAATTCTGTAATTGCTTGATCATTTCATCGAATTCTTTGTAATATTGCGGTTGAGCTGAAACATCTCTGCTTGTTCCACTTGGCATGTCCTGCCAAACGAGCAGTCCAAGTTTATCTGCCCAGTAATACCAACGAGCCGGCTCAATCTTGATATGCTTTCGGATCATGTTCATATCCATACGCTTTTCAGCTTCAATATCATATTTCAATGCTGCATCTGTAGGCGCTGTATAGAGGCCATCTGGCCAGTATCCCTGATCCAAAGTCCCCATCTGAAACACGAATTTACCGTTCAGCAAAGGCCGCTGGATACCGTCGACTTTCCCCAGTTTTACCTCTCTCATACCGAAGTAACTGTTAATTTTATCGACAATCGTTCCACCGTCTTTTAATGATACTTTAAGATCATAGAGGAACGGATCATCCGGCGTCCACCATCTTGCATTCGGTACAGGAAGCAGCAATTGCGTTCCAGCACTTCCGCTAATGCGGCCTACTTCTACACCATTCTTTAGAGCTACGGCTTCTACGGTTTTACCTGCTCCATTTACAGAATCTACGGTTAGCTTCAATTGACCATTCCAAATATCTGGCACCATATCCATCCGCTCAATGCTTGCTGCAGCGACTGGCTCGAGCCACACCGTTTGCCAGATACCGGACACTGACGTATACCAAATGCCTCCCGGTTGCACGACCGTTTGCTTACCTTTGATTTGATCTCCTTGAGTATCCGTATAATCGAGTACATGAACGATCAATTCGTTCTCGCCAGGCTTTAACTGATCTGTAATATCAAAGCTAAATGCGGTGTATCCGCCTTTATGGCTTCCAACCTTTGTTCCGTTCACATACACGTCTGTCTCATAATCAACTGCGCCAAAATTCAATTTCACATGTTGTCCATTCCAATTTTGCGGCACCGTGAAGCTTCGCTTATACCACATCAACTGTTCCTGACGTTGTATGCCCGATAGTTTAGATTCCACCGCAAACGGCACCGTAATGTTCTCTTTAAGCGTTTGGCCGGTTGGAAGCGCATCCCCCTGCTTGGCAGGCTGGAATTCCCACTTTCCATTCAGATTTAGCCATTGATCACGAACCATCTGTGGTCTTGGGTAATCCGGCAGAGGATTGTTCTCATCTACATCGTTTGCCCATGGAGTTTCTATTTGATAGGTGGAATAGTTCTTTACCGCTAGATAGAAATCTTTCACCGGCTTGCTGCTTGCAGCGTACACAAGGGCACCGCCGCCTGTATATCCTATATTTGCCATAGGGGCATCTTGGCGATACATCGGATAATCGAACTCGATTTGTATCGTCTTCGGATCACCTGATTTCAATGCCGCCGATTTAATGGGCCAATCCTTCCCTAACACATTGGCGGAGAGCTGCTCCCTTGCGTTGCTGCCCAGCTCTGCTAATGCCTCCGCAAATGTAAATTCAGCACGCAGACCGTCGGGCAAAACCGAACCAGATACAGGCCCGTTATTCTCAAAGTCAACAGGTAACGTGAAAGCTTCCGCTGGCACGATTTGCTTCGGTACGCTTTGGCTCCCCCATCGTAAAAACAAGTTAGATCCGCCATCATTCTCGAAATATTCAACCTTTATGTCATATTTGTGCCCTGCTGTCAATGAAATCGGGCTGCTCGTTTGTTCCTTATCCCAATCAGCAACCCAATGATCGATGACTAGTTTGTTGTCAAGCCACAGTCTAAAACCGTTATCTCCTGTCATCCAGAACGTATAATTTTCGGAGAATTCCGGTGTGATCTGTCCCGTCCATCTCACATTCACATGGTTGTTTTGACCAACCAGCGTCATGAAAGCGCCTTCCAATGAACTAAAGTTAATATACGGATCAACGATCGTCGTAACTAAGTCTTCAAACCTAAACTCATTGGGACCCGAGTTCTTGTAATACTCCGCTTTCAATCCATAATTAGTCCCGTTAGGTGCGGATTCTGCGGCATGGCCGATGGATAGGTTATAAGGAAGAATGAGGCAGACAAGCATAGAAAAGATAAGTAATTGCACAAACTTTTTGGTCATTTTCATTTGTATAATTCTCCTCTTTTAATTACTGGCGGATTTGCACCCCGGTCAAGGTTATCCGCAGGCTGACATGTTCATGCAACAATCGAACAGCTTTTGGTTATTTTTCTAGAAGAACCTCCCTCCGTACCTAAAATGAAATTGCTCTCGAATTGCTATAATAGTGAGTGCATAACAAGCATATATGTCCATCTATCCTTTTGTATTTATAATTATCAGGCATTTTATGTTATTTTTTGCCAATATATTTAAGGAACAGAGAATTTTCATTCATGTAAAAAAAATAGCAGCGTCAAGGTTTATAACCTCTGACCCACTGCTATTTTTCACTTAAAGTTTTTTTAGTTGTTCAATGATGACTTGAGGCTCCAACCGCTTCATGAAGTCCGGGTCGACGTGGGCATAGCGGATTAACCCCTCCTTATCGATCAGATACGTCGCCGGAACCGGCAGTACCCAGCGATCGCTTTTATTGAAGGCGGTAAGATTCAGCCCAAGCTTGTTCTGAAACGTATTTTGAAGATAGCCGGGCAATTCAAACAAAATTTGATATCTTTCCGCCACATAGCCATTCAGATCGCTCAGCACCTGAAAAGCCAGATTTTCTTTCTCCTTCTGGGAAAGCGATTTATCAGGCCTTTGCGGAGTAACGGCAATCAACTGGGCACCATCATTCTGAATCTCCGACAATACTTGCTGGTATGCCCGAAGTTGGACATTGCAAAACGGGCACCAGCTGCCACGGTAGAAGATCAGAATAACTGGACTTTTGGCAAGCTCGTCGTACAGGGTTACTTGCTTCCCGAGGGAATTCATTAACGAAAAGTTCGGAGCTTTATCGCCTGCATTCAAACCAACAATGATACCCGATTGCTGCTGATCCTTTATACATTGAAAAATTTCCGTCTGTACTTCTGCGGGAATGTTAGAAATAAAAGCAGCTTTTGTTTGATCCAGCTGTTCTTTAAGCGACATGGTACAGTTCTCCTTTGCGAATTGAATGATGCTGCTTGAGAATCAAATAACCCACTGCTGCAATTACACAGAGTACCGCATCAATGCCAATTAAGATTTGATAATTATCAAAGGCTTCATAGGCAATCCCTCCTACCAACGCACCTAATATGCCGCCATCTTGATGAAAAAGCATTAAATTCCCGATTAACCTTCCCTTTTTGTTCGAAAACTCATTAGCAATTAACATGCCTCCCGGAACTGCGCCCAAATACGTCAAACCGAAGGTAATGGCAAATACGATGGGAGACCAAGAGGTATGCAAAAGCAGAATCATAAAACTCAGTACACGAATCCCATACAACAGCGTCATTGCCAACCGCTTATTCATGACATCCATTAATATACCGAAACCAAGAGAACCTATGATTTCCATAGCGCCTAAAATACCCATCGAAAAAGCGATCATCCCAGATGTAACTTCAGCTTGTTGATGAATCGCTACCAAATTCATTTCCACAGTCCCCATATTGATTCCACAAGTAAAAAGTGCAAAAGCAACGATAAGTAGAGGGTAATTGAATGGTCTCCGATTAGATGGTATAGACTGATTATGATCCTCTATAGGCGTATCGATAGAATCGGATTTCGAGTTCACCACGCCACCCTTTTCAGGTTGACGTATGATGAACAAAATGAGCGGTACGGTTAATACCAATCCCAAAAAAGCCGATGCTAGAAATGCGTATTCCCATGTTAAGTTACGATTTGAAAGGAATAGCGGGGTACAAACAGCTAGACCGACTGAGGATGCACTGCTCAAAATGCCTGCCGCTTTCGCTTTGTGGCGACCAAACCAGCTAAAGAGCAGCACGTAAGCCGTTGAGGCTCCTAGACCGGCCAATCCGGATAAGAGACCGTAACCTATAAAGAAGAATATCGGATTGTGACCCATATACACGAAACCAGTGCCGGAAATGCTGAGCAAAGTAGCTATCAACATCACCTTCTTTGGTCCATAACGGTCGACAAGCCTGCCTCCGACCGGAGCACAAAGTGCAGCGATGAATAGATTGGTCGACCAAGCTACCGAGATAAATCCTCGACTAACGTGCAAATCCGCTGACATCTGGACCTGATAAGAAGCCATTATGAAACGGGAAATTGCTCCAATAAACCCGATCACCCATAAAGCTGCAAGTCCGATCCATGCATAGTGACGTACATACCACCGCTCTTGTTTCATCCCCATCCCGCCTTTATTTGAATTTCATTTCAATTTATAAAAGATACCGTTTGGTATCTTTTATTGTAGCACACATCCAGTAAATGGCAATGGCTCGCATGTAAAATTTGTTATAATGATGAAAAGGAAAATGATTCGAACGGAGGGCTCATGAAAAAAGGAGATAAAACACGGGAGCACATCATCATGAAATCTGCTGAACTTTTTAACCAGCAAGGTTATGCCGGTTCATCGTTAAACGATATTATTGCCGCCACCGGCATCAAGAAAGGCGGCATTTATCGCCATTTTAGCAGTAAAGACGAAATTGCCCTTGAGGCTTATAATTATGCTGCAAGTATAGTTGGAGGCAAGTTTTCCGAAGCCATCGGGAAAGAGGAGTCAGCAGCAGATCAATTGCTCGCATTTTTCCGCGTCTATGAGGATGTTGTCGATAATCCGCCGTTCATTGGCGGGTGCCCCTTGCAGAACACAGCTGTAGAGAGTGACGACACTCACCCTGCTATGCGACAAAGAGCCCAACGAGGCTTATATAGTACAATAGACACGATGAAAAGTATTATTTCTGAAGGTATCCGCAAGGGTGAATTCAAGGATAGTCTGGATGTGGACGCATTAGCCTCATTTGCCTTCTCATTATTGGAAGGCGGGATTATGTTGAGCAAGCTTGAAGGTAGCAATAGGCACATGCAAATGAATATTGCGAGCTTCTCTTGCTATCTGCAGCAATGTTGCTATGAATAAATAAAAGAGCCAGCAAACATGCCGTTTGTTGGCTCTAAAACAACTTATTTTATCTACTCCGCACTATGCCGCGATTTATAGGAGCAACCGCCCTTTTTCCATGATTAAGCTGTCATCCAAATAAACATCAATTCCGCTGACCACACAGTCAATATGAACGCCTGCCGCAATAGTCCCACCAAATGTGTTGTTGCTGCCGAAGGCCACATGAATGGTCCCGTACACTTTCTCATCCTCTAGAATAACCCCGGTAATTCTGGCTTTATCGTTCGTCCCGATGCCGAACTCGCCAAGCAGCCTGCCGTCTCCATCCCCTAGCATCTGAAGCAGCTTTTCGCCCTCAGCACACCCTTCTGCTCTCACCAATCGACCTTGCTCCAAGGTTAGCAATAGCGGCGAGTCCAGCGCTCCGATACCGGCTACAGAACCATTCACGAGTATTTGGCCTGATGCGCTGCCTTCAACCGGCGCAATATAGCCCTCACCGGACGGCAAGTTTCCGGATTCTCCGGGATTCAAGTACATTCCCGTACTTGGGACGCCATTGCGCCCTTCTAGGGAGAACGATAACGAGTATCCGTCCTTTTCGATACGCACGTGCTTAGCCTGCGTCAACAAACCGGTTACCTTCTCCGTCAACGCCTTTACCTTCGTATAGTCGGCAGCTATGGCACCTTCAAGGAACATATCCTCCGTAATTCCTGGCATGGTCGCCAATCTTGCGCCTGAAGCGACAGCCTGCTTGCGGGCTTGCGTGTGCGTGAGCGAATGTTGGGTTATGCACACAACAACCTGGGAACTCGCCATGGCTGTTGCAACAGCCGCAGGCGGTTCTTCACCAGATTTGCTTCGCTCTTTCATGACCATTAGCACTGCTTCTGCGCCTAGGCTTTTGCCTGCTTCGTAAAGCGACTCCGCAAGCTCTTTCTTCACATCGTCCGATACGACAAGGAATGTTTCATTTTCGCGAAGCCCTAGACAGTTTTGGAGCACATTCTTGCTAATTTCCGTTAATTGCGAATTCATGATTAACCATCCTTTTCATTCAGATCATTTCAGATACGATTTTGGCCATAATCGCGTTGGATAAAATGACCGGAAGCCCCGATGCCTCAGCAACCAGCAATCTTGCTTGTTCCGTATATCCCATACAATCAAGCAGTATGATATCGACTTTGTCTTTCAGTTCAATAGCCGCTTGCTTGAAATGTTCTTCATCGAAGCGATAGGGAGAGGCCACAGCAAATACAGGTGCCAAACCAAATGGCGTATATTTGGGCTTTAAGTTCTCTTTTTGTTCAATTAATGGGACAATAACGCCAAAACGCCGATGTCCGACCATTGCTTTCACGGCAGGCGGGATGATGTGGTCAGGTTCGATCAAATATGACGTCGTCGTTTGAAGTCCCGGGAAGACGCCTGTACACAATAGAAGGATTTGCTTAATGCCGCTTTGCTCCAATTGAACGATTTTCTGCTGCAGGATGGGCTGGATTTTGGACCGAGACATCACAACCGACTCACCGCTCGTTAGCAAAGATGTTAGCACATAGTCATTTTCTTCCGGATATAAATGTCTTTCGATATGTTCCTTCGTCAAACCGTCCAACACGCCGACTTGGATCAATTCTGCACGTTCGTGCAAGTATTTTTCTAGAATCGGCGCTACATCCAAGCGAGGCGCCTGACCAATTGTAATCATTCCGAGCTTTTCCATCTAGAATTCCCTCCGCAGCATAAATAATGAGTGAAATTGGGTAAAAAAAAGGAGGAAGATGCCCTCCCTCCTTTAACTTGATTAACGTGCAGCCGTACCGCCGGACGTCTGCAATATCTTCATTGAACCGTACAGTTCAGTAATTCTAGCAAATTCAGCCTTATCATAAAATTCGCAGGTTCCGTTGGTCATTTCTTTCGCCACTTCGATCGAGAATCGAACAGCTGCTGCAATGTCGACTTCATGACTAGCGCCTGTCCCACACCCTGGAACGGCGGATTGCGCAGTAACCGCAACACCTACAACCGGAGCGTCGGTTGCTACAGCTGGTTGAAGAATAGAATTGATATGATAGAGATCATTGCCGTATGGCGTAATATCCTGCATCGTAATCGGGAATGTTACAGGTAATTGCCCCGTAGCCATTTCCATAATACGCAGCAAATCGTCGCTTACTCGCAAAATGTATCCTTCTTTAACAGTTGGTGAAATCGCAATACCCTTATGGTTGATGACACGATTCCCTTTGGTTGTATCAATGGAAAGAATCGCTTCCATCTCCGGAACGATCTCATGCTTATTCATCGTGCCGATATCGACCGGTGAATCCATGAAATCGACGGGCTCGTGCGGACGTGTCGGCGCATCCGGACAAATATGTGTCGTCACAATGACGTCGCCTTTCAATCGATCGCCTTTGGTCTGCATATCCGCCAGCTTCAGCGCGGCAGCAACTGCGGCAACCGCTCCATCCGCATCGGATACGATCCCGATCCGGCTTGGCCGGGCTCCAATCCCGCCTAGACGCCCAATAATCCCGAAAGTAGGCGTGTGGCCTCCCTTCGACTTGCCGTCTGTTCCGGGAACGACGATTTTAATGAAATCGGTGCTGCCTTTCTCGCCTAGCACTTTTTGAACAGTGACGGAAACCTCCGGATAGTCATTGAATAGTCCTTTTACTTGTTCTCCGGACACATAGCCGCTGTCTAAAATATCAAGCACAGTCATCGTTTGTTTAAGCGTCATGTTAAGTTTCCTCCATTGGTTAGCTTATTGATTGGATTAAAATAAATAGGGAATCACGGATTTATGAATGATTTCTTCAATCGGCTTCATTAATTTGGCATTGCTCATCGTGCTGCTGAGCAGCAGCTTTTCTTTGGGCACTGAAATTACGACGAGCTGCTGTCCTTTCTCCACTGCGGCTGTTACGACAGGTCTAGCTGTCTTGGCATCCAGCGTCATGATCAAATCAGGGAACGTGCCCAGACGCTGTCCATCCTGTTCGAGGGTCATGTATTCATTCCAGAAGGTCAACTCATACGCACCATCCAGCCAGACCGTACCTACATCGAAACCGCCGGTCGTTACTAAATTGAAATCTGTTACGGTGCCAGCAGTGACGACCTTGCCCCCGAGCTTCGTAACGACCGCGTCAATTGCCGCTTCACCACGGTATGACAGCAGCGCTTCTCCTACCTCGATCGCTTGAGTAATCGCGCCAGCCGCTCCATTCGCCCTTGCATAAGCTGCCGTTACAGGATTTCTAGCCACGGCGACCAGCCCGCCGGCTTCAACGGACGCTTTGCGTACCATGGTAGCGGCCTTTTCCAAAGAACCGGAGATATTCATCTCGACATATTGACTGCCTTGGCCGCCGATTGCCGTTTGATGAGACACATAACCGTCCACCTCGGATAAATTGAGCGATCCCATGGCGCCTGTCGGATGGGCACGTCCATTACATGCGAAATCCACAAGCGGAATCCCCGTAATCGCGGACTGAAACCAGCCGTTGACGGTCGTGCCAGCACCATTTTCATTCGTATGAATCGCCTTGATAGGACGATGCAATTTGTGCTTCAGAAGCTCAAGCGCTTTGGCATAGTGAATCGGCTTTAGAAATTTATCTTTGGCACCGGGCGCTCCAACAAGAGACACGGTGACCAATAAATCCTCATCGTCAAGCTCATTTATGTTCAGAAGCTCCGGATGTCCGATTTCGAAAGCCAGACGCCCGATTTGGAGGCCTTCTTCAATATGGCCGCCTCCGCCTCCGCCTAATACAGCGCCTCCATAAACCGCATATTCGACCATGCTTTCATCCAACTTTGTAATAGCCATTACGTATGACCTCACTTTCTCATTTTGAATACCGAGTTAAAGAAGCTGAATAGTGCATCTCCGGCAATAAATCCGGCAGCGAGAATACTCATGGAGCTTTCAGCTTCTCCCTTTTTCACTTTAAGCACGATGATTCGGATCAAAATCCCGACAAGGACCGCCCAACACGCATTTGGCGTGGAAATTAATAGACCGGTTGCAAACAACACCCCGATTTGGCGTTTGGGTCCGCCAATAAGCTGGAAAATCGCTCCCGGAATAGCCCATAGCAGCAATTGCAGCGCAATTTCCGGTGATGCGCCCGCTTTAATCGTCGATACGTACACTTTATCAATCGGCGGTACCAAGTTTTGAGCAAAATATCCTTTATAAGTAACAATTACTGTTAATAGCGCGACACCAAATGCAATCATGCCCGTAATATACTGCTGCTTTCTACCCTTCAATTCGAACTCACGGTCCTCGCCATTGCCGCGCAAAATATAACCGGTTTTCAAATCGTAACCCATATCGGCAAAAGCCGGACCTGTAGCGGCACTAAAGCCGGCTAACAAAGCAAGCGCGACAGGCGGGAATCCGATCATCATCCCAAAAAGCAAGGTAATGAAAGCCACCGCGAAAGCCGGGAACCAGCCGGAGTGCATCGCCGCAATACCAACGATCAGCTCGTGAACGAAAGCCGCGAACGCAGCGAAGATGATGAATCCAAGGAACATCCCAAGCGACATTTTAGTCACGATACCGCCAATGATCGCAATTAACAGAGCAATGATCAGATACGCCGCAAAACCGAGCCCCAATGCACGTCTAGCTTCTTTGATCGGTCGTGTTAAACTGCTGTCATCAACAGCCGGCTTATCGGCCGCTACGTCAGCACCCTTTTTCTGCTTGCTGAAAATGAGTACACACGCTTGAATTAAGGCTACGATACCAGCACCGATCATAACGCCATGCGCAATATAAAGCGCGTTCACATCGGCGTTAAACCATGGCACGGAATACTGCCTAAGCATGAGGCCAATACCGAACATCGCCAGCGCCCAGATGTTTCCGATAAAAGCAACACCGAAAGCCGACATAGATATATGAAAATAAGAGCCGATAATACCGATAACTGTACCTACCCCCAGCAGTCCTGCACGCTTGCCTCCTTTGTCTCCGGCCAGAATCGATTCCGCCGTAGCTACGCCTGGAGCCCAGGTTTCCCTTGCCGGAAACAGCTTGGAATCGAACAGTTTGTACAGCAGCGCTGCATCTACGAACATCGCCAAGGCGGCTCCGATCAACATCGGAACGACAAGTTCCTTATTCCCCATTGCGAAAGGAATACCGATCGGAATCAACAAGCTGTTGGCTGCGCCGAAAGTCGCAGAGGAAATCGAAGTTTGCACTAAATTCTGACGATGGACAGACTTGTACTTTTTTAAGATGGCAACGGGTATTCTTGCAATCAGCATAGCCACCAGTGCCCCTATAATCGCCGTGTTTGGCGTTACCCCCAGCGTAGTTACGATTTGCATACCGATAATGGCTCCGATAATGCCGGTAATAATATTCAGAATTAAGGCGAACGGTTCAAAAATACTCGGATGCTTCTTTTCGTTATGTTCCTTTTCCATACGACAATCCCCCTATGCAGTCTCTGCTTTATAATTTAGTTTTTCCTTGTGCACAGTGCCGAAAAGGACTCCGATGAGAACAAGCGTCACTCCGATCAACTGTACAAAAGAGACATGATGTCCAAAGATGATAAAATCAAGGAGCATTGTCATGATTGGCTGCAAATTCAGCACAATCGTGGATCTGGCAGCACCAACCGTTTCCATGCCTTTGTTCCAAAGCACATTCACAAGACCTTGAGCCACTATGACAGTAAGGATAGCCATGCACCAGAAGTTAAAAGGGTGCGACCAGTCGACTTTCACCGTTGTCAACACGTACGGGTCGAATAACACGCTGCTTAGCGTAAAACTATAAACCGTAAGGATAAAAGGCGTCATTCGGCGGGAAAGTACTCTGATGATGATCAGGTTACAGGAAAAGGTAAAGGTAGCTCCCAATATCATCAGATCTCCTGCGCTTACTGAAAAACTTTGCATGTTCAAAGCTGCAATAAGACCTAGGAAGGCAACCATCATGCCTGCGATCATGCGACTTGTGATCTTTTCCCTCAGAAATACGGAAGCAAGCGCTGCCGTAATAAACGGCGACATCGTAAAAATCAGTGAAGCATGTGTGGCAGATGTACGATGTAAACCATTCAACAAGAAAAGCTGATTGGCAATTAGTCCGATTGAAGCTGACATCAACAACAGCAGCCATTCCTTGCGGGTTGGCCAGACGAAGGATCTGGCTAAATATGCCCAAAGCAGAAATACGATCGATACAACAGTCAGGCTAATAACGGATAGCAGCAAGGGAGAAAACTCTTGCAGCAGGAATTGTCTAGCCACATAATTTAGAGCCCAAACAAATACGCAAAAAATTAAAATGATATACGACTTCGCCAAAGAAATGCCCCTCGATAAGCGTATTGTTTCCGCTAATTGCGGAGTTGTTTATACCTATTAGCGGCGAACATGCCTTCCGCTTCCACAGCGTCAATGACCGGCACTTTGAGCTCTCTTCTTATAACATCTGCAAGTCCGATGGTTGAGAATCCCGTGCAAGCGAACAAGATGACTTGCGCACCTTGCTCTTGCAGCGCCTTTGCGGCCGCCAAAGCTTTGTCGCGCCCCGTTTCAGTTAACAAATCTGTTGTATTCGTTACACCTTCCGGGCGGTTATAGCCTACGATCAAAGAACCCAACAATTGCACCAGCACTGCAGGAGCGTCCTCTGTGATTCCCATAACACCGACAGCTTGTCCATAGGAAAGCGCAACCAATGATGCCGCGCTACCAGCTCCGATAACCGGGATAGTGACGCTCTTTCGGAGCTGATCAATCGCAGGATCTGCTGCACAGCTGATGACCAGCACTTCACAACCTTCCTCCTCCATGCTTTGGCCTAATGCTATGATTTTCGGTAGTGCTTTGGCTTCCGACTCTTCATCGAAAATGCCGAGCGGTTGATCCGGTATGCACCTGCTTAATACAGGCACACCGTAGAACTCAGAGATTATTCGTCCGTGCTGTTCAAGAATATCCGGGTTTTCCGTTGTAAATACACGAATCAGTCCAATCATTGACCCTCATCCCTTCTGTCTCTGTCTGCTTCAAAGTTATGAATTAAGTTAATTTTCTTACATTAATTTTAGTTTCTTTTCAATTCCTTAGGCAATGTACTGGTCTACCAAAACTAAAGAAGACCTATTGTGCTCTGAGCACAATAGGTCTTCTATCTTCTTTAGTTTGCCTGTTTTAACAAATAAAAAACAGTGCATAAATAAAACTCAAACCGGTTCACTGCATCCCCCATATCAATCAGGGTAATTTCTTTGATTCTATCCATGCGGTATTTCACCGAATTCCGGTGAATGAACATGAGGTTAGCCGTTTCGATCAGGCTTCCTGCTGTTGATAAATAGTGATAGAGCGTCATGACCAAATCCGTCCCGTTCTCCTTATCGTATTCTGATAACTTGCCGATTTTCTTCTCGATCAGCGTGTCAAAATTAACGTGCAGAGACGATTCCAGCAGCAAGTGAAAGATTTCCAATTCCCCGAATGTAAACAAGGATTGACCCTTATTCAAACGACTGCCGATGGTTACCGCTTTTTTCGCCTCGATATAACTTCTGTGAACTTCCCATAACGAACAACGGGTGCCTAGACCCGAGCTGATGTCCGCCCATTGTGCTAGGAAAGAATCAAGCGCTTCCCGCCAGGTGCTAACTAAATTGTCAGAATCATAATTCTTCTTGGGGGCATCCGCTCTGCTTGCCAGAAACAAAACAAATCGTTCCCCTTGCCCGTGTACAAAAGACCTACATCTTCTTTTGTGGGATTCTTCTTGTATCCATTGGTTCAAAGCCGATGTGAACCGGGATTCGGTTTCGCTCGGCAAGCTTCCGCTTTCAATAAAGCAAATTTCCCAGCTGCATTCGGGATCCAACCCCAATTGCCGCCCTTTGTCCGTGGCTTCCTGTTTAGATAAAGGCAAGCTCATCAGCAGCTCTTCAAAAAAGTCGCCGCGAAGTCTAAGCTCGGTATCTTCGGCAATTTTTTTCCTCATTAATTCAAGTGAAAATACCAGTCGTGCTTGTTCGATGCAAACCAATTCCAAATCATCCAATTGTTCCTTGCCCACAATAAACTTCCCCATAAATTGTTTATCTACCGTGATTTCCCATTGGCGGTTGATCACCGAAGGCTCATAAGGAATATGTGATGGAGAAGAAACCAGCATGTCATCTTGCTTGCCCACAATCCAGATAGGCGACTTTAATAGCGCAGAGACGTTATCGGCGACAGCTTGAATCCCGCTGTTATTTAACACCAGATTGGTTAGCGTTTTATGAATTTCTTCCGACCTTCTGAGCAATGCCGCCTGATTATCAATAATATGCTCCATTACCGGATAGGTAATATCGATATAGGCCATATGAATTGGAAGTTGAATGATCGGTATATCAAGCAAATTACTTTTACGGATCATTTCTAGTGGGATATCGGGAATAAATCGCTCCGGTTTAATGGCGACGCCAGCTGCCCCCGCTTGAGCCAAACTTTCAATAAGTTCTGGCAGCAAGGATGGGTCATGACGCATGGAGTAGCCGGTTGTCAGCACCAGTGCGCCTTCTTTAAGCCACCCTTTAATATCAGGAACTTCTATGATGTCTACATACCGTATAACACGGTCTAGCCCCTTATCCCCGCTGATTAACTTCGCTTGTTCGAATGCGGGCAGGTTTAGCAGTTCTTTTATCGTCAAAGAGTTAAGATTCATTATGATCACCTATGTACTTCCATTCTGCAAAATACGATCTTAGTATAACCTAATTCCATTTCTCCCTAGAATAAAAGTGTTAAAAAAACCACATGCTAGCTATCATGTGAATGTAATGATATGTAAAGCCAATAACGGAGGTTATGTTTTTAATGCCGGAAAAATCTAAAATGAGTGCTACGGAGCTCGGTTCATTATGGATGACATATCAAAAAAAAACAATGATTCTTCGTATATTGGAGTATTTCATTGCGAAATCGGACGATCAATCAGCGAAAGAGTTAATGACAGGATTATATGAAAAGCTTCATCCAATGGTCATAGAGGCCAAAACGCTGTTAGAACAAGATGGTGCAGCAACGCCAATCGGGTTCACGAAAGAAGATGTTAATCTGGATGCTCCACAGCTATTTGAGAATGGCTTTGATATTATGTTCTGCCGCGTATTAAAAGAAATCAGTATGGGGATGTATGTTCTCCATATGACGTTATCATATCGTGAAGATATCGTTATGTATTATAAGAGGCTTACCGATTTAACTCAAACCTATTATAATCTCTTTACGCAATATCTTCTTGAAAAACATATTCTTCCTTGTCCGAATTTCACGAACATGCCAAAATCTGTTGGTTTTGTTACCGATACATCTTATATGAAGGGAACCAATCTTTTTGGTCAAAAGAGATCGATTAATATCGTCGAGTTTGGGCTGATGCATCATTCCATTGAGACCAATGTTACGGGTATGCAGCTGATGAGAGGATATGCCCAATGTGCCAATGATGAAGACGTGAAGAAACATTTTATTAAAGGACAAGAACTATCGAAAGAGATTTTAAAAGATACTACAGAGATACTTCTGCAGAATAATATTCAACCTCCTGCCACACCGGGAGGCACTGTTACAAATTCAACGATGGCGCCTTTTTCGGAAAAATTGATGATGTACAGTACATATCTTTTGTGTGGCTTCAGCATCGGTGGTCAAGGCTTTAGCTCTGCATTCACATTACGGAACGATATGATTCTAAGATCAGGACTTTTCGCTAAAAGCGTCTATGATTTCACGATGGAAGGAGTCAAACTGATGATGTCCAAGGGATTGTTAGAGGAACCCCCTGAAATGGATCTTTAATTCCGTATACGAACGGCTGAAGAACGCTTTAATACCGTAACGCCGATACAAAAGCACCCCAAGAACGGATAGCGTTCTTGGGGCGTTCTTAGTTATTTTCACAAACATCCAAGTCTACAACCAAGTCAAATCCATTCGCAAACCTCATTGTGACGATATGTTTACCGATTTCAATTGTTGTCTCACATAAATAGGTTTGATCAAGAACTAAAGCTTTCCCTTGTACCGTACAAGGCTCTTCTCTCAGACTCTCCATGGCTGTTTTTACATAAGGATACCATTTGTTCGTTTCCCCCACTGAAGCAAGGAAATCCTTTTTTTGATCTGTTGCAAGAAATGCATTTCTGACAAACGTCTTATCTGCTGTTTTAAAAGCGCCTGCCGCAACTTCTTTGCCATCAATAAATACAGCGACGATTTCGGAACCATTGGCATAAACTTCATATGAAATTTCGTTGGGTCTAGATTTGTTAAGGCTCGCACTTGTATCTTTTACGAAAGGAATCGTGCTATTATCTGCATCCAAACAGATAAGATCAATTGTATGCTCATCGTAAGGTGCATGATGTCCTGCATTTCTAGCTATATCGATCGCTTCCTTAGGTAACATTTTCATATGAATATAGTTATCACCCATAATTGTATACTCGCCGTCGAAGGTATGCTGGTGGGGGCCGATTCCATAGCCTTTCTCCGTATAATTATTGTAAGCTATCATCCCCCGGTGATTCTCTGTTCCGTTGGCAGAAACCCATTTATGATGAATATTGGTCATAACATTATAACGTAATACGGCATAATCTAGCCCTGCATCAAAATAGACCGCATTTCCGATCCCCGTTTTGTTATTAAAATAGTTATACTCCACAATTGTTCCAGGCATGGCATTGATCATATACAGTCCGCCGCCATCATGCATATCCGCTTCTTTACGCAAATAGTCCGTAATTCGATTGTATGCAATATAGTTATGACACATACGACTTTGTCGCCCTGTTTCACGCCAGCCCCAGCCAACATTAATTCCCGTATAGGAAACATGTTGTATCGTATTGTGCACAAGTTTTAGATTGGACTCATATCCAGCCCATATGGCAACAGTATCGCTAAATTGTTTCCCTGTCCATTCAACAAGATTGTTCGAAATGGTGTTGTTATAAGAAAGTTCGCGTTCTTCAAGCGGCACGATCGGAGGGTCCAATTGGCCTGTCTTGGAAAAGTGTGGCCCCACCTGGTGCGGGTCTGGCGCAATATCGCTGGTATGTTTTGCATCTCCTAGATAAATGGCACCGCCTGAAAGATCGGTAAACACATTATTATGAATGACACAGTTACGGCTTCCATTAGTCACGATTAATGCCGTGCTTCCTATCTTTGCGAATTCGCAGTTTAAGAAATGAATCCGATCACCTGAATGTACATAAACAGCGCCATGTGGAGGAGTCGCATAACTGCCCCATGGATCTGAGAAAGGCCCTTCTTCTTCAGGACCTGTTAACGTATGTCCAGCTTGCGTACTAATATAGCCGTCAATGGTCCCAGGTCTTAAAAATGTATTGTGATGAAACACAAGGCCATCAAAAACAATATTTTTTATTTTCTCGGGTACAATCCCGCCTTTCTCTCTGCCCGGTTGAGGCGTTGTAATCCGTTCCGTATCTCTTCCTTCCAACACCATTATTGTCTCCAGGAGGGGGGCGACCACTTCGGCAGTTGCCATGTTTTGCCCATCTCTTGGGATGTAATATAAGACATGCTCGGTATTATCGAGATAAAACTCACCCGCTTGATCTAGTAATGCATAAGCATTTTGGAAATAATCTACTCCTCCCCCGTACTTTCGCCAGGAAGCTCCATTCCAATCATAGTGTACACGATTGGTCGTAGAAGCATTTTTCCATGCGGATTGTGACATATATACGATATCAGCTTCTACTTTTTCCACTGGAACCACAAAATGTCTCCAACGTACATTCCTCACTGCTTCCAACTGGCTGATATCTCCATATTCTCTAACCGCATCCGCCACCGAGCCTCTTAGACCTAACCCTGCCGTAGTCCCGCTTCCTCCGGGCGATGTAGCTTCATAAGCAGCTTGCTCTGTATCAAATTCAAGCCCAACAACACTGCTTCGACTCCTTGCGAGCATGCATCTTTCACCATTTACATATAAATCGCGCGTGATAAATTGCTCGTCATTGATTACGAGCTTATATATTTGTTTCACCTGATCATGCAATTCCCAATTTCCATCCAACAGCTTTCCGCCGGAAAAAACAGGTTTATGCTGGGGGTCATCCGCTTTCCAGATGATGCGGAAATTGTCTTTCCCCGAATCTTCTCGTGTGAAAACTAACGTTTGATCCAAGTAGTAAATTCCGCCCTCTAAGATAACTTCAATATCCGAGCTCATATTTGTAGCCGCATGCCTTACGAGCTCTTGAGCTCTCCTAATAGAAGCTGGTTCATGCTGCATACCCGTTGATGTCATGCTCCCTTTTGGGGATACATAAAATTGAATTGTATTTGTAGATTGGCTGTTTGCCCTGTTACTATCCATATGAACGAACCTTTCTTAAACAGGATTGGGTCTTATAAGTATGTATAATTTTTATTGACGATCAGTACATTGATTCTCCACTGCGAGTCATCTCGGGTACGGAAATGAATGTTCACATAACCGTCCTTTCTTTGCGTGACAGGTAAAATATCCGTCGCAAATTCGCCCGATTTCAAAACATGATCCGGCTTCCACACACATTGTCCTTCGATCTCTATTTCCGTGTAAGAAGGCAAGTCACTGTCGCCTGAAACGAACAACAAATCGTACCTGCCTTTCGGCAGCTCTATGACAAACACCGACTCGCTCTTTCCTCCAATAAAGTCTCTTCTTAGCCCGTCCGGCTCTCCTCGATCAACTGCGATGAGATCGTCCGCCTTCTCCCAACCGATGCCGGTATAGTGCGTGAACACCATGTCCCGAGTTATTTTGCGGAACGTTTGACCGATAACGCCATCCATGTGAACTTGTCTAGGCAGCACTTTGAAATAATCTTTGTCCAGCACCTCTGGATTTACGCCGAAATCCAGCCGATAAGCGGCTAGTCTTGACTCACGGTAATTGCCTGAATAGTAATCGAACGTGAAATGATCGAGCGTCTTGTAGTGATGCGTTTCTTGGTTCTTCCCGAGGAACACTCGCCTATGCGTATGCGCTTCATGAACACGAGGGCCGCTTACGAATTTTGAAGCTTCGCTATCAAGTTCGGTCAAGAAACAATCAGGCTGTAAACCTTCCATGTGCGGATAAATGGTATACTCTCCGTTTTTTGTCGTGCCAAATGAGATGTATTCGCCCTCCAGCTGATCCTCCTCTATCCATGTCATTCCGTCCAAGCGCCATACAATCACCTTCCGATCCGAGCCGAACGGGTTACGCATGACGACTCGTATTCCAGCTTTACTTCTTATCTTGACCCACTTCGTGTGTCCTTGCTTCCTCATTGCGCTAATCTCGAATGCTCCAGCCGCAAGCAGCCCTTGAAAAGCACAATCGTCCCACTTCTCGTAGACGCGCACCTTCTTCTCGACGTCGTGTTCATACAAGCCGATCGTCCGCTCATGCTCAGGCTCCCCCGAAGGCACTGCGGGAAATACTTCAATAAAGCCACTATGGCTTTGCAACAGCATCTCGTTAACTGCAGCGACCATTTCTCCGGAAGCTTCCATCATATGCGGATGATATAACGGCTCGTTCGTAATATTGCAATAGTTCATCCAGCGCTCCGTTTCCTCCGCAAACAGCCCGTTGCTCCGCAAAGACAAATCTATGCCTTGTTCGTACAGCAGTCTGAGCGCCGTGTTCCCTTTGCCGAGTCTAGAAGCAGCGCATGAAAGCCAACCGAACTGAAACATGCCGAATTCCGTATTCGTCTCCGCATAGCGAAGTGTGTTTTCTGCCCGCTTTCGCAGCGTCTCTTCACTATTTTTATTGATTTCGCCAATCGGATAAATTGGCATTAACAGGGACGGATGCCGTAAATGCAAGTCTGCGGGCGCCCATTCTGAATCGAGAAGGATATCCCCATACTTATTTGAAACGGCGGTCGGATAAGGAGCCAATCGAGACGCCAACTCGATCCACTTTTGCCGGTCGGCTTCCTCTTCGCCAAGCAATACATTCGCTTCAATCGTGATTTGCAGCAAATATTTAACTGTCGACAATGTGCATGTCGAGTTCCGTGTCAATGGCCCTTGTTCCGGCGAAATATCAGGGAATACATCATACTGTCCCTTTTCAGAATCGTAAGACAAGTAACCTTCAAAAAACCGAACAATCTTTTTAAACAACGGATAAGCCTTATCTTGCAAAAAAAACAGGTCCATGCTGTATCGGTAATAGTCCCACAAAAATTGGGCGCACCAGGGCCAAATGCTTAAATACAAAGCATGCGGGTAATCCCCGGCCACACCTTCCAAATGGTAAAACTGCTGCGCCATCTGCTCGGCTAGTGCCGTGTACGACAACAGACCATCATTGAAAGCTTCTGCCACTTCAAGGTGATTCGCCGTATAGAGCGGCCAGAATGCAGCTTGGATGTTAACATCCCAATACCACATGCTGCCCCACTTCGTTGGCTGTTTAATGTCCCACAAGCCGTTTAATCCGCAAGCCTGCTCGCGCATTTTGCCGCCCTTTCCACTGCTGCAGGCTATCGCATATAAATTGATGTACCATAAGTCTTCAATCATTTTGTCAGGCAATGTAATCGATGAACGTTTCCAAAACCTTCTCCAATGTTCCTGATGACTCTTGGTCATGTCCTTTATTTGAATGACGGTCTCCTTCATTCGTTGCAAGGCCGTCGAAAGCAAGTTTTTCGTTTCCTCCTCGGTCACAACCGTTGTAAAGAGAGTAACCCGCTGCTTAGCTTCGCGAAGGTGAATACGCATAGAATCTGGGGTAATCTCGGCGCTCCCCTTGGCTCCAATCATCTTCGTCAACACGATGAAAGAAAATGGTTCATACCGTTCCTTGTCCTCGCCATCCGGATAGAAAGAACCTTTATAATAAAATGTCGTATCGTCCAGTTGATGATAGTTGACGTTCATATCAACATATCTCCGGGATGGCACGGTCATGGATATGCCTTTCAACAGTGAGGCATTAGTCATCTTGATTTCTGTCACCAAATAGTCTGTGTCTTGTGTAATGATCGTGCGTGCTTCCAGCTCGTCCTTACCTTTATCGATACGTAAATGCACGCATGCTTCTTCAACGTTTAATTGCAGCGAATAGTGATCCGGCCCAGCCAATTCCTCGGACGGGAACAATTGAATTTCCCCAGTCGGATAATGAGAGGCACCTCCCGATGGCTTACCGTACTTTCTATGCATGCTGTTGCTGGATAAGACATCGCCATATAGAAAAAACGGACCGTGTTCCGGATTTCGATACCTATCATTCGCTCTTTGTCTTAACTCTTCGTATGTGTAACCATACTGCCTATAAAAATCGCGACCTTCTCCATTCCGATACTTCTGACTGTACCGATGAAGTTTCTGATAATAAACCTCATAATGATTCATTGCCATAGTCAGCTTATTATCTTCAAAGAAAACCATTCCGCCGAAGTGTCCATTGCCGAGCGGCAAGGCTTCGTTCCAGCTGCTCGGTGCATCTTCGTATGTTAATGTTCGCATTGTGCTTCCCCTTCTTTATGTCAACTTTCTGGAGCTGTGGAAATAAAGCCGGAAACAGAATGACATTCCATTTCCGGCTTTATGTTATTTTTTCTTGCTTTCGTTATATTGGTCCATGTACTCTTTCAATATTTGTGCGCCGACACCGTTACTCCATGCATCGATTTCAGCTTGCACCGTTTCCCATTTTCCTTGTCCCATCACATATTTCACTGCAGCATCCGTTATCTTTTTCGCATGATCCGGATTTTTGCCCGCTGTGTCTGACAAGAAGGCAATGAATGGATTTGCTACACCAATGTTATCAAAAGCATCTAAAATATCCTGCTGCGCTTTATGTATTTCTGGAACTTGCGAATCTGCATACGTATATTTGGTGTACTCATTTTGCAAAATTAACAGATTCGGTCTTTCTTTGTCATACAACTTTTTCTGCTCGTCAGAACGCTCTGCAACACCCAGATCTTTATTAAAGCTGTTGTAATGAATACCTTGAACGCCTGCTTTTCCTATGCTTGTTGCTTCGTCAGAAGCAGACCAATCTAAGAACTCCACGATTTTTTGGACTTTATCCTTGGACACGTTGGAAGGAACGACCCATATCCCGAAGTATCCCTCGATTTTTTGGACCGCTTTTTGGCCTTCATTCCCTTGGAGATAAGGGATGCCGACCAATTCCGCCTTCGGATCGGTTTTACGCATCTTAGCTATATTATTTTCATTCATAATACCAACGTTGTTAACAAATGCGCCTGCAGCGCCCGAAAGGAATTTATCCAAGGCTGCGCCGCCTTTTTGAACTGGAGCATCTTTGTCGATCAAACCATTCTCCGTCGCCATACGAATCCAATCCAGAAACTTTTTATATCCCGGATCTTGGAAATAAATAGATGCTTTATCGCCATCGACTTTATAACTATTCGGAACTCCCATAGCGAAAGAAACCGGGTTCATGGAACTGAATCCTGGACTCGTGTATGGACCCGCTACCAGAGGAATTGTTTTGCCGCCGCCCGCAGGATCTTTCTCCTTAAATACTTTCAATGCATTCGTAAACTCATCCAACGTCTTTGGCACGGAAAGATTATATTTGTCCAACCAGTCTTTACGAATGAAAATATTGGCATTGCCGCCTGCCATTAACGGACGAGGTCTAGGGATACCGTACAGTTCACCCTTCACAGATGTATTGTCCCATGAATATTGGGGGATTTTCTGCAAATTCTTCATTCCTTTAACGACCGATGTTAAGTTGTGGAATGCCCCTTGCTTGACTAGCTTTTCATATTTACTGTCTTTGCCGTCCGTCAGCAGAATAAGGTCATACTGGCTTCCTGAAGCGATCGCAATATTCACCTTATCCGGATATACATCGCCAGGAATGAACTCTACATTCAGTTTGACGTTTGCTTTCTTTTCTATTTCTTTCAAAGCTTGGCTATTTTCCAATACCGGGGGCTCGCCGCCTGCCAAAATCGCCAGCGCTTTGATCGTTGTTGGCTCTGCAGATTTTTTGCTGCCTTCCGGCTTAGGGCTGCTTTGACCTTCACCGCTGCCAGTTGAACAGGCAGTTACTACACCTACACTTAATGCTAACGCAAGAACAGTCATCCATACTTTTTTAGTTTTCATGAAACTAACTCCCCTCCTGTCATGTCGGTACGATTACTTAGAGAAACAGAACGACTTTCAGCCTTTGCTATTCTTTAATCGAACCCAGCATCGCCCCCTTCGCGAAGTGCTTTTGCAGGAAGGGGTACACGGCAACAATCGGAATCATGGCTATGAGAATCGCTGCCATTTTCACATTATCCCCTACCTTTCCTACCAATTCAAAATCAAGCGCGTTCTCGGAGGCTATGTTCGCATCCCCTGCAATAACCATCAATCGAAGTAGCACTTGAATCGGCCATTTTGCGCTGTCATTCAAATAGATAACGGCCCCAAAAAATGAGTTCCAATGCGAAACCATGAAAAACAGAGAAAAGGTTGCGATGATCGGCATAGATAAAGGAATAACAACCGACCAAAGCGTTCTCACCTCACCAGCCCCGTCTATGCGCGCTGCTTCTTCCAACGATTCAGGCAAATTTTGAAAGAAGGACTTCATAACAAGAATGGTAAATGCACTTGTAGCTCCCGGCAAAATAAGCGCCCAATAACTGTTTAACAAGCCAAGCCATTTGACAAGCAGATAAGAAGGAATTAATCCGCCGTTAAAAACCATCGTAAATAGCATCATATATAAGATGTATTTTCTTCCTGGGAGCGTTTTCTTTGAAATGGCATAGGCCAGCATGATCGAGATCAATACGTTGAACGTTGTTCCGACCACCGTAATGTAGATTGTATTGAAAATACTGTGGGTGAAGCGGGCTGTAGAAAACAAATACCTATACGCCTCAATGGTCATTTCCTTAGGAATTAAGTAAAACTTACCGCCTAAGGATTCAGAAGCAGGACTGAGCGAAACGGCCAGCATATACAGGAATGGAAGAATAACGGTTAAGCTTAAACTAAGCAAAAACAATCCATTTAAGATGTTAAATACGGAGACTCTCTGCTGTCTCATAGGTTCCCCCCCTCTAAAAGTTTCCTTTAAAAGATACCTTCTTCTTTAAAAAGCTTGGCCATATAGTTCGCCAATAACATAAGAATCAAACCGACTACCGAGTTAAACAGACCTACTGCAATGCTGAAGCTAAATTCAAAACGCTGCAAACCGACTTTATAAACGTAAAGATCAAACACGTTGGATACATCTTCGTTGAAATTGTTCCACATCAAAAACACCTGTTGGAAGTTGGAGTCCATGACCGAACCTAAACGAAGGATCAATAAAATGACGATCGTGCTTCGAATCCCTGGAAGCGTAATGTACCAAATGCGGTGCCAACGGTTTGCACCGTCGACAGTAACGGCTTCATACAGCTCAGGATTAATGCCTGCTAGCGCAGCCAAGAGAATAATCGTTCCCCATCCGGCATCTTTCCATATATGCTGCAGTACGATTAAAGGTCTAAACCATTCGTTGCTCATTAGAAAAGGCAAATTTTTATCGAACCATATGTCCAAATAATGATTGAACACTCCAGTTGGACCGAAGAAAATAAACGAGATGCCTACTATGATGACCCACGATACAAAATGGGGTAAATAGACGACGGTCTGCACAAACCGTTTATAGATCACCGAGTGCACTTCATTCAATAAAAGCGCCAAAATAATCGTGAACGGGAAAAAAAAGAACAAATTGTAAAAGCTAATTAATAGCGTATTTTTAAGAAGCTGAAAAAAAGTCGGCTCTGCAAAAAATCGTTGGAAATGCTCAAAGCCGACCCAGTCACTTTTAAAAAATCCCTGATAGGGGCTATACTCCTGAAAGGCTAGCAGCACACCCCACATGGGAACATAATGAAAAATAATAAAATATAAAACACCGGGCGCTGCTAACATATAAAGCCACAAATGTTTCTTTAGCGATTGCTTTCTGAGCGATGACGTCTTCACCATTGACTGCTTATCTATAGACACATAGGCCATCGAAACAACTTCCTCCTCCATTCAGGTTGTGAGATTACGATACCTCTTACATCTGTTGATGCACAACATCAAACTTTTATCAGGAATGAACTTTCTTTCTCATACAAAAATGTGCACTCGCTGCAAAAAAGTGAACATTTAAGTAATTGCTCGATTTAAACGCAAAAAAAGTGCACAGATCTGCATCCATGCACTTCCTTTGTTCTATTGTTTAATTTCCTTAAGCACTGCCCTTGTGAATCTCCCTGTATTGCGTCGGTGTGACACCTTCGTGCTTTTTGAAGACGCGATAATAATATGATGGCTGGTAACCGACACGAAATGCGATGTCATTCACTTTTTCGGAAGAGTGCAGCAGTAGCTCCTTAGACTTATTAATCCGTAAACGAGTTAAGTAGTCGATAAAGTTGACCCCGGTAACTTCCTTAAAACCCGCGCTGAGCTTATATATGCTAATACCGAAACGCTCCGCGTACCATTCGAGCGAAACATCCTCTGTATAGTTTTCCTCCAGTAAGCCAACAACCGTGTCAATGGTTTCCTTCATGAGGTGAACTTGCGTCTTATTCACTGTTTCTTCTACAGTTCTCAGGTAAACGCCGATTTTATCTCTAAACCAACGCGCCATTTCATGAGGCTCACGCAGCCTGCCCAGTTCCTCATATAGATCCGTTCGGAACAATGATATCGGACTGTAACCAGCCAGAAGTATTTGATTGAGCAATGTACCCAGCAATTGGTTCATTCCCAATCGCAACGCCATCTCCGTCTCCATGACGGCTGTCATCTCATTCAAGAATTCGTTCAGAGCGTCATTTGTCTCCTCGCGATCACCTGACCGGATGCAGCGCATCAGCTCTTTTTCGGCAGCAAATGGGTAGGGTATTGAAGGTTCATTGATGGTAAGCTGTTCCAAGTCCAAGATCTGATTCGATTCTTGAATGTTCCGGTGGCTGAATGACTGATTCACCTCTTGGAAAGCTTGTGGCAGTTCGGACAATCGGTTTGTCGGCTTAGCGATCCCGACGAGAATATTCATTTGCAGAATCGTCGTTAAGGATCGAACAACGTCTTCACTGAATTCCTGCAGCTTCTTTTTATCCGTCTGATCTTCAGGCAGCATTAACAGGAGGCTAACCGTAAAGTCTTGACCGCTGATCACTTCTGCCTGCTCAAATTGATTGTCTGCAATCTCACGGATGACATTGACGGCTGCAAATGTAACCAACTGTTCATCCCCGTCAGCAAATCGGCCCTGTAGTTTGGAAAAACCAAGCAGCCGAATCACCACAAGCGCAAGCCGTTTCCCTTCAAGATCCCATCCGTATTGCTCCATCCGGGTTCGCAGATGATCCTCTGACAAATAAAGATGGTCGTTCAACAGCTGAAACAGAAAAAATTCCCTTAACGTTGCAAAGTGACTCTCCATACGTTCGTGCAATATTTTGCTTTCACTGTTCAAAAACTTCCATTGCCGCTCGATGAATTCGACTTCATCGCCAACCTCATGCTGCGGGAAATCTTTCTTTGTGGACCGGAATAATTGAACAAGGCGATTCATGGGCTGATTCAATTTACGGGATGCCATCCAGGACAAACAAACCGCAACGATGATACCGATACAACCGAGCATCAACAATATTCTTGAAGCATTAACAATGGGCTGGGTCAATTTCGAAATAGGTTCAGCCGAGACATACATCCAGCCGGTTCGGTCAATCGATCCGTATGTAACCGCATACTTTTCCCCTTTCCAACTGCTGAAAAAAGAGCCTGACTTCCCTTGATGCTTGTTCACTTCTTCCCGCAAGTAATACTTAAACGGGTGCGATTCCGTCTCAGGCGTTTCATTCGAATCCAACCAATCGCCATTCGCTTTCAGAATAAACGCCGTAGCCTGCAAGTCGGGATCCGGACTAATTAATTGATTAATGGCAGCCGCATCGAATTGCGCAAGCAAATACCCATAAGGCACTTGTTCTGGCACAAGCTGTACAAAAGATAAATAGCCACCTGCATACGTCCAATAATGGTCCATATCTTTGATGAATAAAGAGCGAAAATAATCAATCTCAGACTTCGTGATGGACACCACAAATTTGGGATTGAGAGCGGATAGGTAAATTTCGCTATCTGGCAAATACAACCGTACTTCTCGAAGCAATGGGCTTGAATTGCTCATAATCAGCAATGTCTTGGTCAAATCCTGCGACTGTACAATATTACTTTGGAAATCATCCATTGTCATATCGCCAACTTTACTCTGAAAAATCGGATTGAACTTCCACATTGTCACCATTTTCTCAAGCTGCAGCAGCTGATCGTTCAACTTCTCAGCCATGTACTGCTGCCGGAGTTGATGTGTTCGGTTAACTTCACGTTCAATTTGCGAAATCCCGACGAAATAAGTGGCTACAGCAAGCAATGCCGTGGGAAGGCTGGCCATTAAGAGCACAATTGCGAAGCCTTTTCGATAAAATGGGCCTCTTGTTTGTCTGAACTTAAATAACTTCAATTTGTTATGATTGAATTTTTCCATGTAAAATAATGTCCCCCAGCCTGTCCAATGAGAATGATAGAACCCTTTCGTTAAAAACTATTCTACATTAGATGCGAGCATCTCTGCACAAATAATTTGCCTCATCAGATTTGAACTTTCAACACCAGCCTTTCAGACTGGCTTACATGAGCACAACTTTTTGCTTACTTGATAAGTCTAAACTAATAGGATATTTTGGAGTCACCCTCATTATCAATGATAAGGAGCCTTTATCATGCCAATTCTTACAATACGTAATCTTAAACTATTTTCTCTTATGGTAGCTTCATCTCTGATCATCGGTTTGCCTCATCCAGGACCGGTCTACGGAGCCACCGCGAATGCCGCAAACAGCGATCCAAGTATTGTGATGAACGGTATCATTCGCAACAACAGCGCACTGAGTCCTCTCCGGCAATTGGCTGAATCATTAGGCTTTACGGTGCAATGGCATTCGGAAAACAGATCCATATCAGTCACTAAAGACGATAAAACAATTTTATTGTCACTCGACCAGCCTACGGCCTATGTGAACGGGAAACCCGTTGAATTGGACATCGCCCCTCTTCTGAACCGGGATTTGACTGTTGTGCCCGTTCGTTTTGTCAGCGAGGCTTTTGGCGCTGCAGTCAAGTGGGACAACGAAACCCGCAGGGTCATTATCAATGATCGTATTTCCATCGTGATGGAACCGAGTGAAGGAGATCTGAACCAGATGATAGCAGCTTCTGGCAGTGACCCTTACCTGAGGCCTCAGATCAGCTACGTTGCTGAAGATACGATTACGGTGAAGTCGCTCCTCACAGCCGATTTAAGCGATTCAGGTGAGCAAGGATATACGACGTTCACTTTCTCTCGCAGCAGCACGGGCTGGAGTATTTCCAAAGTCGATATTGAGCACTCTAAGGCGATCGATTTTCATCTTAATGAGAACGAGGCTATCTTTTTAACCAAGCGAACAACCACGAATACCATCTTGAAAGCTCATGGTTCCTATGCCTTTACCTCTGACAACAATAATATGAAATGGACCGGGGATTCCTTTATGTTTACTACCCAGACTTCGAAGGGAGAGTATTGTACAGTCTTAGTGAATAGCAAGACAGGCCATACCGCAGAATTTTCGAGTTTCACCCATCAGGCACCACAAATCGCGAAAACGTTGGGACCATGACAATCTGTGCAATAAAAAAAGGCAGCCTCGGACTAAAGAAAAGTCTTAGGCTGCCCGTTTTTTCCCGCGGTACCTCATGGTGAGCCATGCCGGTCAATTTTGATGATGACTTTTCCCTGCGGATGTCCATCTCCCAAATACTGCAGCGCCTCTGCTACTTCAGTTAACCGGTAATGTCGGTCTATAACAGGTACGACTTTGTCCGCCTCGACAAGCTCTTTCATGACATTTAAATCCTCTTTATTGGGTTTGTGGATAAGAATCCCCATTTTCTTACTGCTCATTCTTGAAATCCAAGGTCCCAGCAGCATAAGCTGAAAAATTCTCGCCATCGATCCTCCGACCATGACATAAGTACCTTTGGGATTTAATGCCCGCTTGTAATCGAAAATCGAACGAGTTCCCACAACATCAAGGATAAGGTCATAGCGCTGACCATTTTTTATAAAATCGGTTTGCGTATAATCAATGACATGGTCCGCACCAATCGATCGCAGCATATCCAGTTTCCTCGTGATGTCGACCCCTGTTACTTCAGCCCCGCAGCATTTGGCAATTTGAACGGCAAACGTACCTACGCCTCCACCCGCGCCATTGATTAAAACTTTTTTTCCTTTCTGAATCCGTCCTTTATATCGAAGACCCTGCAGCGCTAAGACTGCCGCCTGCGGTAAAGCCGCCGCTTCGTCAAATGCCATACCGGCAGGTTTCAGCGATAAAGCATTTTCATCAGCACATACATACTCCGCAAACCCGCCCCAGCCGCACCCAGAAATGTCACCGAAAACCTCGTCACCCGGCTGAAATTGTTTGACATCCTTGCCCACTGCTTCAACTCTTCCCGCGACGTCTGCTCCGAGTATTTTGTATTTCGGTTTTAGAAACCCTCCGATACGGACCAAGAACGGTGTACCTCTAAGGAGATCCCAGTCCCATGAATTTACAGATGCAGCATGGATATGTATCAGGACTTCATTGTACTTCGGAGTCGGTTTTTCAACCTCTTTGAGGCTTAGAACGTCCGCTGCTCCGTATTTGGTGTATACGATCGCCTTCATCATGTTTACTCCTTACACTTATTCGTGTGTTTGTTTCATTCGGGAAAGCTAGAATCGTATATGGTTTGTTATAAACAAAATGTTATTATCACATAGATATGTTCAATTTAAAGGTGCATTCCAATTATTGTCAATAATTGTTTTTATGATCTGCGATCATGCTTAAAAAGCCCGTGGAAGATTTCCCACGAGCTTCTTTATCGTCGCATTCCTCTCTTCATCTTTCTAATGAGAGGGAATCCAACCGATGATTTGTAATATGGTTAACACCACTTCAATCACAATCAGAATCACGACGATCCATTCTACGAACAGCCCTCGGATGGAATGACTGATATTCGAAAAACCTTCTAGGATATGATACAAAATGTCCGTTTTGCTTTTCAATATTTTATATCGATCATTCAGTTCAAAGAAACCCATCATCCCATCATAAAATTCACTTGCCGTACTGTTGGACCAAGTCAAATCAGGTTTGTCCAAAATCATGATATAGGCGAGGGTGTTGTATTCATGGCGCACGATTTTTGCGGTCGTTCTGGCCAGCTCTTTGTTGCCAACTCGAAGTTTTCCTTTTTCAAGTCTTTCAATCATCATTTCGAGGCCATCATGAATTTCTCCCAGATGTTCCTCAATCTTTTCAAGAGCGACCGATTTGGCAAGGACTGTGGAGATTAATTCCGGATAAAAGAATTCGAACTCCGATACGACCACATACTTATCCGTCAACTCCATGCTCTCAATTTCTTCGATATGAAGACTGTAATCGTCCATATATTTGTCCGGAGGCTGGAGATCAATATCAGGTTCGAAGGTCTGGATGAATTTCAAAAAGACAGTTATCTCATCCAAATGCGTGTGATTAACAAAAACAACGCTGCCGAAAGAAAACACCATCACTTGTTGCAGCGCGTTTGTGTCTTTCTGAAGAATCGAATTTAAAATATCGCCCCTTAAGATTAAAGGCTGTTCCCAGGTGTATTTTTTGGGAATGCCGCAGTGAATGGCGATTTTGTTCAGATCGATTTCATTCGTGATTGCCATAGCTTTAAAAGTAATATCTTTCATATTGTTCACTCATCTGCCTTCAACAAGTCATACGAACTAGTCTTGACAGAAAAAGTGCGGCTCAATCCTTTTGTACATGGTTCCTCTTTAATTTCCTTCTGCCATCTTCTTCCCTGCTTTCGCTCCAGGAATCAAATATTTAAAGGCAAGCTTCAGAAGCGGTGGCACTGCAAAGAAAATAAACCAAGTGCGAAATAATTGATAGCAGCTGACTGTCGCTATGTCGGCTTGAACCTCCTTGGCCATGATCCCCATCTGATCCATCCCTCCAGGCGCCATGGCCAAGAAGGCTGTCGCCGCGGATACGCCATGCATATGGGAAAGCATCGCGCTTAAACCTAACGAGCCCAAGATCAGCACCATGCCGCTAACAATCGCCAAGCCAATAATTCGCACTTTGTGCGTTAGACTCTCCGGGCGAAGCAGTAATCCGACGTAAGTACCTATTAGCAGTTGCGAAAATTGTAGCAGGCTCGATGGAAGAGCCGGCCCAGACACCCCTGACAGATGAAGAATGGCCGTAACGATCATTGGCCCAAGCAAATAAGCGGAAGGGAAACGGATTTTCTTAGCCAGCAACGCGAATGCTACACAGACAAAAGCGAACAGGAAAATATTTGGAAACAAATCGCTCCAATAAGCACTCACTTCTGCGCTTTCCGTTATGGCCGATCTGTCGCCGCCAAACAACGGACTAAACACGAGCAGCGGGACGCAGAAAATAATCATCATTAACCGTGACACCTGCAGAAACGTCATCACCGTCAGATCGATACCTTCCGTATCCTCTGCGAGGATGATCATTTGTGACAGTCCGCCAGGGATACTCCCCATCAATACGGTTGGCAGCGGCAAGCCCGACAACTTTGAAACGCAGACAGCGATTAGTGCGCTGAATAGCAGCAGCAGAACCGTCATCAAGATCATGCTGGGCAGTTGCTGTCCCATCTCTTTCAGTGTTCCCATCGTGAAGGACAAACCAATGGAGTAGCCGATGATGATTAGTGCTGTATCACGCAAATAGCTGGGCCAAAACGGCTTTACCTTTTTCAGAAACCGGGCACCCAAGAAGGCTAAAACCATCGGCCCCAGAAGCCAGGGCAAGGGGGAATGAATAACAGTGAACAACAGACCCCCAACTAACGCTAAAGCAAGTGTGACAATGAAGCGTATCACGACTGTTCAGCCAGTTCAGCAATGCGTTTATTCATATCACCTTGAATTCGTCCGCCATGATAGCAAATAACGGTCTCGATATCGAAAGGGCTTAATTTCTTCAATGACCTTAATGCCTCCGACATATCCGGTGTGACAGCAGGTCTTGGGCCTTTCAATTCGCCATTCTCGGCGACCATAGCGTCACCGGCAATCAAAGTTTTGCTCCGCTGATGATATAAGCAAATATGACCTGGCGTATGACCCGGGGTATGAATGACTGTCAAACCTCCTGCAATCGGCAATGTCTCCCCATCCGCAATTGTGCACTCCACATTTGGATGTGACGGAAAGAGGAAAGTCTGCTCGAACTGGTTGCGTGTCACTTCCGGAAGCTGCCCTAGCAAAGAGGTCAATCTTTCCGGCGTCACTTTGATCATCGGCTGTTTTCCGTTAATAACGTCTTTGTCGTCTTCATGAGCGTAGACGACCGGTGTTTCATCTTGGACCGCTAGAAATGCCGGCAGTCCTCCAATATGATCAATATCCTGATGCGTCAGAATAATGGAGCGCAGCGGGATTCCCCCAACACCAGCTTCCTTCGCCAATTCCATAATTGCAGGAGCGGACCCCGGCATGCCTGTGTCGATCAACACCCACGATTCATTATCATACAGGATCGTCGGGTTTATCGTCATGGGTCCCAAATTTAATTCCAACATATCAATGCCTTCAGCGATTTTCATGTCATTGCCTGTGCCTAGCCTCGAAAAACTCATTAAGGCCAGGTTTCGGCCACCTCCTTTTATCGAAGTAGAAGTATAAAACCAATGAGTTCATTATAGAACTCGTTAGTTTTTGCGTCAATGAGTAACATTGACGTTGCCCTTGTCTCATGTCAAGATATGGAGGGAGGGATTACGATGGTAGATTCGAAAAAAAATAAAATTCTGGATACAGCCATCGAACTGTTCCGGATTAAGGGATATAGTGCCGCTTCCATGCAGGATATCGCCGAGGCTTGCGGTATGGCCAAAGCCAGCATCTATAAATTTTTTGCTACCAAAGAAGAATTATTCACGGCTGCATTCGTTGCTTGCCATCAGACACTGTTAGATCAAGCTGCAGCACTGGATCGTGTCGGTGCTCAGCTCAACCTGTCTTCGAAAGAGAAACTTCGGCGGAAGATCGAATTCCAACTGCAATATACCGTAGAGAATCATTTGTTCATGATCGATTTCAGAGAGCTGCCCATTACGACAAACGACCAGTTCATCGCTGCATGGAAACGTAAGAAGAACGCGCTGCATACTTGGCGCCGCGAACTGCTGATCGAAACGTACGGGAAGCAGATTGAGCCCTACATTTGGGATGTCGTCGCCATTTTCCGGGGGATTCATGTCGAATATTTGACTTACGTCCAACAGAAAGTGATTGCATTGCCGATGTCCGAGTTGGCGGCCTTTATCGTCGACCGATTGGATGCTTTGATCGACGATTTTATTCGCACCTCACCGAAGCCTGTTATCGATGAGAGCAATACGCACTTCAACTATTTGAATCCAAGCGATACGCCTGCCCGCCAAACGACGGTTCGACAGCTGTTTGAGCTGATGAACGTGAAGATCAGAGAGCTGTCGAAGCCGGACGAAGTACGTGAGGAACTGCTAAAGGTTTCGACGATGTTAAATGAGGAGTGCGAACGCCAACTTCCGAATCCAACGCTCATCCGGGTATTCGTCTCCTACCTCGACATCATACCGGAACTTCGCCCCTATATTCGCCAGCTTAACTATCTAATCTCTTAACCGCCATGCCGACCGAAACCCTGCGATTATCCAAAATTGCGGGGTTTTTATGATTTGGCTCCTCCCTTGCCTTAAGTTGTGCTGCTTCCCCGCCTTTAGTCCGGCTTCAAAAACCGTCACAGGTCCGTTTTCGCAAAACCTTGCAGAAGCTAAAATAAAGACATGAGAACGAAACAAGGTCAAATCATTCAAATTTGCAAAAATTGAGAGGAGCCATACCCCATGAATAAACTATTCCGTTCGAGAACAGACAGCAAGTTAACAGGCCTTTGCGGAGGACTAGCAGAGTGGCTTGGCATTAACGCTACGCTTATCCGTTTAATAGTCGTTATCGCCGCTTTGTGCAGCTTTGGAACCGTCGTACTTATCTATATCATCGGATGTCTGCTTGTGCCGAAAACGCCTCTTCATCCCTATGACATCACTCCCCCCTATCACAGCTAATTTACATGCCTATGTTACAACCGTCAGTGTGAAGCTGGCGGTTTTTGCTGTTTACTTTGACGTAGAATGGAATTTTTAACTTAAAAAGATGCGAAGTTCATATCATGTATAGATTCATCTATTTTTGTATGGAAGCGGCAGGAGGAATGCGTATGCCTATTGGGAACGAAGTGAATGAGGAAATTCGCCGAATGACCGACATGCTCGTAGAACGACAGGAGAAAGACGGTTCATGGCGATTTTGCTTTGAAAATAGCTTGTTAACCGATGCCTATCTGATCATCGTCCTTCGGACATTAGAGCTTCCCCAAGAAGCATTGGTCAAACAACTCCATGATCGCATCGCAGCCCAGCAGGAAGCGAATGGCGCGTGGAAAGTGTATCGTGATGAAACGGATGGCAATCTGGACGCTACCGTGAATGCTTACTTTGCGCTTCTCTATTCAGGATACAGCCGAAAATCAGACGAAACGATGAAAAAAGCAGCACGCTTCATCTCATCGAAAGGCGGGCTTACACAGGTGAAAACCGTGCTGACGAAAGTATTTCTAGCGATCGCGGGGCAATATTCCTGGCCTGCCACGCTGATGATTCCGCTAGAATTTCTTTTGATGCCTCCCACTTCGCCCATCAGTTTTTTTGAGTTCTCTGGTTTCGCCCGTGTCCACTTTGCGCCTATTCTGATTATGGCCGACCTCAAATTTGTCAGGAAAAATGCCGCGACACCGGATTTATCGGATTTGTCACAAAGCGAAAATGAGATTTCCCCGTCTCAAATCCGTCCGGTCACGGATGAACCTGATTTGATCCGCGGCTTTCAGCAGCTGCTAAATGAGCTTCATAGTGGTGTCAAACAGTTAACAAGCCTGCCTGGACAGATTCACAAACGCGCTGTTCAAGCAGCGGAAACCTATATGCTTGAGCGAATTGAAGCGGATGGAACGCTTTACAGCTATTCAACGAGCACACTTCTCATGATTATGGCACTATCTTCGCTTGGATATGAGAAGGATCACCCTACGATTGCTGCTGCGCTGAACGGACTTACGTCCATGTTATGGAACATAGATGGAACGGTTCACCTCCAAAACTCACCATCCACGATCTGGGATACAGCTCTGCTTGCCACAGCGATACAGCAAGCCGGGGCTTCTCCGGATCATCCCTCTGTGAGAAAAGCGGTTCAGTATTTACTTGACCTGCAGCAAACCAAATTAGGAGACTGGCGATTCCACATATCTCATCCTGTTCCAGGCGGATGGGGCTTTTCCGAATCCAATACAATAAACCCTGACGTGGATGATACGACAGCGGCTATGCGCGCCATTCGTGCAACAACGCTGAATAATCCAGCTTATCATGACGAGTGGAACCGCGGGTTAAATTGGGTGTTGTCCATGCAGAACAAGGACGGCGGATGGCCGGCTTTCGAGAAAGGGGTTACCAACAAGCTGCTCACCCTGTTCCCTATCGACGGCGCCTCGGCAGCTGCTATTGATCCGTCCACTGCCGATCTAACCGGAAGAACGTTGGAATTCCTTGGGACAACAGCAGGCTTTGACCTTCACCATACCTTCACTCGAAGAGGCGCCGAATGGTTGTTTTCAAATCAAGAAGCGGATGGTTCATGGTACGGCCGTTGGGGAATTTGCTACATTTATGGCACGTGGGCCGCTTTAACTGGCCTAATGGCTGTTGGAACGGATCCCGAACATCCCGTTGTGAAAAAAGCAGCCGCGTGGCTCCTTAGCATCCAAAACGAAGACGGAGGCTGGGGCGAATCTTGCAGCAGCGATCGTTTAAAGCATTATGTGCCGCTAGGGGCCAGCACTCCCTCCCAAACCGCTTGGGCGCTGGATGCTCTCATTGCCGTATATGCCGAACCTCAGCCTGCTATAGATCAAGGTGTCCGGCAATTGCTTCTGCAGCTGCATAAGGATGATTGGACGACGCGTTACCCAACAGGTGCAGGACTGCCCGGCAGTTTTTATTCCCACTATCACAGTTACCGGTATATTTGGCCCTATATTACGCTGAATCAATACAAGAAAAAATTTTTAACGTTGTAAAATGAACAATACATAGCATGCTTACGTCAAAACAAGGGCAACTTGCATACGAAGGAGAACAATCATTTATGAAGAAATTTTTCAAATCCCTATTTCATTGGCAAACATTTTCTGAACAGCTGGAGACATATTTAGAAGCAACCATTTTGAAGTGGAAAAAACGGATGAATCCATTGGCGAACCGAATCGGATACGGCATCTATTTTTACAAAAATATCACCATCAACCTTAATTGTCTGAACAAGGAAATATTAGAAATTGCCCACGACAGCCTCACTCTTTCACATATCAACCAACCTGCTTTTCCCAGCTTTATATCCGTCGTCGACGGCATCAACACAAGGATGTTCACCAAACTGCCCAATCACGTCATTGCACAAATTACTTCGTTGGTTACAAAGCTTCCTGGTTTTAAAGAGCTGCAGTCCATTTCCCGTACATATGGATACAAATGTGAACTTCGTTACAATCAAGGAAAAGTATTTTTCGGATCGTTACAGATTCACTTTATCAAAATGGATGCGTTACCCATAGGATTCGCCTGATGTCATTTGCAAAAAAGCATAAAAAGACTGCTATCACCATTCTTATTCTGGTGATAACAGTCTTTTTATATGGGTTGGAAAGCGAATTTTAGAGGGAAACCATTAATGGGTTGCGTTATTCGCCGCTGCGTTCTGTTTTTGTATCGCATGCATTCCCATGATGACCGCCACAAGTTCGTAAATATCCAATTTGCTGCATTGATTATTCAGTGTAAAAGCACCTGAGGAAAACCAGCCGTTAATTTGTTCGAAACGGGCTACTCGCGTGCCGGATTCATCAGAAATCTCATATTCTTTAGAAAATGCCGGAGATACGATCTCATAACTGTCTCTTCCTTCGGTTTCATAGGTGAATTTCTTGGTAAATAACGCAAATCTGCTTCTCAACACGCCGATCCTTCCCCCATCGGCATCCGTAATCACCCATTTGCCTGAGAAAAACGGAAAGCCTCCTTTGTATAGCAGCTTGCTATTTAGCCCATACACATCGATCGCAGAACTAAAAGCACTTTTCAAATCCAGATGTCCGACTTTCTCTTCCTTATCGTTCAAAATATCTGTCCTACCTGCACTAAAGAAATTATCCCGAAAGTATAGATTCAAGACGCTCGCCTCCCTCTGCAATAACCACTTTAAATGATGACAAGTCGGTACGTCGATTGAGATGAGAATTTTTTTTGGGGAGGTACAAGGTACAAGCGACGCATAAAACGCGGAACCGGCTCCCTGGCCGTTTAGGGTACGACAGGGCGCTATTATACCGATAATAGCCCTTTGGGCCAACAAGCGGTTTGACCCCCTAATTCCGGAGAGTTACCAGTGTAAGAAACAGTAACCTTAGAATTACGTTAATTTGCGTTTGTTTCCGCTCGTTTCCTCC